>NZ_JASGKL010000005.1:0-2694928 GCF_049840635.1 Propionicimonas sp.
AAACAAGCCCTCGGCCTATTAGTATCGGTCAGCTCCATGCATTGCTGCACTTCCACATCCGACCTATCAACCCGGTGGTCTTCCGGGGGCCTTACCAGATTAACTCTGTGGGAACCCTCATCTTGAGACGTGCTTCCCGCTTAGATGCTTTCAGCGGTTATCACTTCCAAACGTAGCCAACCAGCCGTGCTCTTGGCAGAACAACTGGCACACCAGAGGTTTGTCCGTCCCGGTCCTCTCGTACTAAGGACAGCCTCTCTCAAGATTCCTACGCGCGCAGCGGATAGGGACCGAACTGTCTCACGACGTTCTAAACCCAGCTCGCGTGCCGCTTTAATGGGCGAACAGCCCAACCCTTGGGACCGACTCCAGCCCCAGGATGCGACGAGCCGACATCGAGGTGCCAAACCATGCCGTCGCTATGGACGCTCGGGCAAGATCAGCCTGTTATCCCCGGGGTACCTTTTATCCGTTGAGTGACGGCGCTTCCACGTGCCACCGTCAGATCACTAGTCCCGACTTTCGTCCCTGCTTGAGGTGTCCCTCTCACAGTCAAGCTCCCTTGTGCACTTACACTCAAAACCTGATTGCCAACCAGGCTGAGGGAACCTTTGGGCGCCTCCGTTACATTTTGGGAGGCGACCGCCCCAGTCAAACTACCCATCAGGCACTGTCCCTGATCCAGATAATGGACCTAGGTTAGATATCCAGAACAGCCAGAGTGGTATTTCAACGTTGACTCCACAAGAACTGGCGTCCCTGCTTCAAAGTCTCCCACCTATCCTACACAAGCTGTACCGAACACCAATACCAAACTATAGTAAAGGTCCCGGGGTCTTTCCGTCCTGCTGCGCGTAACGAGCATCTTTACTCGTAGTGCAATTTCGCCGAGTTCGTGGTGGAGACAGCGCCCAAATCGTTACTCCATTCGTGCAGGTCGGAACTTACCCGACAAGGAATTTCGCTACCTTAGGATGGTTATAGTTACCACCGCCGTTTACTGGGGCTTAAGTTCGGTGCTTCGCTTGCGCTGACACTTCCCCTTAACCTTCCAGCACCGGGCAGGAGTCAGTCCGTATACATCGTCTTTCAACTTGGCACGGACCTGTGTTTTTAGTAAACAGTCGCTTGGGCCTGGTCTCTGCGACCCTCAGTGCTTCCCGGAGCAAGTCCGGTAACACGTCAGGTCCCCCTTATCCCGAAGTTACGGGGGTATTTTGCCGAGTTCCTTCACCACGATTCTCTCGATCGCCTTGGTATTCTCTACCTATCCACCTGTGTCGGTTTAGGGTACGGGCGGCTAACAACTCGCTCACGAAAATTTTCTAGGCAGCATAGGATCACCCACTTCAGAAGCCAGAGGCTTCCTCGCCGTCATGTCTCAGGCACGTGAGGTGCGGATTTGCCTACACCTCGCCCTACGCACTTAGCCCGGGACTACCATCGCCCGGGTTGGGCTACCTTCCTGCGTCCCTCCGCAGCTTGCCTAATATGAGTTCGGGTCACAGACTCAAGCCGGCTTGGACCGAAGTCCGCCGCCGACTCTTGCGTGTTTAGCATCACTCACCTCGGCAGGGTCGTTGTTTCGCCGGTACGGGAATATCAACCCGTTGTCCATCGACTACGCCTGTCGGCCTCGCCTTAGGTCCCGACTTACCCAGGGCAGATTAGCTTGACCCTGGAACCCTTGGATATTCGGCGGACGGGTTTCTCACCCGTCATTCGCTACTCATGCCTGCATTCTCACTCGTGTGCTCTCCACGGCTGGGTTACCCCGCCGCTTCACCGCGCACACGACGCTCCCCTACCCATCCGCCCACCTGGACCACGAAGGCCTGGTTACAAGGCGAATGACACAGCTTCGGCGGATTGCTTGAGCCCCGCTAAATTGTCGGCGCAGAATCACTTGACCAGTGAGCTATTACGCACTCTTTCAAGGGTGGCTGCTTCCAAGCCAACCTCCTGGTTGTCTGTGCAACTCCACATCCTTTTCCACTTAGCAATCTCTTAGGGGCCTTAGCTGGTGTTCTGGGCTGTTTCCCTCTCGACTATGAAGCTTATCCCCCACAGTCTCACTGCCGCGCTCTCACTTACCGGCATTCGGAGTTTGGCTGATTTCGGTAAGCTTGTGGGCCCCCTAGACCATCCAGTGCTCTACCTCCGGTAAGAAACACGCGACGCTGCACCTATATGCATTTCGGGGAGAACCAGCTATCACGTAGTTTGATTGGCCTTTCACCCCTATCCACAGCTCATCCCCTCGGTTTTCAACCCAAGTGGGTTCGGGCCTCCACGACGTCTTACCGTCGCTTCACCCTGGCCATGGATAGATCACTACGCTTCGGGTCTAGAGCACGCGACTATGTCGCCCTATTCGGACTTGCTTTCGCTACGGCTTCCCCACACGGGTTAACCTCGCCACGTACCACTAACTCGCAGGCTCATTCTTCAAAAGGCACGCCGTCACCCTTGCAGGCTCCGACGGATTGTAGGCAATCGGTTTCAGGTACTATTTCACTCCCCTCCCGGGGTACTTTTCACCTTTCCCTCACGGTACTTGTCCGCTATCGGTCATCAAGGAGTATTTAGGCTTAACGGGTGGTCCCGCCAGATTCATGCGGAATTTCAGGGGTTCCGCATTACTTGGGGTGACGCTCGGGAGAGATCAACTTACGTCTACAGGGGTGTTACCTTCTGTGCCGGAACTTCCCAGAGTCCTTCGACTTCATTGATCTTTTTTGACTCCCTGACCAGTTAACAGCCTGGTCGGAGCGGCCCCACTACCCCCAGCATGCAACGCCTGTTAGCTATCACACACACTGGGTTTGGCCTCTTCCGCGTTCGCTCGCCACTACTTACGGAATCACGGTTGTTTTCTTTTCCTGTGGGTACTGAGATGTTTCACTTCCCCACGTTCCCTCCAACTACCCTATGTGTTCAGGTAGAGGTCGCCGGACATTACTCCGGTTTCTTTCGAGGTTTCCCTATTCGGAGATCCCCGGATCGAAGCTCGTTTACCAGCTCCCCGGGGCTTATCGCAGGTTACAACGTCCTTCATCGGCTCTTGATGCCTAGGCATCCACCGACTGCCCTTAGTAGCTTGTTATTTCACTACAAAGATGCTCGCGTCCACTGTGCAGTTCTCAAGTAACGGGCGGTCCCAGGGTCGACTCCGCACGTGGCGAGGCCGGCAGCTGGTCCGCAGAAGAGTTGTTGCTGAGCAACCGACCCTTCAGGACCCAACAGCGTGCTTTGGGCTCAGCTCCTGGTCTCGAGGTTCCACTCCGCCGGCGAACCGGACGGTTGTACTGACGAGCCAGGTGGCTCAACTTAATGGTCAATGTTCCACTTGGGTGCCTGCTCCGCCATCGACGTGTGCGATGGAACGAAGCGCTGGACAGGTTGATTAGGCCTGCCAATGGCTCCTTAGAAAGGAGGTGATCCAGCCGCACCTTCCGGTACGGCTACCTTGTTACGACTTAGTCCTAATTACCGGTCCCACCTTCGACGGCTCCCTCCACAAGGGTTAGGCCACCGGCTTCGGGTGTTACCGACTTTCATGACTTGACGGGCGGTGTGTACAAGGCCCGGGAACGTATTCACCGCAGCGTTGCTGATCTGCGATTACTAGCGACTCCGACTTCATGGGGTCGAGTTGCAGACCCCAATCCGAACTGAGACTGGCTTTATGGGATTCGCTCCACCTTGCGGTATTGCAGCCCTTTGTACCAGCCATTGTAGCATGCGTGAAGCCCTGGACATAAGGGGCATGATGACTTGACGTCATCCCCACCTTCCTCCGAGTTGACCCCGGCAGTCTTCTATGAGTTCCCGGCCGAACCGCTGGCAACATAGAACGAGGGTTGCGCTCGTTGCGGGACTTAACCCAACATCTCACGACACGAGCTGACGACAGCCATGCACCACCTGTATACCGACCTTGCGGGGCACCTGTCTCCAGATGTTTCCGGTATATGTCAAACCCAGGTAAGGTTCTTCGCGTTGCATCGAATTAATCCGCATGCTCCGCCGCTTGTGCGGGCCCCCGTCAATTCCTTTGAGTTTTAGCCTTGCGGCCGTACTCCCCAGGCGGGGCACTTAATGCGTTAGCTACGGCACGGAACCCGTGGAATGGGTCCCACACCTAGTGCCCACCGTTTACGGCGTGGACTACCAGGGTATCTAAGCCTGTTTGCTCCCCACGCTTTCGCTTCTCAGCGTCAGGAAATGTCCAGAGAACCGCCTTCGCCACTGGTGTTCCTCCTGATATCTGCGCATTCCACCGCTCCACCAGGAATTCCGTTCTCCCCTACATCCCTCAAGTCCGCCCGTATCGAAAGCAGGCTCAGGGTTAAGCCCTGAGTTTTCACTTCCGACGCAACGGACCGCCTACAAGCTCTTTACGCCCAATAATTCCGGACAACGCTCGCACCCTACGTATCACCGCGGCTGCTGGCACGTAGTTAGCCGGTGCTTCTTCTGCAGGTACCGTCACTTGCGCTTCGTCCCTGCTGAAAGCGGTTTACAACCCGAAGGCCGTCATCCCGCACGCGGCGTTGCTGCATCAGGCTTTCGCCCATTGTGCAATATTCCCCACTGCTGCCTCCCGTAGGAGTCTGGGCCGTATCTCAGTCCCAGTGTGGCCGGTCGCCCTCTCAGGCCGGCTACCCGTCGTCGCCTTGGTGAGCCGTTACCTCACCAACAAGCTGATAGGCCGCGAGCCCATCCTTGACCGTCGGAGCTTTCCACCCCGGCAGATGCCCGCCAGGGTCGTATCCGGTATTAGCAGCTGTTTCCAGCTGTTATCCCGGAGTCAAGGGTAGGTTGCTCACGTGTTACTCACCCGTTCGCCACTGATCAGAGGAGCAAGCTCCTCGTCACCGTTCGACTTGCATGTGTTAAGCACGCCGCCAGCGTTCGTCCTGAGCCAGGATCAAACTCTCCGTTGAAAAATTTCGGTGTGGGCTTTTATGCCCGGTTACCGTCAACTTCGGTCTGATACTGACGCAGACTCATTGCTGAATCTGCTCAATAATCAAAGGAATCCGTTCCGGGTCAGTGTTCGACTTGCGTCTGGCACATCCCCGGGACGGGGTTGATTTCGCACTCCGAGGAGTGCATTTATTGTGCATTGACTTTTAAAGCACGCTGTTGAGTTCTCAAGTTTCGGGTGCGTTCCGCGCTCTGGCTTTCAGACCATTGCTTGGAGCAACTCGACTTACTTTAGTGAGTCGCTTTCTCGATGTCAAATCGGGGAAGCTCTCCCACTTCCTCCCTGGCTGGACCGTTTGGCCTAGTCAGATCGGGTTTCGCACCTCTGCTTCGGTCTTCGACCTCCGCTCGGGGCACTCGTCTTACTTTACGGAGTCGGGAGCCGGCTGTCAAATCGGTTCCTTCTTCCCTCCCCCGCCCGCGACACCGTTGCGGACCTTGGTGGGCCCTGGCATGGGCACACACCGTATCCGTGCGGATCTTGGTGGGTTCGGCGCCCGGTTCGGCCGTGTCGGAGTTCCGACTTCGTCCGTGTCACCGGCAGCGCTCGATGAAGATTACGCAGGTGTAACGCGGTGGTCAAATCGGACGGACGCCCGGGCGTGTCTGCCGTGCTCAGCGCACGATCTCGACCGCTCCGACCGTCTTCCTGCCCCTGCGGAGGACGAGGAAGCGGCCGTCGAGGAGGTCCCCGGACCCGATCCGGGCGTCGACGTCAGTGACCTTGACGTTGTTCAGGTAGGCGCCTCCCTCGGCGATCGCCCTGCGGGCGGCCGACTTGCTCGAGACGATCCCCGACTCGGCCAGGGCGTCCACCACAGTCGGCAGTTCGTCCCCGCACTCCAGCCGCACGGCACCGAGCTCCCCCGTCGCAGCCTCCAGCGCCGCCGGGTCGAGGTCGCGGAGCTCCCCGCGTCCGAACACGGCGGACGCGGCTGCGGTCGCAGCCTGCCGTTCCGCCGGCGAGTGCACGAGGTCGGTGATGTCGTCGGCGAGGGCCCGCTGCGCCGCCCGCAGGTGCGGGGCCTCCATGGTCTGCCTGCCCAGGTCGTCGATCTCCTCGGCGCTGCGCCGGGTGAAGATCCGCAGGTACTCCACGACCTTCGCGTCCTCGGCGTTCAGGAAGAACTGGTGGAAGGCGTAGGGACTCGTCATGGCGGGATCCAGCCACACGGTGCCCGACTCGGTCTTGCCGAACTTCGTCCCGTCCGCCTTGGTCAGCAGCGGCGTGGCCAGTGCATGGACACGCGCCGCCTCGGCTCTCCGGATCAGGTCCACGCCGGCGGTGATGTTGCCCCACTGGTCGGAGCCTCCGGTCTGCAGCGTGACGCCGTGCCGTCGGAACAGCTCCAGGTAGTCCAGCGACTGCAACAGGACGTAGGAGAACTCGGTGTAGGAGATCCCCGACTCCAAGCGCGCCTTGACGACCTCGCGGTCGAGCATGCGGTTCACGCTGAAGTGCTTGCCGATGTCGCGCAGGAAGTCCAGCGCGGACATCTCGGACGTCCAGTCGTAGTTGTTGACGACCACCGCCGCGGCGGGCCCGTCGAAATCGACGAAGCGGCTCACCTGCGCCCTGATCCGCTCCACCCACTCCCCGACGATCTCCTTCGGGTTGAGGTTGCGCTCCGAGCTCTGCTTCGGGTCACCGATGAGCCCGGTCGACCCGCCGACCAGCAGGTAGGGGCGATGGCCGGCGGACTGGAGGATGCGGGCCAGCATCAGTTGGACGAGGTTGCCCATGTGGATGCTCGGCGCGGTCGGGTCGAACCCGACGTAGGAGCTCACCTGCCCACTGTCGAAGGCGGACGCCAGCGCGTCCGGGTCGGTCGAGTGGGCGATGAAGCCCCGCCAGGTCAGTTCGTCGATCACCGCATTCACGCTGCGTAAGCGTACTGGGGCGTCTCGGCTCCGTCCGCACCGGGGTGTCAGGACGGCACCGTAGCCTTCTCCCGGAGGTGGCACATGGCGTCGTTCAGGGCCAGCGCGGGGATCGTGGAGGTCCACGCCGGCGTCGACCCGGCGTCCGTGCTGGAGGCCGCGCGAGCGGCGGTGGCGTCAGGCTGGCACGTCGAGGACTCGTTCGTCGACGTCGAGCCGCTGGCCAGGGGGACGGGCGCGCCGAGGGTGACCGTCCGCTTCGTGGTGCCGACCGGCAACGACGCCGAGGAGGACGCGTCCGCCTGGCAGGCGGCACGCCTCCTCGCCGCGGCCGTCGGCCGGCTGGCCACCTGGACCGACCTTCGCGTGTTCCGCCGCACCCGCGGACGCTGGGACCGCCTCGAGGTCAGCTGAGCGGGCCTGCGTCCACCACAAGGTGGACGGATGCGCGGCGAACTCGCGACAAACCGTCCACCACAACGTGGACGGAACGGCAGCCGGTCCCGCGGAACCGTCCGTTGAACGAGGTGAATGAGGCGGGTGGTCGCCCCCGCGGAAGCGTCCACCACAAGGTGGACGCATCTGCTGTGAACTCGCGACAAAGCGTCCACCTTGTCGTGGACGGTCAGGGAGTCAGGGCGGCCCGCAGCTCGGCGAGTTGGGCGCGGACGGCGTCGGGCGCTGTCCCCCGCGTCCGTTGCGGGACGCGACCGAGCCGTCGGCGGTGAGGACGTCGAGGACGCCGTCGGAAAGCTCCGGGGAGATCTCGGCGAGCTGTGCCGGCGTCAGGTCGGACAGCTCGATGCCGCGCGCCTCGCAGTACTTCACGCACGCACCCGCGATCTCGTGCGCGCGGGCGAAGGGCACCCGGCGGCGCACCAGCCAGTCCGCGACGTCGGTGGCCAGCGAGAACCCGCGCGGCGCCAGTTCGGCCATGCGGTCGTGGTGGAACACCAGCGTCGACACCATCCCGGTGATGGCGGGCAACAGCACGCGCAGTTGGTCGAGGCCGTCAAAGACCGGCTCCTTGTCCTCCTGCAGGTCGCGGTTGTACGCGAGCGGGAGCCCCTTGCAGGTGGCCAACAGGCCGGCCAGGTTGCCGATCAGGCGTCCGGCCTTGCCGCGGGCGAGCTCGGCGACGTCCGGGTTCTTCTTCTGCGGCATGATGCTCGACCCGGTCGACCACGCGTCGTCGAGCGTCGCGAATCCGAACTCGTGCGTGCACCACAGGATGACGTCCTCGCTGAGCCGGGACAGGTCGACCCCGATCTGGGCGAGCACGTACGCCTCTTCCGCCACGAGGTCCCGGGCCGCGGTGCCGTCGATGCTGTTCGGCACGGACGAGGCGAAGCGCAGCTCTCGCGCGACCAACTCCGGGTCGAGGCCCAGCGACGTCCCCGCGAGCGCACCCGACCCGTACGGGCTGACCGCGAGCCGCGCGTCCAGGTCGTGGAGCCGCTGCAGGTCGCGCACGAGCGGCCAGGCGTGGGCGAGCAGATGGTGGCTGAGCAGGACGGGCTGCGCGGACTGCAGGTGCGTGCGGCCGGGCATGATCGCGCCGAGGTTCGCCTCCGCCTGCGTGGCCAGGGCGCCGGCGAGCGTCCGCAGGTCGGTGGCCAGGAGCTGGTTGGCGTCCCGGAGGTAGGCGCGGATCAGCGTCGCGATCTGGTCGTTGCGGGAGCGCCCCGCCCGCAGCCGTCCGCCGAGTTCCGCGCCGACCCGTTCGATCAGGCCGCGCTCGAGCGCGCCGTGCACGTCCTCGTCGGTCGGGGCGGGGACGAACTCTCCGGAGGCGACGTCGCCGTCGAGTTCGTCCAGCCCGATCTCCATCGCGGCGAACTCGTCGTCGGTGAGCAGCCCCGCGGCGTGCAGCGCCACGGCGTGCGCCTTCGAACCGGCGAGGTCGTGGCGGGCGAGCCGCCAGTCGAACTGCGTCGACCGGCTCAGTTCGAACATGGCCTCCGCCGGGCCGCCGGCGAAGCGGCCGCCCCACAGGCGTCCGCTGTCAGTGGCGTCGGTCATGGTGGTCCTCTCGGAGTTCTGGCCCCGGTGTCGGGGAAGGAAGGTGGTGCGGGATGACGATACGGCTCAGCTCAGGTGAAGGCCGAGGAAGGCCTCCGCCATCGCGGCCCCGCCGTCGGCCGCCCTGGTGACGAGCACCACGGTGTCGTCGCCGGCGATCGTGCCGAGGACGGAGGTCCAGCCGACCTTGTCGATGGCGGACGCGAAGAATTGCGCGGCACCCGGGGGCGTGCGCAGGACCGCCAGGTTGGCCGAGCCCTCCGCCGACAGCAGCAGCTCCCCGCAGAGTCGGGCCAGCCGCGCCTCGGCTGACGGCGCGCCGGGGCCGTGCTCGCCGGCCAGCAGCGCGTAGGCGAGCTCGCCGGTCGAGGTGCGGACGCGGACCGCGCCCAGCTCCAGGAGGTCCTTGCTCAGGGTGCCCTGGGAGACCGCGATGCCGTCGTCGACCAGCCGGCCGGCGAGGTCGGCCTGGCTGCGGATCGACTCGCGCTCGATGAGCTCGGCGATCCGCGACTGGCGCGCCGACTTGGTCATCGGTGTGCGCTGCTCGGTCATGGCTGCCCGCCGGCTGGAGCTGGGGAGGCATCGGCCGGGGTCGGGGTCGTGGTCGGGTTCGGGGTTGGGGTCGTGTCCCTGCCGAGCGGCTCCTGGGCCTGTGTCGGCCCGCCCGAAGTCGTTGCCGTCGCGAGGTGCTCGGGGACAGCGTCTTCCGGTGCCGATGCCGCTGCGGGCGTGCCATCAGATGGCGGCACCGAAGCGGGCGGCACGGGTGTGCGCGGCACCGAACCGGGTTGCGCCGAAGCCGACCCGCCAGAAGCCGACCCACCGGAGGCCGACGGCGACGCCACCGAATGCGAGGGAGTGCGCGCCCCCGAGGTACCGGCGGGCGACGCGGCCGCGTCGAGCAGCGCGGGCAGCGCGGCGACGAAACGGTCGATGTCGGCATCGCTGATGGTCAGCGGCGGGGCGAGCCGGAGCACGTTCGGTCGGGGGGCGTTGATCACGAAGCCGGCGTCCAGGGCCGCCTCGGCAACGGCGGCAGCGATCGGGTCGGCGAGCACCACGCCGCGGAGCAGGCCGCGTCCCCGGACGGCGGTCACCTGCGGGTGGTCGAGGCCAAGGATCCCGGACGCGAGCCGCTCCCCCGCTGCGACCACGCGGTCCAGCAGGCCGTCCCGCTCGATGATCCCGATCACGGCGAGCCCTGCCGCCGCGGCCACCGGGTTGCCTCCGAACGTCGTCCCGTGTGAACCCGGACCCAGCAGGGACGCCGCCGCCCCGGTCGCGACGCACGCCCCGACCGGGAACCCGTTCCCCAGGCCCTTCGCGAACGTGACGATGTCGGGCGTGACCCCGGACGCGGAGCTGGCCAGCCAGGCGCCACAGCGACCCAGCCCGGTCTGCACCTCGTCGATCCACAGCAGTGCGCCGACGGCGGTCGTCAGCTCCCGCGCCCTCACCAGGAAGTCCGACGGCGGCTCCACCACGCCGTTCTCGCCCTGGATCGGCTCGACGATCACCGCCGCAACGGTCTCGTCCAGCACCGCGGCCAGCGCGTCCGCGTCGCCGTAGGGCACGAACACGACGTCACCCGGCAACGGCTCGAACGGCTCCCGGTACGCCGGGTTCGCCGTCAGCGCGAGCGCCCCGAGGCTGCGGCCGTGGAACGCCCCCTCCATCGCGACGAGCTTCGTCCGGCCGGTCCGCCGGGTGATCTTGAACCCGGCCTCGTTCGCCTCGGTGCCCGAGTTCGTGAAGAACACCCGGGCCGGTGTCCCCGGCGCGTTCACCGTCGCGAAGCCCGCGAGCCGTTCGGCCAGCGCGATCTGGGTGGGCGTCGCGAAGAAGTTCGACACGTGTCCCAGCGTCGACAGCTGCGCCGAGATCGCCCCGAGCACCTGCGGGTGCGCGTGGCCCAGCGCGTTCACGGCCAGCCCCGCGAGCAGGTCGAGGTAGCGGTTCCCGTCCGCGTCCCACAGGGACACGCCCTCGCCACGGACGAACACCCGCTTCGGCGGCCCGAACGTGTTCATCACCGCGTGCGTGTACCGCGTGGTCAGCTCCGCCTGGCTGCCCCCGGTCGCGACGACGCTCATGACAGCGCCCGGTAGGACGGGCCGAGCACCATCGTGCCCACCCCTGCGTCGGTGAAGATCTCCAGCAGCAATGAGTGCGCGACCCTGCCGTCGATCACGGTGGCCTTGGGGACGCCCGCTTTCACGGCGTTCAGGCACGCCTCCATCTTCGGGATCATGCCGGACGCCAGCGTCGGCAGCAGCGCGGCCAGCGCGTCCACGTCGATCTGGCGGATCACCTCGGTGGAGTGCGGCCAGTCCCGGTACAGGCCCGGCACGTCGGTGAGCACCACGAGCCGCTCGGCCCCCAGCGCCGCCGCCAGCGCACCGGCGGCGGTGTCGGCGTTCACGTTGTGCACCTGGCCCTCCTCGTCAGGGGCGACCGTCGCGACCACGGGGATCCGGCCCGCGTTGATCAGGTCGACCACAGCACCGGGGTTCACCTCCGCCACCTCCCCGACCAGGCCGAGGTCGATCTCCTCCCCGTCCAGTTCAAGGCCCTTGCGCTCAGCGATCAGCAGCCCGGCGTCCTCACCGGAGAGGCCGACGGCGAGCGGACCGTGCGCGTTCAGCAGGCCCACCAGCTCGCGGTTCACCTGTCCCATCAGCACCATGCGCACCACGTCCATCGCCTCGGGCGTGGTCACCCGCAGCCCGCCGCGGAACTCGCTCTCGATGCCGAGCCGCTTCAGCATCGACGAGATCTGCGGGCCGCCGCCGTGCACGACCACCGGCTTCACCCCGACCGTGCGCAGGAACACGATGTCCCTCGCGAACGCCGCCTTGAGGTCGTCGTCGACCATCGCGTTGCCGCCGTACTTCACCACGATCGTCTTCCCCACGTAGCTCTCCAGCCACGGCAGGGCCTCGATCAGGATCTCCGCCTTGCTGCCCGCATCGCTCATGAGGAGTACTCCGCGTTCTCTTTGACGTAGTCGTAGGTGAGGTCGTTGGTCCAGATCGCCGCGGACGCGTCCCCGGCGTGCAGGTGCACCTCGACCAGCACGTCGCGCCCGGTGAGGTCCACCTCGGAGCGGTCGGCGCCCAACTGGCCGTCCACGAACACCCGGACGCCGTTGAACGCGACGTCGACGTGCTCGGGGTCGTACTCGGCGGGGACGGTGCCGGCCGAGGCGAGCACGCGGCCCCAGTTCGGGTCGTTGCCGAAGACGGCGCACTTGAACAGGTTGCTGCGGGCGATCGCGCGCGCGACAGCGAGAGCGTCCGCCTCGGTGGCCGCGCCCTCGACGCGCACCTCGATGTCGTGGGCGGAGCCCTCGGCGTCGGCCAGCAACTGCCGGGCCAGGTCCGCACACACCCCGGTCAGCGCCTCGGAGAACTCGGCGGCGTCGGGCGCCACACCGGACGCGCCGGACGCCATCAGCACGACCGTGTCGTTCGTCGACATGCAGCCGTCGGAGTCCGTGCGGTCGAAGGTGAAGCCGGTCGCGGTGCGCAGGGCGGCGTCGAGCCCGGCGGGCGGGACGACCGCGTCGGTCGTGATCACGACGAGCATGGTGGCCAGCGCCGGCGCGAGCATGCCCGCACCCTTCGCCATGCCGCCGATCGTCCAGCCCGCGGGCGAGGTGTACACGGCCTGCTTCGCGACCGTGTCGGTGGTGCGGATCGCCTCGGCGGCGGACGGGCCGCCGGTGGACGCGAGGTCCTGCGCGGCGAGTTCGATGCCGGTCAGCACCGCGTCCATGGGCAGCCGGACGCCGATCAGTCCCGTCGAGCACACGGCGACGTCCTCGACAGCGCAGCCAACCTCCGCACTCGTCCACTCGGCCATCTGCTTCGCGTCCGCCAGCCCGGCCGCTCCGGTACACGCGTTGGCGCCGCCGGAGTTCAGGACGACCGCGGCCAGGCGTCCGTTCGCCGTCACCTGCCGGCTCCACTGGACGGGGGCGGCGGTGAACCGGTTCGAGGTGTAGACGGCGGCGGCGTGCGCGTCCGGCCCCTCGTTGACGACCAGGGCCAGGTCCGGCTTGCCGGACGCCTTGATCCCGGCGGAGACACCGGCGGCGGTGAACCCCTTGGCTGCGGTGACGCTCACTGTGCGGCTCCGTTCGGAGAGAGATCCCGGGTCAAGCCCGGGATGACAGGAAGGATGGGCGGGATGACGGGGAGGGAGAGATCCCGGGTGGAGCCCCGGATGACAAGGCCCGCGCTCACGGTGCGACTCCGACCGTGGTGAGGCCGAGAGCTTCGGGGAGGCCGAGGGCGATGTTCATGGACTGGATGGCTCCGCCGGCAGTGCCCTTGGTCAGGTTGTCGAGGGCTGCGACGGCGACCAGCCGTCCGGCGGCCTCGTCCACCGTGACCTGGACGTGGACGGCGTTCGAGCCGACGATCGACTGCGTCTGCGGCCACAGACCCTCGGGCAGCACCGTCACGAACGGCTCGTCGCCGTACGCGGCGAGGTAGGTGGAGCGGACGACGTCGACCGGGATGCCCGCGGGCAGCGGTGCGGTGACCGTGGCGAGGATGCCACGCGCCATCGGGGCGAGCACGGGCGTGAACGACAGGGTCGGGGCCTCCGCGCCGAGCAGGGCGAAGTTCTGCAGGATCTCCGGGACGTGCCGGTGCACACCACCGACGCCGTAGGCGCTGGCCGAGCCCATCACCTCCGAGCCGAGCAGGTTCGCCTTGAGCGACTTGCCCGCGCCGGACGTGCCGCTCGCCGCCACCGCGACCACGTCCCTGCCGCTGACGAGGCCGCCGGTGAGCGCGGGCAGCAGGGCCAGCGTCACGGTGGTCGGATAGCAGCCGGGGACGGCGATCCGGCGGGTGCTCGCCAGCACCTCGCGCTGGCCGGGCAACTCGGGCAGGCCGTAGGGCCAGGTGCCGGCGTGGTCGCTGCCGTAGAACTTCCGCCACTGGGCGGGGTCGCTGAGCCGATGGTCGGCGCCCGCGTCCACCACGAGCACGTCGGGACCCAGCTGCGCGGCTACGGCGGCGGAGTGGCCGTGCGGGAGCGCGAGGAAGACGACGTCGTGGTCGGCCAGCGCCTCCGGCGTCGTGGCCTCCACCGTCCGGCCGGCCAACGGCGTGAGGTGCTGGTGGTGGGACAGCAGCGGGGTGCCCGCGTTGGCTCCGGCGGTCAACGCGCCGATCTCCACCTCGGGGTGGCCGAGCAGGAGCCGCAGCACCTCCCCGCCCGCGTAGCCGGTGGCTCCGGCCACCGCGACCTTGATCGTCATAAGCATGACTATGCCGCAGCACGAATGAATATTCCACCCGTGTCCACGGTTTGATCCGATCGTGTCGTCTGCCCGTGCGGGCCGGGCGCCGCGGAAAGGGCGGGCCCGAGAAGGGTTTACCATGCTGGGCGTGCCCGTTTCCGCCGTCGGCGTCAGCCACCACCTCATCCCGCTCGAGGACCTGGCACAGCTGGGTCAGGTGACGCAGCCGTCGCTGGCCGAACTCGACGCGGCGGAACTGCCGGGCCTCGTCCTGCTCAGCACCTGCAACCGGTTCGAGGTGTACTTCGAGTCGGAGAGCTTCCACGGCGGCCTCGAACTCGTCCTCGGCGCCCTGCGCCGCTCGCTCCCCGAGGACCACCGCGCCCTCGTCGACCAGTTCCAGGTGTACGCGGGCCAGGCGGCCGTCCAGCACCTCCTCGAGGTCACCAGCGGGCTCGACTCGATGGTGGTGGGCGAGGCCGAGATCATCGGTCAGGTCCGCGAGGCGCTCGCCGCGTCCGGCGACCGCGCGAGCGCGTCCCTGCATCGCCTGTTCCACGCCGCGCTGACCACGGCCAAGGCCGTCACGTCGCAGACCGACCTCGGTGCGGCCGGGCGCTCGATCGCCCAGGTCGGCCTCGACCTCGTCGAGCAGAGGCACTTCGCGCTCGCCGGCCGCACCGCCCTCGTGGTCGGCACAGGAAGCTACGCCCGCGTGGTCACCGCCACGCTCCAGCGCCGGGGCTGCACCGACATCCTCGTCTGGTCCTCCACCGACAGGGCGGGCCGCTTCGCCGAGTCCCACCCCGTCCGGCCGGTCCCGATGGACGGCCTCGCCGATGCCCTGGCCGCCGCGGACCTGCTGGTCACCTGCAGCGGCAGCGAGGGGTCCACCGGTGCCGGCATCGACGCCGGGTTGCTGACCCGCGCCCGCTCCGGGCTCACCGCGCTGCTGCCCGTCCTCGACCTGTCGCTGTCCGGGGACGTCGCCCCCGATGCCGGAGACCTGTTGTTCGTCGACCTGATCGACCTGGAGGAGATCGGCGCGCACGCCCCGGCCGGGCAGACCGCAGCCGTGCTCGCCGCGCGCGACCTCGTCAATCGTGGCGTGGAGACCTACCTCCACCTCGAGCAGGGCCGCGCGGCGACACCCGCCGTGACGGCGATGCGAGCCCACGTCAGCCAGTTCATCGAGCGCGAGATCGAGGCCGCGGCGCGGCGCTACGACCCCGACACCGCCGCAGCGGTGGCCCGCTCCCTGCGCCGGGTGTCGAACGCCCTGCTGCACACGCCGTCGCTGCGCGCAGCCGAACTCGCCCGCACCGGCGAACTCGCCGACTACTCCCACGCCCTGCAGACGCTGTTCGGCATCGAGGTCGAGGCTGACGCGTGAGTTCCCCTGCAGGCGGCACCGCTGCTGGCCGCCTACCGCGGTGCGCAGGTCAGCCGCCGGCCGGTCTGGTTCATGCGGCAGGCCGGACGCTCGCTGCCCGAGTACCGGGCGATCCGCGAGGGCACGTCGATGCTGGACGCCTGCCTCGACCCGGACCTGGCCGCGGAGATCACCGTCCAGCCCGTGCGGCGGCACGACGTGGACGCCGGCATCTTCTTCTCCGACATCGTCGTTCCGCTCCGGCTGGCCGGGGTCGGCGTCGACATCGTCCCCGGCGTGGGACCGGTACTGGACGCGCCGGTGCGCACCGCGGCGGACGTCGCCTCCCTCCCCGAGCTCGACCCGGACGCGCTGGCGCCGGTCCGCGACGGCGTCGCGCTGTCGGTGGATCGGCTCGGTGACGTCCCTCTGATCGGCTTCGCCGGCGCGCCGTTCACGCTCGCCTCCTACCTCGTCGAAGGGCGGCCCGACCGCGACCTGCCCGCGACCCGCGCCCTGCTCGCGTCCGATCCCAACACGTGGCACCGGCTGCTGGGCTGGGTGGCCGGCATCACGGCCGCCTTCCTGCGCGCGCAGATCGGCGCCGGCGCGTCCGCCGTGCAGCTGTTCGACTCCTGGGTGGGCCGGCTCTCCCCCGAGGAGTACCGGCGCGCCGTCCAGCCGCACTCGGCCGCCGTGTTCGCCGCCGTCGCCGACCTGGGCGTTCCGCGCGTCCACTTCGGGACCGCCACCAGGGACCTCCTCCGCGACCTGCGTGCCGCCGGCGCCGACGTGGTGGGCGTGGCGTCCGACATCGGCCTGGACGAGGCGTCCGACCTGCTCGGCGGCGATGTGCCGCTGCAGGGCAACCTCGACCCGGCCCTGCTGACGGCCGACTGGCCGACGCTGGAGGCCGCCGCGCGCGACGTCGTCCGCCGCGGCGCTGCCGCCCCCGGACACGTCTTCAACCTCGGCCACGGCGTCCCGCCCACGACCGACCCCGACACGCTCACCCGGCTCGTCGAGCTGGTGCATTCGATCCCGCCCGAGGAGTCCTGACATGGCGCACCCGACCACCACCCGCCCGGCCCACGGCCACGCCCACGGCATCGGCGCGGTCAAGCCGGAGGGCTGGGCGTACAACCGGGCGCCGATGATCGTCTACTGGGAGCTCACCAACGCCTGCGGCCTGGCCTGCCGGCACTGCCGGGCCACCGCGATGCCGGACGCGATGCCGGGCGAACTCTCCACGACCCAGGCGATCGCCCTGCTGGACGACATCCTCGGCTTCGCCGGCCCCGGCGAGGCGCTGCCCCACGTCGTGATGACCGGTGGCGACCCGCTGCGGCGTCCCGACCTGCCCGAACTGCTCGCTGCCGCGACCGAACGCGGGATCGGCGTCTCGCTGGCCCCCGCGGTCACCCCGCTGCTGACCCGCGAGCGGATCTTCTGGATGAAGGAGATGGGCGTCCAGGCCATCTCGCTGTCGCTGGACGGGTCGACTGCGGCCTTCCACGACGGCGTCCGGATGGTGCCCGGCACCTTCGACGCCACGATCGAGGCGCTCGACATCGCCGCGGAGGCGGGGCTGCCCGTGCAGGTGAACACGCTGGTCACCGCCACCACGGCCGCCGACCTGCCCGCCGTGTACGAGCTGCTCAGCGCGCACACCCTGATGCAGTGGAGCCTGTTCTTCCTGATCTCCATCGGACGCGGCACCGAGCTCACCGAGCTCTCCCCGGCGAGGCCGAGAAGTGGCTGTTGTGGGCGGCGCGGGCGAACCGCGAGGCGTCGTTCCGCGTGAAGACCACCGAGGCCATGCACTTTCGCCGGCTGATGGCCGCGCCGATGCTGCGCGCGGGCAAGTCCAAGGAGGAGGTAGAGTCGCTGCCGCTGTCGCGCTCGTTCGGCATCCGCGACGGCAACGGGATCGTGTTCGTCTCCAACCTCGGCGAGGTCACCCCGTCCGGCTTCCTGCCGCTGAGCGTGGGCAACGTGAAGGACGCGTCGCTGGTCAGCCTGTACCGCGACCAGCCGGTGATGCGTGCCCTGCGCGACCCCGACCAGTTCAAGGGACGCTGCGGCGCCTGCGAGTACCACGACTGGTGCGGCGGCTCCCGCGCACGGGCCTACGCCTGGACGGGCGACCCGCTCGAGTCCGACCCGCTCTGCCCGTATGTGCCCAAGCCGGGCGCGAGCCTCGCCCGGTGAGGCTGCTGGTCGTCGGGGGCGGCATCACCGGACTCGCCGCGGCCTGGGAGGCCGCCCGCGGGGACGGGGAACGCCCGCCGGCCGACGTGCTGCTGGTCGAGTCCTCGGACCGGCTCGGCGGAAAGCTGCACACCGAGCACGCCGACGGACTGCTGATCGAGCACGGGCCGGACTCGTTCGTCAGCTACCGGCCGGCGGCGTCCCGGCTGGCCACCGAGGTCGGCCTCGGCGACGACCTGGTCGGTACCACCGGGGCGCGGGTCGTCTACCTGCGCTCGCGCGGGAAACTGCGTCCGCTGCCCGCGGGGATGGGCATGGTGCTGCCCACGCGGCTCGGCCCGTTCGTCACCACCGGGATCCTCTCCCCTGCCGACAAGCTCCGCGCCGGCCTCGACCTCGTCCTGCCCCGGCAGTTGCGCGACGGTGAGGACGTCGCGATCGGCGCGTTCCTGCGGGCGCGGCTCGGCGGGGGCATCGTCCGCCGCTTCGCCGACCCGATGGTGGGCGGCATCTACGGCGCCGGCGTCGATGAGCTCAGCCTGGACGCGGTCCTACCGTCGCTGAGGGCCGACGAAGCCGCGCACCGCAGCCTGATGCTGGCTGCGCTCGCGTCCGGGAGGAAGACCAGGGCCGCCGGCCGCGGCCCCGGGTCGCCGTTCCGGACGTTGCGCGGCGGGCTGGGCAGCCTGGTGGACGCGGTCTCCGGCCGGCTGGTGGAGGCCGGAGCCGATCTGCGGACCGGCACCGGAGTGACTGAACTGCGGCCGAGCCCTTCGGGCGGCGTCGAGGCGGTGCTCGGCGACGGGACGGTCGAGGCGGCGGACGCGGTGGTGTTGGCCGGTGGAGTGGCCAGTTCGGCAGCGCTCCTGGCGGTGCCGGCACCCGAGGCCGCACGGGCCCTCTCGGGGGTGCCACTGGCCACCTCCACCGTGGTAACCCTCTGCTACCCCGCGTCCGCGTTCGCCACACCGGTGGAGACGCACGGCTGGCTGGAGGCCGATCCCGCGCCGATCAGCGGCATCACGGTGAGCTCGGCCAAGTGGGCGGGCAGGGCCCCGGAGGACGCCGTGCTGATCCGCGCTTTCGTCCCGGAACGGCTCGGTGAGATCGCGCTGGCCGCGGAGGACGTCCTGCTCGAACGGGTGGTCGACCACGTCGGGACGGTGCTCGGCGCGAGGCAGCGGCCCACCCTCACCCGGGTCGCCCGCTGGCAGTCCGTCATGCCGAAGTACACCGTCGGACACCCCGCGCGCGTGGCGGCCGCGGAGGCAGGGCTCGCCCACCTGCCGGCCTGGCGGGTGGCCGGCTCCGCACTGCACGGTGTAGGCGTTCCCGACTGCGTCGCGGACGGTCGCCGCCAGGCGGGGATCGCTCTGGCCACCAGCACATCTGTTTCCAGTTAGGGTGCCCTCATGACCCAGTCGACCGAAGAGATCCACTACACCTGCTACGCCGTGTTCGCCCGCCGGGGGCCCGTTCCCGTCGACATCGCCGGCCTCACGCAGGAGTTGGTCGCGGACCTTGCGGGCGCGGGGATCACCACGCGCGGGCTCTACGACGTCCACGGCATGCCGGCGGACGCCGACGTCCTGGTCTGGTTGCACGGGCAGTCGGCCGAGGACCTCCAGGAGGCCCAGCGGCGCTTCCAGCGCGAGGCGTTCGGCGGGGCGGTCGATGCGGTCTGGTCGGCGTTCGGCGTCGATCGCCAGGCCGAATTCAGCCGCGACCACGCCCCCGCCTTCCTGCAGGGCAAGGAGCCGAAGCGGTGGCTGACCGTCTACCCCTTCGTCCGCTCCTACGAGTGGTACGTGCTCCCCGAGGAGGAGCGCAGGGCGCTGCTGGCGGAGCACGGCCTGAAGGGGCGGGACTACCCGGAGGTGCTCGCCAACACCGTGGCGGCGTTCGCCCTCGGCGACTACGAGTGGATCCTCGGGCTGGAGGCGGACGAGCTCGTCGAGCTCACCGACCTGATGCGCCACCTGCGCGCGACCGGGGCACGGCGGCACGTCCGGGTCGAGGTGCCGTTCTACACCGGCCACCGGATCGAGGCGTCCGACCTGCCCAGGGTGCTGCGATGAGTACTTCATTGAAGTACGACGCGGTGCTGCTGATGGGCTTCGGCGGTCCGGAGGGCACCGAGGAGGTCGTGCCGTTCCTCGAGCGGGTCACGGCGGGACGCGGCATCCCGAGGGAGCGCCTGGTCGAGGTGGGCCAGCACTACTTCACCCTCGGCGGGGTCAGCCCCATCAACGCCCAGAACCGAGCCCTGCGAGCGGCGCTGGCCGACGCGCTCCGCGCGCAGGGCGTCGACATCGAGACCGTGCTCGCCAACCGGAACTCCCCTCCGTTCGTACCGGACGTGCTGGCCGACCTCGCGGGACGCGGCCACCGCCGGGTCCTGGCCGTCGCGACCGCCGCCTACGCCGGGTACTCCTCGTGCCGGCAGTACCGCGAGGACCTCGGCCTGGCCCTGGCGGACGGCCAGGTGGACGTCGACGCGCGCAAACTGCCGCCGTTCTACGACCTCCCTGCCTTCGTCGGGGCCATCACCGAGCTGCTCCTGGCCAGCCTGCCGGCCGACCTCGACCTGGCCCCCGACAGCACCCGGCTGGTCTTCACCACCCACTCCATCCCCACAGTCGCCGCGCGCAACGCCGGCCCCGAGGGCGACGCCTACCTCACCGAGCACCGCTGGGTCGCCGCGCGGGTCGTGGAGGCGATCGCCGCGGCCACGGGCGTCGCCAAGCCGTGGGACCTCGTCTTCCAGTCCCGCAGCGGCCCGCCGCAGGTGCCGTGGCTCGAACCGGACGTGAACGACGCGCTGCGCGAGTTCGCCGCGTCCGGCACGACCGACGTCGTGCTGGTGCCGATCGGTTTCATCTCCGACCACATGGAGGTGATCTGGGACCTCGACACGCAAGCCCAGGAGACCGCGGCCGAACTCGGCGTCCGCCTCATCCGGACGCCGACGGTCGGGACGCATCCGGGGTTCGTCGCCGATCTCGCCGCGCGCATCGCCACCGAGCTGCGGACGGGGTCGCCCGAGCCCGGGCCAGGGCAGTTCTGCTTCGGCGGCTGCTGCGCGAACCCGCGCCGCGACGCCCCCGTCGCGCCGGGGCTCGCCCAGGACCCGACACGGTGAAGCTCCGCCTCGCCACCCGGGGTTCCGCGCTCGCCTGGACGCAGTCGGGCACGGTCGCGGACGCCCTGCGGGCGCTCGGCCACGAGGTCGAACTCGTCAAGGTGACCACCCACGGCGACGTGTCCACCGCGCCGCTGGCCAGCCTCGGCGGCGCCGGGGTGTTCGTCGGGGCGGTGCGGGCCGCCGTCCTCGCCGGTGAGGCCGACTTCGCCGTCCACTCGTTCAAGGACCTGCCCACGGCCGCGGCCGACGGGCTGCTCCTCGCCGCCGTCCTCACGCGCGAGGACCCGTCCGACGCGCTCTGCGCCCGCGAGGGGTGGACGGTGGCGACGCTCCCCCGCGGCGCGAAGGTGGGCACCGGTTCGCCCCGCCGTGCCGCCCAGCTGCTCGCCCTGCGTCCCGACCTCGAGGTGGTGGCGATCCGCGGCAACGTGGAGACCCGGCTGCGCCGCGCGGGCGACGACCTCGACGCGGTCGTGCTGGCCGCCGCCGGCCTGCGCCGGCTCGGGCTGGCCGATGCGATCACGCAGCGGCTCGACGCGTCCGACTTCCTGCCGGCACCCGCCCAGGGCGCGCTGGCTGTGGAGTGCCGGGCGGACGCCCCGGCAGAGCTCCTCGCGGCGCTGGGTGGGCTCGATGACCGTCCCACGAGGCTGGCGGCGCTCGCCGAACGAGCGGTGCTCGCCCGGCTGGAGGCCGGCTGTGCCGCCCCGGTGGCCGCGTACGCCGTGGTGGCGGACGGACGGCTGCGGCTGGACGCCACCGTGGTGGCCGTGGACGGCTCGGCTCAGGTGCGTGGATCGGACGACGGCGACGCCACCGAGGACGCCGCGGTCGCGCTCGGCGACCGCGTCGCCCTGCAACTGCTGGACGCGGGCGCCGCGGGGCTGGTGGACCTGGCCGCGAGCAAGCCCAGGCCGCTCACCGGGCGCCGCATCCTCGTCCCGGACCGGCTGCCGGCCGGAACGAGCGAGGCGCTGGAGGCCGCCGGTGCCGACGTGGTGGAAGCTGTGTTCACCTGGTTCGAGGCTCTCGCGGGCGACGAACTGGAGGCCGCCCTCGCCGAGAACTGGGACTGGCTGGTGGTCAGCTCGCCGCGCACGGTCGCCGCGCTCGATGCCGGGCGACTGGCCGGGGTGCGCGTCGCCGCCGTCGGGCCGGCGACCGCGTCCGCCCTGGCCGCGGCGGGGTTCGCCGTCGACCTCGTGGCCGACGGGGGCGGGTCCGCGCTGGCCGCAGCGTTCGCGTCCGGCCCCGGCCGGGTGCTGCTGCCGGGAGCGGCGGAACACTCGGCCGAGCCGACAGCAGGGCTGGCGACGAAGGGCTGGGAGGTCCGCAACGTCGCCGTCTACCGGACGGTGCCCGCGGCTCTGCCCGAGGCAGTGGTCAGCCTTTGGCAAGAGGGTGGCCTCGACGCGGTGCTGGTCACCGCCGGGTCTGTGGCGCGCTCCGCCGTCGCGTCTGCAGGGCTGCCGGGCCCGCGGGTGATCGCACTCGGGGAACCGTCCGCCGCCGCCGCCCGAGGCGTAGGACTGGACGTGGCCGCGGTCGCCGTCCGCCCCGACGCCGCGTCCATCGCGGACGCCGCGCTGCGCGCGCTCGCCTGACCGGTCGGCGGGGATTCGGGCCACGCCAGGCACGAAGAGCCCGACCTCGTCGACGAATCCGACCACCACAAAGTGGACCCAAGTGCGGCGAACTCACGACAAACCGTCCACCCTGACGCAGACGGGACAGCGAGATCCCGGGTCAAGCCCGGGATGACAGCGGCGGCCGCGTCGACCACGGACGACCCACGGCCCTGGCACCCCGGCGCACCACAGACCGTCCACCTTGACGCCGACCGCGACCCGTCCACCACAAAGTGGACCCAAGTGCGGCAAACTCACGACGATCCGTCCACCTTGACCCCGACCCGCGACCCGTCCACCACAAGGTGGACGGAACTGCGGCGAACTCACGACAAACCGTCCACCTTGTCGGTACGAGGGGACGGGCTACAGCTCGGGGACCAGGTCGGCGACCGAGTCGAGGACGAGGTTGGGACGATACGGGAAGGTCTCGATCTCCTCGCGGGCGGTCACGCCGGACAGGACGAGGACGGTGAGCAGGCCCGCCTCCATGCCGGCCACGATGTCGGTGTCCATCCGGTCGCCGATCATCGCGGTCGTCTCGGAGTGCGCCTCGATCCGGTTCATCGCCGAGCGGAACATCATCGGGTTCGGCTTGCCCACCACGTAGGGCTGCCGGTTGGTCGCGGCCGTGATCATGGCGGCCACCGCACCCGTCGCGGGCAGAACGCCGGTCGGCGAAGGGCCGGTCGTGTCGGGGTTCGTCACGATGAACCGGGCGCCGGCGTTGATGAGCCGGATGGCCGTGGTGATCGCTTCGAACGAGTAGTTGCGGGTCTCCCCCAGTACCACGTAGGACGGGTTGGTGTCGGTGAGCACGAAGCCGGCGCTGTGCAGTGCGGTGGTGATGCCCGCCTCGCCGATCACGTAGGCCGTCCGCTCCCCCGACTGCGACTTCAGGAACGCCCCCGTCGCCATCGCCGACGTCCACAGGTTCTCCTCCGGCACCTCCAGGCCCGACCGGGCCAGCCGCGCGGCCAGGTCGCGCGGCGTGTAGGTGGAGTTGTTCGTCAGGATCAGGAACCGCCGGGACGTGTCCACCCAGCGCTGCAGGAGTTCGGCCGCCCCGGGGATCGGCTGCTCCTCGTGGACCAGCACGCCGTCCATGTCGGTCAGGAAGCACTCGATGTCACGCACACGCCGGTTGCCCATGCGCCCAGTCTTCCATCCCCCGGGCCGTCCCGCTCCTTCCGCCACCGCGCACCCCACCCCCGCCGGTGCGAGAGAATGGACGCCACCCCACCGACACTGTCCACAGCGCACGGCACTCACGCCATGACTCCGACGAGTCGGTGAAACGGGGACCTTCGAGGAGGAGCAGAGCATGATCCCACCCGTCCGGCGGCCACGGCGGCTGCGCAGCACCCCGGCGATCCGGAGGCTCGTGGCCGAGACCCGCGTGCAGCCAGCGCAGCTCCTGCTGCCGGTGTTCGTCGCGGACGGGCTGGACGCGCCGCGTCCGATCAACTCGCTGCCCGGTGTCGTCCAGCACACGCTCGACTCCGTCCGCGCCGAGGCCGGACGCGCGGTCGCGGCGGGCCTCGGCGGCATCGTCCTCTTCGGCGTCCCCGAGGCCGACGACAAGGACGCGACCGGCTCCGCCGGCTGGGCCGACGACGGCATCCTCAACCGCGCGATCGCCGCCGTCCGTGGCGAGACCGGGGACGACCTGCCGATCTTCGCCGACACCTGCCTGGACGAGTTCACCGACCACGGGCACTGCGGCGTCCTGGCCGCGGACGGGACGGTCGCCAACGACGCCACCGTCGAGCTGTACGTGCGCCAGGCCGTCTCCCAGGCCAGGGCCGGCGCCCACTTCGTCGCCCCGTCCGGGATGATGGACGGTCAGGTCGCGGCGATCCGCTCCGGCCTCGACCTCGCCGGGTTCACCGACGTCGGCATCCTCGCCTACGCGGTCAAGTACGCGTCCGCCTTCTACGGTCCGTTCCGCGAGGCCGTCGGATCGTCGCTCGTCGGGGACCGACGCGCCTACCAGCAGGACCCGGCCAACCGCCGCGAGGGACGCCTCGAGGCCTCCCTCGACGAGCTGGAGGGCGCCGACATCCTGATGGTGAAGCCCGCCGGCCACTACCTCGACGTGCTGGCCGACGTCGCCGCGTGGACGCGCGTCCCCGTCGCCGCCTACCAGGTCTCCGGCGAGTACGCGATGATCGCCGCCGCGGCCGAGCACGGCTGGATCGACCGGCAGGCCGCGCTGGTCGAGTCGGTCACGGCGATCGCGCGGGCAGGCGCCGACATCGTGCTCACCTACGCCGCCCTCGAACTGGCGGGGTGGCTGCGATGAGCACCAACGCCGAGGCGTTCGACCGCGCGAGCAGGGTCATCCCCGGCGGTGTGTCCTCCCCCGTCCGGGCCTTCGGATCCGTTGGCGGGACGCCGGTGTTCGTGGCCCGCGCCGAGGGCGCGCTGCTGTGGGACGTGGCCGGACGCGAGTACGTCGACCTCGTCGGCTCGTGGGGGCCGGCCATCCTCGGCCACGCCCACCCCGAGGTCGTCGGTGCCGTGCAGGCGGCGGCGTCCCGCGGGCTGTCGTTCGGCGCTCCCACGCTCGCCGAGGCGGAGCTGGCCGAACTCGTCCGCGGCCGGGTGCCGCTGGCGGAGAAGGTGCGGTTCGTCTCCACCGGGACGGAGGCCTGCATGACCGCCGTCCGACTGGCGAGGGGCGCCACCAGGCGCGACCTGGTCGTGAAGTTCGCCGGCTGCTACCACGGCCACTCGGACGCGCTGCTGGCGGCGGCCGGTTCCGGCGTCGCGACCGCGGGGCTGCCCGGCTCGGCCGGTGTGCCCGCCGCGGCCGCGGCCCAGACCCTCGTCCTGCCGTACAACGACGTGAAGGCACTCGCGCTCGCCTTCGAGCAGCGCGGGCACGAAATCGCCGCGGTGATCACCGAGCCGGCCGCGGCCAACATGGGCATCGTCCCGCCCGAGCCCGGCTTCAACGCCGCGCTGCGCGAGCTCACCGCCGCGCACGGCGCGTTGCTGATCTACGACGAGGTCCTGACCGGGTTCCGGGTCTCCGACGCCGGCTGGTGGGGCCACGAGGGACGCGTCGTCACCCCGGACCTGTTCACCTTCGGCAAGGTCGTGGGCGGCGGGATGCCGCTGGCCGCGATCGGCGGGCGTGCCGACCTGATGGACCTCCTGGCACCGCTGGGTCCCGTCTACCAGGCCGGGACGCTTTCGGGGAATCCGCTCGCGACGGCAGCGGGGATCCGCACGCTGCAGCTGGCGAACACCGACGTCTACGCCCGGGTGGACGTGGCCGCGGCGACTCTGGCCGCAGAGGTCGAGGCCGCGCTGCGGGTCGCCGGGGTCCCGCACCGGTTGCAGCGCGCGGGGTCACTGTTCTCGGTGTTCTGGGGCGTCGAGGACGCCGTCACCGACTACGCGTCCGCCCAGCGCCAGGACGCGGGCGCCTACCGCGCCTTCTTCCACGCGATGCTGGACGCGGGGGTCGCACTGCCCCCGTCCGCCTACGAGGCGTGGTTCCTCTCCGCCGTCCATGACGAAACGGTCCTCGCCCGGATCTGCACGGCCCTGCCGAGCGCCGCGCGGGCGGCCGCGGAGGCGCTCACGCCCTGAGCCGGCTGGCATCGCCGGCTTCGCGACTTTCGGCCCCGAAATCGTGGCCGGCAAGAGGCAGGGCTCACGACTTTGCGGCTTTCCGCCCCGAATGCGTAGCCCTGACTGGGCGCGACCGGGGCCGAAGGCCGCGGATCGGGTGTCGGCGACGGGAGCGCCCTGCCATTCGGGGCCGAAAGGCGCACCTGCGTGCGAGTGAGTCCCGGTAGCCCTAGCTGGAGGTTTTGATGCCTGTCCAGTCACCCTTGGTGGTCGTGTTGCCGTCGAGGGTGAAAGTGACGCGGTAGTAGTAGGTGGTGCCCGACGCGAGCGAGCAGCTGCCGTCGCCCAGCGCCGTGGATCCGGAGGCGCACAGAGCGTCCGCCGTGACTACCAGCGGGGAGGTTGTGGACGTCGTCGCCCTGGTGCCGAGCCGGCCGCTGTCGCCGCTGCCCCAGCAGTACGCGAGACCGTCGGCGACCGCACAGCCGTGCGCGGTTCCGCTGGCGATGGAGGTCACCGTCGCTGCCTTCATCGCCCCGGCCTCCGCCACCGCCACCGGTGAGGAACTTGTCGCGCTGGCGCCGTTCCCCAGCTGGCCGGACGTGCCCAGCCCCCAGCAGTAGCCGACACCGCCCGCGATCGCGCAGGTCGAATCGGACCTGGCCGACACACTGGTCACGGTTGCCGACATCGTGGTCGTGACCACCGCCTGGGAGAGTCGGGTGGACGTGGAGGTCGAGCCGTTGCCCAGCTGCCCACTGCCCGACAGACCCCAGCAGTACGCCTTGCCCGCGGCGACCGCGCAGGTGTGGGAGGTCCCGGTCGTGACCGAGGTCACGCTCGAGGTGCCCATCGCCCCGTCGGTGTCCACCGCCACCGACGTGGTGCGGTCGGCGGTCTGGGTGCCGATGCAGATGCCCAGGATGGTGATCGCGCAGTACCGGCTACCGAGCTGGTAGGACGTGTTCTGGCCCCAGCAGTAGGCACGGTTGTCCACTCCGACCGCGCAGGTGTGGGCGCCGCCGGCAGCGATCGCCGCGACCGTCTGCGTGCCCATCTCGCCGGTCGTGCTCACCGCGACCGGCACGTTGCTGTTCGTCGTGGAGTTGTTGCCGAGCTGGCCGTCGCTGTTGCTGCCCCAGCAGTACGCGGCACCGCTGGCGATGGCGCAGGTGTGGCCGGTGCCGGCGGCGACGACGGTGGGTGTCCCGGTCTGGTTGCTGACCAGTACCGGGACGTAAGAGGTGTTGTTGGCCCCGTTGCCGAGCTGCCCGGACGTGCCCTGTCCCCAGCAGTAGACCTTCGCGTCCGCGATCGCGCAGGTGTGGGCCGTGCCCGCCGAGACCGCCGTCACCTTCTTGCCGTCCAGGGCACTGACCTTCGTGGGCACCGTACGGGAGTTGGTGTCGCCCATGCCGAGCTGGCCGTTGCTGTTCAGGCCCCAGCAGTACAGGTCGGTGCCGATGATCCCGCAGGTGTGGCCGTCCCCGGCCGAGACCGTGCTGAACGTGCGGCTCGGGGCGAGCCCGCCGGCGTCGGTGTAGCTCGTGTCACCGGTGACCGCCACGGTCGTGGGGCTGCTGCCGTCGCTGGACGTCGAGCGGGCCACGGTGTACTCGGAGTAGGCCTGGCCGGGTTCCTGTGCTGCGTCCCAGCCCAGCGTCAGCGACGTGTTCGTCCTGCTGCTCGCCGCCGGGTTGACGCCCGGGCGGGTCGTCGTGGACGCCTTGGTCCAGTCGCTGTTGGGGGCCGCCCAGGTGCCGATCGAGTAACCGAGCCGGTAGTAGTAGTCGGTGCCCTGGAGCAGCGAGCACGTCGTGTCCGAGGCGCGCACCGAGCCGTCCGGGCAGGCCTTGCCGGAGAGGGTGACGTCGCCCGGGGTGGTGTTGTTCGCGGTGGCGTTGTCGCCGAGCTGGTAGCTGCTGCCCAGTCCCCAGCAGGAGGCGGGCTTCCCGGAGGAGGTCGCACAGCCGAACGCCGTGCCGGCGCTGACGCGGGTCACCGTGCGCCCGCTGAGGGAGCCGACAGCCTGCACGGGAGCGTTCGCGCTCGTGGTGCCGCCGTTGCCCAGGCCGGAGCTGGTGCCGTCGCCCCAGCAGTAGGCATTGCCTGCGGCCACCGCGCAGGTGGTGGCCGCGCCCCCGTCGATGCCGGTGACGGTTCCCGACATGGTCGAGGTCGTGACGGCGACGGGCACCTGGGAGGTGGCACTCGCCGAGTTGCCGAGCTGTCCGGACGTACCCAGGCCCCAGCAGAACGCCTTCCCGTCGGCGATAGCGCAGGTGTGCGAGGTGCCGGCGGTCAGCACCGAGACGATGCGCCCCATCAGCGGGCCGGAGGTGTCCACGGCCACCGGAGTGTTGGACGCGGTCGTCGACCCGTTCCCGAGCTGGCCGGACGAGTCCAGGCCCCAGCAGAACGCCTGCCCGTCGGCCACCGCGCAGCTGTGCGAGCCGCCGGCCGCCACGCTGGCGACGGTGCGCCCGGAGAGCACCCCGTCGGTCTTTACCAGGTCCGGGCTCTCCTTCTGGTTGCTGCCGCCGTTGCCAATCTGCCCACTGGTGCCCTGCCCCCAGCAGTACGCCTTGCCGGACGCCACCGCACAGGCGTGCGCAGACCCCGCCGCGATGCTGGTGATGCCGGTCAGCGACGAGACGGCCTTCGGCGTCGTCGAGGACGTTTGGCCGCCGTTGCCCAGCTGGCCGTTCGTGCCGAGCCCCCAGCAGTACGCCTTGCCGGACGCGACAGCGCAGGTGAAGTCGGTGCCCGCCACCAGATCGCTGACGACCTTCGTGCCCAGGTCCCCGCCGGTGACCGCGGTCGGCACCTTCGCCGACGTGGTGCTGCCGAGGCCGAGGCCACCGGAGGCGCTCGTCCCCCAGCAGTACACGGTGCCGGACGCGATCCCGCAGGCATGGGTGGCACCGGCCGCGACCCGGGTGAACGGGAGGCTGTAGGACGCGGGCGTCCCGGAGCCGATTCTCTGCGTGGCTGTCGTCGCAGTGCCGGAATAGACCGTCGCCGCGTTGGCACCACTCGAGCTGGTCGCGCCGGTGAACAAGTACGCGGGGGTCGCCCACGAACCGCTGGCGGCGTCCCACGTGCCGGTCACGGTCGCCGCCGTGGTGGTGAAGGTCGGGGTGATCGCCTTCAGGGTCGCGGCGGTGAAGGTGGCCTTGCCGTACTCGACGTCCACGTAGCTCGCCAGCGTGGCCTGCTGCTGCCAGACCAGACTCATCACCGCAAGGACGCCGACGCCCAGCAGGCCCAGGCGCCGGCGTCCCTTCGGCTTCACCGGGAGGTAGCGCGCACCCCTCCTCACCGCGCCACCTCCCGGCCGGCGTCCCGCCGGCCGCCGCCGGCGGGTCGGGCCCCGGAGGGCCCGGTGCCGCTCGAGGCACCCGCCAGTGCCAGCTCGGGTTCTTCGTCTGCGAGCGCGGGCACACCGCGCCCGCGCCGGGGCCAGAACGCCCACGTCACCAGGACCCCGGCGAGCAGGGTGAGCAGGCCCATCAGCCGCGGGTCGCGCAACCCGGAGACCGACTGCGCGACGCCGGGGACCGACGCCACGACGACGCGGGCATCGGAGACCACATAGGGCGCGGGGTCGTCGGTGGCGTTGGCGTCGCCGCGCATGGTGACCACCCGCGTCGACGGGTTGCCGTCGAGCGGGGCGATCGAGGTGATCCGGTGGGTGATCGGCAGCTGACCCGGTCGCTCGATGGTGGTGATGTCCCCCACGGCCAGCTGGGCGGCGGGGACCAGACGGACGAGCGCCGCCGACCCTGCGGGAATCGTCGGGCTCATCGACCCCGTGGAGAACAGGATGATCGAGAACCCCCACACGTGCGCGACCACCGCGGCGATGAGGCTGAGCAGTCCGATGCCACCGAGCGTCCACAGCAGCACGTCGACGAGCCGCCGCCCGAACGCGCGCAAGCCGCCGGGACGCGCGGCCGTGGCCTGCGCGTCCTCGACGGCCCTGCGGCGGGGGGGAACGGACATCGTGTGGTCTCCTGCTGGCCTGGGCCCCGGCCGGTTCGCGCGAGAGACGAACCGGACCGGGGTCGGAACCGGTCTGTCAGCTGGCGCCGGAGGTCGCCGTGAACTTCCAGATCGGGGCTGCGGTCTGGCCCTGCACCAGGTTGGTGTCGGCAGTGACCTTGAAGCACAGGTACACGGTGGCGCCGGCGGACGTGCCGACGTTCGTGCTCTTGGCCAGCGAGATGCTGCCCGGCGTGCCCACGGAGTTCAGCGCCGTGCCCGCGGCGACGATCACGCCGGTCGAGGTGGAGCTGGCGCTGCAGCCGGCGGTTCCCGTGGTGAACAGGGTGTAGCTGAGGCCGGTCGTCGAGCCGGCGAACGTGCCCGGGGAGACGACGGCGGTCGCACTGTAGGTCGAGTTCTTGTCGAGCCGGATCGCGTAGCCGGAGTACACGCTGTCGCCCGGCTGCAGGTTGTTGTAGGTGGTGCCGAAGCTGAGCGATCCCGCGGTCCCCTCGGTCGCGTGCTCGCTGAACGTCGACTGGTCGACGCTGCCCTCCAGGTTGAAGGCGCCGGCCTTGAAGCTGGCGGATGCGAACTCGGCGTCGTTCCACGACGCGAGCGTCGCCATGGTGCCCACGCCGAGGACGAGGCCCCCGGCGAGGACGGCTGCGACCTTGCGGCCCCTCCGCCGCGTGGTCTCGGTGGTGTTCTTCACGGCTGTTGCCCTTTCTGAGATCCCCTAATAGTCGGATGAGTGACAGGAGAATATCCGCAGCGAGATTCAACGGACAAGCGTCCCTGAACTTTGATTGAAGGAAGTTCAGGGACGCTTGACCGTGGTTAAGGAGCGTGATTGCAATCCCCCGGAGGTTGGGGCATATAACCTTGTCAGATGGCATTTGACGAGCCCGTTGCCGCCCGGTCACCCTTTCGGTGGACAATCACGGAAAAAGACATTCTGTCCCCCGGTGGGGGACGTCTTCATTTCACAGTTTGTCCCCCTGAAGGGGACGTCGGGACTATTTCGGTCCCTCGTGGGGGGACGCACGTGGGCCCAAATACGGGCACCGCCAGGTCCTACGCAGAATTGCGTAAGAGTGAGCCATCGCCCACCGCACCGTCCCCGAACGCACGAACGCCCCCCCCGGAGGGAGGGCGTTCGTGCGTGCGTGGGAAGGGCTCAGAAGGTGCGCAGCACCGCCCCGCAGCGCTCGGCGGCGATCGCCACGGCGGCGTCGCGCGCGGCGGACGTCTCCGCGTCGGTCAGGGTGCGGTCCGGCGCCCGGAACCTCAACGCGTACGCCAGGGAACGGTGCCCTGCGGGAACCTGGCCTCCGGTGTACACGTCGAACAGGCTGATCGACTCCAGGAGTGGCCCCGCCCCGTCCGCGAGCGCCTGCCGGACATCCGCGGCGCCGACCTCGTCGGACACGACCAGCGCGACGTCCTCCTTGGCGACGGGGTGCCCCGAGACCGGCGCGATCGAGCCGCCGTCCGGGGCGAGCCGGATCAACGCGTCGAGGTCGAGTTCCACGGCCGCCGCGCGCGCAGGCAGGCCGAAGGCAGCGACTACCTCGGGATGCAGCTCACCGGCATGCCCGATGACCTCACCGCCCACCACCAGGGCCGCGCAGCGCCCCGGGTGCCAGGGCGCAGCCTGTGCCGCACGCCGTTCGACGCGTGCGCCGAGCGCCTCGGCGGCCGCGTCGGCGAAACCGAAGGCCTGGGCCCAGCCGGCCGGCTCGCCACCGTCGCTCCAGCCCGGACGTCGCCACTGCCCGCTGAGCACGGCGGCGAGGTGCCGGGGCTGCCGGGGCAGGGCGGCCTCGATGGCCTCCAGGTCGGCCGCCGACGGCCGGTGTTCGACCGACGGCAGCGGTGCCGCGTCGCCCGAGTCCGCGAAGAACACCGAACCGGCCTCGTAGAGGGCCAGGTCGTCGTTGCCGCGGGAGGTGTTGCGGCCCACGGCAGCGAACAGCCCCGGCAGGATCGAGGTGCGCAGGTAGGGCGCAGTCTCGGCGAGCGGGTTGACCAGACGGACCAGCGCACGCCGCGGGTCGTCGGCGGGCACACCCATCCGGTCGAGGTCGTCACTGCTCGCGAACGGGAACGTCAGCACCTCCACGAAGCCCGCGTCGGCCAGCCGCGTCCCGACCGCGCGGCGGGCGCGCTGGCCGCGGCTGAGGCCGCGTCCGACCGGGGCGGCGGGCACGACGGACGGCAGTGTGTCGAAGCCGACCTTGCGGCCGACCTCCTCGACGTAGTCGTAAGGGTCGCGCAGGTCGGGACGCCACGTCGGCGGGACGATGCTCAGCCGCGCCGGACCGGAGCCTGCTCCGGGTTCGAGCGCCACCGCGCAGCCGCTCTCGGTCAGGATCTGCACGACCCGGTCGGGAACCACCTCCACCCCGAGGATCCGCGAGGGCAGGTCGGCGTCGATCACCTGGGTGGGCACCGGCGGCACCGCGCCGGCGACGGTCTCGGCAGCGGACAGCGTGCCCCCGGCGAGCTCGACCAGCAGGCGCGCGGCCAGGTGCGCGGCGCTGTACGCGGCAGCCGGGTCGACGCCGCGGTGGAAGCGCTTGGACGCCTCCGACGGCAGGTTGTGCCGACGCAGGGTGCGGGCGATCGTGTTCGCGTCGAAGTTCGCCGCCTCGACCACCACGTCGGTGGTGGAGTCACGCAGCTCGGTGGACTGCCCGCCCATCACGCCGGCCAGCCCGATCGGGCCGGAGTCGTCGGTGATCAGCAGGTCGCCGACGTCGAGGGTGCGGGTCTGGTCGTCGAGGGTGACCAGGGTCTCCCCCGCCCGTGCCCTGCGCACCACGATCGGGCCGCTGAGCAGGGACGCGTCGTACGCGTGCAACGGCTGGCCGGTCTCAAGCATCACGTAGTTGGTGATGTCGACGGCGAGCGAGATCGAGCGCATCCCCGCCATCACCAGCCGCCGCGCCATCCAGCGCGGGGTGGGCCGGGACGGGTCGATGCCGGTCACGCCGAGCGCGACGAACAGTGGGCAGGCAGGGTCCTCCAGCCGGACCGGGTAGCCGTCGGCGACGGCCGCGGGCGTGGGCCGGTCCACCACGTCGGTGAACCGGGCGCCGAGGTTCTGGCCCGCCTCCCTGGCCAGGCCGCGGATCGAGAGGCAGTAGCCGATGTCGGGGCTGACGTCGATGTCCAGGACGTCGTCGCGCAGCAGCAGGACCCCGGCCGGGTCGTCCCCGGGAGCCAGGCCGGCGTCGGCCGGCAGCACGATGATGCCGGTGTGGTCGCTGCCGATGCCCAGCTCGTCCTCGGCGCAGATCATCCCGTCCGAGACGTGCCCGTAGGTCTTGCGGGCGGCGATCGCGAAGCCGCCGGCGAGCACCGCGCCGGGCAGGGAGACGACCACGAGGTCACCGACGGCGAAGTTGTGCGCGCCGCAGACCACGCTGCGGCAGCCCTGCGGGTGGTCCGGGTGCGGCTGGTTGTGCTCGGCGCCGACGTCCACCTGCACCCAGCGGATGGTCTTGCCGTTGCTCTGCGGTTCGTCGACGAACGCCAGCACCCTGCCGACCACGACCGGGCCGCTGACGTCGGAGCCGACCTCGTCGACCCGTTCGACCTCGAGGCCGGCGCGGATCAGCACCTCGGACAGCTCGCGCCCGGTCATGCCGTCCGGCAGGTCGACGTGCTCTGCCAGCCAGCCCAGCGGCGCCCTCATCGTGCCATCCCCTTCAGTGAGCGGCTGAACCGCACGTCACCCTCCACCATGTCCCGCATGTCCGCGGCGTTGTTGCGGAACATCAGCGTCCGCTCGATCCCCATCCCGAAGGCGAACCCGGAGTACACCTCCGGGTCGATGCCGCAGGCCACAAGGACGCGCGGGTTCACCACACCGCAGCCGCCCCACTCGATCCACCCCTGCGACTTGCAGGTGCGGCACGGCGCGTCCGGGTTGCCGACCGAGGCGCCGTGGCAGACGAAGCACTGCAGGTCGACCTCCGCCGACGGCTCGGTGAACGGGAAGTAGTGCGGACGCATCCGCGTGGCGATGTCGTCGCCGAACATCGAGCGGGCGAGGTGGTCCAGCGTCCCCTTCAGGTGCGCGAGGGTGATGCCCTTGTCGACGCACAGCCCCTCGAGCTGGTGGAACACCGGGACGTGGGTCGCGTCGAACTCGTCCGCCCGGTACACCTTGCCGGGGCACACGATGTAGATCGGCGGCTCGCGGTCCAGCATCGTCCGCGCCTGCACGGGAGAGGTCTGCGTCCGCAGCAGGACGTGGTTGGCCAGCGGCTCCACGAAGAGCGTGTCGGTCGTCGAGCGGGCCGGGTGGTCGGGACGCGTGTTCAGCGCGTCGAAGTTCAGCCACTCGGCCTCGGCCTCCGGGCCCTCCGCGATCTCCCAGCCCATCGCGACGAACACGTCGCCCATCAGGTCCATCAGCGCGGTGATCGGGTGCCGTGCGCCCTGCGGGCCGAGCTCGACCGGCAGCGTGACGTCGATGCGCTCCTCGACCAGTCGCAGGGCCAGTTCGGCGGCGCCGATCTCCTCCTCGCGGGCGGCCAGCGCGGTGTTCACCGCGGCGCGCGCCGCGCCGAGCCGCTGGCCGGCGTCCTTGCGCTCCGGACCGGGGATCGTGCCGATCGCACGGTTGGCCAGGGCGAGCGGCGAGCGCTCGCCGGCGTGCGCCAACCGGGCGGCCTTCAACTCCGCGCTCGTTCCCGCGGCGGCGAACGCCGCCAGCGCGTCGGCCACCACCCGGTCGATCGCGTTCTGGCTGAGGTCGGCCGGTTGGTCAGGCGCCATGGATGGGTACTCCTCGGATTCAGTTGGACGCGCGCTGCGCGCTCGCGCTCGCGTACAGGCACACCGCGGCAGCAGTGGCCAGATTAAGGCTCTCGGCGTGCCCGTAGATGGGCACGGCCACGGTGTGGTCGGCGAGCGCCAGGTGCTCGACGGGCAGTCCCCAGGACTCGTTGCCCATCACCCAGGCGGTCGGTCGGTCGAGCTGCGCGTCGAGGTCGGTCAGGTCGGTGCCCGCGGCGCCGTCCGTCGCGAAGATCTGCATGCCGGCCGCGCGGCAGGCGTCGATGGCCTCGGTCAGGTCGGCGCCGACGACGATCGGCAGGTGGAAGATGCTCCCCACGCTGGCCCGCACGGTCTTGGGGTTGTACAGCTCGACGGAGTCGGAGCTCAGGATCACGGCGTCCGCGCCGAAGGCGTCCGCGCACCGGATCACCGTGCCGGCGTTGCCCGGGTCGCGCACCTGCGCGCAGATGACGACCAGCGAGACGTTCTTGCGGCTGTGCTTCTTGCGGGGCTTGCCCGGGTCCGGCTGCTTGCCCAGGACGGACTTCAGCGGGACGTCGATCGTCCGCGCCACCGCGACCACGCCCTGCGGCGTGACCGTGTCGGTGAGGGTCGCGAGGTTCTGCTCGCTGACGCCGTAGTAGGTGACGCCGGCGGCCCTGGCCTGCTCGAACAGGTCGATGTTGTCCATCGCCGCCGCCCAGCGGAAGAAGACCGCCTCGACGACGCCCGGCACGGCGAGCGCCTCCCGCACGGCCTGTCGACCCTCGACCAGGAACCTCCCGGTCTCCTTGCGCTCCGCGCGCCGTTGCAGGGCCCGGGCGGCACGCAGGACGGCCTGCGACGGCTCGGGGAGTTCGATCGAAGCGACGGTCATCGTCGGTCCTTCACTGGATGGGTAACGGCCGGGCCCCTCCATCATGGGCCCGGCCGTTGGAAAGGTGCTTCTGCTCAGGCGGCCTGGGCGGGCTGGTTGGCCTTCGCGACCTCGACCAGCGCCGCAAAGGCGCCGCTGTCGCTGACGGCGAGCTCGGCGAGGATCTTGCGGTCCACCTCGACCCCGGCGTTCTTCAGGCCGTTGATGAAGCGGTTGTAGGTCATCCCCTCGGCGCGGCAGGCCGCGTTGATCCGCTGGATCCAGAGCGACCGGAAGTCGCCCTTGCGGGCGCGACGGTCACGGTAGGCGTAGGTGTAGCTGTGCAGCAGCTGCTCCTTGGCCTTGCGGTACAGCCGTGAACGCTGACCCCGGTAGCCGGATGCGGCGTCCAGGACTTCACGACGCTTCTTCTGCGCGTTGACGGAACGCTTCACGCGTGCCATGGCGGTTACTCCTCAGTGCTTTTCGGGTCGGGTGGTTCAGTTGGCCTTGTACTTGCCCAGCAGGCGACGCGCCTTCTTGGCGTCCCCCGGAGCAACGACCTTGTCGCCGTCGAGGCGACGGGTGCGGCTGGTCGGCTTGTGCTCGTTCAGGTGCATCTTGCCGGCCTGGCGGTGCATGACCTTGCCCGAACCGGTGATCCGGAACCGCTTCTTGGCGCCCGAGTGCGTCTTCATCTTCGGCATAGCGTCGTCCTTCTCTTCTTCTCTTCTACAGGTCGATGTCGGGGTCCATGTTGTCCGCGGGCCCCCGCTTCTTCTTGGGCTGCGCCGCGGCGGCTGCAGCGGCACGGAGTTCGGCCTCCGCCTGGCGGTCGGCCTCGGCGTGGGCGGCACGGTCGGCGGCCTTCGCGGCCTTCGCCGCCTCCACCTCGACCCGGGCCTCGGTCTTCTTGCGGGTCGGCGCGAGCACCATCAGCATGTTGCGGCCGTCCTGCTTGGGCGCCGACTCGATGAAGCCGTCCTCGGCCACGTCGTCGGCGAGCTTCTTGAGCAGGTTGAAGCCGAGTTCGGGCCGGCTCTGCTCGCGGCCGCGGAACATGATGGTGATCTTCACCTTGTCGCCGGCCTTGAGGAAGCGCACGACGTGACCCTTCTTGGTGTCGTAGTCGTGGCTGTCGATCTTGGGCCGGAGCTTCATCTCCTTGATGACCGTGTTGGTCTGGTTGCGCCGGGACTCACGGGCCTTCTGGGCCGCCTCGTACTTGAACTTGCCGTAGTCCATCAACTTCGCCACCGGCGGGCGGGCCATCGGGGCCACCTCGACCAGGTCGAGGTCGGCCTCCCGGGCCAGGCGCAGGGCGTCCTCGATGCGCACGATACCCACCTGCTCGCCCGCAGGGCCGACCAGGCGTACCTCGTTCACGTGGATGCGATCGTTGATCCGCGGTTCAGTACTGATGTGTTCCTCCAAAGCTGGATGGTGGGGCGTGATCGGTTCCGGAACCGGAAAAGGGCCTCCGCGCAGGCGGAGACCCTGAAGAAACGGGACGCGCCGGTGGCGCGACCCCGCGTACCGACCCGTCACCGGAGGCGATCGGGTGGGAGTTCAGGACTCCACTTGGTGCGGACGGCCACCTGTTCGGCGGCGGTCGATCGGGTCCACTCTACCCTGTCCGGCCCGCCGGTGCCGAATCGTCCCCCGGCTCGGCGAACAGCCAGCCCCAGCCGCCGTCGGGAAGTTCCACGAGGCGGCGCCCGCGGCCGAGTTCGGCCAGCAGGTCACCCTCGATCACCAGCGGGTGCGGTCCGGCGAGGTCGACCAGGACGGCGACGGCGCCCTGCTCGAGCGCAGAGGACGCCAGTTCGTCCAGTCGGCACGGCACGGGACGCGCGCCCGGACGCCACGAGCCCAGCGCGTCGAGGCCGGTGAAGGCCGGGATCGCCGAGCGTCCGTCCGGCAGTCGCAGGACGGCGGCACCCAGCTCGGCGTGCCGGTCCGGATCGGGGGCATCGCCCCCGTCGTCGCCGAGCGCCATCACCGGCAGCAGGAACCGCGCCGTGCAGAGCGCGGCGACCGCGCGCAGGTAGCCCTCGTGGTCGACGGCCGCGGCGAGCATCGCGCGCAGTTGCGGGTCGGCGTCCCCGCGGTCGCCCGCGTACGCCGCGTTCGGCCGGCCGAGGCTGGCCACTACAGCCGGCAGGCGTGGATGCTGGTGACCAGGATCGCGTCGGCGCCGGTCTCCCACAGGTCGTCCATGATCCGCTGCGCCTCGCGCGCCGGGATCATCGCGCGGACGGCGAACCAGCCGTCCTTCGCCAGCGGGGAGACGGTCGGCGCGTCCAGCCCCGGCGTGACCCGGAACGCGGCCTCCATGTTGTCCGACGACACGTTGTAGTCGACCATCAGGTAGTCGCGCGCGGTGATCACGCCGTTGATCCGCCGCTGGAGCAGGCCGAGCCCGGCCGGGGCGTCCGCCCCTCGCCGCTGGATGAGGATGGCCTCCGACTCCAGGATCGGGTCCCCGAACAGTTCGAGCCCCGCCCGCTTCAGCGTGGTGCCGGTCTCGACCACGTCCGCCACGACGTCGGCCACGCCCAGGCGCACCGAGGACTCCACGGCGCCGTCGAGGTGGATCAGCCGTGCGGTCACGCCGTACCGGCCGAGGTAGTCGCGGACCAGGCCCGGGTAGGACGTCGCGATCCGGCAGCCGGCGAGGTCGGCAACGGTCATGGTGGTCCCCCCGGGGGCGGCGAACCGGAACCGGGTGCCGCCGAAGCCGAGCGCCATCACCTCGTCCGCCTCGGCGCCGGAGTCCAGCAGCATGTCGCGGCCGGTGATCCCGAGGTCGAGGGTGCCCTCCCCCACGTACACGGCGATGTCGCGCGGACGCAGGTAGTAGAACTCGACGCCGTTGGCGTCGTCGACGAGGACGAGCTCCTTGGCGTCCGTGCGCTGCCGGTAGCCGGCCTCGCGCAGCATCGAGCTGGCCGACTCGGCGAGCGAGCCCTTGTTGGGCACGGCGATCTTGAGCAGGTCTGTTCCGTTCACCACTGATCCGTTCACAGGTACTCGTAGACGTCTTCGAGCTCGAGCCCGAGCGAGATCATCAGGACCTGGAGGTGGTACAGCAGCTGGCTGATCTCCTCCGCGGCCTCCGCCGTGCTCTGGTACTCGGCGGCCATCCACACCTCGGCGGCCTCCTCCACGACCTTCTTGCCGATCGCATGGACGCCCGCGTCCAGTGCCCGTACGGTGCCGGAACCTTCCGGACGGGTCGCCGCGCGGTGGCGCAGCTCGGCGAAGAGGTCTTCGAAGGATTTGCTCACGAGGGCCCAGCCTACCGGTGCGCTCGCGAAGGGCGCACTCGCCGTCCGCGCCACCTGTGGGAGGAGCGCCTGGAGCCCCGGCGCGGCACGTCCGTCACCCCGGCGGCGTCGCCTGACGCGATCCCGCCACTCTCCGCGTCCCACCCGTCGCTCCCGTCACGATTCCGGCGACCAGCGGCAGGATCGCGCCACGTTCCCTCGGGACACGACGGCACGGCCCCCCGGCCGTCGCACCTCGGCGCGAGTCGGCGCTCGTCCGCGAACGTGACGTGATCCGGCCACGATTCGGCCGGAACGTGACGGCAGGGACAGCTGGGACGCGACCAACGGCAGGATCGCGTCATCGGCGATGCGGCGACCGAAGAGCCCGGGTCAGGCGGGCTCCCGGATCAGAGGGCGATGCCGAGCAACGCGTCGGCGAGGTCGCGAACCACCGCGGGGGCGGACGCGTCGTCGCCGTCGGCGCCGGCCCAGACGTCGATCGCGGTGAGGGCAGCAGGGGCGTCCAGGTCACTGCGCAGCGCGGTGCGGACGGCCTCGAGGACGACGCCCGCGTCCGGGCCGGACGGACGGGCCACCGCGGCGCGCCAGCGGTCGAGCCGTGCCTGCGCGTCGGCGAGCGCCGCGTCCGTGTACTCCCAGTCGCTGCGGTAGTGGTGGGCGAGCAGCACCAGCCGGATGGCCATCGGGTCGACGCCCTCGGCGCGCAGCCGGCTGACGAAGACGAGGTTGCCCAGCGACTTGCTCATCTTCTCGCCGTGGAGGGCGACCATTCCGGTGTGCAGGAACACCTTGGCCATCGGCTGGCCGGTGGCAACGCTGGCCTCCGCCGCACACATCGGGTGGTGCGGGAAGGCGAGGTCGCGTCCGCCGGCCTGGACGTCGAAGTCCTCACCCAGCTCCGCGAGAGAGATCGCCGTGCACTCGATGTGCCAGCCCGGACGCCCGCGGCCCAGCCACGAGTCCCACGCCGGCTCCCCCGGACGGGCCTGCCGCCAGACCAGGCAGTCCAGCCGGTGCCGCTTGCCCGGACGCTCGGGGTCGCCGCCCCGCTCTGCGAAGACGTGCTCGGCCTCCAGCATCGAGATCCCGGTCCCCTCCAGCAGGTTGCTGGCCTTGGTGACGGAGAAGTACCAGTCGGGATACACGGGGTCGGGGACCTGGTAGACGGCCTGCCGATCGCGCAGCACGCCGATCAGGTCGGTCACGCGGTCGATGTTCTCCACCACCCCGTCCAGCCGAACGGGGGGCAGCACGCGGAGCGCGGCCATGTCGGTTCGGTACAGCTCGATCTGGTCCTCCGCGAGTGCAGCCCAGTCCACGCCGGTGGCCTCCGCGCGCTCCAGCAGGGGGTCGTCGACGTCGGTGACGTTCTGGGCGTAGCGGACGCCCAGTCCCGCGTCCAGCCACGCCCTGTGCAGCAGGTCGACGGCCACGTAGGTGGCGGCGTGGCCGAGGTGGGTGGCGTCGTACGGCGTGATCCCGCAGGCGTACAGCCGGGCCTCGCCGGCCTCCGGGCCAGCCGGCTGGAGGCGGCCGCTCACGGTGTCGTGCACCCATACCCTGCCCCGCCCCGCACCGGGCAGCGCAGGCACGTCGACACTCATCCAGGCACGCATGGGCCGCAGCCTACCCGGCGGTGTCGACCGCACGACGGGACCGACCGGCCGCCCGGCTAAGGTGTCCTGCGAGCCGAAAGGGGACCCACGACATGGGTTGGTTGGAAGCGATCGTGCTGGGCATCGTCCAGGGACTCACCGAGTTCCTCCCGATCTCCTCCAGCGCCCACCAGTCGATCGTCGGGCAGCTCTTCTTCGGCGGCCACGATCCGGGCGCGGCGTTCACCGCCGTCACCCAGCTCGGCACCGAGACCGCCGTCATCCTGTACTTCGCGAAGGACATCGGACGGATCATCGGCCGCTGGGCGCAGTCGCTCGTGGGCCGCGTCCCCCGCGACGACCCGGACGCCCGGATGGGCTGGCTGGTGATCATCGGCTCGATCCCGATCGGCGTCCTCGGCCTGCTCTTCGAGGACGCCATCGACACCCAGCTGCGAAACCTGTGGATCACGGTCGCCATGCTGGCCGGCTTCGGCATCGTCCTGTGGGTCGCCGACCGGGTCGCCCGGAACCGCTACGAGCTCACCCAGCTGACCTGGTGGGACGGGATCGCCCTCGGCTTCGCGCAGGCGCTCGCCCTGATCCCCGGGGTGTCCCGCTCGGGTGCGACGATCGCGGGCGGGCTGTTCCTCGGCTACAAGAGGGAGGCCGCCACCCGGTACGCGTTCCTCCTGGCCATCCCCGCGGTGTTCATCTCCGGCGTGTTCAAGCTGAAGGACATCCCCGACGACCCGACCCTCGCCTGGGGCCCGACCATCCTCGCGACCGTGCTCGCCTTCGGCATCGGCCTGGCCGTGATCCACTGGCTGCTCCGCTACGTCAGCAAGCACAGCTTCTCGATCTTCGTCTGGTACCGGCTGGCCCTGGCCGCCCTCGTGGCGGGCCTGCTGGTCGGCGGCGTCCTGCAGCCGTAGGGTCGCACGATGCAGCGCAGGTCGGTGGGGAGCAGCGGGCTGGCGGTGTCCCGCCTCGGGCTCGGCACGCTCACCTGGGGCAGGGAGACCCGGCTCGAGGACGCGCGGCCGCTGCTGCGGGCGTTCGTGGCCGCGGGCGGTTCGCTGGTCGACACCGCGGCCGCCTACGCCGCCGGTGACGCCGAGCGGATGCTCGCGCGGCTGGTGCGCGCCGGCGACGTCGACCGCGACGACCTGGTGATCGCGACCAAGGCGGGCTTCGGGATCAGGGACGGGGCGCGCGTGGTGGACACCTCGCGCGCCGCGCTGCTGTCGGACCTGCGCAGCTCGTTGCGCCGGCTGGGCACCGAGTACGTCGACCTGTGGCAGCTGCACGCCTGGGGCCAGGCGCCGCTGGAGGAGTCGCTGGCCGCGATCGACACCGCCGTGGCCGCCGGCGACGTCCGCTACGCGGGGGTCTGCAACTTCGTCGGCTGGCAGACCGCGCAGGCCGCGACCTGGCAGGCCGCGTTCCCCGGCCGCACGCCGATCACGTCCGCGCAGGTCGAGTACTCGCTGCTCGCGCGGCGGGCCGAGGTGGAGGTCTTCCCCGCCGTGCGGGCGTTCGGGATGGGCCTGTTCCCGTGGTCGCCGCTGGGACGCGGCGTCCTCACCGGCAAGTACCGGACGGGCCGTCCACGCGGGTCGAGGGGCGCGTCCGAGCACTTCTCGTGGTTCGTCGAGCCGTACCTCGAACCCCGCTCGCGCGCGGTGGTGGACGCGGTCGCGACGGCCGCCGACGGGCTCGACCTGACCCCGGCGCAGGTGGCGCTGCTGTGGGTGCGCGACGCGCCGGGCGTGACCGCCCCCCTGCTGGGTGCGCGGACGGTCGCGCAGCTCGAGCCCTACCTCGCCTGCGAGGAGCTGGAGCTGCCCGCGGAGATCGTCTCCGCCCTCGACGACGTCTCCGGTGGTCCGAACGCGGGCCGGGAGGGGTACGAACCCACCATCACGCCCTGACGGAACGACGACAGGACGCCGGGAGGAGCGGACATGGGAATGGCGGACGCCGAACGGTTCGAGCCGTCGAGCCTTGCGGACTGGCACGACTGGCTGGCCGGGCAACACGAACGAGACGGTGGCGTCTGGGTGGTGATCAGCAAGCCGAACTCGGGACGCGTCCACCTCACCTATGACGCGTTGATCCGCGAGGCCCTGTGCTGGGGCTGGATCGACGGGCAGTCGCGGCCCTTCGACGAGACCCGCTCGATGCTGTGGATGACCCACCGGCGTCCGGGCAGCCCGTGGTCGGCGTCCAACAAGGCCAGGGTCGCCGACCTGGAGCGCGAGGGACGCCTGCAGCCCGCCGGCCTGGCCGAGATCGAGAAGGCGAAGGCCAACGGCCTGTGGACGGTGTTCGACTCGGTCGAGGCCCTCGAGGAGCCCGAAGAGCTGGCCGTGGCGCTGGACGCCGATCCCGTGGCCAGGGCCACGTGGGACGCCTACCCCGCCGGGGTGCGGAAGATGGTGCTCAGCCAGATCGCGCTCGCGAAGCGTCCCGAGACGAGGGCGCGACGGATCGAGACCTATGTCGCGCGGGCGGCGCAGGGAGAGCGTCCGGTCTGACCGTGGGTCGGGACGGATGGCGTCCCTGACGGCGTCGGGCATGCTGTCGCCACCAACCGGGAAGGGGAACCGTGACCGAGGCCACTCCGCAGCTGAACCACCCGATGCGGCCGATGACCGGGCGCGAACCCGGCGAGCACCACCGCGTTGCGACGTCGCTGGAGCTGCTGCTCGACCTGGCGTTCGTCGCGGCGATCGGGATCGCGGCCGGCCAGTTCGCCCACGTCCTGGCCGAGGGGCACGTCGGGGTGGCGCTGCTCGCGTTCGGGTTCGTGATGTTCGCGATCATCTGGGCCTGGATCAACTTCAGCTGGTTCGCGTCCGCCTTCGACACCGACGACTGGTTCTACCGGCTGACCACGATGGTGCAGATGGTCGGCGTGCTCGTCCTCGCGCTGGGCCTGTCGGACGTGTTCGAGTCGCTGGATGAGGGCCACGGCCTGGAGAACCGGGTGGTGGTCGCGGGCTACGTGGTGATGCGGCTGGCGCTGGTGGTGCAGTGGACCCGCGTCGCCGTCCAGTCACCGCGGTACCGCAGGACGGCGAAGGCGTACATCGCCTACACGGCGATCGCGCAGGTCGGCTGGGTGGCCCTGGCGGTCTCGCACGCGTCCCTGCCGGTCACGCTGGCGTGCGCGTGCGTGCTGTACGTGGTCGAACTGGGTGGCCCGTTCCTCGCCGAGCGGAGGGCCGGGCGGACGCCGTGGCACCCGCACCACATCGCCGAGCGGTACGGGCTGCTGACGATCATCGCCCTCGGCGAGGGCGTGCTGGGCACGATCTCGGCCGTCCAGCCGGTGATCGCAGAGTACGGCTGGACACCGGACGCGATCGTGCTGGTGGCCGCGGGCACCGTGCTCACCTTCGGGGTGTGGTGGGTCTACTTCAACGTGCCGTTCGCGCAGATCCTGCACCGGCGGCCAGGGGCGGCGTTCCTGTTCGGCTACGGCCACCTGCCGCTGTTCGCCTCGGTCGCCGCGATGGGCGCGGGCCTCGACGTCGCCGCGTACGTCGTCGAGGGCACGGCGGAGGTCGGGACGTTCGGTGCCGTCCAGGCCGTGGCGATGCCGGTGATGGTGTTCATGGTTGTGCTGTTCGTCCTCTACGCGGTGCTCGTGCGGCAACTCGACCTGCTGCACCTGGCCCTGTTCGCCGGCGTGGTGGTGACGCTGGTGGTAGCCCTCGGCCTGGCCGCGTCCGGCGCCCCCTTCGGGGTCTGCGTCATGATCGTCGCGATCGCCCCCGCGATCGTCGTGGTCGGCTACGAACTCCTCGGCCACCGCCACGCCCGCGAGCACCTGGCCGCGCTGGGCTGAGGCCCGCAGGCCTCCGTCATCCCGCCCAACTAGCTGTCATCCCGGGCTTGACCCGGGATCTCGCCCTCCCGCGCCCGACGATCAGCCGCCCGCTAGCGCGTCCGCCCGCCCCACCACCCCGTCATCCCGGGTTCGACCCGGGATCCCGCCTTCCCTCCGCCGGTCAGCCGCCCGCCAGCGCGTCCGCGCGGTACGCGGTCGTGTGCAGCGGGTACTCGAAGCGGTCGCGGCCGGCGGTGTGGGGGTGCCGGGCCAGCAGGTCGCGGACGCCGGCGACGATCTGCGCCTGGGTGGCGGCGTCCGCCACGAGGTAGTGGCTGCGGGAGGCGACCATGGCGACGAGGTCGTCCCCGGTCATCCAGCGGACGCGATCCCAGCGCGCCCGCTCGAACGGCCCGAAGCCCGGCGCGGGCGGGACGTCCTGGCCGTCCACCATCAGCTCCGCGGGGGACGCGCCCATGATGGTGGACAGTTCCGCGACGAAGGGGTGGGTGACGTCCCTGGTGTTCCAGATCAGCCCGAGCCGGCCCCCGGGAACCAGCACGCGCGCGATCTCGGGCCCGGCGGGCGCGGGGTCGAACCAGTGCCACGCCTGGCCCACGGTCACCGCGGCCACGCTCGCGTCCGGGAGCGGGATGTCCTCCGCGGTGCCCAAGTGGGTCTCGACGCCGGTGTTGCGGGCGAGCATCTGCGCGTCCGGGTCCACAGCGACGATGTCGAAGCCGAGCCGCGTGACGGCCCTGGTCAGCTTGCCGGAGCCGGCCGCGAGGTCGAGCACGCGTCCCCGCACGCCGTCGAGCAGCCAGGCGACGTGCTCGTCGACGTACTCGGGGCGGCCCTGCTCGTAGGCGGCGACGCCGGCGCCGAACGACGTGGCCCGGGACGGGACAGTCATGCCCGGTCGAGGAAGTCGTCGAGGACGCGACAACCGAACTGGAGCGACTCGACCGGCACGCGCTCGTCCACGCCGTGGAACAGCGCGACGAAGTCGAGTTCGGGAGGCAGCCGCAGCGGCGCGAAACCGAAGCAGCGGATGCCGAGCTTCGACCATGCCTTGGCGTCGGTGCCTGCGCTCATCATGAACGGCACGGCCAGCGAGCCGGGGTCGGCGGCCTGGAGGCTGGCGGTCATGGCGGCCGCGAGGTCGCCGTCGAAGGTGGTCTCGACGGCCACGTCGCCGGTGACGACCTCGTAGCGCACCTTCTCGCCGATGAGCTCTGTGATCGTGTCGTAGAACTCCTGCTCGTGGCCGGGGATGAACCGTCCGTCGATGCCGGCGGTCGCCTGGCCGGGGATGACGTTCACCTTGTAGCCGCCGCCGAGCATGGTCGGGTTGGCGGTGTGGGACATGGTGGCACCGACCATCCGGGCGATCGAGCCGAGCCGGGCGAGGGTCTGCTCGGCGTCGTCGGTGCTGATGCGGACGCCGAGGGCGGTCTCGATCGCGTCCAGGAACTGCTGCTGGGCGGGACGGATCCGTGGCGGCCACCGGTAGCTGCCGACCCTGCTGACCGCCTCGGCGAGGTGGGTGATCGCATTGTCGTCGTTGCGCATCGAGCCGTGGCCGGCGGTGCCGTCGGCGATCAGGTTCAGCCAGGCCAGGCCCTTCTCGGCGGTCTGGATGAGGTACAGGCGCTGCTCGTTGACGGTGAGAGAGAAACCGCCGACCTCCCCGATCGCCTCCGAGCAGTCGGCGAGCAGGTCGGGGTGGTGCTCGGCCAGCCAGCCGGAGCCGCGCGGGCCGCCGGCCTCCTCGTCCGCGGTGAACACGAGCCGGATCGGACGGCGCGGTGGGCGTCCGGTCCGCTGCCGTTCGCGGACGACGGCCAGGACGATGGCGTCGAAATCCTTCATGTCGACGGCGCCGCGTCCCCAGACGTAGTCGTCGATCACCTCCCCGGCGAACGGGTCCAACTGCCAGTCCGACGCCATCGCGGGCACCACGTCGGTGTGGCCGTGGATCATCAGTGGAGGCAGGGAGGTGTCACAACCGACGGGCGCCCACTCGGCGACCAGCGAGGTGCGCCGCGCCTCGGACTCGAGCAGGGTGCTGGCGATGCCGACCTCGTCCAGCCGGGCGGCGACGTACTCGGCGGCCTCCCGCTCCCCCTTCGACCCGGACGGGCCGAAATTGGACGTGTCGAAGCGGATCAGGTCACGGCACAGGCCGACGACCTCGTCAGCGGCACGGGGAGGGGCGTCCATGCCGCCATCCTGCCACCCGTCCGCGCCGGACCGAGGCGCCGTTTCGCCAACGGGCGTGCCGATTGGCTATAGTGCTCTGGCTGTCCGGGCGATCCCCGGGCACACCCTGTCCGGGTGGCGGAATAGGTAGACGCGCTAGCTTGAGGTGCTAGTGCCCTTTATCGGGCGTGGAGGTTCAAGTCCTCTCTCGGACACCAGCGAAGGCGGCCCTGACCAGGTGAAATGGTCAGGGCCATCGTCGTGTCGGGGTGCCGTGCGGACGACGGCGCCGACGCCTGATCACCAGCCATCCGCGGACTTCGAGGGCCAGCGTTCGTCGCCGAGAGCCACCGTTCCCGCCGCGTGCCGGTCCGGACGTGAGGGTCGGAGGGCGACCGTGTGAGTTCGTCCACCGAACACGGTGCACGAACCCACACTCAAGCCGCAGGATGGCCTCCGCTCAGGCGCTGAAGTCCGCGGCCAGCCTCGCCAGCAGCCGGGCGCCGAAACCGGTCGCCCCCGCAGAGCGCCACGCGTCGTCGGCGTCGGTCGACATCGTCCCGGCGATGTCGAGGTGCGCCCACGGCGTGCCCGCCACGAACTCGTCCAGGAACAACGCGGCGGTCGTGGCCCCCGCGTGCGGCCCGCCGAGGTTGGAGAGGTCGGCGATGTCGGAGTCGAGCTGCTTGCGGTACTTGCGCTCCAGCGGCAACTGCCACACCGGCTCGTCGGTGGCCGCCGCGGCGTCGCGCACCAGGTCGACCATGCCCTGGTCGTTGCCGAGCACGGCAGCCCGCGACTTGCCGAGAGCCATCAGGGCCGCGCCGGTGAGCGTCGCGATGTCGATGATCGCGTCCACGCCCGCCTCCACCGCGAGCGAGAGGCCGTCCATCATCGCGATCCGGCCCTCGGCGTCGGTGTTCTTGATCTCGACGGTCGTGCCGTTGCGCGCGGTCAGGACGTCGCCCAGCTTGTAGGCCGAGCCGGACGGCATGTTGTCCGTGCAGCACAGCCAGCCGGACACCGCAGCGGTCGTGCCGAGGTCACGCAGTGCGGTGAACGCGCCGAGGACGGCCGCGGCACCACCCATGTCCATCTTCATCAGCAGGTGCATCGGGTCGGACGGCTTCAGGCTGATGCCGCCCGAGTCGTACATGATCCCCTTGCCGACCAGGCCGAGGTGCCCGGACGGGTCACCGCCCGGCGTGTAGGTGAGCACGACCAGTCGTGGCTCCTCCTCGCTGCCCGCGTTCACCCCCAGGATGCCGCCGCAGCCCATCTCGATCAGCTGGGCCTTGCCGTAGGACTCCACCTCGAAGCCGAATTCCGCGCCGAGCTCCGCCGCCACGTCGGCGATGTCGGTGGCGGTGAGGTGCCCGGGCGGGGTGTTCGCCAGGTCGCGCGCGATCGCCGCTGCGCGGACGGTGACCCGCGCGACGGCGACACCGGCAGCCAGCTCGGACGCGTCCGCGCCCGCCACCTTGAGCTGCAGCAGCTCCAGCGGCACCTCCTTGGGCTCCGCCTTCAGGATCGAGTAGCGGTAGCGCGCCAACAGGGCGCCCTCGGCGAGCACCTGGCCGGCGACGCGCGGCTCGACGCCGAGATCGGGCACCTCGATCCCGATCCGGCCGCCCTTCTTCGCCGTCGCCCTGGCTGCCGCGGCGGCAGCGTCCCTCAGCCGGTCGGCGTCGAAGCCGTCGACATCCCCCAGCCCGACCAGGACGATCGGGTGGCCGTCCCTGGCCACGACCAGGCTGCTGCCCGGCGAGGCGTCGAAGCCCGCCGCGGCCAGTGCGTCCGCCCCGAGTCCGACGACCGCGGTCGGGTCGCTGCCCGCCGGCACCAGCACCGCGACCGCGTCGAGGTCCGTGGCGAAGGCGTCGACGACGCTCACGTCGCAGCTGTGTCCGAGTGAAGGGACGGGGGTGAAATCGGAGGGAACGAGCTTGTGTGGGCTACTGGCCATCGGTACTCCTTCGTCGTGGCGGAACAACCCAGACACTAGCCCCGCGACGGGCACTCTGACTCCACAACGAACCACGCCGTTCGCGCGTTGGAACCACCGTCGCCAATCCCCCGAATCCGGCCCTGTCTGCGGCTAAGGTGCAGCCGTGAGTCCCGTGGCGATTGTCCTGACGATCCTCGTGCTGGCCGTCGTCGCGTTCATGTCGAACCGCATGCCGATGGGCATCGTCGCGCTCGGCGTCGCCCTGGCGCTGTGGGCGACCGGCGTCCTCACCCTGAACCAGGCGCTGGCAGGGTTCGGCGACCCGACCGTGCTGTTCATCGCTGCCCTGTTCATCGTGTCCGAGGCGCTGGACGCCACGGGAGTGACGGCGTGGGCCGGCCAGCAGGTGGTCAGCCGTGGCGGCACGAAGCGCACCCCCCTGCTCGTCGTGATCTGCCTGCTGGTCGCGTTCCTCACCGCACTGATCAGCGTGAACGGCGCGGTCGCCGCCCTGATCCCGGTCGTGGTCGTCGTCGCGATCCGGGTCGGGCTCACGCCCAGCCAACTGCTGATGCCGCTGGCGTTCTCGGCCCACGCCGGCTCGATGCTCGCCCTCACCGGCACCCCGGTGAACATCATCGTCAGCGAGGCTGCAGCGGACGCCGGCGCGCGCCCGTTCACCTTCTTCGAGTTCGGGCTGGTCGGGGTGCCGCTCGTGGTCGGCACGATCGCGATCATCGCCCTGTTCGGACGCCGGCTGCTGCCCGACCGCGCCCCGACCGCGATCCCCGCGGACGTGAGCAACCACGCCCTCACGCTCCGCGCGCAGTACGCGCTCCCTGAGGGGACCGAACTCGTCGGCGTCCGCAAGGGCTTCACCGAGGTCGTCGTCGCCCCCCGCTCCGAACTCATCGGCCTGCACCTCTTCCCCGGCATGACCACGCCCAGCGGCGACCTCGTCGTCCTCGGCCTGCAGCGAGCTGGCGAGGACCTGACCGGCCCAGACGCGCGCCTCCAGGCTGGCGACACCCTCCTGCTGCGCGGGACGTGGGAGCACCTCCAGGAGCACACCGCCGGCCCCGAGGTGCTGGTCGTGGACGACCCGGCCACCCTGCGCAGGGCGGTCCCGCTCGGCGTCGGCGCCAAGCGCGCGATGGGCATCCTCGCCGCGATGGTCGTGCTGCTGGCGACCGGGGTCGTCCCGCCGGCCGTCGCGGGCCTGCTCGCGGCCGCGGCCGTCGTCCTCTCCGGCGTCCTGACCCCCACCCAGACCTACCGGTCGGTGTCCTGGACGACGGTGGTCCTCGTCGGCGGCATGATCCCGCTCTCGACGGCCTTCATCAGCACCGGGACGGCGGACCTGATCGCGAAGGGGCTGCTGGACGTCATCGGCGCTTCCTCGCCCACGCTGGCCCTGGCCGCGATGTGCGTGCTGACGATGGTGCTCGGACAGCTGATCTCGAACACGGCGACGGTGCTGATCATGGCCCCCATCGCCACCGTGCTCGCCGCAGACCTGCACACCTCCGTGCTGCCGTTCATGATGGCGCTCACCGTCGCCGGCGCCGCGTCCTTCCTCACCCCGGTCGCGACCGCTGCCAACACGATGGTGATGGAGCCGGGCGGCTACCGGTTCACCGACTACTGGAAGCTCGGCCTGCCGCTGCTCCTGCTGTTCCTCGCGGTCGCGGTGTTCTGGGTGCCGGTGGTCTGGCCGTTCTAGCAAGTCAAAGCACTCACAAGGGGGAAACGATGAATCCGGTGCTGGCGTTCGTGGTCGTCATGCTGGTCTGGACGATCAGCGACTGGGTGGCGAAGAAGACGGCGTCGCTGCTCTCCAGCCTGTTCGTGGCCTCGATCATCTTCCTGATCGGGTTCATGACCGGCCTGTTCCCGCCGGACCTGCTCACCGCGTCCTCGCTGCTCGGCCTGGCCGGCGTCGTGGTCGGCTTCATCATCGTCCACCTCGGCACCGTGATCAGCCTCGACGACTTCAAGAAGCAGTGGAAGACCCTCCTGATCGGCATCGCGACGGTGGTGGGGATCGGCGTGCTGCTGGTCGTCGCCACGCTGATCTTCGGCACCGGGATGCCGAGGATTGACGACTACGGTCAGCTGCTCGCCACCGGGCGCGACTTCATGATCTCCGGCATCGGCGCCCTGTCCGGCGGGACCATCTCCGTACTGATGGTCCAGGAAGCGGCGCTGGGCCACGGACTCACCACCGTGGCGGCGTTCCCCGTCCTGATCGCGGCGCTGCAGGGCCTGATCGGGTTCCCGTTGACCTCGATCATCCTGCGCTCGGAGGCCGCGCGGCTGAAGGACGAGTACCGGGCCGGTCGCCTGGAGGCGCCGGTCGTCGAGGAAGCCGGCCAGGCGTCCCAGGGCATCCTCCCCGACTTCCTGCGCACCACCCCGGGGACGCTGTTCTGCGTGGGCATCGTCGTGCTGGTCAGCATCGGCGTGAACAACCTCACCCAGGGCACGCTGAACACCTTCGTGGTGGCGCTCATCCTTGGCATCACGCTGCGGGCGACCGGCGTGTTCAAGCCGTCCGTGCTGTCCGGAATCGACGCGTACGGACTGATGATGCTGGCCATCCTGATCATGGTGTTCGGCCCGCTGGCCACGCTGCGTCCCGCCGACCTGCTCGCGCTGGCCTGGCCGCTGCTGCTGGTGTTCGTGTTCGGCCTGATCGGGATCGCGCTCTTCTCGGCAGGCGTGGGCAAACTGCTCGGCTACTCGGTGCCCATGTCGATCGCCATCGGGTTGACCTCCCTGTACGGGTTCCCGGGCACGATGATCCTCTCCCAGGAGGCGGCCAAGGGCGCGGGCGAGACCCCGGAGGAGGTCGCGGCGATCGAGGGCTCGATTCTGCCCAAGATGGTGGTCGCGGGCTTCTCCACCGTGACGATCACCTCCGTGGTGGTCACCGGCATCATCGCCTCCGGCATCGGCCGCTGAGCCCACCGCCGTGGCTACTCCTCGCCCCGTCCGCGCCGCGGCAGGCTGCCTGGCACTCCTGCTCCTCGTAGCCGGCTGCACGGGCAGCCCTGCGCCCGGCCCGACGACAGCGTCCGTGACCACCCCGACACCCGTCACCGCGGCCGACCCCCTGCCGCTCTCCCAGCTGGCGGCGTTCAGCGGGGTCGCCTCGCTCAACGCCGGCTCCAACTGCACGGGCACGCTGATCGACACCGGGGTGCGGACGGGGCCGGCCTACGTGCTCACGAACGGCCACTGCGTCGGCGACGTCGGCCGCTCCCCGCAGGCGACCACGCTGGGCATCGACTGGTTCGGGACGGCCGAGTTCCTCGCCGCGCAGGGCAACCAGGACGCGACGGTGAGCGTCGACGTCGTCGGCCTCGAGTACTCCACGATGCGGCACACCGACGCCGCGATCGTCCGGCTGGAGCCCACCCTCGGCGCGCTCGAGGACCTCGGCATCAAGCCGGTCCGGATCATCGACGCCGAGCCCGCCGAGGGGGCCGCCGTGGTGAACGTCGGCGTCCCCGTGCAGGACCTCGACCACGACCAGTGGGTGCTACGCCGCGGCGACTGCACGCTCGGCGCGCAGCACACGTTGATCGAGTCGCTGTGGCTGTGGTTCGGCGCGTGGTCGAACGACTGCCCCGGGATCATCCAGGGTTCGTCCGGGTCGCCGCTGTTCACCGTCGGCGCGGACGGGGCCCCGACCGCGATCGTCGCCATGATCAACACGACGACGGGCGGCTCGACCGCGGCCAACGGGGGCGCCTGCGCGATCAACCACCCGTGCGAGGTCACGGCCGACGGCGCGACGATGGTCGAACACACCAGCTACGCGCAGAGCGTGGCCGGCATCGGGAAGTGCTTCGACGCTACAGGCGTGTTCGCCCTCGGCGCGGGTTGCCCACTGCCGACGTCGAGCGTGTGGGCGGAGTCCGGCGGAGGCTCCTTCCGCGGGGGCGACCAGCCGAACTCGGCAGGCGGCCTGCCGGCCGCGAGCCTGGTCGGTCGCGCGGCCGGAACGGTCCGCACCGCCCTCGCCCCGCTCGGTGACGGGACCGCCTGCCAGCAGTCCGCGACCTACACCGGCGCGGCGTCCGCGGCCCTCCCGAAGGCCGGTGAGGACTGGGAACAGGTCGGCGTCAGCGTGCCGGTCGACCTCCCCGAGGAGGAGGGACGCTACGTCCTCTGCGCGGTGGCCGGCACCGATTACGCCGGCGCGGCCTCGGTGCAGTTCGACGTCGACCGCACCCCGCCCCTCTTCGCCGCCAACGCCGACGTCGAGGACGTCGGCGGCGGCACGGTCATCGTCCGCCCGCACCTGATCCCGCCCGAGATCACCACGGTCCGCTTCACCTGGGGGGCGAAGGGAACCGTCGACTGCTCCGACACCAGCGCGTACCAGGACTTCTTCATCGTGCCGCTGACGCTCGAGTCGTCCGACCTCCCCGCCACCTACTGCATCTACGGCCTGGACGCGGCGGGCAACGCGGGTGCGCCGACGACGATCGAGGTGCCCAGGCCGTAGCAGGTGGCGCCGCCGAGTGAGGCCCGACGGAAGTCGGCGGCTCAGCTGTGGAACTGCTCCCAGTGTCCCTCGGAAACGACCGTGACCGTGCCGTCGACCACGCTGATGGCCGACTGGTCGTCCAGCGCGTATGCCGGCCCGGGGATGTGGGTCGCCCACTGGCGCGCGCTCGCGAGGCTGTTGTCGGGCCAGTCGGGGTAGTCCAGGTGGGGGAAGATCGAGAAGTCGACCAGCCCGAGGACCTCGTCGCCGCGCGACGGGTCCCAGCCGACGAACTCCTCGCCGATCCGTGGCGTCATCACCATGCTGCCGGCGCTCACCCCGACCCAGACCGTGGGTGCGCGACGCGGACGTCCTGCTGGTGGACGGCGGGGAGGCGGTCCCATCCTCCGTCGCAGGTTGCCGGAATGGCATCGCGACGCCCCACGCACCCGACCCGGACCACCGCCGGTCCAGACCTGTCGTCCGGCGCCCCCGTCCAGTAGCTTGCACCCAGAGGCGAAAGGAAGCGATGGCTGGTCAGGATCCCCACCCGGCGAGAGCGGGGGCGATCGTCCGGCTGTCCGTACTCGGCGCGGTGGTGGGTCTGGCAGCAGGAGCCGGCGCCGCCGCCTTCGTCTGGGTGGAGCACGCCCTCACCCACGTCCTGTGGCACGAGCTGCCCGCGGCGCTCGGTCTCGGCGAGGCGCCGTGGTGGCTCGTCCTCGGACTCCCCGTCCTGGGTGGCCTGCTCACGTGGGCTGCGGTTCGGTTACCCGGGCACGGCGGGCACTCGCCGCTGGACGGCCTGGCGCTCGACATCCTGCCCGCCCAACTCGCTTCCGTGCTGCTCGCCGCCCTCGCCGGCCTCGCTTTCGGCGCCGTGTTGGGTCCGGAGGCGCCCTTGGTCGCCCTCGGCACCGCTGTCGGTGCCGGCCTGGTCCGACGCCCCGGAGACCCGGCGCGCCAGGTCATGATGGTGGTCGGCGCGATGGCGGCCATCGGCGCCGTGATGGGGAGCCCGCTGGTGACCATGGTGCTCCTGCTCGAACTCGGGCTGACCGCCGGGACGCAGGTCACCCGTCCGGCCGTCCTGCTGCCGTCGCTGGCCGGGCTGGGCAGCGGCTACCTCCTCCAGGTCGGCGTCGCGCAGTGGTCGGGCCTCGGCGAGGTCGGGCTGAGGCTGCCCGGGCTCAGCGCCTATCCCGACGTGACCCTCGTCGACCTGGCCACCGCGGTACCCCTCGCCATCGTGGTCGGAGGGCTCGCCCTGGTGGCTCGTCTCGCCGCCGTCCGGATCGACCGTACCGCCCGACGCTTCCCGATCCCCTCGCTCCTGGCCGCCGGGGCTGCCGTCGGTCTGGCAGCCCTCGCCGCCACGGCCCTGACCGGCGCGGCACCCGACCTGGTGCTGTTCGCAGGTCAGGCGTCGATGACCAGCTACCTCGCCCTCGGGTCGGCGGGTGCGGCCGTCGTAATCCTCCTGGCCAAGCTCGTCGCCTACATCGCCTGCCTCGGCGGTGGTTTCCGTGGTGGCCCCCTGTTCCCCGCGATCTCGATCGGCGCACTGGTGGCGGGGGCGGCCGCCCTGCTGGTGCCCGGTTCGGCTGTCGCGGCGCTCGCCGCCGTGGCCATCGCCGCGGCGACCGGCGCGGCGATGCGGCAGCCGTTCACCGCCGTGCTGCTCGGAGCGCTGCTCACCGGGTCCGCCGGGTCGGCGACCGCTGTCCTCGCGATCGTCGGTGCGGTCGTCGGAACCCTCCTCCGGATCGCGGCCGACTCTCGCCTGCCCGCCCTGGCCGCCCCGTCGGGCGGCCGGCACTGACCGCACGGGAACTGCGGGCCGGCGGCGGTCGCTGTCGGTCCTCGCGCTCCCGTCGGCCTTCCCAGCATGCGAGACCCCCGCTCCACGGCCGGGCCCGGACGGCCCTAGGCTGTGCGCCATGAGTCCGGACCAGGCGCGCGTCGTCGCTGTCGCCATGCTCCGGGGTTGTTGTTGTCGAATGTCGCACTGACGTCCAACCCAACCCACTCGCTGCCTGCGCGCCCTGTCGCGCCGGCGGCACCACCCGAGGACTCTCCATCATGGCCACCACTGCATCCACCCTCCGCACCCGTCGCACGCCGTCGCTGCACCTCGTCCCCGAGGGCGGCGTCCTGCTCTTCCCCGGTGTCCCGCAGGGGCTGCCCGCACCCGTCCAGCTGGGCCCGATGATGACCCCACCCGGCCGCGAGGCACTGTTCGGACGTTGACACGCCGCAGCGCCGATTCCCGATCGCGCGCAGCACAGGGGTACAGTCCAATCCCGCTGTCTGTTGCTGGTTCCCCTACACGGCAGCACGGGAGTGTCACATGTTCGGCGAGTCGATCCGCGCCACCAGGGAACTGGCCCTCATCAATTTCCAGAACTGGCAGCGCACCTACGGCATGGCCCAGGTCGCGCTCACCAAGCGGTACAGCGGCTCGGCCCTGGGCGTGACCTGGGCGGTGCTGCGGCCGGCCATCTACATCACCGCCTACTGGTTCGCGGTGTCGATCGGACTGCGCGGCAGCGCGAGCAGCGCGGTCGGCGCCCCGTACATCCTCTGGCTGATCCCGGGGAACCTCGCCTGGTTCTTCATGTCGGAGTGCCTGCGTGAGGCCGGCGACTCGATCCGCCGGAACTCCCAGTTCGTCACAAAGATGAGCTACCCCGTCGCCACCCTGCCGGTCTCGGAGGTGCTCTCGCACTTCCTCGTGCACCTGGTGATGATCTGCCTGAACATCATCCTCCTGCTGGTCAGCGGCTACGGCCTGACGTTCACGGCGTTCCAGCTGCCCTACTACATGCTGTGCGGGCTCGTCCTCAGCCTCGTGGTCTCGACCCTGTTCTCCGCGGTGATCGCGATCAGCGCCGACATCGGGCACCTGATCAAGTCCGGCCTGCAGCTGCTGTTCTGGGTGACCCCCGTGCTGTGGTCGGCCACCAAGATCGGCCTGCCGTTCCGCTACATCATCCTCGCGAACCCCCTCGCCTACGTGATCCAGGGCTACCGGGACTCCCTCGTCCTGCACAACTGGGTCACGTCCTCCCTTCCCTACACCGCCTACTTCTGGGGCCTGATGGCTGTGCTGACGCTGCTGAGCAGCTTCGTCTTCACCCGTCTGGCCCCCGAGTTCGCCGACGTCCTGTAGAGGTGACGCAGATGACCAGCCCGCACGCCGACGTGGTGTTCGACGAGGCCAGGACGGACGGCCCCGCCGTCGAGGTGAAGGACCTCACCAAGGTCTACCGGACCTACTCCAGTTCGCTGGCGCGCGCGATCGCCCCGTTCCGGAAGGCTCCCAGCGGCGGCCGGTTCGTCGCCCTCAACAAGGTCAGCGCCACCTTCGAACGCGGCGACATCGTGGGGATCCTCGGCCGCAACGGTTCGGGGAAGTCCACGCTGTCGAAGATCATCGCGGGGGTCACCACCCCGACCAGCGGCTCGGTGCGGGTGAACGGACGCATCTCCGCGATGCTGGAGCTGACCAGCGGGTTCGACGCCCAGCTCACCGGCGTGGAGAACATCTATCTGCGCGCCCTGGCGATGGGCATCCCCCGGGAGGAGGCGGACGCCCGCCGGCAGGAGATCATCGACTTCGCCGACATCGGCGAGCACATCAACCAGCCCGTCCGCACCTACTCCTCCGGCATGAAGTCCCGACTCGGGTTCGCGGTCTCGGCCAGCGTCGAGCCGGACATCCTGATCGTGGACGAGGCACTGAGCGTGGGCGACGAGATCTTCAAGCTCAAGTGCATCGAGCGGATGGGCCAGATCCGGGAGCGCGGCTGCACGATCCTCTTCGTCAGCCACGCGCTCGGCACCGTGAAGGCGTTCTGCACCCGCGCGATCTGGATCAACCGCGGCAAGCTCGTCGAGGACGGGGAGGTCGGGCCGGTCGCCCAGGCCTACGAGGAGTTCCTGCGCAAGGAACGCGCCTCGATGCGGTCGGGGGTCCGCAAGGACGCGGCGGAGGACGCCCTGCTGGAGAAGTCGGACGTCCTCGAGGTCCGCCGCACCCGGCTCACCAACGCGGACGGGGCGACGACGTCGACGTTCCTGCACGGCGAGGACGTCTTCGTGGAACTCCTGTACACCGTCAAGCGCCCGATCCCCCAGCTCACCTTCACCTACACGATCCACAACAGCGAGAACGTGGAGGTGTTCGCGTCCGACCGGCAGAGCCCCCTGATGGCACTGGACACGTCCCCGGGCCAACACCGGCTGCGCGCACGCCTGGTCAGCCCTCCGCTGCTCGGCGGCGGCTACCAGTTGAGCGGTGAGCTGTGGGACAACACGTCCGCGTTCTTCGTCCGGCACTCCCGCAACCGCCGGTTCAGCATCGAGCACGACGACTTCGTCGGCACCGGGATCGTGGCCATCGATTGCGAGCTCACCAATGACTAGCCCTGCCGCCGCGGCCTCCTCCGGCACCCCGGACGAGGCGAAGGACTCCGCGGGCAAGTCCGGCCGGACGGCCCGCGTGCGCCGGTCGCTGCGCCGCTTCGGCCCGATCTTCGGGATCCTCGTCGGCCTCGTCGCCGTGGTCGTGGTCGGCTACGCCTGGCTGCTGACCTGGACCGACCACGAGTGGTACGCCAGCGTCGGTGAGGACTCCGTGTTCTGGACCCGCTACGCCTCCATCTGGGCGGTGTGGGGCACCTCCACGGCCCTCAACTTCGTCGCGCTCCTGCTGGCCAGCCGGAGCGCGTGGGCCGCCGTCGGGGCGAAGGGACGCTTCCGCGCGGTCACGGCGGTCGCGGCGTTCGCCGTCGCCGCGGCCATGGGCGTCACCATGTCGAACAACTGGATGGTGTTCCGGCTCGCGTGGGCGCAGTCCCCGTTCGGGATCACCGACCCGCAGTTCGGCCTCGACGTGGGTTTCTTCGTGTTCACCCTGCCCGCCCTCGAACTCCTGGTCGGCTGGGGCTTCCAGCTCATCCTGCTCGCGATGGCCGTCCACGTCACGATCGTGTTCATCTCCAGCCGGCTCGACTACACCGGACGCATCCACGCCGACTGGTGGCGGGTCCGGCGCATCTTCTGGCGGCTGCTCGCCGCGTTGATGGTCGTGGCCGCCGCCAGCTTCGTCCTCAAGGTGTGGCAGCTGAGCTACTCCACCACACAGACCGCGTTCGTCGGTGCGTCCTTCACCGACGTCACCGTCCAGCTGCCCGGGCTGGTCGCGATGGTCGGGGTGTGCCTGGTGATCGCCGTCGTGCTGGCGATCACCTCGGGGCAACGCAACTTCGCGCCGGCGGTGTGGTCCTTCGTCGGGCTGGTCGTGATGGCGCTGCTCACCTCGACGCTGGTCCCCGCGGGCGTCCAGCGGTTCTGGACGCGTCCCAACGAGGCCACCCTCGAGCTGCCGTACCTGGCCCGCAACGTGGCGATGACCCGGGTCGCCTACCAGCTCGACCAGGTCGCCTCGCAGACCCACGAAGGCGCCGACACCGTCCCGTCCACCGACACCGCGCAGGTGCGGGACGAGCTGTCGACGGCGGCGGTGTGGTCGTCCTCGACGGTCGCGCAGGCGTTCAACCAGCTCCAGACGATCCGTCCGTACTACCGGCTGTCGAAGATCAGCACCGACCGCTACCGGATCGACGGGAAGCTCGAACAGGTGCTGGTGTCGGCCCGCGAGATCTCACCGTCGAATCTGCCGTCGGCGGGCAGCAGCTTCGTGAACCGCCGCCTCGTCTACACGCACGGCTACGGCCTGGCGATCAGCTCGGCCAGCCAGACCAGCAAGGAGGGGTTCCCCCAGTTCCTGGTCGGGGACGTGCCGGCCACGGTCAGCCCGACGGTGAGGGACGCCTCGTCGCTGACGATCACCCAGCCGCGGGTGTACTACGGTCCCGACCAGTCCGACTGGGTCGTGGTGAACACGGGGATGGACGAGTTCGACTACCCCAGTGGCACGAAGAACGTGAGGAACCGCTACGCCGGCGGTGACGGTGTGACCGTGGGCGGGCCGCTGAACCGGCTCGCCTGGGCGCTGCGCCTGCGCTCCATCGACCTGCTGGTCTCCGGCTACGTCCACGACGACAGCAGGATCCTGCTCAACCGCGGTGTGGTGGCCCGCGCGCAGAAGATCGCGCCGTGGCTGACCTACGACACGCCGTATGCGGCGATCGTGGACGGCAGGATCACCTGGATCGTCGACGCCTACACCACCAGCGACCACTTCCCCTACTCCCAGACGTTGCCGAACAGCTCGCCGTTCCCGAACGGCACGAACTACGTGCGCAGCTCGGTGAAGGTCACGGTCGACGCGGAGACGGGCCAGATGCACTTCTACGCCGTCGGCGCCGATCCTGTCCGCGACGCCTGGGAGCGGATCTTCCCCGGAGTGATCAGCCATGACACGATCCCCGCGTCGCTGGCCGCGCACCTGCGCGTCCCGATGAAGCTGTTCACCGCCCAGACCCAGGTGTTCGCGAAGTACCACGTCAGCGACCCGACGGTGTTCTACAACCAGGAGGACACCTGGCGGATCCCCAGCGACGCCTCCGGCAACACGCTCAGCCCGCAGTACGTGCTGCTCGACACCGCGGGCACGGGGACGGGGCTCGACCTCGTCCAGCCCTACGTCCTGCCGAACCGCGACGACCTCGTCGGTTGGCTGACTGCGTCCTCCGAGCCGGGCAGCTACGGGGCGAAGACCGTCTACACGCTCCCCAAGAGCAGGGTGATCCTCGGCGCGGCGCAGGTCAGCGCCCGGATCAACCAGGACCCCGACATCGCCCAGCAGCTGACCCTGTGGAACCAGCCCGGGAGCACCGTCACGTTCGGCTCGATGCTGGTGCTCCCGATCCGGGGCAGCACGGTCTACCTGCAGCCGGTCTTCCTGACCGCCCAGAACAACGCGATCACCGAGCTGGTGGGCGTGGTCGCGGTGAACGGCAGCAGCATCACGCTCGGGTCGACGCTGCCGGACGCCCTCGCCAAGGCCTTCCCCGACACCACCGGCGGCGGCTGAGCCCGCTGGCGGACGACACCCGCACTCTTCGGCATCCCGAGCTCGACCCGGAATCCCTGCGTCGCCGGCGGTTCGCCGCGGACGAGATCCCGGCCTTCGCCGGGATGACAAACCACCCACTCGGCCCCGTCATCCCGGGCTCGACCCGGAATCCCGGCCGACGCGGGCGACACCCGCACTCCTGTCATCCCGGGCTTGACCCGGGATCTGTGCGTCAGCGGCAGCGACCGCATCGACGACGCCCCCGGCCGTCAGAGCGCGGCGTAGGCGACCGCGGTCCGTCGCGGACGAGATCCCGGCCTTCGCCGGGATGACAAACCACCCACTCGGCCCCGTCATCCCGGGCTTGACCCGGGATCTCCGCGTCAGCGGCAGCGACCGCAGCGACGACGCCCCAGGCCGTCAGAGCGCGGCGTAGGCGACCGCGACCGCGGCGCCGAGGCGCGCGTTGTTCTTGACGAGGGCGATGTTCGCGCGCAGCGAGTCCCCGTCCGACAGCTCGACGATGCGTCCGAGCAGGAAGGGGGTGATCGCCGCACCGGTGATGCCCCGCTCCCCGGCCTCCGCGACCGCGGCGTCGATCAGCCGACCGATCTTGGCCTCGGGGATCTCGTCCTCCACGGGGATCGGGTTCGCGACGACGAGGCCGCCGGCGATCCCGAGGTCCCACTTCGCCCGCATCGTGGCCGCGACCTCGGTGGCCGCGTCCAGCCGCAGCGGGGAGCGGAAGCCGCTCGAGCGGGAGTAGAACGACGGGAAGTCGTCCGACCCGACCGAGATGACCGGCACGCCGAGCGTCTCCAGAACCTCCAGGGTGCGGCCGATGTCGAGCAGCGACTTCACGCCCGCGCTGACCACGGCGACGTCGGTGAGGCTGAGCTCGGTGAGGTCGGCCGAGACGTCCATCGAGTTCTCCGCGCCGCGGTGCACGCCGCCGAGTCCCCCGGTGACGAACACCCGGATTCCCGCGAGCGCGGCCAGCCGCATGGTGGAGGCCACCGTCGTGGCGCCGTGCTCCCCACGCGCCACCACCCAGGGCAGGTCGCGGATGCTCACCTTGCGCACGTGCTCGTCGGAGCCGAGGAGATCGAGTTCGGCGTCGTCGAGGCCGATCCGCGGTACTCCGTGCAGGATGGCGACGGTCGCCGGCACGGCGCCGCCCTCGCGGATGATCTGCTCGACCTCACGCGCGGTCTGCACGTTCTTCGGGTAGGGCATGCCGTGGCTGATGATCGTCGACTCGAGGGCGACGACCGGGCGCCCGGACGCGAGCGCGTCCCGCACCTCTTCGGTCACGGCGAGCATCGGGTGGGGTTCGGTCATCGGTGTGCTCTCTCACTGTCAGCGAGCGCCGCACGGAACGCGACACCCAGGTCTGGTCGGACGGTGTGGCCGCTGGCCACGGTCAGCGCGGCGGCCAGGTGCCCCTGGCGGGCCGCGGCCACGGGGTCCTCGCCGGCGAGCAGGGCGCGGACGAAGCCCGCCGTCATCGCGTCACCCGCGCCGGTGACGTCGGCCACCTCGGCCTCGACGGCACCGATCGGGACGGCGACGCCGTCGCTGATGAGCAGGCTGCCCGCGCTCCCCCGGCTCACCCACACGTGGGTCACCCCGCGCTCGTGCAGGGTCTGGGCGGCGGCGCTGATCGCTGCGTCCTCGTCGGGCACGTCGCGTCCGGACAGCGCGGCGAGTTCGTCGACGTTCGGGGTCACGGCGAACACCGGGCGGTCCGCGCGCAGGAGCGGGGCGATCCTGGTCGCCTTGGCCACGCTCACCGGCTCCAGCACGACGCGGACGCCGCGCGACGCGGCGACGCCGAGCACCCAGTCGGCCACCTCGGCAGGGATGTTGGCGTCCACGACGACGACGGCCGCGTGGCCGATCAGCTCCTGGGCGCCCGCCAGCGCGTCGACGCCCATCGCGTCCGTGGCGGCGAAGTCGGACAGACCGACCACCAGCTCGCCGTCGGCGTCCAGTGCGGCGAGGTAGCTGGCTGTGGCGTGGGCGGCACTGGACACCACCTTGTCGACGTAGACGCCGGCCTCGGCGGTGCGCGCGAGCAGTTCACCGCCCGCGGCGTCCGCGCCGACCGCGGAGACGAGGTGGACGCGGCCGTCCAAGCGGGCGATGCCTTCGGCGATGTTGCGTCCGACGCCGCCCGGAGTGCGCGTGACCGTGGCGGGGTTCGAGGTGTGCAGGCGGGTCGTCGCGGCGCTGCGGGCCTTCACGTCCCACGCGGCGCCGCCCACAACCACGGCCCACGGCTCGTCGCGCAGGACGTAGCCACGCCCCACGATCTCGCCCTTCTGGGTGAGCGAGGACAGCGCGACAGCGACGGCGCCCTTGGTGGTGCCGAGGTTGCGGGCCAGCCCCGCCGCGTCGAGCATGGGCTGCGCACGCAGGAGCGCGAGGATCTCGCGCTCGCGTGGGCTGAGGCTCATACTGATTATTCTTAGCGCCGCTAGCTTCTCTTAGCAAGTCGGGCGTGGGTGCCCGAGAAGCAGCGGAGCGGACGACCGGTTCGGTCATCCGCTCCACTCAGGTGCTGCGATCAGGTAATCCTCAGGTCAGTCGCTCTCAGCCTTGCGGCCTCGCAACAGTTAGCGACTGCTCCCCCCTGCTGCCCCCAATGCTAGGGACGTCGCGCGTGCCCTGTCTGTCCCCCCGACGGGGGACTTTGGGCTCCGGGGTGCGCCTACTCCTCCGACTCTGGCGTCCGAGATGCATCCTCAGGTGCGGACGGGGCAGCTGGGCCCCTGCGGCGTCGACGGCGGATCACCAGGACCGGGACGGCCACCACGCCTGCGACAACGAGGAACGGGAGGACGGCGCCGACGGCGGTCATCAGCATCCTGCTGCTGGCCAGGAGTGCGTTCCAGCCGGCGAGCAGGCCGCCGAGGAAGCCGGTGGTCTCCAGCGAGCTCGCGGGGGCGGGCGTGCGGAGGGTGATCGTGATGGGCGACTGCGCGACCCGTCCGGACAGGACGCGCTGCTGGGCGGCCAGGGAGTCGCGCTCGGCGATCCGGCTGGTCAGTTCGCTCTCGAGTTCGGTGAGCTCCCGGATCGTGCCGGCCCGCTTCGACAGCTCGCGCAACCGGTCGATGGAGGCGTCCAGCGTCTTCAGCCGCGCGTCCACGTCGGCGACCTCCGTGCTGACGTCCTCGGAGGAGATCACCCGGTTCGTGAGGGTCCCGACCCTGGCCACCTCGTCGAGGGTGGCGTCGAGGTGGTCCGCGGGAACCTGCAGCACCATCGTGGAGGTGGGCTCACGGTCGGGGTCGCTGTCGTCGCGGCTGACCAGGTTCTCGGAGGTGACCTGACCACCCATGGACGCGGCGAGTTCCCGCAGCCGGGTGGCCGCGGCCTCGACATCGGTGACGGTCAGGCTGATCCGGGCCGTTCTCGCCAGCTGCGGCGTCAGGGTCGTGTTCGGCTCGCCGGCGGGGACGTCCGCGGGGGCACCGCCGGCGTCCTCGGCGACCGATCCGTCCGCGGCCCTCACGTCCTCGGGGAGCGACGCGGCGGCGCCTGAGCTGGAGCCGGAGCAGCCGGCGAGCAGGACGAGTGTGGGGACGATGGCCGCTGCGGCCAGTGCACGCATGTTCCTCATGCCCGTCCCACGCCGCGAAGAGGGCGGGACGTTGCGCTGTGTGGCCCCTGTGGCGCGACTGTTGCCGAATCGTGACCTGTACGACACTGGGAGCCATGGCGGCTGAGATCTTCGACGTGGTGGTGCTCGGTGCGGGACCGGCCGGGGAGAACGTGGCGGACTACGCGATCCGCGGGTCGGCGCGATCGGCGCTGCTGGTCGAGCGGGAACTGGTCGGCGGGGAGTGCTCGTACTACGCGTGCATGCCGAGCAAGGCGCTGCTGCGCCCCCTGGAGGTGCGGGCGGCGGCCGAGCACCTCCAGGGCCTCCCGGACCGGCTGGAGCTCGACGTGCCCGCCCTGCTCGCCCGCAGGGACAGCTGGGTCGCCGGCTACGACGACTCCGGACAGGCGCAGTGGGCCCGTGGCGCCGGCATCGACGTGGCCCGGGGCACCGGCCGGATCACCGGCGAGCGGAGGGTGTTCATCGACGGAGCCGACAGCGCCAGGGACGTCGTCGCCCGGCACGCCGTGGTGGTCGCGACGGGAAGCAGGCCGGTCGTCCCCCGGCTGTTCGCGGATCTCCACCCGTGGACCTCGAGGGACGCGACCGGCATCGTGGAGGTGCCGGACTCGATCGCGGTGGTCGGCGGCGGGGTGGTCGCCGTCGAGGCCTGCGCCTGGCTGGCCGCACTCGGCGCGTCGGTGACCCTGCTCGTGCGCGGCCCGCGCGTGCTGGGTCGCTGCGAGCCGTTCGCCTCGGAGCTGGTCGCGGAAGGGCTCGGCCGGCTCGGGGTGGACGTCCGGCTGGGCGCGCAGGTCGATTCCGCGGCCCGTCTCGACGGCGCCGACACCGGGTTGGGACGCGTCCACGGCGGCCCGGTGCGCCTGGAGGTGGACGGGCGCGTCCAGGAGTTCGCCGAGGTCCTCGTCGCTACCGGCCGGACGCCCGCGACGGCGGACATCGGCCTGGAGTCCGTCGGCCTGACCGCGGCCGAGTTCAGCGATCCGTCCGCGCGCCCCGACTGGCTCTACGCCGTCGGTGACGCCGGCGGAGAGGCGCCCCTCACGCACTGGGGCAAGTACCGCGCCCGCCTGGTGGGCGAGGAGATCGCCGCGCGCGCGGAAGGCCGGCCCGTCCCAGACGCACCCGCAGGGGTCCCGGTGCCGCAGGTGGTGTTCACCGATCCGCAGGTGGCGTCGGTCGGGCTCACCGAGGCCGATGCCGTGGCCCGCGGCATCGCGACGCAGTGCGTGCAGGTGCCGCTGACCAGCGCCGCAGGCTTCGGCCTGCTCAGGGACGACGCGTCCGGCCAGGCCAAACTCGTGTTCGAGGCCGGCACCGACCGGCTGCTCGGTGCCACCTTCGCCGGCCAGGAGGTGGCCGAGCTCGTCCATGCGGCCACGGTCGCGATCGTGGGTCGCCTGACCGCGGGGCAGTTGTGGCACGCCGTCCCTTCCTACCCCACGGCGAGCGAGGTGTGGCTGCGGCTGCTCGAGGCCTGCCGGGCACGCTGACCGACCCTCGGCGGCAGCTTCCACTCCCCCACCTCGTCCTGCACGAGGAAGCCCCGCTCGGCGAGGAGGTCGAGCACGGCGAGGCACCGCGGCACGGTGAGGGCCGCCCGCAGGGCGAGCTCCCCGGCCGGAAGTGCGCCGCGTCCCGGGACCGCCTCGAAGACCCTCAGCTCCTCGGTCGACAACTCGTCCGTCGCCCGCCGCTCGCTCGACGGCGGCGCCGCGCGGCGGCCGAGGGGCGAGAGCAGCTCGAGGACGTCGGCCGAGCCGGTGACCAGGACCGCCTCCGCCTCCCTGACCAGGCGGTGCGGCGTCACCGAGGTGGCACTGGTCACCGGTCCCGGCACCGCCATCACCACCCGGCCCAGCACGTTGGCCCAGGTCACGGTGTTGCGGGCTCCCGACCTCGCCGCGGCTTCCACGAGCACCGTGCCGGGGGCGAGTGCGGCGATCAGTCGGTTCCTGGCAAGGAACCGGACCCGGCTGGGCCGCTCTCCGGGCGCCAGCTCGCTGACCAGGACACCGTTCTCCGCGATCCGTTCGAACAACGGCCGGTACCCGCCGGGGTACGGCGCGTCGAGCCCCCCGGCGAGCACGCAGACGGTCGCGCTGCGTCCGGCCAGGCATCCCCGGTGCGCGGCGGCGTCGATCCCGTAAGCACCGCCCGACACGATGCTCCGGCCCGCCTCCGAGAGCTCGGCACCGAGGTCGGCGGCCACGAGGTCGCCGTAGGCCGTGGACGCCCGCGAGCCGACGATCGCCACCGACGTCGCGGCGAGGCCCGCCAGCTCCCCGCGCCCCGCCAGCCACAGGCCCAAGGGTGGGCCGGAGAGCTGGTTCACCGGTTCACAGCCGACCAGGTCGGCGAGCCCGGCCGGCCATTCCGGGTCACCGGGCACGACGAACCGCAGCCCGTCCGCGCGCGTCCGTGCCACCAGCCCCGCCGGGGAGACCCGCCGCGCCCTGGCAGCGAGTGGCCGCTCATCGCCGGAGGCCAGGAGCGCTGCCCACACCTCCTCCGCGCCGTAGTCGGCCACCGCGTCGGCGGTGGCAGGGTGGCCGGGCTCCACCACGGCGGCCAGGCACATCCGCGCCGTTCTCTCGTCCATCACGCCGCCTCCATTCCGGTTCCCCCTCTTCGCATCGCGAGCGCGGTGTGCAGGTGCTCGCGGGTGGGCCGATCGGCGTCGGCCAGGTCGGCGACGCTCCACGCCAGCCGCAGCACACGGTCGACGCCGCGGGAGGAGAGGCGCCCCCTGGCGACCGCGACGTCAAGCAGCTCCGACCCTTCGGGCAGGGGCAACCGCTTCCGCAGCGCCGGACCGGGTACCTCGCCGTTCGTACGCCACCCCGTGCCCTCCAACCGGTGCCGCTGGCGGTCCCTCGCCGCGAGTACCCGGGCCGCCACGACCGCGGTGCTCTCGCCCGGCGCGTAGCGGCTGTCGAGGAATGCTGCCCGCACCGGACGGAGCTCCTGGGAGATGTCGATCCGGTCCAGGATCGGCCCGGACACCCGCGCCGCGTAACGGCGCACGGCCATCGGTGGGCAGCGGCAGTTGCCGCCCGGCGTTCCGGCCATGCCGCACGGACACGGGTTGGCGGCGAGGACGAGCTGGAAACGGGCCGGGTAGGTCGCCGTCGCCGCCGCGCGGGCGAGCACGATCCGTCCGGACTCCAGCGGCACCCGCAGCGCCTCCATCACCCGCGGGCTGAATTCCGGGGCCTCATCCAGGAAGAGGACGCCGAGATGGGCCCGGGAGACGGCGCCGGGCATGGCGATCCGCGCCCCGCCGCCGACCAGGCTCGCCATCGACGCCGAGTGGTGCGGGTCGGCGTACGGCGGCCGTCGGACCAGGCCGCCGTCCAGGTTCACCCCGGCCAGCGAGTGCACGGCCGACACCTCCAGCGCCTCGGCGACCTCGAGGTCCGGCAGCAGCCCCGGCAGCCGCTCGGCCAGCAGCGTCTTGCCGACGCCGGGCGGCCCGTGCAGGTACAGGTGGTGGCGACCCGCCGCCGCCACCTCCAGCGCCCACTTCGCCTCCACCTGGCCGGCGACGTCGGCGAGGTCGAGAGGCGGACGAGGATCGGCCTCGGCCACCACGGGAGCCGGCACCAGTGCTCCGGGCCCCCCGGTCAGCACGTCGAACAGGTCGGAGAGGTCGGCAGCACCCGCGACCGAGACGCCGTCGACGAGAGCCGCCTCACGCATCTGGGCCGCCGGGACGACGACCCGACCGAAGCCCCTGCCGATGGCGGCCAGAATGGCGGGCAGGAGCCCCCGGATCGCGCGGACGCGTCCGTCCAGCCCCAGCTCGCCGAACAGGACCGTCCCCTCCAGCGACGCCGGGTCGAACTTGCGACCGGCGGCCGCCACTGCCGCAGCAATCGCCAGGTCGTAGTGGGAGCCCGCCTTGGGCAGAGTCGCAGGAGACAGGTTGATGGTGACGGGGTCGGACGGCCACCCGAACCCCGCCGCGGCCATCGCTGCGCGGCACCGGTCCCGCGCCTCGTAGAGCGCCGTGTCCGGAAGCCCGACCATCGTCGTGCGGGGAAGCCCGCTGCTGATCGCCGCCTCGACCTCGACCATCGCCCCGTCGATGCCGAGGAGCGCCACCGACCACGCCCTCGCCTGGTTCATCGCCCGATCCCCGGGACGTGGGTGATGACGGGTGGCGCGTCCCTGGTGAGCAGCACACCGACCCCGTCGAACCGGATCCGGCCCACCGCAGTGGGTTGGGCCCGCAGCCAGTGCAACGCGACCTCCCTGAGCTTGGCGACCTTGTGGGCGGTGATCGCCTCCAGGGGTGGCCCGAAGCCCAGCCCCGTTCGGCACTTCACCTCGCAGAAGACCACCACCGGCTCGCGGCCCGGCTGGAGCGCGACGATGTCGAGCTCTCCCGCCGGGCAGCGCCAGTTCCGCTCCAGGATCCGCCACCCGAGCCGTTCCAGGTGTGCGACCGCCAGTTCCTCCCCGGCATGCCAGACCTCGGCCCTCTCCACTGAGACCACCTCCCGGTGGTCATCTTCGGCAGCCGGCGCTCGCAGCGCTCACCCGATTTTCCGGCCTGTGGATGAAATTCCGGCCTGTGGATAACCCGGTCCCGGCGACGCCGCCGCGACGGCGCTCGGCACGGAGTGGCCACCCGTTGAGGGCCTCTGTTCGTCACCGAGGACCACCGTTCGCGCCGAGGGCCCTTGTCCGGACGCCGGCTCTCGACGTGGAGGGTGGCTGTCGACCCTGAAGGGTGGCTCTCGATGGTCCAGACACGGCGCCGGCACGGCAGGAACCGTCCCCGGCGTGCCGGTCAGAGGTTGTCGGGGACCTTCAGCTCGCTGTGGGCGATCTCCTCGATCGAGACGTCGCGGAAGGTGAGCACCTTGGCGCTCTTCACGAAGCGGGCAGGACGGTACATGTCCCACACCCAGGCGTCGCCCATGGACACCTCGTAGTAGACGTCGCCGCCCTCGGTGCGGACCTTCAGGTCGACCGCGTTGCACAGGTAGAAGCGCCGCTCGGTCTCCACCGCGTACGTGAAGATGCCGACGACGTCCTTGTACTCCTTGTACAACTGCAGTTCGAGTTCCGACTCGTACTGCTCGAGGTCCTCCGCGCTCATATCGCCTTCACCTTAACCGTTCGCCGGACGTTGTCGAAGCACATCCGGTGGATGCTGCTCGGCCCGTGCTCCTCCAGCCGCTCCTGGTGCAGCGGCGTGCAATATCCCTTGTGGATGTCGAAAGCGTAGTCAGGCAGTTCCTCGTGCCAACCCGCCATGATCCGGTCCCTGGTCACCTTCGCCACCACGGACGCGGCCGCGACGCACGCGGCCACCCGGTCGCCCTTCCAGATCGCCAGGCTGGGCGTGCCGAGGCCGTCGACGCTGAAGCCGTCGGTGAGCGCGAAGTCGGCCGCCGGCTGCAGCCGCACCAGGGCCCGCCGCAGCCCCGCGAGGTCGGCGTGGTGCATCCCGAGCCGGTCACACTCGTCGGCCTCGACGCTCACCACAGCCCAGGCCAGGGCCTTCTCGACGATCTCGGCGTAGACCCGTTCGCGGGCCGCCGCCGTGAGCAGCTTGGAGTCCGCCAGCCCCCGGATCTCCCCCCGCCGGCCCGGACGCAGGATCACCGCGCCCGCCACCAGGGGACCCGCGCAGGCGCCGCGACCGGCCTCGTCCGCACCGGCGATCAGCTCGAAGCCGCCCCGGCGCAGCGATGCCTCGTACGCGTAGATGCCGGCGTCCCGGCGCACCACGACCGCCACCGCAACCGCCTCAGCAGACGACCTTGTTGCCGGTCAGCACGGGCTCCGACGGCGGCGTCCCCCCTGCCGGGACGCCCTCGAAGGTCCTCGGCCTGCTGATCGCGTGGATCCGGTCGAACGGATACACCACGGCCACAGCCGTGCCCACGATGTTCTCCACGGGGATGAACGCCTTCTCGCCCTCCGGGCCCCCGTTGGTGTCGTCGTTGAGGTGGCAGCGGGAGTCGGCCGAATCGTTGCGATGGTCGCCCATCACGAACACGGTCCCCGCGGGCACCACCACGTCGAAGGACACCGACGACGGCTCCACCTGCTTGCCGGTCGACGGATCGGTGTAGAGGTAGTCCTGCTCGTTCAGGGCGGTGCCGTTCACCGTCACCCTGCCGCGGGCGTCGCAGCAGGTGACGTGGTCACCGGCCACACCGATGACACGCTTGATCAGGTGGTTCGAACTCTCGTCCGGCGCGAGCCCGACGAACACCAGCGCACGTTGCAGCGGGTCGTCGCTGACCTTGGCCGGCGCGAGCCAGCCGAGGGTGTCGCGGAACACGATGATGTCGCCGCGCTGATAGCCGACGATCTTCTGGACGGCGACCCGGTCACGGATCAGCAGGGTGTTCTCCATCGACCCCGACGGGATCACGAACATCTGGGCGACGAACAGCCGCAGCAGGGTGGACGCGATCAGCGCCCCGATCACGACGATGGCGATCTCACGCAGCCAGCCAGCCGCTGCCCACCACGCACCGTGGCGACCGCCACTCTCGTCGGATGAACTCACCGCCATCCTCTCCCGGACGCCCTCGACGCCTGCACCGGCGTGCCGCTCGGACGCCCAGCGCCTCAGCGGTCGCGCTTCTCCTTGATCTTGGCAGCCTTGCCGCGAAGACCGCGGAGGTAGTACAGCTTGGCGCGTCGCACGTCGCCGAAACGCTCGACCTCGATCTTCTCGATGATCGGGCTGTGCAGCGGGAAGGTGCGCTCCACGCCGGTGCCGAAGCTGACCTTGCGGACGGTGAACGCCTCGGCGATCCCCGAACCGGTGCGGGCGATCACGGCGCCGGCGAAGACCTGGATCCGGGAGCGGTTGCCCTCGATGACCCGGACGTGAACCTTCACCTGGTCACCGGGACGGAAGTCGGGCACGTCGTCGCGCAGGGCGTCCTTGCCGATCTGCTCAACCAGCTGGTTCATCTTCGGTTCCTCGCCAGTGCCACAGGACACTTCGTCTCGTACGTCATCAGGATTCCGCGGTCGCCTTCCCCCTGTGGCAGGAGCGGACGCGGCACAACGATCGACAAGTCTGCCACAGCCGGGCCCGGCCGCGGTAATCGCGGTCAGTCGGCTGGCTCCAGTCCCACGTCCCTGCTCACGCGCGGCAGGAGGCCCAGCTTCTGCCAGATCTTGCGGGCCATGCCGCTGGTGAGGTTCTCGATGTCGGAGATCGTCGCCAGCACGGCCGGATCGGTGGTCCGCTCTGCATAGACCGCGGCGGTCTTGGCCACCAGCGCGAGCAGCTCCGAGCAGTAGTCGAGGTAGCTGGCCATGTCGATCGGGCTCAGCCCCACCTCGACAGTCTGGGCCGTGGGCCGGAAGGCCGAGGCGAACCGCTCGGGGTCCTTGGTGAGCTGGTGCATGTCGATCACGTGGGCCAGCGAACGCAGCCGGTGCAGCTCGCCGAGGATGCGCCGCCGCTCCAGGTGGGCGGGCAGCAGCCACACGAACACCACGGCGATGCCGACGTAGACGATGTCGTTCACGATGGTCTCCGCCGCGGACAGCCAGGTCAGCGTCGTGCCGCCGCTGGTGGCCAGCTCCGCGACGGACGCGACCACCGAGACGGCGGTGAGCACCACCAGCGCGGCGATCGCGACCAGCCCGGCCACCCTCAGGACACGAATCGGGACGGTACGCGCGGCCGCCTTCTCGACGTCCGAGGCGACGGCGACGAGCTGGGCTGCGACCCTGGTCAGGTTGCGTCCGGGGAACCGGGCGCCGATCCGGGCCTGGAGTCGCTGTGCCGTCGCCAGCACCGCGTCCGCGTCGAGCCGCTCGTACGGCACCGTCCACCCCTTCCCTCGCCCTGCGGCGACGATCCTGCCACCGTCCCACCCAAACGCTCCCGAAATTCGCAGACGCTCCCGGAATTTCGGGAGCGCGGACGCGTTTCGGGAGCGTCTGGTCGGGCTGACGCGAGACGGGCCCCGGAGCGACAACTCCGGGGCCCGTCTCGGTGCTGCTACTTGCCGTCCCGCTTGAACAGCGAGGCGATCAGGTCGCGGTTGAGCTGGCTGATCGTGTCGAACGGGATCTGCTTGGGGCAGACCTCCGCGCACTCGCCGATGTTCGTGCAGCCGCCGAAGCCCTCAGCGTCGTGCTGCCCGATCATCTTCTTGATCCGGAGGTGACGCTCGGGCTGGCCCTGCGGGAGCATCGCCAGATGGGTGATCTTCGCCGCGGTGAACAGCATGCCCGAGGAGTTCGGGCAGGCCGCCACGCAGGCGCCACAGCCGATGCAGGTGGCCGCGTCGAAGGCACGGTCGGCCTTCAGCTTGCCGACCGCGTTGGCGTGGGCGTCGGGCGCCGAGCCGGTGTTCACCGACACGAAGCCGCCGGCCTGGATGATCCGGTCGAACGCCGCCCGGTCGACGACCAGGTCCTTGATCACGGGGAAGGGACCGGCCCGCCACGGCTCGACGTCGATCACGGCGCCGTCCTCGAACGACCGCATGTGGAGCTGGCAGGTGGTGGTCGGCACCGGGGAGCTGCCGCGACCGTGGGCGGTGCCGTTGATCACGACGCCGCACATGCCGCAGATACCCTCACGGCAGTCGTGGTCGAAGGCCACCGGCTCCTCGCCCTTGACCGTCAGGTCCTCGTTGAGGAGGTCGAGCATCTCCAGGAAGGACATGTCCGGGGAGACGTCCTGCACCTGGTAGGTGACCATCTGCCCCTGGGCAGAGGCGTTCGCTTGGCGCCAGACGCGCAGGGTGACGTTCACTTGTAACTCCGTTGCTTCAGCTCGATGAACTTGTACTCGAGGGGTTCCTTGTGCAGCACCGGCTTCTCCCCGGTGCCGGCGAACTCCCAGGCCGCGACGTAGCAGAACTCGTCGTCGTGGCGCAGGGCCTCGCCGTCCTCGGTCTGGCTCTCGGCCCGGAAGTGGCCGCCGCACGACTCACGCCGGTGCAGGGCGTCCACGCACATCAGCCGGCCCAGCTCGAAGAAGTCCAGGACGCGCCCGGCCCGCTCGAGGGTCTGGTTGAAGTCCTCGTTGACGCCGGTGACCTTGACGTCCTTCCAGAACTCCTCGCGCAGCTCGTCGATCTTGCCGATCGCGGTCTTCAGGCCCGCCTCGGTGCGCTCCATCCCGCAGTACTCCCACATGATGTGGCCGAGCTCCTTGTGGAAGGAGTCCACGGTGCGGGTGCCCTTGACGGCGAGCAGCGCCTCGATCCGCTCCTTCACCGCGTCCAGCGCCTCCCTGGCTGCGGGGTGCGTCGCGTCGATCTTGTCGAACGGCGCCGCGGCCAGGTAGTCGTTGATGGTGTTCGGCAGGACGAAGTAGCCGTCGGCCAGGCCCTGCATGAGGGCCGAGGCACCCAGGCGGTTCGCGCCGTGGTCGGAGAAGTTCGCCTCACCGGTCACGTACAGGCCGGGGATGTTGCTGGACAGGTCGTAGTCGACCCACAGGCCACCCATCGTGTAGTGCACGGCCGGGTAGATCCGCATCGGGGTCTCGTACGGGTCCTCGCCGGTGATCTGCGCGTACATGTCGAAGAGGTTGCCGTAGCGGGCGGCGACGCCGTCCTTGCCGAGGCGTCCGATCGCCTCCGCGAAGTCCAGGTAGACGCCGCGACGAACCATCCGCTCGTTGCCGTCGTGGTCGAACTCCTTGACCGCGGGGCCGACGCCGCGTCCCTCGTCGCACATGTTCTTGGCCTGCCGGGACGCGATGTCACGCGGCACCAGGTTGCCGAACGCGGGGTAGATCCGCTCCAGGTAGTAGTCGCGGTCCGACTCCGGGATCTGGCGCGGGTCCTTGCCGCAGTCCTCGGCGTTCTTCGGCACCCAGATCCGGCCGTCGTTGCGGAGCGACTCCGACATCAGGGTCAGCTTGGACTGCGTCTCGCCGTGCACGGGGATGCAGGTCGGGTGGATCTGCGTGTAGCAGGGGTTGCCGAAGTAGGCGCCCTTGCGGTGGGCCCGCCAGTCGGCGGTCACGTTGCAGCCCATCGCGTTCGTGGAGAGGAAGAACACGTTGCCGTAGCCGCCGGTGGCGAGCACGACCGCGTCGGCGAACCAGCTGTCGATCGCACCGGTGACCATGTCCCTGGTGACGATGCCGCGGGCGCGCCCGTCCACCACGATCAGCTCGAGCATCTCGTGGCGGGTGTACATCTTCACCGTCCCGGCCGCGACCTGGCGCTCCAACGCCTGGTAGGCGCCGATCAGCAACTGCTGGCCGGTCTGGCCACGCGCGTAGAAGGTGCGCTGCACCTGGACGCCGCCGAAGGAGCGGTTGTCGAGCAGGCCGCCGTACTCGCGGGCGAACGGGACGCCCTGCGCCACGCACTGGTCGATGATGTTCGCGCTGACCTCGGCCAGCCGGTACACGTTGGTCTCGCGGGCGCGGTAGTCGCCGCCCTTGACGGTGTCGTAGAACAGCCGGAACGTCGAGTCGTTGTCGTTGCGGTAGTTCTTGGCTGCGTTGATGCCGCCCTGGGCCGCGATCGAGTGCGCGCGCCGGGGGCTGTCCTGGTAACAGAAGTTGAGGACGTTGTAGCCGGCCTCACCGAGGCTGGCCGCCGCCGCACCACCGGCCAGGCCGGTGCCGACGATGATCACGTTCAGCTTGCGCCGGTTGGCCGGGTTGACCAGCTTGGCCTCGAACTTGCGCGTGGACCACTTCTGCTCGATCGGGCCGTCGGGGGCCTTGGTGTCGTGGATCTCCTCACCGAGGATGAAGTAGTCGGCCCCGGGAAGCGGCTTCTCGCTCGCTGCGGGCTTGGTCGTCGTCGTCATCAGTGAATCCATCCGAAGAGCACGGACACCGGCATGATCACGAAGCCGATGTAGAGGATGAGGGCCACGGCCCAGGCGCAGCCGTTCAGGACGGCGCGGGCCTTGGCGCTGGTGTTGGCCCCCAGCGTGGCGAAGGCGCTCCAGAAGCCGTGCCGGATGTGCATGCACACCGCGAGCACCCAGATCGCGTAGCCGAGCACCAGCCACCACACCTGGAACTCGCTGATCACCGTCTGGTACGGGTCGAGGTTCGCCGGCGTGTTGACCAGGGTCAGCTTGGCGGTGAACTGGAGCAGGTGGAAGACCAGGCCGACGGCCAGGATGATGCCGCCCCAGCGCATGGTCCGCGCGGAGTAGGTCCTGGCCAGGTCCCGCTTGGCCTGGTAGGTGGACGGGTTCGCCTTCAGCGCCCGCTTCCACAGGGTCGCCGCGGAGTACATGTGCAGCACCACGGCCGCCAGCAGCACGAAGCGGAAGACCCAGATGAACCAGCCGGGCGGCATCAGCGGGAAGAGGATGCCTCCGTCCTCGCTGAGGCCCTTGAGCCACTCCGCGTAATGGTTGTATTCCTCGGCTCCCAGGAACATCTTGAGGTTGCCGTACATGTGCACCAGCAGGAACGCGATCAGGAGCAGACCGGTGACGGCCATCATGGCCTTGAGTGCCACCGTGGACCTGAGCGCTCTCTGGTGAGGGGTAAGAGTCGTTGTCGCCACGGCTCCACCCTAATGAGAATCGGTGGCCTTTTCCGCCGCTGACGGCCTTTCCGGCAGAGTTGGTCTCAGAATTTGGACAGGGACTGGACGAGACGCCAATTCTCCGTATTTGGGCAATACGGACGTGCCCTAATTCGACCCCTCGAGGAGGTCCGGACGGCGCTCCGCGGTCCTTCGGCGGGCCTCGTCCAGACGCCAGCGGGCGACCTGCCCGTGGTGGCCGGACAGCAGTACCGGCGGGACGTCGAGGCCCCGCCAGGACGCGGGCTTGGTGTAGACGGGGTACTCCAGCAGCCCGTCCAGTTCGGTGCCGTGCGACTCCTCGACCAGCGACTCCGGGTTGCCGAGGACGCCGGGCAGCAGCCGCACGACCGCCTCGGTGATGGCCAGGGCCGCGACCTCTCCCCCGTTCAGGACGTAGTCGCCGAGGCTCACCTCCAGGACGTCCATCCTGCTGGACGCGTGCTCGACGACGCGGGCGTCGATGCCCTCGTAGCGTCCGCAGGCGAACAGCAGCCAGTCGCGTCCGGCCAGGTCGTGGGCCAGGGGCTGGGAGAACGGGACGCCGGCCGGGGTGGGCACGACCAGCAGTGGGGCCGTGACACCGGGGGGAACCAGGTCGTCGAGCGCCTCGCCCCACGGCTCGGGCTTCATCACCATGCCGGCCCCGCCGCCGTAGGGGGTGTCGTCGACCGTGCGGTGCCGGTCGTGCGTCCAGTCCCGCAGGTCGTGGACGCCGAGGCTCACGATGCCGGCGTCCACCGCCTTGCCGACCAGCGACAGCCGCAGCGGCGCGAAGTAGTCGGGGAAGATGCTGACCAGGTCAATCCGCATCGGGGGCCTCGTCCAGGAGTCCGGGGATCGGGGCGATCACGAGCCGGCCCGCCGCCGGGTCGACCTCGGGCACCAGCGCAGCCACGAACGGCACGAGGCGGTCGCCGGACGGCGTCCGGACCACCAGCAGGTCGTGGGCCGGGTTGTGCTCGACGCCGATGACCTCGCCCAGCCGCGTCCCCGCGGGGTCCACGGCGGCCAGTCCGATCAGCGCGGTGTCGTGGAACTCGTCGTCGGCAACGGCCTCGACGGCACCCTGGGCCCACACGTCCAGGCCGCGCAGGGCCTCGGCGGCGGTCCGGTCGGCCACCCCGGCGAAGCCGACGACCAGCCGGCCCTGCTGGAAGGAGTGGGAGGTCACGGTGAGGGTGCGCCCGCCCGCCTCGACGCGCGCACCCGTGGCGAACCTCTCCTCGACGCTGTCGGTACGAGGACGCAGCGTCACCTGCCCGCGCAGCCCGTGCGGGCGCCCGATCGTGCCGACGATCACCCGGTCGTCCACGTGCCCTCCTGTGATGTGCGTCCGCCCCGCCCGCTGCTGCGGACGGGGCGTGACGGATACTGCCTGGGTGCCGGTGGCCGGCGGACGGGGACCGTCGCTCCCTGCCACGTGGGGCGGGCGGGGACGGTCCCGCCTGTCAGCGACGGCGCGGGCGGCGGTCGACGTCGACGAAGTCGACGCGGACCTGCTCACGACCGGCGAGCGCGGCGATCACCGTGCGGAGCGCACCGGCGGTGCGTCCCTGCCGTCCGATCACCTTGCCGATGTCCTCGGGGTGGACGCGCACCTCGAGGGTGCGGACCCGGCCCCGGTCGGACTCGCGCACCCGGACGTCGTCCGGGTTGGGCACCAGGCCACGGACCAGGTGCTCGAGCGCGTCGGCGAGCATGCTCAGGCCTCTTCGGCCTCGGCGGGAGCGTCCGCCTCGGCGTCGGCCTGGTCAGCCTTCTTCTTCGACTTCGAGATCGCCGCGGTGGCGGGCTCGCTGTCGGCCTCGGCCAGGGCGGCGTTGAACAGCGCGACCTTGTCCCTGGGCTCCGGCTGCGGCGTGATGCCCGACGGGCTGGTGTCGCCGCTGAACTTCTGCCAGTCACCGGTGCGCTTGAGCAGCGCGACGACGGCCTCCGTCGGCTGGGCGCCCACGCCGAGCCAGTACTGCGCGCGCTCGGAGTCGACCTTGATCAGCGACGGCTCGGACTTCGGGTGGTACAGGCCGATCTCCTCGATGGCCCGGCCGTCGCGCTTGGCGCGGGCGTCCATCACGACGATGCGGTAGTGCGGGGAGCGGATCTTGCCGAGCCGCTTCAAACGAATCTTGACAGCCACGTGTGTGGTTTCTCCTGTGGAAGATGGGACGGTGACGCCACCGGCCCGGGCGGGTGAACGCCGGCGCTCGCTGTGGGGCAACGCCCACCGGGTTCGGGTGGATCGGCGACCACCGGCGATGAGAGGGCACCGACGGGCACAGATGCAGCGATCATTGTGCCAGAGGCTCCCCCGGTGGCGCCAATGCGAGCGCGCAGGGCCCGGAGCAGGGCGGACGTCCGTGTAGCCTGCGGCCATCATGGTGGAGCCGGAAGCGACCCCACCCCGTCGCGGGAGGGTGGCGGGGACGCTGGCCCTGCTCGGGCCCGCCTTCGTCGCCAGCGTCGCCTACGTGGACCCCGGCAACGTCGCGGCCAACGTCAGTGCGGGCGCGACCTACGGGTACACGCTGGTCTGGGTGCTCGCCGCCGCGTCCCTGATGGCGATGGTGATCCAGTACCAGTCGGCCAAGTTCGGCCTGGTCACGGGGAAGACGCTTCCACAGGCCATGATCGACCGCTTCCAGCGCACCCGGTACCACCGCCTGTTCGGCCTCGCCTACGGCGCGCAGGCCTTCGTGATCGCGCTGGCCACCGACCTGGCCGAGGTGGTGGGTGGCGCGCTCGGCCTGTACCTGCTCTTCGGCCTGCCGCTGTGGGCGGGCAGCATCGTCGTCGGGGTGGTCGCGATCCTGCTGCTGTGGGTGCTGCGCAGCCACGGCGAGCGCGTGTTCGAGGCCGGCATCGGCGCGCTGCTGGCCATCGTCACCCTCGGCTTCCTCGGCGCGCTGTTCTTCCGTCCACCGGACTGGGAGCAGACGCTGGCCGGGCTGTGGCCATCGGTCCCCGATCGCGGCGCCTGGCCGCTGATCGCTGCGATGCTCGGCGCGACCGTGATGCCGCACGCGATCTACCTGCACTCGGCGCTCGCCATCGACCGGCACCGCCCGAAGGGACGCCTGGACGGCCCGCTGCCGACCCTGCTGCGTGCGCAGAAGGTGGACGTGGGGCTCGCGCTCGTGCTGTCGGGCTCGGTGAACATCGGGATGCTCCTGCTCGGCGCGGTCGCCCTGACCGGCAGCGGCGCGGACACGATCGAGTCCGCGCACGCGATCCTGTCCTCCAGCCTCGGCCCTGCCGCCGCGGCGATCTTCGCCGTCGGGCTGCTGGCGTCCGGTGTGGGCTCGGCGATCGTCGGGACGCACGCGGGCTCGCGGATCCTGAAGGACCTCAACGTCTGGCACGTCTCCCCGACGCTGCGCCGGGCCATCACGGTGGCACCGGCCGTGCTCCTGCTGCTGACGGGGGTCTCCCCCACCCAGGTGCTGATCTGGAGCCAGGTCGTGCTCAGCTTCGGGGTGGCGCTGGCCGCCGCGCCACTGGCGATGGTCACCGCCGACCGCTCGCTGATGGGCGACCACGTCGACAGGCGGTTCCAGCGGGTCCTCAACTGGCTGATCGTCTCGCTGGTCGTCGCGCTCAACCTCGTCATGATCGGCTGGGCACTCAGCGGTCACTGACGCGGGTCCATCCCGGTCGATCGGTCAGGAGCGGTGGACGACGCGGCCGCGCAGGACCACCAGGGACGGGTGCCGCGTGACCTCCACGTCGACGCGGGGGTCGCTCGCGTAGACGACCAGGTCCGCCCACACGCCGTCCTCCACCGGCGGTGCCCCCAGCCACTCCCGGGCCCGCCAGGACGCGGCGCCGAGCGCGAACCCCGTCCCCCCGAGTCGGGCGAGCAGCCCGATCTCCGTGCCGACCAGGCCGTGCTGGATCGTGCCGCCGGCGTCGGTGCCGGCGAAGACGGGGACGCCGGCCTCGATCGCAGCCCCGATCGTCGCGAGGCGGCGCGCGTGCAGCGCGCGCATGTGCGTGGCGTAGGCGGGGAACCGCGCTTCGCCCGCGTCCGCGAAGCCCGGGAAGTTCTCCAGGTTGACCAGCGTCGGCACGAGCGCGACGCCGCGCTCGGCCATCAGCGCGATCGTGGTGTCGTCCAGCCCCGTGCCGTGCTCGATCCCGTCGATCCCCGCCCGGACGAGCTCGTGGACGGACTCCTCACCGAAGCAGTGGGCGGTCACGCGCGCGCCGAGCTCGTGGGCCCGCTCGATCGCCGCGGCGGCGATGTCCGCCGGCCACAGCGGGGCGAGGTCGCCCGCGTCCCTGTCGATCCAGTCGCCGACGAGCTTCACCCAGCCGTCACCGCGGCGGGCCTGCCGCTCCACCTCCGCGACGAGTTCGTCGGGGTCGACCTCCTCGGCGTAGTTGCGGATGTAGCGCTTCGGGCGCGCGATGTGCCGGCCGGCGCGGATGATCCGTGGCAGGTCGTCGCGGTCGTCGATCCAGTGCGTGTCCACCGGCGAGCCCGCGTCGCGGATCAGCAGCGTCCCCGCGTCGCGGTCGGTGAGCGCCTGCTGCTCGGCCACGTCCACAGGCACCGCGCCCTGCGCGCCGAGGCCGACGTGGCAGTGCGCGTCCACCAGGCCGGGCATGATCCACGCGCCACGGCAGACCGTCACCGCGCCGGCCACCGGCTCGCTGCGGAGCAGGCCGTCGACCACCCACAGGTCACGCACCTCGCCGTCGGGCAGCAGGACGCCGTTCAGGTGCAGCGGCACCGCCTCGGGCGCGCCGGGGACGGACGCCACCGCGCGCTCGTGCGCGAAGAACTCCGGCTCCCCGAGCCCCGGCGGCGCGTGGTGGTGGCTCATCGCGAGCGGCTAGCGCGGCCCGGTGTTCTTGGGGTTGAACAGCTGCTGCAGCTCGGCGGGCAACTGGAACTCCCCGACCGCCTTCGCCAGGTCGGCCTCGGTGGGTACCGGCTGGCCGAACGCGGACGGGGCGGCAGGCACGGCGGGGGCGGCCGCGGCGGTCCCCGAGCGCTTGGCCGGGTTGCCGGACACCTTGTGGTTGCCCTTCTTCTTCTTCGCCTGCTGCTTGGCGGCCGGACGGCGGGCGCCGGGCATCCCCGGCATCGAACCAGCCATGCTCTGCATCATCTTGCGGGCCTCGAAGAAGCGGTTGACCAGCGAGTTCACATCGGACACCTTCGTGCCCGAGCCGGCGGCGATCCGCGCGCGGCGCGATCCGTCCAGCAGCTTCGGGTTCGTCCGCTCCGCGGGGGTCATCGAGTAGATGATCGCCTCGATCCGGTCGATCTCCCTCTCGTCGATGCCTGCGATCTGGTCCTTCATCTGGCCCATCCCCGGCATCATCCCGAGGATCTTGCTCAGCGGCCCCATCCGGCGGACGGCCTGCATCTGCTGCAGGAAGTCGTCCAGCCCGAACTCGCCCTTGCCCGACATGAGCTTCTGGGCGGCCTTCGCCGACTGCTCGGCGTCGAAGGTCTTCTCGGCCTGCTCGATCAGCGTGAGGATGTCGCCCATGCCGAGGATGCGGCTGGCCATCCGGTCGGGGTGGAACGCGTCGAAGTCGCCCAGCCCCTCGCCGTTGGACGCGAACATGATCGGCTTGCCGGTGACCCGCGCGATCGACAGCGCGGCGCCGCCGCGGGCGTCACCGTCCAGCTTGGACAGCACGACGCCGTCGAAGCCCACGCCGTCGGCGAAGGCCCGCGCGGTGTTCACCGCGTCCTGGCCGATCATCGCGTCGACGACGAACAGGATCTCGGTGGGGTTCACCGCGTCCCTGATGTCGGCGGCCTGCTGCATGAGTTCCGCGTCCACGCCCAGCCGGCCGGCGGTGTCGACGATCACGACGTCGTACAGCTTGCTCATCGCCTGGAGGATCGACTGCCGCGCCACCGAGACCGGGTCGCCGACGCCGTTGCCCGGCTCGGGGGCGAAGACGTGGACGCCGGCGCGCTCGCCGACCACCTGCAGCTGGGTGACGGCGTTCGGGCGCTGGAGGTCGGCAGCGACCAGCAGCGGGGAGTGGCCCTGCTGCTTCAGCCACTTGCCGAGCTTGCCGGCCAGCGTCGTCTTGCCGGAACCCTGGAGGCCGGCCAGCATGATCACGGTCGGCGGCCGCTTCGCGAACCGCAGCGGACGGGCCTCGCCGCCGAGGATCGCGACCAGCTCGTCGTTGACGATCTTCACGATCTGCTGCGCGGGGTTCAGCGCGGCGTGGATCTCCGCCCCGGCCGCCCGCTCCCGGACGGCGGCGATGAACTCCTTGACCACGCCGAGGTTGACGTCCGCCTCGAGCAGCGCGAGGCGGATCTCCCGCGTCGTCGCCTCGATGTCGGCGTCGGTCAGCCGGGTCTTGCCGCGCAGGTTGCGGAACGCCGCGGACAGGCGGTCGGAGAGGGTGTCGAACAAGGAGGTACCTCACGCTCGGGAACTCGGGACATCCTACCGGCCCGTGCGTCCGCCCCGTCCGGCAGAGTGGTCAGAGGAAGAGCTGGAGCAGGACGAGGTCCAGCCAGCGGTCGAACTTGCGGCCGACCTCGGGCAGGCGGCCGACCTCGACGAAGCCGAGCGAGCGGTGCAGGGCCAGCGACACCTCGTTGTCGGCGCTCAGGCCGCCGATCAGGGCGTGGACGCCGTCCGCGCGCGCAGCCTCGATGATCGCGACCAGCAGGGCCCGGCCGATGCCCTTGCCCTGGTGGTTCGGGTGGACGTAGACGCTGTGCTCCATCGTTCCCGCGTAGCCCGCCTTCGGCCGGAACGGCCCGTAGGCCGAGTAGCCCACGACCACCCCGTCGTCGTCGGCGACCATCACCGGGTGCCCGTGCCCGGCCTTCGTGGCGTACCACTCGGCGTGCTCGACCGGCGTCCAGGGCAGCAGGTCCCAGCTGGCCGTCGTGTGCACGACGGCGTCGTTGTAGATCTCCAGCAGGGCCGGGAGGTCGGCCGGACGCGCCGCGCGGATCCGCATCACGACTCCGCGAGGAGCGCGTCGACGAAGCCCTCCGGCTCGAACGGCGCGAGGTCGTCGGGGCCTTCGCCGAGCCCGATCAGCTTCACGGGCACTCCCAGTTCGCGCTGCACGGGGACGACGATGCCGCCCTTGGCCGACCCGTCCAGCTTCGACAGCACGATGCCGGTCACGTCCACGACCTCCGCGAACACGCGGGCCTGCGCGAGGCCGTTCTGGCCGGTCGTGGCGTCGATCACAAGGAGCACCTCCGTCACCGGGGCCTTCCTCTCGATCACCCGCTTGATCTTGCCGAGTTCGTCCATCAGGCCGGTCTTGGTGTGCAGGCGCCCTGCGGTGTCGACCACGACCACGTCGACACCGTCGGCCAGGCCCTTCTCGACCGCGTCGAACGCGACCGATGCCGGGTCGCCGCCCTCCGGCCCGCGCACCACGGGGACGCCCACCCGGGACGCCCAGGTCTGCAGCTGGTCGGCCGCGGCCGCGCGGAACGTGTCGGCCGCGGCGAGGACGACGGAGTGCCCCTCGGCGACCAGCACCCGGGAGAGCTTGCCGATGGTGGTGGTCTTGCCGGTGCCGTTCACCCCGACGACCAGCACGACGCCGGGCACCCCGTCCGCGCCGGTCACCTTCAGGCTGCGGTCGGCGTCCGTCCCGACCAGCCGCAGGAGCTCGCTGCGCAGGACGTCCTTCGCCTTCGCCGGGTCGGCCGTGCCGTCGATCGACAGTTCGCGGCGCAGTGCGGTGATCAGCTCGTCGGTGGGGCCGACGCCGAGGTCGGCGGTGATCAGGGTGGCCTCCAGGTCCTCCCAGGCCTCCGCGTCCAGCCGGTCGGCCGACAGCAGGCCGAGCAGGCCGCGGGCGAACGGGTTGTTGCTCGCGCTCAGCCGCCGGCGCAGCCGGGCGAGCCGGGACGAGGGGGGCTCGGGCGTCTCGACCGTCGGAGCCTGCGGCGCCGTCTCGGCGGCCACCTCCGGCGCCTCCGTCCCCTCGGCCGGGGTCGGCGTTGCCGGGGACACCGGAGAGGTCGGCACGACACCGGGCAGCTCGGGGGTGGACGGGGGCCGGGTCAGCGCCCTGCGGCGCCCCACCACGATGGTGACGGCGGCCACAACGAGCACGACCGCCACGGCGGCCATCAGGTACCAGAAGATCTCCACCGGCTCATGGTAGACAAATCCGGACGGTTGCCCGCACCGGCGTCAGCGCTTGGGCGGCTCGCTGGCCGAGGACGCACTGCGCGCGGACGCCGCGCTGCGGGCCGAGGACGCGCTGCGCGGCAGCTCGTCGAAGAAGTCGACCAGACCCTGCGGCGGGTCGGCGTCGCCGTTGAGGTGGCGGGCGGTGTTGGCCAGCACGTTGGCGACCTCCGGGGCGCGTTCGGCGAGGCTGCCCCGCATGCCGACGGCCACGACGGCGATGATGCACAGGGCGATCGCCACGATCGCCACGGTGATCACCCAATAGGTCACGCCGACACCCTTCCGCCAAAGGAACGCCTTCATTATGCCCGAGGGGTTCCAGGCGTTCCCGGGTGCGGAAGGTGCTCTCAGCCTTCCCTCAGGCGCTGGCTGATCACGGCCGAGACCCCGTCGGAGCGCATCGTCACGCCGTACAGAGCGTCCGCGATCTCCATCGTGCGCTTCTGGTGGGTGATCACCAGCAGCTGGCTGTTGGCCCGCAATTCTTCGTAAATCTCCAGCAAACGGCCCAGGTTGGTGTCGTCGAGCGCCGCCTCGACCTCGTCGAGGATGTAGAAGGGGCTCGGCCGGGCCTTGAACAGGGCGACCAGGAACGCCACCGCGACCAGCGAGCGCTCGCCGCCGGACAGCAGCGACAGCCGCTTCACCTTCTTGCCCGGCGGCCGCGCCTCGACCTCGACGCCCGTGGTCAGCCACTCCCCCGGCTCGGTCAGGACGAGGCGGCCCTCGCCGCCCGGGAACAGCCGCGAGAACGACTCCTCGAACGCTTTCTCGACGTCGGCGTAGGCCGCGGCGAAGACCTCCTGGACGCGGGTGTCCACGTCGGCGATGATCCCGTTCAGGTCGTCCCGGGTCTTGCGCAGGTCGGCCAGCTGCTCGGCGAGGAACGTGTGCCGCTCGCTCAGCGCGTCGAACTCCTCCAGCGCCAGCGGGTTCACCTTGCCCAGCACGGCCAGGTCGCGCTCGGCGGCCCGCAGCCGCTTCTCCTGCTCACCGCGCACGTACGGGACGGGGTCGGGACGCGGGTCGTCCTCGGTCAGCGGCCTCCCGTCGGGCCCGACGAGCACCGGCACCGGCACCTCGGGGCCGTAGTCGGCCACCAGCGCCTCGGCCTCCAGCCCGAGCTCCGCCAGCGCCCGCTCGGCGAGCGCGTCGATCTTCATCTGCTGCTGCGCGCGGGCCAGTTCGTCGGCGTGGACGGTGTCGACCAGGCTCTCGAACGCCTTCGCGAGCTCGCGTCCGCGCTGGCGGGCAGCGGTGAGGTCGGCCTCCGCCTCACTGCGGCGCTGCTGGGCCCGCGTCCGCTCCTCCTCGGCCTGCTCGCGCGACGCGGCGATCCGCCCGGCCAGCCAGTCGGCGGCGGCCTGCACGGCCCCGGCCACCTCGGCCTCCCTGCGCAGCTGCGCGCGCCGCGCGGCCGCCTTGGCGCGTGCCGACCGCTCGGCCTCGGCCGCCCTGGTCAGGCTCTCCGCCCGCCCGGCGAGCGCGCGGGCGCGCTCCTCCACCGTGCGCAGCGCCAGCCGGGCGTCCATCTCCGCGGACCGCGCCGTCCGGGCGGCCTCGGCGCTGCGGTCCCGCTCGGTGGGATCGGCCTCGCTCACCTCGGTCTGGGCGGACGCGAGTTCCAGCCGCGCTTCCAGTTCCCCGAGGTTCGCCAGCGCGTGCTCCCTGGCCTCCGCCGCGCTCTGTGCGGCGGTGGCGAGCCGGCCGGCCTCGGCCTGGGCGGAGCGGACGACCTGGTTGAGCTCGCCCGCCTCCTCCGCGAGCGCGGCGTGGGCGGCGTCGGACTCGTTCAGGCGCGCCAGTGCGACGTCGGACGCCTCGCGGGCGGCGGCGAGGACGTTCTGCGCCTCGGCGATCCGGAACCGCAGCCGCTCGGTCTCGCCCTGCGCGGCGGCCAGCCGCGCGTTGGCCTCGTCGTAGGCTGCCTGGACCTCCAGCAGCGACGGCTTGGCCGACGAGCCACCGGCGGCGAACCAGGCGCTGAGCACGTCGCCGTCGGTCGTGACGGCCGTGACCTCCGGGAGCGCGGCGACGAGCCGACGGCCGTGGTCGAGGTCGTCCACCACGGCCACCTTGAACAGCAGCCGGTCGATCGATGGACGCAGGCTCGCCTCGCAGGTGACCAGTTCCGCGGCGTACCGCGCCGAGCCGGGCAGTTCGGGCCAGGCACCTCGGTCGGGTGCGGCGTCGGTGCCCAGCAGGAGGCCCGCGCGGCCGAGGTCCTCAGCCTTGAGGTGGTCGAAGGCGGCCACCGCCGCGTCGAGCCCGGTGACGGCCACGGCATCGGCCGCCGAGCCGAGGGCCGCGGCGATCGCCACCTCCGCTCCGGCCGGCACACTGATCAGCGCGGCGACCGAGCCGAGCAGCCCGTCGAGCCGGTCACCGGCGGCCAGGAGCGCCGCGGAGCCGTCCCTGCGCTCCAGGCCGAGGGCGAGCGCCTCGGCGCGGGCCGCGGCCGCCCCCCGCTCCGCCGCGGCGGCGCGCTCGGCGTCCTGCAGGTCGGAGAGGGCCGTGGCCGCCGCTTCGGCGTCCTCCTCGGCCCTCTCGTACGCCGCGTCCAGCCCGGACTCGCCGGCGCTGAGCCCTGCCAGCCGGGTCTCCACGGTCGCGTACTGGTGCCGGGCGGCCTCCGCCCGCTGCTCGGCCTCGGCGCGCGCAGCGGCCAGGCGCTCGATCTCTGCGCCGGCCGCCTCGGCCCTGCTGCGCAGCGTGTTCACCTCGCCGGACAGGCGGGCGAGCCCCTCCCTGCGGTCGGCGATCGCGCGCTGCTGGGCCGAATAACGCTTGTCTGCGTCGGCCTGCGCGGCCTCCGCCGCGGTGCGGGCCTGAGTGGCAGCGGCGAGCCCTTCGGCCTTCTGGGCGACCTCGGCCTGGATCGCCGCCTCGGCCTTGCGCATCTCGGCGGCCTCGCGCTCGATCGCCTCCGGGTCACGGCCGGGACGGTCCTCCGTCCCCACGTCGCGGGCGTTCCGCAGCCGCTCGCCCGCAATGGTGGCCGTGCTGGCCACCCGTTCGGCGAGTCCGGCCAGCGCGTACCAGGTCTCCTGCGCTTCGGTGAGCTGCGGGAGCGCGTCCCTCGCCGCCGCCTCCGCGGCCTGCTCGGCCTGCCGGGCCTGCGTGAGGTCGTCCTCCAGGCGCAGCCGGCGCTGCTTCAGTTCCGCCTCGGCGGCCAGTTCCGATTCGTGGGCCGCGGTCAGCGTGACCAGGTCGTCAGCCAGCAGCCGCGCCTTCGCGTCCCTCAGGTCGGCCTGGATGACGGCGGCCTTGCGCGCGACCTCCGCTTGCCGGCCCAGCGGCTTCAGTTGGCGCCGGATCTCACCGAGCAGGTCGCTGAGCCGGTTGAGGTTGGTGGCGGTGGCCTCGAGCTTGCGCTGGGCCTTCTCCTTGCGCTTGCGGTGCTTGAGGACGCCCGCGGCCTCCTCGATGAAGCCACGCCGGATCTCGGGGGTGGCCTGGAGGATGGAGTCCAGCTGGCCCTGGCCGACGATGACGTGCATCTCCCTGCCGATGCCCGAGTCGCTGAGCAGGTCCTGCACGTCGAGCAGGCGGGCGGGCGAGCCGTTGATCGCGTACTCCGAGCCACCCGCGCGGAACATCGTGCGGCTGATCGTGACCTCGGTGTAGTCGATCGGCAGCGCGCCGTCGGTGTTGTCGATGGTCAGGACGACCTCCGCGCGGCCGAGCGGCGCGCGTCCGGACGTGCCGGCGAAGATGACGTCCTCCATCTTGCCGCCGCGCAGGGTCTTGGCGCCCTGTTCGCCCATCACCCAGGCCAGCGCGTCGACGACGTTGGACTTGCCGGAACCGTTGGGCCCCACCACGCACGTGATGCCCGGCTCGAAGACCAGGTTGGTCGTCGATGCGAACGACTTGAAGCCGCGCAGCGTGAGGCTCTTCAGGTACATGGCTCAGGCGTCGACGGTGGCCGAGTGCTTGCTGCGGACGTGGCTGAAGGTCCACAGCTTGTTGACGACGAAGTTCACCGGCATGGTGATCAGGATCGTGAACAGCTGCGCCCAGTACTCGCGGGACTGCAGGCCGGCGTTCTCGTGGAACCACGGCTCGGGCAGGTAGACCGGCGACTTGGGGTTGGTGAACGCGATCTTGATGAACAACCCGAGGAACGCGGCGGCGCTGCCGACGGCGAGGAACGGCCAGAACTCGCGGAACCACGGCGCCTTCGCCGAGTGCCGGAAGGTCCAGGAGCGGTTCAGCTGGAAGTTGAACACGTTGGCGACCAGGAACCCGACGATCCACACCAGCGAGGTGAACCGGAAGTTGTAGTGGGTGCCGGGGATCGGGAACAGGATGTCCTGGGCGTTCACCGTGCCGCCGTGCGCCTTGTTCATGACGACGGCCACCAGCATGTTCACCACGACGCCGGCACCGCCGACCAGTCCGAACTTCACGAACTGGCGCAGCACCTGGGGGACGCGGTCGAACCGGCTGGGTGCAGTCACAACGGTGAAGACTATCCGAGGATCACCCGCCATCACGACGGCGCGATGTACTCGTGTCGCAGGTCTGTGACCTTCGCGATGTGGTCGAAGTCGTGGTCGGCGGTCAGTACCGTCGCGTCGTTGACGATGGCGTAGCCGGCGATGAGGATGTCAGCGGCGCCGGCGGACCTGACCAGACCCGCGTCCCACAGTGCGCCCTGGATGTCGAGCACCAGCGACTCGTCCGGTGCGCGCTCCAGCGGGAAGCCGAGGCTGATCTGCTCCCTGTACCGACGGTGCTCCTGCGGCGTCCGGGCGCTGTGGCAGAACTCGAGCACCTGTGGCGGACAGGTCACGAAGAGATCCGCGGGTGCGCGCTCGATACGCCGGAGCCGGGCCGTGACACCGACGTCGCCGCTGGCCAGCCTGTCCCACACCGAGTTGTCGACGAGGTAGTCGGTCATGAGCCGTGGATCTGTGCAGCGGCCGCGCCCGGAGGCGCCACGGGCGCGTCCAGCCCGGCAGGCAGGTCGACCAGTTCCGCGATGCCGTTGATCATCGCGCCCTTCTGCCGTGACGCGATGAGGCGGCGCAGCGCGAGGTCGATCACGGCGCGGTTCGACCGCTCACCGGTCAACGCCCGGGCCCGTTCGATCAGCCGCGGGTCCAGATCGACACTGGTCATGGCCATCGCGCATCCCCTCGCTCATCATATGGTTGAACACATGATACGCGCCCTTCAGGCGTGCCTCACCGGCTCATCGTCTCCGGCTGGCAGACGGGGCAGAAGTGCGATGACCGGTTCATGAACGGGACCCGCCGGATGGGGCTTCCACACCGGCTGCACGGCAGCCCTTCGCGTCCGTAGACCTCCAGGTCCCGCCCGAAGTAGCCGGAACTGCCGTTGACGTTCACGTAGAGCGCGTCGAAGGACGTGCCGCCGGCGACCAGGGCGTCGGCCATCACGTCCCGGGCTGCGCCGAGGAGTTCGGTGACCCGCGCCCTGCTGAGCCGGTCGGACGGCGTGTCGTAGTGGAGCCGGGCCCGCCACAGCGACTCGTCGGCGTAGATGTTGCCGATCCCGGAGACGATCTCCTGGTTGAGCAGGACGCGCTTGATCCCCGAGCGCCGCCGCCGGATGTCGGCGACCAGGGCGGGCAGGTCGAGCTCGGGGTCGAACAGGTCGCGCGCGATGTGGCGGACCTCGGCCGGGAGCTCGGCGCCGCCGGGGCTCACCCACAGCCCGCCGAACATCCGCTGGTCGGCGAACCGCAGCTGGCGGCCACCGTCGGTGAAGGTGAGCTCGACGCGGCAGTGCGGGGGCGGCGGGGCGTCCGCGTCGTCCAGCCGGAACTGGCCGCTCATGCCCAGGTGCGCCATCAGCGCGTCCCCGTCGGTGAAGGGCAGCCAGAGGAACTTCCCGCGGCGGCGGGGCTCGGCGAACGTGCGTCCCACGAGGCCGGCGGCGAAGTCGTCCGGACCGCCGACGTGCCTGCGCACGGGACGGGGGTGCAACACGGTGGCCCCGGCGATCGTGCGGCCCGTGACCGCGGCGGCGAGGCCGGTGCGGACGACCTCGACCTCCGGGAGTTCAGGCATCCGGTGCGCTGGACAGCTCGGTGAAGGCGTTCTTCGCGGCGCCCTGCTCCGCCTGCTTCTTGGAGGTGCCGAAGCCGGGGGCGAACACGTGGTTGGCGACGATCGCGACCGCCTCGAACCGCTTGTCGTGGTCGGGGCCGGACTCGGCGACCCGGTAGCTCGGCGTGCCGAGCTCTGCGTCGGCGGCGAGTTCCTGGAGGCTGGTCTTCCAGTCCAGGCCGGCGCCCAGCGCGGCAGCCTCGACGACCAGCGGGTCGAACAGGTGGTGGACGAGGCGGTCGGCCGCGTCCCGTCCCGACGAGATCAGGACGGCCCCGAGCAGGGCCTCGAGCGCGTCGGCGAGGATCGACGACTTGTCCTCGCCACCGGTGCTGAGTTCGCCCTTGCCGAGCAGGAGCTGCTGGCCCAGGTCCAGCGAGCGGGCGACGTCGGCGAGGCTGTGCGAGTTGACGACGGCGGCCCGCAGCTTCGCGAGCCTGCCCTCGGGGAGGTCGGGGTAGGTGCGGTACAGGAACTCGGTGACAACCACGCCCAGCACGGCGTCACCCAGGAATTCGAGCCGCTCGTTGTGGGGCAGTCCGCCGTTCTCGTAGGCGTACGAGCGGTGCGTGCGGGCAAGCTCGAAGAGCTGGGGATCGAGGTCGATCCCCAGCTGCTCGAGCAGTGCGGGTGTGCGGCCTGCGGCGGCCGCCCCGGATCCGGACGTGGCCCGGTTCTCCTGGCGCGTCAGGGCTCGAGGATCTGGCGCCGCGCGGCGCGCGGGCCGTACTGGCCGCACTCCGGGCACGCGGTGTGGGGAAGGTGCTTCGCCCCGCACGCCGCGTTGGCGCAGGTGACGAGGGTCGGCGCAGAGGTCTTCCACTGCGAACGGCGGGCCCGCGTGTTGGCGCGGGACATTCTCCGCTTGGGAACGGCCACGGCGTTACTCCTTGTTCTTCGGTTCGTTCTTCGGTTCCGTCCAGCCCGCCAGACTTGCCCATCGGGGATCGACGGGATCAGCGTGGTCGTGCTCCGGGTCGGCGTTGAGGTTGGCCCCGCACTCGGGGCACAACCCTGCGCAGTCCGGACGGCACAAGGGCATGAACGGCAGGTCGAGCACCACCGCGTCCCGCAGGACGGGTTCGAGGTCGATCAGATCGCCCTCGACGTGCCTGGCCTCGGCGTCGTCGAGTTCCTTGCCCGGGTAGCAGAACAGCTCCTGGATGTCGACCTCCTGTGTGTCGGAGACCTCCTCCAGGCAGCGCGCACAGCTCCCCAGCAGCCGGACCACGGCGGTACCGGTGACCAGGACCCCCTCCACCACCGACTCCAACCTGAGGTCGAGGTCGACGGGTGAGCCGGGTGGCACACCGATTACGTCGATGCCGAGGTCCGCGGGAGCCTCCGCGACCCGGGTGACCTCCACCTGCTCGCCGGCCCTGCGACTCAGTTCATGAGTGTCCAGGACGAGCCCGGATCGAGGGTCAGGCAGACGGGGAGGCACGACGGATCCCTTCAGCACACGGTTCGACAGCGTCATAACCAACGCAGAACTCTACCGTGAGCGACTGCCGGTCACCAAAACCGCCGTCTCCGGCCGGCCGATCAGGCCTTCAGGCGGGGCAGGGCCTGGGTGGACGTGTCGTCCAGCGAGGACCGGCTGGCGAGGCGGTCGCGCATGGTTCGCACCTGCGACATGGTCTTCTGCAGGCCGGCCTCGAAGGACGCGATCCGCGCGTCCACGTACGCGTCGGCCTCGCGGCGCAGCGCCTCGGCGTCCGTCAGCGCCTTGGCCTCGAGCTGGGCGGCCTTCTTCCGGGCCTGCTCCATCACCGGGGTCTGGCCGGCCAGGAACTGCGCCTTCTCCTCGGCGGAAGCGATGATCTGCTTGGCCTCGTCCTGCGCGCGTTCCAGCGTCTCCAGCGACGTGGCCGTGACCCGCTGGGCCTCGCCGACGTCCTCCTCGAGCGCCCGCGCGGCCGCATCGATCAGGGCGAGCGCCTCGCCACGGTTGACCATGCAGGACGCCGACATCGGGACGGCCTTGGCGCCGTCGACGAGGTGGCGGAGTTGCGCGAGGACCTCCCTCGTCCGCTCAACCATTGCGCTGCTCCCATCCCTCGGTTCTGCGACGGATCGCCGACGCGACCACCTCCGGCACGAAGGCCGAGACGTCGCCCCCGAAGGAGGCGACCTCGCGAACCATCGTGGACGACAGCGTGGACCAAACCGACGACGCGGGCAACATGACGGTCTCCACCGAGCCCACGACCTGGTTGATGTGGGCCATCTGGAGTTCGAAGTCGAAGTCGGAGGCGAACCGGATCCCCTTCACCAGTACGCCGGCGCCGTGGGCCCGCGCGAAGTCGACGAGCAGCCCGTCCAACGGCTCGACGCTGACGTTGGCCAGGTGGCTGGTGGTCTGCCGGACCAGGTCGACGCGTTCCTCGGTCGGGAACAGGTAGTTCTTGGCCGAGTTGCGGCCGACGGCGACCACGACCTCGTCGAACAGGCCGGCGGCGCGCGCGATCACGTCGAGGTGACCGTGGGTCACCGGGTCGAACGACCCGGGGCAGATCGGCGATCATCCGGTGGGCCTCCTGGCGAAGTACAACGTCGTCTCACCGTAACGCCGTTCCCAGCGCTCGCACAGTTCGGACGGCCAGACGGGCGCGAGGTCTCGAGTGGACCTTTCGACGACGAGCAGCCCGTCCGTGGCCAGCCAGCGCTCTGCAACGGCGGCCAGGACGGGCGCCAGCCTCTCGCCGGAGAGCGCGTACGGCGGATCGGCCCACACGACGTCGAAGCGCTGCGGAGGCTCGGTGGCCAGGGTGGCCTCCACGGTCTGGGCGCGGACGGTGAGCGGCAGGCGCAGCTCGGTGGCGTTGCCGCGGGCGATCCGGGCGGTGCCGGCGTCGCTCTCCACCGCCCACACGGGGGCGGCCCCCCTGCTCGCTGCTTCGAGTGCGACCGCTCCCGAGCCGGCGTACAGGTCGAGGAACGCCAGCCCCGCGAGCTGGCTGTCGGCGGGCTCGCCGAGGGTGCCCGCCCAGTCGGCGACCAGCGAGAAGGCGGCCTCCCGGACGCGATCGGTGGTCGGCCGCGTGGCGTCGTGTGCCGGAGTGCGCAGGCGATGCCCCTTGCGGCTGCCCGCGATGATCCTGGTCACCGGCTCAGGCTACCGACGATTGCGGGGCCACCGCTCACGCGCCGAAGCCAGCGCCCCTCCCACCGAGAGCCACCCTCGCCGTCGAGAGCCACCCTTCCCCGCCGAGAGCCACCCCTCCCGTCGAGAGCCAGCGTCCAGACACGAGCCCTCGACGCGAACACAGGCCCTCGACCACCGAGGCAGGCCCTCGGTGACCCAACGCCGGCACAAACGCTCCCGAAACACGCAGAAGCCACCGGAATTTCGGGAGCGTTTGCGTGTTTCGGGAGCGTCTGTGGTCGGGCGACATGGGCGGGCCAGCATCCGGTGGGCGGGCCGATCAATCGGTGGGCGAAACGGCGCGCCCGTGGGTCAGTTGCGCTCGAGCCAGTCGGGGGACGCGAGCAGCTCGGTGGCGCGGATCGCGTCGGCGAAACCGGGGGTGGCCAGGTCGCGGTCCCTCGCCACGCACTCGGCGGCCAGCTCGCGCGCCTGCGCGATCAGGTCGGCGTGCTCGAGCACCCGCAGCAGCCGCAGGCTGGACCTGTTGCCGGCCTGGCTGGCACCGAGGACGTCGCCCTCCCTGCGCTGCTCGAGGTCGAGTTCGGCCAGCTCGAAGCCGTCCCTGGTGGCAGCCACCGCGTCCAGTCGCGCGCGGGCGGGCTCGTCCGCCGGCGACCTGGTCACCAGCAGGCAGACACCGGGGTGCTCGCCGCGGCCGATCCGTCCCCGCAACTGGTGGAGCTGCGAGATACCGAACGAGTCCGCGTCCCAGACCACCATCATCGAGGCGTTGGGGACGTCGACGCCGACCTCGATCACCGTGGTCGCGACCAGGACGTCCAGCTCGCCGGCGGCGAAGGCGCCCATCACCTCGTCCTTGGTGTCGGAGGGCAGCTGCCCGTGCAGCACCCCGACCCGTAGCCCGGCCAGCGCACCAGAGCGCAGCTCGTCGGCGAGCTCGACCACACCGGTGCCCTCGGCCGACGAGCTGATCCGCGGCACGACGATGAAGGCCTGCCTGCCCGTCGCGACCTCCTCGCGCACGCGCTGCCACGCGCGGTCCACCCACTGCGGGCGGGTGGACGCGTCGACGACGACGGTCGCGACGTCCGCGCGACCGCCGGGCAGTTCGCTGAGGGTCGAGACGTCGAGGTCGCCGAAGATCGTCATCGCGACCGAACGAGGGATCGGTGTGGCGGTGAGGACGAGGACGTGCGGGCGCGCGGACGCCTTGTCGGCGAGGACGGCCCGCTGCTCGACGCCGAACCGGTGCTGTTCGTCCACGACGATCAGGCCGAGGTCGGCGAACTGGACGCGGTCGCCCAGCAGCGCGTGGGTGCCCACCACGATGCCGGCCTCCCCGCTCGCGGCGCGGAGCAGCGCCGACTTCTTCGCCGCGGCGGGCATCGAGCCGGTCAGCAGCACGACGTCCGTGGCGACGTCTGGGGTGCCGAGCATCCGGCCGCCGCCCAGATCGCCCAACAGGGACCGGATCGTCTGGAAGTGTTGCGACGCGAGCACCTCCGTCGGCGCCAGCAGCGCGGCCTGGCCGCCCGCGTCGACGACGGCGAGCATGGCCCGCAGCGCCACCACGGTCTTGCCCGAGCCCACCTCCCCCTGCAGCAGCCGCTGCATCGGGTGCGTCCTGCCGAGGTCGCCGAGGATGGCCTCGCTCACCTCGGCCTGCCCCGCGGTCAGCGCGAAGGGCAGCCGCGCGTCGAACGCGTCCAGCAGCCCCCCGGCGACGCGGACGCGCGGGCGCGCGGCGTGGTGGGCGGCGTCGGCCCTGCGGTAGGCCATCGTGAGCTGGGTGGCGAGGGCCTCGTCGAAGCGGAGCCGGTGGGCACCCCGGGCAGCCTCGGCGAGGCTGGCGGGGTGGTGGACGGCCGCGAACGCGTCCGCGAGGTCCATCACGCCGGCCTCCTCGCGCAGCCAGGCCGGCCACGGGTCGTCCGCACCGGACAGCGCCGACAGCGCGAGCCGGGCGCACTCGGCGACCTTCCAGGTCGGCAGCCGCGCCGACGCCGGGTACATCCCGACGAGGCCACCGCTGGAAAGGGCGGCGATCCGCTCCTTCTCCTCGGACGTGGACACGATGTGGCCGCCCGCGTCCATCATGGCGAAGGTCGGGTGGCTCATCTGGAGCTGGTCGCGGAAGCTGCCCACCTTGCCGACGAACAACCCGGCCACGCCTTGGCCGAGCTGCTTCGACCACCAGTCCAGCAGGTGGGCCTTGCCGAAGAAGGTGGCGGTCAGGCGTCCACGGCCGTCGCTGAGCAACACCTCCAGGCGGCCGGGCCGCGCCTTCCGGCCGGGCAGGGTGTGGCTGTCGTGGCGGCGGATCTCGGCCACGCGAGCCACCACGGCGACGAGTTCGCCCTCTACGATCGTGGACAGGTCGGTGAGGTCGGTGCCGGAGAGGTAGCGGCGCGGAATGTGCCGCAGCAGGTCACCGACGGTGGCGATCCGCAGCCCGGTGAACTCCTTCGCGGTCCGCTCCCCCACCACGGTGGCCAGGGGCGCGTTGAGCTCGGCGTACATCGCCGTGCGCCAGCCGCTCAACCCTGCCTCCACGGTGCCCCAGCCTAAGGGGCGCCACCGACAACCTCCGGACATGCAAAGAGACCCGCCGGACGGCGGGTCTCCTCGTGGGACGTCAGCGGGTGACGCGACCCGCCTTCAGGCAGGACGTGCACACGTTGAGCCGCTTGGGGGTGCCGTCGACGACCGCACGCACCCGCTGGATGTTCGGGTTCCAGCGCCGGTTGGTCTTCTTCTTCGACCACGGCACGTTGTGTCCGAAGCCGGGACCCTTGGCGCAGATGTCACAGACGGCAGCCACCGGAGTACTCCTTGTTTGTCTAGCGATTCCGCACGACGAGGCGCGCAGGTGAACGTCGGCCCCCACGACAGGGACCTGCCTACGATACCTGAACCAGCGGTTCGGGTGCCAATCGGCGCCGGGGCGGCCGGTCAGCTCGCGACGACGATCGGAAGGATCATCGGCCGGCGGCGGAAGTTGTTGCTCACCCAGCGTCCGATCGTGCGGCGCACCAGTTGCTGCAGCTGGAAGGTGTCCTCCACCCCGTCGGCGAGGGCCTGCTCGATCACCCGGACCAGCTCGGGACGGATCTCGTCGAACACCGAGTCGTCGTCGGCGAACCCTCGGGCGTGGATGTCCGGGCCGCTGACCAGGTTGTTGGCGTGGAAGTTGACCACGGCGACGACCGAGATGAACCCCTCCTCGCCGAGGATCTTGCGGTCGGTGAGCTCGGCATCGCTGACCTCGCCCTCGGTGAGCCCGTCCACGAAGATGTAGGGGCAGTCGAGCTGGCCGACGACCTTCGCCCTGCCCTTGGCGAGGTCGATCACCGCGCCGTCCTCGACGGCGAGCGCCCGGTCGGCGGGGACGCCGGTGGCGACGGCGAGCTGCGCGTTCGCGATCAGGTGCCGCACCTCGCCGTGGACGGGCAGCACGTTGCGGGGCTTCAGCAGGTTGTAGCAGTAGAGCAGCTCCCCCGCCGAGGCGTGGCCGGACACGTGCACGAGCGCGTTCCCCTTGTGCACCACCGTGACGCCGTTGCGGGACAGGCCGTTGATCACCCGGTACACCGAGTTCTCGTTGCCGGGGATGAGCGAGGACGCGAGCAGTACGACGTCGCCGGGGCCCGCGGTCACGACCGGATGCTCGTGGTTGGAGATCCGCGACAGAGCGCTGAGCGGCTCGCCCTGCGACCCGGTGGAGATGATCACCACCTGGTCGTCGCGGTAGTTGTCGATCTGCTTCATGTCGATGAGGGTGTTCTCCGGCACGTGCAGGTAGCCGAGTTCCCTTGCCACCGTCATGTTGCGCAGCATGGAGCGTCCGACGTAGGCCACCTTGCGGTGGTGCCGGACGGCGGCGTTCATGACCTGCTGCACGCGGTGCACGTGGGACGCGAAGCAGGCCACGATCAGCTTCTGCTTCGCGTTCGCGAACACCCGCTCCATCGCCGGCTCGATGTCGCGCTCGTGCGTGGTGAAGCCGGGGGTCTCCGCGTTGGTCGAGTCGGGCATGAACAGGTCCAGGCCCTCCTCGCCGAGGCGGGCGAAGCCGCGCAGGTCGGTGAGCCGGCCGTCGAGGGGCAGCTGGTCCATCTTGAAGTCGCCGGTGTGCAGGACGGTGCCCGCCTTCGTCCGCAGCGTGACCGCGAGCGCGTCCGGGATGGAGTGGTTGACGGCGAGGAACTCCATGTCGAACTGCCCGACCACGACCCGGTCCCCCTCGGCGACCTCGCGCAGGTCGACGTCGCGGATGCGGTGCTCGCGCAGCTTCTCCCGCACGAGCGCCAGCGTCAGCCGGGACCCGAACACGGGGATGTTGCTGCGCCGGCGGAGCAGGTAGGGCACGGCGCCGATGTGGTCCTCGTGGCCGTGGGTGAGGACCAGTGCCTTCACCTCGTCGAGGCGGTCGTCGACCAGCGTGAGGCCGGGCAGGATCAGGTCGACGCCCGGCTGGTCGTCGGACGGGAACAGGACGCCGCAGTCGACGAACAGCAACTCGCCGTTCATCTCGAAGGAGGTCATGTTGCGGCCGATGTCCCCCAACCCACCCAGCGGAGTGATCCGGAGGGTGTCGCGGGCCAGCTTGGGCGGTGTCTTCAGGCTCTCTCGCACGGCATCCAACTTAACCGACCCGGCTCCGTGACGCTTCCGCGGAGTCGCCGCGGCGGGATCGTCGGACCTCGGGCTGGGTACAGTGGCGCCGTGATCCCAGACTCCGCACGCCTCGCGCTGCCCTCGGAGGCCGGCGCCATCGCCGCGCTGCAACGGCGCGGCTGGAGCCAGTCGATGCCGGAAGGGCTGGCCGACGACGTCCTCGGTTCGGTCGGGCTCGAGGAGATGACGGCCAGCTGGGTGCAGGCGATCACGCGTCCGCCGCTGGCCCAGTTCCGCGTGCTCGTGGCCGTGAGCGACGACGGCGTGGTGGGGTTCGCCGCGCTCGGGCCGTCCGACGACCCGGACGCGGAGGTGGGCGTCGACGGCCTGATCGCCGAGTTCGTGGTCGATCCGGACGCGCAGCGACGCGGCCACGGCTCCCGGCTGCTGCACGCGTGCGTGGACACCCTTCGGGCCGACGGCTTCACCCGGGCGACCTGGTGGGTCCGCGCGTCTGACGACGTACTACGCCAGTTCCTCATCGACGCGGGTTGGGGCGCCGACGGCGCCCACACCGAGGTTGCCCTCGCCGAGAACGGCCCCCGGCTCAAGCTCGTCCGCCTGCACACCGCGATCGCCTGACCGGCCCGATCATGCGCACACGAGCCCCGGCCTCCCGGGCATGATCGTCGCGTGAGGATCCTCGTCGTGGACGGCGCGAACGTGGTCGGTGCCGTGCCGGACGGCTGGTGGGCCGACCGCGCCGGAGCCGCGGCCCGCCTGCACGAGGGGCTCGTCGCCGCCGAACTGACCTTCGACAGCATCGTCCTCGTGCTGGAGGGACGGGGCAGGGCCGGGGTGGCCGAGGGCAGGCGGGAGCGGGTCACCACGGTGCATGCCCCGGGCTCGGGTGACGACGAGATCGTCGCGCAGGCCCGCCGGCTCGCGAGCGGGGGCCACGACGTCACCGTCGCGACGGCCGACCGCGGGCTGATCGACAGGCTGGCCGACGTCGAGATCACGGTTCTCGGACCCCGCGCGTTGCGGGACCGGCTCAGGACACGCTGAACGACAGGCCGGTGGCCAGGCCCGCGACCGCCACCCCGCCCTCGGCGGGCGTGATCCCGGTGAGTTCCACTCCGTCGGGCAGCGAGACCGGGATGGCCCGTGCGAGCGCCTTCACCCGTGCTTTGCCCAGCAGTGCCGACGTGTCGTCACTGACGAGCTCGAGGTCGGTCAGCCGGATCGTCCCGGTGCCGGAATCGAAGACGGGAGTCGCAAGGACGTCGGCGGTGAGCTGCCGCCCTGCAATCGTGGTCGTGTAGGTGAGCTTCAGCCGTCCGTCCCCGCCGTAGACCACCGGAACACCGGCGAGGTCCGACAGCGACCCGTAGTCGAGGACGCCCGTGCCGGTGACGCGGGACACCCGCACGGTGCTCCCGACCAGGCTGATCGCGTCCGCGTCGACGAGCACGTCGGTGACGACCACCGCCTTCGTGCCGGTGCCGAGTGCCACCCGGGACGCGCTGGCGTGCGCCCCCGGGACACTCGTGGTCAGGAACGCGAGCGAGAACGGGAAGCCCTCCAGGGACACCGTGGGCGCCTTGTCCAGCCCGAGCCGCGCCTGGACGGTGGCCGCCGCTCGCTGTTCGGCCTGCCCCCGTACCCAGGTGTCGGCGAGCAGGGCCCCACCGGCCAAGACAGCCAGGACCAGCAGGACGGTGAGCAGCCGGCGCACCTACAGCCCCAGCAGCCCGTCGATGCCGACGGTGAGCCCGGGCAGCCCGTCCACCGCGCGCACGGCGGTGAGCACGCCGGGCATGAAGCCGCTGCGGTCGAGCGAGTCGTGGCGGATCGTGAGGGTCTCCCCCTCCGAGCCGAACAGCACCTCCTGGTGCGCGACCAGGCCGCGCAGCCGGACGCCGTGGACGTGGATCCCGTCGACCTCGGCGCCGCGCGCGCCGGGCAGCCCACTGGCCGTGGCGTCCGGGACGGGGCCGAGCCCGGCGGCGCTGCGCGCCGCGGCCACCCGTCCGGCCGTGGTCTGCGCCGTCCCGGACGGCGCATCGACCTTGTTCGGGTGGTGCAGTTCGACGATCTCCACCGACTCGAAGAAGCGTGCGGCCTGCTCGGCGAAGTGCATCATCAGGACCGCGCCGACGGAGAAGTTGGACGCGACGATCACGCCGACCCCGGGTTTCGCCTTCGTGAGTTCGCGCACCCGGTCGAGCCGCTCGGGCGTGAAGCCGGTCGTACCGACGACGACATGGATGCCCCGGGCGACGCACCAGGCGATGTTGTCCATCACGGCGTCCGGGACGGTGAAGTCGACCACGACGTCGGCCGATTCCACGGCGCTGCGGTCGTCCCCCGCGTCGACGGCGGCCACCAGCTCGAGGTCGTCGGCGGCCTCCACCGCGCGGCAGACCTCCGCCCCCATCCGTCCCCTCGCCCCGAAGACCGCGACCCGCATGCTGCTTCCCTTTCGTCGGTCCGACCATGCTAGTGGCCGCGGGTTGTGGACAAAGGCCACGGCTCCGGGGGTTTGTCCACAGGGGCGAGGATCGTGTGAGCGATGCTGGCCGCGGCTGCCGAAGATGACCGGTGACGACGACCGGACAGGAGTCCACCGATGACCGCACGCAGCCCACGCCCGCGCTCGCGCGAGGACCCGATCGCGCTGTGGCGCAGGGAGCGCCACCGGGCGCCGGCTCCCGGCGAGTCGCACGAGCCGTGGTGCCGGGGCCACGGCTGGATGCTGGATGCGGGCGTGGTGGACGCGCTCGCGCCCGCGCTGCTCACCGACAACTTCGGGGACGACACGTACTTCCGGCTCACCGTGGTGGGTGCAGACATCGCCGCGCGGCTGCTGGCGATCCTGCCGGAGGACTACCTCTCCCGGGAGCGGCAGAACGATGGTCCCACGATCGGCACGGTGCTGCGCGCTGTCGTCGCCCGCCCCGAGGAGGTGCTCGCCCACGGTTACGTGATCGGGCCGTCCCGCTGCGACGAACGGGTCACGCTCGAAGGGGTTCTGTTCCGGGTGGACGAGTGGTATCGGTTGTGCCCTCTTCACGGCCCTGCGCTGGACCGGTGCGAGTGCGAGCGGCTGTACGCCCGGCTGAGGGAGGAGTTCGGCGTCGACGACGCCACGGTGTTCCCGCACGAGCTCGACGCGTGGATGACCGTCGACGCCGCCCACGGCGGAACGGGGGCGTGGTACCGCGCCTGGTGGGACTGAGATGGGGAGAGCGCGGAGCGGCGAGGCGGCAGCGGAGGCGAGGTGGCAGAGGCGACGGCCCCGGCCCGGGGGGGAATCCCGGCCGAGGAACGAATCCCGATTCGGGATGCACGAGGGTACGATGGCCTTCGTGAGTACCCAGATCGCCGTCCGGCTTCCCGACGAGATCGTGGCCTTCCTCGACCGGAGCGTGGCCGAGGGACGGGCCGGCAGTAGGGCGGCGCTCGTGACGGCGGCTCTCGAGCGGGAGATCCGGCGCCAGGCCGCGGTGACGGACGCCGCGATCCTGCGCCGTCAGGGCCCGGCTGACGACCTCGACGAACTGGTCGAATGGACGGGTCACCACCTCGACGCGGTGGACTGACGTGCGGGAGGTGTGCCTGGCCCGGCTCGACAAGACGCGGCCGGTGGTGGTCCTCACGCGGGAGGCGGCGCGCGCCGCCATGACCAAGGTGACCGTCGCGCCGGTCACGTCCACCGTCAAAGGTCTCAGCAGCGAGGTCCCGGTCGGTCCGGAGAACGGGCTGGACCGGTCCGGAGTGATCTCGCTGGACAACGTGGTCACGATCCCGGTCCGGCTGCTCGGACGGGACATCGGAGTGCTGACCGCGGCCCAGGAGGTCGTCCTCGCCCGCGCCATCGTCCTGGCCTACGACCTCGACGTCGCTCCGCCGTCCGTCCCGGGTCCCACGACCTCCTGAGGACGGAGCCGGGTCCGGACGCGTGGAACCGAGCCGCCCCGGAGCGACGCCGCTCCTCCACACAGCGGGGGGCTGAGGTCAGGCCGGAGCGGCCTGCCCTGGCCGGAGCCGGACGCGAAGAACCGAGCCGCCCCGGGGCGACGCCGCTCCTCCACAGCGGGGAGCTCAGGTCTGGCCGGAACCGCCGCCCTGGCCGGGCCGTCGGCGTCCGGTCAGGAACGGCGGGGCAACAGCTCCTGGTGCGGCCGACAGCGACGTTTCCCGGCTTGTGGCGGACCCGTCACGGCGCTCGCTGCCCGACCGCGAAGTTGCCCGGCATACGAGGCAGCCGCGAGCCCCCATATGCCGGGAAACCTCGCGGTTCGCGCCGAACGACCCCGTAACCGGTGCGACAACCCGGGGAACCTCGCGGTTTCCGCGCGTGACCACCGGGTCAGGGGCTGTCCAGGAAGGCGAGGTCCGGCGTGCATCACCTCCCCCGACCGACGGGTCGCCCGTGCGGCAGGAACGCGGAACGGCGCCGCCCCGGGGGGCGACGCCGTTCCGGCGATCAGTGGGACGCTCAGGCCTCGGCCGGAGCGGCCTCCTTCTCCTCCACGACGGGGATCAGGGACAGCTTGCCCTTCTCGTCGATGTCGGAGATCTCGACCTGGATCTTCTGGCCGACGCTGACGACGTCCTCCACGTTCTCCACGCGCTGGCCGCCGGCGAGCGGACGCAGCTTGGAGATGTGCAGCAGGCCGTCCTTGCCCGGCAGCAGCGAGATGAACGCACCGAAAGGCATGATCTTCACGACCGTGCCCAGGTAGCGCTCGCCCTTCTCCGGCATCGTCGGGTTGGCGATGGCGTTGATCAGGGCCCGGGCCGCCTCGGCGGATTCGCCGTTGTCCGCACCGATGTAGATCGTGCCGTCGTCCTCGATCGAGATGTTCGCGCCGGTGTCGTCCTGGATCTGGTTGATCATCTTGCCCTTGGGGCCGATGACCTCGCCGATCTTGTCGACCGGGATCCGGACCGTGATGATCCGCGGGGCGTACGGGCTCATCTCGTCGGGAACCTCGATGGCCTCGGCCATCACGGCGAGGATCGTGTGCCGGGCCTCGCGGGCCTGCTGCAGCGCACCCGCGAGCACCTCGGACGGGATGCCGTTGAGCTTGGTGTCCAGCTGCAGCGCGGTCACGAAGTCCTTCGTGCCGGCGACCTTGAAGTCCATGTCGCCCAGCGCGTCCTCCGCACCCAGGATGTCGGTGAGAGCGACGTAGCGGGTCTCCCCGTCGATCTCCTCGCTCATCAGGCCCATCGCGATGCCCGCAACCGGAGCCTTCAGCGGCACACCCGCGTTGAGCAACGCGAGGGTGGACGCACACACCGAACCCATCGACGTCGAGCCGTTGGAGCCCAGCGCCTCGGACACCTCACGGATCGCGTACGGGAACTCGTCCCGCTTCGGCAGCACCGGCACCAGCGCACGCTCTGCGAGCGCGCCGTGGCCGATCTCCCGACGCTTCGGCGAACCGACCCGGCCGGTCTCACCGGTGGAGTACGGCGGGAAGTTGTAGTTGTGCATGTACCGTTTGGTCGTCTCCGGGGAGAGCGTGTCCAGCTTCTGCTCCATGTCCAGCATGTTCAGCGTGGAGACGCCAAGGATCTGGGTCTCGCCGCGCTGGAACAGCGCCGAACCGTGCACCCGCGGCAGCACGCCAACCTCTGCGGACAGCGTCCGGATGTCGCGGACGCCACGGCCGTCGATGCGCACCTGCTCGGTGAGCGTCTTGTGCCGCACCACCTTCTTGGTCAGCGAGTAGAACGCCCCGCTGATCTCCTTCTCCCGCCCGGGGAACAGGTGGTCGAGCTCCTCGTGCAGCGTGGCCTTCAACTCCTCGGTCGCGGTCTCGCGCTCGGCCTTGCCCACGATGCTCATCACGGAACGGAGCCGCTCCGTGCCGGCCTGCTCGACAGCCTCGAACACGTCGGACTGGTAGTCGAGGAACACCGGGAACTGCGACACCGCCTTGGGCAGCATCGCCGACAGCTCGGCCTGCGCGTCGCACAGCGCCTTGATGAACGGCTTGGCCGCCTCGATGCCCTGCGCCACGACCTCCTCGGTCGGAGCGGTGCGGCCCGAGCGGACCAGGTCCCAGGTGGCCTCGGTGGACTCGGCCTCGACCATCATGATCGCGACGTCACCGTCCGGCAGGACGCGGCCCGCGATGGCCATCTCGAAGGTGGCGTCCGCCGACTGCTCGACGGTGGGGAAGCCCACCCACTGGTCACCGATCAGCGCGATCCGCAGGCCGCCGACCGGGCCGGAGAACGGCAGGCCGGCCAGCGTGGTGGACGCCGAGCCGGCGTTGATCGCCAGCACGTCGTAGCGGACGTTCGGGTTCAGCGCCATCACGGTGATGACGACCTGGACCTCGTTGCGCAGCCCCTTCACGAAGCAGGGACGCAGCGGACGGTCGGTCAGGCGGGCGGCGAGGATCGCGCCCTCGGACGGGCGGCCCTCACGGCGGAAGAACGAGCCGGGGATGCGACCGGCGGCATACATCCGCTCCTCCACGTCCACGGTCAGCGGGAAGAAGTCGACGGCGTCGCGCGGGTTCTTGGCCGCGGTGGTCGCCGAGAGCAGCATGGTGTCGCCGTCGAGGTAGACGGCGGCGGAGCCGTTGGCCTGCTTGGCCAGCAGCCCCGACTCGAACCGGACGACGTGCTTGCCCAGCGGGCCGTTGTCGATCACGGCCTCGGTGTAACGAAGGTCAGGACCTTCCATTCGGGTTCCTTTCGGGTGGGAGCCCCGCCCCTGCCTGCCCCGGTCTTCGATCGAGGCTCGCGGGAGGCCGCCGTGCGGCTGCCCGAAAGTCACTACCGAGGACCAAACCAGGTGGTGTGGGGCTCATCTGGAGTTGTACGCACGACCAGCCGGTGACGGGGTCTCCGTCACCGGCTGGTCAGAAGTGTGATGTCACCGACGCAGGCCGAGGCGCGCGATCAGGGAACGGTAGTGCTCGATGTCCTGCTTGGCGACGTAGTTGAGCAGGCGGCGCCTCTGGCCGACCAGGAGCATCAGGCCACGACGGCTGTGGTGGTCGCCCTTGTGCTCCTTGAGGTGCTCGGTCAGGTGGGCGATCCGCTTGGTGAGCAGCGCGATCTGGACGTCCGGCGAACCGGTGTCACCCGGGGTGACCGCGTACTCCTCGATGATCTTCTTCTTGGTGTCAGCGTCCATCGGCTGCTCTCCTCTCGGTTTCCCGTTGCGCGGCGCTCCCCTGCCAGGCGGCACGATTCGTGGTGTTGCAGGATCGTCGGGAGCTCTTGGGCGTCCGCGGCCGTCGTGACGGCGGTTCCACTCTACCGGCTCGGGAGCAGCTGCGGCGAATCGGCCTCTGATCAGGCACGGGACCGCGCCCAAGTGGCCGTCCAGTAGTACTTCTTGGCACTACGCTACCGACGTCGGTTCCACAGCCGTGACCACACGGAAGGCATGAGGGATATGCAGATAGGTATTCCCCTGGAGACGCTCAAGGGCGAGACCAGGGTGGCGGCCACGCCGAAGACGGTGGGGCAACTGGTCAAGCTCGGTCACAGCGTCGTGGTCGAGGCCGGGGCCGGTGCGCTCTCGTCCTACCCGGACGCCGAGTACGCGGCGGCCGGTGCGACGGTCGCCGACCGCGCCACGACCTGGTCCTCCCCCGTGGTCGCGAAGATCAACGCGCCCGACGACGAGGAGATCGCGCAGCTGCCGGACGGCGGCATCCTGATCTCCCTGATCGCGCCGGGACGCAGCCCCGAGCTGCTGGAGAAGCTGACGAAGCGCAACCTCACGGTGCTCGCGATGGACGCCGTCCCCCGCATCTCCCGCGCGCAGGCCCTCGACGTGCTCAGCTCGATGGCCAACATCGCCGGCTACCGCGCGGTGATCGAGGCCGCCAACGCGTTCGGCTCGCTGTTCACCGGCCAGGTCACCGCGGCAGGCAAGGTGCCCCCGGCCACGGTGTTCGTCTCCGGCGCCGGTGTGGCCGGGCTGGCGGCGATCGGCACGGCGAAGTCGCTCGGCGCGATCGTGCGCGCCACCGACCTGCGCGCCGAGGTCGCCGAGCAGGTCGCGTCCATGGGCGGCGAGTTCGTGGCCGTCAAAGCCGAGCAGCAGACCTCCTCCGACGGCTACGCCAAGGAGGCGTCCGCCGACTACGCCGACGCCGCGGCCCGGATGTACGCCGAACAGTGCAAGGAGGTCGACATCATCATCACGACCGCGCTGATCCCCGGGCGTGCGGCGCCGCGGCTGATCACGGCCGAGATGGTGGCGACGATGAAGCCGGGCTCGGTGATCGTCGACATGGCCGCGTCCAACGGCGGCAACGTCGAGGGCTCCGTGGCGGACGAGCTGGTCACCACCGCCAACGGCGTCAGGATCATCGGCTACACCGACCTCGCCGGCCGGCTCCCCACGCAGGCGTCCCAGCTGTACGGCACCAACGTGGTGAACCTGTTCAAGCTGCTGACGCCCGGCAAGGACGGCGAGGTCGTCCTCGACCTCGACGACGTGGTGCTGCGCGGCATGACCGTGGAGAAGGACGGCGAGCTGCTGTGGCCGCCACCACCGGTACAGGTGTCGGCGGCCGCTCCCGCCGCTGCCCCCGTCCCCGTCGAGGACCCCGCGGTGAAGGCTGCCAGGGAGGCGGCTGCGGCGAAGACGCGAACCCGGAACCGGCTGGTGTGGTCGGCGGTCGCCGCCGCCCTCGTGGTCCTCGCGGTCACGTTCTCCCCCGCCAGCTTCGTCGGGGCGTTCACGGTGTTCGCGCTCGCGGTCGTGGTCGGCTTCTACGTGGTCAGCGGCGTCTCGCACTCGCTGCACACACCGCTGATGGCGCAGACCAACGCGATCTCCGGGATCATCCTGGTCGGCGCACTGCTCCAGCTCGGCTCGACCAACGTCGCTGTCCTGGTGATGTCGTTCATCGCAGCGACGATCGCGTCGATCAACATCTTCGGCGGCTTCCTGGTCTCCTACCGAATGCTCGGCATGTTCAGGAAGGAGGCCTGACATGCTGCTGTACTTCGTCCAGGGGCTCTACATCGTCGCCGGCGTCCTGTTCATCCTTTCGCTGGCGGGTCTGTCCAAGCAGACCACCGCCCGGATGGGCAACATCGCCGGCATGGTCGGCATGGGCCTCGCCCTGGTCGCCACGATCATCCATTCGCTGTACATGTCGGCCACGGAGGACAACCGCCTGTCCGTGGTCGTCACGCTCGTCCTGATCATCGCGGTCCTCGCCATCGGCGCGGCGATCGGCACCCCGGTCGCCCGCAAGGTCGAGATGACCCAGATGCCCGAGCTGATCGCGGCCTTCCACTCGTTCGTCGGCATGGCCGCCGTGCTGGTCGGCTTCAACTCCTTCGCCGCCCCCGAGGGCACCGGAGGCACCGTCCACCTCGTCGAGGTCGCGCTCGGCGTCCTGATCGGCGCGTACACGTTCACCGGCTCGGTGATCGCCTACCTGAAGCTGTCGGCGAAGATGAGCTCCAAGCCGCTCACGCTGCCCGGACGCAACCTGCTCAACCTGGGTGCGTTCGTGGTGTTCCTCGCGCTGATGGTCTGGTTCGTCGCGGTCGGCGACACCAACCCGCTGCTGGGGTGGGTGCTGATCATCGTGATCGCGATCATCGGCTTCGCGCTGGGCTTCCACATGGTCGCGGCGATCGGCGGCGGCGACATGCCGGTCGTGGTGTCGATGCTGAACTCGTACTCCGGCTGGGCGGCCGCGGCGGCGGGCTTCATGCTGAACAACAACCTGCTGATCATCACCGGCTCGCTGGTCGGCTCCTCCGGTGCGATCCTGAGCTACATCATGTGCCGGGCCATGAACCGCTCGTTCATCTCGGTCATCCTCGGCGGCTTCGGCTCCGACGGCGGCACCGTCGCGGCGTCCGCGGAGGTCGAGGGCGAGCACCGCGAGATCGACGCGGCCGGCGCGGCCGAGATGCTGTGGAACGCCCGCTCGGTGATCATCACCCCCGGCTACGGGATGGCGGTGGCGAAGGCCCAGTACCCGGTCGCCGACCTCACGGCGAAGCTCCGCGCGCACGGGGTGAACGTCCGCTTCGGCGTCCACCCGGTCGCCGGACGCCTGCCCGGGCACATGAACGTGCTGCTGGCCGAGGCCCACGTCCCCTACGACATCGTCCTCGAGATGGACGAGATCAACGACGACTTCGCCGACACCGACGTGGTGCTGGTGATCGGCGCGAACGACACGGTGAACCCCGCGGCGCTGGACGACCCGAACTCCCCCATCGCAGGGATGCCCGTGCTGGAGGTGTGGCACGCGGCGAACGTGATCGTGTTCAAGCGCTCGATGGCGACCGGCTACGCCGGCGTCCAGAACCCCCTGTTCTTCAAGGAGAACACCCAGATGCTCTTCGGCGACGCCAAGCAGCGCGTCGAGGACATCATCAAGGCGCTGGGCTGACCCCGGCACGGGCGAACCCTCGGCGGGACCACCCCGTCGGGGTTCGCCCGGCAGGCAAGACGGGTAGATCTGGTCGTGCCCCAACGGCAACACTGGAGTCCCCTGCGCCGAACCCGGAGGATGCATGCTTGACGAGTCGATCACCGTGCGCCTGTGCACCGTCGAGGACCTTCCCGCGCTGCACGCCCGCGAGGCCCACCCCTCGGCTCGGCTCGCCCAGAAACACTTCGACCGGCAGACCGGCGGCGACTACTTCTACGCCATCGCGCTCCGCGAGGACGAACCCGTGGGCACGAGCGTCCTGGACTGCCGCGCCGACAACAGCCTGCGCCCCGAACTGAAGAACCTGTGGGTGTACCCGGAGTTCCGCCGCCACGGCGCCGCCCGGGCCCTGACCACCTTCCTCGAGAAGCGGGCGGGCGAACTCGGCTTCGTCGAGGTGTTCCTCAAGGTGGACCCGGAGAACGAGGCCGCCATCCCGATGTACATCGGGCTCGACTACTCCCCGACCGGCGACCACGCGCTCACCGCCTACGAGTGGGTGGACGAGACCGGCCAAGTGAACGCCACCGAGCAGCGGGACGCCATCTACCGCAAGTCGCTGCTGGCCCGCTGAGGCAGGGTCCTGCCGAGCGGCGGGCTCACACCGGCTGGGTGATGCCCAGCGCGCACAGTTCGTCGCGGTGGGTGCCGTAGCTCAGTTCGAGGGTGACCGCGCCGGACGCGGCGTGGAAGTCCGCCAGCCGCACCACGCCGAAGTGGACGCCCGCCGCCACTTTGCCGAGGTCGCCGGCATGGCGTCCTCGGACCAGCACGACGGTGCCGTCCGCGAACTGCAGGCCGCCGAGGCAGCGTCCCTGCGCAGGTTGGACGGCCCGCACCGGCACCTGGCGGCGCAGCAGGCGGGCCAGGGTCGCCGACACCACGACGGGCGAGGACAACCCGTACTCGGACGCCACCTGCGTGGCGAGCGCGGTCAACTCGTCGATGTCGGACGCGGCGATGCCGAGGCCGGCCGCGTTCCGCCTGGCCGGCCCGGGGTCGTGGGCGAACCGTCGCCGCCACCCGTCGAACCCGAACATGACACAATTCTGCCTTTCGGCGGCCTTGCTGTGAAGATCCCGTGAGTCGGGGCCGGCCCTACTCCGCGGGCCCGATCCCCAGCAAGTCGCGGCACCGGGCCACGTCGTCGACCATCTGCACGACCAGTTCGTCGATGTCGGTGAAGCGAACCTGACCTCGGATCCGCGCCACGAACTCGACCGAGATCGGGGCGTCGTACAGCTCGAGGTCGTCGCGGTCGAGCACGTAGGACTCGACCCTCCGGGTGAGACCGTCGAAGGTCGGGTTGGTGCCGACGGAGATCGCCGCGGGCCAGCGCGGCAGCGGCGCGTCGGGAGGGAGGGCGTCCCCGTGCGCGTCGAGGCCGTCCCTGCGGGTGAGCCAGCCCGCGTAGACGCCGTCCTCCGGGCAGGCGAGGTCCGCGGGGACGGGGAGGTTGGCGGTCGGGAAGCCCAGCGTCCGCCCGCGCCGGTCGCCGTGGGCGACGACCCCGCGGAAGTTGAACAGTCGGCCGAGGTGGTGGGCGGCGTGCGCCACGTCCCCTTCGGCGAGCGCGCGCCGGATCAGGGTCGAGCAGGTGTCCTCGTCGCCGAACCGCACCAGGGGCAGCGCCTCGACCTCGAAGCGCCCCGCGGCGAGCTCGGTGAGCGTGGCGACCGTCCCGGACGCCCGGTGGCCGAACCGGAAGTTCTCCCCCACCACGACCACTGCCGGGTCCAGCGGGACGAGGACGCGCTCGACGAAGTCCGAGGGCGACCACGACGCGAACTCGCGCGTGAACTCGATCACCTCGACCCGGTCGGCACCGGCGGCGGTGAGCAGCTCGATCCGCGCCTCCAGCGACGTCAGGAGCATGGGGCCGGTCTCCGGTCGCAGCACCGACATCGGGTGCGGCCAGAACGTGACGACGATCAGCGGCAGGTCGGGCCGGCGGCGCGCTGCCTCGGCCAGCACCTCCCTGTGGCCCGGGTGGACGCCATCGAAGTTGCCGATGACCACCGTTGCTGCACTCACGCTCGCCTCTCCGCTCCACCCTTGGCAGACCGCCGACCACCCTACCAACTCGCCAGCGATCCCCTCGCTGGGCAGGTGGGTCGGAAGCGGCGGTCCACAAACGCTCCCGAAACTCGCAGAAGCTCCCGGAATTTCGGTGGCTTCTGCGCGTTTCGGGAGCGTTTGTGCCCGGGTCAGGCCAGGACGGCCACGGGGCGTGAGCGCGGCCGGTCGGGGCCGTCGCCGTGGTCGGGTCCGGGGCCGCCGTCGTGGTCGGGTCCGGGGTCGCCGTCGTCGTCGGTCGGGCGGTAGAGCGCGAGGAGCTCGCCGTCGTGCAGGACGGCGGTGGGGTCGGCGGGGACGGGGATCGCGAGCGGACGCCCGAATCCGACGTCGCGGGCCGCGGCGGCGTCCACCTCGACCACGGGGAAGGCGCGGCGGGCCACCTCGGCGAGGCCGAGCAGCGGCGGCCCCGCCTCGCCGGCCAGGCTGTCGGCGTCCAGCGCGACCAGGGACAGGTCGAAGGCGCCCACCCTGGTGCGACGCAACGCGCTCAAGTGTCCGCCGCAGCCGAGCATCCGCCCGAGGTCCCTGGCCAGGGCCCTGATGTAGGTGCCCGAGGAGCAGTCGACCTCGACGTCCACGTCCAGCAGCGGTCCTTGTGCGGCCTCGCCGCCGATCCAGCCGAACGCCGCCGCCGGCCGGCTGCCGGTCACCTCGAAGCGGCTCACCGTCACCTCGCGCGGCTTCAGCTCGACCTCCTCGCCGGCCCGGACGCGCGCGTAGGCCCGCTTTCCGTCCACCTTGATCGCCGACACCGCGGACGGCACCTGGCTGATCACCCCGGTGAAGGTCGGCAGCGCGGCCCGGACGTCGGCCTCGGTGATCCCGGCCGCGCCGGGCCACTCCACAGGCTCGCCCTCGGCGTCGTCGGTCACGGTGGACGCGCCGAGCCGGATCGTGGCCGTGTAGGTCTTGTCGTGCCCGGCGAGGAAGCCGAGCAGGCGGGTGGCCCGGTTGACACCCACCAGCAGGACGCCGGTGGCCATCGGGTCCAGCGTGCCGGCGTGCCCGACCTTGCGGGTGCCGTAGAGGCGCCGGCAGCGCCCGACGACCTGGTGCGAGGTCCAGCCGGCCGGCTTGTCGACGACGACCAGGCCGGACGCGTCACTCACCGTCGGCGTCGTCCTCGCCCGGCTTGCGGTAGGGGTCCGGGTCCCCGGCGTAGCTGGCACCAACAGCACGTGCCGCCACCTCGGCGTCCAGCGCCCTGGCGCGGGCGAGGGCGTCCTCGATCTGCGCGGCGTCCTCCTCGACGGCGTCCAGCACGAACTCCAGGGTCGGGGTGAACTTCAGGCCGAGCTGCTTGCCCACGGTCGAGCGCAGCAGGCCGGTCGCCGAGGCCAGCGCGGCCGCGGACTCGGCGCGGGCGGTCGCGTCCCCGAGCACCGTGTAGAAGACGGTCGCCTCCCTGCCGTCGCCGGTGATCCGCACGTCGGTGACCGTCACGAAACCCAACCGCGGATCCTTGATCCTGCGTTCGAGCATCTGGGCGATGATCACCTTGATCTGCTCCGCGACCTTCGCGTAACGAGGGCTGCTCATGGATTCGTTCCTCTCACTGGGACGGACGACGCGGGCCCGGTGGAACCGGACCCGCGTCGTGAGCGGGGATTCAGTCCCGCGGCTTCTCCACCATCTCGAAGGTCTCGATGATGTCGCCGACGTGGATGTCGGAGAACCCGGCGAGCGTGGTGCCGCACTCGTAGCCCTCGCGGACCTCGGTGACGTCGTCCTTCTCCCGGCGCAGGGACGCGATGGAGGTCTCGGTGACCACCACCCCGTCGCGCAGCAGCCGGGCCTTGGCGTTGCGGCGGAGGATCCCGTCGAGCACCATGCAGCCGGCGATGATGCCGAACTTGGACGAGCGGAAGATCTCGCGGATCTCCGCCTGGCCGAGCACCTTCTCCTCGTAGATCGGCTTCAGCATGCCCTTCAGAGCGGCCTCGACATCGTCGATCGCTGCGTAGATCACCGAGTAGTACCGGATGTCGACACCCTCGGCGTCGGCCAGCTGGGTGGCCTTGCCCTGCGCCCGGACGTTGAAGCCGATGATGACGGCGTCCGACGCCGCGGCCAGCGACACGTTGGTCTCGGTGATCGCACCGACACCACGATCGATGACCCGCAGGTCGACCTCGTCGCCGACGTCGATCTGCAGCAGCGAGTCCTCCAGGGCCTCCACCGCACCGGCCGAGTCGCCCTTGAGGATGAGCCGCAGTTCCTGCGTCTCGCCCTTCGCGAGCTGCTCGAACAGCTGGTCGAGCGTCTTGCGCCGCGTGGTCTTGGCCAGCATGGCTGCCCGCTGCCGGGCCTCCCGCTTCTCGGCGATCTGGCGGGCCATCCGGTCGTCCTCGACGACCAAGAAGTTGTCACCCGCACCGGGCACCGAGGTCAGGCCGAGCACCTGCACCGGCATCGACGGCGGAGCCGCGTCCGCGTTCTCGCCCTGGTCGTTGATCAGGGCGCGGACGCGGCCGTAGGCCGAACCCGCGACGATGGAGTCGCCGGTGTGCAGCGTGCCGCGGTGCACCAGGACGGTGGCCACGGGACCGCGGCCCTTGTCCAGGTGCGCCTCGATGGCCACGCCCTGGGCCGGCATGTCCGGGTTCGCCCGCAGGTCGAGAGCGGCGTCGGCGGTCAGGATGATCGCCTCCAGCAGCTGGTCCAGACCCACGTGGGTGGTCGCGGACACGTCGACGAACATGGTGTCGCCGCCGTACTCCTCGGGGATGAGGCCGTACTCGGTGAGCTGGCCACGCACCTTGACCGGGTCGGCGGTCTCCTTGTCGATCTTGTTCACCGCCACCACGATCGGCACGTCGGCCGCCTTCGCGTGGTTCAGTGCCTCGATCGTCTGCGGCATCACGCCGTCGTCGGCAGCCACCACCAGGACGGCGATGTCGGTCGACTTCGCACCGCGGGCACGCATGGCGGTGAACGCCTCGTGGCCCGGCGTGTCGATGAAGGTGATCTTCCGCTCCTGGCCGTCCACCTCGGTGGCGACCTGGTAGGCGCCGATCGCCTGCGTGATGCCACCGGCCTCGCCGGCCACCACGTTGGAGTGGCGCAGCGCGTCCAGCAGCTTCGTCTTGCCGTGGTCGACGTGGCCCATGACGGTGACGGCCGGCGGACGCGGGGCGAGGTCCTCCTCGCCACCCTCGTTCTCGCCGAACTCGATGTCGAAGCTCTCCAGCAGCTCGCGGTCCTCGTCCTCGGGCGAGACGACCTCGATGTTGTAGTTGAGCTCGGCACCCAGCACCTGGAGGGTGTCGTCGGCCACCGACTGGGTCGCGTTGACCATCTCGCCGAGGTTGAACAGCACCTGCACGAGCACGGCCGGCTCGACGCCGATCTTCTCCGCGAGGTCGGTCAGCGACGCACCGCGGCGCAGCCGGACGGTCTGGCCGTCGCCCTGGCGGACGCGCACGCCACCGATCGACGGCGCCTCCATCTGGTCGAATTCCTGCCTGCGCTGCTTCTTCGACTTGCGACCACGCTTGGCCGGACCGCCGGGACGCCCGAAGGCGCCCTGCGTGCCGGAGCCGCCACGGCCACCACGGCCACCACGGCCGCCGCCACCGGGAGGACCACCGGCGCCGGGAGCGCCACCGATGCCACCGCGGCCGGGAGCGCCGCCGGGACGACCACGGCCCGCGGCACCGACGCCACCGGGACGTCCCGCGCCACCGCGGCTGGGGCCACCGAGGCCGGCCGGAGCGGTCTTCGGCATCATGGCCGGGTTCGGACGCGGCATGCCCGCCACGCCGCCGGGACGCGGCATCCGGTCGCCACCCGGACGCGGAGCGCCGGCGCGGTCACCGTAGGGACGATCGCCGCCCGGACGCGGAGCGCCGGTGCCCTCGGGGCGGGGACGCTGCACGCCCATGCCCTGACGGGAGGCGAACGGGTTGTTGCCGGGGCGCGGGGCGCCGGGCTTGCGGGCACCCTGACCCGGCAGCCCGCCGGTGCCGCCGGGACGGGGCACGGGCCGGGGCCGGGCCGCGTCCGACGGGGACGGGGTGGCCTGGGGCCTCGCCTGGGGGGCGGCCGGACGCGGGCCGGGCGCGGCAGGGCGCGGCGCGGGAGCGACCTGCGGGGCGCGTGCCTCCGGCTCCGCCGCGGGCTGGGCCTCTGCGACGGGCTGGGGACGCGGGGTCGCCTGCTGCGGTGCCGGGGCCTCAGCCACCGGGGGCGGGGCGCTCGCCTCGGCGGCGGGTGCACTCGGCGCACTGGGCGCGGGCTTGGCCACGGGCGCGGCAGGGGTCGCCGCAGGACGTGCGGACGGCTTCGCCGCGGGGGCCGGAGCGGCCGCTGCAGGCGGGGTGGACACCTTTTCCTTCACCTTGCGCACGACCGGCGCCTCGATGGTCGACGAGGCGGAGCGTACGAATTCCCCCATGTCCTTGAGGGTCTGCAAGAGTTCCTTGCTCTCGAGTCCGAGCTCCTTGGCGAGCTCGTAGACGCGGACAGCCACTAGTCTCCTTCAGCGGTCCGCGCAGGCGCGGACCAGTTAGTTGTTTGTGCTCATTTCGAGGTACTCATCGAGTGGTCATGAGCGCTAGCCCACTTTCTGGTTGTGTGCGCCACATTGCTGGCGCACGCGCGGGGACCAGTTTATCCCCGCGGCCGGGGATTTTCCTAAGCGGGCCGCAGCTCGGCCAGCAGGACGGCCACCTGGTCGCCGTCCACGGTACGCCGGAGAGCCCGTCCGATGGCGCGTCGCTTGAGCGCGACCGGGCCACAGGCGGGGTGCAGGTAGCAGCCGCGTCCGGGAAGCGCCTGTCGATGGTCGAGGACAACGGCGGCGGACGCCTCGTCCCAGACCAGCCGGACGAGCCCGGCCTTCGGTTCGGTGCTCCGGCAGCCGACACACGTGCGCTCGGGGGTCACGGTCGAAGTCTAGGACCCACAGGCCACGCCGAGACCCGACCGATCGGTCGCACAGGCCGGGCGGCTTTCGTGGACGCAGGCAAACGACAAGGAGCGACATGAACACACGCGCACGGCTCGGCACCAGGATCGGGACGGCGATCCTCGCCGTCGGCACGGCGGTCGGCGTGGTCGGCTGCGCGGCCACCAGCACGGCCGCGTCGACGAGCGGCACCCAGGCCGGCGGCCAGGACCAGGGCGGCGGCCCCGCTGGCAAGGGCCAGGGCATGGGCATCGACACCAGCCAGCTGGCCGCGCTGCTCGCCACCAAGCTCGGCGTCGACGAGGACAAGGTCTCGACCGCACTCACCGAGGTGATGGACGCCAACCAGCCGAGCGGACAGCCCAGCGGGCAACCGTCCGGCCAGCCCAGTGGTCAGCCGACGAGCCAGCCCAGCGGCAACCCGGGCGGCGGCGGCGGCGGTGACAACAGCGCGTACATCGAGACCCTCGCCAAGGGCCTGGCCGAGAAGCTCGACCTCGACGAGTCGACCGTCTCCACCGCGCTGACCGAGGCCATGCAGAGCCTCCGCAGCGCGCAGCCGTCCGCCAGCGCCACGTCTTAGCCGCCCGGGAGCTCCCCGGGATGACCAGGAAGTGGACCTGTCATCCCGGGCTCGACCCGGGATCTCCGCGTCGACGACGGCGGCCCTTCGTGACGACCGGCCGACACCCTGTCATCCCGGGCTCGACCCGGGATCTCCGCGTCGATGACGGCGGCCACGTCCGGGCCGGGCGGCGGCACTGATTCACAGGCGGTCCATAGGTTCAGCCGAGCGGCGCCACAGCGCGTCGCGGTTCCATACCCTGTCGCAGACCATGACAAGGAGCGGAATGAAGACCTCGGCGAAGATTGGCATCGGCATCGGGGCGGGCGTCGTCGCGCTCGGCGCGGCGGTGGGTGTCGGAGCCCTGGCGGCGAACCTCGCCGGCGCGGACGGGCAGGGCCAGCAGCAGGGCTACGGCCAGGGCCAGGGCGGACGCGGGCAGGGTGACGGCCAGAACCGCAGCAACGGCATGGACACGGCGAAGCTGGCGAGTGCGCTCGCGGAGAAGCTGGGCGTGGACGAGTCGAAGGTGGAGGCCGCCCTCAAGGAGGTCATGAGCGCGTCCCGTCCCTCCGGCGGTGCGTCCGGCATGCCGTCGGGCGACCCCTCGGGGATGCCGTCCGGCCGGCCGAGCGGGATGCCCTCCGGCGACGCCAGCGGTGCGCCCGGCGGCGGCAGGGACAACAGCCAGTTCCTGGAGACCATGGCGAAGGGGCTGGCCGAGAAGCTCGGCCTCGACGAGACCAAGGTCCTGAGCGCGCTGCAGGAGGTCTGGCAGGACCAGGGCGGCTTCGGCGGCGGGCAGCCGTCCGGCCAGCCCACCAAGTAGGACGCGACGCTCCGGCCGGCTACTGCTCCGCGGTGTCCGGCCGGATGTCGATCCGCCAGCCGGTGAGCCGGGCGGCGAGCCGCGCGTTCTGGCCCTCCCTGCCGATCGCCAGCGACAGCTGGTAGTCCGGGACGATCACCCGCGCGGCGCGGGCTGCCTCGTCGGTCACGGTCACCGAGGTCACCTTGGCCGGGCTCAGCGCCTGCGCCACGAACACCTTCGGGTCGTCGGAGAAGTCGACGATGTCGATCTTCTCCTCGTTCAGCTCGTGCATGACCGCGCGCACCCGCTGGCCCATCGGGCCGATGCAGGCCCCCTTGGCCGACACGTCGGCGTTGTGGCTGACGACGGCGATCTTGGAGCGGTGCCCCGCCTCACGGGCGATCGCCTTGATCTCGACGATCCCGTGCTCGATCTCCGGCACCTCGAGGCGGAACAGCTTCGCCACCAGGTTGGGGTGCGTGCGGGACACCACGACCTGCGGGCCGTGCAGTTCACGACGCACGCTGACCACGTAGACCCGCAGCCGCTTGCCGTGGCTGTAGTCCTCGCCCGGCACCTGCTCCGCCTGCGGCATGATCGCCTCGATCGTGCCGAGGTCGACGCGCACCGTGCGCGAGTCCCGGTCCTGTTGCACGACACCGAGGACGATGTCGCCCTCGACGCCGGCGAAGTGGCCGTACTTCTGCTCGTCCTCCGCTTCGCGCAGGCGCTGGAAGATCACCTGCCGCGCCGTCGCGGCCGCCACCCGTCCGAACCCTTCGGGGGTGTGCTCGAACTCGCCGATGCGCTCGCCGTCCTCGTCCAGCTCCGGGGCGTAGACGCTCACCTTGCCGCTGCGGCGGTCGATCTCCACCCGCGCCCCAGCGATCGCGCCCGGGGTCTTCTCGTAGGCGTTCAGCAGCGCCTCGGACATGGCCTCGATCAGCACGTCCATGCTGATCTCCTTGTCGCGCTCCAGTTGCTTGAGCGCGCTCATGTCGACGTCCACGTCAGCCCTCCGTTTCCTCTTCGTACTCCTCGCCCGCGACGGGGCGGTTCAACTCCACCTGCACGAGCGCACGCTGCACCTCGGCCAGCGGCACGGTCCGTGCCTCGCCGTCCACGTCCAGCTCGATCCCGTCGTCGGTCACACCCCGGATGCGGCCCGTCACCGTGCCGTCGGCGAGGGTGAGGGCGACCAGTCGTCGGGTGTTGCGCCGGAAGTGCTTCGCTTCGGTGAGCGGACGGCTCACGCCCCGGGACGACACCTCCAGCGTGTACGGCTTGCCCTTCGTGATGTCCGCGGCGTCCAGCGTCGCGGAGATGTCCCTGGTCGCCGAGGCGATCTCGTCCAGGGAAGGGCCGTGTCCCTCCGGCCCGTCACCGTCGAGGAACACCCGCACCACGGCCCGCTTCCCCGCCGTCATCACCTCGAGGCGATCGACCTCGAGCGTGTGCGCTGCGGCCACCGGAGCGACCAGTGCCTCCAGGTCTGCGGTGTTCATGGCCAGTCCTCGATTCGGTTGTGCGATGCGGTTGTGCGGCGGGGGATCCGGCAAGTCTAGCGGCCGGCGGTCCCCGTCCAGGAGCGGTCAGCGGCCGACGACGGCCACCAGGTAGTCGACGGCGTTGACCAGCGGCACCTCTGCGCGCTCGCCGGTCGCCCGGTCGCGCACCTCCACCAGGCCCTCGGCCAGGCCGCGTCCGACCACGACGGCCGTGGGGACGCCCAGGAGTTCCGCGTCGGTGAACTTCACGCCGGGGCTCGCCTTCCGGTCGTCGAGCAGGACGTGGACGCCACGCGCGTCCAGCTGCTCGGCCAGCGTCGTCGCCGCCTGGAGGATCTCGTCCCCCTTGCCCGTGGCCAGCACCTGCACGTCGAACGGTGCGAGCGCGCGCGGCCACGCCAACCCGCGCTCGTCACAGGTCGCCTCCGCCACCGCCGCGACGGCCCGGGACACCCCGACGCCGTAGGAACCCATCGTCACCGTGACCAGCTTGCCGTTCTCGTCGAGCACCTTCAGCCCGAGCGCCTCGGCGTACTTGCGGCCGAGCTGGAAGATGTGGCCCATCTCGATGCCGCGGGCCAGGCTCAGCGGGCCCGAGCCGTCGGGAGCGGGATCGCCCTCCCTGATCTCCGCGACGTCGAGCACGCCGTCGCTGGTGAAGTCCCTGCCGCAGACCACGTCGACGGCGTGGGTGTCGACGATGTTCGCGCCGGTGATCCAGGCGGTGCCGGGCACGACGCGCGGGTCGGTGAGGTAGCGCACCTTCAGCGGCCCCTCCGCGCCGAGGTGGGACGTCGCCGAGCCGTCGCCGATCGACGCGGGGCCGATGTAGCCCTTGACCAGCCCGGGGTTGGCGGCGAAGTCCTCGTCGGTGAGCGGGGTGGCCTCGGCGGGGGCGATGGCCGCCTCGAGGCGCTTGGTGTCGACGTCGCGGTCGCCGGGCAGGCCGACGACCAGCAGTTCTGACGTCCCGTCCGGCCGGACGAGCTTGAAGACCACGTTCTTGAGCGTGTCGGCGGCCGTCCACGCCCGGTCCGGACGCGGGAACTGCGCATTGGCGACGTCGACGAGCTCGACGATCGTGCCGGTGTTCGGGGTGTCGACCGTGTGAGCGGGCGCAATGCCGGACGCGTCCTGCGCGGGCGGAGGGGTGATGCTGACCGCCTCGACGTTGGCGGCGTAGCCGCCGGGCGAGCGGACGAACGTGTCCTCGCCGGTCGCGGAGACGGCGAGGAACTCCTCGGAGGCCGACCCGCCCATCGCGCCGGACATCGCCTTGACGATCACGTAGGTCAGGCCGAGCCGCTCGAAGATCCGGATGTAGGCCTGCCGGTGCGCCTCGTAGGACGCGGCGAGCCCTGCGTCGTCGACATCGAAGGAGTAGGAGTCCTTCATCACGAACTCGCGGCCGCGCAGCAGGCCGGCGCGGGGGCGGGCCTCGTCCCGGTACTTGGTCTGGATCTGGTACAGCGACAGGGGCAGGTCCTTGTACGAGGAGTACAGGTCCTTCACCAGCAGGGTGAACATCTCCTCGTGGGTGGGGCCGAGCAGGTAGTCGGCGCCCTTGCGGTCCTTGAGCCGGAACAGGTTCGGGCCGTACTCGGTCCACCGGCGGGTCGCCTCGTAGGGCTCACGCGGCAGCAGCGCGGGGAACCGCACCTCCTGGGCGCCCATCGCGTCCATCTCCTCGCGGACGATGCGCTCGACGTTCTGGAGCACCCGCAGCCCGAGCGGCAACCAGGTGTAGATGCCGGGCGCGGTCCGTCGGATGTAGCCGGCCCGGACCAGCCAGCGGTGGCTCGGGACCTCGGCGTCGGCGGGGTCCTCGCGGAGGGTGCGGACGAAGAGCTGGGACAGACGGGTGATCACCCGGGGATCCTATCGGCGCCAGTAGCCCTTCGTGATCACGGCCTCGGCCGGCAGGCCCCAGCGGTCGAGCAGCAGCGCCCGCGCGGCCGGGACGATCTCGGCCTCCGCGCCGACGAAGCCCAGCACCGACCCCTGCGGGCGGTCACGCTCGCCGAGGGCGGCGAGTGCGGCGACCAGGCTGTCGGTGCCGCGGACGAGGATGGTCACGTATGTGCCGGCCTCGGTGGGGATCGGGACGAGTTCGTTCGCCTCGTCGACCTCGAGGATCACCCGGGCGCTGGTGCCGGGGCGGCGGGTGCGCAGGAAGCGGCAGATGGCGGGCACGGCGGTCTCGTCGCCGGCGAGGAACCACGCGTCCGGTTCGCCCGTGACCTGGCTGCTGCGGCGGGGGCCGGCCACGGCGAGCCGGGCTCCGAGCGGTGCGGTGGCCGCCCAGGTCGAGCCCGGGCCGTCGCCGTGGATGACGAAGTCGAACTCGACCCAGCCGGCGTCCGCATCGGCGTTCATCGGCGTGTACTCGCGGCTGGGGAGTTCGCGCCACTCCTCCGGGGTGGAGGGCACCGGGCCGTCGGCCGGGGCGAAGAAGAGCCGGACGTGGTCGTCCGCGCCGGGGGCGTGGAAGCTGTGCAGCGCCTCCCCCGCGACCCGGAGGCGGACGTAGCCGGAGGTCAGCCACTCCCGGGAGACCAGTTCGGCGGGCCGGAACTCCGGCTCCAGTGCGACGGTCTCGAACACGGCGGGGGCAGTCAGGGTCATCAGTGGTCCTTCATCGTCAGGGGCGTGCAGATTTAGGTTAGCCTCACCTATCGAAAATCGCCCAATGCGGCCACGAGGTCGGCGGTGGCCATCCCGACCGCACCGATACCCCGCAGGTCGCCCCATCTCTCGTCGCTTCCCCCGGAGATCGCGTCGACGACCATCACCACGCGGAAATCACGCTGGGAGGCGTCCAGGATCGTCGCGCGCGGGCAGTTGGGCAGGTTGCACCCGGCCACGACCACGGTGTCGACGTCCAGGGCACGGAGCAGGTCCTCCAGCCCGGTCCGGTGGAAAGCGCTCCAGCGCGGCTTCCAGAGCAGCCACTCCCCCGGGCCGACCTCCTGTGGCCTGCCGGCCAGCAGCACGTCGGGATCGGGGGCGACGTCCCTGCCGAGCAGGCCGGCAGGGACCCGGGCGCCATCGGGCCCCGGCCGCACCGGGCCCACCCCGTCCGCCACCAGGCCGCGCCGGACGAGGTCCACGTCCGCTACCGCGTAGAGCCGGACGACGTGGAACAGAGGCCGTCCGGCCCGACGAAACGCAGTGGTGAGCGCCCCCAGAGAGGGAACGAGGCTGGACGTCCCCGGCACCGGCAGCGCGCCACCGTCCAGGAAATCGGCCTGCACGTCGATCACCAGCAGCGCCGAGCGGTCCAGGTGCGGCTGCGTCCAGCTGTCCGACGGATCCATGCGGCCACGCTAGCCGCCTCCCGCGGCAGCGCAGGAATACCGTGTCAGGCGACGGCTGTGCCTTCCATGTCGAACCAAGGAGCAGAGAATGCAGATCATCGGCCTCGTGCTCGCCGGAGTGGCGGCGGGGATCCACGTCTACATCTTCGCGCTGGAGTCGTTGTGGTGGACGACGCCGCGGGCCAGGAACGTCTTCGGCACCTCGGCCGAGGAGGCCGCGGCGACCCGCGAGATGGCGTTCAACCAGGGCTTCTACAACCTGTTCCTCGCGATCATCGTCGCGCTGGGCATCGCGCTGTTCGCGTGGGGCTGGAGGACGGTGGGATCCACTCTCGTCTTCGCGGGAGCGGGGTCGATGGTCGCGGCGGGCGCGGTCCTCGCGCTGTCCTCGCCCGACAAGCTGCGCGCGGCGCTGGTGCAGGCGTCGCCGCCGCTGCTCGGCGTCCTGCTGTTCGGCCTCGGGCTGGCCACCTGACCACGACTGGCAGGATGGCCGAGTGAGCGAGACCCCGATCCCCGACGGCGCGCGTCGCGTCGCAGAGAAGCTGGCCAAGCTCGGCCACCCGCACGAGGTCGTCCTGCTGCCGGTGACCGGCCGGACGGCCGCCGACGCGGCCACGGCACTGGGCGTGGAGCTGGGCCAGATCGCCAAGAGCATCGTGTTCCGCCGGAAGTCCGATGACGCGGCCGTGCTCGTCGTCACGTCCGGCGACCTCCGGGTGGACGAGAAGAAGGTGGCCGCGCTGGTCGGGACCCTGGGCCGCGCGGACGCCGACTTCGTGAAGGCGAGCACCGGCTTCTCGATCGGGGGCGTCTCGCCGGTCGGCCACACCACGCCGCCGGTGATCCTGGTCGACCGCGAACTCTTCCGGTTCGACCAGATCTGGGCGGCCGCAGGCCACCCGTACGCGGTCTTCCCGCTCTCCCCCGACGAACTGGTCGCGCTCACCGGCGCCCCCGTGGCCGACGTCACCTGACCGCGGCACGCGGCTCAGAACAGGATCGTGGAGAACTCCCCCACCTGCTCGAAGCCGACCCGCTCGTAGCAGCGGATCGCGCGGGTGTTGAAGTCGTTCACGTACAGGCAGGCCGTCCCGAAGTCTGCGAGGACGTACTCGGTGACCGCGGCGATCGCCGGCTCCGACAGGCCGCGTCCCCGCAGGGACGGGTCGAGCCACACGCCCTGGATCTGCGCCGCGGGACCGCTGACGGCCCCCACGTCGCTCTTGAAGACCACCCGGCCGTTCTCGACGATGCCGAACGCGCGCCCGGAGTCGACCAGCCAGCGGCAGTACGTGCGGTAGCTGGTGTCGCCGCCGGCGAGCGGATCCGTCCCGACCTCCTCGGTGTACATCGCCACCGAGGCCGCGAAGTAGGAGTCGAAGTCGACGGCGGCGATCGGACGCACCCGTGGGTCGGCGGCCACCTTCGGCGCCTCGCTGGTCGCCATCACCGGTTGCCGCGCGCGGACCTCCCTGACCTGGCTGTAGGCCCGGCCCCAGCGCTCACCCAGGGCCCGCCACAGCGGCATCACGAACCAGGAGGGGCCGACGATCGACTGGCAGGTCCTCCGTCTCCCCGCCGCCTCGACGAACGCGGGCAGCGGCTCGGCGTCCGTCACGACGGGGACGAGGTTCGCCCCGATGTGCAGCAGCGCGGTCGGCGCCTCGGCCGGCCAGCCCCACAGGACGCCCGGCGCGCCTGCGCCGAGCACGCCCGCGTCCAGGCGCGAGCCGACGAACACGTTCAGGACCGGGTCCTCGGCGACCAGGCGCCGGGCGGTGGCAGCGTCCCAGCTGGTGAGGATCCGGGCGGACATCGTCAGCCGACGGAAACCTGGACCGGGCCGGACTCGACGTCGGCCATCTCGGCAGCCAGCCGGTTCGCCTCCTCGATCAGTGTCGCGACGATCTCCGACTCGGGGACGGTCTTGATCACCTCACCGCGGACGAAGATCTGGCCCTTGCCGTTGCCGGACGCGACCCCGAGGTCGGCCTCGCGGGCCTCACCCGGCCCGTTCACGACACAGCCCATCACGGCCACCCGCAGCGGCACCTCCATGCCCTCCAGGCCGGCGGTGACCTCTTCGGCGAGCGAGTACACGTCCACCTGGGCGCGGCCGCACGAGGGGCAGGACACGATCTCCAGGTGCCGCGGACGCAGGTTCAGCGACTCGAGGATCTTGATCCCGACCTTCACCTCCTCGGCGGGCGGGGCAGACAGCGACACCCGGATCGTGTCGCCGATGCCCTTGGCGAGCAGCGCACCGAAGGCCACCGAGGACTTGATCGTCCCCTGGAAGGCCGGGCCGGCCTCGGTGACGCCCAGGTGCAGCGGGTAGTCGCAGGCCTCGCTGAGCTGCTCGTAGGCGCGCACCATCACGACCGGGTCGTGGTGCTTGACCGAGATCTTGAAGTCGCGGAAGCCGTGCTCCTCGAACAGGCTGGCCTCCCACAGCGCGGACTCGACCAGGGCCTCGGGGGTCGGGGCGCCGTACTTGGCGAGCAGCCGCTTGTCGAGCGACCCGGCGTTGACGCCGATCCGGATCGAGACACCGGCCTCGGTCGCCGCCTGGGCGATCTGCTTGACCTGGTCGTCGAAGGCGCGGATGTTGCCGGGGTTCACCCGGACGGCCGCGCAGCCGGCGTCGATCGCGGCGAACACGTACTTCGGCTGGAAGTGGATGTCGGCGATGACCGGGATCTGGCTCTTCTTGGCGATGATGTGGAGCACGTCGGCGTCGTCCTGGCTGGGGACGGCCACCCGCACGATGTCACAGCCGGTGGCGGTGAGCTCTGCGATCTGCTGGAGCGTGCCGTTGATGTCGGTCGTCTTCGTGGTGGTCATGGACTGCACCGAGACCGGCGCACCCCCACCCACGAGCACCTTGCCGACCCGGATCTGCCTGGTCGGCCGGCGCGGGGCCAGCACGGGCGGAGGGGTGGCGGGCATTCCCAGGTTGACGGTCATCTACTCCTCGTTCTGTCCGGCGGCGGCACTCCTGCCACCGCCTGCGCAGACAGCCTACCTATCCGGACTCGTCGCGCAGCAGCCATCGGGGCCCACCTGCACAGTTGTCGGCCGCGCAGGGCAGGATGGGACCGCCCACACGCCGCAGCGAGAGGTGAGAAGCATGGCCGAGCTGTCCGACCGGGACGCGGAATTCTCGACCTTCCTCGATGCCGCGTCCGCGCCACTGGCCGAGCAGGCCCTGCGCCTGGCCGGTGACGGCGAGGCCGCGTCCGACCTGCTGCACCGGGCGCTGGTCCGCACCTACGTCAGCGGGAAGAAGCTCGCCCCGCAGGACGCGGCCGCGCACGTCGTCGCACTGATGCGCCGTGAGGAGGGCGGCCGCCGCGCACCCTCGGCAGGGACAGACGCCACTGTCGAGGTCGATCGCGCAGCGATCCTCGACGACGCCCACGAGGCCCTCCGCGGCCGGCGGATGGCCCTGATCGTCGCCGGCCTCGCCACCCTCGCCGTGGTCGCCTCTATCGTCGTCGGCATCCTGATCACCGCGCTGGTGCCTGGCGCCTGAGCCGCGGCCGCTCCCCTCGGCGCGCGCCCTTGGGCCCCGTCCACCGGTTCTTGCTCCCGAAAGGCGGCCTTGCTCCCGGAATTCGGGGAGCAAGGCCGCCTTTCGGGAGCAAACGCGGAGATCAGAACAGCTGCACGGGGCTGATGATGTCGGCGAGGATCAGCGCCACGCCGCTGACCAGCAGCAGGCCGCCGACCGCGTAGGCGACCGGGAGCAGCTTGGCGGTGTCGAAGAAGCCGGGATCGCGGCGTCCGAACAGCTTCGCGAGCCTCCGGCGGGCACCCTCGTAGAGCGCGCCGGCGATGTGGCCACCGTCCAGCGGGGGCAGTGGCAGGAAGTTGAACAGCGCGAGGAACAGGTTCACCGAGGCCAGTAGCGAGAAGAAAGTGGCCGCCTTGGCCGGCCACCCCACGTCGCCGGACGCGACCACCTGGCCGGCGACCGTGCTCGCACCGACGATGCTGATCGGGTCGTACGGGCTGCGCGGCTGGCCGGTCACCATGTCCGTGACGACGTGCCACACGCGGACGGGGAACTGGACCAGCGCCACCGCGCTCTGCTTGGTCAGCGTCCACATGTCGCCGATCACCTCGACCGGACCGCCCTTCACCAGCTCCCGCTGCGGGCTCACGCCGAGCCAGCCCGCCTGCACGGTCGTGCCCGGGTCGAGCGTGTCGGCCACCGAGTTCACCACCGTGTGCACGGGGGTCAGCGTGACCTCGGCGCCGTTCCGCTCGACCACGAGACGCGCCTCGCCGTCCAGGTTGGCGCGGATCAGGCCGCTGAGCTGGTCGTAGGACGTGATCGTGACGCCGTTGAAGCTGACCACCCTGTCCCCCACCTGCAGGCCGGCCTGCGCGGCGGGCGAGGCGGGGTCGGACGCCGCGCACTCGGTGCGGGTGGTGTCGGTGATCACGCAGGCCTGCACGTAGGCGATCGTGGTCTGGGCACGGACGGCGCCGTAGCCGGCGGTCACACCGAGCAGCAGGAAGAACGCGATCAGCAGGTTCATCACCGGCCCGCCGGCCATCACGACCAGCTTCTGCCAGGTCTTCTTCTGGTAGAACAGCCGCTCGTTGGCCACGTCGTCAGGAGTGATGTCCTCCCACTCGACCTCGCGGGCGCTGTCGGCGAACTCGGCCAGCCGGGTACGACGCCGCTTCCCGTCCTGCCGGGGCGGGTACATCCCGAGGAGCTGGACGAAGCCGCCCAGGGGGAACGCCTTCACGCCGTACTCGGTGTCGCCGCGCTTCGTCGACCACAGGGTCGGGCCGAAGCCCACGAAGTACCGGGGCACCCGGACGCCGAACAGCTTCGCCGGCACCATGTGCCCGATCTCGTGCAGCGCCACCGAGACCATGATCAGCGCGAAGAACGCGATCCCGAACCCGATCACGATGAGGGTGTCCATCCACTACTCCTGGTCGATCCGTGCCGCTGCCTCCGTGCGCGCCCAGCCATCCGCCGCCAGGACGGACGCCACGCTGGGCGGCGCCTCCTCCGGACGGGCGAGGTGGGCGTCCACCACGTCGGCGATCACCTCAACGATGCCAGTGAACTCCAACTTCCCCGCGCAGAACGCGTCCACGCACACCTCGTTGGCCGCGTTGTACACCGCGGGGGCCAGCCCACCGGCCTTCCCGCAGCGCCGGGCGAGCTCGACGGCAGGGAACGCCTCGTCGTCCAGCGGCTCGAACGTCCAGGCCGCGGCCTTCGTCCAGTCGCAGGCAGGCACGGCGTCCGGCAGCCGGTCGGGCCAGGCGAGAGCGAGTGCGATCGGCAGCCGCATGTCCGGCGGGGAGCACTGGGCGATCGTGGAGCCGTCGTGGAACTCGACCATCGAGTGGACGACCGACTGCGGGTGCACGACGACCTGGATCGCGTCGAGGTCGACCCCGTACAGCAGCGCGGCCTCCAGCAGTTCGAGCCCCTTGTTGACGAGGGTCGCGGAGTTGATCGTGATCACCCTGCCCATCCGCCAGGTGGGGTGCGCCATCGCCTGCCCCGGCGTGACGCCCCGCAGCTGGTCGCGGGAGCGACCGCGGAACGGTCCGCCGGAAGCGGTCAGGATGAGCCGGCGGACCTCGTCGGACCGACCCGCGCGCAGCGCCTGCGCGAAGGCGGAGTGCTCGGAGTCGACGGCGACGATCTGGCCGGGCGCCGCGGCGTCGGTGACCAGACGGCCGCCGATCACCAGCGACTCCTTGTTGGCCAGGGCGAGCGTGGTGCCGACCCCGAGGGCGGCCAGGGTCGGCTCGAGCCCTGCGGCGCCGGTGATGCCGTTCAGCACGACGTCACACTCCAGCGCGGCGAGCCGTGTCGCCGCGTCCGGGCCCGCCCACACCTCGGTGCCGGGCAGTGCGGACGCGACCTGGTCGGCGGCCTCCGCGTCCCCGACCGCCACGACGGCGGGACGCAGCGCGCGCGCCTGCTCGACCAGGAGCGGGACCGACGACCCGCCGGCGGCGAGCCCGACGACGCGGAACCGTTCGGGATGGCGGGACGCGACATCGATCGCCTGGGTGCCGATGGAGCCGGTACTCCCGAGGATCACGACGTCGCGGGTCAAGGCACTTCCTTCCGAACGGGCTACCGACGCAGCTTACGGCTCTCGCTAGGCTGCACAGCTATGAGCACCCCACGGGGACCCCGCATGAGCACCCGACGGGGTCCTGCATGAGCGAGGAGCGCAACGTCCTGGGCGGGCCGCTCGAACCCTGCGGCGGCGACCCGGTCACCGGCTTCTACCGGGACGGCAGCTGCACGTGCGGACCCGCGCAGGCCCGACACCTGGTCTGCGCGGTCGTCACCACCGAGTTCCTCGCCCACCAGCGGCTGGTCGGCAACGACCTGACCAGCCCGTCCGCGGGGTTCCCCGGCCTGGTGCCCGGTGATCGCTGGTGCGTGGTGGCCGAGCGTTGGGCCCAGGCGTACGCGGCCGGCGTGGCGCCGCCGGTGATCCTCGCCGCGACCAACGTCCGCGCTCTCGACATCGTGCCGCTGGAGGTCCTCTCCGACTTCGCCGCGGACGTCCCCGACGACCCGAGCTCGCTCACGACCTGAGCCGATGGACACCCCGGATCTCCCCGCGATCGAGATCGAGTCGCTCGCGCAGTTCGACGCCCATCTCGCTGCCGGCCGTCCGCTGGCCGGCTGCTCGGTCGCGTCCCTCGACCTCACCGGGCGCAGCGCGTCCCTGGCATCGGCCGACGTGCGCGGGGCGGTGTTCCTCGGCTGCACGTTCGCGCCGGGCGTCGAGGCGGGCATCGAGGCCAGGGGCGCGCTCGTCTTCCCACTGCTGCCCGACCTCCCGTTCAACCCGTACCGCGCCGGCCTGTACACGGCGGACGAGCTGTACGCGGGCCTGGAGCGCGGCTACCGTTACACCCTGGACGCGAGGAACTACCGCTGGTGGCGACACGTCGGCCGGCACCGCAGCCTGACCAGCGAGCTCGCGATGACCCTGCACGACCACGCCATGTCGGACGCGCTCGCCGACCTCCACCTGGACGGGGCCGTCGGCGTGATGGGCGGCCACCAGCTCGTGCGCGGGTCTGACGGCTACACGGAGGCCGCGGGGCTGGGACGCGCGCTGGCCCGCGAGGGGAGGGCCGTGATCACCGGCGGCGGGCCGGGGGCGATGGAGGCGGTGAACCTCGGGGCGTCGCTGGTCGGCGGGGAGGACGACCTGTCCGCCGCGCTCGCGCTGCTGGCCGAGCAGCCCCGCTTCAGCGAGGACGTGGAGTCGTGGGTGGCTGCGGCGTTCGCCGTCAGGGACCGCTGGGAGCTGGGTGGCGCCAGCTACGGCGTCCCGACGTGGCTGTACGGGCACGAGCCGCCGAACGTCTTCAGCACGGGGATCGCCAAGCTGTTCTCGAACGCGATCCGCGAGGACGTGCTGCTGCGGCAGGCGTCCGGAGGCCTGGTCTGCCTGCCGGGCGCCGCCGGCACCGTGCAGGAGGTCTTCCAGGCCGTCACGCCCCGCTTCTACGCGCTGGCCGACGACCCCGTCCCGCCGCTCGTCCTGGTTGGCGTCGACTACTGGACGCACACCCAGCCGGCGTGGCCCCTCCTCCGCGCGCTCGCCGAAGGCCGTCCGATGGCCGCGGCCACCCACCTCGTCGACACCGTGGCAGACGTCCCCGCCCTCCTGTCGCGCTGACGCGGAGATCCCGGGTCAAGCCCGGGATGACAAGGGCGAGCGAGCGGTCACGGTCCCTGAGGAGCCGCGCGGCGAGGAACGAGCCCCACGGCGTCACGAAGGGCCGCCGCCACGATCAGGCGGACGCTCCTCAGGGAACGCTCGACGTGTGGCTTCCCCAGGTCACGACAGGCCGGCGGCGCGCCTGACCAGCTCGCCGATCTGCTCCTCCTCCGCGGGGCCGATCGTCGTGAGCGCGTAGGACGTGGGCCACATCGCGCCGTCGTCGAGGGCGGCGCCGTCGTTGAAGCCGAGGGTGGAGTAGCGGGCCTTGAACTTTCCGGCGGGCTGGAAGAACACCACCGCCTTGCCGTCGCGGTAGTAGGCCGGCATGCCGTACCAGGTCTTCGGGGCGAGGTCCGGCGCGACCTTCGTCACGATGGCGTGCACCATCTGCGCCGTCTGGCGATCACCGTCGTCCAGTGCGGCGATCTTGTCCAGCAGGTCCTGGACGTCCAGCGCCGCCTTGTCCGCCGCGCCCTTGCGCTGCTTCTCCGCCTTCAACTCCGCGGCGTACTCCTTCATCGCCGCGCGTTCCTCGGCGCTGAACCCTGCCGAGGACGTGCTCTCCCGTGCCATACCGCTCCTCCTGTGCTCCGTCGTCGGGGTCCATCCTGACGCGCCAACCCTGCCGCGCGCTTCTCCATTCCTGCTCAGGTCGCGCGGTCGTCCGCCACCAGCGTCACCACCCGCTTGCTGACCAGCGTCACGGCGGCGATGGTGATCAGCGCCCCCAGCAGCATCGCTGTCGCCTCGCCCTCGACCAGCAGGCCGAGCGTCTTGCCCAGCGCCGCGGCGCCGACGGGGACACCGAGTTGCGCGGCGGTGCTGACGGCGAGCGGCCACGGCTGCCCGGTGAACGACAGCAGGCCGTGGGCCAGCAACGGCACCAGCCCCAGCGCCACCCCCAGCGCGATCGCCTGCGGGGAGGTGACCAGCGCCCGCAGGTCCAGCGAACTGCCCAGCCAGACGAAGAAGATCGGCGCGAAGAAGCCCTCCGTGAGGGCGAAGGTCTGGTTGGCGACCCGACGGGGCTCGCCCGCCGCCGACACCGCGAGACCCATCGCGAACCCGGCCAGCATCACCGAGACCTGCATCGTCACCGCGACCGTCGCGAGCACGAACAGCATCGTCAGCGTCACCCGCAACTCCATCGCGAGCTCGCGCTTCTCGCTGAGTTCGTGCAGGGCCTTCCGGCGTCCGGTGCGCTCGGCCCAGGAGAGGAAGGCGAAGAACGCGGCCGCCACGGCCAGCACCGCCACCGCTCCGAGCGCCGCCCTGCCCACGTTCGCCGGGTCGAGCACGAGCGGGAGGACCACGATGCAGGACGCGTCGGCGATCGCCAGCTGGGCGAGCATCTCCAGCCCGGCCCGGCTCGTCACCGGTGTGCCGCCGAGCGCCGGCATCACGATGCTCGCGCTCGAGGACGCGATCAACACCGCGTACAGGGCGCCGTGGCCCGTGCCGAACAATGCGCCGATGCCGAGGCCCAGCGGGACGGCGAGGACGCCGACGGCGATCGCCCGAAGGGCGCCGTTGCGCAGCCCGCCTGCCATTGCCTTCTGCCGGATCGGCACGTGCGTCCCCGCGACGAACATCACCAGGGCGAACCCGACCTGCGCGAGGAACGCCAAAGTGGTGTCCTCCGGGTCGACGACGCCGAGCCCGGTGCGTCCGAGCAGGACGCCGACCGCCAGTTCGCCGATCACCACGGGGATGTGCACCATCCGGTTGAGGCTGACGATCGGCCCCAGCATGGCCACCGCGCAGATCAGCGCGAGCAGGGCGAAGCTCACCGATCCACCACCAGGCACGGGATGTCGATGTTCTCGTCGGTGTAGTAGCACGCGCACACCCGGTGGTAGCCGTCGGCGATCTCCAGCCGCAGGCCCTGCGCGAGGAGGCCGCGGACCAGCAGGATCGGCGACAGCGCGGCGCCGGACCGCACCTTGGCCAGGTCGGAGGCGACGTGCGGGTTGGTCACCCCGAGCAGCGGCAGCTGCGCTGCCCGCAGGATGTCCTTGGCCTTGAAGTGGACGATGCTCGCCGCCCTGAACTTCGCGACCAGCGGGTCGACCACGTCGGCGGGCGCGACCAGACTGAGGTAGGACGCCGCCGCCGGGTAGTCGTGCTCCTCCGGCGCATCAAGCCAGAGCACGGCCGGCGCGGGCGCCTTGCCGGATTTCGCCACGACCGGTCTCCTCCCGACGAGTCGCCCGAAACTCTACGCGCGCCGAACGTCCGATCCGCGAGCGACGACCTTTCAGGCGCCCTGGGCGGCGAGCTGGCCGCAGGCGCCGTCGATCTCGCGGCCCCGGGTGTCGCGGACGGTGACGGCGACGCCGCGGGCCTCCAGCCTGCGCACGAAGGCGTCCTCGTCCGAGCGGCGGGACGCGGTCCAGCGGGAGCCAGGGGTCGGGTTCAGCGGGATCAGGTTCACGTGCACCCAGCCGTAGCCGGTACCGCCGAGCAGGTCGGCCAGCGCGTCGGCACGCCAGGCCTGGTCGTTCACGTCCCGGATCAGCGCGTACTCGATCGACACCCTGCGTCCGGTCGTCTCGAAGTAGCCGCGGGCGGCGTTCACCACCTCGCGGGCGTTCCAGCGCGTGTTGATCGGGCACAGCTCGTCGCGCAGCTCGTCGTCCGGGGCGTGCAGGCTCACCGCCAGGGTGACCGGCAGCCCTTCCGCGGTCAGCCGCTGGATCTGGGGCACGAGTCCGACCGTCGAGATCGTGATCCCGCGTGCGGAGATGCCGAGCCCCTCGGGGGCAGGGGCGACCATCGTCCGGACCGCCCGCAGCACGGCCGTGTAGTTCGCCATCGGCTCGCCCATGCCCATGAACACGATGTTGTTGATCCGGCCCGGGCCGCCGGGCACCTCGCCGTCGCGCAGCCGGCGCGCGGCGTCCACGACCTGGGCGAGGATCTCCCCGGTGCTCAGGTTGCGCTGCAGCCCGCCCTGCCCTGTCGCGCAGAATGGGCACGCCATCCCGCAGCCGGCCTGGGACGAGATGCAGACGGTCGCCCGCTCCCGCCCGGAGCCGCTCGCCCGGACGCCGGGCACGCCGTAGCGCATCAGCACGCTCTCGACGAGCGAGCCGTCGTGCAGCCGCCACAGCGTCTTCACCGTCGTGCCGCCGTCGGCCGACTGGTCGCGCACCCGCTCCAACAGGGACGGGGCGAAGCGCGCGGCGAGCACCTCCCGCTCGACCTTCGGGATGTCGGTCCACCCGGACGGGTCGGCCTCCAGCCGGTCGAACAGGTGGCGGGTGAGCTGGTTCACCCGGAACTTCGGCAACCCGAGGGCCGCGATCTCGTCCGCCCGCTGCGCCGCGTCCAGGTCCGCCCAGTGCAACGGCGGCTTGCCGCGCCGGGGGGTGCCCAGGGCCAGCGGGACAGTGCGTCCCGCCTCGGCGTGGGCGACCGACTCCGCGTACGCCGACACCTCCTCCGGCGTCAGCCCGGTCACCAGGCCACCCCCGAGAGGACGAACACCAGCCACGCGGCCGGCGCGGCGACCAGCGTGGAGTCGAGGCGGTCCATCACGCCGCCGTGCCCGGGCAGGAACGAGCTCATGTCCTTGATCCCCACGTCCCTCTTGATCAGCGACTCGATCAGGTCACCGGCCGTCCCCGTGACCACGACGACGACGGCGAGCAGCAGCCCGAACCACCACGCCTGGTGGAGCACGTAGACGCTCAACAGGATGCCCAGCGTGCTCGCGAGGACGACCGAGCCGGCCATGCCCTCCCAGGTCTTCTTCGGGCTGATGTTCGGGGCCATCGCGTGCCGGCCCAGCGTCGCGCCCGCGGCATAACCGCCGACGTCGCTGGCGACCACGCAGACGAACACCGCCACCACCTTCGCCACCCCGTGCTGCTCGGCGAGGATCAGCCCGACGAAGGACGCCAGCAGCGGGATGTAGCCGATGATGAACAGGCTCGCGGCGCTGTCCTTCACGTAGTTCTCCGCGCCGCCGAACATGCGCCAGATCAGCGCCAGCAGCACCGTCCCGCCGATCGTCCCCAGCAGGACGACGTGCCAGGGCACCTTGGACACCGACTGGAGGGCCGCGGCGGCGTACGACCCCCCGATGATCGCGACGTTGCCGATCACGACCGGCACGATCGCCGAGCGCATCCCGATCCGCAGCAGCGCCTGGTGCACCTCGATCGTGCCCAGGCTGGTCAGCGCGACGAGCAGGACGATGAAGCCCACCGGCCACCAGGCGAGCGTGATCACCACGTAGATGAACAGGCCCAGCCCCACCGCGATGGCGGCGGGCAGGTCCCGGCCCGCACGCGAGGTGCGCGGACCGGGCTGGGGGTCGCTAGCGGTCACTCGGGGCCCCCGCGGAGTTGTTCGGAGGAGCGCAGCGGAGGAGAAGAACTCCGTGGGGTGCTCAACTCAGACCTCCAGCAGTTCCGCTTCCTTGGCCTTCAGCAGCTCGTCGACGCTGTCGACGTGCTTCTTGGTCGCGGCCTCCAGCTGCTTCTCCGCCCCGCGGGCGTCGTCCTCGCTGATCTCCTTGTCCTTGACCAGCTTGTTCACGCTCTCGATGCCGTGCCTGCGAACGTTGCGGACGGCGACCCTGGCCTCCTCGGCCTTGTGGCGGGCCAGCTTGATGTACTCCTTGCGACGCTCCTCGGTGAGCTGCGGCATCACCAGCCGGATCACGTTGCCGTCGTTGGCGGGGTTCACGCCGAGGTCGGAGTCCCGGATCGCCTTCTCGATGCCGGCCATCGCGCCGCGGTCGAACGGGCTGATCAGCACCGTGCGGGCCTCCGGCACCTGGAACGTGGCCAGCTGCTGCAGCGGCGTCGGTGCCCCGTAGTAGTCCACCATCAGCTTGTTGAACATCGCCGGGTGGGCCCGGCCCGTCCGGATCGCCGCGAACTCCTCGCGGGCGTGGTCGACCGCAGCGACCATCTTGTGCTCGGCGTCCTTGATGATCTCGTCGATCACGAGGTCCCTTCCCTTCTCGTTCTCCCGCGCGCGTTCAGGCGTGCAGGGTGGTTCCGATCTTCTCACCTGCGACGACCCGCGCGATGTTCCCCGGCACGCCGAGGTCGAAGAAGACCATCGGCAGCCGGTAGTCGCGGGCGAGGCTGATCGCCGTCGCGTCCGCCACCTTCAGGTCCCTGGACAGGAAGTCGTCGTAGGTGAGCTCGTCGAACTTCTTCGCGTCCGGGTTGGTGCGGGGGTCGGAGTCGTAGACGCCGTCGGTGCCCTGCTTGGCCATCAGCAGCACGTCGGCGTGGGTCTCCAGCGCCCGCTGCGCCGCCACCGTGTCGGTGGAGAAGAACGGCATCCCCGAGCCGGCGCCGAAGATCACGACCCGGCCCTTGTCGAGGTGCCGGATCGCCCGCAGCGGGATGTACGGCTCGGCCACCTGGCCCATGGCGATCGCGGTCTGGACGCGGCTCGCCGCGCCCGCCTTCTCCAGGAAGTCCTGCAGCGCGAGGCTGTTCATGACGGTGCCGAGCATGCCCATGTAGTCCGCGCGCGCCCTGTCCATCCCGCGGGTCTGCAGCTCCGCGCCGCGGAAGAAGTTGCCGCCACCGGTGACGATCGACACCTGCACGCCGGTCGCGACCACGCCGGCGATCTCCTCTGCGATACCGGCGATCACGTCCGGATCGACGCCCAGCTTCCCGCCACCGAAGGCCTCACCCGAGAGCTTCAGCAGGACACGGCGGTAGGGACTGGTCATCGGGGATCCTCCAGGGCGGTCGCGGGCGGGCGTCGTCGTCAGGGCGCCTGCCCCACACTAACGGACGCAGGACGCCGAAGCGGCCGCCCAGCACAGCTGGACGGCCGCCCGGGTGGGCCTGGCTCAGGCGCCGGCGGCGAACCGCACGAAGCGCTTGACCTCGACGCCGTTGTTCTTCAGCAGCTGGCCGACGGTCAGCTTGTCGTCGGAGACGCTCGGCTGCTCGACGAGGACGACCTCCTTGTAGAAGCCGCCCAGGCGTCCGTCGACGATCCGCGGGATGATCGCCTCCGGCTTGCCCTCCTCCTTGGCGGTCAGCTCGGCGATGTGACGCTCGTTGGCGACCACGTCGGCCGGGACCTCGTCGCGCGTGACCCACTGCGGGGACATGGCCGCGATCTGGTGGGCGATGCCGCGGATGAACGCCGCGTCCTCCTTGCCCGTGTACTCGATCATGACGCCGACCTGCGGCGGCAGGTCCTGGGACCGCTTGTGCAGGTAGATGTCCACCGGGCCGGCGTAGGTCGCCGAGTTGGCCAGCTCGAGCTTCTCGCCGATCTTGGCCGAGAGCTCGTTGACGGCGTCCTGGACGGTCTTGCCGGACGGGAGCGCGACGGCGCTGGCCGCCTCGACACCGTGGGCACCGGCGGCGTCCACCGCGGCGGCGATCTGGGCGGCGAGTTCCATGAACTCCTCGTTCTTCGCCACGAAGTCGGTCTCGGCGGCCAGCTGGATGACCGTGTTGCCGGACGCGGCGACCAGGCCGTTGGTGGCCTCGCGGTCGCTCCGCTTGGCCATCTTCGCCTGGCCGGTGACCCGCAGGATCTCGACGGCGGCGTCGAAGTCGCCGTCAGCCTCGGTGAGGGCCTTCTTCGCGTCCATCATCCCGGCGCCCGTGGCGTCGCGGAGCTTCTTGACGTCCGCGGCAGTGATCGTTGCCATTCTCTTCGTTTCCCTTACTTGGTCTTCTTGGCGGGCTTCGCTGCGGCCGGCTCGGCCACCTCGGCCTCGACGACAGGCTCGGCCTCGGGCTCGGTCTCCACGACGGCCTCGGCCTCGACGACAGGCTCAGCGGCCACGACGGGCTCAGGCTCGACGACGGGCTCAGCGGCCACCTCGGCCTCGGGCTCGGCCGCGATCTCGGCCTCAACCTCTGCGGCCACCTCAGCGGTGATCTCTGCGACGTCCTCGGCGATCTTCTCGGCGCCGGCGGCGACCTCCTCGAGCTCCGCCTCCTTCACGGCGGAGACCGGCTCGGCCTCGGCCGGGGCGGCGTCACCGGAGAGCAGGTCACGCTCCCAGTCGGGCATCGGCTCGGCCTCTTCGCCGGTGGCGGCACCGGAGGAGCGGGCGAGCAGGCCCTCGGCCACGGCGTCCGCGAGCACCCGGGTGAGCAGGGCGACCGAGCGGATCGCGTCGTCGTTGCCGGGGATCGGGAAGTCGACCTGGTCGGGGTCGCAGTTGGTGTCGAGGATGCCGACGATCGGGATCCGCAGCTTGCGGGCCTCGTCGATCGCCAGGTGCTCCTTGTTGGTGTCGACCACCCAGATGGCCTGCGGCAGCTTGTGCATGTCGCGGATGCCGCCCAGGGTCTTGGCCAGCTTGTCCTTCTTGCGCTTCTGCTGCAGCAGTTCCTTCTTGGTCAGCCCGGACGAGGCGACGTCGTCGAAGTTGATGCCCTCGAGCTCCTTCATCTTCGCGATCCGCTTGCTGATCGTGCCGAAGTTGGTGAGCATGCCACCCAGCCAGCGCTGGTTCACGAAGGGCATCCCGACGCGGGTCGCCTGCTCGGCGATGGCCTCCTGGGCCTGCTTCTTGGTGCCGATGAAGAGCACCTGGCCGCCCTTGGCGACGGTGTCCTTGACGAAGCCGTAGGCGGTGTCGATGTAGGAGAGCGACTGCTGCAGGTCGATGATGTAGATGCCGTTGCGCTCGGTGAAGATGAACTTCTTCATCTTGGGGTTCCAGCGACGGGTCTGGTGCCCGAAGTGGACGCCGCTGTCGAGCAGCTGGCGCGTGGTGACGACGGCCATGGCGGTTCCTTTCTGCGCGGGCGGGCGGACGCGGCCGCCGAAACCCGCTTGGGTTGTCCGGGCCGAACTCTTCGGCCCGCCTGACGCAGCCGCCGGTGACCCACCCATCGCTGGGACCACGGGGCCGGCCCGCCAGTGGCGGAGGGACTGCGTGCGAAGTCGCCCCGGATCGGTCCGGAACGCTCCGGCCATCCTACGCGCTCGACGGGCGCGGCCACCAATCGGGGTTTTCCACAGACGAGCGGTTCCCGGAGCGTCATCCACAGGCGGCGGAACCGGGTGAGCGCTGCCGGCCCCCGTTGCCGAGGATGAGGGCATGAAGAAGCTACGACTCGTGATGCTGGCGGCGCTGGCGGCCTGCCTGTGGGCCGCCGGGGCCGCCCCGCCCGCCACCGCGGGGCCGGTCGCCGTGCTGCCTCTCGACGGACCGGTCGTGCGGGGGTTCGATCCCCCGGACCAGCCCTGGCTGGCCGGGCACCGTGGCGTGGACATCCGGGGACCGGTCGGCGCGCGCGTGGGCGCGGCGATGGCCGGCACTGTGGTCTTCACCGGCACCATCGCCGGGCGTGGCGTGGTCGTGGTCTCCCATGGGGAGTTGCGCACGACCTACCTGCCGGTCGAGGCGTCGGTGCGGGCGGGCGACACGGTCGCCGCGGGCGAGCGGCTGGGGACGCTGCGGGCCGGCCACCCGTGCCCCGGTGGCACCTGCCTGCACTGGGGGCTGAAGCGCGGCGACACCTATCTGGACCCGATGGGCCTCCTCGACCCGGAGCCGCTGCGGCTGCTCCCCGGCACCGCCATCGCCGGCGTCGGGACGTGACCCTCCGAGCGGCTGTCCCGGGGCGACGCCGGCCCGCGTGGGCCCGTCGGCGCCTTCCGGGGCCCGACCAGGACCCGGTCAGGCGCGCGGGTGCGCCTGCTGGTAGGCCTTCCGCAGCCGGTCGCCCGAAACATGCGTGTACAGCTGCGTGGTGGCCAGCGAGGAGTGCCCCAGGAGTTCCTGCACCGAGCGGAGGTCGGCGCCACCCTCGAGCAGGTGGGTGGCCATCGCGTGGCGGAGTCCGTGCGGCCCGAGGTCGGGAGCGTCCGGCACGGCGCCGAGGGCCCTGTGCACCATTCGGCGGACGACACGGGGGTCGATGCGGGCGCCGCGGTCGCCGACGAACATGGCCCTGCCCGCCGCCGCGCGGGCCAGTCGTGGACGGACGTCCAGCCAGCCATCCAGGGCGCGCAGGGCCGGAGCCCCGAGTGGCACCGTCCGCTGCTTGCCGCCCTTGCCCATCACCCGCAGCAGGCCGCGCTGGGTGTCGAGGTCGTCGGTGTCGAGGCCGACCAGTTCGGAGACCCGGATGCCGCTCGCGTAGAGCACCTCGACGATGGCGAGGTCCCTGCGGCGAGCGGCGCGCTCGTCCTCCGGTTCGGCCTCCTCGACCCTGGCCGCCAGCCCGTCCAGCGCGCGGCGGGCCTGGTCAACATCGACCGTGGGGGGCAGCCGCCGGTCCACGCGTGGCGAGCGTAGGGCCTGCGCCGGATCGGAGGGCAGCCGGCCGGTCCGGGCAGCCCAGGCGAAGAAGGCGCGTACTCCCGCGGCCCGCCGCTGCAGGGTCGCCCGATCCGCGCCGGTGGCGTGCTGGTTGGCCAGCCAGGTGCGCAGGTCGGCCAGCGTGACCTCGCCCGGCTCGCCCTCCCCCACTCGCGCCAGGTGGCTGAACAGGTGGGTGAGGTCCCCGGTGTAGGCACGGACGGTGTGGGGCGACAGCCCCCGTTCGAGCCGGAGGTGGTCGGCGAAGGCCGCGATCATTGCCGCAGCACGCGGGGCCAGCTCCACCGTCTCGTCCACCCGGCCAGCGTCACCCCGGGGCCGCGCTCGTGCAAGCGCACCCGCCGCGAACCATAAGATGTCGGGGGCGACCAGGAGCGAGGAGAGCATGGGCATCGAGGAACTGACCACCGGCGGGACGTTGCGGCCGATCACCCGCTGGGGTGAGCCGGTCATGCACGCGCGCACCCGTCCCGTGACCAGCTTCGACGACGAACTGCACGCGCTCGTCCGCGACATGTTCGCCACGATGGAGGCCGCCCGGGGCGTCGGCCTGGCCGCCACCCAGGTCGGGGTCGACCTCGCGGTGTTCGTCTACGACTGCCCCGACGCGGACGACATCAACCGCGTCGGCGCCATCTGCAACCCCGTCGTCACGCTGCCCGAGGGCGACCAGCGCAATCTCGAGTCGACCGAGGAGGGGTGCCTGTCCCTTCCCGGCGGCTACCAGCCGCTCGCCCGACCCGACAAGGCCACCTGCACGGGCGTCGACCCCTGGGGCAATCCGGTGACGGTGGACGGCACCGGGACGCTGGCCCGCTGCCTCCAGCACGAGACAGACCACCTCAACGGGACGGTCTTCGGTGACCGGCTGTCCACCCGGATGCGCCGCAAGCTGTACGCCCAGCACGAGGAGCTCGCCCACCTCTACCCCGCCGACTGGCCGGTCACCCCGAAGAGGTCCTCCGCCGACGGCTGAGGTTCGAACCGGGCTGAGTATTGACGTCGGCGACGTGGCGGCGGAGCATCTCCCGTTAGGGGGTTGTTGCGCTTCGGGGGGCTGATGATGCAGAGAAGTGTTCGCACGCGTGGATTCGCACTGCTCGCGACCGGTGTGGTCCTGACCGGTCTCGCCTCGACGATCGCCGGGCCGGTCGCCCACGCCGCCACCACGGAGGCCCGCGCCGTCACGTGGGGCGGCAACGGGTACGGCCAGCTCGGCACGGGGACGACCACGTCGAGCCTGGTCCCGACCGAGGTGGTGGGTGGCCACACCTTCGTCGACATCCACGGGGGTCGCGAGCACGTCGCCGCCCTGACGTCGGACGGTCACGTCTACACCTGGGGCAGCAACGACGAGGGCCAGCTGGGGACCGGGACCACGGGGAACAGGTCGACCCCGACCGAGGTGCCCGGCCTCTCGGGCGTCATCGCGGTGGAAACGGGCCACAACTACACGGTTGCGCTCAAAGGGGACGGCACCGTCTGGGACTGGGGCCTCAACAGCGACGGCCAGCTCGGTGACGGCTCGACCACGCTGCGGCGCAGCCCCGTCCAGGTGTCTGGACTCACCGATGCGGTCGGTATCGCTGCCGGCCGCGACATGACCTATGCGATCCGGAGCAACGGGCAACTCGTCGCCTGGGGACGCAACGTCGAGGGCCAGCTGGGCAACGGCACCACGGTCGCCAGCCTCTCCCCCGTCCGCGTCGGCAGCCTGACCGACGTCGTCGGCGTGGCCGGCGGCCGCGACCACGGGCTGGCCGTCACGAGCAGCGGGCAGGTCTGGGCGTGGGGCTGGAACGCCTACGGCCAGGTCGGGGACGGCACCAAGGTCAATCGCACCTCCCCGGTCCTGATCACTTCCGGCGTCGCCGAGGTGGCCGCGGGGGCCCACCACTCCCAGGCGCGGACGACCGACGGCCGCGTCCTGGCCTGGGGGCGCAACTACCGGGCGGCCCTGGGCGACGGCACGACGACCGATCGCACCCGACCGGTCCAGGTGCTCGGCGTGTCGAACGCCACCACGATGGGGGCGGGCCGGGACTTCGGGATCGTCACCACCGCGGACGGACGCGCCCAGGCCTGGGGGTACAACGCCACCGGCCAGCTGGGCGACGGCACGACGACCACCCGCACGTCCGCGGTGTACGTGTCGGGCGTGACCAACGCCGTCAAGGCCGGCGGCGGAGGCGCCGAGTACGCGGTGATCCTCGTCGCCGACTCCGCACCACCCACCAACCAGCCCCCCAGCGCGGTCGCGACGGTGAGCTGCGCAGACCTGACCTGCAGCTTCGACGGCTCGTCCTCGGCCGATTCCGACGGAACGATCGCGAGCTTCGCCTGGGACTTCGGTGACGGGGCCACCGCCACCGCTGCCGCGCCGAGCCACACCTACGCGCAGGCCGGCACCTTCACGGTCACCCTCACGGTGACCGACGACGACGCCGCCAGCAGCACCGCCACCGTGTCGGCGAACCCCACCGACCCGCCGCCCCCCGCGACGAGCCCGACCTTCCGCGCGTCCGTGAGCAGCTACGCCAACACGACGAGCGCAAAGGTCACCGTGCCGGCCACAGTGAAGGCGGACGACAGGCTGCTGCTCTTCGTGACGACCAACCGTGCCGCGACCGCGACCACACCGACCGGCTGGACGCTGGTCGACACCGTGAGCGACGGCACCGAGGTGCGCAGTTGGGTGTTCACCAGGGTCGCGGTCGGGGCGACCGGGGGCTCCACCGTCAGCATCGGGCTCGACGCGATCTCCAAGGCCTCTGCCACGCTGCTGGCGTACGCCGACGCGGGCGCTCCTGCCGCGACCGGTCTGGCCGAGGGAAGCGCGTCCGTCACCGATCACCTCGCACCGTCGGCGTCCGTCGCCCAGGCAGGGTCGGTCGTCGTGCGGTACTGGGCGGACAAGGTGAACACGGCCCACACCTGGTCTGCGCCCTCCAGCCTCACCGAGCGCGAGGACATCGCCGGAACGGGCAGCGGCATGGTCACGGCCGCGGCGGGTGACGCCGTCCAGTCCGGCGCGGGCGCGTCGGGCACGATGGCGGGCACCAGCGCGGTGGCCAGCGCGAAGGCGATCGCCTGGACGGTGGTGCTGCCCCCGGCCTGACCGTTCAGGCGAGCACGTAACCGGCGATCGCGCTGGCCGCGGCGACGTTCAGCGAGTCCACGCCCGCCCGCATCGGGATGGTGACGACCGCATCCGCGGCCTCGAGCCATGCCGCGCTCAGCCCGTGCCCCTCGGTGCCGAGGAGCACCGCCACCTTGTCGTCGGGCCGCAGCGATCCGGCGAACGTGGCGAGGTCCACCGCGTCGTCGGCCAGTGCCAGCGCCGCGACCCGGTAGCCGGCGTCGCGGAGCAGCACGCCGAGGTCGACCCGGTCGTCGAGCCGTGCCCACGGCAGCGACAGCACGGTCCCCATCGAGACCTTCACCGACCGCCGGTACAGCGGGTCGGCACAGTGTGCGCTGACCAGCATCCCGTCCCAGCCCAGACCGGCCGCGTTGCGGGCGATCGCCCCCACGTTCGTGTGGTCGACGAGGTCCTCCAGCACCATCACCCGCCGCCCGGCCAGCACGTCCGCCACCGTGTGCCGGCCCACCCGGTGGAGGGACGCGAGCGCGCCTCGGTGCACGTGGAATCCGGTGACGCTCTCCGCGAGTGGCTCGGTGACCACGTACACCGGGACGTCCAGGCCGTCGAGCAGGTCGGCCAGCCCCGCCAGCCAGCGCTCGGCCAGCAGGAACGAGCGCGGCGGGTAGCCGGCCTCGACCGCACGTCGGATCACCGTGCTGCCCTCGGCGATGAAGATCCCCTGCTCGGTCTCCAACAGCCGCCGCAGCGTCGCCTCCCGTAGCCCCACGTAGTCGGCCAGTCGCGGGTCGGACGGGTCGTCGATGCGGATCAGGGTGGCCACGCCGCGATTGTAGGAGCTGGCGCGGCCCTAGGATGTTCGACGATGTCCTGGCTCTCCCGACTCCCCATCGACCGGTTCCTGCTCGCCATCGTCACGGCGGCCGTCCTGGCGTCCCTCTTCCCCGCCACCGGGTTCTGGGCGGACGCGCTCGACGTCACCACCACGGTCGCGATCGCACTGCTGTTCTTCCTCTACGGGGCCCGGCTCAGCCCGGCGGAGACCCTCGCGGGCCTGAAGCACTGGCGCCTGCACCTGACGATCCTCTCCTTCACCTACGTGCTCTTCCCGTTGGTCGGCCTGGCCGTGGTGGCCGTCGCCGGCCCGCTGGTCGGCCCCGGGCTGTCCACCGGCCTGCTGTACCTGACGCTGGTCCCCTCCACCGTGCAGTCCTCGATCGCGTTCACCTCGATCGCGAAGGGCAACGTCGCCGGCGCGGTGGTGAGCGCGTCCGCGTCCAACATCCTGGGCGTATTCCTCACCCCGCTGCTGTGCTGGTTGCTCCTGAGCGGGACGGGACGCGTCGAGTTCACCACCTCGACGATCGTCGACATCCTGTTGCAGCTGTTCGTCCCGTTCGTGCTCGGCCAGCTGGCCCGGCGGTGGATCGGCGGCTTCGTGAAGGCGCACCCCGAACTGAAGCTGGTCGATCGCGGCTCGATCGTGCTCGTCGTGTACTCGGCGTTCTCCACCGGCATGAGGGAGGGCATGTGGACGCAGACGTCGTGGACGTCCCTGCTGGTCGTGCTGGCGGTCAGTGTGGTGGTGCTCGCGATCATGCTGGGCCTGACCTGGTGGACGGCGCGGCGGCTCGGCTTCGACCGCGCGGACGCGATCGCCATCCAGTTCTGCGGCACCAAGAAGTCCCTCGCCAGCGGCCTGCCGATGGCCGGTGTCATCTTCGCCGGTCAGCCGGTCGGCCTGCTGATCCTGCCGCTGGTGCTGTTCCACCAGGCCCAGCTGATGGCCTGCTCGGCCCTCGCAGGGCGTTACGCCCGTTCAGCGCCTCCGGAACCGCAGGTCGGCGACGACCGGTGAGTGGTCGGACGGGATGATCCCCGTCCACATCGCGACGCGTCCGCGGGTCGTCCGACTCCACTCCACCCCCGGACCGGACAGGACCGCCCAGGTCCGTACCGTGACGCCGGCCGCCGGCGCCCAGACGTAGTCGATGTGCACCCCGGTGCGCTTGACGGCCTTCGCTGTCGGCGTCCCGTCGACGGTCGCCGACATCTGGTTCAGCGAGGCGGCCCCCGGGACGTCGGAGGTGTCCTTCCGCGCCGCGTGCTGTGCATCCACCAGACCGGCCGCGGCCAGCTTCACCAGGTGCGCGCGATAGACCGGGCGGGTCTCCGTGCTCTTGGCGTTGAAGTCGCCCAGCAGGACCAGCGGTTCGGCCAGCTCCGGGTCGAGCTCGGCGAGGAGGTCGACGAGACGCGTGATCGCCAGCGCCCGAACGGCGGCCAGCGCCGACGACTGCCAGGCGTGCGCGTGGAGGTCCAGGACCAGCATCGTCCGACCACTGGCGCGGTCCTGGACGCGCACCCAGTCGACGTACCGGTCGAGGATCGCGCCCTGCTCGCCCGCCACGTTGAGGCGCCGGTTGCCCTGGTCGACCACGGCGAAGCGGCTGGTACGCACGATGATCGCGTGGTTGTCGGGTCCGTGCACCCAGGTGTAGTCGACGAGCTGCTGCTCGATCCACGCGGCGGAGTCGCTCCCGTTCTGGAACTCCTGGAACCCGGCGACGTCGGGGTCGGCCAGCCGCACCTTGGCGACCGTGGCGGGAGCGCGCCTCATCGGCTCCAGCTCGGTGCGCGGGATCAGCGGGAACCAGTCCTCCGGCACCGGACCCCCCAGGACATTCCAGCTCATCGCCCGCACGTCGAGCGCGGGGCCGGACGGGTGCGCGGTCCCCGTCGACGCAACCGTGGGGGCCGTGGACGCCACGGGCGCCGGCGAGCCCGTCGGGGCGGGCGCCGTGCAGGCGGTCGAGAGGGCCAGGAGCAGCGCCAGCAGCGCGATCACGGCGCTCCGCGGCTTCCCCACCCTCTGGAGGCTACCCGCCGTGTGGGCGACGCGACCCCCTACCATGTCCCTGTGACCCGCCCCGCCCGCTACGCCAAGGGCCTCGCCAAGCGTGAGGAGATCCTGACCACCGCCCTCGAGGTGATCGCACGCAGCGGTTACAAGCGCACCTCCGTCCGCGAGCTGGCCGCAGCGGTGGGGCTCAGCCAGGCCGGCCTGCTGCACTACTTCTCCTCGAAGGAGGAGCTGTTCGCGGAGGTCCTGCTCAAGCGGGACGCCGTCGACAGGGAGCGCGCCGCCGGCGGCGAGGCCGCCGTGAGGACGCTGGTCGACATCGTCCGCCACAACGCGGAGGTGCCCGGCCTCGTGCAGCTCTACGCCCAGTACTCGGTGGAGGCCGCGCACCCCGAGCACCCCGAGCACGAGGCCTTCGTGGAGCGCTACGACCGGATCCGCGGGTACCTCGTCGCCGACCTCCGCGCCCGCCAGGAGGCCGGCACCCTGCCCGCCCACCTGGACGCGGCGAAGCTGGCCAACCTCCTGATCGCCGCCTCCGACGGCCTGCAGACCCAATGGCTGCTCGACCCGGGGACCGACATGGCCGAGCACCTCGGCTACCTGGTCGACCTGCTGGGGTTGGGCGAGTAGCCGCGAGTCAGGACGCCGGGTCTGCGGGTGCGGGGGCCGGTTCGGGCTCCGCGTCGGACGACGGGCTCGCCGCCGACGCGGTGGTCGCCCGCGCGGGGAGCGCGTTCGTCGGTTCGGTCGCCAGCCGCGCGGCCCTGCGTCCCTCGAGCGCCTCGGCCTCGGCGATCGCCTGCTGGACGGACGCAGCGGAACTCTCCTCGTCGACCTTCTTCTGCGCCTCGATCTCTGCGAACACGTCCACCGGCTCCGGCGCCTGGAAGGTGCCGTCGGCCTCCGCGTCCAGCCCCATCGCCTTCGCCGCGGCGTTGCCGGCCACCTGGCCCAGCCCCTTCAGGGCATCGTTGAGCTCGCTGGGGATGATCCACACCTTGTTGGACTCACCGCGCGCCAGGTTCGGCAGCATTCGCATGTACTGGTAGGCCAGCAGCGACTGCGTGGGCTGGCCGGCGTGGATGGCGTTGAAGGTGGTCGTGATCGCCTGCGCCTCGCCCTCCGCCCTCAGCATCGCGGCCTGCCGGTCGGCCTGCGCGCGCAGCACCGCGGACTCGCGCTCGCCCTGCGCCCTCAGGATCGACGCCTCCCTGTCACCGGACGCGGACAGGATCATCGACTGGCGCTGGCCCTCCGCGGTGAGGATCGCGGCCCGCTTGTCCCGCTCGGCGCGCGCGCCCTTCTCCATCGCGTCCCTGATGGTCGCCGGCGGCTCGATCGAGCGCAGCTCCACGCGGTTGACCTTGATGCCCCACTTGCCGGTCGCCTCGTCCAGCACGGCGCGCAGCTTCTGGTTGATCTCCTCGCGGCTGGTCAGCGTCTGCTCCAGGTCGAGGCCGCCGATGATGTTGCGCAGCGTGGTCATCGTGAGCTGCTCGATCGCCTGGATGTAGTTCTGGGCCTCGTACGCCGCGCGGACCGGGTCGACCACCTGGTAGTAGATGACCGAGTCGATGTTCACCATCAGGTTGTCCTCGGTGATCACTCCCTGCGGCGGGAACGGGACGACCGCCTCACGCATGTCCATCGTGTAGCGGACCGCGTCGATCACGGGGACCAGCAGGTGCGGGCCGGGTTCGAGCGTCCGGCGGAACTTGCCGAGCCGTTCGACCACCCCCACCTGCTGCTGGCGGACCACGCGGACCGCGCGCAGGATGACGGTCACCACGACCAGCGCGACCAGCAGCCACAGGATCGCGGCCAGGAATGCGGGCATCTCTTCTTCTCCTCGGGGTTCAGGGCAGGGCCAGGTTGCGGGGGTAGACGATCACGATCGCCCCGTCGATCTTGTAGACCTCGATCTCGGTGCCGGCGGCGATCGTCCCCTCCACGCTGCGTGCGGTCCAGACCTCGCCGGCGACCTTCACCTCACCGGCACCGGAGGTGATCTCCGTGAGCGCGACGCCGGAGCTGCCGATCATCTTGTCCACGCTCGAGCGATAGCCGGGGAGCGCGCGCACCTTGCGCAGCAGGGTGGGACGGGCCAGGGCGAGCATCGCGACGGCCACCACCACGGCCGCGGCGATCTGCACCCACAGCACACCGGGAAGGGCGAGTGCGACCAGGCCCCCGGCCAGCGCACCGGAGGCGAGCATCAACAGCGTGAAGTCGAGGGTGAGCAGCTCGGTCACCCCGAGCACTGCCGCCAGCCCCATCCAGAACACCCACAGGTGTTCACCGAGCCACTCCATCGTGCACCCCCTTCCTGCCCTCCATCATGCCAAGCGCACCGAATCGTTCGGGCCGAATGCTCGAAAGGGCTGCTTGCCCTACCGCACCAGGACGACCCGGCGACGGTCGATGCGCCCGCGGGCCGTCCTGCCCCGGACGCTCCCGATCAGGCGAGCCGGGCGGGCGGACGCTGCGCCGCGCGCGCCGACGCGCGGGCCGACCAGCGTCCGTCGATCTGGCTGACCTCGAGCAGGATGTCGAACGTCGCGCTCAGGCGGGGGCCGGTGAGGACCTCGGCCACCGGCCCTGACGCCACGATCCGGCCGTGCTTGAGCAGGAGCGCGTGCGTGATCCCGCGCGGGATCTCCTCGACGTGGTGGGTCACCAGCACGGTGGCAGGGGCGAACGGGTCGGTACAGATCTCCGAGAGCGTCGCGACCAGCGCCTCGCGTCCGGTCAGGTCCAGGCCGGCGGCCGGCTCGTCCAGCAGCAGCAGTTCGGGGTCCGTCATCAGCGCGCGGGCGATCTGGACGCGCTTGCGCTCGCCCTCGCTGAGCGTCCCGAACGTGCGGTCGGCGAGGTGGTCGACCTGCAGCTGCTGCATGAGCAGCGTCGCCCGGTCGTGGTCGAGCTGGTCGTACGCCTCGCGCCAGCGTCCCATCACCGCGTAGGCGGCGGACACGACGACGTCGGAGACACGCTCCCCCTTCGGGATCCGGTCGGCGAGCGCCGCCGACGTCACACCGATCCGTGGCCGCAGCTCGAACACGTCCACCTCACCCAGCCGGTCACCGAGGATCGTCGCCGTCCCCGAGGTCGGGTGCCACTGCGAGCTCAACACCTGCAGCAGGGTGGTCTTGCCCGCCCCGTTGGGGCCGATCACCACCCAGCGCTGGTCCTCCTCGACCTGCCACGTGACGTTGCTGAGCAGGGTCGACCCCGACCGGACGATCGAGACTCCCTGGAGGTCAGCAACGCTCATGCGCCCAACCTACCGACTCCGGAGCCCCGAACCGGCCCACACGCGCGCGAGTCTCGACGCCCCTACCGCCCAGCGCGCGCAAACGCTCCCGAAACTCGTCCGCGCTCCCGAAATTTCGGGAGCCTCTGCGCGTTTCGGGAGCGTTTGTGGGGACGCGGGGTCAGGCGCCGGTCGCGTGCAGGCCGCCGTCGACGTGGACCATCTCGCCGGTGGTGGCCGGGAACCAGTCGGACAGCAGCGCGACCACGGCCTTGGCCGTTGGGGTGAGGTCCTTCGGGTCCCAGCCGAGCGGCGCCCGGGTGCCCCAGATCGCGTTGAACTCCTCCGAGCCGGGGATCGCCTTCTTCGCGATCGTCTCGAGCGGGCCGGCGGCGACGAGGTTGCAGCGGACGCCCTCCGGGCCGAGGTACCGGGCGAGGTAGCGCGAGGTGCTCTCGAGCGCGGCCTTCGACACGCCCATCCAGTCGTAGGTCGGCCACGACACGGTCGCGTCGAACGTCATCCCGACCACGGACGCCTGCTCGGCGAACAGCGGCTTGCAGGCCATCGCGAGGCTGACCAGCGAGTAGGCAGAGACGTGGACGGAGAACCCGACATCGCTGAACGGCGTGGACAGGAACTTCCCGCCGAGCGCGGTCTCCGGGTTCGCGAAGGCGATCGAGTGCACGACGCCGTCGAGGTGGTCGAAGTGCTCACCGAGCAGCTCGGGCAGCCGGGCCAGGTGCTCGTCGTTCGTGACGTCCAGCTCGATCAGCGGCGGCTCGGGGTCGAGCCGGCGCAGGACGCGGGCGGTCAGGCTCATCGCCCGTCCGAAGTTGGACACCACGACGTTGGCACCCTCGGCCTGCGCGATCTCGACCACGCGGTAGCCGATGGACGTGTTCATGGTCACGCCGGCGACCAGGATGTTCTTTCCCTCGAGGATTCCCATGGCCCGCTCCTCAGTGCCCCATGCCCAGGCCGCCGTCGACCGGGATCACGGCGCCGGAGATGAACCCGGCCTCCTCGGACGCCAGGAACGCCACCGCGGACGCCACCTCGGACGGCTGGCCGAGCCGTGCCGCGGGGATGGACGCGAGGTAGCGCGCGATCACGTCCTCGGGCAGGACGGCGGTCATGTCGGTCTCGATGAACCCGGGGGCCACCACGTTCGCAGTCACGCCGCGGCTGCCGAGCTCGCGGGTGAGCGAGCGGGCCATGCCGACCAGCGCGGCCTTGGACGAGGAGTAGTTGACCTGGCCCGCCGAGCCGTACAGGCCGACGACCGAGCCGGTGAAGACGATCCGCCCCCACTTGCCGCGGATCATGCTCTTCGCCGCCCGCTTGGCGACCCGGAACGCCCCGGTGAGGTTGACGTTGATCACCGCGTCCCAGTCGGCGTCCGACATCCGCAGGATCAGGGTGTCCTTGGTGATGCCCGCGTTCGCGATCAGGACCTCGACGGGGCCGTTGGCCTCCTCGGCGGCCTTGAACGCCGCGTCCACCTGCTCGGAGTCCGTCACGTTGCAGGTGACGCCGAGGACGCCCTCCGGCGGCTCACCGCCCATGTCGAAGCTGGCGACCCTGTGTCCGCCCGCGAGGAACTTCTCGACGATGGCCCGTCCGATGCCCCGGTTGCCACCGGTCACCACCACGCTGCGGGCCACTGCACTGGTTGAGGTTTCAGTCACGGGCGACAAACTATCGGAAGGTGTCCGGGAAGTCTTCGACCTAGTCTTGTGCCGTGAGTCCGGCCCGAGCGAACCGACCGGCGCTGATCACCAGCGCCCGGGTGGGCAAGACCCTCGACACCGACGCCCGGCGCACCCGCTACCTGTGGACGATGGCCGTCCGGGTCGCGTGCTTCATCGCGGCGACCCTCACGCCGCTGCCGTGGAACCTGCTGCTCCTCCTCGCCGCCGCAGTGCTGCCCGCGATCGCCGTGATGCTGGCCAACGCGATCGACCAGCGCCGACTGCCCGAGCCGGACGCAGAGGACCCCGGTCGGCTCGAACTGCCGCCGGGTGAGACGATCGGTGGCACCGTGGAGGACGACGAATGAAGCTGCTCTCGACACCGATGGGCACCAGCCCCACCGGGGGACGGCTGTGGCTGCGCTGGCTGGCGCTCGCCGTGTTCGTGGTCGCCCTGGCCGTCGCGTTCGTGAACCTCGGCTTCTGGCAACTCGCCCGGCTCGACCAGCGGCGCGCCATGAACAGCTCGGTGGTCGACCACGAGAACTCCGCCGTCGTCGACTTCTCCACGGTCTTCACCCGGACGATCGTCGAGGCCGACCAGTGGCAGCGCGTCCGCGTGTCGGGCACCTTCGACGCCGACCACCAGTTCCTCGTCCGCTACCGCTCGCAGGGAGAGGCGAGCGGCTACGAGGTGGTCACCCCGCTGCACACGACGACCGGCCAGTGGGTGCTGGTCGACCGCGGCTTCGGGGTGAAGGCCAACACCGAGGACTACCCCACCGTCCTGCCCGCGCCGCCGACGGGGACGGTGGACATCGTGGGCTACGTCCGCCGCGACGAGCAGGGCAGCACGGACGCGATGACGCCGGTGCAGCCCTCGAACACGATCCGGCTGGTGAACTCCGGCGCCCTCGCCGCGACACTGCCGTACCCGATCGTGAACGGCTTCGTCTCCGCGATCGAGATGACGCCCGCGCAGGAGGGGAACCTGGTTCCGGTGCAGCCGCCGGAGCTGACGGAGGGCAACCACTTCTCCTATGCGATTCAATGGTTCACGTTCGCCGGCATCGCCGGCATCGGCCTGGTGGTGCTGATCCGCTCGGATCTGCGCGCGGCGAGGAAGCCGCGGGCACCCACGGCCGCCAACGACGAAGGGGAGACCTGATGAGCAAGATGTGGCTGGTTCCGCTGGGCCTACTCGCTCTCCTGGCGGCCTGCAGTTCGCCGACACCGGCCGCGCCCGCGTCCGCGTCCGCCCCTGCGCTGGCGGGGACGTCGTGGACGGTGACGCAGCTGAACGGCAGCGCAGCCCTGGCCGGCCACGAGCCGACGATGGAGTTCGGGACCTCCGATGTGGCCGGCTCGGCCAGCTGCAACCGGTACACCGGATCGTTCACCCAGGACGGCGCGTCCGTCACCGTCACGCCGGGCGTGCTCACCCAGATGGCCTGCGCGGACGACGTGATGACGCAGGAACACGCCTTCACCCTCGCGCTCACCCAGATCGCCGGCGCCCGCTCGGCCGGGTCGGGGGTCGAGCTCGTGAACGCGTCCGGGACGGCCGTGCTGACGCTCGCCGCCCTGGAGGACAAGCCGCTGGAGGGCACCGGGTGGACGCTCAGCGGCATCATCGCGGACGAAGCCATCAGCTCGACGACCACCGAGGGCAGCGTGACCATCACCATCTCCGACGGCCAGCTCAGCGGCAAGGCCTGCAACACCTTCCGCGGTTCGGTCACCGCGTCGGGCGGCAGCTTCAAGGCAGGGCCGTTGGTGTCGACGAAGATGGCCTGTACCTCCGAGGCGCTGACGAAGCAGGAGAACACCGTGCTGGCCACCCTCCAGGCCGCGACGTCCTACGCGATCAAGGGTGACCAGCTCACCATCTCCGCCGACGACGGCACCGGCCTGGTGTTCACCGCCGCGTCGTGATCGACGGCGTCCTCGACCTGCTCGCCTGCCCCCGCTGCGGCGGCGGGCTCGCCGAGCGGGACGGGACGCTGGGGTGCGCGGCCGGCCACAGCTACGACCTCGCCCGGCAGGGCTACGTGAACCTGCTCGGCGGGCCGGAACCCGCCAACGCCGACACTCCGCTGATGCTCCAGGCGCGGGCGCGGGTGCACGCCGCGGGCCTGTTCACACCCGTTGCAGAGCTGGTCGCAGCCGCAGCACGGGGCGGATCCCCCGTCCTCGACGTCGGCGCGGGCACCGCCCACTACCTCGTGGCGGCGCTGGGCGACGACCCCGATGCCGTCGGGCTCGCGCTGGACGTGTCGAAGGCAGCAGCGCGGGTCGCCGCCCGCGCCGATCCCCGGGTCGGCGCCGTCGTCGCCGACGTGTGGCGTCCCTTGCCGGTCCGCTCGCGGTGCGTCGGGACGGTGGTCTGCGTGTTCGCGCCGCGGAACCTCGGCGAGTTCGCCCGGGTGCTGCGTCCGGACGGCCGGCTGGTCGTGGCCACCCCGGGATCCGCCCACCTGGACGGGCTGCGCGACCGGCACGGGCTGCTGCGGGTCCCCGAGGGCAAGGACGCGCTCGTCGCCGCCGCCGCGGAGGAGTTCTTCGAGCTGGTCGACACGCACGTCGCCCGGTACCGGGTCGCCGTGGAGGCGGCCCTGGCCCGTGACCTGATCGCGATGGGGCCCAACGCCTTCCACAGGGTTCCGGACGACGTCGGGGCCGCGGAGGTGTCCATCGACGTGACCGTCCAGACCTACCGCCCGCTGGACCGGTGACGACTCCAGCCGCGAAGATGGCCCCTGTGGCAACCACCTGGCCGAGCGACCCGGCGACGACGCTGCTGGCGGAGCTGGTCGCCCAGCTCGACCAGCAGTTGCCCCACGCGCAGGCGCTCCGCAGGGAGCTGCACCGGCACCCCGACCTGAGCGGGGCGGAGCGTCCGACCGTCGAACGGCTGCGCCACGCCATGCCGAACTTCCGGCACACCCGGGTCGCCGACACGGGCTTCCTGGTCCGCGTCGGCCCGCCAGGGCCCGCGGTCGCGCTCCGGGCCGAGCTGGACGCGCTGCCGGTGGTCGAGCGCACGGGCGTCGAGTGGGCATCCACCAACGGGGCGATGCACGCGTGCGGGCACGACGTCCACCTCTCCGCGCTGTGGGCGCTGCTGCAGGCGGCGCGACACGTCGACCTCCCGGTCGGACTGGTCGGGCTGTTCCAGCCCCGCGAAGAGGTACAGCCCTCCGGGGCGGAAGAGGTCGTCGGGTCGCGGCTGCTGCTCGAGCACGAGGTGCGCGCCGTGGTGGGCGGGCACGTCCAGCCCCGGGTGCCCAGCGGGGTGGTCAGCACGGGCGTCGGAGCGGTCAATGCCGCCGCCGACCAGTTCGACATCGTCATCCACGGCCAGCCGGGGCACGGCGCCTACCCCCACGTCGCGATCGACCCCGTCCCGGTGATGGCGGCGATCGTGCTCGGCCTGCAGGAACTGGTCGGGCGCACGGTCGACCCGATCCACCCCGCCGTGATCACGGTGGGACGTGTCGAGGCCGGCACCGCGCACAACATCATCCCCGAGACCGCGTCGCTGCACGGCGTGATCCGGACGATGTTCGAGGAGGACCGCACGCACCTGCACGCCGCGATCCGGCGGCTGGCCGAGCACACGGCCGCGGGTCGCGGCGCGCACGCCGACGTGAACATCATCGTCGGCGACCCCGTGCTCAACAACGACCGACGGCTCGTCCAGTTCGTGGATCCGCTGCTGGTCCACCTCGGGCTGCCGGTCGCCCACGAGCCGTTCCGCTCGTGCGGCGCGGACGACTTCTCGCACTACTCGCGGATCGCCCCGATCCTGATGATGTTCGTCGGCACCGGCGGCCCGTCCACCGGGGCCCGGCACCGGGTCGGCCTGCACCACCCGACGTTCCTGCCCGCGGACGAGTCGATCCGCCACCTTGCGCTCGCGCTGGCCGCCGGCTATGTGGGCGGGGCCCAGCTCGCCCGCTGAGCGGACGGGCGTCCCCGCGTGCCGGTTACGCGGGGACGGTTCCTTCGTGCCGGTTACGCGGGGACGGTTCCTTCGTGCCGGGTCCGTGGGGACGGACCTTGCCGCCCCGGATCGATGGGGACGGTTCCCATCGTGCCGCCGCTGGCACCCGTCCTCGCCGGGCCGGTCCGCGGAACGTGGTCGTCGCCCCCGGGCCCCTGTGGCGCGAAAGGAGAACCGTCCCCCGTTGTGCGCCAGACGGTGAGCGCCACCCTTCCCGCTCGACAGCCACCGCTCCTGTCGACAGCCCCTGTCCAGACACAGGCCCTCGACTCGGAGCGTGGCCCTCGATGCTGAACGATGGCCCTCAACCCGCAGCACGAGTCCCCGGGGCTCTCGACCGCGGACGGACGGAGCCCGCTCAGGCCAGCGACACCAGATCGGTGTAGTCGGGGTTCCAGAGGTCCTCGATGCCGTCGGGGAGCAGCAGGACGCGGTCGGGCTGCAGCGCCTCGACCGCCCCCTCGTCGTGGGTGACGAGGATCACCGCGCCGGCGTAGGTGCGGACGGCGTTCAGCACCTCCGCGCGAGAGGCCGGGTCCAGGTTGTTGGTGGGCTCGTCGAGCAGCAGCACGTTCGCGGCCGAGACGACCAGCATCGCCAGCGCAAGCCGGGTCTTCTCGCCGCCGGACAGCACCCGCGCGGGCTTCTCGACGTCGTCGCCGGTGAACAGGAACGAGCCGAGGATCTTGCGCACCTCGGTCTCGTTGAGTTCCGGCGAGGCGGTCATCATGTTCTCCAGCACGCTCGCCGTCACGTCCAGCGTCTCGTGCTCCTGCGCGTAGTAGCCCAGCCGCAGCCCGTGCCCGGGCACGACCTCGCCGGTGTCGGCCTCCTCGATCCCGGCGAGGATGCGCAGCAACGTGGTCTTCCCTGCGCCGTTCAGGCCCAGCACCACGACCTTCGCCCCTCGGTCGATGGCCAGGTCGACGTCGGTGAACACCTCCAGCGAGCCGTACGACTTGCTCAGCTCGGCAGCGGTCAGCGGCACCTTCCCGCACGGCGCGGGCTGCGGGAACCGGATCTTCGCGACCTTGTCGGCCGCCCGCTGTTCCTCCAGCCCGCTGAGCAGCTTCTCGGCCCGCCGCGCCATGTTCTGGGCGGCGACCGCCTTGGTCGCCTTCGCCCGCATCTTGTCGGCCTGGGCCAGCAGCGCGTCCGCCTTGCGCTCGGCGTTGGCGCGCTCGCGCTTGCGGCGCTTCTCGTCGGTCTCGCGCTGGAGCAGGTAGCGCTTCCAGTCCATGGCGTAGACGTCCATCTCGGCGCGGTTGGCGTCCAGGTGGAACACCTTGTTGACGGTCGCCTCCAGCAGCCCGACGTCGTGCGAGATCACCAGCAGCCCGCCGGGGTAGGACTGCAGAAAGCCCCGAAGCCAGACGATGGAGTCCGCGTCGAGGTGGTTCGTCGGCTCGTCCAGGAGCAGGTTGTCCGCACCGGAGAACAGGATCCGGGCGAGTTCGACCCGCCGGCGCTGGCCGCCGGACAGCGTCCGCAGCTCCTGCCCCATCACGCGATCGGGGAGGCCGAGGTTGGCGGCGATCCGGGCCGCCTCGGACTCGGCGGCGTACCCGCCGGCAGCCGCGAGTTCGGCCTCCGCGCGGGCGTAGGACGCCATCGCCTTGTCCTGGGCCTCGCCGACCTCGGTGGCCATGGCCATGGAGTAGGTGTTCAACCGGCGCAGGATGGAGTCGAGGCCGCGCGCGGACAGGATGCGGTCGCGGGCGAGCTGGTCGAGGTCGCCGGTGCGCGGGTCCTGCGGCAGGTAGCCGATCTGGCCCGAGCGGGTCACCGTGCCGGCCGCGGGCAGCGACTCGCCGGCCAGGATCCGGGTGAGGGTCGTCTTGCCGGCGCCGTTGCGTCCGACCAGACCGATCTTGTCGCCGGCCGCGACCTGGAACGAGGCCGGGGACAGCAACAACCGGGCTCCTGCCCGGACCTCCAGTTCACGTACCACCAACATCGCCCGGCAAGGCTACCCTGTCGCGGGTGCCCCGCATTCCCGCCGCCGAGGTGAGCCCGGACGCCGCGCTGGTGCGCCGGCTGCTGGCCGACCAGTGCCCGCACCTGGCCGACGAGCACGTCGAGGCGTTCAGCCACGGCTGGGACAACGAGCTGTTCGCGCTCGGCCCGGACCTGCTGGTCCGGCTGCCACGCCGTGCGGCCGCGGCCGAGCTGATCGGTCACGAGATCCTGGCGCTCCCCCGGCTGGCGCCGAGGCTGCCCGTACCCGTCCCCGTCCCTGTGTTCGCCGGACGCCCCGGCCACGGCTACCCGTGGCCGTGGACGGTAGTGCCGCGGCTCCCCGGCCACAGTGCCACGGAGGTTCCCGTGCGCGACCGCGCGCCCGCAGCGGACGGGCTGGCCGCCTTCCTCGTCGCCCTGCACAGGCCGGCGGAGGCCGACGCCCCGGTCAACCCGTTCCGTGGGGTACCGCTGACGGCGAGGGCCGCGGACTGGGGGCCCAGGATTCGCACCGTGGCCGGGGAGGATGCGTGGAGGCGCTGGCAGGAGTGCGCGGCCGCCCCGGCCTGGTCGGGCCCCCCGGTGTGGCTGCACGGCGACCCGCACTCGCTCAACCTCCTGCTGCACAGTGACGGCACCCTGGCCGGCGTGATCGACTTCGGCGACGTCTGTGCGGGCGATCCGGCCGGGGACCTGTCCGTGGCGTGGTTGGCGTTCGACGCCCCTGCACGAAGCGAGTTCCAGGCGTCCTGCACGCGGTCGGGTGCCTACGACGGCGGTGCCTGGGGTCGCGCCTGGGCGTGGGCGCTGGGCCTGGCCTGCGTCTTCGCGCTCGCCAGCGACGACATGCCGGCACTCGCCGCCGTCGCCCGACACGGCCTCGCCGAGGCCCTCTCGGACCCGCCGTTCAGGCTCTGAACCCGGCTCGCAGCGCACCCTCGTACGTCGGTTGACGCGGAGATCCCGGGTCAAGCCCGGGATGACAGTTGCGGGCGGCGCGGAGATCCCGGCACGACCGGGACGACAACAACCAGGCGGGCACGGTCCCTGAGGAGCCGCCCCGACGAACGAGGGACGGCGTCACGAAGGGCCGCCGCCACCAACACCCAACGAGCGCCACCCTTCACGTCCAGAGCCGTTGTCCAGACAAGGGCCCTCGACGGGAGCGGTGGCCCTCGAGTACCAGCACGGGCCCTCGACGGAAGAGGGGGACGGGCGCGGGCCTCAGCGGAGTTGGGTCAGGGTGGCCTGGTCGTCGAGGGCGAACTGCTCGGCGACGGCCGTCACCTCCAGGCCGACGAGCTCGACGGAGGCTCCGTAGCTGGTCAGGAAGGCGGTGTCGGCGGCGTCTCGTCCGGTGGCAACCCGGACGAGGCTCTGTCGGGGGGCGAGCCCGGTGGCGTCCACGACCCACCAGGTGTCATCGACGAGCGCCTCGCAGACGGCGTGGAACTCCATCGGGCTGAGGCCGGGCGCGTACACCGCGGCGAGTCGGGCAGGGACGCCGAGTGCGCGTAGCAGGGCGATGGACAGGTGCGCGAAGTCGCGGCACACGCCCTGGCGGGCGAGCAGCGTGTCCAGCGCGCTGTCGGTGCCCGTGCTCGACCCGCTCACGTAGGTCAGCCGCGCGTTCACCCACTCGACGACAGCGGCCAGGAGGGCCGTTCCCGTGAGCCCGGCGAACTCGGCCGCGGCGGTCGGCGCGAGCCGGTCGGCCTCGCAGTAGCGGCTCTGCCGCAAGTAGCGCAGCCGGTCGACGGCGGTCACAGGCGCGGGCTCGGCCAGCCCCGCCACGGTTGCCGCGTAGTCGACCAGGACGGGTCCCGCGTCCACGAACAACCGGTGCAGCCGGGTGCCGTGGTCCTCGAGGAGTTCCTCAGGCGTCACCGGGGCACCGCCCGCCGTCACCACGAGCGACTCCGCGGAGAGGGGGACGCCCTTCGCGGTGGAGATCGAGAGGACGAGTTCCGCCGGACCCGTGGCGGACAGTTCCAGATGGCAGGTCAGGTGTCGTTCCACGCCTGCCATGCTGCCCCGCCCGGGCCCCGTCGAAACCCGGGGCTGAACGGCGAGACAGGAGGACGCCGGTGAAGGCCTTCATACGCCGGAAATGGCGATGGTCGTGGAACGCCGCCGACAGCGCATCAGCGGAGAAATGATAGACGCGATCTGGCTCTGATTCCGAACTACAGATAGGAAAACGATGGAACTGCTCATGGTCCTCGCCGGACTCTACGCGCTGGCGGTGCTGCCGATGCCCTTCCTGATCTTCTGGCGACTCGGCCTCGTCGTCACCGAGCTGCAAGCGAGCAACAGGATCGCCCGGTCCACGAACTCACTTCTGGCTGAGCAGTTCGCCGGGGACGAACGCTGACCCGCTGAACCAGCCGACACGAGATGGGAGACCATCTTCGGGGTGTCTCACCTCGATCCGTGCTTCAGAACAGCTGCCCCTGACGGTGCCCACGATCGAACTCGCCGGCGGCGGACGCGACCGCTACGCCCACGCGGTCGACCATCCTCAGGTAGCGTGCCGCCATGACGCGGCGCCGGAGAGTCTTCCTCGCTGCCGGAATGGTGGTCTGCATCGCTCTGATGCTCGCCACCTGCAGCTTTGGCCCGCTCGATGCCAAGCTCAACCTTCTCCGTCTGGAGAGCATGTCGCGCTGGACACCCGCCAACGCGACCATGATCAACTCCTCCGAGAGCGGGGCCATCCCGCAGCTCGCATCCGGAGTCAACTTCGCGTCCATCCAGCGGGTCATCACCTTCACCCGGCCCGAAGAGGCCGTGTCCGCCCAGGCGAACGCACTCACCGCCGCCGATAACGATGGCTGGCGGCTCAGCCAGTACTTCGACCAGAGCGCGTCCAGAGAGAAGGCGTTACCCCTCGGCACCCATGGAGTTCTCTACGCCGTCGTCGATCCAGACTCCCCGCGCAGGCTGCTCATCATCCTGAAGGCATTCGACTAGACCCGTACGCCACGTACGCTCGCGACCCCTCACTCGCCCTTGGTCGGCCGTCCCCGGCGGGGTAGCGGGCCGGCGTCGCGGGGCGCGCGTCCTGCCTTCGCCAGGGACTGGCGCAGGAGCAACTCGATGTGTGCGTTGAGCGACCGCAGGTCGTCGGCCGCCCAGCGGGCCAGGGCCTCGTGCACGGCCGGGTCGAGCCGGAGCAGGACGGACTTGCGCTCCCGTCCTCCCGCCGGCCCGGACCCGGCACCTTCTGGTTCCACCATCGGCTCAGTTGTAGAGCGTCCCGGCGTTCACCACGGGCGTGGCCTGGGTCGATCCGCACAGCACGACCAGCAGGTTGGAGACCATCGCCGCCTTGCGCTCCTCGTCCAGAGCCACGACGTCCTCGGCCTCGAGCTGCCGCAGCGCACCCTGCACCATGCTGACCGCGCCCTCCACGATCTTCTCCCTCGCGGCGATCACGGCCGCGGCCTGCTGCCGCTGCAGCATGGCGTGGGCGATCTCCGGCGCGTAGGCGAGGCTGGAGATGCGGGCCTCGACGACCTCCAGGCCCGCGATGGCGATCCGTGCGGCGACCTCCGTGGCGAGCTCTGCCGCGACCAGGTCGGTGGAGCCCCGCAGCGACTCCTCTCCTGCCGCCGCATTGTCGTAGGGGTGCGTCGTCGCGACATGGCGCAGCGCGGCCTCGGACTGGACGCGGACGAACTCGCGGTAGTCCTCGACAGCGAATCGCGCCCTCGCGGTGTCGGCCACCTGCCACACCACGATCGCCGCGATGTTCACCGGGTTGCCGTCGGCGTCGTTCACCTTGAGTTCGTTGGTCTCGAAGTTGCGGACCTTCACCGACACCCGCGTGCCCTTCACCAGCGGCAGGTTCAGCTGCAGGCCGGTCCGCCGCAGCGTGCCGACGTAGCGTCCGAAGAACTGCAGGACGCGGGTGTCACCGGGGCTGACCACCGAGATGCCCGTCGCCAGCACGCTGCCCGCGAGCAGCAGGACGACGCCGGTGACGCCGAAGCCGGCTCCGCTGAGTCCGGCGTCCTCCGCCTGCGCCGCCAGGACGACCAGCCAGACGGCCAGGGCGAAGACCACCAACAGGCCGACCAGCGCCGCGCCTCCCGGCACCGACCACGCCGCGCGCTCCGACACCTCGACCCTCGCACCGTCATGGCCGACGGGCACACCGGCCGGATCGCCTCCCGCGGCCTCCTGCGTGTCGCGCGGCAGATCCTTCTCGGACATCGGGACCACTCCCCTCACTCGTAATCTGATATCTAAGTGATATCACATTACGCAGCCGAGGGGCAATCGCGTCGGGAGCGGCCGCCGGGTCGCGTCCTACAGGTTGTAGCCGATCGAACGCAGCTGCTCGCGGCCGTCCTCGCTGATCAGCTCCAGCGTCCACGGCGGCAGCCACACCCAATTGATCGTGACCGAGTTCACCAGGCCCTCCAGCGCCAGCTGCGTGTCGTACTCGAGCCGGTCGGTGAGCGGGCACGTGGGCGAGGTGAGCGTCATGTCGATGGTCGCGTTGGCCTCGTCGTCGATCGTCACGCCGTAGATCAGGCCGAGGTCGACCACGTTCACCATCAGCTCGGGGTCGACGACGTCCTTCATCGCCTCCAGCACGTCCTCCTCCGACGGCCGGGCGTGCGCCGCGGGGTCGGGGAAGGTGTCCTGCACCAGGTCGGACGGACGGGGGTTCTGGCTCATTCCTCCACCTCTCCTTCGACGGCCAGCGCCTGCGCCGCCGCATCCTTGAACGCCGACCAGCCCAGCAGCGCACACTTCACGCGAGCCGGGAACTGGGAGACCCCGATGAACGCGACCGCGTCCTCGAGCCGGTCCTCGTCGGGCTCCGCCTTCCCCTGCGAGTGCATCATCTCGGTGAATTCCTCGTGCAGCGCGAGCGCCTCCGGCACGGTCTTCCCGATCACCAGGTCGGTCATCACCGAGGTGGACGCCTGCGAGATCGAGCAGCCGACGCCCTCGTACGAGACGTCGATGACCCGGTCACCGTCGAGCTCCACCCGCATCATCACCTCGTCGCCGCAGGTCGGGTTCACGTGGGTGACCTGCGCCTGGTACGGCTCCCGCAGCCCGCTGTGGTGCTTCGCCTTGTAGTGGTCCAGGATGATCTCCTGGTACATCGCCTCCACGCTCATCGCACACCCCCGAAGAAGTCCCGCACGTAGTCGAGCCCCTCGGCGAGCCGGTCGAACTCGGACTGCGTGGTGTACAGGTACCCCGAAGCCCGGCTGGACGCGGTCAGTCCGAGCCGCTCGTGCAGCGGACGTGCGCAGTGGTGGCCGCCGCGGACGGCGATCCCGCGGGAGTCGAGCAGCTGCATCACATCGTGCGGGTGCACCTCGAGCCCGTCCGGCGTGGTCAGGGTGAACGCGATCGCCCCGCCGCGGTCGACGGCCTCGGTGGGCCCCAGGATCGCGACCCCCTCGACCTCCTGCAGCCGGGCGAGCGCGTAGGCGGTCAGCTCCTGCTCGTGGGCCGCGACCGCGTCCATGCCGAGGGCGTTGAGGTAGTCGATCGCCGCGCCCAGCCCCACCGCCTGCGCGATCGGGGGCGTGCCGGCCTCGAACCGCGCTGGCGGCTTCGCGAAGGTCGACCCGCTCATCCGGACGATCTCGATCATCTCGCCGCCGCCGAGGAACGGCGGCAGCGTCTCCAGCAGGTCGTAGCGCCCCCACAGGACGCCGATGCCGGTCGGACCGAGCATCTTGTGGCCGGTGAAGGCGAGCAGGTCCGCGCCGAGCGTGGCGACGTCGGTGGGCAGCTGTGGGACGCCCTGCGAGCCGTCCACCACCACGTGGGCGCCCACCCGGTGTGCCATCGCCGCGATCTCGCGGATCGGGTTGACCGTGCCCAGCACGTTGGAGACCCACGCGACCGACACGATGCCGGTGCGCTCGTTGATCAGGTGCTCGGCCACGGCCTTCTCCAGGTCGAGCCGGCCGTCCGCGGTGATGTCGAACCAGCGCAGGGTCGCCCCGGTGCGTTCGGCGAGCAGCTGCCACGGCACGATGTTGGAGTGGTGCTCCATCACGGACACCACGATCTCGTCGCCGACGCCGAGGCGGCCGCCCAGGCTGTGTGCGACGAGGTTCAGCGCCTCGGACGCGTTCTTGGTGAACACGACCTCCTCGGGCCCTGCGGCACCGATGAAGTCGGCCACCTTCGCGCGGGCACCCTCGAAGGCTGCGGTCGCCTCGCCGCCGAGCGTGTGCATGGCCCTGGCGACGTTCGCGTTGTGCTCGAGGTAGTGGCGCGCCACCGCCTCGACGACCCGCTTCGGCTTCTGCGAGGTGTTCGCCGAGTCGAGGTAGGTCAGCGGCCACTCCCCCACCCTGCGGTCCAGGATGGGGAAGTCACGCCGGACCCGGTCGAGGTCCAAGGGATCAGGCATCGGCCTTGGCCGCGCGGACGAACCGGTCGTAGCCCTCGATCTCGAGGCGGTCGGCCAGTTCCACGCCGCCCTCCTCGACGACGTGGCCGTCGACGAAGACGTGCACGAAGTCGGGCTTGATGTAGTTCAGGATCCGCGTGTAGTGCGTGATCAGCAGCAGGCCGCGGTCGCCGTTGGCGGTGTACCGGTTGACGCCCTCGGACACGATCCGGAGCGCGTCGATGTCGAGGCCGGAGTCGGTCTCGTCGAGGATCGCGAACTTCGGGTTCAGCAGTTCGAGCTGGGCGATCTCGTTGCGCTTCTTCTCGCCGCCGGAGAAGCCCTCGTTGAGGGATCGGCTCGCGAAGGTCCCGTCCAGGCCGACCCGCTCGAGGGCGGCGTTGACGTCCTTCACCCAGGTGCGCACCTTGGGCGCCTCGCCGCTCAGTGCGGTCTTCGCGGTGCGCAGGAAGTTCGCCACGGAGACACCCGGCACCTCGATCGGGTACTGCATCGCGAGGAACAGGCCCGCCCGGGCTCGCTCGTCGACGGTGAGCCCGGTCAGCTCGACGCCGTCGAGGGTCACCGAGCCGGACGTGATCGTGTACTTGGGGTGACCCGCGATCGAGTAGGCCAGGGTGGACTTGCCCGACCCGTTGGGGCCCATGATCGCGTGGACCTCGCCGCTGCGGACGACCAGGTCGACCCCCTTCAGGATCTCCTTGGGGCCGCTCTCGGTCTGGACCTCGACGTGGAGGCCGCTGATACGGAGTTCTGACACTTACTGCTCCTGGATGTCGATCGGATTGTCTGGGTCTATGAAAACGTTGCCGCCGTCCACCCGCACCGGGTAGACGGGCACGGGGGCCACGGCCGGCAGCTCGAGCGGACGCCCGGTGCGCAGGTCGAAGCGGGAACCGTGCATGTAGCACTCGAGCGTGCAGCCGTCGACCTCGCCCTCGCTGAGCGGGACGGCGGCGTGCGAGCACTCGTCGCGGATGGCGAAGAAGCCCTCGTCGGTGTTCACGACGGCGATGTCGGCGTCTCCACCGAGGTCGACGCCGATCGCGAACCCGACCGGCACCTCACCGACCGCACAGGCACGGACGAAGCTCACTCGGCCGCCCCGGTGTGGTCGGCCGTCGAACCGACCAGGATGGCCAGTTCCTTCTCCACCGTCGCGAGCAGGCGCGACTCGACGTCGGGGACGCCGATCCGCCGGATGATGTCCACGAAGAAGCCGTGCACGACCAGCCGGCGCGCCTCGTCCTCGGGGATCCCTCGGCTGCGCAGGTAGAACAGCTGCTCGTCGTCGAACCGTCCGGTCGTCGAGGAGTGTCCCGCGCCCTCGATCTCCCCGGTCTCGATCTCGAGGTTCGGCACCGAGTCGGCGCGGCAGCCGTCGGTCAGGACGAGGTTCTTGTTGGTCTCGTAGGTGTTGATGCCCTCGGCGACCTTGCGGATCAGGACGTCGCCCACCCACACCGAGTGCGCACCCTTGCCCTGCAGCGCGCCGCGGTAGTCGACGCGGCTGCGGGTGTGCGGGGCGTTGTGGTCGACGAACAACCGGTGCTCGATGTGCTGGCCGGCGTCCACGAAGTAGAGGCCGAACTGCTCGAGCTCGCCGCCGGGTCCGTCGTACTCTGCGGTCTCGACCAGGCGGACGAGGTCGCCGCCGAGGCTGGCCGTGACCGTGCGGACGTGCGCGTCACGGCCGATCTTCAGCCCAACGTGGCCGACGTGGACGGCGTCGTCCGCCCAGTCCTGCAGGCCGACGAACGCGAGGTTGGCACCCTCGCCGACGAGGACGGAGACGCTGGAGGCGTACTTCGCGGAGCCACGGTGGCGCAGCACGACGGTCGCGCTCGCGTGGGCACCGATCGAGAACACGACCTGGCCGTACACCTGGTCGTCCACGCTGTTGCCGATGAGGTCGATGACCACCGGGTCGGCGAGCACGGCACCGGCCGGCACCTCGACGAGGACCGCACCTCCGCCCTGCGCGACGGCGAGGGCCGAGGGCCGGTCCACCGGCGCCGGCACGCCGAGCGCGACCGCGTCGGCGGTGCTGATCTCGCGCACGGTCACGCCATCGGGCAGCACGGTCTCCCACGTCAGGTGGGCACCGCTGGGTGCCCCGTCCAGCAGGCCGCGGAGCCGGCGCAGCGGGGTGAACCGCCACACCTCCTCGCGGCCGTTCGGCACGGGATGGTCGGCGAGGTCGAAGGACGCCACCGGGTGCAGGTGCGACTCGATGGCCTCCGCGGCCTCGGCAACGTTCGGAACAGCGCTCACGTCTTGTCTTTCCCCGTCCTGCCGCGGGCTCAGCCCACGGCTCCTTCCATCTGCAGTTCGATCAGCCGGTTGAGCTCGAGGGCGTACTCCATGGGCAGCTCCCTGGCGATCGGCTCGACGAAACCGCGCACGATCATCGCCATCGCCTCGTCCTCGCCCATCCCGCGGCTCATCAGGTAGAACAGCTGGTCCTCGCTCACCTTGGACACCGTCGCCTCATGCGCCATCGACACGTCCTCCTCGCGGACGTCGACGTACGGGTAGGTGTCGGAACGGGAGATCGTGTCGACCAGCAGCGCGTCGCACTTCACCGAGTTGGCGGAGTGGTGCGCGCCCTCCTGCACCTGGACCAGGCCGCGATAGGACGAGCGTCCACCCGACCGCGCGACCGACTTGGAGATGATCGAGCTGGACGTGTTCGGCGCCGCGTGCACCATCTTCGAGCCCGCGTCCTGGTGCTGGCCCTCGCCCGCGAAGGCGATCGAGAGCGTCTCGCCGCGGGAGTGCTCACCGAGCAGGTACACGGCCGGGTACTTCATGGTCACCTTGGAGCCGATGTTGCCGTCGATCCACTCCATCGTCGCGCCCTCCTCGCAGGTGGCGCGCTTGGTGACGAGGTTGTACACGTTCGTCGACCAGTTCTGGATCGTGGTGTAGCGCACGCGGGCGTTCTTCTTCACGATGATCTCGACCACGGCGGAGTGGAGCGAGTCGGAGCTGTAGATCGGCGCGGTGCAGCCCTCGACGTAGTGGACGTAGGAGCCCTCGTCGGCGATGATCAGCGTCCGCTCGAACTGGCCCATGTTCTCGGTGTTGATCCGGAAGTAGGCCTGCAGCGGGATCGAGACGTGGACGCCCTTCGGCACGTAGATGAACGAGCCGCCCGACCACACGGCGGTGTTCAGCGACCCGAACTTGTTGTCCCCGACCGGGATCACCGAGGCGAAGTACTCCTCGAAGATGTCCGGGTGTTCCTTCAGACCCGTGTCGGTGTCGAGGAAGATCACGCCCTGGCGCTCGAGCTCCTCGTTGATCTTGTGGTAGACGACCTCGGACTCGTACTGCGCCGCGACGCCGGCGACGAGCCGCATCTTCTCGGCCTCGGGGATGCCGAGCCGGTCGTAGGTGCGCTTGATGTCGTCGGGCAGGTCCTCCCAGCTCTGGGCCTGCTTCTCCGTCGAGCGCACGAAGTACTTGATCGTGTCGAAGTCGATCCCCGACAGGTCCGCACCCCAGGCCGGCATCGGCTTGCGCTCGAACAGCTTGAGGGCCTTCAGGCGGGTGTTCAGCATCCACTCCGGCTCGTTCTTGAGCGCGGAGATGTTGCGGACCACGTCCTCGGTGAGGCCACGCTTCGCCGCCGCGCCGGCGGCGTCGGAGTCCCGCCAGCCGTACTGGTAGTGGCCCAGGGCCTGCAGGTGCTCTTCCTGGGTGGAACCCAGGCCGGGTGCCGTGGGAGCTGTGGAGGTCATCGGATCAACCCTTCGGTGTCGGAGACGGATGCATGGCCGGGACCACCGGTCGCGGGACGTGGGTGGTGCACACCCCGTCGCCGTGGGCGATGGTCGCCAGCCGCTGCACGTGGGAGTCCAGCAGTGTGGCGAACACCTTGGTCTCGGCCTCGCACAGTTGCGGGAACTCGGCCGCCACGTGGGCGACCGGGCAGTGGTACTGACACAGCTGCACGCCGGAGGCCACAGGCTGCAGGGACGCGACGAAGCCCTCGGCGGTCAACGCTTCGACCAACGCCTCGGCGGGGGTCTCGTATTCCACGGCGATGCTGCGGAATCGCTGGGTGACGGCGTCGGCCACCTGGGCGGCGAACGTGTCGACCGCGTCCGGGCCGGCGGCCTGGCGCAGGTACTCCAGCGCCCGGATCGCGAGCCGGTCGTAGGCCTGGAAGAACTCCGCGCGGCCGGTGTCGGTCAGCGCGAACACCTTCGCCGGGCGACCGCGTCCGCGGTGGCCGTAGATTCGCTGCTGCCTACTGGTGACCTGACCGGTGCTGGCGAGTACCGTGAGGTGCCGGCGCACGGCGGCCGGGGTCAGCCCCAGCCGGCCGGCAAGGTCGTTCGCAGTGGAGGGACCATGCTGGAGGATGGAACGAGCCACCCGGCTACGGGTGGAGGCGTCGGCGGCCTGCTGCTCCGCTTCCGCCCCGAAGGCATCAACGTCCAGTTCCGCATCGCTTTTCACAACGCCATTCTCACCTTATTGTCGCGTCCGCTCAACTCCGCGCGGCAGCGGGCACCCGGATGGCGAGACGCTCCCTTCCACCAGTCGACGCGATTCCAGCATCTACGACACTGCGTCGTAGAGTGCAGACGGTGACTTCGTCTTGTCAAAGGTGACAGGTCATCCCCAACCAAACGGACACTCCAAAAGGATCCATCGTGACCACACCCGTGCTCGATACCCAACCAGCCCAGGGACGGCCGCACCGGCGCGTGCGGCCCGGCCTGATCGCGGTTTTCGGGCTCCTCGCCCCCGTCCTGACCGCCTGCTCCGGCGGCGGGGGCGAAACCACCCACACCACCCACACGAGTGAGTTCGACCTGCCGCTGCCCGACCTGCACGCCGTGACGTTCGGCGGGATCAGCGGGTGGTGGCTGTTGTTCCTCGGCCTGATCATCTGCATCGGCGGGTTCGCCTTCGGCCTGCTCAGCTACATGAAGCTGAAGAACCTGCCGGTCCACCAGTCCATGCGGGACGTCTCCGAGCTCATCTACGAGACCTGCAAGGCCTACCTGCTCCAGCAGGGCCGGTTCCTGCTGCTGCTGTTCGCGTTCATCGGCGCCACGATCTTCATCTACTTCGGCTTCCTGAACACCTCCGGCGGCTGGGGACGCGTGGTGATCGTGCTGCTGTTCGCGATCATCGGCATGGGCGGCTCGTACGGCATCGCGTGGTACGGCATCCGGCTGAACACGTTCGCGAACTCGCGGACCTCGTTCGCCGCGCTGGAGGGCAAGCCCTACAAGGTGCACAACATCCCGATGCGCTCGGGCATGAGCGTCGGCATGGTCCTGATCAGCACCGAGCTGATCATGATGCTGCTGATCCTGCTGTTCATGCCGGCCGACATCGCGACCGCGTGCTTCCTCGGCTTCGCGATCGGCGAGTCGCTCGGCGCGTCCGCGCTGCGCATCGCCGGCGGCATCTTCACCAAGATCGCCGACATCGGCTCCGACCTGATGAAGATCGTGTTCAAGATCGGCGAGGACGACCCCCGCAACCCCGGCACCATCGCCGACTGCACCGGTGACAACGCGGGCGACTCGGTCGGCCCGTCCGCCGACGGCTTCGAGACCTACGGCGTCACCGGCGTCGCGCTGATCACGTTCATCCTGCTCGGCGTCCAGGCCGACCTGCAGGCGCACTTCCTGATCTGGATCTTCTTCATCCGCGCGATCATGCTCGTCGCGTCCGCCCTGTCCTACTTCGCCAACAACCTGTGGGCGAAGGCGAAGTACGGCGACGCGGACGAGATGGAGTTCGAGACCCCGCTCACCTCGCTGGTGTGGCTGACCTCGATCGTCTCGATCATCCTCACCTTCGTGATCTCGGCGATGCTGATGTCGAACCTCGAGGGCTACCCGAACCTGTGGTGGCAGCTCGCCCTGATCATCAGCTTCGGCACGCTGGCCGGCGCGGTCATCCCCGAGCTGGTCAAGGTGTTCACCGGCGTGAAGGCCAAGCACACCGAGGAGGTCGTGAAGTCGGCCAAGGAGGGCGGTGCGTCCCTCGACATCCTCTCCGGCCTCGTCGCGGGCAACTTCTCGGCCTACTGGCTGGGCATCGCCATCGTGGCGCTGATGGGCGGCGCGTTCTTCGTGTCCACCCTGATCCCCGGCATCGACCCGGCCAACACCTCGGCCGGCGGCATCATGCTGGCCCCGGGCGTGTTCGCCCTCGGCCTGGTCGCGTTCGGCTTCCTGGGCATGGGCCCGGTCACGATCGCCGTCGACTCCTACGGGCCGGTCACCGACAACGCCCAGTCGGTGTACGAGCTGTCCCAGATCGAGTCAATCCCCGGCATCGAGGACGAACTCAAGCGCGACTACGGCATCACCGCCAACTTCGAGCGGGCCAAGTACCTGCTGGAGATGAACGACGGCGCGGGCAACACGTTCAAGGCCACCGCCAAGCCGGTGCTGATCGGCACGGCGGCCGTGGGCGCGACCACGATGGTGTTCTCGATCATCATGGGCCTCACCAACGGGCTCACCGAGAACGTGTCCAACCTCTCGCTGCTGCACGTGCCGTTCCTGCTCGGCCTGCTCACCGGTGGCGCGATCATCTACTGGTTCACCGGCGCCTCGATGCAGGCGGTCACGACCGGGGCGTTCCGGGCGGTGGAGTTCATCAAGGGCAACATCAACCTGGAGACCTCCGAGAAGGCCTCGGTCAAGGACTCCCGGCGGGTGGTCGAGATCTGCACCCAGTACGCCCAGAAGGGGATGTTCAACATCTTCCTCGGCATCTTCTTCGCCACCCTGGCGTTCGCGTTCGTTGAGCCGTACTTCTTCATCGGCTACCTGATCTCGATCGCCATGTTCGGGCTCTACCAGGCCATCTTCATGGCCAACGCCGGCGGCGCCTGGGACAACGCGAAGAAGATCGTGGAGGTCGACCTGCAGGCCAAGGGCACCGAGCTGCACGACGCGTCCATCGTGGGCGACACCGTGGGCGACCCGTTCAAGGACACCTCCTCGGTGGCCCTGAACCCGGTGATCAAGTTCACCACCCTGTTCGGCATGCTGGCGATCGAGCTCTCGCTGATCATCAACAACCCGACGGTGAACGCGATCCTGGCCGTGGTGTTCTTCCTGGCCAGCGTTTACATGGTGTGGCGGTCGTTCTACGGCATGCGGATCGACCAGCCGATGCTCACCAAGGCGGACTTCGCCTACCTCAAGGAGGCTCCCGCCGAGCCCGGCACCGGCGCAACCGCGCCCGTGGCGGACGCCCCGGTGGAGGTCCCCGCGAAGGCCTGACCGACCCGCACGACCGCCGCTGCCCGGTTCCCGCGAGGGGGCCGGGCAGCGGCCTTTTCCGGCCGACGCAGCCCCTAGACTGAGCGGGTGCCCGCAGCCCTGACCGTCGAAGACGTGCGTCTGGAGCTGGGCGGACGGGCGGTGCTGGACGGGCTCTCGCTGACCGCGGCAGCCGGCGAGGTGACCGCCGTGCTCGGCCCGAACGGGGCGGGCAAGACGACCATGATCCGCTGCTGCACGGGCCTGCTCAGCCCGGACGCGGGCCGGATCACGGTACTGGGCGAGCCGGCGGGCAGCGCGTCCGCCAACGCCCGGATCGGCCTGATGCCGCAGGCGACCGGCGCCTGGTCGGGGGTGAAACCCGCCGAGCTGCTCACCTACCTCGCCTCGCTGTACGCCAACCCGGTGCCGCCGGCCGACCTGATCGCCGCACTGGGCATCACGAGCTTCGCCCAGACCCCGTACCGGCGGCTGTCCGGGGGCCAGCAACAGCTGGTGAACCTCGCCGGGGCGATCATCGGACGCCCCGAGCTCGCCTTCCTCGACGAGCCGACCGCAGGCCTCGACCCGCACGCCCGCCGCCAGGTGTGGACGCTCGTCCGCGACCTGCGCGCCGCCGGCGTCGCCGTCCTGCTGACCACGCACGCGATGGACGAGGCCGAGCAGCTCGCAGACCGGGTCGTCCTGCTGAACGCCGGCCACCGGGTCGCGGCGGGGACGGTGGCCGAGCTGACCGCGGAGAAGAACCTCGAGCAGCTCTTCCTCGACCTGACGACGCCGGGCGGTGCGTGGTGAGCGCGCTCGACCTGCGCCCCGCCGCCGCGCCCGCGCCCCGCGTGCGCCGGATCGTGCGGCACGCGCTGATGGAGACCAGGCTGATCGTCCGCAACGGCGAGCAGCTGCTGCTGGCGCTGGTGATCCCGCTGGGCCTGATCGTCCTCCACGCCGTCGCCGGCGCAAGGTTCGGCATCGCCAGGGAGCCGTTCATCGCGTCCGTGATCGCCCTGGGGCTGTGGTCGAGCGGGTTCACGTCCCCCGCGATCACCACGGCGTTCGAGCGCCGCTACGGCGTCCTGGAGCGGCTGGTCGCCACTCCCCTGCGCCGCGCGGACCTGCTGCTCGGCAAGGCGACGATGATCGGACTGCTCGCGATCGGCCAGGCCGCGATCCTCGTCGTGGCGGGGCTCGTGGCGGGCTGGAGGCCCGCGCCGACGCTCGCCCAGACGCTGGTCACGCTGGCCGTCGTCCCGCTCAGCCTGGTGGCGTTCGCCGGGCTCGCACTCACGTTGGCGGGGCGTGCGTCCGCGGAACTCACCCTCGGGCTGGCGAACCTCGTCTACCTCGTGGGGGCGGCCACGGGCCTGCTCGTCCCTGCCGACAGCTTCCCCGGCTGGGCGCAGCCGCTGGTGACGGTGCTGCCCACGACCGCGCTGGGCGAGACCTTGCGGGCGTGGGCCACCGGTGGCTTCACCCCGCTCCCCCTGCTCGTCGTCCTGCTCTGGGCCGTCGCGGCGATCGCGCTGGCAAGGAAGGTGTTCCGATGGACCTCGTGAGTTCACCCGCGGCGATGCGGCGGTGGGCGCTCGCGTCCCTGATCGGCAACATGGGCATCGTCGTCACCGGCGGCCTGGTGCGGGTGACCGGGTCGGGGCTGGGCTGCTCGACGTGGCCCCAGTGCACGCCCGGCTCGTACGTGCCGCACGCCGAGTCCGGGGCGCACGCTTTCATCGAATTCGGCAACCGGACGCTCACCTTCGTCCTAGTGGCGATCGCGATCGGGACCTTCGTCGCGGCCTGGCGGGCGAGGGACGCGGTCGGCAGCCCGCGGCGCGACCTGCGCGGGCTCGCGCTGGCCGCGGCACTGGGCATTCCGGCGCAGGCGGTGATCGGCGGGATCTCGGTGCTGACGGGCCTCAACCCGTGGGTAGTCGGGCTGCACCTGGTGCCGTCGATCGCCTTGATCGTGATCAGCACCGTCCTCGTCCACCAGGCGTGGCGCGTGGTGCCGGCACCAGTGCCCGCACGGGCCCGGCTGGTGGTCGTGGCCACGTTCGTGGTCGGGCTGGTCGCGATGCTGGCTGGCATGGTGGTGACCGGGGCCGGACCGAACTCCGGGGACGGTGGCGCCGCCCGCAACGGCCTCGACCTGACCACGGTGGCCCGCGTGCACTCGCTCAGCGTCTGGGTGGTCGTCGCGCTCACGATCGTGCTGCTCGCACTGCTCCGCCGCGTCCCGGGCGCGCGGCGGGCCGTCCAGCTGCTGCTGGTCGTCGAACTCGCCCAGGGCGCCGTCGGCTACGCGCAGTACTTCCTCGCCCTGCCCGCGGCCCTGGTCGCCCTGCACATGGTCGGCACGACGCTGTTCACCGCCGCCCTGACCCACCTGTGGTGGCTGACCCGCACCCCGGCCGCCTCGGCGGAGGCCGTCGAGACGGGTGCCGCCACGACCCACTGACGCCGCGTCGTCCACCACAACGTGGACGGAATGTCGTGACTACGCCGCATTTCGGTCCACGTTGTGGTGGACGCCATCGGGTCCCCGACAAGGTGGACGGATCGTCGCGAGTTCGCCGCAGAAGCGTCCACCTTGAGGCCTCGAGTGCTGCCGCCCGATGCAACGGCGGCCAGGCGACACGACCTCACCGCGTTCCCGTCCACGACAAGGTGGACGGATCGTCGCGAGTTCGCCGCAGAAGCGTCCACCTTGGCGCCTCCGAAGACGCGGTCCACGACAAGGTGGACGGATCGTCGTGACTACGCCGCATTTCGGTCCACGTTGTGGTGGACGCCATCGGGTCCACGACAAGGTGGACGGAATGTCGCGAGTTCGCCGCAGAATCGTCCACCTTGGCGCCTCCGAAGACGCGGTCCACGACAGGGTGGACGGATCGTCGCGACTACGCCGCATTTCGGTCCACGTTGTGGTGGACGCCATCGGGTCCACGACAAGGTGGACGGATCGTCGCGAGTTCGCCGCAGAAGCGTCCACCGTGACGCCTCGAATGCTGCCGCCCGATGCAAGCGCGGCCAAGCGACACGACCTCACCGCGTTCCCGTCCACGACAAGGTGGACGAATCGTCGCGAGTTCGCCGCAGAAACGTCCACCTTGGCGCGCTTGAGATCCCGGCTTTCGCCGGGATGACATGACGGCGAGATCAGAAGATCAGCGGGTCGACGGCGGCGGCGATGAACACGATCGCCAGGTAGCTGTTGGACAGGTGGAACAGGCGCATCGGCTTCAGCGCGGCGTCCACCAGGCCCCGGCGGGCGCGCAGCAGCAGGGCTACCGCCTCGGCCAGCATCGCCCCACCCGCAACGACGGCCACCAGCGGGTAGAGCCAGCCCGTGCCCGCGACCGGCCACAGCAGCAGGCTCACCGCCACGGTCAACGCGCTGTAGGCGAGGATCCGCCACGCCACCCGGACGGGCGGGGCCACGACGGGAAGCATCGGGACGTGGGCGTTCAGGTAGTCCTCGCGGTACCGCAGCGCCAGCGCCCAGGTGTGCGGCGGGGTCCAGGCGAACACGATCGCGAACAGCACCAGCGGCGTCCACGAGACCGAGCCGGTGACGGCCGTCCACCCGATCAGAGGAGGGAAGCAGCCGGCTATGCCACCCCAGACGATGTTCTGGGACGTGCGTCGCTTCAGCGCCATCGTGTACACGAACACGTAGTAGAGGTTCGCCACCAGCGCCAGCGCCGCGGACAGCCAGTTCGCGCCGAGACCCAGCATGAGGGTGGCAGCAATGCCGAGCACCGCGCCGAAGGCCAGCGCCCGCGGGGTGCTGACCAGGTCCCTGGCCATCGGACGGCGACGCGTACGGCGCATCTTCGCGTCGATGTCGGCGTCCAGCACCGAGTTGAACACGTTCGCGCTGCCCGCGGCCGCAGTGCCGCCGAGCAGCGTCCACAGCACCAGCTGCCAGTCGGGGAAGCCGCCCGCGGCGAGGAACATGGCCGGAATGGTGGTGACGAGGAGGAGTTCGATGATCCGCGGCTTGGCCAGCGCCACGTACGCCTGCACCACCGCTCGCCAGTCGCCGGACTCCAGGGCGGCCAGGGGCACGCCCTCCTCGACTGGTTTCATCGCGCTCCTGATCCGGTTCTCGCAGGTTTGGTGCAGCTTACTGCCCCGTCCCGCCACCCGGCGACGCCCCTGCTCGCCGCGTGTCCGGGCTTGTACAGTCTCAGACGTGAACCCGCTCCGTGACCAGCGTGATCCCCGACTGCCCCGGATGGCCGGTCCGTCCGCGCTCGTGCTCTTCGGCGTGACCGGGGACCTGGCGACGAAGAAGCTGCTCCCTGCCGTCTACGACCTCGCCAACCGCGGCCTCCTGCCCCCGGGCTTCGGCCTGGTCGGCTTCGCCCGGCGCGACTGGGCCGCCGACCACTTCGCCGAGGTCGTCGCCCAGGCCGTCCGCGACCACGCCCGCACCGAGTTCCGCGAGGACGTGTGGAAGCAGCTCCAGGAGGGCATCCGGTTCGTCCCTGGCGAACTCGGCGACAACGAGGCCTTCGAGCGGCTCAAGCAGACCCTCACCGACCTCGACGAGCGCCAGGGCACCGGCGGCAACCACGCCTTCTACCTCTCGGTGCCGCCCGCCGCCTTCGACACCGCGGTCGCCCAACTTCGGCGCCACGGCCTGGCCGACCGGCCCAAGGGGTCCTGGCGCCGCGTCGTGATCGAGAAGCCGTTCGGTCACGACCTCGCCAGCGCCCGGCAGCTGGAGCGCAAGCTGTCCCGGGCGTTCGACCCGTCCAGCATCTTCCGGATCGACCACTACCTGGGCAAGGAGACCGTCCAGAACCTGCTGGCGTTCCGGTTCGCGAACACGATGTTCGAACCGATCTGGAACCGCAACTACATCGACCACGTCCAGATCACGATGGCCGAGGACATCGGGATCGGTGGACGCGCGGGCTACTACGACGGCATCGGCGCTGCCAGGGACGTGATCCAGAACCACCTCCTCCAGCTGCTCGCGCTGACCGCCATGGAGGAGCCGACCTCGTTCGGGGCCGACCAGCTCAGCATGGAGAAGCGCAAGGTGCTCTCTGCCGCGCGCGTGCCCGCGTCCCTCGACCTCCATTCGGCGCGCGGCCAGTACGCCGCCGGCTGGGCCGGCGGCGTCGAGGTGCCCGGCTACCTCGAGGAGGAGGGCATCCCCACCGACTCTCGCACCGACACCTACGCCGCCATCCGCGTGGACATCGACAACCGCCGCTGGGCGGGCGTCCCGTTCTACCTGCGCACCGGCAAGCGCCTCGCCCGCCGCGTCACGGAGGTCGCGCTGAACCTGCGTCCGGCCCCCCACCTGCCGTTCAACGGGACGGACGTCCGCTCGCTCGGCACCAACGCCCTCGTCCTGCGGATCCAGCCGGACGAGGGCATCACCCTGCGGTTCGGCGCCAAGGTGCCGGCCACCCCGATGGAGCTGCGCGACGTCAACATGGACTTCGGCTACGGCACGTCCTTCGCAGAGTCGAGCCCCGAGGCGTACGAGCGGCTGCTGCTGGACGTACTGCTCGGCTCTGAGCCGCTCTTCCCGCAGTCCCCCGAGGTCGAGCTGTCCTGGGAGATCCTCGACCCCGTCCTCGACCGCTGGGCCTCTCTGGAGACGCCGCCGGAGCCCTACCCCTCCGGCGGCTGGGGGCCGTCGTCGGCCGTCGAGATGCTGGCCCGCGACGGCTTCAGCTGGCGCAGGCCGTAGGAGGAGGAGAGATGATCGTCAAGCTCACGAACACCAACGCCGCCGAGGTGCAGCAGGGCATCCAGAAGGCCAGGCACAACATCGGGGCCGCGTCCGGACTCGTCTTCACGCTCGTCGTGATCGCCGAGATGGTCGAGTACGACAAGGCGATGGAGGCCTGCATCCGGGCCGGCCGCGAGCACCCGTCCCGCATCCTGCTGGTGACGAACGGACGCGCCCGCGCCGACCGGCTGGACGCGGAGGTGCAGGCGGGTGAGGGCTCGCCCGGGGAGATCATCAGCCTGAAGTTCCACGGCGAACTGCAGAAGCACCGTGAGTCCGTCGTCCTGCCGCTGCTGCTGCCGGACCTGCCGGTGATCGGGTGGTGGCCCGGCCGCTCTCCGAAGTCGCCCGGCACCGACCCCCTCGGACGGTTGGCGACCCGCCGGATCACCGACGCGATGGGCGACCCCAACCCGCTGGCCGCGCTCGAAGTGCGCGCCCGCAACTACTGCCCCGGCGACACCGACCTGACCTGGACGCGGCTCACCCGCTGGCGCGGCCTGCTCGCCGCAGCCCTCGACGCGTACCCCATGGACGTCTCCCGCGTCACGGTCTCCGCCGCCCCGGAGAACGCCGCGGGCACCCTGCTGGCCGCCTGGCTCTCGGAGCGGCTCGACGTCCCGGTCGCTGTCGACCACGGCCGTCCGGGCGTGGGGATCACCGGCGTGGTGCTCGCTGCGGGTGAGGACGAGATCAGCGTGACCCGCACCGACGGCAACCTGGCCAGCTTCTCCGCCCCCGGGTTGCCGCAGCGGCTGGTCGCGGTGCCCCGTCGTGACCTCAACACGCTGCTGGCCGAGGAGCTGCGCCGCCTCGACGACGACGCCATCTACGCTGAGGCCATGGCCTCACTGGTGAGACGGCTCGACAGAGCAGCGGAACGCGCCCGCGGACAGCTGTCATGAAAGAGCCGGGAGGACGCACCGTATGAGCGGCGTGCAGCCGCAGGTCGTCCGGCACGCCGACGGCGACGACCTCAGCAGGAGCGCCGCGGTCCGGCTGTTGGCGACCCTCATCGAGTTGCAGGGCAACGATCGCGTCGCGCAGGTCTGCCTGACCGGTGGCCGGATCGCCCATGCCGTCTACGCCAGCCTCGGCAGCCTCGTCGAGGGATCCGCACTGGACCCGTCCCGGCTCGAGCTGTGGTGGGGGGACGAGCGGTTCCTGCCGACCGACGACCCCGAGCGCAACGCCGGACCCACGCTCGCGCTCCTCGCCGGCCACTTCGCGCTCGACCCCGCCCGGACGCACCCGATGCCGAGCGCCGACGGTGTGATCGATGCGGACGCGTCGGCGGCGACCTACGCCAAGGAGCTCGGCGACACTCGCTTCGACCTGTGCCTGCTCGGCCTGGGACCGGACGGCCACGTCGCGTCGATCTTCCCCAACCATCCGTCGAGCGAGCCGACCACGCAGTCGGTGATCGGCGTCAGCGACGCACCGAAGCCCCCGCCGGAGCGGATCAGCCTGACCATCCCGACCATCAACGAGTCCCGCGAGGTGTGGTTCCTGGTCAGCGGGACGGAGAAGTCGAACGCACTCGCCCGCGCGCTCGCCGGCGACTCAAGCCTCCCGGCCGGGCGGGTCGCGGGTCGCGAGCGCACGTTGTGGCTGGTCGACCAGGCGGCCGCGTCCGAACTGCCCTACTTCGACTGTCCGGCCTGACCGGGAGCCACCCGGCTCCCGGTCCGGCGAACCGTCAGTAGATGATCTCGCCGGCGGCCCTGCGGGCACGCAGCGAGTCGAGGGCCTCGGCGAGGATCGCCACGGCCTCCGCGTCCGAACGACGCTCCTTCACGTACGCGAGGTGCGTCTTGTAGGGCTGGGTCTTCGGCGGCGGCGGCGGGTTCTCCGAGTCGAGGTTCGCCGGGAGCCCGCAGCGCGGGCAGTCCCAGGTCTCGGGGATCACCGCGTCGGCGGCGAACGCCGGACGTGTCTCGTGCCGGTTGGCGCAGAAGTAGGACACGTACAGCCGAGGCGCCGCATCCCCCCGCTCCGCTTCACCCATCGGGCCTGCTCCGACCCGGCTCCCGCGAATCGCGCTACCACCAACCACGTGCCATGACTCCTTGCTGTGCGAGAGGGGGGACTCAGCCCAGGGTTCCCACTTCGGGGAAGTAACGGTAGAGGACGAGCAGCCCGACGACGGACGCCAGCCAGACGAGCCCGACCGTGATCGTCAGCCGGTCGAGGTTGCGCTCCGCCACCGAGGTGCCGCCCATGCCCGTCGTCATGCCCCCACCGAAGAGGTCGGACATGCCGCCGCCACGACTCTTGTGGAGGAGGATGAACAGCGCCAGGACGAGGCTGGTCAGGATCAGGACCACGGACAGCGTCACGATCGGCCAGGTCATCAGGGGGAGCAGAGTCACGAGGAGAATCGTAACCCACGCCGCGCCCCACCAACGAAACGACGACGACCCCGACACACCCCCGGACGCACCGAGGGCCACCCGCCTCGACGGGTGGCCCTCGGAGATCGTCAGCAGTCAGCCAACGTCAGCTGGCCGAGGAGTAGAACAGCACGATCTTCGCGAACTCGTCGGCGTTCAGGCTCGCGCCACCGACCAGGGCGCCGTCGACGTCCGGCTGCGCCATGATCTCGACGACGTTGTTGGCCTTGACCGAGCCGCCGTACTGGATCCGGACGGCGTCGGCCGCCTCGGCGCCGAACGCCTCTGCGACGTAGCCGCGGATCGCCCCGCAGACCTCCTGCGCGTCCTCCGGGGTCGCCACCTCACCGGTGCCGATCGCCCAGACGGGCTCGTAGGCGATGACGGATGCGGCCACCTGCTCCGCAGTCAGCGGCGCGAGGCAGACCTTCACCTGGCCGAGGACGTGCTCGACGTGGGTGCCGGCCTTGCGGATCTCCAGCACTTCGCCGCAGCAGATGATCGGGGTCATGCCGGCCTCGAACACCACCTTGGCCTTGGCGCCGATCAGCTCGTCGGTCTCGCCGTGGTACTCGCGGCGCTCGGAGTGGCCGACCACGACGTAGCTGCAGTTGAGCTTGGCCAGCATGTCCGCCGACACCTCGCCGGTGTACGCGCCGGACGCGTGGGCGGACACGTCCTGCGCGCCGAACTTCAGCGGCAGCTTGTCGCCTTCGACCAGCGTCTGGACGGTGCGGATGTCGGTGAACGGGACGATCACCGCCGCCTCGGACTTCTCCGCGTCGTACTTCGCGTCCGCCAGCGTCCACGCGAGCTTCTGCACCAGGCCGGTGGCCTCGACGTGGTTGAGGTTCATCTTCCAGTTGCCGGCCATCAAGGGCTTGCGGGCCATGTCACTCCCCTTCCAGGACTGCCAGACCGGGGAGCACCTTGCCCTCCAGGTACTCCAGCGACGCACCGCCGCCGGTCGAGATGTGCCCGAAGGCGTCGTCGGCGAAGCCGAGGTTGCGCACGGCGGCCGCCGAGTCGCCACCGCCGACGACCGTGAAGCCTGAGGTCTCGGCCAGCGCCTTCGCCACCGCTTCGGTGCCGCTGGCCAGCGACGGGATCTCCGCCACGCCCATCGGGCCGTTCCAGAACACGGTGGCCGCACCAGCGATCGCGCCGGCGAACAGCGACTCGGTCTTCGGGCCGATGTCCGCGCCCTGCTGGTCGGCGGGGATCCGGTCGGAGTCGACGACCGTGACCTCGCTGGCCGAGCGGTTGGGGAAGTCCAGGACCTCGACGACACGGGTGTCGACCGGGAGCAGGATCTGCTTGCCCGCGGCCTGCGCCTGCTCGAGGTAGCCCGCGCAGGTCTCGACCTTCTCCGCATCGAGCAGCGAGGTGCCGACCTCGTAGCCCTTCGCCTTGAGGAACGTGTACGCCATGCCGCCGCCGATGATCAGGGTGTCGGCGACCTTCAGCAGGTTGTCGATGACGGCCAGCTTGTCGGCCACCTTGGCGCCGCCGAGGACGACGACGTAGGGGCTGGCGGGGCTCTCCGTGAGCTTCTTCAGCACCTCGACCTCCTTGGCGACGAGGAAGCCGGCCGCGTTCGGCAGCAGCTTCGCGACGTCGTAGACGGAGGCCTGCTTGCGGTGCACCACGCCGAAGCCGTCGGAGACGAACACGTCGGCCAGGCCGGCGTACTTCGCAGCGAGCTCCTCGCGCTCGGCGTCCACCTTGGACTCCTCGGCGGGCTCGTAGCGGACGTTCTCCAGCATCGCGATCTCGCCGTCGGCCAGCGCGGCGACGGTCGCCTGTGCGCTCTCGCCGACCACGTCGCCGGCGAGGTGCACGTCGGCGCCGATCAGCTCACCGAGCCGCGTGGCGGCGGGGGCGAGCGAGTAGGCGGGGTTCACCTGCCCCTTGGGGCGGCCGAGGTGGGCCATGATGACGACCTTCGCGCCGGCGTCCTTCAGGAAGGTCAGCGTGGGGAGGGCCGCGCGGATGCGACCGTCGTCGGTGATGGTGTCGCCGTCCAGCGGCACGTTGAAATCACAGCGGATCAGGACCCGCTTGCCCCGGAGGTCTCCGAGGTCGGATACGGACTTCACTACTCGGCCTTTCTTGTTGCTGGTTTCATGCAACGGGCCGACCCGCGCCATGATGACGCGAGCCGGCCCGATGTGCCTGTGGTCCGATCAGAGCTTCGAGCCGACCAGCGCGGTCAGGTCGACCAGCCGGTTGGAGTAGCCCCACTCGTTGTCGTACCAGGAGACGACCTTGACCTGGTTGCCGATGACCTTGGTCAGCGGCGCGTCGAAGATCGAGGACAGCGGGTAGGTCTCGATGTCCTTGCTGACGATCGGGTCCTCGTTGTACTCGAGGATGCCCTTCAGCGGGCCCTCGGCCGCGGCCTTGACGATCGCGTTGATCTCCTCGACGGTGGTCTCGCGGCTGGCCTCGAACGTGAGGTCGGTCACCGAGCCCGTGGGCACCGGGACGCGCAGCGCGTAGCCGTCCAGCTTGCCCTTCAGCTCCGGCAGCACCAGGGCGACGGCCTTGGCCGCACCGGTGGTGGTCGGGACGATGTTCAGGGCGGCGGCGCGGGCGCGACGCAGGTCGGAGTGCGGGGCATCCTGCAGGTTCTGGTCCTGCGTGTAGGCGTGGATGGTGGTCATCAGGCCCTTGACGATGCCGATGCCGTCGTTCAGCGCCTTGGCCAGCGGGGCCAGGCAGTTCGTGGTGCAGGACGCGTTGGAGATGATGTTGTGCGCGGCCGGGTCGTACAGGCCGTCGTTGACGCCCATGACGATGGTGATGTCCTCGTTCTTCGCCGGGGCGGAGATGAGCACCTTCTTGGCACCCGCGTCGATGTGGGCCTTGGCCTTGGTCGCGTCGGTGAAGAAGCCGGTCGACTCGATCACGATGTCGACGCCGAGCTCGCCCCACGGCAGGTTGGCCGGGTCGCGCTCCTCGAACGCCTTGATCTCCTTGCCGTCGACGTAGAGCGCGGTCTCGTCGTAGGTGACCTCGCCGGGGAAGCGACCCAGGATCGAGTCGTACTTCAGCAGCTGGGCGAGCGTCTTGTTGTCGGTGAGGTCGTTGACGGCCACCACGTCGAGATCGGCGCCCGAAGCCACCAGGGCGCGGAAGTAGTTGCGGCCGATCCGGCCGAAGCCGTTGATGCCAACCTTGACGGTCATGTTGAAGGGGTCTCCTTTACGAGAGGTCCAGCGGCGGGCGTCAGCCTTGCCGTGTTCGGGATCCACCCTAGCGTTTCCGTCGCACAGCGGTTACCCGGGGGGTGAGAGCGGACGAACGTGCAGTCACCCTCGGTATCGACCGTCCTCCGGTCCTCCGCTCAACCGGCTGACGCCGGTTACGCGTCGTCGTCTAGCAGGTCCTGGCTCAGGCCGGCCTCGGTGTTGGGGATGCCGAGTTCAGCGGCGCGCTTGTCCGCGGTGGCCAGCAGCCGGCGGATCCGGCCGGCGACCGCGTCCTTCGTCAGCGGGGGGACGTGCAGCTGGCCGAGTTCCTCCAGGCTCGCCTGCTTGTGCTCCAGGCGGAGCCGGCCAGCCTCGAGGAGGTGGTCGGGGATGTCCTCGCCGAGGATCTCCAGTGCCCGCTTGACCCGCGCACCGGCCGCGACGGCCGCGCGGGCGGAGCGGCGCAGGTTCGCGTCGTCGAAGTTGGCGAGCCGGTTGGCGGACGCGCGCACCTCCCTGCGCATCCTGCGGTCCTCCCAGGCCAGCACGGTCTCGTGCGCGCCGAGCCGGGTGAGCATGGCGGCGATCGCGTCGCCGTCGCGGATCACCACGCGGTCGATCCCCCGCACCTCGCGGGCCTTGGCGCTGATCCCGAGCCTGCGCGCGGCCCCGACGAGCGCGAGCGCCGCCTCCGAGCCGGGGCAGGTAACCTCCAGCGCCATCGACCGGCCGGGCTCGGTGAGCGAGCCGTGCGCGAGGAACGCACCACGCCAGGCGGCGACCGACACGTCCAGGCCGCCGTTCACCACCTGCACGGGCAGGCCGCGGACGGGGCGCCCGCGCGGGTCGATCAGGCCGGTCTGGCGGGCGAGCGACTCCCCGTCCCTGATCAGCCGGACGACGTAGCGGGTGCCGCGACGCAGGCCACTGCCCGTGATCACGACGAACTCGGAAGAGAACCCGAACAGTTCGGCGATCGCTGTCCGCAGCCGGCGTGCCGCCGCGCCCGTGTCGAGTTCGGCCTCCACGACGATCCGGCCGCCGGCGATGTGCAGCCCGTTGGCGAACCTCAGCAGGGCGGCGACCTCTGCCTTGCGGAGCTCGGGCTTCGTCACCTCCAGGGTGGCGAGCTCGGACTTCACCTGCTGCGTCATCGCCATGGTCGTTCGCCAACTGCCTTTCGCCGTGATCTGCGTCTGAGTGGGCTCAGCCTACAGACCCATGATCCCCGCATACACCGACGCCAGGAGATGGGGATCGTGCCGGGCCGAGCCGTCCCGCATCCGCACCGGGGCGACGACGAGCCGCGCACCGAGCGCCGAGGCCCAGGTGTCCAGATGCGGGTCGCCGGCGGCGAAGGACGGGTCGGCGACCACCACGTCCAGGCGCAGCCCGGGCGCGTGCTGGGCGAGCACCTCCAGGTGCCGGGACGCCGTGTACGACGGTGTCTCGTCCTCGGTCGGGGCGAGGTTCATGGTCAGGATCCGCTGGGCGCGCGAGACGAGGATCGCCTCGCGCAGCTCGGGCACGAGCAGGTGCGGGAGCACGGAGGAGTACCAGGACCCGGGGCCGAGGACGAGGTGGTCGGCACCCACGATCGCCGCGATCGCCTCCGGCACCGCGGGCGGGTCCGCAGGGACCAGGCGCACGTCCGAGATCTCCCCCGTGGCGAGCGCGACCGCCTCCTGGCCGACGACGAGGCTCGTCTCGTCCGGACGCTCGGGATCGGCGCCGATCACGTCCGCCTCGATCACCAGCGGCACCGCAGCCATGGGCAGCACGCGCCCCTCGACGTGCAGCATGTGGCCCACCATGTCCAGGCCGGCGACCGGGTCGTCGAGCTGCTGCCACAACCCCGCGATCAGCAGGTTGCCGATGCTGTGGCCACCCAGGGGTCCAACACCCGGGAACCGCGACTGGAGCACCTCCGCCCACGCCCGCCCCACCTCGTCGTCGCCGCACAGTGCGGCGAGCGCCATCCGCAGGTCTCCGGGCGGGAGGATCGGGAACTCGTCCCGCAACCGTCCCGACGATCCGCCGTCGTCGGCGACCGTCACGACCGCGGTCAGGCGATGGGTGAGCTGCCGCAGCGCCGTGAGGCTGGCGGCCAGGCCGTGGCCGCCGCCGAAGGCGACCACGTTCGGGGGCGGGGTGAAGGCGTTCATCCGTCGGTCACTCCTGGCCGAGGTCGCGGTGCACGACCTCCGTGCGCAGGCCCTGGGCGGCCAGGCGCCGGGCCAACTCCTCCACCATCGCCGTCGAGCGGTGTTTGCCGCCCGTGCAACCGATCGCGACGGTGGCGTGGCGCTTGCCCTCCCTCACGTAGCCAGGACGGATCAGGTCGACCACGCCGAGCAGGTGTGCCAGGAACGGCTCCGCGTCGGGCTGGCCGAGCACATAGGCCGACACGGGCTGGGCCAGGCCGGTCTGCGGACGCAGCGCGGGGACCCAGTGCGGGTTCGGCAGGAAGCGGACGTCGAAGACCATGTCTGCGTCGATCGGGAGCCCGTTCTTGAACCCGAACGACATCAGGGTGACCTGCAGGTCGGTCTCGTCCGGCTCTGCGTAGGCCTCGGCGACCCGCGCGGTGAGCTCGTGGATGTTGATCGAGGTGGTGTCGATGACCAGGTCCGCGCTCCCGCGCAGCCCCGCCAGCATCTTGCGCTCCTTCTGGATGCCGTCCAGGAGCCGTCCCGACCCCTGCAGCGGCAGCGGCCGCCGGACCGACTCCTGCCGCCGCACGATCGTGGCGTCGCTCGCGTCCAGGAACAGGATCTCCGGCACGACCCCGGCCTCGCCCAGACGGGCGAACACCTCAGGGATCTTGCGGAAGTCTGACCGGCTGCGGACGTCGAGGAGGACCGCCACCCGGCTGAACTGGCGCTCCCGGCTGACCTCGATCAGGTCGGGCAGCATGCTCGGGGGGAGGTTGTCGACGACGAACCAGCCGAGGTCCTCCAGCGCGTGCCCCGCCGTCCGGCGGCCCGCCCCGGACATCCCGGTGACGACCAGCAACTGAACCGGGGACGCGAGGTCGCTCATGCCCCCATTATCGCCGGGCCGGAGCTCACTGTTCGATGACCTCGCCCGTCGACATGTTGATCGCGACCGGCGCCTCCTGCCCGGCCAGGGCCTCCTTGATGGCGACCGCGGTGCGCGGACCGATACCCGGCACCTCGGCCAGCTGCTCGACCGTCGCGGCGCGCAGCTTGCGCAACGAGCCGAAGTAGCGGATCAGCGCCTTGCGGCGGATCTCCCCCAACCCGGGCACGTCGTCGAGGAGCGACTCCACCATGGACGCGCTGCGCCGGCCGCGGTGGTGGGTGATCGCGAAGCGGTGGGCCTCGTCCCGCACCCGCTGGAGCAGGTACAGGCCCTCGCTCGTGCGGGGAAGGATCAGCGGGTACTCCTCCCCGGGCAGCCACACCTCCTCCAGCCGCTTGGCGAGGCCGCACAGGGCGACGTCGACGATGCCGAGGTCGGCCAGTGCCTGTCCGGCCGCAGCCACCTGGGGCGCGCCGCCGTCCACCACGACCAGGCTGGGCGCGTACGCGAACTTCCGGGGCGCTCCCGTCGTGGGGTCGACCAGCATGGGGCCCGACTCCGCCTCGGCCGCGTCGGCCTGCCGGCGTTCCTCGAGCAGCCGGGTGAACCGACGCGTGATCACCTCGCGCATCGCGCCCACGTCGTTGCTGCCCTCGACCGTGCGGATGACGAACCGGCGGTACTCGCTCTTGCGGGCCAGCCCGTCCTCGAAGACCACCATGGACGCGACGACCTCGGTGCCCTGGGTGTGCGAGATGTCGTAGCACTCGATCCGCAGCGGCACCTGCGGAAGGTCGAGGGCCTCCTGCAACTCCTCGAGAGCACGATTCCGGGTGGACAGGTCGCTGGCCCTGCGGACCTTGTGCAGGGCGAGGGCGTCGGCGGCGTTGCGGGCCGCGGTCTGCAGCAGGGCCGCCTTGTCACCGCGCTGTGGCACCTTCAGCCGCACCTTGGCACCGCGCTGCTCGCCGAGCAGCTGGGCGAGCACGTCCGCGGAGGCCGGCAGCTCGGGCAGCAGCACCTGCGGAGGCATCGCGTCCGGGTCGGTGTCGGCGTAGAGCTGGAGGAGGAACTGCTCGAGCAGCTCGCCCGTGCCCGCGTCATCGCTGCGCTCCGCGACCCAGCCGCGCTCGCCGCGGACGCGTCCGTCCCGGACGTGGAAGACCTGCACGGAGACCTCCAGGGGGTCCTCGGCGAGGGCGACCACGTCGGCGTCCGTCCCGTCGCCCAGCACGATCGCGTTCTTCTCTGTCGCCTGCCGCAGGGCGGCCAGCTGGTCGCGGATCACGGCGGCACGCTCGTACTCCAGGTTCGTGGACGCGATCCGCATGTCCGTCTCCAGACGCCGCACGAGGGCCTGCGTCCGGCCGGCGAGGAAGTCGCAGACGTCCTGGACGAGCGCGCGGTGGTGGTCGGCGTCGATGCGTCCCACGCAGGGCGCGGCGCACTTGCCGATGTAGCCCATCAGGCACGGCCGGCCGGACGCGTGCGCGCTGTTGAACACGCCCCTCGTGCAGGAGCGCATCGGGAACACGCGCAACAGCGAGTCGATCGTGTCGCGGATCGCCCACGCCTGCGCGTAGGGACCGAAGTAGCGGGTGCCCTTGCGCTTGCTCCCCCGGCCCACGAAGACGCGCGGGAACTCCTCCGACCACGTCACCGCGACCCAGGGGTAGGACTTGTCGTCGCGGTACTTGATGTTGAACCGGGGCTCGTACTGCTTGATCCACGTGTACTCGAGCTGGAGGGCCTCGAGTTCGTTGCGGACCAGCGTCCACTCCACGCGGGTGGCGGTACGCACCATGGTCTGGGTGCGGAAGTGCAACGCGGCCGGGTCGGCGAAGTAGGAGTTCAGCCGCTGGCGCAGGTTGATCGCCTTGCCGACGTAGATGACCCTGCCCTCGGAGTCACTGAACCGGTACACCCCCGGCCCGGTGGGGATCGTGCCGGTCGCGGGACGGTAGCTCGCCGGATCAGCCATGGTGCCTCGCGTCCCTCACCCGAGCCAGCATAGGCACCGGCACCGACGTTCCGGTGCCGGGCGGGGTGGCGGCGTGGCCTACCCCGTGCCGAGGGCGGACGCGGCGGCGTCGCCGCCCTCGGACCGGGTCGCCGGGACGGCGAGCAGCGGCAGCAGGGTGGCCCGGTTCGCGTTCCAGCACTCCACCTGCGTGCGGACGCAGCTGCTCTCGCCCCCGCACAGGCCTCCGTCGCCGACGTCCGCGGCCGTCGCGTCCCTGTCGGCGCCGAAATAGAAGGTGCCGTTGGCGTCGAGCGGGCTCCCGGCGTCCACGAGCACCTGACCGGCCGCGACCGCCGAGCCGGCGGCGTCCTGCACGACGGCCACGCGCATCAGGTAGACGTACGAACTGATCGGTGCCTCCGCGCCCTCATGCTTCGTCGGAGCCTTCAGGCCGATCGTGAACCGGTCCGCCGCGCCCGGCTCCACCTGCTGGTGCAACGTGACCCGGACGACCTGGCCCGCCTGGGGATCGTCGGGCAGCGTCGCGGTGTACTTCCCTGTGACCTCCAGGTTGCTGCCGGACAGGCACGGCGGCAGGTAGCCGAAATCGTCGATGGTGAGCTCGACGCCGGTGAGCACAGCGAGTTCCGGGCCGTCGTTGCGGACGGTGATGTCCAGCGTGGCGACCGAACCGCCGCCGTCCGGAGCGACCACGACCACTTGGCTGAGGCTGAGCTGCGGCCCCGCGGACGGCGAGGGGACGGCCACCTGCGCGGCGGGCTCCGGGGCGAGGGTCAGGACGCCGACCGACGCGACCACCAACACGACGGCCACGGCAGTCGTCACCCTTCGGTAGTGAGGGATCAGGATGGCCGCCACCCCGGTGGCCGCGGCGAGCAGCATGAGGCCGACCGCCCAGGCCCGGAACGCCGGGTCCCGGTTCAGGCCGAGCACGGAGAGCGCGATCGCGAGGACGGACCCGCCGGCGCCCAGCCAGTCCTTGCTCTCCAGCGTGGGCGGGCGGCCCGGGTCGGGCTCGCGCTGCGGCGGCACCTGCGGTTCGGCCATGTCGTCCCCCCACCCGAACGGTGTCGGAATGGTAGCCCGGCGCAGCGCCGCCGCGGCAGTGCGAGTCCTCGGGTACGGGCGACGCCCGCACGGAAGTGGGGGGTCCGGCACGCCAGGAACCGTCCCCATCGTGCCGCGACCGGAAGGTCCGTCCCTGTGCGCCGGTTACGCGGGGACGGTTCCTTCGTACCGGGCACGAAAGAACCGTCCCCCGGGACCCGGCACGAAAGAACCGTCCCCGGCGATCCTGCCGGCGCTTCCGCATTCACAGGACAGACACAGCCGCGGGCGTGGTTGAAGGTTCTACCATTTCGGCAGACAGACCACAGGAGGCCCGCATGACTACCCCGCTGAACCCGACCCGTCGCACGGTCCTGAACTCCGCAGGGATCGCTGCGGTCACGCTCTGCCTGGGCGGTTGTGCCGCCGCCGGATCCGGATCGGCGACGTCCGGCGGCTCCAGCTCGGCCGGACCGGTAACGGTGAACGCCGCCGACATCCCGGTCGGCTCGGGAAAGATCGTCGCCCCGTTCGTGGTCACCCAGCCCACGGCCGGCACCTACGAGGCGTTCAGCTACCTCTGCACCCACCAGGGGTTCCCCGTGGGCGAGGTGACGGACGCCGCCATCGTCTGCGAGCACCACGGGAGCAACTTCTCGCTGTCGGACGGCTCCGTGCTCCACGGACCCGCCACCAAGGCCCTCACCAAGGCCACCGTCACCGTCAGCGGCGACACCCTCACGATCAGCTGAGGCTCGCGGGGTCGTCCGCCACGCCCCGTGGACGGCCCACCGACGGCGGCGCCCGGGTCAGCCCGCGCTGAGCAGGTCCGGCTCCTCCCCGACCGTCACGGCATGGCCCTCCAACATCGGCCGAAGGAAGGCGCCGGTGTACGACGCCGGGTTCGCCGCCACCTCCTCCGGGGTGCCCTCGGCGATCACGAGGCCGCCGCGGGATCCGCCCTCCGGCCCGAGGTCGATCACCCAGTCGGACGCCTTGATCACGTCGAGGTTGTGCTCGATCACCACCACCGTGTTGCCCTTGTCGACCAGCGACTGCAGCACCTCCAGGAGCCGCCGGATGTCCTCGAAGTGCAGGCCCGTGGTCGGCTCGTCCAGCACGTAGAACGTCCGCCCCGTCGAGCGACGCTGCAGTTCAGCAGCGAGCTTCACCCGCTGCGCCTCACCACCCGACAGCGTCGTGGCGGGCTGGCCCAGGCGCACATACCCCAGGCCCACGTCGACGAGCGTCCGCAGGTGCCGGGCGATCGCCTGGATGGGAGCGAAGAACTCGACCGCCTCCTCGATCGGCATGTCGAGCACCTCGGCGATGGTCTTCCCCTTGTAGTGCACCTCGAGCGTCTCCCGGTTGTACCGGGCGCCGTGGCAGACCTCGCACGGGACGTAGACGTCCGGCAGGAAGTTCATCTCGATCTTGATCGTGCCGTCGCCCGCGCAGTTCTCGCAGCGTCCGCCCTTCACGTTGAAGGAGAACCGGCCCTGTTGGTAGCCGCGCACCTTCGCCTCCGGCGTCTCCGAGAACAGCTTCCTGATCCGGTCGAAGACGCCGGTGTAGGTGGCCGGGTTCGAGCGCGGCGTACGTCCGATCGGCGACTGGTCGACGTGGATGCTCTTGTCGATGTACTCCGTGCCGGTGATCGAGGAGTGCCGCCCGGGGACGGCGTGCGCGTTGTACAGCTTCTTCGCGAGCGCCGTGTACAGGATGCTGTTCACCAGCGAGGACTTCCCGGACCCGGACACGCCCGTGACCGAGATGAGCTTGCCGAGCGGGAACGACACGTCGATCTTGCGCAGGTTGTGCTCCGCGGCACCCCGCACGGTGATCGCCTTGCCGTCACCGGCCCTCCGCCGCGCCGGCATCGGGATCGACCGGCGGCCGGACAGGTATGCGCCGGTCAGCGACGTCGTGCTCGCGAGCAGTTCCTCCACGGGACCCGACACGATCACCTCGCCGCCGTGCTCCCCCGCACCGGGGCCGATGTCGACCGCCCAGTCCGCCGTGCGGATGGTGTCCTCGTCGTGCTCGACGACGATCAGGGTGTTGCCCAGCTCGCGCAGCCGGATCAGCGTGTCGATGAGGCGACGGTTGTCGCGCTGGTGCAGGCCGATGGACGGCTCGTCGAGCACGTAGAGCACGCCGACCAGGCCCGACCCGATCTGCGTGGCGAGCCGGATCCGCTGGGCCTCGCCCCCGGACAGGCTGCCCGAGGGACGCGACAGCGACAGGTAGTCGAGGCCGACGTCGAGCAGGAACCGGAGCCGCTCGTTGATCTCCTTGACCACCCGCTCCGCGATCTGCGCCTCGCGTTCGGTGAGCTGCAGGTTGCGCATGAAGACGGCGACGTCGTCGATCGCCATCGCCGACACCTCGGCGATGTTCTTCCCGCTCACGGTGACCGCCAGCGAAGTCGGCTTCAGCCGGGCGCCGTTGCAGGTCAGGCACGGCACCTCCCGCATGTACCCCGCGTACCGCTCCCTCGCCGTGTCGGACTCCGCCTCCGCGTGCCTGCGCCGGATGTACGGCACGGCACCCTCGTACTTCGCGCGGTAGGTGTGCTCCCTGCCGTGCCGGGTCCGGCTGTGGACGGTGAGGGCGTGCGGCACGCCCATCAGGAGCAGGCCCTGGATGCGGGCGGGCAGCTGTTCCCACGGGGTGCGCACCGAGAACCCCTCCTGCTCGGCCAGCGCGGCGAACAGGTTCTGGAAGTAGCCGGCGAGGTAGGGCGTCTGCCACATCCCGATCGCGCCGTCGGCGAGGCTCTTGCCGGTGTCGGGAACGACCAGCTCGACGTCCACTTCCATCCGCGTGCCGAGGCCCGAGCAGGCGGGGCAGGCTCCCCACGGACCGTTGAACGAGAACTGGCGGGGCTCCAGCTCCTCCACCGAGATGTCGTGGTCGTTCGGGCAGGCCAGCTTCTCCGAGTACCGCCGCTCCCGGCCCGGGTCGTCCTCGGGCAGGTCGACGAAGTCGATCGAGACGACGCCGCCGGCCAGGCCGAGCGCGGTCTCGACGGAGTCGGTGAGCCGCTGCTTGATGCTCGGCTTGTTGGCGAGCCGGTCGACGATGACGTCGATCGAGTGCTTCTTCTGCTTCTCCAGGGTCGGGGGCGTGAGCAGCTGGTGGACCTCCCCGTCCACCCGGACGCGGGAGAGGCCCTGCCCGGCGAGCTGCCGGAACAGGTCGACGTACTCGCCCTTGCGTCCGCGCACGACGGGAGCGAGCACCTGGAACCGCGTCCCTTCGGGCAGCGCCAGCAGCCGGTCGACGATCTGCTGCGGGGACTGCCGGCTGATCGGCTCGCCACAGATCGGGCAGTGCGGACGCCCGGCGCGCGCGTAGAGCAGGCGGAGGTAGTCGTAGATCTCCGTGATCGTGCCGACGGTCGAGCGCGGGTTGCGGCTGGTGGACCTCTGGTCGATCGACACGGCGGGCGAGAGGCCCTCGATGAAGTCGACGTCGGGCTTGTCCATCTGGCCCAGGAACTGCCGCGCGTACGCGGAAAGGCTCTCGACGTAGCGCCGCTGGCCCTCGGCGAAGATCGTGTCGAAGGCGAGGCTCGACTTCCCGGACCCGGACAGCCCGGTGAACACGATCAGGGCGTCCCTGGGCAGGTCGAGGTTGATGTTGCGCAGGTTGTGCTCCCGCGCCCCGCGGACGATCAGCCGGTCATTCACGCCGCTCATGGTAGATCGTGCCTCCGACAGTCCCGGAACGGACGGCTGCGGGTGGCCCGGGACCACCGCGGGGCCTAAGGTTGGGCCCCATGAGCCAGTACACCGGGTCGATTCCGGTGGAGGACGTGCACCGCTGGAAGGCGGAGGCCACCCAGCGACTCCTCGGTTTCACCATCGGCCTCAGCGACGAGCAGTGGCACGCCCCGAGCCCGCTGCCGGGCTGGTCGCGCGCCCACATCGCGACCCACCTCGCCCGTGGCGCCGACCGCCTCTCCGCGCTCATCCGCGCGGTCCTCGCCGGCGATCCGCCCCCGCCCCCGGTCTCGGCCGCCGAGCGCCAGGCGGAACTCGAGGCGGGCGCCGACCGCGGCGGGCTCGACCTCCAGATCGACCTGGACACCAGCGCGGGCGCGCTCCAGGGCATCATCGAGAGGGTCACCGACTGGTCGACGCCGGTCGTCCTCCACGGCAGGGACGCCACGCTGGCCGCGACCGCGCTCGGACGCCTGCACGAGGTCTGCGTGCACCACCTCGACCTCGACTGCGCGCTCAGCCCGGATGCTGTCGACCCTGCCGCGGCCGGCTGGCTGCTGCGCTGGGTGCTCGACCTCCGCGCGGACGCCGACCTGCCCGCCCTCCAGCTGGAGGGCGAGTCCCTCACCGCGCGCATCGGCAGCGGCGTCGAGCCGCGCCGGATCACCGGGTCGGACGCGCGCCTGTGGGCCTGGCTGAGCGGGCGGCTGCCCGCGTCCGGGGTGTTGGGCGCCGATGGGCTGCAGCCCGGGCTACTCGCCTGAGCCCGCCGGCCGCGAGCCCTCGTCGCGACGGGACTTGAGGAGGCTCGCGACCGTCGTCACGGCCAGCGTCCCGATGATCACGGTCAGGGAGAGCCAGATCGGAACGTCCAGTTCGAGGCCGATCGCCGCGTCGAGCCCGTACTCGTGCAGGGCGTGCAGGACGAGCTTCACGCCGATGAACGCGAGGATCACCGACAGGCCCACCGAGAGGTAGACCAGTCGCTGCAGCAGTCCGCCGATCAGGAAGTACAACTGGCGCAGGCCCATCAGCGCGAAGACGTTGGCCGTGAAGACCAGATAGGGCTCCTGGGTGAGCCCGTAGATGGCGGGGATGGAGTCGAGCGCGAACAGCAGGTCGGTCGTGCCGAGCGCGACGACCACCAGCAGCATCGGCGTGATCAGCCGCCGGCCGTCCTCGACCACGACCAGCCGCGTGCCGCGGAAGTCATCGGTGGACGGGAACCGACGGCGCACCCAGGTCATCACCGCGTTCTCGGTGGCGTCGTTCTCGTCCACCTCACTGCGGTAGTCGAGGTAGAGCTTGACCGCGGTGTAGATCAGGAAGGCGCCGAAGAGGAAGAACACCCAGCTGAACCGCTCGATCGCTGCCGCACCGAGGGCGATGAAGATGCCGCGGAAGACCAGAGCGAGCACGATTCCGAACATCAGGGCGAACTGCTGGAGCTTCCTGGGCACCCGCAGGTTCGCCATGATGATCACGAAGATGAAAAGGTTGTCCACGCTGAGGCTGTACTCGGTCAGCCAGCCGGCGAAGAACTCCCCCGCGTACCGGGGGCCGCTGGTGTACCACACGCCCAGGCCGAACAGCACGGCGAGGCCGGAGTAGGCGGCGATGGCGATCCCGCACTCCCGCATGGACGGTTCGTGCGGACGCCGCCCGATCACGACCAGGTCGACCACGAAGACGGCGGCGAGGATCGCGATGGTGATCAGCCAGACCTCAGCGGTCACATCCATGCAGCTCGTCCTCGGCTCGGCTCGCGGGCGGGCGCCCCGTCCCGGTAGTACCCACCGATTCTCTCAGTCCGGCCCGCGCGGGCCAAAGTGGCACGGTCGGGCTCAGCGGGTCGCCTCCAACATCTGGCGGAGCGTCTTCTTCAGGTCGGCGATCTCGTCGCGCAGCCGCGCAGCCAGCTCGAACTGGAGTTCCGCTGCCGCGCCGTGCATCTGCTCGGTGAGCTCGCTGATCAGCCCGGCCAGCTCGCTGGACGGCATCGCGCCGAGGTCGCGGCTCTTCTCCGCCGACAGCGGCACCGGGCTGGTCGGACGCCGGCCGCCCGCGCGGCTGACCAGCGCGGACGTGTCGGCGTCCTCCCTCGCCAGCAGGTCGGTGAGGTCGGCGATCTTCTTGCGCAGCGGCTGCGGGTCGATCCCCCGCTCCGTGTTGTAGGCGACCTGCTTCTCGCGGCGCCGGTTCGTCTCGTCGATCGCTGCCGCCATCGACGGGGTGATCCGGTCGGCGTACATGTGCACCTGGCCGGCCACGTTGCGGGCCGCCCGCCCGATGGTCTGGATCAGGGACCGCTCGCTGCGCAGGAAGCCCTCCTTGTCGGCGTCCAGGATCGCGACCAGGCTCACCTCGGGGAGGTCAAGGCCCTCGCGGAGCAGGTTGATGCCGACCAGCACGTCGTAGGTGCCGAGCCGGAGCTCGCGGAGGAGCTCGATGCGCCGCAGGGTGTCCACCTCGGAGTGCAGGTAGCGGGTCCGGACGCCGTTCTCCATCAGGTAGTCGGTGAGGTCCTCGGCCATCTTCTTGGTCAGGGTCGTCACCAGCACGCGCTCGTTGAGCTCGGTGCGGGTGCGGATCTCGGCCATCAGGTCGTCGATCTGGCCCTTCGTCGGCTTCACGATGATCTCGGGGTCGACCAGGCCGGTGGGCCGGATCAGCTGCTCGACGAAGCCGTCCGACTTCGCCACCTCGTACGGACCGGGGGTGGCCGACAGGTACACGGTCTGGCCGATCCGCTCGACGAACTCCTCCCAGCGCAGCGGACGGTTGTCCATCGCCGACGGCAGCCGGAAGCCGTGCTCGACCAGCGTGCGCTTGCGGGACATGTCCCCCTCGTACATCCCGCCGATCTGCGGGATCGTCACGTGCGACTCGTCGACCACGAGCAGGAAGTCCTCCGGGAAGTAGTCCAGGAGGCAGTTCGGCGCCGACCCGGCGCCGCGGCCGTCGATGTGGCGGGAGTAGTTCTCGATGCCGGAGCAGGTGCCGATCTGGCGCATCATCTCGATGTCGTAGCCGGTCCGCATGCGCAGCCGCTGCGACTCCAACAGCTTGCCCTCCGCGTCGAGGTCGGCCAGCCGCACGTCGAGCTCGGCCTCGATCCCCTCGATGGCGCGCTCCATCCGCTCCGGCCCGGCCACGTAGTGCGACGCCGGGAAGACGTAGATCTCCGCATCGGTGCTGAGCACCTCCCCCGTGAGCGGGTGCAGGGTGGACAGCGCCTCGATCTCGTCGCCGAAGAACTCAACCCTGACCGCGTGCTCCTCGTACATCGGGAACACCTCGACCGTGTCGCCGTGGACGCGGAACGTGCCGCGGGTCGCGGCGAGGTCGTTGCGCACGTACTGGATGTCGACCAGCCGGCGCAGCAGGGTGTCGCGGTCGATCTCCTCACCCCTGCGCAGCCGGACCATGCGGTCGACGTACTCCTGCGGCGTGCCGAGGCCGTAGATGGCGGACACCGTCGCGACCACGATCACGTCCCGCCTGGTCAGCAGCGAGTTCGTGGCGGAGTGGCGGAGCCGCTCGACCTCCTCGTTGAGCGAGGAGTCCTTCTCGATGTAGGTGTCGGTCTGGGGGACGTAGGCCTCGGGCTGGTAGTAGTCGTAGTACGAGACGAAGTACTCCACGGCGTTGTCGGGGAAGAACTGGCGCAACTCGTTGGCGAACTGTGCGGCGAGCGTCTTGTTGGGCTGCATCACCAGCATGGGACGCTGCAGCCGCTCGGCCAGCCACGCCACCGTCGCGGTCTTGCCCGTGCCGGTGGCGCCCAGGAGCACGACGTCGTTCTCACCGGCCTCGAGACGACGCTGGAGGTCGTCGATCGCCGCCGGCTGGTCGCCCGCCGGCTCGAAGTCGGCCACCACGTGGAAGGGGGCCACCCGGCGCTGGACATCGGTCACTGGTCGCACGACGACGAGCATAGGTGCCCCCTCTGACACCGGCCCTGCCGGCCGGCGGCGGCCGGGGTCAGCCGGCCGCCTGCGTGCCCAGGACCACCCCCAGCATCTTGTCGACGTCGCTGAAGCTGGTGTCGGGCGTGTCGTCGGTGAACAGGAGGGTCGACAGCGTCGAGATCCCGTCGGAGCTCCGGACCGCGGCGAAGGTCACGACGTAGGTCTGGGTGCTCTTCCCGCTGGAGGTGTCGATGTAGGCGGCCGCGCACTGGGCGACGGACAGTGTGGACAGGCCCGCGTCCACGTCGCTCGGCTCCCCGAACTTCGCGCCCGTGGCCTGCTTGAGCACCTGCCGGTTGAAGGCGTCGCAGAGCTGGCCGGGGTTGGTGTTCTTCTTCTGCTGCACGACCCGCGTGACGAGGACGGCCTTGCCGTCGCTCACCGAGATCGCCGAGGGCGCCTGCTCCTGGACCTCCCAGCCGTCGGCCGTCCAGAACTTCACACCATTGCCGAGGTCGACGAGCGTGACGTTCGACGGCTCGTCCGTGGACTCGCCGGTGGGTTCATCCGTCGGCTCGACGCTGGGCTCCTCCGTCGCGACGTCGGTCGGGCTGGCGGACGCCGTCGGCTCGGTGGTCTCGACGGCGGTCGGCACGACCGTGGGCTCCGGGGAGACCGGATCGGCCGGGGTCGAACGGTTGGACATCGCCAGCAGCACCGCACCGGCGACGACCAGCAGCACCACGGCACCGATCACGATCAGGAGAACCTTGGACGACGAGGCGCGGCCCGGCGGCCGGCCCCCGGGCGGGGTGTAGCCCTGCTGGGGCGGGTAGCCCTGTTGCGGCGGGTAGCCCTGTTGGGGGTTGCCCGCCTGGGTCGTGTACGCCCCCTGGGCTCCATAGGCGCCACCGGTCTGGGGTGCGTAACCCTGCGGCGGGTAGCCCTGTTGCGGCGGGTAGCCCTGTTGCTGCGGGTAGCCCTGCTGTTGCTGCGCGTAGGCCTGCGGGGTGGCCTGCGGTTGCTGGTAGGGCTGACCGGGGTACGCCTGCTGGCCGGCCGCCTGTTGCAGCGGGACCTGCTGTTGAGGTGGAGTCGGCTGTTGGGGTGGAGTCGGCTGCTGCGGTTGAGTCGGCTGCGGGGCGCCGGCGCGGGGGTCCTGGCTCATTTCGCGTCCTCGCTCTCCGCGTCGTCGCCGGCATCAGAGGGCTGTTCAGGTGGAGGCGAACCGGGCACGGTGACCGGCTGGGGCTCGTCGTCGGCCGGGAGCTTCGCCCACGCCCGGGTGGCGACACCGCAGGCGCTGCAGAAGGCCGATCCGGGCAGCAGCGGCATCTCGCACCGCGCGCAGAAGCCGAGGTCGGTGTCGGCCGCCTGGCCGGTCCGCGCCGCGGCCTCCAGCGCCCCTTCCAGGAGCCCCGTGTGGAGCACGGTCCGCAGGCGGAGTACGAGCACCCCGAGGACCAGCAGGCCCCAGACCACCTGCAGCACGAGCGACACGCTCTGCGAGCCCACCCACGAGAGCAGGTAGGTGCCGGTGTTGAGCAGGATGTTCGCCCCGATGGCGAGCGCCACCCCGGCGAAGTACCGCGGCGTGAAGCCGTCGTAGCCGCGGCCGAGCCCGGAGAACTCGGCGACGGCCAGTCCGGTGGCCGTGCCCATCACGAGCGGCTTGATGAACCCCTCGAGGAAGACCAAGGAGGCGAGCTGCGCGGGCTGCGCCTCCACGATGCCTCCCGTCAGGAGCGCCCAGTGCCGCACCAGGGTGTCGAAGCAGGCGTAGGCGACGCCGCTGACGATGCCGAAGGTGACCCCGTCCATGAGGTCGTCGAACGCCGGCCGCTGGGCCAGCAGGACGGGACCGACCTGCCGGATCAGTTCGCCGACCACCGGCACGAGGACGGCGAAGATCAGGAAGGCTCCCCACTGCGGGCCGGACAGGAGCGTCCCGTCCGGAGCGCGGAGCGTCGCGGTGAGCGGCAGCAGTCGCGTCCACAGCACCGTGAAGAGCGCGGCGACCAGACCGGTCAGTGCGAACGCGAGCCCGACCACCGGCAGCGGCTCGTCCTCCCAGAGGTTCACGTCGTACAGGTAGGTGATGTAGACGATCGGGATCGCGAACGCTGCGATCAGCACCGCGATCGGGAGCGCGCCGAAGATGGCAGCGACGAGGGCTGCGACGAGCGTGATCGTGAACGCGGTGCGGTACGTCTGCGGGTGCCGGCCGGCGTCCTTCGGCATGATCGTCGACACGATCGCGAAGGACGCCACCGGCTCGTCGGGGGCGAGCGCGAACCGGCGCTGCCCTCGCGCGTCGCCGGGGACGAGGTCGAGGCCGCACCGATGACAGAAGTGGGCGACGTCAGGAACGGTGGAGTGGCAGCGGGAACAGTCCATGGACGGCCTCCTGGCGAGTGGTGCGCTCACTATAGGGGGACGCCACGCCGCCGCGGCAGAGGGCGGGCTAGTGAATTTCCGCACCTGGGGAGCCGGTGAGTTCCGTCCAGAACCTGTCGACCTGGTCGGCGAGATCGGCCGGGGTGCCGTCGTTGTGCAGCACGACGTCCGCGGCGGCCAGTCGGCGCTCACGATCGGCCTGCGCCCTGACCCTGGCCAGGGCCTCCTCGGCGCCGAGGCCGTCGCGCGCGCGGACCCGGGCGAGCTGCTCCTCCGGCGCGGTGTCGACGACCACGACGAGGTCGAACGCGTCCTGCTGGCCGGTCTCGACCAGCAACGGGATCATCTGTACGACCACAGCGCCCGCGGGCGCCGCCGCGGTGAGTTCCGCCGCGCGGGCGCGCACGGCGGGGTGGATGATCGCCTCCAGGTCGCCGCGGGCGACCGTGTCGGCGAACACGATCCGGCCCAGCGCGGGCCGATCGAGGGAGCCGTCGGGACGCAGCACGCCGTCGCCGAACCTTGCCACCACCGCCGCCAGGCCGGGGGTGCCCGGCTCCACCACCTCGCGGGCCAGTCGGTCGGCGTCGATCACGAGCGCCCCCCGTTCGGCCAGCAACTCGGCCACCGTCGACTTCCCGGACGCGATGCCCCCGGTGAGCCCGACCAGGATTCCGGAGGACTCCGTCATGGCAGGTCCATCGTGAGGTCCCGGAACAACGCATCAGCCTGGACCGCCGTCTTCGAGCCGGAGAGTGCGGTGACGATCTCGATGACGAGGAAGGCGTCGCCGAGCTCTGGCTCTAGCCAGAGCATCGACCAGAGCTTCGCCGCCTTGCCGCCGAAGGTGCCGTGCGACTCGATCCACGCATACTGGCCGTACACAGGGTCCTGATCATGATCGGTGACCCTGAGCTGGCCGCGGAACCCTGCCCGCCGGCTTCGGGTCAGCGGCACGACCAGATCGATCGCCCGGTCTTGCGAGTCCGCCACGAACGCGTAGGCGTCCACGCGATTCGCACCGCGGGTCAGGACAACCTCGTTCGCCTCGTTGCGGACGACGTCCCAGCCGCTCGGCACCGTTGCGGCGTGGCTCCCGACAGTCAACTGCCCCGGCATCGGCGCCTCGTCGTCCGAGTTGTCCCACGGATCGGCCGTGCTGGTTGGCCACGACGCGGAGGATGAGGCCGTCGGCGAGGTCGGCTGGTCGGCGGAGGGCGTTGCCTTGGTTCCCGAGTCGCCTCGCGGCTGCAACAGCATCCAGGTCCCGACCGCGGCTCCTCCCAGGGCGAAGGCAGAAGCAAGGGCGAGCCAGTTGCGCCGACTCGGACCTGACGGTTCGTGGGGTCCGGGCGGCTCCACAGGGCCTGCGCTGCTGCGGGCCAACGCCCGCCGAGGGAGCAACCGGCTGCTGTCGGCGTTCGTGCCAGCCTGGCCGTCCGGATCGGGGTAGTTCTCGAACCGGTGCTGGGGCTGGGGCTGCGGGGTCGTCATGCCATCACCTCAGAACTCCCCCGCCAGTTGGTCGACCATCGCCTGCGCCTCTTCTGCCGTGGTCGAACCCGACTTCGCGGTCAGGACGCGCACGACGAGGAGCGCCTCCGCGTCCAGGTCGATCCACAGGTGGCCCTTCAAGCGTGCCTTCTTCCCCGACACGGTGCCGGTCGCCGAGACCGTGGCGTGCTGGACGCCGTCCGCCATGGAGGAGACCGGATCGGAGAGGTCACCCTCGAACGTGGCCTTGCGCCGCCGCACGAGCGCGGTGATGAGGTCGCTGGCGCGGTCGTCCTCGTCGGCGGTGAAGGCGTAGGCCTGCACCCAGTTCGCACCGTGGGAGGACACCGCTTCGTCTGTGGAGAGGGACGTCAGGTCCCAGCCGTCGGGGACGTCGGCGGCCCAGGGCCCGACCGCGAGGGCCGGGGTCTCCTCATCGGTCTCGCTGCCGGTGTCGTCCTCGGTCGCGAAGCCGCCGGGGTACTCGGGGTAGGGGTCGTACCCCTGGGAGTCGCTCGCCCGACCCAGCCAGCCGATCACCCCGAGTGCGACGGGGACGCCGATCACCAGCCCGAGCAGGTTTCGCCGGCCCGTCCCGCTCGCCGTCGACGGCGCAGAGACTGACGGGGGATGGTACGGGGTGATGTGGTACGGCGTGCCGGTCCCGGCAGCGGGCTGCCCGTCCGTCGTTCCGGACGGCTCCGGCGTCTGCGCCGGGTAGTTCTCGAACCGGTTCGGCTCCTGGTCGCTCACCTGGTCTCCTGGGGGGTGTCCTGCCGACTCCCAGCATGCCAGTGGTGCCGGAACGACGACGTGCCCCCCACCGAAGTGGGGGGCACGTCGTACAGCTGTCGGTCAGCGACCGCCGGTCAGCTTCTCCCGGAGGGCCTGCAGGGCCTCGTCGGAAGCGAGGGAGCCCTCCTGGGCGTCCTCGTCGCCACCCGCGGAGTACGCGGCGGCGCTGGCCTGGGCGACGGCGGCCTGCACGTCGGCGGCCTCGGCGTCCTCGACCTGCTTCTTGTGGGCCAGCCACCGGGCCTGCGCCTCGGCGTACTGCTGCTCCCACGCCCGCTGCTGCTCCTCGTAGCCGGGCTTCCACTCCTGGGTCTCCGGATCGAAGCCCTCGGGGTAGATGTAGTTGCCCTGCTCGTCGTAGGACGCGGTCATGCCGTACAGCGCCGGGTCGAAGTCGTCAGCGGCCACGTCGACACCCTCGTTGGCCTGCTTGAGGCTCAGCGAGATGCGGCGACGCTCGAGGTCGATGTCGATGATCTTGACCATGACCTCGTCGTTGACGGAGACGACCTGCTCGGGGATCTCCACGTGGCGCTCGGCCAACTCGGAGACGTGCACCAGGCCCTCGATGCCCTCCTCGACGCGGACGAACGCGCCGAACGGCACCAGCTTGGTGACCTTGCCCGGGACGATCTGACCGATCTGGTGGGTCCGGGCGAAGGTCTGCCACGGATCCTCCTGGGTCGCCTTCAGCGACAGCGAGACGCGCTCGCGGTCCATGTCGACGTCCAGCACCTCGACGGTGACCTCGTCGCCGACCTCGACGACCTCGGACGGGTGGTCGATGTGCTTCCAGGACAGCTCCGAGACGTGCACGAGGCCGTCCACGCCGCCCAGGTCGACGAACGCGCCGAAGTTGACGATCGAGGAGACGACACCCTTGCGGATCTGGCCCTTGGTGAGCTGGTTCAGGAAGGTGTGGCGGACCTCGGACTGGGTCTGCTCGAGCCACGCGCGCCGGGAGAGGACCACGTTGTTGCGGTTCTTGTCCAGCTCGATGATCTTCGCCTCGAGCTCCATGCCGACGTAGGGCTGCAGGTCACGGACGCGACGCATCTCCACCAGCGACGCCGGCAGGAAGCCGCGCAGGCCGATGTCGATGATCAGGCCGCCCTTGACGACCTCGATGACGCGGCCGGTGACGACACCGTCCTCTTCCTTGACCTTCTCGATCGTGCCCCAGGCGCGCTCGTACTGGGCGCGCTTCTTGGACAGGATCAGGCGACCCTCCTTGTCCTCCTTGGTCTGCACCAGGGCCTCGATCACATCGCCGACACTGACCACGTCGAACGGGTCCACGTCGTGCTTGATGGAGAGTTCCTTGGAGGGGATCACGCCTTCGGTCTTGTAGCCGATGTCGAGCAGGACCTCGTCCCGATCGACCTTGACGACCGTGCCGGTCACGATGTCGCCGTCATTGAAGTACTTGATGGTCGCGTCGATCGCTGCCAGGAAGGCTTCGGGAGATCCGAAGTCGTCGAACGCGACGGTGGCTGCCTCGGGAGAAGAGGTCATGTAGTAGGGCTCCGATGGGTTTGTATGGAAATGGCGTTCGCACGCCGACCACGTGCTCCACTGCCAGAGGACCAGGCTGACGTCTGGGTCTCCGCCGCGTGAACGCGTGCCGACCCGCTAGGTCTGAGGTCATGCCGGTCGAAGTGCGACCGACAGCCTACCGAGTGCTGTGAGCGAGGGCAATCCGGCGCCGGTTCAGACTACGCTGGGGAACCGACCCCAGAAGGAGAAGAATGAGCGGCACAGCCGAGATCCACCAAGCGACATTGACCCCGGGCAAGCTCGAGCTGCTGGCGGCGTGGCTGCCGGCCCAGGAGTGGTTCGTCGGCGACTCGGACGACGTGGAGCGCGTCGCGTCCTACCGCTTCGTCGACCCCGAGGGCGAGGTCGGCATCGAGACCATCCTGGTGCGGTCGCGTGGTGTGACCTACCAGGTCCCGCTCACCTACCGCGGGGCTCCGCTGGACGAGGCGGAGGACTACCTGGTCGGCACCCTCGAGCACTCGGTGCTCGGCACGCGCTACGTGTACGACGCGGTCGGCGACCCGGTCTACATGGTCGAACTGCTGCGGGTGATCCACGAGGGCGACACCGAGGCCGACCTCTCCCGGGGGGAGAAGTCGATGACGGTGCTCGGGTCCGGCATCGTGCCGGTGTCGAATGCGGCCAGCGAGGCGATGCGGGTGGTCCGGGTGCTGGACGGCAACCACGTGCCCGGCAGCCGCGTGCCCCTGGGCACCCTGGACGGCCGCTGGACCGACGCCGACGGCACCGTCCAGGAGCAGACCCTGGCCGTTCTTCGCTGACTCGGCCCGGCTGGTTCGTCGACGGACCGGCTCCGGGGTTCAGACCTCGGTGAGCCGGTAGCCGTCGACGGGTGCGGCCTCCCACTCGTCGAACGGGTCGTCCGCCACGGCGTCCCTTGCGAGGCCGACGGACGCGTGGAACGCGTCCTCGGACTCCCAGATCGCCAGCCCGATCAGCGTGCCCCGCGCCGCGTCCTCGAACGTGTGGACGGAGACCAGGCCCGGGGCGTCCGCGATCGCGGCGCCGTACCGGTGCATGGACGCGACGAGGGCGTCCCGCGCCTCCGGGTGCGGCCGGTGCACGGACAGGTGGCTGAACACCATCAGAACCTCCTCAGAACACGTCGACCCATCCTTACCCGGGCCCCGCGTCCGCGCCACCACAAGGTGGACGGAAACCCGCGAGTACGCCACACCACCGTCCACCTAAACGTGGACGCAGTCACGCCGCCATCCCGTCCACCGCAAAGTGGACGCAGTCACGCCGCCATCCCGTCCACCACAAAGTGGACCGAAACGCGCGAACTCACCACACAACCGTCCACCTTGGCCCGCCGCGGCTCCCGCGCCCCAACAAGGTGGACGGAATCGGGCGACTACGCCGCCAAACCGTCCACGACAAGGTGGACGCTGGCGCGTCAGCTGTCATCCCGGGCTTGACCCGGGAGCTCCGACGCACCCAACCCGACCTGAGCACGAGATCCCGGCCTTCGCCGGGATGACAAAGGGAGCGGCCGACCAGACCACGAGATCCCGGCCTCCGCCGGGATGACAAAGGGAGCGGCCGAACAGACCACGAGATCCCGGCCCCCGCCGGGATGACAGTGGGGGCGGCCGAACAGACCACGAGATCCCGGCCTCCGCCGGGATGACAGTGGGGGCGGCCGAACAGACCACGAGATCCCGGCCTTCGCCGGGATGACAAAGGGAGCGGCCGACCTGACCACCAGCCACCGGCTTTCGCCGGGATGACAGAAGGGTGCCCGGCGTCCTCAGTGGGCGGCGTCGTGCCAGGAGTGGCCGACGCCGACCGACACCTCGAGCGGGACGCGCATCTCCACGGCGTGGCCCATCTTGTCGCGGACGAGGGCGGTGAGCGCGCCCTGCTCCCCCGGCGCGACCTCGAAGACGAGTTCGTCGTGCACCTGGAGCAGCATCCGGCTGCGCAGGCCCTGCTGCGCCAGCGCGGTCTCCACGTCCAGCATCGCCACCTTGATCACGTCGGCAGCCGACCCCTGAATCGGCGCGTTCAGCGCGGCCCGCTCGGCCATCTCCCTGCGCTGCCGGTTCGACGAGGTGAGGTCGGGCAGGTAGCGGCGCCGGCCGAGGATGGTCTCGGTGAAGCCCGTCCGGCGCGCGGTGTCGACGATCTCGTGCAGGTAGTCGCGGACGTGGCCGAAGCGCTCGAAGTACTCCTCCATCAGGCCCCGCGCCTCGGACACCTCGATCTTCAGCTGCTGGCTCAGGCCGAACGCGCTCAGGCCGTACGCGAGGCCGTAGTTCATGGCCTTGATCCGGGCCCGCATCGCGCCCGTCACGGCGTCGGCGGGGACGCCGAACACGCGGGACGCCATCGTGCTGTGGAAATCGTGGCCGGACGCGAACGCCTCGATCAGCCCCGCGTCCTCCGACTGGTCGGCCATGATCCGCATCTCGATCTGGCTGTAGTCAGCGGTGAGCAGGCTGTCGTAGCCGTCTCCCACCACGAACGCCTCCCGGATCCGCCGCCCGTCCTCGGTGCGGATCGGGATGTTCTGCAGGTTCGGGTCGGTGGACGACAGCCGCCCCGTGGCGGCGATCGTCTGCACGTAGGTGGTGTGGACGCGGCCGTCGTCGGCGATCGACTTCTGCAGCCCCTCGACGGTCTGCCGCAGCCGGATCTGGTCGCGGTGGCGCAGCAGGTGCGCGAGGAACGGGTGCTCCGTCTTGGCGTACAGCGCCTCCAGCGACTCGGCGTCCGTCGTCCAGCCGGTCTGCGTGCGCCGGGTCTTGGGCATGGCAAGCTCGTCGAACAGGACGGTCTGCAGCTGCTTGGGCGAGCCGAGGTTGATCGGGTGGCCGAGGACGGCGAAGGCGTCCGCCTCGGCCTGGCTGACCGCGGCGTCGAAGTCGGCGTGCAGCCGGTCGAGGTAGTCGATGTCGACGGCGATGCCGACCCGCTCCATCGTGGCCAGCGTCCTGGTCAGCGGCAGCTCGACCTCCCGCAACAGCGTGGCGCCGCCGCGCTCCTCCAGCTCGGTCTCCAGCGCCGTGGCGAGGTCGATCACCGCGCGGGCCCGCACCATCGCGTCGTGGCTCTCGGTGTCGTCGAACGAGAACGCGGCCTGGTCGCCGCCGTCCCCGCCGCTGCCGGCGACCGACAGGTCGCGCCGGAGGTGCCGGGCGGTCAGGTCGGCGAGGTCGTAGACGCGCTGGTCGGGCCGCAGGAGGTAGGCGGCCAGCTGGGTGTCGCTGGCCAGCCCCGCCAGGTCCCAGCCGCGCGCCCAGAGTGCGAGCATCGGACCCTTCGCGTCGTGCATGGCCTTGGCCGCGGCGTCGTCGGCCAGCCAGGCGGCCAGCGCCGCGTCGTCGTCGGGCGAGACGGTGGTGACGTCGATCCAGGCGGCCGCACCGTCGGCGGCGGCCAACGCGATGCCGGTGAGGTCCCCGGTGCCCGAGCGCCAGCGTCCCTGGCAGTCGACGCCCACGACGCCCGTGCGCGCGTGCTCGTCGAGCCAGGCCCGCACGCTCCCCGCGGCGAGGATCTCGCCGGTGACCTCGAACCCACCCTGCGACTCTGCGTCCTCGGCGGGCAGGGTCTCCAGGAGCCGGTCCCGCAGGACGCGGAACTCGAGCCCGTCGAAGAGCGAGTGGACGGCTTCCCTGTCCCAGTCCCTGCGGGCCAGGTCACTGACGCCGACGGGCAGTTCGAGGTCGCCGACCAGCGCGTTGAGCCGCCGGTTGCGGACCACGTCGTCGAGGTGGGCCCGGAACGACTCCCCCGCCTTTCCGCCGACCTCAGCGGCGTGCTGGACGAGGTTCTCCAACCCGTCGTACGCCTCGAGCCACTTGGCCGCGGTCTTCGGGCCCACGCCGGGTACTCCCGGAAGGTTGTCGCTGGTCTCCCCGACGAGGGCGGCCAGTTCGGGGTAGCGGGCGGGGGCGACGAGGTACTTCTCGATCACGGTCGGCGGGTCGAGCCTGGCCAGGTCGGAGACGCCCTTGCGCGGGTAGAGCACGGTCACGCGATCGTTCACGAGCTGGAGGGTGTCGCGGTCGCCGGTGCAGATGAGCACGTCCAGCCCCTGGGCCGCCCCCCGCCCGGCGAGGGTGGCGATGATGTCGTCCGCCTCGAACCCGTCCCGCTCGAGGTGGACGATGTTCAGCGCGTCCAGCACCTCCTTGATCAGCGCGACCTGGCCGGAGAACTCCGCGGGCGAGGCCGACCGGTTGGCCTTGTACTCCGCGTACTCCTCGCTGCGGAACGTCTGGCGGGACACGTCGAACGCCACCGCGAGGTGGGTGGGCTGCTCGTCGCGCAACACGTTGATCAGCATGGACGTGAACCCGTAGACCGCGTTGGTGTGCTGGCCGGTGGTGGTGGAGAAGTTCTCGACCGGCAGCGCGAAGAACGCGCGGTAGGCCACCGAGTGGCCGTCGATCAGCAGCAGGGTCGGGGTCTTCTCTGCGGACGCGCTCGCGGGACTGGTCACAGTCCCGAACCTTACCGGCGGCCACCGACAGCCGGCGCTGCCCGGTGTGCCAAGGTAGGGCCCATGAACGTTCCCGACTGGTTCGCCGGCCTGAGCAGTCCCCTCGACGAGAAGCTGGGGGTCGAGCTGGACGAGGTGACGCCGACCAGGGCGTCCGCCCGCTGCCCCGTCGAGGGCAACACCCAGCCGTTCGGGCTGTGGCACGGGGGCGCGTCCTGCGTGCTCGCCGAGACGCTCGCGTCCCTCGCCGCGGCGGCGGAGGTCGGGCCGGAGGGCGCCGTGACCGGAGTGGACATCAACGCCACCCACCTGCGTCCGGCGCGGCGGGGCTGGCTGACCGGCGTCGCGACGGCGATCCGGATCGGCGGCTCGCTGGCGACCTACGACGTGACCATCACCGATGAGGCGGACGAGCAGGTCTGCGCCGCCCGGATCACGGTGTTCCTCAAGCGGAAGCGCTGAGCGTCACTTCTTGCGCTTGTCGCCCTTCGACTGCTCGATGACGGCCTCGGCCACCTCGCGCATCGACTTGCGCAGGTCCATCGCGGTCTTCTGGATCCAGCGGAACGCCTCCGGCTCGCTGAGGCCCAGACCCTCCTGCAGGAGGCCCTTGGCCTGGTCGACGGCCTTGCGGGACGCGAACCGCTCCTCGAGGTCGGCGACCTCGGCCTCGACCGCGCGGATCTCGGCGAACCGGGCCATGGCGATCTCGATCGCGGGGATGACGTCGGAGGAGTCGAACGGCTTCACGACGTAGGCCATCGCCCCGGCGTCCCTGGCCCGCTCGACCAGTTCGCGCTGGCTGAAGGCGGTGAGCATGACGACGGGGGCGATCCGCTCCTCCGCGATCACGGCCGCGGCGGAGATCCCGTCCATCTTGGGCATCTTCACGTCCATGACGACGAGGTCAGGGGTGAGCTTGCGGGCGAGTTCGAGCGCCTCCTCACCGTCGCCGGCCTCGGCGATGACGTCGTAGCCCTCCTCGGTCAGCAGCTCCACGAGGTCGAGCCGGATCAGGGCCTCGTCCTCGGCCACCAGCACGCGCAGCTTCTCGTCGTCTTCGCGGTCGTCGGCAGTCATCACTCGTCAGCCTTCCTGGCTGGTCATCATCATCGGATCCCCCGGGGTGGAGGGGCAGGGACGAGGTTACCCTGCCCCGAATGGGGGCCGCCAAGTTGTGGCACACTTCATGGGCACCTGCCGGGGTGGCGGAATGGTATACGCGGACGGCTCAAACCCGTCTGCCCGCAAGGGCGTAGGGGTTCGACTCCCCTTCCCGGTACCTCTCCCTGGCCCGCCGATTCGGTCCCGGTGACGCGATCCCGCCATCGGCCGTGTCCGACCGAGCTCGTTTCGTCCCATCCTCGACTTCCTGCGGCGGGATCACGTCACGGCCGTCCCGATCGCGGTCGCTCGCCCCATCGCTTGGTCGGGTCCCGGATCCTTGGACGGCCTGACGCGATCCCGCCACGGAAGGCCGGAACCGTGACGGAGGAGACAGATGGGACGCGGCGCGCGGCAGGATCGCGTCACGGTCCCTGTCGCGGCTGCCCCCGGGTCAGAGCGAGGGGGACGGCGCCCGCAGCGGCTCCACCCGCACACTCGCGGCCACCTCGGCGATGTCGGTGGGCCGGAACCGGGCTGCGCCCGGGACGCGCGTGTTCGCCGTCGCCGCGGACGTGGCGAGCGCCAGCGCCCGCGGCAGGTCGTCGCCACGGCTGAGTGCCAGGACGAGGCCCGCCTGGAAGCAGTCGCCCGAGCCCACCGCGTAGCGGCCGCGCTCGCCGGGGCGTGCCCGCCACGTCCCTTCCGCCGCAGCGGCCACTGCACCCTCCGCGCCGTCGGTGACCACGGCCACCCGCGCTCCCGCGCCGCGGAGGTCGGCGGCGAGCCGCGCGGGGTCACCCGGCCCGAACAGGTCCTCCGCCTCGGCCCGGTTCACCTTCACCACGTCCGGACGCCCCTGCGCCAGCAGCGCCTGCAACGCAACCCCCTGGACGTCGGCGGCCACCCGGACGCCGCGGCGCTCCGCCGCAGCCGCCATCCCCGCGACCTCGTCCTCGGTCCCGCCCGGCATCGAGCCGGAGACCACCAGCCAGCCCTCCACCGCGGCGATCACCTCCGCCAGCCGTCCGAGGACCGCCGCGTCCAGCGGCGGCGCCGGCTCGTAGAACTCGGTGGCCGCGCCGGTGTCCGCGTCCAGCGCGGTGACGCAGCGCCGCGTACCCGCACCGTTCGGCAGGACCGCCGCCACGATCCCCTCCCTGTCCAGCGCCTCCTCGACCGCGGTTCCGTTGGGCCCGCCCAACGGCACGACAACCCGGACCTCCGCCCCCAGCGTCGACAGGGCCCGCGCCACGTTCACCGCCTTGCCGCCCGGCAGTTCGAGCACCCACTCCGGCCGGTGGATCCGGCCGACCCGGACGGCCCGCACACCGTAGGTGACGTCGAGGGCCGGCGCCAGGCCCACGCAGGTGATCACGACCGGCCCAGCGCCGCGAGCAGGGCCGCGCGGTCGGCCTGCCTACCGGTGCCGCCCGTCCCCGTCGTCGACAGCGAGCCGGCGACCGCCGCCCAGGCCAGGCAGTCCGCCTGTTCGCGACCTTCCAGCCAGGCCACAAGGAACCCGGCATCGAAACTGTCCCCCGCCCCCGTCGTGTCGACGACGTCGACGACCAGGCCGGGCGCGCGCACGACGTCGTCACCCACCACCGCGAAGCCACCGGCGGCACCGTCCTTCACCACCACCAGCGGACCGCGCGCGGCCAGCAACCGGGCGGCGGCGACCGCGTCCGATGCAGCGGCGTCACCCGCCAGCGCGACCGCCTCCGCGGCGTTGGGGAGGAGCACGTCGACGTAGGGCAGGCACTCCGCCACGCCCGTCCACGACTGCCGGGGGTCCCAGTTCGGGTCGAGGCTCGTGGTCAGGCCGGACGCCTTCGCCTCGGCGAGCACCTCCGGGAGCCACTCGGCGAAGCCGGGCACCAGGAAGTAGGCGGCAACGTGCAGGTGCGTGGCCCGTCCCTGCCCGACGGCTGCCCTGACGTCGGACGCCGACAGCGTGGCCATCGCGCCGGGAAGGGTCAGGATCGAGCGGTCGCCGCCCTCGGAGAGGATCACCGACAGCCCGGTCGCGCCGGGCACGGTGCGCAGCAGTCCCGTGTCCACCCCCGCCGCATCGAGCAGCGCCCGCGTCCGGTCACCGAAGACGTCGTCGCCGACCCGGGCCACCAGCGCCACGTCCGCGTCGAGTCGGGCCAGTCCGGACGCGCAGATCCCCGCGCTCGACCCCAGCACCAGGTCGGCACCGGTGAGGAACTGCTCGGCCTGGCCGAACCGCGGGCGCACGTCCCCCCTCAGCACCAGGTCGAGGTTCGCGTCCCCCGCGACGAGCACCCGGGCGCTCATCCCTTCAGCCCCGACATCGTCATCGTCGCCACGAAGTGCTTCTGCGCGGCGAGGAAGAACACGATCAGCGGCAGCGTCGCCACCACGTTGCCCGCCATCAGCAGCGACCACTGCGTCCGCCGGGTGCCCTGGAAGTCCGCGATGCCGAGCTGGATCGTGAACAGGTCCTGGTTGTTGATCGCGATCAGCGGCCAGACCAGGTCGTTCCACGCACCCAGCAGCGTGAAGATCGCCAGCGTGGTCAGGGCGGGCCGGGCCAGGGGCAGCACCACGCGCAGGAACGTCTGCCAGCGACTGCACCCGTCCAGCGCTGCCGCCTCCTCAAGTTCGGCAGGGATCGAGAGGAAGAACTGGCGCATCAGGAAGATCCCGAACGCCGAGGCCAGCCACGGCACGAACGCTGCGGCCAGGGTGTCGATCAGGTGCAGCCGCGAGAACATGATGTAGGTCGGGATCATCAGCAGCTGGGTGGGGATCATGATCGTCGCCACCACGGCGAAGAAGCCGAAGTCGCGACCCCGGAAGCGCAGCCGGGCGAAGCCGTAGCCGGCGAGCGAGCACAGCACCAGGTGCGAGCCGATCGCGACGACAGAGACGATCGTGCTGTTCAGCAGCCAGCGCAGCACCTCGGTGTCGCCGAACAGGCCGATGAAGCCGTCGAGGGTGAGCCGGGACGGGAAGAACGGCGGCGGGAACCGGACGAGTTCCTCCGCCGGCGACAGCGAGGCCGTCACCATCTGCAGGAACGGGGTCAGGAACACCAGCGCGATCGGGGCCAGCACGAAGTGCCAGCCGCTGATCCGGCGCCGGCGCCGGCGCGGCGCGTCCACGACGGCCATCAGAACGCCTCCAGGTTCTTGCGTCGCGCGTAGACCACCACGCCGATCGTGATCAGCAGCGTGATCAGGAACAGGACGTAGGCCGCCGCCGACCCGTAGCCGAACTCCAGGCCCTTGAACGCCTTCTCCCACAGGAAGTAGACGATCGTCTTGGTCGCGTCCAGCGGCCCCCCGCGCGTGGTGGTGTAGACGAGGTCGAACAGCTGGATCGCCCCGATCACCTGCCAGATCGTGACGAACACCGTGACCGGGGCCAGTTCGGGCCAGACCACGCGCCAGAACGCCTGCCACGGGTTCGCGCCGTCGACCTTCGCCGCCTCCAGCAGTTCGGCGGGAATGTCCTGCAGCGCCGCGAGGTAGATCACGGTCGTGAACGCCGCCTGCCCCCACAGGGACATGATCGCGATCACCAGCATCGCCTGGCGGGGGTCCTCCAGCCAGCCCTGCGCGGGGATCCCGAAGACGCGCAGCACGTTGTTCACCAGCCCGTACTGCGGGCTGAACAGGTAGGTGGAGAGAATGCCGGTCGCCGCGGCGGACGCGACGAACGGGACGAAGATCGCCGTCCGGTAGAAGCCGATGAACCGGATCTGCCGGTTCAGCGCGACGGCGAGGAACAACCCCGCGAGCACCGAGGCCGGGACGAACAGCAACACGAACAGCCCGGTCTGGGTGACGGCCTGGGCGAACTCCGCGTCGCTGACCAGCGTCGTGTAGTTCTTCAGGCCCACGAACTTCGGGGTGGAGAAGCCGTTCCACTTCTGCAGCGAGAGGACGAACGCCCATCCCGCGGGGAAGATCGACAGGCCGAGGACGAACACCATGCCGGGTCCGATGAACGACCAGCCGGCGAGCGCGTCCCGCAGGCCTCGCCGGCGCCGGGCCGCTGCCCGGCGGCGCCGGTCGTCGGCCGGGGTGTCCTGCGGCGCGGACGCGGGGGCGGACGCGTCGGCGAGCGCCCGTGCCCCCGGGGTCGTCATCGTCATCGTGCCCGCTCCACTCTGCGCGCGCTCAGCGTAGGGCCGGGCCGTCCAGCACGACAGCACGCGTGAGATAGCGCGGCCGGTCCGGATCGAGGCCCCTGGTCAGCGCGACCCCGACCGCCAGCTGCTGGGCCAGGGCCAGTTCGACGAGCGGGTCGGCGGCCAGCCCCGACACCACGGTGGCGCCGGTGGTCGTGGTGAGCTGTGCGACCAGCCCCGGGTCGTCGGCCCCGAGCAGCCACACCAGCGAACCGGGGTGCGCGACGGCCATCGGCCCGTGCCGGTAGTCCAGCAGCGGGTAGTTCTCCGCCCACGCCTGCGCGGCCTCCCTGATCTTCAGGGCGGCCTCCATCGCCAGGCCGTTCGTCCAGCCCCTGCCCAGGTAGACGAAGTGGTCGAAGGCCGTCGGGTCCAGCACGGCGGGCGGGGAGGCGAGCGCCGCCTCCACCGCGGCGGGCAGCCCGGAGACGTCCTCTCCGAACGCCGCCCTGGCCAGCAGGAGGAAGGACGTCGGGAAGCGGGTCTGCACGACCGAACGCTCGTCGGCGAAGTCGAGCAGGAGCACCTCGTCGGCGAGACGGGCGCACCGGGAGTCGGCGACCCCGGTCACGACGATCCTCCGGACGCCGTCCGGGACCGCGCGCAACGCGTCCAGCACCTCGGTGGTGTCGCCCGAGCGGCTGATCCCCAGCACCGCGTCGTAGGGACGCGGCGCCCTCGGCTCCGACGCGTAGGCCCAGTCGGTGACCCCCAGCCCCGCGGCCTCCCTGAGCGCGGCGAAGGCGAGCGCGACGAAGGCGGAGGTGCCGCACCCCACGGCCAGCACCCGCTCCCCCGGCCGGCGGAGGAGCTGCGTCGCGTGCGGCACGAGGCCGAGTGCCTCGCGCCACACCCGCGGTTGGCTCTCGATCTCCTGCGCGGTGATGGTCATCGGGATCCGCTCCTGTCGTACAAAGTGGGACGTTGGACTACTCGCCGGCGAGGGCCTCATCGGCCTTGGCCGCGGCCTGTGTGAGGGCGTCCGCCGGGGTGCCCTTGCCCTGCAGCACCTGCGAGATGGACGATCCGATCGCCTCCGACAGCCCCACGTAGCCCTGCACAGTCGGGCGCGCCTGCTTCGCGTTCGCGCTGTTCTCCGCCATCACGTCCAGGCCCGGCAGCGCCTTCACCTGGGCCTTGAACTCCGGGGTGTCCAGTTCGCTGGTCCGCAGCGGCAGGTTGCCGTACGCCACGTTCCAGCGCAGGTCCTGTTCGGGCGCGGTCAGCCACTTCAGGAACTCGACCGACCAGTGGTTCTGGTTGGCGTCCCCGGTGTCCGGGAGCGCCCAGATGTCCGGTCCGGAGACCGTCTGGTGGTCGCCGTTCGTGCCCGGCAGGATCGTCACGCCGTACCTGGTCTTCGCCGTGGCCAGGTCGCTCAGCTGCCACGGCCCCGAGGTGATCATGCCGATCCGGTCGGCGGCGAACAGCTGGGCGAACTTCGTGTCGGTCTGGTCGAGGTAGACGCTCTTGTCGTCGACGGCCATCGCCCGCAGGAATTCCAGCGCCTGCTCGCCCTCCGGGGACGCGAACGCCGACTTCTTCTGGTCGTCGGTGAGGATGGCGCCGCCGTTCTGCCACAGGTGCGGCCAGAACTGCCACGTCGTCTCCTCCGACCCGGACACCGAGTACGCGTAGCCGTAGGTCTGGGTGCCGGCGTTGGTCAGCTGCTTCGCCGCGGCCCGGAAGTCGTCCCACGTCCACTGGTCGATCGGGTAGGCGACCCCGGCCTTGTCGAAGACGGTCTTGTTGTAGATCAGCGAGAGGTTGTCCACCAGCGCGGGGAAGCCGATCGTCGCCTGGCCGGTGGGACGCACGGTGGCGCGGGCGGCTTCCGAGAACTCGTCCCAGCCCACCGACGGGTCGGAGACCTGGTCGGTGATGTCCTGCATCTTGCCCGACGACTCGAGCTCGCTCGCCCAGGAGCCGAACGCGTAGGAGATGTTCGGGTACGTGCCGGACGCGAACCCCGCGGACAGCTTCTGGAGCAGTTCCTCCGTCGAGGACGCCCCCGGCGAGGTGTTGATGGTGACGTTCGGGTGCAGCTTCATGAACTCGCCGGCCAGCCCCTCCAGCAGCTTCTCCGCCGCGTCCGACTGGCCGGTCCACCAGGTCAGCGTCACGGCGGCGTCGGGATCGGCCGTCGCGGAGGTACCGGTCGACGGCCCGGAGGTGCAGGCGGTGAGCGTGATCAGCGAGAGAGCGACGGCTGCGGCGCTCAGGGCTCCTGGAATACGGCGGCTCATGGTGGTCCTCCTGGCACGTGACGACAGCGTTATCCTCCTGACTGACTGAGCGATCACGCAATCAATTGCGCGATCTGCTCACTTCGGCTGAGCGATCCGAGGCATTGTCGTGCAATCCGGCTGCGCGCGGGCCGACGATGCTGCCATGTTCGCCATCGAGGAACTACGCCTGCGGGACTGGCGGCCGCGCAGCCAGCTGCGCACGCCGCACACCGAGGTAGCGGTCCCGCTGGTGCCGTGCATCGACGCCCACAACCACCTCGGCCGCTGGCTCAGCGACGACGGCGACTGGATCGTCCCCGACGTCGGTGCGCTGCTGGCGATGATGGACGCGCAGCACGTCGAGACGATCGTGAACCTCGACGGCATGACCGGGGACGAGCTGGAGGCGAACCTCGACCGGTTGGACCGCGCGCACCCCGGCCGCTTCGCCACCTTCTGCCAGCTGGACTGGACGCTGCTCGCGCGGCCCGACGGCGTCCGCCTGCTCATCGCCGCGCTGGAGGACAGCGCCCGACGCGGTGCCCGCGGAGTGAAGGTGTGGAAGACCCTCGGGCTGCACGTCCGCGACGCCGCGGGAGCACTCGTCTCCCCCGACGACGACCGCGTGGTCGCCGTCCTCGCCCGCGCGGGAGAACTCGGCCTGCCGGTGCTCATCCACACCGCCGACCCGATCGCCTTCTTCCAGCCGCTGGACGCGCACAACGAGCGGCTCGACGAGCTCGCGGGGCAGCCGGACTGGTGGTTCGGCGATCCCGACCGGTACCCGAGCTTCGACACCCTGCTCGACGCGCACTCCCGGCTCGTCCTCGCCTGCCCGGGTACGACCTTCATCGGCGCCCACGTCGGGTGCTGCGCCGAGGACCTCGACCGGGTCGCCCGGCTGCTCGACGCCGCCCCGCACTACCACGTCGACATCGCCGGCCGGCTCGCCGAGCTCGGCCGCCAGCCCCGCCACGCCGCCGCGTTCATCGCCCGCTACGCCGACCGCGTCCTGTTCGGCACCGACTGCTACCCGGCCAGTGCCGCGCAGTACCGGCTGCACTACCGGTTCCTCGAGACCTGTGACGAAGCCTTCGACTACGCGCCCGAGGAGGAGATCCCGCCCCAGGGCCGCTGGACGGTCTCCGGTCTCGGCCTGTCCCCCGACGTGCTGGAGAAGGTGTACCGCGGCAACGCGCACAGGGTGCTCGGGACCGCCTGACCGCCGCGGGGCGACCGCGGACCAGCCCCCGTCGCGGAGTCAGCCCAGGACGCAGAGCAGGTGTGCGGCGGCACGAGTGGTCGCCTCGCGCACACCGACGAGGTAGGAGCGTGGGTCGACGGCGTCCGGCCGCGCAGCCAGCTCCTCCCGGAGCCGCCCCGTCCCCGCGACAGCGAGCGCCGTCCCGATGTTGACCTTGCGGATCCCGGCCCTGACCGCGGCGGCCAGCACGTCATCGGGCACTCCGGAGCTCCCGTGCAGCACCAGCGGGACGCCCACCGCGTCGCGCAGCCGGGCAATCAGGGCCAGATCGAGGCGAGCCGTTCGCTCGACCATCGCATGACTGCTGCCCACCGCGACCGCCAGGGCGTCCACGCCGGTGCGGTCGACGAACGTCCTGGCCTCGCCGGGGTCGGTGCGGACGCCGGGAGCGTGCGCCCCGTTCTTGCCCCCGACCGCACCGAGCTCGCCCTCGACCCACAGGCCGTGGACGTGCCCCGCCGCGACCACGTCAGCGGTGAGGGCGGCGTTCTCCTCGTGCGGCAGCGTGGAGGCGTCGAACATCAGCGAGCCGACCCCCAGCTCCCCGCTGCGCTCGAGCGCGGCGCCCGCGAGCCCCGGGTCTTCCAGGTGGTCCAAGTGGAGGGCGACCGGAGCCTCCGCGGCGCAGGCGAGTTCGCGGCAGGCGGCGAGCAGCGGGGCGAACCCCCTCCGGAACCGGATCGCGTTCTGGCTCACCTGAAGGACCACGGGCCGGCCGGTCTCCTCCGCGGCGGCCACCACGGCCTCCGCCTGCTCGAGCGTGATCACGTTGAAGGCCACGACCGCGCTCCCGCGCGCTGCCGCCTCCTCGACGAGGGCGCCCGTGGACGTGAGCGTCATGGCTGGTCGAGGGTGCCGCCGAGCGCGCGCGGCAGGTACCGGGCGTGGGCGGCGGTGAGTGCGTCGCACAGTGCCCAGATCCGGTCGGGAGTGAGGGTTGAGCTGGCGTTCGGGTCGGCCAGCACCGCCTGTCGGACCAGCCGCGGGTCTCCCGTCCGGGCGGCGGCGACCGTGAGTTCCGCCACCGAGAGGTAGCTGCGGTTGAGGGCTGCCCCCGCGGTGGGGACGCTGCCGAACCGCTGCGGGCGCAGGCCGTCCGCGTCCACGTCGGCCGGCACCTCGACGACCGCACCCTGCGGAAGGTTGTCGATCAGGCCGTGGTTCACCACGTTCGCGTGGATGACCCGTGGCGTCCCGGTCAGCATCGAGTGGATCACCTGCGGCGCGTACTCGGCGGCGTCGTCCGCGTCGTGCAGGGGCAGGTCGCCGCCCGCGGCGAGGACCGTGCGGGCCTGTTCGTACTCCGCGACGTTGTCCTCCGAGATCTGGAGGTACTCCAGCGGCCGCAGGCGGAACCGTTCGACCTGGGCGTCCGAGCGCAGGAACCAGCCGAGGTACTCGGCGGAGTGCTCGCTCGTCTCGGTCGGGTAGAAGCCGATCCGGGAGAAGATCTCGACCCGCACCCTCCGCTCCAGTCCCGGGTCCTCGGCGATCCGGCGCCGCAGCAGCGGGTAGAGGTCGGCGCCGTCGCGGCTCCACTCGGTCAGCCACGCCTGGTGGTTCACCCCGCCCGCCCGGTAGTGGGTGCCCTCGAGCGGGACGCCGACCAGCTCGCAGAGGTCGTGCACCGTCCAGTAGACGCTGTGGCACAGGCCGACCGCCTTCAGCTCCGGCGCGACCTCGGCCAGCCACCAGACGTTCATGGCCATCGGGTTCGTGTAGTTCAGCAGCCACGCGTCGGGGCAGACGGCGCGCATGTCGTCCGCGATGCCGGAGAGGACGGGGAAGGTCCGCAATCCGCGGAACACGCCGCCGACGCCGGTGGTGTCGCCGATCGTCTGGCGCAGGCCGTGCTTCGCCGGCACCTCCAGGTCGACGCGGGTGGCGTCGATCCCGCCGACCTGGACCATGTTGACAGCGAAGTCCGCTCCGTCCAGCGCCGCCCTGCGCTCGGGCTCCGCACGCACACGGAGGTCCCTGCCGAGCTGCCGCGCGACGTTCAGGGCCGTGCCCCTCGCGACGTCCAGCCGGTCCGGGTCGATGTCGTGGAGCACCAGGTCCAGCGTGGGCAGGTCCTCGAAGCGGAGCAGGTCGACAACCAGCTGGCGGGTGAACACCACGCTGCCCGCACCGAGGAACGTGATGGTCGCCATGTCGAGATTGTCGGGACTACCGCTCATTCCGCGCAACAGAATGCGCACATTGACGCCCAAATGAGCAGCTGCGATGATCGATTCGTGGTCAGCCCCTACACCCCGTCCCTCGCCGGGCTCGGCAGTTCGCCGAAACGGTCGCGCCGGATGGCCGACATCCTCGACTACGTGAGCGAGCACGGCGAGGCGTCCATCCAGGACCTCGGCCAGCACTTCCGCGCCTCCGCCGCCACCCTGCGGCGTGACCTCGGCCTGCTCGCCGACCAGGGCCTGCTCGTCCGCACCCACGGCGGTGCGACCGTCGGGGGCTCACCGGCAGAAGTGCCGGTCGCGTTGCGGGACACCCGCTACTCGGACGCCAAGCTCCGGATCGCGAGGGCCGCCGCCGCACTGATCCCGCACGAGCGGCAGGCGGTGAGCTTCAGCGGGGGCACCACCACCGCAGCCGTCGCCCGGGAACTCGCCTGGCACACCGACCTGACCGTCATCACCAACTCGCTGACGATCGCCACCCTGATGGCCCGGTTCCCGCGCCTGAAGGTCGTGATGACGGGCGGGATCCTGCGTCCGCAGTCACTCGAACTGGTCGGTGTCCTGGCCGAGGGGACGTTCCACGCGGTCAAACACGTCGGCACGGCCATCCTGGGCGCCGACGGGATCTCGGCAGCCGACGGTGTCACCACCCACGACGAGACCGAGGCGCGCACCAACCACGCCATGGTCAGCAAGGCCGAACGCACCGTCGTGGTCGCGGACGGCTCGAAGGTCGGCCGGTCGGCGTTCGCGCCGATGGCCGAGATCGCCGAGATCGACATGCTGGTCACCGACGACTCCGCGGACGCGTCCGAACTCGACCGCCTGCGCGCGCTCGGCGTCCACGTGGTCGTCGCCTGAGGAATGGGCCCGCCGCTGTGCGGGTAGCAGTGCGGTGTGCCGCGACTTCGCAGGGTCTCGCCCAACGTCCCCGGGTGGCGCCGGACGCGGCACGGCCGCGGGTTCAGCTACACGGACGCCGAGGGCCGGCCGCTCACGGCTGAGGAGCGCGATCGGGTCGCCGCCCTCGTGATCCCGCCGGCGTGGCGCGACGTCTGGATCTGCCCGTATGCCAACGGCCACCTGCAGGCGACCGGCGTGGACGCCGCCGGTCGCCGCCAGTACCTCTACCACCCCGCCTGGCGCGAACGGCGGGACCGGCTGAAGTTCGACCGGGTCGCCCGCGCGGCCGCCGACCTGCCGCGGGCGAGGGCACGGGTGACCCGCGACCTCGCCCGCGACGGCATGCCGCTCGATCGCGCCGCAGCCCTCGCCGTCCGGCTGCTCGACCTGGGCTACTTCCGGATCGGGAACGACCTGTACGCGGACGCCCACGGCTCGTTCGGCCTGACCACGCTGGAGCGGCACCACGTCCGCAGGCACGGCCGGCAACTGGTGTTCCGGTTCGTCGGCAAGTCCGGCATCGAGCACCTGGTCACGATCAGTGATCCCGCCGCGATCGCGGCGCTGGGGACTCTCCGCTCGCGCAGGGACGGGGGCCGGCGGCTGCTGGCCTATCGCGGCGGCGGCGGATGGGCGGACCTGACCTCGGGAAGCGTGAACGCGTACCTCGCCGAACTCTTCGACGGCGGCCTCACCGCGAAGGACTTCCGCACGTGGCACGCGACCGTGATCGCGGCGGAGTCGCTCGCGCTGAGCGAGGAGCCCGGTCGCAGCGCTGCGTCGCGCGGCCGCGCCGTCCGCCAGGCCGTCCGCGACGTGGCGGGCTACCTCGGCAACACCCCCGCAGTGGCCAGGTCCGCCTACGTCGATCCGCGGATCATCGACTGCTACGAGTCGGGAGCGACGATCGCCGCGGCCGCATCCCGCCGGTACCGCACCGCGCAGGCGAGGCAGGCCGCGCTGGAGCGCGCCGTGCTGGAGCTCCTCGAGGCCGGGTAGGTATCGCCGTCAGCTGCCGGTGTTGCCCACGTGGCGGCCGGGATCGGCGAGGAAGGCCTCACGGCACTCGTCCGAGCAGAAGTGGTAGGTCTGGGCGTCGTGCACCGCGGACGGCGCCGTGGCCGCGTCCACCGCCGCCCCGCACACCGGGCACTCCTCGGTCGTCCGCGTCGTCATCTCGCACTCCTGCCCTCGGCTTCCCCCTCTGTACCCGCCGCCTCGACGCCCCACACGCCCGGATCGTCCGCAGCCACCACCACAAGGTGGACGCATCTGCGGCGAACTCACGACAATCCGTCCACCGTGTCGTGGACGCCACCCGCCGCCACCACAAAGGGGACGCGACCTCGCTCTCTCGAAACCCGCGCGATCGACATCGAGATCCCGGCTTCCGCCGGGATGACAAGGCAGGTGGCCCTCAACAGCATGGACGGCGCCGAGAGCGAGCGCCCGGGAGGGCCACCACCACCACAAGGTGGACGCTTCTGCGGCGAACTCACGACAATCCGTCCACCGTGTCGTGGACGCAACCCGCCGCCACCACAAAGGGGACGCGACCTCGCTCTCTCGAAACCCGCGCGATCGACATCGAGATCCCGGCTTCCGCCGGGATGACAAGGCAGGTGGCCCTCAACAGCATGGACGGCGCCGAGAGCGAGCGCCCGGGAGGGCCACCACCACCACCACAAGGTGGACGCTTCTGCGGCGAACTCACGACAATCCGTCCACCTTGTTGTGGACGCAACCCGCCGCCACCACAGAGGGGACGCATTTGCGGAGAACTCACCACAAAGCGTCCACCTTGTGGTGGACGGGACGCGCGGAGGGCCGCCGGGAAACCCGGCGGCCCTCCTGGTGGGAACGGGTGCGGTCAGTCCATCTCGTAGACGCGCAGGGAGTTCGTCTGGCGCGAGTGGCGACCGGGGTTGCCGGCGACGATCACGACGCGGTCGCCGTGGTGCAGGAAACCGGTCTCGGTGAGCGCCGTCTGGACGGAGTCAACCATCGCGTCGGTGTTCGTGTACTCCGGCGTGACGTAGCTCTGCACGCCCCAGCAGAGGGTGAGCTCCTGGGCAGTCTTGGGCAGCGGGGTGAACGCCATGATCGGCACCTCCGAACGCAGCCGGGCCAACCGGTGCGGGGTGTCCCCGGAGATCGTGAACGCCGCCAGGTACTTCGCGCCCGTCCGCTCCGCCACGTCGACGGCGGCCTTCGAGATGACGCCCGAGGTGGTGTGCGGGTTCCAGTTCAGGGCCCGGATCTTGTCGAGGCCCTCGTCCTCGGTGCGGGCGATGATCCGCGCCATCACGCCGACCGCGTCGAAGGGGTAGTCCCCCACCGCCGTCTCGCCGGACAGCATCACCGCGTCCGCCCCGTCCAGGATCGCGTTGGCCACGTCGGACGCCTCCGCGCGCGTGGGGCGGTGCGCGGTGATCATCGACTCCAGCATCTGGGTCGCGACGATCACGGGCTTCGCCCAGGCGCGGGCCGCGTCGATGATCCGCTTCTGGACACCCGGCACCTCCTCCAGCGGCAGCTCCACGCCGAGGTCGCCGCGGGCGACCATGAAGGCGTCGAAGGAGTCGATCACCTCGTACAGGTTCTCGATCGCCTGCGGCTTCTCCAGCTTGGCGATGACCGGGACGACGCGCCCCTCCTCCTCCATCACCTTCCGGACGGGCTCGACGTCGGAGGCGTTGCGGACGAACGACAGCGCGACCATGTCGACGCCGTGGCGCAGCGCCCAGCGCAGGTCACGCTCGTCCTTGTCGCTCAGGGCCGGCACGCTCACGGGCACGCCGGGAAGGTTGATCCCCTTGTGGTCGGACACCTTGCCGCCGATGACCACCTCGGTGACCACGTCGGTGTCGGTGACCTCGACGGCGCGCAGCTCGATCGCGCCGTCGTTGATCAGGATCTGGTCACCGGGACGCACGTCATCGGTGAGGGTCTTCAGGGTGGTGGACGCGCGCTCGGCCGTTCCGGGCACGTCCTCGGTGGTGATCGTGAAGGTCGCTCCGGGCTCGAGCATCGCCGACCCGTCCGCGAACTCGCCGAGCCGGATCTTCGGCCCCTGCAGGTCCGCGAAGATCCCGATCGGGCGGCCGACCGTCCGAGCGGCGTCTCGGATCCAGGCCACTCGCTTGGCATGGATCACATGGTCGCCGTGGCTCATGTTCAGCCGGGCGACGTTCATCCCCGCTTCGACAAGCTTGACGATGGCTTCCGCAGAATCGGTCGCTGGGCCGATCGTGCACACAATCTTTGCTCTACGCACGTCACAACACGATAGCCGACCGCGGGACGGCCTTCCGGGCACGGGTCAGCCGCGGACGAGCTCCAGCGCTGCCCTGAGGTCCTCAGGGTATCCTGACGAGAACCTCACCAACTCCCCGGTCCCGGGGTGGACGAAGGCCAGTTCCACGGCATGCAGCCACTGCCGCTCCAGCCCCAGGCGGGCAGCCAGGACCGGATCGCCGCCATAGGTCGGGTCGCCGACGCACGGGTGCCGGATCGCCTGCATGTGCACGCGAATCTGGTGGGTACGGCCGGTTTCGAGGTGGACCTCCAGCAGCGTGACGGCCGGGAAGGCCTCCAGCATCCGGTAGTGGGTGATGCTGTGCCGACCGCCCGCCACTACGGCCATCCGGTAGTCCGCGCCGGGGTGCCGTCCGATGGGGGCGTCGATCGTCCCCTCGAACGGATCGGGGTGGCCCTGGACGAGCGTGTGGTACGTCTTCTCAACTTCGCGGGACCGGAATGCACGTTTGAGCGCCGTGTATGCGGGCTCGCTCTTGGCGACCACCATCAGGCCGGACGTGCCGACGTCCAGGCGTTGCACGATGCCCTGGCGCTCGGCCGCCCCCGAGGTGGAGATCCGGAAACCGGCCGCGGCGAGGTGCTCGACGACGGACGGCCCGTCCCACCCGAGGCTCGGGTGCGCGGCCACGCCGGCGGGCTTGTCGACGACGACGATGTCGGCGTCGTCGTGGACGATCCGGATGCCGGCCACCTCGCTCGGCACGACCTGGACGGTGGGCGCGGACGTGATCTCGACCTCGAGCAGGTCCCCGGCCCGCACCCGGTGGGACTTCGGCACGACGACCGAGTTCACCTGCACCTGCCCGGCGTCGGCGAGTTCGGAGACCCTGCTGCGGGACAGCCCGGTCATGCGCGCGGCGGCCGCGTCCACCCTGTCGCCATCGAGGCCGTCGGGGACCAGCCAGACGCTACTCATCGCCGGAGGAGGCCTGCTCCTTCAGCCGGACGCCGCCGAGCGAGACCTGGGAGACCATGGAGAGCCAGATGACCAGCACCGCGGCGGCGGTGATGAACATGTCCGCCACGTTGAAGATGGCGAAGTACGGCAGCTGGATGAAGTCGATCACGTGCCCGTGGAACGGCCCGGGCTCCCGGAACAGCCGGTCGGAGAGGTTGCCCATGATCCCGGCCAGCAGCAGCCCGATCGCCACCGCCCAGCCCCGGTGCCGCACGCGGGGGACGATGAACGCGAGGACGCCGACGAGCGCGGCGATCGCGACGACCGTGAGGGCGACCGTGAAGTTCTCCCCCATGCTGAACGCCGCCCCCGGGTTGCGGATCAGCTGGAGGGTGACCAGCCCTCCGAGCAGCGGGACGGGGTTCTGCGGGTCGAGGTTCGCCAGCGCGAGGTTCTTGACGAACAGGTCGACGCCGTAGCCGACCACCGCGATGCCGAGGCACAGGGCACGCAGGCGTCCCACCCGCGCCGCGGGCGCGGCGGGCACCACCTGGTCGGACACCACGACGTCCTCGCCGGCTATCGCCGTTCCTCCCGCTGCTTGCAGGCCACGCACATGGTGGCGCGGGGGAACACCTGGAGGCGGTCCTTGCCGATCGGCTGGCCGCACGACTCGCAGATGCCGTAGTCGCCGGACTCGAACAGGCGGTACGCCAGCTGCGCCTGCTCCAGCATGTCCCTGGCGTTCTGGGCCAGCGACATCTCCTGGTCGCGCTCGAAGTTGGAGGAGCCGACGTCGGCGGGGTCGCGGCCCGCACCGTCCGTGCCCTCCTCGAACAGGTCGGCCAGCCCGGCCTCGGCGACCTCGATGGCCCGCTCCATGCGGGCGATGTCCGCGAGGAGTTCCTGGCGGATCTCCTCGACCTCTTCCTCGGTCCAGGGATCCTCACCCTCGGCCACAGGGAAGGAGGCCGCGGGCCTGGGGGTGACCGTGGTCTCCCGGGTGCGTGCCGACGCCATCAAAAACTCCTCCTGCTGATGTCTGAGCAGGGAGAGTACCACCTGCCCGGCGACCTCCCTCCGGAAACGCCGGACGCCGCCCCGAGGGGCGGCGTCCGGTGGGGATCAGGCGATCAGTTGCCTTCGCTGAGCAGGGCGTCCAGCCGCGGGGTGGCCGACTCGGGCGCCGGTTCGCTGAGGATCGCCGGGGTGTCGGACGGCTCGATCGTGGCCTCCGTGAGGGCCGAGATCTGGCTCTGCAGGTGGTTGGCCATGTTCGTGCGGAAGGACGACTCGAAGCTGCGCAGGTGGTCGACCTTGCCCCGCAGCGTGTCGCGCTCCTGCTCGAGCGCCGTGAACAGCTCGGCGCGGCGGGCGTCGGCCTGGCCGTTCACCGCGTCCGCCCGCTGCTGGGCCTCAGTGGTGACCTTCTCCGCGTTGACCCGGGCCTCGGACTCGATCCGGTCGGCGCGCGTGCGGGCGTCGGTCAGGCTCTCGTGGGACTTCTTGTTGGCGCTGTCGATGACGCTCTCGGCCTCGGCGCGGGCGGACGAGACGATCTTCTGCGCCTCGACCTGGGCCTCGCCGACGAGGCGCTCGGCCTGCTCGGTGGCCATCTGCAGCAGCCGGGTGACCGCGGGCGAGGCCTCCGCCGACGACGTCACCACGATGTTCTCGACCTTGCCGACCGGCGCGGTGGGCTCGGCCGGAGCCGGCTGGGCCGCCGCCTGCTGGAGCTGGGCGACCTGGTTGCGGAGCGACTCCAGCTCGGACTGCGCCGCGGACAACTCGCCGCGGGCCTGCTCGAGTTCCTGGGCGCGCTGCGCGAGCTCCTCGTCCTTGCCTGCGAGCTCGCCCTTGACCCCGTCCAGCTCGCTCTGGCGGCCCTGCAGGTCGGCCTTCAGCTTGTCCGCCTCGGCGGAGTCGCCCGGCACGAAGATGCTCGACGGCTCGCTCGAGCCGAGGGCGTCGACCTGCTGCTTGAGGGTCGCGTTCTCCTCGGTGAGCTGTGAGAGGGTGGCCTCGACCTTGTCGACGAAGTTGTCGACGTCCACGGGCTCGTAGCCGTTCCGCCGGGCCAGGTGGAAGCGGGTCTGGCGGACCTGTTCGAGGGTCAGGGTCATTGCTCACCTCACGTGATCGGTACCGGGACCCGCGCGAGCGGGCCCCGAAGGGCGTTCTCAGGCTAGTGCGTCGGGAAAGCTCCGTCCAAGAGCGGCAGAATTCGTGGCTCGCAGGGGTAAACCCGAGGTCAAGACATTCACAGCCAGCTCACCAGCAGCGCGATCACCACGTAGAGGACGGTGAAGGCCACGTCGAGGCGGAGGTCGCCCAGCCGGACCACCGGCAGCACCCTCCGCAGGGCCCGCAGGGGTGGGTCGGTGAGGGTGAGGACGAGCTCAGAGAGCACCCGCAGGCCGCCGGCCGGCTCCCAGTTCCGGATGAACAGCGGCACCAGCGACAGCACCGCGCGCAGGGTGAGCAGGGCGAGGAACGCCCCGCAGAGCCCGTGGATGACGACGAGCACCGGGCCCATGGGACGCGCCTTTCAGGACTGGTTGAAGAACCCTCCGGCGAGGCGTTCCTTGTCCTCCGCGGCAACGGTCACGTTGTGGGGCGACAGCAGGAACACCTTGCTGGTGATGCGTTCAATGCTGCCACGCAGTCCGAAGATCAGGCCGGCGGAGAAGTCGACGAGGCGCTTCGCGTCCGCGTCCTCCATGTCGCCGAGGTTCATGATCACGGGAATCCCGTCGCGGAAGTTCTCCCCGATGGTGCGGGCCTCGTTGTAGGTGCGCGGGTGCACGGTGGTGATCCGGTTGATGTCCGCCACCCGCGGGTGCTCCTTGGCGGGGCGCCGGGTCTCCAGCTCGGTGACCGTGGCCGGCGCGGACGCGGGCTTCTCCTCGGCCTGCCGGGGATCCACCACCTGTTCGGTGACCTCGTCGAGGTCGGGCTCGACCTCCGCGTAGTCGTTGTCAGAGACGAGGCCGAGCCACACGGCCGCCTTCTTGAAGCGATCAGCCATCGTTTGCTCCCTACGTGTCGCCAGTCCCGATTGATGCTAGCCGCGCACACCGTTCCGTCCGGAAAGGCACGCCGACCCTGCCGAGGTCAGAGGAGCCAGACGACGCCGGCCTGGCGACCGGATGCGGCGGCGTCACGGCGGAAGGAGTGGAGCGTGGGCGTCGTGCGGGTGCACGGGTCGACCCGGACGACCGTGCAGTCGAGCGCCTCCAGCTGGGCCCGGGCCGCCGCACCGAGGTCGAGCGACGGGGTCCCCCAGCTCGTGGCCGCGACCGCTGCCGGGTGCAGTGCGCCGAACTCATCGCGCAGGGTCGCAGGGACCTCGTAGCAGTCGCCGCAGATGTGCGGCCCGATCCAGACGGCGATCGTCGACGCACCGAGTCGGCTCATCGCGGCGACGGTGGCGGGCAGGACACCGGCACCAAGGCCCACCCTGCCGGCGTGCGCTGCTCCCACGACCCCTCCCGCGGTGTCGGCGAACAGCACCGGAAGGCAGTCGGCCGCCCGAACCGCCAGCGCGATTCCCCGTGCCGTCGTGACCAGGGCGTCCGCCTCTTCCGCGGCGAGGGCACGCGGGTCGGTCCCCGCGTCCACCACGACCACCCGGTCGCCGTGGACCTGGTGGACGTTCAGGACAGGGACACCGAGTTCGGCTTCCGCCCGGTCCCAGTCCGGGGCGCGCCACGCGTCCGGCCAGAGCAGGCTCAGGTCGAGCCGGCCGCCGTCGGGGGCGACGGCGTCGAAGAACGCGACCCCGACGCCGTCGGCGCCGGGGTCGTTACGGAAGCTGAACACAGCGCGGGCGGGCTCTACTTCAGGAAGTCGGGAACGTCGAGGTCGTCGTCGTCCGCGGGGGGCTCCTCGATCTTCGGAGCCGGCTTGAGGACGGGCTGCGGGGCCGCAGCGGTCTCCTCCTCCGCCTCTTCGGGCTGCACGGCCACAGGCGTGGGGGTCGGACGCGACACCACCGGCTCCGGCCTGCGCACCTCGGGACGGGCCACGGGCTTGCGCGGCGGCTGCCCGCCGTCGAAGCCCGCCGCGATCACGGTCACCCGCACCTCGTCGCCGAGCGCGTCGTCGATGACCGTGCCGAAGATGATGTTCGCGTCCTCGTGGGCCGCCGCCTCGATGAGGTTCGCCGCGGCGGAGACCTCGAACAGGCCCAGGTCGGACCCGCCGGCGATCGAGAGGAGCACGCCGTGGGCGCCGTCGATGCTGGCCTCCAGCAGGGGCGAGGAGACGGCCATCTCGGCCGCGGCGCGCGCCCGGTCCTCGCCGCGGGCCGAACCGATGCCCATCAGCGCCGAGCCGGCGTTCTGCATGACGGCCTTCACGTCGGCGAAGTCCAGGTTGATCAGGCCGGGCGTCGTGATCAGGTCGGTGATGCCGGACACGCCCTGCATCAGCACCTGGTCGGCCTGGCGGAACGCGTCCAGGATCGCCACGTGGTGGTCGGTCATCTCCAGCAGCTTGTCGTTGGGGATGACGATCAGGGTGTCGACCTCCTCGCGGAGGGTGCCGATGCCGTCCTCGGCCTGGCTCGAGCGGCGTCGGCCCTCGAAGCTGAAGGGGCGCGTCACGACGCCGATGGTCAGCGCGCCCAGCGAGCGCGCGATACGCGCGACGACCGGCGCGCCGCCGGTGCCGGTGCCGCCGCCCTCGCCCGCGGTCACGAAGACCATGTCGGCGCCCTTGAGCACCTCCTCGATCTCGTCCGCGTGGTCCTCGGCGGCCTGGCGGCCCTTGGCCGGGTCAGCGCCCGCGCCGAGGCCACGGGTGAGGTCGCGGCCGATGTCGAGTTTCACGTCGGCGTCGCTCATCAACAGTGCCTGGGCGTCCGTGTTCACCGCGATGAACTCGACGCCCCGAAGGCCCGACTCGATCATCCGGTTCACGGCGTTCACGCCGCCGCCGCCGACTCCGACCACCTTGATGATCGCGAGGTAGTTCTGGGACGCAGTGGCCACGAATCCCACCCTTTACTTCTGCAATTGATGCCTTGACGTCATTGGTTCGACGAAGCGGGCGAACCGGGGAAGGCAACAGCTTCGGCGTGAGCCCAAGGCTAGGCACCCCGTTTTGGGGTTGTCCAAGAATGCCTGTGGGCTCGGCGTGTCCCTCAAGTTGGGGTTCAGGGTTGGGCCGGAATTCATCGCCGGGTAGGAAAGGCGGGCGCGGAGACGTTGAACTCGGTGCCGCCGAGCGGCAGCAGCGCGTCCAGCACCTCGCTCTTCAGCGCGGAGTCGTCCGCGCTCCCCCAGATCACCCTGGCGCCATCGGTGAGGCGCAGCTCGATGCCGTCCCGGCTCGGCGCGGCCAGCCGGGACACCTTCGACGCCGTCTGTGGGCTGAGCGAGGAGAACACTGTCCCCACGTCGACCAGCACCTGCTGGTCGTCCGGATCCGCGTCCACCACGACCAGGCCTGACGGTGCGGTGTGGACGGCCCGGAAGACCACGCCCTCCGCGTCCGCGAGCAGGTAGCCGCCGCCGGCGGGGATGGCCAGTCGCGGCTCCCGCTCCGTCACCGCGACCCGCACCGTGCCCGGCCAGCTGCGGGTCACGGTCACCGACGCGACCGGCGGCAGCCCCGCGACGCGGTCGGCGACGGCTCCGGTGTCCAGGCGGACCATCGGCGTCCCCACCCCCACGTCCGCGGCGGCGAGGACGTCGGCCCTCGTCAGGACGTCGGTCCCCGTGACCGTGACCGCGCGGACGGCGAGCACGGGTGAGAACCCGACCACCCAGACGGCGGCCGCGAGGAGGGCGACGACGAGACCGGCGACCAACCAGCGCAGCCAGCGCCGCCTCCGGTCGCCGCGCCGGCGCAGCTGCAACCGCGCGGTCGCGTCGCGGACCTCACTCATCCCTGCTCCAGGAGCCGGGCGAGGGCAGGGCCGACCTTCGTCACGTCGCCCGCACCGAGGGTCACGACGAGGTCTCCCGGCCCGACCAGGGCCGCGAGGGCGGGCGCGGCGTCCGCGACCGCCTCCACGTAGCGGACGCGACCGGGGGCCGCCGCTTCCGCCGCGTCGGCGACCAGCCGGCCGCTGACGCCGGGGATCGGGTCCTCCCGCGCGGGGTAGATGCCCAGCACCAGCACCTCGTCGGCCAGGCCGAGCGCCCGTCCGAACTCGCCGGCGAACTCACGGGTGCGGGTGAACAGGTGCGGCTGGAAGCAGGCGACCAGCCGACCCTCACCGACGAGCCCGCGCGCCGCGGTCAGCGTGGCCGCAACCTCTGTGGGGTGGTGCGCGTAGTCGTCGAACACCCGGACGCCGCGGGCCTCGCCGACCGGCTGGAACCGGCGCTGCGTCCCCGCGAAGTCGGTCGCACCCGCCCGCAGCAGGTCACCGGGGAGGCCGAGCGTCCTGCCGACCGCGTACGCCGCCGCGGCGTTGTGGAGGTTGTAGCGGCCGGGCACTGCGAGCGTCAGCGGCCCCGTGTCGCCGTCGGCCGTCAGCGTCGCCGTCGCCCCCGACGGCGGATACGCCAGTCCGCTGAGCCGGACGTCGGCGCCCTCGGACTCGCCGAAGGTCACGACGGACTTACCCGCCGCCCTCGCCCGGACCTCCAGTGCCCGGGTGCCCGGGTCGTCGGCGCTCAGCACGACCGTGCGGACCGCGTCGGCTGTCACGAGCCGGACGAAGCCCTCGCCGTAGGCCTGCGGCGTCCCCCAGTTGTCGAGGTGGTCGGCCTCGATGTTGGTGACCACGACGATCGAGGCCGGGTACTGCAGGAACGAGCCGTCGCTCTCGTCCGCCTCCACGACGAACGCCTCGCCGGCGCCGACGTGCCAGGCGTGCCCGGTCGCGGCGAGCGGGGAGCCCACGACCCAGCTGGGGTCGGCGCCCGCCCCGGCGAGCAGTGTCGCGGCCATGGCCGAGGTGGTGGTCTTGCCGTGGGTGCCGGTGACCGCAACGCCCGTCCGGCCCGCCATCAGCGCGGCGAGCGCCGTGCTGCGGTGCCAGATGCGCAGGCCCCTGCGCCGCGCCTCGGCGAGCTCCGGGTTGCTCTCGCGCACGGCCGAGGACACCACCACCGTCGTGGCGTCGCCCAGCTGGGTCGCGTCGTGCCCGACGTACGTGCGGACGCCCAGGTCCCGCAACTCGGCGAGCGTCGCCGAGTCGGCCTGGTCGCTCCCGCTGACCGGCACCCCCGCCTGCGCGTACATCGCGGCGACACCGCTCATCCCGGCGCCGCCGATGGCGATGAAGTGCACACCGCCGAGCTCGGCGACCGGCACCAGCGGGACGGGTTCGATCAGCATGGGTTCAGTGTCGCTGCTCCGCGACGTCGAGCACCAACCGGGCCAGGGCCGCGGACGCGTCCGCCGGCACCAGCCGGCGGCAGTCCGCGGACATCCGGGCCAGCCGGTCCGGGTCGTCGAGGAGCCCGGTGACCTCGCGGACGACGCGGTCCGCGTCGAGGTCCGCATCGGCGATGAGCACGCCGGCGGCGGCCTCGACGAGGAAGGTGGCGTTGCGCGCCTGCTCGCCGTTGCCGTGCGGCAGCGGGACGAAGATCGTCGGCAGCCCGGTCATCGCCGTCTCCATCACCGTGCCCGCGCCCGACCGTCCGAGCATCAGGTCGGCCGCGGCGTAGGCGTCCCCCATCTCGTCCACGTACCCGACCGGGACGTACGCCGCTCCCGTGTCGGGGTCCGTGCGGGCGACGGTCTCCGGGGTGAGGTTGGCCGGTCCCAGCACGTGCAGGACGCTGATCCCGCGGGCCATCAGCCGGTCCACAGCGCCGAGGGTGGCGAGGTTGAGGCTGCGGGCGCCCTGGGAACCGCCGCTGACGAGCAGCACGCTCCCCCGCTCGGGCAGCCCGAAGGACGCCCGGGCCGCGGGCCGGCGCGCAGCCCGGTCGAGGGTGGCGATCCCCGCGCGCACGGGCAGGCCGAGCCGGGTGGCGTGCGGGAGGCTGGTCTCGGGGAAGGTGGTCGCGACGTACGGGGTGAACCGGGCGGCGATCCGGTTGGCCAGCCCGGGGACCGCGTTGCCCTCGTGCAGGACCAGCGGCACCTTCGCCCTGCGCGCGGCGAGGTAGACCGGCAGCGACACGTAGCCGCCGAAACCGACCGCCACCTGCGCGGAGTGGTGGCGGAGGATCGCCCCTGCCTCCCGGACGGCCTGCGCGAGGTGGCCGGGCACGCGGAGCAGTTCGGGGGTGAGCCGGCGTGGCAGCGGGACCGGAGGGATCAGCTCCAGGCGGAGACCGGCGTCCGGGACCACCCTGGTCTCCAGCCCCTTCGGCGTGCCCACGCAGGTGATGTCGACGTCGGCCAGCGACTCCAGCGCCCGCGCGGTCGCGATCAGCGGCGAGGTGTGGCCGGCCGTCCCCCCTCCCGCCAGCACGATCCGGACCGGGGTCATCTCACCCGCGTCCCTGCGCGGTGGTGACCAGCGCCTGCCGGTGGGCCCTGGCGCGGCGGCGCGCGAACGCCCGCGCCTCCGGCTCCTGGCGCGCGCAGGCCAGCAGGACGCCGAGCGCCATCAGGTTGGCCATCAGCGCGGACCCGCCGTAGGAGAGCAGCGGCAGCGGGACGCCGAGGACCGGCATCATGCGCAGCACGACGGCGATGTTGACCAGGGCCTGGATCATGAACCAGCTGGTGATCCCTGCCGCGGTGTACCGGCAGAACCGGATGTCGGAGCGCATCGCGATCCGGAACCCCGCGTAGCCGAGGACGAGGAACAGCGACAGGACGAGCAGCGTCCCGACCAGGCCGAGCTCCTCACCGATCACGGCGAGCATGTAGTCGGTGTGGGACTCCACGAGGCCACCCCACTTCTGGCGGCTCGCGCCCAGGCCGAGCCCCCACCAGCCGCCGGAGGCGAGCGCGAAGATCGCCTTGATCGGCTGGTGGTTCACGCCCAGGGGGTCGAGGTCCTGATTGAAGAAGCCGAGGATCCGGGACATCCGGTACGGGGTGGTCAGCACCAGGACGCCGACGCCGAGGGCGACGACGCCGACCAGCGAGCCGATCACCTTCCACGACGCCCCGACGTACCACAGGGCCACCAGCACGATCGCCCCCATGATCATCCCGGTACCGAGGTCGGACTGGAGCACCACCAACCCGATCAGGATCAGCGAGACGGGCAGGAAGGGGATCAGCAGGTGCCGCGGGTCGGACAGCCGCTTGTGCTTGCGGGCGAACAGGTCGGCGCTCCACACCACGATCGCGAGCTTGGCCAGCTCCGAGGGCTGGATGCCGAACCAGGACCCGAACCGGATCCAGTTGGTGTTGCCGTTGTTGGAGTACCCGAGCGGGGTGAACGTCGCCACCTGCAGCACCAGCGCCGTGACGACGAGGATCCAGCCGAACACCTTCAGCTGCTTGGGTGAGCGCTGGGCGAGGACGAAGGCGAACGCCCCGCCGAGGACGAGGAACAGCGCCTGCCGCTTCACGAAGTAGTAGGCGTCGTCGTAGCGGACGAACGCGTACACGCTGGACGCGGACAGCACCATCATCACGCCGAGGCCCAGCAGCAGCACCGCGGGCACCAGCACGAGGTAGAAGCTGGCCTGTGGATGGGCCAGCCACTCGACCACGAGACTGCGTCGGCGGCCCTCTGCGGGCGGCTCCGACGCGGTTCCGCGGCGATCCACGATGGGGGAAGACAGGATCGCCACTGGTTTCGTCCTCCTATCCGGTCAACGTCGTGACCGCTGCGGCGAACGCGTCGCCCCGCGCGGCGTAGTCGGGATACATGTCCTTGCTCGCGCAGCCGGGTGCGAGCAGCACGACGTCCCCGGGCACCGCCCGGGCCGCCGCCCACTCGACCGCCTGCTGCATTGCTCCATGATCGCTGGTGTCCAGCACGTTGACGGGCACCTCGGGCGCGTGTCGGGCGAGCGCGTCGGCGATGACGTGGCGGTCCACGCCCAGCACCACGACCGCGCGCAGCTTCGGCGCGACGGCGGTGACGAGGTCGTCGAACGTCGTCCCCTTCGCCTGCCCGCCCGCGATCCACACGACGTGGTCGAACGCGGCCAGGGACGCCGCCGCCGCGTGCGGGTTGGTCGCCTTGGAGTCGTCGACGTAGCGGACGCCGCCGACCTCGGCGACGGTCTGGATGCGGTGGTCGCCGAGGCGCAGCCGCCTCAGGCCGTCCGCGACGGCCGTCGGGTGCACGCCGAAGGAGCGAGCCAGCGCGGCGGCGGCCAGGGCGTTCTCCACGTTGTGGGGGGCGTACGGCACCACGTCGGAGAGCTTGGCCACCTCGATCGCGGAGTCGCGGCGCTGCGGGATGAACGCCCGGTCGACCAGCAGATCGTCGACCACGCCGAGCATGGACGGGCCGGGGATGCCGAGCGTGAACCCGATCGCCCTGGCCCCCTCGACGACCTCGGCCTCCTCCACCATGTGTTCGGTGGCGGGGTCGGCCACGTTGTAGACGCACGAGCGCTGCACACGCGCGTAGATCCGGGCCTTGTCCGCGGCGTAGGCGGCCATCGGGTCGGTCACCCCCGGCGGCCAGCCGGCGGAGTCGGCGTACCACTCCAGGTGGTCCGGAGCGAGGTTCAGCACGGCGGCCGAGTGCAGCGAGAGGCTGTTCGTCCAGTGCAGCTGGAAGCTGGACAACTCGACGGCCAGCACGTCGTAGTCGACCTCGTCCAGCACGGCCTCGACGATCGGGCGGCCCACGTTGCCGACCGCACTGGTCCGCAGCCCGGCGGCCGTGAGCATCGACTCCAGCATGCCCACGGTCGTGGTCTTGCCGTTGGTGCCGGTGACCGCGAGCCACGGCACCGTCCGGTCGGGCAGGCTCATCCGCCAGGCGAGTTCGACCTCGCCCCAGACCGGGACGCCCCGCAGCGCGGCCTGCGCGAGCAGGGGCGCCGACGGGCGCCAGCCGGGCGAGGTGACCACGAGGTCGACGTCGTCGGGCAGGGTGTCGGTGGCCCCGGGACCGAGCCGGACGGTCACGTCCAGCATCTCCAGCACGGTCGCCTTCTCCTGGTTGGCCGGGCTGTCGGACGCGTCCAGCACGACCACCCGCGCGCCGAGGTCCATCAGCCCGTCGGCCGCGGCGAAACCGGAGGTGCCCAGCCCTGCGACCACGACGGTCGCCTGCGACCAGGGCGAGAGGCGGTCCGCCCCGGCCATCCAGTCCTTCACGAACCCACGACCCATTCGGTGTAGAAGATGCCCAACCCGGTGGCGGCGAAGAGTCCGCAGATGATCCAGAACCGGACCGTGATGGTGACCTCCGCCCAGCCCAGCAGCTCGAAGTGGTGCTGCAACGGGGCCATCTTGAACAGCCGTTTGCCCTTGCTCAGCTTGAACCACCCGACCTGCAGCACCACCGACATCGTGATGATCACGAACAGCCCCGCGATGACCGGCATCAGCAGCTCGGTGCGGGTGAGCACGCTGAGCGCGGCGAGGGCACCACCGATCGCCAGCGACCCGGTGTCGCCCATGAAGATCTTGGCAGGGCTCGCATTCCACCACAGGAACCCGAAGCAGGCCCCGGCCAGGGCCAGCGACACCACGGCGAGGTCGTGCGGGTTGCGCACTTCGTAGCAGAGCGTCCCCGCGTCCGCCCACGCGCAGGACTGGTTGTACTGCCACACGTTCACGAACGTGTAGGCGGCGAAGACCATGGCCGCCGCACCGGTGGCGAGGCCGTCGAGGCCGTCGGTGAGGTTGGCCGCGTTCGACCAGGACGCCACCAGCAGCGCGATCCAGATCACCGCGAGCCAGATCGGCAGCTGGAGCCACGGCAGGTCGCGCAGGAACGAGATCGCCTGGCTGGCCGGGGTGAGGCCGCGCGCGTCCGGGAACTGGAAGGAGAGGACCCCGAAGGTGACCGCCACCGCGGTCTGGAGGCCGAACTTCGCCCACGCGTGCAGGCCGAGCGAGCGGGCCTTGCTGATCTTGATCCAGTCGTCGGCGAGCCCGACCATGCCCAGCCCGGTGAACAGGCCGAGCGCCAGGACGCTGGTGGCGCTCGGCGGGGTCCACGTGGCGAGGTGCGCGACCACGTACGCGAGCAGGACGCTGATGATGATCACGATCCCGCCCATGGTGGGCGTGCCGCGCTTGGTGTGGTGGCTGGTGGGGCCGTCATCGCGGATGAACTGGCCGTACCCGCGACCGACGAGGAAGCGGATGGCGTAGCGGGTGCCGAGGAGGGTGCCCAGCATGCCGATCGCCCCCGCGAGCAGGATGCTCCTCATGGTCGGCCGCCTTCCGGGGTCACTGACAGGTCTTCGGCCACGGTCTCCAAACCTAGTCCCCGGGAGGCCTTCACCAGCACCACGTCCGTGGGTCGCAGCCAGGCCGACGCCGCGGCCGCGGCGACCTGCCGGTTCGGGACAAGCATCGTCGCCTGGCCGTACCCCGCGGCGAGGTCGGTGGCGTGGTGGCCGAGCGCGATCACCGCGTCGATCCCGAGGTCCGCGCACAGGACACCGATCTCCCGGTGGGCGTCCGGCGCGCCCTCACCCAGTTCGAGCATGTCGCCGAGGACGGCCAGCAGCCGTCCCCCCGGCCGGCGCAGGGACGCCAGCGTGCGCAGCGCCGCCGCCATCGAGTCGGGATTGGCGTTGTAGGCGTCGTTGACGACCAGCAGCCCGTCGGGTCGCTCGACCAGCTCCATCCGCCAGTGCGAACGCGCCTCCGCGTGTGAAAGAGCAGCGGCGACAGCGGCCACCGTGAGCCCCTGGCTGAGCGCGACCGCCGCGGCGGCGAGGGCGTTGCCGACCTGGTGGGCACCTGAGACCTGCAGCTGGACGGGCGCGGACGCGTCGGGATGGACCGGGCCAGGAGCGGTCCCCGATTCGGTCGAAGGGGCAGCGTGGAGGACGAAGGACGGACGCTGCAGGGCGTCGGCGCCGATGTCGCTCGCCCAGACGCGCAGGTCTCCCCAGCCGGGCTCCCCCGCGGTGCTGAACGCGGCCAGCCGTGCCGGGGTGCGCGCACGCATCGCGGTGACCAGCGGGTCGTCGTCGTTGAGAACCGCCCAGCCGCCGGCGGGGACCGCCTCGACGAGCTCGCCCTTCGCCTGCGCGATCGCCTCGACCGAGCCGAACTCGCCGAGGTGCGCGTGCCCGACGTTCACCACGACGCCGACGGACGGGGGCACGACGCTGCACAGCCAGGCGATGTGCCCCTGTCCCCGCGCGCCCATCTCGCTGACGAGGAAGCGGGTGGAGGGCGTGACCCTGGTGGCTGTCAGCGGCACCCCGATCTCGTTGTTGAACGAGCCGACCGGAGCGACCGTCTCCCCCGCCGTGGCGAGCACCTGGGCGAGCAGGTCCTTCGTGCTGGTCTTGCCCGACGAACCGGTGATCCCGATCGTCACCATTCCGGCCGCGCTCGCTTCCGCGGCGACCGCCCTGCCGAGGACGGCGAGTGCAGCGAGGGTGTCGCCGACCAGCAGTTGCGGCACCGGGAGGTCCAGCGCGCGCTCGACGAGCAGCGCGGCGGCGCCGGCGTCCACCGCCGCCGCGGCGAAGTCGTGGCCGTCGGCCCGCTCGCCGTGCAACGCGACGAACAGGCACCCCGGGGTGGCGGCCCGGGAGTCGATCACCACGTCCGGGCCCACCGCAGTCCCCGGATCGCCCACCCGCACGGCGCCCAGGACCTCGGCCAGCCTGCCGACGGCGACCTCACGCATACTGCTCCTCCCGGCCGGGGTGCAGGACGGACCAGGCCCGCCGCACCTCCGTGACGTCATCGAAGGCGATCGTACGATCGGCCAGCTGCTGGCCGCTCTCGTGCCCCTTACCCAGCACGGCCACCCAGTCGCCGGGCCCGGCCAGGCGCAGGGCCATCGCGATGGCCTCCCCCCGTGCGCCGCCGTCAAGGACCTCCGCGCCGGACTCCCCCGCGGCCTCCCTCGCCCCGGCCAGCACCTGCGCCCTGATCTCCTCCGGCGGCTCGCTGCGCGGGTTGTCGTCCGTGACGACCACGACCGACGCCGTCGTGGCGGCCGCGGCGCCCATCGGTCCGCGCTTGGCGTGGTCCCGATCGCCCCCGCAGCCGAGTACGGCGATCCGGCGGGTCTCGGGCAGTGCGGTGAGTGCTGCGGCCACCGCCTCCGGTGTGTGGGCGAAGTCCACCACGACCCCCGGGGCGTCCGCACCGAGGTCGACGCGCTGCATGCGGCCGGGCACGAACGCGGTCGCGAACCCCGGGAGCGCGCGCTCGAGGTCGACGCCGGCGAGGTCGAGCATCGCGACAGCCGTGGCGGCGTTCCGGACGTTGAACCCGCCCAGCATGCCGAGGGCGAACTCCCGCTCGCCACCCGGCGTGGCCAGCCGGACGACGGACGACCCGTCGGCGACGACCTCGCTGCCGAGCGGCCGGTAGTCCCCGGTCGCCCCTGTCGTGACCAGCGGGACCGCGCCGCGCTCCCGCAACTCCGCCTCCAGCCGTCGGCCCCACTCGTCATCGGTGTTGACGACTGCCGCGCGACAGCGGCCGTCCCGGAACAGGCTCGCCTTGGCCTGGAAGTAGGCCTCCTGCGTCACGTGGAAGTCGAGGTGGTCGCGGCCGAGGTTGGTGAAGGCCGCCACGTCGAACGTCACCCCGTCGACCCGGTGCAGCGCCAGCGCGTGCGAGGACACCTCCATCGCGATCGCGTCCGCGCCCTGTTCGACCATCAGGGCCAGCAGCGCCTGCAGGTCGGGCGACTCGGGCGTGGTCACGGTGGTCCGCGGCGAGGCCAGCGTCCGGCCCGCCAGAGTGAAGCCGATCGTGCCGATCGTCCCGACGGTGTGGCCGGCGGCGGCCAGCCCCGCGGCGACCAGGCACATCGTGCTGGTCTTGCCCACCGTGCCGGTCACCCCGAACAGGCCCGCCCTCTCGGCGGGCCGCCCGTAGACCTCCACGGCGACCGCCGCCATCTCCCCGCGCGGGTCGGCCACCACGACGACCGGGACGTCGATCGCCTCCAGGTACTCGCGTCCGGAGGGATCGGTCAGGACGGCCGCGGCGCCCGCGGCCACCGCGTCGCCGGCGAACCGCGCGCCATGCGTGACCTGCCCCGGCAGCGCCACGTACAGGTCACCGGGGCGCACGGACCGGGAGTCGAGGCTCACCCCCGTGACCGGGATCGCCGGCGCCTGCGGCAGCACGGCCGACAGCAGCGTCCCCGGGGTGGCGGACGGCCGGAGCACCGCGGGCGTTGTCGACATGGGCGGCTACTTTATCTTCTTGTCCGGAGACACCGGCAGGTGCGGCACCTTGCCCGTGTTCTGCGGGATGCCGTAGCGGGCCAGCGCGATCGACATCGCGTCCTGGACCGCAGGGCCGGCCACGGACACGCCCGCAGAGCCCCGCAGCGGGCTGTCGACGACCACGTAGACGAGGATCTGTGGGTCCTGCACCGGGGCGACGCTGATCGCGGAGGTGACCAGGCCACGGAAGCAGTTGCAGCTGGTGTCGAACTTCTTCGACGTGCCGGTCTTCGCCCCGACCCGGTAGCCCTCGACGTCGAAGGTGTGGCTGGTGCTGGCCTGCGCCATGGTCTCCATCATCCCGACGACGTCGTTCGCGGCCTCGGTGGACACCACCCGGTGCGGGTCCGCCGTCTTCTGCTCCTGGACGGTGCCGTCGGCCAGCGTGGTCGACTTGATCAGCTTCAGCGGGACGTACACGCCGCCGTTGGCGACCGCGCCGATCGCCGCAGCCTCCTGGAGCATGGTCACCGACACCGCGCTGCCACCGAACGCGAGACCGTCGCGCGCATAGTCCGGCATGTTCGCCGGGGGCAGGACGCCGGACGACTCACCGGGCAGCCCGAGCCCCGTCTTCGAGCCGAGGCCGAAGCTGGTGTAGTAGTCGTGCAGCGCCGCCTTGTCGGCCCTGCGGGACAGCAGGATCGTGCCAATGTTCGACGACTTCGCCAGCACCCCGCGCGTGTACAGCTTGATCTTCCCGTGCGACTCGGCGTCGGTGATGTACTGGTCGCCCGACTTCACCCGCGCCGGCACCGTGACCACGTCCGACGGGCTGGTCAGACCCATGTCGATCAGGGCGGAGAGCGTCAGCACCTTCTGCACGCTGCCGGGGGTGTACGGGTCGGTGGCGGCCCGCGCAGGCACGTTGTCCTGGTCGGCGGCACCGCCGTCGTTCGGGTCGAAGCTCGGGTACTGCGCCAGCGCCAGCACCTCGCCGGTCTTGATGTTGGTGACGATGGCGGTCGCCCGGGTGGCGTTGGTCTGCCGGACCCGATCCCCGAGGATCTGCTCGAGCTGCCACTGCATGCCCGAGTCGATGGTGAGCTGGACGGCCCTGCCGTTCACCGGCTCGACGAGCGCGCTGTCTCCGAGCGGGATCTTGCCGTTGGGCGAGGTCTCGTACGCCTCCTTGCCGTCCTTGCCGGCGAGGATCGAGTTCAGCGAGTACTCCAGCCCGGACGCGCCCGTGCCGTCGTCCTTGAGGAAGCCCAGCAGGTTCGCGGCCAGCACGCCGTTGGGGTACACGCGCGTCGGCTCGCTCGTCGAGCTCAACCCCACCAGCTTCTGCGCGCTCATCGCCGCGCTGATCTCGCGGTAGGTCTCCGCGGTCACCTTGTCCTTGATCTTCTGGACCGACTCGCCCGCACCGACCACGGTCAGCTTCGGCAGGTAGTCCTCCGCCGTGCCCCCGAGGTACTCGGCGAGGATCGCGGCGATCTTCCCCGGCGCGGCGGCGGCGGCCGCCTTGTCGGACTCGGTCATCTCCGCGCTGCCGCGTCCGTTCGTGCGGATCATCTTGTCGTCAGCCGTGATCCTGACCGTGTCCTCGGTCTGCGCGAGGACATCCCCGTTGCGGTCAGCGATGGTGCCGCGGAAGGCGGGCAGCACGTGGCTCACCGTCATCTGGTCGGCCGCTTCCGCCGCGACGTTGCTCGCGTCGATCGCCTGCACCTGGACGGCGCGGCCCGCGGCGAGGGAGAACACGATCGCCACCACGATCAGCAGCGCGCGGACCCGTCCGGTCGACCGGGCGAGAGGCAGCGTGACGCGACGTCTGCGGCCACCCTTCGCCTTCGGCGTCGCGGGGGTGGAGGCGGCGGCCTTCGCCTTCGGAGTGGTCGAGGACCCCTTCTTCCTCCCCTTCGGCGAGGGGGTGGGGGCGAAGAACCTGTCCAGCGGCTTGCTCACGGGCGCTTCTCCTTCTTCTTCGCTGCGTCCTCGGCCTTCTTCTCCGCGGCGGCCTTCTTCTCCTCCTCGGCCTTCTTCTCTGCCGCGGCCTTCTCCTTCGCGGCCTCCTCGGCTTTCTTCTTCCGCTCCTGCGCCTGGGCCTTCAGCTTGGCCAGCCGCTCCGCCTCCGCCTTGGCGAGCGCGTCGCGCTGGGCCTGCGCCTGCTCGGGCGTCAGGTAGCGCACGGACGGGATCTCTCCCCGTCACGGCCCGAGCGGTGCCGATGACGGACCCGTCGGGCACCACGAGCTGCGCGCCGTAGGGGTTCGGCTTCATGCCGAGGTTCTGGGCAGCGACAGCAAGGTTCTGCACGGAGCGGGCCTGCGCGGCCTGCGCCTCCAGCGCTGCGAGCTGGTCGGCGAGCTGCTCGGCCTGGCCCTGTCGGGCCTCGACCGTGAACGCCTGGTCCTGCAGGGCCGTGGTGAGCACGAGCAGCCCGACCATGCCGAGGGCCAGGACGAGCGCCACCACCCCGACGAAGGGCACGGTCGCCATCCGTCGTCGGGCGGGCGGGACGGGACGCAGCCGCGGCGCCCCGGTGTCGGGTGCGCCACGTTCCGGTCTGGGCGCCAGCTGTGCGGTCATGGGCGGTCCTCACGGGGTTGTGCGGGCAGGTCCGGTGGAGGAGAACTCTGGTTGCGGCTGATCACGCGCAGTCGCGCCGAGGCGGACCTCGGATTGGCCGCGACCTCTGCGGCGTCGGGACGTTCGGCGCCGCGGGTGAGCAGGGAGAACTGGGCGCGGTAGGCGTCCGGCACGGCGGGTACGCCGACGGGCACGTGGTCGGTGGACGCGGCGGCGAAGGCCTGCTTGACCAGCCGGTCCTCCCCGGAGTGGTACGCCAGCACTGCCAGCCTGCCGCCGGAGGCGAGCGCGTCGAGGGCAGCAGGAAGGACGCCGCTCAGTGACTCCAGCTCCTCGTTCACGACGATCCGGAGGGCCTGGAACGTGCGCTTGGCCGGGTGGCCGCCGGTGTTGCGCACGGCGGCGGGCAGCGCGTCCGCGATCACCTGCACGAGCCGGGCCGAGGTCGTGAACGGCTCCTGCGCGCGGGCCGCGACGATGCGGTCGGCGATCCGGCGGGCGTTCCGCTCCTCGCCGTACGTCCTGAGCACGCGGGCGATCTCCGCGGCTGACCAGCTGTTCACGATGGTCGCTGCGGTGAGGCCGGCGCCCGGATCCATCCGCATGTCCAGGGGCGCGTCCACCGCGTAGGCGAAGCCGCGCTCGCGCTCGTCGATCTGGAGGGAGGACAGGCCGAGGTCGAGGCAGATCGCCTGCACGGACCGCAGTCCCGCCTCGGCGAGGACCTCCGGGAGCTCGTGGTAGATGGCGTGGAACAGCCGCACGCGGTCGCCGAACCGGGCCAGGCGCTCGCCCGCGATCGCCAGGGCCGCCGGATCTCGGTCGATCCCGACCAGCTGCGCGTTCGGGCAGGCATCCAGGACCAGCGCGGCGTGGCCGCCGAGCCCGAGTGTGCCGTCGACGTAGGTGGAGCCGGGGGCGGCCAGCGCCGGGGTGAGCAACTCGACGATGCGCCCCGCCAGCACGGGCACGTGGGTGGCCCCGGTGCTCCTGCCCGCAGATCCCATGCTCGACCCTCGTCCGCCCGTCATCCCTTGAACCGTGCGGCTCGTGCGCCGTGGTCCCCGTCCGCGTTGCTCGGTTCCTGGCACCGGGGAAGGTGCGCCAGGGACCGGCGACGCGGACGGGAGCCGCAACCGCACGAGCCGGTGCCGGGAGCGTTCAGCCCACGGCGGGTGTTCCCTCGTCGAGGCCCGCGAAGGCCTCCTCCTGCGCTGCCTGGTAGTCCGCCCAGGTGGTCGCGTCCCACACCTCGAGGCGGTTGAAGGCCCCGATCACGACGATCTCCTTGCCGAGGCCCGCGTAGGCCCTCAGCGGCGGCGGGACGGTGACCCGTCCCTGGCTGTCCGGCAGTTCGTCCGAGGCGCCCGAGGCCACCATGCGCTGGTAGTCCCGCACCCCGCGGACCGTGGTGGGACCACTCGCGCTCTTCGCCACCTCGGCCATGAAGGCCTCGGTCGGCCAGACGGCAAGGCACCGCTCCTGCGCGCGGGTGATGACGAGTCCTCCGGCCAGCTGCTCGCGGAACTTCGCGGGCAGGAAGAACCGGCCTTTCTCGTCGAGCTTGGGGGTGTAGGTGCCCAGGAACACGGGTCCACTCCCCTTTCACTCTCCTCCACTTGGCGCCACAGTACTCCACTTTCCTCCACTGAACACCCCTTCGGCGGGTTTTCGCGGCCCCCGGGGATGAGCGCACCGCTCCCGCGCCGCGACCGTGCCACCTAGAGTGGGCGGCACGGAGGGGAGGACAGCGTGGACGCCGACCGGGAGCGGGAGATCGCCGACGTGCTCGCACTGGCGCAGGCGGTCCGGGGGGCCGTCGCGACCGTGATCGAAGGCAAGGCGGAGGCGGTGGACCTGGCGATCACCGCCGTCCTCGCGGAGGGCCACCTCCTGATCGAGGACGTGCCGGGCGTCGGCAAGACGATGCTGGCCAAGTCGCTGGCCAGGGCCATCGACTGCACGGTGCGCCGCGTCCAGTTCACCCCGGACCTGCTGCCCAGCGACATCACCGGCGTCTCGGTCTACAACCAGGCCTCGGGCTCGTTCGACTTCAAGCCGGGCGGGATCTTCGCGAACCTCGTCATCGGCGACGAGATCAACAGGGCCTCCCCGAAGACGCAGTCGGCGCTGCTGGAGGCCATGGAGGAACGCAGGGTGTCCGTCGACGGCACCTCCCACGACCTGCCGCGGCCGTTCCTGGTGATCGCGACGCAGAACCCGATCGAGATGGAGGGCACCTACCCCCTTCCGGAGGCCCAGCGGGACCGGTTCCTGCTGCGGATCTCGATGGGCTACCCGAGCGCGGACGCCGAGGTCGCGATGCTCGACCACCACGGGGAGGGCGACCCGCTCGAGCCGCTGCAGCCGGCCACGGACGCCGAGGCGGTGATGCGGGCGGTCGCGTCCGTCCGGAAGGTCTTCGTACACCCGGCCGTCAAGCAGTACCTGGTCGCGATCCTCGACCAGACCCGCACGCTCCCCCAGGCCCGGCTCGGCGCGTCGCCGCGCGCCGGCCTCCAGTTGCTCCGCGCCGCCAAGGCCAGGGCGGCGATGGACGGACGCCCCTACGTGATCCCCGACGACGTCGCCGACCTCGCCGTCCCCACGCTCGCCCACCGCGTGCTGCTGAACACGCCGTCGGTGCTCTCCGGGCACAGCCCCGCGGACCTGGTCCGCTCCGCCGTCCGGGCCGTGCCCGTCCCGACGGGTCGCCACTGACATGAACCTGACCGCCCGCGGTTGGACCGTCCTGGGCGGCGGGGTCGCGTGGTGCGTGGCGGCGCTCGCGATCGGCCAGCGCGACCTCTGGTGGCCGGGGCTGTTCCTCGTCCTGCTGCCCCTGGCCAGCCGGCTCCTCCTCGTGCCCGGTTCCGGAGGGCTCACCGTCACCCGCCGACTGGGACCCGACCGGGTGAGCGTGGGCGAGCCCGTGCGCGTCCACCTGGTCCTCGACCCGAGCGGCATCAGCGTGGGCGGCGTCGCCCGGGTGCGCGACCGGCTGCCGGAGGCGCTCGGGCAGGCCCGCTGGTTCGGCAGCGCGATGGGCCTGGGCCTGTGGCAGCAGTCGATCACCTACGAGGTGCGGCCCCGGTGGCGCGGCCGGCACCGGATCGGCCCCCTCGACCGGACGGTGGCCGACGGCCTCGGCCTCGCCCGCTCGACGCACACGATCCCCGGCCAGTCCGAACTGCTGGTCACGCCGAGGGTGGAACCACTGGCCAACCTGCGCGGCGCGTCGGGGGTGGGGCTGGCGACCGACACCAGCCTGCTCCGGACGGGCCTGGGCAGCGCGGACGACGTCCTGGTCCGCGAGTACCAGCAGGGCGACGACGTCCGGCGGATCCACTGGCGCTCGACCGCCCACGCCGGGCAGCTCATGGTGCGGCGCGAGGAGCGCTCGTGGGACCCGAGCGCGACCATCGTGATCGACAACCGGTCGCGGGGCTACTCCACCCGCGTCCACGACGACCGGCTGGAGTGGGCGGTGTCCGCGGCGGCGTCCATCGCGATCCACCTCCTGGCCGACGGCTTCGACCTGAGCCTCGTTGGCGCGGACGGCCACCTCGTCGCGCCCCACCGGGTGGGCACGGGCAGGGAGTCGATGGTGCTCGAGCACCTGGCCGACCTCGCCCCGGACCGCGCGCACACCCTCAGGGACGCGCTGGCCGCGACCAACCGGGGCGCGGAGGGCCAGCTGCTGGTGGCGCTCCTCAGCCGTGTCGATGCCGCGGACGCCAGCGCGCTCGCCGAGGCGGCCCGCGCCGGCCGGACCTGCTGGGCCGTGCTGCTGGCGAGTTCCGCCCAGCTCGACGCCGCCCAGGCAGCGACCGTCCGCGAAGCCGGCTGGGCCTGCGTCGTCGCCGGGCCCGGCACACCGGTCGCGGACGCCTGGCGACAGCTCGGCAGGGAGGGCACCCGGTGACCGGCAGCGACCGGCGCAGCATTGCGTCCGCCCTCGCGGCGCTCACCGCCGGCGCCCCGCTCACGCCCCTGACCCAGGACCGCAGCTACCTGGTCCTCGCCGGGCTGCTGATCGGGCTGAGCTGTGCCCTCGGGATCGGGGTGCGCCGACTGCACGCGGGAGAGCCGCTCGTCCGGATCGCGCAGCTCCTCCCCGCGGTGGTCGTGCCGGTCCTGATCCCTGCGGTGCTCGACCCGCTGGGGCTGTTCGAACAGACCTACTCGTTCATCCAGACCGCCTTCGCACCGATGCCGTACGACGCCGGCTTCGCCGTCTTCTGTGCGGTGCTCCTGTGGGCGGTCTACCTCCTGTGCGAGACGCTGGCGATCGGCCTGGCTGCCCCCGCGTGGACGTTCCCCGTCCTGCTGCTGCCCTACCTCGTCCCCACGTTGGCGATCTACTCCGAGACCAGCCCGTTCCTGTTCGTCCTCCCCGCGGCCGGCTACGCCCTGGTCCTGGCGACGGCGACGGCGACCTCCGCCGGCGCGGATGGCGGCAACGACGTGGACACCGTGGCCGGCTGGCGCCGCGGAGTGGCCACCACGGCGACCCTGTCCACGGTGCTCGCACTCGTCGGCACCGTGGTCGTGTCGCTGCCGATCCCGGAGCGCTCGGCGGGCGCCCAGTCCTCCGGCGGCCAGGGCTCCGTCCAGCTCGGCGACCCGAGCCTCGACCTGATCCGGAATGTGAACTCCAACAGCGACCAGGTGGTGATCACCTACCGCACGAGCGACGGGGACGGCGAGTACCTGCGCCTCGCCGCGCTGCCGGCCTTCGACGACCGCGGCTTCCACCTGACCGCCACCGACCTGGTCCCCCTCTCCGCCGACAGGGACGGCCCCGCCGCGTCCACCTCGACGGAGGAGACGTCCATCACCGTGGGGAACCTCGCCAGCGAGTACCTGCCCACGCCGTGGTACCCGCTGACGGCCGACGTGGACCCGGACGTCTGGCGCTACGACCCGAAGACGCTCGCCGTGGTCGCGGTCGGCACCGGACGCACCTCGGCCACCCGCGGGCTGAGCTACGAGACGACGTCCGCGCGCCTGCCTGCGGCGAGCGCACTGCTGCCCGACCTGACCCTGGCCGGCGACCCCGCGGACGGCGGCCTCACCCTGCAGTTGCCGGACAGCCTGTCCGACGAGGTCCGGCAGCTCGCCGAGCAGGTCACCGCCGGTCGCAACGGCGCGGGGAGGAAGGCGCTCGCACTCGCCGAGTTCCTCCGCTCGGACGCGTTCACCTACAGCACGGCCGTCACGCCCGGGACGACCCTCAGCACCCTCGACGACTTCCTCCTCGGCAGCCGGATCGGCTACTGCGAGCAGTTCGCCGGCGCGCTCGCCGTGATGGCCCGCGTCGTCGGGATCCCCTCCCGGGTCGTCGTGGGCTTCCTCCCCGGCCGCAAGGTGGGCGCGAACTGGCAGGTCACCCCGCGCAACATGCACGCGTGGACCGAGCTGTACTTCGGGGGCGACGTGGGCTGGGTGCCCGTGGACGCGACCCCGTCGGGCGCGGTGGGGAACGCGGGCCCCTCCGCCTCCCCGAGCGCAACCCCGACGACCGCCAGCGCCCGGCCGAGCGTTGCGCCCACCACGGCGACGCCGTCCGTGGCGCCCGTCACCCCGACCGGCCCGGGATCCGCGCCGGGCAACCCGCTGCCGTGGCTGATCGGCGTTCTCGTGGCCGGCGCGGCGGTGGCCGCGGGCCCGCGACTGGTCCGCGCGGTGCAGCGCCAGGTCCGGCTGGCCGGCTCCGCCGATCCGCGGCGCGCGGCCGAGTACGCGTGGGCGGAGGTGCGAGCGGTGGCGAGGGACGCCGGCCAGGACTGGCCGGAGGGGACGACCCGTCAGGTCGCCGCAGACATCGGTCCTGCGCTGGACGTGGACGGAAGGGACGCGCTGTCCAGCCTCGCCCTGGACGTCGAGCGGGTGCGGTACGCCGAGACCCCGGGGCATCCCCGGGCGCTGCGCGAGCGGGTGGAGAGGATCACGGCGGCAATGCAGAGGCGGTGGGCACCGCCCACCGCCCGGGTGTGGTGGCCGCGATCGTTGCGGCCGTCGAGATCGTGAGGGGTCAGGCCCCGCCGTCGTCCTGACCGTGCCGCCAGCGGTCCTCCATCCGGCCCATGAACTCGGAGGCCCCGCCGGCCTTGCCGCCCGACCCGGACGCGTCCCCTGCGAGGCCCGACTGCTGCCAGGCCGTCACGCCGAGCACCGAGGAGGCGAGCATCACCACGAAGCCGAACACGCTGAGCACGGGATGCACCTGCATGCCGCCGATCAGGCAGGAGACACCGACCACGAACCCGAAGCCCGCGAGCACCGCGCGCCGACGCTGCCACCGGTGGGAGGTGCCCCGCAGGGCGTTGGCGAGCTTGGGATCCTCGGCCGCCAGCGCGGCCTCCATCTGGTCGAGGAGTCGCTGCTCCTCTTCCGAGAGTGCCATGGCCGCCTCCCCTGTTCGGACTGTCCGTGCGGACACGGCCAGTTTAGGCGCGCAGGTGGGTTTTCGGAACTGTCGGTGCTCGTCAGGGCCGCCGTCACGGCCGCTCGCGCCTCGTCAGCACCGCCCTGCGCACCGCGGTCGGCCCGAACCGCCGGATCACGTTGTCAGCGGCACGTTCGGCGTCCCGCCAGCCGCGGTCGGGGGCGTCAAGGGTCGGCTGTAGGGAGACGGCGCCGATGTCGGCCAGCCCTGTCACCCGGATTCCGACCCGACGGACCGGGCTGCGGGGCGTCCGCAGTATTGCGTAAAGGTGGCGGGCGACGTCGTAGACCTCGTCGGTCAGGTCGGTCGGCGCGGGCAGTGTCAGCGCCTTCGACACCGTCCGGAAGTCCGCGTACCGCAGCGTGAGCGTGACCGTCCGTCCGAGTACCCCGGCGGCGCGCATGCGGGACGTGACCTTGACCACGACCCGGAGCAGTTCGGCGTGGACGCGCTCGTCGTCGAGGAGGTCGCGGCCGAAGGTCTCCTGGCAGCCGACCCCGCGTTCGCCGGGACGGGCGACCACCCTGCTGTGGTCGCGCCCCCAGGCCAGGTCGTGCAGGAGTGCGCCGGCCCGGAGCCCGAACGCGGCCTGCACGGCACTGCGCGGGAGCGCGGCCAGGTCACCCACGGTCACCACCCCCAGTGGTCCGAGCCGGGCCCCCGTGCTCTCACCGACCCCGACCAGGTTCCCCACCGGCTGCGGGTGCAGGAACGCGACCACATCGGCAGGGGCGACCTCGCGCAGCCCGTCCGGCTTGGCCGCGTTGCAGGCCATCTTGGCGACGAGCTTGTTCGGCCCGATCCCGACCGAGCAGCAGATGCCCTGCTCGTCGTGGACGATCGCACGGATCCGCTCCCCCAGGAGCGCGGCGGGGCCGACGGTCCGCTCCGAGCCCGTGAGGTCGAGGTACGCCTCGTCGATCGATGCGCTCTCGACCTTGGCCGTGAACGTCTCGAGCACGGCGACGATCCCCGCGCTGACCTCGGTGTAGGCGTCGAAGTCCGGTGGCGCGCACACGGCGTGGGGGCACAGCCTGCGCGCCCTGGTCGAGGACATGCCGCCGCGGACGCCGAACGCACGGGCGGGATAGTTCGCCGACAGCACCACCCCGCGGTGCGCGCCGCCGACCCACATCGGCACGTCACGCCACTCCGGATGACGCCGCAACTCCACGGAGGCGTAGAAGGCGTCCATGTCCACACACATGACCACCCGTGGCACCTCGTCACCACCCATGTCGGCCGCCCTCCTGCGGTACCCCGGGAATGCCCGGCCCCGGCGTGGACGCGGCCCGCACGACGTGGGAAGCGGGGGTCGAGTCCACTCCCACGACGGCGGGGACGTCGGCGCCGGGGCCGTTCCGGGACGGTCGCCCGTCTCCCGGTGCGCGGGCTTCCCCTGCCCGCGTTATCGAACGTTCGTTCGAATGAGCACCATGATAACCACCCGCTCTGACAATGCGTCAAGGGCCCGCCACCCGACATCGCCGAGAGCCACCCTTCCCGTCGACAGCCCTCGTCCAGGCACGGGCTCTCGACGGCAACCCTGGCGCTCGGTACCCAACGGTGGCCCTCAGCGTCGTGACGGGTGCCCGTCACGGCGCTGGTCCCCCGGCGGCGCGGTGCCCGCGACTACGATTCCGGCATGGACGTGGTGGCCATGACCTTTGCCAGCGGGTGGGCGAGTGGCCTCAACGCGTACGCGACCGTCTTCCTGCTCGGGCTGATCGGCAGGCTCGGCGGGGTGGCGGGGATCCCCGAGGGCTTCCAGCGGACCGACGTCCTGGTGATCATGGGCGTCCTGGCCGTCGTCGAGTTCTTCGCGGACAAGATCCCCTACCTCGACTCGATCTGGGACGCGGTGTCCACCTTCATCCGGCCCGTCGCCGGCGCGCTGATCGGCGCCCTGCTGGCCGGGGCGAACGGCGACCTGCTGCCGGTCACGATGGGCGCCCTCGGCGGCGTCACCGCGCTGGTCAGCCACACCGCGCGCGCCGGCGTCCGGCTGGCCGTGAACACCTCGCCCGAGCCGATCAGCAACATCGGGGCGTCGCTGGTCGGCGACGCCGCACTGATCACCGTGCTCTCGCTCGCGATCGCCTACCCCGTCCAGGCCGCGCTCCTCGCCGCCCTCCTGCTCGCAGGGACGATCGCGCTCGCCATCCTCCTCCTTGCCCAGATCCGCAAGGGCGTCGCCGCGCTCCGGGCCTGGCTGGCCACCCATTGATCGTCGTCGTCGGTGCGGGTCTCGCCGGGCTCGCGGCTGCGGCCCGCCTCGCCAGGGCCGGCCACGAGGTCGTCGTGTGTGACAACGCCCCGGTTCCGGGCACGGGCATCGGTGTCGCCACCGAGCCCGGCGGCACCGTCCTCACCCTCCCCGCGGCGTGGCGCGACCTGTTCCGGAAGACCGGCCGCAGCCTCGACGCCGAACTGGGCAGGGCCGGGCTCGAGCTGGTACCCGCTCCCCCGCGGTCGTTCACTCTGTCCGACGGTTCGGCGCTCGCCCTGCCCACCGACAGGGGCGCGCAGTGGGCGGTGCTCGCCCCCCGCTTCGGCCAGGACACCGCCGCGGCGTGGCGCGACCTGCTCGACGAGCTCGACGGGACGTGGCAGGTGCTGCGCAGGCTCGGCCTCGAGGCCGAGTTCGACGGCCGGCTGACGGCCGCCGACCGGGCGGTGCTGGCGCCCCGGACGAGCATCGCCCGGCTCGCCGGACGGGTCCCTCCGCTGGCCGACCTCGTGCTCGAGGTGGCCGCACGGCTGGGCCAGGACCCGGCCCGGCTGCCCGGCTGGCACGCGACCCGGCTGTCGGTCGAGCGCGTCTTCGGCCGCTGGCAGCTGGTCGACACCCGGGGGGTCCCGCAGCCGGCGGCCGCCCTGGTCGGCCTGCTCGTCGAGCGCCTCGGGGCGCGGGGTGCGGAGGTGCGCAGCGGCGTCGAGGTGCTCTCGATCCGGGTCGACCCCCACGGTGGCCACCGCCTGACCACGACGGCCGGGGACCTGGTCGCCGAGACCGTGGTCAGCGCGGTCGACCCGTTCACCCACGCCGACCTGACCCGCGAGCGGCCCGACCTGCGCACGGCCCAACGACTCCAGCGGGCACCGGGCGGCGGGCCCCTGTGGACGTCGTGGCGCACGCTGCTCGACCTGCCGCGGCTGCAGCCCGCGAAACCGGGAGTGATCGTCGCTTCGGCGTGGTCACCGGGCGGGACCGACGCCTGGGCACAGCTGCTGACCGGGGCGCTGGCCGCCTACCGCGTCCACGCCGAACTGACCGGCGAGGACATGCGTCCCACCAACAAGGAGTACCGGCCGGGGCCGCTCCCCCGGCGCCGCTGACGGCAGCGGCGCGACGGCGTCAGGCGAGGACGGTGATCTCCACCTCGACGAACAGGTCGGAGGACTGCGAACCGGAGTACACGCCCTTGAGCGGGGTGACGTCGAAGTAGTCCCTGCCGACCCCGACCTCGACGTGGAAGTCGCCCGGTGCGGTGTCATTCGTCGGGTCGAGGCCGACCCACGCCCCGTCCCAGTACTGCAACCAGGCGTGGGACTCCCCCGTCCGCGCCTCACCGACGACCGGGGCGGCGTTCGGCATCACGTAGCCGGAGACGTAGCGGGTCGGGATCCCGACGCCACGCAAGGCGCCGAGGGCGAGGTGGACGAGGTCCTGGCAGACGCCGGCCCGCGCCTCCCAGACGGCGGTGGCCGTCGTACTCACCTCTGTCGACCCGGGCACGTAGGCGACCCGGTCGCGGATCCGCTCGATGATCTCCCGGACGGCCTCGACCGGCCGGTCGGCGGACTTCGCGGCCTCCGCGGCGAACCGGCGCAGCTCCGCCGGCGGCTCGACGTGCTCGGACGGGGCGAGGAACTCCACCTGCTGGTCGCACAGCGCCGGGTCGGCCAGGGCCTCCCAGCTCACCCCCGGTCCGACGGCGAGCCGGTCGCCGACATCGACGGTGGACGTCGCCACGACGTCCATCCTGCTGTGCGGCTCGGCGATCTCGAACGCGGTGACCGGGGTACCCCAGTAGTCGACGAAGGAGTGCGACCACGCCATCGGCGAGATGTCCAGGCGGGTGGCCAGCACGTACTGCTCCCTGGTCGCGCGCGGGGTCATCCGCACCTCGTTGTGGGAGGCACTGACCATGCCGTCGTACCGGTAGCCGGTGTGGTGGACGATCCGCAGTTGCCGTCCCATCAGATGCCTCCGCTCCAGGTGGCGGCGGTCGCGCCGCTGAAGTACCGCTGCGTGACCGTCTCGCTGACCTGGTTGCAGATCCGCTGCAGGTCGGTCATCCGGTGCGGCAGGTCCTCGAGGATGCGGCCCGGCGCCCGGTACTCCAGCGCCGCGCGCGCGGTGCCGAGCAGGCGGCGCGCCTCGTCGTCGAAGCCCACCCTGCGGCCGCCGGCGAAGTCCAGGTCGGCGAGCGCGGCCTCCGCCGCGGCGAGGTTGTGCACGACAGAGCGCGGGAACAGCCGGTCGAGCAGCAGGAACTCCGCCGCGTCCTTGTCGGTCGTCACGCCCCCGTAGGTGCGGACGAAGGCGTGGTGGGCGCCGCAGCCACGCAGCACGTTGCTCCACGCGCTCTGGCCGCCGGTCACGTGGGCGTTGGAGATCAGCCGCGCGGTCATGTCGACCCGCTCCAGGCTGCGGCCCAGGGTCAGGAAGTGCCAGCCCTCGTCGTGGCTCATCGTCTGGTCGGCGGTGCCGGAGATGACCGCGCACCGCTCTCGGACGAGCCGGAACGCCGAGGCGGGACGCATCCGCTGCAACCGGCCGCCCTTCACCGAATTCCAGGTGGTGTTGATGGCCTCCCACATCTCGATCGAGACGGTCTCGCGCGCCCTCCGGGCCGCCTCGCGGGCGCCACCGAGCGCCGCGGCCACCGAACACGCCGACAGCGGGTCGTAGCAGAGCACCCGGAACACCTCGTTCGTGTCGGCGGTCTCCCCCTCCGGGGCGCCCATCACGGCGAGCAGGTTCAGGGCGGCGTCGTCCTGGTCAACGGTCGGGTCGTCGAGCAGCAGCTGCAGGTGCACCTCGACGATCCGGGTGGTGTCCTCGGCCCGCTCCAGGTAGCGACCGATCCAGAACAGGGACTCGGCGATCCGGCTCAGCACGCCGCACCGCCGATCCTCGCCTGCTGCTGTTGCTGGGCCTGCTGCTGCTGCACCTTCTCCTCGCCGAGGTCGGCCTGCGGGACGCTGGAGACGGCCTCGCGCGGACGCCGCCGGCGCCGCGTCCCGCGGACGCCGTCCCGGGCCAGCACCCAGGTGTCCTTGGACCCGCCGCCCTGGCTGGAGTTCACGATCAGCTCGCCCTCGGGCAGGGCGACCCGGGTCAGCCCGCCCGGCAGCACGTAGACGTCGTCACCGGAGTTGACGGCGAACGGGCGCAGGTCGACGTGGCGGGGCGCCATCTTCCCCTCGATCATCGTCGGCACCGTGGACAGCTGCACCACCGGCTGGGCGATCCAGCCGCGCGGGTCCTTCAGGATCCGGGCGCGCAGGGCGTCCAGCTGCCGGGCGTTGGCCCTCGGGCCGATCACGATCCCCTTGCCGCCCGACCCGTCCACGGGCTTGAGGACGAGCTCGGCGAGCCGGTCCATCACCTCCTCGCGGTGCGACGGCTCCTCCATCCGCCAGGTGTCGACGCTGGCGAGCTTCGGCTCCTCGTGGAGGTAGTAGCGGATCAGGTCCGGGATGTAGGTGTAGACGAGCTTGTCGTCTGCCACCCCGTTGCCGATCGCGTTGGCGATCGTCACATTGCCCGCCCGCGCCGCGGTGACCAGGCCCGCGCAGCCGAGCATCGAGTCCGACTTGAACTGGGCCGGGTCGAGGAACTCGTCGTCGACGCGGCGGTAGATCACGTGGACGGGCTTGAGGCCCTGGGTGGTGCGGATCGAGACGCGTCCGTTGTGGCAGACGAGGTCGCGGCCCTCGACCAGCTCGACGCCCATCATCCGGGCCAGCAGCGCATGCTCGAAGTACGCGGAGTTGTACACGCCGGGGGTGAGCACGACGACGGTCGGGTCGCTGACGCCGCTCGGCGCGGCCGCCCGCAGCGCGGCCAGCAGGTGCAGGGGGTAGCCCTCCACCGGGCGGATCCGGTGCCGCGAGGTCACCTCGGGCAGCGCGGAGAACATCGCCCTGCGGTTGGTCATGACGTACGACACCCCGGACGGCACCCGGACGTTGTCCTCGAGCACGCGGAAGCGTCCGACCTCGTCGCGGACGAGGTCGATGCCGGCCACGTGGCACCGGACCCCGTTGGGCATCCGCACGCCGGCCATCACCCGGTGGTAGTGCGGCGAGGTGACCACGACGCGGCGCGGGATCACCCGGTCCCGGAACACCCTGCCCTCGCCGTAGACGTCGGAGAGGAACGCCTCGAGGGCTCGGACGCGCTGCGCGACGCCCTCCTCCACCTCGGCCCACTCGTCGGCCAGCAGCACGCGGGGGACGATGTCGAGGGGGAACGGACGCTCCTCGCCACCGATGTCGAAGGTGACGCCCTGGTCCAGATAGGTCGACTTGAGGTACTCGGCACGGGCGCGGACCTCGTCGGAGTCCAGCTTCGCCAGCTGCCGGAGCACCGATCCGTAGGCCACCCGCACGCCCTCGGCACCCACCACCTCGTCGAAGGCCTTCGGGGTGCCGGCGTAATCGCGAAACAGCAGGCTCACGATGGTCAGGTTAGGCGGGGCGTGTAACGGGCGGAATCCCCCTGTGTTTCAGGGCCGTGTCGAAACCGCCCCACGACCACCCGATCACAGCCCGGCACGATGGGGACGGTTCCGATCGTGCCGTCGTTGTCGAACCACGTCGCGAAGACCGACCGGTCAGCTGCGCCGGCGCGGCTTCTTGCCGCCGCGGTCGGCCCCCACCCGGGACAGCTCGATCAGCTTCCCCGAGATCCGGGTGTCGGCCAGCGCGTCCCAGGCGCCCGGGGGCAGTTGCGCGGGCAGCTCGACCAGCGAGTGGTCGATCCGGATGTCGATGTGCCCGAAGTCGTCCCTGCCCAGACCACCCTCGTTCGCGAGCGCGCCCACGATCTGGCGGGGCTGCACGCGGTGCCGACGTCCCACGTTGATCCGGTAGGTGGCGAAGTCGCGGGGGCCGCGCGGCCGGGGCTCGCGCTCGCGACGGTCGCCGCGCTCCCCGCGGTCGGCCCTCGCACCCCTGGCGTCGCGGTCGTCGGCGGGCGCCTCCGCGCTCTCCTCCAGCAGCAGCGGCACGTCGCCCTGCAGGACGACGGCGAGCGCGGCGGCCACGTCCAGCTCCGGCACGTCGTGCTCACGCACGTAGTGGGTGACGACGTCCCGGAAGAAGTCGACCGTCTCCGACTCCAGCGCCGCGGTGATCGCGTCGTCGAACTTGCCCAGGCGGGTGCTGTTCACGTCGTCGATGGTCGGCAGCGGCATCGGGGAGACCTCCTGCCGGGTCGCCTTCTCGATGGCGTGCAGCAGCCGGAACTCCTTGGGCGTGACGAACGAGATCGCGTCCCCGGACCGGCCGGCCCGCCCGGTGCGTCCGATCCGGTGCACGTAGGACTCGGTGTCGGTGGGGATGTCGTAGTTCACGACGTGGCTGATCCGGTCGACGTCGAGGCCGCGTGCGGCCACGTCCGTGGCGACGAGGATGTCGAGGCGGCCGTCCTTGAGCTGGTTGATCGTCCGCTCGCGCTGGGCCTGGGCGACGTCACCGTTGAGCGCGACGGCGGAGAACCCGCGCGCCCGCAGCCGCTCGGCGAGCTGCTCGGTCTCCTGCTTGGTGCGGGCGAAGATGATCATCGCCTCGAAGTTCTCGGTCTCGAGGATGCGGGTGAGGGCGTCCAGCTTCTTCGAGTGCGGCACCTTCAGGTAGCGCTGCCTGGTGGTGACGACGGTCGTGGTGGAGGTCTTGATGTGCACCTCCACCGGCTCGGTGAGGTACTTCTTGGCGATCTTGCGGATCGGCGCGGGCATGGTCGCGGAGAAGAGCGCCACCTGCTTGTCGCCGGGGGTGTCGGCCAGGATGGTCTCGACGTCCTCCGCGAAGCCCATCTTCAGCATCTCGTCGGCCTCGTCGAGGACGAGGAACCGCAGCCGGGTCAGGTCGAGGGTGCCCTTCTCCAGGTGGTCGATCACGCGTCCGGGCGTCCCCACCACGACCTGGACGCCACGACGCAGCGCGCTCAGCTGCACGCCGTACCCCTGGCCGCCGTACACCGGCAGCACGTGCACGCCGGGCAGGTGGGTGCTGTAGCTGGCGAACGCCTCGCAGACCTGCAGGGCCAGCTCGCGGGTGGGGCACAGGACCAGCGCCTCGGGCTGCTTCTGGGCGTGGGTGAGGCCGTTCAGGACGGGGAGCGCGAAGGCCGCCGTCTTGCCGGTGCCGGTCTGCGCGCGGCCGACCACGTCGTAGCCGGCGAGCAGGGGCGGAATCGTTGCGGCCTGGATCGCGGTCGGCGTCTCGTACCCGAGTTCGCGCACCGCGCGGAGCAGACGGGGGTCGAGGCCGAGGTCGTCGAAGCGCGGCGGGACGGGGTCGAGGGAAGGCTCACTCACCGGTGGAGTCTACAGGTGCGGCGCGGGGACGGCCGCGTGGCCTCAGTCGGCGGCGAACCGGCGGCCCGGCTCGGTGCTGATCACCATCGTGCCGGCGAGGTGGTCGTAGACCGTGCGTCCGTCGCCCCGGATGAGGGAGACGACGTAGCCGGCAGCCACAGCGACGCCGAGGACGAGCCCCGCCCAGGCCGCCGGTCCCCCGCCGATGGCGGCGGAGACGACGGCGAGGTGGAGCAGCGTCCACGGCAGGCCGAGCTTGAGCAGGTTGCGGACGAAGGAGCGTCCCCACCCGACCCGCTCGCCGCCGGGGTCGTGGCGGACACGCAGCCCGAACTTCAGCTTCCCCGGGGTGGCCTCGTAGCGTCCTGCCTCGAGCGCGGTGAGGCCGACCGTCACCGGAAGCACCACTGCGGCGATACCGACCACGTTCACCCCGAGCAGACCGATGCCGCCCAGGCTCCCCGCCGCGGCGAGGGAGAGGATGACCGCCCCGGCCAGTAGTGCCCACGCCAGCATCAGGCCGAGGTCGATCAGGCCGGCGAGGAGCCGCCGCTTCGCTGTGCTGGTCACCGGAAGAGGGTACCGTCCGGCCTCACCGGGGAGGGCTCGCCGCCTCGGCGCCCTTCAGGAGCCCGTACAGGACCGTGTTCACCGGCACGGGGACGCCGAGCTCGCGGCCGAGCGTGACCACCGTGCCGCCGAAGCCGTCCACCTCCGTCGGGCGCCCCGCGAGCGCGTCCTGTGCCATCGAGGTGTAGTTGTCCGGTCCGAGGCCGTCGAGCACCGCCAGCCAGCGGACGATGTCGTGCTCGTCGAGCGCGACCCCGCGGGCGTTCGCCACGGCGATCACCTCACGCTGGGCGGCGACCATCACCTCCCGCGCGGGGTTGTCGCGATCCTGGAGCACGCGGTAGGGCGCCCGGCTCAGCGCGGAGACCTGGTTCACCCCCACGTTGATCAGCCACTTCCACCACAGCTCGCGGACCATGTCGGCGGGCACCGCGCACTCGATGCCGGCGCCGGTGAGCAGTGCTGCCACCGTGGCAACCCGGTCCGCGGCGGGTCCCGGGTTGGCCGGCTCGCCGACCAGGATCCGGCCCAGCGAGGTGAATCGGACGTCGCGACCGTCGCGCACCGCGTCGATCCCCACGCTCACGGCCAGCAGGACGGTGGCGGCGGGGAACGCCCGTGCGAGCACCTCTTCGCTGTCGATCCCGTTCAGCAGGCTCAGGATCACCGTCCGCTCGTCGACGCAGGGACGGAGCAGCGCGATCGCCTCGTCCAGCGCCGCCCGCTTGACCGCGACGACGGCCAGGTCGGCCGGACCGTCGGCGCCGGTCGAGAGCGGGAAGTCGTACGGCCTGCCGTTCACGATGGTGGGACGCTCCGCGTACCGGGCGGCACGTCCGGGGTCGACGAGGACGCGCAGGTCGCATCCCGCGTCGAGCAGCCGGCTGGCGTAGCCCGCACCGAGGGCACCGAGGCCGACGAGGACGATCCGGGGCGCCATCAGTCGCCCAGGGGTCCGAACCTCGCCCCGCGGGCGGTGAGTTCGGCCTCGCCGCCGTCCTCGGCGGTGAGCACCCACAGGCCGGTCCCGGTCAGGGCGACCGTGTGCTCCCAGTGGCTGGCGAGCGAGCCGTCCCTGGTCACCACCGTCCACTCGTCGTCGAGCGTGGCCGTGGCGGCGGAGCCCGCCGTCACCATCGGCTCGATGGCGAGGCAGACGCCCTTGGTGAGCAGCTCCCCGCGTCCCCGCCGGCCGATGTTGGGCACGTCGGGGTCCTGGTGCATGGCCGTCCCGATGCCGTGACCGGTGTACTCCGAGACGATGCCGTACCGCCGCCCGTGCGAACGGACGGACGACTCGACCGCGTGCGAGATGTCGCCGATCCGGCCGCCGATCCGGGCCGCCGCGACCCCGTCCCACATCGCCTGCCGGGTGACCTCACTGAGCGCCTCGGCCTCCGGGGACGGCGTGCCGACGGCGAACGTGATCGCGGAGTCGCCGTGCCAGCCGGCCAGGGAGACCCCGAAGTCGACGCTGACCAGGTCGCCATCGGCGAGGACGTGGTCGCCAGGGATGCCGTGGACGACCGCGGAGTTCACCGAGATGCAGGTCACCGCGGGGAACGGCGGCAGCCCGAAGCCGCCTCCGTAGCCGAGGAACGACGAGACCGCGCCGGCGCGGGCGATGCACTCACGCGCGACCGCATCGAGGTCCGCGGTGGTGATGCCCGGGCGAGCGGCCTCCTTGACCGTCTGCAGCGTGCGTCCCACCACCAGTCCGGCGGCCCGCATCTTCAGGATCTGCTCGGGGCTCTTCACCTCGATCGAGGAGCGTCGCGCCATCGTCGAACCTGCCTGGTCCCTGCGAGCCGTGCGGCTCAGGCGAGCTTCGCGTCGAGCGCGGTGGTGATCCGGCCCGCGACCTCGTCGACGGCGCCGATGCCGTCCACCTCGACCAGCAGGTCACGGCTGCGGTAGGTCGCCAGCAGCGGGTCGGTCGCCTCGGTGTAGATCTCCATGCGGTGGCGGATCGTGTCGGCGTTGTCGTCGTCGCGGCCCTCGAGCTCCGCACGCTTGAGCAACCGCCCGACGAGGACGTCGGTGTCCGCGACGAGGGAGATGACCGCGTCCAGCCCCTGCCCGGTCCGGGCGAGCTCAGCGTCGAGCGCGTCCACCTGGCCGGAGGTGCGGGGGTAGCCGTCGAGCAGCCAGCCCTGCGCCGCGTCCGCTTCGGTCAGGCGATCAGCGACGATCGCGTTGGTGATGGTGTCGGGGACGTAGCCGCCATCGGCCATGATCCGGGACACCTCCTGACCGAGGGGCGTCTGGTTCTTCACGTTGGTTCTGAAAATGTCTCCGGTCGAGATGGCCGGAATGCCGTAATGGGCGGCGATGCCCACGGCCTGGGTTCCCTTCCCCACACCGGGAGGGCCCATGATGAGAAGTCTCACCTCAGGAATCCTTCATAGTTCCGTTGCTGCAGCTGGCTCTGGATCTGCTTCACAGTGTCCAGACCGACTCCGACGATGATCAGGATCGATGTACCGCCGAAGGGGAACTTGTTGGCCGTGCCGAGGGCGACGAAGGCGATGGCCGGGATCAGCGCGATGATCGCAAGGTAGAGCGAGCCGGGCGCGGTGAGCCGGGACAGCACGTGGGCCAGGTAGCGCTCGGTGGGCTTGCCCGCACGGACGCCGGGAATGAAGCCGCCGTACTTCTTCATGTTGTCGCTGACCTCGACCGGGTCGAAGGTGATCGAGACGTAGAAGTAGGCGAACGCGATGATCAGGACGAAGAAGATCGCCTCGTACACGATGTTGCCGGTGGTGAGGTAGGTCGAGATCCAGGTGGCGACCGGGTTCGGGCTGTCGGTCGTGCCCGGCTGGAACTGGGCGTACAGGATCGGGAGGTAGAGCATCGACGAGGCGAAGATGACCGGGATGACGCCAGCCTGGTTGACCTTCATCGGGATGTAGGTCGTCGACCCGCCGAGCAGTCGGCGTCCGACCATGCGCTTGGCGTACTGGACGGGGATCCGGCGCTGCGCCTGCTCCATGAAGATGACGCCGGCCATGACGGCCAGGCCGATGATCAGCACGATGATGAAGTAGAACCAGCCCTGGGCGCCCTCGTGGCTCTCCTTGATGGCCCACAGCGAGGCGGGGAACTGGGCGGCGATCTGGGTGAAGATCATCACGGACATGCCGTTGCCGACGCCGCGGTCGGTGATCAGCTCGCCGAGCCACATGATCACGCCGGTGCCGGCGGTCATGGTCATGATCATGGTGATGATCGGGAAGATGCTCTTGTCGTAGACCAGGTCGAGCGAGCAGCCCTGGAACAGCTGGCCGTTGACGGCGAGGGTGACGTACGCGGTCGACTGCAGCACCGCGAGCACCAGGGTCAGGTACCGCGTGTACTGGGTGATCTTCTGCGTGCCGGACGCGCCCTCCTTCTTCAGCGCCTCGAGCCGCGGGATCACCACGGTGAGCAGCTGGAGGATGATGCTGGCGGTGATGTACGGCATGATGCCGAGCGCGAAGATCGCCATCTGGAGGAGCGCGCCGCCGGAGAACAGCTGGATCATCGAGTACAGGCCCGACGTGTCGCCGCTGGTGGCCTGGGCCCGGCAGGAGTCGACGTTCACGATGTTGACGTTGGGCGTCGGGATCGTCGAGCCCAGGCGGAACACCGCCAGGATCATCAGCGTGAACAGGATCTTCCTGCGCAGGTCAGGCGTCCGTAGTGCGTTCGCGAATGCGGAGAGCATGTAGAGGACCCACTCCTTACTTCGAGGCGCTGCCCGTGCAGCCCCGTCGGCGTCGGCGTCGCTGCGGCACCGCGCCCAGACAACCCGGTGAACTCTATCAAGCCGCGCGCGACTTTCCCGCATCGGCGGGAAGCCCGCCGCCGAGGCGCCACGACCAAGACCCCCTGACCCGCCTGTCCGCGGGACCGCCCCCCGCCCCTCACCCCGCGCGCGGCCCTCCCTCCCGGCCCCGTCGACCACAAACGCTCCCGAAACTCGCGGGCGCTCCCGAAATTTCGGTAGCGCGGACGAGTTTCGGGAGCGTTTGTTCCCGGGGTGGGTCAGGACGGGCGGACGGAGCCTCGGACCGCGGACGGGTTGGCCTGCGCGATCGCGGCTTCGATCCGGCGCCGGAACCCGTTCAGATCGGCGAGATCAGCCCACTTCCAGCGGACGACGACCCAGCCGAGCTCGCGCAGCCGATCCTCCCGATCCTTTTCCCGCATCACGGTTCGGGCGACCTGCTCGGGCGTACCGACATACTTCAACTGGCCATCGAACTCGCCCAGCACCCCCAGCGCCTCCCAGCCGAAGTCCGACCGGGCGAGCCAGATGCCGAACTCGTCGAAGACGTTCACCTGCAACTGCGGAACCGGCAAGCCGGCAGCGGCCATCCGGACGCGGCTGATCGACTCCCCCACGCTTTCCGCCCGGCCGTCCGCGAACGTCAGCGCCGCCCGCGCGGTCGCCACGCCACGCCGCGTCCGCGCCGCCTGCACCGTGTCCACCATCACCTCGAAGCCGGCCTCCCGATGCAGCGCCGCGTCCATGACGGCCACGGCTCGCTCGTACGCGTGGATGCAGCCGAGGTCTATCGCCGTGCGCTCGAGGCTGGTGACCGGGTATCCGTCGATCTCAGTGATCTCGACGCCCTCGATGGGCGCGAGCCGGACGTGCAGGTTGCGCCGCCGGGAGCCGTGACCGCCGGACAGCCGGAGCACCGTCACCTGGCCCAGGGTCGACTCCCAGCTCGGCAATTGGTGAAGGATGCCCGCACTGACATGGCTGAGCACCATCTCAGCTGTCATGATCGGCACGGTGCCAGCGATGAGCTGGCGGTGCCGGTCCAGTGCCGAGTGGGCTGCCTCATCCGCATACGCACCATGACGCACCCGAACCAACTCGCCCGTCCTCGCCAGGCGCACTCGGTCGGCGCTGGTCTGGCCCAGGCTCAGCAGTTGGTGGGTTCGGCTCACGGTCATGGACGACAGTTCACGACCCTCGATCATCCGTCCACAAGGTCCAGCCGGCAACGGACAACACTTCGGCGAAACGGACAACACCTGGTTGAACATCCAACTACTCCGTCCACCGCTCGCGTCCTCCGGCCAGTCGGCACAAACGCTCCCGAAACTCGCAGAAGCTCCCGAAATTTCGGGAGCTTCTGCGAGTTTCGGGAGCGTTTGTGTGGGGACAGCAGCCGGGGACGCAGCGAGGCCCCCGGCAGCGCCGGGGGCCTCGCGTCGTTCGTCAGAGCTCGGTGGCGGAGCCGCCGGCCTTCTCGATCTTGGCCTTGGCGGACGCGGAGAACGCGTGCGCGCTGACCTGCGCGGCGACGGAGATCTCCCCGTTGCCGAGCACCTTGACGAGCTGGCCGTCGCGGACGGCGCCCTTCTCCACCAGATCGGCCGGGGTCACCGCGCCGCCCTCGGGGAACAGCTCGGCGATCCGGGCCACGTTGACCACCTGGTACTCCACGCGGAACGGGTTGTTGAAGCCGCGAAGCTTCGGCAGCCGCATGTGCAGCGGCATCTGCCCGCCCTCGAAGTTCTCCGGGGTGTTCTTCCGTGCACCGGTGCCCTTGGTGCCGCGGCCGGCGGTCTTGCCCTTGGAGCCCTCACCGCGACCCACGCGGGTCTTGTCGGTCTTGGCTCCGGGTGCCGGACGCAGGTGATGAACCTTCAGTGCCATGTCACTCGACCTCCTCGACGGCGACGAGGTGCGGGATCGTCTTGACCATGCCGACGAGTTCGGGACGGTCCTCGATCACCACCACGTCACCGATGCGCTTCAGACCCAGCGAGCGCAGGGTCTCGCGCTGGTTCTGCTTGCCACCGATCCCAGACTTGATCTGGGTCACCTTCAGCCTGCTCATGCGTGCGCACCTTCCTCACGCGCCCGCAGGAGCGCCGCCGGGGTGACCTCGGCGACCGTGAGTCCGCGGCGCTTGGCCACCGACTCCGGCTCCTCCAGGCTCTGCAGGGCCGCGACCGTGGCGTGCACCACGTTGATCGCGTTGTCCGAGCCGAGCGACTTGGCGAGCACGTCGTGCACGCCCGCGCACTCCAGCACGGCCCGGGCCGAGCCGCCCGCAATCACGCCGGTACCCGGCGAGGCCGGACGCAGCATCACGACACCGGCAGCCTTCTCGCCCTGCACGGGGTGGGGAATCGTCCCCTGCACCCGCGGCACGCGGAAGAAGTGCTTCTTGGCCTCCTCGACACCCTTGGCGATCGCCGCGGGCACCTCCTTGGCCTTGCCGTAGCCGACGCCGACCGTACCCTCGCCGTCGCCCACCACGACCAGCGCGGTGAAGCTGAACCGGCGACCACCCTGGACGACCTTCGCGACGCGGTTGATCGCGACGACCCGCTCCAGGTAGTTGCTCTTCTCCTTCTCGGCGGCCTGGTCGCGGCCACGACGGTCTTCACGGCCGCCGCGACGCTGCTGATCGCCGGTACCTGCACCGCCACCGCGGCGCTGGGTTCCATTCATCGCTTGCTTACCTTTCGATCCGTCAGAATCCGAGACCGGCCTCGCGGGCGCTGTCAGCCAGCGCCGCGATCCGTCCGTGGTACTTGTTGCCCGCGCGGTCGAAGACGACGTTCTCCACGCCGGCCTTCTTCGCACGTTCGGCCACGAGCTTGCCGACAGCCTTCGCCTTCTCGGACTTGTCGCCGGACTCGGCGCGAAGCTCCAGGGACGAGGCGGACGCGAGGGTCACACCGGCGGTGTCGTCGACCACCTGGGCCGCGATGTGCCGGCTGGACCGGAACACCACCAGGCGCGGACGCTCGGTCGTGCCGGCGATCTTCTTGCGGCCCCGGGCCTGCCGACGCAGCCGCGCCGCGGCCTTGTCCGCCATGCCCCTGTTCGAGGACAGTGAGATAGCCATCACTTACCAGCCTTTCCAACCTTGCGACGAACGCGCTCGCCGGCGTAACGCACGCCCTTGCCCTTGTACGGCTCGGGCTTGCGGATCTTGCGGATGTTGGCCGCGACCTCGCCCACTGCCTGCTTGTCGATCCCGTAGACGGTGAACCGCGTGTTGCTCTCCACCGAGAACGTGATGCCCGCGGGGGCGTTCACGACGACCGGGTGGGAGAACCCGAGGTTGAACTCCAGCTGCTCGGGGCCCTTGAAGATCACCCGGTAGCCGACGCCCACGATCTCGAGCTTTTTCTCATAGCCGTCGGTGACACCGGTGACCATGTTCGCGACCAGCGTGCGGGTGAGCCCGTGCAGCGAGCGGCTCTCGCGCTCGTCGTCCGGACGGCTCACCTCCAGCTCGCCGCTGTCGTTGCGCGCAACCCTGATCGGCTCCGCGACGGTGTGCTGCAGGGAACCCTTGGGCCCCTTCACCGACACCGTCTGACCGTCGAGGTTGACCTCGACCCCGGCCGGAATGGCGATCGGGAGCCTGCCAATTCGTGACATCTGTTCAGCTCCTTCTTCTCACCAGACGTAGGCGAGGACTTCGCCGCCGACACTGCGGGAGTTGGCCTCCCGGTCGGTCAGCAGCCCCTGCGAGGTCGAAATGATCGCGATGCCCATGCCGCCGAGGACCTTGGGGAGCGCGGTGGACTTGGCGTAGACGCGCAGGCCGGGCTTCGAGATCCGGCGGACGCCGGCGATCGAACGCTCGCGGTTGGTCCCGTACTTGAGGGTGAGGGTGAGGGTCTTGCCGACCTCGCCCGCCTCGGGCTCGGCCACCTCGTAGCCGGCGATGTAGCCCTGCGCCTTCAGGATCTCGGCGATCCCCACCTTGATCTTGCTGTGCGGCATGGACGTCGACTCGTGGTACGCCTGGTTGGCGTTCCTGAGCCGGGTCAGCATGTCCGCGATCGGATCGGTCATGGTCATGACGTGTGATGCCTCTTTCTCGCCACGGTTTCCACCATCGGGTGGACCTTCAGCGGGTTGGGTTGGTTCCTGGTACTGCTCACCAGGAGGACTTGGTGACGCCGGGCAGCTCACCCTTGTGGGCGAGTTCCCGCACGCAGATCCGGCACAGGCCGAACTTGCGGTAGACGGCCTTGGGCCGGCCGCACTTGCTGCAGCGGGTGTAGGCGCGGACGGCGAACTTCGGCTTGCGAGCCTGCTTCACCTTCAGAGCGGTCTTGGCCATGAGTCAGTTCACCTCTTCTTCTTGCCCGTGAACGCCGGGCCCTTCTTCTTGGCGACCTTGGCGACCTCGTCGGCCGGGGCCTTGAACGGGAAGCCGAGCGCCTTCAGCAGCGCGCGCCCCTCGTCGTCGTTGGTGGCCGTGGTCACGAAGGTGATGTCCATGCCCCGCAGCTTGTCGATGCGGTCCTGGTCGATCTCGTGGAACATCACCTGTTCGGTCAGGCCGAAGGTGTAGTTGCCCTTGCCGTCGAACTGGCGGGCCGACAGGCCGCGGAAGTCACGGATCCGGGGCAGCGCCAGGGTGAGCAGCCGGTCGGCGAACTCCCACATCCGGTCACCGCGCAGGGTCACGTGGCAGCCGATCGGCATGCCCTCGCGCAGCTTGAACTGCGCGATCGACTTGCGGGCCTTCGTCACGGTCGGCTTCTGGCCGGTGATCGCGGTGAGGTCGCGCACGGCGGCGTCGATCACCTTCGAGTCACGGGCCGCCTCGCCGACGCCCATGTTCACCACGATCTTCACCAGACCGGGGATCTGCATGACGTTGTCGTAGGAGAACTCCTTGTTGAGCGCCGGGGCGATCTCGGAGCGGTACTTCTCCTTCAGCCGCGGCAGGCTCTTCGTCTCGGTCGCAGTGGCGGCCATCAGATTTCCTTCCCGGTCTTGCGGGCGACCCGGACGCTGCGCTCGGCCGAGTACTCGGTCCCGTCCGCGCGACGCTTGGTCACCTCCTGGCGCTCGTACCCGACCCGGGTCACCACGTCCTTGCCGTCGACCTTCACGACCAACTGCACGTTGGACGCGTCGATCGGGGCCTCGGTGGTGATGATCCCGGCAGCGTTGTTCTGCCTGGTCTGGTTGTTCTGGGTCTCGCGCTTGTGCTTCTTCACGAGGTTCACGCCCTGGACGATCACCCGGCCGGCCTGCGGGTCGACGGAGATGATCTCCCCGATGCGGCCCTTGTCCTTCCCGGCGATGACCTTGACGCGGTCACCCTTCTTCACATGCATGCTCACAACACCTCCGGCGCGAGCGAGATGATTCGCATGTACTTCTTCTCGCGCAGCTCACGGCCGACCGGACCGAAGATGCGGGTGCCGCGGGGCTCCCCGTCGTTCTTCAGGATCACGGCGGCGTTCTCGTCGAACTTGATGTAGGAGCCGTCGGGACGACGGGTCTCCTTCACCGTGCGGACGACGACCGCCTTCACGACCTCGCCCTTCTTCACGTTGCCACCGGGGATGGCGTCCTTGACCGTGGCGACGATCTTGTCGCCCAGGCCGGCGTAGCGACGCTTGGAGCCACCCAGCACGCGGATGCAGAGGAGTTCCTTCGCACCGGTGTTGTCGGCGACCTTGAGTCGCGTCTCCTGCTGGATCATTGTCAGTCTCTCCTGGTCACTTGGCCTTTTCGAGGACCTCGACCAGACGCCACCGCTTGGTCGCGGACGTCGGCCGGGTCTCCATCACCCGAACACGGTCACCGACGCCGGCCTCGTTGGCCTCGTCGTGCGCCTTGAGCTTCTCTGACTTCGTCATGACCTTGCCGTACAGCGGGTGCTTGACGCGCTGCTCGATCTTGACCACGACCGTCTTGTCCATCTTGTCGGACACGACGATGCCCTCGCGCACCTTGCGGGCGCCGCCTCGGCTCTCGCTCTCGGTGTTCACAGTCTCGCTCATCTGACTCACTTGTCCTCATCCGGGTCGGGCACGATGCCCAGGTTGCGCTCCTGGATCACGGTGTAGATCCGGGCGATGTCCTTGCGGGCCTCGCGCAGCCGCCCGTGGGACTCCAGCTGGCCGGTCGCAGCGGCGAAGCGGAGCCCGAACAGCTCCTCCTTCAGCTCGACCACCTTGGCGTTGAGCTCCTCACGGGAAAGCCCGCGCAGCTCGTTGGCCGTCACTGTGTTGGCCATCAGATGTCACCTACTTCCCGCTTGATGAAGCGAGCCTTGAACGGCAGCTTGTGGATGGCGAGGCGCATGGCCTCGCGGGCCACCGGCTCGTCCACACCGGAGAGCTCGAAGAGCACGCGACCCGGCTTGATGTTGGCGATCCACCACTCGGGCGAACCCTTGCCGGAACCCATCCGGGACTCCGCGGGGTGCTTGGTCATCGGACGGTCCGGGTAGACGTTGATCCAGACCTTGCCGCCACGCTTGATGTGACGGGTCATGGCGATACGGGCGCTCTCGATCTGACGGTTCGTCAGGTACGAGGACTCCAGGGCCTGGATGCCGTAGTCACCGAAGGCGAGCTTGGTGCCACCCTTGGCCATACCGGTCCGCTTGGGGTGGTGCTGCTTGCGGTGCTTGACGCGACGTGGGATCAGCATGCTCAGGCTCCTGCGTTGCTCTCGACGGCCTCGGGCGCAGCGGCACCCTCGGCAACGGAATCGGCGCGACGGCGTCCGCCACGCTCCGGACGATCGCCACGGCCGGCGCCTGCGCCATCACGACGCGGGCCACGGGCCGGACGGCGCTGACCGCCGGCTGCCTGCCGGGCGGCCTTCTGGGCAGCGCGCTCGGCGCGGTTGCCGGAGACGTCACCCTTGTAGATCCACACCTTCACGCCGATCCGGCCGAAGGTGGTGCGCGCCTCGTAGAAGCCGTAGTCGATGTCCGCCCGGAGGGTGTGCAGCGGCACGCGACCCTCGCGGTAGAACTCCGAGCGGCTCATCTCGGCGCCGCCGAGACGACCGGAGCACTGGATCCGGATGCCGAGGGCGCCGGCGCGCATCGCGCTCTGCTGCGCCTTGCGCATCGCGCGGCGGAAGGCCACGCGGGCGCCGAGCTGCTCAGCGATGCCCTGGGCGACGAGCTGCGCATCGGTCTCGGGGTTCTTCACCTCGAGGATGTTCAGCTGCACCTGCTTGCCGGTGAGCTTCTCCAGCTCGGCGCGGACACGCTCCGCCTCGGCCCCGTTGCGGCCGATGACGATGCCCGGACGCGCGGCGTACAGGAAGATCGTCACCCGCTCGCTGCGGCGCTCGATCTCCACGGAGGAGATGCCGGCCCGCTCGAGGGTCTTGGCGAGGTAGCGCCGGACCTTCACGTCCTCCGCCACCAGGTCGGAGTAGTTCTTGTCCGCGTACCAGCGCGTCTTGTGGTCGGTGGTGATCCCGAGGCGGAAGCCGTTGGGGTTGATCTTCTGGCCCATGCTCAGGCTCCCTTCTCTGCCTTGGGTTCGACGACGACGGTGATGTGGCTCGCGCGCTTCAGGATCCGGCTGGCCGAACCCTTCGCCCGCGGGCGGATGCGACGCAGGGTCATGCCCTCGTCGACGAACGCCTGGGAGACGTACAGCTCGTCGGCGCGCAGGCCCTCGGTGTTCTCCGCGTTGGCCGTCGCGGACGCGACCACCTTGTACACGGGCTCGGAGGCCGCCTGCGGGGCGAACTTGAGCACGTCGAGGGCGTCGGTGACGGGCAGGCCGCGGACCAGGTCCACGACGCGGCGCACCTTCATCGGGCTCATCCGGACGTGACGCGCGATCGCGTACGAGCCAGGACGATCCCCGAGCAGGGCGGCGCGACGGGTGGGTCGCTCTTTGTTGCTCATCTGAGTATCAGTTCCTCTTCTCGCTGCCTCAGCGGCGGCGCGACTTCTTGTCTTCCTTGATGTGCCCGCGGTAGGTGCGGGTCGGGGCGAACTCGCCCAGCTTGTGGCCGATCATGGCCTCGGACACGAACACCGGCACGTGCTTGCGGCCGTCGTGCACCGCGATCGTGTGGCCGATCATGTCCGGGGTGATCATGGAGCGCCGGGACCAGGTCTTGATGACCTGCTTGGTGCCCTTCTCGTTCTGGGCATCGACCTTCTTGACCAGGTGGTCGTCGACGAAGGGGCCCTTCTTCAGGCTGCGTGGCATTGGTTACCTCACCTGTCCTATCAGCGCTTCTTGCCGGACTTGCGGCGGCGGATGATCAGGCGAGAACTCGCCTTGTTCTTGTCCCGGGTGCGGCCCTCGGGCTTACCCCACGGGCTGACCGGGTGACGGCCGCCGGAGGTCTTGCCCTCGCCACCGCCGTGCGGGTGGTCGATCGGGTTCATCGCGACACCGCGGACGGTCGGGCGGACGCCCTTCCAGCGGTTGCGGCCCGCCTTGCCCCAGTTGATGTTCGACTGCTCGGCGTTGCCGACCTCGCCGACCGTGGCGCGGCAGCGCACGTCGACCAGGCGCATCTCACCGGACGGGAGCCGCAGCGTGGCCATCTTGCCCTCGCGGGCGACCAGCTGGATCTTCGCGCCGGCCGAGCGGCCGAGCTTGGCTCCGCCACCGGGGCGCATCTCGACGGCGTGCACCGTGGTGCCGACCGGGATGTTGCGCAGCGGCAGGTTGTTGCCGGGCTTGATGTCCGCGCCCTCGCCGGCCTCGACCGTCGCGCCCTGGTTCAGGCCGTTCGGGGCGATGATGTAGCGCTTCTCGCCATCGGCGTAGTGCAGCAGCGCGATCCGGGCGGTGCGGTTCGGGTCGTACTCGATGTGCGCGACCTTGGCCGGAACCCCGTCCTTGTCGTAGCGCTTGAAGTCGATCAGCCGGTAGGCCTGCTTGTGGCCGCCACCGATGTGCCGGGTCGTGATCCGGCCGGAGTTGTTGCGGCCACCGGTCTTCGGCTTGGACGTGACCAGCGACTTCTCCGGCGTGGAGCGAGTCAGTTCGACGAAGTCGGCCACGCTCGAGCCACGACGGCCCGGGGTGGTCGGCTTGTACTTACGGATACCCATGAGTTCGTATTCCTATCTCGGCTCAGGCCAGCGGCCCGGAGAAGATGTCGATGCGCTGGCCCTCGGCCACACTCACCACGGCGCGCTTGGTGTCGGGGCGCTTGCCCCAGCCGGCCCGGGTGCGCTTGCGCTTGCCCTGGCGGTTGCTGGTGTTCACGCCGGTCACCGTGACGCCGAAGACGGCCTCGACCGCGATCTTGATCTCGGTCTTGTTCGCGCTCGGGGAGACGAGGAACGTGTACTTGTTCTCGTCCAGCAGCCCGTAGCTCTTCTCGCTGACCACGGGGGCCAGGAGGATGTCGCGGTGGTCGCGGATCTTCAGGTCGCTCACTTGGCAGCCTCCTCGTTCTCGGCGGCCACGACGGTGACCTTGCCCTTGACCGGCCCGGCCACGAAGCTGGCGAGCGCGGCGGTGGTGAACACCACGTCGTCGGCCACCAGCACGTCGTAGGCGTTCAGCTGGTCGACGGCGATCGCGTGGACGGTCGCGACGTTGCGCAGGCTCAGCCACGCCACGTCCTCGTCCCGGTCGAGCACGACCAGGAGCTTGCTGCCGCCGATCTCGGCGAGCGCCTTCAGGGCGGCCTTCGTGGACGGGGTCTCGCCGGTGACGATGCCCTCGACCACGTGGATGCGTCCCTCGCGGGCCCGGTCGGACAGCGCACCGCGCAGGGCGGCGGCGATCATCTTCTTGGGCGTCCGCTGGGCGTAGCTGCGCGGCTGCGGGCCGTGCACGACGCCACCGCCGGTCCACTGCGGGGCGCGGCGCGAACCCTGGCGGGCGCGGCCGGTGCCCTTCTGGCGCCACGGCTTGGCGCCACCGCCGGAGACGTCGCCCCGGGTCTTGGTGGCGTGCGTGCCCTGGCGGGCAGCGGCCTGCTGGGCCACCACGACCTGGTGGATCAGCGGCACGTTGGTCTGGACGTCGAACAGCTCGCCCGGCAGCTCGGCCTTGGCCGACTTCGTGCCGAGCACGTTCACGGTGCGGGTCTCGCTCATGCCTGAGCTCCCTTCTTGGCCGCCGTGCGCAGCACGACGAGGGCACCCTTGGGGCCGGGCACGGAGCCCTTGACCAGGATCAGCCCGCGCTCTGCGTCGACGGCGTGGATGGTGAGGTTCTGCACGGTCACCTTCTCGACACCCATCCGGCCGGCCATCCGGGTGCCCTTGAAGACGTGGCCCGGGGTGGCGCAGGCGCCGATGGAGCCCGGCGAACGGTGCTTGCGGTGCACGCCGTGGGTGGCGCGCAGGCCGCCGAAGCCGTGGCGCTTCATGACGCCCGCGGTGCCCTTGCCCTTGGTGACGCCGGTCACGTCGACGATCTCCGCCTGGGCGAAGGTCTCGGCGGTCAGCTCCTGGCCGAGGGTGTAGGTGCTCGCGTCCGCGGTGCGCAGCTCGACGAGGTGCTTGCGGGGCGTGACCCCTGCCCTCTCGAAGTGGCCGGCGGCCGGCTTGGTGACGCTCTTGGCCTTGACCGCACCGAAGCCCAGCTGGACGGCGGAGTAGCCGTCGACGTCGGGCGTGCGGACCTGGGTCACCACGCAGGGACCGGCCTGGATCACGGTCACGGGGACGACACGGTTGTTCTCGTCCCAGACCTGGGTCATGCCGAGCTTGGTGCCCAGCAGGCCCTTCACGTTGGTTTCGCTCATCTCGTCTGACCTCACGGAAGCTTGATCTCGATGTCGACGCCCGCCGGCAGGTCGAGCCGCATCAGCGAGTCGACGGTCTTCGGCGTGGGGTCGAGGATGTCGATGAGCCGCTTGTGGGTGCGCATCTCGAAGTGCTCGCGGCTGTCCTTGTACTTGTGCGGCGAACGGATCACACAGAACACGTTCTTCTCGGTGGGCAGGGGCACGGGCCCCGCCACCTTGGCGCCGGTACGGGTCACGGTGTCGACGATCTTCTTCGCCGAGGAGTCAATGACCTCGTGGTCGTAGGCCCGGAGTCGGATCCGGATCTTCTGTCCCGCCACTGGTTCGTCCTTCTTCTCGTCTTCCTCCCCCGGTGCATCTTCCGGAGAAGCGTGTCCCTCCGACCCCCGGGGTCGGGCGTGTCGAACCACGTCTGGGCCGCACATGACCGATCTTTGATGGGTCGTGGTAGGGCCCGGCACGTCAGCGCCAGACTTGCCGGGGGGCCGCCAGAACTGGCGTCCCCTTCGGAGCAACCTGTCGATTCTTTCATGCTGGGCGCTGCGATGCCAAATCTCACAGCTTTGGCAGAGTGGGCCGGGTGAGTTCAGCCGACCAGCCCGCGACAACGCCCCACGATACCCGCCGGATCGGCCTCGGCATCGGGCTCGGGTTGGTCGCCTCCCTGGCCTTCGCCACGTCCGGCACCTTCGCCCGTCCCCTGATGAACGCGGGCTGGACGCCGGGCGCGGCGGTGTTCTGGCGGGTGTGCGTCGCCGCCGTCCTGCTGCTGCCGGTCGGCCTGTGGGTGATGCGCGGACGCCTGCGCGTGGTGCTCACCGAATGGCGCACCGTGGTCGGCTTCGGCGCGCTGGCCGTCGCGCTGGCCCAGCTGATGTACTTCGCCGCCGTCTCCCGGCTCAGCGTCGGGGTGGCGCTGCTGCTGGAGTACCTCGCCCCGGTCGCGCTGGTCCTGCTGGCGTGGGTGCGGACGCGGCACGCCCCTTCCCGGCTGGTGTTGGCGGGGACGGCGACCAGCGTGCTCGGCCTGCTCTGCGTCCTCGACCTCACCGGGGCGCGACTCGACCCGCTCGGCGTGCTGTTCGGGCTGTGCGCGATGGTCGGGGCCGCCGCCTACTTCGCGCTCGGCGCGCGTCCGTCCCTGCTGCACCCGCTGGCGCTGCCCGCGTTCGGCCTCCCTGTCGGCGCGGCCGTGCTGGGCCTGGCGATCCTGGTCGGCGCCCTCCCCTACTCCGCACCGCTGGTGGACGTGCAGCTGATGGGTGCGTCCGTGCCGTGGTGGGTGCCCCTTTCGGTGGTGGTGCTGGCCGCCACCGTGCTCGCGTACGCACTGGGCGTGGCCGGCATCGCGTTGATGGGTGAACGGCTGTCGAGCTTCGTCAGCCTCTCCGAGGTGCTGTTCGCCGCGCTGATCGCCGCCGTCCTGCTCGGTGAGGTGCCCACCACCATGCAGCTGGCCGGCGGCGCGCTGATCGTGGCCGGCGTGGTGCTGATCCGGCTGGCCGCCGGGCGAGCGCCCGTGGGCGTCCCGACGTTCGCGGAGGAGCTCGAGACCCTCGACAACTAGGCCCCACGGACAGGGTTGTCCGGCACGGCCCGTCGTGGTGGGCTGGGCGCGTGCAGAACATCTTCACCGGTGAGGTCGCCGAACGGTACGACGCGGACTGCGCGGACGTCTCCACGCCCGAGGCGCTGGCGCCGATGCTGGACGTCCTGGTCGACCTCGCCGACGGCGACCCTGCGCTCGAGTTCGCGATCGGGACGGGCCGGGTGGCGCTCCCCCTCGCCGCGCGGGGCGTCCCGGTGAGCGGCATCGAGCTCAGCGAGGACATGATCGCCCGGCTGCGCGCGAAGCCCGGCGGCGAGGACGTCCCCGTCGTGGTGGGCGACATGGCGTCCGCGCGGGTGCCGGGCCGGTTCGGGCTCGTCTACCTGGTGTTCAACACGCTGTCGAACCTGATCGAGCAGGACGAACAGGTCGCCTGCTTCGCCAACGCGGCCGCGCACCTCGCACCGGGCGGGTGCTTCGTCGTCGAACAGGGCGAGCCGGAGCTGCGGCTGCTGCCACCGGGGGCGGTCGCCGTGCCGTTCGAGGTGGACGGAGAGCACCTCGGCTTCGACACCTACGACCTGGTCACCCAGCGTCTGACGTCCCACCACTACCGGCCGGGGCAGGGACGTGTGTTCGCCTCCGTGCACCGCTACGCGTGGTTCGGGGAGATGGACCTGATGGCCCGGCAGGCAGGACTGCGGCTGCGACACCGCTGGGCGGACTGGGACCGGACGCCGCCGTCGAACGACGACACCGGACGGATCTCCGTGTGGGAGCGGGTGGCCGCATGACCGTACCCGAGCAGAGGACGACTCCCGCCGGTGACGTCGACTACGAGGCGACCGGCGTCGGGTATGCGGGTCGGCGTCGGCCCGACCCGCGGATCGCGGCCCTCGTGCACGCCGCTCTCGGCGACGCCAGGACGGTGGTGAACGTCGGGGCGGGCGCGGGATCCTACGAGCCCGCCGATCGCGACGTCGTGGCCGTCGAGCCGTCCGCGCAGATGCGCGCGCAGCGTCCGCACGGCTCGGCGCCGGTGGTGGACGCGACCGCGGAGAACCTGCCCTTCCCCGACGGGGCGTTCGAGGCGGCGATGGCGACGGTGACCATCCACCAGTGGCGCGACCCGGCAGCGGGCCTGCGCGAACTCCGCCGGGTGAGCAGCGGACCGGTGGTCGTGCTCACGTTCGACCCGGCAGCGGTGCCCGAGTGGTGGCTGGACGAGTACGTTCCGGAGCTGTTCGCCGCCGAGGCTGCCCGCTACCCGACGATCGACGCGGTGTGCACCGCCCTCGGCGGTGTGACCAGCGTCGCGCGGGTGCTGATCCCGCTGGACTGCACCGACGGCTTCACCGAGGCCTTCTACGGACGCCCCGAGGCCTTCCTCGACCCGGCCGTGCGGGCCGCCCAGTCGGCCTGGAACTTCGCCGACCCGCCCACGATCGCCGCGGGCCTCGACCGGCTGGCGGCCGACCTGGCGTCCGGCGCCTGGGACGCACGCCACGGGCACCTGCGCTCCCAGCCCTGGTTCCACGGCGCCGTCCGGCTCGTCGTGGCCGTGCCGGATCCCCCGTCCGGGCACGGGTGACCCTCCTGACCGTTGGCGGTGGCTGCCGGTAAGGTGCGAAGCGTCCTGCAGAGCGAACAAGGTGAGGCGGCGATGTCGAGACCCTCCGACTGGTCGGCACTGGGCCTGTCCTCCGACCCCACACCGGGCGATCCGGCCGTGGTCCGGGACGGCGGCACGAGCTACACCGGCGTCGCCGACGCGATCGCGCGCGCGGCCGCCACGCTGCGACGTCTCGACGCGGGCTCCTCCACCGCGGACTCGGTGAAGGCGCTGCTGGAGTCCCGCGACAAGGTGGTCGACGACGTCGGCAAGGCCGAGGGACGCTACCGGAGCGCGGGCCAGGCGCTGTCGACCTACGCCGTGACCCTTGATCGCGTCCAGGTCGACACGTTGCACGCGCTCAGCCAGGCCCGCGCGGCGCAGGCGGACGCCGAGGCTGCGGAGGCGTCCGAACGGCACTACCGCGACCTGGCCGACGACGCGGACGACCCCGACCAGGCCGACGAGCACGACGACTACGTGCGCAGGCAGGACGCACAGCAGCGGGCCGCGTCGGCCGCCCGCGCGCGGATCGCCACCCAGGTGCAGCTCGTCCAGGCGGCGGTGAGCGACCGGGACGCTGCCGCCCGGACCGCGATCGACAAGATCGAGAACACGACCTCCTCCGACGGCCTCAACGACTCGTGGTGGGACGACTGGGGCGCCAAGCTCACCGAGTGGATCGCCACGATCGCCGAGGCGGTCGCCACCATCGCCGGCATCCTCGCGCTGCTGGTGTGCTGGATCCCGGTGATCGGGCAGGCGCTCGCCGGCGTCCTGCTGATCGTCGCCGCCGTGGCCGGCATCGTGGCCGCGCTCGCCAACATCGCGCTGGCCGCCACCGGGGAGAAGTCCTGGGGCGAGGCCGTCGTCTCGATCGTCTTCGCCGTGCTGGGCTGCGTGGGCATCGGCGGCGCGGCGCGCGGCATCTTCGCCGGGCTGAGGGCCGGCGCCCGAGGCGTCGAGGCGGCCGAGGGTGCCGCTCGCGGGGGCACCGCCCTCGCCCGCGGCGTCAGCCTCGCCGACGACGGGGTGGTGGAGATCGCGCTCCGGATGAAGAGGGGGTGGAACGCCGACCAGATCGCGGCGGCGACCCAGAAGGTCGCGGACGTGAACGCGGCCGGGCCGATGGTCTCCAGGGTCGCCGAGGCGGAACGTGCGGTGAACGTCCGTCGGCTGTGGGAGAGCGTGTCCGGGAAGATCACCCAGTCCGGGGTGGACGTCGACCACATCCTCGACCTCCAGCTCGGGGGCAAGAGCGTGATCGAGAACCTGCAGCTCCTCGATCGGTCGGTCAACCGGAGCTTCGGCGCCCAGATCAACAATGCGATCAAGCGCGCGCAGCTGGACTTCGGCACCGACGTGAGGCTGGTACTGCCGCCGAGCCCCTAGGGTGCTCCCCAAGAGGTCCCGCGCCCGAACAGAAGGAGTCACCCGTGGCCAGACACCCCTACCCCGAGGTCGCCGCAGAGGTCGTCCGCCTCATCGACGGCGACTCGCTCGGCATCCCTCGGGGCCACGGCGCCGCCGGGGCGTTCCGGGGTCTGTCCAAGCGGATGAACTTCGACTCGACGACCGACCTGAGCAACCTCTACAGCGCCTTCCTCAACCTCTGCCTCTACGGGTTCCTGGATCGCGCCGTGCCCGCGGCCCTGGCTCTGCGAGCGGTTCCGAACGGTACGCCGATGGTGCTCTACGGGTACCTCAATACCTGCATCACGCTGACCTGCCGCTTCGCCGCCCGGGCGGGCGACACTGAGTCTGCTCAGCTCCTGCACGAGCTCGCCCTCAACGCTCCGGGCGTCCCGTACCGGCCCAAGCCCCGCACGATCGACGGCAGCCTGCTAAACGACCTGTTCTCGAAGCCGGGCGTGGATCACGGCCAGCGGGTGGGAGACGCCCTGAACGACGTGGCGATGCTCTGCGACATGTGGGTGTTCGGCAGCCCGGCGCCGGAGTGGACGAGGGAACGGATCGACGCCACGATCGATGCCGACGTCGCCGGCATCCTCGGACTCGAGAAGTGGCGGCCCTGGCGCTGAGCCCGCCCGAACCCGGAGGGCTCACCTGTGGCCACCCACCCGTACCCCGAGGTCGCCGCCGAGGTGGTCCGGATCATCGACCCGGCGTCCCTCGGCGTCCCCCGCGGGCACGGCGCCAACGTCGCGCTCAAGGGGCTGTCCAAGCGGCTGTGCTTCGACTCCAGCGTCGACCTCAGCAACCTCTACGGCTCGTTCGGCGTCCTCACCCTCTACGGGTTCCTCGATCGCGCGGTGCCGGCGGCGCTGGCGCTGCGCGGCGTCCCCAACGGCACGCCTTCGGTGCAGTACTCCTACCTCCACTCGAGCATCACGCGGGTGTGCTACTTCGCCCACCGCGCCGGTGACACCACGGCCGCCGAGGCCCTGGCCGACCTCGCCACGAACGCTCCCGGGGACCCCTACCTCCCGTTGCCACGGGCACTGGACGGCAGCATGCTCAAGGACGTCTTCTCCGGTCCGGCCGACAGCCACGACCTGCGGGTGGGCGAGGCACTCAACGACCTGTCCGTCCTCTGCGGAATGTGGCTGTTCGGCAGCCCGACGCCCGTCTGGACGCGGGAGCGGATCGAGACGACGATCGAGGCCGGCGTCGCCCACATCCTCAGCCTGAGGAAGTGGCAGCCCTGGCGCTGAACGGCGCGGCGCCGGATCAGGAGCGGGGCGTCTGCGCCCTGAGCTGCGCGCCGATCGTCCAGGAGACGTCCAGGTCGATCAGCTGGAGGTTCTCGACCGTCTCCGGCCCGCCCAGGTACAGCGGGACGGTGAACTCCACGCAGTCGCTGAAGCCCAGTTGCCCGTCCGGGCGGCCGACAGCGGCGCGCCACTGGTCGTAGAAGTCTCCGTCGAAGAAGTCACGCATGTTGTCGAGCTTCAGCACGGCGGCGAACTCGGCGACCCCGGCCAGCCGTTCGATGGTGCCCGCGCACACGTCGAGGATCAGCACCTGCACGTCCGGGGTGCCCGCGACCGCGGCGGTGACGTACTGGCGTCCGTGCCAGTCGAACGCGAGCACGTCGGCATCGGCGTCGACCGTTGCGAGCTCAGGGAATGCCTCGAAGCACAGCTCACGGTAGTTCGGCCCGGTCTGGGCGTCGTGGAACCGCAGGACCCCCTCGTTGAACGACCGCCCGCAGTAGCCGGCGTCGGCGAAGGACGCCGGTCCGCGCCGCGGCACGTGGCGTCCGCCCGCACCCTGTACCGGATCCACCTTCAGAGCCATCTCGTCAACCTTCCGCTCGCGGTGCTTCTCGCTACCATCCTTGCCGTTCGCACCGGGTCGCCAACGCGGCCACGCCGTTCAGCGGGGCATCCGGCGCCACACCCAACGCGGCGCGAACCGCGTGCCCGCCATGACGGCGCCGAGGTACCCGGGGATCCACAGGTCCGGGCCGCCGCCGGAGCGGATCCGCCGGACCACGGCGTCGGCGACCTGCTCCGGCGTCGAGGAGAACGGTGCCGGTTCCATGCCCTCGGTCATGCGCCCGATCACGAAGCCCGGCCGGGCGATGAACAGGCGCACGCCGCTGCCGTGCAGCGCGTCCGCCAGTCCGGACGCGAACCCGTCCAGGCCCGCCTTGGCCGACCCGTACACGTAGTTCGCCCTGCGCACCCGGGCGCCGGCGACGGAGGAGAAGGCGACGATCGTGCCGCTCCCCCGCGTCCGCATCGTGTCGGCGAGGACGGTCAGCAGGGTGGCCTGGGCGATGAAGTCGGTGTGCAGAACGGACGCGGCGAACTCCGGATCGCGCTCGGCGCGCGCCTGGTCGCCGAGCACACCGAACGCGAGCACCGCGATGTCGATCGGGCCGGTGCGGCGCTCGATGGCCGCCACCACCCCGGCCTGGCCGGCCACGTCGTCGGCATCAAACTCGACCGTCTCCACCCGCGCGGCACCCGAGGCGCGGCAGGCGGCGACCGCCTCGTCCATCGGCCCGGGCCTCGCGGCGAGCACGACGGTGTTGCCGGCAGCGAGCCGGGTGGCCACGGCCAGCCCGATCTCGCTGCGACCGCCGAAGACGGCGACGACGCTCACAACAGGCCCTGGAGCCTCGTCAGCCGGGCCAGCGAGGACTCCCGGCCCAGCAGTTCCATCGACTCGAACAGCGGCGGCGACACGTTGGACCCCGTCACGGCGAGCCGCACCGGGCCGAAGGCGAACTTCGGCTTGATCCCGAGTCCGTCGACCAGCGCCTCGCGCAGCGCGGCCTGGATCGCCTCGTGGTGCCAGTCGGCCAGCCCGCCCAGCGCGTCCAGTGCGGCCCGCACGACCGGCGCGGCGTCGGGACCTGCCTTGGCCAGCGCGTGCGGGTCGATGACCAGGTCGTCGTCCGCCTCGAACAGGTAGGCGAGCTTCGGCACGGCCTCGCCGAGCAGCACCAGCCGCTCCTGGACGAGCGGGACGGCCGCGCGCAGCAGCGCGACGTCGGCGTCGGACGGCTGCGTCCACTGCCCCTCGCGGACGGCGTACTCGACCACACGGTCGGCCAACTCCTCCGGCGAGAGGGCGCGGATGTAGTGGCCGTTCAGCGCGTTCAGCTTGGCCAGGTCGAAGATCGGCCCGGTGGTGTTCACCTTCGCCCAGTCGAACGCGGCGACGAACTCGTCGAAGCTGCTCACGTCCTCGCCCTCGTGCACGGGCGGGTAGGCGAGCAGCTGGAGGAAGTTCCGCAGCGCCTCGGGCAGGTAGCCCTGCTCGAGGAACCAGGTCAGCCGGGCGGCGGGGTTCTTGCGCTTGGAGATCTTGCTCTTGTCGGTGTTGCGCAGCAGCGGCATGTGCGCGAACGCCGGCTCGTCCCAGCCCAACCAGCGGTACAGCAGCAGGTGCTTGGGGGTCGAGGAGATCCACTCCTCGCCGCGCACGACGTGCGTGATCCCCATCAGGTGGTCGTCGACGACCACGGCCAGGTGGTAGGTCGGGAACCCGTCCGCCTTCAGGATCACCTGGTCGTCGGGACGCGGCGCGCTCACCTCACCACGGATCAGGTCGGTGAAGGTCAGCTCGACGTCGTCGGGGACGAGCATCCGCACCACCGGCGTCTCGCTGAACCCCGGGAGCGCCGCGCGTTCGTCGCGGGTCTTGCCGAGGCAGAGCCGGTCGTAGCCCGTCACCGGGGACTTGCTGGCCTGCTGCTCGGCCCGCAGCTCGGCCAGCCGGTCGGTCGAGCACCAGCAGTAGTACGCGTGGCCGGCCTCGACCAGTTGCTCGACGAACGGGCGGTAGGTGTCGAGGCGCTCGGACTGCCGGTAGGGCGCGTACGGGCCGCCGATGTCGGGGCCCTCGTCCCAGGGCAGGCCCAGCCAGTGCAGGGTGTCGTAGATCTGCTGCTCGGACGTCGCCACGTAACGGGCACGGTCGGTGTCCTCGATCCGCAGCACGAACGACCCCCCGGTCGCGCGCGCGTAGGCGAGGTTGAACAGGGACATGTACGCGGTGCCGACGTGCGGGTCACCGGTGGGCGACGGCGCGACGCGGAGGCGGGCTGGGCTGGCTGTCATGGCCGGCCCAGCTTACCGATCCGGCCGCGCCACCTCCGACAGCCACCCTTCCCGCTCGACAGCCACCCCTCCCGTCGAGAGCCCTTGCCCAGACACGGGCCCTCGGCGTGAGCCATGGCCCTCAGCACAGAACGGTGGCCCCCGACGACGCCTGACAAGGCTCTGCCTGCGTCCGGACGGCGGCTGCGTCCGTGCTAACTTCACTGGCATGACCGAGCCCGTGGCCGCCAACGATTTCATCCGCGACATCATCCGGCGCGACAACGAGCAGGGCACCTACGGCGGACGCGTCCAGACCCGGTTCCCGCCCGAACCGAACGGCTACCTGCACATCGGCCACGCCAAGGCGATCACCGTCGACTTCGGCACCGCGGAGGACTTCGGGGGCAGCTGCAACCTGCGCCTCGACGACACCAACCCCGACACCGAGGAGACCGAGTTCGTCGAATCGATCCTCGCCGATATCGCCTGGCTGGGCTTCCACCCCGCGCAGGTGCTGCACGCGTCCGACTACTTCGGACAGCTGTACGCGTGGGCCGAGTACCTGGTCGGCAACGGCCTGGCCTACGTGGACGACCAGGACACTGAGACGATCTCCGCCCAGCGCGGCGGGTTCGGCAAGCCGGGCATCGACAGCCCCTACCGGACGCGGACGCCGGAGGAGAACCTCGACCTGCTGCGCCGGATGAAGGCCGGCGAGTTCGCGGACGGGGCGAAGGTGCTGCGCGCGAAGATCGACATGAACCACGAGAACATGGCGCTGCGCGACCCGGTGATGTACCGGATCCGGCACTCCCACCACTTCCGCACCGGCGACGAGTGGTGCATCTACCCCACCTACGACTGGGCGCACGGCCAGAGCGATGCGATCGAAGGCGTCACCCACTCGATCTGCACGCTGGAGTTCGACACCCACCGTCCGCTCTACGACTGGTACCTCTCCCAGCTGCCCCTGCCCGGCGACCAGCCGAAGCAGATCGAGTTCGCGCGCCTTGAGTTCACCCACACCGTGACGAGCAAGCGCCGCCTGGCCAAGCTCGTCGCGGACGGGACGGTGGACGGCTGGGACGACCCGCGGATGCCGACCCTGAGCGGACTGCGTCGTCGCGGCTACCCCGCCCGCGCGATCCGCGCGTTCTGCACCGAGATCGGCACGACGCGCACCAACAGCCGCCAGAACATCGAGGCGCTGGAGGCCTTCGTCCGGCGCGAGCTGAACACGACCGCCCAGCGCCGGATGGCCGTCCTGCACCCCCTGCGGCTGGTGATCGACAACTGGCCGACCGACGCGTCCGGCGCCCCGGTGGTGGAGTACTTCGAGGTGACCAACAACCCCGAGAACGCCGCGGACGGTACCCGCGAGGTGGCCTTCTCCGGCGAGTTGTGGATCGAGGCGGACGACTTCGCCGAGGTGCCGCCGCCGAAGTTCTTCCGGCTCTCGGTCGGACGCGAGGTGCGCCTGCGCGGCGCCTATCTGGTCACGGCGACCGGCGTGGAGAAGGACGCGGACGGGAACCTGGTCGCCGTCCACGCCACCTATGACCCGGCGACCCGGGGCGGCGACGCCCCCGACGGACGCAAGGTGAAGTCGACCATGCACTGGGTCTCCGCCGCGCATGCCACCGACATCGCCGTCGCGCTGTACGAGCGGCTGTTCACCGCCGCCGTTCCCGGCGAGGCGACCGGCGAGCCCCTGGATGACCTGAACCCCGCCTCTCGCGAGGTCGTGGCCGGCAAGGCCGAGGCGGCGCTGTCCGAGGCGGCTCCCGGTCAGGTCGTGCAGTTCGAGCGACTGGGCTACTTCGCCGCGGATCCGGACGCACCGGGACTCTTCCACCGCACGGTCGGGCTGCGGGACGAGTGGGCAGCGATCCAGAGGCGACAGGGCTGAGCATGGCCCGCGGGATCGGTGACCGACTGCCCCCACTGCCGCTGCCCGATCTGGGCGGCCGGCGCGCCGTCGTCACCGGGGCGAGCGCCGGCATCGGCCGTGCCACGGCGGACGCGCTCGCCGGAGCCGGGGCCGAGGTGGTGCTGGCCGTCCGGGACGCCGGCCGCGGCGACGCGGCCGCCGCGCAGATCCGGCACAGGCACCGGGGCGCCGAGGTCTCGGTCGAACTCGTCGACCTGGCCTCGCTGGTCAGCATCGCGGACGCGTCCGCGCGGATCGGCCAACGTCCCGTCCACCTGCTGGTGAACAACGCCGGCACCGGGACCGACGACCCCGACGCGCGCACAGCCGACGGCTTCGACCTCCAGGTCGGCGTGAACCACCTCGGCGCCTGGGCATTGACCGCGGGGCTGTGGCCGGCGTTGCGCGACGCCGGCGACGCACGGGTGGTGTCGTTGGGCTCGACGATGGCGACCCGCGGCCGGATCGGTCCCGGGTTCGGACGGCCGACGCGCTCGACCTACCAGTCCTACTGCGACTCCAAGCTCGCCACCGTTGTCTTCGCCGGTGAACTGCGTCGCCGCTGCCTGCGGGCCGGTATCGACGTCACGGCCGTCCCCGCCCACCCCGGCTGGTGTGCGACCGCGATCTTCGACACCGGTGGCCCGCCGGCCTTCGTGACGCTGATCGGGCGGCTCACCGGCGCCATCCAGTCGCCCGCCGACGGCGCCCAGCCGGTCCTGCTCGCGGCCACCGACCCTCATCCGGGCGCCTATTACGGCCCGACGAGGCACCGTGGTTCGGCCGGACCTGCCGGGCCTGCCCGGCTGCCCGAGGGCGCCCGCAAGCCGGGGATCGGCGAGCGGCTCTGGGAGCTGTCGACCGAACTGACCGGGGTCGCCCTCGCACCCTAAGGTGGACGCCATGAGCGCCCCCGTCACCGTCGTCGGTGAAGCCCTGATCGACATCGTCATTCCGCCGTCCGGGACCACGGTGGAGCACGCCGGCGGCAGTCCGCTGAACGTCGCCATCGGGCTGGCCCGGCTCGGCCACGACACCCGGCTCGCCACCCACCTGGGCACCGACGCCCGCGGACGGCGGATCGCCGACCTCCTCGCCGCCGAGAGCATCGCCCTCCTGCCGGGCAGCACGTCCGCGGCCCGCACGGCGACGGCCGCCGCCCACCTGGACGCGGCAGGTGTGGCGACCTACGAGTTCGACTTCGCCTGGGAGCTCGACCCCGCGTCCGTGCCGGTCGGAGACGGCGCGCACCTGCACGTCGGGTCGATCTCCGCGACCACGGCCCCCGGCAGCGCCGCCGTCCTCGACGTGGTCAGGGCGGCCCGTTCGGGAGCCACCATCTCCTACGACCCGAACGCGCGCCCGTCCCTGATGGGTGAGCCCGCAGAGGCCCGCACCACGATCGAGCGACTGATCGGACTCGCCCACGTGGTGAAGGCGTCCGACGAGGACGTCCGCTGGCTCTACCCTGGTACTCCGGTGCCGCAGGTGCTCGCGCACTGGGCGAGCCTGGGGCCCTCGCTCTGCGCGGTGACCCAGGGCGGCGAGGAGGCTGTCGTGCTCGCCGCCGGCGAGGTGCAACGGTTCCCCACCCTTCCGACCACGGTGGTCGACACCGTCGGCGCCGGCGACTCGTTCATGGCCGGCCTGCTCTCGGGTCTGCTGGACGCGGGCCTGCTCGGCGACGGTGCCGCTGCGGAGCGCCTGCGCTTCGCGGAATGGCCAGTGATCGCCGCCGCGGTCGAGCGCGCGCTCGCCTGCGCGGCCATCACGGTCTCACGGGCAGGGGCGAACCCGCCCACCCGCGCCGACCTCGAAGTGGACGTCTGACCGGTCGGGCACGCTGACCGCTCGCCCGCGATGGCCGGTCACGCACGCTGGCCGGTCATGCACGCTGGCCGCTCGCCAGAGCCCGTCCTCACGCTCGAGGGCCAGCCTTCCGGTCGAGAGCCCTTGTCCGGACAGGGGCTCTGGACGGGAACGGTGGCTCTCGGCGCTCAGCGCGGGCCGTCGACCTCAAGCCGGGGATACCCGCCGCGGTAGTGCACGAGCGGGTCGCCGGCCGCGTCCGTGACCAGGTGCTGGACGACGCAGGTCACCAGCACCGACCATCCCACCTCTGCCGATGACTCCAGCTGCAGGCCCGCCCACGTCCCGGCGGCGTCGGGGACGGGGCCCCAGTCGGTCTCGGAGAACGGCACCTGCCGGAACGGTCCGCCCGGCGCCGGGTCGGTGCCGGCGAAGGCGCCGGCCAGCCGCACCTGGTCGCGGTCGAGGATCGTGACCGCCGCCCTGCCGGACGCGAGCAGCGCATCGGTCAGGTCGGCCAGCGGGTCGAGCAGGGCAAGCACCCGGGGCGGCGTCCCGTTGGCCACCATCAGGGACGACACCGTCAGCCCCGCCGGTTTGCGCTCCCCCGCCGCCGTCCACAGTGTCACACCGGACGCGAGCCGGCCCCGGAACGCGCGGACGGCGTCCCGCGCCGACGGCGGGTCGGCGAACGGGTTCGTGTAGTGGATGGTCACCGCCGGAGCGTAGCGCAGCCGCCCCGGACGCCGGCCCGCAGGATACGTCGAACGGCACGATAGGAACCGTCCCCATCGTGCCGCGCGGAACGCTGGGGACGGTTCCTATCGTGCCGCGGCCGGACGCTCCCGGAGACGCAGAACGGCCCCCGCATTGCTGCGGGGGCCGAACTGGTTGCCTAGGCCAGGATCACTTGATGATCTTGGTCACGCGGCCGGCGCCGACGGTCCGGCCACCCTCACGGATGGCGAACTTCAGGCCGTCCTCCATGGCGATCGGCTTGTTCAGGTGCACGGTCATGTCGGTGTTGTCACCGGGCATCACCATGTCGGTGCCCTCGGGCAGCTGAACGACGCCGGTCACGTCGGTGGTGCGGAAGTAGAACTGCGGGCTGTAGTTCGAGAAGAACGGCTTGTGACGGCCACCCTCCTCCTTGGTCAGCACGTAGACGTTGGCATCGAAGTCGGTGTGCGGGGTGGTCGAACCCGGCTTGATCACGACCATGCCGCGCTCGACGTCGTCCTTCTTGGTGCCACGCAGCAGCAGGCCGACGTTCTCGCCCGCGCGACCCTCGTCGAGGATCTTGCGGAACATCTCCACACCGGTGATGGTGGTGGTCTGCTTCTTGTCGTGGATGCCGATGATGTCGACGGTCTCGCCGGTCTTGACGATGCCGCGCTCGATACGGCCGGTCACGACGGTGCCGCGGCCGGTGATCGTGAAGACATCCTCGATCGGCATCAGGAACGGCTTGTCGGTCTCGCGCTCGGGCTGCGGGATGTACTCGTCCACCGCATCCATCAGCTCGAGGATCGACTCGCTCCACTTGGCGTCACCCTGCATGGCCGGGAACGCGGCGACGCGGACGATCGGGGCGTTGTCGCCATCGAACTCCTGCGCGCTCAGCAGCTCGCGGACCTCCAGCTCGACGAGCTCGATGAGCTCCTCGTCGTCGACCATGTCGCACTTGTTCAGCGCGACGACGATCGCCGGCACGCCGACCTGGCGGGCCAGGAGGACGTGCTCGCGGGTCTGCGGCATCGGGCCGTCGGTGGCGGCGACCACGAGGATCGCACCGTCCATCTGGGCCGCACCGGTGATCATGTTCTTCACGTAGTCAGCGTGACCGGGGCAGTCGACGTGAGCGTAGTGACGCTTCTCGGTCTGGTACTCGACGTGCGCGATCGAGATCGTGATGCCGCGCTGGCGCTCTTCCGGCGCCTTGTCGATCTGGTCGAACGCCGACACCGCGTTGAGCTCGGGGTACTTGTCGTGGAGCACCTTCGTAATCGCCGCGGTGAGCGTGGTCTTGCCGTGGTCGATGTGCCCGATGGTGCCGATGTTACAGTGCGGCTTGGTCCGCTCGAACTTGGCCTTTGCCACTTGGGCTCCTCTTTCGGATAGTCGCCACGCGGGCTCGCGGGGCGTTACTGGTTTGTTGACTGCATGGTCACGGCTCGCGCTGGGCGCGAACCATGCCAAGTTTTCTCTACGCCGGTGCCTGAGTCAAACTCAGGCGCCGCCTCGTCCCTTCGCGATGATCTCGTCGGCCACGGACTTGGGAACCTCGCCGTAGGAGTCGAATTCCATCGAGTAGGACGCCTGCCCGGACGTCTTGGACCGCAGGTCGCCGACGTAGCCGAACATCTCGCTCAGCGGAACCAGCGCCTTGACGACCTGGTTGCCGTGGGCCTCGGTCATGGACTGGACGTGGCCGCGGCGGCTGTTGATGTCGCCGATCACCGTGCCCAGGTAGTCCTCCGGGGTGGTCACCTCGACCGCCATCAGCGGCTCGAGCAGGGCCGGATCGGCCTTGCGGGCGGCCTCCTTGAAGACCATCGAGCCGGCGATCTTGAACGCGAGTTCCGAGGAGTCGACGTCGTGGTACGCGCCGTCAAGCAGCGTCACCTTGATGTCCTCCACCGGGTAGCCGGCGAGCGGGCCGAAGGCCATGGCCTCCTTGATGCCCTGGTCGACGGCCGGGATGTACTCCCGGGGGATGCGACCACCGGTGACGGCGTTCACGAACTCGTAGCCCGCGCCCGCCTCCTGCGGCTCCAGCGAGATGATCACCTTGCCGTACTGGCCCGAACCACCCGACTGCTTCTTGTGGGTGTACTCGACCTTCTCCACCGGGCGGCGGAGGGTCTCGCGGTAGGCCACCTGCGGCTTGCCGATGTTCGCCTCGACCTTGAACTCCCGCTTCATGCGGTCGATCATCACCTCGAGGTGCAACTCGCCCATGCCGGCGATGATGGTCTGCCCGGTCTCGTCGTCGGTGTGGACGCGGAAGGTCGGGTCCTCCTCCGCCAGGCGCTGGATCGCGATGGACAGCTTCTCCTGGTCGGACTTGGTCTTGGGCTCGATGGCCTGCTCGATCACCGGGGCCGGGAAGTCCATGCTCTCCAGCACGACCGGGTTGGCCGGGTCGCACAGCGTCTCGCCGGTGGTGGTGTCCTTCAGGCCCATCACCGCGACGATCATGCCGGCGCCGATCTGCTCGATCTCCTGACGCTTGTTGGAGTGCATCTGGTAGATCTTGCCGATCCGCTCCTTGCGGCTCTTGGTCGAGTTCAGCACCTGCTGGCCGGTCTTGAGCACACCGGAGTAGATCCGGATGTAGGTCAGCTTGCCCAGGTGCGGGTCGGCCGCGATCTTGAACGCCAGCATCGCCAGCGGCTCGTCGTTGGACGTGTGCCGCTCGATGACCTCCTCCGGGTGGCCCGGCTTGAAGCCCTCGATCGCGGGGATGTCCAGCGGGGACGGCAGGTAGTCGATGGTGGCGTCGAGCATGGGCTGCACGCCCTTGTTCTTGAAGGACGAGCCGCAGACCACCGCGGTGATCTTGTTCGCGATCACCGCGCGCCGGACGGCGGCCTTGATCTGGGGGACGGTGAGCTCGTCACCGGTCTCCTCGGCCTCCAGCCACGCCTCGGCGAACTCGTCGTCGTGGTCGGCCAGCACGTGGATGAGCTCTTCGCGGGCGACGGCGGCGGCGTCCGCCATGTCGGCCGGGATCTCCTCGACCGTGTAGTCCTCGCCGATCTTGGTCTCGCCGTGCCACATCAGCGCACGCATGCCGACCAGGTCGACCACACCGGTGAAGTTGGCCTCGGCGCCGATCGGCAGCTGCAGGACGGCCGGGATCGCGTTGAGGCGCTCGCGGATCGTCTTCACGCAGTAGTCGAAGGACGCGCCCGTGCGGTCCAGCTTGTTGACGTAGCAGATCCGCGGCACGCCGTAGCGGGTGGCCTGGCGCCACACCGTCTGCGACTGGGGCTCGACGCCCGCCACACCGTCGAACACGCAGACCGCACCGTCCAGCACCCGCAGCGAACGCTCGACCTCGATGGTGAAGTCGACGTGCCCGGGGGTGTCGATGATGTTGATCTGGTTGTCCTTCCAGAAGCAGGTCGTCGCGGCGGACGTGATCGTGATGCCGCGCTCCTGCTCCTGCTCCATCCAGTCCATCGTCGCGGCGCCGTCGTGCACCTCGCCGATCTTGTAGTTGATGCCGGTGTAGAACAGGATCCGCTCGGTGGTCGTCGTCTTGCCGGCATCGATGTGCGCCATGATGCCGATGTTGCGGACCCGGGAGAGGTCCTGCTTCACGTCAATCGCCACTTCGGGCTCTACCTTCCGTTCTTCGTTCAGCCTTGCTCAGGGTTCAGGGCACGGCGGGTGATCTGCCGTGCCCTGATGGGGTTCATGCGCGGGTGTGGGTCACCAACGGTAGTGGGCGAACGCACGGTTCGCCTCGGCCATCTTGTGGGTGTCCTCGCGGCGCTTCACCGACGCACCGAGCCCGTTGGACGCGTCCAGCAGCTCGTTCATCAGGCGCTCGGTCATGGTCTTCTCGCGGCGCTGCCGGGAGAAGCTCACGAGCCAACGCAGCGCGAGGGTGTTCGCACGGCCCGGCTTCACCTCGATCGGCACCTGGTAGGTGGCGCCGCCCACGCGACGGCTCTTCACCTCCAGCGCCGGACGGATGTTGTCCAGAGCCTTCTTCAGCGTCTGCACCGGGTCGACGCCGGTCTTGGCGCGCGTGCCCTCGAGGGCGTCGTAGACGATGCTCTGCGCGGTGGTCTTCTTGCCGTCGAGCAGGATCTTGCTGACCAGCTGGGAGACCAGCGGCGAGCCGTAGACCGGGTCGACGACGACGGGACGCTTCGGGGCGGGACCCTTGCGAGGCATTACTTCTCCTTCTTCGCGCCGTAGCGGCTGCGGGCCTGCTTGCGGTTCTTGACGCCCTGGGTGTCCAGGGAACCGCGGATGATCTTGTACCGGACGCCGGGGAGATCCTTCACACGGCCGCCGCGGACGAGCACCATCGAGTGCTCCTGCAGGTTGTGGCCGACACCCGGGATGTACGCGGTGACCTCCACGCCGGAGGACAGCCGGACGCGGGCGACCTTGCGCAGCGCCGAGTTCGGCTTCTTCGGGGTGGTGGTGTACACGCGGGTGCAGACGCCGCGTCGCTGGGGCGAACCCTTCAGCGCAGGCGTCTTGTTCTTGCTGACCTTGTCCGTGCGGCCCTTGCGGACCAACTGCTGGATAGTGGGCACCGGCTGGTATCTCTTTCCTTGCGTGGTTTGTGTGGCGCGCGCCGAGCGCCACCAGCCGAAGGGCCGGACGCGGCGCACGCACGCATGGTTCGGTCGCCCGAACACAACGGTCAAGGCTACTTCACGGCCCTGTCCGGGGTCAAAACGTCGGCCTCGCGATCGGCGTCGAGGTCGTTGATGAGCTGGACGCGGCGAGCGTGCCGGCCTCCCTCGAACTCGGCCGTCAGCCACTCCCTGGTGATCATCCGGGCCAGGCCCGGACCGACCACGCGGGCGCCGACGGCGAGCACGTTGGAGTCGTTGTGCCGGCGCGAGAGCGCCGCCGAGAACGGCTCGGAGCAGACCACGGCACGGATGCCGTGGACCTTGTTCGCCGCGATGGAGATGCCGACCCCGGTCCCGCAGACCAACAGGCCGAGGTCGTACTCCCCCGCGGCGACCAGGCGTCCGACCAGCGCCCCGTTCACGGGGTAGTCGACGGCCTCGCCCGGCGCCGGGCCGAGGTCGGTGACCTCGTGTCCCAGCAGCCGGGCCTCATCGGCCATCTCCCGCCGGAGTTCCACTCCGGCGTGGTCGGACGCGGCGACGATGCGCATGGCTCAGCGCAGCTCGCCGGTGTCGTACTCGTCCAGGCCGACCGCAGGACCACCGACGCTCAGGTCGTAGTCGTACGGGTCGTAGGAGAGGTCGTACGCGGCCGCCCGAGCCTCCGCGGTGGGCTCCACCCGGATGTTCCGGTACCGGTCCAGACCGGTGCCGGCCGGGATCAGCTTGCCCAGGATGACGTTCTCCTTCAGGCCGACCAGGGAGTCCGACTTGGCGTGGATCGCCGCGTCGGTGAGCACCTTGGTGGTCTCCTGGAACGAGGCCGCGGACAGCCACGACTCGGTCGCCAGCGACGCCTTGGTGATCCCCATCAGCACCGGACGGCCCTGCGCGGGCGTGCGGCCCTCGGTCACCATCTGGCGGTTCTCCGCCTCGAACATCTTCCGGTCGACGAGCTCGCCCGGCAGCATCGAGGTGTCGCCCGACTCGATCACCGTGATCCGGCGGAGCATCTGCCGGATGATGATCTCGATGTGCTTGTCGTGGATCGGCGCACCCTGCGTCCGGTACACGGCCTGCACCTCCTCCACCAGGTGCTCCTGCACCTTGCGGAGGCCGGACACGCGGAGCACGTCCTGCGGGTCGGGGGTACCGGCGTACAGCTGCTGGCCGGCCATCACGTGGTCGCCCTCACCGACGGAGTGCCGGACGCCGGCGGCGTCCTCCCACTCCAGGCGGACGCGCCGCGGGAGCGGGTACTCCAGGTCGGCCTCGCCGTCGTCGCGGACGATGACCAGCTTGCGCAGCCGCTCACCCTCCTCGATCCGGACGCGGCCGGCCGCCTCGGCGATCGGCGCCTTGCCCTTGGGCTGGCGGGCCTCGAAGAGCTCGACCACGCGGGGCAGGCCCTGCGTGATGTCGTCCCCGGCCACACCGCCGGTGTGGAAGGTCCGCATCGTCAGCTGGGTGCCGGGCTCGCCGATGGACTGGGCGGCCACGATGCCCACCGCCTCGCCGACGTCGACGAGCTTGCCGGTGGCCAGCGAACGGCCGTAGCACATCGCGCAGGTGCCGGTCGCGGCCTCACAGGTGAGGACCGAGCGGACCTTCACCTCCGTGATCCCGTTCTTCAGCAGCTTCTTGATGTTCACGTCGCCCAGGTCGACCCCGGCCTCCAGCAGCACCTTGCCCTCCGGCGTGACCACGTCGGTGGCCAGGGTGCGCGCGTAGACAGCGGTCTCCACGTTCCTGGCTGCGACGAGCTTGCCGGTGCGACCCTCGGCGGCGATCGCCTTGGTCAGGCCACGGTCGGTCTGGCAGTCCTCCTCGCGGATGATGACGTCCTGCGAGACGTCCACCAGCCGCCGGGTGAGGTAGCCGGAGTCGGCCGTGCGCAGTGCCGTGTCGGCCTGGCCCTTCCGACCACCGTGCGTGGAGATGAAGTACTCCAGCACGGACAGGCCCTCACGGAAGTTGGACTTGATCGGCCGGGCGATGATCTCGCCCTTCGGGTTGGCCACCAGGCCCCGCATGGCGGCGATCTGGCGCATCTGGGTCATGTTCCCTCGGGCGCCGGAGTGCACCATCATGAAGATGGGGTTGTCCTTGGTGAAGTTGGCCTCCATCGCAGCGGTGAGCTCGGCGGTGGCGTCGGTCCACAGCTGGATCAGCTCCTGGTGCCGCTCCTCCTCGGTGACCTTGCCGCGCTCGTACTGCTTGGTGATCTTGTTGGCGCGGGCGTCGTACCCGGCCAGGATCTCCGGCTTGGACGGCGGGGTCTGCACGTCGGCGATCGACACCGTCACGCCCGAGCGGGTGGCCCACTTGAAGCCGAGGGCCTTGAGCCGGTCCAGCGTGACCGCCACGTCGACCTTCGGGTACCGCTCGGCCAGGTCGTTGACGATCTGGCCCAGCTTCTTCTTGCCGACCTCCTCGTTCACGAACGGGTAGTCCGCAGGGAGCGCCTCGTTGAACAGGGCGCGGCCCAGGGTCGTCTCGAGCAGCACGCTGCCGTCGGGGCGCATCTGCGCAGCGTCCGGCACGACCACGCCCTCCAGGCGGATCCGGCAGCGCGCGCCGATGCCCAGCTCACCGCGGTCGAAGGCCATGTAGGCCTCGGCGATGGACGAGAACGCCCTACCCTCGCCCGGCAGCCCGGGACGCTCGAGGGTGAGGAAGTAGTGCCCGATGATCATGTCCTGCGTGGGCAGGGTGACCGGACGACCGTCGGCGGGCTTCAGGATGTTGTTGGTCGACAGCATCAGGATGCGGGCCTCGGCCTGCGCCTCCGCGCTCAGCGGCAGGTGCACGGCCATCTGGTCACCGTCGAAGTCGGCGTTGAACGCCGTGCAGACGAGCGGGTGCAGCTGGATGGCCTTGCCCTCGATGAGCTGCGGCTCGAACGCCTGGATGCCGAGCCGGTGCAGCGTCGGTGCGCGGTTCAGCAGCACCGGGTGCTCGGCGATGACCTCCTCCAGCACGTCCCACACGACCGGACGCTGGCGCTCGACCATCCGCTTGGCGCTCTTGATGTTCTGCGCGAGGTTAAGGTCGTCGAGCCGCTTCATCACGAACGGCTTGAACAGCTCCAGGGCCATGTTCTTGGGCAGGCCGCACTGGTGCAGCTTCAGCTGCGGGCCGACCACGATGACCGAACGGCCGGAGTAGTCGACGCGCTTGCCCAGCAGGTTCTGGCGGAACCGGCCCTGCTTGCCCTTCAGCATGTCGGAGATCGACTTCAGCGGACGGTTGCCCGGCCCGGTGACCGGACGGCCACGGCGGCCGTTGTCGAACAGGCTGTCGACGGCCTCCTGCAGCATCCGCTTCTCGTTGTTCACGATGATCTCGGGGGCGCCGAGGTCGAGCAGACGCTTGAGCCGGTTGTTCCGGTTGATCACGCGGCGGTACAGGTCGTTGAGGTCGGAGGTCGCGAAGCGGCCACCGTCCAGCTGGACCATCGGACGCAGGTCCGGCGGGATCACGGGGACGGCGTCGAGCACCATGCCGAGCGGGGAGTTGGTGGTGTTCAGGAACGCCGCCACCACCTTCAGCCGCTTCAGGGCACGCGTCTTGCGCTGGCCCTTGCCGGTCTGGATGATCTCGCGCAGGTTCTCGGACTCCTCGGCGAGGTCGAAGGTCGCGAGGCGCTTCTTGATCGCCTCGGCCCCCATGTAGCCCTCGAAGTACTTGCCGAACCGGTTCTTCATCTCCCGGTAGAGGATCTCGTCACCCTCGAGGTCCTGGACCTTCAGGCCCTTGAACCGCGTCCAGACGGCCTCCAGCCGGTCGAGGTCGCGCTGCGCACGGTCACGCAGCTGCTCGACCTCGCGCTCGCCGCCGTCGCGGACCCGCTTCTTGATGTCGGCCTTGGCGCCCTCGGCCTCCAGCTGGGCGAGGTCCTCCTCGATCTTCTGCATCCGGGCGTTCACGTCGTTGTCACGACGCGCCTCCAGCTGCTTGCGCTCGACCTCGACCTTGGCCTCCAGCGAGGGCAGGTCGCGATGACGGGCGTCGACGTCGACCGCGGTGATCATGTACGCGGCGAAGTAGATGACCTTCTCCAGGTCCTTCGGAGCGATGTCCAGCAGGTAGCCCAGCCGGGACGGGACGCCCTTGAAGTACCAGATGTGGGTCACGGGCGCGGCCAGCTCGATGTGGCCCATCCGCTCGCGACGCACGTTGGAACGGGTCACCTCGACGCCACAGCGCTCGCAGATGATGCCCTTGAAGCGCACCCGCTTGTACTTGCCGCAGTAGCACTCCCAGTCCCGGGTGGGCCCGAAGATCTTCTCGCAGAACAGGCCGTCACGCTCGGGCTTCAGGGTCCGGTAGTTGATGGTCTCCGGCTTCTTCACCTCGCCGTGCGACCACTCCCGGATCTGGTCGGCCGTGGCCAGCCCGATGCGCAGCTCGTCGTAGAAGTTCACGTCCAGCACGTTGCTTCTCTTTCTCCTGTTGCCAGGAAACGTGTGTTGTCTGAGTTGTCTGGTGACTGAGTCGAAACTCAGACTTCGTCGAGAGAGCGGAAGGAGTCCGCACCCGGACGACGGGACAGGTCGATGCCGAACTCCTCGCTGGCGCGGAAGTCGTCCTCGGAGTCACGCAGTTCCACCACGGTGCCGTCGCTGGAGAGGACCTCCACGTTCAGGCACAGCGACTTCATCTCCTTGACCAGCACCTTGAACGACTCGGGGATGCCGGGCTCCGGGATGTTCTCGCCCTTGACGATCGCCTCGTAGACCTTCACGCGGCCCGGGACGTCGTCGGACTTGATGGTGAGCAGCTCCTGCAGGGCCCAGGCGGCGCCGTACGCCTCCAGTGCCCACACCTCCATCTCGCCGAACCGCTGGCCACCGAACTGCGCCTTGCCGCCCAGCGGCTGCTGGGTGATCATCGAGTACGGGCCGGTGGAGCGGGCGTGGATCTTGTCGTCGACCAGGTGGTGCAGCTTCAGCATGTAGATGTAGCCGACGCCGACGCGCTCGGGGTACGGCTCGCCGGAGCGGCCGTCGAAGAGCTTCGCCTTGCCGCCGGAGTCCACCAGCTGGAGGCCGTCACGCTGCGGCAGCCCGTGCTCGAGCAGGCCCGCGATCTCCTCCTCGTTGGCACCGTCGAAGACCGGGGTGGCCAGGCGGGCGTCGCCGTCCACGTGCTCCAGCCCGACCTCGCGCAGGCGGTCGGCCCACGGCTCGTCCACACCCTTGATGTCCCAGCCGGCCTTGGCGACCCACCCGAGGTGGGTCTCCAGCACCTGGCCGACGTTCATCCGGGACGGGACGCCGAGCGGGTTCAGCACGATGTCCACCGGGGTGCCGTCCTCGAGGAACGGCATGTCCTCCACCGGCAGAATCTTGCTGATCACGCCCTTGTTGCCGTGGCGGCCGGCGAGCTTGTCGCCGTCGGAGATCTTGCGCTTCTGGGCCACGTAGACGCGGACCATCTGGTTCACGCCCGGGGGCAGCTCGTCGTCGTTCTCGCGGTCGAAGACGCGGACGCCGATCACGGTGCCGGTCTCGCCGTGCGGGACCTTCATCGAGGTGTCGCGGACCTCACGGGCCTTCTCGCCGAAGATCGCGCGCAGCAGCCGCTCCTCCGGGGTGAGCTCGGTCTCGCCCTTGGGCGTGACCTTGCCGACCAGGATGTCGCCGGTGCCGACCTCGGCGCCGATCCGGATGATGCCCCGCTCGTCCAGGTTGGCGAGCATGTCCTCGCCGATGTTCGGGATGTCGCGGGTGATCTCCTCGGCACCGAGCTTGGTGTCGCGGGCGTCGATCTCGTGCTCCTCGATGTGGATCGAGGTCAGGACGTCGTCCTGCACGAGACGCTGGCTCAGGATGATCGCGTCCTCGTAGTTGTGGCCCTCCCACGGCATGAACGCGACCAGCAGGTTGCGTCCGAGCGCCATCTCGCCGCCGTCGGTGCAGGCACCGTCGGCGAGCGGCGTGCCGACCTCGACCCGGTCGCCGGCACCGACCAGCGGACGCTGGTTGATGCAGGTGGCCTGGTTGGAGCGACGGAACTTGTCCAGCCGGTAGCTGGTGTAGGTGCCGTCGTCGTTGGTGACGTCGACGATGTCGGCGCTCACGGAGGTGACCACACCGGGCTTGTTGGCCACGGTCACGTCGCCGGCGTCCACCGCACCGCGGTACTCCATGCCGGTGCCCACGAACGGGGCCTCGTTACGGATCAGCGGGACGGCCTGGCGCTGCATGTTCGCACCCATCAGGGCGCGGGACGCGTCGTCGTGCTCGAGGAACGGGATCAGCGCGGTCGCGACCGACACCATCTGGCGCGGCGAGACGTCCATGTACTGGACCTCCAGCTGCGGGACCTCGTCGGCGTCGCCGTCCTTCTTCCGGACGAGCACGCGATCCTCGAGGAAGTGGCCGTCGGCCCCCACCCTGGCGTTGGCCTGGGCGATGACGTAGCGGTCCTCCTCGTCGGCGGTGAGGTAGTCGATCTGGTCGGTGACGTAGCCGTTCTCGACCTTGCGGTACGGGGTCTCGATGAACCCGAACGCGTTCACGCGGGCGAAGGACGCCAGCGAGCCGATCAGGCCGATGTTCGGGCCCTCAGGGGTCTCGATCGGGCACATCCGGCCGTAGTGGCTGTGGTGCACGTCGCGGACCTCCATGCCGGCGCGGTCACGGGACAGACCGCCCGGGCCGAGCGCGGAGAGCCGCCGCTTGTGGGTGAGGCCCGCGACCGGGTTGGTCTGGTCCATGAACTGCGACAGCTGGGACGTGCCGAAGAACTCCTTCAGCGCGGCCGAGACCGGGCGGATGTTGATCAGGGTCTGGGGCGTGATCGCCTCGATGTCCTGGGTGGTCATCCGGTCGCGGACCGTCCGCTCGAGCCGGCCGAGGCCGATCCGCAGCTGGTTCTGGATGAGCTCGCCGACCGTGCGCAGGCGGCGGTTGCCGAAGTGGTCGATGTCGTCGGTCTCGACGGGCATGCCCTCGTACTCCGTCCGGCCCTCGTGGAGCATGACGATGTAGCGGATGGCCGCGACGATGTCCTCGATCGTCAGCACCTGCGTGTCGAAGGGCAGGCCGGTGCCGAGCTTCTTGTTGATCTTGTACCGGCCGACCTTCGCCAGGTCGTAGCGCTTCGGGTTGAAGTAGTAGTTCTCCAGCATCTGCTGGGCGGCCTCACGGGTCGGCGGCTCGCCCGGACGCAGCTTGCGGTAGATGTCGAGCAGCGCCTCGTCGGTGTTCGCGGTGTGGTCCTTCTCGAGCGTGAGCCGCATCGACTCGAACTCGCCGAACTCCTCGAGGATCTGCTCGTTGGTCCAGCCGAGCGCCTTCAGCAGCACGGTGACGTTCTGCTTGCGCTTGCGGTCGACGCGGACACCCACCATGTCGCGCTTGTCGATCTCGAACTCCAGCCAGGCGCCGCGGGACGGGATCATCTTGCAGGTGAAGATGTCCTTGTCCGAGGTCTTGTCCGGGGTCTGTTCGAAGTAGACGCCCGGGGACCGGACCAGCTGGGAGACGACGACCCGCTCGGTGCCGTTGATGATGAACGTGCCCTTGTCGGTCATCAGCGGGAAGTCGCCCATGAACACCGTCTGGCTCTTGATCTCACCGGTGTCGTTGTTCATGAACTCCGCGGTGACGAACAGCGGAGCCGCGTAGGTGAAGTCCTGGTCCTTGCACTCCTCGACGGTGTGCTTGGCGTCCTCGAACCGGTTGTCGCGGAACGACAGCGACATGGTCTGGGACAGGTCCTCGATCGGGGAGATCTCCTCGAAGATCTCCTCGAGGCCCGACTTCGTGTTGATGTCGGTGCGTCCCTCGGCCTGGGCGGCAGCGACCCGGCCCTGCCAGGTCTCGTTGCCGATCAGCCAGTCGAAGGACTCGACCTGGAGATCAAGAAGGTTCGGAACCTCGAGCGGTTCGTGGATCTTCGCGAAGGAGATCCGACCGCTGGGTGAGACAACATTGGTGTTCTTCGACGCAGTGCGCGAGACGGCCAAGGTGGAGTCCTTCCGCAAAAATCCGGCGGCAGCCGGTTTCGTTGCACGCAGAACGGCCCGCGTCAAGTGCACGGGTCGTCGATGGCGATGGGCAAAGCGCAAGCTTACCTCGGACCCCCGGAGGCCGCAAATCCGCCCGGTGGAGCACGCCGTTCTCTCGGGGGGACCAGCAACGGGCTCACGGCCGGGCGGATTCGCCAGTGGGGAACGGGGCCGGCCGGCTCAGCGGCCGCAACCCTCCCCTGCACGCCACAGGGCCGGTGTCTGCGGCTGGCACGGGAGGGGTTTCCATACGCTGCAGAACACCGGCCCAAGTGGTGTACTCATCCGACGCATTAGGGGGGGCGCCGACAAGAAGATTCCATCAGACTTGACGGGGACTTGTCAACCCTGAGTCAAGAAAGTTCCTGAGACTTCTTGACCAACGCTTCGACGCCAGGCGTTCACGGCCGCCCGCAGACGCCCCTCGACCTCGAACTGGAGCGCAGCCTGCTCGTAGCGCTTGTGTGCCGCGGCGGCGTTGCCCATGGCGTTGAACGCGTGGCCGAGGATGAGTTCGCTGTTCCCCCGCCCCATCCCGTCGCCACCCAGAATCGGGTCATCCAACACCTCAGTCATCAGACGGGCCGCCTCCTTCGGCGAGCCCGTACGGAGCGCATACAACGCCTTGACCTGCCTGACCTCGACGACGTCGTAGTTGTTGCCGAGAATCTGAAGGCCCAGTGACGCCGTCTGGATCAGTTCGTCCACCCCATCCGTGATGTTGGCGTTGAGACGCCAATGCGCGGCCGAGCTGTTGAAGCGCAGCCACAGGCGCAGGTCGCGGCGGGGATCGAGGAGTCGCTTGGCCAGGTCGTGGTGCCTCAGCCCGTTCTCGATCTCGTTGCCGAAGAAGTACGCCGTTCCGAGTGTCCAGGCGATCGTGCCTCGGGAGTGGTCGGAGGTCAGACGAGGCGCCAACGTCGAGAGTCGATCCAGGTAGGGGCGACTCTCCTCGAACGAGTGCCCGGCCTCCGTCATGCTGCTGACAAGGGCCATCAGTGCCTCAGCGAGGATGATGGGGGGTGCCGCAGAGGCGGCTTCCACCGCGCGCGCACCGAACGCCACAGCCCAGCCGAGACGATCAGACGCGCGGTTGGCCACGGACGCGAGGCTGAGTGCCTGAGCCCTAGCGATGGCGAAGCGTTGAGCTGTCGTGTGCTCGGAGAGTTGCTCAGCGAGCGAGGCGGCGCCGCCGAAGTCTCCCGACGAGAACCTTGCCTGCGCCTGCACGTACTGCGCTTCCCAGTAGCGACCCTCATCCCCGGAGGCCTCCGCGATCGCGGCAGCCTGCGCCGAATGCTGAATGGCGGCGGCCCAGTCGTGTTCTGACCAGGCCCGTTCCGCGACCAGCAGGTCCTCGATCGTGTTGCCCATCACCAGTTGACTGGGATCGGCCGCCGGCGAAACCCCCCACTCCAGCGGCGAGACGCCCAGTCGGCGAGAGAGGAACTCGATCACCTCGGGAGTGGCGACCCGCCGGCCGCTCTCGATGTGGGAGATGTAGCTACCTGAGTACTTGTCACCGCCGAGTTCGGCCTGGGAAAGCCCCTTGCGTCGCCGCGCCTCGCGCAGCAACGTACCGAACTGCACCGAGCTGGACGTGTCCACTCGTCCTCCCATCTTCGATTCTTCGAAAACTCTGTCAAATATTGACAAGCTAGTCAAGTAGCAGCTACGTTCTCAGTCAGAGCCAGTCAAACCAAGAGAGGCCCCGGGGACCATGACCATCGTTCGCAGGATTATCGCCACCGCCGCCGTTGCAGGCACCCTCGCCGTGCTTCCGGTCAGCGTCATCACCACTCAGTCCCTCGGCGGGATCACCGTCGCGGGCGGTCAGGGCACCTGGCCTTTCGGGAAGTAGCCCCTTCGCGAACACACACGAGCCACCCCCAGTCGAGTCAGAAAGGCGGCGGTCCCACCGGGACCGCCGCCTTTCTCGTGTCCTCAGCTCTCGCATCCGCACCGTCCCCGCCTGTCCCGCGCGCCCCACGCGTCCGGCTTGCTCCCGAAAGGCGGCCTTGCTCCCCGAATTTGGGGAGCAAGGCCGCCTTTCGGGAGCACACGCGTCCGGAACGTCGCCGAGCCACCGCTCCCCCGGCTGTGAAGAGCTGAGGGGTCCGCGTCGCCCTCCCTGCCCCGGGCATGCGAAAGGGCGGTGGCGATCCGCAGATCGCCACCGCCCTTTCGGCTGGTGTCAGCTGGTCACTTGACGCTGACCGAGGCGCCGGCGGCCTCGAGGGCCTCCTTGGCCTTGGCAGCCGCGTCGCGCGCAACCTTCTCCAGGACGACCTTCGGAGCGGCCTCGACCAGGTCCTTGGCCTCCTTCAGGCCGAGGTTGGTGAGCGCGCGCACCTCCTTGATGACCTGGATCTTCTTGTCGCCGGCGGACTCGAGGATCACGTCGACCTCGGAGGACTCCTCGACCTCCTCGGCAGCGGCGTCGCCGCCACCCGCGGCGGGAGCCGCGGCGGCCACGGCCACCGGAGCGGCAGCGGTAACACCGAAGGTGTCCTCGAACAGCTTCACGAACTCGGAGAGCTCGATCAGGGTCATCTCCTTGAAGGCGTCAAGGAGCTCGTCAGTAGTGAGCTTCGCCATTTTCGGCGTCCTTTCTCTTCTTCTTACTCTGATGCAGCGTCAGCCGCGTCGGTGGTGGCCTCAGCAGCGGGCGCTGCATCGGTTGCCGGGGCGTCATCCCCGGCCTGCTTCTGGGACGTCAGGGCGGCCAGGGCGCGAGCGGCCTGGGACAGCGGTGCGGCGAAGAGCCCCACAGCCTTGGCCAGGTTGCCGTTCATCGCACCGGCGAGCTTCGCGAGCAGGACCTCGCGGGACTCGAGATCGGCCAGCTTCTTGACCGAATCGGCGTCGAGGACGCGACCGTCCATGACACCGCCCTTGATCACCAGCAGCGGGTTCGCCTTGGCGAAGTCGCGCAGACCCTTCGCCACGGTGGCAACGTCACCGCGGATGAAGGCGATCGCGGTCGGGCCGGCGAGCTTGTCGTCGAGTCCCTCGATGCCCGCTTCGCGGGCGGCGATCATGGTCAGCGTGTTCTTCGTCACGGCGTAGGTGGCGTCCTCACCCAGGGACCGGCGCAGTGCCTTCAGGTCCTTGACGGTGAGTCCGCGGTACTCGGTCAGCACAGCAGCCGCAGAGTTGCTGAAAGCCTCAGTCAGCTCCGCGACGTCGGCTGCCTTGTCCGGCCTCGCCATGGTTCTCCTTCCCACATCTGATGTGTCACCGTTGACAGCCGGGAAAAGGAAAAGCCCTGGTGCACAGGCAACCAGGGCGAACAACTCGTGCGAGCGATTCAGGTTTCACCTGCGCGGGATTTGCCTTGCCTGGCGAACCAGGACGAGAACCAGCGGTCTTCGGTACCACCAAGGCTACCGGTACGCCGCGCCCGCAACCAAATCGGCGCCGCCGAACAGCGAAACGCCCCCGTCCGCACCGGGCTTCCCCACTGCGGGGCGGGGCACCCGATGCAGAACGGAGGCGTTCTGCGGTCTGGAAGGACTACTCGGCGGTCGGCTTCACCTTGGTCGGGTCGACCGGGACACCCGGGCCCATCGTCGAGGCGATCGTCGCCTTCTTCACGTAGCGGCCCTTCGACGCGCTCGGCTTGAGGCGCATGACCTCGTCGAACGCCGCGAAGTAGTTCTCCACCAGCTGCTGCTCGGTGAAGGACGCCTTGCCGACGATGAAGTGGAGGTTCGCGTGCCGGTCGACACGGAACTCGATCTTGCCGCCCTTGATGTCCGACACGGCCTTCGCCACGTCCATCGTCACGGTGCCGGTCTTCGGGTTGGGCATCAGACCCCGCGGGCCGAGGACGCGACCGAGCCGGCCGACCTTGCCCATCAGGTCGGGCGTGGCGACGACCGCGTCGAAGTCGAGGTAGCCGCCCGCGATCTTGTCGATGAGCTCGTCCGCGCCCACCTCGTCGGCGCCCGCCGCGATCGCATCGTTGGCCTTCTCACCGGTGGCGAAGACGAGGACCCTTGCCGTCTTGCCGGTGCCGTTGGGGAGGTTCACGGTGCCACGCACCATCTGGTCGGCCTTGCGGGGGTCGACGCCGAGGCGGAGGGCGACCTCCACCGTCTCGTCGAACTTCGCCGAGGCGTTCTTCTTGACGATGCCCAGGGCAGCCTCGGGGCTGTACAGCTGGGTCTCGTCGACGTTCTCGCTCGCGGCCCGATAGGCCTTGCTGCGCTTCATGCTGGTCTCCTTGTTCGTCCAGGCCCTCGCATGGGCCCGGTGCCAGGCGTGGTGCGGGCCGCGCGGGCCCTCCCACTGTTGTTGTTCAGGTGAGGATCAGGACTCGACGGTGACGCCCATGGAGCGGGCGGTGCCGGCGACGATCTTCATGGCGGCCTCGATGTCGTTGGCATTGAGGTCCGGGAGCTTGGTGGTGGCGATCTCACGCACCTGGTCGGCGGTGAGCGAGCCCACCTTGTCCTTGTGCGGACGCGCGGAGCCACTCTTCAGTCCGGCGGCCTTCTTGATCAGTTCCGCGGCCGGCGGGGTCTTCGTGATGAAGGTGAAGGTGCGGTCCTCGTAGATCGTGATCTCGACCGGGATGATCGTGCCACGCATGGCCTCGGTCTCGGCGTTGTACCGCTTGCAGAACTCCATGATGTTCACGCCGTGCGGGCCGAGCGCGGTGCCGACCGGCGGGGCAGGGGTGGCTGCGCCCGCGTTCAGGGCCACCTTGACGATGGCGGCCACTTTCTTCTTGGGAGGCATTGTTGGTTGGGTCCTTCTCGTTGGTTCTTCTTCCGCACCGCCGACCACGGTGGTCGGCGGCCATGCGCGTCGCTAGACCTTCTGGATCTGGCCGAGGGTCAGGTCGACCGGGGTCTCCCGGCCGAGGATCTCGACCAGCGCCTTGAGTCGCTGGCTGTTCGCATTGATCTCGGTGATGGTCGCGTGCACCCCTGCGAAGGGGCCCTGGACCACCATGACCGAGTCCCCGACCTTGAAATCGGCGATCTCGATCTTCCTGTTCCTCGGCTTGCTGCCGCTGCTCGCGGCCGCGGCCCGGGCGAGGGCCGCCGGGGCGAGCATCTTCTCGACCTCGTCGAGGCTGAGCGGCACCGGCGCGTTGGCGTGGGCGACGAAGCCCGTCACCGACGGCGTGTGCCGCACGGCCGCCCAGGACGCGTCCGTGAGGTCCATCCGGACCAGGACGTACCCGGGGAGCACCGTCCGCGTGACGGACTTGCGCGCACCGTTGCGGGTCTCGATGACCTCTTCGGTGGGCACCACGGCCTCGTAGATGTAGTCCTCCATCCCGAGCGTCTTCACCCGGTTGTCCAGGTTCTGCTTCACCCGGTTCTCCATGCCGGAGTAGGTGTGGATGACGTACCAGTCCCCCACCTGGCTGCGCAGCTGCTGGCGCAGTTCCTCCAGCACGGCCTCCTCGTCGGCGTCGGGGACGACCGGCTCGGGCTCGGGTTCGGGCTCGTCCTCACCGAGGTTGAGCAGCAGGTCGTCGGCCTCGGCCTCCAGGGGACCGCCGAAGTCGAGGTTCAGCTCGATGTCGTCCTCGGCCGGGGCCTCGGGGACGCCGAGGTCGATCTCGAAGTCGTCCGACACGGGCGTGCCGAAGTCGTCGGAGGGCGCGTTGTTCTCAGTCAAATGCCTACTCACTTCCTCGTCGGTCAGCCCAGGGCCTTGAGCATCAGCCAGCCGAACCCGAGGTCGAGCGCCGCGACGATGCCGATCATGATCAGCACGAACACCAGCACGACGACGAAGTACTGCTGCAGCTGGCTTCCGGTCGGCCAGACGACCTTCTTCAGTTCCGCCACCGACTCCCGGACGAACTGGGCCGGGGTGGTCCGCCGGTGCTCCTCGCCGGGCCGGGCGCGGTGTTGCTTGGGGGTGGCCCTGCCCTTGCCGGTCGTCGCGGCCGACTCGCCGGAGCCGGCAGCCGCCTTCCGCACGGGACGGGCGCTGGCGGCCGCCATGGCGACCTGCTCCTCCTCGGTCAGCTCGACATCCTCCAGGCCCATGGCCTCCAGGTCGAGCTCATCGGCGGTGGGGTCGCTGGGGACGTCGGCGTCTGCCAACTCCGGTTCGTCCGCCACGGGGCCGTCCTTACTCGTCGCTACTTCGGGTGGTGCTGGCCGGTCGTCGGTGTGACGGCTGTCCAGCAGGGCAAGAGGGACTTGAACCCCCAACCTGCGGTTTTGGAGACCGCTGCTCTGCCAATTGAGCTATTGCCCTTCGGTGCCCACGCCACCCACCCATGCCTGTGGGCATGGCCGAGCAGGTGATGGTCACCAAGTACAGGATTGTACGTGGAACCGGCGGGGGAAGTCGAACCGGGCTCAGCGCACGCGCAGGCCCGGGGACGCCCCCGCATCCGGCTCCAGCAGGAAGATTCCCGGATGCGTCTTCTCGTCGCCGTGGGCCGCGGCGAGGACCATGCCCTCGCTCACGCCGAAGCGCATCGTGCGCGGCGCGAGGTTCGCCACGAGCACGGTCAGGCGGCCGACGAGGGCCTCCGGGTCGTGCGTGGCTGCGATCCCGGAGAACACCTGCCGGGTCCGCCCCTCCCCCGCGTCCAGCGTGAGCCGGAGCAGCTTCTTCGCGCCCTCGACCGCCTCCGCCGCGACGATCCGGGCCACCCGGAGGTCCACGCGGGCGAAGTCGTCGATCGTGATCTCCTCGCCGATCTCCTCCCCGCCCGGCGGCTCGTCGGAGCCGGCGTCGGCGGCCTGGGCGGCCTCGGCCGGTTCCTCCGCCGCTGCGGGCGCGGGTTCGAACAGCGCGGCCATCAGCGCCGGGTCGACCCGCTGCATGAGGTGGGAGTAGTGGCCGATCACGTGCTCACCGAGCGGACGGGTCGCGTCCTGCCAGGTGAACTCCGGGACGTCGAGGAAGGCAGCGACGCTCGAGGCGACCGCAGGCACGACCGGCGCCAGCAGGACGCTGAGGACGCGGAACCCCTCGATGCCGGTGCTGCACGCCTGGTGCAACTCGGCCTCGCCGCCCTCCGCCTTGGCCAGTTCCCACGGCTTGTGCCGCTCGACGTACTCGTTCACCCGGTCGGCGAGCGCCATCACCTCGCGCAGCGCCTTGCCGAACTCCCTGGTCTCGTAGAGCTCAGCGATCGTGTCCACCCTGCCGTGCAGGTGAGCGAGCAGCGCGCGTCCGTCGTCGCCGAGGTCGGCGGCCAGCCGGCCGTCGAACCGCTTGGTCAGGAAGCCGGCCATGCGGCTGGCGATGTTCACGTACTTGCCGACCAGGTCGGCGTTCACGCGGGTGACGAAGTCGTCGGGGGTGAAGTCGAGGTCCTCGACGTGCGAGTTCAGCTTGGCCGCGATGTAGTAGCGCAGCCAGTCCGGGTTGAGCCCGAGTTCGAGGTAGCGCAGCGGGCTGATGCCGGTGCCGCGGCTCTTGCTCATTTTCTCCTCGCTCACGGTGATGAAGCCGTGCACGAAGACGTTGTCGGGCACCTTGCGGCCGGAGAACTTCAGCATCGCCGGCCAGAACAGCGTGTGGAAGTACACGATGTCCTTGCCGATGAAGTGGATCTGCTCGACCTCGGGACGGGCGAGGAACGCGTCCACGTCCTCACCGCGCTTGGCGAAGAGGTTGACCAGCGAGGCCAGGTAGCCGATCGGCGCGTCCAGCCAGACATAGAAGTACTTGCCGGGGGCGCCGGGGATCTCGATGCCGAAGTACGGCGCGTCCCGGGAGATGTCCCAGTCGGACAGGCCGGGGTTGCCCTGCTCGTCGCGGACGAACCACTCCTTCACCTTGTTGGCGACCTCGGGCTGCAGCCGGCCGTCCTGCGTCCACTCCTCGAGGAAGGCGACGCAGCGCGGGTCGGACAGCCGGAAGAAGAAGTGCTCGCTGGAGCGCAGTTCGGGGACCGCACCGGACAGCGCCGAGTACGGGTTCTTCAGGTCGGTGGGCGCGTAGACGCTGCCGCACACCTCGCAGGAGTCGCCGTACTGGTCGGCGGCGCCGCACCTGGGGCACTCGCCCTTGATGTAGCGGTCGGGCAGGAACATGGTCTTGACGGGGTCGTAGAACTGCTCGACGACATGGGTGTCGATCAGCCCGTTGTCCTTCAGGGCGAGGTAGATCGACTGCGCGAGCGCGGTGTTCTCCGGGCTGTCGGTCGAGTGCCAGTTGTCGAAGGAGATACCGAAGCCGTCCAGGTAGGCCTTGCGGCCGGACGCGATGCCGCCGACGAACTCCTGCGGTGTGAGCCCTGCCTTCTCCGCGGCGATCATGATCGGGGCGCCGTGGGCGTCGTCGGCCCCGACGAAGTACACCTCCGCGCCACACATCCGCTGGTAGCGGACCCAGATGTCGGCCTGGATGTACTCCATCATGTGGCCGATGTGGAAGGGCGCGTTGGCGTAGGGCAGGGCTGTGGTGACGAACAACGTCCGGGTCATTCTTCGAAGCCTAGATTCCCGGGCAACCCCCGCGCCAACCGGACGCCGTCCGTCCGACCCGCGACCGCGGGCGGCGGTCGAATCCGGGCCCCTACAGGACGGCGGCGATCGCCGCGGCCACCCGCTCGACGTTGCCCGGGTTCAGCGCCGCCACGCAGATGCGTCCGGCGTCGGTCCCGTAGACGGCGTGGTCGGCGCGCAGCGCCTGCATCTGCGCCGCGGACAGGCCGGTGTAGCTGAACATGCCGACCTGGCGGGCGATGAAGCCGAAATCGGTGGACGCCCCCGCGCCGGCGAGCGCGTCCACGAGCGCGACCCGCATCGCGCGGATCCGCAGCCGCATGGCCTCGAGTTCGGCCTCCCACTGCGCGCGCAGGTCGGGGTCCGCGAGCACGGAGGCGACGACCGCCGCACCATGGGTGGGCGGGTTGGAGTACGTGGTGCGGATCGTGACCTTGAGCTGGGAGAGCACCCGCGCGGCCTCGTCCGCGTCCGCCGCGACGACGCTGAGGCCGCCGACCCGCTCGCCGTAGAGGCTGAAGCTCTTCGAGAAGGAGGACGCGACCAGCACGGGGATCCCGAGCGCCGCGAAGCGTCCGACCACCGCGCCGTCGGCGGCGATGCCCTCGGCGAAGCCCTGGTAGGCCATGTCGAGGAACGGCACCAGCCCGGCCTCCGCGACGACCCGGGCGACCTCGGCCCAGTTCTCGTCGGTGAGGTCGTACCCGGTGGGGTTGTGGCAGCAGGCGTGCAGGACGACGACCGTTCCCGGCGCTGCCGAGGTCAGGTCGGCGAGCATGCCCTCCACGTCGACGCCGCCCTTGGCGGGCGCGTAGTAGCGGTACGGGCGGACGTCGAAGCCGGCGCGGCTGAACAGCGCCTCGTGGTTCTCCCACGACGGGTCGGAGATGAGGACGGTCGGTAGCGCATCGGTGCGCTTGAGGAACTCCGCGCCGATCTTCAGCGCGCCCGTGCCGCCCAGAGCCTGCACGGTGACGACCCGACCGTCGGCCACGGCGGACGCGTCCGCGCCGAACACGAGGTCCCGGACGGCCTTCGTGTAGGCGGGCAGGCCGTCGATCGGGAGGTAACCGCGGGGAGCCGGGTTCTCGGCGAGCTTCGCCTCCGCCGCCCGGACGCACCCCAGCAGCGGGACCTTCCCGTCCTCACCCAGGTACACCCCGACGCCGAGGTTCACCTTCCCCGGCCTGGTGTCGGCCACGAACGCCTCGGTCAGGCCGAGGATCGGGTCGCGGGGTGCCAGGGGGACGTTCGTCAGGATGCTCACGGGTGCTTCTTCCTCCTCGGTCGGGCCGACCGCCAGTCTAGGCAACCGGCAGTGAGGTCCCCACCAGCACGGGCTCCGGCTCCAGCCGGATCCCGTAGGCCCGCTCGACCCCGTCGCGGACCTCGCCGGCCAGTGCGACCACGTCCGCAGCGCGGGCCCCGCCGCGGTTGGTGATGGCGAGGGTGTGCTTGCCGGACAGCCGGGCCAGGCCCGAGCCGTAACCCCGACTGAACCCGGCGTGCTCGATCAGCCAGGCGGCGCTGGTCTTCACCCTGCCGTCGGGCTGCGGGTAGCGCGGCGCATCGGCCGGCAGCCGGTCCGCGACCGCTGTCTCGACCACAGGGTTGGTGAAGAAGCTGCCCGCGCTCCAGGTGTCGCGGTCATCCGCGTCCAGCACCATGCCCTTGCTGCGCCGCAGCGCCAGGACGGCCTCACGGACGTCGGTCATGGGTGCCCGCTCCCCCGGCTCGATGCCGAGGCTGCGGGCCAGTTCGGCGTACCGCACCGGCATGGACAACGTGCCCAGCCGGAACTGGAAGCTGACCGAGAGCACCACGAACCGGTCGGGGACGGCCTTGAAGAGCGACCACCGGTAGCCGAAGTGGCAGTCGACGGCGAACCGGGTCACGACGACCTTCTGGTGCCGGTCGAACACGCGGACGCGGGCGATCGACTGGGCGACCTCCTGCCCGTAGGCGCCGACGTTCTGGATCGGCGTCGCACCGACCAGGCCAGGGATCCCCGAGAGCGCCTCGATGCCGACCTGCCGGGCGGCGACCGTCGCCGCCACGAAACCGTCCCACGGCTCGCCGGCCGCCACGCTCAGGAAGGCACCCGAGCAGGCCGCGACGTCGTCGGTGTGGATGCCGCGCAGGCCCCCGGTGTGCACCACGGTGCCGTCGAACCCCGCGTCGGAGACGACCACGTTCGAGCCGCCCCCCAGGATGAGCAGCGGCTCCCCCCGCTCGTCCGCGGAGCGGACGACGTCGATCAGGTCCGCCTCGGTCTCCGGGGCGAGCCAGGTCGTCGCCGGGCCGCCCACCCTCAGCGTGGTGTGGTCGGCGAGGAGTTCAGCCAAGATCGACCTCCGCCACCGCGGCGCCGAGCACCTTCGTCTCGCCGCAGGTGGCCTCGATGCTGACCGTCGCCACGCCATCGGCGACCTTCGTGACGGTGCCGCCGAACTCGACCACGGCGCCTCCGTCCGCCGGGACGACCACCGGTTTCGTGAACCGCACCGAATAGCTGAGGACGCGGGCAGGGTCGCCGGCCCAGTCGGTGACCACCCGCAGGGCCGTGCCCATGGTGAGCATCCCGTGGGCGATCACGTCCGGCAGGCCGAGCGCCGCCGCGGCCGCGTCCGACCAGTGGATCGGGTTGAAGTCGCCGGACGCGCCGGCGTACCGGACGAGGTCGGCGCGCGTGAGCGTCCGGGAGAACCCGGGCAGGACCTGCCCGACCTCGGCTACCAGCGTGCTCATGCCGCGTCCTCCTCGCTCGTGTGCATGAGGGTGGAGCTCGCCGTGCAGAGCGCCTCCCCGTCGGTGGTGGACAGGGCCACCGCGATACCGATGATCGCCGTGGTGCCGCGAGCGCGCACCTTCTCGATCGTCAGGGTGGCGGTGACCTCGTCCCCGGCACGCAGCGGACGCGTCCAGGCGAACCTCTGGTCGACGTGGACGGTGCGGCTCAGGCTCAGCCCGAGCTCGGGGTCGTCGAACATCGCTCCCCACGCGGCCGAGGCGAGCACGACGGCGAACGTCGGCGGCGCGACGGGGTCGGTGCCGGAGTAGGCAGGGTTGTCGGCGTCCCCCAGTGCGGCGGCGAACTCGGAGATCTTGGCGCGACCCACCTCGTACGGCGCGGTGGCCGGATAGGTGCGCCCGATGTGCTCTTCGCTGATCGGCATGAGCACAGGCTAACGGCAGCCCGGCGTCCGTGACCTCGGCCGGGCCGCGAGTGTCACGGGCTCAGACGCAGCAAAGCCGCCCACGTCCGTGGGCGGCCTGGCAGGAAGAACCGGTCAGCGGGTCTCGCGGTGCGCGGTGTGCGCGTGGCACTTCGGGCAGAACTTCTTCAGCTCGAGGCGGTCGGGATCGTTGCGGCGGTTCTTCTTGGTGATGTAGTTCCGCTCCTTGCACTGCGTGCACGCCAAGGTGATCTTGGGCCGGATGTCGGCTGCCTTCTTGGCCATCGGATTCCTCTTTTCCTACGTGAGCCACACCATTGGTAGCGGGAGCGGGACTTGAACCCGCGACACAGCGATTATGAGCCGCTTGCTCTACCGCCTGAGCTATCCCGCCCCCGTTCGGACTTCCAGTTGCCTGGGGGACGGGCGGTAATTCCGTCCATCCGAACACAGAGCCCCCATGCGGAATCGAACCGCAGACCTTCTCCTTACCATGGAGACGCTCTGCCGACTGAGCTATAGGGGCCGGACGGGGGTTGACACTACCTCACGACCACCGTGCCACCCAAATCGGCGGCGCCCCGCGCGGCGCGGAGCCCGTCCGGGAGCGGGATCAGTCCAGGCCGGCGCGGAAGCGCGCGAGCTCGACCCGCCCGGAACGGGTGGGGACGCCCTCCTCCGCGAGCCTCCGGGACCCTTCCGCGACGAGGTGCGCGGCGATCGTGCCGTCGGCGCGGACGACCCGCCACCAGCAGGTCTCGCCGCCACGGGTGGCCAGCACGCGAGCCACGAGCCGCGGTCCGCAGCCGACGATGCGGGCGATGTCGCCGTAGGTGCTCACGGTGCCGGCGGGGATCGCGTCCGCCGCCAGCAGGATGCTGTCGGCCAGCTCGGCCATGGTGGGCGCCATGGACGCCACTCTAGGCAGTCCCCTCCTCGCCCCGGCACGCTGGGGACGGTTCCTGCCGTGCCGCATTCGTGCCCGGGCGGAGCGGCGGCGTCCACCACAAGGTGGACGCTTCTGCGGCGAACTCACGACAAACCGTCCACCCTGTCGTGGACGGATGGTGCGGCGGCACGCTGGGGACGGTTCCTGCCGTGCCGCTCCGTGCCTCGGCGGCGCGGCGGCGTCCATCACAAGGTGGACCCCTCTGCGGCGAAGTCGCGACGATGCGTCCACCTTGTCGTGGAGGGGACGCGGCGGCGGCACAAGGTGGACCGCTCTGCGGCGAACTCACGACAAACCGTCCACCTTGTGGTGGACCGGTGGCGCCTTCTCTAGGGTGGAAAGCGACGAAGGGAGCCGACGATGACCGAATTCCGTATCGAGCACGACACCATGGGTGAGGTCCGGGTCCCGGCCGACGCCCTGTACGCCGCGCAGACCCAGCGGGCGGTGGAGAACTTCCCGATCTCGGGACGGGGGCTGTCCAGCCACCACATCGCGGCGCTCGGCCAGATCAAGCGCGCCGCGGCGATCGCCAACGCTGAGTTGGGCGTGCTGCCGCAGCCAACCGCGGACGCGATCGTGGCCGCGGCGGACGAGGTGATCGCGGGCGAGCACGACAACCAGTTCCCGATCGACGTCTTCCAGACCGGGTCGGGGACCTCGTCCAACATGAACACCAACGAGGTGGTCGCGACGCTCGCGTCCCGCCACCTGGGCGAGAAGGTGCACCCGAACGACCACGTGAACGCGTCGCAGTCGTCCAACGACGTGTTCCCCTCCTCGATCCACATCGCCGCCGTGCAGGCCGTCACCGATGAGCTGCTACCGGGTCTCGACACGTTGGCGACCGCGCTGGAGGCCAAGGCGACCGAGTTCGCCGACATCGTGAAGTCCGGCCGCACGCACCTGATGGACGCGACGCCGATCACGCTCGGCCAGGAGTTCTCCGGCTACGCCACCCAGGTGCGCTACGGCATCGATCGGGTGAAGGCCGCGCTGCCCCGCCTGTGCGAACTGCCGCTGGGCGGGACGGCGGTCGGCACCGGCATCAACACCCCGCCCGGGTTCTCCGCGCGGGTGATCCAGCTGGTCGCAGAGCACACCGGGCTGCCGCTGGTCGAGGCGCACAACCACTTCGAGGCGCAGGCCGCGCAGGACTCCCTGGTCGAGACCTCCGGCGCGGTCCGGACGGTCGCGGTGTCGCTGGTGAAGATCGCCAACGACCTGCGCTGGATGGGTTCGGGCCCGCGGACCGGACTCGGCGAACTCGCGCTGCCCGACCTGCAGCCGGGCTCCTCGATCATGCCGGGCAAGGTGAACCCGGTGCTGCCGGAGGCGACCGTCCAGGTCGCCGCGCAGGTGATCGGCAACGACGCGGCGATCGCCTTCGCCGGTGCCCAGGGCAACTTCGACCTGCTCGTGATGCTGCCGGTGATGGCCCGCAACCTGCTCGAGTCGATCACGCTGGTCGGCAACGTGTCCCGGCTGCTCGCCGCACGCTGCGTGGACGGCCTGGTCGCGAACGTGGAACGGTGTCGCCAGTTGGCGGAGTCGTCCCCGTCCATCGTCACCCCGCTGAACCGGATCATCGGGTACGAGGCCGCGGCCAAGATCGCCAAGCACTCGGTGAAGGCGAACCTGACCGTGGCGGACGCGGTCCGCGACCTCGGCTACGTCGAGCGCGGCGAGATCACCGAGGAGCAGCTGGAGAAGGCGCTCGACGTCACGACGATGACCGGACGCTGAGCGTCACCGGCTGATCGCCGTCCGCAGGCCGAGGGCGATCATCCCTCCCCCGCCGACGGCGCTCAGCCGGTGCAGCCGGCGCGGGGACGCGGCGAACCAGTTCCGCGCCGTGCCCGCGGCGAGGCCCCACGCCGAGTCGCAGACGGCGGCCAGCGCGACGAAGAGCGCACCGAGCACGAGGAGTTGCGGCGTCGCGGGCTGCGCGGGGTCGATGAACTGTGGGAGCACGGCGGCGAAGAACACTGCCGTCTTCGGGTTCGTCAGCCCGACGACGAAGCCCTCCACCCAGACCCGGCGGACGGAGCGCTCTCGGGTGGGCAGCGCGAGTTCGCGGCGGTGCCGGATGGCCTGCACGCCGAGGTAGACCAGGTAGGCCGCCCCCGCGTACCGGACGACCTCGTAGCTGACGCTGGCCACCGACAGCAGCGCACCGAGCCCGAGCGAGACGCCCACCACGAGCACCAGAGCGCCGACGGCGTTGCCGAGGGCGGTCCGGACGGACGCGCCCCGTCCCATCGCGACCGCCCGACTCACCACGAACAGCACGCTCGGACCCGGCACGAGGATGAGGACGAGCGACACCGCCAAGAAGGCCCACAGGTGCGTCGCGGGTGGCATGTTCGGGACCCTAGGGCAGCCGTGGCCGACCCGGGGCAGCGTCCGTCCGCCGGGACAGGAACGGCTCTGGCACGTGGGTGGCACGGGCGGTCCCGGACAGCACATCACCCCCCGCCGGAACAATGTCTGACGAGGGGTGATGCTGCGTGGCAGGTGTAGGGTTCGAACCTACGTAGGCTTAGCCGACGGTTTTACAGACCGCTCCCTTTGGCCACTCGGGCAACCTGCCGTGCCCCGACACTGTAGCAAAGCGGACGGTGCCCGACGAATCGGCGAGGCCCGACCCCGACGGTCACCCTGATCGCGGCTTTCGGCACCGAATGAGGCTCTCCACGGCCGCCCCTGGTGAAGGTTGCGACTTTCGGCCCCGCAGCACTTCGCCTGACTGGTGACGAAAGGGGCCGAACTCCGCATCTCTCGCCGGAAGCGCTGCTCCCGAGCCGGATTCGGTGCCGAAAGTCGCGAACGAACCGACCGAGCGTTTGCGGCCCTGCGTCCGATCTGGTGGCATGGACGCATCACCGAGGCAGGAGTGCGCAATGGCCGGAGAGAGCTCGTTCGACATCGTCAGCAAGGTGGACCGCCAGGAGGTCGACAACGCCCTGAACATGGCGGCCAAGGAGGTGCGCACGCGCTTCGACTTCAAGGGGACGGACGCGTCCATCCGCGCCTCCGGCGACGCGATCGAGATGGAGGCGAACGGCGAGGAGCGGGTCAAGGCCGTCCTCGACGTCTTCCAGACCATGCTCGTGCGGCGCAAGGTCGACCTGAAGTCGCTGGACACCGGCGAACCGCGGCTGAGCGGCAAGATCTGGAAGCTCACCGTGACCCTGCGCCAGGGCATCAGCCGCGAGAACGCCCAGAAGATCTCCAAGCTGATCCGAGACGAGGGGCCCAAGGGCGTCCGCACCCAGGTGCAGGGCGATGACCTGCGCGTGTTCTCGAAGAAGCGCGACGACCTCCAGGTCGTCCAGAAGCTGGTCCGCGACGCCGACTACGAGTTCGCGGTCCAGTTCGACAACTACCGGTAGCCGGGAGTGGGCAGCACACCCTTCCTGAGGCTCGACGACGCGGTCCTCACCCGCAACATCCGCGCGATGGCGGACGCGGCCGCGGCACTGGGCGTCAGCCTGCGGCCGCACGCCAAGACCCACAAGTGCCCGCAGGTCGCCCGGCTCCAGGTCGACGCGGGGGCCGTCGGTCTCACCGTGGCCACGATCGGTGAGGCCGAGGTGTTCGCCGGGGCCGGCTTCGACGACCTGTTCATCGCCTACCCGCTGTGGGTGGACGCGGACGCCGCCGACCGACTGCGGACGCTCGGTGACCGCGGCGTGCGGCTCGCGGTGGGCTGCGACTCCGCCGAGGCCGCAACGAACCTGGCCGGGCTGCCCGTGGAGGTGCTCGTCGAGGTCGACTCCGGCCACCACCGCACCGGGGTCGCTCCTGCGTCGGCCGGCGACCTGGCGGTCCGGATCGCGGACCTCGGGCTCGCCGTGCGCGGCGCGTTCACCTTCCCGGGCCACAGCTACGCGCCCGACGGACGCAGCCCGGCCGCCACCGACGAGGGCACGGCGCTGGCGACCGCCGGCGAGGCGATGGCGGCGTCCGGTGTGCCTGCGCAGGTGCTGAGCGGCGGCTCCACCCCCTCGGCGGAGTTCGTCGAACCGGGCGTCCTCACCGAGTTGCGTCCGGGCGTGTACGCGTTGGGGGACGCCCAGCAGGTCGAGCTGGGCACCATCGGCTTCGAGGGCGTCGCGCTGACCGTCGCAGCGACCGTGGTCTCCCACGCCGGCGGCCGGGTCGTGACCGACGCGGGTAGCAAGGCTCTGGGTGCCGACCGGGCACCGTGGGCGAGCGGTTACGGCCGCGTCCTCGCCGTGCCGGACGCCCGAATCGTCGCGCTCAGCGAGCACCACTCCACGATCGAGTGGCCGGACGCGCTGCCCGGGCTGGGCACGCAGGTCCTCCTCGTCCCCAATCACGTCTGCAACGCGGTGAACCTTGCCGACACCTACCACCTCGCCGACGGCGGCACGTGGCCGATCGCGGCACGGGGGCGCAACTGCTGATGCGGATCGCCACCGTCAACGTGAACGGCATCCGCGCCGCCGTGCGCCGCGGGTTCGCCGACTGGCTCGTCGAGCGGGCACCCGATCTGGTCGCGCTGCAGGAGGTCCGCTCGCCGGCCGACCTCGTCCCACTGGAGGCGTCCACCGGCTACCACTTCGCCTACCATCCGGGCGACCGCGCCGGCCGCAACGGGGTCGCCCTGCTCTGCCGGACGACTCCGTCCGCGGTGCGGGAGGGATTCGGCAGCGCGGTGGTCGACGCCGAGGGCCGCTACCTGGAGGCCGACTACGACCTGTGCGGGTGGCGGCTCACGGTCGGGTCGCTGTACCTGCCGAAAGGCGGCCGCGCCGACGACACCCCCGAGGAACTGGCCCGCTACCGGCGCAAGCTGCGCTTCCTGCGCGCGTTCCGTCCGTACCTCACCCGCGCGCGCCTGCGCGCGAAGGCCGACGGCAGGGAGTTCCTGGTGATGGGGGACGTGAACATCGCGCACACCAGGCAGGACGTGCGGAACTGGCGGGGTAACCAGAAGAACGTCGGATTCCTGCCCGAGGAGCGGGAGTGGCTGGGCTCCGTGCTGGGGCCGCGCACGCTGGTGGACGTGGTTCGCCGCCTGCACCCCGACGCCGACGGCCCGTACTCGTGGTGGAGCTGGATGGGCAACGCCTTCACCAACGACACCGGCTGGCGGATCGACTACCACCTGGCCACCCCTGACCTGGCCCGGGCGGCCCTCAGCGGCGGGACGGACCGCGCCGCGTCCTACGAGGCGCGCATGAGCGACCACGCCCCCGTCGTCGTCGACTACGCCGACCGCTGACGCCCACCGCGCCGTGATCCCGGGCTTGCCCGGACCCCCACCGCGCCCCCATCCCGGCTTGCCCGGACCCTCGCCCCACCGCCATCCCGGGCTTGCCCGAACCCCCACCCAACCCACTGTCATCCCGGGCTTGACCCGGGATCTCATCGAGCACCTGTGCCGCGCGTCGAGGGCCACCGTCCACGTCGAGGGCTCTTGCCCGGACGAGGGCTCTCGACGGGAACCATGGCCGTGGATCGTGAAAGGAGGCCCTCGATGAGATCCCGGCTTTCGCCGGGATGACAGGAACCGCTGGGGCGCCCACTGTCATCCCGGGCTTGACCCGGGATCTCGTCGAGCACCTGTGTCGCGCGTCGAGGGCCACCGTCTACGTCGAGGGCTCTTGCCCGGACGAGAGCTCTCGACGGGAACCATGGCCGTGGATCGTGAACGGAGATCCTCGATGTCCAGGCAGATCAGCGGCGGCGTGCCAGGGGGCCGGTGCCGAGGCGGTCCGCGGCGGCCGTCGGTGTGCGCACGACGAGATCCCGGCTTTCGCCGGGATGACAAGAACCGCTGGGGCGCCCACTGTCATCCCGGGCTTGACCCGGGATCTCGTCGAGCACCTGTGCCGCGCGTCGAGGGCCACCGTCTACGTCGAGGGCTCTTGCCCGGACGAGAGCTCTCGACGGGAACCATGGCCGTGGATCGTGAAAGGAGGCCCTCGACGAGATCCCGGCTTTCGCCGGGATGACAAGAACCGCTGGGGCGCCCACTGTCATCCCGGCCTTGACCCGGGATCTCATCGAGCACCTGTGCCGCGCGTCGAGGGCCACCGTCCACGTCGAGGGCTCTTGCCCGGACGAGGGCTCTCGACGGGAACGGTGGCCGTGGATCGTGAAGGGAGGCCCTCGATGAGATCCCGGCTTTCGCCGGGATGACAAGAACCGCTGGGGCGCCCACTGTCATCCCGGGCTTGACCCGGGATCTCGTCGAGCACCTGTGTTGCGCGTCGAGGGCCGTGGGACCGAAGGGAGTCCCTCGAAAGTCATGAGTCCGGGGTGGCAGGGACGCGAGCCGCGTCCCTGCCACCCCGCATCGGTGGGATCTGCGGTCAGACCGGCAGGAGGACCTCCGAGGTCGCGGCGGAGCGCACCGACTTCGTCTCGAAGCCGGCGAGCCTGCCGGTCACCTTGGCCGAGATCTTCTTGCCCAGGTCCGCGGTGGTCGGCGTGTAGGACGACTCCTTCGCACCATTGATCAGGTGGCCCGAGCGGTACCAGCGGTAGGTGAACGTGATCCCTTCCGGGCTCCACGTACCGGGGTTGACGGTGAGGGCAGCTCCCACCGTGGCCGAGCCCTCGACGACCGGCGTGCTCGCGGCGAGGTGACCGATCTTGACCTTCGCGGTGACCTTCGAGGTCTTCGTCACGGACTGGTAGCCGTCGAGAGCTCCGGTCACCTTGACCTTGATCCTCCTGCCCTTGTCCGCCGCGGTCAGGACATAGTCGGAGGAGGTCGCGTCAGCGATCTTCTTGCTGCCGCGGTACCACTGGTAGGTGAACGTCACGCCCGCCGGGGCCCACGTTCCCGGCTTCGCCGTCAGCGTCTCGCCCACGCGGGTCTTGCCGCTGATCTTCGGGGTCTTCGCCGTCACGCACTGCGGCGTGTAGGTCGTCTGGGGGCCCTCCAGGAGCGTCGTCCCCGTGGCGTCCAGGGCGAGGAAGATGAACGACGTCCGCGACGTGTGGACGCGCTTGGTCTTCTTGGCAGCCAGCAGGAACGTGCCGTCCTCCGCATCCGCGGACGGGTCGCCGTACATGATCTCGATCTTCGTGCTGCTGATGTTGCGGATGTCGACGTAGCCGCAGCCGAGCGTGACCTTGGTGTAGGTCTCGCCGACGGCCGCCGCCGTCGGGGCGGACGCCACTGCGGTCAGGCCCATCACGAGAGCGATGAGTGCCGCGGCGATCCAGCGCAATTTCTTCAAGTCAGTTCCTCACTGGGTGAAATAGGACAGTGCGCCACATCAAAGCAGTTCGGAACAGCGCACACAGTCCCCCGTTCGGGGACGATTGCCCTAGTCAGACGCAAATTGCGGCAGCAATTGTGCGTACTGCGTGAGCCCGGCCGTTCTGATCCGGCGCGCTCTCAGTCCAGCGGGACGAAGCAGGTGAGCACCTCGTCGCGGCTCACGTCCTCGATCCTGGCGTGGCTCCAGTGCGGGTTGCGGTCGCGGTCGACGAGCTGGGCGCGGACGCCCTCGGCGAAGTCGGGACCGGTGGAGAGTCGCACGGCGAGCGTGAGCTCCTGGGGCAACAGGTCGGGCAGGGACGCGACCACCGCGGCACGACGCAGCGCCTCCAGCGTCACGGCCACCGACAGCGGGCTGCGCCGCCGGATCTCCGCCGCGGCGGCCCGGGCCGCCGGCTCGGAGTGGGTCTCCAGGCGCTGCACGACAGCGGCCGGGTCCTCGCCGGCGTAGCACTCGGCGATCCAGCCGCCGTCGAGCTGCGGGTCCTCGTCCGGCAGCTCCCCGGACGCCTCGTCAGCCAGCCCGAGCCGCAGCGCGTCCGCGCCGTTGACGGAGGCACCGGTGAGCGCCAGGTGGGTGCCGATCTCCCCCGGCATCCGGGCCAGCAGCGGCGTCATGAACACGTCGGGGAAGAGCCCGATCTGGGTCTCCGGCATCGCCAGCCGGCTGGTCGCGTCGACCACCCGCAGCGAGCCGTGCGCGCTCAGGCCCAGCCCCCCACCCATCGTGATCCCGGTCATCGCTGCGCGGTAGGGCTTGGGGAACGCCGCGATCCTGAGGTCGACGCCGTACTCGACCTCGAAGAACTCCCGGACGTCCCCTCCGCCGAGCGCCCGCTCCCGCAGCGCCCGCACGTCGGCGCCCGCGCACAGGCCGCGCTCCCCGGCTCCGGTCAGCTCCACCGACACCACGTCCGGGTCCGCGGCGAAGTCGTCGAGGACGCGGGCCAGCGCCCGCATCATCGGGACGGTCAGGGCGTTGAGCTGGCGCGGCCGGTTCAGCCGGATCCTGCCGACCCCGGCCACGACGTCGACCAGCAGGTCCGGCTCCGTCATCGGCTCCCCTTCTGGGCGGCGAGGTGGTTCTCGCGCTCCTGGTGGTGCTGGTACAGCATCACCAGGATCACGGCGAGCCCTGCGAAGCCGAGCGCCACCGCGTCATTGCGCCAGGACAGGTTGCCCGCCTCGTAGGCGAGCAACACCGTCGTCACCGACACCGCCGTGCCCGCGATCCGCTCGGTCGGCTTGGTCAGCGGCAGCAGGATCCCGCCCCAGGTCAGGTACCAGCTGTTCAGCGCGATCCCGCCGAAGGCGAAGATCAGGTAGGACCAGCTGAGGAACGTCACCGGACGCCGGCGTCCCACGGTGAGCCCGAGCCAGCCGATGCCGACGGCGGTGAGCAGCAGTCCGAGGTACCGCGTGCCGGTCAGGACGAGCGCGCCGAGGTCGGGCTGGCCGAAGAACGTCAGGACCCACTGCAGTCCCGTGCCGAGCAGGGTGAACGGCGCCAGCGTGACCACGCGGCCGGGGACGTCCGCCGCCCACACCCAGCCGAAGCCGAGCCCCGACGCCAGCGAGATCGCGACGAAGGTCGCGACGGCCACGGCGAAGGACAGCAGCAGGCGAAGCAGTGCGCTGGACGTGTCCCGCCATCGGAAGGTGCGCCACGGGTGGCCGATCAGCGCCACCGGGTAGAAGGCGAGGATCGCGGGCTGCTTGATGCAGGCGGCCACGCCGACCAGGATCGCCGCCCACCAGAACTTGCCCTGGTACGCCAGCCACAGGCTGAGCACGACCAGCCCCATCATCAGCGCGTCGTTGTGCGCACCGCCGACGAGGTCGATGATCACCAGCGGGTTCACCGTGGAGAACCACGCCGCCATCTGGACGTCGGCGCCGATCCGGTGCGCGAGCCTCGGCACGAAGTAGGCGATCAGCGCCACGCCGGCGAGGGCGGGGATCCGCATCGCCACCGCCGACCAGTACGGGTCGTTCCCGGCGAGGATCACCAGCCCGTGGAACATCTCCAGGCTGAGCGGCGGGTACATGGCGGTGGTGTAGCGCCACAGCCAGGCCGCCTGGTCGGCGAAGGGACCCGGAAGGACCGAGATCGGGTTGTCGTAGGGGTTCAGGCCGTTCTGGAGCAGCCAGCCCTCAGCGGCATAGGCGTAGGCGTCATGGCTGAAGATGGGCGGCGCGAGGAGCAGCGGGAGGCTCCACAGCAGCGTGATCGGCCAGTGCTTGACCTCGTGGTAGAGGCTGGGCCGCAGCTTGAACCACGCCTCGACCAGCAGAGCGACGGCCGCCACCACCAGTGCGGTTCCGAACGCCCTGGCCCACCAGTTGTCCAGTCCCAGTGCCCGGAGGGGATCCCACCACGGGCTGTTCTGGGGCAGGTAGGCGGGCGTGAGCGATCCGGCGAACAGCAGGGCCGAGCCGAGGAAGCCGCGGCGGACGGCGGGATAGCTCCACGCTCGGCCGATGTCGCCACGCCAGCCGGAGAGGCGTGCACGCCAGTAGTCGCGCCGGCTGCCGGTCGCTGGGGTCTGCTGGGTCACCGCCACTGGCCCAGCCTTGCTGGTGGCACGCCCGCCAGCTTATCGGACCTGCGGACATCCGCCCCGTCCGCCGGAGCCACTCCATCGTCCAGCGATGCAAGACGAATCGTCCCACGGACTGGTCAGGGATGGATGAAACCTCAACTGTCCGTGTTAGGGTCTTCGCCGTGTCCGAACCGACCTGCCTGTGCGCGCTGAGGAATACCTCCGCCGGTTCGATGTGTTGCGCGTGTTGACGCGCCCGTAGTCTCCAAGATCGACAACCGGGCCGGAAGTGCCCGAGGGGATCCTCCTGATCCGGCTGGGCGCGAAGGCCGAAACCCAGTGAGGAATCATGACCAGCACCGCACGCGCCCCCCGGTCGAACGGTCAGTGGGCTGTCGACGGGTCGACCCCGTTGAACCACAATGAGGAATTCAAGGCGGAGGACAACGGCCTCAACGTGCGCCAGCGCGTCCTCGACACCTACTCCCGCGAGGGCTTCGACTCGATCAGCGCCGACGACCTCCATGGCCGCCTGCGCTGGTGGGGCCTGTACACGCAGCGGCGCCAGGACATCGACGGCAGCCGCACCGGCACCCTCGGTCCCGACGAGCTGAGCGACCGCTACTTCATGATGCGGGTCCGGTTGGACGGGGGCGCCGTCACCACCGACCAGCTGCGGACGCTCGCGTCCATCTCCACCGACTACGCCAGGAACACCGCAGACATCTCCGACCGCCAGAACATCCAGTACCACTGGATCGAGATCGAGAAGGTCCCCGAGATCTGGGCCCGCCTCGAGGCAGCCGGAATGCAGACGACAGAGGCGTGCGGCGACACCCCCCGGGTCATCCTCGGCTCCCCGGTCGCGGGCATCGCGGCGGACGAGGTGATCGATCCCACCCCGGTGATCGCGGAGATCGTCGAGCGGTTCATCGGGGACCCCGAGCTGTCCAACCTGCCCCGCAAGTTCAAGTCGGCCATCACCGGCCACCCCAGCCTCGACGTCGTGCACGAGATCAACGACATCTCGTTCGTCGGCGTCGTCCACCCCGAGCTGGGCCCCGGCTACGACCTGTGGGTGGGCGGCGGCCTCAGTGTCTCGCCGCGGCTGGCCGAGCGACTCGGCGCCTTCGTGACCGCCGCGCAGGCCGCCGAGGTGTGGCACGGCGTGATCGGTATCTTCCGCGACTACGGCTACCGCCGGCTCCGGAACAAGGCCCGGCTGAAGTTCCTGCTGGCCGACTGGGGCCCGGAGAGGTTCCGGGACGTGCTGGAGTCCGAGTACCTCGGCTATCGCCTGGCCGACGGGCCCGCGCCGGTGATCCCGGAGGAGCCGGGCGACCACGTCGGCGTCCACACCCAGAAGGACGGCCGCCTCTACGTCGGCCTCGCCCCGACGGTGGGCCGCGTGTCCGGCGAGATCCTCGCCGCCCTTGCCGACGCCGCCGAGGCCGCCGGCTCGGGACGCGTCCGGTTCACGCCGCACCAGAAGCTCCTCGTCCTGGACGTCGACCCGGCACGGCTCGACGACCTGCTCGCCGCCGTCGAGCCGCTCGGCCTGACCGCGCACCCCAGCCCGTTCCGCCGCTCCACGATGGCCTGCACGGGCATCGAGTACTGCAAGCTCGCTTTCGTCGAGACCAAGGCCACCGCCGCCCACACGATCAGCCAGCTCGAGGCCCGCCTCGTGGACGTGGACCTCGAGCGGCCGATCAGCCTGCACCTCAACGGGTGCCCCAACTCCTGCGCACGCATCCAGGTCGCCGACATCGGGCTGAAGGGCCAGCTGATGAAGAGCGCCGACGGCGCCGACGAGTTCGCCTACCAGGTGCACCTCGGCGGCGGGCTGGCGTCCGCGGATCGCGAGGACGCGGGCCTCGGCCGCACCGTCCGGGGGCTCAAGGTCACCGCGGCGGAGCTCCCCGACTACGTGGAACGCGTCACGCGCTCCTTCGTCGCGGGCAGGGAGCCCGGCGAGTCGTTCGCCGCCTGGTCGCACCGGGCCGAGGAGGAGGTGCTGCGATGACCGCGACGCTGACCACCCACGGCCCCGGCCGGACCAGGACGCCCGAGGAGCTCAGGGAGCTCGCCGAGCGCGCGGGCGACGAACTGGCCGACGCGAGCGCGGAGGAGATCGTCGCCTGGGCCGCCCGCACCTTCGGTGGCTCCCTGGCCGTGGCCTGCTCGATGGCCGGGGACACCGTGCTTCCCCACCTCGTCGCACAGGTGGCGCCGGGCGTGGACGTGCTGTTCCTGGAGACCGGCTACCACTTCCCCGAGACCATCGGTACGAGGGACGCGCTGGCCAGCGTGATCGACGCCCGCATCATCGACGTCCTCCCCGTCCAGACCGTCGCGGAGCAGGACGCCGAGTACGGGCCGAGGCTGCACGACCGCAACCCGACGCTGTGCTGCCAGCTGCGCAAGGTCGACCCGATCAATGCCGAACTGGCCGGCTACGAGGCGTGGGTGACCGGGATCCGCCGCGAGGACAACGCCCTGCGCGCGAACACGAAGGTCGTCGAGTGGGACGCGAGCCACCAGATGGTCAAGGTGAACCCCATCGCAGCCTGGAGCTTCGACGAACTCCTCGACTACGCCGGCTCGCGCCAGGTGCCGGTGAACCTGCTGCTGACCGACGGCTACCCCTCGATCGGCTGCCTGCCCTGCACGCGCCGCGTCGAACCGGGCGAGGACCCCAGGGCAGGGCGCTGGGCCGGGCTGGCCAAGACCGAGTGCGGGCTGCACCTGTGAGCGCCTCCAGCGTAGACCCTGCGAACGCCGCGACCTCGTCGCGGCCCGCGCTGGTGGTGGCCGTCCACGGCACCCGCAGCGATGCCGGCCAGGCCGTGGCGCACGGCCTCGCCGAGGCCGTGGCCGACCGCCTGCCGGGGATCGAGGTCCACGTGGGCTGGGCCGACGTGCTCTCCCCCACGCTCACCGAGACCCTGGCCGGACTGGACGAGGCCGTCGTCGTGCCGTGCTTCCTCACCGCCGGCTACCACGTCACCAGCGACCTCCCGGCTGCCGTGGACGCGGCCGGCGGTAGGGCTCGCCTCACCGGGATGATCGGCCCCGCCCTCCTGGCAGCGGTCGCGGACCGGCTGGCGGAGGCCGGCGATCCCGCCGACGCGGTGGTGCTGGCCGCCGCCGGCTCGAAGCGGCGCCGCTCGGTGGCCGAGGTCGCGGCGGCGGCCCGTGCGCTGTCCGCGGTGATCGGACGCCCCGTGGTGCCCGCGTACCTCACGGCGGCCGAGCCCGGCGTCGGCGACGCCGTGGCCGCCCTGCGCGCCGCGGGACACGCGAGGGTGGCCGTCGCGTCCTACCTGCTGGCCCCCGGAGTGTTCGCCGACCGGCTGCACGAGGCCGGCGCGGACGTGGTGTCCGCACCCATCGGGGTACACCCGCTGGTGGTGGAAGCAGTACTCAGCGCCTACGCTTCCCTCGGATCCGCAGAACTAGACTTGCCCGACGCGCTGTCGACGGCACCAGGAGTTGAACGCATCGCATGACCGAAGTGACGACCGTCGACCATGTCGTGATCCGGTTCGCCGGTGACTCCGGCGACGGCATGCAGTTGACCGGTGACCGGTTCACCCACGACACCGCCGTGGCGGGCAACGACTTCTCCACCCTGCCCAACTTCCCCGCGGAGATCCGGGCCCCAGCCGGAACGGTGGCGGGGGTGTCCAGCTTCCAGTTGCACTTCGCCGACTTCGACATCCGCACTCCCGGCGACCGTCCGGACGTGCTCGTGGCGATGAACCCGGCCGCCTTGAAGGCGAACCTCGGCGACCTGCCGCGCGGCGGCCTGATCATCGCCGACACCGCCGACTTCACCGCCAGGAACCTGGCCAAGGTCGGCTACGCGTCCGACCCTCTGACCGACGGAAGCCTGGCCGACTACCAGGTCCACGCCCTCGACCTGTCCGGCCAGGCGACCGCTGCCGTGGCTGCCCTCGGGCTGGGGCGCAAGGAGGCCGCGCGGACCAAGAACATGTACGCGCTCGGCCTGCTCGACTGGCTGTACCACCGCCCCACCGAGGGCACGATCCAGTTCTTGGAGACCAAGTTCGCCAAGGCCCCGGCGATCCGGGACGCGAACATCGCCGCGTTCAAGGCCGGCTACGCGTTCGGTGAGACCACCGAGGTGTTCACCAACCGCTACAAGGTGGCGCCCGCGCCCGCGACGACGCACGGCACCTACCGGCAGATCTCGGGCAACCGCGCCCTCGCCTACGGACTGATGGCGGGAGCGGCGAAGGCGGGGCTGCAGCTGTTCCTCGGCGCGTACCCGATCACCCCCGCCTCCGACGTGCTGCACCACCTCGCGACGGCCAAGAACGCGGGCGTCCTCACCTTCCAGGCCGAGGACGAGATCGCGGCGATCGGGTCGGCGCTCGGCGCGTCCTTCGCCGGCCAGCTCGGCGTGACGGCGACGTCCGGCCCCGGCCTCGCCCTGAAGATGGAGACCATCGGCCTGGCCGTGATGCTCGAATTGCCGCTGGTGATCTGCGACATCCAGCGGGCCGGACCTGCGACCGGCATGCCCACGAAGACCGAGCAGGCCGACCTCACCCAGGCGCTGTTCGGACGCCACGGCGAGGCCCCGCTGCCTGTGATCGCCGCGCAGTCCCCCGGCGACTGCTTCGACGCCGCCTACGAGGCGGTGAAGATCGCGATCGACTACCGCACACCGGTGATCCTGCTGTCGGACGGCTACCTCGCCAACGGCGCGGAGCCGTGGCAGGTGCCCGACCTCGCCGCGCTGCCGGAGATCGACCCGCACTTCGCCACGCAGGCCAACCGGCCCGACGGCGAGTTCTGGCCGTACCTGCGCGACGAGAAGCTCGCCCGTGCCTGGGCGGTGCCGGGGACGCCGGGCCTCGAGCACCGGATCGGCGGCATCGAGAAGGCCGACGGTACCGGGGCGGTCTCCTACGACCCGGCCAACCACGAGTTCATGGTGAACCTCCGCCAGCAGAAGGTGGACGGGGTCCGCGCCGTCGTCCCCGACGTGACCGTCGAGGACCCGAGCGGGCGTGCCAAGGTCCTCGTCCTCGGCTGGGGGTCCACCTACGGGCCGATCTCGGCCGCCGCGCGCCGCGTCCGCGGCTCGGGCCGGAACCTGGCGACCGCCCACCTGCGCCACCTGAACCCCCTCCCCGCGAACCTCGGTGAGGTGCTGCGCGCCTACGACAGGGTGCTGGTGCCCGAGATGAACCTCGGCCAGCTGGCGATGGTGCTGCGGGCGAAGTACCTCGTCGACGTGCAGCCGTACTCGCGCGTCCGCGGCCTGCCGATCTCGCTGTCGGAGTTGGCGGCCGACCTGAATGAGCTGATCGACGCGACTGAGGCGAGCGGAGCTGCGCATGCGTGAAGGAAGAGTTGCCCGCACCAATGACATGCGTGAGATCCCGAGCCGACTGAGCGTCGGGAGCGAAGCGACAGATCTGACGGAGGACGAGCTGTGAGCACCACCCTCGGCGCGGGCCTGGCCGGGGTGCCCCTGGCCGTCACCCCGCTGAACCGCAAGGACTTCACCTCCGACCAGGAGGTGCGCTGGTGCCCCGGCTGCGGCGACTACGCGGTCCTGGCCACCTTCCAGGGGCTGATGCCGACGCTGGGCATCCGCAAGGAGAACACGGTCATCATCTCCGGCATCGGGTGCTCCTCGCGGTTCCCGTACTACGTGGACAGCTACGGCATGCACTCCATCCACGGCCGGGCGCCCGCGATCGCCACCGGCGTCGCGATGACGCGTCCCGATCTCGCCGTGTGGGTCGTCACCGGGGACGGGGACGCGCTCAGCATCGGCGGCAACCACCTCATCCACGCGCTGCGGCGGAACGTGAACATCACGATCATGCTGTTCAACAACCGCATCTACGGGCTGACGAAGGGCCAGTACTCGCCGACGTCCGAACAGGGCAAGGTGACCAAGTCCACGCCGGCCGGATCGGTGGACCGTCCGTTCAACCCGCTCTCGCTGGCCCTCGGCGCGGAGGCGACGTTCGTCGCGCGGACCGTGGACTCGCACCGGGCGCACCTCACCGAGGTGCTCACCGCAGCGATCAGCCACCGGGGCGCGTCCATCGTCGAGATCTACCAGAACTGCCCCATCTTCAACGACGGGGCGTTCGACACCCTGAAGGGCGCGGACGGCGGCCTGATCCCGCTGCGGCACGGCGAGCCGATCACGTTCGGCCCCGACGAGTCCCGCGGCGTGGTCCGAGGAGCCGACGGACAGCTGAAGATCGTCGACGTCGCAGCGGTGGGGCTGGAGAACATCCTCGTCCACGATGCCCACGCCGACGACCCGGGCGTGGCGTTCGCGCTGTCCCGGCTGACCGACACGGCCGGGCTGGCGACCTCCCCGATCGGCATCCTCCGCGACGTCGACCGGCCCGCCTACGACGACCTGGCCCGCGCGCAGCTCACCGTGCAGGAGGACCCTGCCGAGCGCCTCGCGACCCTCCAGCAGCTGGTCACCGGCACCGACACCTGGACCGCCTGACGCGAACGGCCCGTGCCGCCTCCCCGAAGGGTGGCGACACGGGCCGTTGCATGGGCCTGGTGCCCGTCATCGTGGCGTCGGTGACGCCCCGATCCTGGCGGTGACGGGATCAGGCGGGCTGGTAGGTCGGGTCGACGTGGTCTGCGTGGCGCGACGTGGTCTTCCCGCCGGACGGGAGCAGGTGCGCGAGCAGTTCCCGCAGGGCGGGCATCGGGTCCAGCGCGTACAGCCGGATGGCGGCATCGAGGTCGGGCGCGCCGGTCATGTTGCGCTCGGCGAGGGTGATCTGGTTCGCAAGGGCGGTGGTCATGGTCGTCTCCTTCTTCTTCGTTCTCAGGTTCTGGGTGCCGGACCGGTGCTCGACCGGACGACGAGTTCCACCGGCAGGGTGACCTGCCGCGGGGTGTGGTCGGGATCCATCGCGAGGCGGCCGGCGAGGCGGCCCTTCTCCGCGATGGGCTGGTGGACTGTGGTGATGCCGAGGAAGCCGGCATCGGGGATGTCGTCGAAGCCGACGATCGACAGGTCCCTGCCCGGCGTCAGGCCGCGCTCGGTGACCGCGTCCCACACGCCGACGGCGAGGACGTCGCTGAGGGCGACGACAGCGCTCGGCCGGTCCTGCACGTCCAGGACGTGCGCGGCAGCCGAGCGGCCGGCCTCGCGGGTGTTGTGATCGGTGCACACGACGGTGATCCGGGCGTCCGGGAGCTTCTCCCTCAGGCCGCGGAGGCGCTCGGTGACGAAGCCGGAGTAGACCGGGACGCGGCCACCGATGACGGCGTCCACGTCGGCCTCGGCCTCGTCGCCCTGCTGCACCGAGCGGCTGGGCGCCAGCACGGCCACGCGCTGGTGGCCCAGCCGGGCGAGGTGCTTGCCGACCAGGCGTCCGGCCTTCGCGTCGTTGATGGCGACCCAGTCGCCGTCCTCGCCCGCGTGGGTGCCGACGATCCTGATGCCGCGCCGACGCAGGACGTCCAGACCGGGGTGTGCGCCGAGGGTGGAGCCCACCACGATCGCGTCGATGGCCGCGCGCTGAAGGAGCTGGTTCTCCGCCTCCTGCTCGCCCGAGGCCCGCAGCAGCAGCACGGACGCGCCGTACTCCTCGGCGGCCTCACTGAGCCCGGAGAGGAAGATCACGGAATACGGGTCGGAGAACGCGCGGGAGACCTCTCCGCCGAACAGGAAGCCGCAGACGTCGGTTCTGCCCGAGCGGAGGGCGCGGCCTGCGGCGCTGGGCCCGCAGTAACCGATCTCCTGTGCGCGGGCGAGGATCTGCCCACGCAGGTCCTCCGAGAGCCGATCCGGCTTGCTGTACGCGTTCGAGACCGTCGTCACCGACACTCCGAGCGCTTCCGCGAGGGTCTTCATGGTGACCGTGGACGTTGTTCCCGCACCCATTCCCGGCACCTCCCCACCAGCGACTTGATCGATAAACAAAACGATACACTTTATCGATCAACAACGCAAGCTGCCGACGCACCACGGTGGTGGCGTCGAAACACCCTGTTCCTCTCGGGCTGAGCGGGGCGAGAATGGACCGATGCGCGCCGATGAAGCGGCCCTCACCAGGGCGATCGCCGAGAACGCCTTCTCCGGCGTGGTCGCGATCGACCAACCCGCAGAATCGCCCTACCGTCGCGCCGTGGGCTTCGCGCACCGGGCACTGGGCGTCCCCAACAACCCCCGCACCCGCTTCGCACTCGCCAGCGGTGGAAAGACGTTCACGGCCCTGGCGGTGCTCCGCCTCGTGCAGGAGGGCCGGCTCAGCCTCGACGACCCGGTGCGCCCGCTCCTGGGTGACGACCTGCCGCTCGTCGACGACGCTGTGACCGTCAGCCACCTGCTCGAGCACACCTCCGGGATCGGCGACTACCTCGACGAGAGCGCCGAGGGCGAGCCCGACGACTACGTGCTCACCCAGCCGGTGCACACCCTCGCCGAGACGGCGGGCTTCCTCCCGGAACTCACCGGGCATCCCCAGGTGTCCACGCCCGGGGAGCGTTTCGCCTACAACAACGGCGGCTACCTCGTACTGGCTCTCGTGGCGGAGCGGGCGACCGGACGCGGCTACCACGAGCTGGTCCTCAGCGAGGTGGTCGAACGCGCCGGTCTCGCGTGCACCGCGTTCCTGCGCAGCGACGACCTACCCGGCGATGCCGCGCTGGGCTATCTCGATCCGGGGGGCAACCGGACGAACCTGCTGCACCTGCCGGTGCGAGGGAACGGGGACGGCGGGATCTGGTCCACCGTCGACGACCTGCACCGCTTCTGGCTCGCGCTCGACGACGGGCGCATCGTCGACCCCCCACTGGTCGGCCTGATGACCACGCCCCGGCACGACGTGCCGGAGGAGGGTCTTCGCCACGGGATGGGCGTGTGGCTGCTTCCGTCCGCCGCCGTATGGCTCATGGAAGGGTGCGACGCGGGGGTGTCCATGCGGTCCATCCACGACCCCGCGACCCGCACCACGGCCACGGTGCTCGGCAACACCACTTTCGGCGCCTGGCCGGTGGCGGAACTCCTCCTGCAGCAGTTCGGCTGATTGCTCAGCTGGTCTCTGCCCGCCGCACCGCAGCCTTGGCCGCCTCCATCACGACGAAGATCACCACGGCGAACGCGAACGGGATCAGCCAGCCGAAGACGCCCACTGCGGCCGAGCCGAACCACGAGTTGAGCACGGGGACGTAGACGAACGCCGCCTGCAGCACGAGCAGGATTCCCACCACGGCCCAGACCACAGGGTTGCCGCCAATGGCCTCCCTGCGCAGGCTCGACTCGCGGAGGAACCGTGAGTTGAACAGGTAGGCGACCTGGCCCAGCACGAGCGTGTTCACCGCCCAGGTGCGGGCGGTCTCAAGGTCCCCACCGGTCATCACCCGACCGATTGCGAACGTCAGCAGGGTGGCCGCAGCGATCAGGACGGAGGCGATCGCCAGCCTCGGCAGGTACCTCGCGCTGACCAGCGGGGTGCCCGGCGGACGCGGCGGTCGTCGCATGATGTCCGGCTCGGCGGGCTCGTAGGCCAGGGCCAGCGAGAGTGTGATCGAGGTGACCATGTTCACCCAGAGGATCTGCACCGACTCCAGCGGCATGGTCAGGCCGAAGACCACCGCCACCAGGACCACGAGCGACTGGGCGCCGTTCGTGGGCAACAGGAACAGCACCGACTTGTGCAAATTGTCGTTGATCCGCCGGCCCTCCTCCACCGCGTACTCGATGGTGGCGAAGTTGTCGTCGGCCAGCACGATGTCGGCGGCCTCCTTGGTCGCCTCCGTCCCCTTGATCCCCATCGCCACGCCCACGTCGGCCCGCTTCAGCGCCGGAGCGTCGTTCACCCCGTCTCCGGTCATGGCGATGACCTCGCCGTTGGCCTGGAGCGCGCGGACCAGACGCAGCTTGTGCTCAGGGCTCGTGCGGGCAAAGGTCTCGGTGCGATCGACGATCGCGCGCAACTCCTCGTCGGTGGCCGACTCCAACTCTGCGCCGGTGATCGCCGCCTCGGTGCTCTCGTCGAAGATCCCCATCTCCCTGCTGATCGCCGTGGCCGTGCCGGCGTGGTCCCCGGTGATCATCGTGACCTTGATGCCCGCCTCGTGGCAGGTGGCGATGGCACGGATGGCCTCAGGGCGCGGCGGATCGACGATCCCGCACAGGCCGAGCAGCACCAGCCCCGTGAGGTCGTCGTGGTCGATGGCCCCGGGCGCCGAGTCGACCGCGAGCGGACGCGACGCCGCGGCGAGTACCCGCAGTCCCTGGCTCGACAGTTCGTCCACCCTGGCGTCCCACCAGTCCCGGTCGAGCGGTTCGGGGGTCCCGGACGCCGACAGCTGCCGTCCGGAACGGTCGAGCAGCCGGTCGGGGCCCCCTTGACCAGCACCACCTGGTGGCCTTCGGGAGTCGTGTTGGCCGTCGCCATGTACTTGTGTGCGGAGTCGAACGGCAGCACGGCGGTGCGGGGGTAGGTCGAAGGGTCGAACCCCGCCTTCATCCCCAGGGTCCGCAGGGCGCCCTCCGTCGGCTCCCCGACCAGCGTCCACTGCCCGTCCACCTCGGTCACGACGGCGTCGTTCACGACGCTCATCGCGGTGACCACGGACCGCAGGTCGCCCCGGGCGGCGAGGTCGACGTCCACCCCGCGCAACTCGATCGAACCCGAGGGGTTGTAGCCGAGCCCCTTCACCGCGTACTCGCCGGCGCGGGTGACCACCGTCCGCACGGTCATCTCGTTGGTGGTGAGTGTGCCGGTCTTGTCCGAGCAGATCCGGGTGACCGAACCGAGCGTCTCCACCGCGGGGAGGTTGCGGACGATCGCGTTGCGCCTCGCCATCTGCTGCACGCCGAGGGCGAGGGTGATCGTGACCAGCGCCGGCAGTCCCTCGGGGATAGCCGCGACCGCGAACCCGATGGTCGCGGAGATCAGCTCACCCGCCGGCATGCCGTGCAGTACCTTGCCGATCACCACCATCAGCACGGCCATCACTGCGATCACCAGCGAGAGCTGCTTGCCGAACCTGCCGATCTGCTTGGTCAGCGGCGTGTCGAGGTCGTCCACGGCCGACAGCAGGCTGGTGATCCGCCCGATCTCGGCGTTCGCGCCCGTGGCGGTGACCACCCCGATCCCCTGGCCCGCGGAGACCAGAGACGAACTGAAAAGCATCGACGCCCGGTCGCCGATGCCGGCGTGGACCGCGACCGGGTCGACGGCCTTGCTGGACGGAACAGCCTCTCCGGTCAGCGCCGCCTCCTCGACCCTCAGGTTGCTCGCCTCGATCAGCCGTAGGTCGGCCGGCACCTTTGAGCCCGCGGACACACGCACGATGTCGCCGGGAACCAGGTTCTCGGCCGGGAGGTTGCCCCACTCGCCATCGCGAAGCACCTGCGCATCGTCGGTGAGCATGTTGCGGATGCCGGCCAGCGCCTGCTCTGCACGCCCCTCCTGGACGTAGCCGATCACCGCGTTGATCACGGCAACGCCCAGGATGACCCAGAAATCGACCCACTCACCCAGCGCCACCTTGAGCGCGGCCGCGGCGAGGAGGATGTAGATCAGGATGTCGTCGAAGTGGGAGAGGAACCGTTTCCACGCCGGATCGGCCGGCGGCTCGGGGATGGTGTTCGGCCCGTGGCTCCTCAGCCGGTCCTGCGCTGCCGCGGTGGTGAGGCCGCCCGCATCGGCGGCCAGTGCTTCGAGGACCGCGTCGGCGCGGAGCGAGTGGGCGTCCGGTACGGTTCGTTCCGCGCTGGTCACGGTCATGGGTTCCTCCTTGCGGAAGGTCGGCGGGAGCACCGTTCCGGCTCGAAGCTAGCACCCGCGACCGACGTCCGGACCGACCGGTAACCTGTCGGACGTGACCGACTTCGACCTCGACACCGACATCCGCCCGCAGGACGACCTGTTCCGGCACGTCAACGGCCACTGGCTGGCCGCGACGGAGATCCCCGCGGACAAGCACGCGACCGGGGCCTTCATGGCCCTGCGGGACGCCTCCGAGCAGGCGATCAGGGAGATCGTGACCGGGCTGTCCGGCGCCGAGCCCGGAACCGAGGCGTACCTCGTCGAGCAGTTGTACGGCAGCTTCGCCGACACCGAGCGGGTGGACGCGGCAGGGCTCGAGCCGCTGCGTCCACTGCTGGCGGAGATCGACGCGATCGGCACCGTCGAGGACCTGCTCGACTACTTCGGACGCAGCATGCGCCGCGGCACCGGCGCGGTGATCGGCCTGGAGGTCGACTCCGACCCGGGTGAGCCCACCCGGTACGCGCTGTTCGTCGGCCAGTCCGGCATCGGCCTTCCCGACGAGGAGTACTACCGGCTCGAGCAGCACGCGGAGATCCTCGCCGCCTACCGCGACCACGTCGAGCGCACCCTGACCCTGGCCGGGCTCACGTCCAGCGGCTCCGGCCAGGTGGTCGGCCTCGAGACCGAGGTCGCTGCCCTGCACTGGGACAAGGTACGCACCCGCGACCTGCGCCAGATGTACAACCCGACGTCGCTCACCGACCTCGACGCCACCGGCGTCGCCTGGACGCGGGTGCTGGCGGCCGCCGGCGTCCCTGCCCTCGACGAGGTGGTGCTCGCCCAGCCGTCCTTCTTCTCCGACGTGGCGAGCCTGCTCACCGCGTCCCGGCTCGAGGACTGGAAGCAGTGGTGCCGCTGGAGCCTGGTGTCGTCACTGTCGCCGTACCTGCCCGACCCGCTCGTCCAGGCCCGGTTCGACTTCTACGGCACGGTCCTGCAGGGGATCCCGCAGCTGAAGGAGCGCTGGAAGCGCGGTGTCGAGCTGGTCGAGCGGACGCTGGGTGAGGCGGTCGGCAAGCTCTACGTCGAGCGGCACTTCCCGCCCGCGGCGAAGGAGCGCATGGACACCCTGGTGGCCAACCTCCTCGAGGCCTACCGGCAGTCGATCTCCAGCCTGGACTGGATGACCGAGCCCACCCGCGCCGAAGCGCTGAACAAGCTCGAGCGGTTCACCCCGAAGATCGGCTACCCCGACGTCTGGATGGACTACAGCGGGCTCGCCATCGTCCCCGGCGACCTGGTCGGCAACGTGCTGAGGGCAGCGGCGTTCCACACCGACGACGAGCTCTCGAAGCTGGGCGGCCCGATCCGTACCTGGGAGTGGCTGATGACGCCCCAGACCGTGAACGCGTATTACCATCCGCTGCGCAACGAGATCGTGTTCCCCGCGGCCATCCTGCAGCCGCCGTTCTTCGATTTCGAGGCCGACGACGCGGTCAACTACGGGGCGATCGGGGCGATCATCGGCCACGAGATCGGCCACGGCTTCGACGACCAGGGCTCCACCTGCGACGGCGAGGGCCGCCTGCGCGACTGGTGGACGCCGGAGGACAGGGAGGCGTTCACCGAGCGCACGAAGGCCCTGGTCGGCCAGTACTCCGCCCTCGCGCCCCGGCAGCTGCCGGACCTGCACGTGAACGGCGAGCTCACCATCGGGGAGAACATCGGCGACCTGGGCGGGGCCGCGATCGCGTACGACGCCTGGCAGCTGACCCTCGACAGGCCCGCCGAGGCGGTGGACGGGATCCCCGCCGACCAGAGGTTCTTCCTCTCCTGGGCCCGGGCCTGGCAGTCCAAGCGCAGGGACGAGGCACTGCGCCAGCAGATCGCGACCGACCCGCACTCCCCCGAGGAGTTCCGCTGCAACCAGGTCGTGCGCAACCTCCCGTCCTACTACGACGCCTTCGGTGTGACCGGCGAGGACGCCCATTGGCTGGCCCCCGAGGAGAGGGTCAAGATCTGGTGAACGGGCAGCCGGCGCCGGTCACCCTGGCCCGGGGTGCGTACGCGGAATTCGTGCGGGTGCAGGGCATTCTGCGCCGTGAATCGGTCGGCGGGATCCTGCTGCTGGTCGCGGCGGTGGCCGCCATGCTGGTCGCGAACCTCGCCCCTGACTTCTACTTCGGTCTCCGCGACCTGCATTTCGGCGGCACGGTGCTGGGCGTCGACCTCGACCTGTCGCTGGGCCACTGGGCGGCGGACGGGCTGCTCGCCGTGTTCTTCTTCCTGGTCGGGCTCGAGCTGAAGCACGAGTTCGTGGTCGGCGACCTGCGCGACTTCCGGACGGCGCTGGTGCCGGTCGTCGCCGCTGCGGGCGGGGTGGCCGTGCCGGCGCTGATCTTCCTGGCGTTCACCTTCACCGATCCCGTGGCGCGGCAGGGCTGGGCAATCCCTGCGGCCACCGACATCGCGTTCGCGCTCGCCGTCCTGGCGGTGATCGGGTCGCACCTGCCGGCCGCGCTGCGGACCTTCCTGCTCACGCTGGCGGTCGCCGACGACCTGATCGCGATCGCGATCATCGCGTTCTTCTACTCCCGGGACCTCGAACCCGGCCTCCTGCTCAGCGACGCGATCCCGCTCGTCATCTTCGCGCTGGTGGCGAACCGCGCGCAGGGGTTCCTGCTCACCCACACCTGGGCGCGATGGGCCCTGGTGCTGCCGCTGGGCGTGGTCACCTGGGCGCTCACCTACGCGTCCGGCGTCCACGCCACCGTCGCGGGCGTGCTGCTGGCGTTCTGCGTCCCCGTGCGGCCGCCGAGGGGCTCGGACGCCGAGCACGGCCTCGCCTCGGTGCTGGAGCACCGGATCCGGCCCTTCTCGGCCGGGGTCGCCGTGCCGGTGTTCGCGTTCTTCTCCGCAGGCGTCGCCCTGGGCGGCTGGCGGGGCTTCGTCGACGCGGTCACGAACCCGGTCGGCCTCGGCGTGATCGTCGGGCTGGTCGTCGGCAAGGCCATCGGGATCAGCGGGGCGACCTGGCTGGTCACCCGGCTGCGGCACGCGAGCCTCGACCCCGACCTGGCCTGGGTCGATGTGTTCGGGCTGGGGGTGATCGGCGGCATCGGCTTCACGGTGTCGCTGCTGGTCAGCGAGCTCAGCTTCGGCCAGGGGTCGGCGAACGACGACATCGGCAAGGTGGCGATCCTCACCGCGTCCGTGCTGGCCGCGCTGCTGGCGTCGGTCGTCCTCGGACTGCGGAATCGGCACTACCGCGAGGTCGAACGGGCCGAGCAGGTCGACGCGGACGCCGACGGCACCCCCGACGCGTTCCAGCCCCGCGGCTGATTGTCTCGAGAGACCCGCGTCGAGAGCCGAGGCCACTCGCCGAGAGCCCGCCTCCCGCGTCGAGGGCCACCGTTCCCGTCGAGCGCCACCGTCCGGACACGGGCCCTCGACGCGAACGGTGGCTCTGAAGCGCGAAGAGTGGCCCTCGGTGGCCCGACCATCGGTCCTAGAGGGGTCCGCACCCGGGCCCGCAGCCCGGCCGGCTCGGTGGGCCACCGTCCGTTGGGTGCCGGTGAAATCCCGGCTTTCGCCGGGATGACAGGCGGTACGGGCGGCGTCCCGGCTGCTGCCCGTCGTCCCGGGCGGCGCCCGCCATCCCGGTCGGAGCCAGCCATTCCGGCGGAGCCTGTCATCCCGGGCTTGACCCGGGATCTCTCCGAGAGCCCGACTCTCGCGTCCGGCCGGCTCGGTGGGCCGCCATCCGTTGGGTGCCCACGGAGATCCCGACTCCCGCGTCCGGCCGGCTCGGTGGGCCACCATCCGTTGGGTGCCCACGAGATCCCGGCCTTCGCCGGGATGACAGGAGGCACGGGCCGCGTCCCGGCCCAAACTGTCATCCCGGGCTTGACCCGGGATCTCTCCGAGAGCCCGACTCCCGCGTCGAGGGCCATCGGCAGCGGGCGCTCCCGCCGTTGCCGTGTGGAACGCCGGGCACGGTTCCTAGCGTGCCGCGCCGGCTACGCGGGATCCGCGACCAGGAAGGGGTGGCGCCAGCCGACGGCGGCCTCCAGCTGGGCCGAGACGGCCAGCAGGGTCTCCTCCTCGCCGAACCGTCCACCGAGCATCACGCCGATCGGGAGGACGCGTCCGTCCACAGCGGCGGTGTGCAGCGGCAGCGAGATCGCGGGGCGGCCCGACAAGTTGTAGACGCTCGTCCACGGCGTGAACCGGGTCTGGGCGGCGAAGTCCGCGGCCGGGTCTGCGTCGTCGCGCAGTTCCCCGACGAGCGACGGCGGCTGGGCGAGCGTCGGGGTGAGCACCACGTCGAAGTCGTCCCAGGCCAGCGCCACGTCCACCGTGAGCCGCTGGACGGCGCCGGCGGCCTCGGCGTACGCCACCCCGCTCGTGGCGCGGCCCTGCTCGCGCAGCCACCGGGTGAGCGGACGCAGCAGCGGCTCAGCCTCGGCCGGCAGCGGGATGGACGCCGCACCGACCGACCACAGCGCGCCGAACGCCTGCCACCGCTCGTAGCCGAACGGGACCGGCGCCTCGGTGACCTCGTGACCCAGCCGCTCGAGCGCGTCCGCCACCGCCCACGCCGCGTCCACGCACGCGGGGTGGACATCGGCCTCCGCGATCACCGGCGTCGTGAGGACGCCCACGCGCAGGCGCCCGGGCTCCCGGGCCGCCGCATCGGCGTAGCTCGTCGCCGGCAGCGGCGCGTGGTAGGTCTGGCCAACACCGCGTCCGGCCAACACGTCGAGCGCGGCTGCGGTGTCGGCGACTGTCCGGCTGAGCACGCCGTCGGTGCCGAGACCGGGCCCGGGCATCCGCAGTCCGCCCCCGCTGACCAGCCCGCGGCTGGCCTTCAGCCCGACGAGCCCGCACGCCGACGCGGGGATCCGGATCGACCCGCCCCCGTCCGAGCCATGCGCGATCGGGGCGAGCCCGGTGGCGACCGCCGCCGCGGCGCCGCCGCTGGAGCCGCCCGCCGAGCGCCGCAGGTCCCAGGGCGTCCGCGCGGCCGGAGCGCCCTCGGGTTCGGTGTAACAGGGCAGGCCGAACTCGGGCGTGGCGGTCTTCCCGGTCAGGACGGTGCCCGCCTCGGCGAACCACCCGACGATGTCGTCGTCCAGCTCGGCGACGGTGCCGCGCATGACCGCCGACCCGGCCTCCCAGCCGACGCCGGCGACGGGGTTCAGGTCCTTGATCGGGCAGGGGACGCCGAGCAGCGGCGCGGCCACGTCCCCGCGGGCGACGGCGGCGTCCACCTCGGCGGCGCGCGCCAGCGCCAGCTCCGGAGTGAGGCGGGCGAAGGCGCCGACCGCGTCCGACAGCCGCGCCGAGCGGTCGAGGTGCGCCTGCGCCACCGCCACGACAGTCGTCGCGCCGGTACGGATCGCGTCCGCCGTGGCGAGCGCGTCGAGGGCGGTGAGCTCCATCAGTGCTTGATCTTGCCCGGGTCGAGGGTGCCGGCGATCGTGGGCTGGAAGTCCTCGCCGAGTTGCTTGACCGCGAGCCGGCCGACCAGCTGCTGCTCGGTCGTCACCCGCTCCGAGCGGGCGCGTCCGACGAACGTGATCAGCCAATGCAGCAGCGTGGTGACCCGGTTCTTGAACCCGACGACGTAGATGAGGTGGACGAACAGCCACGCGAACCAGGCCGGGAAGCCGGTGAGCTCGAGCTTGCCGACCTTCGCAACCGCGCCGAACCGGCTGATCACGGCCATCGAGCCCTTGTCGTGGTAGGCGAAGTCCGCGGTCACGGGGGTGCCCTCGAGCTCGCCCCGGATCCGGGACGCCGCGTAGCGTCCGCCCTGGATGGCGACCTGCGCGACGCCCGGCAGCCCGTTCAGGCTGATCATGTCGCCGACGACCGACACCTCGGGGTGCCCGGGCAGCGTGAGGTCCGGGTTCACCTGGATCCGTCCGGCACGGTCGAGGCCCGCCCCGGACTGCTCGGCCAGGGTGCGTCCGAGCGGGCTCGCCTGGACGCCGGCCGCCCACACCTTGCAGGAGGAGGAGATCCGTTCCGTCCTGCCGTCGGAGTACTTCACGTCGAGGCCGGTGGCGTCCACGTTGGTCACCAGGGCGCCGAGGCGCACCTCGACACCGTTGTGCTCGAGCTCGGCCTTGGCCGCGGCGGACAGCTTCGGCCCGAAGGGGGCGAGCACGGCGCTGGCGCCGTCGAGGAGAAGGATCTGCGCCTGGCTGGTGTCGATGCGGCGGAAGCTCTTGCGGAGGGTGTGGTGGGCGAGCTCGGCGATCTGGCCGGCCATCTCGACGCCGGTCGGCCCTGCGCCGACCACGACGAAGTTCAGCAGCCGGCGGCGCTCGTCGAGGTCCTCGGTGAGTTCGGCCATCTCCAGCGAGCCGAAGATCCGGGCCCGCAACTCGAGCGCGTCGTCCACGCTCTTCATGCCGGGGGCGAAGGTGGCGAACTGGTCGTTGCCGAAGTAGGACTGGCCGGCGCCGGCGGCGACGATCAGGTAGTCGTACTTGAGGGCGACGATCTTGGCCAGCTTCTCCGCGACGACCACACGGCTGGTCAGGTTGATGCTGGTCACCTCGGCGAGGAGGACGGTCGCGTTGGCCTGGTTGCGCAGGATGTCGCGTGTGGCCGGCGCGATCTCGCCGGTGGAGAGGATCCCGGTGGCCACCTGGTACAGCAGCGGCTGGAACAGGTGGGCGACGGTCTTCGCGACCAGCGTGACGTCGACGTCCGCCTTCGCGAGGGCCTGGGCCGCGAACAGCCCGCCGAACCCTGACCCGATGATCACCACATGGGGACGGGACATGCCCACCTCCGTTCAGGAGCGCTTCCGCAGTGAGGCAACCCTAACCCGCCACGCCATCCGCGCGCTCCCGGGTCCTCCGCGGCATGGACAACGATGTCGCGGGTTCTCCCGACCCGTCCACCACAAAGTGGACGCTTCTGCGGCGTAGTCGCGACAAAGCGTCCACCTTGACGTGGACGGGAAGGCGAGACCCCGGGTCAAGCCCGGGGTGACAGTGGCGGCAGCAGCGCCCCCGGCCAGCACGTCCACCACAAAGTGGACGCTTCTGCGGCGAACTCACGACAAAGCGTCCACCTTGACGTGGACTGGAAGACGAGACCCCGGGTCAAGCCCGGGGTGACAGTGGCGGCAGCAGCGCCCCCGGCCCAGCACGTCCACCACAAAGTGGGCGCTTCTGCGGCGTAGTCACGACATAGCGTCCACCTTGACCACGACCGGGGCCACGTCCACTACAAGATGGACGCTTCTGCGGCGTAGTCGCGACAAAGCGTCCACCTTGACGTGGAGGGAGGGCGAGACCCCGGGTCAAGCCCGGGGTGACAGTGGCGGCAGCAGCGCCCCCGGCCTCCACGTCCACCGCAAAGTGGACGCTTCTGCGGCGTAGTCGCGACAAGGCGTCCACCTTGACGTGGACGGAAGGCGAGACCCCGGGTCAAGCCCGGGGTGACAGCGGCGGCAGCAGCGCCCCCGGCCCGCACGTCCACCACAAAGTGGACGGGACTGCGGCGAACTCGCGACAAAGCGTCCACCTTGGGTGGACGCGGCTACGAGGAGCGGGAGATGACGCCGTCGCAGAGGGCGGCGAGCGCGTCCTTCGCCGGGCCGTCGGGGAGCGGGGCGAGGTGGGCGCGCGCCACCTCGGCGCGGCGGTTCACCTCGCGCCTGGCCTCGGTCATGGCGGGGTGTGCGCGCATCAGGCCGAGGGCCTCGGCGAGGTCGGCGTCCGAGGAGAGGTCGGCGTCCAGCAGCGCCAGCAGGCGGGCGTCGGACGGGTCGGTGCTGCGCCGGGCGAGCAGTGTCGGCAGCGTGGGGACGCCGGCGCGCAGGTCGGTGCCCGGGGTCTTCCCCGAGGTGTCGCTGGCGATGTCGAGCAGGTCGTCGCTGAGCTGGAAGACAATCCCGATCTCCTCGCCGTACGCGGCCAGCGCGTCCAATTCCGCCTGCCCCACCCCGGCGACCATCCCGCCGAAGATCGCGGACGCGGCGATCAGCGAGCCGGTCTTGTCGGCGAGCACGTCCAGGTAGTGCTCGAGCAGGTCCTCGCCCTCGCGCGGGCCGCGGGTCTCCGCGATCTGGCCCTGCACGAGCCGCGCGAACGTGTCGGCCTGGAGCGTCACGTACTCGGTGCCGAGCGTGGCGACGATCGACGACGCCCGCGAGAACAGGAAGTCGCCGACCAGGATCGCCACCGTGTTGTCCCACCGCTGGTTCGCGCTCGGCGCACCGCGGCGGAGCTGGGCCTCGTCCATGACGTCGTCGTGGTACAGGCTCGCGACGTGGGTGAGCTCCATCACCAGCGCCGCCCTGACCACGGACTCGTCGTCCGAATCGGCGGCCAGCAGGGACGCGAGCACCACCAGCATCGGACGGAACCGCTTCCCGCCCGCCCGGATGCTGTGCTGCGCCGCTTCCGTGACGAAGTCGGTCTCCGCGACCGCCGCCTCGCCCAGGCGCTCCTCGATCCTGTCCAGCAGCCTCGTCACGCGGGCGGTGAACTCCTCGGGGAGCTCACCTGCGAGATCAGCAGCCTGGGACGCGAGGGACACGGCGGCCAGCATAGCCTCAGCGCAGGAACGTGCTGGCCGACAGCACGAGGTCCAGCAGCGGCCCCGGGAACAGCCCGAGGTACGCGGACGCGATCGCGCCGAGCCCCACCGGCACCCAGGTCATCCCGCTCGCCCTGCCCACGACGACCCCGTCCACCGGCTCGGAGAAGAACATCAGCACGATCACGCGCAGGTAGACGTACGCGGCCACCAGGCTGAGCACCACCGCGGCGATCACCAGCCACGAGTAGCCGCCGCGCCACGCCGCGGAGAACACCGCCCACTTGCCGATGAAGCCACCCGTCAGCGGGATGCCGGCGAAGCTCAGCATCAGCAGCCCGAAGATGCCGGCCAGCAGCGGGTTCCTGCGGCCCAGGCCCGCCCACTGCGAGATCGCGTGCGCCTCGCCGGTCTGGTCGCGCACCATCGTCACGATGGCGAACGCCGCCACCGTCGCGAACCCGTAGGCGATCAGGTAGAACAGGACGGCACCGAAGCTGTTCATCTGCCCGGTGACGCCGACGGTCGCACCGACCACCGCGACCAGGATGAACCCGGCGTGGGAGATCGAGCTGTAGGCCAGCAGGCGCTTCATGTCGGTCTGGGTCAGCGCGACCACGACCCCGACGGCCATCGTCACCACAGCGAGCACGGCCAGCAGCGGCTGCCAGGCCCAGCGCTCCGCGCCGAACGCCACGTAGAACACCCGCAGCACGGCGCCGACGGCGGCGAGCTTGGTGCAGATGGCCATGAAGCCGGTCACCGGCGTCGGGGCGCCGACGTACACGTCCGGCACCCAGTTGTGGAACGGCACCGCACCGATCTTGAACAGCAGGCCGACCCCGAGGAAGGCCATGCCCGTGTAGAGCAGGCCGCGGCCGTAGACCGGGTCGGAGATGGCCGCGTTGATGCCGCTCAGCTCGAACGAGCCGGAGAAGCCATAGACGAGCGCCATCCCGAACAGGAAGAACGCGCTGGACAGCGCGCCCAGCAGGAAGTACTTCAGTGCGGCCTCCTGGCTGAGCAGGCGGCGACGCCGGGCCATCCCGGAGAGCAGGTACAGCGGCAGCGACATGACCTCCAGCGCGACGAACGCGGTGAGCAGGTCGTTGGCCGCGCAGAACACCATCATCCCGGACAGGGAGAACAGCGCCAGCGGGAAGACCTCGCTGTGCTCGTGCCGGGCCGCGATGGCCTCGGCCTCCGCAGGGCTGCCCGGCACCGAGGCTGCGGACGCGGCGAACGAGGTCGCGCCGTTGTTCAGGTCACGCTCGGCGAAGACCAGCAGGCTCAGGAAGCCGAAGACGAGCAGCGCCGCCCACATCAGGTAGGACGGGCCGTCCAGGCTGATCGACCCCATCGCCATCAGGCCGAGGCTGTTCTTCGGCTGCGTCCACGACAGGGCGAGGAAGACGAAGGCCAGCGCGATCGCGAGCTCGAACAGCACGACCTGGGCGAGGAACCGCCAGCGCCGCGGCACGAGGGCCTCGACGAGGATCCCGACGCAGGCGGCCAGCAGCACCGTCAGGACGGGCGCGAGCTGCAACCACTCGAAGGTGGGCGCTGCGATGGTGTTCACTTGGCTTCCTCTCCCAGCGGCGCCACCGGGTCGGACACCCCGACGTGGCTCATGGTGGACTGCGCGACCGGCTCGATGACGCCCAGCGCGAGGTTGGGCGCGAAGCCGAGCAGCAGGATCACGGCGAGGACGGGCGCGGCCACCCACTTCTCGCGTGCGGTCGCGTCGGTCGTGAACGTGCGGGCCACCTCGTCGGTGACCGGGCCCGTCATGGTGCGCTGGTACATCCGCAGGATGTAGACCGCGGCCAGGACGGTGCCCAGGGTGGCGACAGCCGCGACACCGGGCTGCCGTGACCACGTCCCCGCCAGCACCATGAACTCCGAGACGAAGCTCGACATGCCGGGGAGGGCGAGGCCGGACAGGCCCGCCATCAGGAACACGCCGGAGAGCACGGGGGCAACCTTCTGGACGCCGCCGTAGTCGGCGACCAGGGCCGAGCCGCGGCGGGAGATCAGGAAGCCGATCACCAGGAACAGCGCGGCGGTCGAGAAGCCGTGGTTGACCATGTAGAAGATCGAGCCGGAGATCCCCGCGCTGGTGAAGGTGTAGATGCCGAGCACCATGAACCCGAAGTGGCTGATCGAGGTGTAGGCGACCAGGCGCAGCAGGTTGGTGCTGCCGATCGCCGCGATCGCGCCGTACAGGATGCTGATCAGCGCCAGCACGACCATCGCGGGGGCCACCCAGGTGCTGGCCTCCGGGAACAGCCACAGGCAGAACTTGATCATCCCGAAGGTGCCGATCTTGTCCAGGATGCCGACCAGCAGGACGGACGTCCCTGGCGTCGACTCCTCCGCCGCGGTGGGCAGCCAGGTGTGGACGGGAACCATGGGCGCCTTCACGATGAAGGCGACCAGGAAGCCGACCATGAGCCAGCGGCCGAGCATCGGGTCGATCTGCAGCTGGCTGAGCTCACTGAGCAGGTAGGTGGGCGCGCCGGTGAGCTGGACGGACACCGCGTACAGGCCGATCACCGACGCCAGCATGATCAGGCCGCCGCCGAGGCTGAACAGCAGGAACTTCACCGCGGCGTAGGCGCGCCGCGGGCCGCCGAAGCCGCCGATCAGGAAGTACATCGGGATCAGCGTCGCCTCGAAGAAGAGGTAGAACAGCAGCACGTCCTGCGCCATGAAGACGAACAGCGAGAGGCTTTCCAGCGCCAGCACCAGGGCGAAGAACACCTGCGGGGTCCAGCGGTCGCGTCCGGGGACCTTCCACTCGGCAAGCAGCACCACGGGCACGAGCAGGACGGTGAGCAGCACCATCACCAGCGCCATCCCGTCCACGCCGATCGCCCACCAGGCGCCGAACTGCGGGATCCAGGCCGACTTCTCGGCCAGGTCGGCGGCTCCGCCGCCCGCGTACACGACCGCGACGGCGATGCCGACCACGGCGGTGACCAGCGCGAACACCATGCCGACGCCGCGGGCGATCTGCTTGACCGGCAGGCACAGCACTCCGGCGCCGACCAGCGGGATCAGCCCGAGGAAGGTGAGCAGGGGGAATGTCATCTCAGCTCCTCCCTCAGCCCAGCTGGGTGAGGATCATCACGGCACCGACGACGAGCACGCCGATGGTCATCGTGAGCGCGTACGTTCGGACCTGGCCGGTCTGGAGGCGTCTGGTCTGCGAGGACAGCCCGGACATCATCGAGGCGCTGCCGTCGGCGAGGGCGTCGATGATCCGGTTGTCGTTGGCGACCAGGCCGCGGGCGGCGACGAGCGTCGGCTGCACGACCAGGGTGTTGTTGATCGCGTCGCCGAACAGGTCATTGCGTCCGGCCACCGTGAACGGGTTGGACGAGGCCGGCGCCACCGCGGGTACCGGCTTGGCCCCGAACAGGAACCAGGCCAGGGTCACCCCGGCGGCCACGACCAGCAGGGTCAGCCAGCCGATCGGGCCGGGCACCAGCGAGAGCTCCTCGACGTGGTTGCCGACCGCGGGCTCCAGCCACTCCTGGATCCACCAGTTCATCAGCAGGCCCGCGCCCACCGAGAACACCGCGAGGATGATCAGCGGGACGGTCATCACCTTCGGCGACTCGTGCGGGTGGACGCCCTTCTCCCACCGCTTCTCGCCGAGGAAGGTCATCAGCATCAGCCGGGTCATGTAGAAGGCGGTGACGCCTGCGCCGAGCAGCGCGCAGACGCCGGCGATCGTGCTCACCTGGAAGGCCGCCTCGATGATGTGGTCCTTGGAGAAGTAGCCGGCGAAGAACGGGAAGCCGATGATCGCCAGGTAGCCCATCGCGAAGGTGAGGAACGTGACCCGCATCACCTTCGCCAGCGCGCCGTAGTGGCGCATGTTCACGTCGTCGTCCATGCCGTGCATGACCGAACCGGCGCCGAGGAACATGTTCGCCTTGAAGAAGCCGTGCGTGAGCAGGTGGAAGATCGCGAACGCGTAGCCCACCGGGCCGAGGCCGGCGGCCAGCATCATGTAGCCGATCTGGCTCATCGTGGAGCCCGCCAGCACCTTCTTGATGTCGTCCTTGCTGGTGCCGATCCAGGCGCCGGCGAGGAGGGTGACGGTGCCGACGATGACGACGGCGGTCGTGGCAGCCTGCGACATCTCGAAGATCGCGTGGCTGCGCACGACGAGGTACACGCCGGCGGTGACCATGGTGGCCGCGTGGATCAGGGCCGAGACCGGGGTCGGGCCCTCCATCGCGTCCAGCAGCCAGGCCTGCAGCGGCACCTGCGCGGACTTGCCGCAGGCGCCCAGCAGGAGCAGCAGGCCGATCGTGGTCGCCCAGACGGCGTCGAGGTGCGCCGCGCCGGCGTTGACGGCGACGAACGCGGAGCTGCCGAACAGCGCCAGCATGCTCATCACGGCCATTGTCATGCCGAGGTCACCGACCCGGTTCATCACGAAGGCCTTCTTGGCCGCGGCCGCCGCGGACGGCTTGTGCTGCCAGAAGCCGATCAGCAAGTAGGACGCCAGGCCGACACCCTCCCAGCCGACGAACAGGACGAGGTAGTTGTCGGCCAGGACCAGCACCAGCATCGCGGCGATGAACAGGTTCAGGTAGGCGAAGAAGCGGCGGCGGCGCTCGTCGTGCGCCATGTAGCCGACCGAGTAGAGGTGGATCAGCGAGCCGACGCCGGTGATCAGCAGCGCGAACAGGATCGACAGCTGGTCGACCAGCAGGCCGGCGGACACCGTCCAGGAGCCGGTGGTGATCCAGTCGAACAGGGGGACGCTGACCGCGCGGGCCTCGGGAGCACTGAGCAGCTGCTGGGAGAACAGGCACACCGCGATGGCGAAGCTGAATCCGACGGCGGCGACGCCGAGCCAGTGGCCGACGCGGTCGAGGATGCTGCCGAACAGCAGCAGGACGGCGGCCATCACCAGCGGCACGGCGATCATCAGCCAGGCGTAGGAGAACATGCCGGTCGCTGCGACGGGGGCCAGGGTTTCCAGGGTGGTCATCGGGCCCTCACAGCTTCAGCAGGTTCGCCGCGTCCACCGAGGTGGACCGCCGGGTGCGGTAGATGGTGATGATGATGGACAGGCCGACGACGACCTCGGCGGCGGCGACCACCATCACGAAGAAGGTGGCGACCTGGCCGTCCAGCCCGCCGCGGGCGAGCGCGAAGGCGACCATCGCGAGGTTGGCGGCGTTCAGCATCAGCTCGACCGACATGAACGCCACCAGCGCGTTGCGCCGGATCATCACGCCGATGGTCCCGATCGTGAACAGGATCGCGGCCAGGTACACGTAGTTGTCGGGGCTCACTCGTCTTCCTCCTCGGCCGCGGGGCCGCTGACCTGCTCGAAGACCGCCGCCGTGCTGCGGCTCAGCGCCGGGGCGTCCACGATCACCCCGCGCATCGCGAGGGTGGGCGAGACGGACGCGTCACTGACCGAACCGTCCGGCAGCAGGGCCGGGGTGGCGATCGAGTTGTGCTGGGCGAGGACGCCGGAGTTCGGCAGGCTGCCCGGGTGGGCGCCGTTCTCGGCGTACTCCCGCATCCGCTCGTCCGCCAGCTCCCGCTGCGTGGGCTTGGGCTTGGTCCTGGCATGCTGGCCGAGCACCATCGCGCCGACGGCCGCGGTGATCAGCAGGGCCGAGGTGAGCTCGAAGGCGAACACGTACCGGCCGAAGATCAGGGCGGCGAGGGACTGCACGTTGCCGCCGTGCAGCGCGTTCGCGTCGTCCAGGCCGACGTTCGGGCCGCCGACCATCGCTCCGCCGATACCGAAGACGATCAGGCCGAGCATGCCGGCCCCGGCGAGCCAGGCGGCGACCTTGTGGCCCTTCAGGGTCTCGACCACCGAGTCGGGCGTGTCGACGCCGACCAGCATCATCACGAACAGGAACAGCATCATGATCGCGCCGGTGTAGACGATGATCTGGACGAACGTCAGGAACATCGCGGCCAGGGACGCGTACAGGACGGCCAGGTTGATCATCGTGAACGCCATGCTCAGCGCGGCGTAGACGGCCTTGCGGAAGAACAGCAGGCCCAGCGCACCGAGCACGGCCAGCGGCCCGGCGATCCAGAAGACGACGGCGCTCATCGCGTCCCCCCTGCCGCGTCCTCGACGACCGGGGTGCGGTTGTCGGGCTTGCCGGTGGCGGGCAGGCCGAGGAAGTAGTCCTTCTCGTCGTCGCCCAGCCGGCGCGGGTGCGGCGGCTGCTCCATGCCCGGCAGCAGCGGCGCCAGCAGCCGGTCCTTGGTGTAGATCATCTTCTCGCGGCTGGTGTCGGCCAGCTTGAAGTCGTTGGTCATGGTCAGCGCCCGGGTGGGGCACGCCTCGATGCACAACCCGCACAGGATGCAGCGCAGGTAGTTGATCTGGTAGACGCGGCCGTACCGCTCACCGGGGCTGAACCGCTCCTCCTCGGTGTTGTCCGCGCCCTCGACGTAGATCGCGTCCGCGGGGCACGCCCACGCGCACAGCTCGCAGCCCACGCACTTCTCCAGGCCGTCGGGCCAGCGGTTCAGCTGGTGCCGGCCGTGGAAGCGGGGCGCGGTGATCTTCTCCTTGCCCTTCTCCGGGTAGCCCTGGGTGAAGGTCTTGCGGAAGATCGTGCGGAAGGTGACCCCGAACCCGGCCCACGGGTCGAAGATTCCCATCTACTGCTCCTCTCCGGCGCCGGCCTGGGAGGCCTCCGCGGTGGATGTGACCACGTCCTGGAGCTCGGGCAGCACCTGTCCGGGCATCGGTGGGACGGGGTAGCCGCCGGCGAAGGCGTCGAACGGACCCTCCGGCTCGGGCTCTGGTTCGGGTTCGGGCTTCTCGCCGATGAACAGGATCGCGACGATCGCCAGCAGGACGATGATGATGCCGCCCCACAGGAACGGGCCCTGGAGCAGGTTGTTCGCCCGCAGCGACTGGAAGGTCGCGACCACGATGATCCACACCAGCGAGACCGGGATCAGGCCCTTCCAGCCGAGCTTCATGAACTGGTCGTAGCGGAACCGCGGCAGCGTCCCTCGCAGCCACACGAACAGCGAGATGAACAGCTGCACCTTGATCACGAACCAGATCGGCCCGAGCCAGGCGTTGTTCAGCGGCTCGATCAGGGTGAGCGGCCACGGCGGCAGGTAGCCGCCGACGAACAGGGTGGTCGCGATCGCCGAGACCGTGGCCATGTTGATGTACTCGGCCAGGAAGTAGACCGCGTAGCGGAAGCCGGAGTACTCGGTGATGTAGCCCGACACCAGCTCGGACTCGGCCTCGGGGAGGTCGAACGGCGCGCGGTTGGTCTCACCGACCATCGAGATCACGTAGACGACGAACGACGGCAGCAGGAGCAGCCAGTACCAGCTCTGCAGGCCGATGTTCAGGTTGAACGGCATCAGCGCCGTCCGCTGCGCCTCGACGATGTCGTGGGTGGACATCGAGCCGGCGTAGAGGAAGACCGACACCAGCGCCAGGCCCATGGCGATCTCGTAGGAGATCATCTGGGCGCTGGAACGCAGCCCGCCGAGCAGCGAGTACGGGGAGTTGGACGACCAGCCGGCCAGCACGAACCCGTAGATCCCGACGCTGGTGACGGCCAGCAGCACCAGCACGCCGACCGGGAGGTCGGTGAGCTGCAGGTAGGTGTCGACGCCGAACATCGTCACCTTGCCTCCGAATGGGATCACCGCCCAGGCGGTGAACGCGGCCGTGCCGGCGATCAGCGGGGCGACGGTGAACAGCACCCGGTCGACCATGGAGGGCATGAAGTCCTCCTTGATCAGGAGCTTCATGCCGTCGGCGAGCGCCTGGCCGAGGCCGAACGGGCCGTTCATGATCGGGCCGAGGCGGTGCTGCATCTTGCCGACCAGCCGCCGCTCGTACCAGACGTTGAAGATCGTCCAGACCAGCAGGACGACGAAGAGGACGACGACCTTGATCAGGACGAGCCACCACGGATCGTTCATTCCTCGCCTCCCAGGCTCAGGGTGACCGCGTCGCCGTGGACCACACCCAGCTCGCCCAGCGGGGTGCCGGGAGAGTTCGTCGGCACCCAGACGGCACCGTCGACCATGCCGGGGGTGACCGCGACCGGCAGGCTGTACCAGCCGGCGCCACCGCCCACCGCGACCTGGTCGCCCTCGGCGACGCCGAGGGCGCTCGCCAGCGCGGGGCTGATCCTCGCGACCGACGGACGCGCCGTCGCGGCGAGGGCCTCCTCGCCGTCCTGGCCACGGCCGCCGTCGATCAGCTGCCGCCACGTGGCCAGCCGGACGGTGGTCTCACCGTCGGCGACCTCCGGGGCTGCCGCTGCGGCCGGGGCCGCCGGGGCTGCGACCGGCTCGGCGGGCGCCTCGGCCGCGCCGTCGGGCTGCCAGGGGCCCAGCTCGGTCAGCTCGGCCAGTGCCTGCTTCGGGGTGCGGACGCCGAGCGGACGGCCGAGGCCGTCGGCGAGCGCCGCGAGCACGCGCAGGTCCGTCATCGGGGCGTTGGGGTGCCGGATCACCGTGTTCACGCGGCCCTGCCGGTGCTCCCAGTTCAGGAAGGTGCCGGCGTGCTCCTCGATCAACGCGACGGGGAACACGACGTCCGCCCGCTCGGTGACCTCGCTGAGCCGGTTCTCCATCGCCACCACGAACCCGGCCTCCTCCAGGCCGGCCCGCACGGCGGCGGCGTCGGCGAAGTCGGCCGGTTCCAGGCCGGCGACGACGAGCGCCTTCAGTTCGCCCGCCGCGGCTGCGGCCAGCATCTGCGGCGCGTCCATCCCGTCCTCCGCGGGGAGCCCGTCCACGCCCCACGTGGCGGCGACGTCCACCCGGGCGGCGGTGTCGTCGACGGGGCGTCCGCCCGGCAGCAGGCTCGGCAGGCAGCCGGCCTCGATCGCGCCCCGGTCACCGGCGCGGCGCGGCACCCAGGCCAGCCGCGCGCCTGCCGTCGCCGCGACCTCCGCGGCGGCGGCCAGCAGACCGGGGACGAGCGCGGCGCGCTCTCCCACCAGAACGATGTTGCCCGGCGCCAGGTCGATCCCGCGCAGCGCGGCGACCTCCTCGCCGGGAACGGTGGCGACCAGGGTCGCGTTCAGCTTGGTGGTGCCCAGCGACGCGTAGGGCGCGACGGTGGTGACCTTCAGCCCCGACTTGCGGACGCCCTTGCGCAGGCGCAGGAAGATCCCCGCTGCCTCGTCCTCGGGCTCGAACGCGACGAGGACGACGTGCCCGGCCTTCTCGAGTTCTGCGTAGGTGACGCCGTCGCCGAGCGCGCGGCCCGCGACGTTGGCGGCGAGGAAGGCCTCCTCGTCGGCACCGATCGGGCGGGAGCGGAAGTCGATGTTGTTGGTGCCGAGCACGGTGCGGGCGAACTTGGCGTAGCCGTAGGCGTTCTCCAGCGTCAGCCGACCGCCGGTGAGGACGCCGGTGCTGCCGCCCGCGGCGGCGAGGCCGGCGACGGCCGCGTCGATCGCCTCCGGCCAGGAGGCCACGCGCAGCTTGTCGTCCTCACGGATCAGCGGCATCGTCAGGTGGTCGGCGCCCCGGCCGGACACGAAGGCGAACCGGCCCTTGTCGCAGTTCCACTCCTCGTTGACCTCGGGCGCCTCGCCGGCGAGGCGGCGCTTCACCTGGAAGTGCCGGTGGTCGACGCGCAGCTGGCAGCCGCCCGCGCAGTGCTCGCAGGTGGACATCGTGCTGACCAGGTCGAACGGCCGGCTCTGGAACCGGTAGGACGCCGAGGTCAGCGCGCCGACAGGGCAGATCTGGACGACGTTGCCGGAGAAGTAGGAGTTGTAGGGGTCCTCGGCGTAGGTGCCGACCTGCTGCAGCGCCCCGCGCTCGACCAGCGCGATGAACGGGTCGCCCGAGATCTGCTCGGAGAACCGGGTGCACCGCGCGCACAGGACGCAGCGCTCGCGGTCGAGCAGGATCTGGGCGGAGATGTTCACCGGCTTGGGGAACGTCCGCTTGACGCCCTCGTAGCGGGACTCGCCGCGGCCGTTGGCCAACGCCTGGTTCTGCAGCGGGCACTCGCCGCCCTTGTCGCAGATCGGGCAGTCCAGCGGGTGGTTGATCAGGAGGAACTCCAGCATCCCCTTCTGGGCCTTCTCGGCCACCGGGGAGGTGAGCTGGGTCTTGATCTGCATGCCGGGCGCGCACTCCAGGGTGCAGGACGCCTGCGGCTTCGGCATGCCGCGGCCGTTGCCCATGTCGGGCACCTCGACCATGCACTGGCGGCAGGCGCCGACCGGGTCGAGCAGCGGATGGTCGCAGAACCGCGGGATCGCGATCCCGATCATCTCCGCCGCCCGGATGGCCAGCGTCCCCTTCGGGACCTGCACCTCGGTGCCGTCGATGGTGACCGTGATCAGGTCGACGGGCGTCGCCGCGGCGGGCTTGGTCTGGACGCTCTTTGCGGGGTCCCCGCGGAGTTGTTCGGGGGAGCGCAGCGGAGGAGAAGAAATCCGCGGGGTGTTCATGCGTGGGCTCCGATCAGCTCCGGCACCTCGAAGAGTGCGCTGCGGCCATACGGGAACAGCTCCCAGGCCGGCGTGGTGTAGCCGGCCTCGAACTCCGAACGGAAGTGCCGCACCGCGCTGGTCACGCAGGCCACGGCGCCGTCGGCGAGCGCGCAGAAGGACTTGCCGCCGATGTCGTCGCAGATGTCGAGCAGCTTGTCGACGTCCCCGTCCTCGGCCTGGCCGGCCTCGAACTTCTTCAGCAGCTGCACCAGCCACCAGTTGCCCTCGCGGCACGGGGTGCACTTGCCACAGGACTCGTGCTTGTAGAACTCCACCCAGCGCAGCGTGGTGCGGACCACCGACACGGTCTCGTCGAACACCTGCAGGGCCTTGGTGCCCAGCATCGAGCCGACGCTGCCCATGCCCTCGTAGTCCAGCGGCACGTCGAGGTGCTCACCGGTCAGGATCGGGGTGGACGAGCCGCCCGGCGTCCAGAACTTCAGCTCGTGGCCGTCGCGGATGCCGCCGGACAGCTCCAGCAGCTGCCGCAGCGTGATGCCCAACGGCGCCTCGAACTGCCCGGGCCGGACCACGTGGCCGGACAGGGAGTAGATCGTCATGCCCTTGGACTTCTCGCTGCCCATCGAGCCGAACCACGACGACCCGTTCTTCACGATGCAGGGCACCGAGGAGATCGACTCGACGTTGTTGATCACGGTCGGGGACGCGTACAGGCCCGCGACGGCGGGGAACGGCGGACGCAGTCGCGGCTGGCCGCGGCGGCCCTCCAGCGAGTCCAGCAGCGCGGTCTCCTCGCCGCAGATGTACGCGCCGGCGCCGGCGTGCACGACGATGTCGAGGTCGTAGCCCGAGCCGAGGATGTCCTTGCCCAGGTAGCCGGCCTCGTAGGCCTGCGCGACGGCCTGCTGCATCCGCCGGATGACGTGCAGCACCTCGCCGCGGATGTACACGAAGGCGGTATGGCAGCCGATCGCGTACGAGGCGATGATCATGCCCTCCACCAGGGTGTGCGGGCTGGCCAGCAGCAACGGCATGTCCTTGCAGGTGCCGGGCTCGGACTCGTCGGCGTTCACCACGAGGTACTTCGGGTTCGGGTTGTCCTTGGGCACGAAGCTCCACTTCATGCCGGTCGGGAAGCCCGCGCCGCCGCGGCCGCGCAGGCCGGAGTCCTTGACCAGGTCGGTCACCTCGGCGGGAGTCATCTTCAGCGCGGTGCCGACCGCGTCGTAGCCGCCGGACGCCTGGTAGGCCTTCAGCGTCCAGGACGCGTCGGTGCCCCAGTTCGCCGAGAGGACGGGGGTCAGGGTGTCGCTCATGCGGGGTCCCCTTGGAGTTGTTCGGAGGAGCGCAGCGGGGGAGAAGAACTCCATGGGGTGCTCACTTGACCTCCTCCACGGTGGGTGCGGCCCAGCCGCGGGCGTCCGCGATGGACTTGCCGAGCAGGGACGCCTCGCCGGCACTGGGACCCTCGTCCGCACGCCCGTCGGGGAACCCGGCGAGGACGCGCTCGGCCTCGCGCCAGCTGGTGATCGTCGCGCCGCGGGTGGAGTGGACCTCCCGGCCCGCGGCCAGGTCGTCGAGCAGCGAATCGGCCTTGGCCGGGGTCATGTTGTCCATGAACTCCCAGTTGACCATCATCACCGGCGCGAAGTCGCAGGCGGCGTTGCACTCGATCCGCTCGAGGCTGAACGTGCCGTCGGCCGTGGTCTCGTCCGGCCCGATGCCGAGCTTCTCCGAGACCCGGTCGAGCAGCGCGTCGCCGCCCATCACCGCACACAGCGCCGTCGTACAGACGCCGACGTGGTGCTTCCCGCCCGGACGCCGCCGGTACATCGTGTAGAAGGTCGCCACGCCCGACACCTGGGCGGTGGTGATGCCCAGCACGTCCGCGCAGGCCTCGATGCCGGCCGGGGAGATCCGCCCGTCGACGCTCTGCACGAGGTGCAGCATCGGCAGCAGCGCTGAGCGGGGCTGCGGGTAGCGCCCGGCGAGCTCGCGCAGCTCGGCGACAGTCTTCTCGTCGATGTTGGTCGAGGTGTCGGTCATGTCCACCTCCCCCGACTCGGGGAACCAGGACTGGAACTCGTGACCGCTCATCGGTCGACGCCTCCCATCACGGGGTCGAGGGAACCGATCGCCACCACGACGTCGGCGATCATGCCGCCCTCGCACTGGATCGGTACGGACTGCAGGTGGTTGAACCCTGGGTCGCGCATGTGCACGCGGAACGGCCGGGTGCCGCCGTCGGAGACGACGTGGCAGGCGATCTCACCCTTCGGGCTCTCGATCGGGACGTAGGCCTGGCCGGGCGGGACGTGGAAGCCCTCGGTGACCAGCTTGAAGTGGTGGATCAGGGCCTCCATCGACACGCCCATGATGTGCTTGATGTGCTCGTGGCTGTTGCCCTGGCCGTCGGGCCCGACCGCGAGCTGCGCGGGCCAGGCGATCTTCGGGTCGTCCACCATCACCGGCTGCCCTGTGGACGCCTCGAGCCGGTCGGTCGCCTGCTTGACGATCTTCAGGCTCTCCCACATCTCATCCAGCCGGACGCGGAAGCGTCCGTAGGCGTCCGAGGTGTCCCAGGTGATCACGTCGAAGTCGTAGGTCTCGTACCCGCAGTACGGCTGCTGCTTGCGCAGGTCCCACGCGTAGCCGGTCGAGCGCAGCACCGGGCCCGTGACGCCGAGCGCGAAGCACGCCGACAGGTCCTGGTAGCCGATTCCGCACATGCGGCCCTTGAAGATCGGGTTCTCGTTGCAGAACGCCGCGTACTCCGGCAGGTGCTTCTCCAGCCAGCGGATCAGGTCGCGCAGCTGCGCGATCCCCGTCTCGGGCAGGTCGTTCGCGACGCCGCCGGGGCGGATGTAGGCGTGGTTCATGCGCAGGCCGGTGACGGCCTCGAAGAAGTCGAGGATCATCTCCCGCTCGCGGAAGCCGATCGTCATCACCGTCAGGGCGCCGATCTCCATGCCACCGGTGCCGATGGCGACCAGGTGGGACGCGATCCGGCACAGCTCCATCATCAGCACGCGGATGTCCTGCGCGCGCTGCGGGATGTCGGCCTCGATGTCGAGCAGCCGCTCGACGGCCAGGCAGTAGGCGGCCTCGTTGAACAGGGGCGCCACGTAGTCCATCCGGGTCACGAAGGTCGTGCCCTGGGTCCAGGTGCGGTACTCCATGTTCTTCTCGATGCCGGTGTGCAGGAAGCCGATCCCGGGCCGGATGCTCGTCACGGTCTCCCCGTCGCACTCGACCATCAGGCGCAGCACGCCGTGCGTGGACGGGTGCTGCGGGCCCATGTTGATGACCAGCGTCTCGTCGCCGCGCTCGGCCTGCTCGCCGGCGATGTCGGCCCAGTCGCCGCCGCCCATGGCGGTGTAGACGGTGCCCTCGGTCTCCTCACCGGGAGCGGCGTAGAAGTCGGACTGCTGCGCGCTCATCAGTAGTTCCTCCGCGTGTCGACCGGCGGGACGGTGGTGCCCTTGTACTCGATCGGGATGCCGCCCAGCGGGTAGTCCTTGCGCTGCGGGTGGCCGACCCAGTCGTCCGGCATCAGGATCCGGGTGAGGTGCGGGTGGCCGTCGAAGATGATCCCGTACATGTCCCAGGTCTCGCGCTCGTGCCAGTCGGCCGCGGGGTAGGTCGGCACCACGCTCGGGACGTGCGGGTCGGCGTCCGGGCAGGTCGTCTCCACGCGCAGCCGGCGGTTGTGGGTCATCGACTGCAGGTGGTAGACGACGTGGAGCTCGGCGCCGGCGTCGTCGGGGTAGTTCACGCCGGAGACCGACGCGCAGAACTCGAACCGCAGCAGCGCGTCGTCACGCAGGGCCTGCATCACCTCGGTGAGCTTCTCGCGCGGCACCTGGAACGTGAGCTCGCCGCGGTGCACGACCACCTTCACGAAGGGGTCGGTGACCAGCGTGGCGAGCCGGTGGTACACGTCGTCGAACCAGGAGCCGAAGGGCGGTTCGGCCGGCGCGGGCCACGGGATCGTGCGGACGATCCGGCTGTAGCCGGAGGTGTCGCCGGTGCCGCGGCTCCACATCCCCTGCCGGGTGGGGGCCGGTGTCGGCTCGTCCGGAACGGCAGGGACGGGTTCGGGTTGGACGAGGTCCGGCTGGGCGTCCTCGCGCTCGAGGCCGGCCTTCGGGGCGGACTCGGGGTCGGTCACCTTCTCGCTGACCGTCTTCTCCTCGCCGGGGAGCTTCTCGGCCTTGCCCTCGCTCATCGCAGGAGGCCCTTCATCTCGTGGGTGGCCGGGGCGACCAGGGCCGCCTTCTCCGCCGCCTCCCAGGCGTCGAGCTCGTTCTGGGCCATGGGCCGCTTCATCACGATGTCCTTCTTCAGCTTGAACATCGCGTCGATCAGCATGTCCGGACGCGGCGGGCAGCCCGGCACGTACACGTCCACGGGGACGAGGTGGTCGCCGCCCTGGATGACCGCGTAGTTGTTGAACATGCCGCCGGAGGACGCGCACACGCCCATCGCCATCACCCACTTGGGGTTCGGCATCTGGTCGTAGACCTGGCGCAGCACCGGGGCCATCTTCTGGCTGACCCGGCCGGAGATGATCATCAGGTCGGCCTGGCGCGGTGAGGCGCGGAACACCTCCTGGCCCCAGCGGCCGGCGTCGAACCGCGGCGCGCCGTAGGTCATCATCTCGATGGCGCAGCACGCCAGCCCGAAGGTGGCCGGCCACAACGAGGCCTGCCGCATCCAGCCGAACACGCCCTCCAGCGTGGTCAGCACCACGCCCTGCGGGATCTTGTCCTCAATACCCATATCGCTGCCTTACCTGCTCAGTCCCATTCCAGGCCGCCGCGACGCCACACGTAGGCGTAGGCGACGAAGACCGTGGCCATGAACAGCACCATCTCGACCAGCGCGAAGAAGCCGAGCTGCGAGAAGGACACCGCCCACGGGTAGAGGAAGATGGTCTCGATGTCGAAGACGATGAACAGCATCGCCGTGATGTAGTACTTGATCGGGAACCGGCCGCCGCCCATCGGCTGGGGGGTCGGCTCGATGCCGCACTCGTAGGAGCTGTACTTGACCTTGTTCCAGCGCCGCGGCCCCACGAACGAGCTGAGCGTGATCGAGATCGCGAGGAAGCCGCCGGCGAGAAGCATGATGCCCAGCAGTGGAATGTAGGGGCTCATCGGACGCTTCCCTCCCGGAACATCTCTCGACAGTGCGTTTTCATCATGCTGAGGGTGCCACCTTTGCGAGCGCGGAGATGACCTTGTCCATCCAATCACCATCCCGGGTGTCGTAGAGGTGGGCCAGCAGCTTCATCGTGAAGCGCATCAGCGTGGGCCGCGGAAGACCGTAGCGGGTGCACAGGTGCATCACCTGCGGGTGCTCGATCAGGGAGACGAACACCTGCCCCAGCCGGAAGTACCCGCCCCACTCGGCCTTCAGCCGCGCGGGATAGCCGCGCAGCGCCTCCTCGGCGCTCGGGGTGCCGAAGCCGCGGAAGCGGGCGTCCGCGATCGCGTCGGCCGCCATCTCGGCCGCCTCCATCGCGTAGGAGATGCCCTCGCCGTTGAACGGCGAGATCATGCCGCCCGAGTCACCGACCAGCAGCATGCCCCTGGTGTAGGCGGGCTGCCGGTTGAAGCTCATCGGCAGGGCGGCGCCGAGGGTCTGGCCGACCTGGTTCTCCGGCCGGAAGCCCCACTCCTCGGGCGTGTTGGCCAGCCACTTGCCGAACATCTCGCGGTAGTTCAGCTTGGCCGGCTCCGAGCTCGACCCGACCGTGCCGAGGCCGACGTTGACCGTCCCGTCACCCATCCCGAACACCCAGCCGTAGCCGGGCAGCAGGTTGGACTCCCCCGGCTTGCCGTCCCACAGCTCCAGCCAGGACTCCATGTGGTCGTCGTGGGTGCGGGGGGACGTGAAGTACGCGCGGACGGCGACGCCCATCGGCCGGTCGGTGCGCTTGGCCAGGCCCATGCCGAGGGCGAGCCGGGCGGAGTTGCCGTCGGCCGCGACCACGACGGGGGCGCGGAACGTGCGTCCGTCCTTGGTGGTGACACCGACGATCCGGTCGGTGCGCTCGTCGACGACCGGCGCGGTGACGTTGGTCTCCTCGTAGAGGCGGGCGCCGCCGGCGACCGCGCGACCGGCGAGGATCTTGTCGAACTCTGCGCGGGCGCGGACGAGCCCGAACGGCGGGAACTCCTTCAGCTCGGGCCAGGGCAGCTCGAACGGCTCGGTGCGTCCGCCATAGACCCGCAGGCCCTTGTTGCGGACCCAGCCGGCTTCCTCGCTGGTGTCGATGCCCAGCCGGACCAGCTGCTTGACCGCGCGGGGCGTGAGTCCGTCGCCGCAGACCTTCTCGCGGGGGAACTTCGCCTTCTCCAGCAGCACCACGTCGAGGCCGCGGTCGGCGAGGTGGGCGGCGGTGGTGGAGCCGCCGGGTCCGGCGCCGACGACGATGACGTCCGCCTCCACGCCTTCGCCGGTGGCCGGCACCGCCGGCTTCGGCTGGGACATGGGCGCTCTCCTGCAAGTGCTTCGGGACTTCGGCCAGTCTAGGCAAAACGAGCGTTCCAAGCCATTTGGCGCCCCGGCGGGGGCGCGTGGGCCGAGCGGCTATCCTGCGTGGGTGATCCATCACCCGCCGGGGCCGCAGTGGCGTGCGACGACCGTTGCGATCACCGATCCCGGCGACCTGGCGTCCTATCTGCCCCCCTCGGGCGGGTACGCGTGGTTGCGTCGCGGCGACGGCATGGTCGGCATCGGCGAGGTGGCCCGCTTCGAGGGCGGCTCGGCGGCGGAGGCCGACGAGTGGTGGCAGGAGGTCTGCGCGCGGATCGAGCACCAGACCGAGCTGCCCGGCACTCCCGGCACGGGTCCGGTCGCGTTCGCGTCCTTCGTGTTCGACGCGGGGCACACGTCCGCACGCTCGGTGGTGGTCGTGCCGCGGATCGTGGTCGGCCGGCGCAAGGGGCTGGCCTGGCTGACCTCCATCGGGGGAACGCGCAGCGAGGAACCGGGGATGCCGGCGACGTGGGCCGAGCCCTCCGCGCCGGTCGGGGTGACGGCCGTGGACGCGAGCCTGGACGCCGAGGCGTGGCAGTCGATCGTGAAGGACGCCGTGGGCCGGATCGGCCGCGGCGCACTGGACAAGGTGGTGCTGGCCCGGGCCGCGACGCTGGCTGCGGCCGAGCCGCTGGACCCGCGCGCGTTGGTGTGCCGCCTCGCCGACCGCTACCCGACCTGCTGGACCTACCGCGTGGACGGCCTCGTCGGCGCGTCCCCGGAGATGCTGATCCGGACCGAGGGCGGCCTGGCGACCTCGCGGGTGCTGGCAGGAACGATCCGGCGCAACGGCGGCGAGGAGCTCGACCTGAAGCTCGCGCACGCGCTGGCGCGATCGGGCAAGAACCTCGCCGAGCACGAGCTGGCCGTGGACTCGGTCGCGCACGCGCTGGAGCCGTACTGCTCGGGCATGAACGTCCCGGACGCGCCGTACGTGCTGGAGCTGCCGAACGTGCTGCACCTCGCGTCCGATGTGACCGCTGTGGTGCACCCCGGCGTCAGCGTGCTGCGGCTGGCCGGCGAACTGCACCCGTCCGCCGCGGTGTGCGGAACGCCGACCGACGTGGCGAGGGCGACGATCGCCGAGCTGGAGCACCTCGACCGCGGCCGCTACTCAGGCCCGGTCGGATGGCTGGACTCGACCGGCGACGGCGAGTTCGCGATCGCGCTGCGATGCGGTCTGATCGACCCGGAGTACCCGCGCCGGATCACGCTCTACGCCGGCTGCGGGATCGTCGCCGAGTCGGACCCGGCCGAGGAGTTCGCCGAGACCGAGGCCAAGTTGCTGCCGATGCTGGAGGCGCTCGGTGTGGACGTGGGCGGGCACTGAGCGCTGGCGGCCCGGCCGGCACCGGGCCCCGACCGCTGTCATCCTCGCGCTGACGGTGGCGCTGGGGGTGGCGCTCGCGGGATGCGTAGGTGGGAGCGCGTCCCCGTCCGCGTCGAACGCTCCTGCGGCTGCCACGGGCACTGTGAGCGCCAGTAGCACCGCAACCGGCGGGTCCGCCGGGCCGGGCTCGAGCACGATCGAGGTGCAGGGCAGGAAGGTGGCCCTGTTCACACCGGCGGCCGTGGACGCCGACACCGCGCTGGTGGTGGTGCTGCACGGCTACACCGGAGAAGCGGTCGGCACCGCGCAGTACCTCGGACTGGCTGCTGCCGCGGGTCCGAGGAACCTGGTCGTCGCCGCGCCGCAGGGGACCACGGACGCCGAGGGGAACACGTTCTGGAACGCGTCGTCCGCCTGCTGCAACTTCGATGGCAGCACCGTGGACGACTCGGCCTTTCTCAGCACGGTGATCACCGCGGTCGTGGCGCAGTTCGGCGTCGACCCCGGCCGCGTGTTCGTGGTCGGGCACTCCAACGGCGGGTTCATGGCTCATCGGCTGGCGTGCGAGCATGCCGACCAGGTCGCGGCCGTCGTCTCGCTGGCCGGCGCGATGGACGTGGCCGGCTCGTGCGATCCTTCGCGCCCGGTGAGCGTCCTGCAGGTGCACGGGGAGGCCGACGACACGATCCTGTTCGGCGGGGGGTCGATCCAGGGGCACGAGTACACGTCCGCGCTGACCACGGTCGGGCGCTGGCGGCACCTGAACGAGTGCGCGGGGTCCGGCCAGCGCTGGACGCCCGGCATCGACGCCGACACGGCGTCCGAAGGTGCCGACCTCACCGGGACGAGCTGGACCGGGTGCGCCGACGGCACCTCGGTCGCCCTCTGGCGGATCGCCGGAGGATCCCACGTACCGTCGCTCACGCCCGCCTTCACCGACGCCCTCGTCGACTGGCTGGAGGCCCACGCCCGCTGAGGGTCGACTCCCCGGCCCGTCCACCACAAAGTGGACGCTTCGACGTGGCTACACCGCAGAACCGTCCACCGTGACGCCTCCGGCCGGAGAGCCGCGCGAATCGTAGGCTGACCGCATGCAGTTCCCCCGCGGCACGCCACGACGGAGTGGCCTGCTCGCGGTGGGCGGCGGGCAGCAGCTGTACTGGGAGGAGTCGGGGACGCCGGACGGCCTGCCCGCGTTGTACCTGCACGGTGGGCCCGGTGGCGGTTTGGGCACCGGCGGGTACCGCACCAAGTTCGACCCACAGCGGTTCCGGGTGGTCGGCTTCGACCAGCGGGGGTGCGGACGCTCGGTGCCGCTCGCGTCGGACCCGGCGCACGACCTGGCCGCGAACACGACCCCGCAGCTGGTCGCGGACATCGAGGCGCTGCGCGTCCACCTCGGCATCGACGCCTGGCTGGTGAACGGTGTGTCGTGGGGCTCGACGCTGGCCATCGCCTACGCGCAGGCCCACCCCGACCGCGTCCTCGGCGTGGTGCTGATGGCGGTCACCACGACGTCGGCAGCGGAAGTGGAGTGGATCACCGAGACGGTCGGGGCGATCTTCCCGGAGGAGTGGGACCGGTTCGCTGCCCACGCGGAGGCGGCCGGGATCGGCTACCGCAGGGGCGAGGGGCGCCTGGTCGATGCCTACGCGCGCCTGCTACGCGACCCCGATCCCACGGTGAGGGACGCCGCCTCCTGGGCGTGGGCACGCTGGGAGGACGTCCACGTGTCGCTCGGCCTGCCCGAGCCTGAGACCAACCCGCGCTGGGCGGACCCGGAGTTCCGGCTGCCGTTCGTCACGCTGGCCACCCACTACTGGGCACACGATGGCTTCGTCGAACCTCCGCTGCTGGACGGCATGGAGCGGATCGGCCACCTGCCCGCCGTGCTCATCCACGGACGCGCTGACGTCAGCGGACCGGTCCGGACCGCCTGGGAAGTGCATCACCGCTGGCCGGCCAGCGAGCTGGTGATCGTCCCGGACGAGGGCCACGGGGGAATGGAAATGGTCGAGGCCTGGTCCGATGCCCTTTCGCGCCTGGCCGATCGCATGCAGCGCTGAGGCTCGGACGCCGCTGGACGGGGACCCGGTTGCTCTCGTCGAGAGCCACCCTCCGGGCCCGAAGGCCACGCTTCGCGTCGAGGGCCCTTGTCCGGACAGGGGCCCTCGACGGGAAGGGTGGCTCTCGGCGACCGCAGGTGGCCTCGCTCTTCTCCGCCTCAGCCCGCAGCACCGGCCAGCGGACGGCAGCTCAGGTTCGGCTCAGCCCCAGCCAGCGGGACGGCGGCTCAGGTCGGCCCGGCCGGGCCGTGCCTGACGATGCCCGGCCAGTCGTCGGGCGGCGGCGGCGCGTCCTCGACCGGTGCACGGTGGTGCAGGTAGCCCGCTACACCGCTGAACACGGCGGACGGGAGGTACAGCAGTCCGAACGACAGCGCGGTGGCGATGATGAACACGCCCAGCCCGCCGGCCACGATCCAGGCGAGCAGCGACTTCCGCCACGGCAGCAGCGCGGGCACCGCGGCCACGAGCACGGGGATCGACACCGGCACCAGGACGGACGGCCCGAACAGCTCGAACAGCGAGACCAGCTGACCCTGCACATTCCTCGTGGGGATGTAGACCATGAACAGCACGGCACAGACGCCGTACAGGACCGCCGCCCACTGCCACAGCCGGGCCTGGGTCGCCACCTTCATCGCGCACTCCCCCGTCGAGTCATGGTTCGAGCAGGCCGCGGATGTCGTCGGCGGTGAGCGGCGCGGCGAGGTCGCCGTCGCTGCCCACGACCTTGGCGAACAGGTCGCGCTTGCGCTCCTGGAGCGCCACCACCTTCTCCTCGATCGTGTCCTCGCTGACCAGGCGGTAAACCATCACGCTCTTGTCCTGGCCGATCCGGTGCGTCCGGTCGATCGCCTGCAGTTCGGCGGCCGGGTTCCACCACGGGTCGAGGATGAACACGTAGTCGGCCTCGGTGAGCGTGAGGCCGAAACCGCCCGCCTTCAGGCTGATCAGGAACACCGGGTCGCTGCCGGAGCGGAACGCCTCGATCCGGGCCGCGCGGTCGCGCGTCCGCCCGTCCAGGTAGCTGGTCGCGATCCCCTCCGCGCCCAGCCGGTCACGCACCATCCCGAGGTAGGTCGTGAACTGGCTGAACACCAGCGCGCGGTGGCCCTCGGACGCGAGCTCGGTGACCAGTTCGACCAGCGTGTCGATCTTCGCCGACACCGCTGCCTCCCCCGGCAGCACCAGCGCCGGCGACAGCGCGAGCTGGCGCAGTAGCGTCAGCGACGCGAGGATCGTGATCCGGTTCCTCCGCAGGTCGGCCATCAGCCCGAGCACCTTCTTGCGCTCGGCGGCCAACTGCTTGTCGTAGAGCCGCCGGTGCCCGGGCGCCAACGGGACGGACAGCACCTGCTCCTGCTTGGGCGGCAGCTCGGCCGCCACCGACTCCTTCGTCCGCCGCAGCATCAACGGACGCACCCTGCGGTGCAGCCGCGGGAGCGCCCCGGCATCCGTTCCCGCCTCGATCGGACGCCGGTAGCGCTCGGTGAAGGCGGCCGGGTCAGCGAACAGCCCCGGCGCCACGATCGACAGCAGCGACCACAGGTCCATCAGGTTGTTCTCCAGCGGCGTGCCGGTGACCGCGAACTTCGCCCCCGCCCGGAGCCGGCGGACGGCCTGGTAGGCCCGCGACTGCCGGTTCTTCACGAACTGCGCCTCGTCGAGCACCACCACCGACCAGCCCTGCGCGGCGTACTCCTCGGCGTCCAGCCGCAGCAGGGTGTAAGAGGTCACCACCACGTCCGTCGCGGACGCGATGTCCGCCAGCGGTTCGGGACGCTTCTTCGCCGTGCGCCCGACCACCTCGACCCGGAGGTCCGGCGCGAACCGGGCGGCCTCCGCCGCCCACGTGCCGAGCACCGACGTCGGCGCCACCACCAGCATCGGACGTTCCAGCCGTCCCGCCTCACTCAGCGAGCAGGCCAGCGCCAGCACCTGGAGCGTCTTGCCCAGGCCCATGTCGTCGGCGAGGATCCCGCCCAGCCGCGCCCCGTGCAGGAAGTGCAGCCACCGGAACCCCACCTCCTGGTACGGCCGCAGGGTGGCCCGCAGCCCCGCCGGGAGCGCCACCTCGGGCAGCTCGTCGGTGTGCAGCAGCGCGGTGACCGCGGAAGACCAGGCCCGCGACTGCTCGGCGACCACGCCGAGGCTGACCAGCTCCTCCCACAGGCCCGCGTGCTCGGCCCGCAGCCGCAGCCCCTCGCCGTCGCGCGGCTGGAGTTCGCCCGCCTCCTCGATCAGGGCCCGCAGCTGCTCCAGTTCCGGCCGCTCGAGGCTGAACCAGGTGCCCGAGGGCAGGATCAGGTGCGTCTGGCCGGTCGCGAGAGCGGTGAACAGCTCGCGGTACTCGACCGGCTCGTCCTCGATCGTGACCGTCACGGACAGGTTGAACCAGTCCGTGCCCTCGCCGGGGTCGGTGACAGCGAGGCTCACCTGGGGCGCCTCCTCGGCCAGCCGGTAGTGCTGGGGGCTTCCGGTGACCTCGACCACCACACCCTCCTCCGGCAGCCGGCGGAGCCAGTGCGTGACGAAGTCCGCGGTGGCCGGTCCGCGCAGCGTCGCGGTCTCGGCCACCTGCCACCCGTGGCGGCCCTCGCCGGCGGGCCACGGCCCGCGCGGCAGCGCGTCCAGCAGGGCGCGCTCGGCATCCTGGTCGCGGTAGCCCGGCACCTCACCGAACGGGTACAGCTCGACGTCCAGCACCTGCGCGCCGACCTCGTAGCGGAACAGCCACTGCAGCGCGGTCACGTGGTCGGGCTCGAACCGGACGCGGAGCAGCAGCCGCGGCGGCGAGGCCTCCGGCAACTCGACGTCGGGCGCGACCTCGATGGCGATCATCCGGCGCAGGACGGGGTAGAAGTCGGCGGCGAACGCACCGACGTCGGACTCGGGGATGTCCAGCCGGGCGTGCTGCAGCAGCAGCGACTGCTGGCCGTGGCTGAGCGGGTCGGCGAACGGGACGAGCAGCAGTTCCCCCGCCTGCTCGACGGCGAAGCCGTGCGGGGGCGAACCGATCAGGTTGCTGGCCAGCACCGGCCACTCCACCCCGGACGCGACCGCGAAGGTGTGCAACTGGAGGCCGTCGGCGCTGCGGGTGAGCCGGCTCGCCACGCGGGCGGGCTCGGCCGCTAGCCGGACGGGCGGCGTCCCCTGCCCGGGCACGAGCTCCACCCCGGCCGCGACGGCCTGCCGCAGCCAGTGCCACGCCGGGGCGCCGAGCTCTGCGACCTCCATCACGTCCGCCCTGCGCGAGTAGTAGTAGCCGGCCCGCTGGTCGCGCGTCCTCGCCAGCCCGGCGAGCGCGGCCCGCTGGTCCTCGGCGAACTCGCCGCCCCAGGGGAACGCGACGCTCTCCCACGTGATCCCCGTGCGCACCCAGCGTCCGGACTTCCCCCAGACCAGCGGACGCAGCTGCAGCGCGCCCGCCTGCGTCCGGGTGACCTGGATCGCCAGCGGCTGGCCCTGCGCCGCCGTGCGGGCCTCGGTGGCGATGTCGCTGAGCGCACGCTGCCACGCGGGGGTGAGCGCGCGCAGGTTCACCGTCCGCATGTGCCACAGCAGGGCGGCACCGTGCTTGCAGTCGTAGCCCACCGGGCACGAGCAGGACGTGCGGATCGTGCCCGTGGCCGCGTCGTACCGCGCGACCGTCTGGTAGGAGCGGTAGCTGCTGCCGCGCACCTGCGCCTGGACGAGGCTGCCGCCCGTCCCCGAGCCGACCGCGATGTGCCCGACCCGGCCCTGGCGCACGTACTCCTGGCCGCGGGCGAGCGTCACCTCGCCGAACAGCTCGACCAGCCGGCGCTCACTCAGCTGGTGCACCCAGTCGGGATACCTCGCCTGGCTCATCCGGCGCGACCGGCGGGCTTCCTCGTGACCACCCAGAAGACCAGCGCGACGACGCCGGCCGCCGCCGCGCCGACCACGCCCACCGGCGCCGCCGCGATCGGGTTGGCGTCCACGAGGACGACGGAGAACACCCCCGCGAAGCCGTTCAACGCACCGTGCAGGATCGCCGGGGAGAGCAGCGAGCCGGTGACCTGCCGGGCCCGCCAGAGCAGGAACGACATGGGGACGCAGAACGCGATCATGAACGCCGTCCCGATCCTCCCGTAGCCGGCGTAGTTGAAGCCCATCAGGATCAGCGGGGCGTGCCACAGCCCCCAGAGGACGCCGGTGAGCACGTTGGCCCAGAACGCACCGAGGGGACGCAGTTCGTCGGCCAGCCAGCCGCGCCAGCCGTACTCCTCGCCGAGGGCGAACGCCCCGTTGATGGTGAACCCCGCCACCAGCGCGCCGAGGAACGCCAGGCCGAGCAGCGGCCACAGCCCGGGCAGGCTGGCACTCAGGGACGCCACCTGGTCGGCGTCCATGCTGCCGACCAGCAGGAGGGCGTTGGCGACGAGGTCGTCGTGGCTGACCAGGACGCGGCCCGGCCCGCTCAGGTCGAGCACGTTGCCCAGGATCCACGTCAGACCGAGCATGGCCAGGATCAGCGCGGCGACCACGGGAACGGCCACCAGCACGAGCTTCGGGAGCGTCCGGCCGAACCCGGAGAACAGCGTCCGCAAGCGCGTGGGACGGCCGTCGAGCCGCTCCACGACCAGCGCTGCCACCAGGGGCGCGGGCATGTAGAGGACGGCGAGGACCGTGGTGACGACCATCGAGCCCTGTCCGGACGACACGTCCCGGTGACCGGTCAGGTACAGGCCGGCCGCCACGAGGCAGACCCAGCCGAACGCCAGCCCGTAGAACAGCGCCACCCGGGCCCAGCGGACCCGTTGTGTCGTCCCCGCCGGCACCTCGTCCTGCACCACGCTCGCCTTCACGGCCACCACCGTAGTCGTCCCCCCGGACAGTTCCGCTCCACGGGCACGTCCGGGCCGGGGTGCGCCGCGACGGTCAGGCCCACGACCCCCGGTGCAGGACGCGGGTCACGAACAGGTCGTCGTCCAGCACAACGAGGTCGGCCCGCAGGCCGGGGGCCAGGCGTCCGACGTCGGCCAGCGACAGGTAGTCGGCGGGCTGCGCGGTGGCGGCCCGGACGGCCGTCGCGAGCGGGACGCCTGCCGCGACGGCGTGGCGGACGGCGGCGTCCAGCGTAAGAGTGGAGCCGGCGATCGTGTCGGTGCCGGCGATCCGCGCCACCCCTCCCCGCACTTCGACGGGGAGCTCGCCGAGGACGTAGTCGCCGTCCTCCGAGGCCGCCGCCGCCATCGCGTCCGTCACGAACACCACCCGCTCCGGTGCCGTGGCCGCGACGAAGGCGACGAGTTCCGGCCGCACGTGCACCCCGTCCATGACCAGCTCGAGGAAGACCCTGCGATCCTCCCAGAGTGCGAGCACCGGGCCGGGCTCGCGGTGGCGCAGGGGCGCCATCGCGTTGAACAGGTGCGTGGCACCGGTCGCGCCGGCCGCAATCGCGGCACGGCAGGTGTCGAAATCGGTGTCGGTGTGCCCCACCGCTGCGACCACTCCGCGCCCGGCCAGCAGCGCGATCGCGTCGATGGCGCCCGCGCGCTCCGGCGCGATCGTCACCATCCGGACCGCACCGCCACCCGCGTCCAGGAGGTCGGCGACCTCGTCCGGCGCGGGGTCCCTGAGCAGCCGCGCCGGGTGCGCGCCCTTGTAGAGGGTGGCCAGCCACGGCCCCTCCAGGTGGATGCCGGCGAGTTCGCCGGAGCCGACCAGGCCGGCCAGGCAGGCCACCTGGCGACGCAGGTCGGGCAGCGAGCCGGTGACCAGCGAGGCCACCATCGTGGTCACGCCGTGCCGTCGGTGCGCGGCGAGCACCTGCCGGGCGACGTCGGCGTCCTCGGTGACGAAGGACGCGCCCCCGCCACCGTGGGCGTGCACGTCCACGTAGCCCGGCACGACCAGACCGGCCAGGGTCTCGTCGGCCGGACGCGGCGGCTCCCCCGCACCGACGGCCGCGATCCGCTCCCCCGCGACCTCGACCCACCCCGCGACCGGCTCCGGGGCGTCCGGGAGCAGGATCCGGTCGGCTGCCAGCAGCATCACACGTCCAGTCGCTGCCAGTCGGGCAGGTTCGCGTAGGTCTCGCGGTAGTAGTCGGCCAGGGCCAGCTCGCCCGCGGCCTCCTCGTCAACCACGATCGTCGCGTGCGGGTGGAACTGCAGCACCGAGCCCGGGTACATCGCGGTGACCGGGCCCTCGACGACCTGGGCGATCGCGTGGGCCTTGCTCGTGCCGGTGGCGACCAGGATCACGTTGCGCGCGTCCATGATCGTGCCCAGTCCCTGGGTGAGGCAGTGCTTGGGGACGTCGTCGATCGAGTCGAAGAACCGGGCGTTGTCCTCGCGGGTACGCGCGGCGAGCGTCTTGATCCGGGTCCGGGACGACAGCGAGGAGGTCGGCTCGTTGAAGCCGATGTGGCCGTTGGTGCCCACGCCGAGGAACTGGATGTCGACGCCACCGACGGCCCGGATTGCATCCTCGTAGGCCAGGCAGGCCGCGGCCAGGTCGTCGGCGAAGCCGTTGGGGACGTGGACGCGCGCCGGGTCGAGGTGCATCGGCTCGGTGACCGTCTTGCGGATGATCTCGTGGTAGCTCTCCGGGTGGCCCTCTGGGATGCCGACGTACTCGTCCAGCGCGAAGGCGGACGCCCCCGAGAGGTCGAGCTCTCCGGCGTCGGCGAGGCGCGCGAGCTCGGCGAAGGTCTGTACCGGGGAGGACCCGGTGGCGACGCCGAGGACGACGTCGGGGCCGATCGGGGCGGCGATCCGGGCGGCCTTGGCCGCGGCGACCTCGCCGACGCGCTGGGCGCTGGGGCAGATGATGACTTCCATGTACTTCCTTGTCTGACGGACCCGCTGGCGGCGGTCGGACGCGCGGGAGGCGTGAGCACTCCCGGCGTCCGGCCGTCGCCGACGGGTGAACGGGTGGATCGATCAGGCCTTACTGGTCGTTCGCCAGGACGGCCGAGCTCTCCTCGTCCTCTTCCTCCCGACCGGGGGTCTTCAGGTTCATCTTCCGGATGACGAACCGGAACATGAAGTAGTAGATCACTGCGAACACGAGCCCGATGGGGATGATCAGCCACGGGTTGGTCCCGATGTTCCAGTTGAGGACGTAGTCGAACAGGCCGGCGGAGAACCCGAAGCCCATGTGGACTCCCAGTGCGTTGGTGATCGCCAGCGAGAGCCCGGTCAGCACCGCGTGGGCGATGTAGAGCGGCCACGCGACGAACATGAAGGAGAACTCGATCGGCTCGGTGACGCCGGTGAGGAAGGACGTCAGCGCGACGGACAGCATGATGCCGCCGACGGCCACGCGGTTCTTCGGCTTGGCCTCGTGCCAGATCGCCAGGCAGGCCGCGGGGAGGGCGAACATCATGATCGGGAAGAACCCGCTCATGAAGATGCCCGCGGACGGGTCGTGGGCGAAGAAGCGGGTGAGGTCGCCGTGGACGACGGTGCCGTCGGCCGTGGTGAAGTCGCCGATCTGGAACCAGACGATGTTGTTCGGGATGTGGTGCAGGCCGAGCGGGATCAGCAGCCGGTTCATCGTCCCGAAGACAAAGCCGCCGACGACGGCGTTGCCCGCCACCCACTCCCCGACCGCGGTCAGGCCCGCCTTGAACGCCGGGTAGACGAAGGCCATCAGCACGGCCAGCACCATGGTCGCCAGCGCGGTGACCATCGGCACGAAGCGCCGGCCGCCGAAGAAGGCCAGGTAGGGCGGCAGGGAGATGCGGTAGTAGCGCTGCCACAGCCACGCGGCGATCAGGCCGACCAGGATGCCGCCCAGCACGCCGTAGTTGACGAGGGACTGGACGCCCTTGTCGTCCACGGGGAGGCCGATCAGCGGGGACATGGCGTCACCGACGCCCTTGAACACGAGGTAGCCGACGACGGCGGCCAGCGCCGTGGAGCCGTCGGACTTCCTGGCCATGCCGATCGCGACGCCGACGGCGAACAGCAGCGGCAGCGCGTTGAACAGTGCGCCACCGGCCGCGCCGATCACCGACGCCACGGCGTTCCAGCCGAGGCCGCTCTTGCCGAGCAGGTCGTCCTGGCCCAGGCGCAGCAACAGCGCTGCGGCGGGCAGGGACGCGATCGGCAGCATCAGGCTGCGGCCGAACTTCTGTAGCGGAGCGAGGTTGAACCGGCCGACGGCGGCCATTTCACTGGAGCTCACGTGCATCCTTCCGGGGTGTGGGTTCAGCCGGCGACAGGTCGTCCCGGCCCAGGTCCATGTGGACCTGGTAGCGGTCCCCGCGGTAGCGGGAGACCACGTACTCGATCGGCCGGCCACCGGCGCTGGACACGCGCCGGAAGACCAGCAGGGGGGTGTTCTGGGGGGCGGCGAGCTGGCGCGCCAGCGAGGCGTCCGCCACCTCGCCCCACAGCGTCTGCTCGGCGTGGTCGACCCAGAGGCCGTAGTGCGTGCCGAGGATCTCGTAGAGGGAGCCGCCGGCGATGTCCTGGCCGTCGAGGCCGGGCAGCAGGTCGGCGGGGTACCAGCCGTCCTCATGGGCGACCGGCTCGTTGTCGGCGAGGCGGACGCGCACCAGGCGCCAGGCCCTCTCACCCGGACCGAGACCGAGTGCTGCGGCGGCCTCCTTGGGGGGTTCTGCAAGGGCCAGCGAGAGGAGCAGGGTGGACGGGTTGCGGCCGCGGCGGCGCATGTCCTGGCTGAACGATGCCAGGTGGAGGCGGGTCTCCAGGCGGGGGCGGACCGCGAACGTACCGAGACCCTGCGTGCGCTGCAGCAGGCCGTCCGCGACGAGCCCGTCGATCGCCTTGCGCACGGTCGCCCTCGACACGCCGTAGGTGGCCATGAGCTCCCGCTCGGAGGGGATGGCCTGGCCGGGGACGACGAGCGCGACCAGCAGCTCGCGCAGTTGCCTGTGCTTCGGCTGGGGGCCGTCGATGATCTCGTCCCTGCCCTGTGTAGGCATCTCCACCCCCTGATTCGCACTGGTGCGTACTGGTACGTACCAGTTGGCAAAGATCATGCTATGGTTCTGCGCAGGCTGTCAAGCACGGGCCGGTCGGCCCCCCGAGAGGAGAGAGATGAGCAGCAAAGCCGAGCAGATCCTGGCCGGACTGGGCGGAGCCTCCAACATCGTCGAGATCGAGGCGTGCATCACCCGCCTGCGCACCGAGGTCAAGGACCCGGCCAAGGTGGACGAGAAGGCCCTCAAGGCCGCCGGCGCCCACGGCGTGCTCGCCGCGGGCAGGGTCGTCCAGGTCGTCGTGGGGCCCGAGGCCGACAACCTGGCCGAAGACATCGAAGACCTGATGTGATGCAGGTCCTCTCCCCCTGCCCCGGACGCACCTTCCCGATCACCGAGGTCAGCGACCCGGTCTTCGCCGCGGAGATGGTGGGACCTGGGGTCGCCATCGAACCCCTGCCCGAACCGACGACCGTGGTCGCACCCGTCGCCGGGACCATCGTCAAGCTGCATCCGCACGCCTTCGCCATGGCCACCGCGGACGGTCTGGGCGTCCTCGTCCATCTCGGCATCGACACCGTCCGGCTGGACGGCGCGGGCTTCGAGCTGCTGGCCGGCGAGGGTGCCGTCGTGGCGGCCGGCGCGCCCATGGTGTCGTGGAACCCGGCAGCGATCAGTGCGGGCGGGCTTGAAGCGACCGTCATGGTGGTGGCCCTCGACCGCCCGGCCAGCTCGCTCTCCGATGTGGTGACCGGCCGCGACGTCGCGGCCGGGGAGCCCCTCTTCACGGTCGATGCCTGAGCCGCACGCCGCCCTGCTGCTGGACCTGGACGGTACGCTCGTCGACTCCGAGAGCTTCCACCGCGACGTCTACCGCAGCTGGTTCTCCGCCCGGGGCTGGCCCGTGCGCGAGGACCTGCTCGCGGGCTTCGCGGGACGCCGGGCCGACGACGTCCTCGCCACCGAGCCGGGCCCCTGGGCGGGAGAGGACGTGGCCGCCATGACGGCTGAACTCCTCGCCCACGTGGGCACGCTGCCCCGGCCCGCACTCGCGGCCGGAGCGGCGGAGCTGGTCACCACGACGCGCCTCCCCCTGGGGCTCGTGACCTCGGCAACGATCGACTGGGCCCGCACCTGCCTGGGCGGCCTCCTCGACCGCTTCGACGTCGTCATCACCAGGGACGAGGTGGACAACGGCAAGCCCCATCCGGAGCCCTACGCGCTCGCCACCCGCTCCCTCGGCGTCCCCCCAGCCGCCTGCGTGGCCGTGGAGGATGCGCCAGCCGGCATCGCCTCCGCGATCGCGGCAGGCATCGGCCTCGTGGTGGCGGTCACCGGTACCTTCACCGCGTCCGAACTGGCCACCGCGCACCGGGTGGTGGCCGGTCTGGACGAGGTCGCGCCGCTCCTGTAGCCGGTCAGGGCCTCAGCGGCTGGGGCGCGGGATCTTCTGCTTGTCGGCTGACCGCGCCTCCTTGGACGCAGCGAGCTCGCGCTGGGCAGCCTCCTGCTCGGCCTTGAGGTCCTCCATGTTGAAGCTGCCGCGCAGCACCCAGAACACGATGAGGCCGATCGCCAGCGACCAGTACGCGGGCGCCTGAAGGATCAGCGGCGCGGTGATCAGCGCCACCATGTCGATGCCGCGGAACAGGTTGAAGACCAGCCCGGGCGGCAGCGCGCCGCCCGCGGTCGCCATCATCGGCGTCTGGTAGTCGACCTTCTTCGCCGTCACCCAGCGGACGGCGCCCATCAGGCCGGCCAGCGCGGTGACGAGGGACGCCGCCAGCCCGTCCACCAGGCTGCGGTCGGCGCCGGTGCTCGCGATCCCGATGAACGCGGGGGTCGCCGCCAGTCCCCACAGGAGTGCGAGGACGGCCGGGACCGCCATCGCCGCCGTGCGGAGCTGCGGCGTCCGGAACGGGAACGTGCGGGCGAGCCCGCCGGTGCGGGAGAGGACGCGCATCGTGCTGAGGAACGGCACCAGGCCCGCGACCAGCGCCAGGCCGCTGATGAACGGGTTCAACTGGCTCATCCGCAGCGCGTCGGCGGCGTACGGGACGAACAGGCTCACCGCGAGCCCGATGAAGGCGGACGGGTTGCGCCGGAGCCGCTCGACGTCCCGCCAGATCAGCGCGCCGAGCCCGAGCCCGCGTCCCCGCGTCGGGCGGACATGGCCCTTCTCCGCCATCTTCCGCTCGACCAGGATGTCGCGGATCAGGCCGAAGTCGAGGGCGAACATGGCGCCCTGCATGCCGCTGACCAGTGAGCCGCCGGACACGAGCCGCGCCCGCCGGATCTCCTCGAGCCGGGCCAGCGTGAGGCCGAGCAGCAGCACCAGCCCCACCGCGGCCACGACAGCGACCCCGGCGAGCAGCCACGTCGCCGTCCCCGCCTCGGCGACCACCGAGTTCGGCAGCCAGCCGGCCGCGACCGACACCACGACCAGCAGGACGGCCAGCGCACCGGCGGCGAACACGGCCTGCAGCGTCTTGACCAGGCCGACCCGTTCCCTGGGCTGCTCGGACGCGGCCAGCGCCACCAGCGCCGCGCTGCCGAACGCCGCAGCCGCCGCCCACACCGCCACCTGCATCCAGGCCAGGCCGGACAGCGCTCCGACGAGGCCGGTCGAGACGCCGGCGACGAGGAACGACAGCACCAGCGGGAGCACGAGGCGTCCGCGCAGCAGCCGCCGCCTGCTCAGCGGCGCGTCCATCAGCCAGAAGCCCTCGGCCGCAGAGGCGAGCACCGGTCCGAACAGGCGGGCCACGCCCAGGGCCAGCGCGTAGCAGGCCAGCACCATCGCTGTCGGCAGCAGCAGCCGCCCCGATTCGCACGCCTCGGTGGTGCAGCCGGCCATCCCGGTCTGGGCGCGCAGCACCACGGAGGTGCCCATCGCCCCGAGCAGGACGATGCTGAACAGCATCACGTAGCCGTCCTGCAGCACCTGGCCGATCGTGCGGGTGGCGCGGCCGTGGCGCCACAGCTTCATCAGGCCGTGGAGTTCCTTCTCGTCCACGTCGGACGGCGGTACGTCGGGGAGGAAGTGGAAGGTGCGCTCCGGCTCGGGCGCCGGCTCGAGCTCGGACGTGTCCGGCTCCTCCACGGCCCCCGGCGCCGGGGTGGCGCGGATCAGCTTGCGGGACTTCTTACTCATCGGCGAGCACCTCGGCGCGGTCACCGAGCCGGACCACGCGCGTGGCGACTCGGGAGACCAGCGTCGGCTCGTGGCTGGCCATCACGATCGCCAGCCCGCGCGCCCGCTCCGCGACGAGCCGGGCGGCCAGCCAGTCGACGCCCTCGGTGTCGAGGCGCTGCTCGGGCTCGTCCAGGATCAGCAGCTTGCGGGGACGGATGAACGCGGTCGCCAGCGCGAGCCGGCGACGCTGGCCGGACGACAGGGTGCCCGGCAGCTGGCCGGACTGGGGCACGAGCTGCACCTCGTGCAGCACCTCGTCCACGGCCGCGTCCGCGTCGGGGACGCCGTGGGCGCGGGCCAGCAGGTCGAGGTGCTCGACGACGCTGAGGTCGGGGAAGAAGTCGAGGTCGTCGATCACCGTGGCGACGTCGCGGCGGATCTCGGGGTTGGTCTCGCTGACCCGGGTGCCGTTCACCTCCACGGTGCCGTCGTCGGGACGGTCCGCGCCGACCAGGCACCGCAGCACCGTCGACTTGCCGGCGCCGTTGCGTCCGGTCAGGGCCACGGCCTCTCCCGCAGCGACCTCGAGGTTGAAGCCGTCGACGATCACGACCGGCCCGTAGGCCTTCCGCAGGTTGGTGACCTTGAGCACCGGGGTCTTTCGCGCCATGGGCTCGATTCTCCCCCATCGGAGAAGCGTCCCCGACCACGGGCCGCCCTCGCCCTGTCGGCGGCGACCATCCGGGACGGGAACGCGGCGAATCGGCGCGTGGGGGTGGCGCGTGGCAGGCTATCCCTCGTGCGTGGAACAGGCGAGGCCCGAGCGACACTGGCGAGGCGGCGGGCGGACGTGGCCGCCATGTTCGACAAAGTGGCCCCGCGCTACGACCTCGTGAACGACGTGCTCTCCCTCGGCCAGGACCGCCACTGGCGTGCCGAGGCGGTCGCCGCGGTCGCGCCGCGTCCGGGCCAGCGCATCCTCGACCTCGCCGCCGGCACCGGCACCTCCAGCCGACCGTTCGCGGACGCGGGCGCGCTCGTCGTCCCGGCCGACCTCAGCGAGGGCATGCTCACCGTCGGCAAGCAGCGCGAGCCCGACCTGCCGTTCGTGAACGCCGACGCGCTCGCCCTCCCGTTCGCCGACGACGCGTTCGACGCGGTCACGATCAGCTTCGGCCTTCGCAACGTCGAGGACGTCGAGGCCGCGCTCGCCGAACTGCACCGGGTCACCCGCCCCGGCGGGCGGATCGTGATCTGCGAGTTCTCCACCCCGGCCTGGAAGCCGTTTCGAACGACGTACCGCAACTACCTGGTCAGGGCGTTGCCGAAGATCGCGGGACTGACCGCGTCCAACCCCGTGGCGTACGACTACCTCGCCGAGTCGATCCTCGCCTGGCCGGACCAGCGCACGCTGGCGGACCTGATGTTCGAGGCGGGCTGGCGCGGCGTCGGCTGGAAGAACCTCAGCGGGGGCATCGTCGCCCTCCACCGTGCCCACGCCTGATGTTCGTCCTTGACCCGTACGCCGCCCGCAGCTGCCCGCTGAAGGTCCACAACGCGTTCCACCCCGGGCTCGTCCGGCCGGACGCCGCCCCGCCGCAGCGACTGCCCGGAGGCCAGGAGTTCAGCGCGTCCGTGCTCGACAGGGTCGCCGCGGGACGCGCGAGCGTGGCCGACCTGCGCAACCTGACCGGGGAGCCGAGCGAGGTGCAGGAGGCGGCCTGCCTGGCCGCGATGGCCGCCGGCACGGAGGTCGTGATCGGCGGGCTCCTGCCGCGCGACCGCGATGCCCACCGCTCCGGGCGCCCCGACCTGCTCGTCCGGGACGGGAGCGGCTACGTCCCCGGCATCGTCAAGTACCAGCGCGTGGTGGACGTCCGCAGGGACGACCTGCCGGCCACCTTCTCGGCGCTCGCCGACCTGCCGGACCGGGTGGTCGCCACCGGCTGGCGCTACCGCTGGCACTGGCGGTGGCAGAACAGCCTCCAGCTCGCGCACCTGTGGCGACTGCTGGGCGCGACCGGGCACCAGGCGGAGCGACCGTGGGGGCTGGTGGTCGGCAACGACGAGATCGAGGGCGAGGGGATCAGGGCGACCTGGCTGGACCTCACCGAGCCGGCCGTCCCGCCCGCGCCGGGGCAGGTGGTCGATCCGGCGGAGGCGACCGGCGCCGACCCGGTCGCCCCGGTGAGCCCGCTGGAGCGCTACGACCACGAGTTCGCGCTCCGCGTCGGGCTGGCCGAGTTGGCGTCCGCCGCGGAGCCGGACGACCCGCCGCTGCTGCGTCCCGTGGTGAGCTTCGAGTGCACCCACTGCGCGTGGTGGCCGGTGTGCCGCGAGCAGCTGGACGACGACGACATCAGCCTGCGGATCAGCAAGTCGCCGCTGGACACCCACGAGATCACGGTGCTGCGCGAGGCCGGCATCGAGACCGTCCACCAGCTCGCCACCAGGGACATCGACGCGCTGCTGCCCGACTACCTGCCCCGGGTGGCGCACCGCCCGGGGGCCGAGGACCGGCTGCGGCTCGCCCAGCGCCGGTCCAGGCTGCTGCTGGACGGGGTGCAGCTGCAGCGCACGACGTCCGGGCCGATCCCGCTGCCGCAGGCGCCGCTGGAGATCGACATCGACGTGGAGACCTCCCGGGACGACCGGGTGTACCTGTGGGGCTTCTGGGTGGCGCGCGGGGACGAGGGCGGCAGCTACCACGCGTTCAGCAGCTTCTCCGACCTGGACGATGCCGGCGAACTCGCCCTCGCCCGTTCGGCGATGGCGTGGCTGCGGGCCCAGGTCGACGGCTCGGATGCACTGGTGTTCCACTACTCCGACTACGAGGTCGTGCGGCTGCGCCGGCTCGCCCCGGCGGACGACGAGGTCATGCAGTGGGCGGTCCGGTTCGCCGAAGACTGCTTCCTGGACCTGTTCCCCGCGGTCCGGCAGCACTTCTTCGGGACCAACGGACTCGGCCTGAAGGTCGTCGCGTCCGCGGGGGCCGGGTTCCACTGGCGCGACGAGGACCCGGGCGGCCTGAACAGCATGCGCTGGTTCGACGACGCCGTGCACGCCCCGTCCGAGACGGCCCGCGAGCAGGCCCGCACCCGCGTCCTCGAGTACAACGAGGACGACGTCCGGGCCACCTGGCACCTCCGCCGCTGGCTCCGCGAACTCGCCTGACGGCACTCACGGTCCCTGAGGAGCCGTCCCGAGGAACGAGGGACGGCGTCACGAAGGGCCGCCGCCACCAACGCCCTGATCCCGGGTCAAGCCCGGGATGACAACCCCGCGAGCGCCGACGAGAACCACAGCGAGCGCCAACCGTCCCGCCAGAGCCGAGCCCGGGAGTACAACCGCACCCTGTCATCGCGGCGAAGGCCGGGATCTCAACGACAACAGACCGCACCGCCAGGACCCCGGTCACGTCCGCGACGGCAACCACCCTCGAACGGTCCCTGAGGAGCCGCCCCGAAGAACGAGGGACGGCGTCACGAAGGGCCGCCGCCACCTACGCCCGGTCACGTCGACGGCCACCCTCCGTCACCGAGGGCCACCCTTCCCGTCCAGAGCCCGCGTCCGGACAAGAGCCCTCGACGCGAACAGTGGCCCTCGAGCCCGAACCGAGGCCCTCGACGGCGCAGGAACGGTGGCGCTCGACGGCGGACTCAGTGCTTCCAGGTGGACGCGGCGTCCTTCGTCAGTGTCACGTCCCCCGAGGCCGACCCGGTGAGCCGGGTGCCCTTCAGTGCCACGGTCGCCGAGCTGGTGTCGTCCGCCTCCAGTGCACCGGTGAGCACGCAGTCGGAGAAGGTCACGGTGGCGTGCCCTCCGTTGGAGCCGGTCGTGCCCCAGCGGTCCTCCGCGAGCGACAGCAGCGGCGTGCCGCTCGCGTGGCCGAACTTCGACGACGTCACCTCCACCGTGCAGGTGGTGTTGGTCACGTAGATCATCGGCTTGTCGGTGGTCGAGGTGATCGTAGAGTCCCTGATCACCATCGAGGAGGTCTCCGCCGTCGCGTCGGAGTCGGCGGCGTCGCCGGAGTACGACTGGTAGATCATCATTCCGGTGGTTCCGGACGTGCTGAACGAGCAGTCGGTGACCGTGATCCGGTTCTTCCCCTCGATCACCATCGTCTGCGCACCGGTCGCCCTCCCGGTCGCGCCGGTCACCGAGATGTCGCCCGTGCTGTAGACCAGCGGCGACCCGTCCCCCGCACTGGCCAGCGTGCTGGTGCCGGTGACGGTGATCGTGCCGTTGCCGCGGTCGGTGGCCAGCGGTGCGCAGTGGGCGCCGGTGGTGCTGATGTCGACGTCCTTCGCCGTCACCGTCCCGCCGTAGGTGGCGTCGAGGCCGCGCGAGGAGTCCTTGCTGGTGCGGATCGTGATGCCGTCCACCGTGATGGTGGCGGACGACGCGGCGAACACCGCGTTCGCCCCGGCAGCCGCTGTGGTCACCGTGCATCCGGCGAGAGTGGCCGACGATCCCTCGCCCACGACGAGGACGGCCGAGTTCAGGCCGTAGAAGTTGCACGCGTCCTCGTTGGTGCTGTCGCCGGACTTGGTGATCGTCGCGTTGGTGACGGTCAGCGAACCTCCGTTCACGACCAGGAACACGTTCTGGTCCGCGGTCGTGCTCGCCCAGGTGCCCCCGTCGATGGTGGCAGCGATGCCGTCGACGAGATAGGCGCCGCTCAGCAGCTGGGTGTTGGACGTGCCGCCCCCGCCTGATGCTCCGCCCGGCGCGCCTCCGCTGGGCGGAGCGCCTCCGCCCGGAGCCGAACCACTGGGCGGTGTGCCCCCACTGGGCGCCGCGCCGGCACTCGGCGGGGCGCCTCCTCCCTCCGCGGACCCACTGGGTGGTGTGCCGCCCTCGCCGTTGCCGGCGCCACCGTCCGGGGCTCCTCCGCTGGGTGGCGCCCCTCCGCTGGGTGGCGCCCCTCCGCTGGGCGGCGGGCCTCCGGCGGCCTCGCCGCTTCCGGACGCGGACGAGGATCCGAAGGTCGCCGTGTAGGTGCCGGGGCCGAGCGCGGTGTTGCCGGAGGCGATCGGCGAACCGCCCGGGGACCCCGCGCCTGAACAGGCGGCGAGCGCAGCCAGTCCGACCGCACCGCCGAGGGCGATGACCGCGCGACGGGTGAAAGGGTGGACCGGCCGGGGGTCGCCGAGGGGGGTCGTCATGGCGGTAGTCGACCACCACCGGCCGTGGGTTCGCCCAGCGCCGGCTCTCCGCGTGCTGTGTGCCTACGCCACCAGCGGGCGGCGCGCGTCAGCGGACGATCGGTGCCGGGTCGACGGGCAGGTGGAGAACGGCGTCCGCCCGGCCTCAGCCCAACAGCAGGTAGACCGCGGCCACGCCGACGAGGATCGTGACCAGCCGGTCGAACAGGACCTGGTCGATGTGCCGGATCGCGACCCGTCCGATCGCCGTACCGAGCAGCACCACCGGCGCGAGCGTGAGCGAGACGGCCGCGGTGTCGGGGCGGACGATGCCGTTGGCGATCGAGAACGGCACCTTGATCAGGTTCACGGCGAAGAAGAACCACGCCGTCGTGCCGAGGAAGCGCAGCTTGTCGTACTTGCGGGCGAGCAGGTACAGGCTCATCGGCGGGCCGCCCCCGTTGGCGACCATGGTGGTGAAGCCGGCCAGCCCGCCGTAGGCCAGCCCGACCGAGGGACGGTGGGCGGCGAGCCGGTCGGGCCACAGGCCGAGCACCAGCAGGACGAGCAGGATCGCGCCCATCGTGCGCTTCAGCACCGGCCCGTCCACCCAGTTCAGGAACAGCGCGCCGAGACCGATCCCGACCAGGACCGGCGGGATCAGGCGTGCGATCAGCCGCCAGTCGACGTCGTGGCGGTAGGTCCAGGTGGCGACGAGGTCGCCGACCAGCAGCATCACCAGCACGACGCCGGTCGAGTCCTTGGTCGGCAGTACCTGGGCAGCGAGCACTACGGCGATCAGGGCGACGCCGCCGAGGGCGGTCTTGCCGAACCCGATCAGCAGCGCGCACACGCCGAGGACCAGCCAGGATGCGAGCGGCAGGGACGCCCAGACGGCGGCGAAGAAGGTCGTCACGAGCGCTGCGGCGCGTCCGGCGCCCTGCTCGACCGGTCGACGTCGACCACCAGCACCTCCAGGCCGGTCACGGGCTCGGCCAGCGCGCCGGCCACGTCGTCGGCGCTCGACACGCGCCGTGCGGGCACGCCGTACCCGGCGGCGACGGCGACCGGGTCGAGTCCGGTCGGGGTGGCGAAGACCCGCTCGAAGGCGTCCGCGAACCGGGTCTGGCCGTACTCGAGGGTGGCGAAGATGCTGCCTCCGGCGTCGTCCGCGACCACTACCCGCAGGGCTGGACGCGGCTCGCCCGGCCCGATCGCCAGCGAGCCGGCGTCGTGTACGAACGTGAGGTCGCCGCACAGCAGGGTGGTGGGGGCGTTCGTCGCGAGGGCCACGCCGACCGCTGTCGCGATCGTCCCGTCGATCCCCGCGAGACCCCGGTTGGCGAACACCGGCCCGGGAGCGGTGCGGACCGGGGCGAGGTCGGCGTCCCTGACCGGGTTCGAGTTGCCCAGGCACAGCACCTCGTCGGCCGCCACGGAGCCCACGACGATGCGGGCGAGTTCGGGCCCGGTGAGGGCGCCGGGCGGCGACGAGTGCGTGGCGAGCGCCGCCGAGCGCTCCGCGTCCGCCGCCCGCCACTCGGCGAGCCAGTCCCCCGGCCCGGGCTCGAGGGCGACCAGACCGGCGACCACACCGGCCCGCCAGCCGGGGTCGGGGTAGTCCTGCCCACCCACGACGACCACCTCGACATCGGGGCGGGAGAGCAGCGCGGTGACCGGGCGGGAGAGGTTCGGACGCCCGAACACCACCACCCGCTCGACACGGTCGGCGAGGTCGTCGGCCAGCAACAGTCGTCCGGTGGCCAGTGCGTTGGTGCCGGCTCTGGCGTTGCTCGACGGCTCGGCGACCAGCGGGAGGTTCGCGGCCTCCGCGAGCTCGAGCGCCACTCTGCCCACGGCGGGGCTCGCGTCCCCGCAGACCACGAGCGTGCGGGGCGTCCCGGCCAGCACGACCGGCTCCGCCGGACCCGCGCCAGCGCCCTCCACCGCCCGGCCGAGGACCGGAGCGCCCACCGGACCGTCCGCCGGCACCAGCGGCAGGCCCAGCTCCAGGTTCAGGTGCGCGGGGCCCGGACGGCCCGACAGCACACCCTCGGCGGCGAGCGCTGCCCGCGCGGCGTGCGCGGACCAGGCCGCGGCCGGCGCGGCCGACGACAGCCGGGCCCGGTACCTCACGAACGCGCCGAACAGGTCGGACTGCTCGGTGGTCTGGTTGGCGGCCGTGCCGACGAGGGCCGCCGGACGGTCGGCCGACAGCACCAGCAGCGCCACGCCGGAGTGGTGGGCCTCCATCACCGCGGGCAGCAGGTTCCCGACCGCCGTGCCCGACGTCGTGACGACGGGGACACAGCGTCCGGACGCCTTGGCCAGACCGAGGGCGAGGAAACCCGCGCCCCGCTCGTCCACGCGGACGTGCAGCCGGAGCAGCCCTTCGCGGGCGGCCGCGTCGGCCACCAGCGCGAGCGGGGCGCTGCGCGAGCCGGGGGCGAGGACGAGGTCGGTGACACCCTGGGCGATGAGTTGGCCGAGGACGACCTGCGCACAGGCGACGGAGTCACTCATGTCGCGTCCCCTCGCTCTCCGGACGGCTCGCCGATGGACCGGACGAACTCCGTGGCGCCCGGCACGTCGGCCAGGCGGGCCAGCCACGCGCGGGTTGCCCCCACCGGCGCCTGCCAGCCCTCCGCACGGTCCACCACCACCGGTCGCACCCCGATCTCTCCCCCGACGGCCACCAGCGGCTGCGTCGTCACGTCGCTGGTGAACATCGTGGCGGTGTTCAGCCCGCACGCATAGGGCAGGACCGGGAGCGCCGCAGCGAGCGCGACCCCTGCCGCCAGCCCGACCGAGCTCTCCAGCGCGGACGAGACCACGACGGGCAGCCCGAGCCGCTCGGCGAGCTCGAGGCAGCGGCGCACCCCGCCCAACGGCTGCACCTTGAGTACGGCGATGTCGGCGGCCTCCTCCGCGACCACCCGCTCCGGGTCGCCACTGCGCCGGATGCTCTCGTCGGCCGCGATCGGCACCTCGACGCCCGCGCGCGCGAATCGGCGGCGCAGGTCGGCGAGCTCGGGCACGGACGCGCACGGCTGCTCCGCGTACTCCAGGCCGAACCGGGCCAGCTCGCGCAGGCGGGCGAACGCGAGGTCGACGTCCCAGTGGCCGTTCACGTCCACGCGGACGCGTCCCTCGGGGCCGAGGGCGTCACGGACGGCCTCGACGCGGGCCAGGTCCTCCGCGAAGGCCTGCCCGGGCTCGGCGACCTTCACCTTCGCCGTGCGGCAGCCGGACGCGGCGACGATCGCGTGCGCGCGTTCGGGGTCGACGGCGGGGACGGTGACGTTGACGGGGACGCGGTCGCGCACGGGCGCGGGGAAGCCGATCGTCGCGGCCTCGACGGTGGACGCCCACCAGGCGTCGATCTCTGGTCGCGTGTACTCGGCGAACGGGCTCCACTCCGCCCAGCCGGCCGGGCCGCGGACCAGCAGCCCCTCGCGCACGGTGATCCCACGGAACCGGTTGCGCAGGCCGAGCGCGAAGACGGTGGGGCCCATCAGGCGACCAAGAGGCCGACGAACAGCCCGGCGGCGCAGGCCAGCTCCGCCAGCCCGGTCTGCTTGAGGACGCCGATCAGGTCGCGTCCGGACACGCCCCGCACCACGGCCATCGTCGGACGGGCCAGCACCGGCAGCATCGCCAGGCCGAGCAACGCCCACCACGAGCTGGTCGCCGCGACGCCGACGACACCGAGCACCGCCAGGCCGACCAGGCCGACGAAGGCGCGCCGGGTGCCGGCATCGCCGAGCCGCGTCGCGAGCGTCCGCTTGCCCGCGGTGAGGTCGGTGTCGAGGTCGCGCAGGTTGTTGGCGACGAGGATCAGGCAGGCCAGTGACCCGATCGCCACGGCCGCCCACCACGCGGCCGCCGGCACGGACCCCACCTGCACGTACACGGTGCCGGCGACGGCGACCAGCCCGAAGAACACGAACACGAACACCTCGCCCAGGCCGAGGTAGCCATAGGGGTGGCTGCCTCCGGTGTAGAACCACGCGGCGGCGATCGCAGCCGCGCCGACGGCGAGCAGCCACCACTGCGCGATGAGCACCACGATCACCAGCCCGGCGACCGCGGCGAGGCCGAAGCAGGCAAACGCGGCGTCCCTGACGTGCCGCGGCTCGGCCACGCCGGACCCGACCAGGCGCAGCGGACCCACACGGTCGGCGTCGGTGCCACGGATGCCGTCGGAGTAGTCGTTGGCGAAGTTCACGCCGATCTGGAGGGCGAGCGCGACGACCAGCGCGAGGCCGGCCAGCAACGGGGAGAAGGCGTCCGCGAACCAGGCGACCCCGCTGCCGGCAAGCACCGGGGACAGCGCCGCGGGGAGGGTGCGCGGTCGCGCCCCTTCCACCCACTCAGCCAGGTTCGCCATCTCCACCCTTCGCCCAGGCGCGCAGCAGCGCCGCGCGGTCGATCTTGCCCAAGGATGTGTACGCCACGGCGGCGGCCCGCCGCAATTCCCGCGGGACGGAGGCGCTGCCCACGCGCGGCTCGAGCCGCTCGCGCAGGTCGGCGAGGGTGAGCTCGGCGGTCACGAAGGCCACGACCCGGGACCCCCAGCGCTCGTCGGGCACGGCGAGGACGGCGACGACACCCGGCCCGAACTCGGCGTCGCAGGCACGCTGCACGGCGCCGAGGTCGACATTGCTGCCACCGCTGAGGACGACGTCGTCGATGCGTCCCAGGACGTGGAGCCGGCCGTCGACCCAGCGGCCGCGGTCGCTCGTCCGGACGAGGTCGCCGGCCAGGACCTGCCGGGTGAGGTCCGGACGCAGCCGGTAGCCGAGGAACGCCATCGGGCCGCCGAGGCCGATGCGTCCCGCGTCCAGTTCGACCCGGACGCCGTCGAGCGGCCGCCCGTCGTAGACGCAGCCGCCGCAGGTCTCGCTCATCCCGTAGGTGGTCACGGCGGTGACGCCGGCCTCCTCGGCGCGCTCGCGCAGCCGGGCGGGGACGGCGCTGCCGCCGACGAGGACGGCGGCGTGGGCGCGCAGCAGTTCGACGTCGGCGGGGCGGTCGAGCGCGCGGTCGAGCTGGGCGGCCACGAGGGAGAGGTAGGTGCGTCCGTCCGGCTCGGGCAGGTCGGACAGGTCGCCGCGGGCGAAGCGGACGCGGGTACGTGCGACGATCGCGCGCGCGATCGTCATCAGCCCTGCGACGTGGCGGGTGGGCAGCGCGCACACCCAGTCGCCGGGGCCGCCGAGCCGGGCGTGGGTGGCGTGGGCGGCGAAGCGGATCGCGTCCGCGCCGAGCACGACGGCCTTGGGCTCCCCCGTCGAGCCGGAGGTGGTGACGACGGCTGCCGCGCCGGGTTCGAGGACGGGTTCGTCCAGCGCGAGGGCCGCCCGCTGCCGGTCCTCGGGCACCGGCGCGACGGGCCGTCCCCCGTCCAGCGCCTCGGCCAGCCCGTCGACCAGGCCCGGACCGTCCAGCAGGCGCAGCATCACCCGCCCAGCCTAGACGCGTCCGCCCCTCACCCCGTTCTCAGCATCCGGCACGAGGGGACGGTTCTTTCGTGCCGGGTCCGAAGGAACCGTCCCCGCGGACCCGGCACGATGGGGACGGTTCCTAGCGTGCCGCGCGCAGCGGGTCGGACGCTCCCGCGGCACGACAGCAACCGTCCCCGGCGATCCAGCACCAGTCCCGACCGCACGACAGGAACCGTCCCCGGCGTGCCACCGTGAGACACGCGAAGCTGAGTTTTGTCTGAGAGGGTTCTTATGCAAGACTCTCCGCGTGCTGAATCACCGGTCCGTGCGGAAGGCCATCGTCGCCCTCAGCGCACTGATCGGACTTTCCCCGTTCTTCCCTGCGAGCACCTCGGACGCGGCGCCGATGACGGTGTCCAGCACCGGCTCGTCGACGAGCACCACGACCACCACGGACGACCTGGCCGCGTACCGCCAGTCGCTGCTGGCCAAGCAGAGCTCCGCGATCAGCATCGGCAACGCGACGATGAAGGCGCTGTACGAGCAGAAGGTGGCCGAACTCGGCTACGACCCGGTCATCACCGACCCGCGCGAGATCGCCCGCGAGATCATGAAGAACAAGTACGGGTGGGGCGAGGACCAGTTCACCTGCTACAACGCGATCATCATGCGCGAGAGCAAGTGGGACACCTACGCGGACAACCCCTACTCCAGCGCCTACGGCATCCCGCAGGCCCTCCCCGGCAGCAAGATGGCCTCGTTCGGGTCCGACTGGCGCACGAACCCCGCCACGCAGATCCGCTGGGGCCTCGACTACGTCGACCAGCGCTACGGCACCCCTTGCGGGGCCTGGGGCTTCAAGCGTGCCCACGGCTGGTACTGAAGCAGTCCAGCCACAAACGCTCCCGAAACGCCCAGACGCTCCCGAAATTTCGGGAGCGTCTGCGAGTTTCGGGAGCGCTTGTGGCTGGGTCTGCAACCGGGGCGAGCCCGGACGGGTGGGGCCCGCCAGAGAGGGCTACAGGTGGTGCGGCTCGACGGGCGGGACGATGCCGTCCTCGATGGCCCTGCGGAACAGGTCGAGCTTGCTCGCCGCGGGCCGGTTGACGTTGGTGTACTTCACGCGGATACGCTTGAGGTACTCCTTGACGCTGTTCTCGGTGATGGTCAGCCGCTCGGCGACCTCGGGAACCTCGAAGCCGCCGGCGTACAGGGCCAGCACCTCACGCTCGCGCGGGCCGAGGTTCGCCGCCACGTAGGACGCGTCGCCCTCGATCGCGGCGAGGATCTCCTGGCTGATCACGACCTGGCCCTCGGCCACCGCCTCGATGGACGCCAGCGTGACGGCGATCGGCTCCGCCTTGCGGCACACCCCGGCCGCGCCACCGGCCAGCGCGCGGCGGAGCAGCCGGACGTTGTCGGCGATCGAGTAGACGAGCACCTTGTAGCCGGCCTCGATCAGCGCCTCGGCGTTGTCGAGCGGGTCGGAGTTGTCGTCGAGCTGCAGGTCCAGAAGGACGACGTCGCACGGGACGCCCCTGCCGAGGAACTCCGGCACGGTCGCTGCCCCGTCGACCAGGGTGACCTGGTGGCCGGGGTGGTTCTGCAAGGCCAGGGACATGCCCAGTCGAATGGCCTCGTGGTCGTCAATGACTGCCGTGGTGATCATCGCGTCCTAGCCTAACGTGTGCTGACCCGGCCGCTGGCATCCAGACCGATCAATTCGCTGCTCCCGTCGTCGCGGACGGCCAGGACCGTCACCACGTCCTCGTAGCCCTCGGGAGCCGCGCGCGCCACCACCCGCTTCGTGCTCGAGTCGGTGAGCAGCCGGCCGAGGTGCTGGGTGAGCGCCGCGCGCACGTCCTCCGGCAGCCGCGTGCCCCGGCTGTCGACCAGTCGGACGTCGACGCCGCGTCCCCGGGCGACCTCGATCGCGTCCGAGGTCAGCTCGGTGACGAGGTTGCCCGCCCGCATCGCGTCCCGGAGCCGGCTCTCCTGCGCGAGGCAGGCCGCCCGCTCCTCGTCGCTCAGCTCGTAGTCGGTGTCGGCGATCCGGTTCAGGAGCGGCCCTACCTGGGCGCGCAGCTGGGTGAGCCACACGTCGCGCAGGACGAGCTTGGAGAAGCTCTGCGCGATCGCCTTGTTCGCGGCTGCCGACGAGCGGCGGGACGCGTTCATCCGGTCGGCCAGGTCGATCAGCCAGCTCTGCAGCAGCTGGGCGACCAGCATCCAGGAGAACGGGGTGAAGCCGACCCGCAGCGTGTCGGCGACGGTCATCTCGTGCGTGATCGCCCACACCGCCGAGATCACCGCGTACAGGCCGACGCCGGTCCAGGCGACCCGTTCCTGGCCGCGGACGAGGACGGTGACGAGCAGCACCATCACGACGCCGCTGTGCCACGTCGCGTAGCCGGGCCAGTGGCCGTTGGGCAGCACGGCCTGGACGATCAGGGTGACGGCGATCAGCAGGACGACGACCAGGATCGCGTCCGGCAGCCGCATGGGGTTGTCGGACGTCCGGCGCAGCGTCAGCCAGGTCGCGCCCACGGCGAGTGCCTGCGCCAGGAAGACCGGCCAGACCATCGTGACCTGGTCGAGGCTGGTCCAGCCGAGCAGGAACTGCAGGCCGACCAGCACCCACACGAGGCGGACGAGGAGCGGTCGGGACAGGTCGGGGATGTCGGCGAGGACGCGGCCGGCCCTGCGCCGCCTGGGCAGTTCGGCCTCGCCGACCGTGGAGTTCTCCGGCTTCCAGGTCAGGACGACGACGGTCCCCTGGCCCGGCTGCGAGTGGATCTCCGCCGAGCCTCCGATCGCCCACATCCGGTAGCCGACCGAGACCTGCAGGCCGAGACGCCGCTTCGGCACGAGCTCGGGGTCGAAGCCGACCCCGTTGTCGGCGATCGAGATGCTGATCGCACCCTTGTCGGGGCTGGTCATGGTGACCTCGACCTCGTCGGCCTTGGAGTGCTTGGCGACGTTGAGGGCGACCTCGCGCACGACCATGCCGAGCGTGCTGGCCACCTGCTGCGGGACCGCGAGCCCCTCCAGCTGGGAGACGAACTTCGTCTGCGGGACGAGGGCGCTCACGACGTCGGTGACCAGCCAGGTGAGCTGGTCACCGGTGACGGGCAGGCGGGTCTCGGTCGGCGCCTCCGCCTGGGCGAGTCGGTCGACGGCGCGCTGGGCCTGCTGGGCGACGTGGACGTCGCCGGGCGCGTGGGCCGCGGCCACCAGGGTGGTCATCACCTCGTCGTGGACGATGCCGTCCAGGCGGTGCCGCTCCTCCAGCAGCGCCTCCTCGATGGCGGCGTCGGTCGCCTCCTTGCGGGTGGCAGCCTCCGCCTCGTCCAGTTCCTTGAACGCGGTGCTGACCACGCCGAGTGCCACGATCACGACGGACGCGTTCATGACCAGGTTGATCATGTCCTGGAAGGCTCCCAGCAGGGACGCGCTCTGCCCCGACGGCGTCATCCGCACCGCGGCGAACAGCAGCCCGGAGGCGATCGAGTACGCGAAGCCCCAGCCGGTGCCGGTCGTCACGGCCAGGCAGATCGCTGCGACGCCGAGGCACATCCACAGCCACGGGCTGCTCGCCGCCACCTGGTCGGACTGCCACGCCGCGGGCCAGGTGATCAGCCCGAACGTCACGACCGTCACGTAGACGAGCGCGAACGAGCGCAGCTTCCAGCCCTGGAAGCTGGCGACCATCATGCCGATGCTGGCGACGACGATGCCGCCCCCGACGACCACCATCCACCACAGCGCGAGGTGCTGGATCTGGTCGGCAGCGGCGAGCGAAGCCGGGATCAGCGTGCCGAGGCAGAACAGCGCGACCCCCCGGTCGACCCACGCCGACAACTGGGAGGTCTTGGGCTTGAGGTTCACCACGCGCCGCTCCAGTCGACCAGGCCGTCGCAGTCGTGCTCGCCGGCGGGCCAGACCGCGCGGACGATGCCGGCGGCGGCGAGCGCCTTGCGGCAGCCCGGGCACGGCGGGTCGGTGATGTAGGCGACGGCGCCCTTCGTGTCGCGCGTGGCGAACAGCAGGGCGTTCACCTCGGCGTGGATGGCGATGCAGAACCCCGGCGTCCCCGGCCGGTCGTAGTCGCCCAGCCCGGGCACCTCGTCGTAGCCCATCCGGCCGCGCGGGCAGGCGCCCTCCAGGCAGTCCGGACGCCCCGGCGCCGCACCGTTGTACCCGGTCGCGATGATCCGCTTGTCCAGCACGAGGACGGCTCCCACCTTCCGGCGGGTGCACTTGGCGCGACCGGACACGGCGGTGGCGATGTTGAGGAAGTACTCATCCCACCCCGGTACGACGTGCTGGCTCATCGCCCTCCTCGAACGAGGAATAGTCTCTCAGGATTGTCCAGAGGGTATCGGCTGGCGGGCCCGAACTAGCCGAGGTAGGCGTTCGAGAACGCTGGTGTCGGGTCAACCCTGCTGTCGGTGAGGCCCTGGGCGGCCATGAAGTCGGCCATCGCCGTCCACTGGTCGGCGTCGAGGTGGCCGTCCACCTTCCCCTCCGCCGTGGTCCACAACTTCGTCGTCGCGGTGAGCGTGGCCTTCGCCGAGGCCTGGGCGGCGGCGGCCGAGAGCCCCGGCACGTAGGTGGCGGAGACGTCCATGGCGTGGTCCGGATCGTCCACGACCGTGCGGATGCCGGCCAGCATGCCCGCGGCGACGACCTTCACCACCTCGGGGTGGTCGGCGGCGTAGGCGGCGGTCGTGACCAGGCAGATGCCCACCAGCGGCACCTCGCCGCTCTCCACGATCGGGAGGCTCCGCGTGGCGAAGCCCGACAGCGCGAACTGGACGGCCTCGTTGTTGCTGAAGCCGACGATCGCGTCCACCTTGCCGGTGCTGAGCGCGGCCTGCTGGGTGTAGCCGATCTCCTGCACCGTCACGTCGGACTCCGTGAGCCCTGCCGTCTTCAGCGCGACCTGGAGGCCGAACCAGTTCTCGCCGTACTTGCCGGGCAGGCCGATGCTGTGGCCCTTCAGGTCGGCGAGGCTGTGGATCGCCGAGCCGTCGGGGACGATGACCTCGACCGGGTAGCTGCGGTAGTACGCGGCGACGGCGACGAGGTCGGAGCCCTGCGCGCGGGCCTGCATCAGTTCGTCGCCGCCCGCGACGACGAACTGCTCCTGGCCGGCGAGGATCGCGGTGAACAGCCCCTCGGAGGTCCCGTGGTGGCGCAGGACGGGGGCGACGCCGGCCGAGGTGAAGTCCCCGTCCGCCTCGGCGACGTAGAACGGGCTGAACTGGACGTTCGGGATGTAGGTGAGCCCGATCGTGGGGGTCGGGAGGGCGGCCGAGCCGGACGCGGAGCCGGACGGCGCGGTGGTCGTCGCGGACGTGCAGCCGGCCAGGACGACGGCCGCGGCGAGGACGGCGAGCAGGCGGGTTCTCATGGGGACCTCTCAGGAGCGGTGCAGGGAGTCGATGATCCGGGAGTGGCGCTCCCAGAGGTGGATGGCGGCGTAGGCGGCGGACGCGATCACGCAGAGGACGATGATCGTCGAGACCATTCCGGCGGTGTCGACGGACTCGCGCTGGATGGTGAGCACGGTGCCCAGGCCCGCGCCACCCATCACCATCTCGCCGACGATCGCGCCGGTGACGGCGAGCGTGACGCCGTTGCGGACGCCGCCGAGGATGGACGGCAACGCCATCGGCAGCTCGACGTTCACCAGCAGCGCCAGGGACGAGGCGCCGTCGATGCGTCCGGCGTCGACGACGTCGGCGTCCACGTGGCGCAGGCCGACGACGGCGGAGATCAGGATCGGGAAGAACACGATCAGCGCGCACAGGATGATCACCGGGCCGAGCCCGTACCCCAGCCAGAGCACCAGCAGCGGCGCCAGCGCGATCGCGGGGATGGCCTGGGTGGCGCCGAGGAAGGGGTTCACGGCCGCGGCGACCCAGCGCGAGCGGTGGATCAGGACGGCCAGCGGCAGCGCGACGGCCGTGCCCAGCAGTGCGCCGCCGAACGCCTCCCCCAGCGTGACCAGCAGGTACGACCAGTAGACCGGGTCGGTCAGGTCGGAGACGAGCCGGGCCGCGACCTTCCCCGGGGTCGGCAGGAGCACCGAACCCTGGCCCGCGGTCAGGATCCAGCCCACCAGCAGCACGACCCCCAGCAGCAGCGGGGCCAGCAGCTCGCGCCTCATCGTCCTCACATCCGTCCGTCGTCACAGCGACCGGGTTCCGGGGACGAGGGGATGCGCGAACGGACGCCCGGCGCGACAGACTGCGCGCGAGCGCCGCGTGCTGCCTCCCATCCGGACTTTCACCGTCGGTCCCGGAATTCCACCGGATCAACCGTTCCTGCCAGGCAGGAACGGGTCGCGGACTGTCACCGCCGGTTCGGACTTACACCGACCCCGGAGCACGTTCGCGCACAGTCTAGTCCTCCGGCGTGGCGGCCCGGCGCCATCGCGCCCTGCGGACGTCCCACCCCGCACAGGCGCGCGCTGCGTACGGCCGCGGGCGAATGAACGGATAGCGCTCCGGTGGGCGCCGCGATGTAGGACACTGTGTCCGCCACGACCACCTGAGCCGGGCAGAGCAGAGAGGACTCCCATGCGGATCGCCGTCCCTTCCGAGGTCAAGGACAACGAGTACCGGGTCGCGATCACCCCGGTCGGCGTCTCCGAACTCGTCTCCCACGGCCACGAGGTGTTCGTCCAGGCCGGCGCCGGCGTGGGCTCCTCGATCAGCGACGACGAGTACGTCGCGCAGGGAGCGACGATCGTTCCCACGGCCGAGGAGACCTGGGCCACCGGCGAGATGGTGATGAAGGTGAAGGAGCCGATCCCGTCCGAGTTCGGCCTGCTCCGCGACGACCTGCTGCTGTTCACCTACCTGCACCTGGCCGCCGACCGCGCGGGCACGGACGCCCTGCTCGCCGCGGGCACGACCGGGATCGCGTACGAGACCGTCCAACTGCCCTCCGGACTGCTGCCGCTGCTGTACCCGATGTCAGAGGTGGCCGGCTGCCTCGCCCCGCAGGTGGGCGCGCACGCGATGATGAAGGCGCAGGGCGGGCGCGGCGTCCTGATGGGCTGCGTGGGTGGCGTCGCCAACGCCAAGGTCGTCGTGCTCGGGGGCGGCACCGCCGGCCAGAATGCGGCGAACGTCGCGCTGGGCATGGGTGCGGACGTGACGATCCTCGACACCGATCTGGAGAAGCTGCGCACCACGTTCTGGCGCTACGAGAACCGGGTGCACGGCATCGTGTCGTCGCGGCTGGCGGTGGCCGAGCAGGTGCTGGCCGCCGACATGGTGATCGGCACCGTCCTGATCCCGGGCGCGAAGGCACCGAAGCTGGTCACCAACGAGATGGTCGCGGCGATGAAGCCGGGCTCGGTGCTCGTGGACGTCGCGATCGACCAGGGCGGCTGCTTCGAGGACTCCCACCCGACCACCCACTCCGACCCCACCTTCGAGGTGCACGGCTCGGTGTTCTACTGCGTGGCGAACATGCCGGGCGCCGTGCCGAACACGTCCACCTGGGCACTGACGAACGCCACGCTCGCCTACGCCGTCCAGTTGGCCGACAAGGGCTGGCAGCGCGCGTGCAGGGAGAACACGTCGCTGGCGCTGGGCCTGAACACGCATGCGGGACAGGTCACCTACCCCGCCGTCGCGGACGCGTTCGGCCTGCCGTGCACGAGCACGGCCTCGCTGCTCGGCTGACGTCCCCGTCGTGCTGCTGCGCCACGCCCAGCTCGTCCCGGTCGGCCTGCCCGCGCCGGACGAGCCGGTCGACCTGCGCGTGGAGGCGGGCCGGGTGACCGCCGTCGAGGGTGTCCTCGAGCCGGAGCCCGGTGAGGAGGTCCTCGACGCCGACGGGCGCTGGCTGATCCCGGGGCTGTGGGATGCGCACGTCCACCTCGGCCAGTGGGCGCGGCGGAGCACGCGCTTCGACCTGACCGGCACGACGAGCATGCCGGACGCGCTGGCCCGCGTCCGGGCAGCCGTCGTCGCCGCGCCTGCCGGCACCGCCCTGCTGGTGGGCGGCGGCTACCGTCCGTCCGGGTGGCCCGAGCCGCCGTCGGTGGGTGCGCTGGACGCGGCGACCGGCCCGCTGCCGGTCGTCCTGGTCAGCGGGGACGCGCACGCGGGCTGGCTCAACACCGCGGCGCTGGCCCGGTTCGGGCTGCCGTGGCGGGACGAGCCCGTCGTCGAGGCGGAGTGGTTCGCCGCAGTGCCGGCCCTGTTGGCCGCCGAGGACGTGCAGGTGGGCCCGGGCGCCTATGCGCGGGCGCTGGCCGAGGCGGCCGCGAAGGGCGTGGTCGGGATCGTCGACTACGACTTCGAGCCGGGCTTCGCCGCGTGGCCGCGCCGGTGGGCCGCCGTCGGGGTGCCGCTGCGGATCCGGGCCTCGGTGTACCCGGCCGACCTGGACGCCGCCCTCCGCGCGGGCGTCCGCACCGGCGACGTCCTGCCCGGCGGGGCGGACGAGCCGCTGGTGACGATGGGCTCGCTGAAGATCATCTCGGACGGGTCACTGAACACCCGCACCGCGTACTGCGTCGACCCGTACCCGGAGGGTGGCCACGGCGTGCAGAACGTGCCGCCGGACGAGCTGCGCCGACTGCTGGCCACGGCCAGGGCGAACGGCCTGACGGTCGCGCTGCACGCGATCGGGGACGCGGCGGCGGCCGACGCGCTGGACGCCTTCGAGGCGACCGGTGCGAGGGGAACGATCGAGCACGCCCAGTTGCTCCCCCGGGGTGCGTCCGCCCGGATGGCGGAGCTGGGCCTGGTGGCCAGCGTCCAGCCCGCGCACCTGCTCGACGACCGCGGCGTGACCGAGGCGGTGTGGGGCGTCGAGCGCGCGTCCCGGAGCTTCCCGCTGCGCGAGCTGGTGGACGCCGGCGTCCGGCTGGCGTTGGGCTCGGACGCCCCGGTCGCACCGCTGGACCCGTGGCTGGCGATGGCGTCGGCGGTGTACCGCGGCGCGCCGGGTGAGGCGCCGTGGCACCCCGAGCACTCGCTGACGTCCGCAGAGGCCCTGGCGGCGAGCACCGGTGGTCGGGAACGGGTCGGGATCGACTCCCCTGCCGACCTCGTCCTGCTGGACGCCGACCCGCTGGCCGGCGCGGATCCGGCGGAGTCGGCCGCCACCCTACGGGGCATGGCGGTAGCCGCGACCTGGGTCGCCGGAACCATGGTGCACCGCGCGTTCTGAGGTCCGGAGCACCTCGTCCGCGCCTCGCGTTCCGCGCCCGCCGCCCGATTTCTCCCCACGGCCACCCGTGCGCTAAAGTCTCTTCCTGCGCGCCGCTAGCTCAACTGGCAGAGCAGCTGGCTCTTAACTAGCGGGTTCGGGGTTCGAGTCCCTGGCGGCGCACAACGGCGAGAGGCCCCGAGGATTCCCTCGGGGCCTTTCTCGCGCTCTGTGGCGACCGAGGCGCGGGATGGCCCTCGCGACGGACGGTGACCACCGCGACCTGTATGAAGTCACCGGATGAGGCCCGCGGCGATGGCCCGCGCAGTAGCGTCCAGCTATCCATCCCCATACCTGAGAGGAACTCGGGACATGCGAACATCGCTGGTAGTTCTCCGTCGCGCCGCCGCTGTGGTGGCGCTTGCGGCGACCCTTGTGTTCGGCACCGCTGCGGCTCCCGCCCAAGCGGCCAGCAAGGGCGAATGCACCATCAAGGTCAAGACCGTCACCAACGGCTCCATCGGCGGTACCTCCGCGTCGTGGACCTGCAACAAGGCGACTTCTGTGACGGTCACCCTGGAAGCGGGTGTCTACATCTCCGGGCACTACTACTCCAGGACCAAGACCCTGTCGTACGCCAGCCTGAATGCCACCAAGAGCTACGAACTGCCGATCGCGATCGACGGCGTGCAGGAACTCGACTCCTTCGGACGGGTGTGCTTCCAGTGGACATCGAACACCCGAAAGTGCGTTGAGCGCTCCGACTCGCTGTCCTTCGCGGGGTGATGACGATGCCCAGGTACAAGACGATGGCCGCGGTCGCCGCTGCCGCCTGCACCGTCGGCCTCTCGCTCGTGGGGTCCACCCCAACCGCCGGTGCATCCGACTCCATCACCAACAAGTTCTGCACGTACACCGCCAACACACCCCTGCGCGAGCACACCTCGTCCTGGCGAGTGCGCGGTTCCGAGATGTGGTCCTGCACCCCCGAGGGTGAGGCAAGCAGCGGATCCAAGAAGCTCGTCGTGAAGCTCCAGAGCTACGACTCCTACTTCGGGACCTGGAGCGATGTCGCGGGTACGCAGAAGACGAGTTCCTCGAGCGATTGGGGTAAGGCCGTGACCCTGGCCACCGCGGCCAAGTGTGCAAAGGCGAAGTACCGCACCGTCGCGTGGGGACTCATCACCGACACCAACGGCAAGACCATCCAGACCCTGCCCATGGCCTACTCGGCATCGAAGACGATCACCAGTTGCTCGTGACGACCGGAACGGTCATCGGGCCCCCACACCACGTGGAGGCCCGATGACCGTTCTCCTGAGTTCTACTTCACGCCGCCGGCGGTGAGGCCGGCCACGATCCGCCGCTGGAAGATCAGCACGCCGATGATCAGCGGCACGGTGATCAGCACACCGGCGGCCATGATCGTTCCCCACGGAGTGTCGTACCCGTAGGCGCCGGTGAACTTCGCCAGCGAGACGATCGCCGTGTACATGCTGGGATCGGTGCCGAAGGTCAGCGCGATCATGAACTCGTTCCAGACGGCGATGAAGGTGATGATCGCCGTGGTGAACACGCCGGGAGCGGCGAGCGGGAGGATCACCTTCCGGAACGCCTGGCCGGGCGTGCACCCGTCCACCATCGCCGCCTGCTCGAGTTCCACGGGGAGCTGACGGAAGAACGCCGTCAGGTTCCACACGCACAGCGGAAGGCCGAACGACAACGACGGGATGATCAGCGCCTGGTAGGTGTTCATCCAGTTGATCGGCATCCACGGGTACGCACCGGTGAACATCTTGAACAGCGGGATCAGCAGGGTGATGCCGGGGAACATCGAGCACCCGATGATGATCGAGAGCACGACGCCCTTGAACCGGAACCGCAGCCGGGCCAGGGCGTACGCGCCCAGGATGCCCAGCAGCAGCGTGAGCAGGGTGGTCGACAACGAGACGATCACCGAGTTCACCAGTGCCCGCCCGAACCCGTTGCGCGGATCGAAGACCGCCGGGTAGTTCTCGAAGGAGACCGGGTTGGGCCAGAAGGACGTGTCGCGGCCCATGGTGGGCAGGCGCAGCGACGAGACGACCATCCAGTAGAACGGCGCGATGCAGTAGAGGACGATCAGCGCCATGCCCAGGATCACGCCGATCGTGCCGAGCCAGTACTTCCAGTCGCGCTGCGGCTTGTTGAGGACGGCGAGTTCGGCCGCGGAGACGTGGTGCGGGGCGGCGGGGGTCGCGGCGGTCATGACTGGAACTCCCCACTCGTGATCGAACTCTTGGCGAGCTTCGCCTTCCGGCCTTCGGCCTTGGCGAGAGCCTTCTGCCGCTTCCGCTGCTCGGAAAGGGCACGCGTCTCCTCGTCACCGATCACGTCGGCGCCGAGCAGCTTCACGAAGATGAAGGCGACCAGCACGATGTAGGCGAACAGGATCAGCGAGTACGCGGCGGCGGAGCCGTAGCGCAGCTGGTTGTTCTCGTAGTAGGCGAACATCGAAATGGTCTCGACCGAGTACTTGCCCTGGCCGATCATCCCGTAGGGCAGGTCGAACATGCGCATGGTGTCGAGCGTGCGGAACAGCACCGCGACCACCAGGGCCGGCTTGACCATGGGGAGCGTGATCCGCACGAAGGTCTGCCACGCGTTGGCCCCGTCCACCTTGGCCGCCTCGTAGACGTCCGCCGGGATGGTCTGCAGGCCGGCGAGGGTGAGCAGGCCGATGAAGGGCGCCGTCTTCCACACGTCGGCGATGATGACCGCCCACTGGGAGTACGCGTTGTCGGCCAGCCACAGGATCTGCTGGCCGAGGATCTTGTTCATCACGCCATCGGCGTCGAAGATCAGGCCCCACATCCGGGCGGACACGATCGTCGGGATCGCCCACGGCACCAGGATGGCCGCGCGGACGAAGCCCTTGCCGCGGAAGGCCCGGGCCATGATCAGCGCCATCGCGACGCCGAGGATCGTCTCCAGGACGACACACACGACGGTGAAGAACGTCACGTTCAGGAAGGAGTTGACCAGGCGGTCCATCGGGCCCCACACACCCTTGACGACCGTCGGGTTGGCGAAGATGTTGGTGAAGTTCTGCAGCCCCACGAACGTCTCGCCCTCGGGGATGAGGCCCGTGGTGGGATCGGGGGTCGAGTACTTGATGAACACCGACTCGCGCAGGGACAGCAGGATCGGGATGCCGACCACGAACAGGATCACGAGCATCGTCGGGGAGATCAGGATCGCGGCGAGCGTGCCCTGACCGTCACTCAGCAGGTTTTTCTTGCGCTTCTCGGTAATGGGAGGCGTTGTGCCCGCGAGTGTCGTTGTCATGCCCTGGCTCATGCTTCCCCACCTCCTTTGCTAGGGAAAAGAGACACCTCTCGGGGTCGCGGCCGAACCGCGACCCCGAGAAGTCCCGATGACGGATCGTTACTTGAGCAGGTCCTCGAGCTTCGTCTGCAAGCCGGCGAATGCCTGGTCAGGAGTGGTGCTTCCCTGACCGAGCGCCGTCTGCAGCGCCGCGTAGGTCGCATCCTGGATCGCGGCCGTCACATCGCCGTACCGGACGGCCTTCGGCCGCGGCTTGGCACCCTTGATCGACTCGCCCAGCGTGGCCAGGTACGGGAACTGCTTGTTCAGTTCGGCGTCGGCGTACATGTCCTCAAGGATCGGAGCCAGGGAGCCCTTCTGCAGGAAGGTCTTCTGCTGGTCCTCTGCCGCGATCCACTTGATGAAGTCACCCGCGGTGCCCTTGTTCTTGGCGAAGGTGGAGATGCCGATGTTGTGGCCACCGAGGGTGGAGACGCCCGGTCCGGTCTTGCCCGGCAGCGGTGCGACGGCGAACTTGCCGGCCACGCCGGAGGAACCGTCGGTCTTGGAGGCGAGGTTCCACACGTACGGCCAGTTGCGCAGGAACAGGATCTTGCCGTCCTGGAACGCCTGGCGGCTCTCCTCCTCCTTCCACGTGATGGCTTCCTTCGGGATGCTGCCGCTCTTGAAGCCGTCGGTGAGCCAGGTCAGGCCCGCGATCGCCTCGGGAGTGTTCACGTTCGGCTTGCCGTCATCGGTGATGAACTGGCCTCCGGCGGAGTTCACGGCCTCGGCGATGTTGCAGGTCAGTCCCTCGTACTTCTGGAACTGGCCGGAGTAGCAGGACATGCCCTTCTGGTCGGGAAGGATCTTGTCACAGGCCGCCTGCATGTCGTCCCACGTCTTCGGCGCCTCGAGGCCCGCCTTGTCGAGCAGGTCCTTGCGGTAGAACAGCAGCGCGCCGTCGGAGGACTGCGGGTAGGCGTACAGCTTGTTGAAGTAGGTCGCCGCGTCGACGGCGCTGCTCAGCATGCCGGTCGTCGGGAACTTGTCCGCGGGCAGCTCCTGGAGCCAGCCGTTGGCGGCGAACTCCGCCGTCCAGACGACGTCCACCGACATGACCGAGAACTCACCGTCCTTCGCCTGGCCGCGTTTGATCATTTCGGCCCGCTGCTGGTCGGCCTCGGGAGAGAGCTCGCGCAGGGTGACCTGCTCGTTCGGGTGAGCGTCGTTCCATTCCTTCAGGACGCCGGCCCAGACACCGGCGGTGTCCTTGCCCTGGGCGTACGTGATCGGCCCGCGCTCGTCCCAGTTCACTCCGGCGGCGGAACCACTCGACGCCGGGGTGGTGGAGGAGCTGCACGCAGCGGTGACCAGCACGGCACCCACAGATGCCACCGCCGCGAGCACGCGCCGCGTTGTGCGTGCATGAGACATTGAGTCCTCGCTTCTCAGAAGTGTCCCCCGCCATGGGGACTCTGTGTGCACTCTAGGCACGCAGTCGCCCCGCTGGGCAGCACCTTTCCCGGATTGTTATCGAAGTCCAACCGTCCAATCAGCGCGATGTGGCAAATGAAACGATCTATCTGTCTTTCGCCCGTTCGCCGGTGCGGGTAAATCGACTGACCCGAAGCAAGGTCACCCGCTGGATCTGCGGGCTGCAGCCTGGGGGCGTCAGCGTCCGCGCAGGATCGAGCGGACGATGAGCGCGAACGTGACCGCGCCGCCGACGGCCGCGGCCACCAGCGCGACGCGCTCCGTCCGCAGCGAACCCCGCTCGTCGACCAGCTGGGCCTTCGCCTGCTCGAAGCTGCCGCGCGCGAACGTCCGCGCGTCCTCGACGGTGTGGGCGACGATCGCCTTCGGGTGCACCTGGTTGATCAGGCCCTCGACGCTCGCGGCGAGCCGCTGCCGGGCGGCGTCGATCTCCGCCTCGATCTCCTCGCGGGTGCGCACTGCCTCTGCCATCGCTCCTCCAAGCTCACCGGCGCCGGTCTGCGCACAGCCTATGCCAGCCCCTCCTACCCCCGCGCCCGGACCGCCACACCACGGAAGCCTCGCGCCTGGTGTCCACGTTGTCGTGGACGGATGTGCGGCGTAGTCGCGTCAATGCGTCCACCTTGTGGTGGACGGTCGACGGCGCTGTCATCCCGGGCCTGACCCGGGATCTCCGGGAGAAGGTGGTCGCAGCGGACGCGGAGATCCCGGCTTCCGCCGGGAGGACAGGTGGGGTGTTGGGCCGCTGACGCGTCCGGACGGTCGTCATCTGCTCCTCGCAGTTCGTCCCTCACTGCTCGTCAAGAGTCCTCCCTTCCGAGCCGCTGCCGCGTCTCGGGCGGTCGTCATCTATCGTGGCGGCATGACCCAGCTCACGCCCGGCGACATCGCCCCTGCCTTCACCCTGCCGGACGCGGACCGGAACCCGGTGTCGCTGTCCGACTACGCCGGCGGCCGGGTCATCGTCTACTTCTTCCCCGCCGCGCTGACGCCGGGCTGCTCGCTGGAGGCCGTCGACTTCGACGCGGCCATGGCCGATCTCGCCGCTGCGGGTTACCAGGTCGTGGGCATCTCCCCCGACAGCACCGACAAGCTCGCGACGTTCCGCGAGCGCGACCACCTGCGGTTCCCGCTGCTGGCCGATCCCGGACGGGACGTGCTCGGCGCCTACGGCGCCTTCGGGACCAAGATGCTCTACGGCAAGCAGGTCGAGGGCGTGATCCGCTCGACGTTCATCGTGGACGTGGATGCCGCCGGCACGGGCGTGGTGAAGGTCGCGCAGTACAACGTCCGCGCGACCGGCCACGTCGCCAAGCTTCGCCGCGAACTGGGCGTGTAGCTCGTGATGGTGTGAGTTCGTCCACCGTGTTCGGTGGACGAACTCACACCATCACGCGGACGGAAGCGAACGGCGGGTGGTGCGACGCCGAGCCGCCGCACCACCTGTCCGGTTCAGTTGTTCCAGACCAGCGAGTAGTCGGTGAGTGTGGTGTCGTACGAGCCACCGACCGTCACCTTGTACACGCCCGTCGCCGTCCTCCAGTCCTCAGCCTTGGTGTCCCAGTACTGCAGCAGGTGCTGCTCGGCCAGGTCCTTGGCGCTGATCCTGATCTGCACGGTCGTGGTCTGGCCCGGCTTCAGGCTCACCTTCTGCCACGTGAGCAGCCGCTTGGCCGGCTCCCCCGCTTTGGCGGGCAGCTGGACGTAGGCCTGGGCGGTCTCCGTGCCCGCCGTCCTCCCCGTGTTCGTCACCGCGAACCGGAGCTGGAGGTCGCGCTTGCCCTTGCCGCTGTAGAGCGGGGTGACCTGCAGCTTCGAGTACCGGAAGCTGGTGTAGGACAGCCCGTACCCGAACGGGAAGAGCGGTTCGATGCCCTGGGACGCGTACCAGCGGTACCCGACCTTCAGTCCTTCGGTGTAGTTCACCTGGCGAATCTCCGAAGTACCGGCAGGACGGGTCGTCGAGCCGTCGGAGAAGATGCCGGGGTACTGCTCGCTGGTGTTCGTCGGAGTGTCCGCGAGTGAGGCCGGGAACGTCATCGGGAGCTTCCCCGAAGGGTTGACCTTGCCGAACAGGATGTTGGCCAGGGCCGGCCCCATCTGCTCTCCCCCGTACCAGGTCTCCAGGACCGAGTCGACATCCTTCAGCCACGGCATCTCCACCGCGCTGCCGGTCTGGAGCACCACGACCGTCTTCTTCGCCGCTCCGGCGACGGCCTCGACCAGCGTGTCCCCCGAACCCTGCAGGCTGAGGTCGGCGATGTCGTTGAACTCGCCCATCCGCTGGTAGCCGAAGACGATCGCGACGTCAGCCGCAGCGGCGTCCGCCTTCACCGAGTCGAGGTCGGCGCCGGGATTCCAGGTGAGGGTTCCGCCGTTGGCCTCGACGACCGACCTGATCGAGGTCTCGGGCGAGACCAGGTCCTCACAGCTCAACGTGATGCCGCCGCCGAACGGGTTGGCCATCGCGCACACGCTCTTCGCGCTGATGCCGTTGGTGACCGTGCTCGAAGCGGTCGGGCCGATCAGGGCGACCTTGAGCGCCCTCTTCGCCGAGAGGGGCAGTGTTCCCCTGTCGTTCTTCAGCAGGACGCTGCCCTGCTCGGAGATCGTCCGGGCCAACGCCTTGTGGGTGTCGGTGGACGCGTCCGCCACTGCGGTGTCGGCCATCGGGTGGTCGAACAGTCCGGCCTTGATGTAGGCAGTCACGACCCGCGTCGCGGCCTCGTCGATCCTGGCCTGGGTGATGCTGCCGTCGGCCAGGGCAGCGTCGAGCAGCGCAGGCGTGAAGTACCTCGGCCGGTTGAGTTCCTGGTCGAGCCCGCTCATCAGCGCCTTCGCCGTGCTGTGCACGGCGCCGAAGTCGGACACGACATAGCCGTCCAACCCCATCGAGCCCTTGACGACGTCCTTCAGCCGGTCGTTCTCACAGGCGTAGGTGCCGTTGATCTGGTTGTAGGAGCACATCACGTTCGCCGGCTGGGAATCGACCGCGATCTCGAAGGGGAGCTCGTAGATCTCCCGCAGCGCCCGCTCGCTGACGTTGGACGAACTCGTCTGACGGTCGGTCTCCTGCTCGTTCGCCACGTAGTGCTTGACCTCTGCCATCACGGCGCGGTCCCCGGTCGGGTTCTGGATCCCCTTGATCATGGCGCCGGCCAGGTTCCCCGCCAGCACCGCGTCCTCCCCGAGGTACTCCGGAGTGCGTCCCGCCAGCGGCGTGCGCGAACTGGATACTCCCGGGCCGAGCACCCCGTTCCGGCGCATGTCGAACGCCTCGTCGGCCTGCGCGGTGCCCTTGGTCTGTGCGAGCGAACTGCTCCAGGCGGAGGCGAGAGCGATCTGGGCGGGGAATGCGGTCACGCCGGTGGGAGACCGGACGCCGTCCGGGCCGTCGGTGTAGACCACCGTGGGCGTGCAGTCGACCTGCACGGGGTAGGTGACCCCCGAGAACGTCGTCTCCTGCGGGCTGTTCGCCGGCTGCTCCACCAGCCAGCGGTACTTCTGGTACTGCGTGCTCGCGTCGAGCAGGGCCGCGGCGCGCTGGGCGGCGGTCTTCGAGGTGTCCATCCAGGCGACGGTGGAGCAGTCGACTGCTGCTGCGGCCGGGGCCGCGGGAGCGAGCGCCACGATCGTCGGCCCGATGAGGGCGACGGCGCTCGCCATGACAAGGGTCCTGGCCCGGACCGAACGGCTGCCTCCGAGGGGAGGGGTGTGAGGCATGATCCGCCTTTCTCGTTGTTGTCGCCACAATGCGACTGGATGACGGAAAGGCTAGGAAGACCATCGGTCGAGGTCAATACAATTGCGCGTGTAGACTTTTGTAGAATCTGTGGAATTGTTGTAGAACTCGGCTTCGACTAGCTCAGACGCTTGTCTCGGTGACGCGCGCAGGGCAATTTCCGGAGCGCCGCAGCACTCCGGAAATCGCCACTATTCAGCCGTTACTGGCCGTGCCGCACCCAGCCCGACGCTGCCGGAATGCCTTCGTCAATAATGACGTCGATTTCACTGTGCGTATTCAGGGAGCCGCTACCAAGAAGGACCTGGTGCTGCCCATCGACCGGAACGCGACGGCCGGCGGTGGGGTCCCACCGGGCGAACGCTCCTGCCCCCAGCTCGAACTCCGCGGACGCCGTGCTCCCGGCCGCTACAGGGACGCGGACAACCGCGACCAGTTCCGGGACAGCACCGGCCACCGCCGCGTACGCCTGCGCGACGTGGACGGTGTCGCGCGCGTCCGGGTTCGTGACCGCCAGCGCAACGCGCAGCCGGCCGTCCACCTGGCGGCAGCCGGTCACCTCGCAGGAGGTGGCCGCGTAGCCCAGGCCGTGGCCGAAGCCGAACTCGCACCCGCGCTCGCGGACGCCCGGCGCCCGGTAGCCGATGCCGCCGTCGGCGTCGTAGTCGAGGGTCGTCACCACCACCTCGGGGCCGTGGTCGCCACCCGGCAGGTCCGCGCGATCGTGCGGGAACGTGAGCGGCAACCGGCCACCCGGTTCAGCCTCGCCGAAGAGCATCGCTCCGAGCGCCGCCCCGAACCGCTCACCGGGGTACCAGACCTGCAGCACCGCGGCGACCTCGTCCAGCCAGGGCAGCTCGACGGCGCCGGGTGTGTTGAGCACGACGATCGTGCGTGGGTTCGCCGCGGCGACCCGGCGGACGAGGTCGTCCTGGTCTCCCGGCAGGGCGAGGCTGTCCCGGTCCATGCCCTCGCCGGAGGCCTGGTTCACGATCACGACCGCGGCGTCGCAGTCCGCGGCGACAGCGGCGGCCTCGTCGATCAGTCCGTCCGGCTCCCGCCAGCCCAGCCGCAGCACCGGGGCGATCCCCATCGGCGGGATGAAGATCGCCGGGCCCGGCTCGTAGTCGATCTCCAGCTCCACCGGCCGCCCGACGACGAGGTCGACGACCGCCTGCAGCGGCAGGTGCGGCCCGTGGAGGAACGGGGACGCCTCCCGCGCGCCGACCATCACGGTCCGCCCGTCGACCCGGACGCTCGCGCGGCCGCCGAGGTCGAGGCTCAACCGGTGGCGTCCGGTGGCCCGGGGGACGAGCCGCGTCCGCCAGCGGGACGGCCACGACGAGGGGGTCGTCCCCACCGGGACGGCGTGGTCGACGTTGTCGGCCACGCGGACGGCACCGTCGGCCGACTCCACCAGGACGCCGGCACCCGAGCCGTCCGGCAGCTGCAACACCGCCGCCGGCACGGTGGGCAGCGGCACGTCGCCCCAGCTTCCCTGCGCGGCCACCACCGTCCGGTCACCAGCCGCCGCCCGGAGGCCGTCGAGCGGTGTGACGACGCGCCCCGGCTCCAGGTCCACCGCCGCAGAGCCGCCGGTCACGTACAGGGCGTCGGTTCCGCTCGGCCCGATCACGGCGACCGACCGGACCTCCGTACCGAACGGCAACGCCTGTCCCTCGTTCCTCAGCAGCACGGACGCCGCGATCGCGACCCGCTCGGCCAGGTCGCCGTGCCCGGGAGCCAGGGGGACGCTCGCCGCACCGACCGGGTCCTCGACCAGCCCGACCCCGATCAGTGCCCGGACGAGGTTGGCGACCGCGTCCGCCGCCTCGGCGGGGTGCCGCTCGACCATCTCGGCCGTTCGGCCGGCTGCTCCGCCGAGGGCGGGCAGGTCCAGGCCGGCAGCCAGTGCCGCCTCGTCGTCCCGGACGGCGAACAGGAAGTCGGGACAGGAGAAGCCGCGCCAGCCCCAGTCGCGGCGCGGAATGCTCAGGATGTCGGCACTCTCGCAGGCGTACACGCCGTTGATCCGGTTGTAGGAGCCCATCATCGACCAGGCCCCGGCCTCCACGGCGGCCTCGAACGGCCGCAGGTACGTGTCGTGCAGGGTGGCCTCGGACACCTCCACGTCGACGGCGTCCCCCCGTTCCGCGCCCAGGCCGTACCCGGTGCGTCGCTCCTCGCTGTTGTAGGCGACGAAGTGCTTGAGCTGGGCGATCACCCTCCGTCCCTGCAACCCCCGGACGTGCGCCGCGCCGATCAGCCCGGACAGGTACGGGTCCTCGCCGAGCGCCTCGGGGATCCGTCCCCCTCGCGGGTCGCGGGCGAGGTCGAGGGTCGGCCCGAGCACCACCGTGAAGCCGGCGGACCTGGCCTCCTCGCCGACGGCCGCCCCGTAGGCCTCCGCCAGCTCCGGGTCGAACGTCGCGGCCAGCGCGATCCCCGCGGGGAACGCCGTGGCGCCGGAGACGCCCCGCAGCCCCGTCCCCGAGTCCACGTACTCGGGCGCCGGGACGCCGCGGGCGACCAGGCTGTCGAACTCCCCCAGGGCGATGCGGGCCCGCTCCTCCGCCGTCAGGTCGGCGACGAGCGCGTCCACCCGCTCCTCCAGGGGCAGGGCCGGGTCGTGCCACGTCCGACCCGGCACGTCACACTCCCCGCTGGGCATTCAGGGCGGCGAGGCTGCCCTCGACCTCCGCGACGACCGCGGGCGAGATCAGACTGAACGCGCCGAACAGCGGCTGGTTGGGCACCCACGCCATCCGCTTGCGGAAGTCCGTCGCCACGGCGGGGTCGATCCGCGTGAACGCGTCGAGGACGGTCCGGTAGGCGGCGGGGTCGTCCATGATCGCGGCCAGCGATGTCGAGGTGGTGAGCACCCCCGGAGCCGGCTCTGCGCCCGCGGCCACCGTCCACGCGTGGGTGCCCGCGGCGACGTCGAACTCCCGTCCGTCGGGAAGCCGGACGTGGGCGGACGCGTTCGCGGGCACGGTCGCGGCGATCTCGATCGCCGTGCCGCTGCGACGCCACTCCACGGCGGCCCGCCCGTAGGGCGTGTCGTGGCTGGTGGCAGCCCAGTCGAGACCGGGCAGCGGCTGCGGGGCGATCTCCAGCCGGTGATAGCCCCGCGCAGCGGGGGCGAGGCCGGCGACCACACGGTGCAGCCAGTCCGCGACCGCGCCGAGGGCGTAGTGGTTGAAGCTGGTCATCTCGCCGGGGTTGATCGAGCCGTCCTCCAGCAGCGAGTCCCACCGCTCCCAGATCGTGGTGGCACCCATGGTGACCGGGTACAGCCAGGACGGGCACTCGGTCTGCTGCAGCATCCTGCCGGCCTCCCTGAGGTGGCCGGTGCGGGTGAGCGCGTCGCACACCAGCGGGGTGCCGACGAAACCGGTGCTGATCCGGTAGCCGTCGCGACGGGCCAACCACGCCAGCCGGTCGCCCATCCGCTGGGCGAGGTCACCGCGGGCGATGCCGAACTCGATCGCCACCGCGTAGGACGTCTGCGCGTCGGAGAGGATCCGTCCCGCCGGCGTCACGTACTCGGCCAGCCACGCCTTCCGGACGACTTCCGCCAGGTCTGCGTAGTGCTCCGCGTCCGCGGTCTCGCCGAGGTCGGCGGCCGCCTGCGCGAGCGTCGCTGTCGACCGGTAGAGGTAGGCGGACGCGACCAGGTCGGGGTCCGCCTTGGCCTTGCCGGGCAGCTCCGGCGGCGCGTCCGGGTCGACCCAGTCTCCGAACTGGAAGCCGCCCTCCCACAGGTGCCGCTCCCCCGCGATGGCCAGCAACTGCTCGACCCACGCCCGCATGGACGGGTACTGCGCCTCGAGCACCCCGAGGTCGTCGAACCGCTGGTACAGCAGCCAGGGCAGCAGGGCGGCGACATCGCCCCAGGCCGCGGCGGGCACCTTCGCAGAGTCCAGCACGTCGGGGACGATGAACGGCACACCGCCGGCTGCGTCCTGCTCGAGCGCCACGTCGACCAGCCAGGACGCGAGGAAGCCGTCGCAGTCGAACAGGTAGGACGCGGTCGGCCCGAACACCTGGATGTCGCCCGTCCAGCCGAGGCGCTCGTCACGCTGCGGGCAGTCCGTCGGCAGGTACAGGAAGTTGCCCCGCATGCCCCACACGACGTTCTCGTGCAGCCGGTTGACCAGGTCGTCGGAGCAGGAGAACCAGCCGGTGCGCACCATGTCGGAGCCGACCACTTCCGCGACGACGTCGGCCGGGTCGAACGCGTCCGGCCAGCCGGTCACCTCGGCGTAGCGGAAGCCGTGGAACGTGAACGACGGCGCCCACTCCTCCACCCCGCCGCCGGCGAGGGTGTAGCTGTCGGTGGCCGTCGCCACCCGCAGCGGACGGACGCCCAGTTCGCCGTCCTCCAGCACCTCGGCGTGCCGCAGGGTCACCGTCGTCCCCGCCTCTCCCTGCACGCGCACACGGAGGCGTCCGACGAGGTTCTGGCCGAAGTCCAGCAGCGTCTTCCCCGACGGCGACGCGGACACGGCCACGACCGGGACGGTCTGCGTCACCCGCACCTCCGGCCCCGTCCGCGGCCCCGGGACCGGTCCGGTCGGCCGCACCTCCGCCGCGACCCAACCCGCGACGTCGAACGCTGCCGACGACCAGCCCGGCGCGAGCCGGCGGGCGTCGAACGACTCACCCGCGTAGATGCCGGCGCCTGTCCACGGACCCTCTCCGGTGGCCTGCCACTCCGGGCCGCTGACCACCCACTCGGAGTGTCCGTCGGCGTACTCGAGCAGGAGTTGTCCGGCGAAGGAGGGCTGCGTGCCGTAGAACGGCTTGGCGAGCCCCTGGAAGCCGAAGCTCTCGGTGTACCAGCCGCCGGCCAGGGCGACCCCGATGGCGTTGGCGCCCGGGACGAGCAGCGCGGTGACGTCGGTGGTCTCGTGCACGAGGCGGTACTGGTACGGCGTCCAGCCGGGTTTGAGGACCTGGTCGTCGACGGCCGCCCCGTTCACCTCCGCCTGGTACACGCCCAGCGCCGTCGCGTACCACGTGGCGCGCACCAGCCCGTCCGCGACGCTGAAACCGGTCCGCAGCAGGGCGGGCTGGGCGGGACGGACGGGGTCCGGCAGCCCGATGAACGCCGCCTGCCACTCGCCGTCCGCGAGGAAGTCGGCGACGACCTCCTGCGGCGCGCTCCACTCCGACCAGCCGTCGACCCCCTGCACGCGCACCTGCAGCCGGCCGCGCTGCCGGGCGGCCAGCGGGGCGAACGGCCACTCGACGAAGACGGACGCGTCGCCGTCCACCTGGTAGTTGGTCACCCTGGTGGCGTCGTCCCACGCGATCTCGGCGGCGAGCTGGCGCCAGCCGGGCACGTCGCTCGATGTCACCCAGGACAGTCGGGGCGCAGGGACGGGAGTGCGCGAACCCGTCTGGTACTCGAGCCGGACGGAATCGACAACGGTTGGCATGGAGGGCACTTTCTGGGAGGGAGGACGGCGAGACGGAGGTGGGTCAGCCCTTGACGGCGCCGGAGGTCATGCCGGCGACGATCTGGCGCTGGAACAGGATGTACATCACCAGCATCGGGATCGTGATCACGAGGATGTTCGCGAACAGCAGGTTGTAGGTGGTGCTGGCCTGGGACATGTAGTTGAACAGGGTCAGCTGCACGGTCGCGTTCTGGTTGCCCGGCAGGAAGTACAGCGGGTTCTGGAAGTCGTTGAACACGAAGATCGACTGGACGACGATGATCGTGACGATCACCGAGCGCAGCAGCGGGAAGATGACCCGGAAGAACAGTCGCAGCGGGCCGGCGCCGTCCACGATCGCGGCCTCGTCGAGTTCGCGCGGGATGGTGGCGATGAACGCCCGCATCGTCAGGACGGTGAACGAGAGGCCGAAGGCGACCTCGACCAGGATCAGGCCCGGCAGCGTGCGGAACAGGTGCAGCGCCTGCATCACCCAGATGGTGGGCACGACCGCCGGCGGGATGATCAGCCCGGCCAGGACCATGCCGTTGATCAACGGGTTCAGCCTGGACTTCCTGCGGTCGAGGACGTAGGCGATCATCGACCCGCACACCACCATCAGTGCGACGCTGCCGATGGTCAGGATCGTGGAGTTGATGAACGCGATCACCAGCATGTAGTCGCGGGCCTGGAAGACCGCGACGATGTTCTCCCACAGCTGGAAGTGCACGGGCCAGGAGAACTGGAGCAGCGAGGCGTCGTTGGCGTCCTTGGCCGCGGTCACGAAGATGAACGCGAACGGGACCAGGAACAGGGCTGTGGTGAGCAGGATCCCGATCAGGCCGACGAGCCAGCGGGTGCGGGGGCGCAGGGCGTTCACAGCACGGTCTCCTTCGAGTTCAGCCACCGGGACAGCGGGTAGATGATCGCGGTGACGACGATGAACAGGATCACGTTGCCGGCCGTGGACAGGCCGTAGAACCCGGCCTGGTACTGCTTGTAGATCACCGAGGCGATCACGTCGGAGGCGAACCCGGGCCCGCCCTGCGTGGTCGTCCAGATCAGGTCGAAGGACCGCAGGCCGCCGATCAGCGACAGGATGATCACCGTCGATGTGGCCGGGAAGCTCAGCGGCAGGATGATGTGGCGGAACATCTGCCACGAGTTCGCACCGTCCACCCGGGCGGCCTCGAAGTACTCGTTGGGGATCGCGGCGATGCCGGCGATGTAGATCAGCGTCGCCAGGCCGATGCCCTTCCACACGTCGATCCCGACCACGCTGAGCAGGGCGATGTTGGGGTCGGTCAGCCAGCCGGGGCCGTCGCGTCCGGTGATCGCGGTGATCGCCTGGTTCACGATCCCGTTGAACGGGTCGAGCAGCACCTGGAAGGTGAGGCCGACGCCGACCGCAGAGACCAGCACAGGGAAGAACGTCACCGAACGGAGGTAGCCACGGGCGATGATGGGCATGCTCAGCACCACCGCGAGCAGCATGCCCAGCACGACCTTCGCCGCCGACGTGAGGAACCCGTAGACGAGGGTGTTCCGCAGCGAGCCGATCAGGCCCGGCTCGGAGAAGAACAGGACGAAGTTGTCGAACCCGATGAACGTGGACTTGAACAGGGTCCAGCGGGTGAACGCGAAGTAGAAGCTGAGCACCGTCGGGACGATGAACAGCACCACGTAGATGATCCCCCCGGGGAGGTGGAACCACAGCGGGTACGTCTTGTCGACGTGCTCGGCGGAGGCCCGCGGGGGCTTCTCCAGCTCGACCTGCCGGCCGTCGCGGGACGACGTGATGGAACTCATGATGTGTCCTGGGTCAGGGTGTGGCCGCGCGGGGCGGCCCGGCCACCCTGTCAGGGGGCCGTGCGGAACTGCGATGGGTGCGGGGTGGCGGGGACGGGACGGCGTCCGGCCCCCGCCCCTCGGACACGGGCGCGGAGCCCGTCGGGTGAAGCGGTAGGTTCGGTGCGGGGAGTGGGGGGCCGGCCACTATCCGGCCCCCCACGATCCGTCACCAGCCGTCGAGACCGAGCTGCTGGGCCTGCTTCTTCACGTCCTCGTCGTAGCGGGCTGCGCCGTCGGCGGCCGAGGTGATCCCGGAGCCCACCTCGACGGTGATCTTCTCCAGGTTCGGGCCCTTGAGCGGGGAAAGGAACTCCAGCGCCGGGCTGACGTTGCCGTCGTCGAAGTACTTCTGCAGGTCGGTCACGGCGGCAGGAAGACCATCGGGCAGCGTGCAGCCCTTCACCGCGTACGGGCCGGACGGCGTGACCGCCTTGGTCTGCACGTCGCAGGCCTCGGGCGTCGCGACGAACTCGAGGAACTTCTTGGCCGCTGCCTGCTTCTCCGGGCTCGCGCTGGTCGGGATGTACAGGCCACCCGGGGACCAGGAGGTCAGGCCGTTGGTCGACGCGTCGTCACCCGGCTGGGCGAAGAAGCCGATGTCCTGCGCGGCGGTGTCGGACATCGCCGAGTAGGTGCCGATCACGAAGGTCAGCATCGGGTACTGCGCGCCGGTGCCCTTGACCAGCTTCTGCAGGCCCTGGGAGTTCTTCGCCGAGGCGAAGTCCTTGTTCAGGTAGCCGGCCTTGTACACGTCCTCCAGCCGCTGGAAACCCTTCAGGGCCGGGTCCACCGCGTACTTCGCGCTGGGGTCGTTGGCGGTGTACTTGGTCGCCCAGTCGGCGTCCACCGCCGTGACGTTGTGGAAGTCGGCCAGCACGAACAGCTGCGAGGTCCACGTGTCGCCGTAGGTCTGGATCACCGGGTCGATGCCGGCGGCCTTGATCTTGGCGTTGTTCGCCATGAACTCGTCCCACGTCTTCGGGACCGAGAGGCCGAGCTTCTCGAACACCTTCTTGTTGTAGAGGATGCCGCCGCCGGTCGCCTGGCCGAGCGGGACGCCGTACACCTGTCCGTCGGTGGTCACCGAGGTCTTGAACGAGTCGTCGATGTTGGCCATGTAGGACTCGTCAGTGAGCGGGACGATGTTCTTCGCCGGGTCGAGCGCTGCGAGCAGCGAGCCAGAGTTGTACTGGAAGATCTCGTCCATGTCGCCGGTGGACAGTCGCGTCTTCACGACGTTGTCGCCGTCGGTGCCCTGCGGGCGGCTCTCCAGCTTCACCGTGACGCCGGTGTCCTTGGCGTTGAAGGCGTCGATCAGCGCCTGCAGAGGCTTGGTGGTCTGGTCGGAGTTGTCGGCCAGCACGGTGATCGTCACCGGTGCGGCGCCGGAGGCCGACCCGCTGCTGGTGCTGCTGCCCAGCGATCCCGGCGTGCACGCCGTGAGGCTGAGGCCGCCGACCGTGAGGCCGGCGACGAGGGCCACGCGGGCCCGCTTTCGGAATGACACTTCTTCGTACCTCCTGGTTGGTGTGACGGCCACGGTCGGGGCCGCCCGTCGGGGTTGTCTTTGTCCCTACGACCTCGGTGCGGTCGTCGAGTTGCGGGCCATCAGCCGGGGCCGGATCACCTCGTGGACGGCGTCCGTGCGCCCGGCGATGCGTTCGAGCAGCAGCCGGACGACGATCTCGCCCATCTGCGTGCCGGACTGGTTGATGCTCGACATCGAGACCAGCGGGTGCGCGGCGATGTCGGTGTCGTCGTAGCCGATCACCGACACGTCGGCGGTACCCAGGCCGAGTTCGGCGACGGCCTGGAGGACGCCCAGGGCGAGTTCGTCGTGGCCGGCGAAGATGGCCGTCGGGCGTTCAGGCTCCGAGAGGACGGCCAGCGCGGCCTCGCGGGAGGCGAACTCGGTGGGGTCGACGAACACGACCCGGGCCTCGAGGCCGAGTTCGGCCATCGCCCGCCGGTAACCGTCCGTCCGGACGATGTGCGGTGCAGAGGGCAGGTTGTGCTCGGCCTCGGGGGTGATGGTCAGGTGGACGATCCGGCGGTGGCCGAGGTCGTGCAGGTGGCGGACGGCGATCCGGGCGCCCTCGATGTCGTCGTCCACGACGGTGTCGTAGTGGACGGACCTGTCGTGGCGGCCCAGCATCACCAGCGGGGTGTTCTGGGCGAGGCGCTCCAGCCAGGCGGGCTCGACCGCCGGTGAGATGGCGAGGATGCCGTCGACCTGGCGGTCGGCGAGGGCCTCGATCGCCTGGGGCCCACCGTCGTGGTTGGGCCCTGCCGGGGCGATGATCAGCTGGTAGGGCGTCCCCACCAGCGCGGACGTGGCGCCGGTGATGATCTTGGTGAAGAAGAGGTTCCGGATCGTCGGGATCTCGATGCCCAGCGTGTAGGACGAGCCGCGCATCGCCCGGGCGGAGGCGCGCGGCCGGTAGCCGAGGTCGTCGATCGCCGCCTGCACCCTGGTCCGCATCTCGGGGCTGACGCCGTACGCGTTGCGGATCACCTTGGACACGGCTGCACGGGAGACACCCGCCGCTGCGGCGACGTCCTCGATGGTGATCGAGCGCTTCGACTGGATCGTCACTGACCTCTCCCTGCCCGTCGTGTAGACCGTTCTACACCTTCGGTACAGAGCACACTACGCAGGTTGTAGAGCGGTCTACAAGAGGGTGAGCGCGCACACTTTCGTAACGATTCAATAACGGCGTTGGAAGCCGGCTGTCGGCAGGTCCGCGCGAGCGGACCCTTCTCATCGCAGACTGTGAGTTCGTCCACCGTGTTTGGTGGACGAACTCACACCCAGCGCCGTCCGCGGCAGCGAGGGCAGTCGTGCGGCTCGTCCGGCCACCCGTTGCGCCGGAGCACAGGGACCACGCTCCGCGCGACGCCGCACGCGCGGTCGACGGTGTCGCCCCAGCCGAACCGGAGCGTGGACTCCCCCGCCTCCGTGTGACGGTTGTCCCTGCGATAGTCACGGAAGCGGGTGGGGCCGTCGTGGTAGCTGCGGCCGTCCAATTCGACGACGGTGTGGTACTCGGCGTACCAGACGTCCGTCTCGAAGGAGCCGACCGGGCCCTGCTGGCGGATGCCGACGGGGAGGCCGTGGGCCCGCTCCACCTGCCACAGGTAGCGGCGCTCGAGCTGCGACCGGACGCCGACTTCCACGTCGGCCAGCAGTTCGGTGAGCAGGCGCCGCCGAGGGTGCCGCGGCAGCTCCGCCAGCGCCTCTCGCAGTTCGCCGGGGGTGACACCGCTCCGGCCCACGGCCTCGGCGAGCAGCGTGACCAGCCCGTCCGTCGGCATCCGCGCGGCGAGATCGAGCACCGTCGGGACCACTGCTGTCCGGGGCGGCGTCCCCACGCCGACACGGTTCCCCCTCCGGAACACCCAGGGTGGACGGCCGCGGACCTGGCGGCCCTCCGGGACCCAGATCCCGATCAGGTCGGGGGCAGGGACGAGCCGATGCAGGTGGCCTGCCGCCGCGGCGCCCAGGCAGGCCCTGGGCCCCGCGAGCAGCAGGCCGGCCCAGCACCAACCGAGCCAGGCCGGCTCCGGGCGCAGCGAGTACACGCCCGGCGCCAGCACCGTCCATTCGCCGGCGATCAGCCGGGAGATCACCCGGTCACTCACGCCGGCGGCGAGCACCTGCTCGCGGGAGAGCGTCCAGGCCTGGCGCTCGGCGAGCCGGAGCAGCCGCTCCGGAGGTCGGGTTCGCGGAATCATGCCTTCACCTTCGGCAGCGCGGACGCGGAGCGCTCACTCCTGCGGGCCACCTGTGGACAACCGGCGACCCGGTCCCCGTCCGTCCACAAGGCGAATGGTCTGAGTTCGTCCACCGTGTTCGGTGGACCAACTCACAGCATCGGCGGTCAGGGGGTCAGGCCGCGGGCGAGGACGGCGTCCAGCGCGGCGGCATCACCGGAGATCTCCAGGCCCGGGTCGGTGGGAGCGAGGCGTCCCCAGGCCAGCAGCGCGAGGCTGCGGACGGGGCCCCGGACGACGACCTCGCGCGCGTCCGACGACCCGTGCAGGACGCCGCCATCCTCCGCATCCGACGACCCGTGCAGGACACCGCCGGCCTCCGCATCCGACGACCCATGCAGGACGCCGGCCTCCGCCACGTCCGGGGAACCGGCCAGCACGTGGTCGGCGTCCGCGTCCGTGGCCACGAGGCGCACGCGCACCGACGGCGCGGGGATCCGGCCCAGCCGCAGCTGGCGGGGGTGCATGACGGTGACCACCTCGTCCAGGCAGTCCGCCCAGGCGACCGCGCCCGGCTCGAACGGCAGCCCGCCTGCCGTGCGCAGGTCCCACAGGTGGACCAGCGTCTCCAGCGCCTGCCGGCGGTGCCAGAACCGGACGGTGCCGGCGCGCCGGTCCTCGGGCAGCCCGTCGTCGAGGAGGGTGTCGGACGGCGCGTCCGGGTCGAGCCCGGCGAGCACCGTCCGCAGCCCTTCCGCACAGGACGCATAGAGCGCGACAAGGTCCGTCACGACCAGGTCGAGCGGCGGCTCCGGACGCCGCGCCGCCTTCGCCGCTGCCCAGTGGTGCACCTCGGCCAGGTGCACGACCAGGTCGCGCACCACCCAGTCGCCGCCCCACGGCACCGGTGTGTCGGACGGGACGAGCGGGATCGACGCCTCGAAGGCGTCCTGGCGCTCACGCAGCGCGACGAGTTGATCCACGGGCTCTGCCATGGCGCCATCGTAGGGAGCCGGCCGTCCGGGCCGGCTCCCTTCCGGCCCTCGTGCGTGAGCCCGGCACGCTCAGCCGGGGATGACGTCGCCGGACGGCCAGGTCTTCGTGATGAAGTCCTTCACCGCCTGGCTGTGCAGCAGTTCCTCGAGCTTCGCAACGCCCGGGTTGGTGTTGTCGGTGCGCCACACCAGCAGGTTGGCGTAGGGGTTGTCGTCCACCTTCTCCACGGCGAGCGCGTCCGTCGTGCTGAGCCCGGCGGTGAGGATGAAGTTGCCGTTCACGAACGCCAGATCGACCTTCGGGTCACCGAGCTGCTGCACGATCACCTCGGGCTGGTTCTCGATGAAGGTGAACCCGTGCGGGTCCTGCTCCTTCGTGAGGTTCAGCACCGTGGAGTCGTCGGTGAGGCCGCTGAGCAGTCCGTTCGACTCCAGCAGGCGAAGGCCGCGGATCTGGTTGGACGCGTCGTTCGTGATCGCGATGCTCGCGCCGTCCGGCACGTCCGCGAGTGCCTTGTACTTCTCGGAGAACAGCGCGTAGGGCTCGATGTGGACGCCGGCGCCATGCGTGAACGCGTACCCCTTGTCCTTGATCTCGGCCTCCAGGTACGGCAGGTGCTGGAAGTAGTTCGCGTCCAGCTCACCGGACGCGAGCGCCTCGTTCGGCTGCACGTAGTCGTCGAACTCGACGATCTTCAGCTGGATGCCCGCCTCCGCGGCCAGGTTCTGCTGGACGAACTCCAGGATCTTCGCGTGCGGGACGGGGCTCGCCCCGACCGTCACCGTCGTCAGCGCCGCAGAGGACGTCGAGGCGCCGGGGGCTGCGGCCGTGGTCGTGCCGGCGCAAGCCGTCAGCGCCATGACGGCCGCGGCAGTGGCGACGACGGAGAGGTGCGTGCGTAGTGGTCCCATCAGGGGCTCCTTCTCGTGTGTGGCCCCGGGTCGGGGCCGTGGTCCGACCTGGCGGCCGGCCCGGCAGGGTGCGCCGGGAGTCAGGGGGTCAGCGATGGTCGACGCGGCGGACGAGCGCGTCCCCCGCGAGCTGCACGAGCTGGACGAGCAGCACGAGGATCACCAGGACGACGACCATCACCTCCGGCTGGAAGCGCTGGTAGCCGTAGTTGTAGGCGAGCCGGCCGAGGCCGCCGCCGCCGATCAGGCCGGCCATCGCCGAGTAGCCGACGAGCGCGACGACCGTGGTGGTGACGTTCGCGACCAGGGACGGCCTCGCCTCCGGCAGCAGCACCTTGGTGACGGTCTGCAGCCGGGTCGAGCCCATCGCCTGGGCGGCGTCGAGCTTGCCCGGGTGCACCTCGCGCAGGGACGCCTCCACCAGCCGCGCGAAGAACGGGACGCTCGCGATCGTCAGCGACACCGACGCGGCGACCGGGCCGATCGACGTGCCCACCACGAACCGGGTGAACGGGATCAGCGCGACCATCAGGATGGCGTACGGGATCGAGCGGGTGATGTTCACCACGACGCCGCCGAGGACGAGGTTGAGCACCCGGTGGTGGGCGAGGCCGCCGGGCTGGGTGACGAACAGCACCACGCCGAGCGGCAGGCCGACGAGGACGGTCGCGAACCCGGCGATCCCGACCATCAGCAGGGTCTCGACGAGCGCGGGCCCCAGCGCGGTCGTGATCGCAGGGTTCTGCAGGAGGGATGTGAACCAGTCGCCCATCACGACACCTCCGCCGGTGCGCTGACGGCAGCGTGGACGCCGCGTCCGCGGAGGTGCGCGACCACCGCGTCGGCGTCCAGCGGTGGCCGGACGAGAACGCGCCACCGCCCGAAGGTGGTGCCGCCGAGCCGTTCGACACAGGCCGCGACGACGGCGAACTCGGCCCCGAAGTGGCCGGACGCCTCGGTCAGCGCGGTGAGCCGGTGGTCGGGGGCGACGTCGAGGACCTCGATCGTCGTGCCGGTCCCCGGCTCCGGGGCGGGTGTGGGCGGCAGGCCGATCAGCGTCTCGCTGAGGCGGCTGCCGAAGGCGCCGACGACGTCGGTGAGCGGTCCGGACTCGATGACCCTGCCGTCCTCCAGCAGCGAGACCGAGTCGGCGATCCGCTTCACGACGTGCATCTCGTGGGTGATCACCAGCACGGCGAGTCCGAGCCGGGCCGTCAGCGCGCCGATCAGGTCGAGGATCTCGTCGGTGGTCGCCGGGTCGAGCGCGCTGGTGGGCTCGTCGCACAGCAGCACGTCCGGGTCGGTGGCGAGCGCCCTGGCGATCCCGACGCGTTGCCGCTGGCCGCCCGACAGCTGCGCGGGGTGGGCGCCGGCCGCGTCCCCGAGGCCGACCAGGCCGAGCAGTTCGTGGGCCCGGGCCGCGCGGTCCGCGCGGCCGAGCCCGGCGAGTTCCAGCGGGTAGGCGACGTTGTCGGCAACCGTCCGGGCGTCGAAGAGGTTGGCGTGCTGGAACACCAGGCCCAATCGACGCCGGGCGCGGCGCAGCTCGTCCGGACCGACGGTGGTGAGGTCGACGCCGCCGATCTCTACCGTGCCGTGCGTGGGCCGGTCGAGCATCGCGAGGCAGCGCACGAGCGTCGACTTGCCCGCGCCGGACTGGCCGATCACGGCGTGCACGGCGTTGTCCGGCACGGTGAGGCTGACGCCGTCCAGCGCCTTCACCTCCCGGTGGGGCTGGCGGTAGACCTTCCTCAGGTCGCTGACTTCGATCACGACGGACTTCTCCTGGCTTCGGCCGGCCGCGGGAGCGCGGCGACGGCAGGGTTGGTGAGGGAGAACCCGACAGGGCACGACGGAACGTCGAAACGACGTCCGGGAGAGAACGGTGATCAGGCCGCGGAAGGGCCGACCGATGCGTGCTGCCGGGTCAGGATCAGCGGCAACACATTCGCACGCACATCATGGCCGGCGTCACGGGACGCAGGCTGGCATGACGACACGATGCGGTGAACACGCCTGCCACGGTAGCGATCCGCGCCGCGCGGCGACAAATCGGGGCGCCTTCCCCGGGCGAGAGGGAAGAAAAGCCGGGCGCGTCCTCGTTGCACCCCCTGGAGGGCGCCGGCAGCCCGTCCGTCCCCTGACCGAAAGGGCCACCGTGTCCGACCACAGCCTGCGCACGTACGAGTCGATCCTCGACCTCCTGCCGGACGCCGACAACCCGACCCCGATCGTCCGGCTGCGCCGGGTGGTGGGATTCCGGCACGCGAAGGTGTACGCCAAACTCGAGTGGTACAACCCGTTCGGCGCGGTGAAGGACAGGGTGGCGGCGAACCTGGTCCGGGACGCGGAGGTCCGGGGCGAACAGCTCGGAAACCTCGTCGAGCCCACCTCGGGCAACACCGGGATCGGGCTGGCGATGGTCGCGAACGAGCGCGAGTACGGTTTCTCGGCCACGTTGTCGAAGGCGATCCCGCTGGAGAAGCGGACCGCGCTGCGGCTGTTCGGCACCGACCTGGTCGAGCTCGACGACGACCTCTGCCCGATGCCGGGTCAGCCCGAGGGCGCGATGGCGAAGGCGGAGGAACTGGGCAACCGGCCCGGGTGGACCCAGCTGAACCAGTACGCGAACCCGGCCAACCCGGACGCGCACTACCGCACCACCGGTCCGGAGGTGTGGCGCCAGACCGGCGGCACGATCACCCACTTCGTGGCCTCGCTGGGGACCTGCGGCACGATTACCGGCACCGGCCGGTTCCTGAAGGAGCAGAACCCGGACGTGCAGGTGATCGGCGTCCACCCCACCCAGGGGCATGACATCCCCGGGGTACGCAGCCGCAGGGCGCTGGCGCTGACCGACTTCTTCGTCCCCGACGAGTACGACGCGATCCTCGAGGTCACCGACGAGGAGGCGTACGGCCTGTGCCGGCGCCTGCACGTCGAGGAGAGCCTGATCGCGGGACCCAGCTGCGGCCTCGCCCTCGCCGGAGCCCTGCGGGCGGTGCCGGACGAGCCCGGCGTGGTGGCGGTCGTCATGTTCCCCGACAGCGCATGGAAGTACCTCTCGTCGTTCCGCCGCCACCTGCCCGACCTGTTCCCGCCGGAGGACGACGCGCCCGCCGTCCCCGCGAACCCGTTCGCCGCGCACCTGGAGGCGGCGTTCGCGCTCGCGAAGAGCGGCCCCGACCGCATCGACGTGACCGAGGCGAGCCGGCTGCTGGACGCGGGCGTCACGCTGGTCGACGTCCGCAACCCCGAGGAGGTGGCCCGCACCCAGGTGCCGGCCGCCGTGAAGCTGCCGCTGCCGGACCTGTCGGCGGGCAGTCTCGCGGGGCTACCCGCCGACCACGACGCTCCGATCCTGACCATCTGCGCCGCGGGCACCCGCTCGCTCTACGCCCAGCTGCTGCTGAAGGCGCAGGGCTACTCGAACGTGCGCAGCGTGAACGGCGGCATGGGCGCCTGGGTCGAGGCGGGCCTGCCCGCGACGCCCGGCTCGTAGCCCTTCCCCGAGGGCGCCCCACGCAGGACGGCCCCGCTCACCCCTGACGACCGGACGGCATCACCTCGTCGAGCGCCGCGTCGAGGTCGGCGACGATGTCGTCGGCGTCCTCGAGCCCGACGGACAGGCGCAGGTGCCCGTAGCGCTGGAACGGCTCCGGGTAGTGCTCTGCCCCGCCGCGCCCGTTCCCCGCGACGTGGACGATGAGCGACTCGTCGTGGCCGAGGGACACCGCGGACGTGACCACCCGCAGCCGGGCGACGAACGCGTTCTGCAGGTGGGCGTCGCCGTCCAGCGCGAACGCCAGCATGCCGCCGAAGCCGCGTCCGCCGAACTGGCGCACGGCGAGGTCGTTCTGGGGGTGCGACGCGAGTCCCGGGTACGCGACGAACGCGATCCGGGGATCGGCGGAGAGGAAGTCGGCCACCCGCTCCGCGTTGGCCTGGTGCCGCGCCAGCCGCAGCGGCAGGGTGACCGAGCCGCGCAGGATCAGCCACGCGTTGAACGGGGAGATCACTCCTCCGACGTCGGCGAGGGCGTCCGCACGCACCTGCCCGACGAGGTCCGCGCTGCCGATCACCGCCCCACCCATGGCGTCGCCGTGGCCGTTGATGTACTTGGTCAGGGAGTGGACGACCAGGTCGGCCCCGTCGGTCAGCGGACGGTACAGCGGCGGCGGCGCGAACGTGTTGTCGACGGTCAGCAGCGCGCCGCGCTCGTGTGCGATCCCGGCCAGCGCGGCGATGTCGGCGACCTTCGTCGTGGGGTTCGCGATGGTCTCGACGTGGACGAGCCGGGTGGTCGGACGCAGCGAGGCGCGCACCGCGTCGAGGTCCGCGACGTCCACGAACGTCGCCTCGACCCCGTACCGGGCGGGCAGCAGTTCGGTGAACAGCCGCCAGACCGCCTCGTAGGTCACATCGGACACGACCACGTGGTCGCCCGCGCGGAGTTGCGAGAAGAACACCGCGTGCAGCGCCGCGACCCCGGTCGCGAACGCGATCGCCGCCTCGCCGGCCTCCAGCGCGGCGAGCTTGGTCTCGAGCGCCTGCTGGTTCGCTCCGGTCGTGCGCGTGTAGACGAGCCCTTCCGGGTTCGACCAGTCCATCCCGGACGGATCCGGCGGCAGCAGGTAGGAGTTCGCCATCACCAACGGCCGGCGCAGCGCACCGGTGCCCGGGTCGGGCTCGTTGCCGCCGTGCACGGCCCATGTGCCCTCCCCCACGCTCGTCGGATCGTGCTTGTCCGGACGACGATCGGTCACGACATTCCCCCTTGTCCCGGCCCCTCTGGCACCACCGCTCAGCGGGCGGTCGTCGCGGCGGGCGCCGCTCTCCTCTGGCTCCACCGTCCCACCGGAACAGGGCGGTCGCGAACCCGTCTCGGAGCCGGGCGGTTCCGGGCCGGATACCAGAATGCGGACCTCGATTTCGTTCAGCGGTCAATGAAATGGAAGTATCGAAGCCATGAGTCCGGACCTGGTGCTGCGCGTCGTCGCTGCTGCCCCGGTCTGTTGTTGTTGTCGAATGTCCCGCTGACCCTCGACCAACCCCCCTCGCCGCATCCGGGCGCACGCTGCCCGGGAAACGCCGGCAGCACTGAAGGACTCCCCGCATGGCACCCCTGACCGACGGCACGCGCTCGAGCGCTGACCGGCTCCTGCCGGCCGCGCCCGTAACCCTCGTCGACGGGCGTCCCTCGAGGACCGTCGCCCTGCCGGAGGTGTCCGCCCGATGAGCACACCCGGCCGCGGGACGAACAGCGCGTGGTCCCGGCTCTCCCGCAACCGGTGGGCGCTGGCCGGCGGCATCGTCGCGCTGCTGTTCGTCCTGCTGGCCGTCTTCGCGCCCCTGGTCACCGCGATCACCGGCAACGACCCGTACACCTACGACATCAAGGCGCTGGACGGGACCGGCGTCCCGCTCGGCCCCTTCGGCGGCGTCAGCGCGCGGCACTGGTTCGGGGTCGAACCGCAGACCGGACGCGACCTCTTCGCGATCGTCGCCTACGGCGCCCGCACCTCGCTCCTGGTGGGGCTGGGCGCCACGATCTTCGCCGTCGTCCTGGGCACCGTCATCGGCGTCACGGCCGGCTTCTTCCCCGGCGTCGTCGACACCACGCTGTCCCGGTTCACCGACGTGATGCTGGCGTTCCCGTTCCCTGATCTTCATGATCGCCCTCGGCGCGATCGTGCCGACCGAGTTCCCGAAGCAGCTGTTCATGATGCTGGTGATCGGCCTGTTCAGCTGGCCCTCCCTCGCCCGGATCACGCGCGGCCAGACCCTCGCCCTGCGGAACCGCTCCTTCGTGGTCGCGGCCGAGGCCGTCGGCGCACCGCCCGGGCACATCCTGTGGACCGAGATCCTGCCCAACCTCGCCTCGACGATCACGGTGGTCGCGACCATGTCGATCCCCGCAGCGGTCACGATGGAGGCCGCGCTGTCCTTCCTCGGCGTCGGCGTCCCCCCGCCCACCCCGTCCTGGGGGCGGGCGATCGCCTCGGCCATCGGGTGGGTCCAGGTCGACCCGTGGTACCTGCTGGCCGCCGGCATCTCCCTGGTCACCGTCACGCTCGCGCTGAACATCTTCGGTGACGGCCTCCGCGACGCCCTCGACCCCCGGCTGGTCGGTGAGCACCTGTGAACAGCACCGTCCGCTGGACCCTCACCCGCCTCGGCGGCATCGTCCTCGTCCTTCTGATCGTCACCATGGTGACCTTCGCCGTCTTCTACATCCTCCCGGCCGATCCCGCCCAGCTGTCCTGCGGCAAGCCGTGCACGCCCGACCACCTGGCGCAGGCCCGGTCGGTGATGGGGTACGACCAGCCGATCTGGGAGCAGTACCTGCGCTACCTCGGCGGCATCTTCACCGGCCGCACGTTCGGGTCGGGCGGCGCCGCGATCCACTGCCCCGCCCCCTGCCTGGGCTGGTCGTTCACCCAGCAGCGGACGGTCACGTCCCTGATCGCGCAGACCCTCCCCGTCACCGCATCGATCGCGGTGGGGGCCGCGGTGCTGTGGTTCATCGTGGGCGTGTCGGCGGGAGTCGTGGCCGCCCTGCGCCGCGGGACCGTCGTCGACCGCGTGGTGATGACGGTGGCGATCGTGGGCGTCTCGACCCCGGCGTACCTGGTCGGGCTCCTCGCCATCCTGCTGTTCGGCTTCATCCTCAACGTCGTGCCGGTCAGCGGGTACGTGCCCTTCGCCACGTCCCCCGCGCAGTGGGCGTTCCACCTGGTCACCCCCTGGTGCGTGCTCGCCTTCATCTCCGCGGCGATGTACGCGCGGATCACCCGCGGCCAGATGCTCGACGTGCTCGGCGACGACTACGTCCGCACCGCCCGCGCCAAGGGCCTCGGCGAGGCGCGGGTGATCGGACGCCACGCGCTGCGCAACGCGCTGATCCCCGTCGTGACGATGTTCGGCCTCGATCTCGGCGGGCTCCTCGGCGGTGCGGTGATCACGGAGAAGGTGTTCTCGATGTACGGCATGGGGGCCCTCCTGATCGACTCGGTCAGCCACACCGACCTGCCCGTCATCACCGGCATCACGATCGTGTCCGCCGCCTTCATCGGCATCGCGAACCTCGTGGTCGACCTCACCTACAAGGCCCTCGATCCTCGTGCGTGATCGCGCACGAGCCACCTGGAAGAAGGAAATGGAAATGGGAACCCGACAAGTCCTCCTCGCTGCCGGCGCCGCCGTCCTCGCGACGAGCCTGGCCGCCTGTGGAGGGGCGAACGACTTCTCGACGGGATCGTCGTCCGCGACGGCCGCCGCGGCGTCCGCAGCCCAGAAGGGTGGCACCCTGACCATCCTCACCTCCGCCACGACCGTGAACCTGGACCCGGCCAAGAGCTGGAACCTCGCCACCACGACCCTCGGCCTGCTGGACCGCCGGCTCACCACCTGGAAGGTCGACCCCACCGGCGACCCCCAGGTGGTCGGTGACCTCGCCACCGACGCGGGCACCCCGTCCGACGACGGCAAGACGTGGACCTACACCCTCAAGGACGGGCTGAAGTTCAGCGACGGCTCCCCGATCACGTCGGCCGACGTGAAGTACGGGATCGAGCGCACCTACACGCCCGAACTCGCCGGCGGCATCGGCTACCACAAGGCCCTGATCGCCGACAGCGACAACTACAAGGGGCCCTACGACGGCAAGGAGCTCAGCTCGATCGAAACCCCGGACGCGAAGACGGTCGTCTTCCACCTCAACCGGGCCTACGGCGACTGGCCGTGGATCGTCTCGACGACCGCCACCGCGCCCGTTCCCGAGGGCAAGGCTCCGGCCGATACCTTCGCGAACGCCCCGATCACCAGCGGGCCGTACAAGGTCGACTCCTACACCGCCGGCGGCGAACTCGTGCTCAGCCGCAACGAGAACTGGGACGCGTCCACCGACCCGGTGCGCACCGCCGGTCCGGACAAGATCGTGTTCAAGCAGGGCCAGAGCCGACCGTGGAGGCGCAGACCCTGATCGCCGACGCGGACGCGGACAAGAACAGCTTCAGTGCCGACTTCGTGCCGCCGGCCCAGCTCGCCCTCGCCCAGAACAACGCCGAGGCGAAGTCCCGGCTGGTCACCTCCAGCGCGGGGGCGGTCGAGTACCTCGCCCTCAACGTGAAGAGCCCCAAGCTGAAGGACCTCAAGGTGCGCCAGGCCCTGGAGTACGCGATCGACCGGCAGGCGTTCATCGTCGCGGCCGGCGGCTCGCTCGCCGCGGAACCGGCCACCACCCTGATCACCCCGGGTATCCCGGGGCGGGAGGACTTCGACCTGTACCCGGCGGGCGACTCCGGTGACGTCGACAAGGCGAAGCAGCTCCTCACCGAAGCCGGCGTGAGCAACCTCTCCCTGACGCTCATCGTGACGAACGACGACACGTCGGTGAAGAAGGCGCAGGCGATCCAGCAGGCCTACCAGAAGGCCGGCATCGAGGTCGTGATCAAGCCCGAGGACCAGGACACGTGGACCTCGGACGCCACCGGCGACTCCGCCAGCGGGTACGACATCTCGCTGAGCTCCTGGCAGCCCGACTACCCGTCGGCGGCGGCCAACATTCAGCCGCTGTACGACTCCAGCCAGATCGGCGGCGGGAACTACAACATCTCCCGCTACACCAACGCCGACGTGGACGCGGCGATCGCCAAGGCGTTGGGCACCACCGACTCGGCATCGGCGAACAGCCAGTGGGGGGCGATCGACAAGCAGATCCTCGCCGACGCGCCCGTCGTCCCGATCGTCTACGACAAGAACAGCTTCCTGCACGGCTCCGGCGTGGAGAACTTCTACATCGGCGCCTTCCCTGCCTACCCGGTCTACACCGCGGTCTCGCTCAAGCAGTAGCTGATGGTTCCCTCGCCTGAACCCGCCTCCGCGGCGCAGGCACCGCTGCTGGCGGTGCGCCGGCTCGGCATCGAGTTCCACACTCGTGCCGGGCGGCGCACCGCCGTCCGCGACCTCGACCTGACCGTCGAACCTGGACGTGTCCTTGCCCTCGTCGGCGAGTCCGGGTCGGGGAAGTCGGTCACAGCCATGGCCCTCCTCGGGCTGCTCCCGCCGACCGCAGAGGTCACCGGCAGCGCGGTCCTGGACACGCCCGAGCGCGGCCGGGTCGAGCTGATCGGCGCCGACCCGGGCACCCTCCGCTCGGTCCGCGGACGGCGCATCGGCACCGTCTTCCAGGAGCCGTTCACCGCCTTCAACCCGGTCCTGCGCCTGGGCGACCAGATCGTCGAGGCGATCCGCGCGCACCGGCCCGTGGCGCGCGCGGAGGCGCTGGCCGAGGCGCTCGCGCTGCTCGAGCGCGTCGGCCTCCCCGACCCCCGCCGGATCCTCCGCTCCTACCCGCACCAGGTCTCCGGAGGCCAGTTGCAGCGGACGATGATCGCGATGGCGATCTCCGGACGCCCCGAACTCCTGGTCGCCGACGAGCCCACCACGGCGCTGGACGTGACCGTGCAGGCCGGCATCCTCGACCTGCTCCGCGAACTCCGCGATGACCTCGGCACCGCCATCCTGCTCATCACCCACGACATGGGCGTGGTGGCCGACATCGCCGACGACGTCCTCGTCCTGCGCAACGGCGTCCTTCAGGAGACGGGGACGGCCGGGGCGGTGTTCTCCGCACCGCGCGCGGACTACTCCCGGATGCTCCTCGCCGCTGTCCCCCGCGTTGACCTGGCCGGCGCGGGACTGGACGCCGCCGCGGCCTCGCCCGCGGACGGCGGAACCGGTGGGGCCGCCGCCGAGGTCCGCGGGCTCACCGTCAGCTACGGCGCCGGACGGCACCGCCTGGACGCCGTCGACGGCGTCGACCTCGCCGTCCCCACCGGCCGGACGCTCGGGCTCGTGGGCGAGTCCGGGTCGGGCAAGTCCACCCTGGGCAGGGCGCTGGCCCGGCTCGTCCCCGCCGCCGAGGGCAGCGTCATGGTCGCAGGGCACGAACTCGGGTCGCTGTCGGCGTCCGACCTGCGCAGAGCGCGGGCCCGGATCGGCTTCGTGTTCCAGAACCCGGCCGAGGCCCTGAACCCGCGGGCCAGGGTCAGCGCGATCGTGGCCGAGCCGCTCGCCCTGCACACGCGGCTGGGCCGGACGGAGCGCAGAGAGCGGGCGGCCGCGCTGCTGGCGCGGGTGAGCCTTCCCGCCGACGCGATCGACCGGCATCCGCACGAGCTGTCCGGAGGGGAACGCCAGCGGGTGGCGATCGCCCGCGCGCTCGTCCTCGAACCATCGCTGGTGATCGCCGACGAGCCGACGAGCGCCCTCGACGTCTCCGTGCAGGCCACCATCCTCGAGCTGTTCGCCGAACTGCAGCGCGAGCTGGGCTTCAGCTGCCTGTTCATCAGCCACGACCTCGCCGTCGTCCGCGCGGTGTCCCAGGAGGTCGCGGTGATGCGGTCGGGCCGAATCGTCGAGCACGGCCCCACCGATCGGGTCCTCGGCGCCCCGCGCGATCCCTACACCCGGGCACTGCTGGCCGCGGTGCCCGTTCCCGATCCCGAACTGCAGCGACGGCGCAGGGACGCCGCCCGGCGCGACCGGCTTCCCGAGGAGGAGACCCGATGAGCACAGCACCGCAGGCCTGGCGGGAGTGGCGGGAGCGGCGACGAGCCGAGTTCGCCGAACCGCACGGCTGGTTGAGCGTCACCACCCTGGACTGGCTCGCCGAGCGGCCCGCCGCTGTGCCCGGCCTGCCCGGCCTGTGGTGGGCGGACGCGGGGGGCTTCCACGTCGACACGGCGAACGCTCCGGGGACGGTGCTGGTCGACGGAACGCCCCTGTCCGGGACCCTGCTCTGGGACGGCACCGGAGCGGCGCCCCGCGTCGAGCAGGACGGCCGGGTGTTCGAGCTCCTCGTCCGCGGTCTGGGGCGCAGGGCCGTCCGGGTCCGGGATCCCGAGGCGCCGGCGCTGCGCGGCTTCCGGGGCATCCCCGTTCACGACTACGACCCGCGGTGGCGGATCACCGCCACCTACCGGCCGTACCCGGAGGTGCGGGCGGTGACCGTGGCGTCCGCGCTCCCCGGTGTCGAGCACCAGCAGCGGGTGAGCGGTGCCGTCGAGTTCGAGGCCGACGGCGCGCGCCACGTCCTCGCGGTGAACGACGGCACCTGGATCGCCTTCGAGGACGCCGGCGACCCGTCCAACCACCACGGCCGCTGGCTCGACGTGGACACGACGGGCGACGGCCCCGTCGTGCTCGACTTCAACTTCGCGGAGAACCCGCCCTGCGCGTTCACCTCCTTCGCGACGTGCCCGCTCCCGCCCGCCGGCAACATCCTCGCGGTCGCCGTCCGGGCCGGCGAGCGGGACCCCGGCAACGCGAGCTAGACACTCCGGACACGACAGAGGGTCCCGCCGGCCGGAGCCGACGGGACCCTCTTCGCTGTTCAGTCGAGCAGGTCGGCGTACAGCGGGGTCGACAGGTAGCGCTCGCCCCAGTCGGGGGTGATCACGACGATCGTCTTGCCCGCGTTCGCCGGGTCGGCGGCGAGGTCGGCGGCGGCTCGCAGCGCGGCACCGGACGAGATGCCCAGCAGGAGGCCCTCCTCCTTCGCCACCCGGCGCGCCCACTCCAGGGCGTCGTCGGAGCTCACCTTGATGATGCCGTCGAAGGCGTCCCTGTCGAGGATGGACGGGACGAAGCCGGGGCTGATGCCCTGGATTTTGTGCGGCCCCTTCGGCTCGCCGGACAGCACGGCGGACTCCGCCGACTCCACGGCGTACAGCTGGACGCTCGGCTTGCGCTCCTTGAGCACCTGGCCGACGCCGGTGATGGTGCCGCCGGTGCCCACGCCGGACACCACGATGTCGACCTCGCCGTCGGTGTCGTTCCAGATCTCCTCCGCGGTGGTGCGGCGGTGGATGGCGACGTTGGCCTGGTTGTCGAACTGGTGGGCGACGATCGCACCGGGGGTGGCGGCCGCGATTTCCTCCGCCTTCCGGTTGGCGCCCGGGACGCCGTCGGCGGCCGGGGTGAGGACGAGCTCGGCGCCGAAGGCCCGCAGCACCGCCCTGCGCTCCTTCGAGAACGTCTCGGGCAGGGTGATGATCACCTTGTAGCCGCGGGCCGCACCGACCCACGCCAGCGCGATGCCGGTGTTGCCGGAGGTGCCCTCGACGATCGTGCCGCCGGGCTGCAGCGAGCCGTCCGCCTCGGCCGCGTCGATGATCGACACCCCGATCCGGTCCTTCACCGAGTTGGCCGGGTTGTAGTACTCCAGCTTCGCCAGCACGGTGGCCGGGCTGTCGCCGTAGAGCCGGTTGATCTTCACCAGCGGGGTGCGGCCGATCAGCTCGGTCGCATCCTTGTAGTACGCCATGGGTTGTTTCCTTCTTTCCTGGTCAGGCTTCTTTGTTGTGGTCGGTTCAGGGATCAGGCCGCGGCGCGGCCGGACACGGCTTCGAGGGCGGTCAGGACGTCGGCCCTGCGGGCCGCGCCGACGATCCGGCGCTGGACGACGCCGTCGGCGTCGAGCAGCAGGACGGTCGGCGTGCGGGTGATGCCGAACTCCTCGACGAGGTCGAGGTGGGTCTCCGCGTCGAGGTCGACGTGCGCCACCTTCGGGTCGGTGCCGGTCACCTCGGCGAGCAGGCGGTGGGTCGCGCGGCAGGGAGCGCACACGGCGGAGGAGAACTGGACGAACGTCGCGTCCGAGCCCAGTTCGCTGCCGAGCCGCGACGCGTCCAGCCGCGGCGCAGACGAGGTCGCGACGGCGCGGACGCGTCCGTCCGTCAGCCTCCGGTAGCCGCCGAACGCGAGGGCGAGCGCCACCGCGGCCACGACGATCCACACTCCGGTCATCGGGGCCTCAGCTCGCCGTCGCGGCGTTCGCGCCGCCGAGGACCCGCTTGCCGAGGAGGTACAGCTCGCAGCCGAGGCAGAAGTCGAACACGGCGTTCAGCAGGGCCGCGACCAGGGCGAATGCCACCGCGACGTAGAACAGCACGGGCAGGCTGAGCAGCCAGCCGGCAAGCCCGGCGAGGGCGAACACGAGCCCGACCGTCTGCGCGAACCGGGGCGGACGCGAGTCCTCCAGCTCGGTGGGCGGCGCGAGCCTGGGCCGGACGAACCGGCGGTAGATGATCCCCCACGGCTGGGCCTTCAACCCGAGCAGGGAGCCGGCGGCGAAGGCGAGCGTCTGGATGACCAGGAGCACCAGCCCGACGACCGAGGTCGGCCCGAGGATCAGGATCAGGGCGAGCAGCACCGCGGTGATCACGGCGCCGAAGCGCGGGCTGCGCGGGTCGATCTGGTCTGCGGCGGGTGCGGGCGTGGTGGGCATGAGCGGTCCTCGGGAGCGTCGGTGGGAGGGCGTGGGCCCTGACAGCACATCCCGCGGCGTACCGGCGGATTCAGGATGGTGGTGACCGGAGTTCTGCGGCAGCGCAGCGGTCAGGATGTGGTGTCGGGCGGATCAGCAACAGCGACAACACAGACACACGCACGCCAAGGCCACCCGGGTGGCAGCAGGTGCGGTGAACATGTTGAAAAGGGTAGCACCTCTCCTCGGAGTGCGACCACGCGTCGGGACCCGGCGTCTCATCTCCCGGGCCGCGCCGGTCCCGGCACCTCGTTCGGCCGTCCCCGCGACGGGGCGTCAGCGCCGGAAGGTGAGGTGCATCGTGCCGCTCGGAGCTGCGTCCGCGGAGACGGTGTACCCGGTCTCCCACTCGCGCAGGTCGTCCCAGAGGCGGACGCCGCGGCCGAGGAGGATCGGGACGATCGCGACGTGGAGCCGGTCGACCAGGCCGGCCTTCAGGAAGTCGCGCACCACGCTCGGGCCGCCTCCGATCCGGACGTCCCTGCCGCCGGCGACCTCGAGCGCGCGCTCGAGCGCCTCGGCCGGCGTCGCCGTGAGGAAGTGGAAGGTGGTGCCGTCCGCCATCTCGATCGGGGGCCGCGGGGCGGTGTGGGTGAGCACGAACACGGGGACGTGGAAGGGCGGCTCGTCGCCCCACCATCCCTTCCAGTCGGGGTCGTCGGGGAAGCTGTGCAGCCCGAACATGCCCGCGCCCATGATCTCGGCGCCGATCTCGGCGAAGTAGGCCTGCGCATAGTCGTCGTCGACGCCGGTCGTTCCCTCCCCGCTCGTGTCGTGCAGGACGCGCTCGCGGAACGTCCGGGTGGCCACGTAGCTGGCGACGAGCCGCTGCCAGTCCTCCCCGATGGGATTCTCCGGCGTCTGGTCGGTCGTGGCCGCGAACCCGTCCAGCGAGATGTTCAGATCGACACGGACCGCCATTCCTGCCTCCTCGGGCACGTTGCGAGCCGCCATCACACCATCCGCCGCTGCGCCCCTGTCAAGGCCGCGGACGCGCGCCGTCCACAGCCACCCTTCCCGCTCGACAGCCACCTCTCCCGTCGAGAGCCCGTGTCCAGACCATGGCCCTCGACGCGAACAGAGGCCCTCGATCGGGAAGGGTGGCGCTCGATGCGGCCCCACACCGTCCCGGCCGGCCTGTGTGCGAGGGCAAGGGGCCTGCGCGACGCCCGGCCCATGCCCACGCCGGCCGTCGTGACGCGATCCGTCCCTCGAACGCGTCCCTCCTGCCCCTGACGCAACGATCCAGCCGTCGAGTGGCGAGATCGCGTCAGCATCCCGGGAGTTCGGGTGCGGCGCGGGTGGGCGGCGCGGTGAGGGGCCGCATCCGGCACAACAACGAGGGCCGCGCGACACCCCTGACGTGATCCTGCCGCGGAAGGCGCGAGTTGGGGCGGCGGGAGGCTTGTGGGACGCGGAGGGTGGCGAGATCGCGTCACGGGTGCCGGCAGGAGCTCTCCGGGCGCCGAGAGCGTGCCGTCACCGGGCCGGCAGCCAGACCCGCATCGTGCACAGGCCCTCGTTCCCCCAGTCGTGGTACGGGATGAGGAGGAGTTCGCCGGTGGTCGCAGCGGCCGGTGCGGCCTCGCCCGGTTCGTAGGGCCAGGCCGACCCCGCGGGGGACGGCCAGTCGGCCGACACCCGCACACCGGAATCCGCCGGCACCGGGGCCACGTCGGTACGCACGACCACCCCGGCGAGGTCGGGCGCGGACGCGTCGTCCGCGACGCTCTGCGCGCAGTACACGACCGGGCCCCGCTGGACGGCGACGCACCCGCGGATCGCGTCGATCCGGGGGTCGGGGTGAACGAAGACGGCAGCCATCGGCAGGTCGAGGACGAGTTCCTCCCCCGCGGCGAAGTCGCCGGTGAGGCTGATCGTGGCAGCGCCCTCGGCGTCCACGCGCTCGCCGGTGCCGACCCGCATCAGGGTCGCCCCGCCCGCCCAGTCCGGCACGCGGAGGGTCAGCGTCCACGGCCGCCCCGCCGCCTGCTCGACGACGACCTTCACCGCTCCGGCGGACGGGTAGTCGGTCTCCAGCCGCACCCCGATCGGCGCGCCGTCGGGGAGCGCGGTCCGGATCGTCGCCGGCACGAACTGGTGCACCTGCAGCCCGTCCGCGTCGGTCGTGGCGACGAGGCCGGCGACGCTGGCCAGCGTGCGGGCGATGTTCGGCGGGCAGCAGGACACGTCGAACCAGGGCGCGCGCAGGCTGGAGAACGCCCGCGGCGAGGCCGCGTCCGGGTCCGGCGCGACGCCCGGGTCCCTGCGGTGCAGCGTGTTGGTGTAGAAGAAGCGGTCTCCGTCGTGCGAGACCGCCGCGGCGACCACGTTGTACAGCACCCGCTCGATCTGGTCGGCGTAGCCCGCCCCTCCGGTGGCCAGCAGCAGCCGCCAGCTGAACATCGTCGAGCCGATAGACGCGCAGGTCTCCGCATAGGCCCGGTCGGACGGCAGCTCCCAGTCCTCGCCGAACGCCTCGTCCTGGTAGTGCGAGCCCTGCCCACCGGTGAGGTAGGTGCGCCGCGACTGGGTGCGGGCCCACTGCCGGCGCAGCGCGGCCAGCAGGTCCGCGTCCCCGGTCTCGACGGCCACGTCCACCGCGCCGGCGGAGAGGTAGTTCGCCCGGACGGCGTGCCCGCGCAGCACCTCGGCCTCACGGACGGGGATGTCGTCCTGGTAGTAGGCGCGGCCCCACTCGTGGTCCGGCAGCGTGCCGTGGCCACGGCGCTCGACGAACAGCCGGGCTTGCTCGACGTAGCGCGCCTCGCCGGTCAGCCGGCCCAACTCGGCCAGTCCGACCTCGACCTCGGCGTGGCCGCACACCGCGGCGATCCCGCCCTCCCCGAACACGTCGCAGACCAGGTCGGCCGCGCGGACGGCCACGCCGAGCAACCCGTCGTCGGCGCCCGGCGCGGTGCGCCCGCGCGCCACCGCGGCCTGGAACAGGTGGCCCAGGCAGTACAGCTCGTGTCCCATCGCCAGTTCCGACCACCGGGCGCCCTGCCCGGGCCGGCCGAACCGGGTGTTCAGGTAGCCGTCGGGCTCCTGCGCGGCCGCGACGCGGGCGACGGTGGCGCGGAACCGCTCCTCCAGCGCCGCGTCCGGCTCGTTCCCCAGCTGCCAGGCCGACGCCTCGAGGTACTTGTAGATCTCCGAATCGGAGAACTCCCTGCCTCGGCGGCCGTCCGGCAGACCGCCCCGGGCGGCGAGGTCGAAGTTGCCCAGCCAGCCCTCGCGCTCCAGCCACGCGAAGATGTGCGGCAAGGTGGCGGACGCGTTGGTCCGCTGGCGTTCGGCCCAGAACCCACCGGTGATCCGCACCTCGTCGGTGCCGAGCGGACGCAGTCGTCCCGTGCTCGGGCACACGGGCGCAGCAGGGACGCGGGTGATCGGCATGGTCAGCCCTTCAGCGCGCCGGACATGAACCCGCGCACGTAGTGTCGTTGGAGCAGGAGGAAGAGGATGCAGCAGGGCACGGCGAGGATGACCACGCCGGCCTCGGTGGCGCCGTAGTCGATGATCCCCTGCACCTGGACGCGGAGGTTCGAGACCGCCAGCGGGAGCGTCATCTTGTTCGTGTCGTTGATCAGGATCAGCGGCGCCATGAAGTCGTTCCAGGCCGCCAGGAACGCGAACAGCCCGACGGTGATCAGGCCCGGCTTCACGGCCGGTAGCAGCACCCGGACGAGCACGGCGCCCGAGGAGCAACCGTCGACGAGCGCGGCCTCGTCCAGCTCCCTGGGAACGGCCTCGAACGAGATCCGCATCATGAACACCGAGAACGGCAGCTGGAACATCGTCAGCACCAGCGCGACCCCGACCAGCGAGTTCTGCAGGCCGACCCGGGTCAGCAGCACGTACAGCGGGATCAGCAGGGTCGCGTAGGGCACCATCAGGATCGCCAGCGTCCCCATGAACAGCAGGTTCTTGCCCGGGAAGCTGAACCGCGCGAACGCGTACCCGGACAGGGTCGAGACCAGCAGGGTGAGCAGCACGGTCAGCAGCGCGACAAAGGCGGAGTTGAACAGGTACACCCAGATCCCGGCCTGGTAGTTCGCCAGCGTCACGTAGTTCGCGAAGCCGAAGCCGTCGGCCTGGGCGGTGCCCGCGCGCGGCGAGACGGACGCGACCGCCGTCCACACCAGCGGGAACAGGAACAGAATCGCCAGGCCGCCGGTGACGACGTAGTAGGGCGTGCGCAGCGCGATGCCGGCCAGGGACGTCCCCGAGCCGCGGCGGGCGGGGGTCGGCGCGAGCGTGGTCGTGGTCATGGCGTTCACTCGTCCCCACCGGTGTTGAAGGCGCGCAGCTGGACGACATTGATCGCCACCAGCGCGAGCAGGACGATCACCGACAGCGCGCCGGCGACGCCGAGGTCGTTCATGCCCTGGAAGGCCATCGAGTAGATCAGCTCGACGACGGTGATCGTCGAGTTGTCGGGGCCGCCCTTGGTCAGGATGTAGAACTGCTCGAAGGCCAGCAGCGAGCCGGTCACGCACATCACCGTGGTCAGCGCCAGGGTCGGACGCAGCAGCGGGATGGTGATGAACCGGAACACCTGCCAGCGGGACGCCCCGTCCACCCGCGCGGACTCGAAGACGTCCATCGGGATGCCCTGGAGCCCGACGAGCATCAGCAGCATGTAGAACCCGGCGAAACGCCACACGATCAGGAACGTCGTCGACAGCAACGCCGCGTTCGGGGTGCCGAGGAAGCTGAACCCGGTCCGCTGCATGACGTCTGCGAACGGGCCGGCGATCGGCGAGTACAGCACGTAGAACAGCAGCGACGCCGAGGCCAGCCCGAGCGCGCTGGGCAGCAGGAAGGACGTCCGCAGGAAGCCCTTCCAGCGGCTGGTCTCCTGGACCAGCAGGCCCAGTCCCAGCCCGATCCCGATCAGCAGGACGGTGGCCAGCACGGTGTACTTCAGCGTGAACACCACCGAGTCGGCGAAGAGCCGGTGGTTGACCGCCTTCACGTAGTTCGCGGGGAAGTTCCAGCCCTGGTTGCCGGCCAGCAACGGCCACTTGGAGGCCGACATCTGCACGACCAGCAGCAGCGGCAGGACGAACAGGCCGACCAGGAAGACCGCGTTGGGCAGGGCGTACAGCCCGCCCACCCACGAGCGTCGCCGGTGTCGGCGCGGGCCGGCGGCCGTGCCCGTCCGGTTGGCGCGCGCGAGCGCCGCGGGTGCCGACATGGGAGTACCTCTTTCAGGAGTGGACGACCGGTGCTGCCGGACGCCGGGGGCTGGCGTCCGGCAGCATCATGATCACTGTTGGCCGAGGATGGCCGTGATCTGGTCGTTGTCCTTATCCACGGTGTTGGCCTGGTTGAGCACCTGGTTGCGCACCATGGTCACCCACGGGCTGCCGACCGCGTTGAAGGCCTGCTGGAAGTTGAGCGCCACCGGGGTGTCGCCCTTGCCGGCCACCTCGTTGATGGTGATCAGCCGCGGGTCCTTCGAGGAGTACTCGTTGTTGGCCAGGTCACTGCGGGAGACCACGTCGTTGTCCTTGGCCAGCACCTGGACCTGGGCGTCCTCGCTCATCATCCAGTTCAGGAAGTTCCAGGCCTGCGCGGCCTTCTTGGAATCCTTCGAGATGCCGATGCCGTCGCCGCCGACGAACGTGGACGCGCCGCCGCTGACGCCCGGGATGCCGGCGACGCCGACGTCGAACGGGGTGGAGGACAGCAGGGTGGCCGGGTACAGCATGAGGCCGACCTTGCCGGAGGTGAAGCCGGCGGTCCAGGTCGGGCCGGCCTCGTCCTTGGACGACGGCAGCACCGCGCCGGACTTCCACATGTCGGCCCAGTCGTCGTAGATCTTCTTGGCGTTGTCGCCAGCCAGGAGCGACTGGGTGCCGTCGGCGCTCATCACCTGGTCACCGGAGGCCCAGATGCTGGGGAACCAGGTGAACACGAGGCAGCCGCCGCAGTTGAGGCCGGTCGCGGTGCCGTAGACGCCGGGCTTGTTGAGGGCCTGGATCTTCTTGGCCGCAGCGACGTACTCGTCCATGGTCGCGGGGGCCTTGTCGGGGTCGAGCCCGGCCTCCTTGAACAGCTCCTTGTTCCAGAACAGCATCGACAGGTCGAGCACGAACGGCAGCACGTACTCCTTGCCCTCGGACGTGCCCGCGGCGAGGTGGCCCTTGTTGATCGAGTCCTTGAAGGACAGGCTGTCGATGTTGGCGCTGATGTCCTGGAAGAGGCCCTGCTTCACCCAGTTCGGGACGTAGACGATGTCGGCGGCGAACAGGTCGGGGAGGCTGCCCGAGCCGGCGGCCGCGCCGACCTTGGCCACGTAGTCGTCGTTGGGCACGACGGTCAGTTCGACCTGGTTCTTGTGGGACGCGTTGTAGGCGGCCACGAGCAGTTTCGCCTGCTTCTCCAGCGGGGCACGCGTCCACAGGGTCAGCGTGGTCCCGTCATCCGTTCCGTCCGCGCTGACCGAGGGCGCGGCGGACGTCGCCGTCGGCGCGCTCCCCGAGCAGGCGGCAAGGCCCAGCGCCATCGCGCCGGCCGCGGCGAGTCCGATCAACGACCGGACCCTCCGATTCCTGAAAATCCCCATGTGCCTGACGCTCCTTGCTCGTCCTTGAGCGGGGCCGCCCCGGCGGCGCCCCGTTGCGGGCTCTGGACGGGCGCGTGCCCGAAATCTCCGAAACCCTTTTCGAGAAAAGTACTGACGCTGTAGCGTGAGCGTCAAGCGGTTCGCAGTGGGCAGCAGTTTCGGAAAGTTGACGAAAGGGAACGGCGATGAACGGGAACCATTCGGCGCCCGGGTACCCGGCCACGCTGAGCGAGGTGGCCCGGCTGGCAGGGGTGTCGCTGTCGACCGCGTCGAAGGCGATGAACGGCCGCGGCGACGTCGCGGGTGCGACCCGCCAGCGCGTCCTCGACGCGGCAGAGCAGATCGGGTTCACGCCGAACCAGCTCGCCCGGAGCCTGCTCGCCGGCCGGACCGGAACGGTCGGCCTGCTCACCAGCGACCTCGAGGGGCGGTTCGTCATCCCGATCCTGATGGGGGCGGAGGACGCCTTCGGTGCCGGCCAGGTGAACGTGTTCCTCTGTGACGCGCGCGGCGACCACATCCGCGAACAGCACCACATCAAGGCGCTGCTGAACCGGCGGGTGGACGGGATCATCGTCGTGGGCCGCCAGACCGACCCCCGTCCGACGCTCGGCCACCACCTGCCCGTCCCCGTCGTGTACGCGTACGCGCCGTCCGAGGACCCGGGGGACCTCTCCCTCACCCCCGACAACGAGGCGGGGGGACGGCTCGCGGTCGAGCACCTGCTCGCCTGCGGACGGAGCCGGATCGCGCACATCACGGGCGATCCCGCGTACGCGGCCGCACAGGACCGGGCGCGCGGCGTCCGCTCAGCTCTGGCCGAGGCGGGCCTGGAACTGCAGGGCGAGATGATGTTCTCCGAGTGGTCCGAGCGCTGGGGACGCGACGCGGCGGCGATGCTGCTCGAGCGCCATCCCGACGTGGACGCGTTCGCGTGCGGCTCGGACCAGATCGCGCGCGGCGTCCTGGAGACCCTGCGCGACCTCGGCCGCCGCGTCCCCGAGGACGTCGCCGTGATCGGCTACGACAACTGGGAGGTGCTCACCACGAACTCGCGTCCGGAGCTGACGAGCATCGACGCGAACCTCCAGGACCTCGGCAGGGAGTCGGCGCGCAGCCTGTTCCGCGCGATGGACGACGCCGACCGGCCTGCGCGTGGGGTGACCCACCTGCCGGTCCGGCTGGTGATCCGGGGCTCGACCATCCCGCACCGGTAGGCGATCGACGTCGCTGGGCGACCTCGGTAGCGTGATGGTGTGGACACCGTCGGCGAGGCACCGTTGCTCCTGTTCGACGGGGACTGCGCCTTCTGCACCACGAGCGTCGCCCAGCTGGCCAGGCACCTGGATCGTGGCGGGCGACGGAGCGTGAGACTGTCGCCGTGGCAGTACGTCGACCTGGCCGGGCTGGGGATCACGACCGCGCAGGTGCAACGCGAGGTGGTCTGGGTCCGGCCCGATGGCAGCCGCGCGGGAGGGGCGACAGCGGTCGCGGCGTGGCTGGTCCATTCCGGCGGCCCGTACGTCGTCGCGGGGAGGATCCTCGAGCTCCCGCTGGTCCGCGTCCTCGCCGCCGGCGTCTACCGTCTCGTCGCAGCGAACCGGCACCGCCTGCCGGGCGGGACGCCCGCGTGCGCGATGCCCCCTCAGGGCCAGGACTGACCGCGCGGGTGAACCGGATCAGGACGCCAGGAGCGCGCCGAGTTGCTGCATGACGGCGGCCATGCGTCCGGCCGGGAGGTTGACCAGGGGCATCCGGAAGATGTGGCCGCCCCACGCCGTCCGGACGGGCAGGACGCCCGGCGGGTACTCCTCGCCGAAGATCGCGACCGCCGGCTCCTTGCTCATGCAGATGGTCAGGTCGGGCTCGCGGGCGGCCAGGGTGGCGCGCAGGAGCGGGGCGCCGTGGCGGAGGTCCGCCATCGAGACCGGGCCGATGGGCCGACGGACGAGATCGGTGAACCCGACGCCCGCGTCCAGCGCCGTCGGCTCCCAGATGCCACCGTCCGTCTCGGCGAAGAGGCCGGCCCGCGCGAGCCGCCGCATGTTGACGTCCTGGCCGCCCTGGTAACGGTGCCCGGCCTCGACGCTCAGCGGTGACTGCCCGAGCCCGACGACCACGGCGCGCAGCCGTCCCTCGGGCCAGACATCGCGCAGCGAAAGGACCCGCTCACCCAGCCACTCGATGGAGGCCTGGAACCCGATCAGCTCTCGCACCGCAACACGCTAACGCCACCGGCAGGAGACTGGTCACTCCCCTCGCTTTGCTGTGAATTCGTACACCATGTTTGGTGGACGAATTCACACTGAGTCCTGCGCGACCGCCTCAGCCGCCCAGAGAACGCTTGCGAGACCTTGGCCACACGTACGTAATAACGTACGCTTTTGCTGGAGGTGGTGAGGCATGACTGCGGTGAGCGCGACGTCAGCGAGGGCGAACCTGTACCGGCTGATCGATCAGGTGAACGAGGAGTCTGAGCCGTTGACGATCACCGGGCAGCGCGGCAATGCCGTTCTGATCGGCGAGGACGACTGGCGCGCGATCCAGGAGAGCCTGTTCCTGGCCGGGGTTCCCGGCTTCACTGAGTCGATCCGGCAGGCCCGCGCCGACGGCATAGAGGCGGGCTCGGACAGTCTCGAATGGTGACAGGATGGCGGCTGGTGTACTCCCGGGCAGCCCAGAAGGACGCCCAGAAACTCGCCGCGTCCGGGTTGAAACGCAAGGCCCAGGAACTTCTGGACCTCATCGCCGCCGACCCGTTCGCGAACCCGCCGCGGTACGAGAAGCTGGTCGGCGATCTCGCCGGCTGCTACTCCCGACGGATCAACATCCAGCACCGCCTGGTCTACGAGGTCCTCCCCGACGAGCACGTCGTCCACGTCCTGCGCATGTGGACGCACTACGAATAGTCAGCGTTGTTGCAGGTCGGGCCATCGGGCGAGAGCCTGACGCCGCAACACCTGGTCAAGGGCCAGTTGTCGAGTGCCGGAGAAGGGACTTGAATCCTCTCCCACCCCGTTGCCACCTCCGGAATCACTCCTAGCCAGCGGTCAAATGATGACACTTCGTGCCCACCCGTGCCCTACGATGTTGTGCATATGTTGTGCAAGATTGAGGGGGACGGGGCATGGCAACGAGGGCGAAGGGCAGCGCACGACGCAGCTGGGGACGGGCACGACAGGAACGTTCCGGCCGCTGGTCGGCCGGCTACACCGTTCGCGGGCAGCTCCACAAGGCTCCCGGCACGTTCGCGAGCGAGGACCAGGCGCGGGCTTGGCTCGCCGCTGAGCGGCGTCTCCTCGACCTCGACGCCTGGACGGCACCCGCCGAGCGGGAAGCGATCCGGGAGACCGAACGAGCTGCCGCCGAGGCCGAACAGAAGGCGGCCGGCACGACGTTCGCCGAGTACGCGGCCGCGTGGATGGCGCGACGCACCGACCCGGCCGGGGCACGTCCCCTCGCTCCCCTGACCGGCCGCGACTACCGGACCTTGCTCGACCTGCACCTGATCCCCGCGTTCGGCGCACTTCCCCTGGTGAAGATCTCGCCGGACACGGTGGACCGGTGGTGGCGCCGGATGGGCACAGACCGGCCCCGGCAACGCGCGAAGGCCTACGCCCTGCTGGGCACCATCTGCAACGCGGCAGTGAAGGACCGTAATCTGCCGGCGGTGACCTCGAGCCCCTGCCAGGTCGAGGGGGCGCTACGACGCAAGCGCCGTACCGCGAGCGACGACATCGAGCCCGCCACCCTCGAGCAACTCGACGCGATCCGGGAAGCGACTCCGGAGCAGTACCGGACCATGATCGACCTTGGCGCCTGGTGCGCCCTCCGGTTCGGCGAACTGGCCGAGCTGCGCCGCAAGGACGTTCGCCTCACCTCCGGCAAGGACGGGAAGCTGACCAGCGGCGTCCTGTTGGTTCGCCGCGGCGTCACCTTCACCGCTGGCGCTGTCCACAACGCCCGTACGAAGACCGAGGCCGGCGACCGGAACGTGACGATCCCGCCCCACCTCCTCGCCGCGATCGCCGGCCACCTAGCCGACCACGTCGCCGGGGTCGACCCGGACGCGCTGCTGTTCCCCGCCCCCGGCGGCGGCTACCTCCGCCAAGGCACCTTCACCCGGTGGTGGTACAAGGCGCGGAGGGCCGCCGGCCGGGACGACCTCCGGTTCCACGACCTCCGACACACCGGACTTACCTTGGCCGCGCAAGCCGGCGCCACCACGCGCGAGCTGATGGACCGGGCAGGCCACACGACGCCGGCAATGGCGATGATCTACCAGCACAGCGCCGCCGGGCGGGACGCCCAGGTCGCCGCCGCCCTATCGAAGATCGCAGTCCCCGAACCGGAGACCCCGGCGGCCGCGGACCCAGCGGCCGCCGCCGTCCGGGAACTCGCCGAGCTCGTCGACGAGTTGCGCCAGATCATCGCCGACCAGGCACGCGAAAACGTCCAGCTCCGCGCCCAGCTCGCCGACCAGAACACCCCGGCCGAGCCGCACACCCGCTGACTTGACCCCGAGACCTGGCATGCGGTGTCGACGCAGTATCGGCCACCTCGACCACAAGAGCTCATTCCCGGCCGTACAAATCGCGCCACTCTCGAACTGTCAGCGAGCCGCCTCCGAAGCGGTCGGAAAATCGGAAGCGGCCGGACTGTAACACCTAGCCAGGGTGAACTATTAGCTGCATCGTTGCCCTTGACCACCCTTCGGAATAGTGCACTCAGGTGCATTGTGGGATATCCACAAATACGGCTCATTTCGGTCCTGATGCACCACGGTGCAGATGCACCATAGGGTGCTCTTTTGCGTCACCACATGGGCGTTTAGTGTCCCCATTGCCCGACACGTTCAAACGGGCAATAGAGGGAGGAAGAAGCGCCATGAACAACACCGATCTCGCGCGACGCTCACGCAAGGGCGCCATCGCCGACAACCGTGCGGGAGCCGGTCGCCGGTACGCCTCGATCGACGCCGCCGCCATCTACTACGGCGTCGGGCACCGGTTGATCAGGAAGCTCGTCGCCAACGGAACGCTCACCGGGTTCCAACTGCCCGGCTCGAAGCTGATCAGGATCGACCTGGACGAGCTCGACCGCCTCGCCGCTGACGGACAGTGACGGCCGACTGCCGAACGGAAGGCAGACCATGCCCGGCACCAGCACGCCCGATCACCCTCCGCTCGACGGGGTCGAGGGGAGACCTCGAGGACGGCGTCCGCGGACATCGAGGGAGCCCGGGACCGCTGCGCCCCTCGAGGTCGACTCGCGACGACCGAGCGTCGCGATCGTCGCCGGGCTCCCGGACGCCTGGACGACATCGGCTGAGCGGTTGCTGCTGTTCGTGATCGCCGCCGACGCGTTCAGGGACACGTCGAGGGCCCCGGTTGCCGCGCTCTCGTCCTGGTGCGGGTTGAGCCGGTCGAGGACGTTCGAGCTGATCGCCTCACTCACGGCGCCGGTTCCGGGGGTGCGGCCTGGCCTGCTGCAGCGTGTCGACGCGAAGGGCCGGCCGATCCCGCCAGGGGTGCACTGGGGCGGCCAGGTCGGCTACCGGATCGTGCCCGGCGGGATGGCTGAACCGACCACTGAGCCGTCCGAAGCTCCGGACGGCTCGCAGGAAGGCCATGTGGCTGAGCCGTCCGAGGTTCCGGACGGATCCCTGGACGCTGAACCGTCCGAGCCTCCGGACAGCTCGCAACCAGGCCAGACACCCGAACCGTCCGGAGAACCGTCCAGACAACCGTCCGGAACTCCGGACCCACCTCTTCCTTTACCTCTACCTATAGACACTCCTGACGGAGTGTCTATCTCCGCCAACGCGCTCGAACTCGTGTCGACGCGCAACAGCCACCGGAGCCGCGGCACGTCGTCGGCCAGCTTGGACGCCGAGTTCGCCGCCTGGTGGCGAGTGTGGCCGCGGCGGGTGGGCAAGGGGCAAGCCCGGAAGGCGTACGAAGGGGCGCGGCGCAAGGTCAGTGCCGGTGCGCTTCTCCGCGCCGTCGAGGAACAGCACGACGTCCTCGTCCGGGCCGGCCAGTACTGCCCGCACCCGTCAACCTGGTTGAACGGGGAGCGCTGGGAGGACGACGTCGCGGCGATCGCGCCGCCGGCGATCAGCCAACGTCAGCGCGAAACCGATGACCTGTTCGCCAGGGCGACCGCCCGAGCGTTCGCCAGGGACGCCGTCGAGGAGGCCGGGCCGCCCTGGGCGGGCGAGGTCGTCCGTGGCGGCCTCGAGGGCGTGATCGAGATCGAAGGCGAGGACGACGAATGACCAGCTGGGTGACGATCGCCGCGGCCGCTCAGCTGGTGGCGGCCAGGGCCGTCGAGTCCGGGAAGGACTGGCCGGCCGCGGCCGTCGAGGGCGTGATGCGTGCCGCGATCGACGCGGACGGCGCCGACCTCGAGCGGGTCGTCGTGGCTGGCCTGCGGGCCGCGGCCGATCCGGGAGCGGCCGCACCGGCCGCGATCCGTCAGCGGCGGTTCAGGCCCGCGCCGGATCCTGCGACCGTGGCCGCCGGGCCCCGGTGCGTCATCTGCTCGCATCCGGAGATCACATGCCGCCAGAACGCCGAGAAGGTGCCGCCCGACGCGCGCCACACCTTCACCCCGAGGGGGTCGCGGTGAGCTACGACAGCCCGAGCCGCGGGCGGATTGCGGCGCTGCGGGACGCGGTCCTGGCCCAGCCGCCCCCGATCGCGCCGCAGCGGGTCGTGCCGTTGAACCTCGATTGCCTGGTCGCGCTGGGCACGTTGGCCCTGGCCGATGTCGGCTATGAGTTGCCGCCGGCCATTCACCGGACTCTGCTGTTGCTCCCGGACGCGGCGTGGGAGCGTGCCGAAGTCTTGGCCGCCCGGCATGACCGAGCGGTCGCTGCCCAGGTGGTCGCTCAGGCCGAGGTCGCCGCGATCATCGCCGCTGGCGACGAGATCGACCCGGACGAGTGGCCGAACCCGCTCGACGTCGCAATCCACAGCGGACGGGCTGCCGACAAGGCGGGCGCGACGTGGTTCGCGCGGCCTCGGTGGCTGCGGAGGCGGTCGTGGTGAACCCTGGCGGCGCGGTGCCGCGGATCCTGGCCGCCCCGCCCGCCTTCGTCGCCCTGGTCGACGCGATCCGGGCCACCCAGCCGCCTTGCTGGGGTCGGAAGGAGTGGCTGAGCGAGAGCCCGGCCGACCGATTCGACGCCGCGGTGGAGTGCGTGTGTGCCTGCCCGCACCTGACGCTGTGCCGGGCGGCGGGCCGGGAGCTGGGCGCCGACTTCGGGGTGTGGGGCGGTGTCGATCGGGGCTCACGCCGGCGTGCAGAGGAGGAGCTCGAGGACGTCAGCGAGGGCCAGATGGTCGGGCCGGACGTGGCGGACCTCATGGGCACCACGACCGACATGGGGACCCCATGAACGGCTCGGCGCGGTTCGACGGGACGGTGGTTGTCCTGGCCGGTGAGTTGCTCGAGCTCAACCGCCAGCTGGTCGACCAGGCCAGACGTCAGCGTGCGGACGCCGGCCGGCCGCCCCACCGCGGCCTCGACGAGCTCGCCGCGCTTCTGGTGCTGCCGGCGCGTCCGCATGCGGACAACGACCGCGCGGCCGAGGCGCAGGATTCGGCCATGACCACCAGGGAAGCGGCCCGGGCGCTCGGTGTGAGTCGCCGCTCAGCCGCCCGGATCGCACCGGAACTCGGCGGCGTACGCCACGGCCGCGACTGGCTGATCCCTGCCGCCGCCGTTCGCGAGCGCGCTGCCTTCCGCCGCACCAACGAGGAGTAAAGACTGATGGGAAGCATCTTCCAGACTTGGCCGAAAGTGCGCCGCCTGCTCGCCGACGCCGAGGAGCTTGGCGCCACGATCCCTGCCGATGTCACCGCAGCCCTGGCCGCGCTGGACCTGGTCGGTCGAGCCGGCGGCCGAGACCCTCGTCAGGTCTTGGAGGCTGGGATTCTGCAGGTCGCGACGGTCGAGGACGCGGAGGCCTTGCTCGACGACGTGATCGACGCCACGACCAGGCGCACCGCCATGGCCGAGATCCACAACACCGCGGACTCGTTCGTCCTGGACTGGCTGCTGCGCCGGCTGCGCGAGGGAGGCCTCGACGAGATCATCGCCAGCATGCGGCCTGGCCTGGCCGGCACGTTCGCCGCGGTGGGCCGTTACAGCGAGCTCGTCCCGGCCAGCCTGACCGCCGAAGCTCTGCTCGAGGCCGAGCCGGATGCGCTCTTGGCGTACCGCGACGGCCGGGACGCCGCTGCCATGCTCGCCTCGCTCGACCGCTGGACTCACGATGTGCTGTACGTGGTCGCGCCGTTCGACCCCGCCGACCTTGTGGGAATTCCAGAGTTCGCGCTCGTCATGGCGTTCTTCGTCCCGTCGGAGGGTGACGTCGACGCCGCGGCCCGAGGTCGGATGCTGCCCCCGTCCGGCCTCGACCCCCTTGGCGGCTGGGCGCGCATCGGCGAACTGCGGTTGAACTCGCTCACCGTCGCCAGGCAGATCATCGCTGCGGCCGCCGACTCGATTCGGAACAGCTTCGTGCCCTTCGACGCGGAGGTTGGCGAGCCGATCCGGCAGCAAGTGCCGGCCGGTCAACCCTTCCCGACCCTCTGAACCGAACCAACCGAAGGAGACATCATCATGCCTACGAACAAGTACCCCGGCCGCCGCCGCGGCGCCCTGTCCAACCTCAAGCCGCGCCCTCCCATCAAGGGCGCGGCGCCCGGTGAGGGTGCCGACCCGATCGCCGCCGCCGCGGCCGAGGCACGGAGCACGCTCGCCGACGCGATCGACAAGTTCGACGCCGCGGCGGCCGCCGGCGATGGCGTCACCGAGGAGGACGCGGCGGCACTCCGCGGCGCTGCCGGCGACGCGTTCGACAAACTCAACGACGCGATCGGCGCCGAGGGGCCCGGCGAGTATCCGACTGCCTGGTTGGGGACGACCCGCCACGCCCACGCCCAGGCCTGACCAAGTGAAGCTCGAGCGCACGACCACACACCTCGCCGGCCCGCGTGCCGCCGAGGGTGCATGGTCGTGCCTCGACTCCGGGCTGCGCGTGTTCCTCGACCGTCCGAGCGCTTCGGACGCCGGGGCCCGGCTGACGAAGTCCGTCGACTTCGCCGTGATCCGCCTCCGCCACGGGGTGCACCTGTGGGACCAGACCGTGCAGGTCTCGCCGTCCGCGGTCGTCAGCGGCCACCGCAGCCGCGGCCGCCGGCGCGAGGAACGAACCGAGTCGGGACGCGAGATCCCGCGCCCGGACGCGGAGGCAGCTCTGGCCGCGCTCGTCGAGGGCCGAGCCGTCTACGCGGCAGCGGCTGAGCGCGGGGCCCGGCTGGCCGACCTGGTCGACCTGGCCGAAACCGCGATCAGAGCCCGCCGGATCCTCGAAACCGGCCAGATCCCGACCCCCGCGACGCGATGAACCGCCCCGGCGCGTTCTTCCCGGTTCCTGGCCGTTCTCGCGCGCGCACGACCCCCCACCAGTGGTTTTCAGGGGCCCGGGGGGACATGACGGCCGCGTGCGGGGAGTGGCGGCTGGTCGATCGCTGGATTTTCTGGCGGCTGTGGGGTCGCCGTTGTGCTTGCGTCGCTGGGGGGCGGCGCAGGGCCTGGCTCGCCGTCCTGTTCCGGCGGGCCAGGTTGGGGGCCGGCGCCGTGGTGATGCGGCGCCGTCCTGGTGGAGTCCTTCCGGGATGCGGGGCGCCTGCTGGCTGGGATCGGCCGGCAGGCGCCCCGTCCGGGCGTGAGTGAGGGGGCGTTGAGTGTGGCTGCCGGTGATGTGGCGTGGATCGACGCGGCGCTGGTGGGCCTGGCGCCGAAGGCGGCAGCTGGCGACGTGAAGGCGGCCGAGCTGGCGTTGCGGCTGATGGAGCGGCGTGACCGCCTGCGTGAGGCCGCTCGGCGTCCGAGGCGCGGCCCGATCCGGCAGGCGACCGAGAAGGCATTGACCGCGGCGGCGCCGTGGCTGACGGAGGCGGACGCCGGCGCGGTGGAGGCGCTGCGCGCCGCGGCTGACCGGCTGGACCGGCTGGCCGGCCGGGGCGGTGTGGACGCTGGCGGCTCCCTCGACAACGTGTCGGCTGCCCACTACCTGCGGCTGAGCGAGGAGCTCGGCCTCACGCCGCGCTCCCGAGCCCGCAGGGCGAAGGAGCGGGCAGCGCCCGAGCCTGCCGCCCCGGACGAGGCTCCCGCCGAGCCGGCGACCGACGAGGAGCGACTGGCAGCGCTGCGCGCCCAGCTCGGCGAGGAGTAGATCGTGGAATGGGCAGAGGGCTGGCGAGGCTGTCCGGTGGCTGTCCGGGACCGATGGCCGCGTGTCTACCGCCGGGATCACGGCCCGGACGCTCAGCGGGCAACCTCGGCCCTCTCAGCGTGATGCACTGCGGTGCACTTTCGTGGATCGAGACGCCCGGGCACCATGGGCCGCATGACCACGACCTGCCCATCCTGGTGCGACCAGCGCGCCGACCCTGCCCACGATCCGTCCGGCGACGCCGCCGAGCTCGTCGGCACCTGGACACACCAGGCCGGCATCGGGCTCGCGACCCTGGCTGACGGCCGCCAGGTGGTCGCCGAGCTCTCCCGGGTCGACGAGCTCGACGAGGACGGCACCGCGACACCGGGCCGCACGCGCGTCTGGCTGGGCGGCCTCGAGGAGAATCCGAGCTTCGGCACCGACGACCTCCTCGCGCTGGGCCAGCTGCTCTCCACCGCCCGGCAACGACTGGCCCAGGTAACCGCTCAGTGAAGCCGCTGCAGCCGCTCACCGCAGAGGAGGTGGAGCGGCTGCGCCTGATTCTCGACCCGGCAGATGTCGGCTCGATCGCGGCACTGTTCGGACGGCTGCCGGATCCGGGCGACCCCGCCAGCCGATCCGACCAGGGAGAGCCGAACGACGCGCCGCTGACGCACCGGTTCGGGAGCCGTGCCTTGGTCAACCTGGCCGTCGTGCATCTGCAGGACGACACCTGGAAGACCGGCGCCGACCAGCTGAACCCGCGCGGCCGACCGGTCATCGCCAGGTTGGGCGTCCGGCCCGCGCTCGCCTGGTGGCAGCGGGTGGTCGAGGAGGCGATGCGGGCCCGATCCATGACCCCGCCGACACCGGCCAGCCCGGCCGCCACGATCGAGGAGGCCAGCCGCTGGCTCGCCCAGCTGCTCCCGTTCATCCTGGCCCAGGGCTGGGCCCCGATCCTGGCCCGCGACCTGTTCGTGATCGCCGACCAGCTCGACCAGGCCGTGACCGGGAAGCGACCATTCCGGCCCCGGTGCGCCGACTGCCGACAACACCTCGAACCCCAAGACGAAGCCACCTGGTGGAAGTGCCCCGGCTGCGGACGCGACTACACCCCGCGGACCGGGCTCGGAGACTTGGGACGGCGGCAACCACCCATGACCGCCCGCGCCATCGGCGCCGTGCTGCAGATGAGCCCGGGCACGATCCGCACCTGGAAACACCGCGGCCTGATCACCCGGGCCGGCACCGACCCGCACGGACGCGGCCTGTACTACCTCGCCGACGCCAAGAGGATCCTCGGACGCTCCGCCCACGCCCAGACCGGATAGGTCACGGTTGGGAGCAGCCGGCAGCCGCACTGACCAGGGCGCGCATCCGCGATTCGGGCACCTGCACGTAGATCTGCGTCGTCTCCGATCGGGCGTGGCCGAGGAGCCGCTGCACCGTGAACACGTCGTGATCGACGCCATATGCGCGGGTCGCGAAGCTGTGCCGCAGCGTGTGCGCCGTCCACTGGTCGGGCAGCAACCGGGACAGCTTCCGTGTCACTGTGGCGCGAGCCTGGTGGCCGTCCGGCCCGCGTCCGGGGAACACCCAGCCCGCAGGCAGCGTCTGCAGCCCCCGTGCCAGGTCATCCGGCAGCGGAAGGTACCGGACCCGGTCGCCCTTCCCCACGACCTGAAGCCAGAAGCCGGCGTCCTCGATCCCCGGCTGAACGTCCTCGGTGTGAACCCGGCAAATCTCGCCGGCCCGCAGCCCGAGGTCGTGTGCGAGCCGCAGCATGAGCCGCTCAGCCTCGGTAGCGGCCTTCCTGGTCGCCTCCCGGTAGCTCGCCTCGGGTGCCGGCCGGGCCATCTTCGGCGCGAGCCGAACCGACGGCAGCGCCGCCGCCGGATCCGTCTCGACCAGGCCGGCGTCGCGAGCCCAGCCGTAGAACGACCGCAACACCGCCCGGTAGCTGTACGTCGTCCCGCGCGCCCACCGATGCCCGGCCAGCCACTCGACCAGGTCCGTGGTGGTGACGTCCCACGGCCCGCACGCCGGGAGCTCGTCGGCAAGTCGCACCAGCTGGTAGCGGCGCAGACGGATTGTCTGCACGGTCAGCTGCTGCGCCGCCAGGTGCCGGGTGTACGCCTCGATCGCGGCGTGCCAGGCGTCCGGCGCGAGCCGCTCGCTCGCCAACCGCGACGTCTCCGCGGTCGGATCCACCCGCACCCGCCCCGTCCGCAGCGCCCACCGGTAGAACGTCCTCAACGACGTCCGGTACACGTAACCCTGCCTCGTGCTGCACTCGAGGCGGTCCAGCCAGCCGGCCACCGTGGCGGCGTCCACGTCCCACGGCGCCCACCCGCACTCCCGGCCGAACCGGGCCACCTGCTTGCACACCCGCTCCACCGTCGACGGGCTGTACCCGTCCAACAGGAGGCCCGCCCGGCACAAGTCGACCGCCTTCGCCCACCGCGCCACAGGTGCCGTGTCAGCTGCGGGGCGCCCGACCTCGTCGACCGGAAGTCGGGCAGTCAGCACGTCAAGAGTCGCCATGGACGACATCGTGCCCGCCAACCAACACCCATCGAAAGAGCACCAGAGTGCAGCACGCCGAGGAGCCGACAGCACCAGATCGGCAGCACCACGCACACGATGGCGATACCGTCACAGTCACCAGCAAGGACGCCAAAGGAGCCTCATGACCGACCCCGCCACCGACGCAGCGACCGACCCCGAAGACCAGCTATCCCGCGTGGTCCGCGAAGTCATCGCCCAGCTGGACGCCGGCCACAGTCCTTCCGCACAGGGCATCGCCGCGGCCGTCGACCTCGACGAGACGGCCGTGCGGAACATGATCAACTTCCTGGGCCAGGAGAACCACCTGCGGGGCGAGCGGCACACCAACGAGGCTCGACCGCTGTTCGTGACATGGGTGAGTGATGAGTTGCGCGCCGAGTTCGCCGACTAGCGCCCCCACCTAGCCGACGCTTCCGTTTGGAAAACGCTGATCGCTGGGGCAGCCTCCCCAGAGGGCTGGCGAGTCACCAAAGGTGGCCCAAGGGGCACACGAGGCCATCAGGAATGACCGATTGTTGTGCAGATGTTGTGCAGACCTAACCGGAAGCCCGGCAGTCTCGGCATATAGCCTTGTCAGAGTCATGTTACCTGCGTGCCGGAGAAGGGACTTGAACCCTCACACCCAGTGGGTACGGGAACCTAAATCCCGCGTGTCTGCCAATTCCACCACTCCGGCCAACCGACCCGAGGAGTGTAGTGGGCGGCCACGCCAGCCCGCGTCAGGCAGCCACGGGGATCGGGCGGCGCACCCGCAGGACCGTGAGGGCGAAGACCGCAGGGATCACCGCGCACAGCAGCAGGGCTGTCCGCAACCCGCTGTCCCCGTCAGCAGGAAGGACAGCAGCGAGCGGTGCGAGCGGGCCGGACGCCAGCTCGGCGAGCACGCCCGCGACCCAAGGCCCCAGCGTCCCCCCACCGTCTCCGGCCAGGGCGAGGAGCGCGAACATGCCGGCGCCGCCGAGCGGGAACCGCGCCGACGTGAGCGAGAACGTCCCCGGCCAGAGCAGTCCGACGAACAGCCCGCACAGCGCGCAGGCCAGCAGGCTCACCGCAGGGACGGGCGCCGTCGCAGCCACGACGTAGCAGACCGCCGCGCCCGCGCCGGAACCCACCAGCAGGTCCTCCAGAGAGAACCGCTGCCCCCACATTCCGTACGCGAACCGGCTCACGCCCATCAGGAGCGCGAACAGGCCCGGCCCGAGCAGGTCGCCGACCGCCTTGCTCGCGCCGACGCCCTGCTCGGCGAAGAACGACGACCACTGCGACATCGTCAACTCCGCCGCGCCGCCGGTCAACATCAGGACGAGGCCGAACAGGAACAGCGGCGTCCCCAGCAGCGAGCGGATCGGCGTCCGGTGCTCGTCGGGGACGGTGTCGGGGAACGGCACCCGCGCGAACACCAGCAGGTTCGCCAGCGGCACGATCGCCCAGAACACCGGCAGCAGCGGCCACAGCCCGATCCCGAACACGGCGAGCAGGCCGGTCGTGACCACCACCACCGCCAGTTGTCCCCAGCAGTAGAACGAGTGCAGCATCGCCATGCCCGCGGCCTTCGCCTCTTGGGGGGACGGCAGGTGCTCGACGACCGGGCTCATCAGCACCTCCAGCAGGCCGCCGCCGATCGCGTACACGACCACCGCAGCCGCCAGTCCGAGGAACGGCGTGGGCGCGATCCCCGGCAGGAAGGCCAGCAGGACGAGGCCGACCACGCTGAGGACGTGTGCCAGCAGCACCGGACGCCGGTAGCCGACCCGGTCGACCACCTTCATCGCGGCCAGGTCGGTGAGCAGCTGGACGCCGAAGTTCAGGGCGGCCAACCCACCCAACTCCGCCACCGGGATCGCGAACTGCGTATGGAACACGATGAACAACAGCGGCGCGATGTTGTTGACGATCGCCTGCACGACGAAGCCCGTGTAGCACGCGCGGCGGGTGGCGACGAAGGTCAGCGGTGACGGCATGCGGCGACCCTAGCGGTGCCGGCGCCCCACGCGGGGCTCGCCTCGGGGGCCGCAGGTGGGTTCGCGGCAACCGATGGTTCGCCGGGGACGAGATCCCGGGTCAAGCCCGGGATGACAAGGAACGCACGGGCGCCGCGACGACAAGGACGAACAGCCACAGCGACGACAGCGTCACGGTCCCTGAGGAGGGTCCGCGGTGAGGAACGAACCGCGGAACCGTCACGAAGGGCCCGCCTCAGCTCCTCCGAGGGGTCGAATCGCTGCGAGGTCCGACACCACGACGTACAGACCGCCACGCGAAGGTCCCGCCCTCGTGCCCGGACGTCGAGGGCCCCGTCGTCGCCGAGAGCCACCGTTCCGGTCGAGGGCTCCTGTCCGGACAAGGGCCCTCGACGGGAGCAGTGGCCCTCGGGCATCAACGACGGCCCTCGATGGGAGGAGCGACCGCCGCAGAAGGAGAGGGGCCACGCCTCTCGGACGACAGTGCTTCACGGTCCGTGAGGAGGGTCCGCGGTGAGGAACGAACCGCGGAACCGTCACGAAGGGCCGCCGCCAGCGGCCACCTCGCGAGTGACCGGAAGCCCTCACGAAGGATCGGCGGCGGCGAGTGAAGGCGCGGGGGTGAGCGCCGGGTCATCGGCGGCGAAGGTGCGGACGGGGCCGGGGCCCGTCTCCGCGGTCTCGAAGCGGACGGTCACCCTGCCCAGGCCGGAACCCCACACCCAGCCACGGCCGAAGGCCTGGTGGACGACGTCGCTGCCGGGCAGCCAGCCCGACGGACGCCGGGTCAGCGGCGCCTGCGCCTCCTCCACGACCCGGCCGACCGCGGCCACTTCGAGGTCGAACAGCGGCTCCTGCGCGACCTCGACCAGCCCCGACACCCCCACCCCCAGCAGCCGGACGCCCTGGCTCGTCTCCAGCCCGTCGAGCAGGTTGCGGGCGATCTGCGAGACCACTTCGGCCCGGTCGGTCGCTCCGTCGAGCGTGCGGGACCTGCTCACGGAGGAGAAGTCCGGCCAGCGCACCTTCACCGTCACGGTCCGCGCGAACAGCCCGGCCTTCCCGAGCCGCTCCGCCACCTGCTGGGCCTGCCGGTCCGCGATCCCCGCCAGCACCCCTGCGTCCGCGATGTCGTGCTCGAAGGTGTCCTCCACGGAGATGGACTTCGTCTCCCGCTCCGGCTCCACCGCCCGGTCGTCGTCGGCCCTGGCCAGGGCGAACAGGTGCTCGCCGCCCGCCTTCCCGAGCTCGCGGACCATCTCGACGAGCGTCAACCGCTGAAGGTCGGCGACCGTCCGGACGCCGAGCCGCGACAGCCGGTCCATCGTCGCCGGCCCCACCCCGGGTATCGCCCGCGCCGGCAGCACGGCGATCGTCTCGACCTCGGTGCCGGGCGCCACCAGCCGCACCCCGTTCGGCTTCGCCAGCTCGCTGGCCACCTTGGCGATGAACTTGGAACTGCCCAGGCCGACGGACGCGGTCAGCCCGCCCGTCGCCTCCGCCAGCCGCGCCCTGAGGTCCTGCGCGAGCGCGACCAGCGCGCCGTCCTCGAGCGGACGCTCCGGCCCCGCGGCGAGGTCGACGAACGCCTCGTCCAGGCTCAGCGGCTCGACCAGCGGCGACAGCTCGCGCAGCAGCCCCATCACGATCGCGCTGGCCTCCCGGTACGCATCGAAGCGCCCGCCCAGGAACGCGGCGTTCGGGCACCGGCGGCGCGCCTCGCTCATCGCCATCGCCGAGCCGACGCCGAACGTCCTCGCCTCGTACGACGCGGTGGAGACCACGCCGCGCAGGCCGATGCCGCCCACGATCACCGGTTTGCCGCGCAGCGACGGCTTGTCGCGCTGCTCGACCGCGGCGAAGAACGCGTCCAGGTCGAGGTGCATGATCGAGGCCTGGGGGCGCACCCTCACTCCAGCGATTCGAGGTAGGCGACGCCGCGCGGAGAGAGCCGGTACCCCACCCGCAGGCTCTCGGTGAGCCCCAGCGCCTTCAGCCGGCGGATGTCGGCCTTCATCGGCGCGACCTCCCGGCCCAGCAGCGCGGCGAGCTCGGTCGAGATCACCCCGGGATGGTCCCGGATCCACTCCAGGATCGGACGCGTCCACGGGCCGCTGCGCCTGCCCGCGTCCAGCTTCGCCACGGCCGCGGTGAGCGTGTTGAGGTCCTCCGCATCAGGGACGTCGGCGCGCAGCGCGACCCGGGGATCCTCCCCCACCCAGGCCAGCTGGACGCGGTACACGTGGTCGCCGCCCTTGCTGGCGCGCGGCCCGGCCCTTCGTGGCGCCAGCCCTCCGTGCTCCCCGGGGGCGGACGGGGCGCCGCCCGCGGCCACCGGGTACAGCTGCCGGCGCAGGGCGGCCAGGTCGGCGAAACCGGCCGCTCCGGCGTCGTCCTCGGTCAGGTCACCCGGGTCGAGCACCTCCTCGACGGCCTCGAACCGGACGATGCCTGCCGTGGTCAGCTGCGTCCCGCCCACCCGGACGCGTGGCTGCTCCCAGCGACGGAACGCCAGGGTGATCGTGCCCTCACGGACGCCCTGCGCGATGCGGGCGGGCACCAACATCAGCGTCGCCGGTAGTGGACGAAGTCGAAGCCGTCGTGCGGCTCGCGGGACACCTCTTCCCACTCGGCCGGGTCGACGTCCGGGAAGCGCACCGAGCCCTCCGCCTCGGCGTGCACCTCGGTGAGGTCGAGGTCGGTGAGCAGCGGCCAGGCCTGCCGGTAGATGCTGCCGCCACCCGCCACGAAGACGACCTCGTCGAGGGTGCCAGCGAGGGCGAGAGCGTCCTCCAGTGAGCCCACCGCATAGCCCTGCGCGCGGCCGTCGGTGGGCAGCTCGACCGACTCCGGGCGGCTGGTCACCACGATCGTCGACCGACCCGGCAGCCAGCGTCCGATCGCGTCCTGCGTGCGACGGCCCATGATCATCACGTGGCCGCTGGTGACCCGCTTGAACCGCGCCCAGTCCTCGGCGATCTCGAACGGCTGGCGTTCCCCGTCCCCGATCACGCCGTGGGCGTCGACGATGGCGATGGCGATCAGCTGCACGGTCCGCTCCTCACACCGCGATCGGGGCCTTGATGCCCGGGTGCGGGTCGTAGTCGACGACCTCGATGTCGGACAGTTCGAACGCGTCGATCTCGGTCACGTCCGGGTTCAGCACCAGCCGGGGCAGCGGACGCGGCTCGCGGGTGAGCTGGAGCCGCGCCTGCTCGTGGTGGTTGCTGTACAGGTGCGTGTCGCCGAGGACGTGCACGAACTCCCCGACGCGCAGCCCGGCGACCTGCGCGACCAGGTGGGTGAGCAGCGCGTAGGACGCGATGTTGAACGGGACGCCGAGGAAGATGTCGGCCGACCGCTGGTACAGCTGGCAGCTGAGCTTGCCGTCCGCGACGTAGAACTGGAAGAACGCGTGGCACGGCGGCAGCGCCATCTCCGAGAGCTGGCCCACGTTCCAGGCGCTGACGATGTGGCGACGGCTGTCCGGGTTCGTGCGGATCGACTCGATCACGCCCTTGATCTGGTCGACGTGCCGACCGTCCGGCGTGGGCCACGACCGCCACTGGTACCCGTAGATCGGGCCCAGGTCGCCGTTGGCGTCCGCCCATTCATCCCAGATCGTGATGCCGTTCTCATGCAGCCACCCCACGTTGGTCGAGCCGCGCAGGAACCAAAGCAGCTCACCGAAGATGCTGCGGGTGTGCAGGCGCTTGGTGGTGAGCAGCGGGAAGCCCTCGTTGAGGTCGAACCGCATCTGGTAGCCGAACACGCTGCGCGTGCCGGTGCCCGTGCGGTCGGACTTCTCCACGCCGTGGGTGAGCACGTGGTCGAGCAGGTCGAGGTACTGCTTCATCGGGTCTCCTGGAGCGCTGTGGTCAGGGGAGATCCCGGCTTTCGCCGGGACGGGGTGCTGTGGCGAGGTAGTCGCGCAGGACCGGCACCATGGCCCGGACGGCCTGGCCGCGGTGGCTGATCGCGTCCTTCTGCTCGGGGGTGAGCTCGGCGTTCGTGACCGTGTTGCCCTCGGTGACGAACATCGGGTCGTAGCCGAACCCGTTGGTCCCCCTCGGCTCCAGGACGAGGCGGCCCTCCATCGTGCGGCGCAGCACGTGTTCCTCGCCCTCCGGCGTGACCAGAGCCATCGCACACACGAACCTTCCGGTGCGCTCCGCCTCCGCGGTGTCGGCGAGCTGGGCGAGGAGCAGGTCGAGGTTGCGCTGGTCGGTCGCCTCCGGACCCGACCACCGGGCCGAGCGGACGCCGGGCATGCCGTTCAGCAGGTCGACCTCGAGGCCGGAGTCGTCGGCGACCGCGACGTGCCCGGTGTGGGTGACCGCCGCCCGCGCCTTGAGCAGCGCGTTGCCCTCGAAGGTGCGCTCGGTCTCGGCCGGCTCGGGGTAGGCGGGGAACGCGTCCAGGCCGCGGACGTCCGCGTCCACCCCGGCGGCGGCGAGGACGCGGTGCAGTTCGGCCGCCTTCTTCGCGTTGTGGGTGGCGACCACCACGATGCTCATCGCGCGAGAGCCTCCTGCTGGATCGCGGCCAGCTGCGCGCAGCCGGCCAGGCCGAGGTCGAGCAGCTCGTCGAGCACGGGGCGGGCGAACGGCTTGCCCTCGGCGGTGCCCTGCACCTCGACGAACTCCCCCGCGCCGGTGGCGACCACGTTGAGGTCGACCTCGGCGCCGGAGTCCTCGGTGTAGCACAGGTCGAGCATCGGGGTGCCGTCGACCACGCCCACCGAGACCGCCGAGACGGTGCCGGTCAGCGGTTCGCCGGCCAGCGCGCCGCGTCCGCGCAGCCACGCGACCGCGTCCACGAGAGCGACGTATGCGCCGGTGATGGACGCCGTCCGCGTGCCGCCGTCGGCCTGGAGCACGTCGCAGTCGAGCACGATGGTGTTCTCGCCGAGCGCCTTGTAGTCGATCACCGAGCGCAGGCTGCGTCCGATCAGGCGGCTGATCTCGTGGGTGCGGCCGCCGATGCGTCCCTTCACCGACTCGCGGTCGCTGCGGGTGTGGGTGGCCCGCGGGAGCATCGCGTACTCGCTGGTCACCCAGCCCAGGCCGCTGCCCTTGCGCCACCGCGGCACACCCTCGGTCACCGAGGCGGCCACCAGGACACGCGTCGCGCCGAACTCCACCAGCACGGAGCCCTCGGCGTGGTCGAGCCAGCTGCGGGTGATCCGCACGGGGCGGAGTTCGGACGGGGTTCTGCCATCAGCTCTGTTCACGACCAGCACCCTACCGGGGGCTGCCGACACGGCGGCCCGGGCAGCGGTGCGTACCGTTGAGGTGTCGAGTTGCCTCCGTGGATACCCCCTAGGGTATCGTGGAGTGCGTCAACCAGAGGAGTCAGCACATGTGTCGTCCGGTCACCTGCAACGTCTGCGGCAAGACCACCTGGGCCGGGTGTGGCCAGCACATCGACCAGGTCAAGGCCGTCGTGCCCGCGGACCAGTGGTGCGGGGGCGAGCACACGCCCGAGCAGCTCGCCGCGGCGAAGCCGAAGGGGCTCCTGGGGATGTTCGGACGCTGACCCCTGACGCGATCCGGCCACGGGATGGCCGGATCGTGACACCTGTGACGGGTGGGACGCCAGGAGTGGCGGGATCGCGTCACGGCCAGCCGGCCAGGGCAGTCGACCCCGCGACGGTTCAGCCGACGGTGTAGACCTGCTCGACCTCGTCGATGAAGCCGCCGATCAGGCGGCGGCCGATCCCGGCGAACAGCTCGGGGCTGCCCGTGGTGAGGAAGCGGCGCTCCGGCTCACGAGGGCCGTCGTGCAGCAGGTCGGCATCGGTCAGCGTGGCGAAGACCTCCTTCGCACACTCCTCCGCCGAGGACACCAGCGTCACGTCGTCGCCGATCACGTAGGAGATCACGCCGGCCAGCAGCGGGTAGTGCGTGCAGCCGAGGATGAGCGTGTCGATGCCGGTCTCGCGCAGCGGCAGCAGGTAGCTGCGGGCGGCGTCCAGCAGTTCGGGGCCGCCGGTGATCCCCGCTTCCACGAACTCGACGAAGGACGGGCACGGCTCGGTGATCAGCTCGACCCCAGGGACGGCGGCGAGGGCGTCGTCGTAGCTGCCGGACGTGGCCGTGGCCTCGGTGCAGATGAGCCCGATCCGTCCGCTCCGGCTGGCCCGCACCGCGCGTCGGGCCGCGGGGAGGATCACGTCGACGACCGGGACGTCGTAGCGCTCGCGTGCGTCCCGCAGGACCGCGGAGGACGCCGAGTTGCAGGCGATCACCAGCGCCTTGACGCCGGTTGCGTGGAGGTAGTCGAGGCACTCCAGCGCGAACTCGCGCACCTCGGGGATGGTCTTCGTGCCGTACGGGGCCCTGGCGGTGTCGCCGAGGTAGACCATGTCCTCGCCGGGCAACTGGTCGAACAGGGCCCGGGCGACGGTGAGCCCGCCGAACCCGGAGTCGAAAACCCCGATCGGGGCATCGGTAGCGGTCACGAGCCAAGACTCTAGGCTCGCGGCACGCTGCGGACCAATCCGCGTCGCGGCACACTGGAGACCACTCAGGAAGGACGCGGATGGGCCCCGAACCGATCGACGCCACCCGGCTGGCACTGCGCGCGCTCCGGGCCCTGGACGACGGCCGCCGCGCGGTGGCCGGGCAGTGGCAGCGCTGGACGTCCCCGAGACCGGCGAACGAGCCGCCGCCCGACCGCAGGCAGCCCCCCGACATCTGGTAGCCCGACGCCGACCGTCCCGGTGACGGGACGACGAGATCCCGGGTCAAGCCCGGGATGACAAGAACGCGCCGGCATGCGCGCGCCCGCCCCACCTGTCATCCCGGCGAAAGCCGGGATCTCAGCGACGCCCGAACCCGACGTGCGCACCCGGGCCCACGGGCACCCACGCGACGCGACGGACGCGATCCCCCCACCCGTCATCCCGGCGAAGGCCGGGATCTCATCGACGCCGGAGCCGGCGTGCGCGCCCAGCCCGACGGGCACTCAGGCGACGCGGCGGCTCAGCGAGAGCGTGACCAGCGACCGCTGGCCGGGGGCCTGCCCGCAGCCACCGGAGGCAGCGGCGCAGCCGCCGCAGCCGGACGGCGGGCAGCCGATCGGCACGGCGACCGACTCGATGCGTCCGGTGCGGACGAGGTGGTCGATGGCGGCCCGGACGACGGTCTCCGGCTGGCCGGTGCGGCGGGCCATCTCGACGACGGTCGGCGTCCCCGCCGCTACCTCGGCGAGGACGGAGCTGAGCGGGCCGCTCACCAGAACAGCCTTCCGACCTGGAACACCGCCACGGCCAGCACCCATGCGGTCACCAGTTGCAGGCCGATGCCGAACAGCGTCCACTTCGGGCCGATCTCCCGCCACTGCGCGGCGAGGGTCGCCACGCACGGGGTGTAGGCCATCAGGAACACCATGAACGCGAGCGCGGCAGGGATCGGGTGCCCCCCGGACGACTCGGTGAAGGTCTTCATCACGGCGGCGCCGAGGTCGCCGGGCTGGTCGGACTCCTCCGGCTCTGCGACGGCGTAGGTCTGCGCCCAGGAGGAGATCACCGCCTCCTTGGCGACGAAGCCCACCACCAGCGTCGACGTGCTCTCCCACGAGCCGAACCCGGCGGGCGCGAACACCGGGGAGATCGCCTGCGCGGCGACGCCGTACACCGAGTCCTGCACGGGCACCTCGCCGAACTGCTCGCCCGCCTGGGTCGGGATCGACTGCAGCAGCCACACCGCGGCGACCGTCGCCACGATGATGCCGGACGCGGTCTGCAGGAAGCCCTTCAGCCGCACCCACGTCACCGAGGCCGTCAGGCGCAGCGTCGGCACCTGGTAGGCAGGCAGGTCGATCACCAGCGGCTCGATCGGCTCGCCCTTCCACAGCGTCCCGCGCAGCAGCAGCCCGACCAGCACGATGATCACGATCGAGGTCAGGTACATGCCGAACACGGCCGTGCCGGCGTAGGGGCCGAAGAAGACCGCGCCCATCATCACGAACACCGTCAGCCGGGCCGTGCAGGACGTGAACGGCACCAGCAGTGCGGTCAGGATGCGGTGCTGGGCGTTCGGCAGGATGCGGGTACCGCTGATGGCCGGCACGTTGCAGCCGTAGCCGACGATCAGGGGCAGGAAGGCCCGTCCGGGCAGGCCGATCGAGCGCATCAGGCGATCGGTGACGACGGCGGCCCTGGCGAGGTAACCGGAGTCCTCCAGGAGCGCCAGCAGGATGAACATCAGCGTCATCAGGGGGACGAACGTGAGCAGCATGCCGACGCCGGCGATCAGCCCGTCCACGACCAGGCCCTGCACCCAGGTGTCGCCGAGTCCGAGCGCCCCGATCAGCCAGGTCGCGCCGTCGGTGACCGGGCCGGAGAACAACCCGTCCAGCAGGTCCTGGAACGGGGCGGCCACCGCGGTGGTGACCTCGAAAACCCCCCACATCACCGCGAGGAAGAACAGCGGGCCGACCACCGGGGCGGTCACCCAGCGGTCGACCTTGTCGGACAGCGTCGCCTTCTGCGCAACCGGGGTGGACGTGCCGGCCTCGACGGCTGCGGCGATCCAGGTGAACCGGTCGTCGTCGAGCTCGAGCGAGTCCGTCGTCGCCGGGGTGGGACGCGCCGCGGGCACCGGCTGCAGCAGGGTGGCGCGGACGGTCCTCGCCAGCCGGTCCAGGCCGGTCCGGCGGCGCGGGTCGATGCCGACCACCGGGCAGCCGAGGGCGTGGGCGAGCTTGGCTGCCGAGATCTGCACGTCGCGCTTGGCGGCCACGTCCAGCATCGTCAGGGCGACGACCATCCGGATCCCGCGCTCGCGCAGCTGTGCGACCAGGTACAGGCTGCTGGCCAGCCGGGACGCGTCGCAGGCGACGACGGCCAGGTCGGGACGCTCGTCCTCCGGCCCGCCGACGAGCAGGTCGCGGGTGAGCTCCTCGTCCGGGGAGTGCGGGTCGAGCGAGTACGCGCCCGGGAGGTCGATCAGGGTCATCTCCAGCGGGCCGCCGGAGCCGCAGTCGCAGTCCTCGCAGGAGCACGGTGCGGAGTCCTTCGTCGCCCGCCACACGCCGCGGGACACCTCGACCGTGGTGCCGGGCCAGTTGCCCATGGTCACCCGCGCGCCGGTGAGGCCGTTGAAGAGGGTCGACTTGCCGGTGTTGGGGGCCCCGGCGAGGGCGATCACCGGCGCGCCGGCGCCGGCGCCCTCTCCCCCGCCGGCCTGGCAGCATGCCTTCGCCGAGGGCGCGAGAACGATGCGACCGCGGGCCTGCTCTGTGGCGGTCATCGCGCCACCACCTCGGCGTGGAGCTGCGGCAGCAGCTGGGAGCCGAGCGCGATCCGGGATCCGCCGACCAGCACGACGCGGCCGCCGCCGGCCGTGCGCTGCAGGACGGAGAAGGTCGCGCCGGGACGCAGTCCGAGGGATGCGAGCCGTCGGCGGGAACTGTCCGGCGCGTCCGAGCCGGTCAGCGTGAGGGCGGTGTTCAGGGGCGCCCGGGACAGGTCCATGCCTACGTACATATACGTAAGGTTAGCCTTACCGAATATTCCGCGCATCCCGTCTCGGAGAACGCGTCGTGACGGACGCGGTCACTGCAGTCCGAGCAGGTTCTCCGTGAGGTAGGCGATCCACTCGTAGACCCGGTAGATGTAGCTGCGCGGGTCGTCCTCCGGCAGCGCGTCCAGCTCCTCGGCGTCGTCGGCGGTCTCGATGCCCAGCCGGACCGCGAGGCTCAGCCGCACCGCAGTGAGGGTCTTCAGCCAGGCGTCGAACTCGATCACGCGCACCTGCACCGGGTGCTTGCCGGCATCGCAGTCGCGCAGCGCGGAGAGCACCACCTCGGTCTGGCCGAGGCGCTCGGTGCGCTGCCGCGCCTGCGTGAGCCGACGGAACTCTCCGGACGCCTCGGGGTCGGACGCGTACGCGTCCGGGAACAACCGCTGGATCACCGGGTCGGAACGGTCGAGGACGTCCTCGCCGTCGAGCTCGGCCTGCCAGCGCGCGAACGGGTCGTCGAACGGGACGGCGCCCTCCTCGTCCGCCTCGAGGAGGCCGGCGAACTGCTCGACCAGTGACTCCAGCAGGGTGGCCTCGTAGTCGGTGAGCTTCATCAGGATCGTCGGTCCCGACCGCTTGAAGTCGCGCATCAGGCCTGCTCCAGCGTCGCCCACAGCCCGTAGCCGTGCATGGCGTCCACGTCGGTCTCCATCTGCTCCCTCGCGCCGGAGGACACGACGGCCCTGCCGTTGTTGTGCACCTGCAGCATCAGGTCGGTCGCCTTGTCCTCCGCGTAGCCGAAGTAGGTGGAGAACACGTGCGTCACGTAGCTCATCAGGTTCACCGGGTCGTCCCAGACGATGGTCACCCAGCCGGTCAGTGCCGTGGGCGCCGGCCGCTCGGAGACGGCGGTCGCGCCGCCGGGCGCGCCGGGTTCGTTCTCGCCTGCCACCCGGCCATTCTGGCATGGCCCCGAACCCGGCAGTCCGGACGGTGGCGCCACCCGTTACTGTGGCCCCATGACCCTGGAGACGACGCCGTTCGGCGCTCGTGCGAGCACCGCGCTGCTGACCGACCACTACGAGCTGACGATGGTGCGGGCGGCGCTCCGCTCGGGGACCGCGTTCCGTCGCGGCGTGTTCGAACTGTTCGCCCGACGCCTGCCGGAGGGGCGGCGCTACGGCGTCGTGGCCGGGGTCGGACGGGCGCTGGACGCGATCCGGGCGTTCCGGTTCGACGAGGCCACGCTGAACTACCTGCTCGAGCAGAACGTGATCGACACCGACCTGGCCGACTGGCTCAGCCACTACCGGTTCAAGGGCAACGTGTGGGGCTACCCGGAGGGTGAGATGCTACTTCCCCGGCTCGCCGCTGCTGATCGTGGAGGGGACGTTCGCCGAGGCCTGCATCCTGGAGACGGTGCTGCTGAGCATCTACAACTACGACTGCGCGGTCGCCGCCGCCGCGTCCCGGATGACCCTGATGGCGGGCGATCGCCCCTGCATCGAGATGGGGAGCAGGCGCACCAACGAGTACGCGGCGGTCGCGGCGGCCAGGGCCGCCTACGTCGCCGGGTTCTCGGCCACGTCCAACCTGGAGGCGGGCCGCGCGTACGGCGTCCCCACGACCGGGACGGCCGCGCACTCGTTCACCCTGCTGCACGACAGCGAGGAGGACGCGTTCGCCGCCCAGCTGAAGGCGCTCGGCAAGGGCACCACGCTGCTGGTCGACACCTACGACATCGAGACGGCGGTCCGCACGGGCGTCCGGCTGAGCAAGGGGAAGCTCGGCGCGATCCGGCTCGACTCCGGCGACCTGGCCGAACTGGCCACCGACGTCCGCAAGCTGCTCGACTCGCTGGGAGCGGAGAAGACGCGGATCATCGTCACGTCCGACCTCGACGAGTTCCAGATCGCGGCGCTGCGCAGCGCGCCCGTCGACGGGTACGGCGTCGGGACGTCGCTGGTCACCGGCTCCGGGGCGCCCACCTGCGGCTTCGTCTACAAGCTCGTCGCCCGCGCCACCAGCGACGCCAAGGACGCGGAGTTGCTGCCGGTGGCGAAGAAGAGCACCGGCAAGGGGTCGATCGGCGGCCGCAAGTACGCGCTGCGCCGGATCGGCCCGAACGGCAGGGCGCAGGCGGAGGTGGTCGGCATCGGCGCGCCGCCGGTCGACGACGGCAACGACCGTCCGCTGCTCGTGCAGCTGATGGCCAAGGGCAAGCCGATCGGGCGCGAACCCCTGGAGGCCGCCCGCGAGCGGCACCGCGCCGTGCGTGCCGAGCTGCCGCTGGAGGCGCTGAAGATGAGCCGCGGCGAGCCGGCGCTGCCCACGATCATGCTGGACGACGACGGCGACCCGGCGGAGAACCCGTACGCCCCGGCGGAGAAGAAGGAGGCGTCCCGATGAGCCGCGCGCTGATCGTTGTCGACGTGCAGAACGACTTCTGCGAGGGCGGGTCGCTGGCCGTCGCCGGCGGTGCCGCCGTCGCGGGCCGGATCGCCGACCTCGTCGCGGGAGGGAACGGCTACGACCACGTCGTGGCGACGCGCGACCACCACATCGACCCGGGCGCGCACTTCTCCGCACATCCCGACTACGTCGATTCGTGGCCCGTGCACTGCGTGGCAGGGACCCCGGGCGCCGAGCTGCACCCCGCGCTGGCGGGCACGTCCTTCGAAGCCGTGTTCGACAAGGGTGAGTACGCGGCCGCGTACTCCGGCTTCGAGGGCGCCAGCGACGGCGAGGGGCTGGCCGAGTGGCTGGCCGACCACGAGGTCGACCGGGTGGACGTGGTCGGCATCGCGACCGACTACTGCGTCCGCGCGACCGCGCTGGACGCCGCCGGCGCCGGCCTGGCCACCCGCGTCCTGCTCGACCTCACCGCCGCCGTCGCTCCTGAGCGCCTGGACACCACGCTGGCCGACTTCGCCGAGGCCGGGGTGGAGGTCGCCTGACCTGCGTCCCCGGACCGGATCGAGTTGGGGACGGTTCCCCCGGCTCGGTCCGCCCTCCCTCTCCATCGAGAGCCACCGCTCCCGGCCGAGCGCCGCCCCTCACGTCGACAGCCCTTGTCCAGGCCATGGCCCTCGACACGAACGGAGGCCCTCAACCACGACAGGTGGCCCTCAACCACGACAGGTGGCCCTCGACGAGCCACGGAGAGCGAATCGGGGACGGTTCTCCTCCCCGCCCACCTGACGTGCCCATGACGGCGGCCCTTCGTGACGCGCTCGTCCCTCGCCCCGCCGCTCCTCAGGGACCGTTCACCACACCCGCCCGGACGACAGGGAAGCCCTCGTGAACCGAAAGAGAACCGTCCCCTACTCGGGCCGGACGCCGCGGGCGGCGCGGGCGACCGCGCCAAGGGTGATGCCACCGGACGGAGCCCCGAGGCGGTCGTGCAGTGCAGCGCGGAGGACGGCCAACCGCTGCGGCGGCAGGGTCGCGCAGTAGGCGCCGACCGGGCCCACTCCGTCCAGGAGCGTCGACCAGAGCTCGTCGAAGTCCTCGTAGGTCGTGCGGACGCTGAGAGTGGTCTCGGTGACGTCCTCGAAACCGGCGCCGGCCAGCCAGCCGCTGAGCTCGCCCGGACGCCCGAACCGGAGTGTCTGCAGCTCGTCGGGAGCGTCAGGGTCGACGCCGCTGGCCGCGTCCCAGAACGAGCGGAGCAGCTCCATGCCGTCGGCGGCGTCCCAGACGCAGGCTGCGGCCACGCCGCCGGGCCGCAGCACCCGGGCGAACTCGGCGCCTGCCGCCGTGGGGTCGGAGACGAAGTGCAGGACGAGCTGGCTGATGGCCACGTCGAACGCGGCGTCCCCGAACGGCAGTTGCTCTGCGGTGCCCGGAAGGACGTCCACATCCTCGAACCGCTCCCTGCACGCGGCGACGAAGGAGGGCGACGGGTCGCAGGCCGACACGGACGCGGAACCCAGGCGGCGGACGAGCTCCGCGGTCAGCGCGCCCGACCCGCAGCCGACATCGAGCACGCGCTGCCCCGCGACCACTCCGGCGAAGTCACTGAATCCGACCGACAGCGGCCGCGAGTAACGGCCCATGAACCGGTCGTAGGCGTCCGCACCCCCCGTGAACGTCCGCGCTCCCTCGACCTCCATGACGCCTCCCGCCCGTGGACCCGGACGTCACGCTACCGGGGTCGGCGGGCGCCGCGGTCCCGGAGAATTGCGCACCCGCTCAGGGGCCGGTGAGCATCGTGAGGGTGCCGGGGGCGACCGGCAACTCCCCGATGTGCCCGATGGCGACCGAGATGGCGACGAATGCCGCCGAGACCAGCAGCAGACGCAGGATCGGCGAACGGAACGTCCCGGTCACCCCGGCGAAGAACAGGGCCACCGCGAGCAGCACCGTCGTGAGGACGTAGCCCTCACCGACCGACGCGGCGTGGTCGGCGTCCGCCGACGCCTGGTCCCCCTTCGCCGTCGCCTCCCGGTAGGGGCCCAGCACCCCGTCCAGGTACTCCTTGTTCTCGAGCAGGTTGGACGGCGTCGTGCCCGCGGTGATGTCCTTCTGCCACGCGTCCAGGTACTCGAGGAAGCCCTTGCGGACCAGCGCGCTGCGGTAGAACGCGGTCAGCTTCTGGTTCCCTGTCGCGACCGCTGCCGCGTAGCTGGCGACCGTACTGCCGTCGTAGGCCATCGTCTGCGTGGCCACTCCCAGCAACCGGGTCGACTCCAGCTGGTCGGCCTGCGCGACCCCGGTCAGGCGCTGCTGCTCCGCACTCCACATGTTCGACTGCAGCGCACACCACGCCGTGCACACCGTCGCGACGCCCAGGAGCGCGACCGCGAGGACCTCGACCACCCGCTCCCTGACCGTGCGCCGCTCAGGCATTCGGCAGTCCCGACAGGCCCGCGGACTCACCCGCGCCGGATTCCGGCGGAGTGGCCCTCGGCTTCGGCTCGGGCGGGAGCGCCCGTCCGGCGAGCGTGCGGTCGGGCCCCTCCATCCGGTCGGCGAGCGCCTGCCACACCTGCGCCTGGCGGTAGACCAGCGCCGAGGAGTTCACCTCCGAAAGGTAGGGCGCGAGTTCGGCGTCATGCCGCACCCTGAGCATCCGGATCGAGGCCTCGTTCTCCTCCCGCTCCGCCTCCAGCCGCGAGCGCACGGTCGCCTGGATGACCTCGCCGTGGCGGCCCAGGTTCACCTGGCCCAGCGAGAAGGCGGTGACGGTGATGCCGTCGCCCTCGAGAGCCGCGCCCACCGCCCGTCCCAGCGCCCGCTGCGTCGCAATCCGGTCCTCCCCGAAGAACGAGTCGACGGCGTAGGTGGGGGCCACGAGCTCGGTGGCGATGGCCGCACCGGCGTCGTCGCGCACCGCCGACCAGATCCCGTCCACCCCGAATCGCTCGTGGACGACCCGCAGGCTCGCCGGGTCCAGCCGGAACCGCACCGTGAAGCTCACCACCACGGACGCCCGGTCACCGAGGATGACATCGACGGGCGGGCCCCAGCCCTCCACGGACGAGCCGGAGAACGGGTCGGCAGAGGCACGGTAGGAGAGTTCGACCGAGGGGTACTCGACGGCCTGGCGCCTGCGCAGGGCCGGCACCCAGTGCACGCCGGGCGGCAACGCGTGGTCCGTGGCGCGGCCCCGAACCACCAGCAGCGCCACCGATCCGACGGGCACCCTCACGATCGAGGCCCTGACCAGCGCCCAGACCAGCAGCGCCAGGAGTGGAACGAAGATCACCAACACCAGAATCTGAAGACCCAGCGGCATCCCCTGATCATAGGGTGCGCCACTCCGCCGGAGCAGGAGTAAGCCAAGCTCGCTGGTCTCTCCGCGCCGCCCGGACGCCCGTCCCACCCGCCCGTCCCACCCGTCCCACCCATTGCGTTTGCTCCCGAAAGGCGGCCTTGCTCCCGGAATTCGGGGAGCAAGGCCGCCTTTCGGGAGCAAACGGACGCTGACGGCCGGGGTAAGGGGCGGCTCGGGCTAGACGACCAGCTCGGTGTCGGCGCGGGGGACGACCATCGGGGTGCTGAAGCCGTTCATGATGCTGGCGAGGCGGAAGGCGCGGTCGTCGCGGTACAGCTTCTCCAGGCTGAGCGGCTTCCCGTCCGGCCCCGAAAGCGGGATCCGCCAGTTCGGGTACTCCTTGTCGGTCCCGGGCTGGTTCTGCGTCCGCCGGTCGCCGACCGCGTCGGTCAGCGCCGCGCAGAGCACCCGGGACGGGGTCGCGACGAGGTAGCGGTGCAGCGCCTCGACGATGTCCTCGGTCGTGGCGGGCTCGGCGGTGAGGAACCCCCGGTGGCGCAGCGCATCGATGAACGCCGTCCGCTCCCGTTCGGCGTGGGCGAGTTCGGCGTCCAGCGACTCGGTGAGCAGGCCCAGCTCGTGCTGCAGCTTCACGTGCTCGCCGGCGAGGTAGCCGGCCGTCGGAGGCAGGTCGTGCGTGGTCACCGAGGCCAGGCAGTACTCGCGCCAGTCCTCGGGCGCGAGCGGCGTCCCGTCCGGGCCGCGCTCGAACCACGCGATCGACGTGCCGAGGATGCCGCGCTGCCGCAGGTAGTCGCGCACCCACGGCTCGACCACGCCGAGGTCCTCACCGACCACCAGCGCTCCGGCCCGCTGCGCCTCCAGCGCGAGGATCCCGACCATCGCCTCGTGGTTGTACCGGACGTACGCGCCCTCGCTGGCCGCCATCCCCTCCGGGATCCACCACAGCCGGAACAGCCCCATGATGTGGTCGACCCGGATGCCTCCGGAATGCCGCAGGAGGCCGGCGACCATGCTCCGGAACGGCGCGTAGGACAGGTCGTCGAGCCGGTCCGGACGCCACGGCGCCTGCCCCCAGTCCTGGCCGGTCTGGTTGAAGTGGTCGGGCGGGGCGCCCACGCCGATCCGGTCGGCGAACAGGTTGCCGTACGTCCACGCCTCAGCGCTGGAACCACCGACGCCCACGGCGAGGTCGTTCATGATGCCGATCCGCATGCCGGCGTCCTTCGCCGCCGACTGCGCGGCGCGCAGCTGGTTGTCCGCGATCCACTGCAGCCACGCGTAGAAGATGATCTGGTCGACGTGCTGCTCGGCGAACAGCGCGACGGTCGGCGAGGAGGGACGGCGCAGCTCGGCCGGCCAGTCCCGCCAGTCCCCGCCGAACCTCGTGACCAGCGCCGACCAGGTCGCGAACTGGGTGAGGCTGCGTCCCTCGCGGCGGAGGAAGTCGTTGAACGCCATCCGCCGCGCGGGGCGCAGGCCGTGGTCGTAGATGACCCGCAACGCGTCGATCTTGGCCGCCCACACCTGGTCGCGGGAGATCAGCGGCTCGCCGGCCAGCTCCTTCTTCAGCCGCGCCTTCAGCTGCGCGACCCGGTTGCGGGACCGCTCGTCGAGTTCGGCGTACTCGGGGATCTGCTCGGGCCGGATGTACAGCGGGTTCACGTAGCGCCGGGACGTCGGCAGGTACGGCGACGCCTCGATCGGCGGGATCGGCTGCGCGGCGTGCAACGGGTTCACCAGGACGTAGCTCGCGAACTGCTGCGTGGCCGACCACGTCGACAGGTCGGCCAGGTCGAGCAGGTCGCCGAAGCCCCACGAGTCCTCGGACGTGACGCTGTACAGCTGCGCGGCGTACCCCCAGGCCCGCTTCTCCCCCATCGCCGCGGGGAAGCCGAGGAACGCGGGGCTGACCACCAGGGTCGACTCCGCCTGGCCCGCCTCCGTGGTCGCCTGCAGCCGGTGGTAGCCCACCGGGAGGTCGGCCGGGAGTTCGAAGGAGGCCTGGCCGGTGAGGACGCCGTCCACCCAGCGGGGCGGCTCGTCGTCCCCGACCTGGGGCACGTCGCGGAAGCCCCCCTCCTCCAGCCGGACGGCCAGCCGCACCCAGGCGCCGTCGGGGAGGTGCACCTGCACGGACTTCGGGGTGCCCTGCTCCATCACCACGCAGGGAGGCAGCAGCCGCGTCCACGGACGCAGCCGCAGCGCCTCCAGCGAGGCGCTGGCCCGCTCGGGGTCGGACGCGTCCACGTCCATCGCGGCCAGGATGGCGATCACGGTGTCATCGGTGACCTCGGTGAGGCGTCCCTTCCAGTCCCAGAATTCGGTGGCGATGCCGAACGCCGTCGCGAGTTCGGCGAGGAACGGGTTGGACAGTGCCATTGCCGGGGGGCGCCTTCGGGTCGTCGGACGGGTCAGCCCACAATACTGCCCGGAACGCTCAGGACCGCTCGAAGGGCGCCAGCAGGCGACGCAGCAGGTTCGCCAGTTCCTCCCTCTCGCCCACGTCGACGGCAGCGAGCACCTCGCGCTCGAACACCAGCAGGTCGGCGAGCGCGTCCTGCACCCGCGTCCGCCCGGCGTCCGTGAGCCGGACCAGCACGCCTCGCCGGTCGTCGGCGTTGGGTTGGCGTACCACCAGGCCGCGGGTCTCCAGCCGGTTCACCCGGTTGGTCATCGTGCCCGAGGTGGACAGCGTCTGGCGGATCAGTTCGCCGGGAGAGAGCTCGTAGGGTGCCCCTGCCCTGCGCAGCGCGGCGAGGACGTCGAACTCCCACACCTCCAGTTCGTGGGCGGCGAACGCGTCCGCACGGGCCCGGTCGAGGTGGCGGGCCAACCGGCTGATCCGCGACAGGGTGCCCAGCGGGGCGACATCGACCCCGGGGAGCTCGCGCTCCCACGCGGCCAGGATCAGGTCGACCTCGTCCACTCCACCCACACCCCCTCGATTATCTCGATGTCGAGACTTTACCCGAGGGCGGCCGACGAGGTCAGCGGTCGGCGGAGTGGTTCTCCAGTGCACCGATGCGGACCGACGAGAGCGCGGCGAGGAGCCCGACGACGGCCATCGCGGTCAGGGGTGCGCCGAAGCCGAACACCGCGTCGCCGCGCGCGAGGCCGAGGGCGAACAGGGTGCCGGCCAAGCCCGCGCCGATGCTGTTGCCGAGCGACTCGCCGACCTGCAACGAGGAGGTGTTCCTGCCGAGTTCGATCGGCGCCGACAGCTGCATCGTGGCCAGCGACGTGCTCGCCACCGAAAGGCCCATGCCCAGCCCCGCGAACACCCAGCCGACCACGGCCAGCGCCAGCAGCCGGCCGGGGAACCACGCCGAGACGGCAGGCAGGGCCAGCCCGACGACGAGGCTGACCGCTCCGGCGACGATGATCTGGTCGCGCCGCAGCCGCAGCCACGGACGCGACTGCAGCCAGGCGCCCAGCATCCAGCCGCACGAGCCGAAGGTGAGGATCGCGCCCGACCACCACAGCGACAGCCCCTCGGCGCGCACGAACATCAGCGGGAGGAACGTCTGGGCGCCCGCGAACCCGCCCGCCGTGAGCGCGCGCACCACGATCACCGAGGGCAGCCCGCGTCCGGCCGGCCGGAACCCGGCGGGCAGCAGCGGCGGCAGCCCGAACCACAGCATCGCCAGGCCGAGCGCCGCCCACAGCAACGACCACGCCTGGAGGTCCTGGCCGGCGAGTTGCAGCGCGCCGGCTCCCGCCGCGACGAGCGCGGCCCAGGCGAGCTGCCGGGGCGCGGCAGGGACGTCGTCGTGCGGCGGCAGGTCGACGGCCCGCAGGGGTTTCAGCATCAGGACGCCGGCGACCGCCATCAGCGGCAGCACCGACCAGAACACCCAGTGCCACGACCAGGTGCTCGACAGCCAGGCGGCGATCGCGGGACCGACGAAGGACGGCACCATCCACGCGGCGGAGAAGCCGGTCAGCACGACCGCCCGCTCCCTGGGGTCGAAGACGCGAGCGACGAGGACCATCACCGCGAGGTTCATGGTGCCGCCGCCCAGGCCCTGGACGAACCGCCCGGCGAGCAGCACCGGCATCGTGGGTGCGGACGCCGACACCACGATCCCCAGCGCGAAGACGACGAAGCCCACGACGAGCGGCGGCTTCGGACCGAACCGGTCGCTGAACTGCCCTGCGGCGACGATCGCGAACGTCTGGGCCAGCATGAAGGCCGTGAACGTCCACGCGTAGAGGTTCACGTCGCCGAGGTCCTCTGCCGCCGCGGGCATCGCGGTCAGCACCGCCATCGCCTCGAAGGCGATCGCGACGACGCTCAGCAACAGTCCCACCGTGAGTCCGCGCCGGGACGGCGACGTCCCCGGGTTCGGCGTAGCAGCCGCGGCCACCGGGCCTCCCTTCTGCGGTTACGATCAGCCCGTCAGTCTCTCACGATCCGGGAGCCCCATGTCCTCGACCGAGCCGTCCCGTCCCGCGCCGTCCCCCGACGCGCAGGGAGCGACGCCCGGGTTCGCCCCGCCCGCGGCGCAGCCGTCCACCGGCTCCCCGCAGCCGGCCCCGCTCCCGCCCTACGCAAGCCAGCCCTACGCCTCGTACCCCGGGGTGCAGAACGGGACGCCGTACCCGGGTCAGCCCTCGGCCGGCTGGCAGAACCCGCAGCCGTACGCAAGTCAGCCGTACGCAGGACAGCAGAACGCGGGCCAGCTGTACGCAGGACAGCAGTACCCGGGACAGCCGTACGCAGGACAGCAGCACCCGGGACAGCCGTACGCAGGTCAGCAGCACCCGGGACAGCCGTACCCGGGTCAGCCCTACCCGGGGCAGCCGTACGCGCAGACGTCGCCCGCCGTGGCGTCCGCCCCCGCCACGGAGAAGGTCGGACGCGGGCTGCTGTTCTCGCTCGGCGGGATCGTCGTCGGCGTCGTCATCACGATCCTGCTGTGGAAGATGAACTTCATCGCGTCGATCACGAGCTTCGCGATGGCGTACGCCACGATCTGGTTGTACACGAAGGGCGCGGGGACCCCGCCCCGCAGGGGCGTCGGCGGGGTGATCGCCGTCATCGTCGCGGGCGTCGTGGTGTCGCTGGCGTCCGTCGTCGTGGTGGACGCGCTGGACTACCTCGCCGCCCGGGAGCCGGACGCCTCGCTCGGTGAGAAGGCCGACTTCGTCGTCTACAACCTCCTGCAGCCCGGCGTCTGGCAGGGCTACGCGGGCAACGTGGCGATGTACTTCCTCTTCGCCGCACTGGGTACCTTTGGTCTGATCCGACAGCTCGGCCGTGCGAAGGGTGCCAGATGACCACCGAGAACCCGACTCCGACGGTGACCACGATCGTCAAGGAGCGCACCGACGCGCGTCCCGACCTTCGTCCCGAGGAGGGCGACCACGAGCGCTTCTCCCACTACGTGCCGAAGGCGAAGCTCACCGAGGCGATGGTGATGGGCACGCCGGTGATCGCGCTGTGCGGCAAGGTGTGGGTGCCGTCGCGGAACCCTGACCGCTACCCGGTGTGCCCGGAGTGCAAGGAGATCTGGCAGTCGATGCGTCCCGGAGAGGGCGACGGCGAGGGCTGAACCGGCCGGGTCGGGGCGCGCCGCGACCCGGAGGCACGCCCTAGGATGATGCCCGTGGCATCGAAGACCCTGATCATCCTGCGGCACGCGAAGTCGTCCTGGCAGACCGCGGAGGCCGACCTCCGCCGTCCCGTGTCCGAGCGGGGCGAGCGGGACGCGGTGGCTGCGGGCGAGATCCTCGCCGGGTACCACCTCGATGTCGTGCTCGCGTCCACGGCCACGCGGGTGCAGCAGACCTGGGAGGGTGCTGTCGACGGCGGCGCCACCTGCGCCGACGTCCGGGTCTCGGAGTTGATCTACCACGCCTGGCCCGGCGAACTCCTCTCCGAACTGCACGACCTCGACGAGACCGTCCACACCGCGCTGCTGATCGGGCACCAGCCCACTCTGGGCGACCTGATCACCAGCCTCGCCAAGCCCTCGCCGCTCGCCGACAAGGTGGCGGCCAAGTTCCCCACCGCCGGGCTCGCCGTGCTCACCTATCGGGGCGCCTGGAAGACCCTGGACGCCGGCAAGGCGACCCTCCAGCGCTTTGAGATCCCGAGGGGCTGAGCCTCGGCGCGGAGTCCCGCCCGAGCCCACCGACACCACACCCCGCCACGCGTTCCCCGCGCGGCCCGGACGCGTGCGCGGCTACCGCCTGCTCGGCGCGCTCGGCATCGTGCTCAGCTTCGTCGCGGGCCTGGTGGCCGGCCCCGTCCTCGGCATCGACGTCTCCCACCAGGGTGCCGCGGCAGCGGCACCGGTGTCCGTCGTCGCCCCGTCCACCGCAGCTGCGGCCGGCGTCGCGTCGTCGCCGTCCGCCACCGCGTCCGCCACCCCGACGGCGTCGGCCACGAACACCGCCACGACCGCGGTCGCCACCACCGCGTGCCGGGGCGCGAAGGACACCCGGCGCACAGCGAAGCAGAAGGCCACGCCGTTCACCGTCTGCGGGATCGAGATCATCAACAGCCACCACACGGTGAGCGCCGGATACTCCCCGAAACTGGTGACCGTGAAGGTGCCCGCCTACGGCGTCCCGAGCGTCCGTCTTCAGCCAGTTGCTGCGAAGGCGCTGGTCGCGTTCTTCGCCGCCGCGCGCAAGGCGGGGTACATCCCCGTCGTGCGCTCGTCCTACCGCTCGTACGCCACCCAGAGCAGCTGGTACGCGACGATGAGCCACATCTACACGGCCGCCCCCGGCGCGAGCGAACACCAGTCCGGCCTCGCGGTCGACCTCGCCGGGATCGAGAACGGACGGCTCGTCCGCGGAACGACCCTCGGCACGTCGCGGACCGGGAAGTGGCTGGTCCGGCACGCGGTGGCGTACGGGTTCATCCTGCGCTACCCGACGAACGAGTCGGGCATCACCGGCATCGCCTTCGAGCCGTGGCACTTCCGCTACGTCGGGGTGACCGCCGCCGAGGGCGTCAACGCGACGAGGACGAAGACGCTGGAGCGCTACCTCGGCGTCCGCTGATCGCTGTCCGGCTCCGCCCGTCCCCACCCAAACGCTCCCGAAACCCGCAGAAGCTCCCGAAATTTCGGGAGCGTTTGCGCGTTTCGGGAGCGTTTGGCCGGCAGGCGCGCGGACGGGCGGGCGGCCGGGTGGGCGAGCTGGGACGGCCCGGCGACGGCCCGCTCAGTCGGGTGCGCCGGCGGGCAGAATCTCCAGCCTCGGGTACTCCGGCTTCCACATGTGCTGGTAGATGTCGTTGATCGGGTTGGTCATCGGACGGCGGGCCAGTCCCTGGTCCTGCGCGGTCTCCGCGACCGCCTTGGCGACCGTCGCCGCGACGAGCCGGAGGTCGCTCATCGCCGGCAGCAGGGACGCGCCGGGACGGTACTCGTTCTGCAGGCCGGCCAGCGCGTCCGCGGCCGCGTAGATCATCTCCGGCGTGACCCGCTCGGCCTGCACCACCGCCACCCCCAGGCCGAGGCCGGGGAAGATCAGCGCGTTGTTGGCCTGCGCGATCGTGTGGTAGACCTCGCCGTGCCGGATCGTGCCGAACGGGCTGCCGGTGGCGATCAGGACGCGTCCGTCCGTCCACTCGAGCAGGTCGGCGGGCTGGGCCTCGCTGCGGCTGGTCGGGTTCGACAGCGGCATGATGATCGGACGCTCGCAGTGCTCGGCCATCGCGCGCACGACGTCCTCGGTGAACGCCCCGTGCTGGGCGGAGGTGCCGATCAGGATGGTCGGCTGGACGAGCTTCACCGCCTCCAGCAGGCTGATCCGGTCCGGGTCGGCGACCGCCCAGCCCTCCACGTCCGCCCGCCGGCGCGCATAGGGGACCTGGAAGTCCCGCACGCCCCTGCTGTCCTCGACGATCAGGCCGCGGGAGTTGAACGCCCAGAACCGCGCGTACGCGTCCTGCGCGGGCAGGCCGGAGCGGTCCATCGCCTCGCGGATCAGGTCGGCGACGCCGACGCCGGCCGTCCCCGCGCCGTAGACGAGCACGCGGTGCTCGGGCAGCGGCATCCCGGTGAGCCGGACGGCGGCGAGCACGGCGGCCAGGACGACGGCCGCCGTGCCCTGGATGTCGTCGTTGAAGGTGCAGATGCTGTCGCTGTAGCGGTTGAGGATGCGGTGGGCGTTGCCGGCGCCGAAGTCCTCCCAGTGCAGCATCGCGTTCGGGAACAGCCGGGTCACCGTGGTCACGAAAAGGTCGATGAACTCGTCGTAGCGCTCGCCGCGGACGCGGGCGTGCCGCTCGCCGAGGTAGAGGTCGCTGTTCAGCAGGCCCAGGTTGTCGGTGCCGACGTCCAGAACGACGGGGATCACCCGCCGTGGGTGGATGCCCGCGGCCGCGGTGTACACGCCGAGCTTGCCGATCGCGATCTGGATGCCGCCGATGCCCTGGTCGCCGATGCCGAGGATCCCCTCGGAGTCGGTGACGACGATCAGGTCCACGTCGTCCGCGTCCATCTCGAAGTCGGTCAGGGACTTCTCCATCAGTTCGGGGTGGTCGATCGAGAGGAACACGCCCCTGGCGCCGGTGTACTCGTGGCTGAACCGCTCGATCGCCTCGCCGATCGTGGGGGTGTAGATGATCGGGAGCATCTCCTCGATGTGCTCACTGAGCAGCCGGTAGAACAGCACCTCGTTGCGGTCCCGCAACCGGGTGAGCTGGATGAACTTCGCCAGCGGGGACGGGGACCGGCTGTACTGCGCGTAGATGCGGCGCAGTTGCTCCTCGATCGTGGTGACCCGGCTCGGCAGCAGTCCCGACAGGCCGAGTTCCTCGCGCTCGGCGAGGGTGAACGCCGTGCCACGGTTGGCCATCGGGTGCACGAGGATCAACCGCCCGCGGGCGCTGATCTGGAGCACCGCGTCACGGGTCGTGGTGTCCAGGTTGAAGTCGCGCTGACGCATTCGCGTCCTCCTCGGTCGTTCGGGTCGGGACGAGCCTAGCCACCCCGCAGGGGAGCGCCGACCGGCCGGCCGCGTGCAACCACCACGTCTCCCACACTTGATGAATTTGCGGCTACGCAGGAGTAGGGATGTACGCGGCGGGAAACCGGGTGGTGTGGTTCTCCCACCGACGATCTCTTGGGGGGGAGACATGGAATTCCGACGCGTGGGCCCGGCACTCGCTCTGGCCGCCATCCTGTGCACAGCCTGTAGTGGCATCTCGACGACGGGGAGCGGCCAGGCGCAGCCGTTCGCCGACGTCACCTCCACGTCCAGCCCGGCAGCGACGCCCAGCCCTTCGGCGACGCCGAGCACCTTGTCCGTGGCCGACACGGTGCCGCAGGGGAAGTGGAACGGTGCCGAGACCATCGTCAAGGTGAGCGGCGACGCCCGCTTCTGGTGGGACCCCGTGCCGAAGAAGGGCCAGAAGATCTCCGGAAGTGATCCGTGGGAGTTCACCTCGACCTGCTCCGACAGCGTCTGCACCGGCACGATCACCCGGGACGGCGACGCCGAGGCGGGCGTGCCGTCGCGGGAGTTCACGTGGGACGGCACGACCCTGACCGTCACCCGCGACCCCATGAAGGGCTCGGACGGGTGCCACTACGACAACAGCACCAAGAGCAACGGCGGGAAGTGGACTTGGCAGCGCACCTGGACCTACGACCTCTCCGTCGACACCGACACCGAGGGGCGGGTCACCGCGATCAACTCCGATGTCACGATCCGCGACGAGGCGCTGAAGGTGCCGTACGAGAAGTGCGGGGAGAAGCCGAAGCCCGCCTCCTACCTCGTGCGCTCGACCATGAAGCTGGTCTGAGCCCGTCGCGTCCGACCGCGGCCGCCGCGCAGGGGTGCCGCTCCTCGCCGCGCAGCGCCGGCCAGGGTTCAGTACCGGTAGTGCTCGGCCTTGAACGGGCCTTCGACGGGGACGCCGAGGTAGTCGGCCTGCTCCTGGCTGAGCTCGCTGAGGTGGACGCCGAGCGCGGCCAGGTGCAGCGTCGCGACGTACTCGTCGAGCTGCTTGGGCAGCGTGTGGACGCCGACGGGATAGGTCTCCGGTCGGGTGAACAGCTCGATCTGGGCGAGCACCTGGTTGGCGAAGGAGGTGCTCATCACGAAGCTCGGGTGGCCGGTGGCGTTGCCGAGGTTCAGTAGCCGTCCCTCGCTGAGCACGATGATTGAGTGGCCGTCGGCGAAGTTCCACCGGTCGACCTGCGGCTTGATGTTCGTCCGCGTCGCGCCCTCGAGCGTCTCCAGGCCGGCCATGTCGATCTCGTTGTCGAAGTGGCCGATGTTGCCGACGATCGCCAGGTGCTTCATCCGGGACATCTGCTCGGCCGTGATCACCTTCAGGCAGCCGGTGGCGGTGATGAAGATGTCGGCGGTCTCCAGCACGTCGTCCAGCGTGGCGACCTGGTGGCCGTCCATCGCCGCCTGGAGCGCGCAGATCGGGTCGACCTCGGTGACGATGACGCGGGCGCCCTGCCCGGACAGCGCCGCGGCGCAGCCCTTGCCGACGTCCCCGTACCCGCACACGACGGCCGTCTTGCCGCCGATCAGCACGTCGGTGGCGCGGTTGATGCCATCGATCAGGGAGTGCCGGATGCCGTAGCGGTTGTCGAACTTGCTCTTGGTCACGGAGTCGTTGACGTTGATCGCGGGGAACAGCAGCGAGTTGTTGCGCGCCATCTCGTAGAGCCGGTGCACACCGGTGGTCGTCTCCTCGGTGACCCCGAAGATGCTGTTGGCGATCCCCACCCAGTCCAGCGTGGACGCCCGCAGCGTGGCCAGCACCACCTGGTACTCGTGGGAGTCGGACGCGGCCGCGTCCGGCACGGCGCCGGCCTTGGCGAACTCGACGCCCTTGTGGACGAGCAGGGTGGCGTCGCCACCGTCGTCGAGGATCATGTTCGGCGTCCGGTCACCCCAGTCGAGGATCCTCTCGGTGCAGCCCCAGTAATCCTCCAGTGACTCGCCCTTCCAGGCGAACACCGGGACGCCGCCGGGTGCGTCCGGCGTCCCGTCGCGGCCGACGACGATGGCCGCGGCCGCCTCGTCCTGGGTGGAGAAGATGTTGCAGGACGCCCAGCGGACCTCCGCGCCGAGGGCGACCAGGGTCTCGATCAGGACGGCGGTCTGCACGGTCATGTGCAGGGAGCCGGCGATCCGCGCGCCCCGCAGCGGCTTGCTCGCCCCGTAGCGCTCGCGCAGGGCCATCAGGCCCGGCATCTCGTGCTCGGCGAGGGTGATCTGCTCCCGTCCGGCGGGGGCGAGGTTGAGGTCTGCGACGCGATGATCCACGAGGAGCAACCCTACGCGAACTCGCGCCGTCCCCCGATTACGCGCCGGCCGGGTCCGTGCCGCGGTCGATGTCGGGCTCGAGGTAGAGCGAGGTCACCATCGGGTTCGCGGCTCGGATCGCGGCCTCCGCGTTGTCGATCACCTCGGCCACCCGGGACGCGGACGTGGTCGGCTCGACCGCGATCTTGGCCGCCACCAGCACCTCGTCCGGGCCCAGGTGGAGCGTCTTGAGGTGGATCACCCGCTGCACGCCGTCCGCGCCGGCCAGCGCGTCCGTGATGCTCCGGACGGCCTCCGGCGTCGCCGCCTCCCCCAGCAGCAGGCTGCGGGTCTCGACGGCGAGCGTCACCGCGACGGCGATCAGCAGGACGCCGATCAGGCCGGTGCCCGCCGCGTCCCACAAGCCGTTGTGGGTGAGCAGGGTCATCCCGACGCCCATCAGCGCGAACACGAGGCCGAGCAGGGCGGCGAAGTCCTCCAGCAGGATCACCGGCAGGTCGGGCGACTTGGCCGCGCGGATGTACTGCAGCCACGACTGGCGTCCCTTGAGCGGCGTCGACTCGCGCACGGCGGTGCGGAAGCTCAGCCCCTCGGCCACGATCGCGAACACCAGCACCGCGATCGGCACCCACCACCACTGGCTCTCCAGCAGCTCGTTGGGGTGACCGGCGGCCACCTCCTCGTACTTGTGGTACGCCTCGTAGATGGCGAACAGTCCGCCGAGGCTGAACAGGATCACCGAGACGAGGAACGCGTTGATGAACGGCGCCCTGCCGTAGCCGAACGGGTACTCCTCGTCGGCCTCCCGCTTGGCGATCTGGCCCCCGCGCAGCAGCAGGATCTGGTTGGACGTGTCGGCGAGCGAGTGGACGCCCTCCGCCAGCATCGACGCCGCTCCGGTCAGGGCCCACGCCCCGAACTTCGTCACCGCGATGAACGCGTTCGCCGAGAGTGCGGCGATGATCGCCCTGGTCCCACCGTGACTGCTCACGGCCACATCCTGCCAGAGCCCCTCGCGGCCGGGTCCGCGGGATCCCACCCGACCGGGTGGCCGGATCCGGAGGGACGGCGGATCAGGCGCGGCCGAGACCGATCTGCAGGTACGCGGCGGCGAACAGCCCCTGCTGGAGGACGGTGACGTAGCGTTCGACGGCCGTCCCCTGGGTGTGGGCGAGGTTGGACACCAGCACGTCCTTGGCGAGCGCGGACTCCCGCAGCACGATCCGCTCCTCGGCGGCCTCCTCGTCGTCCATCCCGTCGTCGACGAGGACCAGGCCGGGACGCTGCTCGACACCGGTCTCCTCGAACGGGTCGGCGAACGGGTCGCGCAGCGGCACCTCGGCCAGCAGCGGACGCAGCGCGCCGGCGTCCGCCGACAGCACGATCCGTCCGCTGGCCGACCGCAGGGCCTCGGCGATCCGGCGGCTGGCCCGCGCGGCGAGGATCGACCCGCCCCACACCATCGGCTTGGCGTCCGCGAGTTCGAGCGCGACGGCCTTGGCCGGGTTCTGGGTGGCGTCGAGGCTGAGCGACGACTCCTGCGCGACCAGGTCCATCGCGTCCGCCACGGCCTCGGGACTGACCAGCGGCCCCAGACCGAGCCGGTGCAGGGCCACGAGGGCGACGACCGCCGCGGCCAGCGGGTCGCCCGTCGACGTCGGCAGCAGCGTGGTGGACGCGGAGGCGGACTGTCGGGCCAGCACCGAGTCGGCGGGACACGCGACCAGCAGCCGGCAGCCGCGCCGCACGGCTTCGAAGGCCGCGGCAAGGCTGACCTTGTCGCCGCCGCCCATCACGACGACGATGTCCAGCGGTCCGACCCACCCGGGCAGGCCCAGCCGGGGCCAGGCCACCAGCGGGACGGGGCAGGTGGGCTCGAGCACGGCCCGGAGCAGGCGCGCCTCGGGGCCGAAGGTGATCATGGCCCGCGGCCGGTCGTCGGGGTCGAGCCGGCTCAGCGGCACCTCGGCGGACGCGGCCTCACGGCGGACGCGGGCTCCGGCCTCGGCGAGCGGGCGCAGCAGCGGGTCGGCCTCGCGGAGCGCGTCCTCGTCCTCGAGCCGCGCGTCGTCGAACTCGTACACGGCCGGCTACTCGGCGGCGCCGGGGCGCCGGGCCTCGTCGACCAGCAGGATCGGGATGCCGTCCCGCACGGGGTAGGCCAGGCCGCAGTCGGGCGCCGTGCAGACCAGTTCGGACGCCTCGTAGTCCCACGCCAGAGCGGTGTGACACGAGGGGCACACCAGCAGTTCGAGCACCTCGGGGGGCAATTCACTCATCAACGGTCCTTTCGGATGATGGCCAGGGCCTCGTCGCGCAGGGCTGCGACGACGTCCGGGTCCCTCGCTTCGACGTTGAGCCGCAGCAGCGGCTCCGTGTTCGACTCCCGCACGCTGACCCACCAGTCGCGCGTGCTCACCAGCAGGCCGTCCACCCAGGACACCTCGCCGCGGTCGGCGAGGGCCTCGGCGACCTCGGTCATCGCTCCCCTCGGGTCGGCGACCGTCGAGTTGATCTCGCCGGACGCCGCGTACTGCGGGAGGTCGGCGGCCAGTGCCGACATCGGACGCCCGGAGCGCCCGACCAGCGCGAGCGCGTGCAGCCCGGCCAGCATGCCGGTGTCGGCGCCCCAGAAGTCGCGGAAGTAGTAGTGGGCGGAGTGCTCGCCGCCGAAGATCGCGTGGTGGGAGGCCATCACGGCCTTCATCCGGGTATGGCCGACCGCGCTGACCGCGACCCGGCCGCCCGCCGCCGCCACGACCTCCGCGACGGTCCGGGACGTGATGGTGTTCACCACGATCGTCCCCCCGGGTTCGCGCTGGAGCTCCTGGCGGGCGATCAGCGCGGTCACGACCGAGGGGCTGACCACCTCGCCGCGCTCGTCGATGATGAAGCAGCGGTCCGCGTCCCCGTCGAACACGAGGGCGAGGTCGGCGCCGTGCTCGACGACGGCACGCTGGGCGTCGACGAGGTTGGCCGGCTCGAGAGGGTTGGGCTGGTGGTTGGGGAAGCTCCCGTCGAGCTCCATGAACAGCCCCACGACCTCGACGTCGAGCGGGCCAAGCACCGCGGGGGTGGTGAACCCGCCCATCCCGTTGCCGGCGTCCACGACGACCTTCAGTCGGCGCATCCCGTCCAGCGGAACGAGCGAGTGCAGGTGCGCGGCGTAGGCGGGGAGCAGGTCATCCCTACGGTAGGAGCCGCGGACTTCCCCCTCGGGTAGTTCAACGTACGACAACTCGCGGATCCGCTGCATGAGCTCGGGCGTGATCGGGGCGGCGTCCGGCAGGCAGAACTTCACGCCGTTGTACGTCGCCGGGTTGTGGGACGCGGTGAACTGGACGGCCGGCAGGTGGGTGTGCCCGGAGGCGAACCACACACCGTCGGTGCTGGCCAGGCCGATGTCGAGGACGTCGGCGCCCTGGCCCATCGCGCCCTCCGCGAAGGCGAGGCTGAGTTCGCGTCCCCCTGCCCTCATGTCACGGCCGAGGACGAACTCCCCGCCGGCCAGGTCGAAGGCCACGGCGAAGGCCGCGCCGATCGCGCGCGCGCCGTCCAGGTCCCACTCCGGGTGGTCGCCGCCGACGAGGCCACGGATGTCGTTGGCCTTGAAGACCTGGGGTTCGATCACGCAGCGAGCCTAGCGCCGCTCACGCGTCCGGGAGGTCGGCGAGGACGGCGAGGTGGCCCTTGCGCCTGCTCACCACGGGCGGCTGGACGGGTTCCGGCGCGCCCTCGCCCAGGCCCACCCTGCGGACCGCGTCCGCCAGGGCCATCAGGTCGTCGCTGGAGGCGCGGGGGCCGGAGTCGTTGCCGGGCAGCCGGATCACCTCCCAGCCGCGCGGCGCGCTCAACCGGCGCGAGTGCTCACGGCACAGGTCGTAGGTGCCGGGTTCCGCGCGCAGGGCGAGCGGACCGACGACGGCGGTGGAGTCGGCGTAGACATAGGTCAGCGTGGCCACCGCAGGATCGGTGCACGCCGTCCTGGAGCAGCGCCGGTTGATCACGGCGCCACGTTACCGCCGCAGCCGACCGACTCCCGGCACCCGCGTCCGGTGTGGCGCCCGCGCCACCGGGCGGCCGTGGCGGGGCGCTCGGACGACGCGGGCGCCAGTAGGGTGAGGGCATGAGGCGGAGGGAGCGGCACGGACGTGGCGTGCGGGGACCCCTGGCCGCACCGAACCCCCTGACCGGGGCGCCGGTGCCGCTGCGTCAGCGGGCCCGCGGGGCTGACTTCTTCGCCGACTGCCTCCGGGCGTCCGTCGCCCGCACGGCCAGGACCTGCCCGCGCGCGCTGGTCGGCATCGACATCGGCTACGAGGAGGTGCCGGGCAACCTCGAGGCGTGGCGCAGCGTGCGGGTGCCGCTGGCCGCCGCCGTGCCCGCGCGTCCCGGCCAGAACGGCCAGGTCGTGCTGTTCCGCCGTCCGCTGGAGCACAGGGCGGCGTCGAGGGCCGAGCTTCGCCGGCTCGTCCACCGTGCCCTGCTCGAGCAGCTGTCCGCGCTCACCGGCATCGGCGTCGAGGAACTCGACCCGTCCGGAGACCTCGGCGACGACTGGGACTGACCCGTCCACCACAAGGTGGACGAAAACGGGCGACTACGCCCCACAACCGTCCACCTTGACGCCGGGCTCGCACCCGTCCACCACAAGGTGGACGAAAACGGGCGACTACACCGCACAACCGTCCACGACAACGTGGACACAGCACCCGCCGTCCACCACAAGGTGGACGAAAACGGGCGAGTACGCCGCACAACCGTCCACCTTGACGCCGGACTCGCTCCCGTCCACCACAACGTGGACGAAAACGGGCGACTACGCCGCACAACCGTCCATCTTGACGCCGGACTCGCTCCCGTCCACCACAACGTGGACGAAAACGGGCGACTACGCCGCACAACCGTCCACCTTGACGCCGGACTCGCTCCCGTCCACCACAACGTGGACGAAAACGGGCGACTACGCCCCACAACCGTCCACGACAACGTGGACACCGCACAACCGTCCACCTTGACGCCGGACTCGCTCCCGTCCACCACAAGGTGGACGGGGACGAGGCTGCGGCCGGTCAGCTGCCGGCGTGTGGGTCGAAAACCACGGTGGCAGGTTCGCCGCGGCCGTCCTCGGCGACGAGGGGGACGACAGCCAGACCACGCACCTTGCCGAGCGTCGCCGTGCTGACGAGCGCGCCGCGGAGGGTGGTTGCTTCGGTACGGATCCGGACGAGGTTCGTCGCGCCCTTGTCGAGGGCCACCTCCACCAGCGACCCCGCGGGCACCGTGACCTCCTCCGGGTCACCCGTCCGCGAGGAGTCGCCGAGGGTGACGGTCACCGTCGCCTCCGCGTCGCCGGGGTTCACCAGTTGCAGCAGCGTCTTCGCATCGCTGCCCAGCGCGAGGGGCCAGAGCGAATCGGACGGCAGCGCCGTCGTCCCCACCGTGTAGGCCGGGTCATGGCGCGCATCGGCGTCACCGGTGTCGAGCCACACCCCCGCCGACACCGGCTGGGTGGAGGTCAGGTGCAGGGCGGCGGACAGCCCGTCCAGGTCGGCCGCCAGGTCGATCGTCCGCGTCGTCCCCGCGGGCACCTCGAGTTCGGACGCCCCGGCGACCTCGCCGGGGCCGGAGGTCATGAACGTGCCGATCGACACCGTCGCCGTCCGTTCACCGGGGTTCGTGACGACCAGGGTCCGCCCTCCCGACCCTTCGGGCACCCCGGGCACGACCACGTCGGTCGCCGGGGCGGTGGTCTCGGCCAGCCAGTCCGCCCCCAACGGCTCCTCCCCCGCCCAGGTGCGCTGCCGGACGAACGCCGCCACCCGACCGTCGCCACTGCTCACCTCGACGGTGACCGGGCCGTCGACACGGTCCAGCGTGCCCAGCGAGATCGTCTCCACGGAGTTCGGCTCCACCTCTACGCCGCGAGGCGCCGAGATCTTCCCGTCCGCGCCGTACACCGTCAGGTCAACGGAGGCGCGGGTGCCGTCCAGGTTGGCCACGACCACCTCGGACTGCGCGACCTCGCGGATGTCGACGCCCGTGAACCAGTGGTCGGTGCTCGGCGTGGCGCAGCCCGACGCGGAGAGCCCGCGGTCCGCGCCGTCCGCCGCCGACACCGACGTGGTGGCACCGAACGGCCCCGGCAGGAGTGCCGAGACCCGGCGGGCCGCGCCCGGAGCCTTCAGCACGGTGAAGCCGTCCGCCGCCGACACGGCCGCCGGTTCGGTCACCGTCGATGTCTGCAGCCCCGGGCTGATCGATGCCGCTGCGACCTCCACGGTCGCGGTCGGCGACTCGAACCCGGGGCACACCACCGACACCCTGGTCTCGGACGCCGTGAACGGTGTCTCGGGGACGGGCTGCGCTCCGACGAGGGTCGCGGCAACGGTGGCTCCGGCCACGACGACGGCCACTCCCCCGGGCCAGATCCAGCGGTTCATTCGGCACCTCCGGCGATTCGGCGGGGGCCGGACGACTCGTTGCGGCGGCGGACCGCCGGCGCGGCAAGGATCGCCAGGAGCGCCAAGCCCGCGAGCTGCACCCACGCCCACCAGGTCGAGCCGCCGTCGAGCCGGTACTCCAGCGTCCCGCTCAGCGCGCCGAGCTGGTACTGCGTCCCGGGCGCCCCGCCGTCGATCGCGGCCAGCGCGGTCGACCCGACCGTGACCAGCCTGCGGGGGTCCGGGGGTTCGGCCAGGCGGAGCACGCGGGTCGGCGACCCGGCGGCGATCTCCGTGCCGTTGCCGACGGGCGTCCGGGTGTCCCCGTCCGCCACCACCGCGATCGCCGCGTCCGGCACCGGCCAGACGTAGTGCGCGTCGTCGCCGGTGCCGAGACCGAGCCCGGGGACGTTGTTGATCGCCAGCCGCTGTTCGGACGTGCCGCCGGCCAGCGTGATGTTGGCCACGCCGAGGGTGACCAGGTCCGGGAGCAGCTGGTCGTCCGCGCTGTCGCCGACGAGCCGGGCCGCCACGGACGCCGCCAGCTGCTTGGCTGCGATGTCACCGGCGAAGGCGAGCCCCGTCTCCGCGTCGCCCAGCCGGCCGAAGTCTCCCTCCAGGAGCGCCCAGCGCACCTGTCCGCCCGCGTCCGCGACCAGGGCGAGCGTCCGGCCCGGCGTGGCGGAGGTCTGGGCGTTGCGGACGAAGGCGGGGACGTCGCCGACCGTGCGGCGGCTCAGGTCGGTCTGCCCTGCCACCACCCACCAGCCGGCTCCGACCAGTATCGCCACCACGCAGACCAGCGCGAGGCCGAGGCTGGCGAGGTGCCGCAGGCCGAGGTCGCGGCCCTGGAGTTCGGTCGCGATGCCGTCCAGCCCCGCGCACGCGGCGATGACCAGCGCCGCGACGAACAGCAGTTGCCACTCCAGCGCCTGCGGCCGCACCCACGTCCCCGGCGGTACCGGGACGACGAGCCGCGTGGTCCCGATCGCGACGACCGCGGCGATCCCTGCGGCGGCGAGCGCGCGTCCCGACACGCCCGGACGGCGGGCCGCACCGACGAGCGCAGCCAGCCACAGGACGGCGAAGAAGCCCAGCGAGATCCACAGCGGAGGGCTGCCCGCCAGCGTCCTGCCCACCAGGACGTCCCACGGCGCAGGAGCAGCGAGCGGGGCGAGCTGCGGCTCGATGCCGGTCAACAGGCGCCCCGGGTAGCGCCACAGGGTCGAGCCCCACGGCCCGACCACGAGGAGAAGCGGCGCGACGAGCACGAGGAGCCACTGCGCCCACGCGCGGACACGCCGCGCGGGGATCGCCGTCCACAGGGCGGCCAGCAGGGCCGCGGCCCAGAACAGGGGGACGAGGGCGCAGGCCAACAGCATCCAGAACGCCACCGCGCCCGCCCTGCGCCAGCTCCACTCGCGGTCGGCCAGCCAGCGCCAGCTGCTGTAACCGAGGATCGGCAGCAGGACGGCCGTCGCGGCGAGCCCGAACGACCCGGCGTTGAGGCCACCGATCAGGGCTGGTCCCACGGCGTACCCGAGGGCGCCGAGCGCGGCGAGCCGGCGGTCGGCGACCAGCTGGCGCAGCAGCCGGAACGACATCAGCCACGCGAGCGGGACGGCGAGCACCATGGTTCCGGTCACCAGCCACTCCGGACGCCCGATCGTGACCAGGGAGAAGATCGCGGCGAGGCCGGTCCACGGCGCGCCCGACACCGCCGAGGTCCCCGCCACCGGCGCCAGGTAGGACGCCATCAGCTCGGTCCAGCTCTCCGGGGCGGCCAGCAGTTGCGCCGCGGTCAGCGACCCGCTGCCGAACGTGGTGCGGGCGGCGACGAGGGCTGCGGCGCCGAGGACGAGGATGCCGACGAGCGCGAGTGGCATCCGGTAGCGGGTCGTTCCGGTCGCGGCGAAGTCGTCGCCGGTCATCTCGTCCAGGCTGACCGCCGCGGTCCCGCGTCCGCTGAAGGTGTGCAGCCAGTCGACCAGGCGCGCGGCGACCTGCTCGCCGGACCGGCGGACGGCCGACCCCGCGGGGGGCCTCAGCGCGAGCGTCGCCTTTCGCGCCGCGGGGGTGATCGGCAGCGCGGACACCCGTCCGGTCACCGACCGCCGCAGGCGGCGCCCAGAGATCCACCGCCACAGGCCGCGAAGCTCTTCGCCGGCACGCTCCGGGTCCTTGCCGAGCAGGTAGCCGAGCGAGGTGAGCAGGCAGACCAGGCCGAGCCGCAGCGCGGTGAGCCAGCGCCGCGGTGCCGGAGTGTTGCCGCAGACGAGGGCGAGGCCGGCGGCGCGATCGTCGGCCGGATCGCCCCATGCGGAGTGGTCCACCACGTGGGCGTCCGGTTCGGCGACGACCCGGTAACCGGCGAGGTTGGCGCGCCAGCCGAAGTCGAGGCCCTGGTGGCTGCGCGGCAGTTCGGGGTTGAAGCCGGCGAGGAAGCGCCACACGTCGCCACGGACGAGCATGCCGGCTGCAGGGACGCCGAGCGCAGCGGTGGCGTCCAGCTGGCCCTGGTAGAGCTCGCCCGGTTCGGTCAACGGACGCAGCCGTCCACTGCCGCTGATCGTCTGGGCCCAGTCGCTGACCAGGGTGCCCGCACCCCGGCGGCGCGGCTCGACGAGCAGCGCCCCGACGACGGCGGTGTCCGGCTCGCGGCGGACGCGTTCCAGCAGCGCCCTCAGCGCGCCCGGAGCAGGCTCCGCGTCGTCGGGGAGGATCCAGAACCAGTCGCCGTCCGCGTCCGCCGGAAGGCTGTCCCTGATCTCCTCCACCCAGGTGTCGGAGTCCTCGACCGCCTCCCGGCAGCGGGTCGTCGCCGGCTCACCCACGACAGGGAGCACGCACGCGACGACGTGGAAGGCGGTGTAGTCGGCCGGCGCCTCGCGGTCGAGGGTGTGCAGCCAGGCCCAGGGGTCCTCACCGGACTCGTCACTGACCTCGCTCACACCTCACCTCTCGGACCCCGACCAGCTGGCACGAACGCCCAGCCTACCGCCGGTCCCGGAACGACCAGTGCGAGGTCGGGTCAGATCGCCCGCTTCTTGAGGCGGCGGCGCTCCCGCTCGCTCAGACCGCCCCAGATGCCGAACCGCTCGTCGTTCTGCAGCGCGTACTCCAGGCACTCGGACCGGACCTCGCAGGAGAGGCAGACCTTCTTCGCCTCCCGCGTGGAACCGCCCTTCTCGGGGAAGAAGGCCTCCGGATCCGTCTGGGCGCAGAGAGCGCGGTCCTGCCAGCCCAGGACGCCCTCGGCGTCCAGCTCCGTGATCAGGAACAGTTCCTGCATCTGACAACTCCCTCGACCCAGCCCGCACCGTGGGGGGCGCGAACTACTTGTCGAGAATTACACGCCTGTCATTCGCGGGAAGTCAACCCCGGCGGGTCTACCATTCGCACCCCGGATGGGATGTCACCCGAGCGGGGGACGCGAGGGCTCCTGGCCGTCGCTGGATCGGTTCGGCTCGTCGCGGAACAGCGTCGACAGCTCCTCGGGGAGGCGGGCCGCCCCCGGCGTCCCCGCCGCCGCATCATCCGCGGTGCGCCACACCGCACCGGTGGCCTCCCCGCGCTGCCATGTGGTCCGGGGCAGCGCCGGGTCGGCCTCGTCCTCGTCCGGCGCGGGCTCGTCCACCGTGGACGGTGCGGGCGCAGCGACGTCGATACGGCCCGCCCTCACCCCGCGCAGGAGAACCCACAGCGAACCGGCCGCCAACGCCTTCAGCAGCAGGTCGAGCAGGCCCCCGAAGATCTCGAGGATGCGTCCGAAGGCGTCGTCGGCCGCCGCCGCACCGAGCGCGTAGCTGCACAGGGTGAGCACGACGCCGACGCTGAGCACCCAGGCCGCGACCAGCGTGACCGCATGCGCGTGGCGGGTGGCGGGCGCGATGAAGAAGCACAGGCAGACCAGCGCGACGAGCGCGACGACCAGCGAGATGTTCAGCAGCGACCCGCCGATGCTCTGGAACGCCTCGAACAGCGGCACGGCCTGCTGCACCTGCAGGACCAGCTCGACGATGCCGAGCACCATGTTGGCGACCATCAGGGCGATCACGGCCCACGCCAGGGGCTCGCGGATTCTTTTCAGGTTCTCGATCATCTGGGGGCTCCTCCGGTGCACAGCCTATCCAGCCGCTGTGGGACCGTTCGCCGGCACGACACGCTCAGGCGAACTGCGGTCCGGCCTGGTCGGTGACCGCAGCGACGAGCTCCTTGATCCGCTCGGCGTCCTCCGCCCTGGCCACCAGCGTCGCCTGCGGCGTCCGGACGACCAGGAGGCCGCTCACCCCGAGCAGACCGATCACCGAGTCGGCGTCGGTGTTCACCACCACGTTGCCGGTCGCGTCCACGGAGACGCTCGAGCCGGAGACGGCGTTGCCCGCCGCGTCCGTCCCGAGGATCTCGGCGAGGCTCGCGTACCCGCCCACGTCCCGCCACTGCACGGGCAGGGAGACCGCGACGACGTGGGCGCTGCCGCGGCCCAAGGACACAGGCTCCATCACGCCGTAGTCGACCGAGGTCTTCGCCAGGCCGGGGAAGATGTCGGCCAGCCGGTCGGGGTGCGCGGCGAGTTCGGTGATGGACGCGTGCGTCGCGGGCAGCAGCAACCGCAGCTGGTCGAGCAGGGTCGCGGCCCGCCAGACGAACATGCCGGAGTTCCACCAGTACTCGCCCGAGGCCAGGTAGCCCTCCGCCACCTCGCGGGCCGGCTTCTCCGCGAACTGGACCACCCGGTGGGCGCCCTCGAAGCCGGCGAGCGCCTCGCCGCGGTGCAGGTAGCCGTAGCCGGTGTGGGGGCTGGTGGGCACGATCCCGAGGGTGACGAGTGCGGACGCGTCCGCCTCTGCGACCGCGAAGGCGACGTCGAGCCGGGCGGCGAACACGTCCACCGGCTCGATCACCTGGTCGGCCGAGACCTGGGCGATCACGGCCTCCGGGTCGAGCCGGTCCAGCACGGCTGCGGGCCAGGCGACGGCGTTGAGCGAGTCGCGTCCGACCGGCTCCCCGAGGATGTTGCCCTGCGGGAGCTCGGGCAGTTGCTCTGCGACCACGTCGGCGTAGGCCGCGCCGGTCACCACCCACACCCGCTCGGCGGGGACGGAGGCCAGCGACCGCTCGAACGCCAGCCGGAGCAGGCTCTTGCCCTCCACGAGCGGGAGGAGTTGCTTGGGGGTGCCCTGCCTCGACAGCGGCCACAGCCGCGTCCCGGACCCGCCCGCCATGATCACCACGTAGCGCACGGCCAGAGCCTAGCGACGGCACACCCGCGACGGCCCGTTCCCGGCCGAAGCGACCTCGCGGCACGGGGGGACGGTTCCTTCGTGCCCGGTACGAGGGGACGGTTCCTTCGTGCCCGGTCCGAAAGAACCGTCCCCTCGTGCCGGGGGACGCCGTGCGACCGGCGACCTCCTACGATGGCGCCGTGTTCGAGAACCCGATCGTGCAGGCTTTGGCCGACCGCGTCCGCAGGGACGGGTCGGCGCCGCTGCTCACGTGGTACCGGCCGGAGTCGGGCGGACGCACGGAACTGAGCGTGCGGACCTTCGCCAACTGGGTCGACAAGACGGCGAACCTGCTCGACGACCTGGGCGTGGAGGGGCGCGTCGCCGGCCCGGTCAGCGTCGCCCACCCCGGCCACTGGATGAGTGTCCTCTGGCCGCTGGCCGCCTGGCAGCACGGGTGCGGCTACCTCGCCGGCGAACCGGACGCGGACTGCGAACTCGTCGTGGTCGGCCCGGCCGACCCGCGGCCGTACCCCGGCCTGACGACGATCGCCTGCTCCCTGCACCCGCTCGGTCTCGGCCTGGCCGGCCTGCCCGACGGTGTCCTCGACTTCAGCACGGAGGCCCTCGCCCAGCCGGACGCGCACGCGTCCGCCCCCGCGCCGGCCGGCGCGCCGATCTGGATCGACGCGGACCACACTCTCACCGCCGACGCCCTCGACCCCGCCTCCGGATCGCGCACCGTTTCTGACCGTGTTCGGTCAGGAAGGGTGCTCGTTCGCCCGGGCAACGCCTGGGACACCCTTGTCGCCGCCGTGCTGGGGCCCGTCCTCGGCGGCGGCTCTGCCGTCGTGGTCGAGGGCCCCGTGGACGCCGACCGCCTCGCCCGGATCGCCGCGTCCGAGCGGGTCGAGGGCGGGATGGCATGATGGCGGGCGCCACTCCCCCGACCGGACGGACCCGCGCATGATCTCCCGCCGCTCCCTGCTCACCACGACCGGCGTCGTCGCCGGAGGGCTGGCGGCCGCCACGCTCGCCGGCTGCTCGGGAGAGCCGAACATCCCCCGTCCCACCGCCTCGCCGACCGGGACGATCAAGGACCAGCTCGACCAGGTTCTGACGACGATCGCCAACGGCTCGACCAACTTCGGGGTGTACGTCGAGGACGTCCGCACCGGTGGCACGTACAGCTTCAACGGCGACTACGCCAGCCAGAGCGCGTCCATGGCCAAGCCGATGATCGTGTCGATGGCGATGCGGAAAGCGGGCGGCCCGCTGACCGGCGACAACGCGACCAATGCCACCAAGGCGATCGAGAACTCCGACAACGACGCGGCCACGGCGCTGTGGACGTTCGCCGGCTACCAGGGCTACCAGACGCTCGCCGACGACCTGAAGATGACCCACACGCACCTGGACGAGGCGAAGGCCGACCAGTGGAGCTGGACGTGGACCACGCCGAGTGACCAGGTGCTGCTGGTGAGGACGCTGTCCAGCGGCGGCTCGACCGCGCTCACCGACGACGAGTGCGCCTACCTGTGGAACCTGATGGGCCAGGTCGAGGACGACCAGACCTGGGGCGTCGGCCAGCCGAAGTCGGGCAGCGTCAACGTCCACATGAAGAACGGCTGGGTGCAGTTCAAGTCCACCGACGGCCTGTGGGCGGTCAACTCGATGGGTGCCGTCGAGGGTGAGGGACGGAACTACCGCCTCTGCGTGATGACCCGCGTCCCCGACTTCGACACCGGGAAAGCCGTCACCAGCGAGGTCGGCAAGTGGGTCTTCTCGATCCTCGGCTCCGGCTCGCTCTGAGGCTGACCGGCGCCTTCCCTGTCATCCCGGGCTTGACCCGGAATCTCGTCCCGTCAGCCGCTGACCTTGCAGATGCTGTCGAGGTTGGACGTGTCGGTGCTGGTGTTCTTCTTCGGCGTCGACGATGTGGTCGGCGAGGCGGACGCCGTTGCCGAGGCACTCGGACTCGCGTCGCGCGCCTCGGACTCGGCGATGCTCTCGGTGACGACCGACCGGATCTTGGCGAAGTCTGGCGTCGCCGGCGTGATCAGCGGCGGCGTGAAGCTCACTGAGGCCATCGGCAGGGTCTTCCCCTTCATGGCCAGGTCCAGCAGCGTGCCGAGGTCGGACGTCGGGACGTTGGTCGCGACGATCTCCTCGCCGGCCTTGGCGATGTCCTGGAACTTGGTGAGCACCGTCGTCGGGTTGAGTTGGCGCAGCATCGCGTTCATGACGCACTTCTGGCGGATCATCCGCTCGTAGTCGCTGGAGTACTCGCGGGAGCGGGCGAACCAGAGTGCGTGGAAGCCGTCGAGGTGGACGTTCTTGCCTGGCATGATCCACTCGTAGACGCCGTGCGGCCCGTCCACGCTGCCGATCGGGACCTTCTTGCCGATGTCGAGCCGGATCCCGCCGACGGCGTTGATCAGCTTCTTGAAGCCCTTCAGGTCGATCATCGCCCAGTAGTTGATCTTCAGCCCGAGGATCTCCTCGATGACGCCCTTGGTCGCCTCCACGCCGGGGTACTTCACCCCGGGGAACAGCTTCTTGTTGTTCACGGCGAGCGTGTAGATGCCGTTCAGCAGGCACGCGTCCGAGAGGTCCTTCACCGCGCAGTAGTAGCCGTCGGGGTACTTGGCGTGCAGCGGGGAGTCCGCGGGGAACGGCGCGTGCTGGAGGTTGCGGGGCAGGCTGAACAGCACCGTTCTGCCGGTCTCGGCGTCGATGCTCGCCACCGTCATCGAGTCCGGACGCAGCCCGGTGCGATCGGCGCCCGCGTCGCCGCCGAGGAGCAGGACGTTGATCCGTCCGTTCACCGCCTGGCTGGAGCCGCCGCCGCCGAACACGTTGCCGACGACCTCCGCCTGCGTCGCGAACGAGCCGGACGCCGCCCAGGCCACCGTCCCGCTCGTCGCGGCGAGGACCACGGCCAACACCCCGGAGACCGCCTTGCCGACGGTGGAGAGGTGCCGTGGATTGGCCAGCCACCAGGCGTCGAGGAGCAGGAAGATCCAGCCGAGCGAGAGGACGGGGACCAGCCATTGCAGCACGGTGAGCGTGATCGGGTTGGCGTAGAGACCGATCACGAAACCGCGCGCGGGGGTCAGGAGCAGGAGCGCGGCGAGCAGCACCAGCGCGATGATCGACGCCCAGACGCGGAAGGCGACCCGGCCGAGCCGCCGCTGCCCCACGGCCAGCTGGGCCGAGCCGGGAACGACGAGGGTCATCCCCATCAGCACCAGAGCGCGACGCAGCGCGATCCCCTGGCTGCGTCGCAGCGGGGACGGCAGAGCCGTCGCGGGCTGTGCGTGCGTGGCCATGGAACTCCTGGGGTCGTCTGCCGGGCGCCTCCCAGTATTACCGGGCCGCCGAAACCGGTCGGGGTGCCGCGCCGCCGCTCAGCGACTTGTCAGGATGTGGCCGACCGTCCGCTCCCTGCTCAGTGGCCGCGGACGGCGGCGCCCTTGGCGCGGGCGGCGTCTCGGAGCGACTCCTGGAAGGCGACCATGCGCTCAGCCAGCGCCGGGTCGGACGCGGCGAGGATCCGGACGGCGAGCAGGCCCGCGTTGCGGGCGTTGCCGATCGCCACGGTGGCCACCGGGACGCCGGCGGGCATCTGCACGATCGAGAGCAGCGAGTCCATGCCGTCGAGGTACTTCAGCGGCACCGGGACGCCGATCACGGGCAGCGGCGTGAGCGCGGCCAGCATGCCGGGCAGGTGGGCGGCCCCGCCGGCACCGGCGATGATCACCTTCAACCCGCGGCCGTGCGCGCCGCGTCCGTACGCCACCATCTCCTCGGGCATCCGGTGGGCGGAGACCACGTCCGCCTCGTAGGGGACGCCGAACTCCGCGCAGGCGTCCGCCGCGGCCTGCATCACCGGCCAGTCGGAGTCGGAGCCCATCACGATCCCGACCACGGGCTGCTCACTCATCGTCGTCTCCCATCAGGTGGCGGGCCGCTCGCCACGCCCGCGCCGTCGTCTCGTCCACGTCCTCGCCGAGCGCGGTCACGTGCCCGACCTTGCGCCCCGGCACCACGTCCTTGCCGTACAACTGCACCTTCAGGGCGGGGTCGGCGGCCATCACGTCGACCAGGCCGCCGAGCAGGTCCGTCCGGCTGCCGCCGAGCACGTTGACCATCACCGAGACCGTCGCGAGGGTCGCCGTCGACCCGAGCGGGAGGTCCGCGACCGCACGCAGGTGGTTCTCGAACTGGCTGGTCACCGCCCCGTCGATGCTCCAGTGCCCGGTGTTGTGCGGACGCATCGCGAGCTCGTTCACGACGATCCTGCCGTCCCGTGCCTCCATCAGCTCGACGGCGAGGATGCCGACGACGCCGAGTTCCTCCGCGATCCGCATGGCCATCGCCTTCAGGTCACGCACCTGGTCGGGACGCAGCCCGGGTGCGGGCGTCGTGGTCGCCGTGCAGATGCCGCCGGTCTGGACGGTCTCGCTGACCGGGTAGGCCACGGCCTGCCCGCCGGGACGCCGCGCGACCAGGACGCTCAGCTCGCGGGTGAAGTCGACGAACTCCTCGGCCACCACCACCGCGTTCGCCCGCAGGCCCTCGAGGCCGTCGAAGGGAACGTGGGCGTCCTGCGGGCCGTCGAGCTTCCACACGCCCTTGCCGTCGTAGCCGCCGCGGGAGGTCTTGGCGATGCAGGGCCAGCCGTGCGCGTCCCCGAAGGCGACCAGTGCCTCCTCGTCCGCCACGACCGCGTTGGCCGGGCAGGGGACGCCGAGGGCAGCCAGCCGCGTCCGCATCACCGCCTTGTCCTGGGCGTGGACGAGCGCGTCCGGCCCGGGCCGGACGGCGATGCCGGCCGCCTCGAGGTCGTGCAGGATCGGCGTCGGGACGTGCTCGTGGTCGAAGGTGACGACGTCGCAGCCGGACGCGAAGGCGGCCACGACGGACCCCTTGGTGTAGTCGCCGACCTCGACGTCGTGCACGACCTGGGCCGCGGACACGTCCGCCCCCTCGGCCAGGAGTCGCAGCCGCAGGCCGAGCCCGATGGACGCGGCGTGCATCATGCGGGCCAGCTGGCCGCCACCGATCACGCCGACCGTTGCCGCAGGAGTCCTCACCCGGGCGAGCCTAGAGGAGTCCCGACGAGTGGCGACGAATGATCCACGAGGAATGGGGCGAGCCTGACCGCGGATCTGGTGCGGGGAGGGTGCCAGTTCATGGTGGTTATGGAGACCCTCGCGGGCCGGCCTCCAAGTGCGTGTCAGTCCGTGGTGGTTACCAGGTGCTTTTCCGGCGTCATAACCACCACCGACTGGCACGCACCCGACGAGGCTCGCCCGACCCCACTCATAACCACCACGAACTGACACACACGCACGCGCTGCCAGGGATGACGATGGATCAGTCGTCACGGTGTTCTCGCGCCGCCGATCTCGACCGTGCGGGGACACCGCGGCCCACTTCGCGGCCGTATCGGCGTTCCCGCAGCACGGGCGTCCGGCTCTGCCAAGATGGGGTCATGACCGCCCACATCGTCGCCATGGGTGGCGGCGGGTTCTCGATGTCGACCTTCTCCGCCCCGACGAACCTCGACCGCTACCTCGTCGAGCTCACCGGGACGCCGTCGCCGCTGGTCTGCTTCGCCCCGACCGCGTCCGCCGACGACCCGCAGTACATCAACAAGTTCCTGCTGGCCTACGGGACGCTGGGCGTCCGCACGATGGTGCTGACCCTGTGGGGAGGCGGTTCGACGGAGTCGGTCGCGCGGCTCGCGGACGCCGACCTGCTGCTGGTCGGCGGCGGCCACACCGTGAACCTGATGGCGCTCTGGCACGCGCACGGGGTGGACGAGGCGATCCGGTCGCGCTACGCCGCGGGCGACGTCGTCCTCGCCGGGGTGTCGGCGGGAGGCGCGTGCTGGTACGACGGCTGTATCACCGACTCGTTCGGCGACTTCCGGCCGTGGCGCGGCGGTCTGGGCCTGCTGCCGGGAAGCTTCTGCCCGCACTTCGACGGGGAGGCCGAGCGCGCCCCCGCGTTCACCGACGCGGTCGCGTCCGGGGACCTGCCGGGCGGCTACGGCGCGGACGACGGCGCCGGCGTCCACTACGTCGACGGCGTCCCGACCACCTTCATCGCGGAAGCGGCGGGCAAGCGCGTCTACCGCGTGCTCCCCTCCGACCTGCCGACCGCCAGCGGCGTCCTTGTCGAGCCGCAGCCGATGACCGTCCTGTGAACAGAACCGGACTGAGAAGGGGACGGTTCCTCACTCGGTCCAGGTCTGTTCAGCAGAACCCCAGCATCGTCGATCCGTCTCCGGACACCCGCCCGGTGAGCTGATCCACCGACACGACGACGGTCTGTTGGCCGTCGCCCAGAGGGTCGACGGTGACGGCGAGCTCGGTCGGTGAGCGCCAGCTGAGATCGACGAGTTCCTGGTAGTCGCCGTTCACACAGCCGACGTACCAGCTCGGCCCCACCGGCCAGGGGCTTTCGATCCTGATGTGGTACATCGTGTCGATCAATTGGTGGGACTCCCGGACGACAGCCAGATACGGCGACCCTTGGGGAGCATCAACGCGCTGCGTCGGCGTCGACTGCGCCGTGCCGGCCACCAGCACGACGAACACCGCCAGGCAGGTGATGGCCCAGCCTGCGACGATCGCGATCACGCCGAGAGTCTGCACCCAGAGCCTGGCCGAGAGTGCCGCCATCCCGGCCAGGGCGAAGGCAGCGACAAGCAGGAAGTAGTACCACCGGACGAGAAGCGGACCGACCGTCAGGTCCGCGCCGGCGACCCGAAGTCCGCCCGCGGCGACAACACACAGCAGACCAAGCGCGCCGGCACCCCAGAACCAGCTGACGCGCTCCGCCTTCACGCCCGAAAGTGTACGAATCAGGAACAAGGGTTCGTCCGGCTCCGACCGGGCGAGCGCGCGGGGAGGGTGCCGTGGTGCTGGGCACGAAAGAACCGTCGTGCCGGCCTGTGAGGGCCACCCTTCGTCATCGAGAGCCATCGTTCGCGTCGAGGGCCTTTGTCCGGACGGGGGCCCTCGACCGGAACAGTGGCCCTCGGGCCGGAACGGTGGCCCTCGACCCGCACGAAGGAATCCTCGTGCGCCGGTTCCGCGTCAGCGGAAAATCAGGCCGCGTTGGACGATGAAGTTCACCGTCGTCGCCACGCCCTGGGCGATCACGAAGCCGACCACCTGGGCGGCCGTCTGGCTGCCCGACACGGCGAGCACCCACGGGTAGAGGACGGCGAACAGTCCGACCTGGAGCACGAACGTGAGCCCGTACAGCAGGACGACGGCGGCGAACCGGCGCTTCGACGGGTCGGCCTGGAACGTCCACCGACGGTTGATCAGGTAGGCGGTCGTTGTCCCCGCGACGAACGAGAGCGCCTTCGCAGGGGTGTGCTCGAGCCCGGCCAGGTTCATCAGCACGACCAGCAGGCCGAAGTCGACCACCGCCGACAGCCCGCCCGTGACGACGAACCGGACCAGCTGCGTGCGCAGTGCCAGCTTCGGCGTCGCCTCGTCCGCGATCGGTGCCTCGCTCATTCGTCCCGCAGGGTCGGCTGCTGGATCGGATCGTCCCCGCCGAAGAGCAGTTCGGTCATGACGACGTGGACGCGTTCGACGTCGGGGATGTCCTCCAGAGTCACCGGCTGGTCAGCGGCCGTGGTGAGGACGAGCGTGCCGCACCCGAGCAGCTGGTCGATCGGGCCGCGGCGGTACGACACGTTGTTGATCCGGGTCAGCGGAAGGTCGTGGCCGCTCTTCACCATGATCCCGCGACGGGTGATGATCCGCCGGTTGGTGAACGTGTAGGTCGACGACATCCAGCGCAGGAACGGGACCACCACCCAGATCACCAGCGCCACCAGCGCCGCGCCCGCAACGATCCAGCCGGCGACCGGCTGCCAGGACTGGGGCAGCAGGGCGAACGCGAAGCCGGTGAGGACGGACACGACGACGAGGAGCAGCGCAGGCACGATCAGCGCCTTCACGTGCGTGCGCAGGTGCAGGACGACGACCTCGTCCTTGCCGAGAAGATCCGGGTCCAGGGCCATGCGGCAATGGTGGCACAGCCGGGGACGCCACGGCCTCCTCGAATCGAGGAGCCGCGCGCGTGGTGAACCCATCCACCACGGCCTTCGTGACGGCGGCCCTTCGTGACGCCTCGCTCGCTGCGCTCACGACGCTCCTCAGGGACCGTGAAGGGAACCGGCCCAGCCCAATCCACCCCGGTCGTCCCGCCCTTCGTGACGGCAGGCAACCCACCCCCGTCATCCCGGGCTTGACCCGGGATCTCCCGACGTTGGCCGACCGCAGCCGGTCGAGGCCGGGTCAGCGCAGGTGGACCACGTCGCCGGCGGCGAAGGTGCGCGTCCGGCCGGCGACCTCGACCAGAAGGCAGCCGGCGTCGTCCACCCCGGTCGCGGTGCCCTCGACGAACTCCTGCTGCGAGACCTGGACGCGGACGCGGCGTCCGACCGTGGAGCACCGGGCGGCGTACTCCCCGCGCAGGTCGTCGGCGGCCAGCCAGCGGGTGTACCAGCGGCCCAGCGCGCCCAGCACACCCGACGCGACCCCCGTCGGGTCGACGTCGGCGCCGGCCAGCGCGAGCGACGTCGCCGTCGGCACCGGCAGTTCGTCCTCGGCGAGCGTGGTGTTCAGCCCCATCCCGATGATCGCGGCCGCAGGCCCGTCCCCGTCCACCCGCTCGGACAGGATTCCGCACACCTTCCCGCCGCCGACCAGCACGTCGTTGGGCCACTTCAGCTCCGCGGCCACCCCGCACGCATCCCTGATCCCCTCTGCCACGGCCAGCCCCGCGACCAGCGGCAGCCACAGCCACCTCTCCGCGGGCAGGGACGCCGGCGGACGCAGCAGCACCGACATCGCCAGCGACCGGCCGGGAGGCGCCTCCCAGACCCGGGCGAACCGGCCGCGACCCGCGCTCTGGTGGTCGCTGACCAGGACCGTCCCGGACGCCGCCCCGGCCCGCGCGGACGCCGCGAGGTCGGCATTCGTCGACCCGGTCGACGCGACGGTGGCGACCCGCGTCCAGACAGTTCCGGGACGCACCAGCGCTGCGGCCAGACGGTCGGCGTCGACGAGGGGCGGGGTCTGCGCGGGATTCACGCCCAGACCCTATGCCCGGGCCCGTCGCCCGGCGCTATGGTCAGCACATGGCGTCGGACACCCAGACCACCCGCGCGAAGCTCGCCGATCTCGGCGTCCGCAAGGAGGAGGCGCTGAACCCGTCCAGCCCCGCCGCCATCGAGAAGGTCCACGCCCAGGGCAAGATGACCGCCCGCGAGCGGGTGAACGCCCTCCTCGACGAGGACAGCTTCGCCGAGTTCGACCGCTTCTCCCGGCACCGCTCCACGTCCTTCGGCATGGACGAGCGGCGTCCCTACACAGACGGCGTGATCACCGGCGTCGGCTCGATCCACGGCCGTCCCGTGTGCGTGTTCAGCCAGGACGTGACGATCTTCGGCGGCGCGCTGGGTGAGGTGTACGGCGAGAAGATCGTCAAGATCCTCGATTTCGCGATCAAGACCGGCTGCCCGATCATCGGCATCAACGAGGGCGGCGGCGCACGGATCCAGGAGGGCGTGGTGTCCCTCGACCTGTACTCGCAGATCTTCCGCCGCAACACGCTCGCGTCCGGGGTGATCCCGCAGATCTCGCTGATCATGGGCGCGGCGGCCGGCGGCCACGTCTACTCCCCCGCGCTCACCGACTTCGTGGTCATGGTCGACCAGACCTCCCAGATGTTCATCACCGGCCCCAACGTGATCAAGACGGTCACCGGTGAGGACGTGACGATGGAGGAACTCGGCGGTGGCCGGACGCACTCCACGAAGTCCGGGAACTCGCACTACCTCGCCGCCGACGAGCAGGACGCGATCGAGTACGTGCGGCAGCTGATCACCTACCTGCCGCAGAACAACCTGGAGGATCCGCCGGTGTTCGACGAGGAGGAGGCCGACCTCACGATCACCGAGCACGACCTCGTCCTCGACACCCTGATCCCCGACTCCCCCAACCAGCCCTACGACATGCACGAGGTGATCCGGCGCGTCCTGGACGACGATGAGTTCCTCGAGGTGCACAGCCTTTACGCGCCGAACATCGTCTGCGGGTTCGGACGCGTCGAGGGCCGCTCGATCGGCGTCATCGCCAACCAGCCGATGGTGTTCGCGGGCTGCCTGGACATCAAGGCCTCGGAGAAGGCGGCCCGGTTCGTCCGCACCTGCGACGCGTTCAACATCCCGATCCTCACCTTCGAGGACGTGCCCGGCTTCCTTCCCGGCACCGACCAGGAGTGGGACGGGATCATTCGCCGCGGGGCCAAGCTGATCTATGCCTACGCGGAGGCCACCGTCCCGCTGGTCACGGTGATCACCCGCAAAGCCTACGGCGGCGCGTACTGCGTGATGGGCTCCAAGCCGCTCGGGGCGGACGTGAACCTCGCCTGGCCGACCGCGCAGATCGCGGTGATGGGCGCGGAAGGCGCGGTGAACATCCTCTACAAGCGCGACCTCGCGGACGCGCCCGACCCTGCCGGACGGCGGGCGGAGCTGATCGACGAGTACAACGACACGCTCGCCAACCCGTACGTCGCGGCCGAGCGCGGGTACGTGGACAAGGTGATCTACCCGCACGAGACCAGGGCGCAGGTGATCCGCGTCCTGCGGCTGCTGCGCACCAAGCGCATGCAGCTGCCGCCGAAGAAGCACGGGAACATCCCGCTGTGAGCACCGCGCAGCCCGACGCGACGGCCCCTCTGGTGCAGGTGGTCGCCGGCGATCCGACCGACGAGGAAGTCGCCGCGCTCGCCGCCGTCGTCGTCGCGCTGCGCAGGGCGCGTCCGGCCCCGCACACGCCGGCCACCAGCACCCTCGCCGGCGGCTGGCGCTCCTACTGGCACACCGTCCGCACGCCGCTCGTCCCCGGACGGGAGGCGTGGCGCAGCAGTTTCCGCATCTAGTTCCCGCTCCACAAGAAGGGAGATGGCGTGGGTGCCATCGAGGACATCCTGGGCAGCATCGACAGCAGCCAGCTGGCCGCGGCCCTGGGCACGGACGAAGCGACCGCCCGCAGCGCTGCGGCAGCGGCCATCCCGACCCTGATCAACAGCCTGCAGGCCAACGCCGACTCGGCCGACGGCGCGTCCAGCCTGCTCGGCGCGCTCGAGCAGCACGCCGGCAGCGGCCTGTACGGCGACTCGGTCGACCTCAACGCCGTCGACACCGACGACGGCCAGAAGATCGTCGCGCACGCGCTGGCCGACGACCCGAACCGGCTGCAGGCCGTCAGCGGGCTCGGCGGCGGGCTGCTCAGCAAGCTGCTGCCGCTCCTGGCCCCGATCGTGATGAGCTACCTCGCCAGCCGAATGGGCATGGGGTCCTCCACGTCCCAGACCTCGTCGGGGAGTTCGGCGAACATCCTCGGCGACCTGCTCGGCGGGCTCTTCGGCGGCGGCGCGGCGTCCTCGGCCGGCGCTTCGGGCGGCGGCCTGGGCGACATCCTCGGCCAGATCCTCGGCGGCGGCGCGGGAACGGCGGACACGGCGACCGCCTCGGCGGGGGCCGGCTACGGTTCCGGCGCGCAGGCCGGCGCCGACGGCAGCCTCGGCGACGTGTTCAACGCCCCGGGCAACGCGACCGGGATGCAGATCCCGACCGGCACCGACGACGCGTCCGCAGCGAGCGCCCAGCAGGGCCAGACCACGCAGCAGGGGTCGGGCGACATCCTCGGCGACCTGCTCGGGCAGATCCTTGGTCGCTGATCCCCCGCCGGAACTGGTCCTGGCCTCGGCCTCACCGGCCCGGCTGGAGACCCTCACCCGCGCGGGCCTGACCCCGCGGGTGGTGGTCTCCGACGTCGACGAGGACGCGTTCGCCGCGCCCGACGTGCCGGGCCTCGTCCAGGTGCTGGCCCGCGCCAAGGCCGAGGCCGTGGCGTCCGCGCTCGCTGTCGGCGCGCCCGACGGGGGTGGACCACGTGGGGACGTGCTGGTCGTCGGCTGCGACTCGCTGCTCGAACTGGACGGGGAGCCACTCGGCAAGCCCGGGACCGCCGAGGAGGCCGTCCGCTACTGGCACCGGATGCGCGGACGCACCGGGCACCTGCACACCGGGCACCACGTGATCCGGCTCGGTGGCGTGTCGGGCACCACGTCAGGGGTGGCGACGACGGCCGTCTCGTTCGCCATGCTGTCGGACGCGGAGATCGCCGCGTACGTCGCGTCCGGGGAGCCGCTGCACGTGGCGGGCGCGTTCACCATCGACGGGCTCGGCGGCGCCTACGTCACGAAGGTGGACGGGGACCCGCACGCGGTCGTCGGGATCAGCCTGCCGCTGCTGCGGGACCTGTTCGCGCAGGTCGGCGTCCGCTGGCACAGCCTGTGGCGCCCGGCGGGGACCTGACCGCATCCCCTCCTCGTCCCGTCCCCACCCGCCGGTCCCCTCACCCGTTACCGTGCCCGCCGACGCTAGCCTTGGAGAACCATGACTGACACCGAGAACCTCCCCGAGGTGGCGCCGACGAAGGCCGTGCTGCCGGCCTGGCTCCGGGCGATGCGCCCCAAGCAGTGGGTGAAGAACGTCCTCGTGCTGGCCGCTCCGCTGGCCGCCGGTCGGCTGTTCGAGCCGGCGATCCTGATCGCCTCGGCGTGGGCGTTCGTGTCGTTCTCGCTGGTCAGCGCGTCCATCTACCTCATCAACGACAGCCGCGACATCGAGGCGGACCGGCTGCACCCCAAGAAGAAGTTCCGTCCGATCGCCGCGGGCGAGCTGTCGATCCCGACCGCCTACGTCCTGGCAGCCGTCGCGCTGGCCGCGTCCCTGGCGATCGGGTTCTGGGTCGCGCCGCTGCTCGGGGTGACGCTGGCCTCGTACTGGGTGCTGCAGGTGGTCTACTCCCTGCTCCTCAAGCACCAGCCGATCATCGACCTGGCCATGGTGGCCGCCGGCTTCCTGCTCCGGGCCGTCGCGGGCGGCGTCGCGTCCGGTCTGCCGCTGTCCCAGTGGTTCCTGCTGGTGGCGTCCTTCGGGTCGTTGTTCATGGTGGCGGGCAAGCGGTACTCCGAACTCAAGGAGCTCGGCACGGATGCCGGCACGCGGGCGAGCCTCGAGCGCTACACGAAGTCGTACTTGCGCGAGGTGTGGTCGGTGTCGATCGCGATCGTGATCATGTCGTACAGCCTGTGGGCGTTCGAGCAGAACACCGTCGGGCTGTGGGGCATCCCGTGGGCGACGATCTCGATCGCGCCGTTCACCTTGGCCGTCCTGCGCTACGCGATGGAGATCGACCAGGGCAAGGCCGGCGAGCCGGAGGACGTCGTGATGTCCGACCGGATCCTGCAGGTGCTCGCCGTGCTCTGGGTGGTCCCGGTCGCGATCGCGGTGTTCGCCTCGTGAGCACCACCGTGGCCACGCCTCGGGGCGAGGTCCGAACCAGCCGCCCGGTCGCGCTCGTCACCGGCGCGTCCCGTGGGATCGGACGCGCGATCGCCGTGGCCCTCTCCCCCACGCACCACGTGCTGGTCGGCGGCCGGAACCCCGACCTCGTCGCCGACGTGGTGGCGTCCCTGGAGTCCGCCGACCCGTTCGCCGTCGACCTCACGGACGCGGCCGCCGTGGCGGGGGCGGTGGAGGGCATCGGGCGGCTGGATGTCCTCGTCCATTCCGCCGGCGTGGTGGCCTTCGGCGCGCTCGCCGACTCGACGACCGCACAGTGGCGGGAGGCGCTCGAGCTCAACGTGGTCGCGCCGGCGACCCTCACCCGGTTGCTGCTGCCGCGGCTGCGCGAGGCGCACGGACTGGTGGTGTTCCTCAACTCCGGCGCCGGCCTGACCACGCACCGCGGCTTCTCGGTCTACTCGGCGTCCAAGTACGCGCTGACCGCAATGGCGGACGCGCTGCGGCTGGACGAGCGGGGTCGCGTCCGCGTCACCTCCGTCCACCCCGGACGCGTCGCCACGGACATGCAGGCCCAGCTCAGCGGCCTGCAGGGGACGCCCTACGTCCCGGACGCGCACCTGGACCCCGCCGAGGTCGCCCGCGCCGTCCGGCTCGCCGTCGACCTGCCGCCGGACGCGAGCCTCGACAGCGTCCGGATCAACCCGGTCTGACGCCCAAACGCTCCGGACGGCCCGGTCCGACCTGTCCCACCCGTCCCGGTGAAGCGGTGGTCGGGCGAGTCAGCGCTCGAGGCCGAGGACCAGACCGAAGCCGAGCATCGCCACGCCGGCGGTCGCGTCGATCACGCGGGCGCCGCGCCGGCTGCCGAGGAAGCCGCGCACGGCGTTCGCGGCCAGGATCACCACGACGAACCACGCCATGCCGACCAGCGCGTGCAGCGTGGCCAGCATCGCTCCCGCCAGGGCCGGCGGGTAGCCCGCGGGCAGGAACAGGGGCAGCACAGTGAGGTAGAACACCGCGACCTTGGGGTTGGTGAGGTTGGTCACCAGCCCCTTGGCGAGGGCGCGTGCCGGTGAGTCGGCGGGGACGGAGACCTCCGCCGACGGCGCGTCGCCGCGCCAGGCCGAGCGCAGGTAGGTGAACGCCAGCCAGCAAAGGTAGGCGACGCCGGCCCAGCGCAGCACGGTGAAGGCGACGTCGGACGCGACGAACAGCGCCGCCACGCCGACCGCCGCGGCCACGCCCCAGACGAGCGTGCCGAGGCAGACCCCGGCAGCGGCCGCGAACGCCGTCGCGCGTCGCGTCCGTAGCGCCTGGCGGAGGACGAAGACGGTGTCGAGGCCGGGTGTGATCGCCAGCACGGTGGCGAGCAGCCCGAAGCCGAGCAGCGACTGGGCGAGCGTCATGCCACGAATGCTAGGGCCGCCTCCGTCCACCCCCGGGCTACGCCCACCACAAGGTGGACCGGGCTACGCCCACCACAAGGTGGACCGGGCTACGCCCACCACAAAGTGGACGCTTCCGCCGCGAACTCACGACACCACCGTCCACCTTGAACTGGACCCGAGCCGCGCCCACGACAAGGTGGACGCTTCTGCCGTGAACTCGCCACACCACCGTCCACCTTGAACTGGACCCGAGCCGCGCCCACGACAAAGTGGACGCTTCCGCCGCGAACTCGCCCCATTCCGTCCACCACAAGGTGGACCGGGCTACGCCCACCACAAGGTGGACCAGGCGGCGTCCACCACAAGGTGGACGATTCCGCCGCGAACTCGCCACACCACCGTCCACCTTGAACTGGACCCGAGCCGCGCCCACAACAGGGTGGACGCTTCCGCCGCGAACTCACGACATTCCGTCCACCACAACGTGGACTGGGCAGCGCCCACAACAGGGTGGACGCTTCGTCGTGAACTCGCCACACCACCGTCCACAACAAGGTGGACGGCGGCGTCAGATCCAGTCGACCTTGCGGAACAGGATGTACAGGCCGACGGTGCCGACGAGCATCACGACGACGCTCTGGAGGAGGCCGTAGGGGGCCATGTAGCCCGGATAGGGCACGTTCTGGCCGAACCAGCCGGTGACGGCGGTCGGGACGGCGATGATCGCCGCCCACGACGCCAGCTTCTTCATCACCTCGTTCAGCCGGGCGTCCTGCAGCGACAGGTTGGTCTCGAACACGGACGAGACCATGTCGCGCAGGCTCTCCGTCCACTCCGCCGCCCGGATGACGTGGTCGTACAGGTCGTTGAAGCTGCCCTCCAGCTCGCTCGACAGCGTCCGCTCGTGCTCGGAGTGGAACCGCATGATCGCCGTCACCACCTCCCGCATCGGCAGGACGACCCGCCGCAGCCGCACCAGCGCCTTGCGCAGGCCGAACACCCGCTGCTGGATCACCCGGGTCTGGATCTTCGGGTCGAACAGGAGGTCCTCCAGCCCCTCCAGCACGTCGTCCATCCGCTCGATCGTGTCGAAGTGGCCGTCGACCAGCTCGTCGAGCATGCCGTGGACGAGCGCGGCCACCCCGTGGCCGAGCAGCCCGTCGTCCGCCCAGCGGGTCAGGATCCCGTCGATGTCCACCCTGTCGTCGAGGCGGACGGTGATCAGCGCGTCACGCAGGACGAAGGCCGAGATCCGGCCGACCTCCAGCACCACTCCCTCGTCCGGCAGTTCGGACAGGTGCGTGGAGTAGCAGGTCAGGAACACGTGCGAGTTGTGCCGGGTGGCCTTGGGACGCTCGTACGGCGCGACCGCGTCCTCCACTGCCTGCCGGTCGAACTTCAGCTCCTCCGCCAGGGCGGACAGGACCTCCGGCTCGGGCTTGACCAGGTCCAGCCAGACCAGGGTGTCGGGCTCTTCCAGCCAGTGGTCGAGGTCGGCCAGGGCGAAGTCCTCCGCGACGACGGTCCCGTTGCGCCACGCGCGACTGCGGCAGGTGCTCACGCGCCCAGCATCGCACCACGCTGGCCTGTACGAGGTCATCCGCGCTGTGGCATCCGGTACCACCGGTGGCGCGGAGAGAGTAGATTCACGAACCGTGGAGATCGACCTGACCGCCGAAGTGGGGCATGGTCTGGCCGAGTCCGCGACGGACGCCGACAACGCGCTGTGGCCGCTGATCAGCACCGCACTGGTGCCCTGCGGAGTCCACTCCGGCGATCCCACCTCGATCCTGCGGGCCTGCAGCGAGGCCGTCACCCGGGAGGTCGCCCTCGGCGCGGCCGTCGGCTACGCCGACCGGATCGGCGGCGGCGAGCGCTTCGTCGACTACGACCCGGACGACCTGGCCGCGACGATCATCTACCAGCTCGGTGCGCTGGACGGGCTGGCCCTCGCCGAACAGGCACGGGTGACCTGCGTGCGTCCCAGCGGGGCCCTGTTCGAGGCGGCCCGCACCGACCGGAACCACGCCTGGGCGCTGGTCAACGCCGTCCTCGACTACGACCCGACGCTGACGATCGTCGGCCTGCCCGACTCGCGGCTCCTGCAGACGGCCGAACGCAACGGCATCAGCGTGGCCAGGGAGTTCCAGCCGCACCGCCTCCTGAACGCGAACGGCTCCCTCGGCGCCGTCGTGACCGACCCGGAGGCCGTCGCCCGGCGCGCCGTGGACGCGGTCTCCTCCGGCGGCTACGACTGCGTCCGCCTGCCCTGGCACACTGCGGCGGAGCGGGCCTGCGCGAAGGGCGTCCGCGCGGCGCTCGTCGAGGCGGGCCACGTCGTGGCCGCGCCGTCCGGCTCCGTCCAGCCGGAGCTCCCTGTCCACCTCGAGATCGCCGGACGCGCCAGCACGGCCTGATTCGAGCGATGCGCGCCGGTTGTGGGGACTCCACAACTGGGGACGCCCGTTCTTGGTTTCCGGGCCGTGGATCTTGGCGAGTTCGTCCAGTTGCGGCGGTGTCCCCTCGCCCCTCGGCGCGCGACGTGGCAGATTGCCCCAAGGCCGGCGATCGCCGGGTGGCCGAGGTGGAGGAGACCAGGTGTTCCAGCGGATCGCGATCGTCAACCGTGGCGAGGCGGCCATGCGGCTCATCCACGCCGTTCGCGACCTGAACGCCGAACACCCCGAACTCCCGCCGATCACCACGATCGCGCTGCACACCGACGCCGAGCGCACCGCGATGTTCGCGCGCGAGGCGGACGAGGCCTACCCGCTCGGACCGGCGTCCGCACGTCCCTACCTCGACCACGACCTGCTCGCCCGCGTCCTCACCACGGCCAGGGCGGACGCGGTGTGGGTCGGCTGGGGCTTCGTCGCGGAGGACGCCGCGTTCGCCGACCTCGTCACGTCCCTCGGCATGACGTTCATCGGCCCGTCCGGGGACGCGATGCGCTCGCTCGGCGACAAGATCGGCAGCAAGCTCCTCGCCGAGGAGGTCGGCGTCCCGGTCGCCCCGTGGAGCCGCGGCGGTGTCGACACCGTCGAGGACGCGCTGGCCGCGGCCGAGCGGATCGGCTACCCGCTGATGCTGAAGGCGACCGCGGGTGGCGGTGGACGGGGCATCCGGCGCGTCGACTCCGCCGACGACCTCGCCGACGCCTACCAGCGCACGCGGGACGAGGCCGAGCGCGCGTTCGGCTCGGGCGTGGTCTTCCTGGAGAAACTCGTCACCGGCGCCCGCCACGTCGAGGTGCAGGTGATCGCCGACGCGCACGGGACCGCGTGGGCGCTCGGCGTCCGCGACTGCACCGTGCAGCGCCGCAACCAGAAGGTGGTCGAGGAGTCGTCCTCACCGCTGCTGGACGCCGGTCAGGTCGCCGACCTCAAGGCGTCGGCGGAGCGGCTCGTCCTCGCCGTCGGCTACCAGGGGGCGGCCACCGTCGAGTTCCTCTACCACTCCTCCGACCGGCTGCTCGCCTTCCTCGAGGTGAACACCCGCCTCCAGGTCGAGCACCCGATCACCGAGGTCACCAACGACTTCGACCTCGTCAAGGCCCAGCTGCGGGTCGCGGCGGGCGAGCCGCTCACCGAGCGCCCGGTCGAGCAGGGCCACGCCGTCGAGGCCCGCCTCAACGCCGAGGACCCCGACCGCGACTTCGCCCCGTCCCCCGGGGTGATCAGTCGCCTCGACTTCCCCGTCGGGCCCGGCATCCGGGTCGACACCGGCGTCGCGGAGGGCGACGCGATCCCCGCCGACTTCGACTCGATGATCGCCAAGATCATCGCGTCCGGACGCACCCGCACCGAGGCGCTCGGACGGCTGCGCCGCGCGCTGGCCGAGACCACGGTGATCATCGACGGCGGCGCGACCAACAAGAGCTTCATCCTCGAACTGCTCGGCCGTCCGGAGGTGGCCGGGCCCGTGCCGGGCGACGGCCACGAGTGGGCGGACACCGGCTGGATCGACCGCGCCAGGGCCGCCGGCGAACTCGTCGCGGACCGGTTCTCCGGGGTCGCGCTCGTCGCGGCCGCGATCGAGGCCTACGAGGAGGCCGAGCAGCGCGAGATCGCCCGGCTGGTCGAGACCGCCCACGGCGGCCGTCCCCAGGCGCAGCACGCCGACGGGCTGTCGGTCGACCTGAAGCTGCGCGGCGCCGCGCACACCCTCGTCACCCATCGCACCGGTCCGGCCGGCTACCGCGTCCAGGTCGGGGGCACGGTCGTCGAGGCGTCCGTGGAACGGCTCGACGACGTGCACGGACGGCTCACGCTCGGCTCCCAGGCGTTCCGGATCGTCACCGACACCCACGGCCCCGTGCACCTGATCGAGGTCAACGGCGTCACCCACCGCGTCTCCCGCGACGAGGGTGGCGTCCTGCGCTCCCCGGCGCCCGCGCTGGTGGTGGCCACGCCGGTGCCCGTCGGCGCCGAGGTCGCCGCGGGCGCGCCGGTGATCGTGCTGGAGTCGATGAAGATGGAGACCGTCATCGCCGCCCCCTTCGCCGCCCGCGTGAAGGAATTGCACGTGATGACCGGCAGCCAGGTCGAGAGCCAGGCGCCGCTGGTCCGGCTGGAGCCGGTCGATTCCGGCGCGGACGAGGTCGTGGCCGCCGGCGCCCCGGTGGAGCTGCCCGCCCCCGCCGTCGACACCTCACCGTCCGCCCGACTGACCCGGCTGCGCGAGGAGCTCAGCGCCCACCTGATGGGGTACGACACGGACGCGTCCGCCGCGCTCTCGTCCTACCTGACCGCCAGGGACGGGGCCAGGGCCGAGGGCGGTGACGTCCTCACCGGCGAGATCGGCCTGCTCTCGCTGTTCGCCGACCTCGCCGAACTCAGCCGCAACCGTCCCGCCGGCGAGGACGGGGGCGCCGAGCTGCGGATCCACTCCGACCGCGAGCACTTCCACGCCTACCTGCAGAGCCTCGATGCGACCCGGGCCGGGCTGCCCACCCGTTTCGTCGACCGGCTCGGACGCGCGCTCGCCCACTACGGCGTCACCGGCCTGGACCGCACCCCCGCGCTGGAGGACGCGGTCTTCCGCATGTTCCTCGCCCAGCAGCGAGTCGCGGCCGACATCCAGGTGGTGCTCGCCGTACTCGACCGGTGGATCAGCGAGCCCTCCCCCGATCCCGCGGTCGCCGCCACGGCCCGCGCGCAGCTGGAGCGCCTCGTCCGGGCCACCCAGCGGCGCTTCCCCGCCGTCAGCGACGTGGCCCGCTCGGTGCGGTTCCGCTGGTTCGACCAGCCGCAGGTGGACGCGGAGCGCGAGCAGGTCCTGGCCGGGGTGGCCGACGAGGTGGCCGACCTCGCCGCGCACCCGGACGCGCCCGACTACGCCGACCGCATCGCCGCCCTGGCCGCGATCCCCGAGCGGCTGGTGATCCCGCTGTCCGAGCGGCTCGCCAGGGACGGGGTCACCCCCCACGAGCCGCTGCTGGAGATCCTCACCCGCAAGCACTACCGCGACCACCAGCTCTCCGGGGTGCGCGCCTTCAGCGTCGACGGACGCTCGGTCGTGGTCGCCGACTACGTCCTGGACGGCCGCCCGACCAAGGCCATCACCACCCTCGCCACCGCGGCGGAACTCGGCGCCGACGGCCCGGTCGCCCGCATCGTCGCCGCGCAGGCGCGCGACCGCGCCCCCGGCCAGGAGGCGGTCGTCGAGGTGTACGTGGCCTGGCCCGACTCCCCGGACCGGGCCGGTCTGGCCGCCGTGCTCGAGCCGCAACTGGCCGCCTGGGACCTGCCCGCCGGCGTGCGCAGGATCGTGGTCGCCGCCTGCCCGCCCGCCGGCGACGTCGACTACGTCACGTTCCGGCCCGGCGCGGCCGGGCTCGTCGAGGACCAGCGGGTTCGCGGCGTCCACCCGATGATCTTCCGGCGCCTCAACCTGTGGCGGCTGCGGGAGTTCGACACGACCCGGCTGCCCGCTCCGCGCGGCGTCCTGCTGTTCGACTGCGTGGCCAGGAGCAATCCCGACGACCGGCGCCTCGTCGCGATGGCGGAGGTGAACCAGCTCGCGCCCGTCCGCGACCCCCGCGGTCGCCTGATCGGCCTGCCGCACGCCGAGCGCGCGGTGGAGAACTGCCTGGAGGCGATCCGCCGCACCCGGGCCGCCCGCGGCTCGGCCGGCAGCCGGCTCGACATGAACCACGTCTGGGTCTACGTGTGGCCGGAGGTCGACCTCGACCTGCGTGACGTGATGGCCCTGCAGGGCAAGATCACGCCGCTGTCGGACGGGACGGGCATCGAGGAGGTGCTCGCCGAGGGCACCTTCGCCCACGACGGCGCGCCGCCCACGCGGCTCGCGATCCGGTTCCGGGCGAAGCCGGGCGCCGGCGTGTCCGCGTCCGTCGAGCCCCCGCCGACCGAGCCGCTGAAGCCGCTGGACGACTACGCGGCGAAGGTCCTGCGCGCGCGGCGCCGCGGCCTGGTCTACCCCTACGAGCTGTCCGAGACCCTCGCCGGGCCCGGCGGGACGCTGGTCGAGCTCGACCTCGACCCGGACGTCGCCGCCGGCGGGCGTGACCGGCTGGTGCCGGTCGACAGGGCGCCCGGCCAGAACCGGGCGGGCATCATCTGCGCGCGGGTAACCACCCCGACGCCCGTGCACCCGGACGGCATCACCCGGGTCGTCCTCTCCGGTGACCCGACCCGCGGGCTGGGCGCTGTCGCCGAGCCCGAGTGCCGCCGGGTGATCGCCGCGCTCGACCTCGCCGAGGAGCTCGGCGTCCCCGTCGAGTGGTACACGCTCAGCTCGGGCGCCCGGATCTCGATGGACTCCGGGACGGAGAACATGGACTGGGTCGGCGCCGCGCTACGCCGGATCATCGAGTTCACCCAGGCCGGCGGGGAGATCAACGTCGTCGTCGCGGGCATCAACGTCGGCGCCCAGCCGTACTGGAACGCCGAGGCCACGATGCTGATGCACACCCGCGGCATCCTCGTGATGACCCCGGACTCCGCCATGGTGCTGACCGGCAAGCAGTCGCTCGACTTCTCCGGCGGCGTGTCCGCGGAGGACAACTTCGGCATCGGCGGCTACGACCGGGTGATGGGGCCCAACGGGCAGGCCCAGTACTGGGCACCCGACCTGGCCGGGGCGTTCGGGATCCTGATGGGTCACTACGAGAACACCTGGGTGGCCCCGGGCGAGGACTGGCCGCGGCGCGCGCCCACGTCCGACCCGGTCGAGCGGGACGTGTCGGACTACCCGCACAGCATGGAGGGCAGCGACTTCACGACGGTCGGCCAGATCTTCTCCGCCCGGCACAACCCCGACCGCAAGAAGGCCTTCGACATCCGCACGGTGATCGCGGCGGTCTGCGACGCCGACCACCCGCGGGTCGAGCGCTGGGCGGGCATGGCGGACGCCGACACCGCCGTCGTCATCGACGCCCGGATCGGCGGCCACGCCGTCGCCGTGCTCGGGATCGAGAGCCGGCCGGTGCCGCGGGCAGGGTTCCCGCCCACCGACGGACCGGACACGTGGACGGCCGGCACCTTCTTCCCCCGTTCGAGCAAGAAGGCGGCCCGCGCGATCAACGCGGCGTCCGGGAACCGCCCCCTCGTCGTGCTCGCGAACCTGTCCGGGTTCGACGGCTCGCCGGAGTCGATGCGGAACCTCCAGCTGGAGTACGGCGCCGAGATCGGACGGGCGATCGTGAACTTCCGCGGCCCGATCGTGTTCGTCGTGATCAGCCGCTACCACGGCGGCGCTTTCGTGGTGTTCAGCAAGCGGCTCAACGAGAACATGACCGTGCTGGCGATCGAGGGCTCGTTCGCCTCCGTGATCGGTGGGGCGCCGGCCGCGGCGGTCGTGTTCGCCGGTGACGTCGCCAAGCGGATGGCCGCCGACCCGAGGGTGGCGTCGGTGGAGGCCAAGCTGCGGACGGCGCGCGCCCCCGACCGGGCCGCACTGCAGCTGGAACTCGCCGACGCCAGGGCCGCGGTCCGGGCGGAGAAGATCAGCGAGGTCGCCGCGGAGTTCGACACCGTGCACGACATCCACAGGGCGGTCCGCGTGGGATCGGTGGACCGGGTGATCAGCGCGGCGGAGCTGCGTCCGTCCATCGTGGCGGCGATCGAGGCGCGCCTGGGCTGACCGACGGTCCCGTCATCCCGGGCCTGACCCAGGATGACAGCCTCGGGTCGTGTCATCCCGGGCTTGACCCGGGATCTCCGCGTCCGGGCCGCCACCCACGACACCGAGACCCCGGCCTCCGCCGGGGTGACAACACCCCAGGCCCTGTCATCCCGGGCTTGACCCGGGATCTCCGGACGCGGCGAACCTGCCGAAGCGGAGCCCCAGTCGATGCCCGGTGCCCTAGAGTCGGCAGCGGTGCGCAAGGAGGAGTTCCCATGCCGATCACGAAGGTACTCGTCGCCAACCGGGGAGAGATCGCCGTGCGGGTGCTCCGCGCGGCTCGCGACGCCGGCCTGGGCAGCGTCGCGGTCTACGCCGACCCGGACGCCGACTCGCTGTTCGTGCGGCTCGCGGACGAGGCCTTCGCCCTCAACGGCCTGACCCCGGCCGAGACCTACCTCGACATCGCCAAGATCCTCGCCGTCGCTGCACGTTCCGGCGCCGACGCCGTCCACCCCGGCTACGGCTTCCTCGCCGAGAACGCCGCGTTCGCGCAGGCCGTGATCGACGCGGGCCTGGTCTGGATCGGCCCGCCGCCGGCGGCGATCGAGGCGCTCGGCGACAAGGTGCAGGCCCGCCACATCGCCGCGAAGGTCGGGGCGCCGCTGGTGCCCGGCACGTCCGACCCGGTCGCGAACGCGGACGAGGTCGTCGCCTTCGCCACCGAGTTCGGCCTGCCGATCGCGATCAAGGCCGCCTACGGCGGCGGCGGCCGCGGCCTGAAGGTGGCGCGGACGCTGGCGGAGGTGCCCGAGCTCTTCGAGTCAGCCACCCGCGAGGCCGTCACGGCGTTCGGACGCGGAGAGTGCTTCGTCGAGCGGTACCTGGACCGTCCGCGGCACGTCGAGACGCAGTGCCTGGCCGACGCGCACGACACCGTCGTGGTGGTCTCCACGCGCGACTGCTCGTTGCAGCGGCGGCACCAGAAGCTCGTCGAGGAGGCGCCGGCGCCGTTCCTCACCGAGGCGCAGCAGGACCGGCTGTACACGTCGAGCAAGGCGATCCTGCGCGAGGCCGGCTACGTCGGCGCGGGCACCTGCGAGTTCCTGGTCGGGCAGGACGGCACGATCAGCTTCCTGGAGGTGAACACCCGCCTGCAGGTCGAGCACCCGGTCTCGGAGGAGGTCACCGGCATCGACCTGGTCCGGGAGATGTTCCGGATCGCCGACGGCGAGGAACTGGGCTACGACGACCCGCCCGCGCGCGGCCACTCGATCGAGTTCCGGATCAACGCCGAGGACCCCGGCCGCAACTTCATGCCCGCGCCGGGGACGCTCACGGCGTGGCAGCCGCCGTCGGGGCCCGGCGTCCGCGTGGACTCCGGCTACCTCGCCGGCATGGCCGTGCCGGGCTCCTTCGACTCGCTGGTGGCCAAGATCGTCGTCACCGGCGCCGATCGCCTGCAGGCCATCGAGCGCTCGCGGCGGGCGCTGGCCGAGACGGTGCTGGAGGGGATGCCGTCGGTGCTCCCGTTCCACTCCGCCGTTCTGGTCGACCCCGCCTTCGTCGCCGCGGACGGGGAGTTCGGCGTCCACACCCGCTGGATCGAGACCGAGTTCAACACCGCGATCGCGCCGTACGTGGGCGCGATGGGCGAGACCGAACCGGTGGACAAGGACACCTACGTCGTCGAGGTGGACGGCCGGCGCATCGAGGTGCGGTTGCCGTCCTCGCTCGCCGCGCCCGCTGCCCGTCCGAGCGCCGCCAAACGGCCCGTCCGGCGCAGCACCGGAGGGGCGAGGGCGAAAGCGCCGTCGTCGAACGAGCTGGCGGCCCCCATGCAGGGCACGATCGTCAAGGTCGCCGTCCACGACGGCGACGAGGTCACCGAGGGTGACCTCGTCGTGGTGCTGGAGGCCATGAAGATGGAGCAGCCGATCACCGCCCACCGCTCGGGTGTGGTCGCGCAGCTGGCCGTCGCGGTCGGCGATTCTGTCACGTCCGGCCAGGCACTGCTGGAGATCATCGATCCGGCCTGAGACCATCGCAGAAGAATCCGCAGGCAACTAATTCGCGGCAATTGTGCCGTTCGACTTGCATTGCGTGCGCGTGCGGTACTAGTTTCTTCCTGACGCCGACACAGCAGAAAGGAGCCGGCATGTTGATGATCAACGATCAGCGCAGAGTGGATGCGCGTCCGGCCGACTTCGGCGGCGCCTCCTTCGTCACGAAGCACAGCTGACGGCACCCGTCCGCCACCTGTCGTGACGGTGGCGAGGCCGACGAAGCCAGTCCAGGGAACCATCCCGTCAGATTTCGCCCCGTGCATTAACGCCGGTCAATGACCAGCACCGGTCCGGTCGCGCCCGCGTCCGGATTATCGTCCGCCATTCTCTTTGGCGACCCCAAGAAATGATGAAGGAATTGTCATGCCCACGAATGTGTTGCCCGAGACCGGGCATTTCCACCACACCACCACCAGTCCGCCCCACACCCTGCTCGACCGGCTGGCGCTCCGCTTCGGGGTCGCCCTGCTGGAGTGGGCGGACCGGGCCGAGGAACGGCAGGCCGCGCGCCGGCATGTCCGGCTCGAGAGCGAGGAACTGCTGCGCGACCGCGCCCGGCTGGACGAGGAACTCCGCAAGGAGCGTCTCCGCCAGGACGTGGTGATGCTGTTCCACACCGGAGCCCTCTACCGAACGCTGCGGTGAGCGCCCCGCCGGACGCGGCGATGTTCGCCGCGTGCGACAAGGTGTCCCGAAGGTGTCGTCAACGTCGCCTTCGGGACACTTCGTCGTTCCGGCAGCCCGCGTCCACCACAAGGTGGACGGATCGTCGCGAGTACACCGCACAACCGTCCACCTTGACCCGAAACCCGCCGCGCCCACCACAAGGTGGACGGATCGACGCGAGTACACCGCACAACCGTCCACCTTGACCCGAAACCCGCCGCGTCCACTACAAGGTGGACGGGTCGTCGCGAGTACACCGCACAACCGTCCACCTTGACCCCAAACCCGCATCCGTCCACCTTGACCCGAAACCCGCCGCGTCCACCACAAGGTGGACGGATCGTCGCGAGTACGCCGCAGAAGCGTCCACGTTGAGGGGGACGGGGACGCGGCGCGCCGCGCGTCAGGCGGCGAAGCGGGCGGCCAGCTGGTCGAAGAGGGCGTCCAGGCGGGCGTCGACGGTCCGGCGCGACGGGTCGGCGTCGTGCCACGCGACGATCTCGCGGGCGCCCTGCGCGAACGGGACGACGGCCCGCCACCCCGGCACGATCGAGCGGACGGCGCTGTTGTCGAACACCATCGAGTGCGCCTTGTCGCCGAGCAGGGACGCGCCGAGGTCGGCGTCCGCAGCGGCGATCGCGTCCGACGGCACGTGGACGAGCACCGGCTCCACCCCTGCCGCCGCGCCGACCGTGCGATAGATCTCGTTCCACGGCAGCGCCTCGTCCGAGGTGATGTGGAACGCCCCTCCGATCGTGGCCGATCTCCCGAACAGTCCCACGAAGGCCCTGGCGAAGTCGGTGTTGTGGGTGAGCGTCCACAGCGACGTGCCGTCGCCGGGCACGACCACGGGCGCCCCGCGGCGCATCCGCTCCACGACCGTCCAGCCGCCGTCGAACGGGACCAGGGTCGCGTCGTAGGTGTGCGACGGCCGCACGATCGTCACGGGGAAGCCGGTCTCCCGGTACGTGGCGACCAGCAGGTCCTCGCACGCGATCTTGTCGCGCGAGTACTGCCAGTGCGGGTTGCGCAGCGGCGTGGCCTCCGTGACCGGCAGCCGGCGCGGCGGCGTCTGGTACGCCGAGGCCGAGCTGATGAACAGGTACTGGCCGGTGCGCCCCGCGAACAGCTCGAGTTCCGCCTGCACGTGCGTGGGCACGAAGCAGAAGAAGGACGCCACGACGTCGAACTCCTCCGCGCCGAGCGCCGCGCGGACGGACGCGGGGTCGCGCAGGTCGGCCGTCAGCGTCCGCACCCCCTCCGGCGGGGTGTGGACGGCGCCCGCTCGCCCCGTGCCACGGTTCAGCACGGTCACGTCGTGCCCGACCTCGACGGCGCGCCGCACGACGGCAGAGCTGATCACCCCGGTGCCGCCCAGCACGAGCACCTTCAGGCCGGTCAGGCCGGGCACCCCGGCGGAAAGCGCGTTCATGGGCTCCTCCTCGTTCGCTGCGTCGCCGATCACGGCCTCGCCGGCCCCGGCTGCCGGCCTCAGCCGGTGGGCGGTGCGGTGCTGGCCCGCACCACCAGGGTGGCGGGCAGGTGCAGGTGCTCCTCGACCGGCTCGCCGCCGAGCAGCCCCAGCAGGATCCGGACCGCCTCCGCCCCCATCTCATGGAGCGGCTGCGCGACCGTGGTCAGCGCCGGCACCGCGTTGGCCGCCTCCGGGACGTTGTCGAAGCCGACCACGCTGAGGTCCTCCGGCACCCGGAGGCCGAGTTCCGCCGCGATCTCGAGAACACGGATCGCCGACAGGTCGTTGGCGGAGAACACCGCGGTGGGACGCTGCGGCAGGGCGAGCAGTTCGTGGGCCGCGTCCGTGGTCTCCGCGGCGCGGTAGCCGCCGACGCGGACCAGGTCGGGGTCGAACGGGATCCCTGCGGCCTCCAGCGCCTCCCGGTAGCCCTGCTCGCGCAGGCTCGCCGAGACGAGGTCCTCACGGCCCCGGACGTGGGCGATCCGCCGGTGGCCGAGGTCGATCAGGTGCTGGGTGGCCGCCCGGGCCCCTCCGACGTTGTCGGCCTCGATCGTGGACGGGCCGGTCCTGCCGGTGTGGGGGTCGACGGCGACCACGGGGATCGGGGCGTCGGTGACGGTCGCGGTCGGGGCGACGACGACGGCCCCGTCGATCAGCGTCCCGGCGAGCCGGGAAAGCGAGCGGCGCTCCCAGCCGACTTGGTCATGGCCGAGGTTGCCCGAGTAGGCCAGCAGTTCGTAGCCCGTGCCCTCCGCCGCGCTGGAGATCCCCTTCAGCAGCTCGGTCGAGAACGGCTCGAACTCCGGGATCAGGATGCCGATCACGTTGGTGCTCGTCCGCCGCAGCGAGCTGGCGACCAGGGAGGTCTCGTAGCCGAGCTCCTCGACGACGCCCATCACCTTCTCGTGGGTCTGCGCAGCGACACCGTAGCGGTCGTTGATCACCTTGGAGACCGTCGACACCGAGACGCCGGCCACGCGGGCGACGTCCACGATCGTGACGCGCGAGGCGCCGGCCCGGGGCCCGCTGCGATGCGGCCTGCCGACGTCAGTGATCACGCGGGTAACCGTAGCCCATGCCGAAACGCACGCCCATGATCGCAACGAAAACGTTATCGAAAACGTTTGACACCACAACAAACCCGGTGACAGGATCCCCAGTGGCAGGAACCCCTGCCACAGTCGAGGAGGACTGAGAGGTCTCGATGAAGAAGACAATCAGGGGCACGGCACTGGTCGCTCTCAGCGCAAGTGTCGCCCTCATCGCTGCCGGTTGCAGTACCGGCGCAACCAGCACGACCAGCGCGACGGACGGAGCGAGCGCCGCCCCCGTCACCATGACGTTCTGGCACAACTCCACCACCGGCGACGGCAAGCAGTACTGGGAGGACACCGTCGCGGCGTTCGAGAAGGAACACCCGAACGTCACCATCACCATCCAGGCCATCCAGAACGAGGACATGGACGGCAAGCTCCAGACCGCCCTGAACTCCGGCGGCGACGAGCCGACGGTCTTCATGGCCCGCGGCGGCGGCAAGCTCGCCGACGTGGTCGCCGCCGACCAGGTGATGGACATCACCGACCAGATCAGCGCCGACGTGAAGAGCCAGTACGGCGACGCCGTCTTCAACGCCTACACGATCGACGGCAAGGTCTACGGCATGCCGACCTCGGTGCTGCCCGGCGGCATCTACTACAGCAAGGACCTGTTCGAGAAGGCCGGGATCACCGCGACCCCGACCAACTTCGACGAGCTCAACGCCGCCATCGTCAAGCTGAAGGCCGCCGGGATCACCCCGATCGCCCTCGGTGGCAAGGACGCCTGGCCCGCCGCGCACTGGTACTACTTCTTCGCGCTGCGGAACTGCTCCAAGGAGGTCATCACCACCCCGCTGGCCAACCAGGACTTCTCCGACAACTGCTGGACCAAGGCCGGGGAGGACCTCAAGGCGTTCTCGGACACCGACCCGTTCAACAAGGGCTTCCTGACCACGTCCGCCCAGCAGGGCGCCGGCTCCTCTGCCGGCATGCTGGCCAACCACAAGGCCGCGATGGAGCTCATGGGCGCCTGGCAGCCCGGCGTGGTCGCGTCCCTCACCCCGGACGGCAAGCCGCTGGAGGACCTGGGCTGGTTCCCGTTCCCGTCGGTCACCGGCGGCGCGGGCGATGCCAGCGCGATGATGGGTGGCGTGGACGGGTTCGCCTGCCGCAAGAACGCCCCGGCCGAGTGCGTGGAGTTCCTGAACTTCATCGCCAGCAAGGCCAACCAGGAGGGCTACGCGAAGGCGTTCCAGACCCTGCCGGCCAACCAGCAGTCGCAGGGCGTTGTCACCGACAGCGCGCTCAAGGACGTCCTGAACGCCTACAACAGCGCCTCGTACGTCGTCCTGTGGCTCGACACCCAGTACGGCCAGAACGTCGGCAACGCCCTCAACGGCGGCGTGGTGAACATGCTCGCGGGCAAGGGCACTGCTGCCGACATCGTCACCGCGGTGAAGTCGGCTGCGGCGAAGGGATAGTACGAACCTCATGAGCGACACAGTCAACGCACTGCCACACCGCTCACCAGGTTCGCCGTCGGTCCGGGGCGGCGCCGCCAAGGCGTCGTCCCGGTCCGACCGGGCCAGGGCGCAGTGGCGCAAACGCCTCGAGATCACGATCCTCTCGGGACCGGCGATCATCATGTTCCTGGCCTTCGTCATCTTTCCCGTGTTCATGGCCGCCTACTACGGGTTCTTCAAGTGGAAGGGCTTCGGCGCCCCGACGAACTTCGTGGGATTTGCGAACTACGTCACGATCTTCACCGACCAGGCCTTCCTGCAGGCCCTCTCCCACAACGGCTTCATCGTCGTCTGGTCGCTGATCCTGCAGGGGCCGGCCGCGATCGCGTTCGCCCTGCTGCTCAACCAGAACATCAAGGGCCGCTCGCTGATCCGCGTCCTGATCTTCGTCCCCTACGTCATCTCCGAGGTCATCGTCGGCACGGGCTGGAGCCTGATGCTGCAGTACCAGGGTGCCGTCAACGCGATGCTCACCAACATGGGCCTGGGCTGGCTGGCCACCGACTGGATCGCGGACCCCAACATCGCCATCTGGACCCTGATGCTGATCATCTCCTGGAAGTACATCGGGTTCGCCGTGATCCTGATGCTCGCCGGCATGCAGGGCATCCCGGACGAGCTGTACGAGGCGGCCGCCATCGACGGCGCGTCCTACTGGCAGATCCAGCGCTGGATCACCCTGCCGCTGCTCGGCCCCACGATCCGGGTGTGGGCGTTCCTGTCGATCATCGGCTCGCTCCAGCTGTTCGACCTCGTCTACATCATCTGGGGCCAGTACGTCTCCGCCACCGCCGGCACGTCCACGATGGCGACCTACATGGTCCGCGAGGGCCGCCTGGCCGGCAATTACGGCTACGGCAACGCCGTCGCGGTGGTGATCTTCCTGATCTCGCTGGTGATCGCGCTGGTCTACCAGCGGTTCGTCCTGCGCAGGGACACCGAGGGCGCCCTCACCGAGAAGTCGACGAAGAAGGAGGCGTGATGTCCCAGGCAGCACTCACCGCACGTCCCGCCGGGCGCCGCGTCCGGCGCAGCTCTGGCGCCACCTGGGGCAGCCCGGCCACCTACCTGATCGCCACCGTCCTGATCGCGATCTGCATCGCGCCGGTGCTCTACATCATCGTCGGCGGCTTCCGGACGAACAGCCAGATCACCGTCGACCCGTCGGGCTGGCCCGATCCCTGGGTGTTCAGCAACTACACACAGGTGCTCGCCAGCGCGCAGTTCTGGCAGCAGTTCGGCAACTCGACGATCTCCGCAGTGTCCACCACGGTCGGCGCGGTCGCGCTGGCGATGATGGCGAGCTTCGTGATCGCCCGGTACGACTTCAAGGGCCGCAACGCGATGTACTCGCTGTTCGCCGCAGGCCTGATGTTCCCGATGACGGTCGCGATCACCCCGCTGTACCTGCTGATCAGGAACCTCGGGTTGACCGACAACCTGCTCGGGATCATCCTCCCGCAGATCGCGTTCGCGCTGCCGACCACGGTGATCATCCTGGTGCCGTTCCTCGCCGCGATCCCCAAGGAGCTGGAGGAGGCCGCCGCCATCGACGGCGCCAGCCGGCTGGGCTTCTTCTTCCGGATGGTGCTGCCCCTGTCGCTGCCCGGGGTGATCACCACCGGCATCCTGGCCTTCATCGGCGCCTGGAACGGCTACATGCTGCCGCTGTTCATCCTGAACAAGGCCAGCCTCTACACGCTGCCACTGGGCGTGCAGGCGTTCTCGTCCGAACACTCGGTCGACACCGCTGCCGTCCTGGCGTTCACCTCCCTGTCGATGATCCCCGCCCTGCTGTTCTTCAGCATCTTCGAGCGGCGCATCGTCGGCGGCCTCACCGGCGCGGTCAAGGGCTGAGCGCCCGCATCCGCGTCGTATCCCCACCACTGAAGGAGACGGACCCCGTGTCCACATCCCACGCCGGAGTCCCGGCCATGCCCGCGGCGTCCACGCGCGTCCGCGACCTCGTCGCTGCGATGACGCTGGAGGAGAAGCTCGCCCAGCTGACCAGCTACTGGCTCGACCAGGGCGGCAACGTCGTCGCGCCGATGCAGGGCGAGATGGCCACCCGCTCCGGCGGCTCGGACGAGCTCGCCGAGCGCACCCGCCACGGCCTGGGCCACTACACCCGCGTGTACGGGACGCGTCCGGTCGAGCCCGCCCAGCGCGCGGCGTGGCTGTGGACCGAGCAGCGCCGGTTGCGGCGCGAGACCCGGCTGGGGATCCCCGCGATCGTGCACGAAGAGTGCCTGACCGGCCTGGCCGCCTGGCAGGCGACCACCTTCCCCACGCCGCTGGCCTGGGGCGCGTCGTTCGACCCGGCGCTCGTCCGCGAGGTCGGGGCGGCGATCGGGACGTCGATGCGGGCCCTCGGCGTCCACCAGGGCCTCGCCCCGGTGCTGGACGTGATCCGCGACCCCCGGTGGGGCCGCGTGGACGAGTGCATCGGCGAGGACCCGTACCTGGTCGGGACGGTCGGCACCGCCTACGTGCAGGGGCTGCAGGAGGCCGGCGTCCACGCCACCCTCAAGCACTTCCTCGGCTACTCGGCCTCCACGGCCGGACGCAACCACGCCCCCGTCCACGCCGGGCCGCGGGAGATCGCTGACGTGTTCCTGCCCCCGTTCGAGATGGCGATCCTCGACGGCGGCGTGAAGTCGGTGATGAACGCCTACGTCGACATCGACGGCGTCCCGATGGCCGCCAGCACCGACTACCTCACCGGGGTGCTGCGAGAGCAGCTGGGCTTCACCGGCGTCGTGGTCGCCGACTACTTCGCCGTAGCGTTCCTTGAGGTCATGCACGCCGTCGCCGCCGACCGCGGCGAGGCCGCGACGCTCGCCCTGCGGGCCGGCATCGACGTCGAACTCCCCGGCGGCGACGCCTACCTCGCGCCGCTGGCGGAGAAGGTGCGCTCAGGCGCGATCGATCCCGGCTACGTCGACCGCGCGGTGCTGCGCGTCCTCACCCAGAAGGAGGAACTCGGCCTGCTGGACGCGGCCGCGTACGCCGACGAGCCGCCGGCGAGCATCGACCTCGACCCGCCCGCCCACCAGGACCTCGCCCGCCGGCTGGCCGCGGAGTCGCTCGTCCTGCTGGCCAACGACGGCACGCTGCCGCTGGCCGGACGTGCAGAGCCCGTGCGCCGGCTGGCCGTGATCGGCCCGAACGCCGACCGCGTCGAGGCCCTCCAGGGCTGCTACTCGTTCGCCAACCACGTCCTGGCCGGCTTCCCTGAGGTCCCGATCGGGATCGCCATCCCCACCGTCGCCGAGGCGCTCGCCACGGCGTTCGGCGAGGCGGGACTGCCGCAGCCGGAGCTGGTCGTCGCCGAGGGCTGCACGGTCGAGGACCCCGACACCGGCGGGTTCGCCCAGGCCGTGGCGGCCGCCGCGTCCAGCGACCTCGCGGTCGTGGTAGTCGGCGACCAGGCCGGCCTGTTCGGACGCGGCACCGTCGGCGAGGGCAACGACTGCGAGTCGCTCGACCTGCCCGGCGTCCAGCGCGAACTGGTCGAGGCCGTGGTTGCCACCGGCACCCCGGTCGTGATGGTGCTGCTGACCGGACGCCCGTACGCGATCGGCTGGGCGCTGGACGCCGAGGGCCCGCGGCCCGCCGCCGTCGTCCAGGCCTTCTTCCCGGGCGAGGGCGGGGGCCTCGCGATCGCCGACATCCTCACCGGCGCGGTGAACCCGTCCGGGCGGCTGCCGGTCTCGCTCCCCCGCGCCGCCGGCGCGCAGCCGTACTCGTACCTGCGGCCGATCCTCGGCGGTCCGTCCGAGGTCACGTCCACCGATCCGACGCCGCTGCGTCCGTTCGGGTTCGGGCTGTCCTACACGGGCTTCGCCTACTCCGACCTGGTCGTCGACGCCTCCGTGGCCGCTGGGGATGCGTTCACCGCCGCGGTGACGGTCGCCAACACCGGCGCGGTCGCCGGGACCGACGTGGTGCAGCTGTACGGGCACGACGTGGTCGCGTCCGTGGTGCGGCCGGTCGCGCAGCTGCTCGGCTACGCCCGCGTCCCGCTGGGCGCCGGGGAGTCGCGGCGGGTGACGTTCACCGTGCCGACCACGCGGCTCGCCTTCAGCGACCGGCGGATGGTGCGGGTCGTCGAGCCGGGCGACGTCGAGGTCTGGGTGGGTGCCCACGCGGCGGCCGCCGAGTTGCACAGCCCCGGCGAGGAGTCGACCGGCGGCGTGATCTCGAACGCCCGCCGCGCCCGCGAGCGGCACCTGCCCGGTGACGCCACCGCCCGCGCGACGCTGGTCGTGACCGGCGACGCGTACCCGGTGGGCACGGACGACGCCCGGCTGGTCGGCGTCGAGATCGCATGAGCTTCCAGTGAGCAGGGTCGCCAACCCGATCCTGCCCGGCTGCCACCCCGACCCGTCGATCTGCCGGGTCGGGGACGACTACTACCTTGTCACCTCGACCTTCGAGTACTTCCCCGGGCTGCCGGTGTTTCACAGCACCGACCTCGCGCACTGGGAGCCAATAGGCCACGTGGTCGACCGCGCAGGGCAGCTCGACTACGCGGGCATCGCGTCGTCCGGCGGCCTGTATGCGCCGACGATCCGCCACCACGACGGCCGGTTCTGGGTGGTCTGCACGCTCGTCGACCAGCAGGACGCGTCCCGCGGCGGCAACTTCCTGATGACGGCCACTGCTCCGGCCGGGCCCTGGTCGGACCCGGTGTGGCTGGACGCCGACGGCATCGACCCGTCCCTGTTCTTCGACGACGACGGCAGGGCGTGGCTGCACGGGACGCGGCTGGCCCGCGAACCGGAGTGGCACGACCAGACCGAGGTGTGGATCCGTGAGCTGGACCTGACGACGCTGACCCTGGTCGGGCCCGAGCACGTCGTGTGGACGGGTGCGATGCGGGGCGTGGTGTGGGCGGAGGGCCCGCACCTGTACAAGGTGGACGGCACCTACTACCTGCTGGCCGCCGAGGGTGGGACCGAGTTCCACCACAGTGTGGGCGTGGCGCGGTCCGCGTCCGTGACCGGCCCGTACGAGGGCAACCGGAGCAACCCGGTCCTCACGCACCGGCACCTCGGCCGGGACGCGGGTGTCGTCGGTGCCGGCCACGCCGACCTCGTGCAGGCGGCCGACGGCAGCTGGTGGGCCGTGTTGCTGGCGATGCGCACCTACGGCGGGTACCACTACCCGCTCGGCAGGGAGACGTTCCTGGTGCCGGTGGTCTGGGAGGACGGCTGGCCGGTGTTCGCGCCGGGGGTCGGCCGGATCCCCGACGAGGTCGAGGTCCCGTTCGCGTCGGACGCGGCCAGGGGTGCGGCGCAGGGTGGCGTGGCCGGGGTCATCCGTCCGGGAGACCCGCGCTGGACCTCGCTGCGCGGCCCTGCGGGCTTCGCGACGCCGGTCGGGGACGGGTGGCGGCTGGACCTGATTCCGGAGTCGCTCGTCGGGACGGGAACGCCGGCGTTCCTCGGCGTCCGCCAGCAGCACGAGGACGTGGACGTGCGGGTCGCCGTGACGGTGGCGCTGCAACCCGGCGAGGAGGCAGGGCTGGTGGTCCGGCAGTCGGAGGCGGACCATGTCCGGCTGGCGCTGGTCGTCGAGGACGGGGTGCTGGTGGCCCGGGCCGTGCACCGGAGGGCGGGCGTGGAGTCGGTGCTCGGCGAGGTGCGTCCCGACGTGACGGCGGGCGCGGCGGTCGAACTCGGGCTGGACATCGGGGGCCAGGACTACGGGCTGGTGGTCGACGGCGTGCGGGTCGCGACGGCGGACGGGCGCACGCTCGACAGCGTCGCGACGGGCGGCTTCCTCGGCCTGTGGCTGGGCGTGTACGGCACCACGAACGGCGGCCCGGCGGGCACGGCGATGGAGGTCGGCCCGTTCCAGTACATTCCGGTTGCACCCACTCACCGCAAGGACGCCTGATGCCACTGACCGACCTGTCCCTCGCCGAACTCAGAGACTACCGCCCCGTCGTTCCGGAGCCGGACGACTTCGACGACTTCTGGGCCGGGACGCTGGCCGGGGCGCGGGCCGTGCCGCAGGAGCTGTCGCTGGTTCCCGTCTCCGGGCCGATCACCGAGCTGGTGGTCGAGGACCTGACGTTCCGCGGCTTCGGGGGCGACCCGGTGCGCGGGTGGGTGGTGCGGCCGCGGACGACCTCGGCGCTGCCCGCGGTGGTGGAGTTCATCGGCTACAACGGCGGCCGCGGCCTGCCGGCGGAGAAGCTGCGCTGGGCGGCGAGCGGCTTCGTCCACGTCGTCATGGACACCCGTGGCCAGGGCAGCGGCTGGGGCTCGGGCGGCGGGACGCCGGACCCGCACGGCAGCGGCCCGGCGTTCGAGGGCTTCATGACGAAGGGCATCGAGAGCCCCGAGGACTACTTCTACCGGCGCGTGTTCACCGACGCGGCGCGGCTGGTCGAGGCGGTGGCCGAGCTGCCGTTCGTCGACGGCAGCCGGATCGCGGTGACCGGCGGCAGCCAGGGCGGCGGCATCACGCTCGCCGCGGCGGGACTGCTCGGCGACCGGGTGTTCGCCGCGATGCCGGACGTGCCGTTCCTGTGCCACTTCCGACGCTCGGTGGAGCTCACGCCGGGGCGTCCGTTCACGGAGGTGCGCAGCTACCTGTCCGTCCATCGCGACCGGGTGGCCGACGTGTTCCGGACGCTGTCGTACTTCGACGGCGCGGTGTTCGCCCGGCGCGCGAGCGCGCCCGCGCTGTTCTCGGTCGGGATGATGGACGACATCGTCCTGCCCTCCACGGTGTTCGCCGCCTTCCACAACTACGCGGCGGACGACCGGGACATCGCCGCCTACGAGTTCAACGGCCACGAGGGCGGCGAGACGTTCCACTGGCAGCGCCAGGTGGAGTGGCTGCGCGAGCGGTTGTAGGCGGCGGACGGTCGTGGCGGCGCGCGTGGACGGGGGCGGCGGCCCACGGCGTGGAACGATGGCCGGGTGAGTTCCCGCGACTGGCCGCGCGACCCGCGCCTCGACCCGTTCCGTGACACGGTCTGGGAGCTCTCCACGGATGGCCGCGTGGTGGCCCACCTGGTCTGTCGGGTGATGTCGGTGCGCCACCTGTGGGCGCGGCGCGAACAGCTCTGGTACCGGGTGTGCTGGCCGGATGGCCGTCGGGAGCGGGCGCTGCTCGACTCGGGCCCGGTCTGGAGCGTCCTCGCCGACCTCGAGAAGGGCCGCTTCGAGCTGCTCGACGTCCAGAACCGGGTCTACGAGGCCCGCCCCGCCCCCGCCGTCCACCAGCCCGACCTCTGGGCTCGCTACGGCCCCAGCTAGGCGCCGCGCCGCCGTCCACCACAAAGTGGACGCATCATCGCGACTACACCGCAGAACCGTCCACCTTGACGTGGACACCAGCCTCAACGGCCCCTGAGGAGCCGACGGGGGCGAGGAACGAGCCCCGACGGCGTCACGAAGGGCGCCGCGCCGCCGTCCACCACAAAGTGGACGCATCATCGCGACTACACCGCAGAAGCGTCCACCTTGACGTGGCTCGGGCCGCCGTCCACCACAAGGTGGACGCTTTGTCGCGAGTACACCGCAGAACCGTCCACCTTGTGGTGGACGGAGCCAGAGCCGTTGGCGCGAAACAAGAACCGTCCCCGGTTCCGCGCCAGCGGGGGCGCGGGTGTCAGTAGCGGGCGGCGGCCTCGCGGTAGGCGGCCAGGATCTCCGGGTGGGGGTCGGACGCCGGCGACGCCGTCAGCTCGACGTCCCAGGTCACCGGGTGGCCCGCCAGCGAGGACGCGGCCTGCCGGGCTGCGCCGTCGGCGACGTACTCCCCCGGCGCCGGCACGACGACCGGCACGTCGAACACCTGGGCGGCGATCTGCTGGACGGCGGGGCTCGCCGCCGCGCCGCCGATCAGCAGGACGCGGTTGACCGCGACGCCCTGCTCCCGGACGGCGTCCAGACCGGCGCCGAGGCCGCCGAGCATGCCCTCGACAGCGGCCCGGGCGAGGTTCTCCCTCGTGGTGTTGGCCAGCGTGAGGCCCGAGAAGGTCGCGGTGGCGTCCGGCAGGTTCGGCGTCCGCTCGCCCTCGAAGTACGGCACCAGCACCACTCCGCCGGCGCCCGGCGCTGCGGCCAGCGCCAGTCGGCTGAGCTCCTCGTGGTCGACGCTCAGTACCTCGGCGACCGCGTCGAGCACCCGGGCCGCGTTCAGCGTGCAGACCAGCGGCAGGTAGCCGCCCTCGGCATCGGCGAAGCCCGCCACCGTCCCGGTCGGGTCGGCCGCAGGGGTCGCGGACGCGGCGAACACCGTCCCGCTGGTGCCGAGCGACACCACCACGTCGCCCGCGCGCAACCCCAGCCCCACCCCGGCAGCAGCGTTGTCGCCCGCTCCCGGACCGACCAGGAAACCGGGCCCGGGGACGCTGTCCAGCGGGCCGAGCACCCGCGGCAGGACCGCGTCGTGGCCCAGCGCACGCGCCAGCAGGTCGCGGTCGTACGCACCGCTGACCGGGTCGAAGTAGCCCGTCCCGGACGCGTCCGAGCGGTCGGTGACCAGCTCGTCGAAGACCGGGCCGAGCTCCGAGTCCCCCGCCGGCCCGTACCCGCGCAGGCGCCAGGTCAGCCAGTCGTGCGGCAGCGCGACCGCGGCCACCCGCGCGGCGTTCTCGGGCTCGTGGTCGCGCAGCCAGCGCAGCTTGGTGATCGTGAACGAGGCCACCGGGAGCAGGCCCGTCCGCCGGACGAACTCGTCCCCGCCCACCTCGTCGATCAGGTCGAGCGCCGCCTGCGCCGAGCGCGTGTCGTTCCAGAGCAACGCCGGACGGATCACCCGCCCGTCCGCGTCGAGGACGACCATGCCGTGCTGCTGGCCGCCGATGCTGACGGCCGCCACGCCGTCCAGCCCGCCGGCCTCGGCCAGCGCCGACTGAAGGGCCGTCCACCAGTGCGCGGGGTCGACCTCCGACCCGTTCGGGTGCGACGCACGTCCGGACGCGACCAGCACGCCGGTCTCCGCGTCCCGCACCACGACCTTGCAGCTCTGGGTCGAGGAGTCGACCCCGATCACCTTCGTCATCGACGAACCTTTCTGTGTACGGAACGATCCGCAGTGTGCCCGAGATCCCGGGTCACGCCCGGGATGACGGTGGCCGGCCCGGCCGGACGGAACGATCCGCAGTGTGCCGACCCGGCTGGACGGTGCAGCCCGCAGTGTGTCCGTCATCCCGGGTCAAGCCCGGGATGACGGGCACCGCCGAATCGTCAGCGGGCGCCCAGCAGGTGCTCGGTGGCCAACTGCTGGAGGCGGACGAAGCCGAAGCCCTTGCCGTTGTAGTACGCAGACGCGTCGAAGTCCTCGAACGCCGAGCGGTCGGCCAGCAGTTCGGCGTAGCCTTCGCCGTCACCCAGCGTCGGCACGGACAGCTCGGGCACCCTGGCCGCCGCGAGGACTTCCTGCACCTCGGGATCGGCGCGGAACGCCGCGGCCCGCTCCTTCAGCAGCAGGTAGGTCCGCATGTTGGCCTGGACGGAGTCCCACACGCCGCTCTCGTCCTCGGTGCGGGACGGCTTGTAGTCGAAGTGGCGCATGCCGGTGTAGGCCGGGCCGCCGTTCGGGCCGCCGTTCTCCAGCAGGTCGACCAGCGCGAAGGCGTTGTGCAGGTCACCGTGGCCGAAGACCAGGTCCTGGTCGTACTTGATGCCCCGCTGGCCGTTCAGGTCGATGTGGAACAGCTTGCCGTGGTACAGCGCCTGGGCGATGCCCGCGGCGAAGTTCAGCCCGGCCATCTGCTCGTGCCCGACCTCGGGGTTCAGGCCGACCAGCTCGGGACGCTCGAGGCTGGAGATGAAGGCCAGCGCGTGGCCGACCGTCGGCAGCAGGATGTCCCCGCGGGGCTCGTTCGGCTTCGGCTCGATCGCGAACTTCAGGTCGTAGCCCTTGTCGGTCACGTACTGGCCGAGCATGTTGACGGCCTCGCGGTAGCGCTCGAGCGCCGCGCGGATGTCCTTGGCCGCGTCGTACTCCGCGCCCTCGCGTCCGCCCCACATCACGAAGACCTTCGCGCCGAGCTCGGCGGCGAGGTCGATGTTGCGCAGCACCTTGCGCAGTGCGAAGCGGCGCACGGCGCGGTCGTTGGACGTGAAGCCGCCGTCCTTGAACACCGGCGCGCTGAACAGGTTGGTGGTGACCATCGGGATCTTCAGGCCGGTCGCGGCCAGCGCGCCCTTCAGGCGGTCGATCTGGGTCTGGCGCTCGGCGTCGGTGGACCCGAACGCGAACAGGTCGTCATCGTGGAAGGTGAGGCCGTAGGCGCCGTAGGACGCGAGCTTCTCCACCACGTGCACGACGTCGAGCGGTGCACGGGTGGGGCCACCGAACGGGTCGGTGCCGTTGTAGCCGACCGTCCACAGGCCGAACGTGAACTGGTCAGCAGGTGTGGGAGTGAGGGGCACGGGATTCCAATCTCTCGACGGTGAGCATTCGTTGTGATTCACAACATATCCCATCCCTTCGATAGTGTGCTACCCGGGAGCGCGAAGGAAGGAGCGGTGTGCCGAAGGGGACCACCGAGGACGTGCGGCGGCAGAACCTCTCCGCCCTGCTGGGCCTCCTCTACCGGGGCGGGCCGGCGTCCCGTTCGGCCCTGGGCCGACACACCGGACGCAACCGCTCCACGATCGCGAGCCTCGTCGCCGACCTCGTCGACCTCGGCCTGGCCTCCGAGCGCGACCCCGACCCCGCCGGCCAGGTGGGCCGGCCGAGTCCGGTGGTGTCGCTCCGGCCCACCGTGACGGCGATCGCGGTGAACCCGGAGATCGACGCGCTCACGATCGGCCTGGTGGGCCTCGACGGCGTCGTCCGCCGGACGATCCGGCACGAGTACGACCGCATCCCGACGGCTGCCGAGGTGCTCAGCATCACGTCGGCCGTGATCGCAGGCATGAAGGTGGAGCTCGACGGCCTGGTCGTCACCGGCATCGGTGTCGCCGTCCCCGGCCAGGTGCGGACGGACGACGGCGTCGTCCGCAACGCCCCGCACCTGGACTGGCACGACGAGCCGTTCGGCGAGCCGCTCGCCGCCCTGACCGGCCAGCGCGTCTCCGTCGCCAACGACGCGGCCCTGGGAGCGCTCGCCGAGCACGACTTCGGGGCCGGACGCGAGCACGCCCACCTGATCTACCTCAACGGCGGCGCGTCCGGGATCGGCGGCGGCATGATCATCGACGGTCGCCCGCTGGGCGGAATGTCGGGGTACGCCGGCGAGCTCGGCCACGTCCGGGTGTCGAGCTCCCCCGTCATCGATTCCGCAGGCATCGCCGGGACGCTGGAGGCCGAGGTCACCCGCGCCGAACTGATGGACGCGCTGCAGCTGGACCGCGCCGACCCGGCCGAGTTCGAGGCGGCACTGCTCGCCGACCGGAGCGAGCAGGTCGCGCGCATCGTCGATCGCCAGCTCGGCCACCTCGGCACGGCGCTCGCCGCGGCGATCAACCTCTTCAACCCGGAGGTGATCGCCCTGGGCGGCTTCCTCGCCGCCCTGCAGGCCTACGACTCCTCCGGGCTGGAAGAATGCCGTGGCCGCGTCCGCGCTCGCCCCGTCCCGCGAGGGCGTCCGAATCACCCCCGCCGAGCTCGGCGCCGACCTGCTGATGATCGGCGCGGCAGGGCTGGCTTTCCGTCCCCTGCTGGAGGACCCGGCGTCGATCGCGAACTGACCCGCACCCTGTCGCGCGTCAACAGGCCCGGCCTTCAGGCGGACGCGGGCCCCGCCCAGCCCCAGTGCGGCAGCACGGCGTCCCCGGGAACCGACGCCGGTGAGTCGGGGTGCTCCCCCATCCGGTGGGTCGAGGTGGCGAAGTAGTCGTGCAGGGCCGCCCGCACCGGACCGCGCAGGCCGACGTCGTCCAGCGCGAGGTCGAAGCAGGCGATGGCCGCAGCGTCCAGGTCGCGGTGCTCCCCGTTGCCGGCGTGCATCTTCAGCACGCGCGTCTCCGTCCCCAACCCTGCGGTGTAGGCCGGTGGCCCGCCGAGAGCCTCGCCCCAGTAGGCGGCGAGCCGTTCCAGGTGCTGCGGGTGCGAGGGGTGGTGGGTGAACGGGTGGTTGGCCACCGGATCGGCGAGGCAGCGCTCGTGCCACGCGGTGGCGAGGGCGAGCAGGCCCTGCGCTCCGCCGGCGGCCTCGTAGACGGTCTGCACGGCTCCAGCCTGCGCCCGGCTGCTGCGTCCCTCAACCCCTGTGGGCAGGAGTCAGTAGGTCAGGACCTGCTCGCTGGAGTGGCCGTGCAGGCGGCGCGCGGCCTCGGCCAGCGAGCCGGACAGCGACGGGTAGACGGTGAACGTCTCGGCGAGCTGGTCGACCGTGAGCTTGTTGCGCACGGCCAGCGACAGCGGGTGGATCAGTTCGGACGCCGACGGCGCGACCACCACGCCACCGACCACGATGCCCGTGGTGGGAAGGCAGAAGATCTTCACGAAGCCGTCGGTGAGGGCCTGCATCTTCGCCCGGGCGTTGCCGCGCAGCGGGAGCATCATGGTGAGCCCGCGGACGATGCCGGAGTCGATGTCGGCCTGGCTACAGCCCACGGTGGCGATCTCGGGGGCGGTGAACACGTTGGACGACACCGTGCGCAGGTCGAGCGGGGCGACCGAGTCGCCCAGGGAGTGCCACATCGCGATCCGGCCTTGCATGGCGGCCACGCTGGCCAGCGCGAACACCGGCGTGCAGTCGCCCGCCGCGTACACGCCGCGGGCGCTCGTGCGGGACACCCGGTCGACCTCGATGTGGCCGGACGCCGTGAGCCTCACCCCGGCCTCCTCCAGTCCGATTCCGGCGGTGTTGGGGACGGCGCCGACCGCCATCAGGCAGTGCGAGCCCACGACGGTCGTCCCGTCGGCCAGCCGGACGACGACCTCGTCGCCGTGCCGGTCCGCGGCCACGGCGCGGGCACCGTTGAGGACGGTCATGCCACTGTTCTCGAACACGTGCTGGATCACCCGCGCCGCGTCGTCGTCGTGCCCGGGGAGGACCTGGTGCCGCGAGGAGACCAGCGTGACCGGGACGCCGAGCGCGGCGTAGGCGCTGGCGAACTCCGCGCCGGTCACGCCGGAGCCGACGACGACGAGCCGTTCCGGGACGCTGTCGAGATCGTAGAGCTGGGCCCAGGTGAAGATCCGCTCGCCGTCGGGACGGGCCGCGTCCAGCTCGCGCGGGTGGGCGCCGGTCGCGACGAGCACGATGTCGGCCGGCAGCGACTCGTCCCCGTCCTTCGTGGACGCGATCACCCGCTGGCTGCCGTCGAGGCGTCCGGTGCCGGAGATGATGCGGACGCCGTCGGCCCGCAGCCGGTCGGCGATGTCGGCGGACTGGGCCCTGGCGAGTCCGCGGATCCGGGCGTTCACCCTGCCGAGGTCGACCCCGACCGCCGCATCGAGCCGGCGGTCCTCGCCGGTGAGGTGCAGGCCGAGTTCCTCGGCGTCGCGGATCTTGGTCATCACCTCTGCGGCGGCGATCAGCGTCTTGGACGGAACCACGTCGGTCAGGACGGCGGAGCCCCCGAGGCCGCGGCGTTCAACCAGCGTCACCCGTCCGCCCAGCTGCCGGGCGACCAGCGCCGCCTCGTAGCCCCCCGGTCCGCCGCCGATGATCACCACGTCCGCCACGAGAGAACTCTCCCACGCCCGGCCCCGGATCGGACGCCCGCCCGAACTTCGCGCGTACGAGCCGCCCTGTCCGCCGACCCCCTTCCGAACGCCACCGTCGACACGGAGATCCCGGGTCAAGCCCGGGATGACAAGAAGACCGGCGCGCCACCCCCTGTCATCCCGGCCTCCCTCCCTGTCATCCCGGCGAAAGCCGGGATCTCCACGACACACCCGCCACCACCCACACCGAGATCCCGGGTCAAGCCCGGGATCACAAACAGAGTCCCCCCACTGTCATCCCGGCGAAAGCCGGGATCTCGACGACACACCCGCCACGTCCACACCGAGATCCCGGGTCACGCCCGGGATCACAAACAGGGCGCGGGCGGTTCGCTCCGCAGCGTGGCGGACGGGCCGGGTTACGCTCTGGGCGTGCCGTCACGCGTCCTCCTGCCCGCCGTCGCGCTCGCGGGGGTCCTCGTCAGCGTGTGCTTCGTGGTGATCGGGCTGCCGGAGGCGAATCCCGTCCAGTCCGTGCTGCTCGAGCTCTCGTCGCTCCCGCTGTCGGTGTCGGTGGGCGTGGGCATCCTCATGCTGCACCGCCGGGCCGACCGCCCGGTGGGCCCCAGGTCGCGCGTGGTACTCGCCGCGGGCGGTGCGGCCGTCGCCTTCGGGCTCGTGATGATGGCCTGGGCGTACCTCGCCGGGCCGCGGGACCTCGTCCACAACGGCCAGCTTCTGGTCTGGCTGGGGCTGCTCGCGGGGCTGATCGTGATGATCCGGCGCCAGCCGCGACAGCGCGTCACCCGGTTCCACCTCGACGAGTCCGACGAGGTCGAAGAGGCCCCGGCTCCCTGGTGGCGGGGCTCGTCGTTATAGTCGTCGGGTGAGCGACCAGACTCCTCCTCAGACCCTGGCCCGTGAGGCCGCCGCCGCACTGCTGCAGCGGTTCGACGTCCCGTCCATCGACCTCGCCCTCGTGCTCGGATCCGGCTGGTCCGGCGCCTCCGAGGGCCTCGGCGAGCCGCTCGGCGAGTGCCCGCTGGACGAGCTGCCCGGCTTCGCGAAGCCGGTGGTCGCGGGCCACGGCGGCGCGCTCAAGCTGATCCGCACGCCCAAGGGCAGCACCGCCGCCCTGTTCACCGGACGCACCCACTTCTACGAGGGACGCGGCGTCGCCGCCGTCGTCCACGGCGTCCGGACCGCTGCGGCGGCCGGGGCGAAGCAGATCGTCCTCACCAACGGCTGCGGCGGCCTGCACGTCGAGTGGGCACCGGGCACCCCCGTCCTGATCCGCGACCACATCAACCTCACCGGCGCGACCCCACTGGAGGGCGCCACCTTCATCGACCTCACCGAGGCCTACTCGCCGCGGCTGCGCGCGCTCGCCCACGAGGTCGACCCGACCCTCGCCGAGGGCGTCTACGTCCAGTTCCGCGGCCCCCAGTACGAGACCCCCGCCGAGGTGCGGATGGCCCAGATTCTCGGCGGCGACCTGGTCGGGATGTCCACGACGCTGGAGACCATCGCCGCCCGCGAGGCCGGCCTGGAGGTGCTCGGCATCTCGCTGGTCACCAACCCGGGCGCCGGCATCTCCCCGACCCCGCTCGAGCACGCCGAGGTGATCGCGGCCGGCAAGGCCGCCGAGCCGCGGCTGCGCGGCCTGCTCGCCGGGCTGCTCGAGCGCCTGTAGGGAGGCTGCCGTGATCGACGACTCCCTGCGCGACCGGATCGAGGCGTGGCGCGCCCAGGACCCGGACGTGGCCACCGTCGCCGCGCTGGACGACCTCCTCGTCCGCGCGGACGCCGGGGACGAAGCAGCTGCCGCGGAGCTCACCGACGCCTTCGCCGGCCCGCTCAGCTTCGGGACGGCCGGCCTGCGCGGCGCGCTCGGCCCCGGCCCGGGGCGCATGAACCGGGTGGTGGTCGGACAGGCGGCCGCGGGCCTCGCGAAGTACCTGGTGGACGCCGGGCACGAGGGTGGCCGGGTCATCGTGGGCTTCGACGCCCGCTACAACTCCGACGTGTTCGCCTCCGACACCGCCGAGATCCTCGCCGGCGCCGGCCTGCAGCCGCTGCTGTGCTCGCGTCCCTTGCCGACCCCGGTGGTGGCCTTCGGTATCCGGCACTTCGAGTGCGCGGCCGGCGTCGTGGTGACCGCGTCCCACAACCCGCCGCAGGACAACGGGTACAAGGTGTACCTCGGCGACGGCTCCCAGATCATCCCGCCGACCGACGGCGAGATCGCGTCCCGGATCGCCGAGGTGGCCGCGTCCCCGCTGGCGGACGTCGCGCGCAGTGACGACTACCCGCTCGTGGGCGACGAACTCGTGGACGCCTACGTCGCGCGGGCCGCGTCGCTGGTCCCGTCCGATGCGCCCAGAGAACTGACCTGGGTGTACACAGCCATGCACGGCGTCGGCGCCGCCGTGGTCAACCGGGTGGTCGCGGCCGCCGGGTTCGGCGAGCCGCACCGGGTCGTCGAGCAGATCGAGCCCGACCCGGCGTTCCCGACCGTCCCGTTCCCCAACCCCGAGGAGCCGGGGGCCATCGACCTCGCCCTCGCCCTCGCCCTCGAGGTCGGCGCGGACATCGCCATCGCCAACGACCCGGACGCCGACCGGTGCGCGGCTGCGGCCGTCGTCGGTGGGGCCTGGCGGATGCTCACCGGCGACGAACTCGGCGCGCTGCTGGCCGACGACCTGCTGCGCCGCGGGGTCACCGGGACGTACGCGTGCTCTGTGGTCTCGAGCACGTTGCTGGGCACGATGGCGGCCGCGCACGGGCAGCCGTTCACGACGACCCTGACCGGGTTCAAGTGGATCGGCCGCGTGCCCGGGCTGGCGTTCGGCTACGAGGAGGCGATCGGCTACTGCACGGACGCGTCCGCGGTGCCGGACAAGGACGGCATCACCACCCTGGTGCGGATCCTCACCCTCGCCGCAGGGCTGAAGGCCGAGGGGACGACGGTGGCCGACCGGCTCGACGAGATCGCCCGCACGTACGGGGTGCACCTCACGTCACAGCTGTCGTTCCGGGTCGCCGACCTGTCGCTGATCGCCGACGCGATGGCCAGGGTGCGGGCCACGCCCCCGTCCACGCTGGCCGGGGAGGCGGTGGCGTCCACCGACCTCGCGGAGGGTGGGGTCGAGCTGCCGCCGACCGACGGGATGCTGTTCGAGGGCCGGTCGGTGCGGGTCGTGGTGCGTCCGTCCGGGACCGAGCCGAAGCTGAAGTGCTACCTGCAGGTTCGGCTGCCGGCCGGTGGCGACCTCGCGTCCGACCGGGCGAGGGCCGCGGAGCTGATGGCGTCCGCGCGGGCCGACATGGCCGCGGCGCTCGGGCTGTGACCGCGTCCGCGCCGCGACTGGTGCTGATCGCGGGGGCGTCCGGGAGCGGCAAGTCGCGGCTCGCGCACCGGGCGGGCTGCCCGTCGCTGCGCCTGGACGACTTCTACTTCGACGCCGACCACCCCGACCTGCCGCGCACGGAGTTCGGCATCCCCGACTGGGACGACCCGCGCTGCTGGGACGCCGACGGCGCGGTCGCCGCGCTGCGCGCGCTGCTGGCCACCGGACGGGCGGAGGTGCCCGCGTACTCGATCTCGGAGAGCCGGAGGACCGGCGTGCACGAGGTGCACCTGGACGGCGCGGACTGCCTCACCGCCGAGGGCATCTTTGCGATCGAGTTCCTCGCCACCTGCCGTGCCGCCGGGCTGGACGCGGAGGCGATCTACCTCGACCGGCCGGGTTTCGTCGTGTTCGTGCTGCGGCTGCGTCGCGACCTGGCGAAGAAGCGCAAGCCGCCGCTGATCCTGCTGCGCAGGGGCCTCGCGCTCTGGCGCGCGCAGCCCGCGCTGAAGCGGAAGGCCGTCGCCGCCGGCTTCGAGCCGCTGAGCATGCCCGCGGCCCTCGCCCGCCTGGGGTGAGCCCGGCTCGGCGCGTCCCGTCCACCACAAAGTGGACGCTTCTGCCGCGAACTCACGGCTTTCCGTCCACCTTGACCGGCCCGCCATCCCCGTCCACCACAAGGTGGACGCCTCTGTCGCGAACTCGCGACGATCCGTCCACCTTGACCGAGCCGCCATCCCCGTCCACCACAAGGTGGACGCCTCTGTCGCGAACTCGCGACGATCCGTCCACCTTGACCGGCCCGCCATCCCCGTCCACCACAAAGTGGACGCCTCTGCCGCGAACTCACGACTTTCCGTCCACCTTGTGATGGACGCGCGAGGGTGTGAGTCCGGATCGCGAATTGTGGACAACTTTTTTCTTCATCCACAGATGTGTCCGGGGGTCTGGACCAGGCGTCCGACCGGAAGGACGATCCCGCCATGAAGAACGCACAGGTACCGACCAGCGAACTCCGCGCCGAGGCGCGGCAGCAGGCAGACCTCGTCACAGCACGGCAGGCCAGGGCCGCCGGATTCGGGCGCGACGGGGTGCAGCGAATGATGCGCGACGGGCACTGGGAGCGTCGCGGCAGCGGCCTGTTCGATCTCGCCCCGGGCCACGAATCGGTCACGAAGCGAATCTGGGCGACGGCGCTCGAGGTCGAGGAGCCGTACGCGATCGGCGGCGACGCCGCGCTCGTGCTGCACGGGCTCGAGCGGCCGGTCGGACGGGTGCTGGTCTGGGTGCCGCCTGATCGCCGTCCGAGATCGGCAGCCGAGGGCGTCGTCCGGCGCGACCGCCTCGGACGTGTCGAGCGGGCCACCGGCGTCCCCGTGCGGATCCGGGCGGACGACGCCGTCGTCGATGTCGGGCAGCACCTCGCTGTCGAGCCGCTGGTCACGCTCCTCTCCGACGCGGTGCGGCTGAGGATCACCACCCTCGAGCGTCTCCAGAAGTGTGTCGACGGACGCAAGCGGGTCCGGCACCGCGCGCTGATCTCGGACATCCTCGCCGATCTCTCCGGCATCGAGAGCACGCTCGAGTTCGTGTATCGCCGCGATGTCGAGCGCGCGCACGGCCTGCCGGAGGGGAAGCGGCAGGAGTCGTCGTCCGACGGCAGCCGCAGCGACGTGCTCTACGACGAGTACGCCCTGCTCGTCGAACTGGACGGTCGCTTCGGCCACGTGGACGCCGCGTCAGGCTTCCGCGACCTCCGCCGCGACAACCGTCACGCGACCCGCAATGAGGCGACCCTGCGGTACGGCAGCGCGGACGTCCGCGGCCGGGCGTGCCTCGTCTCCCGCCAGGTGTGGGAGGCCCTGAGCGTCCGAGGCTGGCGAGAGCCCTTCCAGCCCTGTCGGCGTTGCCCCGTGTCGCCGCAACGTCAGGGTCGCTGACCGTCGACGCCGCAGACGCGTCCACCACAAGGTGGACGCTTCTGCGGTGAACTCACGACAAACCGTCCACCTTGACGTGTGCGGCGGCCCGCATCCACCACAAGGTGGACGAAAGTGCGGCGTAGTCGCGACGAAGCGTCCACCTTGTAGTGGTGGGAAGGATGAGATCCCGGGTCAAGCCCGGGATGACAATGGCGGCTGGAGTCGCCGTCCAGGTGGACCGAAGTGCGGCGTCGTCGCGACGAACCGTCCACCTTGTTGTGGTGGGAAGGATGAGATCCCGGGTCAAGCCCGGGATGACATGGCGGCTGGAGTCGCCGTCCAGGTGGACCGAAGTGCGGCGTCGTCGCGACGAACCGTCCACCTTGTTGTGGTGGGAAGGATGAGATCCCGGGTCAAGCCCGGGATGACATGGCGGCTGGAGTCGACGTCCAGGTGGACCGAAGTGCGGCGTAGTCGCGATGATCCGTCCACCTTGTCGTGGGCGGCGCACGCGTGAACCACGCTCCTTGTGAGACGGATGTGAACAGAATGTGGCCCGGAACGGCCGCGTTCCACATCTGGGGAACTAACCCGTACCATGAATGCGTGACCCCCGAGTTCGTACTCCTGGCCCTCGTTGTCATCACGGCGCTGGCCTTCGACTTCACCAACGGGTTCCACGACACGGCGAACGCCATGGCCACATCCATCGCGACGAAGGCGCTGACGCCCAAGGCGGCCGTCACCCTGTCCGCGATCCTCAACCTCGTCGGCGCCTTCCTCTCGGTCGAGGTCGCCATCACCGTGACCAACGCGGTGATCCGGATCCAGAACGCCGACGGCAGCCCCAAGCCGGAGCTGATGGCCGACCAGGGCCATGGGCTGCTGCTGATCCTGATGGCCGGCCTCGCGGGCGCCATCATCTGGAACATCCTGACCTGGCTGTGGGGCCTGCCGTCGAGTTCCTCGCACGCCCTGTTCGGCGGCCTGATCGGCTCGACCGTCGCGGCCATGGGCTGGGGCGGCGTCAAGTGGGTCGGGGACGGCACCCAGCTCGACGGCGTCGTGGGCAAGGTCATCCTGCCCGCCCTGCTCTCCCCCGCGATCGCCATCCTCGTCGCCATGGTCGGCACGAGGCTCGTGTTCAAGATCACCGAGGGCGTCGCACAGCGCTACCAGGAGAGCAGCTTCCGCTGGGGCCAGATCGGCACCGCGTCGCTGCTCTCGCTGTCCCACGGCACCAATGACGCCCAGAAGACGATGGGCGTCGTCACCCTCGCCCTGATCGCTTCCGGCTACTGGACGGACACCACCGAGATCCCGATCTGGGTGAAGTTCGCCTGCGCCTTCGCGATCGCGTCCGGCACCTACATCGGCGGCTGGCGGATCATCCGGACGATGGGCAAGGGCCTCGTCGAGATCTCCTCCCCCCAGGGGATGGCGGCGGAGAGCGCGTCGGCCGCGGTCATCCTGACCTCCTCGCAGCTCGGCTTCGCACTGTCCACCACGCACGTCTGCACCGGCTCGATCCTCGGCTCGGGGCTGGGCCGCAAGGGCGCCACCGTCCGCTGGGGCGTGGCCGGACGGATGGGCCTGGCCTGGCTCACCACCCTCCCGTTGGCCGGCCTGGTCGGCGCAGCGATGTGGTTCGTCGGCCACCTGATCGGCGGCCCCGCCGGCGCCTTCGTGGTGTTCGGGATCATGGCGCTCGCCGCGCTCTTCATGTGGTGGCAGTCGCGGGCGAACCGGATCAGCCACCACAACGTCAACGACGAGTGGGTCGACGAGAAGGACCAGGCGAACGTGGACGTGCCGGTCTCGGGAGGGGTGCACTGATGGGCCAGCTCTGGGCGGCACTCGACGGGGCCTGGCGGGTCCTCCTGGTCGGGCTGATCCTCGGTGCGGGCCTGCCCGCGCTGTTCGCGTTCGGCGTTCGTGCCCTCGCCTGGGGCACCGGCGGCGAGGCCGAGGTGATGACGGACGGTGTCGCGCTCAAGCCGCACCCGGTGGGACGGGTGATCGCCTACACGATCTTCGGCGTCGTGGTCCTCGCCGTCCTCGCCGGCATCGGCTACATCGTCGCGCACGGCCTGGGCTGGACGATCACGTTCAACGGCGTCCTGCCGGTCTTCACCAAGAAGTGACGGGCGGCCGGCCCCCGGTCACGACCAGCTGACCGCCGCGGGCTGGACGGCGACCCTCTGCATGTCCTGACCGATCCGGTCGAGGAAGCTGCGCGCCCTCTCCCCCACCCGCGCGCTGAGCATCGAGTCCGGCAGCGGCTGGACGGACACGCGGGTCCCGACCCCCGCCAGAACCAGCGGCAGCGTGAAGCCGACCGAGGACGGGAAGCTCGCCAGCTCTGCGGCCACCGGCCCCCGGCGCAGCTCGATCTCCAGCGGCACCCGCGGACGCACGATCCGAAGGCCGGTGCGCCGGGACAACTCACGGAGCTTCTCCGGCTGCTCGCGGCGATGCGCGAAGTAGCGTCCGGCCGCGCCCGTCCGCTCGGCGATCCGCGCGACGGCGTCCAGGTAGCCCTCGACCTCGACCACGCCGGTCTCCACCAGCGACGACCCGAGCACGTCCACACCCCGCAGGAGCCGCGGCGGGCCGAACCGGCGTCGCGTCCAGTCGTAGGTGTGGTGCTGGACGCGGCTGCCCGGCACGGACGTGACCGACATCACGGTGAAGAGCCGCAGCCGCGGCCCGGAGAAGAACGCCCGGGCATGCCGGGCCAGCGGCGAGCGGACGGCGGTGAGGCCGGCGTGCCACCGTCGCAGTGGCTCGCCGTGGACGAGTTGGGTGGCGAACTCCAGGGTCGCCGTGCCGTCGTCGACCACGACGACCTCGTCCGCGTGCGAGAAGGGCAGCAGGGACTGGATCATCCCCGAGAACGGATCGCCGACCACCAGCCGGGCGGCAGCGGCCACGTCCGCCCGCAGCTCTGCGACCGTGCGGACGGCGGCGGTCGCCGAGCGGCGCGGGGTGTGCCAGCTCAGCGCGATGCCCTCCTCCGCCGCGAAGTCCGACATCGCCTCCAGTTGCGCGACCGTGGTCGGGTCGGACGGGGCGAGCACCGCCAGCCGCGTCCGCGCGGCCGCCTGCTCGGCGTGGCACCACTCGAGGACGTGCAGGAACTGGGCGGGGCTCTCGACCAGCGCCAGGGTGTGCGTGCGCATCAGGGATCCCCGGTGAGGTCGGCGCTCAGGCCACTCCGGACGCCGCGTCGGCGACGACGCCGGCGACCCTGCGCAGCTTCTTCATCGGGCCGAGTTCGCCGTCGTAGACCTGCTTGACGCCGTCACCCAGCGCGGTCTCGATCACCCGGATGTCGCGGACGAGCCGGCGCATACCCTCGGGCTCGACGGACGCGGCCTGGTCAGACCCCCACATCGAACGGTCGAGCGTGATGTGCCGCTCCACCATGCAGGCGCCCAGCGCCACCGCGCACAGCGTGGACTGCAGGCCGACCTCGTGGCCGGAGTAACCGATCGGGACGTTGGGGTACTCGGCCTCCAGCGTGTTCACCATCCGCAGGTTGAGCTGCTCGGGCGGGCACGGGTACGTGCTGGTGGCGTGCAGCAGCACGATGTTGCGGCTGCCGACGACCTCGACGGCGTGCCGGATCTGCTCGGGCGTGGACATGCCGGTGGACAGGATCACGGTCTGGCCGGTCGCCCGCAGCGCCCGCAGCAAGGCGTCGTCGGTCAGGCTGGCCGAGGCCACCTTGTAGGCCGGCGGGTTGTAGCCGCCGAGGAAGTCGATGCTCTCCACGTCCCACGGGGAGGCGAACCAGTCGATGCCCACCTCGCGGCAGTAGTCGTCGATCTGGCGGTACTCGTCCGCGCCGAACTCGACCCTGCGGCGGTACTCGATGTAGGTCATCCGGCCCCACGGCGTGTCCCGCTCGAGCTCCCACTGGTCCCTGGGGGTGCACACCTCCGGGGTCCGCTTCTGGAACTTGACCGCGTCCATCCCGGCGGTCTTCGCCGCCTCGATGAGGGCGAGGGCCGTGCGCAGGTCGCCGTTGTGGTTGATGCCGATCTCGCCGATCACGTAGACGGGCTGGCCGGGTCCGACCAGGCGGTCACCGATGCGACGCAGCCGCGGGTTGAAGGTCATGACAGGTCCTTTCCGAGGATCCACGAGGCGATCTCGCGGACGGCTCCGTGCCCTCCCGGCACGGTGGTGACGGAGCGGGCTGCGGCCCGCACCGCTGCGTGGGCCGAGGCGACAGCCACCGGCCAGCCGACCTGCGCGAAGCAGGGCAGGTCGTTGATGTCGTTGCCGAGGTACAGGACGCGGGACGCGGCGAGCCCCTGCTCGTCGAGCCAGGCGGCCAGCTCGTCGCCCTTCTCGGGGATGCCGTGGCGGCACTCCACCCCGAGTTTGGCCGCCCGCGCGGCCACCACGGGGTTCACCTCGGTGGACAGGATCAGGACGGGCAGGCCGGCCCGGCGCATCGCGGCGACGCCCATACCGTCGCCGCGGTGCACCGCGACCCGTTCGGTCCCGTCGGCCGCGACCCAGGCACGGTCGTCGGTCTGGGTGCCGTCGAAGTCGAGCACAACGGCATCGACCTCGCCGGGTCCGGGGCGGGTGGTCGCGTCCAGGAGGGGGGCGAGGACGCGAGCACGTTCGAGGTCACCCGGCTCGTCGATCTCCAGGACCCGGTCGGGGTCGGTGGGGACGGCGACCGTGCGGCCGAAGAAGCGGCGGCGCAGCTCCGCGAAGCCGGCAGCGCGCATGGCGTAGGCCGCACCGGTCTCCAGCCATTCGGGTGCGCGGTCCTGTCGGCGCTGGCGGCCGCCGGCGTCGTGGTTGACGCCGGCGGCGGCGTCCGCGTCGCGCCAGACGAAGCCGTGGAAGGGCGCGGCGGTGAAGGCGGTGTCCGCGCCCTCGTCCGTCACCGCTGCCACGACGGCGTCCAGTTCGGCCGGGGTGAGGAACGGGCTCGTGCACTGCACGAGGACGATCACGTCGAGCTCGTCGGTGTGGCCCCCGTACAGTGTCTCGACGGCGTGCAGCACGGCCGACTCGCTGGAGGCGGTGTCCCCGGCCAGGTCGGCGGGACGCTCGACCGCGATCGCGCCGGCGGCGGTGGCCGCGGCGGCGATCGCCGGGTCGTCGGTGGACACGACGACGGCGCTGATCCGGCCCGCCGCCCGCGCGGCGCGGACCGCGCGCACGACGAGGGGAACCCCGCCGACGCGGGCGAGGTTCTTGCCGGGGACTCCTTTGGAGCCGCCCCGGGCCGGGATGACGGCGAGGACCTCGCCGGTTCCACGCGTTCCCGGGGCCACCGTGCTTGTCGTGATCACGGTTTCACGCTAGGCACGCCCGGGGCCCCGCAGCCCACGCAGAGTTCACGAGTCGGTGAACGACGGGGGAACAGTCACCACCCTCAGGGGCCGAGCACCAGCAGCACCAGCAGGGTGGCGGCGACGGCGACCACCGCCACGACGGCAACCACCAGGCCAGCCGCCTGGCGCCGCCGCGAGGCGGCGATCCGGCGCGCGTGCAGCGTCCCGTCCTCGTGCGGACGCGACGCCCCGACGAGTGTCCCGCCAGAGTCGATGGCGACCGTGCCCGGACGTCCGGCCGGCGGCGGTGGCAGTCGGGTGGCGTAGCGCTCGCGGTCCAGCGCGGGGGCGCGGGCTTCGGCAGCAGTCGGCAGGGGCAGTTCGGCGGGCGGTTCGCGGTCGACACCGGCCGGTGGCCGCGCGGGCGCGGCGGGCGTGGCCCGCCCTGCCGGCACCGTCGCGTCCGGGCCGGCAGGAGCGGTGGCGCGCGGGTGGTGGGCGATCCGGGTCGCGTCGGTCGCCGGCGGCAGGTCGGGCGAGGTCACCGGCGGTCCCTTCGCACGGCGACCAGGGTGTCCTCGGTGGCGGCGTCGACCGCGGACCGGTCGGACGCGAGGACGTCGAGGACCGCGACGGTCACGTTGTCACGGCCTCCGGCGGCGAGCGCCGCGTCGATCAGCCCGTCGACGACGTCCTGCGGGTCGGCCGACGTGGCGAGGGCGGCGGCGATCGCGGCGTCGGTGAGTTCCTTGGTCAGGCCATCCGAGCAGACCAGCCAGCGGTCGCCTGCGACCACGGCGGACGCCCGGTAGTCGGCAGCCCACACCGGCTCGAGCACGGCGGCCATGCCCATCGCGCGGGTGAGCATGCTGCGGGGGCGCGCGCCGCCGACGGTGGCGACGTGGTCGACGCTGAACTGTTCGAGCAGGCCGGCACGGTACCGGTAGACGCGGGAGTCGCCCACGTTGGCGATGATCCATTCCGGGCCACGCTCGTCGGCCACCAGGGCGAGGCATGCCAGCGTGCTCCCCACGCCGCCGGGGACGCCCTCCCCCAGCGCCGACACCTCGGCGTGGGCCTCCGCCACCGTGGCTTCCAGTGCCGCCCGGCTCAGGGGCGCTCGCCCGGCGAGCGGCTGGAAGGCCCGCACCACGGCAGCGCTGGCGAGGTCGCCGTGCCGATGGCCGCCCATGCCGTCGGCGACGACGAGCAGCCCTGCGGCGGTGAGCGCGGAGTCCTCGTTCACGGGACGCCGCAGGCCCGGGTGCGACCCGGCTCCCCACCTCGTCTCGACGCCGTTCATGACCCCGGCGGCACCTCACGCAGGGCGAACTCGGCGTCGCCGAGGAAGAAGCGGACGGTCAGCGGCACCGCTGTTCCCGGGCCGATCGTGCGCTCGCCGCCGTCGGCGGCGACCAGCGTGACGCCGTTCGTCGAGCCGAGGTCGCTGACCAGCCAGCGGCCGTCGACGAGGGTCAGCAGCGCGTGGGCCTTCGACACGGTCCGGGTGCTGTCGGACACGGGGAGCACCTGCGCGCCGGGATGCGCGGGGTCGGGAGCGGGCAGGCGTCCGACCAGGACCTCCGTGCCGGTGAGGACGAACTCCTCGCCGGTCACAGCGACGAGCCGCCACCTCGGGCGCAGCCGCGACGCCAGTACGGTGCGGTCGTCGAACTCCTCCGGTTCCTCGGGCCCAGTGACCGCATCGGCACTGGGCTCGGCCGACAGTGGCGCGGGTGCGGGTGGATCCGCGGCGAGGAGGTCCGGGGCAGGAGCAGCAGCCCCGAAGACGCCGGGTGCGGCCCGGAACACCTCCGGCGGCGGTGCCCACCGGAGGTCCGCCGGGGGTGCGGAGGACTCTGCCGGGGGTGCCGGCTCGGCAGCGGGCTCGGGGAGGGGCTGCGGCGCAGGTTCGATGTGCGGGGCGACCTCCGGAGCCGGCTCCGGTTCGGGCACGGACCCCGACGGCTCGGGCCCCGCCCACTGCGTGACCGCCGCCGTGTCGGTCAGCCAGTTCCCGATCGACAGCGGGTCGGTCGGCGACAGCGGTCCGGTCGGCGACAGCACCGGCGAGGGCTCGGACGCACCGACATCGGCGACATCTGCCCCGTCGACCGTCCGCGGAACCGGAAACCACTGCCGCGGCCCCGCCGGCGGAGGCACCGGCGTCCGCCCTTCGGATGTCGGGTCCCCGCTCCCGGCCACCGCCGCCCCCACCCCGTCATCCCGGGCTTGACCCGGGATCCCTACCCACCCGACGGACGAGGGCCGGGCGGTCGGGCCCGAGTCCGGCGCCACGGAGATCCCGGCTTCCGCCGGGATGACAGAGGGCAGCTGATCGCTCGGGCGAAGGTCCGGCGCGCCCGCGACCGTCTCCGACGCCCCCACCCCGTCATCCCGGGCTTGACCCGGGATCTCTGCCCACCCGACGGAAGACGCCACCCCCGCCTCCGCCCCGACGGACGACGGCTGGGCGGTCGAGCCCGAGTCCGGCGCGACAGAGATCCCGGCCTTCGCCGGGATGACAGAGGGCAGCTGATCGCTCGGGCGAAGGTCCGGCGCGCCCGCGACCGTCTCCGCCGCCCCCAGCCCGTCATCCCGGGCTTGACCCGGGATCTCTGCCCGGCCCACCCAGGACGACACGCCGGCCTCCACAGAGACGACGGGCGAGGGCTGCACGGGCGGGGCCCAGGCGGGGGCGCTCGGCGGGGGCTGCCACGCAGGCCGGGTGACGGGGCGGACGGGGCCGCCCGACCAGGTGGCGCCGCCCCAGGCGAGGACGCTCGCCCAGATCGGGCTCCAGAGTGCCGCGACGACGGTCATGCCGGCGCCGTACCCGAAGCCGGTGTTGATCCGGTGGAAGGCCATGATCAGGACGACGGCCAGCGCGATGGCGCCGAGGACCGGGACGAGCACGAGCAGCACCAGCCAGGGCGAGTACCCGCCGATCCGCAGCAGCACGGCGGTGTTCCACACCGGCACCCACCCCTGCCAGCGCTCCTCGCCGACCTTGCCGAACACCCCGGCCAGCGCGAGGGACGTCCAGACGTAGAGGGCGAGGGACACCAGCAGCACGACCAGCGTGCCGGCGACCTGCCCCAGGGCGTTCACATCGGTCATCTCGCGCTCAGGCGTCCGCGGACGCCCCCTCCTTCCCCGAGCGATGCCGCCGCAGGAACGACGCCGGCGACACCGCCGCGCGCACCCGCTGCCATCGCGTTCCTCCTGCCGCCAGCCTGCGGCGCTCCGCGTCCGCCTCGCGCCAGTACCCGTCCGGATCCGCCGGCGCCGGCGGATCCGGAGCGAACACCGCACGATCGGCGCCCTCGGCGAGCCGGAGCGAGGCAACACTGCCATAACCGGACGCCAGTTCGCTGCGGGTCTGGTGGGTCGGAACCACCCCACCGGCGTCGATCCGCGCGTCGACGAACTCGTCCCACCCCCGGTGGTCCTCGCGACCGGGTCGGGACGGTGCCGCCGCGACCGCCGACGCAGTGCCTTCGCCGCCACCACGACCAGCGCCGGACCGAGCAGGACGAGCAGCGCCAACAGGCCGATCGCGCCGATCCGCAGCACCGCCCACAGCCAGGCCAGGTTCACGCCGGACGCCGGCGAGGGCGGCGCCGCATCCCCGCGCGTACCGGCCGGGTCGGGCGGATCCACTTCCTCGGCGGGCAGGGGACGCACCTGGGTCGGGTTCTCCGGGTCGCGGCGCTGCTCGGTCTCCTCCGCCACGTCCTCGACGTGCTGGGGGGTGGCGTCCACCGCTGCCCAGGCACCGTCCGCCCCCTGCACCTCGACCCATGCCGTGAGGTTGCGGCCCCGGCACACGCCGTCGGTGCAGGCGGGGACGCCGCTGCCGTCATCGGCGACGAGTCGCGTCCCCACGACGACCCGGGCCGGGAACCCCAGCTGGTCGGCGACGAGCGCGAGCGCGACGGCGAACTGCTCGTCGTCGCCGACAGCGGCCACCAGCGAGCCGGTGCCACCGGCATCCGCGACCGCGTCCTCCCGGGTGTTCAAGGCGGTGAACAGCGCGTCGATCCGGGACAGCGAGTGGCCCGCCGTGCTGAGGCGGAACGCGTAGTCGGCGCCCAGTCCGGCCACCCACAGCGCGTCACCGGACACGGTCAGGGCGTGGCTGAGGTAGCCGCGCTCGCGCAGCCGGGACGCCAGTTCGGCCAGCCCCGCCCCCGTGGCCGGCTGGTCCTGCGCGCGGAGCCACTGCCGCAGGCTGTCCGGCACGTCGTGGACGGGTCCGTGCCCCGGGGAGGCGAGGGCGGTCACGTCCGCCGGCTCGCCCAGCGCGACGTCGGCGGTGTAGGAGTCGCCCTCGGCCAGGCCGCCCGCGACCGTGTTCACGGCCGACCCTGTGGACGCGTCGTAGTAGAACCCGTCACCGAGCGACTGCGCGCGTGCCCCGGCGAAGGTGATCGACGCCAGGTTGCCCGCCATCGGCTGCCACAGCGTCCCGAGGTCCCCCGTCGTGACCGTGAGGGACGTGCGCTCCCCCGCGCCGGGGTCGCGCCGGTAGGGCACGCGGCGGAAGGTCGACCCGCCCTCGCCGGAGGTCGAGAACACCACGCCGTCGTAGTGCGTGAGCGTGGCCAGGCGGACGCGATCCGGCATCGCCCCGGTCGCGGCCACCCGGAACAGGACCGCGTCGTAGCGGTCGTCGGCGAACGACTGGCGGTACCCGACCAGCGGGCTGACCGCCCTGGCCACCTGGAGGTCCGGCCCCGACCCGCTGCGCAGGACCGTCCGCGCCTGGCCGGAGGCGATCACCGGCGTGCCGACCAGCGCCACCGCGACTGCCAGCCCGACCATCAGCCAGACCAGCGCCGAGGCACGCAACGCGGCCGCGCCTCGCACCCTGGCCAGCCGCACGCCGCTCGCCCGCGCCGCTCGCTGCAGGGCCTCCGTCCGCTCTGCCCGGGCGCGCCAGGTCAGCCAGGCCAGGGCCAGCAGCAGCGAGAGCCCGCCGAGCAGCGCCTCGCGGGGCGCCGCGACGGGCACACCGCCCACGCGCACCGGTGCGGTCGTGGCGTCGGCGCCGAAGGCCAGCCCGAACCAGGCCATCGAGAGCGCGACGGGTGCGGCGGCGACGAACACCCGCGTGCGCAGCCACGACAGCAGCAGCGCGGCCAGCGGCCCGACGAGGAACACCACCAGGGCCGGCACGAGCAGGTTGCGGTAGTCCCCCACCGGGAGGTCGACGGTCAGCAGGTCCTTCCAGGCCGTCCCCAGCCCCGCCACGAACGACCCGGCGGCCCGGGCGACGCCCACCCGGTACACCGGGACGGCCACCACCAGGCCGAGCACGACGAGCGCGGCCAGGCCGGAGCCCGCGACCACGACCGCCCGCCAGCGGAACCGGTGCGCGAGGACGGCCAGCACCGCCGCGACGCCGACAGCGGTCCCCACCAGCACCAGGTAGGCGGTGGAGGCGTAGACCGGCCAGGCCGCCCAGGCGGCGAGCGCGGTCGCGGCGAGGACGTAGATCGCTCCTCCCACCTCCAGTCGGCCGAAGCTCCCGCGCCCCGGGGCGCGATCCCGCCGGGTGCGGCGCGGGCGGACGCCGTCCCGCAGGGCGCGCACCGGATGGGCGCCGGTCACGACTGCGCTCCCCGCACGAGCAGCCGGGTGAGGTCGCCGAGCACCCCCACGGTGAGCACGGCCATGCTGCCGAACTGTCGCATGGTCGGACGCGCGCGCTCGTCGCACACGACGGCGATCACCGCCGCGTCGACGGGGAAGGCCAGCGCCGCCTGCCGCAGCGTCCGCAGGCCGACCGGCGAGCCGCACACCAGCACCGCCAGCGACAGCTGGTCGCAGGCCTCGGCCGCCAGCCGGCACACCTCGCCCAGCGGCATCGTCGAGGCCGTGGCCGCGACCGTGCAGTAGCCGTCGAGGAGGGCTCGCGGGGACGTGGACGGGAGCGTCCGGATCGCCTGCACGCGGGAGCGGGCGAACTCGGGCACCTCCGCGCTCGCCATCACCTCCAGGTCCCGGCCGTCCCGGATCGCCTGGAGGCTGATCGACGCGGCCGCGCTCACCGCCAGCTCGAACTCGTCGTCGTCGAGGTACTCGTCGGCGGCGCAGCTGAGCACGACGGCGATCCGGGAGCGCCGCGACTCCTCGTACTGGCGCACCATCAGGTCGCCGGTCCGCGCGGTCGACTTCCAGTGGATCTGGCGGCGCGAGTCACCGGCCACGTACGGCCGGATCGCGTGAAAGGACACGTCGGAGTCGACCAGCTGGCGGGTCGGCGTGCCCTCCAGGTCGCGGACCAGGCCCACGCTCGTGGAGGGGACGGCGACCGTCCGCGGGTGCACGTAGAGGTCGTGGACGTCGTCGAAGGCGATCTCGCGGCGGAACACGCCCACCGGGTCTGCGCGGACGGCCGTCACCGGCCCCACCGTGACGATGCCGCGCCGGGCCGCGGGCACGACGAGGTCTGCCTCATGTGCCCTTCCCGGGCGCAGCAGCGGGAGCGCGAGCTCGACCAGCCCTGCGCCGACCGGCACCTCGAGCCGGCCGGGAAGGGCGCTGCGGCGGCCGACGTTGGCGACCCGCACCGCGCCGCTGACCTCGCTGCCCGCGACCACCCGCTGGGTGGTGATGCCGAGGTCCACGTCGTAGTCGGGACGGCCCAGCAGGAACGGGACGGCCAGGACGACCAGCACCAGCGACGCGAGCCCTGCGACGATCCACTCCACCCAGCCGAACGCCCACCCCACGCCGAGGCCGGCGCTCGCGGCCACCACCACCAGCCAGCCTGCCGGGGTGACGGTCTGCGCGATCGTCCGCCCCGCGGCGGCGAGCCGCGTCCTCACCACCGGCCACCCGCGCAGCCAGGAGGCGGCCGCGTCCGCGAGCGCACTCCCGGGCCCGGTCGCAGGGACCGTCCGGGTGCGGGTGGCGCCGGTCTGGCCGGTGGTTCGGCCATGGCGGGACTCGGTGGACTCCATCGTCAGCCGGCGGCGCGCTCGCTGGGCGGCGGGACGGAGAGGACGACCTGGGCGACCACGGCCTCGGCGGTGACGCCGTCGAACTCGGCCTCCGGGTGCAGGATCAGCCGGTGGGCGAGCACCGGCTGCGCGAGCAGCTTGACGTCGTCGGGAACGACGTAGCCGCGGCCCTGGCACGCCGCGCGCGTCCGGGCGGCCCTGGTCAGCGCGATCCCGCCGCGGATGGACGAGCCGAGCCGCACCTGTTCGGCGTCCCTGGTGGCCTCGACGAGCCGGGCGATGTAGTCGTAGACGAGCGGGTCGATGTACACGTCGTTGGCGATCGCGGCGAGGTTCAGCATCGCCTGCGGGGACACCACCGGGCCCACGTCACGCCGCTGCACGGCCGACCCCTCCAGGATGCGTACCGTGGACGACCGGTCCGGGTAGCCCAGCGACGTCCGCAGCAGGAACCGGTCCAGCTGGGCCTCGGGCAACCGGTAGGTGCCGGCCTGCTCGATCGGGTTCTGGGTGGCGATCACCAGGAACGGCCGCCCGACCGGACGGGTCACGCCGTCGATCGTCACCCGGCCCTCCGCCATCACCTCCAGCAGCGCGGACTGGGTCTTGGGGCTGGCCCGGTTGATCTCGTCGGCCAGCACGACGTTGGCGAACACCGGGCCCGCGTGGAACTCGAACTCGCCGGTCTTCTGGTCGTAGACCGTGATGCCGGTCACGTCGCCGGGCAGCAGGTCGGGGGTGAACTGGATCCGGGTGCTGGTGCCCTCCACCGACTGCGCGAGTGCCCGCGCCAGGGAGGTCTTCCCGGTGCCGGGGACGTCCTCCAGCAGCACGTGGCCCTCGCTGAGCATCGCGGTCAGCACGAGCTCGACGACGTGGCGCTTGCCGACGATCACCTGCTCGACGTTGTCGGCGATCCCGGCGAAGGTGCTCTGGAACCAGCTGGCCTGGTCGGCGGAGAGGGGCATGGTGGGTGGTCCTCCTGGTCAGGGGGTTTCGGTCGGGGTGGGGGTCGGGGTGGCGGTGGCGTCGCAGGCGCCGGAGGTCGTGGTGCTGTACGGGTTGAGGCCCCAGGCCGCCGGCCAGGCCACGGTCAGCGTCAGGTTGCGCACCCTCGTCGCTGTCGCCGGTGCCGAGCCGTCGGTGCCGGCGTCCACCCAGGCGCCGCCACCGGCCGCGTCCGGCACCCAGTAGTCGGCGTTCGTCGCGTCGGCCGAGATCGTGGCCTTCCCTCCGGTCGAGTCCCCCGCCGCGGTGGGCACCTTGCCACCTGTGCACGTGCCGAGGCCCAGCCCGGTGACCTGGACCTGGTAGGGCGCCGTCGGCCCTGCCGCGGCGTCCGCGTTGGCCGTCACGGCGCCCCAGGCCCCGCACTCGTCGGTCCACTGCTCGTGGCAGTACCGGACGCGGAAGCCCGAGGCGAAGTCGGCACCGAAGCTCCCCGACGGCTCGTCGAAGACCGCCCGGTTCCGGTAGGGCGGCTGCTCCGCGGAGGTCGGCGTGGCGGTGACCAGCCACTGGGGCCGGCTGGACGAGCCCGAGGCCAAGGCCCTGACGACGAAGGTGTAGCCGGTCGGCGCGGCGGGCTTCTGCACGGCCCGGACGGTCTCAGTCACCTCACTGGTGCCGTACACCTGCCCGTTGAAGACCGAGGCCGTACACATCGTGATGTCGTAGGCGTCGCCGGCCTGCACGCCGCTGAACACCTGGCTGGTCGCCGTCCCGGTCGGCTGGCAGGACTGGCCGGCCCGCGCGAAGCCGTAGCGGACCTCGGAGCCCTCGCCGTTGGCCGACGCCGAGCCGGTCGCGGTGAGGTCGGCCGTCGTCGCGCCCGCGGCGACGGTCGAGGTGAGGTCGAGAGAGAGGTCCTTCGGGGCGCCGATGCCGTTGCCGTAGACCGTGATGCTGTTCCCGTCCCCGGAGCCCCCGAGGTCGGGCGGGGAGTCGTAGCGGGACACCGGGGTGATCGTGATCCGGGTGCGGCTGTTGGACCCGACGTCGTACGCCGGCACCTCGACGGTGCTCTGGTCGCGGTCGACGCCCACGGTCGTCGAGCCGCCGGCCTCGGAGGAGATCCGCAGCCGGTCGGTCTGGGACGCGTCGACGCCCGTGATCGTGAGCTTCACCACCTGCCCTCGTCCCGACGAGGTCACCACCGGCTCTGCGGTCGCTCCGCCGGGCGCCGGCGGAGTGCCGTACGCCCACGCGTCCACGCTCACCCCGTCCTTCGACTCCCCGACAGCGTTGTAGGCGGTGACCTGGTAGGAGCGGCGGTCGCCGATCGGCGCGGAGATCGGGTCGCAGTCGCCGTCGGCGCCGCAGGTGCCGACCTTGTCCCCGCCACGGCGGACGATGAACCCCTTCAGCTCCGGATAGGCGTTGCGGGCCGCACCCGGCTTGACCCGCAGCGTGACGGAGTCGGCGGAGAAGGCGATCTGGCTGGCGCTGTCCGGCGCCTCCGGGTACCCGAGCAGGTCGATGGTCACTCTGCCGTCCCGCTCGCCCGCGGTCGTGCGGCGCTGGGCGTCGCGGACCGAGAACGTCGCCGAGCACGAACCGCCCGGCGTCCCTTCCGTCCAGCTCACCCGCACCGAGGTCGCGGACGCCACCGCCCAACTCACGCCGGGGCAGTCGCCGGCGCTGCGGACGTCGGTGAGCACCAGCGGGGTCCGCGGCAGCGGGTTCACCTCCCCCGCGGCCCCGACGACCGTCACCTCGCAGGACGTCCCCTTGGCCTGCGAGCACTGCTCGCCCGCGGTGCCGCCCTGGGGCAGCTGGCTCGGCGCGGGCCCGACCCGGAGGGTCAGCGCGGTCGGCCGGACGCCGTCGTGGCTGGTGATCCGGACCAGCACCTGCTCGTCGCGCCCGGGCACGGCGTCGTCGTGCGCGGTGATCGAGATCCGCTGGCCCTTCAGCGCCACGTCGAACAGGCCGGCACCACCGGGCGTCACGGTGTAGGTGACCGCCGGCTGGTCCGACGTCCCGTCCCAGGTGGTCATGCTGGCCAGGTCGTAGGTGGCGTCGTCGCCGGGGCTGACGGTCAGGGACGCGGGCTCGAGGCTCGGCTGCGGCGCGGCGGGCGTGACCCGGACGGGCACGGCCAGGATCGTCCAGGAGTCCTGGCCGGCCAGCCTGACCGGCACGTAGCAGGAGTCGGTCCAGGGCGCTCCACGGCCCGCGCGGTACTCCACGACCGTGCCCGACACCGGCCGGCAGGACGCGTCCGCGCGGGCCCCGGACGCGGCCAGCCCCTCGTCGCCCACCTCCAGCGCGGCCCCGCTGGGGAGCGCGACCAGCCCGGCCAGGTCGAAGCGCACGGACTGGTCCTCCGCGACCTTCTGCGGCTCCACGCCGCTGCGCAGGGTGAGCTGCACGTCGCTCGCACCGGGCACGACGAGGAAGGCCCAGGTGGCGATGACTGTGCCGTCGGCGGTGGTGAGCGGCGTGCCGTCGGCAGCGGTGGCCGTGAACTGGAGCGGGATGGTCCGGGTGCGCTCGGGCGCCTCCCCCGAGACCGACCAGCCGTCGGCCGTGGCGTCGGTGATCGCGCCGGCCCCGTCCCACAGGCTCAGCCGGAGCCGGGACACGTCGCCGCCGGGCCAGCTGGCCCGCTCCGTGACCACGTCGACACCCGCGGGGAACTGCTCGCGGGTCTCCGCGGTCAACACGGTGTCGGCGACGACGGGGAAGTTCGGCACCTCCTTCGTCACGACCTTCACCACGATCAGGCCGCTGCCGGTGTTGCCCGAGGAGCTCTCCACGTCGTAGCGGTAGGACAGCGTGCCGGGCGCCTCCCCCGCGGAGATCACGACGTCGCTGTCGGTCCGCTCGCCCAGCAGCGCCAGCAACCGGGCGAACTCGGGGTTCGCCGAGCCGTCCGACAGGGTCTTGGGGACGTTCGGCTGCACGCCGGTGATTCGCAGCGTCCCTCCCGTCGGATCGATGTCGTTGGCGACCGCGGCGACCCGCACGGTGTTGCCCGCGCCCACCTGGACCTGCACGTAGTCGGTGTAGGTGACCGGTGCGGGGCTGGCCTGTTCGTCGAGCACGCCCACCCGGACGGTGCCCTCGCCGGTGGCGCCCTGGCTGTCGACGACCCGGTAGGTGAACGCCACCTGGCCGCCCTCGTCCCCGGTCACGCTGGTGTAGACGATGCTGCGGCCGTCGGCGGAGACCGACGCCGACCCCCGGGCGGGCTGGGTGAGCACCCGGTCGAGCCGCACGGCGTCACCGTCCGGGTCGACGCCGAGGTCGTCGAAGCCGATCTCGACGGTCTCCCCGCTGAGCACCCGTCCGGTGAGGGCGGGCGGACGCGGCGCGCGGTTCTCCTCGTCGGCCAGCACGGTGAGACGAACGGTGGCGTCCGCGGCCAGGTCGGGGCTGCCGTAGGCGAACACCGAGTAGGTGATCCGGTAGCTGCCGGGCGTGGCGGGGGCGAGGGTGCGGACAAGGTTGCCCGAGGCGAACGCCAGCGCGGTGGGCTCGGTGCTGTGGACCGAACGCGGGTCGAGCGTGACCGTGCTGCCCGACGGGGCGATGTCGTTGGCCGTGACCGGGATGTCGAGCTGCGCACCCGCGCGGACGGTGACCGTGTCGTCGACGGCGATCGGGGCGACCTGGGCCGCCGGCGGCAGCAGGTAGACGGTGGCCTCGCCGCGGACGCGCGCGCTCTCCCCGTCCGAGACCGTGTACTCGACGGTGCCCAGCCGTCCCGGCGCCCCGTCGGGGGTGGTGCCGAGCACCCGCAGCGACGACTGGCCGACCACGTCGACGGTCAGGGTGGCGCCCGGGTCGGACGTCGAGGTGACGCCGCTCAGCAGCAGGACCCTCCCGGTCGGGTTGTCCACCGGTGCCAGCACGTCGACCGTCGCGTCCTGACCCGGCCGGACGAAGGCGAGCACCGGCGCCGTGGCCAGCCCGGCCTCGGTGCCATCGGTGAGCGTGACCCGGACCTGGGCGGTCGCCCTGGTCGTGCCGTCGCTGACCGTGTAGTCGATGATCCGGGTGCCGACCTCGCCCGAGGAGAACGTGAAGGCGAGCGACCCGGTGGTGACGGCGGCCGTGCCGTCGCCGTGGACCCTGACGTCGCTGAGCTCCAGCGTCGACGCCGTCCCCGTGACGTGCCCGCCGAGGGCGATGCTGCGGGACTCCCCCGCAGCCTGCGTGGTCGCGAACGATTCCGCGGTGAGCGCCGGGCGCGCGGTGACGCGGACGGTCAGCTGCCTGGTCGTGGTGCCGCCGCGGGTGTCGGCGACCGTCACCTCGACCGGGACCTTCTCGGCCTCCGTGGCGGACGCGTCGTGGTGCTGGACGACGACGTCGCCCTCGGGCGTGGCAGCCACCGACACCGAGCGGTTCGTCGACGTGGCGCCCAGGACCAGCAGCGGGTCGCCCTCGGGGTCCACCCAGCCGTCGAGGACGGGGACGGTCACCGTCCCGCCGGGGGCGACCTCGGGCTGGGGCCAGGCGGCCAGGCAGTCGTCCGGGCACCACACCGGAGCCTCGTTGGCCGTGCCCCCGGCCACGGTGAGCGTGACGGTCGCGGTGTCGGAGTAGCGGCCGTCGGCCGCCGTGCCGTCGCTCACTCGGTAGGTGAACGTGGCGCTGCCCCGCGCGTCGGCGGCGACCCGCACGGCCAGCCGCTGGTCGTTGTCGCTGAGGGTGAGTCGGCCGAACGCGGCGTCGAGGCCGCTGACGCGGGCCGGGTCGATGGTGAGCACGTCGGTGTTGGGGTCGTGGTCGTTCAGCAGGACGGGGAGGCTGACCAGTTCCCCTGCCCGCACGCCGAACCGGTCGTTCTCCGCGACCGGGGGACGAGGGTCGAGCACGACCTCGGCGCGGTTGCCCTGCTCCGAGCTGTCCTGCTGCTGTGGCTCGGCGAGCGACCAGTCCTGGCTGGACGGGACGAGCCGGCCGTCGGGCAGCGTCCACACCCAGCCCGAGCGCGTCTCGTTGAGGATGACCCGGTCCGATCCCACCTGGAACTGCGGGACCGCGTCCTCGGTGAGCCGCTGGCCCGCGTAGTCGAGCTCGCTGGTGGCGCCGTCACGCCACAACGTCCCCGCACCATCCCTGGGCAGCCACGCCGCGGTCAGCTGTCCGTCCACGACGACCGGCACGGCGGCCACGCCCAGGCTCGCGGTCGCCTGGAACGGCCGGCTCACCGCGCCCTGGTCGTCGATGGTGACCAGGCCCTGGCCGTCGGCGAGGGCGAACGAGGTGCCCTCCGCGGCCGCCCGCTGCAGCTGGACGGTGCCCGTGGTGGGCAGGCTGACGGGGCTCGCCACGCCGGACACCCACGCGCGGCGTCCGTCAGCGGCCAGCAGCGCCCAGTGGTCGCCGACGCCGGTGACCTGGAGGCCGGTGCCGGTGGGCGCGTCGGCGATGTGGTCGAGGGAGAGCAGGGTGGCGCCGGGGATGTCGTAGCGCAGGACGCGCCCGGTCCTCGCGGCGTAGGCGGTGAGGACGCCGCGGTCGTCCACGGAGACGGCGTCGGCGCTGAAGGGGGCGGCGTCCGCGCCGGTGGTGTCCGGGTCGCGCAGCTGGTTGAGCGAGGTCGGGCTGCCCAGGCGTCCGAACGAGACGGTCCCCGCGTCGCTGCGGAACGCCACGAAGTCGCCGGCCTGGGCGACGTCGACGGTACCGGACGGGGTGGCCGGCGCCTCCTCCAGCGCGTCGGCGTCGAGGTCGGCGGGACTCGACGCGTCGATCCGGACGATCCGCCCGACCCCGTCGGCCACCAGGTAGGACGCGCCGTCCCCCTGCGCGACCCGGGTGGCGTTGCGGACCTGCCGGACGGTGTCGAGCTCGCCGAGCTCGGTGTTCACCCTCGCGTAGCGCTGGCCGTCCCCGGACTGGAGCGCCCAGACCGACACGTCGGTGCCCGCCGTGCGCCGGGCGTCCAGCCCCGGCCAGAGCACGTCGCCCACGACGAGGGCCGCAACGGCGACGGCGACGCCGACCACGGTGAGCAGGCGGGCGCGCATCACACCACCCTCCACAGGTGCAGCAGGACGAACAGCACCACGACGGCGACGGTGGCGCCGGCGCCCACCAGCAGCCACGGCCAGGCCGGGCGGGTCGCCGCGGCGGTCGCGTCCGGGGTGCCGCTCTCCGCGGTGCGGCTGCCGAGGCGAGGCGCTCCCGACGGCTTCCGGGACGTCGGGTGGGCGACGCTGGCGCGGACCGGCCCGCGCAGCTCGCTGTCGGAGAAGTCCACGCCGGCGTCCGCCCAGTGGGTGGGGGCCACGTCGAGGACGGTCTGGGGCTGGCCGAGGTCGCGCTGGACGGCCTGGAGGGCGGCGGCGAACTCGCCGGCGGTGGCGAAGCGGGCGCCGGGATCACGTTGCAGCGCCCTCGCGAGGACCTCCTCGAGAGCGGGCGGCACGTCGGTGCGTCCGGTCGGGACGTAGGCGGCGCGCACGATGCGTCGCCGCAGCTGTTCGGCGGTGTTCTGGCCGGCGCCGTCCCGCTCGAAGGGGCTGCGTCCGGCGAGCAGGGAGTAGACGGTGGCGCCGAGCCCCCACACCTCGGACGCGACGCTGCCCGCGGTGTGCTCCGCGATCACCTCGGGGGCGCTCCACGGCACGGACATGGCGAACAGCTCGTCCGCGCCGCTCGCGGTGAGGGAGGCGGCGATGCCGAAGTCGGAGAGGACGGGGACGCCGAACTCGGTGAGGAGGATGTTGGAGGGCTTGACGTCGCGGTGCATGAGGCCGACCCGGTGGGCGGTCTCGAGCGCACCGGCGACCTTGACGCCGACCGCGAGGGCCTCGGCGACGGGGATGCGCTCGCGGCGGTAGCGCTCGCCGAGGGAGGTCGGGCAGTACTCCATGACGATGTAGGGGCGCCCGTCCGCGGACACGCCGGCCTGGTAGACGGTGAGGATGGACGGGTGGGCGCTCAGCCGGGCGAGGACATCGGCCTCGGCGTTGAACATGCGGCGCACGTCGGCGTCCGCGAGGGCCGGGGGCAGCACCTTCACGGCGACCTGCCGGCGGGGCAGGTCCTGCTCGTAGAGGTAGACGTCCGCGAACCCGCCAGAGCCCAGGGGTCGCAGGTAGGAGAACCCGGACAGTACTGGGGCGGTCGTCGGTGGACGAGTCGGCAAGGCTCCCCCGGAAGAGCTTCAGCGGCACTGGTGGGGCACCGACCACGCGCAACGCGCCGCCCGAACCCCCGTTTCGGATGAGGGTACCCCAGCCGCCTCGCCCGCGCCCCGCGCCGTCCCGCTCCCTGACGCACCCGTACGAGGGGACGGTTCCTTCGTACCCGGCACGAGGGGACGGACCTCCTCGAAAGCGGCACGTTAGGAACCGTCCCCATCGTGCCGGGGGAACGATGGGGACGGTTCCTAACGTGCCAGGCACGAGGACGGTTCCCTCGTGCAGGTCGAAAGCCACCGTTCCGGCCCTCACCGACCGGTGCCAGGGACCGTTCTGGCGCGAGAGGAGAACCGTCCCCGATTTCGCGCCGCCACTGGGCTCCTCAGCGGGCGACGTCCAGCTCGAAGGTGAAGACCGGCAGGTCGCGTCCTGCGATCGAGCCGCTGGGCGCGGTGCCCGTCCGGACGCCGCCGTGCTTGGCGTAGAAGGGCGCGGCACCCGGGTCGGCGTCGAGGGTGACCGTGGCGAACCCGCGCCGGCAGGCCTCGGCCAGGGCGTGTTCGAGCAGGAGGCGTCCGACACCGGTACCGATGGCCGGCGGGTCGACGAACAGGGCGTCCAGCCGCCCCGCGGGCGCCGTTCCGCCGAGTGCGGCGAAGCCGAGCACCACCCCGTCCCGCTCGGCGACGAGGACGTCGCCCGACGCGCACTCCTGCGCGGTGAGCGTGAGCTCGGCCCGGCAGGCCTCGAGGAACTCCGCCGGGTAGCCCCAGTGGCCCTTGGAGCGCAGCGCGAGGTCGGACAACGCCGCGGCCTCCTCGGCCCGGGCGGCCCGCACCCTGACTTCAGCGGTCACGGACGGCCCGCTCGAGGAAGACGAGGTCGTAGGTTCCGGCGGGACGGCGCCGGAACTCGGTGTAGCCGAGCCTGCGGTACAGCCTCAGGTTCGCCGTGCTCCGCTCGCCGGTGAACAGCTCGACCCGTCGCACGGACGCCGGCAGGGCGGCATCGACGTCCTCCATCAGCCGCGTCCCCAGCCCGCGTCCCTGCAGGTCGGGGGCAACGATGAGCCGCCCGAGTTCCGCCGTCGCACCCCGGACGAGGAGCCGCACGGCGGCCACCAGCCGACCCCCGGCGCGGATCCCGAGCGCGATCACGTCCGGGTCGGCGAGCTCGGACGTGAGATCGTCAAGCGCCTGGACGAGCGGCGGCAGCTCCGGGTCGCCGTACAGCTGCGCCTCGCTCACGTAGGCGGCCCGCTGCAGCGTGAAGACCTCGCCGGCGTCGGCGAGGCCGAGCCGGATGACGGAGACCCCACTCACCTCCGGGCTCATGGCAGGCCCAGGAAGTCGCGCAGCCACCGGTCCACGTCCCGCATGGTCGCCGCGTCCACCACGCCGATCCGGCCGCCGAGCCGGTCACGGCTGACGGTCCGAGGTTGCTCGGTCATCGCGAAGGTCGGCTGCGGCAGGTGCAGGTCCTCCCCGCGCAGCGGGACGTGGTTCGGCCACCCCCTGTCGGTGGTCGTTGCAGGGACGACGATCGCGAGCGTGTCGGCCTGCTCAAGGTACAGGTCGCTCGCGACGACGAGCACGGGTCGCCGCCCCGCCTGTTCGAGGCCACGCGCCGGATCGAGTTCCGCCCAGACCACCGACCCCCGCCGCAGCTCACTCACCGTGCTCCCGCGGGTCCTCGAGCATCACGTCCCACGACCGGAACTCGTCCCAGTAGGTCAGGTCGGCGCTCCTGACGGCGCGCCCGAACGCCTCCATGCGCTGCCGGCGCTCGTAGGCGTCCAGCAGCCTCTCGATGAATCCGGCCGCGGTGGTGCCGTGCTCGCGCGCGTCGTGGTTGATCCGGTCTCGAAGCTCGACCGGCACCTTGATCGTCGTGGTCGCCATCTGCCGACGGTACCAAGCGGTATACCGTCGGGGCTACCGTGGATGCGGGGGACGGAGACGTGCCCCTACACGTTGAAGCGGAACTCCACCACGTCGCCGTCGGCCATGACGTAGTCCTTGCCCTCCATGCGGACCTTGCCTGCGGCTCTGGCCGCGTTCACCGAGCCGGCAGCGACCAGGTCGTCGTAGCTGACGATCTCCGCCTTGATGAAGCCCTTCTGGAAGTCGGTGTGGATCACGCCGGCGGCCTCGGGGGCGGTCGCGCCCTTCCGGATCGTCCACGCCCGCGACTCCTTGGGACCCGCGGTGAGGTAGCTCTGCAGGCCGAGGGTCTCGTAGCCGACCCGGGCGAGGGTGTCCAGGCCCGGCTCGGCGATGCCCATCTCGACGAGGAACTCGCGTGCCTCCTCCGGCTCCATCTCCACCAGCTCGGACTCGATCTTCGCGTCGAGGAAGATCGCCTCCGCCGGCGCGACGATCGCTCGCATCCGGTCCAGCAGGTCGGTGTCGGTGAGTTCGTCGGAGTCGCAGTTGAACACGTACAGGTACGGCTTGGCCGTGAGCAGGAACAGTTCCCTGAGCGGTTCGAGGTCGAGCCCGGCCGCGTGCACGCCCACCCCGGAGTCGAGCGTCGCCTGCGCGGCCTTGAACGCCTCCAGCGTCGGGACGCGGTCCTTGCGGATCCGCGCCTCCTTCTCCACCCGCGGCAGCGCCTTCTCGATCGTCTGCAGGTCGGCGAGGATCAGCTCGGTGCGGATCGTCTCGATGTCGTTGCCGGGGTTGACCGCCCCGTCCACGTGGGTCACGTCGGGGTCGCGGAACACGCGCGTGACCTGGCAGATCGCGTCCGCCTCGCGGATGTTGGCCAGGAACGCGTTGCCCATCCCCTCGCCCTGGGACGCGCCCTTCACGATGCCCGCGATGTCGACGAAGCTCACCGTGGCGGGCACGATTCGCTCGGAGTGGAACAGGTCCGACAGGACGGGGAGCCGCTCGTCCGGCACGCCCACGACCCCCACGTTGGGTTCGATGGTCGCGAACGGGTAGTTCGCCGCGAGGACGTCGTTGCGGGTGAGAGCGTTGAAGAGGGTGGACTTGCCCGCGTTGGGCAGCCCGACGATGCCGATGGTGAGAGCCACGAGGAGACAGCCTATCGGGCGCCGGGGACACTCCTCGCCGTGGCCCGGCGCCCGACGCGGCCAGGGCCGACACTGTGAGTTCGTCCACCGAACACGGTGGGTGAACTCACACCTTCTGCCCCCGGCCACGAGAGGGTGGACGCATGCAGCTGACCACCGTGATCTTCGACCTCGGCGGCGTCGTCCTCGACTGGCAGCCCGAGCGCGCCTTCGAACAGGTCATGCCGGCCGCGGACGTCCCCGGCTTCCTGGAGCGGGTCGGCTTCGCGGCGTGGAACCGGGCCAACGACCTCCGCGCCCGGATCGGCGATGCCGAGGACGAACTCGTCCGCCGCTTCCCCGCCGACGAGGACGGCATTCGCGGCTACCGGCGCCACTTCCTGCACAGCGTCACCGGCATGGTCCCGGGGACGGCGGCCGTCATCGCTGAGCTCGCCGGGAGCGGCGTCCGGCTGGGCGCGCTCACCAACTGGGTGGAGGAGACGTTCCTGCTGACCCGCGACCGCTTCGGCGTTCTCGACCGGTTCGCCGACATCGTCGTCTCCGGCTCCGAGGGGATCGCCAAGCCCGACCCGGCGATCTTCCGGCTCGCCTGCGAGCGGATGGGCGTCGAACCGGAGGAAGCGGTGTTCATCGACGACGCACCGGCCAACGTCGAGGCCGCGACAGCGCTGGGGATGACGGGCTTGCGGTTCACCGACGCCGGGCACCTGCGGTCAGACCTGCTCGGGCTCGGCCTGCTCGGCGAGCCCGCTGCGGTGACCGGCCCCGTGTTCCACCTCACCCTTCGGGACCTCTGGGACGCCGCGCTGGCCGCCGGCGAGTACCCGTGGTCGACCTCGGGCGTGAGCTACGAGCGGGAGGGTTTCGTCCACTGCTCGTTCGCCAACCAGGTCGAGGAGACGCGGCGGCGCGTCCACCCTGGCGTCGCCGACGACGGGTTGGCGCTGCTCGAATTCGACGCGTCCGCCCTGCCCGTCGTGGTCGAGAACGGCTACCCGCACCTGTTCGCGCCGCTGCCAGTCGACCGCGTCCGTGTTGTGCGGCCTCGCGGTGACGGCGGCCCTTCGTAACGCTCGCTGCGCTCGCTCCTCAGGGACCGTGTCGGCCCATGGGCAACGGTCCCTGAGGAGCGGCGTCGAGGAACGAGCCGCCGCGTCACGAAAGGCCGCCGCCTCCGCCCGCCGCGTCCCGACTCAGGCGTCGGCCTCCGCGTAGAACGCCCCGAGCGCCTGGGCGAGCCAGGCCGGGTCCTCCACCCCGCACAGCTCGCGCGCGGAGTGCATGCTCAGCAGCGGCACGCCCACGTCCACACTCTCGATGCCCAGCCGGGTGGCGGTGAGCGGGCCGATCGTCGATCCGCACGGCACCGCGTTGTTCGACACGAACGGCTGCGTGGGGACGCCGGCTGCGCGGCAGATCCGCAGCCAGCGCGCCGTGGAGGGCCCTTCGCTCGTGTAGCGCTGGTTGGCGTTCACTTTCAGCAGCGGCCCCGCGTTCACCGTCGGCCGGTGGTCGGGATCGTGCAGGTGCGGGTAGTTCGGGTGGACGGCGTGGCCGGCGTCCGCCGACACCACGAAGGAGTTCGCCAGCGCCCGCTCGAACTCGTCGCTCCCCCAGCCCAGGCCGGACGCGATCCGGCGCAGCACGCTCTCGAGGAACGGCCCGGACGCGCCGCTGCGCGACCCGCTGCCGATCTCCTCGTGGTCGAAGCACGCGAGCACCTGCACCTGGGAGGCCGCGTCCGCGTCGGCGAGGGCGACGACGCCCGCGTGCACGCTGGTCAGGTTGTCGAGTCGCGCGGACGCGAGGAACTCCCCGGTCACGCCGATCACCTGCGGCGCCTCGGTGACGGCGGCGAACAGGTCGTGCCCGTCGATCTCGTCACGGTGCAGGCCGAGGCTGCCCGCCACCGCCTGGAGCAGGTCCAGGGACGCGGTGCCGAACACCGGCTTGAGGTTCACCTGCCGGTCGAGGTGCAGGCTCTCGTTGACGCTGCGGTCCAGGTGCGGGGCGACCTGCGGGATCCGCAGCCACGCGGGCGTCCGGACCAACCGCACCTCGCCGTCGCGGGTGACGACGCGTCCGGCGAGCCCGAACTCACGGTCGAGCCACGAGTTCAGCAGCGGTCCGCCGTACACCTCCATCCCTGCCTGCGACCACCCGTAGGCGTAGGCGGACGGTTCGGGCTTGAGCTTGAAGCCGGGCGAGTCGGTGTGCGCGCCGACGATCCGGAAGCCGACCGGGCCGGCGACCGCGTCCGGTGACCGCCAGGCGATGACCGCGCCGTCGCGCACCACGTAGCGGGCACCGCCCGCCTCCCAGGGGTCGGTCTCGCGCTGCACGGTGAACCCGGCCTCGTCGAGGCGCCGTGCGACCTCCGCCGCCGCGTGGTAGCTGGACGGTGACGCGCTGACGAAGGCCGCCAGGTCGTGGATGTGTGCGCTCTCGGACATGCCGACAGTCTGCACCCGCGCCCGCGTCCACCCGTCCACCTTGTCGTGGACGGATCGTCGTGAGTACGCCGCACGAACGTCCACCTTGTTGTGTAACCCGACCGGTCCACCTTGTCGTGGACGGATCGTCGTGACTACGCCGCACGAACGTCCGCCTTGAGCTGACCGCCGCATCCGTCCACGACAGAGTGGACCGAATGTCGTGACTACGCCGCAGAACCGTCCACCTTGTGGTGGACGCACCGATCAGCGGGGCGCGCGGCTCGCGGTCGCCCGCTGCGAGAGGTAAGCGACGAGCTCGGGCCGCTTCGCCTCGAGGGTGTGCATCTGGCTGAGGCCGATCCAGCGGGCACGGCTCGGGCGGCCCTTGCGGCTGATCCCGCCCTTCGCCTCGATCAGCAGGTCACGGCGCACCCGCTCGACCCTCGTGATCGCGTCGAGCCTGATGTCGGCCCGGTTCAGCGGGACGTGGCTGTGGACGGTGTCCGCGTCCACGGTGAGCGCCGGCCGCGTCCCCAGTCGGGCGAGCACGAGGTTGTTGGTGGCCAGGAAGGCGCAGGCCGCGGTGATGCCCAGCCCGAGCAGGAAGCCGAAGAACGAACTGAGGCTCTGCACGGCGAGGACGAGGGCGACGACGGCGAGGAGGCCCCACAGCACGCCCTTCGCCCAGAGCAGCCACCGGGCCGACTCCGCGATGCGCACCCCGACGACGCCCTCACCGAGTTCGGGCATCGGCAGGATCCCGGCCGGGAGTTCTCCGCTCACGTCCGCCATGGGTCCTCCGTCCTCGGCCGGCCCGCGGGTGCCGCAGGACACGCTCAGGCTACCCGGCGCGACCGTGTTCCCCGGGCCGGTTCGACCGCTCCCGCGCGAGCCTGAGCCCCAGTGTCAGAGGCACCCGGCAAGATCAGGGGCATGGAGTTTCTGGCATGGCTGGTGACCGGCGTCGTCCTCGGTGGAGCGGTGGCGTGGCTGCTGGTGCGCGCCCGCGCCGGGGCCGACCAGTCCGGTCGCGCCGCCGAGGCGGAGCGGGCCCGCGCGGACGCCGCGCACGCCCGGGCTGAGGCCGCGCAGGCCCGCTCGGACGCGGCCCAGGTGCAGCTCAGCGTTGCCGTCGCCCAAGGGGAGGCGGCCGACGCCCGCACCGAGCGCGCCGAGGCGATGGCGGAACTCGCCGAGGCGCGTGCCGCCGTCGCCGGGGCCCTGGCCGAGCGGGACGCCGCGGTCCAGCGCGCGGCCGAGATCGCGGCGGACCGTGAGCAGCTGCTCAACCAGTTCAAGGCGCTGTCGGCGGAGACCATCGAGCGCCAGACCCGCCAGCTGGAGGAGTCCGCCCAGTCACGCCAGCAGGCCACCGACCAGTTGCTGACGCCGGTCCGGGAGAGCCTGCAGCGCTTCAACGACCGGCTCACCGAGGTCGAGAAGGAGCGGGTGGTCCTGTCCACGGAACTGCGCAACCAGGTCAGCGAGGTGCGTCTGACGGGCGAGAGCCTGCGCAGGGAGACCGCCGCACTGGTCACCGCGCTGCGCAAGCCGCAGGTGCGCGGGGCGTGGGGCGAACTGCAGCTCAAGCGGGTGGTGGAGCTCGCCGGCATGGTCGAGCACTGCGACTTCGTCCAGCAGCAGACCACCCACACGACGTCCGGCGCGACGATCCGCCCGGACCTGAAGGTGACGCTCACCGAGGGACGGTTCATCTACGTCGACTCCAAGGTGCCGCTGAGCGCGTTCCTGGACGCGCAGGAGGCGTCCGAGCCGGCCGAGCAGTCGCGCCTGCTGGGCCAGTTCGCGAAGAACGTCCAGACGCACGTCGACCAGCTCTCCCGCAAGGACTACTACAAGGCCGACGGCGGGGGGACGCCGGAGTTCGTCGTGCTGTTCCTGGCCAGTGAGGCGCTGGCGGCGGAGGCGTTCAACCGGATGCCGTCGCTGCTGGAGTACGCGTCCGACCGCGCGGTCATGGTCGCCACGCCGAGCTCGCTGATCGCGATGCTCAAGACGGTCGCCTACTCGTGGCGCCAGGCGGCGCTCGCCGAGTCCGCGCAGGAGGTGTTCAGCCTCGGGCGGGAGCTGTACGACCGGCTGGGCACGCTGGGTTCCCACTTCGACAAGGTGGGCCGCTCCCTCACCTCGGCGGTGGACTCCTACAACAAGGCGGTCGGCTCGATCGAGGGGCGCGTCTTCCCCACCGCGAGGAAGCTGCGCGACCTCAAGGTCACGGAGAGGGAGCTCGACCCGGTCCGCGTGGTCGAGGCCGGGGTGCGCCCGCTGACCGGCGCCGAACTCGTCGAGGACGCGGTCGGCGTCACCCCGATGATCGGCCGTACCCGGGCCGCCGACGACCTGCTGGCACGATCCCAGCCCGGACTGGACGAGCTGCTGGAGGGCGAGGCGGCGACGCTCCCCGACGCCGGCGCGCAGACCGCCTGAGGGGTAGCAGACGACCCGGGTGCCAGAATGGCCCGGTGACGATCGACGCCCTGGCCGTGGACGAGGCCGCTGAGCGGTTGGCCGGAGTGGTCACCCGCACTCCCCTGCAGCGCAACGAGCGGCTCAGCGCCGCGACCGGGGCCAACGTGTGGCTCAAGCGCGAGGACCTCCAACCGGTGCGCTCGTACAAGATCCGCGGCGCCTACAACCTGATCTCCCAGCTCGAGCCCGACCAGCGCCGCGCCGGTGTCGTGTGCGCGTCCGCGGGAAACCACGGCCAGGGGGTGGCGTTCGCGTGCGCCCGCCTGGGCATCAGCGGCCGGATCTTCGTTCCCGCGACCACCCCGCGCCAGAAGCGCGAGCGCATCCTGGCGATCGGCGAGGGCCGGGTCGACCTGGCGGTCGTCGGCGACACCTACGACGCCGCGGCAGCTGCTGCTGCGGCCGACGCCGACGCGTCCGGGGCGATCGTCGTCCCCGCCTTCGACGACGCCCGCACGATCGTCGGCCAGGGCACGGTGGCGAAGGAGATCGTGGACCAGTTCGGCTACGCCCCGGACGTCCTGCTCGCGCCGGTCGGCGGCGGCGGGATGATCGCCGGCTGTCTGACCTACCTGGGCGAACGGCACCCGACCACGACGATCGTCGGCGCCGAGCCCGCCGGGGCCGCATCCATGGCGTCCGCCCTCGAGGCCGGCCGTCCGGTCGAACTCGCCGACATGGACACGTTCGTCGACGGCGCGGCCGTCCGGCGCGTCGGGGACCTCACCTTCGACATCGTGCGGCGGTCCCGACCCGAGCTGGTCGCCGTGCCCGAGGGACGGATCTGCTCGGAGATGCTCGCGCTCTACCAGACCGAGGGCATCGTCACCGAGCCGGCCGGGGCGCTGGCAGCGGCCAGCCTCGGGAGCTTCCGCCCCGAGCCGGGCCAGACCGTCGTCGTGCTGGTCTCCGGCGGCAACAACGACGTCTCCCGGTACGCGGAGATCGTCGAGCGGTCGCTGGTCTACGAGGGCCGCAAGCACTACTTCCTGGTGAACTTCCCGCAGGAGCCCGGCGCGCTGCGCCGCTTCCTCGACGAGGTGCTCGGTCCGGACGATGACATCACCCACTTCGAGTACGTCAAGCGCAGCAACCGCGAGACCGGCCCCGCGCTGGTGGGCATCGAACTCGGCGATCCCGACTCGTTCGGCAACCTGCTGATGCGGATGGACGAGAGCCCGATCACCTTCGAGGTGGTCGCCTCGGACAGCCCGTTCTACCGGTTCCTGGTGTGAGCGGGGGTCGCTGGAACCACAACCTGCACTACCACCGGCTGGTGCTGGACGCGGTCCCGGCCGGCGCCCACAGCGCTCTCGACGTGGGCACGGGGGACGGGCTGCTGGCCAAGGACCTGCACAGGGTCGTGCCAGCGGTGACCGCGATCGACCTGGACGCGGACGTGCTCGAGCGGGCGCGCACGGAGGACCCGGGGGTGAGGTGGGTGCACGGTGACGCGCTCACCCACCCGTTCCCCGGGCCGTTCGACGTGGTGGCGTCGATCGCCGTCCTGCATCACTTCGCGGACCCCGCGGATGCGTTGGCCCGGATGGCGGACCTGACCGCACCCGGTGGTCTGCTGGCCGTCATCGGGCTCGCCCGCAGCGCGACGCCCGTCGACTACGCGTACGAAATGGCCGGCATCGTCCAGCACCAGGTCCTCAGCCGCAGGCGCGGCTACTGGGACCACACCGCCCCGACCGTCTGGCCGCCGCCGCACACCTACCGCGAGGTCCACGACATCGCCCGCCGCGCCCTTCCGGGCGTCCGCTGGCGCCACCTGCCGCTGTGGCGCTACGCGCTGCTGTGGCGAAAGCCCCGCTGACCGGCCCTGGCTGACGACCACAGGAAGCAGATCACGGCACGAAGGTGTCGTCTCCTGGCCACATCACGTCACGGTCCCTGAGGAGCTCGGACGGCGAGGAACGAGCCGCCCGAGCGTCACGAAGGGCCGCCGCCACCCGCACGAAGGGAGCGTCCCCGCGATTCGAGTGGCCCACCACATCGAGAGCCCCTGTTCGCGTCGAGGGCCCTTGTCCGGACACAGGCCCTCGACGGGAGCGGTGGCCCTCGGCGACGGGAGGTGGCTCTCGGCGACGGGAGGTGGCCCTCAGCGTCCGACACGAGGGGACGGTTCCGGCGGACCCGGCACGAAAGAACCGTCCCCGCGGACCGAGCACGAGGGGACGGTTCCTTCTGAGGCGGCACGATGGGAACCGTCCCCGGCGTGCCGCCCGGCTCGTGTCGAGGGCCCGGATCAGGCGAGGCCGACGCTGGTCAGCCAGTCGGCGGCGACCTGGTCGGCGTCCTCCTTGTCGGTGACGACCTTGCTGACGAGCGTCGCCAGCGTGTCGGTGTCGAGCTTGGCCGACACCGCGTTGAGCGCCGCGGTCACCTCGGGGGTGGCCAGCGACTTGGTGATCACCGGGATCACGTTCTGCGAGCCGAAGAAGCTCTTGGTGTCGGTGAGGGTGACGAAGTCGTTCGCCTTGATCGCCGGGTCGGTGGTGAACAGGTTCGCCGCCTGGACCTGGCCGTTCTTCAGCGCCTGCACGGTCAGCGGGCCCGCCGTGTCCAACGCCTTGAACGACTTGAACTCCAGCCCGTACGTCTTCTGCAGGCCGGGGACGCCGTAGCTGCGCGTCTTCCACTCCGGCGGCCCGCCGAGCACCAGCTGGCCGGCGACAGGGACCAGGTCCTCGATCGTGGTCAGGCTGTACTGGGTGGCCGTCGCGCGCGTGACCGTGATCGAGTCGTTGTCCTGCGCGGGCGCGGGGTCGAGCACCGTCAGCGTGTCCGGCAGCGCGGCCTTCAGCGACGCCAGCGCCGCCTCGGTCGTGCTGGTGTCGGCGTCCGGGTTGAGGTACTTGGCGAACGCGCCGGTGTACTCCGGCAGCAGGTTGATCTCGCCGTTCTTCAGCGCCGGGACGTACGTCTCACGCGAGCCGATGTTCAACTTGGTGCTGACCTCGACCCCCTTCGCCTTGAGCGCCTGCGCATAGATCTGGGCGAGCAGCTCGTTCTCGGGGAAGTTGGCCGAGCCGACCACCACCGAGACCGCCGCGGCGGACCCGGACGTCGACGCGGCCGTCGACGGGCTGGCCAGCGGGTTGCCGGAGGAGCACGCCGCCAGGGTCAGCGCCGCCGCCACGGCCGTCATGATCGCGAGGGGTTTTCTCATCTCATCCTTCTTTCGTTGTGCCTGCCTGCTCAGGTCGGGTTGACGACGAGGGCCCGGCGCGCGCGCCGGGACGAACGGACGGGGGCGAGCCCCGGGGAGACCGCCACCCGCTGCACGAGCGCGAAGCAGAGGTCGACCAGCATCGCGAGCGCGGCCACCAGCAGCGCGCCGCCGGCCATCTGCCCGTAGTCGCGGTAGGCCTGTCCGTCGATCAGGAAGCGGCCCAGCCCCCCGAGGCTCACGGACGCGGCCAGCGTGGCGGTGGCCACGACCTGCAGGGCCGCCGACCGCAGCCCGCTGAAGATCAGCGGCAGCGCGCACGGCACCTCGACCCGGACCAGCACCTCGAGCGAGCTCATCCCCATGCCGCGTGCCGCGTCCCTCACCCCCGGGTCGACGCCCTCCACCCCGGCGTAGGCGCCGGCGAGGATCGGCGGCACGGCGAGGACCACCAGCACGAAGATCGACGGCACCACGAACGCGATGTCACCGGCCAGCAGCGGCCCCGCCACCAGCACGGCCACGTACAGCAGGCCGAGCGTCGGCACCGAGCGCATCCCGTTGACGAGGTTCACCACGCCGACGCGCCCGCGTCCGGTGTGCCCGATCCACAGCCCCAGGGGGACCCCGACCAGCGCGGCCAGCAGCAGCGTGATCCCGGAGTAGACGAGGTGCTCGCCCACCCGGACCGGGATCCCGTACGGGCCCTGCCAGTTCGCCGGGTCGGCCAGCCAGTCCCAGAGGAGGTTCATGCCGCGCCCCCTCGCCGTCGCGCGGGCGGGCCCGGCGGACGCGAAGAACACCGCCGGGTGCTCATGCCGTCCTCCCCGCCACCGGACGCTCCCCGCGCAGCCACGGGGTCAGCACGCGGCTGACCCCGAGGATGGCGAGGTCGAGGGCCAGCGCCAGCACCATGCAGGCGATGATCCCGACGACGATCGGGTCGACGAAGTCGCGCGCGAAACCGTCGGTGAACAGCGAACCCAGCTGCGCGATCCCCAGCAGCGCGGCCACGGAAACGATCGACACGTTGCTGACCGCTGCGACGCGCAGTCCGGCGGCGATCACCGGCACGGCGAGCGGCAGTTCGACGGTGAAGAACCGCCGCACCCGTCCAATCCCCATCGCGGTCGCGGCCTGCGCGACCTCGTCAGGCACCGCGCCGAGCCCGTCGGCCACGGTGCGGTCGAGCAGCGCCACCGTGTAGACCGTCAGCGCCACCACCACGTTGAGCGGGTCGAGGATCCCCGTGCCGAGCACCAGCGGCATCAGGATGAACAACGCCAGCGACGGGATCGTGTAGAGCAGCCCCGTACCGGCCACCAGCGGCGTCCGCAGCCACCGGTACCGCTGCGCGAGCCACCCGAGCGGCAGCGCGAGCGCGAGCCCGACCACGAGCGGGACCACGGCCAGCACCGCATGGGTGGCCATCAGGGACGCGACGTCGTCGACGTGGGCGAGGAACCACTTCACGGTGCCTCCCCCACCGGTTCGCGCTCGATCTCCGCGAGCACGTCCTGGGCGCGGACCGTGCCGACGAGGCGACCGTCGTCGTCGACGAGGACGCCGCGCCTGCTGGGCGAGGAGAGCGCCGCATCGAGTGCGGCCCGCAGCGTCCCGCCGACCGGCGCCACGGTGCCGCCGCGGTGGAGGTCGTCGCGCGTGACCACGCCGGCGAGGTGAGCCGGCCGCACCCAGCCGAGCGGTGCGCGGGCCCCGTCGACCACCAGCACCCAGCCCCCGCACGCCGCCCGCCGCGCCGACTCCGCGTCCGCCCCGAGCGGGACGGCCGGCTCAGGGGTGACCGGCAGGTCGGGCGCGGCCTGGAACGCCAGCGCCCGGTAGCCGCGGTCGCGGCCGAGGAAGTCGGCGACGAAGTCGTCGGCCGGGTCGGCCAGCAGGTCGGCGGGGCCGGCGAGCTGGGCGAGCGTGCCGCCCACGCGCAGCACCGCGACCTGGTCGCCGAGCTTCACGGCCTCATCGATGTCGTGGGTGACGAACACGATCGTCTTGCCGAGCTCCGCCTGCAGCCGCAGGAACTCCTGCTGGAGCTGGTCGCGGACGACCGGATCGACCGCGCTGAACGGCTCGTCCATCAGCATCACCGGCGGGTCCGCGGCGAGCGCCCTGGCCACCCCGACGCGTTGCTGCTGGCCGCCCGACAGCTGGTTCGGGTAGCGCCGGCCGAGCTCGGGGGCCAGCCCCACCCGTTCGAGCAGTTCGGACGCGACAGCCCGCGCGCGGCGCCGGTCCCAGCCGAGCAGCTGGGGCACGGTCGCGATGTTGTCGAGGATCGTGCGGTGTGGGAACAGGCCGCCGCTCTGGATCACGTACCCGATCCCCCTGCGCAGTTCGTTGGGCTCCAGCGTGGACGTGTCGCGTCCGTCGATCTCGATGGTGCCGCTGGTGGGCTCGATCATCCGGTTGATCATCCGCAGGGAGGTCGTCTTGCCGCACCCGGACGGGCCCACGAGCACGGTGATCTTCCCTGTCGGCGCGACGAACGACAGCCCACCCACGGCGGTGGTGCCACCGGGGTAGACCTTCGTGACGTCGGCAAAGCGGATCATCGCCGGGTCCTCCTGGTCGCGAACTGCTACGTCGGGACGGCCGTCCCACCCTGCTCGTTACCCAACCCTAGGAAGTCCCTCTGACATTCCCGCCCCTTCCACCGTCTCCAGCCCCGTCCTTGCTCCCGAAAGGCGGCCTTGCTCCCGCAATTCGGGGGCAAGGCCGCCTTTCGGGAGCACACGCGACGGGTGGGACGGGGCGTCAGTCGCCGTCGGCCTTCCGGCGCAGGTCCTTGCGGAGCTCGGGGGGCAGCGCGAAGACGAGGTTCTCCTCGGTCAGGCGCTCCTCGACGGCGGCCGGGAAGCCGCGCTCGGTGAGGTGGTCGAGGACGCCCTGCACGAGCGCGTCGGGCACGGACGCCCCGGAGGTGACGCCGACAGAGCGGACGCCCTCCAGCCACGCCTCCTCGATCTCGCCGGCGTTGTCGACGCGGTGCGCGGCCTTCGCGCCGGACTCCAGTGCCACCTCGACCAGCCGCACCGAGTTCGACGAGTTCTTCGAGCCCACCACGATCACGAGGTCAGAGTGCCCCGCGATCTGCTTGACCGCCGACTGCCGGTTCTGGGTGGCGTAGCAGATGTCGTCGCTGGGCGGGTCGATCAGCGCGGGGAACTTCTCCCGCAGCCGGCTGACCGTCTCCCAGGTCTCGTCCACGCTCAGCGTGGTCTGGCTCAGCCACGCGACCTTGTCCGGGTCGTCGAGTTCGACCGCGTCCACGTCGTCGGGGTGCTGGACGAGCGTGATGTGCTCGGGCGCCTCGCCCGTCGTCCCCTCGACCTCCTCGTGGCCGGCGTGCCCGATCAGCAGGATCTGGACGCCCTGGCCCGCGAACCGCTTGGCCTCGTTGTGCACCTTGGTCACCAGCGGGCAGGTCGCGTCGATCGTCTTCAGCCCGCGCGCCGCCGCCTCGGCGTGGACGGCCGGGGAGACCCCGTGCGCGGAGAACACCACCGTCGCGCCCTCCGGCACCTCGGCGAGCTCCTCGACGAAGATCGCACCACGGGCCTCCAGGTCCTCCACGACGTGCCGGTTGTGGACGATCTGCTTGCGCACGTAGACGGGCGGGCCGTACACGTCCAGCGCCTTCTCCACGGTGACGACGGCCCGGTCGACGCCGGCGCAGTAACCGCGCGGCGCAGCGACCACGACTCGCTTGGTAGACATGGGGGAAGTCTACGTGCGGCCCGCGCGGACGCCGTCCTCAGGCCGTCGCGTCCCGCTCGGTGAAGTCGACGAGCAGGCCGCCGGCCGACACCGGGAAGATCTCGTTCGTGAGCGTCAGGTCCTGGGCGGGCAGCGTCCAGTCCAGCCGGCGCAGCAGCACGACGAGGTACAGCTGGACGGCGACCGTGACGATGTCCTCGCCCGGGCAGCGGTGGGACGTGGGCGGCCCGTCGCCGTGCGGAACGTAGCGTCCCGGCGGGAACGCGGCCTCCTTCGCGGGCTCGAACCGGTCGGGGTCGAACACGTCGGGCTGCGGGAACTCGTCGGGGTTCCGCAGCGTCATGTGGACGGCCCCCATCGCGCCCCACCCCTTCGGGATCCGGTAGCCGCCCACCTCCATCTCCTCGGTGACCCGGCCGAAGAACGTGGCCGCGTTCATCGCGTAGTAGCGGCGCAGTTCCTTGGCGACCTGCCGCACATACTGCAGCCGGTCGAGCTGCGCCATCGTGACGGGGCCCTCCGGCGCGACCGCCAGCACCTCCGCCCTGGCCCGATCCCGCACGTCCGGGTGCTCGGCCAGCGCGAGGGTGACCAGCAGCAGCGGGACGGAGTAGCCGGGCTCGGCCGTGAAGGCCAGGTGCCGCAGGTCGGCGCGGACGGCGTCCTGGGAGACCCCCGCCTCCGCCGCCGCGGCCAGCATGCGGGAGGTGATGTCGTCCCACTCACCGCTGCGGTGGCGCTCGATCGCGGCGTCGATGATCCCGGTCAGCCGGTCCCTCGCCTTCATCGCCCTGCCGTAGGTGGTCCCGGGGAGCGCGAACGGCAGCGTCATGAACGCCTTCTGCATGGCGCCCAGCACCTCGTGCAGCTCCCGCGCGTGCTCCTCCGTGGTGACTCCGGTCAGCAGCGCCCCGGTCAGCCGGTCGGCGAAATGCTCGAGGTCCGGACGCAGGTGCCCGCGGCCGGTCCGCGCCCACTCGGCGACCGTCTTCTCCATCAACTCCTGCATGGTCGGCAGGTACGCCTCGATCGCGTCGCGGAACCAGACCGCCTTCAACATCACGGTCTTGCGGACCGGCTGGTCACCGCCGTCGTAGAGGGCGACCGAGTCCAGGAACACCTGCTGCGCCGGGAGCGGGTCGGCGTCCCCGCGCCGGATCCTCGGGTCGGTGGCGAAGGTGTGGAAGGCCTCGTGACCGGAGAACACGACGAACTTGCTGCCCAGCAGCCGGGTCTTGTAGATCGGCCCGTACTTCGCGACGCGGTCGATGTGGAAGCCGTGGTTGCTGCGGAAGAGGTCGAGCATCTCGCCCACCCACGGCAGCCCGTAGCGCCCCGGCGGCAGGGGTCGCCCTCTCGCCATCTCCACCACCCCCGTCCGTGGCTGCGGGACGCAGTCCCGCGGCCGGATCCTAGCCACGGGTCGGTCCCGGCAGCCATGCCCACGGGCCGGATACTCACGCGTGCCGCAATTGTGCGCCGGCCCAACCGCTGGCCGGGTGGCACGGGCGCCAATAGCGTGAGCGCGTCAGGGTCGGCGGACGGGGGCCGCTCCCGGGGGCTGAGCTCCCCCGGCCCACCTCTCCGCGGGCGTACTGGATCGGCGAGAGAGGGCAGGCCCATGGGAGCCGCCGCTGAGCACGTGGACGCTGTCGTCGTCGGGTCCGGCTTCGGGGCGTCCGTCGCCGCGTACCGGCTGGCGGAGGCCGGACGGTCGGTCGTCGTCCTCGAGAGGGGCCGCGCCTACCCGCCGGGCAGCTTCGCCCGCAACCCCTACGAGATGAGCAAGGCGTTCTGGGAGCCCAAGGACGAGCTGTTCGGCCTGTTCGACGTGCGATCCTTCCGCAAGATCGAGTCGATCGTGTCCGCCGGCCTGGGCGGCGGCTCGCTGATCTACGCCAACGTGCTGCTGCGCAAGGACGAACGCTGGTTCGTCCACGACTCCCCGCTGCCGGGCGGCGGCTACGAGCACTGGCCGATCGGACGCCGCGACCTCGACCCCCACTACGACGCGGTCGAGCAGATGCTCGCCCCGGTGCCGAACCCGTACCCCGACCTGCCGAAGTCCAAGGCGCTGCGGGACGCGGCCACCTCCCTGGGACTGGAGGTGTTCTCCCCTCCGCTGGCGGTGGCGTTCGCGCCCCGACCGGGCGCGGAGCCGCAGCCCAAGCAGGTGATCGAGCCACCCGCCTACGGCAACTACCACGGGTCGACCCGGCTCACCTGCCGGCTGTGCGGGGAGTGCGACATCGGCTGCAACGAGGGGTCGAAGAACACCCTCGACCACACCTACCTCTCCGCGGCGAAGCACCACGGCGCCGACATCCGCACGCTCTGCGACGTGTACGGCATCACCCCGTTGGCCGGCGGCGGCTACGAGGTGCGCTACACCCGCTACTCCGAAGGGCCCGGGGACGACGGCAAACGGGGCCGCACCGAGTGCCGGATCACCTGCGCGCACCTGCTGCTCGGCGCCGGCACCTTCGGCACCACGTCCCTGCTGCTCCGCAACCGGGTCGGCCTGCCCGCGCTGGGGCGCGCCGTCGGCAGCCGTTTCAGTGGCAACGGCGACCTGCTGACCTTCTGCATGGACGCGAAGGCGACGACCGCGGGCGGCGGCGTCCGCCTGATCAACGGCAGCTACGGACCGGTGATCACCACGGCGATCCGCAGGCCCGACGGGGTGGACGAGGCCGGCGCGGGCCGCGGCTACTACGTGGAGGAGGCAGGCTTCCCCGAGTTCGCGAACTGGCTGATCGAGACCGCCCAGGTCGGCTCCCAGCTGCAGCGCACGGTCTCGATGGTGCGCGACCTGCTCGCCTACCGGCTGAAGCGGCGCAACGAGTCGACGATCTCTGCCGAGATCGCCAAGCTGATCGGCCAGGGCCGGCTCACCTCGAGTTCGATCCCGCTGCTGGGCATGGGCAGGGACACCCCCGACGGCCGGATCACCCTCAACGACGGCGAGCTCGACATCGCCTGGACCTCGGAGACGTCGATGAAGTACTTCGACGCGATGCGGGAGACCATGCGGTCCATCTCCGACACCCTCGGGGCCGAGTTCAAGGACAACCCGCTGTGGTGGACCAAGCGCGTCGTCACCGTCCACCCGCTCGGCGGCGCGCCGCTGGGGCGGCACGTCCACGAGGGTGTCGTGGACGCGTGGGGCGAGTCGTTCGGCCACCCCGGGCTGTTCGTGGTGGACGGGGCGGCGCTGCCCGGCCCGGTCGGGCCGAACCCGTCCCTGACGATCGCCGCCCTGTCGGACCGGATCACCGAACACCTGCTCGAGCAGCCGCGGCGGCGGCGCTCCGCGGCGTCCATCGCTGCCGACGTGGAGGCCGCCGAGCCCGACGCGGGCCCGCTGGCCGGCTCGGGGACGCAGTTCACCGAGCAGATGAAGGGCTTCGTCACCCTCGGCGAGACCGACCCGATGACCGGCTGGACGCGCGGCCGCCAACTGGCGCAGCGGTTCATGTTCGAGCTGACCATCGACGCCCCGGACGTGGAGCGGTTCGTCGCCAGCAGCAGGCACGAGGGCACGGCGACGGGCTTAGTGGACTGCGACCTGCTCGGTGGCCAGCTCCCGGTGAAGCGCGGCTGGTTCAACCTGTTCGTCGCCGGCGCGGACGACCGGACCAGGGAGATGCGCTACCGGTTGTGGTTCAGCGACCTGTCCGGCACCCCGATCACGATGTACGGGTTCAAGGTGGTCAGGGACGACCCGGGCCTCGACCTGTGGACCGACACCTCGACCCTCTACATCACGCTGCTGCGCGGGCACGTCCCGCCGGAGGCCGACGGCGAGGTCGTGGGCGCGGGGATGCTGCGGATCCTCCCGCAGGACTTCGCCCGCCAGCTGACCACCTTCAAGGGCTCTGGGCAGACACCGCTGCGGGCGGTCGGCGGCTTCGGTGCGTTCTTCCTGAAGGCGCTGCGCGACGTCTACCTGAAGCCGGCCCCGCAGCCGGAGCGACCCCCGACGACGACGGCGGAGGATCCGTCATGACCACGACCCCGCTCCCGGGCGATACCCGGCGCGACGAGGCGCACTTCGTGCGGGCCGACGACGGGGTGCCGCTCACGCTGATCCGGGTGCGTGGTGCGTCGGAGCCGGCGAAGGGGCCGGTGCTGGTGCTGCACGGGTTGGGGATGCGTGCGGAGTCGTTCCGTCCCCCGGTGCCCCGCTCGTTCGTCGACGCCCTCCTCGACGACGGCTGGGACCCGTGGCTGCTCAACTGGCGCGGCTCGCTCGACCTGGACCCGCTGCCGTGGACGCTGGACGACGTCGCGCGGTACGACGTCCCTGCCGCCGTCCGGTACGTCCGCGAGCAGACGGGCGCGGACGCCCTGCCAGCGGTCGGCCACTGCGCGGGGGCTGCCGCGCTGAGCATGGCCGCGGTGGCGGGGCTCGTGCCCAAGGTCGAGGTGGTGGTCGCCAACGGGGTCAGCCTGCACCCGGTCCTCCCGCCACTGGGGAGGGCGAAGCTGCGCGGCCTGCGTCCGCTGCTGCAGCACTACGAGCCGTACATCGACGCCGCCTGGGGCGACGGGCCGGAGACCTTCGTGCCGCTGGTCACGCGGACCGCCGTCCGGCTGTGGCACACCGAGTGCACGAACCCGACCTGCAACCTGGCCTCGTTCGCGATCGGCTCGGGCCGCGACTCGCTGTGGGTGCACGCGAACCTCGACGACGACACCCACGAGTGGCTGCGGCACGAGATCGGCAAGATCCCGATGAGCTACTACCACCAGCTGGCGCTCTCGGAGCGGGCGGGGCAGCTGGTCGCGGTCACCGACACCGACGTGCTGCCGCGGCGCTACGCCGACGCACCGCCGCGGACGTCGGCACGCTTCGCCCTGTTCACCGGCGACCGGAACCGGACCTTCCTCCCCGCCGGGCAGCGGGCCACCCACGAGTGGCTGGGCCGGCACCGGCCGGGCGTCGACAGCCTGCACGTCCTGCCGGGCTACAGCCACGGGGACGTGTTCATCGGGCGCCTCGCCCACGCCGAGGTGTTCCCGCTGATCCTTGCCGAGCTGAACGGGGGTGCGCGATGAGCACAGGGGTGTCCACCGGCGGGCGCGTGCGGCGTCCGCTGCGGTGCGGGGAGCCGTCCCGCTACTCGTTCACCACCGCGGACGGCGTGGGGCTGCGGCTGTCCCGCTTCCGCGGCGGCGACAAGGGCCCGGTGATCCTCTCCCCCGGCTACGGCACGTCCGAGCTGGCGTACACGCTCGACACGACGGAGACGAACTTCCCCGAGTACCTGTTCGAGCACGGCTACGACGTGTGGGTGTTCGACTACCGCTCGAGCCCCGCGCTGCCGTCCGCGAGCACCCAGTTCACGTTCGACGACGTCGCGCAGTACGACTTCCCCGCCGCGGTGGCGACCGTGCGGGCCGAGACCGGGGCGGACAGCGTCCAGCTCGTCGCGCACTGCCTGAGCTCGCTGTCGATGCAGATGGCGCTGTGCCTGGGCCTGCAGGGGGTGCGCTCGGCGGTCGCGTCCCAGGTGAGCCTGCACATGCGGGCCGGAGAGCTGAACGAGTTCCGTTCCGAGCTGCACGCGGCCAACGTCCTCGACCTGCTCGGCTTCGACACCCTCACCACCGAGGTGGACGACGACCCGACGTTCCGCGACCGAATGCTCACGCACCTGCTGGGCCTGTACCCGGCCGGGGCGGAGCCGTGCGACCGTCCGTTCTGCCGCAGGGTGAACTTCATGTACGGCGAGGTGTACGACCACGACCAGCTGAACGAGGCCACCCACGACCACCTCCACGAGGCGTTCGGGGTCGCGAACATCACCGCGTTCGAGCACGTCACGGCGATCCTGCGGGCCAACCACGCGGTGTCCGCGGACGGGACGCACGACTACCTCGACGACGTGTCCGGACTGAAGCTCCCGCTGGCGTTCATCCACGGCGAGCACAACCGGATGTTCCTGCCCGCGGGCACCAGGGAGACGTTCGAGATGCTCAGCGAGCGCAACGGACCCGAGTACTACAGCTACCACCTGATCCCCGGCTACGCGCACATGGACTGCTTCGTCGGCAAGGACGCGGTCCGCGACGTGTACCCCGTGATCACCGCAGAGCTCGACCGCCACAACTGAGCCGGGAGGACACCGATGAGCAGCGAAGCGGAACCCACCACGTCCGGGCCGAACCCGGCGCTGGCCGACCTGTTCGCGTACCCGTTCATGTCCGCGCTGACCGAGCGCAGGACCCGTCGGATCCCGCGCGGCTTCTCCGTCCACTCGGCCGGCGCGCTCGACTACCAGAGCCCCAACGAACCGGCGCCCCTGAGCCCACTGGAGGAGGCCGTGCTGATCACGTCCGTCACGGGCGTGACCGGCCTGACCACCCACGACGGGCCGCTGATCAAGGCGAACGGCGCGCCGGAACTGGCCACGCCGTTCCTGAACATCGCCGCCCGGACGGGCAGTTCGGCGGACAACGCCCAAGCGACCTACTTCTTCCTGATCAACGACGACGGCATCTCCGTGCTCAAGCACCCGACCGGGGAGCGGGCTCTGGAACTGCTGAAGGAGCTGCCGCCGAAGTGGGCGGACTGGACCGAGGCCGACTGGCTCGCGTCCGCGGCCGAGGTCACGACGAAGATCTCGGGCCGTCGCCTGGAGTTCCCCAGGGAGTGGCCCTACTACCTGGGCTGGAACGCGCAGGCGTCCAACCAGCCCGGGACGACGATCTTCCTCCCGATGGTCGACTGCACGTGGCAGTACATCAACGCGCTGCTGATCATCGCGTCCGAGCCGGACGGCAAGCGCTCGCTCATCGTCGACGACTGGAACACGTTCCACCCCCGGACGCCGTACGAGTGGCTGGCGAAGCTGACCGGCGAGATCGGGCTGACCCCGAAGATCCCGTACCAGCCGGTCGGGGGGATGAAGTGGCTGCGGCAGAAGTTCGTGAACCCCGATAACGTCGCGCCGCTGGGGTTCGGGAAGGCGCTGCGCACCGACTACGAGCCGTTCTTCTACCTGCAGAACCTGATGCTGCTCGGACAGTCGATGGGCCTGGGCGGCTGGATCCACGGCTCGGTGTTCCCGCCCTACCTCTATGCCGACGACCCGGCGAAGGGCTGGCACGGCCTGGGCTTCCGGATGGAGCCGGCCAGGCAGCACCGCCGCTGGGCGCCCGTGCCGGCGTCCCAGCCGAACCCGGTGGGGATCGACGGCGTCCTGGAGGGTCTGTGCCCGCCGTACGTCGCGTCCATGGACGAGGCGGTGGACCGGGTGGTCGAGGAGAAGTACCGCAACCAGGCCGGCTTCAGCTACGCGAACAGCGAGCTGTGGTCGCGGGTGTACCGCAACGCCGACGACGCGCGGACGTACACGGATCGGGGCAGCAGGTTCGGCCCGCGCCAGATCCAGTACGTGAAGGACGCCTGCAACTACATCTACGAGACCTACGGACGCTTCCCCGCCCACGTCGACGCCTTCTACACCCCCGGCATGTGGCTCCAGTTCTCCCACCTCGAACTCGAGTACTACGACCGCTACTTCGACCCCGCCCAGTACACCCGCCAGGCCGCCCACGACGCCCTCTGGCACCCCTGACCCGAGGCGTCCCGCCGCCCTGTCGTGCCGGGGCACGACCCGGCCCCCTCTGTCATGCCGGGCTTGACCCGGCCTCCGCCGGCCCCCTCTTGTCATGCCGGGCTCGACCCGGCATCTCACCCCCGCGAAACGCGGAATCCCGGCCTCCGCCGGCCCCCTCTTGTCATGCCGGGCTTGACCCGGCATCTCACCCCCACGAAACGCGAGAATCCCGGCCTCCGCCGGGATGACAGAGGGTGGGTTGCTGTCATGCCGGGCTTGACCCGGCATCTCCGCGTCGGTGCAGTCGGCTGTGTCCCGAGATCCCGGCCTTCGCCGGGATGACAGAGGGTGGGTTGCAGTCATGCCGGGCTCGACCCGGCATCTCACCCCCGCGAAACGCAAGATCCCGGCCTCCGCCGGGATGACGAGGAGAGGACCCTGTCATGCCGGGCTTGACCCGGCATCTCTGAGGGGCGTGTCGGAGCCGACGCCTACGGTGAGCGCTTCCGGATCAGGAGGCAATCATGGGCCGAACCGCCTGTTTCTATTTCATGACCAATGCGAGCAACACGGTGCTGTACGTCGGCGTCACCACCGACCTGATCCGGCGGGTGGCGGAGCACAAGCTGGACGCGTCCGACTTCACGGCGCGGTACCACTGTCACAGACTCGTCTACTACGAGGCGACGGACGACCTCTACGCAGCCCTCAACCGCGAGAAGCAGTTGAAGAAGTGGCACCGCGAGTGGAAGAACGCCCTCGTCGCTCGTGAGAACCCCGGATGGCACGACCTCTCGGCGTCCATCGGGGTGACGCAGGCCGTCCTGGACTACGTCAGAGATGCCAGGTCAAGCCCGGCATGACAGCGACCCCACCCACTTGTCATCCCGGCGAAAGCCGGGATCTCACCACCGCCAAAGACCAGATGCCGGGTCAAGCCCGGCATGACACCCACCCACCCCTGTCATCCCGGCGAAAGCCGGGATCTCACCACCGCCAAAGACCAGATGCCGGGTCAAGCCCGGCATGACAGGGGGTTGGACCAGATGCCGGGTCAAGCCCGGCATGGGATCAACTCGGTCAGGCGAGGGACGCCATGTAGCGCAGGGCGCTGATCGAGGGCTGGAAGAGGTAGCCGCCGCCGCGGAGCGTGACGAAGGTGGGGAGCGGCTTGACGAAGAAGGGAGGGTGGCCGGGGATGGTGAGCTTGCCCGCCGAGGCGTGGTGCTCACCGATCAGGGGGTCCTTGTCCGCACCGATCCCGAACGGGTTGCCGTCGTTGACCCACAGCGCCTGGATGGTCTCGAACTGGCGCCAGATGTCGGCCTGGAAGCACACGAACATCAGCCCGCGGTCGACGCCGTCGTCCTCCGTGCTGCCCGCAGCCAACGGGTCGCCGTAGGCCCTTCCCCGTCGGACGATCCGGTGCCGGTTGGTGAGTCGGCCGTCGAAGAACCCCTTCGAGTCGCGCGGGTTCGTGCGCCGGATGTGCGACCCCGCGGGGCACGCCAGCCCGACCGGGTCGGACTCGTAGTGGAAGTTGTTGATCCGGGCGGGGTCGGCGACCAGCGCCGGGTCGGGGCGAGAAGCCGAGGAGGCCAGCGGGGTGCCGTCGGGCCAGCGTCCGAGCAGCTTCGCCGCCAGCAGGTCGGGACCGCCCGGGAAGTGGGCGTCCTCGAGGAAGCGGCGGTACGCGGCCACGTCCATCCGCAGCTTGCGGACGACGACGAACGTGCCGTTGCGGTCGAACGGCTCTGCGGGAGCGGCCGGCAGCGTGCCGTCCTCGTCCTCGTAGCCGAGCAGCACCTCGCCGACAGCAACGTCCCGCCAGCCGCCGGCCCCGTCCGGCTGGCCGTCGCCCGGACGCCCCAGCACACCCGAACCGGCCAGCGCGGGCTGGGAGACCCCGTCGAAGTTGCCGAAGTGGTCCTGGCCGGTCGGACGGTCCTGCGCGAGCTGGATGTAGACCGGGTCGACGCCGCCCTCGACGTCCGTGGCGATCACCTCGTCGAGGGCGCCCTTCAGCGTCTCCAGGTCCTTCGCGTAGACCGTGACCATGAAGTCGAAGTCCGGGATCTCCCACCCTTCCGGCGCGGACGGGCCGAGGTCGCCCAGCCGTTCGGCGCGGGACGCCATCCCGTCCCTGAACACCTCGGGGAACGAGGCCAGCACGGTCGGGTCGAGGCCCAGCTTCACCAGCGCCGAGTAGCCCACCGCCACGTTGAGCGCCCGATCGGGCGGCGCGTCCCACGGCTCGGCGGTCATCACCATCGACAGGGTGCGCTCCAGCAGCCGGCAGGCCTTGCCGATGTCGAGGATCCTCACGAAGACGTACGCGCACGCCGGCAGCGTGTACCCGCGCAGGACGTTGCCCTGGATGTCCGACAGGTCGAACCGGGGCGGCTCGGTGCGGCGCCGGGGCAGGTTCTCGGGACGGCCGAGCATCAGAACACCTCCGAGAACCGCTGGCGCAGCGCTGCGGCGTCCAGGCCCTGCGTGGAGACGGCGAAGTCGATGACCCGCTCCCTGATCGCGACCGCGTCGCGCACCTCGCTGACGGTGGTGGTCGGGATGGGCGACTGGAAGAGCGTCGTCTCCACCTGGATCGAGGCGACGTAGTCGTCGAACGCCGCCTGGTCGGCCCGCCCCGGATAGCGCACACAGCGTCCCCACCACTCGTCGCACTCGGGCACCTTCGCCGCCAGTTCGGCGAGGAAGTCGCCGAGTTCGCCGTTGAAGGTCGCGGTGAACACCAGGTGGGCGTGCCGCAGGGTGTCGCGATGGCGCTGCATGGGGCCCTGGTGCACGAGCCTGCGGATGATGTGCAGCCGCGACAGGTGGAGGCCGCCCACCCGCGCCAGCGGGCTGTCCTTCCCTCGCGGCAGGGCGGCGAGGTAGTCCTCCAGGTCGTCCTCCGCGTCGTCGTTGATCCGGGCGATGGTGGTCAGCGCGTAGGCCGTTCCCGTGCGGTTGCTCATTCGTCCCCCGATGCTGCGCCGGCCCGCGTCCGGCCTACAGGTGTGCCTGGTGCGTGGTGAGGAACTCCTCCCACGCCTTCTTGAACTGCTCCGGCCCGAGGCCCTGGGCGTCGATGGCGAACTGCTCGAACCCGTCCCTGACCGCGATCGCGCTCTGGATCTGCCGCGTCGACAGGTCGGGGTGCGCGCAGTAGTAGGTCCCGCCCTCCATGCTGTTGGCCGCGATCCAGGCCTTCAGGGGCTCTGCCGGGGGCGGGTAGGGGAAGTCGACGCCGCGTCCCCACACGAACCGGATGTCCTTCGGGATGACGTACGCGAACGCGTCGATGTAGTGCTGCCACGGGCCGTCGAAGTTGCTCTCGAACAGCAGGTAGGGGTAGCCGAGTCGCTCGTCGTCGAGCTTGTCCACGACCACCCAGCGGACGAACTTGATGAAGTTGAACTGGATGATGTGCACCTTCACCGGCAGGTGCGGGACGGCCGCGAAGGCCGCGCGCAGCACACCGACCCACTGTGTGCGGATGGGGGTGAACAGGGTGAGGGCCGTCATCCGGCCCGCCGTGTTGCCCCCCTTCACTGCCCGCGGCGGCCTGGGGATCCGCTGCCCCTCGGCCACCGTCCTCGCCGCCATGGCTCATTCTCCCGAGCCCGGGCGACCGGCCCGTAGCCGTACCTTTGCCACCCCGGTGGACGCCACGTGGGGTGGGCAAGAGTCCCCCTCCCGCCCCGGGAGGCCGCCCCCTATCGTGCCGTGCATGGACTCACCCGGCGCCGGACCGGTCAGACGGCTCTCCGTGCTCAGCACCGGCACCGTCCGGATCCGCCCCGAGCACGGCCACCGGACGTGGCGTCCGCTGCCGCTGTGGCTGTTCGCCTCGCGACGCTGGACGCCGCCGCTGCCGATCAACGTGTACGTGATCCAGCACGAGAACGGCCTGGTGCTCTTCGACACCGGCCAGCACCGCCGTTCGGTGACCGATCCCGACTACTATCCCGGCGGCGCCGCGGGGCTGGTCTACCGGCGGCTCGCCGAATTCGCGATCGCAGAGGACGAGACCCTGCCCGCGCTGCTGCGCGCGGCGGGCCACGAGCCCGACGACGTCGCGCTCGCCGTCATCTCCCACCTTCACCAGGACCACATGGGCGGCGTGCTCGACATCCCGCAGGCGGACCTGCTGGTGTCGCGGACGGAGTGGGACACCTCGCAGCGCCCGGGGGCGGAGGTGAACGGCTACCTGCGCGAGCACATCGACGCCGCCGGTCCGCGCTGGCACCCCGTCTCGCTCACCCCGACGTCCGACCCCGCGCTCGCACCGTTCACGGCGTCCCACGACGTGTTCGGCGACGGCTCGCTGGTCGTGCTGCCCACCCCGGGGCACACCGCGGGATCGGTCTCGCTGCTCGTGCGTCGGCAGGGACGGCCCCCCGTCCTGCTGGTCGGCGACCTGACCTTCGACGCCCCGCAGTTCGACGAGGACCACCTGCCGGGGATCGGCAGCCACGCCGCGCTCCGCGCGTCGACCAGGGCCGTCGAGGTGTTCCGGCGGGGGCACCCGGGCCTGGCGATCTGTGCGGCCCACGATCCTGCGGCCGCCGGCATCCTCGAGCGTTCCCTCTGACCGGCGGGCGTCGGTGACGCCCGCTACGGTGGCCCCATGGCACCCGAACCACGACAGCGGCTGGCGAGCTCGCCCGAGCAGCCGCAGCCGTTGCGCGTCGTGGTCAACCTGACCAAGGAGTACGTCGACCGGCTCAACGCGGTGTGGGTGGAGGGCCAGCTGATCGAGATCAAGCGGCGCAGCGGCACGGTGATGCAGTTCCTCACCCTCCGCGACACCCTCGCGGAGGTGTCGGTGAGCATCTCCACCACGCAGGCCGTGCTGGACGCCGCCGGGCCGATCACCGAGGGCACGGTCGTGGCGGCCTGGGTGAAGCCCACCCTGTGGCTGAAGTCGGGGAGCCTGGTCTTCGAGTGCCGCGAGCTGCGTCCGTCCGGCGAGGGACGCCTGCTGGCCATGGTCGAGCAGCGCAAGCGGATGCTCCAGGCCGAGGGCCTGTTCGACGTCGCCCGCAAGCGCCGTCTGCCGTTCCTGCCGCGACGGATCGGGCTGGTGACGGGCGCGCAGAGCGCCGCCGAGCGCGACGTCGTGGAGAACATCGCCCGCCGTTGGCCGGCGGCTGTCGTCGAGGTGCGGCACTCCCTGGTCCAGGGGCCGGCGGCGGTCGAGCAGCTGATCGAGGCGATCCGGTCGCTGGACGCCGCGCCCGAGGTGGACGTGATCATCGTCGCGCGCGGCGGGGGCTCGCTGGAGGACCTGCTGCCGTTCAGCGACGAGGCGCTGGCCCGGGCGGTGTTCGCGTGCCGCACGCCGGTCGTGAGCGCGATCGGTCACGAGACCGACACCCCGATCCTCGACCTCGTCGCCGACCTGCGGGCCTCGACACCGACGGACGCAGCGAAGCGGGTCGTGCCGGACGCGGCCGCCGAGGCGCAACTGGTCGCTCGCGCACTCGGCCAGGTCCGCAGCGCGATCGTCGCCAGGGTGGACGCCGAGTCGCGGCGGCTGGGCGAGCTGCGCAGCCGGCCCGTGCTGCGCGACCCGTCCGCGGTCATCGACGGGCACGCAGAGCGTCTGCAGCTGGCCCGCGAGCGGCTCGCCCGCGCGGTCGACGCTCGGCTGCGGGAGGAGCGGCTGGGCCTCACGCACGCCATCGAGCGCGTCCGCGGGCTGTCCCCCCGAGCCACCCTGCAGCGCGGCTACGCGATCCTCACCGACACCGAGGGACGCACGGTCGACCGGGTCGCTGCGACCTCGGCGGGCGCCGCACTGACCGCCCGCCTCGCCGACGGCCACCTCGACCTCGCCGTCACCGCCGTGACGGAGGATCCGCACCCCACTTCCGCCGCCGAGGCACCCCCCATCCCTGTCCTCCCGGGCTCGACCCGGGATCTCCCTGCAACGACGACGGAGGAACCGTGAGCAAGGAACCCGAGCTCGGCTACGAGGCGGCCCGCGACGAGCTGGTCGACGTGATCCGTCGCCTGGAGGCGGGCAGCGTCCCGCTGTCGGAGTCGATGGCACTGTGGGAGCGGGGCGAGAAGCTGGCCGCCATCTGCCAGCAGTGGCTGGACGGCGCGAAGGCGAAGATCGACGCCGCCCGCGGCCAGGAGCAGGGGCAGTGAGCGGCACCGTCCCCGGGCTGGTCAACTTCCGCGACCTCGGCGGGACGCCGGTGGCCGGCGGCGCGGTCCGCGCCGGCGTCCTGTTCCGGTCCGCGGCACCCGCCGGACTTCCCGAGGCGGCCTGGGGTGCGCTGGCCGACCTGGGCATCGCCACGATCGTCGACCTGCGCACGCCGTCAGAGCGCGCGCTCGCGCCGACCACCCCGCCGCCATCGATGGTCGTGCGGGAACTGCCGCTGCTGGAGGGGGCGATGAGCCCCGAGTTGTTCCGCCAGTTTGGGGGCGACCTGAGCCGCGTCCCGACGCTGGGCCAGCTGTACACCGACATGCTGGCGGACGGTGGCCCGGTGTTCGCCGAGGTCGCCCAGGTCGCGGCGACCGCCAAAGGCGGCGTGCTCGTGCACTGCACGGCAGGCAAGGACCGCACCGGGATCGCGGTCGCCCTGCTGCTGGACGCGATCGGCGCGCAGCGCGAGGCCGTGGTCGCCGACTACGCCGCCACGCAGGCGGAGCTCTCCGGGGCGTGGACGGAGCGGATGCTCGCGGGCCTGTCGGCGATGGGCGTCCCGGCGACGCCGGAGATCGCCGGCCTTGCCACCAGCTCCCCCGCCGAGGTCATGGAGGGCATCCTCGACGGCCTGGACGCCGAAGGCGGCGCGTCCGCCTACCTGACCCGGCACGGCGCCACCGACGCCGACCTCGCCCTCCTGCGCCAGAGGCTGGTGGCGGACGCCCCTTCGTGACGCCGGCTCGTCCCTCACCGGCTCCTCAGGGAGCGTTGACCACACCCGAAAGGCGCCCGCCCCCGGCGAGGAACCCGCCACACGGACCGAACACCTCTCCACGGTCCCTGAGGAGCCGCCCCGAGGAACGAAAGACGGCGTCCCGAAGGGCCGCCGCCATCCCTGTCATGCCGTGCTTGACCCGGCATCTCACCGCGCACCCGACCGGACAGCCCCGCTCAGACCACCCGGCGGACCAAGGCCACCCTCCCTCGCCGAGAGCCACCCATCCCGTCCACAGCCCGCACCCGGACAAGAGCCCTCGACGTGAACAGTGGCCCTCACCCACGACACGAGGCCCTCGACGGCACGAGCCGCCGCAGAACCGTGCGGACAACGCCCTTCCGAAGATCCCGGGTCAAGCCCGGGATGACAACCACGCATTCACGGTCCCTGAGGAGCCGCCCCGAGGAACGAGGGACGGCGTCCCGAAGGGCCGCCGCCATCCCTGTCATGCCGGGCTTGACCCGGCATCTCACCGCGCACCCGACCGGACAGCCCCGCTCAGACCACCCGGCGGACCAAGGCCACCCTCCCTCGCCGAGAGCCACCCATCCCGTCCACAGCCCGCACCCGGACAAGAGCCCTCGACGTGAACAGTGGCCCCCACCCACGACACAAGGCCCTCGACGACACGAGCCGCCGCAGAACCGTGCGGACAACGCCCTTCCGAAGATCCCGGGTCAAGCCCGGGATGACAACCACGGCTCCACGGTCCCTGAGGAGCCGCCCCGAGGAACGAGGGACGGCGTCCCGAAGGGCCGCCGCCATCCCTGTCATGCCGGGCTTGACCCGGCATCTCACCGCGCACCCGACCGGGCAGGCCCGCTCAGACCACCCGGCGGACCAAGGCCACCCTCCCTCGCCGAGAGCCACCCATCCCGTCCACAGCCCGCACCCGGACAAGAGCCTTCGACGTGAGCGGTGGCCCTCGCCCAGGAACGGGGGCTCTCGGCGTCCGCCCCACTGGGGGTTGGCCCGGATCACTCCTGCGTGGCGGAACGGTCCTCGGGCTCGAACGCGACGGCTGACAGCGGCGCGCCGGCGGCGGCCGCCGCCCTCAGCTTGTTGGCGAGCCGGGTCTGTGCGCCGAACGCCTCCTTCGACTTCCCACGGTCGTAGCTGAGCGCGCGTCCCGGGGCGATGCCGATGCTCGCGCCGACCTCGATGGCGTCCTGGTCGGCGCCCATGTAGAGGAACTGCCAGTTGTAGACCTGCTCCTGCTGCGTGATCAGGGCCTTCACCGCGGCGTGCGTGTACTCCCGGGACGCGTTCTCCAGCCCGTCGGTCATGATCGCGACGATCACCGTCCCAGGGCGCTGGTCCTCGGGCAGCGCTGCCAGCCGCGAGCCGAGCGCCGTGATGCTGCGTCCGATCGCGTCCAGCATGGCAGTCGAACCCCGCGGCTGCAGGTCCAGCGGGCCGACCTCGGCGACGTCGACAGCGGTGAACACCACCTCGTAGCGGTCGTCGAACTGCGCGAGGCTCACGGTCGTGCGGCCGGGGTGCGTGCGCTGGTCGGCGACGAACGCGTCGAAGCCGCCCTCGATGTCGGACTTGATCGAGTGCATCGACCCGGAACGGTCCAGCACGAACTCGATGTGGGTCCGGTCAGGATTCGTCATGACGGGCTTCCTTTCGTCTCGGTGTGAACTTCAGCGGTGGGCGGCCGGCCTCCGCGGCGGCCTCGTAGCGGGCGACGGCGATCCCCTGCGCGGTGACCGCACCGTCGTCGGCGTACTTCGCCAGCGACCGGCTGCGGGCCAGCCTCGGCGGGACGGAGTTGGGCGCGAGCCCCGAAATCTCCGCGATCCTGCGCATGCTGGTCCCCTCGAGCACCGCCGCGGCCATCGCCTCCCTGGTCGCATCGCCGAGTGACCGGTCAGCCCGGCTCAACTCCGCGACGACCTGTTCGGCGTCCGTCTCGGCGAGCGCCCGGCTGATCGCGTCCGCCGCTTGCTGCGCGCTCTCACGCCACCCGTTGTCGTCCATGTCCTGAGTATATGCAGAATCTGCACATGCACAAGACCCGCTCGTGCGCCGATTCCGAACATCGGCTCACCAGCGGTTGGTGACGTCCTCCGCCCAGCCGTAGAGCCCGTCGAAGGACACTTCGCCGAAGGTGCCGGACCAGCGTCCGAAGCACTGGTCGGTGCGCGAGGCCACCACGCCGAGGTTGGTCGAGGCCCTGCGGTCGTACTCGGGGGTGAACGTCGCGTCCAGGCCGCCGCCGACGACCCGCCACGGCCGGCGCCAGTCCGCGAGGTCGTAGCTCCAGTCGAGTTCCTCGTCGATCTTGTGCAGCACGCCGTCGACGAGAATCCCGTTCTCGGTCGCGCCGGTGCCCACCGTCCACAGGCCGCCGACCTGGACGCCGATCTCGTGGCCGCCGCTGCAGCCCCACCCCGCGCCCCAGTTCCAGTGGACGCGATAGGGCCAGCGGCCGCGGCCGTGGTCGAGCACCGCCCACGACTCCCCCGCCGGCACCTCGTGCCGGACGCCGTCGATGGTCGCCGAACCGGCGGCCGGCAGGCCGATCTCCTTCACCGTGTACTGGAAGGTGTGCTCCGTCCACGGCACGACGACGGCCAGGCAGTCCCGCCGGGGCGGACGCGTGACGACCACGTCGAACTCCACCCCCGGGATCCGCGCCCGCAGCCGGGTGCTGGCCCCGTCCGGCTCGACGGCGATCGCCAGATCGTGCGCGCGGGCGTAGGCAGGCCCGTCGCCGAGCGACGGCGCGAGGCGGACGCCCCGCGACGGCAGCACGGTCGCCTCGCCGGCCCGGGGCCTGCGCATGGCGCGATCGAACACCCAGACCGAGTGGACGGCCGCGTAGTCGATCGAGGACACGGTCAGCGTGAGCACGTGGGTCGGGCTGACCACGCTCCAGTACTCCCAGCGCTTGTTGCGTCCCCAGCCGTGCCGGCCGCCGATGCCCGAGGTGTCGACGAGCGGACGGCACGCCCACCCGACGGCGTCGGGGTTCAGCGTCCCGTCGGGCAGGGTCAGGGACACGCGCTGCGTGAGTTCGGCCATGGCGGCATTCTCGTCGGGCCGGGCCGTCGCCACCAGCCTCCCGCGCCCCCGGGTCAGCGGGCGGACGCGTCCGTGTCGACCTCCGCGTCCGCGGCCGTGTCGGTCCCGGTGGTCGCCTCGGCGTCCGTGTCGACCTCCGCGTCCGCGGCCGTGTCGGTCCCGGTGGTCGCCTCGGCGTTCGTGGGGACGCCCACGCCGACGGCCGATTGCGTCCGCGCCCACCGGCGACGCAGGTCGAGGTAGCCGACCAGGGTCACGGTCAGGGCGGCCAGAGCGTCCACGATCAGGTCCTCCATGGTGTCGGCGAGCGCCGCCCTGCCGACCAGGACCTCCCCGGCGTCGGTGATCACCTTCTGCATGTTGGTGCCGGCGATGCCGTCCACCGTGAACTCGTAGATCTCCCAGACCACGCCGCAGGTGACGGCGAAGCAGAATGCGAAGAAGGCCACGAACTCGGGGCTCAGCCGGACGTGGCGGTTGTCGGCGTCGTTGAGCAGGCGGACCAGGAGGAACCCGAGGGCTCCGAGCATGGCGCCGCTGAAGAAGTGCAGCACCGTGTCCCAGTTCGGGAAGCGGTAGTAGAAGCCACGCACCTCGCCGAGGTAGATCGCGCCGTACAGGAAGGCGAAGTAGGCCACCTGCATTCCGCCCGGCACCCGGATCCCGAACCGGCGGTCGATGAAGGCGGGCAGGAACATCACGATGATGCCGCCCGCGCACTGGATCAGCATCAGCACGTAGTCGCTCTGGACGCGCACCGACGGGTCAGTGGACTCAGCCGGCGCCTGCGCGAGCCGCACGGACGCGTACACGATCGACGCCGCGAGCGTCACCAGCAGGATCGCCCGGGCGATCCGCGCGGCACGGGACGCCCGCGTGGACGGGTCAGGGAGCGTGCGCGGTTCGGACACGGTGCGTCCTCTCGGTGGGGTGGCTCCGGACTCTCGCCACGGTACCGCTCGACGTCCCCGGCGCCCGGCCGTGAGTTCGTCCACCGAACACGGTGGATGAACTCACACGCTGCGCCGAGGTCCTCACTCCTCCAGCGTGGTTAGGTCGCCCTCGTCCTGGCCGAGCGCCCTGGCCTTGAGGACGCGCCGCATGATCTTGCCCGAGCGCGTTTTCGGCAGCTTGTCGGTGAAGTCGATCCAGTCGGGCTTGGCGATCGGCGACAGGTGGACGGAGACGTGCTTGCGCAGGTCCTCGGCGAGCTCGTTGCTGCCCTCGTACCCCATCCGCAGCACCACGAAGGCGTGGATCGCGTTGCCCTTCACCTCGTGCGGCAGGCCGATCGCCGCCGCCTCGGCGACCGCGGGGTGCGAGACCAGCGCCGACTCGACCTCGGCCGTGCCGAGCCGGTGCCCGGAGACCTTGATCACGTCGTCGGTGCGTCCGATCACCCAGTAGTAGCCGTCCGCGTCCCGCCGTGCCGAGTCGCCGGCCAGGTACTTGCCCGGGTACTTCGACCAGTACGTGTTCACGTACCGCTCGTCGTCGTTGTAGAGCGTGCGCAGCATCGCCGGCCACGGCTTCGTCAGGACGAGGAACCCCTCCTCGCCGTCCGGGACCGGCTCGCCGGCCTCGTTGAGGATCTCCGCCACCTGGCCGAAGAACGGCTTGCCCGCCGAGCCCGGCTTGAGCGGCATGGACGGGGTCGGGCAGATCTGGAACATGCCGGTCTCGGTCTGCCACCAGGTGTCCATGATCGGGCAGCGCTCCTTCCCGATCACCCGGTGGAACCAGTGCCACGCCTCCGGGTTGATCGGCTCGCCGACCGAGCCGAGCAGCCGCAGCGAGGACAGGTCGTGCCGGTTCGGCCACGCCTCCCCGAACCGCATCAGCGAGCGGATCGCCGTGGGCGCGGTGTAGAACGTCGTGATCCCGTAGTACTCGATCAGCTGCCACCAGCGGTTCGGGTACGGGTAGGTGGGGCCGCCCTCGAACATGAACGTCGTCGCACCGGTCAGCAGCGGCCCGTAGACGAGGTAGGAGTGCCCGGTGATCCAGCCGGGGTCGGCCGTGCACCACCAGCGGTCCTCGTCGCGGATGTCGAAGGTGTACTTCAACGTCGTATACGTGCCGACCATGTAGCCGCCGTGCGTGTGCAGGATCGCCTTCGGCTTCCCGGTCGAGCCGGACGTGTAGAGGATGAACAGCGGGTCCTCCGCGTCCATCTGCTCGGTGGGGCAGGCGCCGTTGGCGATCGGGAGCGCCGTCAGGTCGTGGTACCAGTGGTCGCGCAGCGCGTCCATGTTCACCTCGTGGCCGGTGCGCTTCACGACGATCACGTTCTCGACGGACGGGGAGAACCGGACGGCCTCGTCCACAATGTCCTTGAGCTTGAAGATGCCGCCGTTGACCCAGGAGCCGTCGGCGGTGACCACGAGCTTGGACTCGGAATCGTCGATGCGGCTGGCCAGCGCGTCCGCGGAGAAGCCGGCGAAGATCACCGAGTGGACCGCGCCGAGCTTCGCGCAGGCGAGCATCGCGAACACGACCTCGGGGATCCGCGGCAGGTAGATCGTGACCTTGTCGCCCTTGCCGACGCCCATCGCCTTGAAGATGTTCGCCATCTTCGTGACCTCGCGGTTCAGGCTGAAGTAGCTGAAGGTCTGGTAGTCCGTGCCGTTCTCGCCCACCCAGATCAGGGCCAGCTTGTTCTTGTACGGGCCGGCCAGGTGCCGGTCGATGCAGTTGTGGACGATGTTCGTCTTCGCGCCCTGGAACCACTGGAAGAACGGCGGGTTCGAGTCGTCCAGCACGGTGTCCCACGGCTGGTACCACTCGAGTTCCGCGGCCCGGTCCGCCCAGAAGCCGACCGGGTCGGCCGCAGCCGCCTCGCGCAGGGCCAGGTCCTCCGTCCCGTAGAGCGCGGGATCGGGGTAGACAGCGTCGTCCATGCATCCTCCATCGATAGGTGACGCCGCGAGCCTAGGCCGCGGCCCCGCGCGCGGGAACCCCTCTTCTCGCCGTCCGCGGAGCTCCGCCGTCCCTCGTGACGCGATCCCGCCACTCTCCGCGTCCCACGAGCCTCCCGCTGCCCCAGATCGCGTCTTCCGCGGCAGGATCGCGTCAGCGCCGCCGGCTTGGCACGATGGTGGGGTGGACGACGACATCGTGCTGCGCCGCAGGGACGGGGTCACCGAGCTGATCGTCAACGGCGTCTTCGCGATGGACTCCACCGAGGTCGGCTCAGAGCTCGCGCTCGCCGACGCCGTCGCGGGCGCCCGGCGGGCCCTGGTCGGGGGGCTCGGCCTGGGCTACACCGCGGCGCGCCTGCTGGACGGAGGGGCCGAGCACGTGTGCGTGGTCGAACTGTCCGCCGCGCTGGTCGAGGCGGCCCGCTCCGGAGCGACGCCGCAGCTCGGCGCGCTCGCGTCCGACCCCCGCGTGGAACTGCTCGTCGGCGACATCGCGGACGCGGTCGGCACCGCAGCGGACGACGAGATCCCGGGTCGAGCCCGGGATGAACGGCAGGGCGGCTGGGACGCGATCCTGCTCGACGTCGACAACGGGCCGACCTTCCTGATCCACGACCACAACGCCGACCTCTACCGCGCGGGGTTCCTCCGTCGTTGCCGGGACGCCCTCGCGCCGCAGGGACGCCTCGTCGTGTGGTGCGAGGGCGCGAGCCCCGACCTCGCCTCCGCGCTGGCGGACGTCTTCGGCACCGCGGAGGCGATCAGCGTCCCCGTCACCCGCGGCGAGCGGCGCTTCGACTACGTCCTGTACCGCGCGATCCGGACAGAATAGTTAGGTACTTGACTATTCGACTCCTAACGATCTAGTCTCCTGATGTGGCCCCGAACGAGCACGCAGCGCAGATCGCCGAACTGATCGGACGGATCGCCATGCGCTCCCGCCAGAACATGACCACAGCGATGGACCAGGTCGAACTCGACGGGCTGACCCCGCACCAGGCGCGCATCCTGGGGTGGATCGAGGCCAACGAGGCACGCGGCGTGATCCAGCGTGACATCGCCGACGTGATGGGAAGTCGCGCCGCGAGCGTCTCGAGCCTGCTGCAGGTGCTCGAGCGCGACGGCTGGATCGAACGTCGCACCGACCCGTCCGACTCCCGGCGCAAGACCCTCTACACGACCCCGAAGGGGCGCGAGCGGGTGCGGCGTTTCGAGTCCGACATCTGGGCCGGAGCGGGGCTCCACCTCGACAGCTTCACCGACGCCGAGGCCGACGACCTGCGCCGGCTCCTGACCAAACTCGACCAGGAACTGGCCGACTGAACTGAGAACGGGTCCCGGAGGACCCCGCCCGCCAGGGCGGACCTCCCGACCGAACCGAAACCACTACTCCTGTGCCGCCACGGCGCCCTGTCGCCGTGCCCGCAGGCTCCCGGAAGGGGAACCGACATGACCACCGAGAACCTGGTCCCGACAAGGGACGATCGGTATTACCTCATGGACGCGCCGCTCACCAGGGCGCTCGTTCACCTCGCCGTGCCGATGATGGCGGCCGTGGCCGCCGGCATGGTCTACAGCATCATCAACGCGGGCTTCATCGGCTCGTTGGGCTCCACCCCGCTGCTCGCGGCGATCACCTTCGGCCTGCCGCTGACCGCGCTGGTCATGGCCGTCGGCGGCGTCTTCGGCACCGGCGGCAGCTCGGCCGTCTCCCGCTACCTTGGCGAACTCGAGAACGCCACCCCGGAGGCTGCGGGGACGCTGCGCGCCAAGGTCCGTGCCTACTCGGCCTTCACCGTCTGGGGTGCCGCCCTGGCCGGCGTCGTGGTGGCCGTGCTCGGGCTGGTGTTCCTGCACCCGCTGGTCGCCCTGCTCGGCGCTTCCGGCGACACCGCCGGCCCCACCGCCGCCTACGTCGGCGTCCTGCTCGCAGGGACGCCGGTGCTGACGGTCGCGTTCGCGATCGAGCAACTCGTCCGCTCGGAGGGCGCGGCCAGGGCGTCCATGATCGCCATCATCGCCTCGACCGTGGCGAACCTCGTCCTCGACGTGCTGCTGATCCTCGTCCTGCACCTGGATGTGACCGGCGCGGGACTGGCGATCGTGCTCTCCAACGTCGTCACCGTCGGCTACCTCGTCTGGTACCTGCACAGGAAGAGCCCGGAACTCCGGATCGGCCTGCGCTGGTTCCGTCCCGACCTCGCCACCACGAAGGAGGTGTTCGGGGTGGGCGTCTCCGAGCTGCTGATGAGCGGCTTCCTGATCGTGAGCTCGCTGGTGTTCAACAACGTCGCCATGTCCTACGGCGACTCGCTGCTGGCCGCGTTCGGCGTCGCGCAGCGGATCGTCCAGCTGCCCGAGTCGCTCGCGATGGGTGTCGCGCTGGGGGCGATGCCGCTGATCGCCACGACGTTCGGCGCCGGCCGCACCGGGCGCTCCTACCGGGCGCTCGCCCACAGCGCGGCCTGGGTGGCCGTGATCGTCGCGGTGTTCGCCCTGCCCCTGTTCGTCTTCGGGGCGGACACGCTGGGGTTCTTCAGCACCGACCCGGCCGTGCTCTCGATGGGTGCGACCATCCTCACCGCGCTGCTGGTGTCCGCGCTGTTCAACGGCTTCACCGGGCTGGCGATCACCTGGTTCCAGGCGACCGGCCAGGCCGGGCCGGCCACGATCCTTTCGGTCACGCAGGGCGTCCTGTTCGTCCCGGTCCTGTTCGGGGCGCATGCCTGGTTCGGCCTGACCGGGACGATCTGGGCGATCACGGTCTCCGAAGTGGCGTGCTTCGCGATCGCGATCGGCCTGTTCGTCCTGCGCCGCCGGGCGACCGCCCCGTCCCTGGACGCCGCCGAGCCCGCCCTCGCCTGACCGCCGCTGCGGGACGGCACGAGGGGACGGTTCTTTCGTGCCCGGCACGAAGAACCGTCCCCGCGGTTCACCGGATCCGGCACGCTGGGGACGGTTCCTAACGTGCCGCGCGGCACGTTAGGAACCGTCCCCAGCGGTCCAGAAACGGGTGCGGAGTGCAGCGGGACGTGTCAGGCGAGCGCTTGGGCGAACGAGTCGGCGAGGACGTTCATCGCGTCCTCGACGAGCGCGTCGTCGATGACCAGCGGCGGCAGCATCCGGATCACGTTGCCGAACGTGCCGCAGCCCAGCATCACCACGCCCCGCCTCGCGCAACCCGCCAGCAGCGCCTTCGTCAGCGCCGCGTCCGGCGTCTTCGTGCCGTCCGGGGCCACGATCTCGACCGCGACCATCGCCCCGCGTCCCCGGATCTCGCCGATCTGCGGGTGGGCCGCGGCCAGCTCTCCGAGTCGGCTCGTGAGCAGCCCGCCGATCTGCCGTGCCCGTCCGGCCAGGTCGTCGGCCTCCATCATCCCGATGGCAGCCAGCGCGGCCGCGCACGAGATCGGGTTGCCCCCGAACGTGCCGCCCAGACCCCCGACCACCGGCGCGTCCATCAGCTCCGCCCTGCCGGTCACCGCGGCCAGCGGCAGGCCGCCACCCATCGCCTTGGCCGTGGTGACCAGGTCGGGCACGATCCCCTCGAACTCGGACGCGAACCAGTCGCCGGTGCGGCAGAAGCCGGTCTGCACCTCGTCGGCGATGAACACCACACCGTGCGCCGCGCACCACTCCGACAGCAGCTTCAGGAAGCCCGGCGCCGGCACGATGAACCCGCCCTCGCCCTGGATAGGCTCGAGCAGGACGGCGGCCACGTGCTCCTCCCCCACCTGCACATGGACGCGGGACGTGAACTCCGCGAACGCCTCCTCCGCGCACCGCTCCGGTCCGCCCGGCCAGCGGTACGGGTAGGCCATCCCCATCCGGTACACCTCGGGAGCGAACGGCCCGAACCCGTCCTTGTACGGCTGCACCTTCGCGGTCAGCGCCATCGTCAGGTTCGTCCGCCCGTGGTAGGCGTGGTCGAACGCGACCACGGCCTGCCTGCCGGTGGCCGCGCGGGCGATCTTCACCGCGTTCTCGACGGCCTCGGCGCCGGAGTTGAACAGGGCGGAACGCTTCTCGTGGTCGCCCGGGGTGTGCTCGTTGAGCTTTTCGCAGACCTCCACGTAGCCCGGGTACGGGTTGACCATGAAGCAGGTGTGGGCGAACCGCGCCGCCTGCTCGCTGACCGCGGCCACCACCGCCGGCGCCGCGTGCCCCACGGACGCGACCGCGATGCCCGAACCGAAGTCGATCAGCTGGTTGCCGTCGACGTCGACGAGGATCGCGCCGTCCCCGTGGTCGATGTAGATGTCGTTGCCGACACTCACCGCCGACGACACGGCCGCGCGCCTGCGCGCGGCCAGGGCCTGCGAGGCCGGCCCCGGCAGCCCGGTGACGAGCCGGCGCTCCTTCGTGAGAACGCTCATCGTTCCTCCATTCCCCAGGCCGAGCCGTACCCGGACGGAGCCGGCGCAGCCAGCAGGTCGAGGAACGGGACGGCGTCGAACGCCTCTGGCCCGAGCACGCCGGTCCCCGACCACGCCCCGGTCGCCAGCAGTTCCAGCGCCACCACCGGGTTGATCGCGGTCTGCCAGACCACGCACTGCGCGCCGTACTCCGCCATCGTCGTCCCGTTGTCGGCGACGTGGTAGAGGTACACCTTCCGCGGCTGCCCGTCCACGCCGCGGCCGCTGACGAAGAGCCCCGCGCAGGTCTTGCCCGTCATCCGCGGCCCGATCGTCGCCGGGTCGGGCAGGACGGCGGCGACGACGTCCCGCGGCGACACCTCGACGCCCTTGACCCGCACCGGGTCGGTGCGATCCAGGCCGAGCGCGTGCAGCGTCTTCAGGACGCCGATGAACTCCTCGCCGAGGCCGTACTTGAAGGTCACCCGCCTGGCGTCGAGCCAGCGCGGCATCAGCAGCACCTCCTCGTGCTCGACGTTCACGCACTCGACCGGGCCGATGCCCTCGGGGAAGTCGAAGACCTCGGGCTCGCTGAACGGTGGCGTGGTGAACCAGCCGCGGCCGGCCTCGTGGACGACCGGCGGGTTCAGGCACTCCTCGATGGTCGTCCAGATCGAGAAGGACGGGGCGAACATCTCCTCCCCCGCCTCGTTGCGCACCACGAGGTTCGCTCCGTCCCGCGTCCCCAGCTCGTCGATCTCGCTGAACAGGTGGTCGGACGCGTACCGCGCGAACACGTCGGAGAGGCCCGGCTCGACGCCCATCCCGACCAGGGCCAGCCGGCCCGCCGCCTCCCACTCCCCGGCCACGGCGAACTGCTCGTCGCCGAGCTTCACCCCGACCTCGGCGTAGGGCCGCTCGGGGTGCGGGTGTGAGAGGCTCATCGCCATGTCGAGGTAGTCCGCGCCCGCGTCGAACGCGCCGGTGAACACGCCCATCACGAAGCGCGGGTCGACCGCGTTCAGCACGTGCGTGATCCCGTGCTCCCTCGCCAGCGCCGCCACCGACGCCGGATCGGACGCGTCCACCCGGGCAGCGACGAACCGCTCCCCGCCACCGGCGGCCACAGCCGCGGCGACGGTCGCCTCCGCCCTGGCCAGGTCGTAGTCAGCGACGACCATGCACTCGAAGAACCCCCGTCGGGCCGCGATCCGCGCCACTGCGTCGCCGACCCCGCCGGAACCCACCACCAGAATGCGCACTACTGCGCCACCTTCCTCCTCCGGGCGCCGATCGCCTGCGCGATGCCGACGATCGCGATGGCGCCCACGAACATGACCGTTCCGACCACGTTGACCTGGACGGGGGCGCCGCGCTGCGACGCGCCCCAGACGAACATCGGGAAGGTCACCGTGGTGGCCCCCGCGTTGAAGTTCGTCACGATGTAGTCGTCGAAGCTGAGCGCGAAGGCCAGCAGCGCGCCCGCGCCGATGCCGGGCGCGACCAGCGGGAACGTGACCCGCCAGAACGCCTGCGCCGGCGTGGCGTACAGGTCGGCTGCCGCCTGCTCCAGGGCCGGGTCGAGCGAGGCCACCCTCGCCTTCACCGTCGTGATCACGAACGACAGCGTGAACAGGATGTGCGCGATCAGGATGGTCGTCTGGCCGGTCGGGACGCCCATCGCCACGAACAGCGTGAGCAGCGACGAGCCCATCACGACCTCGGGCGTCGCCATCGGGAAGAAGACCAGCAGGTTGGTCGCCGCGCGTCCCCGGAACCGGTACCGGCCCAGCGCGAACGCCGCCGCCGTGCCGATCACGGTCGACACCAGGGACGAGACGACCGCCACCCACAGGCTCAGGCCGAGCGAATCGCACATGCCCGCGCTCGCGCACGGGTTCAGCCAGGCGTCGAGCGAGAACTCGGTCCACTGGTAGTTGTAGCGGCCACCGGGCTTGTTGAACGAGAAGATCATGACCACGAGGTTGGGAACGAGGATGTAGACCATCACCAGCACCCCGGCGATCACCACCAGATTGCGTCGCAGCCAGGCCATCAGACGAGCTCCTCGGTTCCGGCGATGCGGACGTAGACCGCGACCAGGATGATGATCGTCGCCATCAGGATGAACGACAGCGCTGCGGCCGCCGGGTAGTCGAGCACCCGGAGGAACTGCGCGTCGATGACCTGGCCGATCATCACGGTCTGGGTGTTGCCCAGCAGCTTGGAGTTGATGTAGTCGCCCGCGGCCGGGATGAACGTCAGCAGCGTCCCCGACACCACGCCCGGCAACGACAGCGGCCAGATCACCTTCCAGAAGGTGTTCCAGCCGTTCGCGTAGAGGTCGCCCGCCGCGTCCAGCAGCCGGGTGTCGAGCCGGTCCAGCGAGGTGTACAGCGGCAGCACCATGAACGGCAGGAAGTTGTAGACGAGGCCACACACGACGGCGAACGGTGAGAACAGCAGCGAGTCGTTGCTGGTCAGCTGCAGCCACTGCAGGACGTGGGTGAGCCCCGTGGCCCGGAAGAACCCGGCCACCCAGCCCTCGTCGGTCAGGATGATCTGCCAGGCCAGCGTGCGGATCAGGAAGTTGGTGAAGAACGGCGCCACCACCAGCACGAGCAGCATGTTCTTCCACCGGCCCGACCGGTGCGCGATGAACCACGCCAGCGGGTAGCCGAGCAGCAGCGTGCCCACGGTGGCGGTCGCCGCGTAGAGGATCGAGCGGACGAACTGGGTCCAGTACCGGCTCAGGACGTCGCCGTAGATCGCGAAGTTCCAGGTCAGGGTGTACCCGTTGTCGATGTCGCCGGTCTGCAGCGACTGGGACGCCAGCGAGATCGTCGGCACGATGAAGAAGATCGTCAGCCACAGCATGGCCGGGGTCAGCAGCAGGATCGGGGCGAAGTACCCGCGGCGCCGCGCCGTCCGCCGCGGCGCCGCGCCGCCCAGCGGGGTCGCGAAGGCCATCAGCCGGCCGCCGGGACGAGGAACGCCTGGTGCGGGTCCCAGCCGAGCGTGACCTGCTCGCCCGGGCGGGCGGGTGTGGAGCCGTCGTTGGGACGGGTCACGGTGAGTTCCTGGCCCCACGGCATCGCCACGAGGTAGGTGGTGGCCACCCCGGTGAAGGACGCGTCGGTCACCGTCCCACCGAGCCGGTTCGCGCTGGGCGGGTCGGCGGGGCCGAGGATGCGGAGCTTCTCCGGCCGGATGCCGAGCTGGACGCCCTCGCCGCCGGTGGGCACCTCGCCCACGCCGGGCACGACACCGTCCGGCAACTGGGCCCGCTCCACGACGAGCCCGTTGCCGTGCGCGTGCGCGGTCACGAACTCGCCGCCCGGATCGGTGAAGCCCTCCAGCGGGAGGAGGTTCGACTGGCCGAGGAAGTTGGCGACGAAGGTGGTGGCGGGGTGGTCGTAGAGGTCCGCCGGCGCGCCGACCTGCTCAAGGTGGCCGGCGTTCATCACCGCGACGGTGTCGGCCATGGTCATGGCCTCCTCCTGGTCGTGGGTGACGTGGATGAACGTGATCCCCACCTCCGACTGGATCCGCTTGAGTTCCAGCTGCATCTCGCGGCGCAGCTTCAGGTCCAGGGCGCCCAGCGGCTCGTCCAGCAGCAGCACCTCGGGCTCGTTGACGATCGCGCGGGCGAGCGCGACACGCTGCTGCATGCCGCCCGACAGCTGCCGGGGACGCTGCGTGGCCCGGTCGGCGAGCTTGACCAGCTCGAGGGCCTCCATCGCCTTCTTCTTCCAGTCCGCGACCTTCAGCTGGCGCAGTCCGAAGCCCACGTTGTCGACGATGTTCAGGTGCGGGAACAGCGCGTAGCTCTGGAACACCGTGTTCACCCGGCGCTGGTAGGCGCGCGTGTGGGTGATGTCGTCGGTCCCGAGGAAGATCCGTCCCGCGGTCGGCTCCTCCAGCCCCGCGACCATCCGCAGGGTGGTGGTCTTGCCGCAGCCGGACGGGCCGAGCAGCGCGAAGAAGGACCCGGGCGGGACGACCAGGTCGATGCCGGCGACGGCGACGAAGTCGTCGAACTTCCGGACCAGTTCCACCAGCCGGAGTTCTCCGGACGCCTTCCGCGGCGTGGGTGCGGCCGTCATGCTAACCACTCACCAGGGTCTGGAACTGCCCGGGTGAAGGAGGTCTCCTCCTCGGCAGTGAGCGAGCGGAACAGCTGCCCGCGGGCGAGGGTCTCCTCGCTGGGGAAGATCAGCTCGTTCTTCACCAGGGACGGGTCGGACGCGGCCAGCACCTGCTTGAGGCCGGTCACGGGGCCGACGTAGTTGACATAGGCGACCACCTCTGCCATCACCTCCGGGTCGTAGTAGTAGTTGATGAGCTTCTCCGCGTTGGTCTTGTGCCTGGCCATCGAGGGGATCACGAAGTTGTCGGTGCCGGTGGAGTAGCCGGCCTCGGGCAGGACGTAGCCGAGGGCGGGGTTGTCCGCACGCAGCTGGACGACGTCCCCCGTCCACGCCAGGCACGCCGCCGTGTCGCCGGAGGTCAGCGCCTTGGTGTACTCGTTGCCGGTGAACCCCTTGATCTGGCCGGAGTCCTTGGCCTGCTGGATCACGTCGATGGCCGCGGAGAAGTCGTCGGCGGTGAAGCTGTCGAGCTTCTTGCCCTGCTCCATCAGGACGAGGCCGACGGTGTCGCGCATCTCGGTGAGGAGGGTCACCTTCCCCTTCAGCGTGGGGTCGTTCAGGAGCTGGTCCATGGTCGAGACGGCCCGTCCGCCGGTGGCCTTCTCGTTGTAGGCGATCCCGGCGAAGGTGACCTGCCAAGGCAGCGAGTAGACGCTGCCGGGGTCGTACTCGGGGTCGGCCAGCGACGGCTCGAGGTTGGCGATGTTCGGGATGTTGGCCTTGTCGAGCGGGAGCAGGTAGCCCAGCCGGATCAGCCGGGCGACCAGCCAGTCGGTGGCCACCCAGGTGTCGCGTCCGGTGTCCTGGCCCGCCTCCAGCAGCGGACGGACCTTCGCGAAGAACTCGTCGTTGTCGTTGAAGTCCTCGTTGTAGGTGACGCTGATCCCGGTCTTCTTCGTGAAGGCGTCGATGGTCGGGTGGTTGCCCTTCGGCCCGATGTCGATGTACTGCGGCCAGTTCGACCAGTTCACGATCCTCTCAGTGTCGGAGAGGTCGCTGGCCACCAGCGGCGTGCGGCTCGCGGACGCCGACCCGGACGCGGTCGCGTTGCGTCCGGGGCTCCCGCACCCGGCGAGCACCCCCGCCGCGGCGGCACCGGCGAGGCCGGACAGCACACCGCGCCGGGACAGGCGCAGGCCGGCGGCGGGACCGGCCATGACTAGCCCGTCACCACCGACTGGAACAGCCGGTTGAAGGAGGTCTCCTCCTCCGCGCTCAGCGAGCGGAACACCTGGGCCCTGGCCAGGGTCTCCTCGCTGGGGAAGATCAGCTGGTTGTTCGCGGTGCCCGGGTCCTTCTTGACCAGGATGTCCTTCACGCCCGCGACCGGGGAGATGTAGTTGACGTACTCCGTGACCAGGGCCATCACGGCCGGGTCGTAGTAGTAGTTGATCAGCTTCTCCGCGTTGGTCTTGTGCTGGGCCATCGCCGGGATCACGAAGTTGTCGGAGAACATCGGGAAGCCCTTCTCCGGCAGCGTGTAGCCCAGCGACGGGTTGTCGGCGCGGAGCTGGACAACGTCCCCCGTCCACGCCACGCAGGCCGCCGTGTCACCCGAGGCGAGCGGCTTGGTGTACTCGTTGCCGGTGAACCCCTTGATCTGGCCGGCGTCCTTCGCGGCCTGGATCACGTCGATCGCGGCGGAGAACTGGTCGGCGGTGACGCTGTCGAGGCTGACACCCTGCTCGAGCAGGACGAGGCCGACGGTGTCACGCATCTCGGTGAGCAGGGTCACCTTGCCCTTCAACGAGGTGTCGTGGAGCAACTGGTCCATGCTCGTGACCTGCTTGCCGCCGGTCGCCTTCGGGTTGTACGCGATCCCGGTGAAGCCGCTCTGCCAGGGCAGCGAGTAGGTGCGGCCCGGGTCGAACTCGACGTTCGACAGCGTGGGCTCGAGGTTGGCGAAGTTCGGGATGTTGGCCTGGTTCAGCGGCAGGACGTAGCCGAGCCGGATCAGCCGGGCGACCATCCAGTCGGTGCTGACCCAGGTGTCACGGCCGGTGTCCTGGCCGGCCTCCAGCAGCGGCCGGACCTTCGCGAAGAACTCGTCGTTGTCGTTGTAGTCCTCGCTGTAGTTGACCGTGATCCCGGTCTGCTTGGTGAACGCGTCGATGCTCGGGTGGTTGCCCTTCGCGCCGATGTCGATGTACTCGGGCCAGTTCGACCAGTTCACGACCTTCTCGCTGTCGGAGAGGTCGGTCGCCTCCCTCGGCGTCGGGCTGGCGGACGCGGAGCCGGAACCGGACGCTGTCGCGTTGCGTCCCGGAGACCCGCACGCGCTCAGCAGTCCCGCTGCCGCCACCCCTGCGAGCCCGGTCAGCGCCGAGCGGCGCGAGATCGCCGCCCTGGCGAAGGATGTGAGCAGGGGATCCGGTCGTTCCGGCATATCGCCTCCTTGTTCCTTGCACGGCTTCACCGATGGATGAGCATCTTGGTGCCCAGCACCCTAATCCGCAATCGTTTCGACGGAGTTACAACGAAAATCGTATCCACAACGTTTGCCAACTCCGACTATCGCAGGGCAGGATCTGTGCCATGGCACAACCGCAGAACGGCTCGGCCGGGGCGCAGCCCGCGCCGTCGCGCGCCGTCGCGCCGCTGCTGGACGAGACCGGCAAGCGGATCATCGAGCTGCTCCAGACCGACGGCCGCAAGCCGTTCGTCAGCATCGCCACCGAGGTCGGCCTCTCCGAGGGTGCGGTGCGCCAGCGCGTCCAGAAGCTGATCGAGTCGGGCGTCATGCAGATCGTGGCGGTCACCGACCCGATGGTCGTCGGCTTCACCCGCCAGGCCATGATCGGCATCCGCACGCGTGGGGACGTCGGACCGATCGCGGACGCGCTGTGCGCGATCCCGCAGGTCGACTACGTGGTCACCACGGCCGGCAGCTTCGACCTGCTGGTCGAACTCGTCTGCGAGGGCGACCAGGAACTCCTCGACGTCCTCATGACGACGATCCGCACCATTCCCGGCGTCACCGACACCGAGACCTTCGTCTACCTCAAGCTCAACAAACAGCACTACGACTGGGGAACCAGATGACCGACACGACGCGCGGCGGAACCCCGCTCGCCGACGCTGCCCGCAACCACCTGTGGGGGCACTTCACCCGCCACTCGGTGTACGAGCCGGCCGACGCCGGCGGCCTCGGCGCGAAGGTGCCGATCATCGTCCGCGGGCAGGGCCACCGGATCTGGGACGACGCGGGCAGGGAGTACTTCGACGGCCTGGCCGGCCTCTTCACCGTCCAGGTCGGGCACGGACGCACCGAGCTCGCGCAGGCCGCGGCGGAGCAGGCGGCGAAGCTCGCCTACTTCCCGCTGTGGAGCTACGCGCACCCGAGCGCGATCGAGCTCGCGGAACGGCTCGCCGGCTACGCGCCCGGCGACCTGAACCGGGTGTTCTTCACCACTGGCGGCGGCGAGGCCGTGGAGTCGGCGTGGAAGCTGGCCAAGCAGTACTTCAAGCTCACCGGCCAGCCGACGAAGACGAAGGTCATCTCGCGGTCGATCGCCTACCACGGCACTCCGCACGGGGCGCTGTCGATCACCGGCATCCCCTCGGCGAAGGCGGTCTTCGAGCCGCTGGTGCCGGGCGCGCTGAAAGTGCCCAACACCGACTTCTACCGGGCGCCGGAGCACCTGCGCGACGACGAGTACGCGTTCGGGCAGTGGGCGGCGGAACGGATCGCGGAGGCGATCGAGTTCGAAGGCGCTGACACGGTCGCGGCCGTGTTCCTCGAGCCCGTCCAGAACTCCGGCGGGTGTTTCCCTCCGCCGCCCGGCTACTTCCAGCGGGTGCGCGAGATCTGCGACGCCTACGACGTCCTGCTGGTCTCGGACGAGACGATCTGCGCGTTCGGGCGGATCGGCTCGATGTTCGCCTGCACCGACTTCGACTACGTCCCCGACATCATCACCTGCGCGAAGGGGATGAGCTCCGGCTACTCCCCGATCGGCGCGATGATCGCGTCCGACCGGCTGTTCGAGCCGTTCCGGAGCGGCACCACGACGTTCTCGCACGGCTACACGTTCGGCGGCCACCCGGTGTCGGCAGCGGTCGCGCTCGCGAACCTCGACCTGATGGAGGCCGAGGGCCTCAACGACCGGGTCGCCACGCTCGCGCCCGCCTTCAAGGCGTCCCTGGAGACCCTGCTCGACCTGCCGATCGTGGGGGACGTGCGCGGCGCCGGCTACTTCTACGGCATCGAGCTGGTGAAGGACAAGGCGACCAGGGAGACCTTCAATGAGGCCGAGTCGGAGCGGTTGCTGCGCGGGTTCCTGTCGAAGGCGCTCTTCGACGCGGGCCTGTACTGCCGCGCCGACGACCGCGGCGACCCGGTGATCCAGCTCGCCCCGCCGCTGACGATCGGCGAGCCCGAGTTCGCCGAGATCACGGCCACCCTGCGCAGCGTCCTGACCGAGGCCACCACCCTGTTGTGATCGCGGCTGAGGAAGCACGCAGACGTCGTCCCGGACCAGGTGCGCCGTGTACGTCATCCCGGGCTTGACCCGGGATCTGCGCGTCAGCGCCGCGACCTAAGTCATCGAGGTCGCGGCGCCCTGACAGTCCACGCACAGACGGCGCTCGCGAGTTCCACAAGTCACGGCGCTACCGTCCGGGGGAGATGTCCGAACCGCCGCCCCGCCGCAGACCGCTGCGGCTGAGCTGGCAGCTGGCGGCGATGGTCGCCACCACGGTCCTCGCCGCGTGGCTGAGCTACGCACTGCGCTCGCCCTGTTTCGGCAGCTACAGCAAGGCGCTCAGCTTCTCCGCGGCCCACGGCTGCGACAGCGACCTGCAGGTGATGTGGTTCCAGCGCGGGCTGAGGGACCATGTCCTGCCCTACCTCAACCTGCTGCCGGGCACGACCTCCTCCCCGGCGACGATCGAGTACCCCGTCCTGACCGGGCTGCTGATGTGGGTCCTCAGCCTTCCCGCGACCACCTTCGCGGGGTTCGTCGCGATCACGGCCGTGGTGATGGGGGCACTGGCGGTCGTGCTCACCGTCGTGGCGTACCGGTTCGCCGGGCCGCGGGCCTGGGTGTGGGCCCTCTCGCCAGCCCTCGTCCTCTACCTGACCTACAACTTCGACCTGCCGCCGGTCCTGTGCATGGTCGGGGCGCTCGCCCTGGTGATCGGCCGGGACCCGCGGACGGTGTCGCGTCCGCGCTACCTGGGTGCGGCGCTGCTGCTCGCGCTGGGCGGAGCGCTGAAGCTGTTCCCCCTCGTCCTCGGCCCCGCCCTCGTGGCCTGGCTGGTGATCGGACGCCCCGGCGCCCGGCAGACGCCGCTGCGACGGCGGCTCCGGCGCGGCGCCGAGGCGGCGGGGGCGGCGCTGGCGCTGCTCGTGGCCGTGAACCTTCCGGTCGCCCTCGCCAACCCGCAGGGTTGGTGGGCACCGCTGGCCTACCAGGCGTCCCGCACGATCACCCAGGACACCATGTCGATCTGGTACTTCCTGGCGACCTGGGTCCCGATCCCGCAGCGGACGCTGATGACGCTGGCGAGCGTCGCGACCGCCGTCGGCCTGGTCGCCGTCCTCGCGGTCGGTGGACGGATCTCGCGACGGCTCGGCGAGTTCCCGCTGCTGGGCTCCTCGGTGGCGCTGATGGCCGCGTACGTGCTCCTGAACAAGGTCTTCTCACCCCAGTACATGCTCTGGATCCTGCCGCTGCTCGTGCTGGCCGGCTTCCGCGCGTGGGCCACCGTGAGCCTGGTCGTCGTGGACGTCGTCCTGTACTGGAGCTGGCACTTCCTGGTCCTCGCCGCGGCGACCTGGAACATGACGGCGTACACGCCGTGGCGCCTTCTCAACGAAGCGGCGATCGGCACCCGCGGCTGGCTCGTCGCGACCTGCGGGGTCGTCGCGCTGCTCGCCGGCGCCCGCTCGCGCTTCCCCGTGACGCTGTTCCTGCACGAGACGTCCCTGCTGTTCGACGCCACACGGCCGCGTCGGGCGCCGCGGACCGCGCCGGAACTCGGCCCCGCGCGCAGCTCGACCGTCACCGAGGGTCAGCGGGAACTCGTGGACGCCTGACGCCTCCACCCCGCCTGTCATCGCGGCGAGAACCGGGATCTCCGGTGTCCGTCAGCCCGCCTCGTCCGCGAAATCCCCGGTCAGGCCCGGGAGGACCAACCCACCCACGCGACGCCGGCTCAGATGCCGACGTCCTCCAGCATCTCGGTCACCAGCGCCGCGATCGGCGAGCGCTCGGACCGGGTGAGCGTGACGTGGGCGAACAGCGGGTGCCCCTTGAGCCGCTCGACCACCGCGACCACCCCGTCGTGCCGGCCGACCCGCAGGTTGTCGCGCTGCGCGACGTCGTGGGTGAGCACGACCCGGGAGTTCTGCCCGATCCGGCTGAGCACCGTGAGCAGGACGTTGCGTTCGAGGGACTGCGCCTCGTCCACGATCACGAAGGCGTCGTGCAGCGAGCGGCCGCGGATGTGGGTGAGCGGCAGCACCTCGAGCAGGTCCTGGGCGATCACCTCGTCCACGACGTTCTTGCTCGCGACCGAGCCGAGAGTGTCGAACACCGCCTGGCCCCACGGCGACATCTTCTCGGTCTCGCTGCCGGGCAGGTAGCCGAGCTCCTGCCCACCCACCGCGTACAACGGACGGAACACGATCACCTTCGAGTGCAGCCGACGCTCCAGCACGGCCTCCAGCCCCGCGCACAGCGCGAGCGCCGACTTGCCGGTGCCGGCGCGCCCGCCGAGGGAGACGATGCCGACCTCGGGGTCGAGCAGGAGGTCGAGGGCGACCCGCTGCTCCGCGGAGCGTCCGCGGATCCCGAAGGCCTCCCGCTCCAGCACCCTGCGCACCGAGCCGTCGGCGACGATCCGGCCGAGCGCAGAGGAGCCGGTGCCGTGCAGGACGACGCCGGTGTGGACGGGCAGGTCGATCGCCTCGGGCACGACGGCCGAGCCGTCGGCGTACAGCCGCTCGATGGTGGCCGCGGGAACGTCGATCTCGGCCATGCCGGTCCAGCCGGAGTCGGGGGTGAGCTCGTGGCGGTACTCCTCGGCGGCCAGACCGACGGCGGACGCCTTGACGCGCATCGGCAGGTCCTTGCTGACCAGCACGACGTCGTGGCCCTCGGCGCGGTAGTTCAGCGCGACGGCGAGGATCCGGGAGTCGTTGTCGCCCAGCCGGAAGCCCGGCGGCAGCACCTCGGGATCGGTGTGGTTGAGCTCGACCCGCAGGGTGCCCTCCACCTCGTTGACGGGGACGGGGGCATCGAGGCGGCCGTAGCGGACGCGGAGGTCGTCGAGGTAGCGCAGCGCCGTCCGGGCGAAGTAGCCGAGCTCGGGATGGTGGCGTTTGGCCTCCAGCTCGGTGATCACGACCACCGGCACGACGACGCCGTGTTCGGCGAAATTGCGCAGGGCGTTCGGGTCACTGAGCAGCACGGAGGTGTCGATGACGTAGGTCTTCAGCGCCAGCGCGGACTCACGGGTACCGGTGAAGGCGGTCCTGGTCGACGGCATATCGATCCTTGTCCGAGCCGGATCGCCACCCGTCCGGCTCTACCGAAGTGGTCAGCCGAAGGGCAGGGGCCCGGGCGCGGGCCCGCGGGTCACGCTCTCTCGAGCAGGACGGCGCATGCGATGCCTCTCGTCGGACGGATGGGCACCCGTCCGTGGTCCGAGAGTAGGCGCGGCCCCGGGGCGCACACCCCCGACACGCCGTCCGCGGGGTGGGAGTTCACGCAGCTGTCACACGTCGTTCCCGGACGCCCGCGGCACGAAGGAACCGTCCCCCCGATCCCGGCACGAGGGGACGGTTCTTTCGTACCCGGCACGAAGGAACCGTCCCCTCGTACCCGGCACGATGGGGACGGTTCCTGGCGGTTCACGGACGGGCAGTCCCGCTCGCGGCGCGGTTCGGACGCTGTGGCAGGGCCCCGTTCACGACGGCCCACCTAGACTCGCGCCCATGGCCGACCTTCCCGAGTACCTGAGGATCGAGACCTCCCCGGTGGCGCCGGACGCCAACCAGGTCGTCGGAGACCACTACCGGATCACCGTCCTGACCCCGCGCATGCTGCGCCTGGAGTATTCGCCCACGGGGCGGTTCGAGGACCGCGCCACCCCCTTCGCGCTGCACCGCGACCTCGGCCCGGTCGACTTCCGGGTGACGAGGGACGCCGCGGGCCTGCACCTGTTCACCGGCGCGCTGGTCGTGGACTACGACGAGGGCCCGTTCTCGGCGTCCGGACTGCTCGTCCGCCAGGCCGGCGGGCTCGGCTACCACAGCGACTGGCGCTACGGCGTCCGCTTCCGTCCGGACAAGTGGCAGCAGGGCAACCTCGGCGGCACCGCGCGGACGCTGGACGGGGTGGACGGCGCGCTCCCGCTCGAGGACGGTCTGGTCTCCACCACCGGTTACGCCGTCCTGGAGGACACCACGCTTCCGCTGGTCGACGGCTGGGTGGCGCCCCGGATCGAGGGCAACACCGACCTGTACTACTTCGGTTACGGCAAGGACGCCCCGGGCGCCGTCCGCGACTTCTACCGGCTGACCGGGCCGCAGCCGCTGCTGCCCCGCTGGGCGCTGGGCAACTGGTGGAGCCGCTACTACGCCTACTCCGCGTCCGAGTACCAGGAGCTGGTCGAGCGGTTCGAGGCAGAGCAGCTGCCGTTCAGCGTCGCGGTCGTGGACATGGACTGGCACTGGGTCGACGTGGACCCGCGGTTCGGCCACGGCTGGACCGGGTTCTCCTGGAACACCGACCTGTTCCCGGACCCGCCCGCGTTCCTGGCCTGGCTGCACTCCCACGGGCTGCGGACGTCGCTGAACCTGCACCCCGCCGATGGCGTCCGCGCCTACGAGGACCGGTACGCCGCCCTGGCGGGGCGACTCGGCGTGGACGCGGACGCCGGCGACCCCGTCAACTTCGACATCGCCAGTCCCGAGTTCCTCGTGGCGTACTTCGATGAAGTACTCCACCCGCTGGAGGACGAGGGCGTCGACTTCTGGTGGCTGGACTGGCAGCAGGGCTCCTACACCGCCGTCCCCGGCCTGGACCCGCTGTGGATGCTCAACCACTTCCACTTCCTCGACTCGGCGAGGGACGGGAAGCGTCCGCTCACCTTCTCCCGCTACGCCGGCCCGGGCTCGCACCGCTACCCGGTCGGGTTCTCCGGTGACACGATCGCGACGTGGCCGAGCCTGGACTTCCAGCCATACTTCACCGCGACCGCTGCGAACATCGGCTACGGCTGGTGGAGCCACGACATCGGCGGCCACTGCTTCGGCTACCGGGACGACGAGATGGTGGCCCGCTGGTTCCAGCTCGGCGCGTTCTCGCCGATCAACCGGCTGCACTCCACCGACGACCTGTTCGCGGGCAAGGAGCCGTGGAAGTACTCCGCGGACGCGCGCGCGGCGATGGGGGACGCCCTGCGGCTGCGGCACCGGATGGTCCCCTACCTCTACACGATGGCCGAGCGGGCGCACCTGCTCGGCGAGCCGCTGGTGCGTCCGCTGTACTGGCTGGACCCGCGTCCCGAGGCTCTGGCCGCGCGGACGTCCTTCGCGTTCGGCAGCGAGCTGCTGGTGGCGCCGATCACCACCCCCGCCAACGGCGAGACCCGGCTCGGCCGGGTCAGCACGTGGCTGCCGGCCGGGGAGTGGGTCGACTTCTTCACCGGCGTCCGATACACGGGAGGACGTGTCGTCGACCTGCACCGTCCGCTGTCCGGCTACCCCGTGCTGGCGCGGGCGGGCGGGATCGTCCCGCTGACCTGGCCCGACGACCACGGCACCGGCAACCCCGCGGCCATCGAACTGCACGTCTTCACCGGTGCGGACGGGGACTTCACCCTCTACGAGGACGATGACGCGGCCGACCCGCGGGCCGTGACCACCCGGTTCCGCTGGTCACAGGCCGAGCGGACGCTGACGATCGAGCCGGCGGAAGGCGCGCTCGACCTGTTGCCCGCAGAGCGGCGCTACCGCGTGCTGGTGCACGGCCTGGACGCCCAGCCGGTGGAGGTTGACGTGGCCACCGCGACCGGCACCACCGTCGTCGTCGACGGCGAGCCCACGAAGAACCGGGTCGAGTCGCTCATCTTCACGCTGCTGTCGGCCGCCCAGATCGAGTACGAGGTGAAGGGCAAGATCTGGCACGCCATCGAGCACGAGACCACCCCGGCCCGCCGCGTCGCCGCCCTCCAGTCGCTCGACCTCGCGCCCGCGCTCGCGTCCGCCCTGCTCGAACTGCTCCTCGCCGACGCCTGACCCACCCTGCCTGCCGCCGGGTCGTCGGTGCGACCGGGTCAGCGGCCGTAGCGGCGCTCGCGCTGCGCGTACGAGCGCAGTGCGCGGATGAAGTCGACCTTCCGGAAGTCGGGCCACAGCGCTTCGCAGAAGTAGTACTCGGAGTGGGCGGACTGCCAGATCAGGAAGCCCGACATGCGCTGCTCTCCTGAGGTCCGGATGATCAGGTCCGGGTCGGGCTGGCCGGCCGTGTAGAGGTGCTCGGCGATGTGGTCGATCTCCAGCGTCCCGGCGAGTTCGTCGAGCGTCGTCCCCTTCTCGGCCTCGCTGGCCAGCAGTGAGCGGACGGCGTCTCGCAACTCGTGGCGTCCCCCGTACGCGATGGCCACGTTCACGTGGATCCCCTCGTGCACGCCGGACGCAGCCTGGGCGTCCGACAGGTGCGCGGCCATCCCGGGCGGCAACAGGCTCACGTCGCCGACGACCTGGACGTTGTAGGTGTGCGCGAGGTCGGCCACCAGCCGCTCGATCACCTGCAGCAGCGGACCGACCTCGTCCGGGCCGGAGCGGGTGAGGTTCTCCGTCGACAGCACCCACAGGGTGACGACGCCGATGCCGAGGTCCGCGCACCAGTCCACGAACTCGCGCAGCTTGTCCGCGCCGGCCTGGTAGCCGACGACCAGTGGCCCGTCCGGGGCGTTGGCCCGGGCCCAGCGGCGGTTGCCGTCCGCCAGCACCGCGACGTGGCGCGGCAGCGCCGACCGGTCGAGCTGGGCGAGCACCTGGGTCTCGTAGGCCGAGTACAGGAAGCCGAGTGGCTGCAGGCGGTTCACTGCTTCGCGAATCCGCAGCCCGAGCGACATGGCTGCCAGCCTAGCGTCGCGCACCGGGCAGGACGCGGCGGTGGGCGGTCGGGCCGCGAAGAACGCCGGCCTGCTCGGTCCGCGGACACGCGACCCTCGGGCTTGCAAGTGGCGTCACCACAACCTACGCTGGCGTAAGTTACTTCACCGTAGGTTATGGAGTCCCCGATGACCGCACCACTCGCCCCGGCACTGCCGAAGCCCCGCCTGCGCGGCTGGCTGCACCTCGGCATGACGCCGCTCGTGCTGGTCGGCGGCATCCTGCTGGTCGTCTTCTCGCCCACCCTGGCCACCAAGGTGGGCAGCGCGGTCTGGCTCGGTGGCTCGCTGCTGCTGTTCGGCACCAGCGCGACCTACCACCTCGGCGGCTGGCGCCCGAGCGTGAAGGCCGCCCTTCGCCGCTGGGACCACGCGAACATCTTCGTGTTCATCGCCGCCACCTACACCCCCATCGCCCTCGCCCTGCTCACGCCGGCCAGCGCGACCGTGCTGCTCACGCTGATCTGGTCGGTGGCCGTCGTCGGCGTACTGGTCCGGGTGTTCTGGCAGAACGCCCCACGCTGGATCGACGTCGCCTGCTACCTGCTGCTCGGCTGGGCCGGGATCGGCTGGATGCCGGCGTTCTGGACGTCCGGCGGCCCGGCGGTGGTGATCCTGATCCTGCTCGGCGGCCTCGTCTACACCCTCGGCGCGGTGGTCTACGGACGCCGCCGTCCCGACCCGTCCCCGACCTGGTTCGGCTTCCATGAGGTCTTCCACGCCTGCACGATCGCCGCGGCCGCCTGCCACTTCGCCGCGATCGCGGTGGCCATCTTCGGCTGAGCGGCGTCCGTTCGCTGCGTCCGCGTCGGGACACGGTGCCCGGGCGGCCAGAGGTGCGTATTCTCGGGGCCGTGCTGCTCTCCGACCGTGACATCCGTGCCGAACTGGCAGCGGGACGCGTGGTGCTCGAACCGTACGACGAGGCGATGGTCCAGCCGTCCAGCGTCGACGTCCGGATCGACCGGCTGTTCCGGCTGTTCGACAACCACAAGTACGCGGTGATCGACCCCGCGGAGGAGCAGCCCGACCTCACCCACCTCGTCGAGGTCGCCGCGGACGAGCCGTTCGTCCTGCACCCGGGCGAGTTCGTGCTGGCCAGCACCTACGAGGTCGTCACGCTGCCGGACGACATCGCGGCCCGGCTGGAGGGCAAGTCGTCGCTGGGACGCCTCGGCCTGCTCACCCACTCCACCGCCGGCTTCGTCGACCCGGGGTTCTCCGGCCACGTCACCCTGGAGCTGTCGAACGTCGCCACCCTGCCGATCAAGCTGTGGCCCGGCATGAAGATCGGGCAGCTGTGCTTCTTCCGGCTGTCGTCGCCGGCCGAACACCCCTACGGGTCCAGCGCGTACGGCTCCCGGTACCTCGGCCAGCGCGGCCCCACCGCCAGCCGCTCGTACCTGAACTTCCACCGCACCCGGATCCCGGACGCCGACTGAAGCGTCCGCCGTCGCTCTCTGCCGCGCTCCTCCCCGTCCCGCGTCCCCGGTGGCGTCCTCACAAACGCTCCCGAAACTCGCAGACGCTCCCGAAATTTCGGTGGCTTCTGCGAGTTTCGGGAGCGTTTGCGCGGGGGGTCCGTGGGTGGCCGTCGCAAGCGGATGTCCAAGGCGGACGCCCGGGGTGGACGGTGGTGGGTGGCGCCGCGTCAGACGCGGCTCCACAGCGCGGTGCGGAGCTCGGCCAGGTCGGACGTGGGCGCGAAGCAGGTCGTCCCGCGGCACACGTAGACGTCCGGCTCGGAGCGGTCGTCGAAGTGGTGGGCAAAGCCCGGCGTCCCCCCCGGACCGGTGAGGACGGCCGTGCCGATCGGGGCCATCCGCCAGGTCGCCCTGGCCCGCTCCCCCATCGGGTCGTCGTCCACGACCACCGCGACCGCCGGACGCAGCCCGGTCCGCGCCTCGTCGGCGACCAGGGCGTCCACGAGCGCCGAGCCGGCGAACCGTGGCGCCTGCTCGAGGATGCCCACCAGGGTGGCCGCCGCCGCGTTCGCCCGCGCCTCGAGGTCCGGACGCTCGGCGAGCAGCGCCACCAGCCGCAGCGCCGCGATGAGCGCGCTCGTGCCGGACGGGGTCGGGTTGTCGCTGACGTCCCTGGCCCGCGCCCACAGCTGCTCGGCGTCGGCGGCCGCGTCGAAGAAGCCGCCGTCGTCCGCGCCGAAGAGCTCCAGCGCCTGGTCGAGGAGGAGCTCTGCGCGGCGCAGCCACTCCGCGTCCCCTCGCGCGGCCGCCAGCCGCGCGAAGCCCAGCGCGACCGCGCCGTAGTCCTCGGCGAAACCGGCCACCGCGGACGCGGCGCCACCCAGCGAGGAGCGGTGCAGCCGGCCGTCCCAGTGGTCGCGCCACACGCACTCCGCCGCGCCGAGCGCGAGGTCGAGCCAGCCCGGTTCGCCGAACACCTCCGCCGCCCACACCAGCGCGTCGATCGCCCAGCCGTTCCACGCCGCGACCACCTTGTCGTCGCGGGCCGGAGCGAACCGGTGCTGCCGCTCGGCCAGCAGCCGATCGGAGACAGACGCGAGCCGCGTCGCGTCCGGGTTGCCGCGCAGCTGCAATGTGGAGAGTCCGTGCTCGAAGGTGCCCGACGTCGTCACGTGGAAGACCTCGGCCGCCCACGCGCCGTCCTCCTCGCCGAGCGCGTCGGCCAGCAGCTCGGGGGTCCAGCAGTAGTAGATGCCCTCGTGCTGCCGGCCGTGCGCGTCCAGGCTGTCGGCGTCCAGGGACGCGGCGAAGCCCCCCTCCGGCACCCGCAGCTCGCGCTCCAGCCAGCCCACGATGCCCCGCGCCGCGCGCTCGAACTGCGCGCGCAGCAGCGGGTCGTGGTCGGGGACGCGCCGCCAGCCGCGGGTGTAGGCGCCGAGCAGCAGCGCGTTGTCGTAGAGCATCTTCTCGAAGTGCGGCACCACCCACCCGGCGTCGACGCTGTACCGGGCGAAGCCGCCGCCGACCTGGTCGTGGATGCCGCCGCGCGCCATCGCGTCCAGCGTGCGCTGGGCGACGTCAAGGGAGCCCGGCTCCCCCTTCACCAGCAACGCGTCCACCAGCAGCGGGGCCGGGAACTTGGGGGCCGTCCCGAAACCTCCGTGGATCGGGTCGAACTCGCGGCTCACCTCGTCCAGCACCGCCCACACGTCGAGCCGGTCGCCCTCCGCAGCGGGCGGGGCGAACGCGTCGGCCAGGTGCGAGGTGATCGCGGACGCGCTCGCGTCCGCCTCGTCGCGGCGCTCCCTCCACGCGGCGTCGATCGCCTCCAGCACCTGGGTGAACGACGGCATGCCGCCGCTCGGCACGGGCGGGTAGTAGGTGCCGGCGAAGAACGGACGCCCGTCCGGGGTGAGGAAGACCGTGTTCGGCCAGCCGCCGGAGCCGGTCAGCGCCTGGGTCGCCTTCATGTAGAGCGCGTCGATGTCGGGACGCTCCTCGCGGTCGACCTTGATCGCGACGAAGTTCGGGTTCACGATCGCCGCGACCGCCGCGTCCGAGAACGACTCGTGCGCCATCACGTGGCACCAGTGGCAGGCCGCGTACCCCACCGACAGCAGGATCGGGCGCTGGGACGCCTGCGCCTCTGCGAGCGCCTCCGGCCCCCACTCCCACCAGTCGATGGGGTTGTCGGCGTGCATCCGCAGGTACGGGGACATGGCCTCGGCAAGGCGATTCACGCCCGTCAGCATAGGTCAGCCGCGGCGGCCGCCCGACCGGGGCGGGGGCAGCGGGACGCGGACGTCAGTCGAGCGGAGAGACGGGCGAGGTGGGCGCCTGCTCGTCGTCGAAGTCGATCCGGTTGATGTTGCGGTGCATGCTCCAGTACAGGAAGGCCAGCAGCAGGACCAGCACGCCGACCATCGCGAGCGGCAGCCAGTCGGGCGTCACCAGCATCAGTTGCACCATGCGCCAAGGCTAGCGTCCACCGGCGTGCACCGTTGTGCACCGAACTCGGTCAACAACGGTGCACGCTGTCAGATCGAGTAGTCGTCCGGCTCGTCACGGACGCCGGCGAACAGGTCGTCCTCGGGCAGTTTCGCCGGGACGGTGGAGCGCACCAGCTGGTAGTCCTCGGTCGGCCAGCCGGCCTTCTGGATCTCCAGCGGCACCGCGAACCAGCGTCCGTCCGGGTCGATCTGGGTGGCGTGCGCGAGCAGCGCGGCGTTGCGGACCTCGAAGTAGTCCGCGCACGGCACGAAGGTGGTCAGCCGCGACAGCCGGTCGGTGTCCTCCGACCACTGGGCGAGCCACTCCGCGTAGGGGCGGCCGAGGCCCGCCTCGTGCATGGCGGCGTCGAAGGCGGCGTACCGGCCGCGGTGCAGCGTCATGTCGTAGTAGACCTTCGGGACCTGCCAGGGCTCGCCGTGCTCGGGCCACGCGTCCGGGTCCGCGGCGGCCTCGACGGCGGCCATCGAGACCCGGTGGCACTGGATGTGGTCGGGGTGCGGGTAGCCGCCGCTCTCGTCGTACGTGGTGAGCACCTGGGGACGCAGCTCGCGGATCACCTTCACCAGTGGCCCGGCGGCGACCGCGGGGTCGAGCCGCGCGAACGCGTCCGGGGGGAGCTCCTCGCCCTCGTCGGGCATGCCGGAGTCGACGAACCCCAGCCAGACCTGCCGGATGCCGAGGATCCCCGCCGCCTTCTCCATCTCGGCCTTGCGGAGGGCGGGCAGGTTCTTCCAGTTCTCCGGGGTGTCCATCTTGGGGTTGAGGATCGAGCCGCGCTCCCCGCCGGTACAGGTCGCCACGACGACGTCGACGCCCTGCGCGACGTAGTAGGCGGTGGTGGCCGCGCCCTTGCTCGACTCGTCGTCGGGGTGCGCGTGGACGTGCAGCAGCCGCAGGCTCATGCACACATTCTGCGGAACGAGGGGCCACCTTCCCAACCCGGGCAGGGAGAATGGACGGCGTGACCGACACCGAAGCCGCTGCCCGCCTCGCCCGCCGGTACCCCGCGCCCCGCCGGCGCTGGTGGATCCTGGTGGCGATCGTGCTGTCGGTGGTGGGCCTGGCCTGGCTGGTGGTCTCCGGTGGGCACTGGGCGACCCAGGTTCCGACGGCGCGGGTGGATGCGTTCGACGTCCGGTCCGACACCCTCATCCATGTGACGGTGACGGTGGACCGTCCCGACCCGAACAGGGGTGCCGAGTGCGCCCTGTCCGCGCAGGCCGTGACCTACGACACGGTGGGCGAGCTCACGGTCAGCGTCCCGCCGGGCGGGACGGGACTCACCCAGCTCGAGGTCGACCTGAAGACGTTCAAGCGGGCGACGACCGCCGTGGTCGACTCGTGTCAGTGGACCGGCTGATCGGCCCATCGGATAGCCTGCACCGCATGACTGACTCGACCACGTGGCTGACCCAGGAGGCCTTCGACAGGCTGACCGCGGAACTGCAGTACCTCAAGACCGAGGGACGCACGACGGTCACAGCCAAGATCGCGCAGGCCCGCGAGGAGGGCGACCTCAGCGAGAACGGCGGCTACCACGCCGCCCGTGAGGAGCAGGGCCAGCAGGAGGCCCGCATCCGCCAGCTCGCCGCCATGCTGGAGAACGCGCAGGTGGGCGAGGCACCGTCCGCCGACTCCGACGAGGTCGTGCCCGGGGCGTCCGTGACGATCTACTACGACGACGACCCGGACGACACCGACACGTTCCTGCTGGGCTCGCGCGAGCTCGTCGGGGTGGACGACTCGGTCGACATCGAGGTGTTCAGCCCGCAGTCCCCGCTGGGCGCAGCGATCCTCGGCCGCCGGGTCGGCGAGACCGTCACCTACACCGCACCGACCGGCAAGCCCATCGAGGTCACAATCGTCGAGGTGCAGCCCTTCCAGGCCTGAGCCTTCGACCTACCGGGCGGTCCCGGGACGGCTGCCCTCCTCCCCCGGCCGGGCCCGCGGAACGGGATGCAACGCGCGGGGGCCCGAACCGGGGTATAGCGGAGACCAGGACACCGGCATGGAGGAGGAACCGTCTTGACCACGGTCGCCCAGAACATCGTCGACACCCTGGCGGCATCCGGCGTGAAGCGGATGTACGGCATCCCGGGAGACTCGTTGAACGGGCTCACCGACGCCCTGCGCGAGTCCGGGATCGGCTGGTTCCACGTCCGGCACGAGGAGGCGGCGGCGTTCGCCGCGTCCGCGGAGGCCGCGCTGACCGGCAAGCTCGCGGTCTGCGTCGGCAGCTGCGGACCCGGCAACCTGCACCTGATCAACGGCCTGTTCGACGCGCAGCGCACGCGCGTCCCGGTGCTGGCCATCGCCGCCCACATCCCCACCTCCGAGATCGGTAGCGGCTACTTCCAGGAGACCCACCCGCAGGAACTGTTCCGTGAGTGCGCGGTGTACGTGGAGTACGCGGCCTCCCCCGTCCAGATGCCGCGGATCCTCCGCACGGCGATGCAGGCGGCGATCGAGCGCCGGGGCGTCGCGGTCGTCGTGATCCCCGGGGACGTGGCCCTGGCCGACGCCGTCGACACCACCGTGACGCCCGTGACCGGGACGAACCCCGTCGTGCGTCCCTCGGACGCCGAACTCGCCCGCGCCGCCGAGCTGCTGGACGAGGGCCGCCGCGTCACGATCCTGGCCGGTGCCGGTTGCGAGGACGCCCACGAGCCGCTGATGGCGCTGGCCGACCGGCTCGCCGCCCCGATTGTCCACACGCTGCGCAGCAAGCAGTGGGTGGAGCCGGACAACCCCTACGACGTCGGCATGACCGGGCTGCTCGGGTTCGCGTCCGGCTATCGCGCGCTCGAACGCTGCGACACCCTGCTGATGCTCGGCACCGACTTCCCCTACCGTCCGTTCCTGCCCACCAGCGCGACCATCGTCCAGGTCGACCTGCGCGGGGAGCACCTCGGCCGCAGGGTGCCCCTCGACCTCGGCCTGGTCGGGGACGCCGGCGCGACGGCGAGCGCGCTGCTCCCGCTGCTCAAGCACCGCAGGGACCGCCGCCACCTCGAGGAGTCCCTCGCCCACTACGCGACCACCCGGACGAAGCTGGACGAGCTGGCCACGCCCCGCGCGGCCGGGGAGCCCCTGCACCCGCAGTACGTGGCGCGCATGATCGACGAGCTGGCCGCCGACGACGCCGTGTTCATCCCCGACGTCGGCTCGCCGGTGATCTGGGCCGCCCGGTACCTGAAGATGAACGGACGCCGCCGGCTGCTCGGCTCCTTCATCCACGGCTCGATGGCGAACGCGCTGCCCCAGGCGGTGGGAGCTGCCGCGGCCCTGCCCGGACGCCAGGTCGTCGCGCTGTCCGGGGACGGCGGGGTGGAGATGCTGCTGGGCGAGTTGCTGACCCTCACCCAGAACCGCCTGCCGGTGAAGCTGGTGGTTTTCAACAACTCCTCCCTGAACTTCGTCGAACTGGAGATGAAGGCCGCCGGCTTCGTCAACTTCGCCACAGACCTGCACAACCCCGACCTCGCCGCGATCGCGGAGGCGACCGGGGTGAAGGGGTTCCGGGTGGAGAACTCCGAGGAGCTTCGGCCCACCCTGGCCGCGGCGTTCGCGCACGACGGCCCCGCCCTGGTGGACGTGGTCACCGAGAGGGAGGAGCTGACCTTGCCGCCGAGCATCAAGCTCGACCAGGCGAAGGGGTTCGCGCTGTACGCGATGCGGACCCTGTTGTCCGGACGCGGCGACGAGTTGCTGGACCTGACGAAGGCCAACCTCCGCCAGGTCTTCTGAACCGTCCACACAGACGCTCCCGAAACGCGCAGACGCTCCCGAGATTTCGGGAGCGTCTGCGGGTTTCGGGAGCGTTTGTGGGTGTGGGACGGACGCGTCAGGAGAGGCCGGCGAGGAGGTCGGCGGCCTCGGCCGGGGACAGGGCGCCGGACGCGACCTCGCTGAGCACCTGGTCGCGGGTCATCGTAGGGGCCGGTTCGACGTCGCCGGCCAGGCCGAGCTTCACCAGCAGCGCCGTGAAACGGGCCCGGGCGGTCGGGTAGGACACGCCGAGGTGCTTCTCCACCTCACGCAGGTTGCCGCGCGAGGCGAGGAAGACCCGCAGCAGCTCGGTCTCCTTGTCGTCGAGCGCGCAGAAGTCGCAGTGGCCGAACTCGCCGGCCAGTTCGGAGCCGCAGTTGTGGCAGCCGAGCCGGGTGGTGACCAGTTCGCCCCCGCAGACGGGGCACTCGGACGGCGCGCGGTAGCTCATCGCGGGGTCCCCGCCGAATCGCGCGGTGCGCAGCGGACGAGGCGACCGCCGGCTGTGTCCGAACCCGCGGCGGGTTGTCCGGGGAAGCGCAGCGACGTCCTCATGCCGCGCTCCCCGCGACGATGTTCGCCCAGCCCATGACGACGCCGACGTCCAGCCGGGCCGACCCGTTGCCGAGCACGACCTCGTCCACCTGGCCGCTGTGGGCGCCGCTCCAGCTGACCCTGCCGAGCTGGGACTCCCCGCGCACCGTGACGTTGGAGTTGTCGGTGAGCTCGACGGTCAGCTGCCCGGACTCGACCCGCACCCGCGAGCGTCCGGTCGTGATCGTTCCCTTCACGGTCGCCGAGCCGGCCTGCACGAGCGCGTCACTGACCTCGGCCACGCCGGTGAGCTCCGCGCCGCCCGCCGTGACCCGGACCTTGCCGAGGTACGGCAGGTCCGAACAGGTCAGGTGGCCGGCGGTCACCTCGACGTCCACGATGATCGAGGGGTTCACCCGCAGGTACAGCTCCTTGCCCAGGCCCATCGCCCGGATGTCGTCCAGGTTGCGCGGAGGACGCAGGATGCTGAACCCGTCCAGGCTCGGCCCGAGCTCGCCGTCGCTGGTCACCTCCAGCACCGAGCCGTTGCGGCGCAGCACGTGCGGGCCCTCCGCCGAGACGGTCGCGACCGCGGGGTCGCCCACGATTCGCACCCGGCGGCCCACGGCGCGGACGGTGATCCGGTCGACACCCTTGCTGCCGGTCGGGCGGCGACGCCCGGACGCGGGCGGCGCGTCCTCGGCGGGCTGGCCGAACACCTCGCGGGCGTAGGGCGAGTACTCGTGGCGGGACGGGTCCTCGCCCAGCTCCTCGTTGGTCGGCTCGGCCGGCGCCGGGTCCGGCGTCGCCGCCTTGATCGCGTCGATCCGGCGGGCCGCTTCGGACGCGTCGATCCGGCCGGCGGCGAGGTCTTCCAGGATCGGGCCCAGTTCTGGGGTGCTCATACCCTCAATGATAGTCACACTTGCCAGAAAGGAAAGGCGAGCTTTCTACTTTGACAACTCGGCGTGTGGAGTGTCGAACCGATCCGGGTCGAGCCCGCGGATGAAGGCCACGCTGAACGCAAGGACGGGGATCACCAGCAGCGCCCCGACGATGCCGGCGATCGTGGCGCCGATGGCCAGGCCGATCAGGACGGCCAGCGGGTGCAGGGACACCGCGCGGCCGAGCAGGATCGGCTGGAGGAAGTGGCCCTCCATCTCCATCACGAGGACGGTGATCGCCAGCATGATCAGCGCGCTGACCGGCCCGTAGGTGACGAGGGCGAGCGCGCACGCGACCGTCCCGGCCAGGACGGCACCGACGACGGGGATGAACGCAGTGACGAAGGTCAGCGCGAACAGCGCCCACGCCATCGGCAGCCCGAGCGCCAGGGCGCCGATCAGGATGCCGAGCGCGTCCACGAGCGCGACCAGCACCTGCGCCCTCATGTAGGCGACGAGGGACGCCCAGCCGCGGTCGGCCGCCCTGCGGGTGGGGACGACGTAGTGGGCGGGGACGATTCGGGTCAGCGCTGCCCAGATCTCGCGCCCGGACGCGAGGAAGAAGAAGCTCGCGATCAGGGCGATCGCGAGGCCGGCGAAGAAGTGCCCCACTCCGACGCCGGCGGACGCCAGGGCCGCGGCGAGGTCCGCGCGGGAGCTGTTCACCCACGCCGTGAACTGGTTGAGGTAGTCGTTGAGCTGGGTCTGGTCGATCTGGAGCGGGCCGCTGGCCAGCCAGTTCAGGAACGTGCTGAACCCCGCCAGCGCCTTGTCCCACAGCTGCGGCCACTCCTTCGCGATCTGCGTCCCGATCGCGGCGAACACGCCGACCACGACCAGCGCCATCGCCAGCAGGCAGCCGATGGACGCCAGCGGCGCCGGCCACTTCCAACGGCGCAGGACGCGGTTGAGCGGGGTCAGCAGGGCGGTCAGCAGCGTGGCGACGGCCAGCGGCACCGAGACGGCGGAGAAGTAGGTGAGCAGCCACCACGCGAGCGCGACGAAGCCGGCGATCACCAGCACTCGCCAGGCCCAGTCGGACGCGGTGACCACACCCTGGGGGACGCGGGAGCCCGGATTGCCCTGGCGCCGAGGTCGGGGAGTGAGCATGGGGGAACTGTAGCCAGCAACGCACGCCCCCAATCCCGGGGATCGCCCCGATCCGTCCCCGGGCCCGCACCTCGCCGAGCCCACGTCCCGCCCTGGGGCCACGTCCCACCCGTCCCACCCGTCCGGTTTGCTCCCGAAAGGCGGCCTTGCTCCCGGAATTCGGGGAGCAAGGCCGCCTTTCGGGAGCAAACGCCAGGGAAGGGACGCGCGCCGGCGGACGCCGACGACGCGATCAGCCCCGGCAGTAGGGTGGCGGCCGTGAGGAAGCCGCTGCCGGAACTGATCGCGCCCGACTGGGCAGAGGCGCTGGCACCGGTCGCGGACCGGATCACGGCGATGGGCGACTTCCTGCGGGCGGAGCTCGCCGCCGGTCGCGACTACCTGCCGGCAGGTCCGAACGTGCTGCGCGCCTTCTCCCGTCCCCTCGCCGACGTCAAGCTGCTGGTCGTCGGCCAGGACCCCTACCCCACCCGCGGGCACCCGGTCGGCCTGTCGTTCTCGGTCGCCCCGGACGTCCGCCCGCTCCCCCGCAGCCTGACCAACATCTACGCGGAACTCGAGGCCGACCTCGGCATTCCGCCCGCCACCTCCGGCGACCTGACGCCGTGGTTCGAGCAGGGCGTCCTGCTGCTCAACCGTGTGCTGACCGTGCGGCCCGGATCGCCTGGATCGCATCGCGGCAAGGGGTGGGAGGAGATCACCGAGTGCGCGATCGGCGCCCTCGCCGCCCGCGGCGGTCCGCTGGTTGCGATCCTGTGGGGACGCGACGCGCAGTCGCTGGCGCCACGGCTGGCCGGCGTCCCGCAGATCGCGTCCGCGCACCCGTCCCCCCTGTCCGCGCACTCCGGCTTCTTCGGCTCCCGCCCGTTCAGCAGGGCCGACCAGGCGCTCGTCGCCCAGGGCGGAGCGCCGGTCGACTGGCGCCTCGAGGCGGGCGCCTGATGCCGTCCGCCACGGAATGCCCGCCGCCGCTCCGGCGTTGAGGCGGACGTGTTCAGCTTCACGAAGTCCCGCATGGTGGCCCCCGATGCCGCCCTCCCCGGCCGCGACCGCCCGATCCTGACCCCGGGCAGCACGTTCCACGAGGTGCTCGGCACCCGCATCGACGACGTCCCCGCCGGCGCCGAGGTCGCCTACTTCGCGCTCGGCTGCTTCTGGGGCGCGGAGAAGCTCTTCTGGAACCAGCCCGGCGTGATCACGACGGCGGTCGGCTACCAGGGCGGCTACACGCCGAACCCCACCTACGAGGAGGTCTGCTCCGGACGCACCGGGCAGGCCGAGGCCGTGAAGGTGGTGTTCGACCCGACGAAGACCAGCTACGAGGCGCTGCTGAAGGTCTTCCTCGAGAACCACGACCCGACCCAGGGCATGCGCCAGGGCAACGACCACGGCACCCAGTACCGGTCGGCCCTCTACGTCACCGGCCCCGAACAGGACGCCGCCGCGCGTCGGGTGATCGCGGAGTACCAGCCGCGGCTGACCGCGTCCGGCTTCGGCACGATCACCACCGAGGTGGCCCAGGCGGGACCCTTCTTCTACGCGGAGCGCTACCACCAGCAGTACCTCGAGAAGAACCCGAACGGCTACTGCCCCGTGCACGCCACCGGCGTGGCCTGCGGCTGACCGCCGGTGCGCAGGTGAACCGATTGACCGCTCCCCGGTCGGTCGGTTTACTGGCAGCGGGTCCGGCGAGCGGTGGGAGTGATGAAGGACGAGCTGGTTAACCGGCCGACGATGGCCGATGTCGGCCGTGTGGCGGGCGTGTCCCCGACCACGGTCTCCCTCGTCCTGAACGGGCGCGACACCAAGATCAGCGATGCCACCAGGGAGCGGGTGCTGGCCGCCGTCCAGGACCTCGACTACCGGCCGAACCGCACCGCCCAGGGCCTGCGCCTCGGCACCACCAGCACGATCGGCTTCCTGACCGACGAGATCGCGATCGAGCCGTTCTCCGGGCCGATGATCGCCGGCATCCACGACCTCGCCTGGGAGCAGCGCTCCCTGCTCCTGATGGTGAACACGACCCGGAACCCCACCCGGCTCCGCGCCGCTGTCGAGGACCTGCTCGACCGCAGGGTCGACGGCCTGCTGTTCGCGGCGATGGGGACGCGCCAGGTCGACTTCCCGCTCGTTCCCGCGTCCACGCCGACCCTGCTGGTCAACGCGTTCACCCCGGACGGGCGGCTGCCCTGCATCCTCCCCGACGAGATCGCGGGCGGACGGGCGGCCGTCGAGCACGTGCTGGCGATGGGCCACCGCCGGATCACCTTCCTCGCCGGCCGCGACGCGGCGTGGGCGACGAGGATGCGCATCCGCGGCTACCGGGAGGGCCTGGAGGCGGCGGGCATCGACCCGCTGCGCTGCCCGGTCCACCTCGGCAACTACCGGATCGACAGCGGGTACGAGATCACCTTGCGGGTGATGCGCGAGCGCAAGCCACCGACCGCACTGCTGTTCGGCAACGACCAGATGGCCACCGGCGCCTACATCGCCCTCGCGCGGCTCGGCCTGAGGATCCCCGACGACGTCTCGGTGGTCGGCTACGACGACGAGCCGCTCGCCGCCGACCTCTCCCCCGCCCTGACCACCGTCCGGATCCCCTTCTACGAGATGGGACGGATCGCCGCGCAGCACCTGCTCGACGGGACCGTCGGCCACCTGCCGTCCCGCACGTACGAGCCGTGCACGATCATCCACCGGTCCTCGACCAACCCGCCGCCGGGCGAGTAGGCAGCACATTCGCCACCTTGGAGGCGTCCGTCGCAGCGCCTAGCCTCGGAAGGCATGTGCCGCAACATCCACACCCTCCACAACTTCGAGCCCGCCGCCACCAGCGACGAGGTGAACGCCGCCGCCCTCCAGTACGTCCGCAAGGTCGCGGGGACGACGCGTCCCTCGCGGGCCAACCAGGAGGCCTTCGACGAGGCCGTGCACGCGATCGCGCACGCCACCCAGCACCTGCTCGACCACCTGACCACCTCCGCCCCGCCCAGGAACCGCGAGGAGGAGGCCGCCAAGGCGCGAGCCAGGTCGGCGTCCCGCTACGCGGTCAGCGCGAGCGCCTGAGGCCGGAGGCACAGGACGCCACCGCGCTGCGCGTGGGTGCGCGAGAGGCGCGCCCGCCAGTCCGGTGGCGTCCGTCCGGACCGCCAGCCGGGACCGCCCGCATCGTTGTGGACGGCCCGACGAATCGGCTCAGTTCGCCGCTGCCGCCAGCTTCTCCAGGGCGCTCTCCCACTTGCGGGTGAGCGCTGCGGCGTCGAAGTAGGCGGGGATGTGTTCGTGCCGGATCTCGACCCGGGTCTGGCCGTCGTCGGCGGCGGACAGGTCGACCTCGACCAGCGTCTTCGGCGCCTCCTCGGCGGCGTGCCAGCTGAACCGGATCTGCTCCAGCGGGTGGAAGGACCGGACGACGCCGAACGTGCCGTCGGCCGCACGCCAGCTGTCGCCCTTGTCGCCGAGTTCACCACCGGCCCCGAGCAGGGCCTCGGCACCCTCACGGGTCGCCAGCAACTTCCAGATTTCCTTGACGGGTTGGGACACCGACCGGCTCACAGTCACGGTGGTGTCCACGGGGTTCACGAGCGTGTCGCCCTGCTGTTCGGTCATCCGATACCTCGTTCCACTCAGTGGTTCGACCCGGCCCTCCATTGGGTCGGTACCGACACCCTACTCGGGATACGGACCCACGGAAGGGGGTCCGCGAACCCACGGCGAACCCACGGCCGACGCACATTTCTCGGCCCTCCGCGCGTGTCGCTCCCGGGCCGGGGACGCCGCGCAGGATAGACATGGTGTCAGGCCGGACCAGGTATGAGATGGTCCGGCTTTCACCTTCTCCGGGACGCCGACCCCGTGGCCCGTCGCCCGAACAGGAGTGCCGTCCGGGACGCGCGGTGCGCCTGTGACAGCGTCCCGAAAACCCCCGTCGAAAGTTCGTCCGAACCGCTTGCGCGCGCATGGCGGCGGGCGTAGAACTGTCCTACGCAGATCGCGGAGCCGGACCCGAAAGGGATCGGAAACCGGGTCAGCGGCCGAACGGCAAACGCAGTCCTCTTCCTGCGGAGCAATCCGCGGGAGCCCTCGGGACGGAGGGTGGGCGGGCGCGCCGAGCGGGTTTCGGGGGCGTCCAGTCCCGGGACAACATTGAAGGCCGGACCAACTCATACTTGGTCCGGCCTTCGCCTTTGCCCCCGGGTCCGGTCACGCGCGTGTCACACGGGCCCGGTAGGGTTGGGCAACCCCCCGGAACGGAGGTTGCCCGTGCTCATGGCCCTGATCGCCGCCCACCTGGGCCTGGCGGTCGTCGCGCCATGGCTCGCGCGCCTGCTCGGCCAGCGCGCGTTCTGGCTGGTGGCCCTCGCCCCGGCCGTGACGTTCGCCTGGCTGATCCAGCTCGCCGGGCCGGTGCTGGCGGGGACGCCCCTGTCCGAGGCGATCGACTGGATCCCCGCCCTCGGCGTGGCGCTGGACTTCCGGATCGGGCTCGTCCAGTGGGTGCTCGCCCTGGTCGTCACGGGGATCGGGACGCTGGTCCTGCTCTACTGCCGCTGGTACTTCGAGGCCGACCCGCCCCAGGCAAGGGTGATCGGCCTGCTGACGGCGTTCTGCGCCGCGATGATCGGGCTCGTCACCGCGGACGATCTGGTGGTGGTCTACGTGTTCTGGGAGGCCACCACGGTGCTCTCCTACCTGCTGATCGGCCACGACCCCACCCGCAGGGCCAACCGCTCGGCGGCGCTCACCGCGCTGATCGTCACGACCACCGGCGGCCTGGCGATGCTGGTCGGCTTCCTCGCGCTCGGCCACGCTGCGGGCACCTACAGCCTGTCCGCGATCCTCGCCGCTCCCCCGTCCGGGCCGGTCGTGGCGGTCGCCGCGCTCCTCGTCCTGACGGGCGCGCTGAGCAAGTCGGCGCTGGTCCCCTTCCACTTCTGGCTGCCCGGCGCGATGGCCGCGCCGACCCCGATCTCGGCCTACCTCCACGCCGCGGCGATGGTGAAGGCCGGCGTGTACCTGGTGGCCGTTCTCGCCCCGGTGCTGTCCTCCTCGCCCGGGTGGCGGCCCGCGGTGTGGGTGCTCGGCGCGCTGACGCTGTTCCTGGGCGGCTGGCGGGCGCTGCGCCAGGACGACCTCAAACTCCTGCTGGCCTACGGGACGGTCAGCCAGCTCGGCCTGCTCGTGCTACTGCTGGGCACCGGCACCAGGGCGGCGGCCCTCGGTGGCCTGGCGATGGTCGTCGCGCACGCCCTGTTCAAGGCCACGCTGTTCCTCGTCGTCGGCGTGATCGACCACTCCGCGGGCACGCGCCAGCTCAGCGAGCTGAGCGGCCTGTACCGGCGGCTGCCGGTGACCGCGACCGTGGCGGCGCTCGCCGCGGCGTCCATGGCCGGGCTGCCACCCACCCTCGGCTTCATCGCCAAGGAGGCCGGGCTCGAAGGAGTGACCAACCTCGCGCTGACCGGGGACGGAACAGGCATCGCCCCGGTGCCGGCGTGGGCGCTGGTCGCCGTGGTGGTCGTCGGCTCCGCGATCACCGTCGCCTACTCGCTGCGGTTCTGGTGGGGTGCGTTCGGCACGAAGGACGGGGTCGCCGAGTCGCAACTCGTGCATCCGCCGAAGCCGGGCTTCGTCGCCGCGCCCGTGCTGCTCGGCACCGCCTGCCTGGTCGGCGGCTTCCTCGGCGACCCGCTCACCTCCTTCCTCGAGCACTACTCCGAGACGCTCACGGCTGGCGAGCACAGCCACGGGCTCGCGCTGATCCCGGCGTTCGGAGCCCCGCTGCTGGCCTCGGGCGTCGCGATCCTCGGCGGCCTCGTCCTGTTCTGGCGGCGTGAGTGGATCACGGGCGTGCAGCAGACGTTCCCCGCCGTTCCCGGGGCGGTCGACTTCTACCGGGCGACGATGCGGGGCATCGACCAGCTCGCCGTCGAGGTCACCGACCGCACCCAGCGCGGCTCGCTCGCCCACTACGTGGGCACGATCCTCGTCGTCCTGACCGCCGCGCTGGCGTACACCCTGTCGCGGGTCCACGCGTGGCCGGCCGTCCACCTGGCCGACAACGCCGGCCAGGTGCTGGTCGGGGCGATCGTGATCGTCGCCGCGTTCCTCGTCGCGACCTCCCGCGGACGCCTGCGCGCCGTCGTCCTGCTCGGCGTCGCCGGGTACGGCACGGCCGTGCTGTTCCTCCTCCACGGCGCGCCCGACCTCGCCCTCACCCAGGTGCTGGTGGAGACCGTGTCGCTGCTGGTCTTCCTGCTCGTCCTGCGCAAGCTGCCGAAGTTCTTCACCGAGCGTCCGCTCACGTCCGGCCGCTGGTGGCGGATCGTGATCTCGGCCGGCACCGGGCTGGCGTTCACGCTGGTCGCGCTGCTGATGATCGGCTCCCGCACGGCGACCCCCGTCTCCGCGGACTACCCCGAAGTCGCCAAGTCCTTCGGCTACGGCAACAACATCGTCAACGTCGTCCTCGTCGACACCAGGGCGTGGGACACCATCGGGGAGATCTCCGTGCTCGGCATCGCGGCCACGGGCGTGGCCAGCCTGATCTTCCTGCGCGGCCGCCACTCCCGCGTCCAGCGCACGGAGCTCGACCCGAACCGCGGGTGGCTGCGGGCCAGCCGCTCGTTGCCGCCGGACCAGCGTTCGCTGATCTTCGAGGTGGTCACGCGGCTGCTGTTCCCGGTGATGATCGTCGTCTCGGTGTACCTGCTCGTGGCGGGGCACAACCTCCCCGGCGGCGGCTTCGCCGGGGGCCTGGTGGCGGGGACGGCGCTGCTCGTGCGCTACCTGGCCGGTGGCGGCCAGGAACTCGACGAGGCCATGCCCGTCCCTGCCGGAGCCCTGATCGGCTCGGGGCTGGTGCTGTCCGTCCTCACCGCGATCTCGCCGCTGGCCTTCGGCGGAGTGATCTTCCAGAGCTATGAGGTGCACCTGCACGTGCCCGGCTGGGACCACCTCACCCTGCCGTGGGGGACGTGGACGTTGCTCGGCGACATCCACCTGGTCTCGTCCACCGCGTTCGACATCGGGGTGTACCTCGTCGTGCTGGGCATGATGCTCGACCTGGGCCGGAGCCTCGGCAGCGGCATCGACGCGCAGGCCCGCGAGGGGCTCACCCCCGCGCCCGAGCCGGAGTCGACCCGCGCCATCCCCGGGCGGAGGTGGGACCGGTGAGCGCCAACCTCACCCTCGCCATCGTGGCCGGGCTCATCATCGCGTGCGGGGTGTACCTGATCACCGAGCGGTCGCTGTCGCGGATCCTGATCGGCGTCGTGCTGGCCAGCAACGGGGTGAACGTGCTGTTCCTGGTCGCGTCCGGCCCCCCCGGCGGGCCGCCGATCATCGGGCTGACCGACGCGGGCGCGATGAGCGACCCGCTGCCGCAGGCGATGGTGCTGACCGCCATCGTGATCACGCTCAGCGTGGCGGCGTTCGTGATGACGATGGCCTACCGCAGCTTCCAGATCAACGGCGACGACGAGGTGGCCGACGACATCGAGGACTCCCGGATCGCCGCGCTCGCCCGCGCCGACCAGGCGTCCGGGAGCTTCGAGGACCTCGGGTTCTCCGACACCGGTGAGGACGTGGTGAGCGAATGAACAACCTGCTCGCCGTCCCCGTCCTGGTCTGCCTCACCGGCGCGGGCGCCGCCTTCCTCGCCGGCCGCCACCCCACGTTCCAGCGGATCGTGTCGATCACGGCCGTGGCCGTCGTCAGCATCGTTGCAGGGCTGCTGGTCTGGCTCACCGACGCGGCCACCGTGGTGCTGTGGGTGGGTGACTGGCCGCAGCCGCTGGGCATCGTGCTGGTCGCCGACCGGCTGTCGGCCCTGATGCTGCTCGTCGCAGCGCTGGTCTCGCTCGCCGTGCTCGTCTACTCGACCGGCCAGGACACCGACGAGCTGCGCAGGGAGACCCCGGTCTCGATCTTCCACCCGACCTTCCTGCTGCTGGTCGCGGGCGTGTCGAACGCTTTCCTCGCCGGAGACCTGTTCAACCTGTTCGTCAGCTTCGAGCTGCTGCTGTTCGCGTCCTACGTGCTGTTGACGATGGGCGGGACCAGGGAGCGGATCCGCGCCGGCAGCGTGTACGTGGTGGTGAACCTGGTCTCGTCCGCGCTGTTCCTGGTGGCGCTGGCCAGCACGTACGCGGCGACCGGCACGGTCAACCTCGCCCAGTTGGCCGTCCGGCTCGGCGAACTCCCGCTCGAGGTCCGCGGCGTCCTGCAGGTTCTCCTGCTGACGGTCTTCGCGATCAAGGCCGCGATCTTCCCGCTGTCGGCCTGGCTGCCGCACTCCTACCCGACCGCCCCGGCCCCGGTCACGGCGGTGTTCGCCGGCCTGCTCACGAAGGTGGGCGTGTACGCGATCATCCGGACGCAGACACTGTTGTTCCCCACCGAGCCGCTCAGCGGCCTGCTCGGGGTGGCCGGCGTGGCCACGATGCTGCTCGGCATCCTCGGCGCGGTCGCGCAGGTCGAGATCAAGCGCATGCTCTCCTTCACCCTGGTCAGCCACATCGGCTACATGGTGTTCGGCATCTCGCTCGCGACGGCGCCCGCCCTTGCCGGCGCGATCTTCTACGCCGCGCACCACATCACGATCCAGGCCACGCTGTTCCTCGTCGCGGGCCTGATCCAGCGACTCGGCGGGTCGAACTCGCTCGACCGGCTCGGCGGCCTGGCCCGGGTGTCCCCGCTGCTCGGGGCGCTGTTCATCATCCCCGCGATGAACCTTGCCGGCATCCCGCCACTGTCCGGTTTCGTGGCGAAGCTGGCCCTGCTGCAGGCCGGCGTCGCCGACGGCGGCCCGCTGGCCTGGGCGCTGGTCATCTCAGGGGTGGTGACGTCGCTGCTCACGCTGTATGCGATGGCGAAGATCTGGAACCGGGCGTTCTGGGGAGTCGCGCCGCCGTCCGTCCTCGCCCAGGTGGAGAGCTTCGACTCCCCCGAGCTCGGCCGTCCGCTGCCGCGGCTGATGGTCGGCTCGACGATGGGGCTCGTGGCGCTGGCGCTGGCGTTCACGGTCGCGGCCGGCCCGATGTACGACTACGTCGAGCGATCGGCGTCCGCGCTGTTCGACCGCAGCTACATCGCTGCCGTGCTGGGCGGAGGCTCGCGATGATCACGCCCACCCGCCGGCTCCGGTTCCGCTTCCAGTGGCGGGCCGTGCTGCTGCTCGCCCTGGTCTGGGTGATGCTGTGGGGCAACCCTTCGCTGCTGAACATCCTGTACGGGCTGGTGCTCGGCTGGCTGGTCACGGTGGTGTTCTGGCTGCCGCCGATCCGCTACTACGGACGCGTCCACCCGGGGCGGCTGCTCGTGCTGGTCCTCGCCCAGCTGCGCGACCTCGCGGTGGCGGCTGTCCAGCTCGCCGCGGTGTCGTTCCGACGGCGGGTCGACCTGCACCCGGGGATCATCCGGGTGGAACTGCGCAGCAACAACGACCTCTACCAGGTGATGGTCGCCCAGCTGATCTCGATCGTCCCCGGCACCCTCGTCGTTGAGACCAGCCGGCACCCGCGGCTGCTCTACCTGCACGTCTTCGACCTGCCGGACGAGCACGCGATCGAGCACGAGCGCTCGCACGCGCTGGCGATCGAGCGGCGGCTGGTGCGCGCCTTCGGGAGCGCCGCCGACATCAAGGCGGTGTCATGATCACGGTGATCCTCGGCGTGGCGGTCGCGCTGCTGGCGGTGGCCGCCGGCCTCACCCTGTGGCGGATGGTCGTCGGCCCGACCTCGCTGGACCGGATCATCAGTTCCGACGTGATGGTGGCGATCGTGATCGCGGTCGTCGCCGTCTACTCGGTGTTCACGGGCAACGCGACCGGGCTGCCCATCCTGCTGGGGTTGTGCCTGATCGGGTTCACAGGGGCGGTCGGTGTGGCCCGGCTCGTCGCGTCCTCCGACGGCGTGCGGCAGCTGTTCGACCGCCGCCAGGCGATGCGTGAGGAGGACGATGACGATGGCGCCTGAGCTGGTGATGGACGTCCTCGGCGCGCTCTGCCTGCTCGGCGGGGCGGTGTTCGCGCTCGCCGCGGCGCTCGGCCTCGTCCGCTTCCCCGGCCCACTCACCCGGATGCACGCAGCGACCAAGCCGGCCGTCTTCGGCCTGCTGCTGGTGCTGGCCGGGGTGTCGCTCACGCTGCGCGACCCGAAGGTGATCACCCTGCTGACGCTGGCCGTCCTGCTCCAGGTGATGACCGCGCCGGTCTCCGGCCACCTCGTCTCGCGCACCGCCCACCGCACCGGCCAGTGGGACAGGGAGCGGATCGGAATCGACCAGCTCGCCGAGGACCAGGCCGACGACGCCGACAACACCCCGACCTGACCCGCCGGTGGCACGTTAGGAACCGTCCCCATCGTGCCGCGTGGAACGATGGGGACGGTTCCTAACGTGCCACCGGACGCTCACCAGTCGTGGCGGCCGGGGACGATCCGGGGGCTGCGGCGGTAAGCGGACACGGTCGGATCTCCCTCCGCCCAGTAGCGCCACGGACGGGCGTGCGCCACGCTGACGCCGACGCGCGGGCCGGACGCCACTGTCCCCGACGGCGGGCCCGGACGCAGTTCGAGGCCGCCGGCACCGAAGGTGCGCCCGGAGTCGGCCAGCGACCAGCCCAGTGCGCGGCCGAGGTTGCCCGGCCCGCGGGCCAGCGCCACGTCCGCCACCCCCGGACGCCGCTCGCGCGCGAGTTCCACCCCCTCGACGACCCGTCCCGCCCGCAGCAGGACGGCCGAGCCCTCCCCCGTCCGCCCGCACACCACATTGCCGCAGATGTGCAGGCCGTGGGACAGGTAGCAGTACAGCGTTCCCGGCGGCCCGAACAGGTCCCTCGTCCGTGGCCGGGGGCCGGGGTAGGCGTGGGCGGCCGGGTCATCGGCCCCCGCGTACGCCTCCACCTCGGTCAGCTGGACGGTGACGCCGCCAGCGCTGACGAACGCCCCGACCAGGAGTGGACCGAGTTCCGTCGCAGCGAGGGTGAGGTCGTACACGAGCCCAGTCTGCCCCCGTCGGCGCCCCGCGCTACCCTCGACGGGTGACGATCCGCCCGCGCCTCCTGCTCCTCACGGGCTGGCTGTGCGGGCTCCTGCTCGCCGGCTGCGGCACCACCTCGCCGTCCCCCACCGCCACGCCCACCCCGACCGGCCCCGACTTCACCCAGCCCGGCGCGGCGTCCGCCATGGTCACGCAGCTGCTCGAGGACGCGGGCAGCCAGCGCGCGCTCACGGTCGAGATCACGAAGACGACGGTCGAGGTGACTGTCCTGAACTCCGACGAACTCCCGGTCGCCTGGGCCTACCGCGACGGCACCACCGGCCGGGTCACGACCGACCAGCAGTACGTCGACCAGGCCACCTTCGACGTGTCCCGGTTCAACATCTCGGACGTCGGCGGCCTCTTCCGAGCGGCCGAGGGGCAGTCCGGCTCCGCCTCCAACCAGTCCCTCACGATCGTCGACTACTCCGGCGGCGAGGTGATGATGTCGGTCTCGACGGTCCCCGAGTCACGCACCGTCTTCTTCAACGCCAGCGGCTCGATCCTCCAGACGCTCAACTTCGACACCTCCGGGGGCGTCGAGGCCGGCATCAAGGACGCGCTCGGCCCCCGGCTGACCGTCTACTCCATCACCGTCGACTCCACCCAGGGCGTGACCGTCGACTACCCGGGGGCGACCGGCACCACGGTCCGGCGGACGCGCACGGCGAAGGTCCCCGTGACGACCAACGTCGCGGTGCCGGCGGTCGACCTGCCGGTGTTCCTCGCCACCAAGGTCGAGCCAGCCCGGATCGTCGAGGTCGTCGACCGGGTCCGCGCGTCCGAGGACATCGCCGACGACGTGGGGTGGAGCGTCGTGATCGACGACCGGCGCAACCTCGGCGTGCCGCGGATGTACTTCAGCATCGGCACCAAGGTGCTGGTGACCGACGTCGAGGGCAACGAGGTCATCGGCTGACCAGGTGGGCCCTCAGGTCCTCCGGCGCGCTGACCAGCAGGTACTCGACGTTCCGTTCCGGGCCGGGCACCCCGACCCGCTGCCCCCCGGGCGAGAACACGCCCAGCCGCTGCCCGATGTAGCGCCGGGTGTCGAACGCGAGCACCTCCACCGGGTACCCCCGGACGGCACACAGCTCGACCAGGTCGGCCAGCGGCACGAACCCCTCGTTGCTGAACGACACGACGACAGTGGTCGCCCGGACGTCCGCGATCACCCCGGCGAGGGCGGACGGCATCGTCCGGCGCGAGTTGAACAGGCTGCGGGACTCGGCGTCCCTGGCGTCCACCCGCTTGCAGGCCACGCCGTAGTACGCGGGGGCGTCCCAGCGCACGAGGGTCTCCCAGACGTGGTAGTTCGTGAAGTAGCGGTGCTGGTTGTAGGGCGGGTCGAGGTAGGCCAGGTCCACCGGGTCCAGCGTCGGGGCCAGCGCGGACGCGTCCCCGCGGAGCACCCGCCCCGTGCCCGGGGTGAGCACGGGCGCCACCAGCCGCAGCGGACGCAGCGCGCGCGGTGCCCACTCCTTCAGGTAGGCCATCTGGAGCCCGACGGTGGAGTCCACCCGGTCGGCGGCCTCGAGCAGGGCGGTCAGCAGCACCGGCCGGAGCGGATGGTCGCCGTAGAACTCGTCGATGCCGTCGCGAATGGCGTCGATCCGCACCCCGTTGTCGGGGTGGAAGTACCGCGCCCGCTCACAGAACACCTCGGTGACGTAGCCGCGCCGGTCGGGCAGCGCCTGCAGCCGGGCCAACGCGTCGGCAAGCTCCGCCGCGTCCACGTCCGCCTCGTCGGTGACGACGTAGCACTGCGCCAGCACCTCGGAGTAGGCCGCCGTGTCGACGCAGGTGGGGCGGCCCCCGCGCCGGCAGAACTCCTGGGCCACGCGGGTGGTGCCGGTGAACAGGTCCAGCGCCGTGACCGCACCCGCTGCGGTGAACAGCCGGCCCAACTCGCCGACCAGTCGGCGCTTGGAGCCGAGGTACTTGATCAACCCAGGGCGTTCGCCGCGAAGGTGTTGCACTTGGACGGATCGCCGGAGTTGAACCCGGTCGCCAGCCACTGCTTGCGCATCGCCGACGAGCCGTGGGTCCAGGACTCCGGGGAGACCGACCCGGTCGACTTCAGCTGGATGCGGTCGTCGCCGACCGCGAGGGCCGCGTCCACCGCGCGGTTCACGTCGTCGGCGGTGATCGCCTTGATCGGCGAGTCGGGGTCGGACGCCGCGTTGGCCAGCCAGACGCCGGCGAAGCAGTCGGCCTGGAGCTCCAGCCGTACCTGGGCCGACTTGGGGCCGGTGCTGTTGCCGGATGCCTGCGCCTTCGCCAGCGTCCCGGTCAGGTCGGAGATGTGGTGCCCGTACTCGTGCGCGATCACGTAGGCCTCGGCGGCGTCCCCGCCCTCGGCACCGAGCTGGCCCTCCAGCATGTCGTCGAAGAAGCTGTCGTCGAGGTACACGAACTTGTCCTCGGGGCAGTAGAACGGGCCCACGTCGGCGGTCGCCGTCCCGCAGCCGGTGGCGATCTGGCCGGAGAAGATCTTGGTCTGGGTGACCTCGTAGCCGGAGTAGACGCTCTGCCAGTAGGACTGGATGGAGTTGGTGTAGGCGACGAAGCGGCAGTCCCTGTCCTTGGCGATGTCCGCGCCGGTCGTGCACTGGGCGTAGGGGTTGGACGTACTCGTCTGTGTCCCGGTGTCGGTGGCAGAGCCACCCAGCAGGTCACCGGGGTTGAGCCCGAACAGCAGCGCGACGATCACGACCAGGATGCCGCCACCGCCGAGGGCCATCGTCGTACCCCTGCGTCCGCCCCCTCCGCCACTCACCTGGGACGGATCGAGCTTGGCGTTCTCGTTGTACTGCACCGCACACCTCCGCGCCGGTCGGTGGTCCGAGCATAACGGTCAAGCCCGGCCGTGGCTCTGTCCTTCGGCGCACCTCGGCGGGGTGGCGCGGAAGGGGAACCGTCCCCGATCGCCGGCCAGCCGGGGTCGGTCCGGCGTTACCGGTTCATGTCGGCCGGAGAGCCGACTTGGATCCCCACCCCCCGCGGGTCATGATGGATCGATGCGGATCATCGGCGTCGAGGTGGCAGGGGGTGCCCCTGTCTTCACCGGGACGCTCTCGCACGGCGCCGACCCACACCGGATCGCGTGGGAACTCGGGTTCCGGATCATCCGTCCCCTCTCGGCCACCGGCAGCGCGCCGGACCTGAGCCTCACCGTCCAGGTGAGCCGACACGGACGCGACGCCACCCTCCAGCCGCCACGGACGCGCGCCGTCGACCCCGGTCTCGACCTGTCGGACGGGACGGAGCCGGTGGTCCGCCAGCGCCTGGCCGCGTACGGCATCGTCCTTTCGAGCCGCGGGCTGCTGGCCACCCAGTTCTCGGACCGCACGGCCGTCCCCGGCCTGTGGGGGCTCCCCGGCGGGGGGATCGATCCCGGCGAGAGCCCCAGCCAGGCGCTGCTCCGCGAGGTCGGGGAGGAGGCCGGCCAGGAGCCGGACATCTCGCAGCTGATCGACGTCCAGACCGACCACTGGATCGGACGCGCGCCGAACCGGGTGGTGGAGGACTTCCACGCCGTCCGGATCATCTACGCCGCGACCTGCCCGGAGCCGACCGACCCTGTCGTGCACGACCAGGGCGGGACGACGGCAGCCGCGGCCTGGCTGCCGATCGGCCAGTGGATGCGGGTGCCCTGGTCGTCGGGGGCACGGACGCTGCTGGAACGGCACCTGCGGACGCTGACCCGGACCGTCCCTGCCGAGGGCTGAGCACGGCGAACGACGCACGAGGGCCCCGGCAGGTTCTGCCGGGGCCCTCGTGGCGTCCGTGACCTACCGCCGGAAGTACGACAGCAGGCGGAGCATCTCGATGTAGAGCCAGACCATGGTCACGGTGAGGCCGAACGCGGCCCGCCACGACTCCGACGACGCAGCGCCCATCGCGATGCCCTGCTCGATGAAGTCGAAATCGAGGATCAGGTTGAACACGGCCAGCCCGACGCCGATCGCGGAGATCAGCAGGAGCAGGCCGATGTTCGCGGAGGCGAAGATGTTCCCGATCCCGAACAGCGAGAGGACGAGGTTGACCAGCAGCACGCCCGCGTAGGCGATGGTCCCGATCATCACCATCTTGCGGAACTTGTCGGTGACCTTGATCCGGAAGAACTTGTACGCGGCCAGCGTGGCGGCGGCCGCGACCAGGGTGCCCAGCACCGCGGCGGGGACGATGCCGTCCCACAGCGACTCGTAGGCCTTGCTGATGGCGCCGATGAAGACGCCCTCGATCGCGGCGTAGACGAGCACGAAGCCGGGGTTGACCTTGCGGCGGGCTGCGACGAGCATCGCCGCGCCGAAGGACACGATGGCGGTCACGATCCAGACCGGGAAGATCAACGCGGTCGGCAGGAACAGGAACGTGAGGCCCGCGACGGCGACGAGCACGCCGAGCGTGATCGCGCTCTTGGTGATGACGTCATCGATGGTCATCCGTCCGGCGACCTGGCCGGGCTGGCCGAACTGCGGGGCGTTGGCGTCGGTGTAGCCGTACGGCTGCTGCCCCTGCTGCGGGTAGCCCTGGTACGGCTGGCCCTGGTACTGCTGGCCCTGCCCGTACTGCGGCTGCGTCGTGTCGACCTGCCACGCGTCGGGCCGGGAAAGGACCGGGTTGGTGCTCTGCATCTCCTGCATTCCTCCTTGGCGGGCGACGGCCACGCCGTCGTCGGACTTCCATGGTAGGTAACAACGTTGTGGGGTGGCTGTGTTCCACCCTGAACCGTCCCTGATCGCGGACCCTGATCAGGACGGGGACGCTGCGGCGAGCCCGACGGGCCGCCTCACCACCGCCGACGGCGGGCCGGCGGGACGAGCCGCTCCCTGGTCAGGGGCGTGAGCAGCTCGGAGTGGGCGGCGAGGCGCTCGCGCACCTCGTCCTGGCTCATGCCGGCGGCCTCGGCGAGTTCCGCCAGCGGGGCCCCGTCGTTGGCCGCGATCGCGATCGTGCGGGTGATCCGCAGGTCGTAGGCCTGCGCCTTGGCCCGCAGCGACGCCCGCGTCACGACGGCCTCGGACACCCTCACCAGCGCGTCCTCGTCGGCCAGCTGGGCGTCCGGGCGCACCGCGAGCAGTAGTTGCGTGTCATCGATCAGATTGGTCATTGGCTCCCCCCGAGTTGCCTGATCACCCATTGTGCCTCGCCGATCTGAGAGCGACCTGTGAGGAGTCGGCGGAGTAGGTTCACGCGCAGAACAACCGGAATGGAGGGGCCACCGTGATCTACGAGAAGCCGACCAGGTCCGCAGGGCTCATCGTTGGCGGCCTGTGTGTCCTGTTCGCCGGCCAGCTCACCAACGTCCTCATCGGACTGTCCGGCAGTGCCCACGACACCTGGCAGGTGGTCGGTGTCGTCCTCCAGATCGTCGGGATGGTCGGCTGCATCCTCGGCGTCGCGCTGCTCGTGTCCGCGGTGGACGCAGCCCTGCTGCACCGATGGACGACGGCACAGGAGTCCGAGGCTCGCACCGACACCCCTCGCGGACAGCAGGCGACGCCGCAGGACTGAGCCTGCGCGCCGACGGTGCGCCGCAATGGCGCCGGTCGTTCAGACCCGTGCCCCCAATGGGATTCGAACCCATACTTGGGCGGGTTTAAGCCGCCTGCCTCTACCGGTTGGGCCATGGGGGCCCGGCCTGATTCTAGGCTGCGGCCGGCGCAGCGTGCGGCTCGCGTCCCCGCCCACCACAAGGTGGACGCAAACGCGCGACTACACCGCAGAACCGTCCACCACAAGGTGGACCGGGGCCGCGCCCACCACAAGGTGGACGAAAACGCGCGACTACACCGCAGAACCGTCCACCACAACGTGGACCCGGGCCCCGCCCACCACAAGGTGGACGAAAACGCGCGACTACACCGCAGAAGCGTCCACCACAAGGTGGACCGTCGGCGATCCCGGTCAACATCCGCTCTGGTCAGCAACCGCGGACAGCGACCGCTCAGGACGGCGGCTGCGCCGTGCTCGCCCGCAGCACCAGCTGCGGCACCCGGAGCAGGGGGTTGGGCGCCTCCTCGTCGGTGAGGACGGCCAGCATCACCTCCATGGCGTCGCGACCGAGCTGGGCGAAGTCCTGGTGCATGGTGGTCAGAGGCGGCGTGAAGTGCGCGGCCTCGGGGATGTCGTCGAAGCCGACCACGCTGACCCTGCCCGGCACCGGCCGGCCGGCCTCGGTCAGCGCGTGGATCAGCCCGAGCGCCATCTGGTCGTTCGCGCAGAACACCGCGGTGAAGTCCTCGCCCAGCAGCCGCTGTCCGCCCGCGTAGCCGCTGGCCGCCGTCCAGTCGCCGAAGACCGGCTCGTGCGCGACCAGGTCGTGCTCGCCGAGCGCGTCCCGCCAGCCCCGGATCCGTTCCAGCGCGTCCATCGACTCCACCGGCCCGGCGAGGTGGCGGATGTCCCGATGGCCCAGCTCGATCAGGTGCCGGACGGCCCTGCGCGCCCCCGCGTACTGGTCCAGGGAGACCCGGTGCAGGCCACTGCCCTGCGACACCACAGCGAGGAACGGGACGCCCAGGTCCATCCCCTGCAGCAGGCCGAGCGTCGACCGGTTGGACGTGATCAGCACGATCGCCTCGACGTTCTGCCGCACCAGCGTCTCCGCCGCCTGCCGCAGCGCGGCCGCGTCCGCCTGCAGCAGGCTGGCCATGATCACCGCGTACCGCTCGTCCCTCGCAGCCTCGTTGAAGTGGACGGCGGTCGTGGACGGGCCGAACTCCGGCAGGCCGGTCGTGATCAGGCCGATCGTCCGCGACCGGCGCGTGACCAGCGCCCTCGCCGCGGGGGACGGGATGTAGCGCAGCTGCTTGATCGCCCGTTCCACCCGCTCCCGCGTGGCCGGACGCACGTTCGGCAGGTCGTTCAGCACCCGGGAGACCGTCTGGTGGGACACGCCGGCGAGGCGCGCCACGTCGAAGATCGTGGCGGCCTTCGTGCGTTCCTCTTCGGTCGTCACCGTGCCTGCCGTCCCGGGTCTGCGTGTGGCGGACGTCTTCCCGGGCCCTGATGTTATCGACACGATGCCACTCAGGCCCGCCGCGACGTCAGAACCTTCTGCAGGATGATGAACACCAGCAGCAGCGCGCCGATGAAGATCTTCGTCCACCAGGAGCTCAGCGTCCCCTCGAAGGTGATGATCGTCTGGATCAGGCCGAGGACGAGGACGCCCAGCGCCGACCCCAGCACGAACCCGTAGCCGCCGGTCAGCAGCGTGCCGCCGATGACCACTGCGGCGATCGCGTCCAGCTCGGTCCCCACCCCGGTGAGCGCGTAGCCCGACAGCGTGTAGAACGCATACAGGACGCCGGCCAGCCCCGAGCAGAAGCCGCTGATCACGTAGACCAGCACCTTCGTCCGCGACGTCGGCAGGCCCATCAGCATGCCGGACTGCTCCCCGCCGCCGATCGCGTACGCCGTGCGCCCGAACCGGGTGTACTGCAGCACCCACACCGCGATCGCCAGGACCACCAGCGCGATGATCACGCTGGGGGTGATGCTCATCTTCGGCCCGAGCACGATCCGCGTCGTCGCCATCCACGTGAAGAACGGGTCGGTGATGCTGATCGACTCCTTGGCGATGATGTAGCACAGGCCGCGAGCGAGGAACATCGCCGCGAGCGTGGCTATGAAGGGTTGGACATCGAAGACGTGGATCATCAACCCGACCAGCAGGCCCAGCACCGACGTGGTGAGGAGGATCAGCACGATCACGACCACCGGGTTCCAGCCCAGTTGCAGCAGGCGCGCAGCGATGATCGTCGACAGGGCCAGGACCGCGCCCACCGACAGGTCGATGCCCCCGCTGATGATCACGAAGCTCATCCCGACCGCGAGCACGATCAGGTAGGAGTAGCTGACCAGCAGGTTCAGGATCGTCGTGGCGGAGAGGAACCCGCGGTACCGCGCTCCCCCGGCGAGGAACATCAGCAGGAACAGCAGCCCGGTCACCAGCACCGGGCCGGACTTCGGGCTGGTGAACACGTCGACGACGCGGCCCCACGCGCGTCCCAGCGGGCTGGACGGGGCAGTCAGGACGGTCATCGGGTCACCACCGCTCCGGTCGTGGGAACGGCCTGCGGCGGCGCGGACCTGGCCCGCCATCGGGCGATCGCCGCGGTCGTCCTCGGCGACTGCAGCAGGCACACCGCGGTCACCACGGCCGCCTTGAACACCATCGTGGCGATCGGCGGGATCCCCACCGTGTACACCGTCGTCACCAGCGTCTGGATCACCAGCGCCCCGACCAGGGTGCCGGTGAGCGAGTAGCGGCCACCGTTCAGCGACGTGCCGCCGATGACGACGGCGAGGATCGCGTCCAGCTCGATGAACAGGCCGGTGTTGTTCGCGTCCGCCGCGGTCTGGTTGGACGTGAGGATGAGCCCTGCGACCGCCGCCAGCACCGCGCAGAGCGTATACACCGCGAACAGCAGCCCGCGCGCCCGGACGCCGGCCTGCCGGCTGGCCTCCGGATTGATGCCGACGCTCTCGATCAGCATGCCGAGGGCCGTCCTGCGGGTGAGCAGCGCGACCAGCCCGAGCAGCACCGCCGCCACCAGCGTCGCGACCGGGATCCCCAGCAGGAAGCCGGAGCCCAGGAACTTGAACGGCGCGCTGGAGACGGTCAGGATCTGGCCCTCGGTGATCAGCATGGCGATGCCGCGTCCTGCGGTCATCAGGATCAGGGTCGCGATGATCGGCTGGATCCCGAGCACGGAGACGAGGAAGCCGTTCCACAGACCCAGCACGAGGGCCAGCGCCAGCGAGACCAGCACGGCGAACGTGACCGTCCCGAGGTCGTCGGGGGTGGGCGAGGCGAGGATGATCGAGCACGCCATCGCGCCGGCGATCGCGCACAGGCTGCCGACCGACAGGTCGATGCCCCGGGTGGCGATCACCAGCGTCATGCCGATCGCGATGATCAGGGTCGGGGCCCCGTTGCGCAGGATGTCGATGAGGCTGCCGAACAGGTGGCCCTCGCTGTTGATCGTGATCGAGAGGAACCCGGGCACCGCGACCACGTTGATGACGAGCAGTACGACCAGCATCGCCAGCGGCCAGAACAGCCGGTGGGTGATCGCCTTGCCGATTGCGGACCTCACGATGCCACTCCCGTCTCGAGTTCAGGGTCGGTGGAGCCCTCGGCGATGACGGCCAGCAGGTCGTCGACGCCGAGCCCCTCGTTGCGCAGGTCGGCGACCTTGCGCCGGTCGCGGAGCACCACGATCCGGTTGGCCAGCCGCAGCACCTCCTCCAGCTCGGCGGAGATGAACAGGACACTCATGCCGTTCTCGGCCAGGCTGTAGACGAGCTTCTGGATCTCGGCCTTCGCCCCGACGTCGATGCCGCGGGTGGGCTCGTCGAGGATCAGCAGCCGGGGCGCGATCGCCAGCCAGCGCGCGAGCAGCACCTTCTGCTGGTTGCCGCCGGACAGGTTGCGGACGAGCGCGTCGGCGCTCGGCGTCTTGATGTTCAGCGCCTCGATGTAGCTGGCCGCCAGCTCGTCCTGCCGCTTGCGGGGGATCGGACGGAACCAGCCGCGGTCGGCCTGCAGCGCCAGGACGATGTTGTCGCGCACGGTGAGCTCATCGACGATCCCCTCGGCCCTGCGGTTCTCCGAGGAGTAGGCGATCCGGTGCTTGATGGCCTGGCGGGGCGTGCGCAGCTTCAGCGGCGTCCCTGCGACGGTCAGACGTCCGTTGTCCGGCCTGTCGACGCCCCCGATCAGCCGGGCGAGCTCGGTGCGTCCCGAGCCCAGCAGACCGGCCAGGCCGACCACCTCGCCCTCGCCGATCGTGAGGTCCACCGGAGCGATGGCGCCCTTGCGGCTGATCGCCGTCGCGTTGAGGAAGGCGGGAGGGGCGCTGGCGTCCGCGGCGCCCGGCTCGGTGGCGTGGACGCGGCTCTCCAGGTCGTCCAGGGCCGAAAGCTCCTTGCCGATCATCGCCTGGACGAGGTCGATCCGCAGCAGCTCGTCGGTGAGGTACTCCCCCACCAGCGCGCCGTTGCGCAGCACGGTGAGGCGGTCGCTGATCTCGTAGACCTGGTCGAGGAAGTGGCTGACGAACAGGATCGCGACCCCGCGCTCCTTCAGCGACCGGATCACGCGGAACAGCTCAGCGACCTCCTCGACGTCGAGGCTGGACGTCGGCTCGTCGAGGATCAGCACCTTGGCCTGGACGTCGATCGCGCGGGCGATGGCGACGAGCTGCTGGACGGCCAGCGAGTGCGCGTTGAGCAGCGAGGACGGGTCGATGTCGAGGTGCAGCCCCTCGAGGATCTCGGCGGCGCGGCGGCGCATGGCCCGCCAGTCGATGCCGCCGAAGCGCCGCGGCTCGCGTCCGAGCATCACGTTCTCCGCGACCGTGAGGTTCCCCAGGAGGTTCACCTCCTGGTAGACGGTGGAGATCCCGGCGGCCTGCGCCTGCGCCGGCCCGGCGAAGGTGACCTGGTCGCCGTCCAGCCGGATCACGCCGCTGTCGACGCTGTACACGCCGGTCAGCGCCTTGATCAGGGTGGACTTGCCGGCACCGTTCTCCCCCATCAGCGAGTGCACCTCGCCGGGGAACATCCGGAAGTCGACGCCGTCCAGCGCCTTGACCCCGGGGAAGCTGATCGAGATGTCGGTCATCTCGATCACGGGCTGCGGGGCGGCTGCGGGAGCCGGTGGACGGGTCGTCACAGGGTCAGGCATCGTTGCTCATCTCGCTCGGACTCGGATCCCATCATGGGGCACGCCCCGCGGTGGGTGCGCGGCCACGCCGCACACCCACCTGGGGCGGGGGGAACTGCGTACTGCGCCGGCGGCTCAGTACTTGCGGTTGGGCAGCGCCTCCGTGGCCTGCTCCTGGGTGAAGGTGGTCTCGTCGGTGACGATCCGCTGCGGGACGGTCTCGCCGGCGTTCAGCTTCTTGATGATGTCGATCAGCTGGGCACCGAGCAGCGGCGAGCACTCCACGATGAAGTTGATCTTGCCCTCGGACAGGGCCTGCATGCCGTCGTGCACCGCGTCCACCGTGATGATCTTGATGTCCTTGCCGGGCACCTTGCCGGCCGCCTCGATCGCCTCGATGGCGCCCAGGCCCATGTCGTCGTTCTGGGCGAAGACCACGTCGATCTTCGGCTGGGACTTCAGGAACGCCTCCATGACCTGCTTGCCGCCCGCACGCGTGAAGTCACCGGTCTGGCTGGCGACGACCTTCATGTTCGGGTTGGCCTTGATCGCGTCGGCGAAGCCCGTGCCGCGGTCGATAGCGGGGGCGGAGCCCGTGGTGCCCTCGAGCTGGACGATGTTCACCGCGTCCGACTTGCCCTCGTACTCCTTGACCAGCCAGTCGCCGGCCTCCTTGCCCTCCTTGACGAAGTCGGAGCCGAGGAAGGTCTTGTAGAGCGAGGTGTCCTTGGAGTCCACCGCGCGGTCGGTCAGGATCACCGGGATACCGGCGGCCTTGGCCTCGCCGAGGACCGCGTCCCAGCCGGTCTGGACGACCGGGGAGAACGCGATGTAGTCGACGCCCTGCTGGATGTAGGAGCGGATCGCGCTGATCTGGTTCTCCTGCTTCTGCTGGGCGTCGGAGAACTTGAGCTGGATCCCGGCCGCCTTGAACGAGTCCTGGATGTCCTTGGTGTTGGCGGTGCGCCAACCACTCTCCGCGCCGACCTGAGCGAAGCCGACGACGATGTCGCCGAGCGCCTTGTTGGGCGCCCCGCCGGCTGCTGAGCCGGACGCTGCGGGAGTGCCACTGCTGCTGCAGGCGGCGAGCGCCATCATCAGGGCGCCCGCTGTGAAGAGACCGAGGGCCTTCTTCATGTCACAAACCTCCTTGTTCGTAGCCGAAGGGTGGACTGGACCCACCGCCCCGGCACGGCCGCCCGTGGCCGTAGCAAAATGTTAAGGCTCACATGTGAGCCCTAACAATCCGGTCTGTGAATCCGTTATGAAGTCGTTATCAAGCGTTCTGGGCTGAGCGGTAGCGATAACACCAAGCCGTGTGTGAAACGCTCACAAAGCAGGCTCCGGGCTCCGTCAGGCCGTCAGGGTAAGGACGATCCCGTCGAGGATGTCGGCCTCGCTGACGACCAGGTCGGCGGCGACGCGGTCCCCCACCGCCGCGCAGATCAGGGCGCCCGCGCAGATCACGTCCGCCCTGCCCGGGACCATCGTCGGGAGGGCAGCGACCTCGGCCACCGGCATCGCGAGCAGTTCGGCCGTGAGGGAGTCCAGGTCGCGGTGGGCGAGGACGGAGCCGTGCACGCGGGCGCGGTCGTAGGCGGGCAGGTGCAGGGCGAGTGCGGACAGGCTGGTGGCGGTGCCGCCCACGCCGACCCAGGTGGCGACCCGGTCGAAGGCGATGCCGCTGCCGTCGAGCAGTTCGTCCACGTGCGCGCGGGCGGCCCCGATCTCGGCCGGCGCGGGCGGGTCGGAGGGGAGGAACCGCTCGCGCACGCGGACGGCGCCGACATCGAGGGAGACCGCGTGGGCCGGGACGCCGTCGCTGCCGAGGACGAGCTCGGTGGAACCGCCGCCGATGTCCATCACCAGGACCGGCTGGGCGGTGCCGGGAAGGCCGGACGTGGCCCCGGCGAACGAGAGCCGCGCCTCCTCCTCCCCGGGGATGACCTCCGCGTCCACGCCGAGCCGGAGCCTGGCCCCGCTGAAGAACTCGTCGGAGTTGGCGGCGTCCCTCGCCGCCGACGTCGCGACCACCCGCCGGTGGGCGGCGGGGACGCCGAGTCGGTCGAGCTCCGCACCGAAGTCGGCCATCGCGTCGAGGGTGCGGGCCAGCGCGTCGGGGCGGAACCGGCCGGTCGCGTCCACGCCCTGGCCCAGCCGGGTGAGGTGGAGGCGCCGGTCGAGTTCGACCAGGCCACCGTCCTCGCGCCGGCTGACCAGCAGCCGCACGGAGTTCGTGCCGCAGTCGACCGCGGCGAACAGCTCAGCCATGGTCGGCCAGGCAGGGCAGGGCGTCGGCCTTGAGGAGCGCGACCACCTCGTCGCCGAGCGGGTTCACGCCCGGGCCGGCGGCGAGCGCGTGGGCGAGCAGGACGTGCAGGCACTTCACCCTGGTCGGCATGCCTCCGGCGCTGATCCCCTCGATCTCGGCCACCTCGCCGAGCTGCGCGCGGTCGGCGAGGTAGGCCTCGTGGGCGCGACGGTAGCCGGCGGCGAGGTCGTGGTCGGCAGCCAGCCGGTCGGTCATCTCGGCCATCAGGCCGGACGCCTCCAGCGTCGACGTGGCGGCGGTGAGCGCGGGGCAGGTCAGGTAGTAGGTGGTGGGGAACGGCGTGCCGTCCGGTAGCCGGGGCTCGGTCACCACGACGCCGGGATGCCCGTCCGCGCACCGCCAGGCGACGGCCACCACGCCACGTGGCGTCCGTCCGAGCTGGGTGGCGATGGTCGCCTCGTCGGTGGGTGTCATCGGCTCGCGCACGGCCGCCATTCTGGCACGGACGTCGGGGCGACCCCGTCCCGCGGGTGTTCCGGGGAGGTGGCGACGGCGGTCAGGGGGTGGAGACCTTGCGGGTCGGCGCGTCCGCGGTCTGGACCGAACCCCACAGCCGGTCCCACCAGACCGGGTCGTGCTCGCCGGACGGGAGCGCCTCCTCGGAGGTGATCACGGCGCCGCCGCCGAGCGGTGTCCCGTCCTCGCCGACCACGCGGTAGCCGGTCTCGCCGGGCATCACCCAGCCGAGCCGCTCGCGCGCCTGGGCCTTCACGTAGGCCGGGTCGTCCCAGCGGGCGAGCTCGGACTGCAGGTCGGCGATCTGCGCGGACCGTTCGCGGATCTCCTGTTCGGCCACCGCGAGGTCGTGCTGCTGGGTGAGGTAGATCCGCAGCGAGCTGCCGAAGGAGATGGCCAGCACGACGACGACGATCACCATCACCAGGGCGCGCCGGGTGAGGTGCAGGCCTCGCCGCCACACCGGAACCGCGGCGGGACGGGAGTCGGTGACCGGCTCGCCCGGGGTGGGAGAACTGGACGCGCGCGCCCCGGTCCGGGAGCGCCTGGGGGTTCGTCCCGGACCGGTGCTGGTGCTGCGTGGACTACGCGGTGCGCGTGCCATGGTTCCCGGTCCTCATCGCGTCAAGGATAGGCGGGCCGTCCGGCGCATCCGTCCGGGACGCGCGGGGCGCCGCCGATGCCGCGCGCCTCGAGTGACCCTCACCGCCGGAACGCGGGGACGGTTCTTTCGTACCCGGCACGAAGGAACCGTCCCCCCGGACCCGGCACGACGGGGACGGTTCCTCTCGTGCCACCCGGGAACGGCAGGACGCCGGCGGGGTGTTCCCCGCCGGCGTCCGGTACTGCTGCGTGGGCGCTCAGGCCTTGAACCGCGGGAACGCGGACGCACCGGCGTAGCGCGCGGCGTCGTCGAGGTCCTCCTCGATGCGGAGCAGCTGGTTGTACTTCGCGACGCGCTCGGTACGAGCCGGTGCGCCGGTCTTCATCTGGCCACAGCCGAGCGCCACGGCCAGGTCGGCGATCGTGGTGTCCTCGGTCTCGCCGGAGCGGTGGCTCATCATCGTGGAGTAGCCGCTGCGGTGGGCCAGCGTGACGGCGTCGATCGTCTCGGTGAGCGAGCCGATCTGGTTCACCTTCACGAGCAGCGAGTTGGCCGTCTTCGCGTCGATGCCGCGCTGGAGGCGCGTCACGTTGGTCACGAACAGGTCGTCACCGACGAGCTGCACCTTCTCGCCGAGCACCTTGGTGATGGCGCCCCAGCCGTCCCAGTCCTCCTCGTTCAGCGGGTCCTCGATCGAGACCAGCGGGTAGTCGGCGACGAGCTTCTCGTAGTACTCGATCATCTCGGCGGCCTGCTTGTGCCCGCCCTCGAACGAGTACTTGCCATCCTCGTAGAACTCGGACGCGGCCACGTCCAGCGCCAGCGCGACGTCGGAGCCCGCCTTGAAGCCGGCCTTGCCGATCGCCTCGACGATCAGGTCGAGCGCCTCGGCGTTGCTGTCCAGGTTCGGGGCGAAGCCGCCCTCGTCGCCGAGGCCGGTAGCGAGGCCACGCGCCTTCAACACGGCCTTCAGGGCGTGGTAGACGCCGGCGCCCATCTCGAGCGCCTCGGCGAAGGTCGCCGCGCCGATCGGGGCGATCATGAACTCCTGGATGTCGACGTTGGAGTCGGCGTGCGACCCACCGTTGAGGATGTTCATCATCGGGACCGGGAGCAGGTTGGCGGTCGGGCCGCCGATGTAGCGGTACAGCGGCAGGCCGGCGGACTCCGCGGCGGCGTGCGCTGCGGCCAGCGAGACGCCGAGGATGGCGTTCGCGCCGAGCTTGGCCTTGTTGTCGGTGCCGTCCAGCTCGATCATGGCCTGGTCGAGCAGGCGCTGCTCGTCCGCCTCCATGCCGATGACCTCGGGCGCGATCTGCTCGATCACGTTCTCGACGGCCTTCAGCACGCCCTTGCCGCCGTAGTGCGCGGCATCGCCGTCACGCAGCTCGACAGCCTCGAAGGCACCGGTGGAGGCACCGGACGGAACCGCCGCGCGGCCCTCGGAGCCATCGTCGAGGACGACCTGCACCTCGACGGTCGGGTTGCCGCGCGAATCGAGGATCTGGCGGGCGTCTACGAATTCGATACTTGCCACTATTCATGCCTTTCAGACGATGTGGTCAACGGTCCCTACCCTACCGGCAGGCGCCCTGCACAGCTCCCGCGGGGAGCAAGGTGGAAGGGTGAACAGCGCGCCAACGAACCGTGGCCGGATGTGCGCGAAGTCCTGCGCGCGGACACGCTCGTGGCGGCGGCCCTTCGTGACGCTGCGGGCCTCGTCCCTCGCCCCGCCGCTCCTCAGGGACCGTCAACCAGCGCACGCCCCACGTCATCCATGGCGCGATTCCGCCCCTCTGTCCATCCCACTCGTCCCACCCGTTACGGCATGCGCCCCGAACGGCCGGATCACGTCAGGGTGGCAGCGAGACGGGTCACGTCCACCACCTGCTTGGCCGCGGCCGGAGTCAGCCCACCGGGTCGCACGATGGCCTCGCGGACGGACACGCATGACGCGATCCAGCCATAAGCGGGCCGAAGAGTGACCAGTGGTGCGGAAGGGACGAGCAGAGTGGCCGGATCACGTCATGACCGGTCGGACGCACTCCATAGACGCTGACCCGGGATCTCCGGGTCAGGCCTGCGACTCGGCGGACTGGACGCGGGACTCCAGGGCGCGCAGGGCGGACCTGGCCTCCTGCTCGGGGTCGAGGCCGAGGGCCTCGGCGCGGGCAACCAGGGCGAGGAACTCCCCGCCGAGGGCGTCCGCCGGAACCTCGGTGGCGTGGACGCCGAGCGACTCCGGCGGTAGGCCGTGGCTGCGGGCCCGGACCAGCACCTTGTGGGCGCGGGTGAGGGCGGACAGCTGCTCCGGGATCCCGTCCAGCGCGGACGCGCGCGACTTCTCGACGGCCTTCGCCCGCTCCCAGGACCCGACCAGGTCGTCGGGCACCGCACCGTCACCGAACACGTAGGGGTGCCGGGAGACCAGCTTGTCCGCGATCCGGCGGGCGACGTCCTCGATGTCGAAGCGACCGTCCTCCGCGGCGATCTCGGCGTGGAACACGACCTGCAGCAGCAGGTCACCCAGCTCCTCGGCCAGGTGCTCGTCCGTGCCAGCCTCGATCGCCTCGACAACCTCGAGCGTCTCCTCGACCAGGTAGCGGACCAGGGTCAGGTGCGTCTGCTCCGCGTCCCACGGGCAGCCCGAACGGAGGCGGTGCATCACCGCCACGAGGCGTTCGAGCTCGCTCACTCCTGCTTGATCGGGGCCTCGGACGACAACGAGCCGTTGCTGCCGTCGACGATCGAGAACTGGGTCGGGTCCCAGGTGCCGAAGCGCGGGTTCAGGTCCACCGACGTCGCGGCGAACTGCTTGGTGAACGCCGCCTTCCCCGCGTCGGTGCTGACGATCAGGCTCGCCTCGACGTAGTCGTTGATGAAATCGGTCGCCGCCGGGTCCTTCACCAGCGCCGCGAGCGTCTCGTTGCCCGCGATCTCGGAGTCGCGCTTCTCCTGCGTGACGGCGAGCGAGGGGTCCGCGGCCGCAGCCGCGGCCGCCACCTTGCTCTGGATCATGATCGACAGCACGGTCGCGCTGAAGGCACTGCCCGTGTCGGCAGTGTCCGAACTCGCGTTGGCGAGCGCCTGCGCCGGGCCGTCTACCTGCGCCTGGCTGATCGGCGTCCCGTTCACGTAGGCGGCGATCTGCGGGTTGCCGGTCGCGCAGCCCGTGAGCGCCAGCACTCCCGTCGTGGCCAGTGCCGCGAGCTTCAGTTTCATCTTCCGTCCCATCACGATCCGGTTCCGGCCCGTCCCGCCCGACCTGGCGGACGGCCCGCCTGCGCGATCCTACCCGCTGGCGACGGGGGTGAAGACGTCGGCCATCACCTTGGCCGCCCACGCGAGCAACGGTGCGTCCGTGACCGGCGCTCCGCCGATCGGGCGCGTGACCGGGCGCGGCACCAGCAGGACCTGCTGCACCTTGCGGTACTGCGATCCGGGGTACAGCCGGGACGCCCGCAGCTGAGCCGACTCGGGCAGGTCGGCCGGGGCGAAACGGATCATGTTCCCCTGCGCGACCACCTCGTGGACGCCGTGCCGGCGGGCCTGCAGCCGGAAGGACGCGACCGCCAGCAGCGCCTCCACCGGGGCGGGCAGCGGGCCGTAACGGTCCAGCAGTTCGTCCCTGACCGCAGCGATGTCGGCGTCGGCCGCCACCGCGGCCAGCCGCTTGTACATCTCCAGCCGCAGCCGCTCGGACTCGATGTAGTCGCCGGGCAGGTGGGCGTCCACCGGGAGCTCGATCCGCATCTCCGGCTCGGGCTCGGCCTCCTCGCCCCGGAAGTCCGCGACCGCCTCCCCCACCAGCCGGATGTACAGGTCGAAGCCGACCTCCGCGATGTGGCCGGACTGCTCGCCGCCGAGCAGGTTGCCCGCGCCACGGATCTCGAGGTCCTTCATCGCGATCGCCATGCCGGCGCCCAGGTCGGTGTGGGCTGCCATCGTGGCCAGCCGGTCGTGCGCGGTGTCGGTGAGCGGCTTCTCCGGGGGGTAGAAGAGGTAGGCGTAGCCGCGCTCGCGGCCGCGTCCGACCCGGCCACGGAGCTGGTGCAGCTGGGAGAGGCCGAGCAGGTCGGACCGCTCGATCAGCAGCGTGTTGGCCGTGGAGATGTCGAGCCCGGCCTCGACGATGGTCGTGCAGACCAGCACGTCCGCGCGCCGCTCCCAGAAGTCGACCATCACCTGCTCGAGCGCGTGCTCGTTCATCTGGCCGTGCGCGACGGCGATCCGGGCCTCCGGGACGAGCTCCGCCAGCTGCTGGGCGGTCTTCTCGATGCTCTGCACCCGGTTGTGGATGAAGAACACCTGGCCCTCGCGGGCGAGCTCGCGGCGGATCGCGGCCCGCACCTGGTTCGCGTCGTACGGTCCGGCGAAGGTGAGGACGGGGTGCCGCTCCTCCGGCGGCGTGGCGATCACGCTCATCTCACGGATGCCGGTGATCGCCATCTCCAGCGTCCGAGGGATCGGCGTGGCAGACATGGCCAGCACGTCGACGTTGAGCCGCAGCTTCTTCAGCTGCTCCTTGTGCTCGACGCCGAACCGCTGCTCCTCGTCGATGATGACCAGGCCGAGGTCCTTGAACGCCACGTCCTGCGCCAGCAGGCCGTGGGTGCCGACGACCACGTCCACGCCGCCGTCCGCGATCCCGGCGATCACCTTCTTCTTCTCGGCGTCGGTGGAGAAGCGGCTCAACGCGGCGACGGTCACGGGGAAACCCGCGTACCGGTCGGCGAACGTGGCCTGGTGCTGTTGGACGAGGAGGGTCGTTGGGACGAGGACGGCGACCTGCTTGCCGTCCATCACCGCCTTGAACGCCGCCCGCACCGCGATCTCGGTCTTGCCGTAGCCCACGTCGCCGCAGATCAGCCGGTCCATCGGGACGAGCTGCTCCATGTCGTGCTTGACCTCGGTGACCGCGGCCAGCTGGTCGGGCGTCTCGACGTAGGCGAACGCGTCCTCCAGTTCGCCCTGCCAGACCGTGTCGGGGCTGAACGCGAACCCCCGGGACGCCTGCCGCGCTGCGTACAGCTTGATCAGTTCGGCCGCGATCTGGCGGACGGCCTTGCGGGCCCGCGACTTGCGCTTGGTCCAGTCGGCGCCGCCGAGCTTGTCCAGGGTCGGGCTCTCCCCGCCCACGTACCGGGTGACCAGGTGCAGCTGGTCCATCGGGACGTACAGCCGGTCGCCGGGCTGGCCGCGCTTGGACGGCGCGTAGTCGACGACCAGGTACTCGCGGGTGGCGCCGGCCACCGTCCGCTGGACCATCTCGACGTACCGCCCCACGCCGTGGGTCTCGTGGACGACCGCGTCACCGGGGCTGAGTTCGAGGGGGTCGATCTGGTTCTTGCGCCGGGCCGGCATCTTGCGGGACGCCTTGTCGGCCTCACGCTGCCCGGACAGGTCTCCGGCGGTGAACAGCTCCAGCCCGATCGTGGGCAGGCTGAAGCCGTGGCGCAGCTCGGCGCGGACGATGCACGCCAGCCCGCTGGGCGGCGGCCCGGTGAGCTCGTCGGGGCGGGTGACCGGGATGTCCGCGCCCTTCAGCACCTCCTCCATGCGGGAGGCGAGGCCGGTGGAGTCGGCGACCAGGACCGTCCGGCGGCCGGCGGCGACCGACGCGCGGATCGTCGCCACCGCCGCCTCGGTGTCACCGCGCCAGACCGGGGCCTCGGTGGCCTCCAGCGTCCGGGTGGGGACGCCGAAGTCGATGCGCTCCCCCACCGGGGCTCCCGACGTCGCGTCCGGCGCGACGTCCTCCCCGGCGCTGAACGGCGAGAGGCTCCACCACGACTGGCCGAGTTCGAGGGCGTGCGCGCGGACGTCGGCGAGGCTGCGGTAGGCGGACGCGCCGAGGTCGATCGGCGCCCTGCCACCCTCGGCGGCCGCGGCCCAGGACGCGTGCAGGAACTCCTCGCTGGTGACGACGAGCTCGTGCGCGCGAGCCCGGATGCGTTCGGGATCGGACAGCAGCACCTGCGTGTTCGCCGGCAGCACGTCGATCAGGAGTTCCAGCCCGTCGACGAGGACCGGCGCGAGCGACTCCATGCCGTCCACGGCGTGGCCGTTGGCGATCCGTTCGAACAACTCCCCGAGGTTGCCGGGCTCGTTGAGCTGGGTCGCGGCGAGCTCGGCCGCGCGCGCCCGCACGTCGTCGGTGATCAGGAGCTCGCGGCAGGGCGACGCGACGACCTCGTCCAGCGTGGTGTCGAAGGAGCGCTGGTCGGCCACGGCGAAGGGCCGGATCTCCTCGACGGTGTCACCGAAGAAGTCGATCCGGACGGGGTGCTCGAGCGTCGGCGGGAACAGGTCGATGATGCCGCCGCGGACGCAGAACTCGCCGCGCCGCTCGACCAGGTCGACGCGGATGTAGGCGGCGTCCACCAGTCCCTGCGCGACCTCGGCGAGGTCGTAGTCGTGGCCGGCGACAAGGGTCACAGGCAGGAGGTCGGCGAGGCCCTTCACCTGCGGCTGCAGGACGGAGCGGACCGGCGCGACCACCACGCGCGGCGCGGGCAGCTCGTCGTTGCCGACCAGTCGGCGCAGCACAGCGAGCCGGCGTCCGACGGTGTCCGAGCGCGGGCTGAGCCGCTCGTGCGGGAGCGTCTCCCAGGCCGGGTAGTAGGCGACGTCGTCCGCACCCAGCAGCGAGCCGAGCGCGGCCGTCGCTGCCTCCGCCTCCCGGAACGTGGAGGTGACCAGCAGCAGCGGACGGGCGGTCTGCGCGGCCAGCGCCGCGACGAACAGCGGACGGACCGCGTCGGGCAGCGTGAGGTCGAGCGCGGGGACGCGTCCGGACCGCGCGTCGGCGATGGCTTCAGCCAGGACCGGTTCGCCGCCGACGAGGTCGACCAGGCCGCTCAGGATCACCGGCACACCTTACCCAGCGCCACCGACACCGGCTCGTCGTGCAAGCCGCCACGACGCCGGCACCGGCGCCCTCCCGATCCACCGAGACGGCGGCCCTTCGTGACGCGGCGGGGCTCGTCCCTCACCCCGCCGCTCCTCAGGGACCGTTCACCACCACCCTTCGCTGTCATCCCGGGCTTGACCCGGGATCTCGAACCCCACGAGACGGCACCGACCCCGAGATCCCCGCCTTCGCGGGGATGACACAGTCGCCTCTCCCGTCATCCCGGGCTTGACCCGGGATCTCGAACCGCAGGAGACCCCACCGTCTACGAGATCCCCGCCTTCGCGGGGATGACAAGGAAAGAGGGCGGGACGACACAGTCGCCTCCCCACGTCATCCCGGGCTTGACCCGGGATCTCGAACCCCCACGAGACGCCACCGTCCACGAGATCCCCGCCTTCGCGGGGATGACACAGTCGCCTCTCCCGTCATCCCGGGCTTGACCCGGGATCTCGAACCCCCACGAGACGCCACCGTCCACGAGATCCCCGCCTTCGCGGGGATGACACAGTCGCCTCCCCCGTCATCCCGGGCTTGACCCGGGATCTCGAACCCCCACGAGGCCGCACCGCCGCCGAGATCCCCGCCTTCGCGGGGATGACAGAGTGGCAGTGCTGTCATCCCGGGCTTGACCCGGGATCTCCTCGGCGGCGTCAGGCGGTGCGGCGGCGGCGCCAGGCCACCAGGGCGACGCCGGCGACCAGCAGGGCGAGGCCCAGGCCGAGCGCTCCGCCGACCTCGGCACCGGTGTACGCCAGCGAGTCGCTGCCGGACGAGCTGTCGGAGTCGGACGCGGCCGCATTGGGGACCCAGGCACGGGCCTGCGCCGACGTCGGGTTCCCGCAGCTGTCCGTGACCCGGTAGCCCACCCAGCTGGTCCAGCCGTGGAAGCCGGACTCCGGGGTGAACACCAGGGTGCCGTCGCTCTTCGCCACCCAGCGGCCCTCTCCGTCCACCGTGAGCGACGTGACCTCCCGAGCGGGATCGCCGACGAGGAGCACCACCGAGGTGGCCAGGAGCGTGCAGCCGCTGCCCCCGGTGTCGTTGCCGATCACGTCGATGACCACCGGCTGGTCGGGCTCGGTGCCCTTCACCTGGTCGGCGCTCGCCGCCGGTCCGGCCGCGATCACCGCGGTCACCGTGCTGGTGGTCACCACGCCGTTGGTGTCGGCGACCTCGTAGGCGACCGGCGTCGTCGTACCGGTGAAGCCGGCCACCGGGGTGAACGTGACCGAGCCGTCCGGGTTCACCCTCCAGGTCCCCTCGCCCGCGACCACGAGCGTCCTGCCGCCGTCCGTCGCGTCCGGTGAGGTGAACACCACGCTGGACGCGACCAGCGGCGCCGAGTCGTCACCGGGGACGTCGTTGCCGAGCAGGTTGATCGTCACCGGCGTGTCGTAGGCGCCCGAGCCGCTGTCGGTGGCCGCCTCCGGAACCACGGGGGTCACCGTGACGGTGATCGTGGCGCTGACCGAGTTCCCGAAGCTGTCGGTCACCTCGTAGTCGACCGGGGTCGCCACTCCGGTGAACGCCGGCTCAGGGTCGAAGGTGACCGTGCCGTCGTCGTTCACCGTCCAGGTGCCCTCGCCGGCCACCACGAGGGTCGTGCCCCCGTGGGTGGCGGCGGCGGACGTGAACCCGAGCGAGCCCGCGTCCAGCGTGCCCCTGCGCGCGGCCCCGTCGTCGCCGGCGGTGTCGTTGCACAGCGGGCAGAGGGTGATGTCCACGTTCTGCAGCGTCGTGCCGCTGTCGTCCAGCGCCGTCGGCAGCCCGCCCACCGTCACCGTCATGGTCGCAACCGCGGGGGTGCCGTTGGCGTCGGCCACCCGGTACTGCACGGGATCGGTCGTGCCGGTGAAGTCGTCGGCGGGGGTGAACGTGACCGTCCCGCTGCCGTTCACCTTCCACGTGCCCTGGGTCGTGACCAGGGTCTTGCCGTTCGCGCTCGCACCGTCGGCCGTGATCACCACGCTGCCGGCCGACAGCGGCGCGGACGCCGCCCCGGCGGTGTCGTTGCCGAGCACCGTCAGCGTGACCGGGGTGTTCGCCGGCGTGGTGGCGGTGTCGTTGGCAGCGGTCGGGATGATCTCGGCGACGGTCACGTGGATCTTCGCCGTGGTCGGGTTGCCGAAGCTGTCGGTCACCTCGTACGTCACCGCGGGGACGGTGCCCTCGAACGTCGCGTCCGGGGTGAAGGTGACCGCACCCGTGACCGGGTCGATGGTGAAGGTGCCCTTGTCAGCGATCACCAGGGTCCTGCCACCATTGGTGGCGTCCGGCGAGGTGAACACGACAGTGGTCGGGACCAGCGTGCCGCGACCCGGGGTGCCCGTGCCGTCGTCGCCGGCGAGGTCGTTGGCCAGCGGGTCGAACGTCACCGGGACGCCCTGCGGCGTGGTCGGGTAGTCGTCCGTTGCGGCCGGCGGCTCGCCGATCGTCACCGTGAGCGTTGCGGACGCCGTGGTGCCGTTCTGGTCGCTGACCGTGTAGTCGACCGGGGTCGCCTCGCCATGGAAGCCGGTCTCGGGCGCGAAGGTGATCGTGCCGTCCGCGTGCACCGTCCAGGTGCCCTCGTCGTCCACGACCAGGGTCTTGCCGTCGGCCGATACGCCGGCCGTGGTGATCACCACGCTGCCCGGCACCAGCGGGGCCGAGGCGGCACCGGGGAGGTCGCCGTCGAGCACCGTGGTGGTGACCGACAGCGTGCCGTAGGGCGCGTGGTTGGTGTCGTCGTCCGCGGTCGGGGTGATCGGGGTGACGACGATCGTCCAGGAGGCCTTCGCGGTGGTGCCGTGGCTGTCGGTGACCGCGTACTGCACCGCGGTGGTGGTGCCGACGAAGTCCGCGTCCGGGTCGAACGTCGGGACGCCGGTGACCGGGTCGATCGTCCAGGTGCCCTCACCGTCGACGACCAGGGTCCTGCCCGAGTGGGTGGCGTCCGCCGAGGTGAGGACGACGGACGTCGGATCCAGCGTGCCCGGGACGCCCGCGCCGTCGTCGCCGGCCGTGTCGTTGGCCAGCGGGGTGGCGATCTGGACCGTCACGTTCTGCGGGGTCGTGGCCGAGTCGTCGACGGCCTTCGACGCCGCGCCGACGGTCACCGTCAGGTACGCGGTGGTGTCGTGGCCGAAGCTGTCGGTCACCTGGTACTGCACGGACGTGCTCGCGCCGGTGAAGGACGGCAGCGGGTCGAAGCTGACCGTGCCGGTGGCCGGGTCGATCGTCCAGGTGCCCTGGCCGGCGATGACCAGCGTGTGGTCGCCGTCGGTCGCGGCAGCGGGCGTGAACACGACGGACGCCTTGTCGAGGGTGCCGGGCACCCCGTCCCCGTCGTCGCCGGCGGTGTCGTTGCCCAGAGGGCTGAGCGTCACGGTCGTGTCGTGCGGGGTGACGGCGGAGTCGTTGTCCGCCTCCGGCGGGTTGCCGACCGAGACGGTGACCGTCGTGGTCCGCGTGGTGCCGTTGTCGTCGGACACGGCGTAGGTGACCGGGTCGGGCGTGCCGGAGAACCCGTCCGCCGGGGTGAACGTGATCACGCCGGTCGTCGCGTTGACCGTCCAGGTGCCGTCGTCGGTGACCAGCGTCCGGCCGCCGACGGCCGCAGCCGGGTCGGTGATCACGACGGTGGTCGGGTCCAGCGGGACGGCCGGGTCGCCGGGGGTGTCGTTGTCGAGCACGTCGACGACGACCGGGGTGCCGTACGGCTCGTGACCGTTGTCGGCGACCAGGACCGGGCTGACGCCGGTCACGGTCACGGTGAGCGCGGCGGACGCGGTGTTGCCGAAGCTGTCCGTGACCCGGTAGCCGACGGCCGTGGTCGTGCCGGTGAAGGCCGGCAGCGGCGTGAAGGTCGCCTGGCCGTTCGCTGCGATCGTCCAGGTGCCCTCACCGGCGACGACCAGCGTCCTGCCGCCGTCCGTCGCGGAAGCGGAGGTGAACTCCACCGACGTCTTGGTCAGCGTGCCGGACGTGCCGGCGCCGTCCGTGCCTGGGGTGTCGTTGCCGAGTTCGGCGATCGTCACCGGGATGCCCTGCAGCGTGGTGGCCGTGTTGTCGACCGCTGCCGGAGGGGTGCCGACGGTGACGGTCAGCGTGGCCGTGCCGGTCTGCCCGAGCTCGTCGCTCACCTGGTAGGTGACCGCCGTGGCCGTCCCGCTGAAGCCGGACGCCGGGGTGAAGGTGACCGTTCCGCTCGCGTTCACCGTGTACGTGCCCTCGGCGTTCGTCAGGGTCCTGCCGTCGGGGCTCGCCCCGGCACCGGTCAGCACCACGCTGCCGGTCTGGAGGGCGGCCAGGCCGCCCGCGGTGTCGTTGGCCAGCACCGGCGTGGTGACGGCGGTGAGGTACGGCGTGGCGTCCGTGTCGTCCACCGCGGTCGGGGCCGCGGGGCTGTGCACGGTCACGGTCACCGTGGCGGACGTCGTGGTGCCGTTGGCGTCAGCCACCCGGTAGGTGATCACGGCGTCGCCGGTGAACCCCTCCTTCGGGGCGAAGGTGACCTTCCCCGAGGTCCCGTTCACCGACCACGTCCCGTCGCCGTTCTCCAGCCCCTTGCCGTCCGCGTCCGCGCCCGTGGTGGTGATGACGACGGACGTCGGGTCGAGCGGCGCGGAGGCCGCGCCCTCGAGGTCGTTGGTCAGCACCGGGACGGTGACCGGCGTCCGGTAGGCGGTCGAGGCGCTGTCGTCGTGGGCGAGAGGGACGACCGGGGTGACGGTGACCCGGATGCCCGCGGTCGCGGGGTTCCCGTAGCTGTCGGTGACCTCGTACCCCACGGCCGCCGTGGTGCCGGTCCAGGACGTGTCCGGGTCGAAGGTGACGGTGCCTGCGGCGGCATCGATCGTCCACGTGCCCTCGGACGTGACCAGGGTGCGACCGCCGTGCATGGCCGCCGCCGCGGTGAACCGCACGGAGGCCGGGTCCAGTGTGCCGGTGATGCCCGCGCCGTCGTCACCGGCGTGGTCGCCGTACAGGACGCTCAGGGTGATGTCCACGTTTTGGGGCGTGGTGCCGGAGTCGTCGGCGGCGGTCGGCGGGGTGCCGACCGTCACGGTCAGCGTGGCGGACGCCGGCGTCCCGTTCTCGTCGAGCACCTGGTAGGCGACCAGGGCGACGCCACTGAAACCGTTCGCGGGCGAGAAGGTGATCGCGCCGTCGGCCTTGACCGCCCACGTGCCCTCGCCGGCCACGACCAGGGTCTTGCCGGCATCGGTGCTGCCCGCGGTGGTGAGGGTGACGGTGCCCGGCTGCAGCGGCGCCGAGGCGGCGCCCTCGGAGTCGTTGGCCAGCACGGTCGTGGTCACCGGCGTGCGATACGGCGTGTGGGTGGTGTCCGGGTCGGCGGACGGCGTGATCGCCGCCACGGTGATCGTCACCGTCGAGGCAGCGGTGTTGCCGAAGCTGTCGGTGAACCGGTAGCCGACCGCAGTGGCGGTGCCGGTGAACGCCGGTTCGGGGTCGAACGTGACCGCGCCCGTCGCCGGAGCGATCGTGTACGTGCCCTCGCCGGGGACGACCAGCGTCCGGCCGGCGTTCGTCGCGTCGGAGGACGTGAACACCACCGAGGCGGGGAGCTTCGTCCCCTGGTTGCCGAGGCCGCCGGCTGCGGTGCCGTCGTAGCCGGCGGCGTCGTTGCCGAGGAGGTCGACCGTGACGTCCACGTCCTGCGGGGTGGACGCGACGTCCGGGCTGGCCACCGGCGGCTGGCCGATGGTCACGGTCAGGGTCGCGGTGTCGGTGGTGCCGTTCGTGTCGGCGACGACGTAGCTGACCGCCGAGGCCGTGCCGCTGAAGCCGCTGGCCGGCGCGAAGCTGATCTGCCCCGGGTGGGCCGCGTCGATCGTCCAGGTGCCGTCGACGGTGGCCAGCGTCGTCGTGCCGTCGGCGAAGGTGATGCCGGCGGGGACCAGCGGGACGCCGACCGCGCCCGCGACATCGTTGGCGACGACGTCGGTGGCCACCGACGCGGTGCCGTAGGGGGCGTGGTTGGTGTCGTCCTTCGCATCGGGGACGATCGGGGTGACGGTGACCTTCACGGTGGAGGCCGCGACGTTGCCGAATCTGTCGGTGACGGCGTAGGGAACCTCCGGCGTGGTGCCGGTGTAGCCGGCGTCCGGGGCGAAGGTGATGGCGCCCGTGGTGGCGTTGATCGAGAACGTGCCCTTGCCGGCGAGCACGACCGTCCTGCCGGCGTCGGTCACGCCGGCGCCGGTGAACCCCACCGAGGTGGCGACCAGCGTGCCGGAGTGGCCCGCCCCATCGGTGCCGGCCTCGTCGTTGGCGAGCGGGTCGAACGTCACCGGGGTGTTCTGGGGAGTGGTCGCCGCGTCCTTCGCCGCCGACGGCGGCGCTCCGATCGTCACGGTGAGGGTGGCCGTGGTGGTGGTGCCGTTGGTGTCGGCGACCCGGTAGGTGACCGGGGTGGCCGTGCCGGTGAAGCCGGACGCCGAGGCGAGGGCGATGTGGCCGGTGGCGGTGTCGACGGTGTACGTGCCGTCAGCGTTGGTCAGCGTGGTGGAACCGTCGCTGAACACGACCGAACCCTTGACCAGCGGGACGCTGCCGTCGCCGGCGGTGTCGTTGGCCAGGACGTCGGTGTCGACGGAGGCGGTGCCGTACGGGGCGTGGTTGGTGTCCGCGGCGGCGACCGGCGTCACGCCGGTGATGGTCACCGTGACGGTGGCGGTCGCGGTCTGGCCGAGTTCGTCGGCGATCCGGTACGGCGCAGTGACCGAGCCGGTGAAGCCGGGCAGCGGCGCGAACGTGACCGTGCCGTCGGCGTTCACCGTCCAGGTGCCCTTGCCTGCGACGACGAGGGTCTGGGCGTAGCTCCCGTCCGACTTCTTGAGGACGACCGTGGTCGCGTCCAGCGTGGCCTTGCCACCGGCAGTGTCGTTGGTGACCGGGGTGACCGTGACCGGGCTCCCCTGCAGGCCGGAGCCGCTGTCGTCCGACGCGGACGGGGCCGGCGGCTTCGCGACGGTGACGGTGAGGTTCGCCGTCGCGACCGTCCCGTTGGCGTCCGCGACGCTGTACGGCACGGCGGTGGTGGTGCCGGTGAAGCCGGCGGCCGGGGTGAAGGTGACGTTTCCGGAGTCGTCGGCGCTGTAGGTGCCCTGGGCGGTGGTGAGGGTGTCGGTGCCACTGGCGGTGAACACCACGCTGGCAGCGACGAGCGGGACGCTCACGTCGCCGGCCGCGTCGTTGCCGAGGATGCCGAAGGTGACCCGTGTCCGGTAGGCGGTGGTGGCCGAGTCGGCGGCGGCGGTCGGGGTGATCGGGGTGATCGTGATGATGATCCCGCTGGTGGCCGTCAGGCCGAAGGTCGAGTCGGTGACCTGGTAGGTGATGGCCTTCGCGATGCGGGCGATGTTGGACGCCGGGGTGAAGGTGACCACGCCGGTGGCGGCGTCGACCTCGTAGGTGCCGTCGGAGTTGACCAGCTTCCTGCCGCCGTTGCTGACGGTGTCGCCGCTGCCCGCGACCAGGACCACCGAGGTGGGATCGAGCGCGCCGACGGTGCCGGTGCCGGAAACGCCGGCCGTGTCGTTCGCCAGCGGGTTCACGGTGGTCGCAATGTTCTGCTTGGTGGTCTTCGTGTCGCCCGTGGCGGCGGGCGGGGTGCCGATCTTCGTCGTCACCGTCGTGGTCGAGTCGGAGTCGGTGGACGGGCTGCCGGAAACGCTGCTGCCGGTCGGAGCCGCGGTGTTGACCACCTTGCCCGCGGTGACGTCGGCCGCGGTGACGGTGTAGGCGCCGGCCGTGCAGGTCGTGGACGCGCCCGGCGCGAGGGTGGTGGCCGCGCAGGCCTCACCGGTGAGCAGGGTGTCGTCCACCCCCACACCGGTCACCGCCACGTTGCCGGTGTTGGTGATGGTGAAGCCGTAGGTCAGCTGGTCGCCGGCCCGGAACGGGTTGCCGCTCGACAGGCTCTTGACGATCTTCAGCGTGGCGGTCTGCGCGATGGTGACGGTGACCTTGTCGGAATCGGTGACCGAGCCGGCGGAACCCTCACCGCTCGGCGGGGACGCGGCGACGGAGGCGGTGTTGACGACCTTGCCCGCCTCGACGTCCGCCTGCGTGACGGTGTAGGCGTTGGCCGTGCAGGTCATCGACTTGCCGACCGCGAGGGTCGTCGCAGGGCAGCTGACGCCGGTGAGCAGGTTGTCGGTGAGCGCCACCGCGGTCAGGTCCCGGTTGCCGGTGTTCGCGACCGTGAAGCTGTAGGAGATCGTGTTGCCCGCCTTCGTCGGCGTCCCCGTCGCGGTCTTGGTGAGCGTGATCTGCGGGTTCTTCACCTCGTTGGTGAACGTGCAGGTGATGTACGCGCCCTGCCCGTCCGAGCCGGTCGTGGGCATCGTGACGGTCGCGGACGTGGCCGATCCGGAGGCGAAGGACAGGCCGGTGTTGGCGTTCACGCAGTCGTAGGTGCTCACGTAGTTGCTCAGCGTGGTCGTCCCGGACGCGGCCTCGGCCACCGTGTAGGTGAGCCCCGGCAGCACGAGGACCGAGTCGGTCGCCACGGTGGTGTTCGTGCCCGTCGTGGTGGCGGTGGCGGTGGCGGGCACACCGTTCCCGGACAGCGACACCGTGAACTGGTCGCCGGACGCCTTGCGGTCGACGACCTTCTTCTTGACCGCGTCCATCACGGTCGGGGTCGCGCAGGAGCCCAGGTCGGCGAAGAAGCGCCCGTAGGAGGTGATCTCCTGCGAGGAGACGCTGGCGCCGCTGGTCGGGTTGAACTTGTACAGCGTGGAGTAGGTCGAGCCGCTCAGCGACATGTACAGGTAGCCGTCGGACGCGAAGGCCACCCCCGGGTACTGGCTCTTCGGCAGGTTGTTGGCCAGGGTCGTGTAGGTCGGGTTGGTGCCGCTCAGGTCGCCGGCCTTGATCTCGCGCAGTGCCCCCGCCTCGGCGGTGGACGAGACCGCCAGGTACAGGTTCCCCTTCGCGTCGAAGGCCATGTCGGCGTTCTTGCCCAGCCAGGTGGTCGTGGCGGCCAGCACGGCCTTGCCGCTCGAGAGGTCGACCTTGTACAGGTAGAAGGCCTCGCCGCTTGTCGAGCCGACGCCGGCACCGAGCCAGTAGGCGCCCGTGGACGGGTCGACCGCGCCCGCCTTGATCGTGACGAGCGAGCTGTTCAGGCCGGTGATCGGCGTGGACGTGGTCGCCCCGGTCGCGTTCTTCCAGGTGTAGACGGTGGCCGACCCGGACGCCGCGTCGCTGATCGCGTAGGCCGTCCCGCCGTCGCCGGAGATCCCCAGCGCGTTCAGCTTGACCGTGGTGCCGCTGGCGAAGTTGCCGATCGCGGACGCGGCCCCGGTCGAGGTGTTGACCCGGATCAGGTCACCGTTCTCCGTGACGTTCGCGCCGCCGTCTCGCACCGCGTAGACGTAGCCGTTGCCGCAGACCAGGTCGCCGGTGGCAGCGGTCGCTGCCGTGGTCGGCCCGGACAGTGCCAGCCCCAGCGTCAGGGGCAGCGCCAGCAGCGCAGAGATCGCCTTCCTGGTCCCGTAGTGCGCCATGTCCTCAGCTCTCAGCCACGGGTCCCCGGCACGATGGCGGTGGTCAGGACCCGCCCGGGACCCCTCCGGCGAGTCGTCGATCGACCGGAGCGGAGCCTAACGAGACCCGCGCGGGTGACTCCGTCCCCGTCGGGGGGACCCGCGTCCACCCCTTGGGACGGCGTTTGTCCTAGTCGGACGGGGTTCCGCGGGCCCGGGCCACACCCCGTCGAGAGCGTTTCCACTAGTCAGCAGGGTGCCAGGCTCCCGGATGGGGGCGTCGACGACCGCGTGCGACGACCACCGTGCGCTCGAGCGGCCCCGGAGTTTTCGAAAACTCTGGGCCGGACGCCGATCAACCGGACGCGCACCCGCGTTAACAAGGGTTAATCCCGCCTTCGCCGGCCCGGCGTTGACGGCCATCGTTCGCGTCGAAAGCCCTTGTCGGGGCCGTGGTCCTCGACGGGAACAGTGGTCCTCGGTCAGGACGGGGTGGCCCTCACGAACCGTGGACCGAAAGAGGAACCGTCCCCTCCTCGGTCGACGGCGACGCGACGTCAGCGCTTGATCGTGCCGTACTCGACGCCCTTGACGCACTGGGTGGCGCCGGGGGCGACGTCGGCGGTGATCTCGAACGACTCGGTCTTGCCAGGGGCGAGGTCCTGGACGACGGCGAAGCCCCGTCCCATCACGTCACCCGAGGCGGTCGTCCAGCTCACGGTGACGAGGAAGTCCTGCGTGTCGGGCAGCGTCGAGGTCAGCGAGCCGGACACCTTCTGGGTGCCGGCCTCCGTGGCGCACTCGCCCAGCGTCAGGTCCTTCACGTCGCCCTGGGAGTCCTTCACGACCGGCGGCGTCGGCAGGTCGGTGGGAGACACCCGGCTCGGGTCGACCGACACGGCCGTCGGGGTCGGGGTCGGCGTTGCCTGCGTACATCCGGCGAGGGCGCCCACGAGCACCGGAGCGAGCAGGACGCCGACGATGAGCTTTATGTTCATGATCTCCCTGGGTCTACCGACTGGTGGGCCTGAGTGTCCGTTGTTCATGCCTTGCGACGCCGCCCGACAAGTACCAGCAGCACGCCCGCAGCGAGGATACCGCCGCCGTAGAGCAGTCCCTGCCCGCCGCCGAAGCCGGTGTAGGCGAGGTTCCCGTCGCCGTCGTTGTCACCGTCCTGGTCGCTCGCCACCGTCGTGACCACGGCGAACGCGCTCGCGGCCACCACCCGGCAGGGGTCCGCCGCCAGCACCCCGACCAGGCCCATGTCGACGGGGCACAGCGAGCCGGTGACGGACGCCTCGTTGGTGATCCGGCCGCGGCGGACGTCCGCCTTCGTCACCGTGTAGGCGGGGCCGGTGCAGGTCATCGCCGCGCCAGGGGCGAGCGTGGTCGACGGGCAGGTGATGGCTCCGAGCATCGGGTCGCTGACCGCCAGCCCGGTCAGCGTCACGTTGCCCGTGTTCGTGACCTGGAAGGTGTAGCTGATCAGGTCACCGGCCCGGACGTCCGAGGCGACATCGGCGCTCTTCACCAGTGCCACCGACGGGACCTGGGCCAGCGGCGTCGTGACCTCGTCGGCGTCGTCGGCGGGGTCACGGGTCGGGGAAAGGCCGGTCACCCGCGCCACGTTGGTCACCGTGCCCGCGTCCACGTCTGACGTGGTGAGGGTGTAGGTCGCGGTGCAGGTCATGGACGCCCCGGCTGCCAGGGTCGTGGCGGGACAGCTGACAGCGCCCACCTTCGGGTCGGTCACCTCGATGTCGCTGAGCGTCACGTTGCCGGTGTTGGTCACGTCGAAGGTGTAGTCGATGGTCGAACCCGCGGTGTCGCCGGACGGCGTGCCGGCCCGCTTGACGAGCCTGATGAACGCTCCGGGGGTCACCGGCACGTCGACTGCTGCGGTGTCGCTGACCGCGCTTCCCACGGGGGGCGTGCCGGTCACGGACGCCTCGTTGTGGGCGCGGCCGGCGTCCACGTCCGACTGGGTGAGCGTGTCGCTCGCCGAGCAGGTCATCGACGCGCCGGGGGCGAGCACCGTCACAGGGCAGTCCACGGGGCCCACCGTCGGGTCGGAGACGACGACGGAGGTCAGCGTGACGTTGCCCGTGTTCGTCACCAGCAGGCTGTAGTCGACCTGGGAGCCCGGCTGGCTGCCTCGCGCGACGCCCGTCTTGACCAGGTCGATCCCGGGGGCGGCCACGACCGGGGTCGTCGCCGTGCTGGACGCCGTCGCGTCGTCGGCAGGCGAGCCCGGGTCGCCGCCCGGCGGGTTGCCGTGGGCGGTCGCCGTGTTCACCACGACGCCGGCGTCCACGTCGGCCTGCGTGAGCGTGTAGCTCGCCGTGCAGGTGGTGGACGCCCCCGGCGCGAGCGACGTGGCCGGGCACGACACCGCGCCCACCTTCGGATCGGAGACGCCGACCGGGGAGAGGGTCACGGTGCCGGTGTTGGTGACCAGGAACGAGTACGGGATCGTCGAGCCGGCGCTGTTGCCGGACGGCGTGCCCGCCTGCTTGTCCAGGCTGAGCGCAGGGGCCGGGGTGAGCAGGGTGTCGGTCGAGTCGGTGGCAGCCGGGGCCGCACCCCCCGCCGAGGTCCCGGACGCGGTCGCGGTGTTCGCCACGTGTCCGGCGTCCACGTCGGCCTGGGTGAGCGTGTACGTCGCCGTGCAGGTGGTGGCGGCACCGGGCGCGAGGGTGGTCTGCGGGCACGTCACCGGGCCGGTCTTCGCGTCCACCACGCCGACCGAGGAGAGCGTCACGTTGCCGGTGTTGGTGACCAGGAAGGTGTAGGTGATCGTTCCCCCGGCCACCTGGCTGGTCGGCGTGCCGGCGGCCTTGTCCAGCGTGAGCGCCGCCGCAGCGGTGATCGTCGTGGATGTGGAGTCGGTCGCGCTGAGCGGCGCTCCCCCGGGTGAGACCGCCGAGGCGGTCGCGGTGTTGACCACGGCACGGGCGTCCACATCGGTCTGGGTGAGCGTGTAGGTGGCCGTGCAGGACATCGACGCTCCGGGGGCGAGCGTGGCGGCCGGGCAGGCCACCGTCCCGACCTTCGCATCGGCGACCCCGACCGCGGACAGCGTCACGTTGCCGGCGTTCGCCACCAGGAACGTGTAGACGATCGTCGAACCCGCCGTGGCACCCGAGGGCGTTCCGGCCTGCTTGTCCAGCGTGAGCACGGGAGCGGCGGTCAGCGGGGTGTCGGTGGCGTCGACGCCGGTCACCGCGGCGCCGCGCGGCGGCGTCCCGGAGGCGGTGGCGCTGTTGGCCACGTGCCCGGCGTCGATGTCGGCCTGGGTGAGCGTGTAGGTCGCGGCGCACGTCGTCGAGGCGCCGGGGGCCAGCGTCGCGGTCGGGCACGACACGGGACCCAGCAGCGGGTCGTCGATGCCGACCGTCGACAGGGTCACGTTGCCGGTGTTCTGGACCAGGAAGGTGTAGGCGATCGTCGCCCCCGCGGTGTTCCCCGACGGCGTCCCGGCCTGCTTGTCCAGCACGAGCGACGGATCCGCAGCGATCGTGCTGCTGGTCGAGTCACCCGCGGTGACCGGGTCACCGGTCGGCGGGGTGCCGGACGCCGTCGCCGTGTTGTCGACGGTGCCGGCGTCGACGTCGGCCTGCGTCACGGTGTAGGTCGCCGAACAGGTCGTCGACGCGCCGGGCGCCAGCGAGGTGGCCGAGCAGTCCACCGCGCCCACCTTGGGGTCGGTGACTCCGATCGGAGCCAGGGTCACGTTGCCCGTGTTGGCCACGACGAAGGTGTAGGCGATCGTCGACCCGGCGGTGTTCCCCGACGGCGTCCCGGCCTGCTTGTCCAGGGTCAACGACGGCGCCGCCGTGATGGCGGTGTCGGTGGCGTCGGTCGCCGTGACCGCCGCCCCCGTCGGTGGCGCGGCGGTGGCGGACGCCGCGTTGTGGACGGTGCCCGCGTCGACGTCCGCCTGGGTCAGCACGTAGGTCGCCGTGCAGGTGGTCGACTGGCCCGGAGCCAGGGTCGTGGCCGAGCACGTCACCGTGCCCACCTTCGGATCGGAGATCGACAGGGTGGCCAGGGTGGTGTTGCCGGTGTTCTGCACCACGAACGAGTACGCGATGGTCGAACCGGCGGTGTTCCCGGACGGCGTCCCCGCCTGCTTGTCCAGGGTCAACGACGGGGCCGCCGTGATCGGGGTGGTGGTCGCGTCCTGCGCGCCGACGGTCCCGCCGGACGGGGTCGCAGCGCTGACGGCGGCCGTGTTCACGACCTGGCCGGCGTCCACGTCCGCCTGGGTGAGGACGTAGGTGGCCGCGCAGGTCGTCGACTGCCCCGGCGCCAGGGTCGTGGCCGGGCAGGTCACCGTGCCCACGGTCGGGTCCGTGACCGCGAGGTTCGACAGGGTCACGTTGCCCGTGTTGGCGACCACGAACGTGTAGGCGATCGTCGCGCCGGCGACCTGGCCGGTCGGGGTGCCGGCCTGCTTGTCGAGGGTGATCGACGGCGTGGCGGCGATCGGGGTGTCGGTGCTGTCGGTTCCGGTCACGGCCGCGCCCGTCGGCGGGGTGGCTGTGGCGGTGGCGGTGTTCTCCACGTGGCCCGCGTCGACGTCGGCCTGGGTGAGCGCGTAGGTGGCCGTGCAGGTGGTGGACGCCCCCGGGGCCAGCGTCGTCACCGGGCAGGAGACCGTGCCCACCTTCGCGTCCGCGACGCCCACGGCGGACAGCGTCACGTTGCCGGTGTTCGTGACCAGGAACGAGTAGGCGATCGTCGAGCCCGCGCCGGTGCCGGACGGCGTCCCGGCCTGCTTGTCCAGCGTCAGGGACGGGGAGGCCGTGATCGGTGTCGAGGTCGAGTCGGACGCGGTCAGCGCCGCGCCCGTCGGCGGCGTGGCCGACGCGGTCGCCGTGTTGTCGACGACCCCGGCGTCCACGTCGGCCTGGGTGAGCGTGTAGGTCGCCGAACAGGTCGTGGAAGTCCCCGGCGCCAACGTCGTCACCGGGCAGGAGACCGCGCCCACCTTCGCGTCGGTGACGCCCAGGGCGGACAGGGTCACGTTGCCGTTGTTGGCCACCACGAACGAGTAGGCGATCGTCGAACCAACCGTGCTGCCGGTCGGCGTCCCGGCCTGCTTGTCGAGCGTCAGGACGGGGGCCGCCGTGATCGGGGTGTCGGTGGAGTCCTGGGCGGTCGCCGGGGCGCCGGTCGGCGGGGTGCCGGAGGCGGTGGCGGTGTTCGCCACGTGCCCGGCGTCCACGTCGGCCTGGGTCAGCACGTAGGTCGCGGTGCACGTCGTCGACGCGTCCGGTGCGAGGGTCGTCACGGGGCAGCTGACGGCGCCGACCTTCGCGTCCGTCACGCCGACCGTGGCCAGGGTGACGTTGCCGGTGTTCTGGAGGACGAAGGTGTAGGCGATCGTCGAGCCGGCGGCGGTGCCGGTCGGCGTCGCGGCCTGCTTGTCGAGCGTCAGCTGCGGCGCCGACGCGATCGGCGTCGTGGTCGAGTCCGAGCCCGTCACCGCCGAGCCGGACGGCGGCGTCGCCACGACCGAGGCGGTGTTGTCGACGTGTCCCGCGTCCACGTCGGCCTGCGTGAGCGCGTAGCTGGCGGAACAGGTCGTGGACTCCCCCGGTTCCAGCGTGGTGGCCGGGCAGGTCACCGCGCCCACCTTCGCGTCCGTCACGGCCACCGCCGACAGCGTGACGTTGCCGGTGTTGGTGACCTCGAACGTGTACGCGATGGTCGATCCGGCGGTGGCGCCGGACGGGGTCCCTGCCTGCTTCTCGAACGTGAGGGACGGCGTCGCGGTGATCGGGGTGTCCGTGGCGTCGGATCCCGTCACGGCCGCACCCGTCGGCGGCGTGCCGGACGCGACCGCGGAGTTCGGCACGTGCCCGGCGTCCACGTCGGCCTGGGTGATCGTGTAGGTGGCCGTGCAGGTCGTCGACACCCCCGGAGCCAGCGTGGTGGCCGGGCAGGTCACCGTGCCGACCTTCGCGTCCGCCACGCCCACCGTGGTGAGGGTCACGTTGCCGGTGTTCGCCACCTCGAACGTGTAGGCGATCGTCGACCCGGCGGTGTGCCCGGACGGGGCCGCGGCCCGCTTGTCGAGGGTCAGCGCCGGCGAGGCCGCGATCGACGAGGTGACCGAGTCGGTCGCCGTCACCGGGCTCCCGGTCGGCGGGGTCCCGGACGCGGTCGCGGAGTTGGTCACCGCGCCCGCGTCCACGTCGGACTGCGTGAGGGTGTAGGTGGCCGTGCAGGTCGTCGACGCCCCCGGCGCCAGCGTCGTCACAGGGCAGGACACCGCCCCCACCTTCGCGTCGGTCACGTCCACGGCCGACAGCGTCACGTTGCCGGTGTTCTGCAGGACGAAGGAGTACTGGATCGTCGCTCCCGCTGCCCTCCCGGTGGGAGCGGACGCCTGCTTGTCCAGGGTGAGCGAGGGCGAGGCGGCGAGCGGGGTGTCGGTGGAGTCGGCGGCCGTCACCGGGGCGCCCGAGGGCGGGGTCCCGGCGACCGAGGCGCTGTTCGCGACGTGTCCGGCGTCCACGTCGGCCTGGGTGAGCGTGTAGGTCGCCGTGCAGGTGGTGGAGGCCCCGGGGACGAGCGTCGTCGTCGGGCACGAGGCGGCGCCGACCTTCGGGTCGGTGATGCCCACCGAGCGCAGGGTGACGTTGCCGGTGTTCGTCACGACGAACGCGTAGGCGATCGTGGAACCCGCCTGGGTGCCCGTCGGCGTGCCGGCCTGCTTGTCGAGGGTGATCACCGGGCGGGACGTGATCGTGGTCAGCGTGGAGTCGGTGGCGGTCACCGCGGCGCCGGTGGGCGGCGTGCCGGACACGGTCGCCAGGTTGTCCACCTCCCCCTCGTCCACGTCGGCCTGCGTCAGGGCGTAGGTCGCCGTGCAGGTCATGTCCGCCCCCGGCGTGAGCACGGTGGCCGGGCACGACACCGTCCCGACCGTGGGATCGTTCACCACGATGCCGTGCAGGGTCACGTTGCCCTGGTTGGTCACGACGAAGGTGTAGGCGATCGTCGAGCCGGCTGTCGTACCCGTCGGGGTGCCGGCCTGCTTGTCGATCGCGATGCCGGGTCCGGCGACGATGGCGGTGTCCGTGCCGTCGGACGCCGTCACGCGATCGCCGGAGGGCGGCTGCGCGGACGCGGTCGCGGCGTTCACGACGTGCCCGGCATCGACGTCGGCCTGGGTGATCGTGTAGGTCGCCGAGCACGTGGTGGTGACCCCGGGGGCGAGCGTCGTCACGGGGCAGACGGTGCCGACGAGCGCGTCCGTGACCTCCAGGAGGGTGAGGGTGACGTTGCCGGTGTTCTCCACCACGAACGTGTAGTGGATGGTCGAGCCGGCCGTCGTCCCGGACGGGACACCGGCCTGCTTCTCCAGCTGGAGGGACGGCGCCGCGGTGATCGGGGTGCTCGTGGAGTCCCGGCCCGTGACCGGGTCACCGGTGGGCTGGGTGCCGGACGCCGCGGCCGTGTTGTCGACCACGCCGGCGTCCACGTCGGCCTGGGTGAGGGTGTAGGTGGCCGTGCACGTCATCGACGCGCCCGGCGCCAGGGTGGTCAGCGGGCAGGACGCCGCGCCCACCTTCGGGTCGCTGACGCCCACCGACGTCAGGGTGACGTTGCCGGTGTTCTGCACCAGGAACGTGTAGGCGATGGTCGCACCCGCCGCGGCGGAGGACGGGGTGCCTGCCTGCTTGTCGATCGTGATCGACGGCGCGGCCGTGATCGGCACGGTCACCGCGTCGACGGCGGTGGCCGGGTCGCCCGTCGGCGGGGTGCCGGACGCGGTGGCCGTGTTCACGACCTGGCCGGCGTCCACGTCGGACTGGGTGAGCGTGTAGGTGGCCGTGCACGTCGTCGATGCCCCCGGCGCCAGCGTGGTGGCGGGGCAGGTCACGGTGCCCACCTTCGCGTCGCTCACCCCCACCGAGGTCAGGGTCACGTTGCCGGTGTTGGTGACCAGGAAGGTGTAGGCGATCGTCGAGCCCACCGTTGCCCCCGACGGGGTGCCCGCCTGCTTGTCGAGCGTGAGCGCGGGCCCGGCCGCGATCGCGGTGTCGGTGGAGTCGGTGGCGGTGACCGGGTCGCCCGCCGGCGGGGCGCCCGTCGCTGTCGCGGTGTTGGCGACGTGGCCGGCGTCCACGTCGGCCTGGGTCAGGGTGTAGGTCGCCGCGCAGGTGGTGGACGCCCCCGGGGCCAGAGTCGTGGCTGGGCAGCTCACGGTCCCCACCTTCGCGTCCGTGATCCCGACGGTGGTCAGGGTCACGTTGCCGGTGTTCTCGACCACGAAGGTGTAGGCGATGGTGGAGCCGGCGGTCGTGCCGGACGACGTGCCCGCCTGCTTGTCGACGGTGATCACGGGCCGGGACGTCACGGGCGTGCTCGTCGAGTCGGTCGCGGTGGTCGCGGCGCCGGTCGGCGGCGTGCCGCTGGCTGTGGCGGTGTTGTTCACGACGCCGGCGTCCACGTCGGCCTGGGTGAGCGCGTAGGTGGCCGTGCACGTCATCGAGGTGTGCGGCGCCAGGCTCGTCGCCGGGCAGCTGGGCGTCCCCACCTTCGCGTCGGTCACCCCGACACCGGTGAGCGTGACGTTGCCCGTGTTGGTCACGACGAAGGTGTAGGCGATCGTCGCCCCGGCCGTGTTCGCGGTCGGCGCGCCGGCCTGCTTGTCCAGCGTGATCGCCGGACCCGCCATGATCGCGGTGTCCGTCGAATCCGTCCCCGTCACCGCCGCACCCGTCGGCGGCGTCCCCGACACCGTCGCCGTGTTCGCCACATGCCCGGCGTCCACATCGGCCTGGGTCAGCGTGTAGGTCGCCGTGCACGTCGTCGACGCCCCCGGCGCCAGTGAGGCCGCGGGGCAGGTCACGGTACCGACCTTCGGGTCGCTGACCGCCACCGCGTGCAGCGTGACGTTGCCCGTGTTCTGCACGAGGAAGGTGTAGGTGATCGTCGCCCCTGCCGCGTCGCCGGTGGGGACGCCGGCCTGCTTGTCCACCGTGACCACCGGCGCGGCGACGACCGGAGTGGTGAGCGAGTCGGTCGCGGTCACCACGCTCCCCCGGGGCGCGGTCCCGGACGCGGTCGCCGTGTTCGCCACGTGCCCGGCGTCCACATCGGCCTGGGTCAGCGTGTAGGTCGCCGTGCACGTCGTCGACGCCCCCGGCGACAGCGTCGTCACCGGGCACGACACCGCCCCCACCTTCGCGTCGGAGACACCGATCGAGGTCAGGGTGACGTTGCCGGCGTTGGTGACGAGGAACGTGTAGCCGATCGTCGAGCCGGCCGTGTTGCCCGACGGCGCGCCGGCCTGCTTCTCGAGCGTGATCGCCGGGCCGGCCGCGATCGCCGTGTCGGTCGAGTCGGTCCCCGTCACCGCCACTCCCGTCGGCGGCGTCCCGGACGCCGTCGCGGTGTTCGCCACGTGCCCCGCGTCCACATCGGCCTGGGTGAGGGTGTAGGTCGCCGTGCAGGTCGTGGACGCCCCCGGCGCCAGCGTCGTCACCGGGCACGACACCGTCCCCACCTTCGCGTCGCTGACCGCCACGGCGTGCAGCGTCACGTTGCCCGTGTTCTGCACCACGAACGAGTACGCGATCGTCGAGCCGACCGTGCTGCCCGACGGCGTTCCCGCCTGCTTGTCCACCGAGACCGCGGGCGCCGCGGTGATCGGGACGGTGACCGAGTCCTGCCCCGTGACCGCCGCTCCCGTCGGCGGCGTCCCCGAGACGGTCGCGGTGTTCACGACCTGGCCCGCGTCCACGTCGGCCTGGGTCAGCGTGTACGTCGCCGAGCAGGTGGTCGAGGCGTTCGGCGCCAGCGTCGTCACCGGGCAGGAGACCGTGCCGACCTTCGCGTCCGTGACGCCGACTGCGGTGAGCGTGACGTTGCCGGCGTTCGTGACCACGAACGTGTAGGCGACCGTCGAGCCGGCTGAGGTGCCGGACGGGGTACCGGCCTGCTTGTCCAGGGTGATCGCGGGACCCGCCGTGATCGGGGTGTCCGTCGAGTCGGTCCCGGTCACCGCCACCCCTGTCGGCGCCGCTGCCGAGACCGTGGCCGTGTTGGCCACGTGCCCGGCGTCCACGTCGGCCTGGGTGAGGGTGTAGCTCGCGGAGCAGGTCATCGACGCGTTCGGAGCCAGGGTCGTGGCCGGGCAGGTGACCGCTCCCACCTTGGCATCGGTGACCGCGATGGAGTGCAGGGTGACGTTGCCGGTGTTGGTCACGACGAAGGTGTAGGCGATCGTGGAACCGGCGGCGGTCCCCGACGGGGTGCCGGCCTGCTTGTCCAGGGCAACCTGCGGCGCGGCCGCGATCGGCGTGGTCGTCGAGTCCGACGCCGTGACGGGGGCCGTCGACGGCGGAGTGCCGGACGCGGTCGCGGAGTTCACGACCTGCCCCGCGTCCACGTCGGCCTGGGTCAGGGTGTAGGTCGCCGTGCAGGTGGTGGACGCTCCCGGGGCGAGCGTCGTCGCCGGGCAGGAGACGGTGCCCACCTTCGGGTCGCTCACGCCGACCGAGGTGAGGGACACGTTGCCCGTGTTGGAGACCAGGAACGTGTACGCGATCGTCGAACCGACCGTGTTGCCGGACGGTGTCCCGGCCTGCTTGTCGAGCATGAGGCGGGGGCTGCCGGTGATCGTGGTGTCGGTGGAGTCGCTCCCCGTCACCGCCGCACCGGTCGGCGGCGTCCCCGACACCGTCGCCGTGTTCGCCACATGCCCGGCGTCCACATCGGCCTGCGTGATCGTGTAGGTCGCCGTGCATGTCGTCGACGCCCCCGGCGCCAGCATCGTCGCCGGGCACGACACCGTCCCCACCTTCGCGTCGCTCACACCCACGGCGTGCAGCGTCACGTTGCCCGTGTTCTGCACCACGAACGAGTACGCGATCGTCGAACCGGCCGTGTTGCCGGACGGCGTCCCGGCCTGCTTGTCCACCACGACCTTCGGCGCCGCCACGATCGACGAGGTGGCCGTGTCGGTCGCGGTCACGGCCGCGCCCGTCGGTGGCGTCCCCGACGCGGTCGCCGTGTTCACGACCTGCCCGGCGTCCACGTCGGCCTGGGTGAGCGTGTAGCTCGCGGTGCAGGTCGTCGAGGCCCCCGGAGCCAGCGTCGTGGCCGGACACGACACCGCGCCCACCTTCGCGTCGCTCACACCGACGGCGTGCAGGGTCACGTTGCCGGTGTTGGCGACCAGGAACGTGTAGGCGATCGTGGCACCCGCGGTGTTGCCCGAGGGCGTCCCGGGCTGCTTGTCGACCGTGAGCGCCGGACCCGCCGTGATCGAGGTGTTCGTCGAGTCGGTGCCGGTCACCGCCGCACCGGTCGGTGGCCTGCCCGAGGCGGTCGCCGTGTTGAGCACGCTGCCGGCGTCCACATCGGCCTGGGTCAACGTGTACGTCGCCGTGCAGGTGGTGGACGTCCCCGGCGCCAGCGTCGTCGCCGGGCACGAGACCGTGCCCACCTTCGCATCGGTCACCCCCACCGAGGTCAGCGTCACATTGCCCGCGTTCGTCACCAGGAAGGTGTACGCGATCGTGGAGCCGACGGTGTGACCGGACGGTGTGCCGGCCTGCTTGTCCAGCGTGATCGCCGGACCCGCCGTGATCGCAGTGTCCGTCGAGTCCGTCCCCGTCACCGCCGCGCCCGTCGGCGGCGTCCCCGACACCGTCGCCGTGTTCGCCACGTGCCCGGCGTCCACATCGGCCTGGGTCAGCGTGTAGGTCGCCGTGCACGTCGTCGACGCCCCCGGCGCCAGCGTCGTCACCGGGCACGACACCGCCCCCACCTTCGCGTCGCTCACACCCACGGCGTGCAGGGTCACATTGCCGGTGTTGGTGACCACGAATGAGTACGCGATCGTCGAACCGGCCGTGTTGCCGGACGGAGTCGCCGCCTGCTTGTCCACCACGACCTTCGGCGCCGCCGCGATCGGCACCGTGACGGAACCCTGGCCGGTCACCGGCGCGCCCGTGGGCGGCGTCCCGGACGCGGTCGCCGTGTTCACGACCTGCCCGGCGTCCACATCGGCCTGGGTCAGGGTGTAGGTCGCCGTGCAGGTGGTGGAGCTCCCCGGAGCCAGCGTCGTGGCCGGGCAGGAGACCGCGCCCACCTTCGCGTCGCTCACACCCACGGCGTGCAGGGTCACATTGCCGGTGTTGGTCACGAGGAACGTGTAGGAGATCGTCGAACCGGCCGTCGTGCCGGTCGGCGTCCCCGCCTTCTTGAGCAGGGTGAGCGACGGTGCGGCGCCGACAGTGGTGTCGGTGCTGTCGCCCGCGGTCACGGCGTTCCCCGCCGGTGGCGTGCCGGACGCCGTCGCCGTGTTCGCCACGTGGCCGGCGTCCACGTCCGCCTGGGTGAGCGCATAGGTCGCCGTGCAGGTGGTGGAGGCGTTCGGGGCCAGCGTCGTGGTCGGGCACGACAGCGTGCCCACCTTCGAGTCGCTGACGCCCACCTGGGTCAGGGTGACGTTGCCGGTGTTGGTGACGATGAACGTGTAGGCGATGGTCGAGCCGGCGCTGGTGCCGGACGGGGTGCCGGCCTGCTTGTCCAGGCTGAGGGAGGGCAGCTGGGCGACCGTGGTGTCGGTGGCGTCGCTCGCCGTCGGCTTCGTCAGCCCCGTCGGCGGTGTGCCGGTGGCCGTCGCGGTGTTGGCCACGTGCCCGGCGTTCACGTCGGCCTGCGTGACCGTGTACGTGGCCGTGCACGTCGTGGACGCCCCCGGCGCGAGGGTGGTCGCCGGACAGGTGACGGTGCCGACCTTCGCATCGGTCACCCCGACGGAGGTCAGGGTCACGTTGCCGGTGTTGGTGACGACGAACGCGTAGGCGATCGTCGACCCGGCCGTGTTGCCGCTGGGGACGCCGGCCTGCTTGTCCACCGCGATCGTCGCCGTGCGGGTGAGCGTGGTCGTGGTCGTGCCGGTGGCCGTGACCGCTGCGCCGGTCGGCGGGGTGCCGGAGGCGGTCGCGTTGTTGGTGACCGTCCCCGCGTTCACCTCGGCCTGGGTGATCGTGTGGCTGCCCGTGCAGGTCGTGGACGCCCCCGGCGCGAGCGTCGTCGCTGGGCACGACACCGAGGCGACCAGCGCGTCCGTGATCGCAACCCCGTGCAGCGTGACGTTGCCAGTGTTCGTGACGAGGAACGAGTACGGGATGGTTGCGCCCGCGACCTGGCCGGTCGGAGTGCCCGCCGTCTTCACCAGCATCAGCTTCGGCGCGGCCGTGATCGCCGCTGTGGCGCTCGAGGTGGCGGTCGGCGCCGTCAGGCCGGTCGGCGGGGTGCCGGTGGCCGTCGCGGTGTTGGCGACCGTGCCGGCGTCCACGTCCGCCTGGGTGATCGTGTAGGTCGCGGTACAGGTCGTGGTGGCGCCCGGGGCCAGCGTGGTCGCCGGGCAGGTGACCGTGCCGACCTTGGCGTCCGCCACGTTCACCGCGGTGAGCGTGACGTTGCCGGTGTTCCGCACGACGAACGTGTAGGCGATCGTCGACCCCGCGGTGTTCCCGCTCGGCGTGCCGGCGGTCTTGGCCAGGCTGATCGCCGGCGTGCGGGTGAGCGTCGTGCTCGTGCTGTCGGACGAGGTGGGTTTCGTCAGCCCGGACGGCGGCGTACCCGTGGCGGACGCCGTGTTGTTGACCACCCCGGCGTTGAGGTCCGCCTGGGTGATCGCGTACGTCGCCACGCAGGTGATCGTGGCCCCGGGCGCGAGCGTGGTCGTCGGGCAGGTGACCGTGCCCACCTTCGCGTCGGTGACGGCCACCGAGGTCAGGGTGGTGTTCCCGGTGTTCACCACGACGAACGCGTAGGCGATGGTGGAGCCGGCGGCGCTCCCGCTCGGCGTCCCGGCCTGCTTGTCGAGGCTGATCGCCGCCGTGCGGGTGATGGTCGTGTCGGTGGAGTCGGACGCGGCGACCGCCGCGCCGGTCGGCGGGGTGCCGGACGCGGTGGCGGTGTTGGCCACGTGCCCGGCGTCGATGTCGGTCTGGGTGATCGTGTAGGTCGCCGTGCACGTGGTGCTGCCCGCCGGGGCGAGCGAGGTCGCCGGGCAGGTCACCGTCCCCACCTTCGCGTCGGTGACCTTCACCGCGCTGAGCGTCACGTTGCCGGTGTTCACCACGAGGAACGTGTAGGCGATCGTCGAACCGACCGTGTTGCCGCTCGGCGTGCCGGCCTGCTTGTCGACGCTGATGGACGGGGTCGCCGTGAGCACGGTGGTCGTGCCGGCGGTGGCCTGGGTGAGCTGGCCGGTCCCGGACGCGTAGCCGCTGACCGTGGCCGAGTTGACCACCGACCCGGCGTCCTCGTCGGCCTGGGTGATCGTGTAGACGGCCGTGCAGGTCATCGTCCCGCCGGGCGCGAGGGTGGTCTGCGGGCACGAGACCGAGAACACCTTGTTGTCCTGCAACCAGATGTTGTTCAGCGTGACGTTGCCGCTGTTGGTGACCACGAAGGTGTAGGTGATCGTGGCGCCGGCCTGGCCGCCCGTCGGCGTCCCCGCCGTCTTCTTCAGCGTGATCGCCGGCCCGACCGCGAGCGTGGTGTCGACGCTGTCGGTGGCGGTCGCCGTCCAGGTGCCCGACGGGCCGACGCCGGACGCCGTCGCGCTGTTGTACACGTGCCCGGCGTCGAAGTCCGCCTGGGTGAGGATCAGGCTGCCCGTGCAGGTTGTCGACGCCCCCGGGGCGAGTGAGGTGACGGGGCAGGTCACCGTCGCCACCTTGCTGTCGGCGACGCTCACCGGGTTCACCGTCACGTTGCCGGTGTTCGTGATCAGGAACGTGTAGCCGAGCCGGTCACCGGCGTCCGGGCCGTTGCCGTCGAGGTCGGTCACGCCGGAGGACTGCTTGTCGAAGGTGATCGCCACGGTCCGGCTGAGCGTGCTGGTGGCGGACGCCGTGGCGGTCGGGGTGCTCACCCCCGACGGCGGAGTGCCGGTCGCGGTGGCCGTGTTCGCGACGGTGCCCGCGTCCACCTCGGCCTGGGTGACGGTGTGGGTACCGGTGCAGGTGGTGGACGCACCGGGCAGCAGCGTCGTCGCCGCGCAGCTGACCGAGGCGACCTTCGCGTCGGTGACCGCGACCGCCGTCAGCGTGGTGTTGCCGGTGTTCTTCACCACGAACGTGTAGGCGATCGTCGACCCCGCGGTGTTCCCGGTCGGGGTGCCGGCGGTCTTGGTCAGGGTGAGGGTGGCGGTGCGGGCGATCGTGACCGTCTTCGAGGAGGTCGCGGTGACCGCCGCTCCCTTCGGTGGGGTGCCGGACACGCTGGCGCTGTTCACCACGCTGCCCGCGTTCACGTCGGCCTGCGTGAGCGTGTAGGTGGCCGTGCAGGTGGTGGTGGCCGCCGGCGCCAGCGTCGTGCTCGGGCAGGTCACCGTGCCCACCGTCGGGTCGCTGACCGCCACCGAGGTGAGCGTCACGTTGCCGGAGTTCGTGACCGCGAAGCTGTAGGCGACGGTGTCGCCCGCGTCCGGCCCCTTGCCGTCGTTGTCGACGATCGCGCCGGCCGACTTGACCAGGCTGATGGCCGGGTTCTGGGTGATCGTCTTCGTCGCGGTGCTGGAGGCGGTCACCGCCGACCCGGTGGGCGGCGTGCCGGAGACGCTGGCGGTGTTCGCTACGCTGCCGGCGTCCACGTCCGCCTGGGTGAGCGTGTAGGACGCCGTGCAGGTCGTGGTCGCACCGATCGCCAGCGTCGTGGCGGGGCAGCTGACCGTGCCGACCTTGGCATCGGTGACGGCGACGGAGCCCAGCGGGGTCTGGCCGGAGTTGGTGACGAGGAACGAGTACGCGACGGTGTCGCCCACGTCCGGGCCGTTCCCGTCGTTGTCGGTGATCGCGCCGGCCGTCTTGGCCAGGGTGATCGCAGGCCGGCCGTTCACGTAGTCGCAGGTGAACGCCGCGCCGGGGGTGGTCGCGGCGGCGGGGATCGTGTACTTGCTGCCGCTGAGGGTGCCGACGGTCGTCCCGGCCGCGTTGGTGCAGGTCGCGCTGGACAGCGCCCACCCGCTCGGGATCGTCGTCTCGTCGATCGTCGCTGCGGTGTTGACCGTGGAGATCGTGAACACCTGGGTGCCGGTGGTGGTCGTGTCGCCGTCCACCTGGACGGCGGTGCCCGCCGCGGTGGTGGTCACCGTGCCGGTGGTCTGGGTGGTGTTGGTGAGCGTGAAGCCGAACGGTCCGCCGGCGGCGCCGAGGGTGGTCTTGCGGAGGGTGATCGTGGGTCGTCCGGCCAGGGTGACCTGGTAGTCCTCGACCTCGCCGGAGTCGGCGAGCCCTGCCGCTGCCTGCACCTGCGACTGGGTGTAGCCGAGCCGGAACCGCGCGTAGGTGGTGCCCGTGGTCGTGGTGGCAGGGACCGTCCAGGACAGGCTCGCCGAGGTGGCCCCGGACGCGAGCGTCGCGCACGCGCGTTCATTCGTGTTGTTGTAGAAGGTGCCGCTCTTGTCGAAGTCGATGTAGCCGCAGACGTAGGCGGCCTTGCTCACCCCGGAGACGGGAACGCTGAGGGTGTAGGTGTTCGAGACGCCGGCGAGGATGTTCGGCAGCGACGTGAACGCGTCATCGGTGTCGCCGCTCGCCCCTGCACCGGCGTTGGGGCTCGTGGTGCCGTTGCGGACGTTCGCGTTGTCCTGGGTGACGCCCGAGCCGAGGGTGAGGTCGCTCATCACGTGCGCGGCGGCCTGGGTGGGGTCGAAGGTGGCCGGGGCGTCCCCGAAGTCCTGCGGCACGGTGACGGTGAGGTTGAACGCGTCGGTGCTGGTGCCGCCGTTGTAGCCGCCGGTGGCACCGGCGTTCACCGTGAACAGTGCGCTCATGCTGAACTGCAGCGAACTCACGGTCCCCGTGACCAGCACGCTGCCGCAGCCGGCGACGTCCGCGGCGTCCTCGTAGCCGGTGGCGGTGAAGGACGTGGAGTCGCAGACGTTGGACACGCTGCCCACGGTGGTGGTGATCCTGGTGCCGCCCGTGACGGCGAAGGACGAGCTGCCACTGGCCTTGGACAGGGTGGCGCCCGTGGTGGTCAGGTCGAGGATGGCGTGGATGTCGGACTGCAGGCTGCCGTTCGAGTTGGAGGCACCGAGACCGGCGATGTGGATCGTGGGGTTGCGCACGGGCTGGCTGAACGAGATCGTCAGCGTCCCCCGGCTCGCGCAGGCCCCGGACACGGCGCAGCCCGCCGTGTCGACGCTCACCGCGGCGGTCTGGTCGCCGGTGACGAGCGTGCTGGGCGTGTACTGGGACGCGACCCAGCCGCGGCTGCCGAGGGTGGCGGTGTCGAGGGTGGTGGATCCGGTGGACGCCACGGTCGCGACGAGGCCGGAGGGGAGGGTCGACGACCGGCTGGTGGTATTGCCTGCCCAGGTGTTGGTGCTGACCTCGTAGGCGTCCGCGTTCGTCGCAGGGACGCCGTAGAGCACGAATCCGGCCGCCGCGGCGAAGCTCGCCAGGATGCACGTCACCCTGCGCACGACCGAGCGTCCGCTCCGTCGTCGCTGACCACGCCCCTGCACAGACAACCGGATCCCCCGAAACCCAAATTCAGCACACACCGTTGAGCACCGGGTCACCGTGAACTCCCCCGAGCGGTGACCGTCGCGAAAGACTAGCGCCCCACGAGGGCCGATTCTCGGGATTCGGCAAGAACGGCCGCCGGATCTCGACCCCGGATCGGGACTACGGGGCGGCCGGCGGACCGGTCGGCGGCACGGTCACGCTCAGCGAATTGATCCGGATCAATTCCTCAACGAATTCGTTCGCCCTGATCAACCCCGGCAGCGTGCCGAGGGATCGTCTCAGGAGTTGAAACGGCCCTGCGCGGCGTCGAGGCCGATCGTCAGGAGGGCCTCCACCGCGTCCGCGCAACGGTCGACCTCGACGGCGAGGTCGGCGGCGAGGGAGGACGGGAACGGGCTCAGCACGTAGTCGGCGGGGTCCTGGCGGCCGGGAGGACGTCCCACCCCGAACCGGGCGCGGAAGAAATCGCCGGTGCCGATGCTGCGGCGGATCGACTTCAGCCCGTTGTGGCCGTTGTCGCCGCCGCCGAACTTCAGCCTGAGCCGGCCGAAGTCGAGGTCGAGCTCGTCGTGGACGACCACGAGGTGCTCGGGAGGGACCTTGTAGTAGCCCAGCGCCTTCCCGACGGCGATGCCGGACTCGTTCATGTAGGTGCGCGACTTCAGCAGCACGAGCTGCTCGGCGTCCGCACCGAGACCACCGATGCCGCTCGCGGTGAGCCGGGTCTGGGCCGTCTCCGCGCGCAGCTGACCCGCACCGGTGAACCGGACGCCGGCGCGGCGGGCGAGTTCGTCGACCACCATGTAGCCGACGTTGTGCCGGTGAGACGCGTAGGTCGGGCCCGGATTACCGAGCCCGACCAACAACCACGTGGACATCGAGGGGATCAGGCCTCCCCGGCCTCTTCCGACTCCTCGGCGGCGGCCTCGCCGGCCTCACCGGCCAGCTCGGCGTCCAGGGCGGCCTGGGACGGAGCCGCGGACACCGAGAGGATCAGGTCGCCCGGCTCGCCGGGGAAGACCGCACCGGAGGGCAGCTTCAGGTCGGCGGCGGTGACGGTCGAACCGACCTCGAGGCCCGTGACGTCGATCTCGATGTCGGCCGGGATGTGGGTGGCCTCGACGAGGAGGGCGATGGTCTGCTGGTCCATCACGATCACGCCGTCGGACGCGTGGTCGCCCACGACGACCAGCGGCACCTCGACGGTGACCTTCTCACCCTTGCGCACGATGACCAGGTCAAGGTGCTCGATGTTGCCCTTGACCGGGTTGCGCTGCACCTGCTTGGCCAGCGCCAGCTGGTCCTTGCCACCGTCGACGCTGAGCTCGAGCACGGCGTTCGCCACGCGCAGGGCGAGCAGCAGCTCGTGCCCCGGCAGCGAGAGATGGACGGGATCGGTCCCGTGGCCGTACAGGACGGCGGGCACCAGCCCGGCCCGACGGGTGCGGCGCGCTGCGCCCTTGCCGAATTCAGTGCGGGATACCGCTGCGATCTTGTTCTCGGACACTTCCTACGTCACTCCTCAACCTCGTACAGAAATCCTTGGCCAGACGAGGGAGACCGGCGGCGACCAGCGCCAACCTTGTCGATCACGGGCCACAGGCCCCTCGCCGAGGCAACCCCCACAGCTTAGCGCCCGCGCGGGCGCGGGATCGAATCGGCGCCCGACGCGGCGGCGTCGTCCCGTCCCCGCGACCACAGACGCTCCCGAAACGCGCAAACGCTCCCGAAATTTCGGGAGCTTCTGCGAGTTTCGGGAGCGTTTGTGCGTGGGCGGGGGGGACGGGGCCGTCAGCCGCCCGGGGCGGCGGCGTCCAGGGGCGGACGCTCAGGCCGGCGTCAGTGCTGGCGGCGTCAGTGCTGGCCGTTGAAGAGGGACGCGACCGAGCCCTCCTCGAAGACGGCCTGGATGGCCTGGGCGATCAGCGGCGCCATCGAAAGGACGGTCAGCTTGGGCACGTTGACGCCGTCCGGGATCGGGAGCGTGTTGGTGACGATGACCTCCTCGAAGTCGGAGGAGTTCAGCCGCTCCGGCGCCGGGCCGGACAGGATCGGGTGGGTGGCGGCGGCGAGCACGGTCTTCGCCCCGAAGTTCTTCAGCGCGGTCGCTGCCTGGCAGATCGTCCCCGCCGTGTCGATCATGTCGTCGACCAGCAGGCAGACCCGCCCGTCCACGTCGCCGACGACCTCGCCGACCGCCACCTCGTTCGCCTTGTTCGGGTCGCGGCGCTTGTGGATGATCGCCAGCGGCGTGCCCAGTCGGTCCGACCACATGTCGGCCAGGCGGACGCGGCCCGCGTCCGGGGAAACGATCGTCATGTTGGACGTGTCGTAGTGCGCCTGCACGTAGTCGGCCAGCACCGGGAGGGCGAGCAGGTGGTCCACCGGGCCGTCGAAGAAGCCCTGGATCTGGGCGGCGTGCAGGTCGACCGACATCACCCGGTTGGCGCCTGCGGCCTTGTACAGGTCGGCGACCAGGCGCGCGGAGATCGGCTCGCGTCCGGCGTGCTTCTTGTCCTGCCGGCCATAGGGGTAGAACGGCGACACCACGGTGATCCGCCGCGCGGACGCCCGCTTCAGCGCGTCCACCATGATCAGCTGCTCCATCAGCCACTCGTTGACCGGCGCCGGGTGGGCCTGGATCACGAAGCAGTCCGAGCCGCGCACCGACTCCTCGAAGCGGACGTAGATCTCGGAGTTGGCGTAGGTGAGCGCGCGGGTGGGGATCAGCTCGACCCCCAGCAGGGACGCCACCTCCTCGGCCAACTCGGGGAACGCCCGCCCCGTGCACACCATCAGGTGCTTCTCGGTGGGGCGCTTGATGCCGCTCACTCGCCAGAACCCATCTCGCCCGTCCCCTGGGTCTCGTGCAGGGCCGCCGCTGCGGCCTCCGCGGTGCGGGTGCCGGGACGCTTGCGCGACACCCAGCCCTTGATGTTGCGCTGCTGCCCCCGGGAGACCGCGAGGTCCCCGGGTCCGACGTCGACCGTGATCGTCGAGCCGGCGGCCACGTAGGCGCCGTCGGCGATGTGGACGGGCGCCACCAGCACCGAGTCGCTGCCGACGAAGGAGTGCTCGCCGACCGTCGAGGTGCTCTTGGAGATGCCGTCGTAGTTGGCGAAGATCGTCCCCGCCCCGATGTTGGAGCCGGCGCCGACGACCGCGTCCCCGCAGTAGGTGAGGTGGGGCACCTTGGCACCCTCGCCGATCACGGCCTTCTTCATCTCGACGAACGCGCCCACGTGGGCCTTCGCCGACAGGTCGGTGCCGGGGCGCAGGTAGGTGAACGGACCGACGGTGGTGTCGGGCCCGATCACGGCCAGCTCTGCCTGGGTGCGCAGCACGCGGGCATTCTCGCCCACTTCGACGTCGATCAGGGTGGTGTCCGGCCCGATGGTCGCTCCGCGGGCGACGGAAGTGGCCCCCTCGAGTGAGGTGTTGGGCAGCAGGGTGACGTCCTCGGCGAGGTCGACGCCGGCGTGCACCCACGTCGTGGCGGGGTCGAGGACGGTCACGCCCTCGGTCATCCAGTGGACCAGGATGCGCCGGTTCAACTCCGCCGCGCGCTCGGCGAGCTGGACGCGGTCGTTCACGCCCTCGGTCTGGAGGTGGTCGACGATCAGTCGCGCGCCGACCCGGCGGCCGGCGGCGCGCGCGTGGGCGACCACGTCGGTGAGGTACAGCTCGCCCTGGGCGTTCTTGGGTTCGAGCGCCTCCAGGCCCTCGGCCAGGGTGGCCGCGTCGAAGACGTAGATGCCGGAGTTGATCTCGGTCAGTGCGAGTTCGGCATCGGACGCGTCACGCTGCTCGACGATCCGGGCGACCTCGTCGCCGTCGCGGACGACGCGTCCGTAGCCGGTGGGATCGGGGACGACGGACGTGAGGACGGTGACGGCGTTGCCGTCCGCGCGGTGGGCCGCGACGAGCTCGACCAGGGTCTCAGGGGCGAGCAGCGGGACGTCCCCCGAGGTGACCACGACCTCGCCGGTGATGCCGGGCAGCGCGGCCATGCCGGAGCGGACGGCGTCCCCGGTGCCCAGGGGCTGCTCCTGGACGGCGATGGTGACGTGCGGCGCGATCTCGGCGAGGTGCGCGGTGACCTGGTCGCGCTGGTGGCCGACGACGACCACGAGGTGCTCGGGGCTGAGCGCGTCCGCGGTGTCGATGGCCAGGCCGACCATGGACCTGCCGGCGATCCGGTGCAGCACCTTGGGGACCGCCGATTTCATCCGGGTTCCCGCGCCCGCCGCCATGATGACGACCGCGGCCACGCTGCGCTGTGCGTCCTGATCGACCACCGGTACCTCCAGCCCTGGTTGGTGTCCCGCACCCCGGAATCGCGTCGAACATGCGTCTCTGCGCGTGGTTCGAGGCGTCCCGGGGAACTCCCCTGTCACCCTATCCAGTCCCGTTCGCCCACTCACAGATGCCGGGAAAGCTCATCGATCCGAGAAGAGGCGGACGGGCCGCGTCCACCACAAAGTGGACGGAAGTGCGGCGAGTTCGCGACTTTCCGTCCACCTTGACGCGGGGACGGAGCAGGTCCACCACAAAGTGGACGCCGATGCGGCGAGTTCACGGTTTTCGGTCCACCTTGTCGGGCGCGGGTCGACCAGACGGCGGCCAGCACAAGGTCCCCGGATCTCCGTGTCGGTGCGGTCAGACCGCTTCCGGAGACCCCGGGTCAAGCCCGGGATGACCGTGGAACCTTGTCATCCCGGCGAAAGCCGGGATCTCCGCGACGACCGACCGCACCGACACGCTGATCCCTGATCAGCCTCGGGATGACCGTGGCCCTGAGCTCCCCGGGCAGGAGTCGAACCTGCGTCGCTAATCCTGATTCAAAGTCAGGCGGGCCTTGCCGGCAGACCAACCGGGGAACGACCGTGCCTCGACGGTCGGGGGCAACTCTACGGGGGTCCGGCGGGGGCCGCACCCGGGCCGGACGGGACGCCGACCACCGGCGCGCCGGGCGCGGGACGGATTAGCAAACCTTGCCTGCTCGGGCCAGACTTGGGCCATGTCCACAGCCCCGGCGGCCGCACGCGCGCGACGGGCCCGCGTCCGGATGACCAGGGCCGAGCGCCGCGAGCAGCTGATCGACGTGGCCAGGGCCCTGTTCGCCGAGCGCGGCCTCGAGGGCACCTCCGTGGAGGAGATCGCCGCCCACGCCGGAGTGAGCAAGCCCGTCGTGTACGAGCACTTCGGTGGCAAGGAGGGCCTCTACGCCGTCGTCGTCGACCGCGAGGTGCGGACGCTGCACGACGCGATCCGGACCGCGATCACCACCCCCCGCGCCACGCCGCGGGCTTTGATCGAGCTCGGCACGCTGGCCCTGCTGGACTACATCGACGACCACCCCAACGGCTTCCGGATCCTGTCCCGCGACTCCTCCGCCACCTCACCGGAGGGGTCGTTCGCGACGATCCTTTCCGACATCGCCTCCCGCGTGGAGGACCTCCTCGGCGACGAGTTCACCAAGCGCGGCTTCGACCCGGGGACCGCGCCGATCTACGCTCAGATGCTCGTCGGGCTCGTCGCGCTCGCCGGCCAGTGGTGGATGGACACCCGCGAGGACCTCGCGCTCCCCAAGCCGGTCGTCGCCGCGCACCTGGTGAACCTGGCCTGGAACGGGATGCGCAACCTCGACCCGTCCCCCACCCTGCACGGACGCCGCCGCACCGCCGACTGAGGCTGCACCCTGCTCGCTCCTGCCGCGCAACAGCTGGTACGAAAACCGAAGGCTGCTAGGTTTTCGAGAGCGCTCTCAGCTAGAGTTGGACGGTGAGCACCTCCCTCGCCTCCCGTCAGGCCGCCGCCGCCGTCGTCCTGCTGTTCGCCTACAACGGCCTCGTGATCGGCTCCTACGCCGCGTCCATCCCCACTCTGACAGCCCGCTTCGGCCTGCAGCCGTGGCAGCTGTCGATCTTCTTCATCTGCATGGGCCTGGCCGGGATCGCGTCCATGCAGCTGTCCGGACGCCTGTCCGACCGCTTCGGCGCGCGCAGGGTGAGCCTCGCGATGATCCCGGTGCTGATCATCGCCATCCTCGCCATCGGCCTCGCGCCGTCCGTGCCCATGCTGTTCGTCGCCGGCATCCTGCTCGGCATCGGCAACGGCGGCATCGACGTGGCCATGAACGCGATCGGCGTCCAGGTCGAGCAGAACCGGCCCAGGCCGATCATGAGCTTCTTCCACGGCATGTGGTCGGTCGGCAACCTGGTCGGTGCGGGCCTGCTCGTCCTGCTCGGCGCCGTCCTCGGCCAGGCCGACCCCACCGTGATCGCGACCTGCGTCACGGCTGCCGTCCTCGGCATCGCGGCGTTCCTCGTCGCCTGGCGGATCACCCCGGAGACCGCCGTGATCGCCCACACCGACGCCAGCGGGGCGAAGACGCCGATCCCTCGCTCGGCCTACCTGCTCGGCCTGATGGCGATCGCCTTCGGCCTCGGCGAGGGCACCGCCAACGACTGGTCTGGCCTGCACGTCACCCAGCTCACCGGCGTCGACCCCACCACCGGCGCCCTCGGGTACACCTGCGTGGTCGCGTTCATGGTCGTCATCCGGCTGCTCGGCGACGGCCTCGTCACCCGGTTCGGCCGCCGTGCCGTGACGGTCTTCGGCGGCGCGTGCTCGGCGCTGGGCTACCTGGTCGCGGCCACCGGCAGCGGGCTGCCGATCCTGCTCGTCGGCTGGTCGCTGGTCGGGCTGGGCATCGGCATGATCGCCCCGCAGGTGTACGCGGTCGCCGGGCACACCGCGGGTGGACGCGGCCTCGCCGTCGTGGTGACCTTCGGCTACGCCACGTTCCTGGTCGCGCCGGGCATCATCGGCTGGCTCGTCGGCACGATCGGCATCCAGCACACGATGTTCGTCCCCGCCGTCCTGCTGGCCGGCCTGCTGCTCGTCGCCCGGATCATGCCGGGCAAGGACGCGGACGTCATCCCGACGGCGGACGCAGAGACCGCCTGGACCGACCCCGCCTGATCGGCCGCCAGCCATCCCGGTGGAAGCCGCGGCTCACGGACGCCTGCCTTCGGCACGAACGCGGAGATCCCGGGTCAAGCCCGGGATGACAGGGGTTGGGACGGAGATCCCGGGTCACGCCCGGGATGACACGGGTTGGGGTGGAGATCCCGGGTCACGCCCCACCCCACCCTGTCATCCCGGCGAAGGCCGGGATCTCGACGATGACAAAGGCGCCCCGATCACCTCAGACGACCAGGCGGGCTCCGGGGACGGGGCCGCTGACCCGCTTCACTGCGCGGCAGAGGCCCTCGCTGGACAGCCGGACGGACAGGTCGACCGCCGCCGACTCGTTGGCGGCGAGGAACGCGACCGTCGGGCCGGAGCCGGAGATCACCGAGCCCAATGCACCGTGCTCGGTGCCCGCCTCCACGATCCGGGCCAGCTCGGGACGCAGCGCCAGCGCGGCCGGCTCGAGGTCGTTCACCAGGCAGCGGGACAGCGCCTGCGCGTCCCCGCTGACCAGGGCGTTCAGCATCTCCGCGGGAACCTCGAGCGGGTCGGTTCCGAGGCCCAGCTCGTCGAACTTGCCGAACACGGCCGGTGTGGACAGTTCCCCCGCGCTGAAGGCCAGCACCCAGTGGTAGCTGCCGCGGCTGAGCACCGGCGCGAGTTCGTCCCCTCGCCCCGTCCCCAGCGCTGTCCCCCCGGCCAGGCAGAACGGGACATCGGCGCCCAACCGTGCCCCCAGCACCCGCAGCTCGTCCGGGGAGATGTCGATGTCCCACAGCACCGCGCAGGCCAGCAGGGCCCCGGCGGCGTCCGCCGAGCCTCCCGCCATCCCTCCCGACACCGGAATCGACTTGCGGACCACGAGCTCTGCACCCAGCGGACGCCCCGCGCCCCACGTGGTGGCCAGCAGCCGTGCGGCCTTCACCGCCAGGTTGTCGTCCCCCTCGGGCACGAGGGCGGCCTGCTCCCCCAGCATCCGGACGGTGAAGGTGCCCGGCTCTGCCCAGGTGGCCTCCACCTCGTCGAACACCGACACGGCCTGGAACACCGTCGCCAGCGGGTGGTACCCGTCCGCGCGCCGGTGTCCGCTGCGCAGGGCGAGGTTCACCTTCCCCGCCACCCGTACGCGGACGGCTTCGGGCTCGGTCACCGGGGTTGCCATGGTCGCGAGGCTATCCCACCTGCCGCTCGCGGGCTTCCGCGATCCTCACGAAATCGGCCACGCCCAGCACCTCGCCGCGGGCCTGCGGATCGACCCCCGCCGCCTCCAGCGCCGCGGACGCCTGCGCCGACGACCCGAACGTCCCCGCCAGCGCGGAGCGCAGCATCTTGCGGCGCTGGGCGAACGCCGCGTCCACCACGGCGAACACCTCCTGGCGCGACGCACGGGTCGCGGGCGGCTCCCTGCGGACGAGCTCGACGAGGCCGGAATCGACGTTCGGCACCGGCCAGAACACGGTCGGGGGGACGCTGCCCACCCGCCGCGCTGCGCAGTACCACGCGAGCTTCACCGAGGGGATGCCGTAGGTCTTGGAGCCGGGCGTCGCGACCAGCCGGTCGGCCACCTCCGACTGGACCATCACCAGCCCGCCCCGGATCGTCGGGAACCGGGCGAGGACGTGCAGCAGCACCGGCACGCTGACGTTGTACGGCAGGTTCGCGACGACCAGCGTCGGTTGCGGGTCGGGCAGGGTGTCGACGCCGAGCGCGTCCGCCTCGATCACCCGCAGCCGGTCGGCGCGCTCCGGCATCCGCTCGGCGACCGTCCGCGGGAGGCGGTCGGCCAGGCTGTGCTCGATCTCCACAGCCACGACGTCGGCGGCCACCTCCAGCAACCCGAGCGTCAGCGAGCCGAGCCCGGGGCCGATCTCCAGCACGACATCGTCAGGACGCACCCCCGCCGCGGCGACGATCCGGCGCACGGTGTTCGCGTCGTGGACGAAGTTCTGGCCGCGCTGCTTGGTCGGACGCAGGTCGAGCTCCGCGGCGAGCTCGCGAATCGTCCGCGGATCGAGCAGGCCGCTCATCGCGTCCCCCACTCCCCGAACAGGGCGGACGCGTTGGCCGCCAGCTGCGCACAGAGCCCGGCGAGGTCCTCGCGCCTGCGCTCGGCGATAAACCGGACGGTGTGCGGCAGCAGGTAGCTGGAGTTCGGCCGGCCGCGGAAGGGCATCGGGGTGAGGTACGGCGCGTCCGTCTCGACCAGGAGTCGGTCGGACGGGGTCACATCCAGCGCCTCCCGCAGGGACTCGTTGGGCGTGAAGGTGACCGTGCCGGGGAACGACAGCCAGTAGCCGCGGTCGAGGCATTGCCGCGCGAAGTCGGCGTCCCCGGAGAAGCAGTGCAGCTGCACGCGGTCGGGCGCCCCCTCCGCGTCGAGGACGTCGAGGATGTCGGCGTGCGCGTCCCTGTCGTGGATGACCAGGGCGAGGTCGTGCTGCTTCGCCCACGCGATGTGGGCGGCGAAGGACTCCTTCTGAAGCGCGCGGGCGGCGGCGTCCTTGGTGCGGAAGTAGTCGAGCCCGGTCTCCCCCACCCCGCGGACGCGGTCGGAGGACCCGACCAGCGCCTCGAGCCGTTCCAGTTCTGCGCCGAGACGATCGCCGAGCCGGGCGGCGTCGTTGGGATGGATCGCGACCGCGGCGACCACCTCGGGGTGCTCCTGCGCGACCTCGATGGCCGCGGCGGAGGACGCGACGTCGGTGCCCACCTCGACCAGCCGGGACACGTTGACCGCGGCGGCCATCGCGAGCGCGTCCGCGACGGACAGCCCGCTGTACTCCACGACGCTCAGCGCGTGGGTGTGCGCGTCCGTCGTGGGCGCGGGCAACGCCTCCGGGGAAACCGGCAGCTCGTCCTTCAATGAACTACGCGAGCCACCCATGCGGCGCTCCTTCCACAGACGGCGCCCCTTCGTGACGCGCTCGCTCGTCCCTCGCGAGCGCTCCTCAGGGAGCGTTGGAGAAAGGACCCGTCCATTGGGCGTCGACGCAAACGGTCCCTGAGGAGCCGTGCGGCGAGGAACGAGCCGGACGGCGTCATGAAGGGCCGCCGCCACGACTCCACGACCTCAGCCATGACGCGTCCCGCGGGCCTCGAGGGCGGCGGCGTAGAGGGCCTTCCGCGCGACCCCGGACTCGGCGGCGACGGCCGCCACCGCGGCGGAGAACGGCTCCCCGGAGGCGGTCCGTTCGAGCACGAGCGGCACCGCGTCCGCCACCGACAGCAGGGACGCCTCCGCACCGGCCACGACGACCGTGATCTCGCCGCGCACCCCGTCGGCCGCCCACTCCGCGAGCTCGGCGAGGGAGCCCCGGCGGGTCTCCTCCCAGGTCTTGGTGAGCTCGCGGCTGACCGAGCCGCGGCGGTCGTCGCCGAAGGCCGCGCGCGCGTCCGCCAGGAACTCCGCCAATCGGTGCGGCGCCTCGAAGAACACCATCGTGCGGGATTCGGACGCGAGCTCGGCCAGCCGCCGGCGCCGCTCCCCGCCCTTGCGGGGCAGGAACCCCTCGAAGCAGAAGCGGTCGGTCGGCAGCCCGGACAGGGCGAGCGCGACCAGGACCGCGGAGGGCCCGGGCACGACCCGGACGTCCCGGCCGGCCTCGACGGCCGCAGCGACCACGCGGTACCCGGGGTCGGACACAGTCGGCATGCCGGCGTCGGAGACGACCAGCACGGTCCGCCCCTCCTCGAGCGCACCGAGCAGCCCGCCGACCCGCGACGCCTCGTTCCCGTCGAAGTAGGAGACCACCCGGGCCGAGGTCGTGATGCCGAGCCGGGACAGCAACCCGTGCAGGCGGCGGGTGTCCTCCGCGGCGATCACGTCCGCGGTCGCCAACGCATCGCGCAGGGCCGGTGAGGCGTCGTCGAGGTTCCCGATGGGGGTGCCGGCCAGAACCAGCAGTCCCGCCTCCCGCGTCACGTCCACCCGTGCAGTATTCCTGATTCCCGGCGCGCGCGGTCGGCCCCGACCGGCGTCCGCCTAGGATGACCGCGTGACGGAAGCGGAGTGGGGTGACGGTGGACGCGTCGCGTCCGGCGACCCGAGGGATCCCGAGGGGCCGGTGAGCACCGGGAACAGCATCTCCCCGCTCGACTGGGACGAACCCGACCCGGACGCGGAGGCGGCCGTGCCCGCGCCCGCGTCCCCGGCGCCCTGGCGACGGTTGCGAAGGCCCACCGACCACGACGAACTGAGCACGATCGAACGCCTGCGGGACGGCCAGGCCGCGCTGCGGGACAAGGTCGCCGGTTGGGTGGTGACGCTGAGCATCACCGCGATCGCGTTCGTGATCCGGTTCGTGAACATCGCCTACCCGAACAAGCTCGTCTTCGACGAGACGTACTACCCCAAGGACGCCTGGACGCTGTGGAAGTACGGCTACGAGAAGCAGTGGCCGAGCGACGCCAACGGCTCGATCGTCGCCGGCAACGTGGACGTCTACAAGGACGCGGCCGAGTTCGTGGTGCACCCGCCGGTCGGCAAGTGGTTGATCGGGGTCGGCGAGCAGCTGTTCGGGATGAACTCGTTCGGCTGGCGGTTCTCCTCGCTGGTGTTCGGGACGCTGCTGGTGTTCATGACGATCCGGATGGCGCGGCGGCTGTCCCGCTCGACGCTGATCGGCGGCATCGCCGGCGTCCTGCTCACCCTGGACGGACTCGCCTTCGTGATGTCCCGGATCGGGCTGCTGGACATCTTCCAGTCGTTCTTCCTGGTCGCCGCGGTCGCCTGCGTGGTGGCCGACCGCGACTGGTACCGCGGGAAGCTGGCCGACCACCTCGAGCGGCTCGGCCAGCCGGACTTCGGGGGCCGCTTCGGGCCGATCGTGTGGTGGCGTCCGTGGCGGTTGCTGGCCGGCCTGATGTTCGGCCTCGCGCTGGGCACGAAGTGGAATTCGGTGTTCGTCCTCGCGTCCATGGGCGTCCTGAGCGTGCTGTGGGACGTGGGCGCGCGGCGCCTGGCCGGTGCGGACTGGCGGGCCTGGCAGGCGCTGCTGATCGACGGCATCCCCGCGTTCATCCGGCTCGTCGTGGTCTCTGCGATCGTCTACGTCGCGTCCTGGGCGGGCTGGCTGCTGACGACCGGCGGCTACGACCGCGACTGGGGGGTGAAGCACCCCGACAGCCCGTGGACGATCCACCTGGGCGAGATGTGGGCCTCGTTCCTGAAGGTCCACCAGGACATCTACAACTTCCACACCGGCAGCTACATCAGGGAGCAGACCCACCCGTACGACGCGCACCCGATCGGGTGGTTGATCATGGCGCGGCCGACCGGGGTGGACGCCGTCAACGACATCAAGCCGGGCGTGGACGGGTGCATGGCCACCGGGGACGCGACCTGCATCCGGGTGATCTCCGCGATGGGGACGCCGGTGCTGTGGTGGATGGCCTTCATCGCGCTCTTCGTCGGCCTGATCTGGTGGATCGCCGGCCGGGACTGGCGCTTCGGCGTCCCGATCATCGCGGCGATGTCGACCTACCTGCCGTGGTTCCCCAACGCCGATCGCCCGGTGTTCTTCTTCTACGCGATCTGCATCATCCCGTTCACGGTGACGATCCTCGCCATGGTCTTCGGGCTGATCCTCGGCCCGGCGAACGGCCCCCACCGAAGACGCGGCGCGATCATCGTCGGCGTCGCGATGGCGCTCGTAGCACTGAACTTCGCCTACATCTACCCCGTGCTGACCGACCAGCTCATGCTCTACAAGGACTGGCTCGCCCGGATGTGGCTGCGCTCCTGGATCTGACGGGTTCTTGGGGCACGGGCCGTGGCGCCGCCCTACGACGTCCACACGCAGACCCCACTGACGCGGAGATCCCGGGTCAAGCCCGGGATGACAGGAGGGCAGCGCGGAGATCCCCGGTCAAGCCCGGGATGACGTGGCGGAAAGTACACGCCAAGTCGGGGCCCTTCGTGACGGCGGCGGCACCCACGCTGCCCCGCCGAGGAGATCGGGGTTCGAGTTCGGCGGCCACGTCGCACGCCGTCCTCACCAAGGGAACAGTCCCCTCATTCTGGCGGGCGGGAGGACCTCACCGCGCGCCATCTCACAAGATTCCGGAGCCGGTCCGTCGGCGTCCCCGCGACCAATAGAGTGCGCTGGACCTGCTCGGCAGAAGGGGATCACATGGCCATCTGGAAGCTTCACGGTGACGGGACGATCCGGCCCGGGGCGGTGGTGAAACCCGACGAACGGCTCGGCTGGGGCAAGATGTTCGGCCTCGGCGCACAGCACGTCGTCGCCATGTTCGGGGCCACGTTCCTCGTTCCACTGATCACCGGTTTCCCGATCCCCGCGACCCTGTTCTTCAGCGGCGTCGGCACGATCGTCTTCCTGCTGATCACCGGCAACCGGCTGCCGAGCTACCTCGGCTCGTCGTTCGCGTTCATCTCCCCCGTGCTCGCGTCGAAGGCCGGCGGCGACATCGGCAAGGCGTTGTTCGGGATCATGCTCACCGGCATCCTGCTGGCGATCGTCGGCGCGGTCGTGCACCTGGCCGGGTCGAAGTGGATCGACACGCTGATGCCGCCGGTGATGACCGGCACGATCGTGATGCTGATCGGCTTCAACCTCGCCAGCGCCGCGTGGCAGAGCAGCGCGCAGAGCGTCCCGCTCGACGCGTCCGGCGCCTGCCTCCCCGACGCGTCCACGGGTTGCCAGATCAAGACCACGGTCACCGGCGGTTTCGCCGCCGCGCCGCTCACCGGCTGGATCACGATCCTCGCGATCGTGCTGATCACCGTCCTGTTCAAGGGCCTGATCGGACGCCTGTCGATCCTCCTCGGCGTCGTCGTCGGCTACATCGCCGCGCTCGCCCAGGGCCAGGTCGACTTCGCGGCCGTCGGCTCGGCCGACTGGATCGGCCTGCCGCACTTCCAGCTGCCGACGCCCGACTTCAACGTCGCCGCGCTGTTCCTTCCGGTCGTCCTCGTCCTGATCGCTGAGAACGTCGGGCACGTGAAGTCGGTGTCGCTGATGACCGGCCACAACTACGACAAGACGATGGGACGCGCGCTGCTGGCCGACGGCGTCGCCACGACGCTCGCGGGCTTCGGCGGCGGCTCCGGCACGACCACCTACGCAGAGAACATCGGCGTGATGGCCGCGACCAAGGTGTACTCGACCGCGCTGTACTGGATCGCCGGCTCCATCGCGATCGTGCTGTCGTTCATCCCGAAGTTCGGCCAGGCGATCGCGACGATCCCCGCCGGCGTGATCGGCGCGGCGGGCACCGTCCTGTACGGCATGATCGGCCTGCTCGGCGCCCGGATCTGGATCGACAACAAGGTGGCGTTCACCAACCCGGTGAACCTGATCCCGGCCGCCATCGGCCTGATCATGGGCATCGCGAACTTCACGTTCACGTTCGGCTCGATGACGTTCGGCGGCGTGACCGTCGGCACGGTCACGGCGCTGGTGCTCTACCACCTGATGCGGTCGATCGCGAAGGCCCGCGGCACCGACGTCCTCGAGGACACCGCCGAGGACGGCCCCACCTTCCCCGACTACGAGCCCGACGCCCTGCGCTGAGGCCGCATGGAACACAGCGTCCCGGGAAGGTCGATGACGACCCTCCCGGGACGTTGTGGCGTGATGATGGCTCAGCGGGTGGCCAGGCGGCGGATGGACGGCGGAACGTCGATCCCCGCACGCAGGTCGGGACTCGGGACCGGCTCGCCGTAGCCGGAGACGAGCGGCACGACGCCCGCCCACGCGTCGCCGGCGACGTCGGCATCCGCGTCCTGGGCGAAGTCGTCGGAGCGCTTCAGCGACCACACGTCGATCGGCAGCGCGAGCACCATCGTGGCCGCGAGTTCCTTGCTCGTGCTCGGACGGATCTCGGCGGTCCGGCCCGGCAGCACCCGCTCGGTGAACACGTCCAGCGCGCGGGCGGCCTCGTCCGCGGTCAGTGCCGTGCAGGTGCCGAAAAGGCAGGCGCTGCGGTACTGCATGCCCGACTCGAACGCCGACCGCGCGACCGTGAGCGCATCCAGCGCCGTCACCGTGACGCAGACCGGCGTGCCCGCGGCCAGCGCCCGCATCCACCGCGAGCCGGTCGAGCCGTGGAACAGCAGCCGGTCGCCGTCGCGCGCGAACCCGGTGGGGATGACCAGCGGTCCGTCCTCGAGGCTGAGCCCGATGTGCGCGACCAGCACCTCGTCCAGCAGGGCATCCAGGTCGGCCCGCTCTGTGGCCAGGCGTTCGGCCATCCGGGTCGGGGTCAGCGTGCGGCTCATGGCTCGATCCTGCCGCACCGGCGCCGGCTTGTCAGAGCAGCGGGCGCTCGGGCCGCTGAGATTCCGACGAGCAGGCGGGAACGGGGGCGCTAGCGTGGGCCGGTGCTGTCCCGCCTCACCCCCGCCGTCCGGATGGGCCTGTCGATCGCCCTGGCCGTCGGGGTCTACGGGATCTCCTTCGGCGCGCTCTCGGTCACGGCGGGCCTGAACGTCTGGCAGACCTGCGCGCTGAGCGCCCTGATGTTCACCGGCGGCTCGCAGTTCGCGTTCATCGGCGTGATCGGGGGCGGCGGGACGGGCGCGGCGGCCTGGGCTGCGGCCACGCTGCTCGGCGTCCGCAACGGCATCTACGGGATGCAGCTGAAAGCGCTCATCCGGCCCCCGGCGAAGCTGATCCCGCTGATGGCGCAGCTGACCATCGACGAGTCGACGGCCACCGCCACCGCGCAGGAGGACCACGACGAGCGCGTCCGCGGCTTCTGGACGGCCGGCGTCGGCGTCTACGTGATGTGGAACACCTTCACCCTGATCGGCGCGCTCGCCGGCAACGCGATCGGCGACCCCGGCCAGTGGGGTCTGGACGGCGCGGCTGTCGCCGCGTTCCTCGGCCTGCTGTGGCCGCGCCTGCACGGACGCGACCCGGTCGCGATCGCAGTGATCGCCGCGGCCGCGACCCTGATCGCGCTGCCGCTGGTGCCGCCGGGCATCCCCGTCCTGATCGCCGCGGCGGTGACCGCTGCGTGGTGGGCGTGGCGACGGCAGCGGACGGCGGTGGCCGGATGACCACTTCGACGGCCACTCGGATGGCCACCCCCCACGACCCCCCTCCCCTCCCCTCCTCCGGATGCCCCCGATGAGCCTGTGGGGGTGGGTGCTGCTCGCGTGCGCGGCGTCCTACGTGATCAAGCTGGCCGGGTACCTGCTCCCCCAGCGGCTGCTGGACCGCCCGGTCGTCCACGCGCTGGCCGGCGCACTGACGGTGGGACTGCTCGCGTCCCTCACGGTCATGAACACGGTCGGCAAGGGGCAGGCGATCGCCCCCGACTCGCGCCTGCTCTCGCTGGCCGCCGGCGCGCTCGCGCTGAAGCTGAAGGCCCCCTACATCGTGGTCGTGATCGCGGGCGCCGTGGCCGCGGCGATCGGACGGCGCTGCGGGCTTCCCTGAGTTCGCCCCCGCGTTCATCCGACTGTGGTACTGCTCTGCCATGAGCATGTCGCTGCGCGAGCACATCGACGCCCTCCGCGAGTCCGGCTACACCGTCCGGGCCGACTCCGGCGACGACCCCGTCCTGATCGCCCCGGACGGGAGCGCCGTCGAGACGTGGCGCGAGAACTACCCGTACGACGATCTGCTGTCGCGCGAGGAGTACGAGGCCCAGAAGTACCTACTCCAGGTCGAGCTGCTGAAGCTGCAGTACTGGTGCCAGGACAACGACGAGAAGCACGTCATCGTGTTCGAGGGACGCGACGCCGCCGGCAAGGGCGGAACGATCAAGCGCTTCGTCGAGCACCTCAACCCCCGGGCGGCCAGGGTCGTCGCGCTCACCAGACCGACCGCCACCGAGCTCGGGCAGTGGTACTTCCAGCGCTACGTCGCGCACCTGCCGACGTCGGGCGAGATGGTGCTGTTCGACCGCTCCTGGTACAACCGGGGCGGCGTCGAGCGGGTGATGGGCTTCTGCACGGACGCTCAGTACTGGACGTTCATGCACCAGGCGCCGGTGTTCGAGCAGATGCTCAGCGACGCCGGCGTTCACGTCACCAAGCTGTGGTTCTCGGTGACCAGGCAGGAGCAGCGGACGCGGTTCGCGATCAGGCAGATCGACCCGGTGCGGCGCTGGAAGCTCTCCCCGATGGACCTGGAGAGCCTCGACCGCTGGGACGACTACACCGAGGCCAAGGAGCAGGTGTTCCTGCACACCGACACCGACGCCGCGCCGTGGCACACGATCAAGAGCAACGACAAGAAGCGTGCCCGGCTGAACGCGATGCGCCTGTTCCTCGGCCTGTTCGACTACGAGGGCAAGGACGCGGCGATCGTCGGCGAGCCCGACCCGCTGCTGGTCTCCCGCGGCAGGGAGGCCGTCGGCGACTGAGACCGGCCATCCCGTCCGGTGACCGCGAGGTTTCCCGGGTTATGGGGACGGTGCCGAGCCTCGCTCGGCGTGACCGCGAGGTTGCCCGGCTTATGGGCGGGCGGGCCCCGCCCATAAGCCGGGAAAAGTCGCTGTCTCCCGGACGCCGTCGGCGCACCCCGGCGATAACCCGGGCAACGTCGCGGTCAGCCGAAGCCAAGGACTCGGAGGAAGCGCGGACGCCTAGGTCAGCAGCTCGTCGGGCTGCCGTTCCTCGTCGTCGGCGATGTCGGTTCGGGTGAGCGCGAGGTCACGTGGGTGGTGCCGCAGCAGCAGGATCCCGCCGAGCACCAGCGCGATCACCGCGAGGGCGTCGATGCCGAGGTTGGTCCACAGCCGGACCTCGACCCGTCCCAGGTAGGCGGGATCGCCGGCGTCCATACCCGCCAGGCCGAACAGGTCGAGCCGCCGGTCGACTAGCCACCAGCCCCAGTGCAGCACCATGCCGATCGTGACGGTCGCCACCCCTCGTGCCCACAGCGGTCTGTGCAGCCAGAGGCCGACCACGAGCCCGCCGAGGACCGCGAGACCCAGCACGAGTTCCACCCAGCCGAGCACGGAGAGCGTGAGGACGATGCCGTCGGAACCCACCTCGTCCACGAGGGCGGCGGAGAGCCAGAGGTTCACCACCCACACCAGGACCAGGCACAGTGCTTGCGCGATCGCCGCGGTGGCCACCACGAGGCGGAGCCACCTCGAGAACCGCGCTGTCATGAACCCATCCTGCGTCATCCCCCGGCGTGTCGCGAAACCGGGACCGCCGGCCCGGCGCCGCCTCTCCGGTCCCTCACCCGCGAGCACCCACCCGGAGATCCCGGGTCAAGCCCGGGATGACAAGGCCGGGGGGGAGGGCCCACCACCGGAACGGTCCCTGAGGAGCGGCCGCGAGGAACGAGCGGACGCGTCACGAAGGGCCGCCGTCACCACTGTGGCGCGAAACCGGGGACGGTTCTGGTTTCGCGCCAACCCGTTCCTTGGCGCGAAACAGGAACCGCCCCGATGACGCGCCAGAACGGGACCTACTCCAGGAAAGTGGCGCCCAGCCAGGACTCCGGGATGCCGAGGCCCTCGACGAGGGCGAGGGCGTCCGGACGCAGCTCGCCGCACAGCGCGGACAGCTGGGCGCCGATGGCCTTCGCCCGTCCGGTGGTGATCCGGTTGTGCTCGATGAACCACGCGCGGTCGTCGTTGATGCTGCTCAGCGCGTACAGGCTGCACAGCCGCTGCAGGACGGCCTTCGCCGCCGGGTCCGTGCACGCCTCGATGCCGGCGATGAACGCCTCCAGCAGCACCCGCTCCAGGTGCGCCTTCGCGACGAACAGCATGTGGTCGCCAAGCCGGTTCACCGCGTCGAAGTCCTTGCTGGACGCGCGCCGCATCCGGCGAGCCAGTGACTCCAGCGCGTGCCGCTCGCGCTCCTCGAACAGGTACGCGTGCCAGCCCCGGTCGACCAGCGCCAGCTCATCGGGACGCCGCCGCGCGGTCGCCACGAGCCGGTCGACCAGCAGGTTCGCCGCCGTCCGCTCGAGCATCGTCCCTCCGACCATGCGCGCGGTGGCCTGCACCATGCCGACCCGGTCGAGGTCGCCCCAGACCTGCTTGTAGTCGGTCAGCAGCGCCTTGGCGACCAGCTGCAGCAGGACGGTGTTGTCGCCCTCGAAGGTCGCGAACACGTCCGCGTCCGCCCGCAGCCCGACGAGCCGGTTCTCGGCCATGTAGCCGGCGCCGCCGCACGCCTCGCGGCACTCCTGGATGGTGTCGTTCGCGAACCGGGTGGCGGTGGCCTTCAGCCCTGCGGCCATCGTCTCCAGCTGCCGCTGCTCGCGCTCGGTGTGCGCTCCCCCGCCCTGGATGTGCACCAGCGCGGCGGTCAGCTCGTTCTGGGCGAACCCCAGCGCGTAGGCGCGGGCGATCCCGGGCAGCAGCCGCCGCTGGTGGATCAGGTAGTCCATCAGCACCACGCCGTCCGGGTGCCCCGGCGCGGCGAACTGGCGCCGCTTCAGGGCGTACCGGGTGGCGATGGACAGCGCCCGCCGGGCAGCGACGCCACCCCCGGCCGCGATGCACACCCGCCCGCGCACCAGCGTCCCCAGCATCGTGAAGAAGCGCCGGTTGGGGTTGTCGATCGGCGAGCTGTAGCGGCCCTCGGCGTCCACGCCGCCGTAGCGGTCCAGCAGCATCTCCCTGGGCACGCGCACCCGGTCGAACCGGAGCATGCCGTTGTCGACCCCGAGCAGTCCGCCCTTGCCCCCGTGGTCGAACGAGGTCACGCCAGGCAGGTCCGCGCCGTCCTCGTCCCTGATCGGCACCAGCACCGCGTGCACGCCGTGGTTCTTGCCACGCACCAGCAGCTGGCCGAACACCACCGCCATCTCGCCGTCGCGCGCCGCGTTGCCGATGTAGGCCTTCGTGGCCTCCGGGGTCTCCGACCGCACCTCGTACTCGTCGGTCTCGGGGATGTAGGTGATCGTGGTCTCCAGCCCGGACACGTCCGAGCCGTGCCCCAGCTCGGTCATCGCGTAGCAGCCGAGCAGCTTCATGGACGTGATGTCGGGCAGGAACGTGTCGTGGTGCCAGCGGGTGCCCAGGTTGGTGACCGCGCCGCCGAACAGCCCCCACTGCACCCCGGACTTGATCAGCGTCGACAGGTCGCCGTGCGCGAGCATCTCGAAGGTGATCACCGCCGCGGCGGGATCGGCCACGTCGTCGGCGTTGCGGGGGACGCCGGCCGAGCCGAAGCCCGCGTCCGACAGCTCGGTCAGCCGGTTCAGCACCCAGTCCCGCGCCTCGTCGATGCCCTGGTCGGGGTCGCGCAGCAGGTGTTCGGACGGGAACGCCGCTCGCGCCTGCGCCCTGCGATCGGCCAGCGGGCCGTCCAGCGCGGTGCACAGGGCCGCGCCCAGTCCGGGGGACGGGGACGTGTCCGGCGCGCTCGTCGTCGAGGCGTCCAGCACCTGGGTCATCACAACTCCTGTCGTTGGGGGACGGCGGCCAGCCCCGTGGCCAGCGCCGGGGAGAAGAAGGCGTCGAGGTGGGCGAGCACCTCGGTCCGGGGCACGCGCGGTTCCGCGGCCATCCACGAGTCGGCGGCCGCGCGGATGAACCCGACCAGCCCGTGCCCCCACGTGGGCGCGCAGGACGGGTCCTGGCCGCGGCGGGTCAGGTGGTCAGCGATGGCCGCGCTGACGTGCTCGCCCATCAACTCGGGCAGCCCGCCGTACGGGTCGACGGAGGACGCGTCCGGCGGGGTGAGCAGGAACCGGTAGATCTCCGGGTCCCGCTCGACCAGCGTGAGGTAGGCGTCGGCGAGGTCGTGCGCGAGGACGGGCAGGTCGCCCGGGTCGGTGAGCTGCAGTGCCGCGCTGAGGTCGTGGTGGATGAACGCGTGGACGTTCGCGACGACCGCCGCGTACAGCCCCGCGCGGTCGCCGAAGTGCCGGTAGATGACGGTCTTGGACGTGCCCGCCTGGGCGGCGATCTCGTCCATGCCCACGCCCGCCCCGTGCCGGCGGATCGCGCGGAGGGCGTCCTCGACCAGCTGGCGGCGCCGGGTCTCCCTGTGCTCGGCCCAGCGGGTGTCGCGTCCATCGGTGGTCACGACGCCCACACTACCCGGTACTGCCCGTACCTGCTACCCTCGGTATCGGGTAAATCCAAGGAGGATCGATGCAGCTCCCGCGCAGCGCCGTGATCGTCGGCGGCAACCGGACGCCGTTCGCCAAGGCGGGCGGCGCGTACGCGTCCGCCAGCAACGCCGACCTGCTCACGGCGGCCCTCGACGGGCTGGTCGCCCGGTTCGGGCTGGCCGGCCAGACCGTGGACGAGGTCGCGGCGGGGGCGGTGCTCAAGCACGCGCGCGACTTCAACCTGACTCGCGAGGCCGTGCTGTCGTCCGCGCTCTCCCCCACCACCCCTGCCGTCGACCTGCAGCAGGCGTGCGGGACGGGGCTGGAGACCGTGGTCTACATCGCGAACAAGATCGCGCTGGGCCAGGCAGACGTCGGGATCGGTGGCGGCGTCGACTCCGCGTCCGACGCCCCGATCGCGGTCAGCGAGGGACTGCGAAGGGCGCTGCTGGCCGCCAACCGGGCGAAGACGCTGCCCGCGCGGCTGCAGGCGTTCGCGTCCATCCGTCCATCCCACCTCGCGCCCGTGGCGCCCCAGGTGGTCGAGCCGCGGACGGGGCTGTCGATGGGCCAGCACCAGGCGCGGACCACGGCGGCCTGGGAAATCAGCAGGGAGGCGCAGGACGAGCTCTCTGCCGCGTCCCACCGCCACCTCACCGCGGCGTGGGACAGTGGCTTCTTCGACGACCTCGTCACCCCGTACCTGGGCGTGGCGAGGGACAACATCCTGCGTCCGGACACCTCGGTGGAGAAGCTGGCCGCACTCAAGCCGGTCTTCGGCGACACCATGACAGCCGGCAACTCAACCGCCCTCACCGACGGGGCCGCGGTCGTCCTGCTGGCCGAGCAGGCCTGGGCGGAGGCGCGCGGCCTGCCGGCGCTGGCGCGGGTGGTGGACGCCCAGGTCGCGGCCGTCGACCACGCCGCCGGTGACGACCTGCTGCTGGCCCCCGCCCACGCGGTCGCCCGCCTGCTGGCGCGGCAGGGCATGGCGCTGGGCGACTTCGACCTGTACGAGCTGCACGAGGCGTTCGCGTCCACCGTGCTGGCGACGCTGGCCGCCTGGGAGTCGGCGGACTTCTGCCGGGACGCGCTCGGCCTGGCCGCGCCGCTCGGCGCGATCGACCGCGCGCGGCTGAACGTGAACGGTTCCTCGCTGGCGGCCGGGCATCCCTTCGCCGCGACGGGCGGACGCATCGTCGCCTCGCTGGCGAAGCTGCTCCACGAGCGCGGCGCGGGAGCGCGCGGGCTGGTGTCGATCTGTGCGGCCGGCGGCCAGGGCGTCGTCGCGATCCTGGAGGCGGTGTGATGGCGAGCATGCTCGAGAAGGCGTTCTACTCCCGGGGCGGCCAGGCGGTGGCCGCGAAGCTCGGTCTGCCCGAGCCGCCCGTGCTGCGGCGGGGCCGGACGCTCCCCGAGGGTCCGGTCGCGCTGGCCGCCCTGGCCGGTTCGACCCTGGTCGCGGAGACGCTGGACCTGCTCGGCGTGGCGGCCACCCCGGCGCTGCTGGACGACGGGCCGGAGCCGCCCACCTATCCTTCCCGGATCGGCGCGGTCGTCGTCGATGCGCGCGGCCTGAGCCGGATCGACGAGCTGGAGGGGCTGCGGGCGGCGCTGCGTCCGGCGCTGCGGGCACTCGAGGCGTCCGGGCGCGTGGTCGTGGTCGCTGACGCGCAGGCGGAGGGCCTGGAGCCGCGGGCCGTCCACCAGGCGCTCGACGGCATCGTCCGCACGGTCGGCAAGGAGCTGCGCCGCGGGGCGACCGCGAATCTGGTCTTCGTCGAGCCCGGCGTGGTCGCCGCGGACCTCGCGTCCACCCTCTCTTTCCTGCTGGAGGGCCGCTCGGCGTTCGTCGACGGCCAGGCCTGGACGGTGGCTGCCGCCGGAACCGAAACGGTCCCTGAGGAGCTTCTGGGCGAGGAACGAGCCAAGAAGCGTCACGAAGGGACGCCGGCGCCGCTGCGCGACCGGATCGTCGTGGTCACCGGCGCCGCCCGCGGCATCGGCGCGCAGATCGCAACCGTGGCCGCCCGGGACGGCGCGACCGTCGTCTGCGTGGACATGCCGGCTGCCGGGGAGGCGCTGGCCGCCCTGGCGAACCGCCTGCACGGGACCGCGCTGCAGCTGGACATCACCGCGGCCGACGCGGGCGAGCGGATCGCCGCGCACGTCACGTCCCGGTACGGCGCGGACGCCCGCATCCACGGCATCATCCACAACGCCGGGATCACCCGCGACAAGCTGCTGGTGAACACCGACGCGAAGCGCTGGGCGCAGGTGCTCCAGGTGAACCTCGCTGCTGAGCTGCGGATCAACCCCGTCCTGCTCGACGGCCGCCCCGGTGGGCTGGCCGATGGCGGCCGGATCGTCGGGATCGCGTCCACCTCCGGCATCGCGGGGAATCGCGGGCAGGCGAACTACGCGGCGTCCAAGGCGGGCGTGGTCGGGCTCGTCCGGGCGCTGGCCCCCGAGCTGGCCGGGCGCGGGATCACCGTGAACGCGGTGGCGCCGGGCTTCATCGAGACCGACATGACGGCGAAGATCCCGTTCGTGCAGCGCGAGGTGTTCCGACGCACGAACAGCCTCGGGCAGGGTGGGCAGCCGGTGGACGTCGCGGAGACGATCTGCTGGTTCCTCGACCCGGCCAGCGGCGGGGTCACCGGCCAGGTAGTGAGGGTGTGCGGGCAGAACCTGGTCGGCCAGTGAGTGACGCGGACGTCGAACTGCTGCCGGCGCTGCCCGCGCTGGGGCCGCTGTTCGCGAAGACGCTGGTGCCGAGCCTCGACCGCGGCCCTGCGCGCGTCCCGTCGCGCACCGCGCTGGTCAGGGGCGTCACCCAGGACGTGGCGCGGCTCAGCGACTACGACCGGGTGTGCGGTTTCGCGGTCCGGGACCGCGTGCCGCCGACCTGGCTGCACGTGCTGGCGTTCCCTCTGCACGTCCACCTGCTGTCGGGGCCGGAGTCGACCATCCGGCTCGCCGGGGCCGTGCACGTGACGAACCGGATGCGGCTGCACCGCCCGGTCGCCGTGTCGGAGAGCCTCGACGTCTCGGTGCGGATCGAGAACCTGCGTCCTCACAAGCGGGGGGCGCTGCTCGACCTGGTCGCCGCGGTGCGGGTGGCCGACGAGGTGGTCTGGGACGGGGTGAGCACCTACCTCGCGCAGGGCGCGTCCGTGCCGGGTGAGCCGGAAGCGACCGCGCGCGAGGAGTTCGTCCCGCGTCCGCCGATCGCGACCTGGCGGCTGCCGGCCGACCTCGGCAGGGAGTACCGGCGGGTGGCCGGCGACCCGAACCCGATCCACACCAGCCGGGTGGCAGCGCGGGCGTTCGGGTTCTCGCGTCCGATCATCCACGGCATGTGGACGCACGCCCGCCTGCTCGCCGCCCTCGAACCCCGGCTGCCGGAGGCGTACTCGGTCGAGGTCGCGTTCACCCGCCCGATCCTGCTCCCCTCCACGGTGGGCGCCTGGTGGCGCAGGGACCCCGACGCGTGGCGCGCGGCCGTCACCACCGCCGACGGCGCCAAGCCGCACCTGACCGCGTCCGTCGGCGCGTAATCGGGGACGGTTCTACCTCCACGCCACCGACCTGGTTGGCGCGTAACGAGAACCGTCCCCGGTTACGCGCCAGCGGTGTGAGGGATCAGGGCTGGAGGGCTCGGGCGAGGGCGTCCAGCCTGCGCTCGACGGCGGCCAGGCGGCCGGCGAGGTCGGCGGACGCGGGCGCGCCGGACGCCTCGGCGGACGCGAGCGCCCCGGACGCGGCTTCGGACGCGGGGGCGCTGGGCACCGCGGCCGCAGGTTCCCCGACCTCCGTCCGGCTCCCCGCCACGCGATGGCTACGGGCGAACTTCACCCAGCCGATCCCGATCGTGACGGCGAGGGCCGCGGCGACGACGATGAAGCGGAGCACGCTCCGGTCGGTCGTGACCGTGACGCCGACCGCGTAGACCATGGTGAACACGCCGCCGAGCAGGACGCCGTTCGACAGCACGCCCTGCGCCTCGGGGAGCATCAGGGAGATCACCAGCAGCACGGTCGCGCAGACCAGCAGGATGATGCCGGTGGTCAGCCGCCAGTTCGGGTAGCCCTCGCCCGTGCCCGTCCACTCCGGCTCGGGGTAGAACGTGTTCACCCCGATCCCCACGAAGGCCACCACGACGAGGCCGAGGAAGAACGCGAAGATCACCTGCAGGGCGTTGTTGGTCCGCATGGCCAGACCATAGGAGGGCCGGGCCCATCGGCGCCACCGGCCCGGCGTAGAGTGCGCGCATGGATGCGGCGACCCGATCGGCACCGGCGTCATGGGCCGTCGTGCTGAACCCGTCCAAGTTCGACGATCCCGCCCGCGTCCGGGACGACGTCGCCCGCCTGTGTGGCGACCACGGCTGGCCCGAGCCGACCTGGTACGAGACCACCGTCGAGGATCCCGGCGAGGGCCAGGCCCGAGAGGCCGTCGAGGCCGGCGCGGAGCTCGTCTGCCCCCTCGGCGGCGACGGGACGGTGCGCGCGGTCGCCAGCGGCCTGCTCGGCTCCGGCCTGCCGATGGGCCTCCTCCCCGGCGGGACGGGCAACCTGCTCGCGCGGAACCTCTCCCTTCCCGTCGACGATCTGGACGCCGCGCTCGCCGTCGCGATGACGGGCTCCGACCTCGCTGTCGACGTCGGTGAGGTCGTGTGGGACGACGAGGAGCCGGCGGTCTTCCTCGTCGCCGCCGGCATGGGCCTCGACGCGGAGATGATGGCGGCCGTCGACCCACGGCTGAAGAAGCGGGTCGGCTGGCTGGCGTACGCGTTGTCCGGGGTCGGAGCCCTGTTCCGACTCGGTTTCGGCGTCCGGGTGCGGGCCGACCGCCAGCGCGCGGTCAGCCAGCACGCGCGAACGGTGATGGTCGCCAACTGCGGCGAGCTCGCCGGCGGGCTCCAGCTGATTCCCGACGCGCGGGTGGACGACGGCCTGCTCGACACCATTCTCGCGACCCCGCGCTCGATCTCCGCCTGGGTCGCGATCGCCCTCCACGTGCTGTCCGTGCACCGGCGCGGCCATCCCTCGCTCGTCCACCTCACCTCGGAGCGGGTCGACATCGTCACGAAAGCGCCTGTCGAGGCCCAATTGGACGGGGACGCCGTCGGCCGGCGCACGCGGATGTCGTGCTCGGTGCGTCCCGCTGCGCTCACCGTCCGGGTGGCTCCACAGGGCGCCGATTGAGGCCGGAGCAGTCCGCCGTGGGCGAACTGGCGCCACGCTCGGCGGACGCACCTGTTCCGCGCAGGGCACGCACCCGCTAATGTAGCGCCTGTAGTCGCTGTACCGGCTCGCATCCCCAAGCCGGGAATGCGGGCGAACTCCTTCGGGGGGTGCGGGGACGACACGCGGTTCCGGAAGGCGGCGCCGCACGCATCAAGAAGGAGTTTGTGCATGGCCACCGGCACTGTGAAGTGGTTCAACGCCGAGAAGGGCTTCGGTTTCATCGCCCCGGACGGCGGCGGCCCCGATGTCTTCGCCCACTACAGCGCGATTCAGTCCTCCGGGTTCCGCTCCCTCGAGGAGAACCAGAAGGTCGAGTTCGAGATCACCCAGGGCCCCAAGGGCCCGCAGGCCTCGAACATCTCCCCGCTCTGACGTAGAGACCGACGGCCCCCTCGCTCCGGCGAGGGGGCCGTCGGCGTTCTCGGGTTCGTCGCTACCGGGTGCGAGAATCCCGGCATGGCCACGGACGTCTTCTGCCAGATCATCGACGGCGAGCTCAGCACCCACGAGGTGTGGCGCGACGACCGGGTCGTCGCGTTCCTCGACCACCGTCCGGTGTTCAAGGGCCATGTCCTCGTCGTCCCCACCCGCCACGTCGAGACCCTGCTGGACCTTCCCGGCGACCTGATGCAGCCCCTGTTCACCGTCGCGCAGCGGATCGCACGCGCCATGACGCCGGCGTTCGGCGCCGAGGGCACGTTCGTCGCCCTGAACAACGTGGTCAGCCAGTCGGTGCCGCACCTCCACGTCCACGTCGTCCCCCGCACCAAGGGGGACGGGCTGCGCGGCTTCTTCTGGCCGCGGACCCGTTACGCGGCGGGCGAGGAGGCCGACCACGCCGAGCGGCTGCGAGCGGCACTGGCGGTGCCCGACTGACACCCCTCGCGGGGGACCTCCCCGGTCACCCTTTTGGGGCCTTACTCGGGCAAGGACCGCCGTGAGACGCTCATTGCGCATTCTCGGGAGGGGTCCTACACAATGCGCCAACCGCTGCGCCGGCTCGCAGCCCTGCTCACCCGCGTGTTCGCGGTGACGGGGCCACGACGGCCACTCGCCGTCCCGGTCCGGGCGGTGGGCAGCGCTGTGACACCCCCTTCCTGGGACGCACCCGTGACGTACTTCGACCCAGACAGGTGGACGACATGACCCAGGTGATCGCAGGCTCCCGCTTCCTCGACCTCGATGCGGACGCGTTCGACTGCGACGTCGAGTACACGCCCCGCCACCTCCGCGCCGTCACGCTCTCGCCCGATCTCCAGCAGGCGCTGGACGCGGCGTTCGCCAGGGACACCATGCCCACGCCCGAACCCGTGCCCGGCCCGACCCCGGTCGCCCCGGAGCCGGTCGTGGAGCAGGGCGCCGCCCACAGCCACCTGAGCCTGGTCGTTCCGGAGCTGGTCGTGTACCCGCCGGTCATGCCGGACGACATCTTCCGTCCGGTCGCAGCGGCGCCGGTGGAGAGCAGGACGGTTGAGGACGCGCCCGTCGAGGGTGTGCCGGTCGACGTGGAGGCCGAGAGCATGCCGTTCGTCGACGACATCTTCCAGGGCGCCGGCGACGACGATCCGTTCGAGGACGACGACCTCGACGACGCGCCGATGGCCGCCAGGGTGCTGGCAGAAGAGCCCGTGGAGGCATCGACCCCGGCCGCAGCAATCTCGTTCCCCGATCCCGCCGCCTACGCCGCGAAGCGGTTCTCCGGCAACCCGGGAGCCACGGCGCCGAGCGGGGGCCTGTTCCGCCGCAGGGTCGACATCTCCCGCCTGATGGTCCCGGTGCGCGCGGAGGCCGTCGGCAGCTGAGCAACCCCGGAGGGAGGTTCCCCTTCCCTCGTGGCCGCGCGGGCCTTCAGCGGACGTGGACGACGCGTCCGGCCTGCACGACGGCGACGACCGCGCCCTGATCCCTCGCCACCGACGGGACGGACGGGTCGCGGTCGAACAGCACGAGGTCTGCCGCCCGCTCGGCCGCGGAGAGTCCGAGCAGGGTGGCGCCGCCCGTCGTCGCCGCGCGCAACGCGTCCGCGGCGGGAACGCCCGCCTCCACCATCGCCGCCACCTCGTGCAGGTTCGCCCCGTGCTGGGAATGCAGCCCCGCGTCCGTGCCCATCGCCAGCGGGACCCCGGCGTCGAGGCAGTGCCGGAGCGCGACCGGGTGGGCGTCGACGGCGCGGCGCGCTGCGGACGCGAGTGTGTGCGGCAGCCGTCCCGCCTCGGCCAGGCGCAGCACGTCCGTGTAGATCCACACGGTGGGCACGACGAACACCCCCGCCGACGCGGCGGCCGCCGCCTGCCCTGCCGTGAGGTGGACCGCGTGCTCGATGCTGCGGACGCCGAGCGCGATCGCCTGGTCGATCGCCGGCCCGCCCCACGCGTGCACCATCACCGGCAGCCCGTGCCGGTCGGCCGCCGAGGCGATGGCGCGGAACTCACCGGGCGTGAACACGGGTTCCTGCTGGGCGGACCCCGCTCCCACGCCACCGGTGGCGGCGACCTTCACCCACCGGGCCCCGGCGTCGGCGAGCGCGGCCACCCGGTCGCGCAGGTGCCGCTCCCCCTGGGCGTCCTTGGCGCCGAGGATCTCCAGCGCGAGCTGTAGGCGTGGCCGGGGCGACCCGGCCAGCCGACCGAGTAGGTCGGAGCTGTAGCCGCCGGCGTCCCTCGCCGCGGTCACGCCGGCGCTGAGCGTGGCGAGCTGATTGCGGGCGGCGGCCGACGCCTGCTGGTCGGGATCGGTGCTCCGGCCAGCCTCGTCGAAGTCACTCCACGCGAGGTGCGTGTGCGCGTCCACGAACCCCGGCGTCACCCACAGCCCTGCCGCGTCGATCGTGACCGTGGCCGCCGACGCCCGCCGGTCATCCCACCCGCCAGGGCTGTCATTCCGGGCCTGACCCGGGAGCTCCGACACAGCCGACCCCTCATCACCACGAGATCCCGGCCTTCGCCGGGATGACAGCAGGGGGTCAGAACCATCATCCCGAGCCCGACCCGGGAACTCCGACACAGCCGACCCCTCATCACCACGAGATCCCGGCCTTCGCCGGGATGACAGCAGGGGGTCAGAACCATCATCCCGAGCCCGACCCGGGAACTCCGACACAGCCGACCCCTCATCACCACGAGATCCCGGCCTTCGCCGGGATGACAGCAGGGGGTCAGAACCATCATCCCGCCCAGCGTCCCCGTCATCCCGGGCCTGACCCGGGATCTCCGACACAGCCGACCCCTCGCCACCACGAGATCCCGGCCTTCGCCGGGATGACAGAAGGGGGTGGGAACCGTCATCCCTGGCTTGACCCGGGATCTCGTGGTCGCGCGGGAGCCGCACCCCGTGGTTGGCGCGGAAGCGTCCGTCGGCGCCGAGCAGGACACCGCCGACGACGGCATCAACGCGGGTACCGACCGCGGGGATCACTGTCGCTCCGGCAGGCGCGGGACGGCCTCCAACAGGGCCCGGCTGTAGGGGTGTTCGGGGTGGCGGAAGAACCGGTCGACGCCGGCCTGCTCCACCAGCGCGCCCTCCCGCAGCACGGCGACGTCGTCACAGACAGCGTTGACGACGGACAGGTCGTGGGTGATCAGCAGGACGGCCAGCCCGATCCCGCGCCCGAGCCCCGCCAGGAGGTCCAGGACGGTGGCCTGGGCGGACGCGTCCAGGGAACTGGTGGGCTCGTCCGCGACCAGGACGCGGGGATCGGTGGCCAGCGCGCGGGCGATGGCGATCCGCTGGCGCTGCCCGCCGGAGAACTCCCGCGGGTAGTGGGCCAGCGAGTCGGGCGACAGGTCGACGAGGGCGAGCAGGTCCGCCGCCCGCTCGCCCGGCGCCCCGGGCCGCCCGTCCGCCCGGACATCGCCGCGAGTGGCCCCCGCCCCCACCCGCAGCAGTTCGTCAAGCACCTGGCCGACCGTGAGCAGGGGGTTGAGGGACGCGAACGGGTCCTGCTGGACGAGTTGCACCGCCCTGCGCTCCGCCGGAGACCGGCGCGCGCCGAGCACGGCACCATCGAGCTGGACGGTGCCGGTGGCCAGCGGCACCTCCCCCGTGATCGCCCGAGCCAGCGACGTCTTGCCCGACCCCGACTCGCCGACCAGCCCGAGGATCTCGCCGGGCCGGACACCGAAGGACACATGGTCGACGACCCGGCGTCCGGCATAGTCGATGCTGGCCCCCGTGACCTCGAGACCGGCGGTCTCCCGCGCGCGCGGCTCAGTCATCGCCACCCGCCAACTCCGGCAGCGGGAGGACGGCGTCCAGCAGCGAGCGGGTGTAGGGGTCGCCGGGACGCGTGACCACGTCGAGGGTGGCCCCGCTCTCCACCACGCGTCCCTCGTGCAGCACGGCCACGCGGTCGCAGACCTGGGCGACCACGGCGAGGTCGTGGCTGACGAACAGCACCGACAGGCCCCGCTCGGCGCGCAGGTGGGCGAGCAGGTCGAGGACACCGCGCTGGACGGTGACGTCGAGGGCCGTGGTGGGTTCGTCGCAGAGCAGCAGGTCCGGCTCCCTGGCCAGCGCAACGGCGAGCAGGACGCGCTGCCGCTGGCCGCCGGAGAGCTGGTGGGGGTAGCGCCGGGCGAGGTCGGCGGCGTCGGGCAGCCGCACGTCCTCGAACAGCCGCAGCGCCCGGGCTCGCGCCACGCGTCGCGACAGTCCCCTGGTCACCGCGCACACCTCGGCGACCTGGTCGCCCACGCGGGCCAGCGGGTCGAGGAACGTGAGCGGGTCCTGGAAGATCATCGCCGCCGTCCCGCCGACGCCGATCGTCCCCCCGCTCACCCGCAGCCCCCGCGGCAGCAGGCCCATCACGGCGCGCAGCGTGATGCTCTTGCCGGATCCGGACTCCCCCACCACACCCAGCGCCCCGCCGGGCTCGAGCGCGAGGCTGACGCCGTGCAGCAGTTCGGCGTCCCCCGCCACGCGCAGGTCGTCGATGAGGAGTTCGCCGGTCCTCATCGCAGCCTCCACACGTCCGCGAGCCCGTCCCCGAGCAGCGACAGCCCGACCCCGGTGGTGACGACGGCGAGCCCCGGTAGCGTCGAGACCCACCACTTGGTGGTCAGGAAGAGCTGGCCGTCGCTGATCATCGTCCCCCAGTCCGGGGTGGGCGGCTGGACGCCGATGCCGAGGTACCCGAGCGTCACGACCGCGACCATGATCAGCAGGATCTCGGTCATCAGCAGCACGACCGCCTGCGGCAGCACGTTGGGCAGCAGGTGGCGCCCGACCACCCGGGCGTGGGAGAGGCCGCCGCCGTAGGCCGCCTGTACCCAGCCCTCCCGGCACAGTGCGCGGGTCTTGGCCCTGATCACGCGGGCGTAGCTGATCCAGCCGACCAGGGCGTAGGCGACGTAGATGCCGCGCTCACCGGTGCCGGCGGCGAACACCACCACGATGACGAGGACGTAGAACGGGAACGCGACGAACGTGTCGACCACCCGGGAGATCAGCCAATCGACCCAGCCGCCCGCGTAGCCGCTGACCAGCCCGACCGTCACGCCGACCACGAACGGCACCACCGCGGCGAGGACGGCGATCCGCAGGTCGGTGCCGGCGGCGGCGATCACCCGGGAGAGGATGTCGCGGCCGAGCTGGTCGGTGCCGAACCAGTGTGCGGCCGACGGCGGAGCGAAGCCGTTGGTGAGGTCCTGGGCGCTGGGGTCGTGGGGCGTCGGACGGAAGACCGCGAGCAACGCCATGAAGAGCAGGATCGCGGCACCGGCGAGCAGCGTCGGGGTGCGGCGGGCCCGCGTCCACCAGCGGGCGAGTGGGCGGGCGGCCACCGGTGCGGGGGCGCTCACGTCGCCCTCAGCCGTGGGTCGAGGGCCACGACGATCGCGTCCGTGAGCAGCGTGACCAGGACCACGCTCAACGCGAGGACCAGCGCGATGCCCTGCACGACGGGGAAGTCGCGCGAACTGATCGAGGAGAACAGGAGCGCGCCGAGCCCGTTGATCGCGAACACCTTCTCGATGACCAGCGTGCCGCCGATCAGGTAGGCGACGTTGAGGCCGAGCAGCGAGACGGTCGACACGGCGGCGTTGCGCAGGACGTGCGTGGCGATCCGGCGCCGGGGCAGCCGCGCGGCGCGCAGGGTGACGACGAAGTCGGCGTCCAGCACCTCGAGGAGCTGCTCGCGCAGGGAGCGTACGAGCGGGGGCGACATGCCCAGGGCGACGGTGAGGGACGGGAGGATGAGGCTGCGCAGGGGTTCGCCGGGCCCCGTCCCGATGCCCCCGACGGGCAACCAGTGCAGGTTCACCCCGAAGACGAGGATCAGGATCAGGCCCACCCAGAAGGCCGGCATCGCCATCCCGACGGTGGGGACGACCCGGACGAGGTGGTCGATCGGGCCACCGGCGTGGGTGGCGGCCGCCAGGGCGAGCGGGACGGCGAAAAGGACGGTGAACACGACGCTGAGCGCGACGAGGGCCGCCGTGATGCCGGCCCGCGAGCCGACGAGGGCGAGCACCGGCTGCCCGGTGACCAGGGACGTGCCGACGTCGCCGCGGGTGAACACGGCGACCAGCCAGTCCCACAGCTGGCGTCCCAGCGGCTGGTCGAGGCCCATCTGCTGCCGCAGCGCGTCGATGGACGCCTGGGTGGCCTGGTCGCCGAGGATCATGGCGGCGGGGTCGCCCGGGACGATCCGCAGCAGCAGGAACACGCACAGCACGACGCCGACGACCACGGGGACGACGGAGAGCAGCGTGCGGCCGAGCCAGCGCATGGTCAGATTCTCCCCCGCCCGCCCCGGACCTCCGACCTCGCGCGGCACGATAGGAACCGTCCCCGTCGTTCCCGGCACGATAGGAACCGTCCCCGTCGTTCCCGGCACGATGGGGACGGTTCCTTTCGTGCCGCCCCCACGGGCCGGTTCCTCACCGGGACGGCCTACTGCTGCAGCCAGACGTCCTGGAACAGGACGCTGCCGTTGATCCGGGGGGTGAGGTCGTGGACGCTGGCCAGCGACGCCACGACGTTCTTCGGGTTGTACAGCGGGATGTAGGGGACGTCGTCGGCCAGGATCTGCTGGATCTCGGCGTAGATCTTCTCCCGGTCGGCGCCGTCGGCGGTGACCCGTCCCTCCCGCATCAGGCGGGTGACCTTCGGGTTGGTGTAGTGGGTCCAGAACGAGTGGCTGAACCCGTCCGGGTCGGCCTGGAACGTGATCAGCCCGTTGGGGTCAGGGGCGTCCGACTGCCCGGAGTTGATCATGAAGTCGTAGTTGAACGCCTTGAACCGCTCGCGGAACGCGTTGAGCTCGATGGCCTCGATCTTCACGTCGATGTTCAGCGGTTTCAGCGCCGCCTGGATGATCTGGGCCTCCTGGGTGCGGGCGGAGTCGCCGGACGCGATGAGGAGGGTCGCGCTGAAGCCGTCCGGATAGGCGGACGCGGCGAGCTCGGTCCTGGCCGCGGCCTGGTCGTTGTCGAGCGCCTGCACGTCCGCCGAGTACTGGATGGTCGGAGGGATCAGGGTGTGGACGGTCTCCGCGGCTCCGAAGGTGGTGGCCTGCGTGATGCCCTCCCTGTCGAGGGCGTAGGCGACGGCCCTGCGCACGTGGCGGTCGGCGAAGTACGGGTTCTGGGTGTTGAAGAACACCTGCTCGACCGCCCAGGACCCCAGTTCGGACACGGTCACGTTCTGGCTGGCCTGCAGCTGGGAGATGGTGGCCGGGGCGACGTCCTCGATCGCGGACAGCTGGCCGGCCTGCAGCTGCTGGATGCGCTGGGTGTCGTCGGCGACGACCTTGAACACGAGGTTCTGGGCGTACGGCTTGCCGGTCTGCCAGTAGTGGGTGTTGGCGGTGAAGGTGGTGTCGCCGCTCGGGTCCCAGGACTGGACGACCCACGGCCCGGTGCCGATCGGGCTGGCGAAGAAGTCCTTCTCGCTCCGGCCGCCGAAGTCGGCGGGGAAGATGCCGTTGGAGAAGCCGGACAGCTCGGACAGGAAGGGGGTGTAGGGGCTCTTCAGGACGATGGTGAGGGTGTGCTCGTCCTCGGCGGTGATGCTCGCGATCGGGGCCTCCAGCGGCAGCGGCCCCTGCACCTTGAGGTGCCGTTCGAGGGAGAACTTCGCGTCCGCTGCCGTCACGGGCGAGCCGTCCGAGAACTGCAGCTCCGGCCGCAGGATGAAGGTGTAGGTGAGCAGGTCAGGGCTCACGGTGTACTTCTCGGCGAGCCACGGGATGATCTTGCCGGTCGTGTCGAAGGAGACCAGCGGCTCGAACACCTTGTCGATGGCGAACGCGTTGTTGGCGGTGATCTCGTTGTTGAGGTCGAAGGACGTCACCGCGGCCGCGCGGCCGTAGGTGATCGTCCCGCCGCGCTGGGGGGTTGCCCCCGACGGCGAACCGGACGAGCCCGGGGCGCCGGTTCCGGTCGAGCAGCCGGCCAGGAGCAGGACGGTGACGAGGGCTGCGAGCAGGCGACGGGTCATTGGTGGGCTCCTGGGTCGGCCGGGACGGGTGTGGGCTGGAGAAGTGGGCTCGACGGCGGGACGACGGGACGTCCGGGATCGGTCAGCACCAACACCGACGACAGGCACCGGTACGGGCCACTCGGCCCTGCATCCGGTCGCTGTGCATGGCGGAAGGATAGCGGACCGCCTGTGGGGCGCGGAGCACATCCATGCGCGCCCTCGGCCGGGGACGGTCGGGGGGCCCTCGACGCGCCGACGCGAGCGGGTTAGCGTGGGAGGGATCCGTCGCGAGGAGGCGCCATGGGAGTGAACCCGCACATCGAGAACCTCGAGGGCTGGATCGGGGCGGGGGTTCGCCGAATCCTGCCGATGTCCGAACTGGCGGACGCGTTCGCCCCGACGTACGAGCAGGTCACCGCTGCCGTCGAGGCCGTGGGCGCGACGGTGGTCGGGCCGGCCTACGCCGAGTACTTCGGGATGCCGACGGACACGGTCGACGTGGAGATCGGCCTCGCTGTCGACCGGGTGGTCGGGATGGAGGGGTTCGAGGTCCGGACGCACCCGCCGACCCGGGCGGTGGTGGCGACGCATGTCGGCCCGTACGAGCGTCTGTCGGAGAGCTACCGGGAGCTCATGCCGTGGCTGGAGATGGAGGAGTTCGAGCTCAGCGACTCGATGATCGAGTTCTACGACAGCCCTCCCGGCACCGATCCCGAACGCCTCGTCACGCGCCTGGTCTTCCCGCTCGGCTGACCGCCGCCGGTTTCACCCCTGCGCCGCCCTGGTGCTAGCCTGTACGGGCTGCCGACGCAGCATGGGGCTATGGCGCAGTTGGTAGCGCGTCTCGTTCGCAATGAGAAGGTCAGGGGTTCGAATCCCCTTAGCTCCACCACAAACTCCCTGGATCAGGCCGCCGTGTTTCGGCAGCCGCGATCCTCGTCAGCCCGGGCTTGACCCCTGATCTCCGTGCTCTTGGCTCGCCTGGCGGGCGCTCACGTATCTCCCGTCGATGGCCAACGGCGACCACGAGCATCGCGGACGGTCCCATGACCCCCGATGGCACAGGCTGTGAGTCAGCCCACCGAACACGGTGCACTGCTTCACACTCACGCCAAGGTGGTGCCGGCAATCCCCCTCAGGCGACCACGGCCGCGGTGGGGTTCGATGTCCGGGACGTCGTCACGTAACCGGCCTTGGTGCCGGTCACCTGGACGGCAATCGTCAGCCCCACGTCGGCCGCCACCGGGACGTACTTCGATGCCGTGGCGCCGGCGATGACCACACCACCGACCATCCACTGGTAGCTCAGCTTCGCTCCGGACGTCCACGAGCCGGGCTTGGCAGTGAGTGTCTTCCCCACCTTGGCCGTGCCGCTGATCTCGGGAGTCTTCGCCTTCATCGAGAGGAGCGGCCGCACCTTCGACGACGCCTTCGACGCCTTGGTCGTCGTCGTGTAGCCGGCCTTGCTCCCTGTGACCTGGACCGTCACTCGCAGGCCCAGAGCGGAAGCGTCCGGCACGAACTTCGCCTGCGTCGCGCCCGCGACGGCCACTCCCGCGACCAGCCACTGGTAGCTGAAGGTCGTGCCCCGGGTCCAGCTACCGGGTTTGGCGGTCAGGGTGACCCCGATCCTGGGGGTGCCCAAGATCTTCGGCTTCTTGGTCGACAGCGACAGCAGGGGGCGGACCTTCGAGGTCGGCGCCGACACCTTCGTCACGGCCTGGTAGCCCTCGCGGCTCCCGGTGACACGGACTGCCACGACCTTGCCGAGGTCGCCGACCCGAGGGACGAACGTCGACGAGGTCGCGTCGGTGACGTCGACCCCGTCCACCAGCCACTGGTAGGCCAGGCTCGCCGCCGGGTCCCAGGCGCCGGGCTTCGCGGTGAGGGTGACCCCGATCCGGGCGGTGCCGGACACCGTGGGCGTGCCCGCCTTGAGCACGCCGGGGGTGACGGCGCTGGTCGGGCCGGATGCAAGCGTCACCGACGAGTAGCCATCCTTCGACCCGGTCACCGCCACGGTGACCGTCGAGCCGACATCGGAGACACGGGGCACGAACGTCCGCGCCGTCGCACCGGCCACGTCCGCACCCGCGACAGCCCACTGGTAGGTGAACCGGGTGCCGCTCGTCCAGGTGCCCTCGACGGCGGTGAGGGTCGAGCCGACCTGCGGCGAGCCCGTGATCACCGGCGTCTGCGCCGCCACGGGCGGGTCGTTCGCCACCGCGTCGAAGGCCACGTCCACCGTCGCACCCGACGCGTTGGTCGAGACCACCGTGAGGTGGACGCCGTGGGCTCCGGTCGTGTCCGTGCTGCGGGAGAGGAAGCCGTTGCCGGGCTGGTAGGAGAGCGTGGTGGACCCGTCCACCCACCGCTGCAGCACGGTCGAGGAGGGTTCGTCGGAGTCGCCGGTGCGCTTCAGCACCCGGACGCCGGGCTGGTAGTCGATGATGTCCGGGTTGTCGGCCGAGATCCGCGTGTAGAACGAGGACGCGTCCCGTCCGGTTCCCGAGCGGTACTCGACGTACAGCTTGTCCTTGTTGAGCGGGTCGGTGATCTCCAGACCGCGGACACCCGTCGTCGCACTCGCCGGGGCGAGGGTGAATCGTTGCGCGGTGCCACCGGCGGCGGTCACCTCCTTCAGTCCCGTGCCACGCGACAGCGCATTGAGGCTGACCTTCTGGGTGACGTTCAGGGCGGCGACGTTCCGCGCGTTGGTGTAGACGGCGTCGCCGATCGTGTACTCGAAGCCCCCGCCCATCACGTCGTAGAAGTCCTCGTACTCCCACTGGTCGCACGACGGACCGTCGACGTCCGGTTCCTCGCACGCGGTGAGGTTGGAGTGGCCGAGTCCGAGGTTGTGGCCGACCTCGTGGAACACGGTCTGGTCCCAGTCGAGCGGATCGGGCGCCAGCGAAGCCCACACCGTGCCGCCCGCCGCGAGCGTGCCGATCGAGCCGTAGCCGAAACCCTCCCCGCAGGACTCGCCGGGCACGAGGACGAGCAGGTGGGCGGCCTTCCCGCTGCCCCAGTAGTAGGAGTCGGCGGTGCCCCCCGAATAGGCCGGGGTGCGGTTGAAGCCGGACGGGCCGGCCGCGTACGTCCACAACCAGTTCGCGTCGCAGAGCCTGGAGGACGCGACCACGGCGGACTTCATGGCGAGGGGACGGGTGATGCCCGTGACCTGGCCGTCGGACTGCGAACTCCAGAACTCACCGAGGCGCGACACCATCGCGTCAGCCTCGGCGGTCGTCGGCACGGCCTGGCTGGCGGTGTGGGCGTAGAAGATGTCGACGGTGTGCGCCTTGGCCGTGGCGGCCGGGTGGGAGACCGCGGTGATCCGGGCCTGCACGGTCCGGAGCGGACGCCTCAGGGTTGCGCTCGTGTCGGCCACGAGCTCCCCCAGCTCTCCCTCGTCGGCGGGCACCTCCCGGACCGCCGCGTGGTCGGCGATGGCGTCCGCGATCGGCCGGTCGACGGCGACCGTGCCGTGGAACCGGTCGCCCGATCGCGCACCCGCCAGCGCGTCCCCGGTGATCTCCACCGAGGCACCACCGTCGGTGAACAGCGTCACCGTGTCGCCCGACGGGACCGACGCGGCGTGATCCTTGTCGTGGGCGGGCGGCGCCTCGGCCGGCACCACCAAGAGCCTGCCGTCGAGGGGAACCGAGGACGGCAACACGGGGGGTGCCGGGGCGGCGGTCGCCACCACGGGAACGGCAACCCCCACCAGGAGGAGGGAGACCGCTGCTCCCGCCACGAGCCGACCGATGAGCCCCGGGCGAATCGCGCCCCTGCCTCGAACGTTGGTTGTCACATTGCCCCCCGGCGTCGGCGCCCTCGACGGCCTTCGTGCGACCGCCGCTGGTGCGCAACCAATGTGGTGTCGGCGCGTCGTTCGCAGGCCCGTGCGCGCCCCTTCCCACTCCCCGGGCTGATGCTAGGGACCGGGGAGCAGCGTGCGCGAGATCGGCTGAGCAGTTGTTACACCCCGGGTGGCGGACGCACCCGGCGCCAGCGGCCCCGGCGGCAGCCGGCGGGATCCACGACAGGGTCGTGACAGGCTGTGGTGGTTATGGAGCCGGACGCGGCGGCCGCGGTGACGGCGTGTCAGGCTGTGGTCGTTGTGAGGCGTCGGAAGCCGCCCACAACCACCAGGGACTGGCACGGAGTGCGACGACCTGCCGCCGGCACCGTCATAGCCACCCTCGACTGGCACGCACGTCGCCTCGGACCGGCCGCACCTCGTAGAGCCGCGCTCGCGCGTACTTGTCGTCCCCGCATCCGGGAGGCGTCGAAACCCGGCGCTCACGTGCCTGCACTTCCAAGCTACAGCGACACGGGGGGCTTGCCGCAAGGCCCCCCACCCGGCGCAGAATCTCGACTCGTGCCCGATGTCTTCGCCCTCCCCGCCCGCCTCGCCGCGAAGAACGATCCTGCGCTGACCGGCGCCGACCGGGAGCACTTCGCCGCGATCAGGGCGTGCCTCGACGGGCAGGTCGCAGAGCTGGCCGCCCGGCTGGAGGCCCTCCGGAGGGAACCGGGGCGTCGCGGCCGCGGCGCGATGGACCGCGACCTCGAGATCCACCGGCTGAGTGCCCGGTCACGCCTGCTCCAACGGTTCGGGGTGGACATCTGCCTGGGCCGGATCGTCGCCGCCGATCGGCCCGAGCCGACCTACATCGGACGGATCGGACTGACCGACCGCCACGGACGCCAGCTCCTGGTCGACTGGCGCACCCCCGCGGCCGAGCCGTTCTTCGCTGCGACCGCCGCCCACCGGCAGGGGCTCCTCAGCCGGCGCCGCTACCGCTGGACCGACGGGCGGGTCACCGACTACTGGGACGAGGCGTTCACCGCGGACGGAACGACGGGCCTCGCCCTCGACGACGACTCGGCGTTCATCGCCAGCCTGGGCGCCAGCAGGACGGGGCGGATGCGGGACGTCCTGGGCACCCTCCAGGCCGACCAGGACGCGATCATCCGCGCCGACTCTCCCGGCGCCCTGGTGGTCGACGGCGGCCCCGGCACGGGCAAGACCGTGGTCGCCCTGCACCGGGCCGCCTACCTGCTCTATGCCGACCCGCGGCTCCGGAACGGCCACGGCGACGTGCTCGTGGTCGGTCCGCACCGGCCCTACCTGGCCTACGTGGCCGACGTCCTGCCCAGCCTCGGGGAGGAGGGGGTGGCGACCTGCACGATCCGCGACCTCGTGCCCGAGGGCGCCGACGCCATCGCGGAGGCCGACCCCGAGGTCGAGCGCCTCAAGTCGGACGCGCGCGTGGCCGAGGCCGTCGAGCCGGCGGTCGCGCTGTACGAGGAGCCGCCCACCGACGCCTTCCTCGTCGAGACCTGGTGGGACGAGGTCACCCTCACCCCCGACGACTGGGCCGAGGCCTTCGACTCCGCCGCGCCGGGCACGCCGCACAACGAGGCGCGCGAGGACATCTGGGAGGCCCTCGTCGACATCCTCGTCGATCGGCACGACCACACCGAGGCGTCGGAGGAGGACGTGCGCCGCTCGCTCGCCCGCAACAGCGACCTCGTCCGCACCTTCTCCCGGGCGTGGCCGATCCTGGAGGCGCCCGACCTCGTCTCCGACCTGTGGTCGGTGCCCGCCTACCTCCGCCGCTGCGCACCGTGGCTCACGCCCGACGAACGGCGCGTCCTGCGCCGGGAGGAGGGTTCTCCCTGGACGGTGGCCGACCTGCCGTTGCTGGACGCGATGCGACAGCGGCTCGGCGACCCGGAGGCGGCGCAGCGGCGCCGCCGGCGCGAGGCCGTCCTCGCCGCCGACAGGGCGTACATGGACGAGGTCGTCGAGGACATCCTGGCCACCGACGACGACCCGGACAGCGGCCTCCAGCTGTTGCGCAGGGACAGCCTGCGTGACGACCTCGTCGACGAGGACGCCGTCCCGCACGAGGACCGCGACCGGCTGGCGGGGCCGTTCGCGCACCTCATCGTCGACGAGGCCCAGGAGCTCACCGACGCCGAGTGGCAGCTGCTGCTGCGGCGCTGCCCTTCCCGCAGCGTCACCATCGTCGGGGACAGGGCGCAGGCCCGGCGGGGGTTCTCAGAAACGTGGCAGGAACGGCTGGAGCGAGTCGGGCTCACCGGGATCCGGCAGTCCACCCTGACCGTCAACTACCGCACCCCGGCCGAGGTGATGGCGGCGGCCGAACCGGTGATCCGGGCCGTCCTGCCGGACGCGTCCGTGCCGACCTCCATCCGCGTCGGCGGACGCCCCGTTCGGCACGCCTCGACGTCCGAGCTCGCGTCCGTCCTCACCGACTGGCTCGCCGCACATCCCGAAGGCACCGCCTGCGTGGTCGGCGACCCGTCGTTCGCTGCGACCGACCGCGTCCACTCGCTGGCACCCGACCAGGTCAAGGGGCTCGAGTTCGACCTCGTGGTGCTGGTCGACCCCGACCGGTTCGGCGTCGGCGTCCCGGGTGCCGTGGACCGCTACGTCGCGATGACGAGGGCCACCCGGGAGCTGGTCGTGCTCACGTCCAGCCCTCGCCCAGGCCGCGGCGCGACGTCATAGTGGTCCCGTAGGGCCGACCTGGCCCCGGAGAAGGAGGTGCCGCGGATGGCCCGGCTCGTGTTCGGCATGAATCAGTCCCTCGACGGCTACGTCGACCATGAGGCGTTCGCGCCCGATCCCGCCCTCTTCCGGCACTTCATCGGGCAGACGGCGGCGGAGGCGGGTTGCCTGTACGGCCGCCGGATGTACGAGGTGATGAGCTACTGGGACGACACCGACCCCGACTGGGACGAGGAGGAGAGCGCCTTCGCCGCCGCGTGGTGCAGCCTGCCGAAGTGGGTGGTGTCACGGACGCTGGCCTCGGTGGGCCCGAACGCCACGCTGGTCCGGGGCGACCTGGAGCGCGTGGTCCGGGCGTTGAAGGCCGACCACGAGGGCGAGATCGAGGTGGGCGGCACGGTCCTTGCCGCCGCCCTCGGCGAACTCGGCCTGATCGACGAGTACCGGATCTACCTGCACCCCGTGGTGCTCGGTCACGGGAAGCCGCTCTTCGCCGGACCGCTGCCCCCGCTCCGCCTTCTGTCGGACGAGCGGATCGGCGACAACGCGGTCCGGCTGGCCTACGCGCCCGCGTGAGGCCCCGGCGGGCTCCTCGGCAATCGACCGGTTGGGCCGTCCCCGGAGGCGGAGGCGACTAGCGTTGGCTCTGTCGGTTCGCCTGTGAAGGATCACCCCATGCTTCGCCGCTCGCTCGCCATCGCCGTTCTGCTCGCCGTCGCCACAGTTCCGTGTCTCGACGCACCACAGGCCGCGGCAGCCAGCGGCTGCGGCTCCGCAGTTCGCGGAGACCTCGACGGCAACGGGGTCGCCGACCTGGTCGTCGGCGCCTCTCGCTACAACTACCCGGAGTCCGGCGAACACACCGAGTTCGACGTGGTCCGGTACCCGTCCGAACAGCGCCTCTCCCTCGGAGTCTCCGATCTCGACCCCGACCGGGCCGGCGTGCTCGAGCGAGCGGCCATCGGGGACCTGGACGCGGACGGGTGCGCCGACGTGGTCTTTGCCGCCGACGACGCCACCGCCCCCGGGGCCGCGCGGCTCTATGTCGTGCCCGGATCGGTGGACGGCCTGGTCCTGGCGCAGGCGACCCGGATCGACCTGTCCGCCGACCTGGTCCAGAACGTTGTCGTCCTGCCGCACACGACGGGGAGCCAGATCGCGGTGACCACCCGGTCGGACGACGGCGACCAGGCGCTCCACATCGTGACGCTCGGCGACTCCTTCGCGGCGACCGGGCTCGCCACGATCACCGCCGCATCATTGGGCATCAAGCCCGCGCAGAACGCGGGGTACGGCTTCGGGATCAGCCTGGCCGCATCCGGCAGGACCATCGTGGTCGGCAACCCGCGCGAGAGGCTCGGCAAGCGGTACTCCGTCGGAGCCGTTCACCTGTTCACCGCTACCGACGCGGCCCCGACGACCTTCCGGCACTCCCGGATCACCGAGAGCAGCGCGCACATCCCCGGCCGCGCCGTCGACGGATCGTCCTTCGGCGAGGCGGTCGACTACCTCGACGGTCGCCTGGCCATCGCCGCCCCGGACAAGCAGGTCGTGCGCAAGAACAACGTGGCGAACAACGCGGGGCAGCTGTTCCTGCTGCGCTGGCACGAGACCACCCGCACGTACACGTTTCTTCGCACGGTCAACCAGAACTCGACGGGGGTTGCCGGAACCGCTGAGCCCTGGGACCGACTCGGCTACCAGGTGCTTCTGGCACGTGGACTCACCAGCCCCGATGCGTACGACCTGGTCGCTGCGTCCCGGGAGGGCATCGGTGCGGCGCAGGTCGCCGGCTCGATCCTCGTCACGAATTTCGACAAGGGCGGGTCGCGCACCCTCACCGAGGCCAGTGCCGGAGTGCCCGGCGACGTGGGCGAGGAGCACTGGTTCGGCTTCCAGCTGACGCGGCGAGCCGGCACAACCTCGGACGTCCTGGTGGCCGGCGCGTTCGACCATGAGGCCCTCTGCGGGGACGGCGAAGTCGTGCAGACCTCCGGGGCGCCGCTGGCCACCACCACGTGGGAAGCCGTAGCGCCCGAATCGGAGGACGTCCCCTGCCCATCGGGTGCCTGGCCGTCTTCACTCGCGCGGTGATCCGGCCGTCCGGTCTGCGCGCGCCACGCTGCCCCGGCGCGCGAACCTCATCACAGGGGTGCTCCTGCGGACCGAGGCGCGTCAGGGTCGAGCGAAGTACCAGCTGTCGTAGGCGGCGGAGAGCTCCCGAAAGGAAGAGTCCAGGCCGGGTGTCGTGTCGTCCCGAGGCTCCACCGCCGACAGGGTCGACGGCATCCAGCGGTCTCGGAGCTCGGCAACCGTGACGCCGTGGAGGACAGCAGCCGCCTGGACACAGGCACCGCGGGCGGTCGCCTCCGGCGCGTCAACAGTGGTGACCGGACGTCCACATCGGTCAGCGATGAACTGCCGGTAGGCCAGCGACCTCGCCCCGCCACCCACAGCGAGAACCCGATTCGTGATGGAGGTCCCTGCGAGCTCCTGGAGGGTCTGCATTCCCCGCACCATTCCCTGGACCACGCCGTCGTAGGCAGCACGAGCGACCTCTTCCCTCGAGGTGTCGGAGTGGATCCCGGCCAGCACTCCCGCCGACCCGGCCCGCATCGGGCTGCGCTCGCCGTCGAGGTAGGCCAGCAGGACGGCTGACCGCTCGGGCCTCGCCGACAGGGCCAGCCCCTCCAGACCGTCGAGGTCGGTCCCGAGCAGGTGGGCGAACCGGTCGGTCACCTTCGTGCAGTTGAGCGTGCAGACCAGGGGAAGGTAGCCACCGGTCGCATCGCAGACGTAGTCCACCGACCAGTCTCGGTGGTCCGGGAGCGACGTCGGGGTGAAGACCACGCCTGACGTGCCCAGGCTGAAGGCGACCTCTCCGCGTGCCAACCCCATTCCGACGGCTGCCAGGTGCTGATCGCCACCGCCGGGGCCGACCACCACGTCTGCGCGCAACCCCAGCTCCGCCGCGGTGTCGGCCCGCACCACCCCCGCAGCGTCCTCCGGGCCGAGGACGGTCGGGAGAGCCCCCGCCCAGTCGATCGCATCGCTGACGTGCTCGCCGAGCAGGTCGGGCCGGAAGCGTCCCTGGTCGGCCGAGAAGTAGCCGGTGCCCGAGGCGTCCGACCGGTCGGTGACATGCGAACCGGTGAGTCGGAAGGTCAACCAGTCGTGCGGCACCATGAGGCGCCGGACTCGCGCCAGGTTCTCCGGCTCGTTGCGAGCCAGCCAGGCCAGCTTCGCAATCGTCAGCGCAGGATTGAGAGGCAGGAGGACTTCGCCGACCCACGACTCCTGGGGGCGACTCTCGAGCAGACGCTCGACGTCGGGGGCCGAGGTGGTGTCGTTCCACAACTTGACCGGACGGATCTCGCTGTCACTCGCGTCGAGGGCAACCAGTCCGTGGCACTGGGCACCGACGCTGATGGCGGCGATCTCCCGGGGGTCTACCCCCGCGTCCCGGCATGCCAGACGAAGTGCGACGCGGAGCGCGTCCCACCAATCGCTCACGTGCTGTTCGCTCACGGGTGGGGTCGTGGAAGGGTGGAGAGCTCGACCCGTGCCGCGCAAGCGCCCCGTGTCGGCGTCCCGCAACTCGATGGTGCAGGACTGCGTGGAGCTGTCCACCCCGGCAACGACCGGCATCACCGGGTCCCTACTCCGAGTCCGGGGCGGGCAGGCTGCTCAGGGCATCCGGCAGTTCCTCCCTCTTGCCGACCGCACCGAGCGGATGCGTGAACACCACGTCCGACCAGGAGTAGCCCCGCATGCGCATCAGTGCCACCGCGAGGCAGTCCCCCCACACGGCGTGCATCAGCGTGGAGCCCATCGCGATCAGGTTTCCGGGATCGACCTCGTCTGCGACGTCGAAGACCTGAACGTGGTCGGAGAGTCGCGCGAGTTCGGACTCCGGGTCACTGGTGAGGGCGACGATCTTCACCCCGCGCTCCTTGGCGCGGGCGCACAGGTTGTTGATCTCGTCCGAGCCGCCCCCCTTCGAAATGGCGATCATCACGTCGCCCGTGCGCAAGGCACCCATCGTGCCGTGCAGGGCGTCGGACGGCTGCATGTACACGGACGGCGTACCACTCACCGAGAACAGGTGGGCCATCCGCCGAGCGATGGTCCCGGACGTTCCCGAGCCGGTCACGAACACCTTGCCGAGGCAGCTGTAGAGCAGGCCGACGATCTCGTCGGTCACGTCATCGAAGACACCGGAGACCGCCCGGACGGCGCCGGCCTCGATGGCGATCCGTTCGTTGGCGAGGTCGAGGAATTCCTGGTTCATTGCACTTTCCGTATCTGTGTTCCGTGGTAGATGTCCCCTGGCGGGTTCACGCCGCTTCCCAGGCGCTGTGGCGCAACTCCTGCACGCTGAGGTCCGACGCACGAACGGCCTTGCCGTCGCAGGAGCCGAGGACGAAGGTGACGACGTCGTCCGAGACCTCGAGGATCTCCTCCTCCTCACTCGACACCATGATCACCGCCAGTCCCTCGGTGTGGGCGAGGGCGCGCAGCAACTGGTGGATCTCGGCCTTCACGCCGATGTCCACACCCTTGGTCGGCTCGTCCAGCAGCAGCACCCGGGGCTTCTGCGCGAGTGCCCGGGCCAGCAGCACCTTCTGCTGGTTGCCCCCGGAGAGGGTCACCACCGGCGCGTGGATGTTGCCACGGATGCCGAGCTGGGTGAGCAGGGAATGGGCCACCCTGTTCAGGCTTCCGTGGTCGAGCAGTCCGGCCCGCCGGTACTGCCCGACCACGGGGAGGACGACGTTGGTGATCGAGTCGAGACCGGGAATGATGCCGTCGATCTTCCTCTCCTCGGTCAGGTACACCACCCCGCGCGCCTGCGCGTCCGCCGGGCTGGTGGGGTGATAGGCCTCACCGAAGAGCGAGATGTCCCCCTGGCCGGTGGGCAGGACGCCGATCAGCGTCCGCAGCAACTCAGTGCGGCCCGAACCGACCAGACCGTAGATGCCCAGGATTCGGCCCTGGAACGCCTCCAGGTCGACACCGTTGAGTTCGTCGCTGCACAACCCGCGGACGGACAACGCCACCGTTCGCCCCTCGTCCGTCCGGGAATCGACGGCGGCTGCGGTGGGCACGGCGGCCTTGGAAGGGAGTTCAGAGCCGGCGATCGCCCGGATCACCTCGGCGCGGTTCACCCGCGCCGTGGGTCCCTTGATCTGCACCCTGCCGTTGACGAGCGCAACGACCTCATCGGAGATCGCGAACAACTCGTCCAGCTTGTGGTTGATGAACACGACCCCGAGCCCCTCGTCGGTGGCCAGCCCACGGACCAGCTTCAGCAGCGGCTCGACCTGTTCGCCCTCGAGGCTGGTCGTCGGCTCGTCGAGAAGAAGGAAGCGCGCGTTGCGCGAGGTGGCGATCGCGATCTCCATCAGTTGGCGGGTGGCCACCGGGTAGTCGCCCACCCGGCGGCCCGCCTCAGCCTCGATCCTGAAGCGGTCCATCAGCTGCTGCGCGGAGGACCGCATCGCCGCCTTGTCGAGGCGTCCGCCCCTGCGGAGTTCCCGACCCAGGAAGGCGTTCTCCGCGACCGTGAGGTTCGGGAGCAAGGACAGTTCCTGGTAGACGGTCGAGACACCGGCATCGATGGCCGCCGCAGGTGAGTGGAAGGAGACCCGCTCGTCCCCGAGGGCCAGTTCGCCGCCGTCGGGCTGGTAGGCGCCCGAGAGCACCTTGAGCAGCGTCGACTTGCCCGCCCCGTTGTGGCCCACCAGCCCCACCACCTTGCCGGCGGTGATGGTCAGGTCGACCCCGTCGAGAGCGGGAACACCCGCGAAGACCTTGCGAATCCCTGTTGCGCGCAGCACCTCAGCCACGACGCACACCTCCTTGGCTCACCTGCGACGGCCTGCGATGTTCAGCCGACGAACCCGGCGCCGGGGGTCTCCGGCTTCAGGAACAGCTTCAGCGGACGCAGGATCTCGGCCTCCACGCTCGCTCCGCCCTTCCACTGGCTGATCTGCTGGACGACACGGCGCCCGTAGTCCTCCGGCTCCTGAGCGACGCAAGCGGGGTAGGAATCCGTCAGCTTCTCCTCCGCTGCGCAGAACCCGTACACCTTCACATCCATGCCCTGGGTGGCCTGGATCGCGCCATAGGCGGCGGGCCCGGTCGAGGCGAAGATCACGTTGATCTCCGGGTGCCCCTGCATCATCTCCGAGGTCACCTTCAGCGAGTCATCGGGCTTGACGTTGCCGTCGACCTTGGCGACGACCTTCGCGTTCGGGTTGGAGCTGATCCCCTCCGTGAAGCCCTCGTCGCGGATGACGACCGGACGCTCGTCGGGCTCGGTCACGAAGCCGATGTTGAGCTTCGCGTCGGCCCCGAGGTCCTTGAGCACCTGCTCTGCGGTCTGGGTGCCGCCGGCCTTGTTGTCGGCGCCGAGATACTGCATGATCGTCGCCCCTTGGGCCTTCAGCGCGTCCTCGTCGACGATCACGTTCACCGTGAAGACCGGGACCCCGGCGTCGTTGGCTGCCTTGACAATCGCTGCCGCGGGCTCTGACTTCACCGGGTTGAGGGCGAGCGCGCACGGCTTCTTCTGCAGCATCGCCTGCACCTGGGCGAGTTGGTTCGCATCGTCGTCGTTGGCGATCTGCACCTCGACCTTGAACCCGGCCGATGCGCCCTCCTGCTCGAAGCCCTGCTTCATGGCCACGTAGTAGGGGTTGGTCAAGTTGGGCAGCGCAACAGCGAGATAGGGCTGTGAGTCGGAACACGAGGCCGGCTTGGCCGCGGCAGCGGCTGAGCCACTCGCCTGAGTGCTACTGCCAGTGCCGGTGTTGAGACCGCCGCAGCCGGCGAGCATGGTCGACATCGCCGCGACTCCCACGACGGTGAACGTCTTCCAGTTGAGCATCCTTGCTTCTCCTAACGGGTTGAATCACTCGGGACGACTCCCGGGCTCTCAATGGGCGGGGGTACTTCAGCCGCCGACGCCGGTGGAGGCGGGGCGGAGGTCGAGAAGAGCTTGCGAATCCCCTCAGCGAGGGTGATGCGTCGCCGCATCGCGTCGAGGCTCACGCCGAGCAGGATGATCACGCCGATCACCAGGGGCTGCCAGAAGCTGTCGACGCCCACGACGTTCATGCCGTTGGACACCGTCGCGATCAGGATCGCGCCGAGCAGCGCACCCAGGATTGTGCCGACGCCACCGAACAGGCTCACCCCGCCGACGACGGCGGAGGCGATGCTGTAGAACTGCTCGTTGCCTGAGCCGGCGGTGGGATAGCCCACCATCAGCCGGCTCGTGGTGATCACACCCCCGATGCCCGCGCAAACTCCCGAGATGGCATAGACGGTGAGGATCTGGCGTCCGATGTTCACCCCGGCGAGACGGCTCGCGTCCGCATTTCCCCCGACCGCGTAGATGTGCACGCCCGTGGGCGTCTGCGTGAGGATCACGATGAAGATGGCGGCTGCGATCGCCAGCATGATCACGGGGATGGGTACCCCGTACAGCGAGCCGCGTCCGAAGATCGCGAACATCGGGTCGGCCACGGTCACCGACTTGGCGCCGGTCACGATCTGCGGGATCGCCGCGGAGATGCCGTACGTCGAGAACGTCACGATGAACGGCGGCAGCTTGACGAAGTGGATGATGCTTCCGTTGAACAGGCCGACCAGGAGACCCACCACGACGGCGACGATGCCCGCCAGCCACCATGACGCACCCATCTGCATCGAGATCGCGGCGAGCATCCCCGTGAGGGCGATGTTGGAGCCGACCGACAGGTCGATACCGCCGGTGAGGAGCACGAAGGTCTGGCCCAAGGCGAGGAATGCCACCACGGTGCCGTTGAGCATCAGGACCTGAACGTTGCCCAAGGTCATGAACTCCGGGGAGAGCAGGGACATCACCAGTGCCACCAGGACGAGCACCCCGAAGATGCCCATCTCCTCCGGCAACCGACGCCGCTTCGCCATCACCACTCCTCCACCTCGAGGTCTCCAACGCGTTCGAACCTAGGTGAACCCGGACGATCCTTGCAACATCTGTTGCTTTCTCGTGACCAGATCGTGTTCAATAGTGCTCAAATGAGCACTATGAGTCGCAGTCAACGAGCCCGATCCCGGCAGATGCTGGAAATTGCGCGGCGGTACTACCTCAACGACGAGTCGATGGTCTCGATCAGCGACCAGCTCGGCGTCAGCCGCTTCAAGGTCGCGCGGCTGCTGAAAGAAGCACGCGAGACCGGGCTCGTCCGCATCACTCTCGACACGGGTGGCGCCGAGGACGCCGACCTTGCTGCTCGGTTGTCCGAGCACCTCGGGCTCCAGGCCGCGATCGTCGTCGATGCCTTCGGAACAATCGAAGAAGTTCGTCACCGGATCGGGATCGCGGCGGGAGCGCACCTGCAGCGCACACTGAAGGCCGGCGAGACCCTCGGCCTCACGTGGGGCCGCACCCTCACCCACATGATCGAGAGCCTCGAGTCGCTGCCGAACGTGCAGGTGCTGCAACTGACGGGCCACGTGGGGTCGAACCTGCGCGAGAGCCCCATCGAGCTGGCGCGCAAGGCCTCCTTGATCGGAGGCAACAATGCGAAGGCGATCATGGCGCCCCTGTACGTCGACAACCTGCAGGCGGCGCAGGCACTGCGCGACCAACCGGACATCAAGGAGGTCTTCGACCTCTTCGACACGGTCACCACCGCAATCGCTGCCGTCGGCAGCTTCCGGCCCGCCTCGGACGGCGGGATCAACTCCCAGTTCCTGCCACTGCTTCCGCCCCCACTCCAAGAGCGACTGCTCGCCACGGGAGCCATCGCGGAGGTGTGCGGGTTGCCGTTCCGCTCCGACGGCTCCCTCGCCGACCCCGAGCTGACCGGCCACATCTTCTCGATCTCGGCCGAGCAACTGCGCCGGATCCCGAGGGTGATCGCCATCGCGTCGGACCCCAGCAAGGCGGAGGCCATCCTGGCGCTGTGGCGGGCAGACCTGATCTCCGAACTCGTCGTGGACGCCGATCTGGCCGAGACCCTCCTCTCGCTTCCTGCTGTGGCCGAGGTTGCGCCGCCCCGATGAGGATCGCCGGTTCGCTCTGGTCCGTGCCCGCCGACGAACAGTCCCGGGCTCTCGCCACGACGGTCGCGGCCGGCCTCCCCGTCGTGCACTGGGACGCCACCGACGGACGGTTCGCCGCGCCCGGCGGATTCACCGCACCGGAGGCTGTGGCCCTGCTCGCTCATTCACCTGCGGTGCTGTCCGAGGCTCACCTGATGATGCACGACCCGGGCCGTGACCTCGCTGGTTGGGCCGAGTTCTGCTCGACCATTGTCGTGCCGTTCGAGAGCGCTCGCGCGGCGCGGACGGTGGACAGGATCGCCGCCCTCGGAGTGACACCGGCACTTGCCCTCTCGCTGGGGACACCCCTGGGCCAGGTGCCGGCAGACCTCCCGGTGCTGCTGATGGCGATCACCCCCGGCGAGGCCGGCTCCCCCTTCGACGACGCCGTGCTGGCCCGCGTGCGCACACTCGCCGAGCGTGGACGCAACCCGCTCATCGGCGTCGACGGTGGCGTGACCACCGGCTGTTTCCCCGCTCTGGCCGCGGCAGGCGCCACCTGGCTGGTCAGCGGCACTGGCCTGTTCACCGCACCCGATCCCGCTGCCTGGCTCGCACAGTGCCGCAGGACGTTCGATCGCACACCTGCGCGAGCAGGGCGGCACGACGTGAACCAGGAAACGGAGTGAGCCCGAAGATCGCCGTCGCCTACGCCGCGGTCCACAGCCCGATCAGGGAGTGACCCAGATCTGGAGGCGGCCGGTCTCGGAGGGGGTGCGGGGGTCGAACTCGTCCACGCGGACGAGGTGGTAGCCGAGGCGCTGGGGGACGGCGGCGCTGCGGGCGTTGCCCTCGTCGGTGTGGATCTCCACCCGTTCGATCTCGGGGAGGCCGAGCGCGACAGCGGTGAGCACGCCCGCCAGCTCGGTCGCGAGGCCGCGTCCGGTGTGGGACGCCGCCAGCCAGTAGCCGATCTCCAGCCCGTCCGGCCCGACCCTGCGGTGCAGGCTGAACCCGCCCACCACCGGACCGTCGTCGGTCTCCCTGAACGCGTAGAGGTAGGCGAGGTGTCCCGCCCAGTCGGACGGGGCCGCGCCGATCCGCTCCGCGCGGTAGTCAGGGTCCGCGCCCCACGGGATGAACGCGCTCAGGTGGTCGGCATTCGCCGCTGCGGCCTCGATGAACTCCGCCACGTCGTCCTCGCGGACCCGGAGCAGCAGACCACGGGCGGCGTCGATGCGATCGGGCGGAGCGGTGGGCACGACCCCATCCAACGGTCGCGCGAGGACGCGCGCAACCCCCGGCCTATCGTGGAGGCGTGCAGCGCGTGCGACGACCGGCCCGGCCCGCGGCCCGCGTCGTCCTCGCGACGGCGGGCCTCGTCCTCACCGCGAACGCGGTCTGGCTGGCCTTCACCGCGAACCTGACGGTCGGCACGGCGGCGACCGCGCTGGCAGGACTCGGCCTCCTCGCCTGGGCACGCTGGCTGCCCCGGCGGCGCTGGCTGAACGTTGTCGGCGTCGTCCTGGTCGCCGCCGTCGCGGGTTCCGCCGCACTCCTCACCTCGGCCGGCACCCACGACACCGCCACGGGGGAGGAGGACGCCGTGATCGTCCTCGGGGCGGCCGTCCACGGCGATGAGCTGTCCCGGACGCTGGCCTCCCGACTCGACGCGGCCCTCGCCTACCACCAGCGCAACCCCGGCGCCGTGATCGTGGTCACCGGCGGCCAGGGGGCGCAGGAGAACCTGCCGGAGGCGGACGCGATGCAGGCCTACCTCCTCGCCCGGGGCATTCCGTCCGAGGACATCCTCGTGGAGGACCGGGCCACGTCCACCGTGGAGAACTTCGCCTTCTCGAAGGCGCTGCTGGACGCGCGGCTGCCCTCCGGGTACCGAGTGGTGTTCGTGACCGACGAGTTCCACGTGTTCCGGGCTGGTGGCCTCGCCGCTGCGGCGGGGCTGGACGCCACGCACGTCAGCAGCCGGACCCCCTGGTACTTCTGGCCCGCCAACTACCTCCGCGAGGAACTGGCTGTCGCCGCCTCGTGGCTGGGCATCGGGTAGGCAACCGACGCCGTGGTTCCGGGCGCCAGCGGTCAGCCCGCGTCCTCCTGCGCGTCCGGCTCTGCCGTGGGCGGCTCGATCGGGTCCGCCGTGACCGGAATCCGCCCGGGCGTGGGCACCGGTGCGGAGAGGTCGATGGTGCGGACGGTGCGCGGGGCCAGCGGCTTCGACACGTAGGTGGGACGCGTGATCGGGATCGGGTCCCACAGCGAGACCGCCTGCGCCACGGGGACGCTCAACTCGATGGAGTGCTCGTGCTCCGCGACGTCCTCTGCGGTGAGCGTGATCGCGACCGTCTCCTCGTCGGGACACTCCCGGATCGCCCCGGCCCGCCGGGCCAGGTCCGCCCGCATCGTACGGACGCTGAACCGCGCCACGACGAGGAAGGCCACGATCAGACCGGCAGGGATCAACGCTCCCCACCACGCCCCGATCCGGAAGATCGCCAGACCGCCGACGATCACCTGCGCGAGCAGCAGGAAGATCAGCACCCGACGCCGGCGCTGGGCGGCCTGGAGGTCGCGCAGGTGCAGCTCGCGCAGCTGGGCGCGCCGCGTGAGCGGGGTCGAGACCGTCGCCGCGCCGGGGTCGGCCTCCGCCAGGGACGTGCCGCTGCGCACGATGGTCACCGCGGGCGTGAACGGGACGTCGGCCGGCGACTCCTCCTGGAGGTCACCCCGTCGGTGCAGGAAGTACGGCACCAGGTACACCAACCAGGCGGCAGCGATGCCTGCGAAGACCAACCCGGTGAGACCCACACCCGAACGCTATTGGCCGGGTGGCCGCTCCGGGCCGACCACCGGCGGAGTGTCGGCGATTGGCGGACGGATGGGCCGCAACGACGCGACCGTCAGCGCCCGAGGGGACGGAGGGTGGCCTCGTAGCGGGCCAGCACACCCCCGGGCACTTCCTCCGGGGTGAGCACGACCACGTCGTGGTCGCGCCACGCCCCGTCAACGTGCATGTAGCGCGCGCGGCGTCCCTCGTAGCGGAAGCCGAGTTTGCGGACGACGGCCAGGCTGTTCGTGTTCTCCGGACGGATGGCGACCTCGACGCGGTGCAGCCCTGCCCCGGTGAAGCAGTAGTCGGTGGCCATCGCGACCGCCGTCGGGATGATGCCGCGACCCGCCCACGAGGGATCGATCCAGTAACCGACCTGCGCCCAGCACGCCGAGCCGCGGGTGATGCCCGACACCGTCACCTGCCCGACGAAGCGCGCCCTGCCGCCCTCCGGGGTGAACTCGACGGCCCACGGCAGCATCTGGCCGCGCCGGGCGCGCTGCGAGAAGCTCGTCACGAGTTGGGCGAACGTCTGCCCCGGCTCGGGCGACTCGGGGGGCCTGGTGGAGTCCCAGGGCCGGAACCATGCCGTCGACTGCCTCCGGATCCTCGCCCAGTCCACCTCGTCCCTGCGCCGCAGGGGACGCAGTGCCACCGGCCCGTGGCTCAGTCGCACCGGCCAGAACGCCGCAGGCATCCGGACGCTAGTCCAGCAGCCAGCAGGTGACGTCGCCGTGCGCAGCGATCGTCTCCGTCCCCGCGGGGACGACGATCACAGCGTTGGCCTGCGCCAGCTCGACGGTTCCCGGTTCACGGGCGGGCAGAGGGACGACGCCCCGCGACGTGTGCAGGCCCAGCACCAGGCGGGTGCGCTCCGGATCGGGGTCCAGCGGGGCGGCGACGGGCGCCTCCGCTGCGTCCGGCCCAGCCACCTCGAGGCCGGCGAGCCGCTGCACGAGCGGCCGGCCGAGCAGCAGGTACGCCAGGTAGGCGGGGACGGCGCCGGCGGGCAGCACGAGGACGGGGGCACGGTCCTCCCCCAGCAGGGCGAACACCTGGCGCCCGGGGAGTGCGTCCACCTCTGTGACGTCGACGGTGCCCTCCGCGCCGAGCGCCTCGACGAGCGCATCGGTCGCGTCGGTGACGACGAGAACGAGGTCCGCCCGGACCAGTTGCTCAGTGAGCGTGGCGACCAGCGCCGCCGGCTCGGACGCCACGACCCCCGCGGTGAACACCTGGGCGCCGTCGTGGCGGGCACTCGCGGCGAGCAACGTCGTGCACCCGTCGTAGGTCTCGGTCAGCCGCGTGAGCGGCAGGCCCGGCTCCACCAGCGAGCTGTCGGCGGTGATCACGACCACGCGGGGACGCGGCCGCGCGAGCACCTTGTCGTGACCGACCTCGGCGATCAGGCCCAGCACGCGCGGGGTCAGGTCGGTGCCGGCGGCGACCAGCTGGTCACCGTCGGAGATCCGCGTCCCGGCGAGCAGCATGTTCTGCTGGAACCGCGCCTCGGCGACGAACTGCACCTCGTCGCCGGCGGCCAACCCGTCGGCCAGCGGCACGACGGCGTCCGCACCCTCCGGGATCGGCGAGCCGGCCGACACCCGCACCGCGGTGCCCTTGGTCAGCGGGGTGCCGCGGTAGCCGTCCGCGCCGATCTCGTCGACAACCGGCAGCACGACCGGCAGCCTGGTGCTCGCGCCGACCAAGTTGGACGCCCGCACGGCCCAGCCGTCGGTGGTGGCCGCGGTGAAGGTGGGCAGGTCGAGGTCGGCGACGATCGACTCGCACAGCGTGAGGCCGGCCGCGTCGAGCAGGCCGATGCCGAACGGACGCAGGCTGCTCACGTGGCGCAGCAGCAGCTCACGGTGCGCCGTGAGGCTGCGCCGCGCAGCCTCGGGCGGACCGGCCAGCCAGCGCGGTTCCGGCGCTGCGACCACGGCCTCGGGCTGCGCTTCTTCCTTGGCACGGGCGAAGAGGGGCATGCGCTTACGATAAGTCAATGACCTCCGCAGGCCCGGAAGGCCAGCCGCACGCGCGCCGATCCAAGGCCGAGTTGCGCCGACGGCTCCGGGCGGCCAGGGCTGGGCGTCCCCCCTCCCCCGACGCCACCGACCGGATCACGCAGCGGGTCCTCGCGGTCATCGGGGAGGCAGCAGTGGTCGCCGCCTACGCCTCCGTCCCCGGCGAGCCCGACACGACGGCCCTGCTGGAAGCGCTGTGGCGCGGGGGCACCCGCGTCCTGCTGCCCGTGCTGCGCCATCAGCCCGACTGGGCCTGGTACGACGGGCCGGGCAGCCTCTCCCCCGGACCCCGCGGCATTCCGGCGCCGGGGGGGCCGTCGCTCGGTCCTGCCGCTCTGGGCGAGGCGCGTGTGGTGCTGCTGCCGGGGCTCGCCGGCACGCCGGACGGACGACGGCTGGGCACCGGCGGCGGCTGGTACGACCGGGCGCTGGCGTGGGCGGCCCCGGACGCGACGCTGGCGTTGGTGTTGTTCGACGACGAGGTGCGGGCAGACGTCCCGACCGACCCGTGGGACCGCAACGTCCACCTCGTGGTCACCGAACGGCGCCTGCTGGACGCGCGCGCGGAATAGTAGCCGCGATTTCGGGGTTGTGCAGGAGGCTGGGTAGAATCCGGCCGAACCGAGCGATCCGCAGGAAGAGAACATGCCCACCTACCAGTACCGCTGCACGGCCTGCAACACGGAATTGGAGGTCGTCCAGAAGTTCACCGACGACCCGCTCACCGAATGCCCCGAGTGCGACGGCAATCTGCGCAAGGTTTTCAACGCGGTCGGCGTGGTGTTCAAGGGATCCGGCTTCTACGCCACCGACAACCGCAGCAAGGGCAAGGCGGCGGCCGCCCGGTCGGGCGACTCGGGTCCTGCGAAGTCGGAGGGCGGTTCGGCGGCGAAGAGCGAGGGTTCAGGCTCCTCCAGCGACACCTCCTCATCATCGAAGGTGTCCACCCCGACGTCGTCCTCCGGGTCGTCATCCACAGGGGCGTCCAGCGCGGCCTGAGCCTGTGGACGACTGACCGATCGCGGCGCCGCCTGCCGAAGATGCAGGCGTGCACCTCTTCGATTCCCTGCGCCGAGCGTTTCGCTGGCGCCGCCGCACCTTCGCGGCCGTTCTCGCCGGCCTGGCCGTCCTCGCCGGGCTGAACGCCGTCACCGCCCGCTCGGGCGACGGCGTCCCTGTCATCGTCGCGGCCCGCACGGTCGCCGCGGGCTCGACCCTGGCCGCCTCCGATCTCGTCGTGGCGACCATGCCGGTCGAACTGGTGCCGGAGGGCGCCCCGGCCGACCCCTCGTCCCTGGTCGGGCGGACGGTGGTGGTCGAAGTGCCGGCGCGGGCCGTCGTGACCCCGTCCCTCCTGCTCGGCGACCCCAGCCAGGTCGGGGTGGGGAAGGTCGCGCTCCCGGTCCGGTTCGGGGAGGCGGCGAGCGTCGCCCTGCTCCGGCCCGGTGTCCGGCTGGACGTCCTCGGCGCGGCCGAAGGGGGCGCGGGCTTCGGCGTGGTGGCCTCCGACGTCCGGGTGGTCGCCGTCGCGTCCGCGGCCGGCGGAGGACCGCTCGACAACCAGGACTCGCCGGTCATCCTGCTGGAGGTGAGCCCGGACGAAGCGTCCCGGGTCGCCGCGTCCGCCTCTGTCTCAGCACTGAGTTTCGCGTTGAGGTGACGGGGTGTTCGCCTATGGTCGAAGCCCGAGTCGCCATCGTGAGGAGAAATCAAGTGCAGGGTTTCAAGGAGTTCCTGATGCGCGGGAACCTGATCGATCTCGCCGTCGCCTTCATTCTCGGTGCATCGTTCGGGAGCGTGGTGACGGCGTTCACCAAGATCATCATGGACATCATCGGCCTGATCGGCGGCAACCCCGACTTCAGCACGGTGGCGATCGGACCGATCAACGTGGGGACCTTCCTCACCGCGCTGGTCTCGTTCGTGATCATGTCGGCGATCCTCTACTTCGGCGTGGTGCGGCCGTACGAGACGATCAAGAGGCTGACCGAGAAGCCGAAGGCGGACGAGCCGGGGGCACCGACGTCCGAGGAGCTGCTCGCCGAGATCCGCGACCTGCTGGCGAACAAGCAGTAGGACGCGCGCCCCCGAGGCGGGAGGACGACCGCTCACCCGACGTGGTGCGGCGGCACCTCCCGCATCAGGCGCTGTTCGTCGGCGTTGAGTGTGCGTCGGGTGGACGGTGCGCGGGTCTCCAGCGCGGTCAGGCCGAGGGTGGAACGCGCGGCCCCGAGAGCCGCGGCGAGTTGCGCCGCGCCGCAGCCGGCGCGCAGGCCGGCGGGGACGGGGTGGGGCCACGCGCGTTCAGCCCGCGCCTCGGCCCGGGCGTGTTCGGCGATCCGTTCTACGGGCCAGCCCGAGCGGGCGAGGTCGTCGACGAGCGCGGCGACGTCCGGGCGCCCGGGCTCCGGGAGCGCGAGTTCGACCCCGGTGAGCGCCCAGGCGAGGGCGGCGTGCCAGCGTGCGGTCACCGGTAGTGCTGCGGCTCGCCGGCGTCGGGCAGGTCGACGCTCCCGCTGACGCCGGCGGGCGCGTCGAAGTACCACTCCCCGCGGACCCGCAACGACTCGGCGTTGCGCAGCGAGGGGACGACGGTGACGAGCCGTTCGAAGTCGTCGATCAGCTTGTAGTCGGGGCCGAGGTCGACCTCGGGGATCCGGCCGACCGTGCTGCGGAGGCGTCCGTCGGCGCCGAGGTCGAACACGTCCGAGCGCAGCAGCAACAACTCGTTGGTGGTCTTCACCGGCAGGAAGCGGTCGCGTCCGACGGCGATCGCCGTCGCGCCCGGGAACACCTCGATGGCCGCGCCCATCGCGCTCTCGAGCTGGATCACCTTCGGCGTGGTGGGGTCGGAGGGGTCGACGGTCTTCTCGTTGCGGATCAGCGGCAGGCCGAGCACGCCGTGGCGGGCCACGAGGATGTCGCGGACCTGGACGAGGTCGAGCCACAGGTTGTTGGCGTGGAAATAGGGGTGGCGGTGCTCGTCGGTGAAGTAGTGCATCTCCTCGGGCGCGGTCTGGGCGGTGTCGCGCAGGATCAGCTGCCCGTCCGAGATCCGGATCGCCAGGTGCCCGCCCTTGCGGTCGTTGACGGTGCGGGGGCACACCTCGGCGGCGTAGGGGGCGCCGGAGGCGGCGAACCAGCCGGCGAGGGTGGCGTTGGGGGCGGCGCCGAGGTTGTCGCCGTTGGCGACGGAGGCGTACCGGAAGCCGGCGGCGATCAGGGCGTCGATGAGGCCGGTCCCCCACAGCGCGGGGTACAGGTCACCGTGGCCGGGCGGGCACCACTCCAGGGTGGGGTCGTCGGGCCAGGCGACCGGGCTGAGGTCGTCGGCGAGGATCTTCGGCTCGGCGTTCTGGAGGAAGTCGAGGGGAAGACCGTCGACGGCGAGGTCGGGGTGACCGGCCAGGTGCGCGAGGGTGTCGTCGCGGGTGCGGAAGCTGTCCATGAACACCAGCGGCAGCCGGGCGTCGTAGCGGCGGCGGGCGTCGAGGACCTGGGCGACGATGAGGTCGAGGAAGGTGCGTCCGTCTCTCACGGGGAGGAGGGTCTTGGCCGCCTCCAGGCCCATGGACGTGCCGAGGCCGCCGTTGAGCTTGATCATCACGGTCTGCTGGATGGCGGCGCGGGCGTCCGCCTCGTCGACGTGGAGCTGGTCGAGCTGCGGGGGGTCGAGGAGCGGGCGGATCGTGTCCTCGGCGATGATGCCGGTGGCGCCGGAGGCACACAGCTGCCAGTAGTGCCGGAAGTTGTCGATCGCCGCCTGGTTGATGTCGGCTGCGCGCATCTTGTCCAGGCACTGTTCCAGGGCGGTCTCGCTCATGGGCCTGATGCTAGTGGCAGCGCGTGCGGGCGTCCGATCGGGCCTGTTTTCGACGCGGAGCCGATCGGCGCGAGGACCGGCCGCAGCGTCGTGGGGAGAATAGGTGAGAGTGACGCACCTCGAAGGGCTAGAAGCCGTCTACCCACCCCCAGGAGACAACATCGCGTGCGTCACTCTCGGTACATGACTGTATCCGACACCGCAGGCAAAGCAAACTCAAACGCCGAGATTCCCAGCCGGTTCACAGAGTCTTCACGGGCTCGCCGGGTCCCGCCGCCCGGGTCCGGGAGGCAGCACCGAGGCGCTAGGCTGGTGTGGCCCCGCAGGGGTGCGGGCCCCATAGCTCAGGGGATAGAGCAGAGGTTTCCTAAACCTTGTGTCGCAAGTTCGAATCTTGCTGGGGTCGCCATCGGCTGTCGACACGATTAGTCGCTCTGACAAGCACGAATGCGGTCCTCCGACCCCCGACGTGATCTGCCACATCGCCTGGACGTGTCGGGCTTCGAGGATGAGCGTTGCGACCGCCACCCCGGCAGCACTCAGGGCAGGTACCACTCAACCAGCGCGACCGGCTTGCCCTCCACCGTGTACACGGTGAATGGGGTCCAGTAGTCCTGACCCATCTCCTTGGTGCGAGCGGCCTCAGCCTTCAGGTAGGTCGGCAGCTGCGCAACAGGGAGCTGGTGTGGACCGTCGCCGGGCATCACGAGGACGAGTAGGTCGCCCGACGTGACGGTTTCCCACTTCACCTGAGGGTTCAGCCAGATCGGCACGTCTCTGCCGTCAGACCACTTCGGGTTCCACTTCAACCGGTCGAACGAGAAGGTCACCGCCTTCGAAGCGGCGCCGTCGGGGTGGTAGGTGGCGCTGCGCACGATCGCGCTGAACGACTCCTTCACCGGCTTCCCGAGCAGATCGCTGACCAGCCTCCATCGGGAGACATCAGCATCCCGGGTCTGCTGACCGGCGGAACGATCCCCCACATCGTCCGAGGTCCACCCCGTCGGCTCGACGGTCGGCTCCTCGGAAGGCTCGACGGTCGGCTCCTCGGAAGGCTCATCAGCCGGGTCTCCGAAGGTGGTCACGGTGACAGTTGGTGCGGGAACGGGCGGCAACGCGCCGGCCGGCGGGGTGATCGCGCAACCCGTGAGGACGAGGAGTGCGCCGATGATGGCGATGGGGCGGATGTTCACAGGTGTCCTCGATGCTGGTGGAGCCGGGACCAGCTTTCCGTATTTCGAGTCGCGCTGAGGGCGAATCGCAGGACGCGTCGATTCTCGGTCCGCGACGGCCTGTTCGGTGTCAGTCGGTGGTGGTTATCAGGCCTCGGACAGGGCAGCCGCCAGGTGGGTGTCAGTCGGTGGTCGTTGTGAGGCCACCCGCGGCTCTCACAACGACCACGGACTGACACGCACTCGGGACGGCACCGCGAGCCTGGGTCATAACCACCATCAACTGACACGAACGTAGTGAACAAGCCGACACCTGCCGGGTGATCGGCCACGGCCCCGACACTGCCGTCAGTAGCCGCCGGGCGCCGAGGCTCCGGCAGCGCCGGACTCGATGCCTAGGACCACCGGGGTGGACCGGTAGCCGATTCCCATGCGGTCGATGCCGGCGTCGATGAGGCGCAGGAAATGGGCGCGGTCGCGGATGGAGCCGGAGCCCTTGACGGCGCAGCGGCCGGCGGCACACTCGATCATGAACGCGACCATCTCGTCGAAGGCGCCGGTCCGGTCGTGCTGGTTCGTCCCGGTGTAGAAGCCGGTGGAGGTCTTGATGAAGTCGGCACCGGCGGCGATCGCGGCCTCGGCCACCGCTGCGATCTGGTCGTAACTGAGCGCGTCGGTCTCGAAGATCACCTTCACCACCACGCCGGCCTCGTGGCACGGCTCGATGACCGCGCGCAGGTCGTCCTCGACCCTTGCCAGCTCTCCGCCCCGCACCCAGCCGTAGTTCGCGACGACGTCGAGTTCCTGGATGCCTGCGGCCAGGGCGATCCTCGTCTGAGCGACCTTCGACTCGGTGCTCGAACAACCGAACGGGAAGTCGACCACCACGCACACTCCCGTGCCGGTCCCCGCGCAGAGAGGGGCGGCGATCTCGATCGACGCCGGATTGATGCACACCGTCCTGCAGCCGTAGCCGATCGCGGCCTCGACCTCACGGCGCACGTCGCTCGGGGTGAAGTCGGGCTTCAGGATCGAGTGGTCGATGTAGGCGGCGAGTTCCGGCACCGACATCTCTGCGGCGGCCTTGGTGGGTTTCATGGGGTCCTCTCCTCTGATCCACCACCAGCGTGCACCGTTGTGAACCGAACACGGGCGGAAACGGTGCACGTCGGGCCGGGTGCCGGCTCGCTGGCAACGGGGACGCGAATCACCGGCGGCGGGCGAACACCAGCCCGGCGAGGACGACCAGCGCCACTCCCCCGATCAGCACGAGAACCGACGATGGTCGCCCGGCCAGCTCGAACGCGAGCGCACCGACCACGAGCGTTCCGCCCACCAGCACCAGTCCGCGCGGCACCCCGCGAGCGAGCGCGGCCACCTCGACGCGCGCCGGGAGCGCGACCCGCTCCGCCCACCACGCAAGCCGGATGCCCACCCACACCAACGGGACCAGCCCGAACACCACCGGGTCGAACGGGCCGTACCCGTCCGCCGCGACCAGCAGGCCCGTGACGACCGTGGCGGTGCACGCGGCCGTCATCGAGGGCCACAGCGCCATCACCACGACGCCGACAACGACCAGCACCCCCGCCAACCAGTCCGCCACGCCGCTGCGCTGCGTCGCGATCACCAGGCAGCCGCCCGTGGCCACGACCGCACCGGCCCGGAGCACCCAGCCGGGGACCGTCGGTCCGAGGTCGACACCGATCCGTGGCAGCGGGCGCTCGCTGAAGTCGGGAAGGTCGCGCAGCAGCGGCAGTTCGGCCCTCGCCAGGCGCAGCCACGTCCTCATCGCCAGTCCCGCTTCCGCGCGGCGACGCGCGCCAGCGCCTCCAGGCTCGCCGCCGACCGCAGCCGCCCCGACCCCGCCCAGGACACGATCGGCACACCCTCCCGCGCGAGGCGGTCGAGGCGCATCTGCCGCTCCATCCGCACGATCCGCCACGCGATCGCCAAGTGCGGCTCGGTCACCGGACGGACGTCCGGCAGCGTGTCCACCACCACCACTTGGTGCCCGAGGCTCCGCCACGTCCGGACGAGCTGGGCCGCGGCGTCGTCCAGCACGGTGCTGAACAGGTACACCAACGTGTCCCCCGGCACCTGGGGCGGACGCACCCGCGCGCTCGGCTGCCCCACCGGGTGCGCCAGCGCCAGCCCGTGCAGCACCCGGCGCAGGTGCCTTCGACCGGTCGCGGGTGGCACCGGACGCGATTCCCGGGCCATGTCGATCAGTCCGACCCGGTCGCCGTGCTCGACCAGGGCCCTCGCCACGCTCGCCGCCGCGTGCCGGGCGAGGTCGAGCGACGTCGCCTCGTCCACCCGCTGCTCGCTGTAGCCGCGCCACGTCCGCACGTCCGGGCCCACGTCGTCGCGCGAGTCGACGACCAGCATCACCGCCGCCTCGGCGTCCGCGAACGTCCGCCTCACGTAGAGCGTGGCCAGGTCGGGTGACCGTCGCGCGGTCGCGCGCCAGTCGATGCGGCGCAGCCGGTCGCCCGGCTGGAAGGGGTGGACGTCCCTCAGCTCGTTCCCGTCGCCGAACCGGCGCGACACCCGCGGCCCGGTGACGCCGCGCAGCGAGCGCGGGACCGGGACGCCCCCCAGCCGCATCGACGAGGGCAGCACCAGCCGGCGGGCACCGCCGACGGCCAGCGGGTCGTGCTCCCATACGCCCTCGTACGCGCGCACATCCACGACCGCGGTCTCCTGCGGACCCGTGCGCACCGACGCCAGCCGGAGCCGGAACGAGCGTCCGCCCTCGCCGGCGGTCCGGGCGACGAACTCCGTGGGGCGGTGACCCGCCGCCGACGCCCGGGCGTGGACGAGCTCACCGCCCCGCACCTGCACCGTCGACTCGATCACGCCCGCGGCCTCGCCCACGGCGGCCTCCTCCGCGAGGGTGAGCCGCTCCCCTGGTGGCCGGGTCCGGCCGAGCACCGTCGCCAGCAGCGCGGGGACGCCGAGCAGCGCCACGTCCGCCCTGCCGAACAGCAGGCCGGCGATCAGCAGGACGACGCCGGCGACGACCGCCGCGTCGTGCAATCCGCCGTCCCGCCACGCGGGTCCGCCACGGGCCATCAGGCCTGCCGCACGGTCGCCGGGCCCGGCACGTGCGCGAGCAGCTCGTTGACCACGTCCTCCGCGCGCCGCCCGGACGCCCACGACGTCGCGGTGAGCGTCAGGCGGTGGGAGAGGACGGGGACGGCGACGCGCTTCACGTCCTCGGGAAGGACCAGGTCGCGTCCCTCGAGTACGGCCACCGCGCGGGCCAGCAGGACCAGGTTCTGCGAGCCCCGCGGGGACGCGCCGACCTCCAGGGCGGGGTGGCTGCGGGTCGCGGCGGCGAGGTCGACGCAGTAGGCGAGGACGTCGGGGTCGACGGCCAGCGCCTCCACCCCGGCCTGCATCGCGCGGACCGTGGCGGCGTCCACCACCTGCCCGACCGGCGCGGCCTCCTGCCTGCGGGCGATCCGCCGGGCGAGCACCTCCTGCTCGTCGACCCTTCCCGGGTAGCCGACGGCCAGCCGCACCATGAACCGGTCGAGCTGGGCCTCCGGCAACGGGTAGGTGCCCTCGTACTCGACCGGGTTGGACGTGGCGACGACGTGGAAGGGCAGGGCGAGCGGACGGCTCGTCCCCTCGACCGTCACTTGGCGCTCTGCCATCGCCTCCAGCAGCGCGGACTGGGTCTTGGGCGCCGTGCGGTTGATCTCGTCGGCCAGGAAGAGCCCGGTGAACACCGGCCCCGGACGGAAGGTGAAGTCGGCGCGCTGCGGGTCCCACACGCTGGAGCCGGTGATGTCGCTCGGCAGCAGGTCCGGCGTGCACTGCAGCCGGGCGAAGTCGAGGCCGAGCGCGGTGGCCAGGCTGCGCGCCGCGAGGGTCTTCCCCGTCCCCGGCACGTCCTCGAACAGCACGTGGCCGCCCGCGAGGATCGTCGCCAGCGCGAGCTCGAGCGGCTCCCGCATGCCGACGACCGCCGTCCCGACCTCGCGCAGGATCTCGGAGCCGACGCGCGCGACCTCGGCGACGGGAAGGGTGTCGGTCATCGGGTGTTCCTCTCGTCGGGGAGCCGGTCGATCGCGTCGAGCCAGGCCTGAAGGGTTCGTGCGGTGGGTGGTTGCCCGGACGCGAGGCCGGAGACCGTGCGCTCGCCGAGCAGCCGGGTGGCGTCCGCCGGGTCCGCGTCGGCGCCGGCCAGGTCGAGCCGAGCGTCGGCGAGCTCCTGCACCCGGCGGACGACGTGGGGGCGGACGCGCCGGTCCTGGCCGAACACCTGCCAGCCGAGGTCGCTGACGCCGCTGCGTCCGCCGGCCCGGCTGGCGTAGGGGCGGTCGGGCCACTCCTCCTGCGACACCTCGGTCCGTCCGGCGGACAGCACGACGGCGGCGATCCCCGCGCAGCCGAGCAGGACGGCGTGCGTGGCGTCCAGCACGCCGCCCGCACCGAGGAGCGCGCACACGGCCGCGATCGCGAGCGCGCGGCCGAGGACGGCCCGGGAGTGCGTCACGACTGCTCCCCGGTGTCGCCGGCCTCGGCGGGCTGCGCGGCGTGGGCATCGAGGGCCTCGGCGATGCGGGACAGGGCCACGCGGGCGCGGCGGACGTCGTCGGCCGCCACCGGGCGGGACGTGAACCGGGCGCGGTGGTAGAGGCCGCGCAGGACGGCGACCGCGTCCGCCGGTGCCGGGGTGCGGGCGAGCAACTCGGAGGCGAACTCGGTGGCGGTCTGGGCGGGCGCGCGTCCGGCGCCCTGGAGGGTCGCCTCGTCCTCGAGGGCGACCCAGGCGGCGATGACGGCGTCACCGGGGGCGACGGCTCCGGCGAGGTGCGCGTCCGCCCGGGCAACGGCGGTGGCGAGCGAGGCGATGTCGACCTCGGCCACCTCGCCGAGCACGTCGCTGCCCTCGAGACGGTCGGTGTCGACCGCGTCGTCGTCGGGTTGCCACGCGTCGCGCAGGCGCCGGACGAGCCACGCCACGCCGAGCACGAGCAGCGCCACGGCGACCACGATGGCGAGGACCAGCAGCACCTTCTCGAGCAGCTCCGCGTCCGGCAGGTCCCGCTCGGGCGCCTCCTGCGGCGCGATCGTCATCTGTGGGACGTCACTGGCCGGGCGATCGGGGCTGGTGAAACGCGGCAGGGTCAACGTGACCACCCAGGGCGTGGCCGAGGCCGCGCCGAGCACGACCAGCACGATCGCTGCGACGACGCCGACCCGGATCGTCGTCGCGCTCGGCCTCACCGTCCCATTCTCGCCCACTGCCGCAAGCCGCACCGCCCGCCCGTGAATCCGACCGGCGGTGGCTGAAGGGACAGCTCACTCCGGGCCGTTAACGGCGATCTCCGCGTCCGACTGTGCCTGCTGCCGCGAGATCCCGGCCTTCGCCGGGATGACAGGGGGGCGGTGTCATCCCGGCGTGACCCGGGACCTCCGGAAGGGCACCCGTCCGCACGTGAGTGCGAGATCCCGGCCCCCGCCGGAATGACAGGGGGGCGGTGTCATCCCGGGCGTGACCCGGGATCTCCGGAAGGGCACCTGTCCGCACGCGAGTACGAGAACCCGGCCCCCGCCGGAATGACAGGGTGGCGGTGTCATCCCGGGCGTGACCCGGGATCTCCGGAAGGGCACCTGTCCGCACGTGAGTGCGAGAACCCGGCCCCCACCGGGATGACAGGAAAGCGGCACGTCAGGAACCGTCCCCCATCGTGCCGGGGGAACGTTGGGCACGGTTCCTAACGTGCCAGGGACGCGGGACGGGACCCGGGCTACAGGACGCCGGTGCGCAGCAGCGAGTCCTGAAGGCGCCGCATCGCGACCAGCGGACGGGTCTCGTCGACCTCGACGTCGTCGTAGGTCACGACCGCGCCGGCCGGCAGGTCGCGCTTCAGGACGCAGCCGCCGACCAGGCCGACCGGGATCGCGTTCAGCGCGCGGGCCTCGTCGGCGTCGATCGCCCAGCCGCGGACGTGGTGGCCGCCCATGCCCTCCAGCGTGATTCCGGCCGTCAGGTCGAACTTCGTCCGCGCTGACACCTCCGTCCGCCACACCTTCGCCTGGAAGTCCGCCCGCCGGTCGAGCACGGCCTCGCCGATCGACAGGTGGGCCTCGATGGACGCCAGGTGGTAGGGCCGGAAGATCGCGTAGTACGGGCCCTTGCCGAGCTTCAGGAAGTCGAGTTCCTCGGTGACCACCGTGTTCTCGGACCGAACCACGGCGAAGATGCCGGGCGACACGTCCCCCTCGACGGTGTACTCCACCGCCGGGTAGGACGTCAGGATCCCGCCGTCCTCGACAGGCACCAGCTTGGTGGCGAGTTCGTCGATGCTGCACGAAGGGCCGTGCATGCCGGCGACGTCGACCGGGATCCCGGTCGCGTTGGACAGCGCCGCCATCTCCAGTTGCGTCTTGGTGCCGTCGGTGAACTCGCACAGGATGCGCGGGTTCATGTTCTTGGCGAGCGCCTCCTCCAGGACGTCCTCGATCACGTCGGTCGGGCGGTTGGGGTTGTTCTTCCCCTTGCCGGTCGCGATCACCGTCAGGCCGAGGTCGCGCGCGTACTCGACCAGCTTCAGGCACTCGGACGGCTCGTCGCCGCGGCAGATCGTGTAGACCTGACTCCCCGCGTTGGCCACCCGCGACAGCAGCAGGCCGACGGTCACGTCCGCCTCCACCGTCATCAGCGCCACGTCCTTGGAGTTCAGCAGGGACGCGAGTGCGATCTGCGCCGCGATCTCCGGCAGCCCCGACACCTCCAGCACCACGTCGACCGGCAGGTCCGGCACCTTCAGCCCGTCGTCGATCACGACCGGACGGCCGGCCTCGATCAGCGCGGCCACCTTCGCCAGGTCCTTCTCGACCACCGCCGGGGTCTGCCTGCCCGCGTTGGCGTAGGCCTCCACCGCCCGGTCGACGGCGATCTCGGCCACGACCGAGACCTCCATGCCCTCGGCCCGCTCGATCGTGGCGATCAGGCCCCTGCCCATCTGGCCGGCACCGACGACGCCCACCCGCACCGGACGCCCGACCTGCTTCTGCCGCTCCAGCAACCGCTCCGCGTAGCTCACCATGTCCGTCTTCCTCTCTCTCGTCAGGCCTGGCCGCCGCGGCGGATCTCGACCCGCTGCCCGACCTCGGGCTGCGGCAGCGTCCCGACCGCCTTGACCGCACCGGGCAGCAGGTCGGCCTCGCCGACGTTCAGGTAGAGGACGATGTGGCCGAGCTTCTCGAAGTTCTCGTTGGCCAGCGACCCGACCTCGGTGATCGTGACCATGCTCTCGGCCAGCCAGAACTCGTCACCGGCCTCGACGCCGACGAAGTCACCCTCCGGGCCCGAGTGGACGAGGCTCACCTCGGCCAGCGCGTCCGGCACGGGCCGTCCGAACAGGATGTACACCCCCGCATCGAACAGCTCGGCGGCATCGGGGCCGACATGGACGACGGTGGACCGCCAGATGGGCTCGGACACAACGATTTCCTTTCGTGCGGCTGCTGCCGGAGCGGCGGCGGAGGGCGGGCCCCCGACCTGGACCGGTGTGGACGGCATCAGTAACTCCCTTGAACTGATCCAGCTGCAAGCTTCTGCAATATAGTGCAAATGCATCTGCGCATTTGTGCACTCCTCTGAGGTTAGGTCACGATGCGGCCCCACGCAAGTGCGACCACGGGTCGACTGCGGGTCCCCGCGGACGTCGCGGCGTCCACGCCCGGCAAGACGGGCAGCGACGAGCGCCTCGGTTGGCCTAGCGTCGGAGTCGTGAACCTGGTCGACGGACACCTTCCGGCCACGTCCTCCATCATCGACCGCAGGGACGAGGCCGCTCCCGCCCGCACGCTGGTCGACATCCTCCGCGCCACCGCGGCACGCCATCCGGACTCGGCGGCCATCGAGGACCCGGCCGGCACCCTCACCTACGCCGAACTCCTCGCCGCCGTCGAGCAGCGGGCGGCCGCCCTCGTCGCGGCGGGCGTCCGGCGCGGCGACCGCGTCGGGGTGCGCCTGCCGTCGGGGACCAGAGAGCTGTACGCGGGGATCCTCTCCGTGCTCGCCGCCGGGGCCGCCTACGTCCCCGTCGACGCCGACGATCCCGCCGAGCGGGCAGAACTGGTCTTCGGCGAGGCGGACGTGGCCGGTGTGCTCGCCGTCGAGGGGTATGTCGCACGGACGGTTCGCGCCGGCGCCCCTCCCCCGGCGCCCGGCGGCCCCACGCCCGACGACGACGCGTGGATCATCTTCACCTCCGGCTCCACCGGCCTTCCGAAGGGCGTCGCCGTCAGCCACCGCTCGGCCGCGGCGTTCGTCGATGCCGAGGCCGACCTCTTTCTCGCCGGCGCGCCGCTGGGTCCAAGCGATCGCGTCCTGGCCGGCCTGTCGGTCGCGTTCGACGCGTCGTGTGAGGAAATGTGGCTGGCGTGGCGGAACGGCGCCTGCCTGGTCCCCGCGCCACGCGCCACCGTCCGCAGCGGCGCCGACCTCGGCGGCTGGCTGGTCCGGCACCGGATCACGGTCGTCTCCACGGTGCCCACCCTGGCCGGGCTGTGGCCGGTCGAGGCGCTCGAGCAGGTCCGGCTGCTGATCTTCGGCGGGGAGGCGTGCCCGCCCGAACTCGCCGCCCGCCTGGTCGCCGACGGCCGCGAGGTGTGGAACACCTACGGGCCCACCGAGGCCACCGTCGTCGCCACCGCCTCGCTCCTCGACGGCATCTCGCCCGTCCTGATCGGGCTGCCGCTGGCCGGCTGGTCGATCGCCGTGGTCGGCCCGGACGGCACCCCGGTCGCGCCGGGGACCGTCGGCGAACTGGTGATCGGCGGCGTCGGGCTGGCCCGCTACCTCGACCCGGCCAAGGACGCGGAGAAGTACGCGCCCCTGCCGTCGCTCGGCTGGGACCGCGCCTACCGCTCGGGCGACCTCGTCGCGCTCGAGCCGGACGGGCTCTCCTTCCACGGACGCGCCGACGACCAGGTCAAGGTCGGCGGGCGCCGGATCGAGCTCGGGGAGGTCGAGGCGGCGCTCACCGGCCTGCCCGGGGTGGACGCGGCGGCGGTCGCCGTCCGCCGCACCGAAGCCGGCGTCGCCGTCCTCGTCGGCTACGTGGTCACCTCCGACGGCTTCGACCGCAGGACGGCCCGTGCGAGCCTCGCCGAACGGATGCCCGCGGCCCTGATCCCCCTGCTCGCACCGGTCGACCACCTGCCCACCCGGACCTCGGGCAAGGTCGACCGCGACGCGCTGCCCTGGCCCCTGCCCGCGTTGACGGAGGAGATCACCGAGTCGCTCACGCTGTTCTCCGGCGACGAGGGGTGGCTGGCCAGGGAGTGGGTGGCCGTGCTGGGCACCCCCGTCCTCGACCGGCAGAGCGACTTCTTCGAACTCGGTGGCGGCTCGCTGACCGCCGCCCAACTGGTGTCCCGGATCCGGCAGCGTGCCCCGGAGTTCAGCGTTGCGGACGTCTACGACCACCCGCGGCTCGCCGCGATGGCCGCCGCGATCTCCGACACCGCCGTCGACACCCCGTGGCGGGAGTCGTTCAGCAGGGCGGGCGTCACCCCGCTGGTGACCCGCTGGGCGCAGACCGTGCTGAGCGTGCCCCTGTTCATCATCTCCGGTGCCCGCTGGCTCACCTACCTGCTGGCGGCGAGCTGGATCCTGCGGGCGGCCGACCCGCGCGGGTTCGCCTTCCTCCCCGCGGTGGGCGGCTGGGTCGTCCTCGTCGGGCTGCTGCTCTTCGCGGTCCCGTTCGGGCGGATGGCGATCTCCGCAGCCGTCGCTCGGCTGCTGCTGGCCGGCGTCCGTCCCGGCGACTACCGGCGCGGAGGGCGCACCCACCTGCGGCTGTGGCTGGCCGAGCAGGTGGCCCACCAGGTGGACCCGGTCGGGCTCGCCGGCGCGCCGTGGGTGACCTGGTACGCGCGGGCGCTCGGCGCCCGGATCGGCAGGGACGTGGACCTGCACACGCTGCCCCCGGTGACCGGCATGCTGCGGGTCGACGACGGCGCGGCGATCGAGCCCGAGGTCGACCTGGCCGGCTACTGGATCGACGGCGACACCGTCCGGATCGGCGCGATCCGGATCGGCGCGCGGGCCAGCGTCGGCGCCCGCAGCACGCTCGCGCCGGGCACCCGGATCGAGCCGGACGCCGAGGTGGCCCCCGGCTCGGCCGTGTTCGGACGCGTCCACACCGGCCAGCTGTGGGCGGGGTCCCCGGCCGCCCGCTCGGGAGAGCCCAGCGACGACTGGCCCACCGAACGGCCGCCGGCCCGGCGCCGCTGGCTGGCCGCCTACGCGCTCTCCTCGACCACCCTGGGCCTGCTGCCCGTCCTCGCCTACTCCCTCGGCGGCCTGGTCGTGGCGCTCGGTGCCCGCGGATCGGTCGGCGTGGCCGCTGCGGCCACCCGTGCCCTTCCCTGGCTGCCCCTGGGCGTGGTGGTCGCGGGGACGGTGATGATGGCGGCGATCGTCGTCCTCGTCCGGCTGCTGTCGATCGGCCTGGCGCCGGGCACGTACCCCGTCCGCAGTCGCGTCGGCTGGCAGGCCTGGACGACCGAGCGGCTCCTCGACCAGGCCCGCACCCAGCTGTTCCCCCTGTACGCGAGCCTGGCCACCCCGGTCTGGCTGCGGCTGCTCGGGGCGAGGATCGGACGCAACGTCGAGGCGTCCACGGTGGTGCTGATCCCCTCGCTCACCACCGTCGAGGACGGCGCCTTCCTCGCCGACGACACGATGGTCGCGTCCTACGACCTGCGCAACGGCTGGCTGCGGCTCGGCAGGGTGACGATCGGGCAGCGCGCCTTCCTCGGCAACTCCGGCACCGCCGGCGCGGGCCACGTCGTGCCCAGGGACGGGCTGGTCGCCGTGCTCTCGGTCGCGCCCGTGAAGGCCAAGCCCGGTTCGTCCTGGCTCGGTTCCCCTCCGGTGCGCCTGCGGCGCACGGTGGTGGGCGGCGACCTCGAACGCACCTACCGTCCGTCCCGCGGGCTGCAGTGGGCGCGCGGCGCGTGGGAGGCCTGCCGGCTGCTGGCCGTGGTCGCCACCTGCGTGATCGGCCTGGTCGTGCTGCTCACCCTCGCCCGCCTCGCGGAGACCGTCGGCGTGGGCTGGACCCTGATGCTCTCCGGGCCGGTGATGGTGCTCGCGGGGGTGGTCGCCGCCGCTCTCACCACGGCCGCCAAATGGGTTGTGGTGGGCCCCATCCGGGCGGGCGAGCAACCGCTGTGGTCGAGCTTCGTGTGGCGCACGGAGGTCGCCGACACGTTCACGGAGATGGTGGCCGGCCCCTGGTTCGCCAATCCCAACACCGGCACGCCTGCCCTGGCCGTGTGGCTGCGCAGCCTCGGGGCAAGGGTCGGCCGGGGCGTGTGGTGCGAGACCTACTGGCTGCCCGAACCGGACCTGGTCACGCTCGGCGACGGGGCGACGGTGAACCGGGGCTGCGTTGTGCAGACGCACCTCTTCCATGATCGAATCATGAGCATGGACGCGGTGGAGATCGAACGGGGCGGCACCCTCGGCCCGCACAGCATCGTGCTGCCGGGCGCGACGATCGGCGCCCACGCCACGATCGGTCCCGCGTCCCTGGTCATGCGCGGGGAGTCGGTGCCGACCGGCAGCCGGTGGAGCGGGAACCCGATCGGGCCTTGGCGCGCGGTGAAGGTGCGGACGTACCAGGCGGACGCCCGGTGAGCGTCGACCCCTACGCCCCCGAGAGCGGGGACGCGTCCTACCGCGTCCTGGAGTACCGGCTCTCGCTGCGCTACAAGGTGGCGACGAACCGGCTGGACGGCGAGGCGACGATCCTCGCGGAGGCCACCGCCCCGCTGGCCGGCGTCCACCTCGACCTCGTGGGGCTGACCGCGTCCCGGGTGCGGCTGGACGAGGAGAAGCGAACCCGCTTCCGGCAGGACAGCCGCCGGGTGACCGTCAAGCCGGCCACTCCTATCGAGGCGGGGCAGCGGTTCACGCTCGAGGTGCGCTACGCGGGCTCGCCCCAGCCGCGCGGCTCCCGCTGGGGACGACACGGCTGGGAGGAGCTGGAGGACGGCGTCCTCGTCGCCGCGCAGCCGGTGGGCGCGCCGACCTGGTTCCCGTGCAACGACCGGGTGGCCGACAAGGCGCGGTACCGGATCGAGCTGACGACGGAGGACGCCTACACCGTGGTCGCCCCGGGACGCCTCGCCGGCCGCACGACCGCGGGCGGCCGCACCACCTGGACCTATGTCGAGGACATCCCCACCTCGACCTACCTCGTCGAGGTCCACATCGGCCGGTACCGCACCGAGGCCATCCCCTTCCCCGCGCTGCCCGGCGCCGTCCACTACCCGCCTGCGCTGCGGGGCCCGTCGACGGCGACGGCCGGACGCGTCCCCGGGATGCTGGCGCTGTTCGAGCGCTGCTTCGGCCCCTACCCGCTGGACCGCTACGACATGGTGATCACCGCGGACCGGCTGGAGATCCCGTTGGAGGGCCAGGGCATGGCGGTGTTCGGCTCCAACTTCACCGACGGCCACTGGGAGTCCGAGCGGCTCGTCGCCCACGAGCTCGCCCACCAGTGGTTCGGCAACAGCGTCGGCCTGACGACCTGGCGCGACATCTGGCTGAACGAGGGGTTCGCCTGCTACGCCGAGTGGCTGTGGTCGCAGGAGTCCGGCGGCCCGTCCACCCACCACCAGGCGAAGAAGCACTGGGCGATCCTCGCCGACCTCCCGCAGGACCTCGTGCTGTCCGACCCGGGCCCCGACCTGATGTTCGACGACCGCGTCTACAAGCGTGGCGCCCTCACCCTGCACGCGCTGCGGCGGGTCGTCGGCGACGACGCGTTCTTCGCGATCCTGCGCGCGTGGAGTGCCGCCCGGCGACACGGAACCGGCACCACGGCCGACTTCATCGCCCTCGCCGAGGACGTCGCCGGCTGGCGCCTCGGCGCCCTGTTCACCGACTGGCTGGACCGGCCCCGGCTGCCGAAGCTGCCACACCGCTCCTGAGGGGGCGACCGGCTCGGCCCACCCGCCGCGGGACCGCCACGGAGCGCAGGAGCCTCCTGGCGAGGACCCGTGCGCCGGCGTTGCGCACCCGCAGGGCCGATTCGGCCGCCCCGAGGACGGCAGCGACCGCCACCTCGAGGGGAACGGAGTCCGGCAGGTCGGCCACCCGTGGGCCGGCCTCGACACCGGTCGAGGACGCGCCCCCGTACCAGGCCAGGTCGCCCCGCACGTGGACGCCGAGGCCGGCCAGGCGGCCGGCCACGTCCTGGTCGATGCCGCGTGCCCGCTCCGCTGCGCGCGGGCCGAGCCCCATCCTTGCCTCCGTCGCCGAAGGGCGGCGCGCCAGCAGGCGGGCCACGACGCCGCGTCCGACGACCTCCTGGTAGTCGGCCTGGGTGGCGCCGCGGTCACGCAGCTCGCGCGCCACCGCGGCCAGCAGCGCCACCTCCGCCGCGGTCAGTGAGCGGTTGCTGCGGTGGCCGCCCAGGTTCGTCGGCGGCTGCAGCAGCCCCGACGGGAGCCCGAGGAGCGCCTCGAGGGCCTGCGGCGTCTCCTCCGGTCGGGCGGGATCCGTGACGACGCAGGTGACCGCCCCTGCGCCGACGACGCGCGCCCAGCGGTCGACCAGGCCGAGGTGGTCGAGGTGGCGGAACCGGCTGCTCCCGGTGGCGATCCCGTCCATCGCTGCGCCCGCCCAGTCGTCGAGCGCGCCGGGGCGGCGTCCGGACTTCACGAGTTGCTGCCACTCCGACGGCAGCAGGGAACGCAGCGGACGCAGTCCGACGAGGACGTGCACCGGCCCACCGATCCGCTCGCACAGGGCAGTCGCCACGTCGTCGTCCAGCACAGCGAGCCGCTCGTAGGAGAGCCAGAGCCGGGCGTGCCGCGATGCCGCGCCGAGTTCACGGAGGAGCTCGGAGCCGTGCCGGGGCGGCGCGCCGGTGGCGTCCGTCCGCGCCCACCCCCAGGTGAGCCCGGTCAGGGCTGCGAGCCCCCAGCGATGGTTCAGGCCACGGCCGGGATAGACGACACCGTGGGCGGCGAGGAGTTCACGCCGGGCGGACGCCACGTGCTGGATGGCGGTCGTCCCGGTCTTGAACGGGCCGACCTGCAGCAGCCGGGTGCCCGGAGCGAGCGGCTCCACCGCTGCGGGTTCGGTCATGCCCGGCAAGGTAGTGCGTCGCGGTGGCCAGAAGGCGACGCCGACATGACGACGGGGTGACGGCCCGCCCGTCCACCAGAAGGTGGACGGTTTGTCGCGAGTTCGCCACACACCCGTCCACCTTGAGCAGGACCCCTGCGTGTCCACGACAAGGTGGACGGAAACGCGCGAGTTCGCCACACACCCGTCCACCTTGAACGGGACCCCCGCCCACGGCAAGGTGGACGGAAACCAGCGAGTTCACCGCAGAACCGTCCACTCTGAACGGGACCCCCGCCCACCACAAGGCGGACGGAAACCAGCGAGTTCAACGCACACCCGTCCACCTTGAGCAGGACCCCGGCCCGTCCACGACAAGGTGGACGGAAACCCGCGAGTTCGCCACACACCCGTCCACTCTGCGCGGGTCCCGTTCCGAGATCCCGGGTCAAGCCCGGGATGACAAGGCGGCGGCTGCCAGGAACGGTCCCTGAGGAGCCGCGGGGCGAGGAACGAGACCCGCGGCGTCACGAAGGGCCGCCGCCACACCAACGACGGCCACCACTCTCGCTCGAGAGGCACCGCTCGCGTCGAGACCCCTTGTCCAGATGCAGGCTCTCGACGCGAAGCGTGGCCCTCAACGCCGCGAGGCCACCGTCGACGGCCTCGCCGCCGTCTGGCCCGCCCACGACAAGGTGGACGCAAACGCGCGAGTTCACCGCAGAACCGTCCACCTTGTGCAGGACCCCCGCCCCGTCCATGACAAGGTGGACGCAAACGCGCGAGTTCACCACACAACCGTCCACCTTGTGCAGGACACCCGGCCCGCCCACGACAAGGTGGACGCAAACGCGCGACTTCGCCACACAACCGCCCACCTTGAACGGGACCCACCGCGGACCCGCGCCCGTCCGTCGGCGCTTTCGGGCTCCGCACAGCTACTGCCTTGGCCTAGGCAGCGTGGCGACCGGCGGTTAGTCTGCCCGCAGTTCACCCCTCAGCGGACCGCCACCGGTACCGGATGCGAAGGAGCATCTCCATGCGTCGTCCCCTGCTCAGCCTTCTCGTCGCCCTCACGCTCACGGTCGGCCTCTTCTCCGCCGGCAGCACACCGTCCGCCCGGGCCGACACGACCTCCGTGACGGTCGCCGGTTCGCTGCAGAGCGAGCTCGGCTGCCCGGCTGACTGGCAGGCCGACTGCGCGGCCACCCACCTCAGCCAGGTCGCCGGCACCTCCACCTGGCAGGCGACCTTCCACGTCCCTGCGGGCAGCTGGGAGTTCAAGATCGCCGTCAACGACAGCTGGGACGTCAACTACGGCGCCAACGGCGTGGCCGGCGGGGCGAACGTCCCCCTCAGCCTGGTCGCCGCAGCAGACATCGTCTTCAGCTTCGACGCCGACAGCCACCGGATCGGCGTCCAGCCCGCGAAGCTGAGTGGCGCGACCACCCCGGCCGACAAGGCGCTGGCCCGGAACTCGCTCCGCCAGCCGCTCACCGACGAGCGCTACTACTTCCTGATGGCCGACCGGTTCGCCAACGGCGACACCACCAACGACACCGGCGACCTGGTCGGCACCCGCCTGCAGACGGGCTTCGACCCCACCGACAAGGGCTTCTACCACGGCGGCGACCTCAAGGGCGTGATCAACAAACTCGACTACATCAAGGGCCTGGGCACCACAGCGATCTGGCTGACGCCCTCGTTCAAGAACAAGCCCGTGCAGGGCACTGCCGGCAACGAGAGCGCCGGCTACCACGGCTACTGGATCACCGACTTCACCACCATCGACCCGCACCTGGGCACGAACGACGACATGAAGAAGCTGATCAGGGCCGCCCACGCGAAGGGGATGAAGGTCTTCTTCGACATCATCACCAACCACACCGCCGACGTGATCGACTACTCCGAGAAGCAGTACACGTACATCCCGACCTCGGTGAAGCCGTACACGGACGCCGCCGGCAACGTCTTCGACCCGGCGGCGGTGGCGAACTCGTCCAGCTTCCCCACGCTCGACGTGAACACCTCGTTCCCCTACCACCCCGTCTTCGACACCCCGGCGGACGCGACGGCGAAGACCCCGGCGTGGCTGAACGACCCCACGCTGTACCACAACCGGGGCGACTCGACGTACGCCGGGGAGTCCACCGAGTGGGGCGACTTCGTCGGCCTCGACGACCTGTTCACCGAGAACCCGAAGGTCGTCGACGGCATGGTCGACGTCTACAAGGCGTGGGTCGACCTCGGCATCGACGGCTTCCGGATCGACACCGTCAAGCACGTCGACATCCCGTTCTGGCAGGAGTTCGTCCCCGCGATGCAGACGGAGGCGAAGCGGATCGGCAACCCCGACTTCTTCCTGTTCGGCGAGGTGTACGACGCGCGGCCGTCGTTCATGAGCACGTACACGACCACGGCGAAGCTGCCGGCGACGCTCGACTTCGGCTTCCAGGCGCAGGCCCAGGCGTTCGCGCTCGGCAAGGCCACGACCGGCCTGCGCGACCTGTACGCCGACGACGACTACTACACCGACGCGGACTCCAACGCCTACCAGCTGCCGACGTTCCTCGGGAACCACGACATGGGCCGGATCGGCTACCTGCTGAAGAATGGCGGGATCAGCGACGACGCGGACCTGATGAAGCGCGTCCAGCTGGCCGACACGCTGATGTACCTGACCCGCGGCCAGCCGATCACCTACTACGGCGACGAGCAGGGCTTCATCGGCGCCGGTGGCGACAAGGACGCCCGCGAGGACCTGTTCGCGACCAAGGTCGACCAGTACGCGACCGAGGACGTGCTCGGCGGTGCATCCGGCTCGAAGGACCGCTACGACACTTCCGCGCCGCTCTACCGGCTGATCCGCAAGCTGGCCGCGCTGCGCGAGGCCAACCCCGCGCTGGAGGACGGCGCGCAGGTGCACCGCTACGCCTCGGCCAAGGCGGGCATCTACGCGTTCAGCCGGGTCGACCGGAGGACCGGCGTCGAGTACGTGGTGGCGCTGAACAACGCCGCGACGGCGAAGACTGCGACGTTCGACACGTTCAACGCCCGGGCCCGGTTCTCCCCGGTCTACGGCACGTCCAAGGCGCTGTTCACCGACCGCGACTCCCGGATCACGGTCACCGTGCCCGCGCTGTCCGCGGTGGTCTACAAGGCGAACAGCAGGGTGGACGCGAGCTGGCGTCCGACCGCGGTGACGATGACGGCGCCCGCGCCGGGCGGGGTCGTCGGTGGCCGCGCCGAGATCTCCGCCGAACTGAACACCGACACGTTCGCGCAGGCGAGCTTCTGGTTCCGTCCGGTCGGGACCACGAAGTGGCAGCTGCTCGGCACCGACGACAACGCGCCCTACCGGGTGTTCCACGACGTGTCCGGCTACCCCACCGGGACCCTGTTGGAGTACCGGGTGGTCGTGAAGGACGCGGCGGGGCGGGTGTCGGCGGCCGCGTCCTACGGGGTGGTCGGCACGCCGGAGGCGTCGGGCGGGGACGACGGGGAGGTCGGTCCGGTGACCCAGCCGGACGCGGTGAGCGTCCCCGGCGACCTGAACTCCGAGATGGGCTGCGGCAGCGACTGGGACCCGGCGTGCGACCAGGCCCAGCTCACGCTGTCGCTGTCCGACCAGGTCTGGAAGGGCAGCTACACGCTGCCGGCCGGCTCGTACTCGTACAAGGCCGCGATCAACAGGACCTGGGACGAGAACTACGGGGCGAACGCGGTGAAGAACGGCTCGAACATCCCGCTGACGCTGGACGGTTCGACCGTCACCTTCTACTACGACCACCGCACCCACTACGTCACCTCGGACGCGGAGGGGCCGATCATCACCGCTCCCGGCAGCTGGAACTCCGAGCTCGGCTGCAGCGCGGACTGGGCGCCCGACTGCATGCGGCCGTGGCTGGAGGACCCCGACGGCGACGGGACGTACACCTGGGCGAGCAGCGAGCTGCCAGTGGGCAAGTACGAGTTCAAGGTCGCGCACGACCTGGCCTGGGACGAGTCGTACCCGGCGGGCAACCTCACGGTCGAGGTAACGAAGGCCGGCCTGGTCGTGCGGGTGAGCTACAACATCACCACGCACACGGTGTCGACGTCGGTGACCCGGCCGACCACGGAGCCGAGTCTCGACGATGTCCGCGGGGTGTGGCTGTCGCCCGACCTGATCGCGTGGCCGTCGGACGCGCTGACCGTCGATCCGTCGCGGCTCGACTTCCGCCTGGCGTGGGGTGCGACCGGCTCGCTGAGCGTGGACGCGGAGGACATCACCGGCGGCGACTCGGCGGTGCTGCACTACGACAAGGCCGGGCTGCCGGCGTCCGTGCTGACCGCGCACCCGGAGCTCACCGGCTACCTCGCGCTGCGGGTCGATCGCGACACGTCGCGGTTGCTGCCGGGGCTCGCGTCCGGTGACGTGGCCGTCGGCGCGTACTCCGGCGGCCGCCTCGTGGACGCCGGTCTGGTCGACACCACCGCCGTGAAGTAGGGCACGCGGGGACGGTTCCTTCGTGCCGGGTCCGAGGGGACGGTTCCTTCGTGCCCGGCACGATGGGACGGTTCCTGTCGTGCCGCCGCCGGCCACCCAGGCCACGTCCCGGTGATCAGCGGACGCGGGCGACCGGCTTCCACGCGAGGCTGATCACGAAGCCGGCCGGACCGGTGACCTCGGCCAGCCGGTACTCCGCCGACGTGCCCTCGATCCGCGCGGAGCCGGGACGGAAGCGCACCTGCGCAGGGTCCACGCGGAGGCCGAGGCCGGCGGCCTTCAGCACCGCCTCGACCTGCGTCCAGCGGCGCAGGGTCGCGTCCGGGGGGACGGAGAGCAGGCGCGCGAGGTCGGACGCACGGACGGGGTCGCTTCGGTCAGCCTCTGCGTCCACCCCGAGCCGGCTGGCGCGTCCCGCGCTGGCCACCGCCGCGACCACGAGCCCGTCCGCGTAGGCCACCGAGGCCAGAGCGGGCACCCCGCGCACGGCGACCGGCCCGTGGTCGCCGCCGCAGCGGACGCAGGGTGCGGTGTCCACGGACCAGGCCGAGGAGCCGGGGACGAGCTCGCGCAGCAGCGTCCCGACCAGCGCGCGGCCCGTCCGGAAGGCGCGGGCGCGGGCGGGAGCGAGAGCGGCCGCGCGACGCGCGTCCACGGCGCCCAGCGACACGTCCTCGCCCAGCTGGCCGCCGGGTGCCGCCCACCCGACCAGGACGCCGTCGGCCACGACCCGATGGGAGAACGGCTCCCCCGCTCGCGCGACGTCAGGGAACGCCCACAGCGACCGGACCACGACCTCGTCGACCAGCTTCCCGTCCGCCTCGTCAGCCACGGGTCAAGCGTGGGCCCCGAGCCCGCCCATCACAAGCACCGCCACGGCACGAACCGTCCCGAGCGATCCATCCGCGGCACGTTGGGAACCGTCCCCAGCGGTCCATCCGCGGCACGTTAGGAACCGTCCCCAGCGGTCCATCCGCGGCAAGGTCCGTCCCCTCGTGCCCGGCACGAAAGAACCGTCCCCTCGGACCGGTCAGGCGCGGGTGGCGTTCAAGCGGTCGAGGAGCGCCTCGAAGTCGGACTGGCGCTGGCCGCTGAAGCCGACGAGGGCAGCCAGCGGCATCGACTCCATCATCCGCATCAGGTCGGGGTCGCCGCTGAAGATGCCGCCGGCGAGGTTCGTGACGACCTCCGCGAACGCGGGGACGGCCATGCCCTCGGCCACCGTCGAGCTCAGCGTGAGCGGACGGAACGGCTCGTCACCCGCGACGGCCACCGTCCCCGATGCCCGCAGGTCGCGGCTGGAGGACCCCACCTCGAACGTGTACTCGCCACCCTCGACCACCCACGCGTGGTCGACCACGCTCCAGTACGCGAGCTCGGAAGAGGGCACGAACACCTCCACCGCAGCGGACGCCCCCGGCTCGAGCGTGACGGACGCGAAGCCCTTCAGCTCCCGCGGCACCCGCGTGACCTTCGACGCGCCTATCGACGCGTACACCTGCACGACCTCGCGGCCGGCGCGATCGCCGGTGTTGGCGACCGTCAGCGCGACGCGGACGCCCCCGTCCACCGCGGTCACCGACAGGTCGGAGTACGCGAAGCTCGTGTACGACAGCCCGTGGCCGAACGGGAACGCCACGTCGGTGCCGGACGCGTCGTACCCGCGGTAGCCGACGAACAGCCCCTCGCCGTAGCGGACGCCGGTGGCGTCGCCGGGGAAGTTGAGGTAGCTCGGGGCGTCCTGCAGCCGGTGCGGGATCGTCTCGGTGATCTTGCCGGACGGGTTGACCGCGCCGTACAGCACGTCCGCGATCGCCTGTCCGCCGCCCTGGCCGAGCAGCCAGCCCTCGACGACCGCCCGCACCCGGTCCGCGAACGGCAGCAGCACGGACGAGCCGTTGCTCAGCACCACGACCACGTTCGGGTTGACCGCGAGGATGTCGTCCAGCAGCGCCAGCTGTTCCGCCGGCAGGTCGGCGTTGTCCCGGTCGTAGCCCTCCGACTCGTGGTTCTCGCCCAGCCCGAGGAAGGCCAGCACCACGTCGGCGTCGCGGGCGACCGCGATCGCGTCCTCGAGCGCGGTCGCGGGCAGTTCCTGGCCCGCGGCCGTCGTGAACCCGGGGGCGAACGGGACGTCGTGGCCCACGACCTCGCGGATCGCGTCCAGCGCGTTGTCGAGCCGGGTCGGGTTCACCCGCGACGAACCGGCGCCCTGGTAGCGCGGCGTCCGGGCGAACTCGCCCACCACGGCCACCTTCACCTCCGGGGCCAGCGGCAGCACGCCGTCGTTGGACAGCAGCACGATGCACTCCCGCGCCACCCTCCGGGCGAGCTCGTGGTGGGCGTCCACGTCGAAGCCGTCCGGGGCTCCCTCCAGGCTGGCGGCCGCCCGCTTCACGATCGCCTCGACCCTGCCGAACGCCTGGTCGATCGCCGCCTCGTCGATGTCGCCGGACGCCAGCGCCGCCTGCACGCCCTCGGCGTGGGTCTGGTTCGCCGGCATCTCCAGGTCCAGGCCGGCCTTCAGTGCCCGGACGCGGTCCCAGACCGCCCCCCAGTCCGACACCACGACGCCCTCGAAGCCCCACTCGTCGCGGAGCACCTCGGTCAACAACCAGTGGTTCTCGGACGCGAACGTCCCGTTCACCTTGTTGTAGGAGCACATGATCGTCCACGGCTGGGCCGACAGCACGACCCGGCCGAACCCCCTCAGGTAGATCTCGCGCAGCGTCCGCTCATCGACCTGGGAGTCCCGGCGCATCCGGTCGGTCTCCTGGTTGTTCACGGCGAAGTGCTTCACCGACGTGCCGATGCCCTGGCTCTGGATGCCCTTCACCAGCGCGGACGCGAGCTCGCCGGCCACCAGCGGATCCTCGGAGAAGTACTCGAAGTTCCGCCCGCACAAGGGGGAACGCTTGATGTTCATGCCCGGACCGAGCAGGACGCCGACGCCGAGCGCTCGGCACTCCTCGCCCAGCGCCACACCGACCTCGGTGAGCGCGTCGGGGTTCCACGAGGAGGCGAGCCCGACCGCGGGCGGGAAGCAGGTCGCGGGCTCTGAGTCGTTGATCCCGACGTGGTCGCTCGACCCGGTCTGCTTGCGGACGCCGTGCGGACCGTCCGTCCACATCAGCTCGGGCACCCCGGCCTCCGGCACCGCCGGCGTGTGCCAGAAGTCCGACCCGCCGGTCAGGCGGATCCTGGCGTTGACATCGACCATCATTCGCTCCTCAGTGAGACGTTCTTGCAGAAGTTCAGGGACGGGTCAGGCGCCCGCCGCATCCTCGACGTGGCCGGTGCGGGCCACCCGCGCGAACCAGTGCGCGCTGGCTTTGGGGATCCGACGCAGTTCCTCGTCGACGCGGACCAGGCCGAACCGCTTGGCGTAGCCCATCGACCACTCGAAGTTGTCCATCAGCGACCACGCGAGGTAGCCGCGGACGTCGGCGCCGGCGTCCATCGCCTGGCGGACGGCGCGCAGGTGCGAGCGCAGGTAGTCGATCCGGTCGGTGTCGTCGACGAAGCCTTCGGCGTCGGCGTGGTCGTCCATCGCCGCGCCGTTCTCGGTCACGACCAGCGCCGCACCCGCAGGCCCGGTCCAGGTCTCGTGCAGCCGCACCAGCAGGTCGCGCAGCCCGTCCGGGTCGACCTCCCAGCCCATGTCGGTGACCGGCAGGTCGCGCAGCACCTGGACCGCGTCCGGGGCGCTGATGTGCGGCGTGGGGAGATCACTCGGCTCGCCCGCGCGGAACACGTTCGTGGAGTAGTAGTTCACGCCGACCACGTCGATCGGGGCACTGATGGACGCCAGGTCGCCGTCCCGGACGAGGTCGTCGGGCCAGTACTCGGCGAGGTCGTCGAGCACGTCCGCCGGGTAGTGCCCGGTCGTCACCGGCTCGATGAAGAAGCGGTTGTTCGTGCCGTCGACGCGGCGCGCGACGTCCACGTCGGCGGGCCGGTCGGACGCGGGGATCGCGGGCGTGAAGTTCAGCGTGATGCCCAGCGTCGCGGACGGGTCGGCCGCGCGCAGCGCCTCGATCGTCCACCCGTGCGCGAGCAGGAGGTGGTGGGCGGCCCGGATCGAGTCGGCGATGTCGGTCTCCCCCGGCGCGTGGATGCCCGCCCCGTAGCTGAGGAACGAGGAGCACCACGGCTCGTTGAGCGTCGTCCAGGTGCGGACGCGGTCGCCCAGCCGGGAGTGCAACGCCATCGCGTAGTCGACGAACCGGGCCGCCGTGCCCCGGTTCTTCCAGCCGCCGGGCAGCGCGGCCGGGAGGTCCCAGTGGTACAGGGTCAGCCACGGCGTGACGTCACGGGCGAGCAGTTCGTCGACCAGCCGGGAGTAGAAGTCCATCCCCTCTTCGAGCACCCGGTCACCGTCCAGCACCCGCGGCCAGCACACCGAGAACCGGTAGCTGTTCATGCCGAGGTCGCTGATCAGCTGCACGTCCTCGGCGTACCGGTGGTAGTGGTCGCAGGCGATGGTCCCGTCCTCGCCGCCGGCGATCGCGCCGGGAACCCGGCAGAACACGTCCCAGATCGAGTCCTGCTTGCCGCCCTCACCGATCGCCCCCTCGATCTGGTAGGCCGAGGTGGCCGAGCCCAGCAGGAAGCCCTCGGGGAAGTCGAAGCTCATCGGTGATCCTTCCGGCCAGCCCGCCGTCCGTCCTGCCGGGACCACGGGGAACGATGCTCCCGTGGCGCCGGCAGGACGGTGCGGGAGGTCAGTCCTTGCGGGCCTTCAGGCTGCCCTTGAGGTCAGGGACGTCGGACAGCAGCCGCTTGGTGTACTCGTTCTTCGGGTTGAAGATGACCGCGTCGGTGGTGCCGCGCTCGACGACGAGGCCGTGCTCCATCACGACGACCTCGTCGGCCAGGTAGCACGCCTGGCCGATATCGTGGGTGATGAACAGCACGGTCAGGCCCAGGTTCTCGCGCAGGTCCTGGAGCACGTTCAGCGCGCTCACACGCAGCGACGCGTCCAGCATGGACGTGGCCTCGTCGGCCAGCAGCACCTTCGGGTTCATCATCAGCGCACGGGCGATCATCACGCGCTGGCGCTGGCCGCCGGACAGCTGGTGCGGGTACTTGTTCACGCAGTCGGCCGGCTTCAACCCGACGTAGCCCAGGCAGGTCTCGATCAGCTGGTCGAGCGTCTCCTTCTCGAGCTTCTCCGCCCCCATGCCGCGACGCAGCGTGGCGCCGATGGTGAAGAACTGGTTGAAGGACGCGAACGGGTCCTGGAACACGGCCTGCACGTCGCGCCAGTAGGAGCGCAGCTCCCCACCGGAGATGTTCGTGACGTCCTTGCCCTGGTAGCTGATCGTGCCGGACGTGACCGGCATCAGCCGCAGCAGCATCCGCGCCAGCGTCGACTTGCCCGAGCCGGACTCGCCCACGACGGCGAGCACCTTTCCGGCGTGGAAGTCCACGCTGACGTCGTCGACGGCCGTGATGTGGCCGCCGGCGACCCGGAACTGCTTGGTCACGTGACTGGCCGAAAGGACCGGTCCCGCGAACTTCTGGGGCTCGCTCATGCCTGGTTCACCTCCACGGGGACGGTCTCGAACGCGTGCTCGTTGGCCCACCAGCACGCCACCTGGTGGTCGCGCTCGTAGAGGTCGACGGGGTCCTTGGTGCTGCACTCCGGCATCGCGAACTTGCAGCGGGGGTGGAACCGGCAGCCCGAGGGCGGGTTGGCAAGGTTGGGGGGTGAGCCGGGGATCCCCAGCACGTGCTTGGTGCGCGTCTCCTCCGTCGGGTCGAGCACCGAGGAGAGCAGTGCCGACGTGTAGGGGTGCCGCGCGTTGTGCACGAGCTCCTCGGTCGGCCCGGCCTCGACGATCTTGCCCGCGTACATGATGGCCAGCCGGTCGGTGACCATGCTCAGCACCGGCAGGTCGTGGGTGATGAAGATCACGCCGCGCATGATCTTCGCCTCGACCATCGCCAGCAGCATCTCGATCAGGGCCTTCTGGCTGGACACGTCCAGCGCAGAGGTCGGCTCGTCCGCGATCAGCAGGGCGGGGTTCAGCAGCGTGGAGATCACCGTCACCATGCGCTGCTTCATGCCGCCGGAGAGCTGGTGGGCGTAGGAGTCGAGCACCCGGGTGGGCATCTCCAGCATCTTCAGCCGGTCGCTCGCCCGGTCGAGCGCCTCGGCCTTGGTCGTGTTCTTGTTGTGGGCGCGCATCACGTCCACCACGAGGTCGCGGATCCGCAGCGTGGGGCTGATCGCGTTCATCGCGCCCTGCGGCAGCAGCGACACGGTCGCGCCCCGGTAGCCGCGGTGCCGCTGGTTGGCGGACTTCGACAGCGTGGACAGGTCGATCTCCTGGCCGTCGATCTCCATCTTGCCCGCCACCACGTACAGCGGCGGATTGGCGATCATGGCCAGCGTGCTGCCCAGCGTCGTCTTGCCGCAGCCGGACTCGCCCGCGAGGCCGAGGATCTTGCCCTCCGGCACCTCCACGGTGACGTTGTCGACGGCGGGGACGTCCTGGCCACTGTCGGCGGCGTACACCGAGGTGACGTTGGTCGCGCGCATCAGAATGTCGGTCACGCTGACACCTCCCGGGGCTGGTCGATCTGTTCGGCCAGCTTCCGTGCGGCCTCCTCGCGGCGCTTGGCTGCGGCCGCCAGGTTCTTCTTCTTGCCGCGACGCAGGCGCGGGTTGAACACCTCGTCCAGCGAGGACTGCAGGTACAGCAGGCCGAAGCTGATCAGGGTCAGCACGATCGTCGGGGGCAGGAACGCCCACCAGGCACCGGTCGCCACCGCCTGGAACGCGAGCGCCCAGTGCAGCTGCATGCCGAGGCTGTTCGTGCCGGACGGGCCGAGGCCGAGCATCGACAGGGTCGACTCGGCGAGGATCGCGCTGGCCAGCTGGAGCACCCAGGCCATCACGACGTAGCTGGCCAGGTAGGGCAGCACGTCGAAGACCAGGATGCCGGGGGTGCGGGCACCGGAGAGCTTGGCCACGTCGATGTGTTCTCGCGTGGCCACAGAACTCGCCTGGGCTCTGACGGCTCGGGCCGTCCAGGGCCACGACGTGAAGCCGATCACGAGCGCGAGGCCCACGATGCCCTTCAGGAAGGCGATGTCGGTGCTCTGCAGCGACATGGAGATGAGGATCAGGATCACGATGGACGGGATCGCCAGCACGATGTTGGTGAAGCCCATCAGGAGTTCCTCGAGCCACCCGCCGACGTAGCCGGCGAGGATGCCGATCGCGACGCCGATGACGGTGGCCAGCGTGCCGGCCAGCAGGCCGTTGATCAGGGAGTTCCTGGTGCTGGCCATCAGCACGGCGATCACGTCGTAGCCGAAGTTCTCGGTGCCGAGGAGGTGCTGGGCGCTCGGGGCGTCGTACAGCGAACCGACCTTCTCGTCCGGCCCGAACGGGTAGACGAGCGGACCGATGAAGGCCATCAGGGCGATCACGATGATGATGCCGGCCGAGACCCACAGTCGGGGACCGAAGTTCAGGCTGCGCCACGCGGGCTTCGGCTTGCCACCCTTCGGGGCGTCCGGCTCGACGGGGACCAGCGGGCCCTCCGCCTCGGCGGTGACGGCGTTGCTCTGGATGTTCGTCATGTCACTTCTCCCCGGACTTGGCGGCGCGGATCCGCGGGTCGATGAACCCGTAGAGGACCTCGACGAGGTAGTTGGCGACGAGCACGGCCACCGTGATGATCAGCGTCACGGCCTGCACGACCGGGTAGTCGTTGGAGGAGATCGCGTTGAACAGCAGTGTCCCCATGCCGGGGTAGCTGAACACCAGCTCGGTGATCAGCGCGCCGCCGACCATGGTGCCGATGCTCAGCGCCAGGCCGGTGATCTGGGGAAGCATGGCGTTCTTGAAGATGTAGCCGGTCATCTTGCTGTCGCCGATGCCCAGGCTGCGGGAGTAGTTGACGTAGTCCGAGCCGAGCTCGTAGATCGCCATCGAGCGCATGCCGACGGCCTGGCCGCCGATGTTGATCAACAGCAGGGACAGGAACGGCAGCCACCAGTACTGCAGGGCGTCGGAGAAGAACGCCCAACTCCACTCCGGGGAGTTGCCCAGCGAGTAGGCCCCGCCGGGAGGGAACCAGCCGAGCACCACGGCGAGGCCGTACAGCAGGATGATCGACAGGCAGTAGTAGGGCATCGAGTTGAACACCAGCGAGGTGGTGAACACCGACTTGTCCCAGGCGCCGCCCTTGTATGCAGCGACGGCGCCCAGGACGTTGCCGATGATCCAGCCCAGCAGGATGGCGGGGATCTGGAGCACCAGGGTGAACGGCAGCGATTGGCTGATCAGATCGGACACGGGCGTCGGGTAGAAGGAGAACGACTTGCCCAGGTTCCCGTGGAGGATGCTCGTCACGTAGGTGACGAACTGGTTCCACATGGGCTGGTCGAGCCCGAACTCCTTCATGAACTGCTCGTAGATCTGTTTCTGTGCCTCGGAACTCAGGCCGCCCTGGCCGAGTCCGGACACGATCACGTCGACCGGGTTACCCGGGATGAGCCGGGGTAGCAGGAAGTTCAACAACACTGCTACCACCAGCGCACCCAGGTACCAGACGGTCTTGTTGGCCAGATAGCGCCGAAGACCCATGGTGCTCCTACCTCGTCGTGTGTGTCAGCCGGCGATCTTCTGGATCTTGTACATCCAGGTGTTCCCGGCTCCACGGAACATGGGAGGAGCGTAGCTGTTGTTCTCGTCCGGCCAGTTGTAGAAGTTGGTCGCGTTGTATTCGTAGAACTCGTCAGGCCGGTACATGATCGGGCAGGCCGGCACCTCCTTGCGGTACAGCGCGTCCAGCTTGTCGTAGGCGGCCTTCTTCGCGGTGTCGTCCGTGGCCTGCGAGGCCTCGGTCAGCATCGCCTCGACCTCGGAGTTCTTCCAGCGGCCGTAGTTGGCGAAGGTGGTCTTGCCGACGGGCTGCACCTCGGACTGGCTCATGATGTCCTTGAACCGGGCCCACGGCGTGGCCGGGTTCACACCGGACACGTACCAGACGGCCAGGTCGAACGTGCCGCCCTGGATCTGCTGGGTGCAGTCGGCCTGCTGCGGGAAGTTGGTCGCGCAGTCGATGCCGATCGCCTTCAGGCTCTTGGCGATGATCTCGCAGGACGCGTTCCAGTCGGTCCAGCCGGTCGGGGTGATCACCTTCCACGGGCCCAGCCGGGTGCCGTCGAGGGTGTAGATGCCGTCGGAGCCCTTGGTGGCGCCGGCGTCGGTGAGCAGCTTCTCCGCCGCCGCCGCATCGTACTTCCAGCCGTTGGCCTCGGCGTCGGACTTGTTGAAGAACTTCTCCTCCGCACCGCTGGGCAGGATCAGGCTGGCCTGGACGGTGTCGGTGTAGCCGGACATGGCCGTGTCGGCGATGGACGCGTAGTCGATCGCGGTCGCGATGGCCTTGCGGACGGCCGGGTTGTCGAGGCCCTTCTTCGTCGTGTTCATCAGCAGCATCGGCATCGAACCCGGCACGAAGTACGGCTTGTCCTTCAGGTAGGTGCCGACCGGCTTGCCGCCCTCCCACATCTTCCAGATCTGGGAGACGAACTGCTGCATGATGTCCAGCTCGCCGGCCTGGAACTTGATGTTGCCGTCCTCGTTGGACTTGAAGATCGGGTGGATGATCTGGCTCATCACCGGGGAGCCACCGTAGAAGGTCTTGCCCCAGTAGTTGGCGTTGGCCGCGAGGACGACCTGGGTCTGGTCGGCCTTGTCGAGGGTGAAGGGGCCGGTACCGATCGGCTTGTCGATGACCTCGGTCGGCAGCTTGTCGTCAGCGATGCTGCCGAGCTGCGACGTCGGGAGGACGTAGGTCTCGGTGAGCATACGCAGGACGTTGGAGACGTTCTTGGTCTTCTGGTTGACCTTGATCACGACGGTCTTGTCGTCGGTGGCCTCCATCGAGTCGGCGAGCTGCCAGAACGACGCGACCGAGATGCCGGTGTTCTTCTTGCCCAGCTCGAAGGAGAACACGACGTCCTTGGCCGTACAGGTGGAGCCGTCGGAGAACGTGACGCCGTCCTGCATGGTCAGGGTGACGCTCTCGGTCCCGCTGACCTCGTACTTGGAGCAGAGGCCGGGCATGATCTCGCCGGTCAGGATGTTCCAGCGCAGCGGGCTCTCGTAGACGATCTGCATGACGTTGGCGGATGCCGGCCAGGCAGCGGTCGGGGACAGCGGGTTGAAGGTCGCCGGGGCGCCCCACTGGAAGCCGGCGATCAGCAGGGCGTCGGCGGTGGCGCCGGAGCGTCCCTTGCCGAACTGGCCGTTGTTGCCGATACCGGGCTTCGCCGCCGCGGAGGCGCTGCCGCCCGCGGTGCTGGTGCTGGTCGTGCCGCCGCCCGCACAGGCCGCGAGGGCCAGGCCGCCGGCGACGACGCCGCCGAGCTTGATGAAGGAGCGCCGCGACGGCTTCTCGAAGATGGACTCTGACATGTGATTTACCTCCATTGGTTCGGCCCGCCAGTGGGCCTCAATGAGTGGTTGGTTGGGTTGTCTTTACTGCAAGGACACTGCATGTTGCTTCGACGTCCCGGCCCTGAGCGGGCCGACTGCTCAGGGCACCCTCATACGGCCTCACTCGGGGTCAGTGGGTTCGTGAGGGACCTCAGGGCCGGCCGGACGGTGAGTGCGGCCAGGTCGTCGTCGGCGAAGGTGCCGGCGACGGTGAAGGTGTGCTGCTCTCCGGGGAACAGGTCGACGCCGAGCCTGTCGGTGACAGCGTCCTCGTCGACCCGGTCGGCGAACAGGCACAGCGTGCGGAGGAACGATCCCGCGGTGACGGTCACCGCGACGCCGTCGGCGGTGCGGGCGACGGACGCCTCCAGCTCGGCGGCCGGGAGGTGCGCGTCGACGTCCTCGGCCAGCAGCTTCACGGCCCGCTCCGCCCCGTCCAGCGTCACGACGAGGGCCAGGTCGGCCGCGGGGACGTCGGTGGCGTCCGGGGTGAGCGACACGTCCACCTTCGAGCGGACGGGGACGAGCTTGGACAGCGACAGCGTCCACAGCACCTCGCCGGACAGGCGGCGCAGCTGGACGGTCCCGTTGGCCACCCAGTCGCTGATCCCGTCGTTGACGAGCACCGCACGCCAGCCGTCCGCGTCGTGCTGCAGGGTGACCAGCCGGTCGGCGTAGGCCGAGCGCACCGCGTACCACAGCGGCTTGCGGCGGGCGACGGCGTTGCCGGCCGCGTCGGTGCCCAGGTCGAGGGCGGCCCAGGAGGTGACCGGCCAGCAGTCGTTGAGCTGCCACACGATCGAGCCCAGGCAGCGTCCGCGCAGGGAGCGCCACCGCTCGATGCCGTAGCGGACCGCGCGCGCCTGCTGGAGCTGCATGGCGAACAGCCACTCGTCGAAGTCGTCGACGCCGTCACCGGGGATCGGCAGGTGGCCCTGGATCCCCTTGTCGAGCTTGGTGTTGCCGCCGGCGGCCTTCTGGTGGGCGAGCATCGCCGCCGAGGTTGCGCTGCGGTCGGCCGGCTCGAGCGTGCGGGCCCAGGTGGCCCAGGTGGCCGGGCCCTGGTAGCCGAACTCGGAGACGAACCGCGGCGAGTAGTCGTCGTAGCCGGTGTAGTCGCGCTCGTTCCACACGTCCCAGATGTGCATGCAGCCGTAGTCGGGGCTGTTCGGGTGCACCTCGTTGAAGCCCGAGGACGGGCTGCCCGGCCAGTACGGGCGGGTCGGGTCGAGCTCGGCGACGATCTTCGGGAAGAGGTCGTAGTAGTAGCCGGCGCCCCACGACTTCCCGTCGAGCTTGCCCTCCCAGTCCCAGTCGAAGAAGCCCCAGCTGCACTCGTTGTTGCCGTTCCACAGCACCAGCGACGGGTGCGGGGACAGCCGGCGGACGTTGTCGCGGGCCTCGGCCTCGACCTCGGTCGCGAACGGCTCCTCCTCGGGGTAGGCCGCGCACGCCAGGCAGAAGTCCTGCCACACCATCACGCCGAGTTCGTCGCAGGCGTCGTAGAAGGCGGCCTGCTCGTAGATGCCGCCGCCCCAGATCCGGAGCATGTCGACGCCGGCGTCCACCGCCTGCTGGACGCGCTCGCGGTACCGCTGCGCGGTGATCCTGCTGGGGAAGCAGTCGTCGGGGATCCAGTCCATGCCGCGGGCGAACAGCTGGACGCCGTTCACCCGGAAGCCGAAGGTGGCGCCGTTGCCGTCCGCGTCCGGGGTGGTGTCGAGTTCGACCGTGCGGAAACCCGTCCGGCGGGAGACGGTGTCGAGGATGGCCTCGTCGTCGTGGAGGACGACCTCGACGTCGTAGAGCGGCTGCGCGCCGACGGAGTGCGGCCACCACGGCGAGACGTGGTTCATGGTGACGTCGACCTCGACGAAGTCCTCGGTGGCGGGGAGGACGACCTCCGCGTACTCCTCGCCGCGGCGGACCCGCACGGTCATCGCTCCGAAGCGCGTGTAGCCGGCGAGCTGTGCGGAGACCTTCAGGTGGCCGGTCCAGGAGCCGGAGGACGTCTCCTCGGCGGTCGCGAAGAGGGCGAGGTCGGCGATCCGGGCGCGGTTCCAACTGCGCACGCCGATCGCCTTCCAGATGCCGGCGGTGACGAGCCGTGGGCCCCAGTCCCAGCCGAAGTTGCAGGCCATCTTGCGGACGAGGTTGTAGGGGTCGCGCTCGACGTGGATCCGCTCCCCGACCGTCGCGGCCATCTCGGCCGCGTACTCCAGGACGGGGGCGAAGGTGATCTCGATGATGTTTCGGCCCGGCCGCAGGTTCGGCAGGGCGAACGCGTTGCGCCGGTGCATGTTGACCGACCGGCCCACGGAAGTGCCATTGCAGAACACCTCCGCGATCGTGTCCAGGCCGTCACAGAGCAGTTCGGTGTGCTGGCGGGTGAGCTCCGGAGCGCCCACGTCCAGGTGGAACTCGCAGCGGTAGGTCCAGGTCTGCTGGCCGATCCAGTGCTGGTCGTCCTCCGCGGTGCCCACGTAGGGGTCGTCGATCAGGCCGGCGGCCAGCAGGTCGGTGTGGACGACACCGGGGACGGTCGCCGGGACGCCGGCGAGAGTCTTCCGCAGCGGCTCGGGGACGAGACCGAACGCCTCGACCGATGAATCCGCGTGAACCGTCCAGCGCGCTCCCGCGAGATCCAGCCACCCCTGCTCCACGAGTCCTCCTCGACCCTTGCACTTCAGCGTGCTCTCCCGGGACTTTCCGGGACAGGCAATGACCGCGCTCTCATGCGGTCGGGACGAACGTTAGCACCGACCGCAAACGCTCTCATAAGACTTTGCAGACACGTGTCCGATTCGTTATCAGTCCGAGACCTGCGCAGCGTGAGGACGCGTTTCCCCAAGCCGAGGACTGGTTACGTTTCAAAATGCCCGGGCGGGGTACGCCGGCGACGGCGGGGGCGGCCGACGTCCTCCGAGGGGCGCCGGCCGGGTGCGCACCCGCCTCGCTGCGGGTGCGAAAATCCGTCCGGACAGGTGTCCGGGTACTGGGACGAACCACCGGTCCGTCCCGCGACTCAGGCCCTGGGGCCCTCGTCGGTGACGTGCGGAGCCGGCTGCGCCTGTGCCTGCGGCGCCGCGGCAGGAGGCGCAGCGACCGGCGGCGTGGCGGCCGGCGGCTCGACGGCGGAGGGCGACTTGGTCTCCTCCTTGAACTCGCGGATCGCGGTGCCGGCATTCTTGCCGAAGTTCGCGAGCTTCGTCCCGCCGAACAACACCAGTGCCACCACCGCGATGATGACCCATTCCCAACCGCCCAGATTCGGCATGACGTTCTCCTCAGCTCTCCACAGGCTCGATCAAGTTGTACCCCGTGCTCGCAAGCCGGGCGTGCTCCGTTGCGTATCTTCCCCCACCACCGGCGTGTCTCACGACACCTCCAGGGTGAAGCGAGCCGCCCGCAGGTCCCGGTCGCGGGAACTGCACCCCGCGAGCAACTCGAAATCGCCGGGTTCGACGATACGCCCGCCGGCCGCGTCGGTGATCGTACAGGCCGCCACGGGCAGCTCGAAGGCGACGTCAGCCGACTCCCCGGGCGCGAGCTGCACCCGCGTGGCCCCCTTGAGCTCCTTGTCGGCCCAGGTGAGCGACGTGACCAGGTCGCGCAGGTACCACTGGACGGTCTCCGTGACCGGCCGGGCGCCGGCGTTGGTGACCCGGACGCGCGCCCTGACCACGTCCCCGGTGTGCACCGTTTCGGCTTCGAGGGTGGGCGCGCCGTAGTCGACGCGTCCGTACGAGCGCCCCTCGCCGAAGGCGAACAGCGGCTCCTGGGTGAGGTCGGCGTAGCGGTTGCCGTGCTGGCCGCGGAGCTGGTTGTAGTAGGTCGGCTGCTGCCCGACGTGGACAGGGAACGAGATCGGCAGGCGCCCGACCGGCTCGATGTCGCCGAACAGCAGCTCCGCGACCGCCTGCCCGCCCATCGCGCCGGGGTTGAACGCCTCGACCAGCGCCGACGTGGCCGCCAGCGGCCCCTGCGGCAGAACGAGCGGCTTGCCGTTCACGAGCACCACCACCAGCGGCTTGCCCAGCGCGGCGATCCGCGTCCACAGCTCGACCTGGCCGCCCTGCAGCTCGAGGGTGGCGGTGGAACGGGCCTCGCCGTTGAGCAGGACGTTGTCGCCTAGCACGAGCACGACGACGTCCGCGGCCTCTGCCGTCGCGACGGCCTCCGCGAGGCGCGCCTCGTCCGCGGGCACGGGGGTGATCAGCGGGGGCCGCGGCTGGCCGTCAGGGAACGTGTCGCCGGCCGGGTCGGGCGTCAGCGTGGCGATCCCGCAGCCGGCCGCGTGGGTGACCTGCCAGCCGTGCGCGGACGCGGCGTCCCTCAGACCGGCCAGCACGGTGACGACGTCGTCGGGCTCGTAGTCCGGCCCGAGCCACGAGCACTGGCCGGAGCCACCCGCCCAGTCGCCGAGCTGGGCGGCGCGGTCGTCCGCGTTGGGCCCGATCACGGCGATCGTGCCGGACGGGGCCGCCAGCGGCAGCGTCCCGTCGTTGGCCAGCAGGACCAGCGACTCCCGGGCGACCTCGAGGTTGGCCTGCCGGTGCGCGGAGCTGCCGATCACCTCGGCCTGGCGGGCGGGGTCGGGAGCACCGGGGTCCTCGAACAGGCCGAGGTCGAACTTGAGCGCGAGGATGCGGGCGACAGCGGCGTCGATGGTCGCCTCGTCGAGGATCCCGCGGCGGATCGCCTCCTGGGCGCCGTCGTAGAAGGCCGGGGTGGTCATCACCATGTCGTTGCCGGCGTTCATCGCCCGGGCGGCGGCCTCGGCGTGGTCGGCGCAGACCTTCTGCTCCCAGACCATGCGTCCGACGTTGTCCCAGTCGGTGACCAGGACGCCGGTGAAGCCCCACTCGTCCTTGAGCACGTCGTTGAGCAGCCAGCGGTTGGCGGTGATCGGGATCCCGTCCATCGACTGGTAGCCGATCATGAACGTGCGGCAGCCCTCGCGGGCCACGCGCTCGAACGGCGGGGTGAACCACGAGCGCAGCTTGCGCCGCGAAATGTCGGCCTCGGAGGCGTCCCTGCCGCCCTGGGTCTCGGAGTAGCCGGCGAAGTGCTTGGCGGTGGCGAGCATCGCGGTCGGGTCGGTCAGCCCGTCCCCCTGGTAGCCGGCGACCATGGCGGACGCGAACTCGCCGATCAGGAACGGGTCCTCGCCGAAGGTCTCGTCCACCCGGCCCCAGCGCAGGTCGCGGGCGATGCAGAGCACCGGGGAGAACGTCCACTTGAAGCCGGTGCTGGTGGCCTCGATCGCCGTGATCCGGGCCGCGCGGCGGGCGTTGTCGGGGTTCCAGCTGCAGGCCATGGCGAGCTGGGTGGGGAAGATGGTCGCGCCGGGCCAGAACGAGTGGCCGTGGATGCAGTCGTCGGCGAGCAGCAGCGGGATGCCGAGCCGGGTCGCGGCGGCGAGTTCGATGGCGCGGGCGGTGCGGTCCGGCGGGACGTGCAGCAGTGAGCCCACGTTCTTGGTGGTGACGAGGTCGTCGAGGTCACCCTGGGCGTCCAGCTGGAGCAACTGGCCGACCTTCTCGGGGAGGGTCATCCGGCCGAGCAGGTCGGAGACCCGGTCGGCGGTCGGGGCCGCCGGATCACGGTAGCCGGCCATTCGCACTCCTTCGTGAGATCGCTCTCATAGACTGCCACACGAAACGGTCCGAGGAGGAACCCATGGAGCAGGGAGCTCGCCGGCTGCGGCAGGGGCAGCGCGCACAGCTGTTCGTCCACGATCTCGACGCAGGCACCGACACGCTGGTGACCGAGTCGTCGACGCGGCTGTTCGAGGCACCGAACTGGACCCTCGACGGGGAGTGGCTGCTGGTGAACGCGGACGGGCTGCTGCTCCGCGTCCCCGCCGGTGGTGGCGAGCCCGAGCCGCTGGTGGTGCCGGGGCTGCCCGGGCTGAACAACGACCATGTGCTGGGACCGGACGGGCGCACGGTCTACGTGTCGGGCTTCGACGGGCACCTGCACGAGGTGGACCTGGCCGGGCTGACGTCGCGGAGGGTGTCGAACGACCGCGGGGACGCGTTCGTCCACTTCCTGCACGGGGTGTCGCCGGACGGGACGCTGCTGGCCTACATCGGCATGGACCTGCTGCCCGGCGGCGGCGTCCGGACGAACATCTGGACGGTGCCGGTGGGCGGCGGGGCGGACGTCCCGCTCACCGCCGACGACTTCCCGGACGACGGCTCGGAGTTCAGCCCGGACGGGGAGTGGATCTGGTTCAACTCCGAGCGCGGCTCGAGCGAGCCCGGCCACGCGCAGCTGTTCCGGATGTGCCCGGACGGGACCGGGGTCGAGCAGTTGACCCACGACGAGCGGGTGAACTGGTTCCCGCACGTCTCGCCCGACGGCTCGACCGTGGTGTACGTGAGCTTCCCGCCGGGCACACTGGGCCACCCGGCCGACCTCGACGTCGTGATCCGCCGCCTCGGGCCCGACGGCACCGGGACGGACCTCGTCCACCTCTTCGGCGGCCAGGGCACGATGAACGTCCCAAGCTGGGCCCCCGACAGCCGCCGCTTCGCCTACGTCGCCTACCCGCTGGACTGACCCCGGTCGGTCTCGTTCGTCCACGACAAGGTGGACCGTTCTGCGGCGTAGTCGCGACTTTCCGTCCACCTTGATGCCGAACCCACTCCCGTCCACCACAACGTGGACGCTCCTGCGGCGTAGTCGCCCGTTTCCGTCCACCTTTGACCTGGCCGGGGAAGACGGGGCTACGGCGGCAGCGCGGGCGTCCCACCCACCCCGTCCACCACAACGTGGACGCTTCTGTGGCGTAGTCGCGACGATGCGTCCACCTTGTCGTGGACGGTGCGGTCGCCCGTGTGTGTCATCCCGGCGGAGGCCGGCATCTCGGTGCTGCTGGTGGCGGCGTTGTCGTGGAGATCCCGGGTCAAGCCCGGGATGACAGGGACGGAGGAGCGTCTGCGCAGGTGTCCACGTCAAGGTGGACGCTTCTGCGGCGAACTCGCCCGTTTCCGTCCACCTTGACCAGGACGGGTGAGACCCGGGCGGCAGCGGAGGCGTCCCACCCACCCCGTCCACCACAAGGTGGACCGTTCTGCGGCGTAGTCGCGACAATCCGTCCACCTTGACGCGGAACCCACTCCCGTCCACCACAAGGTGGACGCTTCTGCGGCGTAGTCGCCCCTTTCCGTCCACCTTGACCTGGCCGGGGACGACAGGCGAGAGCGGCAGCGGAGGCGTCCCACCCACCCCGTCCACCACAAGGTGGACGCTTCTGCGGCGTTGTCGTGGAGATCCCGGGTCAAGCCCGGGATGACAGGGACGGAGGAGCGTCTGCGCAGCCGTCCACCACAAGGTGGACGCTTCTGCGGCGTAGTCGCCCGCTTCCGTCCACCTTGATGCCGAAACCACTCCCGTCCACCACAAGGTGGACGCTTCTGCGGCGTAGTCGCCCGTTTCCGTCCACGACAAGGTGGACGGGTGAGACGACCCGGCGGCCGACGCGGCGATCCCTAGGCTCGGGGGTCCGACCGAGAGGAACCCATGAAGCTCCAGGACTTCCCGCGCCATCCGCTCACCTTCGGGCCGAGCCCGCTGCAGCACCTCGAGCGGCTCAGCCGGCACCTCGGCGGCGCGCAGGTCTGGGCCAAGCGCGAGGACGTCAACAGCGGCCTGGCGTTCGGCGGCAACAAGGTCCGCAAGCTGGAGTACATCGTCCCGGACGTGCTCGCCAGCGGCGCCGACACGCTCGTATCGATCGGCGGCTACCAGTCCAACCACACCCGCCAGGTCGCGGCCGTCGCCGCCCACCTCGGGCTGAAGTGCCGCCTCGTCCAGGAGCACTGGGTGCCGTGGGAGGACCCGATGAACGACCGTGTCGGCAACATCCTGCTCTCGCGGATGATGGGCGCCGACTCCCGGCTCGACCCGGCGGGCTTCGACATCGGGATCCGCGACTCGTGGAAGAACGCCCTCGCCGAGGTCGAGGCGTCCGGCGGCACGCCCTACCCGATCCCCGCCGGCGCGTCCGAGCACCCGCTGGGCGGCCTCGGCTTCGCCAACTGGGCGTTCGAGCTGGCCGAGCAGGAGAAGCAGTTCGGCGTCCTGTTCGACACGATCATCGTGTGCACGGTGACCGGCTCCACCCACGCAGGCATGATCGCCGGTTTCGCCGCGCTGGAGGACCTCACCGGCGTGAAGCGGAAGGTGATCGGCATCGACGCGTCCGCCACCATCGAACAGACCCGCGACCAAGTCGGACGCATCGCGCGCCACACCGCAGAGTTGATCGAGCTCGGACGCGACCTGCGCGACGACGAGATCACCGTGCTGGAGGGCTGGGCCGGCGACCTGTACGGCATCCCTGTCGACTCGACGATGGACGCGATGGCGCTCGGCGCGCAGCTCGAGGCGATGATCACCGACCCGGTCTACGAGGGCAAGTCGCTGGCCGGCCTGATCGACCTCGTCTCCTCCGGCGAGATCGGCAAGGACTCCACCGTCCTCTACGCGCACCTCGGCGGCCAGCCGGCGATCAACGCCTACCACCGCCTCTGGGCCTGACGGCTTCCCCGGCCGGAGCGGACGGGACGGCACCTCTCGCCGCACGACTCCGGGCTCCGTGACGCCACGACCCCGGGATCCGTGACCCCACGACCCCGGGCTCCGCGACGCCACGACTCGGCGCGGCACGGCAGGAACCGTCCCCAGCGTGCCGGCCAGGGTCTAGCGTGTGGCCAAATGACCACCCGGGCACGGACCGAACCCCTCCGCCTCGTCGCGATCGACGAGCCCGAGGGTGCCGATCGCACCGCCGACCGCCGCGTGGTGGTCCGGCTGACCACGGGCAGCACGCTGATGCTGTTCCTCGAACTCGCGCTGATCCGCTGGCTCGGCTCGAACATCGTGCACCTGTCCTACTTCTCCAACTTCGTGCTGCTGGGCTCGTTCCTCGGCATCGGCCTCGGCTTCCTGATCTCCCGGAAGAGCTGGAGCGTGCTGCCGTTCGCTCCCGTCGTCCTCGCGCTGCTCGTCGTGGGCGTCCGGCTGTTCCCCGTGACCGTCGACCGCACCGGCAGCGGCATCATCTACTTCACCTCGCTCCAGACGTCCGGCCCGCCGGCCTGGCTGGTGCTCCCGGCCGTCTTCGTGCTCACCGCGTCCATCCTCGCCGGCCCCGCAGAGGTCGTCGGACGCTGCTTCGGCCAGCTGCGTCCACTCACCGCCTACCGGTGGGACCTGGTCGGCTCGCTGCTCGGCATCGGCGGCTTCACGCTGCTCTCGTTCCTGCAGGCCCCGTCCGTGGCGTGGGGCGCCGTCGTCGCGGCGCTCTTCCTGTGGCTCGTGAAGGGTCGCTGGCAGCGCATCCTCACCACCGTCAGCGCCGTCGTCATGGTCGTGATGCTGCTGCTGGAGTCCCTCACCCCCGGGGTGTCGTGGTCGCCGTACTACAAGGTCACCACCCAGCAGGTCGCCGAGTTCGACGGGCAGCCGCTCGTGCTGATCACCGTGAACGGGGTGCCCCACCAGCTGATGGCTCCGGCCGCGTGGAAGCTCGAGCAGGGCGAGAAGCAGTACGGGACGCCCTACGAGCGCTGGAGCGGCGACCTCGGCAACGTGCTGATCGTCGGCGCCGGGTCCGGCTCGGACGTGGCCATCGCGCTGTCGAAGGGCGCCCGGCACGTGGACGCGGTCGACATCGACCCGCGCATCCTGCAGATCGGCACCGAGCTCAACCCCGACCACGCCTACGCCGATCCGCGGGTCACCATCCACAACGACGACGGACGCGCGTTCCTGGAGAGCACGACCACGACCTACGACCTGATCCTGTTCGCCCTGCCCGACTCGCTGGCGCTGGTGAACGGCGCGTCCCAGATCAGGCTCGAGTCGTTCCTGTTCACCGAGGAGGCGCTCACCGCGGCCCGGGAGCACCTCAATCCGGGCGGGGCGTTCGCGATGTACAACTACTACCGCGAGCCGTGGCTGATCGACCGGCTCGCCGGGACGGCGGCCGCCGCCTTCGGCCACCAGCCCTGCGTCGACCTGTTCGACAGCGCCCAGGCGGTCGTGACCGTCGCGGTGGACGAGGCGAACCAGCGCTGCGCAGGCACCTACACACCGTCCGGCGTGGTGATCGCGGCGGCCACCGACAACGCGCCGTTCCTGTACTACGCGGGCGGCGGCATCCCTGCGCTCTACCTGTGGACGCTGGGCGGCATCCTGGCGATCTCGCTGGTCGCCGTGCGCGCGCTCGGCGGGCCGTTCCGGACGATGCGTCCCTACGCGGACCTGTTCTTCATGGGGGCGGCCTTCCTGCTGCTGGAGACCAAGAACATCGCCACCTTCGCCCTGCTGTTCGGCACCACGTGGCTGGTGAACGCGCTGGTGTTCGCGGGCGTGCTGGTCGTGGTGCTGGCCGCGGTCGAGACCACGCGCAGGGTGCGGACGCCGCCGCTGCCGGTCGTCTGGGGGCTGATCGCCGGGTCGCTGGCCCTGGCCTACGTCGTCCAGCCGGAATGGTTGCTGGCGCTGCCGTTCGCTCCGCGGCTGATCGCCGCGACGCTGCTCGGGTTCATCCCGATCTTCCTCGCGAACGTCGCCTTCGCGAAGCGCTTCGCCGCGTCCGACGACTCGCAGGGCGCGTTCGGGCTGAACCTGCTCGGCGCGATCGTCGGCGGCTGCCTCGAGTACGGCGCGCTGCTCACCGGCTACAACAACCTGCTGATCCTGGTCGCCGGCCTCTACCTGCTCGCGTTCCTGCTCACGCCGCGCCGAACGGCGTCCGCCTGAAGCAGCTGGCTCAGATGGTGCGGGTGGTGCCGTCGAGCTCTGTCGCCGTGATCGTGAAGGACGCGGACGCCAGGTCGGCGTCCAGCGTCGCGGCGAGACCGTCCCTGCGCCAGGTGATCACGAGGCGGTCCGGGTCGGTGTCGGCCACTTCGCAGGACGCAGCGAAGCCGAACGCGCCGAACGTGTTCCGGAACCGCAGCAGTTCCAGCTGCCGCTGCACGACCGGACGCCCGAGGCCGGCGGCCACGTCGGCCGCCGACAGGTTCGTCCGGTTGATCTCCTTGTGGCCGCCTGCCCCGGCCCGCTCGACCGCCGCGTGGTCGTTGGCGCTGGCGAACAGGTCGAGGTACCAGACCTGGGGCTTGCCCGGCATGAACAGCTGGATCGCGCGCGCGAGCAGCAGCCGGTCCTCGCGCTCCCCCAGCGCGCTGTAGTACGTCGCGTTCACCTGGTAGTACACGTTCTTCGCGCCGTGCAGGTCCTTCACGTAGCCGCCCCGACCCACGATGGTCGCGATCAGCGCCTGGATCCGGTCCTCCTCCAGCAGCCCCTGCAGGTCGAGGACGGGGATGCCGTCGTGGCAGCCCAGCATGTTCACCGTGCGGATGCCCTTGTCCCGCAGCTCGGCGATCCACCGCTTGAGGACGGACGCGTCCGCACGCTCGATCGCGTCGATCAGCAGCCCGGGCAGGAAGAAGTCGTAGGTCATGAACCCCTTGCCCGCGATCACCTCGTGGATGCCCTCGGCCCAGGTCGAGTGGATCTCCGGCAGCAGGATCAGCCCCCGCCGGTCGGCGAGCTCCTTCACCTTCGCCAGCAGGTCCCAGGTGCCCGGGTCGTTCAGGAAGTTCCTCGCCCCCGGCTCCTTCGGCGCGTACGCGAACGCGTCCAGCCGGACGATCTGCGCGCCGTACCCGGCGAGCCGGTCGAGGGTGTCGGCGTAGAAGTCCCACACCAGCGGGCTGGCGATGTTCAGGTCCATCTGGCCGAGGTACGTCCGCCGGCCCTCGACGAGGTCGACGACCGCGTCCCTCACGTCCGCGTACCCGGTGAAGTCGGCCTCCCCCGGGCGAAGACCCTCCGCCAGCGCGGACGCCACCCGCCCGGCCAGCACCTCGGCCCTGCCGTACTGCAGGCCGGTGGCCCGGATCAGCTCCTGGATGTCCGGGGCGGTGTAGCGCACCTCCTGGTAGAAGGTGTTCCAGTACGGCTTCTCCGTCCCGTCGGGAAGGCGCACCATCAGGATCGGCAGCCCCGGCTTGCGGAAGAACATGTCCCGGATCAGCTCGGGGTCCGGCTGGACGAAGCCCTCCGCGGTGAGCTCGCCGTGGCCGGCCCAGAAGGCGTTCCAGTCGATGAAGAAGTCGGCGTACTCCGACCGCTCGCCGCGGGCGAGGATGTCCTGGAACTGCGGCGACAGTACCGAGGCGTGGTTCAGGATGAAGTCGAACTTCAGGTCGATGCCGGCCTCGGCGAGCGCGTCCAGGTCGGCGCGCGTGGCGAACCGGTCGGACAGGCTGTAGTCGATCACGGAGAAGCCGCGGTCGAGGTCGGTGTTGAACACGCTGGGCAGCAGGTAGGCCGAGCTGAACACGTCCGCCAGTTCGGGACTCCGCACGAACGCGACCACGTCGGCGAGGGTGCCGCCGATGCTGTCGGGGTAGACGTTCAGCATCGGGCCCGCGCCCGGCAGGTCGGCACCCATGGCGGCGAGGTAGCCGGGGTAGTCGAGCAGTTCGCCGGCCTTGGAGACGATGATCCGGGCCTTCGGCGCCTGGGCGTGCAGCATCGCCTGCTCGAGCTCGAGCACGGTGGTGGTGAAGGGGCTGTCGACGGCGCCGTCCCTGCTCCGGGCGCGCCGGTGCGCGAGGGTCTCCTTCGGCGTGCTGTTCAGCAGGATCGGGATGTCGACGCCCGTGAGGTGGTCGGAGTTGCCGTGCGTCCACTCGATCACGACCACGCGCACGTCGCGGACGTCGACCGCGTCGTACCAGAGCTCGTCGGGCGTGCGTCCCATCCGCTTGAGCATCAGCGCGGGCGCGCCGGCGTGGAAGGCGGCAAGGATGCCGCTCACCTCGTCGAAGTCGGTCTCCTCCGGCGTGCCGAGGTAGCCGGAGAGTGCCTTCCGGGCGGCCCGCTGGTAGGTCGACAGCCACGGGTGGGACGCGACCTGCGCGCGGTCCGCGTCCCCATCGGACGCCTGCAGCGCGGCGAGTTCCTCCCGCACCCGGTCGTCGTACAGGCCGGCCGCGACCAGGCCACGGGTGCCGCCGACCCGGTAGGTACGCAGCCGCTCGGCATCGTTGGCGGACGGGACCCGCCGCGGGTAGTTGTCCCCCGACAGCACGTAGGCGCCGACGCCGCGTGCGTTCAGACCGTACGCGAGCAGCGAGCCGGTCTCGGACTTCCCCACGCCCGACCCGCCGCAGACCGCCACGACCGCGCGTCCGCCGTCGGCGAGGAGCGGCTCCAGCTGCCGCCACAGCTCCGGGAAGATCGCCCGCGCCTTGTCGACGTGGCCCTCCCCGATCTGCACCTTGTCCCCCGGCATGTCACCCGTGGGGACGGCGGCGAGGTCGGGAACGTCGGGGAAGCTCACGTCCATGTGCACTCCTCAGGTTGTCGCCGGCGGCACGCCGACCGTCCGGAATTCGCTCGCGGGAGCCAGCTAAATCGATTGACCTGAATTCTAGGCCGGGGCGCAGCCACGCCGCCAGCCCCGGGCGGACGTCGCGCTCGTGGCGGCCCCCGACGTGGACGGGCCTCGGACACGGAGTGTTCGGCGCCGACCATCCGGCGCGCGAACCGCTACGGTTTCACCGTGCACGGGTGACCCGGACGACGTCCCACCCTGCCGTTCCGCGTGATCGATACGCTCCGGGCGCCGATCCTCGTCGTCCTGGGGGTTGCATGCATTCCAACATCACGATGGCCGTCGTCCTGGCCCTGCTCGCGTCCGTCGCCTTCGCGGCGTCCTCGGTCGTCCAGCACCTGGCCGTCGCGGACGAGTCCTCCGCGGACAAGGAGGCGCTCGGTGGTCGCCAGTTGCTCGCGGTGGTCAAGAACCCGGTCTGGCTGGCCGGCCTGGCGCTGCTCGGCCTGAGCGCCGTCGGGCAGGTGGCCGCCCTCCAGCTCGCGCCGGTCACCGTCGTCCAGCCGTTGGGCGCGCTCGCGGTGCCGTGGACGATCCTGCTCTCCGCGCGCGTGCACAAGAACACGGTCAGCCGCGGCATGTGGACGGGGACGGCGATGACCCTCGTCGGGACGGTCGCCGTCGCGTGGGTGGCGATCGCGCACGCCACCGACGCACCCGTGCTGCGCAACGACCTGCTGGTGACCGGCCCGCTGGTCTGCTTCGCGATCGCCCTCGCCCTGGCCCTGGTCGGCGCGAAGGGGCCGCTGGCCTGGCGGTGCCTCGCCTGGGCCCTGGCCGCGTCCGTGATCTACGGGATGGAGTCGGGGCTCGCCAAGGCGATCGGCGCCTACCTCGCCACCCAGCCGTGGCAGGGTTCGGCCACGTTCTGGTTCATGGTCGCGGCGATCGTGGTCGGGATCGCCCTGGCGGGGGTGTGGATCCAGCAGGGTTACGCCGCGGGAGCGGCGGAGATCGTGGTCGGTGGGCTGAACGCCGGGGCCCCGATCGCCGGCGTGGTCTTCGGGATCACGGTCCTCGGCGAGGGCGCCCTCCTGCGCGGCGACACGGTGGCGATCACGCTGATGCTGGTCTTCGCTGCGGTGGCGCTCACCGGGGTGGTGCTGCTGTCCCGGCACCACCCGGGAGCTCCGGCGAAGTAGGCCCGGCCGCCGAACCGCCCCGGGAAAGTAGATGGTTCCTGCCCGGGGGGATGGGGCAGGAACCTTCTTCGAGTATAGGTGGCCGGAACAGTCGTGTCACCCCTAAGGGGGACACGACGCTCCGGACGGTTTCGTCAGGCGGGCTTCGCGGCCTCCGCCTCGGCCACCAGCTTCTCCATGTCGAGGGCCTTCACCTGGTCGACGAGCTGGGTGAACTGGCTCTTGTTGAGCGCCCCGGCCTCGCGGTAGACGAGGTAGCCGTCGCGGAAGGCCATCAGGGTCGGGATGGACGAGATGCCCAGCCCTCCGGCGAGGCCACGTTCGGCGTCGGTGTCGACCTTGGCGAACACCGCGTCCGGGTTGGTCTCCGAGACCGCCTCGAACACCGGGCCGAACATGCGGCACGGGCCGCACCACGACGCCCAGAAGTCGACGAACACGATGCCGTTGTCCTTGATGGTGTCGCCGAACTCGGCCTCGGTGAGGGCGATGGTTGCCATGTGGGTCATTCCTTCGGGTCTCGGGTTACACGTGCTGAACGCGGCAGGACCCGCCCGGTATTCCCGCTCGCGGGCGCGTCAGACGTCCCACCCACGGGACGAGGCGGTCGCGCGCAGTGCTGCGTCCGGCTCAGTCCAGCCCGACGAAGATGTGGTCGGCGGTGGTCGCCGGCAGGGCGACCTCTCGATCGTCCGCGCCGAGCAGGAGGTGGTGGCCGACCAGCGAGGCGCGCACCGGCGTTCCGGGCAGCGCGCCGGCCGCCTGGATGGCCTCCAGCGTCCGCGGGTCGTTCTGGAGGTGCTCGCTCATCCGCAGCACGACGACCTGGTGCGCCTTCCCGTCGGCAAGGCGCAGCGACAGGAGCTCGGTCCCGTCGAGGAAGCCCTCCGGTGCCGGTGCGACATCGAGTTCCTCCAGCGCGGGGATCGGGTTGCCGTAGGGCGAACTGACCGGGTGGTCGAGGATGCTGACCAGCCGGCGCTCGACGTCGGTGGAGATCACGTGCTCCCAGCGGCAGGCCTCCTCGTGGACGAGCGGCCACTCGAGCCCGATCACGTCGGTCAGCAGCCGCTCGGCGAGCCGGTGCCGACGCATCACCCTGGTGGCGAGCTCCAGCCCCTTCGGGCTGAGGACGAGATGGCGGTCGGGGTGCACGCTGACCAGGCCGTCGCGCTCCATTCGTGCGACGGTCTGGGAGACGGTGGGGCCGCTCTGCTTGAGGCGTTCGGCGATGCGGGCGCGGAGCGGAGGCACACCCTCCTCCCCCAGCTCGTAGATGGTGCGCAGGTACATTTCAGTCGTGTCGATGAGGTCGGTCATGCTCTCCTCCCGGCGGTTCGTTGCCAGACTATAGCCATGGGAGCACCACAGGGGTGGCGAACCGTGGGCGTCGCCCCCGAACGGCTCGCGGGCTGGCTCGACGGCTTCAGCCTCCGCCATGGCGCACCCGCGGTCGAGAACGCGGGGGACGCGGTCGTCCTGCGCTCTCCCGACGGCGCGCGGGCCCGGATCAGGACGCCCTGGCCGACGGCGGAGTCTCCCGACCCGCTGGCCGCGCTGGTGGAGAGTGCGACGCGTCCGCGGGTGGTCGGGGTGCTGATCGCCCGCCGCGAGGCCCACGCCGTGGGGGTCTTCGCCGGCACCACCTTGCAGGACGGACGCCACGGCAGCCACTACGTGCAGGGGCGCACGAAGGCCGGCGGCTGGTCGCAGCAGCGGTACGCCCGCCGGCGGGCCAACCAGAGCACCCGGTCCTTCGACGCTGCCGCCGACGACGCGGTGGCTGTGCTGCTCCCCGCCGCCGACCGGCTGGAGGCGCTCGCCACCGGTGGGGACCGGAGCGCGGTCCACGCGGTGCTGGGCCATCCGGCGCTGGGCGCACTGACCGGGCTGCCGCGGCTGGGCGTGTTCTCCGTGCCGAACCCCAATGCCGGCGTGCTCGCGTCCTTCGCTGAGGTGTTCCGGCGGGTCCCGATCGACCTGAACGAACTCGCCTGAGGCCCGGTGGATCGTCGGGGACGGTTCCTCCCGGTCCACCCGGATGCCGGCCGGCGACGCCTCAGCGGCGACGCAGGAAGACGACCAGCGCGGCGAGGAGGGCCAGCACGCCCGCGGCACCGATGGCGTACAGCTGGCGGGAGTTGTCCGGAGTGGTGTCGGCGGTGTCGTCGGAGTCCGAGGTGTCGTCCTCGGAAGTGATCGGGCTCGCCGTGCCGGTGGCCTTGGCCGTCCCGGTCTCCTTCGCGGAACTGGTGGCGTCCGCGGTCGCGACGGCGGTCGCCGTCGCGGTGGGACTGGGCGTCTCGGCCAGAGCGGGGGTGCCTGCGACGCCGAGTGCGGCGACCAGTGCCACGGCCAGCACGGCCAGGACTCGACGAACTGCCACGATCATGGCCCGGAGCCTACCGTCCCACCCCCAGCACGGTTCCCAGCACCACCAGCATGAGCAGGAGCACCAGCGCTCCGCTGACGATGAGGCGGCGGGATCGCGGGTTCACATCCACAAATCTATGCCGGACGGTTAGCGTTGGGTGCATGGGATCGGTGCGGCTCTACGCCATCTCGATCGCCGAGGTCCGCGGCATCTTCGGCGCCTCGGACGAGACCTCCACGGCCCTGAGGGCCGTCGCGGCCGACCGTTTCGGCGGATCGACGCCCGCGCTGCCCGGCCTGCTCGGGAAGCTCGGTCCGGTCCTGCGCCGCGCGCCGGACGCCCCCGTCCTGCGTCCGGACGTCCCCAGCGGGTCCGACGTCGACGCGGTGTTGTCGGGACGCCACGTGCCGCCGCACCGCCTCGACGCCTGCTGGACGCTGCTGGAGGCGTGGATCGACGTCCTGGCCCGGGACAGCATCGGCAGGGACTGCACGGAGGCCCAGCTCAACGACTTCGACTTCGCGCTGGCGCGGGCGGAGGTGCCGGCCCGGTACAGCCTGCGGAGCCTGCTGCGCACCGACCTCGAGATCACGCTGCTGCCGGCGCCGGGCGTCGTCGCGGGCTGGGCGAGCCACGAGCAGGCGCTCGACCTCGCGGACGCCTGGCGCTCGGCCCTGGACCGGCTCGACGCATCCACCCGCGAGGTGGCCGGGACCATCCTCGCCTGGCTGGACCGGTTCCCCGGGTGGGCCGCCGACGCCCGCCAACAGGATCGCGCAGCGCCCGACCTCGTCGCCGTCCTCCGCGCCTGAGCTCGCGTCGCGGGGTCCGGTGCTGGTCGCCACCGCACACGAGCGGAGCCCCGCTACGCTGAGCAGCCACTGAACAGGGGGGCGGGAACAGGTGCGGTACTTCAGCGCCAACGGGACGTGGTGGGTGGTCGCCCTCCTGGTCCTCGAGATGGCCATCAGGGTGGCCGCCGTGGTGATCGTGCCACGCAACCGGCGTCCCACCGCCGCGATGGCCTGGCTGCTCGCGATCTTCCTCATCCCCGAGATCGGCGTCCTGCTGTTCCTGCTGATCGGCAACCCGCGGCTCCCCCGCACCCGCCGGACCCGGCAGGACGAGATCAACGCAGCGATCCGCGAGGTGACCGCGGACGTCGACTTCGGCACCCCGCTGCCGGACGCTCCCGAGTCGTTCACCTCCGTGGTGAGGCTCAACCGGAACCTGGGGGCACTGCCCCTGTCCAGCGGCAACGCCGCGCAGCTCTACCCGGGCTACGAGGACAGCATCCAGGCGATGGCGGACGCCGTGCGCGGCGCGAGTTCGTACGTCCACGTGGAGTTCTACATCCTGCAGGCGGACGAGACGACCGGGGTGTTCTTCGATGCGCTCGAGGAGGCCGTCGACCGCGGCGTCACGGTCCGCGTGCTGATGGACCACTGGGCCAACCGCAGCAAGCCCTACTACCGCCAGACGCGCGAGCGGCTCGACCGGATGGGTGCGGCGTGGCACCTCATGCTCCCCGTCCAGCCGCTCAAGGGCCGCTACCAGCGGCCCGACCTGCGCAACCACCGCAAGCTGCTCGTCGTGGACGGCCGGCTCGCGTTCACCGGCTCGCAGAACCTCACCGACTCCACCTACAACCTGCCGGCGAACCTGCGCCGGGGCCTGCACTGGGTCGACCTGATGGTCTGCGTGCAGGGACCGGTGGTGGCCAGCATCGACGCGGTCTTCCTCGGCGACTGGTACAGCGAGACCGGCGAGGTGCTCACCGAGGAGGTCGGGCTCGACCGCCTCCCCGCCCGCGCGGGCCGCCTGGACGCGCAGATCGTGCCGTCCGGGCCGGGCTTCGAGTACCAGAACAACCTGAAGCTGTTCACGAGCCTGCTCTTCGCCGCGCAGCAGCGGGTGATCATGGTCTCGCCGTACTTCATCCCGGACGAGGGCCTGCTGGTCGCGATCACGACCGCCTGCCAGCGGGGGCTGCAGGTGGAGCTCTTCGTGTCCGAGATCGGCGACCAGGCCATGGTCTACCACGCCCAGCGCAGCTACTACGAGGCGCTGCTGCGCGCCGGGGTGCGGATCTGGATGTACCGACGTCCGTTCATCCTGCACTCCAAGTCGATGACGATCGACGACGAGATCGCGATCATCGGCTCCAGCAACATGGACATGCGCTCCTTCGGCCTCAACCTGGAGATCTCGATGCTCGTCCGCGGACGCGAGTTCGTGGCGCAACTGCGCGAGGTGGAGGCCGACTACCGCGCCGCGTCCAGGGAACTGACGCTGGAGGAGTGGCAGCAGCAGCCGCTGCACTCAACCGTGCTGGACAACCTCGCGAGGCTCACGTCCGCCCTCCAGTGAGCGGTCGGTCGCTGCGGGGTCGGGCGCCTTTTGTCATCCCGGGCTTGACCCGGGATCTCCGGGAGACGACCAACCGCACCGGACGCCGAGATCCCGGCCTCCGCCGGGATGACAAGGGCCGGGCGGGGCGTGACCGTCACGATGACTGGTGACCCCTGTTGTCATCCCGGGCTTGCTGCTGTCATCCCGGGCTTGACCCGGGATCTCCGGGAGACGACCAACCGCACCGGACGCCGGGATCCCGGCGGTCGATCCTGAGGCGCGGCACGACAGGAACCGTCCCCAACGTGCAGGGCACGAAAGAACCGTCCCCACGTAACGGGTACGGGGGGACGGTTCTTTCGTGCCGTGGGCGGAGCGGTCGCGTCCGCCCTCGTGGTCAGCCGATCAGGCCGGTGATGATGCCCTGGCCGAAGTACAGGACGAAGGCCGCGACGACCACCCACATCAGCGGGTGGACGTCCTTCGCCTTGCCCTTCAGCGCCTTGATCAGGGCGAACGCGATGAAGCCCGCGCCGATGCCCGTCGTGATCGAGTAGGTGAACGGCATCAGCACGATCGTGAGGAACGCCGGGATGCCCTCCTCCGGGTCCTCCCAGTTCACGTGGACGACCTGCGACATCATCAGGAAGCCGACGAAGAACAGTGCGGGGGTGGCCGCCTCTGCGGGCACGATCTCCACCAGCGGGGCGAGGAACAAGCTGAGCAGGAACGCCAGGCCGGTCACCACGGACGCGATGCCCGTGCGCGCACCCTCGCCGACGCCGGACGCCGACTCGATGTAGGACGTGGCCGACGAGACGGAGCCGACACCGCCGGCGATGGCCGCGACCGAGTCGACGAGCAGGATCTCCTGCGTGTACGGCGGGTTCCCGTCCTCCTGGAGCAGGTCACCCTCCGCGCCCACGGCGACGATCGTGCCCATCGTGTCGAAGAAGTCGCTCAGCAGCAGGGAGAAGATCAGCAACAGGATGCCGATGATCGCGCCCGCGCTGCCCGCGCTGGTGAACGCGCCGAACAGGTCGACCCGGCCCAGCAGGCCGAGGTTGGGCAGCGAGAAGCCGCTGGTCAGTGCCGGGAGGTTCTGGATCCAGCCGGTGGGGTTCACGGTCGCGCCCGTGGCGTCCTTCATCAGCGGAAGGTTCAGCACTGCCTGGACGATCACGGCGATCACGGTGGCGGCGAGGATCGCGATCAGCAGCGCGCCCTTCACCCTGCGGATGTACAGCGCGACGATCAGCGCGAGGCCGATCAGGAAGATCGCGATCGGCCAGCCGAGCAGGCTGCCGTAGACGCCCAGCTGCACCGGGGTGCCGGAGCCGGCGCGGACGACGCCGCCGTCGACCAGGCCGATGAAGGCGATGAACAGGCCGATACCGACCGAGATGGCGGACCGCATGGAGCGGGGAACGGCGTCGAAGATCGCCTTGCGGAAGCCGGTGAGCACCAGGATGGTGATCAGGACGCCCTCCCAGACGATCAGGCCCATGGCCTGCGGCCAGGTCATCTGCTTGACGATCGTGTAGGCCACCAGCGCGTTCAGGCCGAGGCCGGTCGCCAGGGCGATCGGGAAGCGCCCGTAGACGCCCATGATGATCGTCATGATGCCGGCGATGAGCGCCGTGGCCGCGGCCACCATCGCCATCGATGTCGCGACCGCGCCGTCCACGGAAGGGGCCACGCCGGTGATCAGGTTGCCGTTCACGTCGACCTGGGTGCCGATGATGATCGGGTTGAGGATGATGATGTAGGCCATGGTGAAGAAGGTCACCAGGCCTCCGCGGACCTCGCGGCCCATGGTCGAGCCACGCTTGGTGAGTTCGAACCAGTTGTCGATGGTCTTGTTGGTCTGTGGGGCTGGAGCCGCCGATGTCGTGCCAGGGTTCGCCATGGCGGAATGGTAGGGGCGCAGAGCCGGGCCCTATCGTGGTGTCCGTGAGCCAGAACAACCACCCGCACCGGCCGCTGATGGTGCAGGCCCCCGTGCGCGCGCTGGACCCCGACGGGCTGGCCGTGGTCACCGCGGGGACGATCGGTTTCGCCGTCGGCGTCGCGGTCTGCTGGTGGACCTATCCGCAGCTCGCTGCGACCGAGAGGGGCTGGTATCTCGGCGTCGCCGTCACCGGGACGGTGATCGGCCTGCTGGGCCTGGCGTTCGGGCTGTTCCGCAAGTCACGGCGTCGCAGCGGCGGGGACATTCCGCTCGACGACAGTGCCGCCACCACCGTGCTCGAGGCCGACGGGCCGGACGCGGAGGAACCGGCCGGCGAGGAGGAGCCGGGGACGACGCCGCGGCGCGCCCTGTCCTGACCGCCACCGGCGGACCCGTCGCTCGCGGTTCACACCACGCACACCCGGGTGTGGATCAGTGGAAGATGCCCTCTTCGATGCTGATCGTGTCCCAGACGGGGAGCGAGAGGTCGACGCCCTTGCTCGGGGCCACCACGTCGGAATGACCGCCGCAGCCGTGCGCCCGACTGACCACGGTGCCGTCGGACGGCGACAGCTCGTTGGTGCAGACCCCGAACACGCGCCCGAGCGCCCCGGTGACACCCACGAAGAAGCCGCAGGTCTCGCACAGGCCGGGCGCCTGCTGCGTCATCGCGTTGTCGGACCCGCCGGGGCCGTCCAGCCAGCGCTCGACGGCGTCGTCCCTGCCCTCGACGGAGAGGACGCGCTCGCGGCCCAGGCCCAGTTCCGCGACCAGCGCGCGGGTCTGGCTGGCCTCGGCCGGGTCGGCGTCCGCGGCGAACTCCCCGCCGGTGTAGCCGGGCTCGAGGCGGACGTCGTCCGGCTCGGCGGGCGCCAGAACACCGGGCGTGAGGTCCTTCGGCCCCACCCGGTCCGCCCACGGCACCCAGGCCGGCGCGAGCAGCGCGCCCTCGCCGGGGACCAGCGTCACCTCCGAGACCGTCACGACCCGCGCCCGGGAGGCCCGCACGACCGTCACCGACCACACCCAGCCGGGGTAGCCCGGGTGGGTGCACTCGAACAGGTGGGTGGCCACCCGCACGTCCTCCGCGACGACGCCGCGGTGCTCACCGACCTCGATCACCCCGGCGCGGCGGACGGCCGCAGCCCTGGCCAGGTCGACGGCCTCGGCGCACGCCGCGTCCAGTTCCAGCGTCGCAGCCACCCTCACAGCTCCAGTTCGTCCGCGACGGCGCGCAGCACGGCCGCCGTCTTCTCGGCCAGCTTGGGGTCGGGGTGGCGGCCGCGGCGGTAGCCGTTGCCCACGCCGTCCAGCATCTTGATCAGGTCCTCGACGATGATCGCCATCTGCTCGGGGGACTTCCGCTGGGCCTTGGACAGGGACGGCGGCGCCTCCAGCAGCCGCACGGACAGGGCCTGCTCGCCCTTCTTCCCGTCCACCACGCCGAACTCGACCTTCTGGCCGCGCTTGAGGGTGGTCACGCCCGCGGGCAGTGCGGACGCGCGCACGTAGACGTCCTCCCCGCCCTCGTCCTTGGACAGGAAGCCGAAGCCCTTCTCGGCGTCGTAGTAACGCACCTTGCCCAGCGGCATGATTTCCTCAACTCCTGAATCTTTCCCGGCCTGCTCCACAGAACCGGTCCCACAAGCCTATCGGGAGAACCAAGTCCCGGCACGCGGCCGCGAGCGCCGCCGACGGCCCGGTTACCATGGGCCCATGGCGACCTGGCTGGACGGACCCGAGTACGCGCCCGGGGAGCGGCCCGCAGCGTTCGTCGTCCCGCCCGTCGCCCCGCTCGCCGTCGCCGAGCCCTCCGCGCCACCCGTCGAGCCACCGGACGGGGAGCCGTCCTTCACCGCCCCGTCGGACGCCCAACCGGAACTTGCCGCGCTGGTTCCCGCCGGTGCGCCCGGACGCAACCCGAAGACACCGTTCGACGTGTCGTCCGCCGCCCTCACCGCGGGCACGTGGGCCGCCCCGACCGGGCAGGCCGTGCGTCCGCCGACCGAACCGTTCACCGCGCCCGGGCCCTCGCTGACCGGCTACCTTCCCGTGCAGCCCGCCGTCCAGCCCCACGCCCAGGTGAACCCGGCCCCGTTCCCCGCCCCGAACACCCCGCAGTGGTTCGCGCCGCCGCCGGACTCCCGCGTCCCCGCTGCACCGCCGCCGGTCACGATCGCCCAGATCTGGCAGGCGGTCACCGCCGGCGTCCTCGTCCCGCTGTTGATCGGGATGTTCTTCACCTGGCTGTCGATCCTCATGCTCGCTGTGTCGTTCGCCCTCTCTGCCCGGATCCCCTACCGCAGGGACGCGGTGCGGCGTAGCTACATGGTCGCGATGGCGGTGCTCGGGATGGTCGGGGTCGTGTCCATCCTCGCGAACGGCTTCGACGCCGACCTGTTGTTCGAGGCGCTGTCCGGCGGCGCCCAGGTGGCCTGCATCATCCTGCCGTTCGTGGTGGGCCTGATCGTGGCCTCCGCACTGCGGGCCGGCGAGCGCCCGGACCGGTTCGCCTGATGTCGGGGGACGCCGCGCCGCAGGCCGATCCGCCTGCGGGTCCCGGGAGCGGCGCGCGCCCCGAGGGCCTCGGCACATCGCGAACGGGCCGTCCCGACTTCGCCGCGCCGGCGGCGCCGATTGCTCCTCCCCCGGCCCCAACTCCCCCGCCGGCCCCCACTGCGCCGCCGGCCCCGGTTGCCCCGCCGACCTCCACGTCGCCGCGCGTCGCCACGGGCCGGTCGGCCACCGCGGCCGCCCCACCGAAGGGACGCGGGCCCGCGCACCCCCGGCGCGGCCGCCGGGTGGCCGTGGCGTCCGTGCTCGCCGCGAGCCTGCTGATGATCGGGATCCTCAGCGCGCTGCCCGTCCTCCCCGCGACAAACCCCTCCGCCTCCGCCAGTGCGAGCCGAGGGCCGATGGAGGTCGTCACGGTCACCCCGTCCGCGCCGGCGAGCGCCGCAGCCGTGGACGTCACCGGCGGCGACGTCGGCACGGGCATCGACTTCTCCGCGCCCACCGGCACCGGAACCCTCACCGTCACCCGCGCGACGTGGACCGACTCCGGCGAGGTCGCCGCCCCGGAGGGCAGCCGTTACCTCGTGCTGGAGGTGACCGTCGCGTGCACCCACGGCAGCGTCCCGGTCGACCCGATCCTGCTGCCCGCCACCGTCGCCGCGGGGTCCGTCCTGCCGGGGTTCGGGCCGAGCCTGGATGCGCCGCTCGGCGGCCGGCAGCTGACGGCCGGCCAGCACGTCAAGGGCCAGGTCGGGTACGTCCTCGTCCCCGGGTCGGTGGAACTGCACGTCCTCGACGAATCGCTGCGCAGCCTGGCCGTGGTCCGGATCCCCGCACCATGAGCACCCCGCGAACGAGCCACAGATCGTGAGCACCGCATCGTGAACGAGCCTTTCCGCGACCGCCGGTTCCGGCCGGTCCCCCCGGCCGAGCGTCCACGGCGGCACCGCAGCGCCGCACGGGTCGTCGTCACCGACGGGACCAGCGTGCTGATGCTCGCCGACACCGACCCCGGCCTGCCGGGCTCCCGCTGGTGGGTCACGCCGGGTGGGGGCATCGACCCGGGTGAGACGCCCGTCGGGGCGGCCGTCCGCGAGCTCGGCGAGGAGATCGGCCTCGACGTCACCCCCGAGCGGCTGCTCGGCCCGGTCGCGGTCCGGACCGTGGTGCACGGCTACTCCGACCAGGTGCTCAGCCAGGTCGAGCACTTCTTCGTCCTGCCCGTGGCCGCGCCGTTCGAGCCCCGCCAGGACGGCCTCACCGCGGACGAGCTGATCACTCTCGCAGGGTGGGCGTGGCTGCCCCTGACCGGCCTCTCCGCGCAGCCGGAGCCGGTGTGGCCGGCGAACGTGGCCGAGCTCGTGGCGCTCGCCACCCGCCCGGACGCCTGGCCGCTCGACCTCGGCACCGTGGAGGAGTCGACCCTGCCGGTAGAGTGAGCGCGTGCAGGACGCGCCCCTCCCCGCCGCCGCCACACCACAGGACCCTCGCTTCCTCGAGCGTTACATCTGGCTCTCGATCGCCACGGCCGTCGCCACCGTCACGATCAAGGCGGTCGCCGCCTGGCTGACCAACTCGGTCGGCCTGTGGTCGGACGCGATGGAGTCCACCGTCAACCTCGTCGCGGCCCTGGTCGCCCTGTGGGCGCTGCGCCTCGCCGCCAAGCCGGCCGACTTCAACCACGACTTCGGCCACGGCAAGGCTGAGTACATGTCCGCGGCCGTCGAGGGCAGCCTGATCTTCGTCGCCGCCGCCGTGATCATCTGGGGCGCGGTCGTGCGCCTGTTCAACCCCGTCCCGCTCGAGCAACTCGGCCTCGGCCTCGCCCTGTCGATGCTCGCCACCCTGCTGAACCTGGGCACCGGCCTCCTCCTGCTCCGGGCCGGGCGCCGGCACCGCTCGATCACCCTGGAGGCCGACGGCAGGCACCTCCTCACCGATGTGTGGACCTCGGTCGGCGTCCTCGTCGCGATCGGACTGGTCGCGCTCACGCACTGGCAGGTCCTCGACCCGGTCATCGCCCTGGTCGTGGGCGCCAACATCCTGCTCACCGGCTACCGGCTCGTCCGCCGCTCTGTCGTGGGGCTGCTCGACGCGGCGCTGCCCGACGAGGAGGTCGCGATCGTGTCCGCCGTCCTCGCCGACGTCTGCGACGACCCGGGCGTGGAGATCACCGAGCTGAAGACCCGCGAGTCCGGACGGCAGCGGTTCGTGTACGCGACGCTGTCGGTGCCGGGCTCCTGGACGGTCAAGCGCAGCCACGATGTCGCCGACGAGGTCGAGAACGCCGTCAGCGCCGCGCTCCCGGACACCACGACGTTCGTCCACATCGAGCCCGGCGCGGGCTGACTCCACTCGCCGGAAGGTGTGAGGCCGGGAGCGGTCAGGCCGGGACCGCGGGGCGGTGTCGCACCTCGTCGTCGATCAGCGTGCGCCACGACCGGACGAGGCCCTCGTCGACGTAGGCCTTGTATGAGCCCCCGGGACGGGCCGGCTTGCCGATGTGGAACGCGTGGACGCCGGCCCGCGCGAGCCACGGGACGTGATCGGGCTGCAGCCCGCCGCCGGCCATGATCACCGACGCCGCCCACGGATCGGCCTTCGCCCTCGCGAGCAGGTCCCCCAGGCCGTGCTCGACGTTCCTCGCCGAGCCGGCGGTGAGCACCTGGTCGAGCCGCGGGAGCCCGGTGAGCGCCGCCCAGGCCCTGTCCTGCTCGAGGCACGCGTCGATGGCGCGATGGAACGTCCATGGCCACGTGCCGTCGGACACCAGCTCCGCGCAGACGCCCGCGTCCACGTCACCGAGGCCGTTGAGGAAGCCGAGCACCATGCCGTCCGCGCCGGCGTCGGCGTACGCGGCCATCAGGCCGCGCAGCCGGACCGCCTCGCCACCGTCCGTGCCGAAGCCGTCCCGCAGCCGCACCATCACCCGCACCTGGATACTGGTCGCCCTGCGCACCTGCGCGACCAGCTGGGGGGTCGGGGACATGCCGCCGTCCTCCAGCGAGCCGCACACCTCCACGCGGTCGGCACCACCGGCCTCGGCGCGTTCGGCGTCGGCCGGGTGCAGCGCGATCACCTCGAGCAGGCCGCTCATGCCTCCATGATCGCTGGTGCCGGCCCGCGGCTCGCCCGCGACACGCTGATCGGGCTCCCGGCGCCACGTCCGCGCGGACGCGTCCACCTTGTGGTGGACGGATCCTCGCGAGTTCGCCACAGAACCGTCCACCTTGTGGTGGACGCGGCGGGGTCCACCACAACGTGGACGCTTCGTCGCGACTTCACCACACTTCCGTCCACCTTGAAGCGCCGCGCACTCCCGTCCACCACAACGTGGACGCTTCGTGGCGAGTTCACCACACTTCCGTCCACCTTGTGGTGGACGGGATCAGTCGGTGGCGGGTGCGACCGAGTACGCGGCGGAGTCGACGGCACCGTGGGGCAGCCGGGTGGACGCGAGCAGCATCAGGGCTGCCGCGACCGCCACCGCCACGAAGACCCAGGTGGACGCGGCCACGATCGTGGCGTAGTCCTCCTCGCCGCGGCCGGCGGAGATCACGTTGTTGGCGATGGCGCCGAACACCGCGACGCCGACCGCGCTGCCGGCCGAGCGGGCGAACACGTTGAGCCCGGTCACGACGCCGCGCTCGTTCCAGTCGACGGACGCCTGCGCGGCGATCAGCGACGGCGCGGCCGTCCAGCCGAGTCCGAAGCCGATCACGAACGCGACGGCGGCCACCGTCCACGGGTTCGGGTAGGGGCCGGACGCCGCGAGCGCGATCGCGCCGACGAGGGCGATCGAGCTGCCGGCGAGGACGGTCGTCCGGTAGCCGTGGCGCAGATACATCTTCCCGGCCTGGGACGCGGCCAGCGGCCAGCCCAGGGTGAGCGCCGCGACGGCGATGCCGGACACGAGGGGGGCGACCTTGAGGGCGTTCTCGAGGTAGGTGGGGACGTAGCTGGTCACCCCGATCATCAGGGCGCCCACACCGAGGGAGACCAGCGTGCAGGTGAGGATCAACGGCCGGGCGAGGATCGAGAGGTCCAGCACCGGCTCGGCTGCCCTCCGCTCGACGGCGGGGAAGGCGACGAGCGCGGCAATGCCGATGCCGAAACTGAGCAGGCTCTGCCAGGACAGCCAGGACCAGGCGTTGCCACCCTCGAGGAGCGCGAGGATCACCGCGGTCAGCCCGATAGTGAGCAGCGCCGCGCCCGCGTAGTCGATCCGATGCGGCCGGCGCTCGAGCTTCTCGTGGTAGGACCGGACCAGCGCCCACGCGGCGACCAGGCACAGCGGGACGTTCACGAAGAAGATCCACCGCCACGACACAAACTGGGAGAAGATGCCGCCGAGCGCCGGACCGACCACAGACGACACCGCCCACACGCTGGCGATGTAGCCCTGCACGAGGGCGCGCTCCGCGACGCTGTACAGGTCACCGACGATGGTCATCGTCATCGGGGCAGCGGCCCCGGCACCGAGGCCCTGGACGACCCGGAACGCGATCAGCGAGGACATGTTCCAGGCGAGGCCGGCCAGGATCGAGCCGAGCAGGAAGAGCGCGACGCCGAACAGGATGACCGGCTTGCGTCCGATGGTGTCGGCGAGTTTGGAGTAGAGCGGGACGGAGACCGCCTGCGCGAGCAGGTAGACCGAGAACAGCCACGGGAACTGGTCGAACTCCCCCAGTTCCTTCACCACCGAGGGCACGGCCGTGGCCAGGATCGTCGCATCGATCGCGATCAGGCCCGTCGTGAGCATGAGCGCCATCAGGACAGCGCCCCGCTCCGACCTGAACCCGACTGTCGTCCCTCGTTCGCCGCTCACTCCCACCTGCAATGCCGCGGGGGCACGTCGTTATTCCGGGCGCGAGGCCTGGGGACGGTTCACCCGCACCCGGGGCGGACCCGGAACAGCATCACGGGTCCGGGGCCGGAGCCGGGGTCGTCGGGATCACTGAGCGCAGCAACGGCCACCAGGCAGTCCACGAGGCGACCTCCCGCCTCGCCGTTCTGCGCGCTGGTCAGCATCTCGGGGTGGTCCACGACGTCGACGATGCCACGCTCCCGCAGATAGCCCAGGATGTCCCCGCGGGCTCCCGCGGCGGCAGCACGGTCGTCGACCAGCCCGTCGAGGTTGGTCACGACCGCTCCGGACACCACCGCGAGAATGCCGGCGTTCCACGAACCGAGCCGGGTGATCGACGCGTCCTCGTGCACCTTCTGGGCGGCATGGAGGACTCCCCGCTGCCACGGCCAGAGTTCGCGCTCGAACTGGGCCGTCGTCGCCAGCAGGCTGACCGCCGCGAGCACCGGCAACGCCACGCGAACCAGGCGGGGCGCACCCAGCGAGCCGACCGCGACGAAGACCAGCGCCACCGGGGCGACCAGGGACGCGATGTACCAGGGCTGCACCCCCTGTCCGGCCACCGAGTAGAGGCCGCTGTAGGCGACAACGGCGAGCAGGCAGGCGAGGGTGATCGGCTCGGCGAGCAGTCGTGGTGTCCCGCGCCGACGGACCACGAGGATCGCAAAGCCGAGGACGAGCAGGAAGACGGCGATGTAGGCGGGGCCGACCACGTCCGCGAGGAGCGACCGGGTCTCGCCGGACCACCGGAGCTTGGTCCGGACGCTGGTCTGCAGCAGCGCGCCGGATGTGACCAGGGTGTGCAGGAGCGTTGCGACGAAACCCGTCGCGCTCCCCCGCAGGACCGCACCGGCCCGACGGAGTCGCGGGTCCGAACCGGGCGAGCGGTGGATGAGGCACGCGACCCAGACCAGTGCGGGCAGCAGGACGGCGTCGCTCCGCGCCAGCGCAGCGGCGAAGCCCACCAGGAACGGGCCCACCGCGGCAGCGCGTCCGCGGGGCGCACCGCCCGACACCACGAAGAGGATCGCCGCCGCCCCCAGCACCACCAGTGGCGCCTCCATCATCATCGGACTGAGCAGCACCACGGGCGGGCTGACGAAGACCACCAGCGCCCACCAGCCGGCCGCCGCGCCATAGAGGCGTTGGCCGGCACGGATCGTGAGCGCTGCGGCCGCGCCGAGGCAGACGGACGCGACCGACCCGATGAGCCTGAGCATTCCCACCCAGTCGTCACCGGCCACGGGCAGGACCAGGTACGCCAGCGCGACCAGGTACTCGTGGAGCAGATGGAACCCGGACGTGACGGCGGTGCCGTCGAAGGTCCACGCGCCCAGCGCCACGCGGTTCTGCGCGAGCTTGAGGTAGTAGAACGCGTCGTCCGGCACGACCGTGATGGCGAGGTCGGGTCGGCCGGCCACGTACCAGACCCGGGCGAGGCACAGGGCGGCCACGCCCACCGCGGAGAGCCAGGCGAGCCGCGTGTCACGCGTGGTCGTCACTCGGCCTTCCTCCGTCGGCTGCCGAGCCGTCTACGGCCCCGCCTTCGCGAGCATAACCGGCGGGACCCTCGCCCGGGCGGAAACCTCCGACCTCGTGGCCCGGACGTCCCGCGCGGGCCCTCCGGTGGGGACGCAGAAGAGGGCGGCCCCTTTCGGGACCGCCCTCTCGCGTTTGTCGATCGGCTGGACTCAGAAGTCCATGCCACCCATGCCGCCGTCGCCGGCGGGCATCGCCGGGGCCTTCTCGGGCTTGTCCGCGATGACGGCTTCCGTGGTGAGGAACAGCGCGGCGATGGACGCGGCGTTCTGCAGCGCCGACCGCGTGACCTTGGCCGGGTCGATGATCCCGGACGCAACCATGTCGACGTACTCGCCGGTGGCGGCGTTCAGGCCCTGGCCCGCAGGAAGGTTCGACACCTTCTCCGCCACGACGCCGCCCTCAAGGCCGGCGTTCACGGCGATCTGCTTCAGCGGCGCCGAGCACGCGGAGAACACGATCTGCGCACCGGTCGCCTCGTCACCGACGAGACCCGAGACGTCCGCCTTGGCCGCAGCCTGCAGCAGCGCCACGCCACCACCGGGGACGATGCCCTCCTCGACGGCAGCCTTCGCGTTGCGAACGGCGTCCTCGATGCGGTGCTTGCGCTCCTTCAGCTCGACCTCGGTGGCCGCGCCGACCTTGATCACCGCAACACCGCCGGCCAGCTTGGCCAGCCGCTCCTGCAGCTTCTCGCGGTCGTAGTCGGAGTCGGAGTTCTCGATCTCGCGACGGATCTGCGCGACCCGGCCCTGGATCTGGTCGGCCTCGCCCGCCCCGTCGATGATCGTGGTCTCGTCCTTGGTCACGAGCACGGAACGCGCCCGGCCGAGCAGGTCGAGGGTGACCGCGTCGAGCTTCAGGCCGACCTCCTCGGACACGACCTGGCCACCGGTGAGGATGGCGATGTCGCCGAGCATGGCCTTGCGGCGGTCACCGAAGCCCGGGGCCTTGACGGCGACGGACTTGAAGGTGCCCTTGATCTTGTTGACGATCAGGCCGGCGAGCGCCTCGCCGTCCACGTCCTCGGCGATCACCAGCAGCGGCTTGCCGGACTGGACGACCTTCTCCAGCAGCGGCAGCAGGTCGCGCAGGCTGGAGACCTTGGAGTTGACGATCAGGATGTACGGGTCGTCGAGGACGGCCTCCATGCGCTCCGGGTCGGTCACGAAGTAGCCGGAGATGAAGCCCTTGTCGAAGCGCATGCCCTCGGTGAGCTCGAGGTCGAGCCCGAAGGTGTTGCTCTCCTCGACGGTGATCACGCCCTCCTTGCCGACCTTGTCCATGGCCTCGGCGATGATCTCGCCGACCGTGGTGTCCGCGGCGGAGATGGACGCGGTCGCAGCGATCTGCTCCCGGGTCTCGATGTCGACGGCCTGGTTGCCCAGCTCGTCGACGATCGCGGCGACGGCCTTCTCGATGCCCTTCTTCAGGCTCATCGGGTTGGCGCCGGCGGTGACGTTGCGCAGGCCCTCGCGGACCATCGCCTGGGCGATCACGGTCGCCGTGGTGGTGCCGTCACCCGCGACGTCGTCGGTCTTCTTGGCGACCTCCTTGACCAGCTCTGCGCCGATCTTCTCGTAGGGGTCCTCCAGCTCGATCTCCTTGGCGATGGACACGCCATCGTTGGTGATCGTCGGCGCGCCCCACTTCTTCTCCAGGACCACGTTGCGGCCCTTGGGGCCGAGGGTGACCCGCACGGCGTCGGCGAGGGTGTTCATCCCCCGCTCCAGGCCGCGGCGTGCCTCGACATTGAACTCAATCAGCTTCGCCATGTTGTGTTGGCAATCCTTTGGCGTCTCGGGGGGCTTCGCCCCACGGATGGACTTGTCAGGGTCTTCGCCTCGATGCCCGCGACGGACGATCCCAGGGATCTCATCGAGTCAGACTGGTGGCACTCTCAGCCTGAGAGTGCTAACTCCATGTCTAGCACTCACCCACCCCGAGTGCAAACAATCTTCAGGGAGTTGTCCGGGCGGCGCTCCCCCGAAGGAGCGCCGCCCGACGCGCGGCCTCCACGGTGTCAGCAACCGGGTGCTCGCACGATGAGGGGGTGCCACCTCCGGCCCGCGCCCGCCAGGCTCGGGCCGGAGGCGCCAGGAGGTGTCGCCGGAGGATGGCGGTCCGGGCCGACGGCCTTCACTGGCGGCCGGCTCGACACGAGGGCGTCCGATGGCTGCAGGCTAGCCACTCATCCCGGACGCCCGGGCGGAGCCGGACCGGCCGTGGCCGGCGGGAACCGGCCACGTCCCCACCTCATCGCGCCCGCCTTCAGGTCCGGTCGAGCGATCCTCAAGATCCGGTCAAGGCGCCGCCGTCCGCCGGGTGCCCCGAAACGCGCAAACGCTCCCGAAGCGCGCAGAAGCTCCCGAAATTTCGGGAGCGTTTGCGAATTTCGGGAGCGTTTGCAACGGGTGAGACGGGACGGGCCCCGCAGCCGCCGCGTCGGGGTGGCGGCCGCGTCGCGGGTCGAGCGCGCAGTAGTGGGGCGCGTGCCTGACCGCAGGGTCAGGACGGCAGCGTCAGCGTGAACACCGCGCCGTGGCCGACGCCGGAGCTGGCTACGGTGAGCGTCCCGCCGTGGGCCTTGGCGATGGCCGCGCTCACGGCGAGGCCGATGCCGGTGCCGCCGGAGTCCCGGCTGCGCGCCGCGTCCGTGCGGTAGAAGCGGTCGAAGACCCGCGGCAGGTGCGCGGCGTCGATGCCGTCGCCGGTGTCGGTGACGGTCATCGCCGTCCCCCCGGCCACCGGGGACGCGGCGAGCGTCACCCGGCCACCGGGCGGGGTGTGCCGCAGCGCGTTGGAGAGCAGGTTCGCCAGCACCTGGCCGATCCGCTGCGCGTCCGCGTCGACCTCGCCACCGGGCTCGCCCTCCACGACCAGCGCCACGCCCTTGCGGGCGAACTCCTCCGCGGCGGCCGACCGCGCGTCCTCGAGCAGGTCGGCCACCCGGCAGGGCGCGGTGTGCACCGACAGGCCGCCCTCGGCGTCCGAGATGTCCCGCAGGTCGCCGGCGAGCCGGGCCAGCCGTCCCGCCTGTTCGGAGAGGGTCGACAGCGTCGCCTCATCCGCGTCGCGGACGCCGTCGGCCAGCGCCTCCACGGTCACCGAGAGCGACGCGATCGGCGTGCGCAGTTCGTGGGCGAGGTCGGCCAGCAGCCGCTGTCTGGCCTCCTCCGCGTCCCCCAGCTGCGTGGCCATGGTGTTGAAGCTGGAGGCCAGGAGCCGGATCTCCTCGCCCGCGTCGGGTCCCGGCTCGACACGCCGGGCGAAGTCGCCGGCCGCGACCGCCCGCGCCGCACCGCTGAGCTCGCGCAGCTGCCGGCGCAGCGGACGGACGGTGGCCAGCCCGATCGCCACCGCGACCGAGGCCGCGACGACGATCGCGACGGCCAGCGAGAGCCACAGCGCCCGGAGGAAGGCGCCCTCGACGAAGTGGAGCTGGTCGGCGCTGTCCAGCGGCCCGTTCTCGACGAGGTCCTGCTCGAACAGTCCGGGGGCGACGCTCGTCGTCACCGCCGCCACCGTGACCAGGAGGACGACGCCGACCGCGAGCTGGCCCAGCAGGAGCCGCCCGTAGAAGGTGCGGGTGAACCGCTCCCCCGGCCTCAGCCCGGGCACCCGCGCCCCGCCGTCATCCCGCGCCCATCCGGTAGCCGACCCCGCGCACCGTGACGACGTAGCGCTGCGTCGCCGCGTCGTCGCCCAGCTTGCGCCGCAGGTTGGCGACGTGGACGTCCACGAGGTGGTCGTCGCCGGCCTCGCCCCACACGGTCTGGATCAGCTGTCGCCGGCTCTGGGCGAGACGCGGCCGCGCGGCCAGCACGCTGAGCAGGTCGAACTCGGTCGGGGTCAGCTCCACCGGCCTCCCGTCCACCCGCACGACCCGGGCGGACGCGTCCACCTCGAGCGCACCGAAGCGGCGCACCGGGAGAGGCGCCTCGTCGGCGCCGGTCCGCGGCCGGCGCAGCATGGCTTGGACGCGGGCGACCAGTTCCCGGGCGCTGAACGGCTTGGTGACGTAGTCGTCGGCGCCGACCGAGAGCCCGATCAGGACGTCGACCTCGTCGGTGCGCGCGGTGAGCATGATCAGGTAGCAGTCGCTGAACGTCCGGATCCGGCGGCACACCTCCACCCCGTCGAGCCCCGGCAGGCCGAGGTCGAGGATCACCACGGTAGGGTCGAGCCGTCGGGCGAGTTCGACGGCGGCCAGGCCGTCGCCGGTGACCGTGGTGTCGAAGCCGGCCCGGTCGAGGTAGGACGCGACGACGCCCGCGAGCACCTCCTCGTCGTCGACGACGAGCACGTGGCCGAGCTTCGCGGTCATGGCTGCCTCCCCGGCCGCCAGCCTAGTGTCGCGACGCCGCGGGGCAACGGCAGAATGGGCGCATGCCGACGGCCCCGCACCCAGAGCGCGCCTCGCGGGTGCGCCCCGCCCACTGGGTGCGAGCCGCGGGCAACGCGATCAACCTGTCCACGGGCGTGGGGCTCGTCGTCGCCCTCGCCGGGCGGGCCAGCGTCCGTCGGGGGCCGGAGGCCCTGCTGGTCGCCGAGGGGTACCGGCTCCCGCTGCCGCGTGCGGGGGCGTTCACGGTGGGGAACGTGGTCGTGGTGCCACGCGGCCTGCTGGCCGGCGTCGAACTGCGGCAGCCCGGGACGCTCGCGCACGAGGCCGTGCACGCCTGGCAGTATTTCTGGTGTGCGGGGCTGCCGTTCCTGCCGTTGTACGGGATCGCGTCGGGGTGGTCATGGCTGCGTCGCGGCGACCCGGCGTCGGGGAACTGGTTCGAGCGGGGCGCGGGGCTGGTCCGGGGTGGCTACACCGAGCGTCCGGTCACCAACGCGGGGCTGCACCGGATCGCCGCAGCGCTGCGTCCGCGGCGGGCCTGAACGGGCAGGGGTTGTGGCCGGCGCCCTTCCGGGCGAGGATCGGGGCATGTTCCGCACACCGCAGGTGGTGCTGTTCACCAAGCGGATCGAGGCCGCGGCGGCGTTCTACCGCGCCGTCGGCTTCACCGAGGTGTTCCGGGAGCCCGCCGAGGGGAAGGCCGTCCACGTCGACCTCGAACTGGACGGCTACCGGATCGGGCTGGCCACCGAGCGTTCCGCCAGGGAGGACCACTGGCTGGAGCCGGTCGCGTCCGGGCAACGGGCGGCAGTGGTGCTGTGGACGGACGACGTCCGGGCAGGTTTCGACCGGCTCGTCGAGCTGGGTGCTGAGCCCGTGCACGAGCCGTCGATGTGGCTGGACCGGCTGCTGATCGCCTGGTTGACCGATCCGGACGGGCACCTGCTCCAGGTGGTGCAGGAGGCGCCCACCCGCTGACGTCCTCTTGGTCGACCCGGGTCGCAGCCCGGGGAGGTCTCAGGCCTTCAGGTTCACGCCGAGGCGGCGGGCCGTGCGCTCCTTCTGGCGGGCGGCGCGCAGCCGGCGCAGCCGCTTGACCAGCAGCGGGTCGTGGACCAGCGCCTCTTCGGTGTCGATGAGGGCGTTGAGCAGCTGGTAGTAGCGCGTGGGCGAGATGTCGAACCGCTCGCGGATCTCGGACTCCTTGGACCCCGACAGCGCCCACCACTGCTTCTCGAAGTCGAGCAGGGCGGCCTGCTGTTCGGAGAGGGCGGCGACCGGGGTGGCCATGGGGTCGGACATGGCCTCAGCGTACCGCGCGAACAACATCGATGTCATTCGTCCGTTGCGGGCGGTCGACGGGCCCGGTCGGGTCCCTCTCCGCTCTTGGCTAGACTCGACGACGGCCTGCGCGCCGAGAACGAGAGTCAACAGTGAGGATGCTCGATGCAGTTGCTGCACGGCACTGTCCAGCACTACGCGTGGGGAACCACCGACGCCATACCGGAGATCCTCGGCATCCCCGCCGACGGCCGTCCGTTCGCGGAGTACTCGGCTGGGCGCCCATCCCCTGTCCCCGTCCGAGGTGGACGGGGAGAAGCTGGACGCGGTGATCGCCGCCGAGCCCTGGCTGATCGGTGAGCCGAGCCGGAAGGCGTTCGGCGACCAGCTTCCCTACCTGCTGAAGGTGCTGTCGGCGCGGCACGCGCTGTCGCTGCAGGTGCACCCGTCCCGCGACCAGGCCCGCGAGGGCTACGACAGGGAGAACGCGGCGGGGATCGCGATGGACGCGCCGGAGCGCACCTACCGCGACGACTGGCCGAAGCCGGAGATCCTCGTCGCGCTGGACGAGTTCCACACCCTGTCCGGCTTCCGCGACCCGCGCCGGACCGCGTCCCTGTTCGAGGCCCTCGGGGTGTCGGACGAGCTGTCGAGCGTGATCGGCCCGCTGACCGAGCGCAAGGGCTCCGCCGCGCTGGCCGAGGTCTTTCTTGACGTGCTCAGCCTGGACGGGGAGCGCGCGAAGCTGTCCGAGCTGGTCTGCGCGGCCGCGATGCGGCACAAGGACGACGAGGGCGAGCTCGGCGACTTCGCCCGTACCGTCCTCGAACTCGACGAGGTGTTCCCCGCCGATCCCGGGATCCTCGCGGCGCTCCTGATGAACCGGGTCGTCCTGCAGCCGGGCGAGGCGGTGTTCGTCCCCGCCGGCCACATGCACGCCCACCTGCGCGGGACCGGCATCGAGGTGATGGCCAACTCCGACAACGTGATCCGCGGCGGGCTGACCAACAAGCACGTGGACGTGGGCGAGCTGGTCAAGGTCGTCGACTTCTCCTCCGGCGAGCCGGAGGTGACGCGTCCCGAGGCGGTCGCGCCCGGCGTCGACCGTTATCCAACCCCCTGCCCCGAGTTCGACGTGTGGCGGATCACGGGCGCCGGCGACGGCGTCCCCGTACCCGGCGAGGGTTCGGCGCGCGAGCTGCTGGTGGTGTCCGGGGACGCGGAGCTGGTCGCCGGTGAGGATCGTCTGTCGCTCCCCCGGGGTGCCGCAGCACTGCTCGCTCCCGACGACGTCGTGGCCCTGCGGGGCGACGCGGTCGCGTTCGTGGCCGCGTCCGGCCTGCGCTGACATCCGCGGGTGACGGCCGTGCGGGACGACCTGGACCGCGCCCTGCGCAGGCTCGTCGCGTCCGGGGCGCGTCCCGTCGTGCTGATCGACGGCGGCGCCGGCTCGGGCAAGACCACGCTGGCGTCCTCGCTCGCCGGGAACTGGCCGGGTGAGGACGGCGTACAGGTCGTCGGGCTCGACGAGCTCTACCCCGGCTGGGACGGGCTGTCGGTGGCGGCCGCCGCTGTTCCGGACCTGATCACCGGAAACGGCTTCCGCACCTGGGACTGGGGGAGCGGGCGCGCCGGGCGCGTGGCGTCCCCTGGACCCGGCACTGCCCCTGGTCATCGAGGGCTGCGGTGCGATCACGCCCGCCAGCCGCGCGCTCTCCGGCCTCGCGATCTGGCTCGACCTGGACGCCCCGACCCGCCGCGACCGGGCGATCGCCAGGGACGGCGACCTGTTCGCCGTCCACTGGGACGACTGGGCCGCCCAGGAGTCCGCCCACTGGCTCGCCGACCACCCCCGGGACCTGGCCGACCTCGTGCTGCCCGGCGGGGCGGTGTGAGTTCGTCCACCGAACACGGTGGGTGAATCCACAGTGGGGTCGTGAGGAACGAGCGACCGCGTCACGAAGGGCGCCCACCGGGGCCTTCAGCGCCACCGCTCATATCCGAGAGCCACCGTTCGCGTCGAGAGCCGTGTCTGGACGAGGGCTGTCGACGGGAAGGGTGGCCCTCGGCGACCAGGGGTGGATCTTGCGCGGTACGAGGGGACGGTTCCTCCGTGCCGTCCGCGACGGCGGGTCACCGGGTGGCGGCGGCCCTTCGTGACGGCCGGCGGATTCGTTCCTCACCCGCCGGCCTCCTCAGGGACCGTTGATGCCCGGCGGGATGGTGTGAGTTCGTCCACCGAAGACGGTGGGTGGATCCACAGTGAACGCCGGCTGCCCGACTTTGGCACAATGGGGCGCCGGACCTCCGGGCCCGTGCCGCGTTAGCTCAGTTGGTAGAGCTCCGATCTTGTAAATCGGTTGTCGGGAGTTCGATTCTCCCACGCGGCTCTGTCCATGCCAGCGTCTCCGGCCCCGGCTTGCCAGAGCCGCGAGCCCGAACCTAGGTTCGGATCCGTGACCTACCCTCTCGGCCAGTGGCAGCAGATCATCGCCCGCGACCCCGGGCACTCGACCCGGTACATCGGGCGGTTCCGGATGCTCGCCGCGCAGGGGCACGACCTGTACGGGGAGGCGCGCCTGATCGACGCGATGGTCGGACGCGGCTCCGCGATCCTCGACGCCGGCTGCGGCCCCGGCCGCCATGCCGGCTACCTGGCCGACGCCGGGCACCGGGTGGTCGGCGTGGACGTGGACCCGACGCTGATCGCCGCCGCGCAGGCTGACTCCCCCGGACCTCTGTACGTCGTGTCCGACCTGGCCGGCCTCACGCTGCCCGCCGAGGCACCCCCTGCTTTCGACGCGATCCTGTGCGCGGGCAACGTGATGGGCTTCCTGCACCCGGACACCCGCGTCCCCGTGCTGGCGGGCTTCGCGTCCGTGCTCGCCCCGACCGGACGCGCGGTCGTCGGCTTCGGCGCGGGCCGCGGCTACGCCTTCGACGACTTCCTCGCCGACGCAGCGGCCGCCGGGCTCGCGGTCGAATCGCGTTTCTCCACCTGGGACCTGCGTCCGTTCACCGCCGACGCCGACTTCCTGGTGGCCGTCCTCACCCGCGCGTGAGCACCTCCCCACAGCCGGGGGCCAGGCGCATAATGCGGACGTGATCTCCGTCGACGTGGCCCGCCGGTTGCGGCTGGCGGGCGTCCGCTGGCGGCCCCGGTCGGGCGACCAGTTCGCCATCCGTTCCGCCGAACTCGACGGCGAGGTGTTCACCGTGGCCGACATGGTGGTCGAGGCCAGGGAGTACCCGACGGGAACCATCCTCGCCTTCAACGGGACGACCGAGTGGGCACTGGACTCGATCCAGCTCGAGCAGGCGCTGTGGCTGCCCAGGGAGGACCAGCTGCGCGAGCTGCTGGGGCCGGCCTTCCTCAGCCTGGCCAGGCACGTCACCGGCTACGAGGTGCGCACCAGCCGCCCTGACGGGACCGAGCTGTCCTTCCGGTCCGGGGACGCGGCCCAGGCGTACGCCGAGGCCGTGCTCGCGCACCTGGCGGCCGGCTGACGAACGCGACCCGGCGACCGGTCAGGCCTCCGTCGGACGCTTCCGCTGCGTCCGCACGTACTGGACGACGACCAGCACCAGCAGCGCCAGCGACACGTACCAGAGGTAGCTGCCGTAGGTCTGCATCACCGCGACGGCGGGCTCGCCGATCCAGTAGCCGGCGGCCAGGCACCCGCCGACCACGACCGCGGACGTGGCGAGCGAGACGGTGAGGAACTTCGCCAGGCTGGTGCCCGCCTCGCCCAGCACGGCGACGACCACGCCGCGGCCCGGGACACCGGGCACCATCGAGATCACCAGCGCCAGCGTCTCGTACTTGCGCGCGAACCGGCTCGCCCACTCGTTGGTGCGCCGCGCCCGCTCGGAGCGTCCCGACCAGACCTCGATCAGTTCGCGCCCCCACAGGCGCCCCGCCCACCAGTAGATCCAGTCGAACTTGACCAGACCGAGCGTGCCGAGCAGCCACACCAGCGGCCACCACGGGTCGCCGATGCGGGCCATCGCCCCGACCAGCACCGAACCGGACCAGGAGCCGAGGGAGGCGAGGACGTGCGGCGCGCTGCCCAGCAGCCCTGGACGCAGGATGTTGATCACGATCCCGTAGACCGCGACCACTCCGAGCCAGCTGAAGCAGGCGATGTCCGCGCGGGTCGGCTTGTGCTTCCAGGGCAGGGACGGGTCGTCCCACCACTCCCCTGCGGCCCCGGACGCGGGTTCCCCCGCCGGCTCGGTCGGCTCGTCGGAGGGCTGGTCTGCAGTCACGGCGCGAGCGTACCCGAGGCCGCGCGGCACCCCGTCCACGCCGGTTCCGGGAGCCCGTCCACACCGCCCAGGTGTCCCCCGTAAGGGGGAATGAAACGAGACCATGGCAGCGGCGTCCGGTTCGTGCGAAGATGGGCCCTGCCGCACCCGCGGCGCTTCGTTTCCACTACGGATCGTCGGGCACGTACCTGCCCGTGGAAAGGTGTGTTTGGCATGGCCACTGTCAGTTTCAAGGAAGCGACCCGGGTGTATCCCGGCGCTGACCACCCCGCCGTCGACAAGCTCGACCTCGAGATCGGCGACGGCGAGTTCATGGTCCTGGTCGGCCCCTCCGGTTGTGGCAAGTCCACGTCGCTGCGGATGCTCGCCGGCCTCGAGGAGGTGAACGCGGGGAAGATCCTGATCGGTGACCGCGACGTCACCGACCTGCCGCCGAAGGACCGGGACATCGCGATGGTGTTCCAGAACTACGCGCTGTACCCGCACATGACCGTCGCCGACAACATGGGTTTCGCCCTGAAGATGGCCGGCGTCCCCAAGGCGGAGCGTGACGCCCGCGTGATGGAGGCAGCCAAGCTGCTCGGCCTGGAGACCTTCCTCGCCCGCAAGCCGAAGGCCCTCTCCGGCGGCCAGCGCCAGCGCGTCGCCATGGGCCGCGCCATCGTTCGCCAGCCGCAGGTGTTCCTGATGGACGAGCCGCTGTCGAACCTGGACGCCAAGCTCCGCGTGTCCACCCGCACCCAGATCGCGGCCCTGCAGACCCGCCTCGGCGTCACCACCGTCTACGTCACGCACGACCAGGTCGAGGCCATGACGATGGGCGACCGCGTCGCGGTGATGAAGGACGGCGTGCTGCAGCAGGTGGACAGCCCGCTGACCCTGTACGACCGCCCCGCCAACCTGTTCGTCGCGGGCTTCATCGGCTCCCCGGCCATGAACCTGATCACCGGCGACATCGTCGAGGGTGGCGTGAAGGTCGGCGACTACGTCGTGCCGGTCGCCCGTGAGGTGCTGGCCAAGGCCGGCGACGAGAAGACCCTGGTGCTCGGCATCCGTCCGGAGAACTTCCGGATCGCCACCGAGGGCATCAGCCTCGACGTGGACGTCGTGGAGGAGCTCGGCGCCGACGGCTACGTGTACGGCACGCTCTCCGGCCTCGACGCCGACCAGAAGCTGACCGCGCAGCAGATCGTGGCCCGCGTCTCCGCCCGGACGCCACCGCAGCGCGGCACCGTCGTCAAGCTGAACACCGACACGGCGACGATGCACGTGTTCTCCGAGAAGACGCAGGAGCGCCTCAGCGCCTGACGCCCCGTCCGAACGCCTCCGTTCCCGCCAGGGAGCGGAGGCGTTCTTGCGTCCCGGCTCTCTCGCTGAACCGGCGGAACGATGGGGACGGTTCCGATCGTGCCGCCCGACGCAGAGCCCGGGACGGGGCTGGCGCGAAACCGGGGACGGCGCCGGACGAAGCCCGTCGCTCGCGTCCTCCGGCGAAGGCCACCTCTCACCATCGAGAGCCACCATTCCCGTCAACGGCCCCGGTCCGGACAAGGGCTCTCGACGCGAACGGTGGCTCTCGCGCCTGAACGGTGGCCGTCGATGTCTAGGCATGGGAAGAGTGCCAGAACCGTCCCCGATTGCGCGCCACCCCCATCTGGCGCGAAACAAGAACCGCCCCCTGCTACGCGCCAGACCGGCCGACGTGGTGGTGAATTCCTGCGGGGCGACACTCCGCGGACGCGCCGGAGGCGGACGCGGGGGTTCGACGTGCGGGGAATTGTCCCCGTACGGGGACTGATGGGCAGAAGTGCGAAGGTGAAAGCCTTGCGGCACGGGCGTGATTCTCCGCCGCCGTTTGTCCGGAGTGGACGACGTGCGGTGGGTGCAACGCGCGCCCCCCGATTCGTTCGGACAGCCATCCCAGCCACCGGAAGAGACTGCCAAACGCCATGCGTGGTACTGCCCTGCGCCCAGAACGGGTGCGCGCCGCCCTCGGCCTCCTGCTGAGCTTCGCCCTCGCCGTCCTCTCGCTGCCCCTGACAGCGCCTTCGGCCTTCGCCGACACCGACGCCGAACTCAGCATCGAGGCCTACGTCACCGGCCACCAGGGCGAGGTACCCACCGTCGCCCCCGGCGAAACCTTCAGCTACACGATCAACATCCAGTGCAGCGCGGAGAAGTGCACCAACGCCGAGGTCGCCGCGACGCTGCCCGCACCGCTGGTCTTCAGCGGCACGGACGCCGTCACCGTCAGCCCCGCGATCGCCACGACCACGATCGACGGCCAGGACCTCACCGTCACCTTCGACGACGGCGGCCTCGATGCCGGCCAGATCGTCAGCATCACCGTCAAGGCCAAGCTCCCGTCCGCCGCGTCCGCCGACGACAACGGCACGTCCGCCGCGACCACCTTCACAGCGAAGGCCGACAATGCGGACACGGTCTCCGACTCGGCCTCGGTCAACCTCGACATCCCCCAGCAACTCTCGGCGAGGGCGACCAAGTCGGTCTCGCCGACCACGACGCAGCCCGCGATCGCCGGACGCGCCGTCACCTTCACCCTCGGCGGCGCGAACACCTCCAACGTGCGCGTCGACGCGATCGTCATCGCCGACCCGGTCGACGTGGACGCGGCGAACCCGTTCGGCACCCTCGCCCTGACCGGCATCACCCGCCTCGACGCCCCCGCCGGCGCGGACCGCGTCGCCTTCTCCTGGTACGACGGCAGCGACTGGCACCACGGGGACGCGGTCGCCGTGCCCGATGACCCGTCCGACCTGCTCGACGGCATCGACCTCGCCACCGTGCAGGGCGTCCGGTTCACCTTCACCAGGAACGGCGGGACGCTGCCCGCCGGTGACCCGGCAACGATCGTCCTGGCCACCGCCGCCCGCGACGGGGTCTTCGACAGCCTCGCCCAGGACGAGCAGGTCGATGTCGTGAACAAGGCCTCCGCCACCGTGACGCACGGCTCCGAGGACTCCTCCGACACCGCCAAGGCCACGGTCACCTTCGAGAAGAAGGCCGTCCACGTCGACGTCACCAAGGCCTTCGACGGGGCCTCGCTGGTCGCCGGCAGGTCCACCACCACGACGATCACAGCCGACACCGGCGTGATGCCGACCTCCACGCTGACGATCACCGAGCCGGCCGCCGGCGAACCCGACCTGACCGCGCAGGGGCTCACCTTCGGCGCCTTCGTCACCGACAGCAACGCCGATGCCCAGCTCACCTGGCCGGACGGTGCCAGCTCGGCGTCGATCACCTACACCTACACCGACGGCACCACCGAGACCCTCGAGGGCACCGACCGGCACGCGCTGCCCGCGCCCACGAAGTCGGTCAGCCGATTCAGCGTGACGTTCTCCTCCACCGACACCGACGGCATCGAGCCCCACGCGGAGGTCGTCCTCCCGTTCACCGTCACGGCCAAGGCCGTGACCGTCGAGGACGGCACCACGGCGACCAACACCGTGGCCGCCACCGTCACCGGGAGCAGCGGCTCCGCGTCCGACACCACGTCCGCCGACCTCGCCCTGCTGCCCCAGCGGGTCCGGACGAGCCTGGACAAGGCGTTCAACCGCTCGGCCATCTGGGCCTCGGCCGGCGCAGCCGCCACCGTCCAGCTGACCGGCAAGGTCTCCTCCGACTCGACCATCGGCTCCGACCACCTCACGATCACCGACGACAACGCCACCTTCTGGGACCACGTCGACCTGACCCGGATCCTGCCCACCGACGTCCCCAGCAACGCGATCCTGACGCCCGAGTACTGGGACGGCACCGCCTGGCAGCAGCTGGTCGCCCCGATCACCGGCCCGCAGGACGGCTGGTCGCTGCGGCTCACCGCCGCGCAGCGCGCCCAGGTGCAGGGCCTCCGGTTCGTGTTCACGCCGAAGACCGACGGCGACCTCCTGCCGCCCGGCTTCACTGTCGTCCCCCGCTTCGAGGTGGCGCTCCGCCAGACCCTGCGCAGCGACGACACCGTCTCGGCGACCGTCGGCACCGACACGCTCACCAACGAGGCCACCTCCGAGGTGGCCAACGACGACGCGATCCTCCCCGTCGTCACCGACGAGGCGTCCGACGACCTCACCCTGAAGCCGGTCGGCGGCGGCGGCGTGGGCGGCGTGGACCTCGCCGAGAAGTCCTGGCTCGACCCCGACACGGGCGCCGAGGACACCAACCCCAGCATCTCCGCCCTCTCCGACGAGCAGCGCACCGCCTCGCTGCGCTGGGGCACGGACGGCCTGATCCTGTCCAGCGTCGAGGTGGTGGACGACCCGCACTACGCGTCGATCGCCGGTTCGGCCTACGACGCGTTCGACCTGGTCAGGATCCGCCCCATCACGACAGCCCTCGACCCGTCGATCGCCACCGACAAGGTGACCACCGTCGAGCTGTACCTCGACGGCTCCGGCTGGACGGACGTCACCGCTGCGGCCTGCCCGTCCGCCGCCGCGTGCGACGGCGGGTTCCCCGGCTACGAACTGACCGCCGCGCAGCGGGCGTCCACGCTCGCCGTGCGGATCACCTTCGGTCCCGGCAGCGCCAGCACCACCGACGCCGTCACCAGCTCCGGCGACGCCCACGACCGCCGCCTGCTGCTCGACTACCGCCTGCGCCGGACGCTGCGCAGCGACTCCTCGACCTACGTGCTGGGCACCAGCCACCCGCACACCTACAACTCCGGGGACCCCGGCGTCGTGCGCAACACCGTCCAGGTCACCGGGACGCTCACCACCCCGCTGGCCGACGGCACGGCCCGCATCCAGAGCCTCGACTCCGCCGACATCACCATCTACGACCGGCCGTTGAACGTCAGCTTCACCAAGACCCTCGACCAGACCGCTCTCGGCATCCCGCAGAACGCGACCGACACCTGGCCGCTGGTCAGCGCCACCCTCAGGGCCACCAACAACACCGCAAGCGGCGTGCCCGAGATCGACATCACCGACCCGGCGGACGCGGGCTCCACGGCCTGGTACCGCTCGTTCAACCTGTACCAGATCGAGCTGGGCACCCTCCCGGAGGGCATCACGGCCGACGACGTGTCCGTCGTGCTGACCCGGCTGGCCGGCGGGCACAGCACCAGCGAGACCCTCACCTACGCCCAGGCGCTCGCCGCCTCCGCGTCCGACCTGGCCGACGTCGTGGGCGTCCGCGTCGCCTACGGGGACGCGGACCACCTCGCCGACGCCTCGAAGGGCCTGGTCCCCACCGACACGACCGTCGAGGTGGTGCTCACCTACCAGCTGCGCGCCACGCTCCGGGCGGACGACGGCGGCGACGGCGACCCGATCGCCGCCACCGACGACGTCACGAACAGCGCGCGGGCGTCCGTGATCAGCGCGGGAGGGATCGGCTGCTCGGCCGAGGTGACCGACTGCGACTCCCCGACCGCGACCGACTCGGGCTCCCTCGACATCGCCCAGCCGACCTACACCGTCGCCGCGGGCAAGGTGATCAGCTCCTCGCAGCGGTACGAGGACCAGTCCACCAGCTACACGCTCACCCTCACCGGGCAGCCCACCGGCACCGCCCGCACGCAGCTGCTCACCCTCACTGACGCGACGCCGACCTTCTGGAACGCGTTCGACCTCGGCGCCACCCCCGTGGTCACGCTGCCGGCCCCGACCAACCAGCTCCGGATGTGGGTGCTGACCGGTGTCGACTACGGGCTGGACGGCAGCACGCTCGTCGCCACCTGCGCGGGCAGCTCCGACCTGAGCGACTGCTGGCACGCCGACTCCTGGCGGGACGCGGACGCGTCCGGCAAGGTCGCCCCCGCCCTTCCGTCGGGCATCGACGCGGCGCAGGTGCGCGGCGTCCGCTTCGAGGTGCGCCGGGTCGTGAACGGCACCGCCGTCCAGTGGGAGCGTCCCGCCGACCCGAAGGTCGTCGTCGTCCTCACCACCACCCGCCGCGCACTGCTGGTCTTCGGCACCAACGGGGCCACCGACACCCCGGTGCCGAGCACCCTGCCCGGCATGGCCACCGCCCCCGGCGAGTCCGTCCAGGGCCTGACCACCGACGAGCTGGAGGTGGACGGGGTCGCCGCGTGGCGCACCCAGACCGGCAACGCCTACACCGGCAGGGCCACCGACACGGCCACCACCCTGTTGCTGCACCGGACCAACCGGATCACCGTCGAGAAGACGCCGGGCCAGGGGTCCGACTCCGTCGCCCCTCGCTACGACCTCAACGCCACGATCCCCTACCAGGTGAAGATCACCAACAGCGGCGCCTGGGCGATGACCGGGCTGGCCATCTCCGACCAGATCAGTCCGGTCGGCGGGAGTTCCCCGCTGGTCCCCGCCGACGTCGACCCCGTGTTCACCTTCACGGTGAACGGGTCGGCCGTCACCGGGTTCGCCGCCGCGCTCGACACGACGACGGGGCAGCTCCAGGTCACGGTGCCGAGCGGCTTCGTCCTCGGCGCGGGCCAGGTGCTCCTGATCACCACCAACCTGCGCTTCCGCGACCGGCTCGCCGCCGGCACCACGGTGACGAACACGGTGGACGTGCGCACCGACCGCGACTTCGACCAGTGTTCGTACACCACGGACGCGCAGGCGCAGACGCCGACGACCGCCGTGGCCGACTGCTCGTCGAGCACCACCGTGGTCGCGGCCGCGTCCACCCCGATCACCGTGTCGAAGGCCGTGAAGGGCTCTGCGGCCGGCGACCCGGCCGCCGCCGAGGGCGAGGCCAACCACGACGACCTCGGCGTCATCGCGGTCGGTTCCGCCACCGCGTCCGCCTGCAGCACGCCGGACGCGGACGGCTACTACACCTACCCGTGCACGCCGATCACCCGACCCGGCGGCGCGGAGACCTGGCGGCTGTCCCTGTCGAACAACGGCAACGTCGCGGCCAACGTCGTCAGCGCGATCGACGTGCTGCCCGCTCCCGGCGACACCGGGGTGATCGTGAGCACGGCGCGCAAGTCCCGGTTCGCCCCCACGTTCCTGGGGAACATGGCGGTGACCGGCCTCGACGGGCTGCCGTCGCACTCGTACACGCTGGCCTACTACTACTCGACCACCGCGCCGAGCGCGGCGTGCAACAAGGCCGACATCGCCAACGACACCAAGCCGGGCGGCCAGACCACGTGCGGCACCACCTGGGTGCCGTTCACCAACGCCACCGCCGCGAGCACCCTGGCCACGGCGCGGGCGATCAAGGTCCTGCTCGACCTTTACCGACCCCACCGACGGCCTCGAACCGGGTACTCCGTTCACAGTCTCGTTCGACACCCGCACGCCGGCGTCCGCCCCGGTCGCCGACTCCAGCACGCTCGAGCCGATCGCCTGGAACTCGGTCGCCGTCGGCTCGCGGACCGCCGACTCGGCCAGCTACCCCGCCCGCGCGTCCCTGGTCACCGAGCCGCGCAAGGTCGGTGTGGCCATCGCGAGCGGGCAGCTCGACCTGTCCAAGACCGTGGTCGCCCCGAGCGACGCGACCTGGCTGTCGTACCTGCCCACGTCCTACGACGCCACGCTGGCGTGCACGTCGCTGGGCCAGGAGGTGGCGCTGGCCAACAGCTCCGGCAGGGACGTGGCCACGGTGACCCTGCTCGCCGACGGCACCGTCGTGAACTACAACGGCGGCCACACCGTCAACCTGCCGTGGAATTCCACGTGCGCGGTCAGCGAGGCCAGCCCCGGCCAGGGCGCGACGGCGTCCACGTCCGCCGACGTGGTGGCACTGCGCAGCTACGCGGGGATCGCGAACGTCGCCAACGGCTGGAGCGGGACGGGCCCGACCGCGGCCCTGAAGGTGACCAACACCTACCCGGCGGCCGGGTTCACGGTGACCAAGGCGGTGGCCGCGTGGCCCGCGCAGTACGCCGACGGCTCCGCCGTGGTGTTCAAGGACTTCACCTACGCCGCCAGCTGCACCTTCCTCGGCCACGAGGTGCTCGCCGCGGCCGACCGCACCTTCAGCCTGCGGGACGGGGGCAGCAAGCAGTTCACCGTGCTGCCCACCGGGGCGACGTGCTCGGTCACCGAGACCTACGCCGCCGGGGCGGACGCGACCAGCGTCCGCACCTCGCAGGGCGGCACCGAGGTCGACAGCGGGACCGCGACCACCTCCTTCACGCTGGTGCCGGGCGGCGCGGACGCGACCGCCGTCGCCTACACCAACACCTTCACGGCTGGCTCGGTGACCATCACCAAGGCGATCACCGGCGCAGGAGCGGACGCCTGGGGCGACCAGGAGTTCACCGCCCAGCTGGTCTGCACGCACGCCGACGCGAACCCCGCCGAGGTGTACCGGGCCACGAAGACTCTGTCGAAGGCGACCACCCTGAGCTGGACGGTCGACCACCTCGCCGCGGGAGCCCACTGCCAGGTCACCGAGACCGCCGACGGCGGCGCGACCGCCACCACGATCACCGGCGGCAGCTTCACCGTCGACGCCGGCACCCCGGCCGCGGTCACCGTGACCAACCGGTTCGGTACCGGCAAGGTCACGGTCACCAAGACCGTGCAGGCCAACGGCGCGGCCACCACCGCCTCGCCGTGGGCCGACGGCGGCTTCCCCGTCACCCTCACCTGCACCCGCCAGGTCAACGGGACCACCGTGCCCGTGGTCGTCCCCGGCGGAGCGACCAAGACCCTGACGAAGGCCGGCTCGTGGACGGCGACCTGGGACGGCCTCCCGACCAACGCCACCTGCGCGGTCGCCGAGAACGTCGCCGGCATCACCGGCGTCACCGGGCAGCCCGACCCCACCGTCACGGTCTCGCCCGCGTCCGTCACCGTTCCGGACGCCTCCGGCGCGGCGGCGGTGAGCGTGGTGAACAACTACCGCGCGGGCACGCTGAAGATCACCAAGACCCTGGTGGGGGCGGGCTCGTCCTTCTTCACCGGCGCGACGTTCGGGGTGTCCTGCACGCTCGGCGGCTCGGTCGTGTTCACGCAGGCCGGCATCCCCGTCCCCGCCGGCACCCTCACCTCCGGCGCGATCGGCCCGCTGCCGTTCGGAGCGTCCTGCACGGTCACCGAGACCGCCACCGGCGGGGCGGACGCCACCCCGGCGCCCCAGGTGGTCACGATCAGCCCGGACGACGCGACCGGCGACGTGACCACGGCGGCCTTCACCAACACCTTCTCCGCCGGCACCCTCACCGTCACCAAGTCGCTCGCCGGCGACGCGGCCGGCGAGTCGTGGGCGACCGGCGGCACGTTCGTGGTCGCGGTCAGCTGCGGCACCAGCGCGACGGCGTCCTTCACCCAGAACGTCACGATCACCGGCGCGGGCAGCACGACGCTGATGAACGGTGCCAGCCCACGCCTGTTCCCGGTCGGCACCCGCTGCTGGGCGTCCGAGACCACGACCGGCGGCGCGACGAGCTCCGCGGTCAGCGCGACCAGCTTCGCCACCGGCGTCGCGGTCACCGTACAGAGCGACCCGACGGTCGCGCAGGCGCTGGGGATCACGGCGACGAACACCTACTCCTACGCCGGCCTCACGGTGTCGAAGACGGTCGCGGGCACGACACTGGCCAAGGACCAGGACGGCAACGGCCTGACCTACCCGACGTCGGTCGCGTTCACGGCGAAGTGCACGTTCAACAACGCCACGGCGACCTCCACGGTGCTGAACAGCAGCTTCACGATCACCGGCACCGGTGACGGCACGTGGGGCTCGAAGACGTTCGACAAGCTGCCCTCCGGCGCATCCTGCACAGTCACCGAGACCACCCCGGCGATGTCGCCCACGGTCAGCTACGTGGTGACCCGGACCGGCCAGACGAACGCATCGGGGACCGCGACGAGCGCCACGTTCACCCTGGTCACCGGGGTCGCGGGCGACAACACCGCCGCGTTCACCAACACCTACACCGTCGGCAAGCTGCAGCTCACCAAGAAGGTCAGCCCGACCGGCTCGGTGTGGGCCAGCGCGCCGTTCACGGTCTCGGTGCTGTGCACGGTCGGCTACCCCGCGGCCGGCACCTCGGTGTACGCGAAGACCTACACGTTCAGCACCAGCAGCGCGACCTACAGCATCGCGCTGGTCGACAACCTGCCCCGCGGCGCGTCCTGCACGACGACGGAGAGCAAGACCGGCGGCGCGAACACCACCGCGTACACCAACCAGACGGTCACGATCGCCACGAACACGACCAGCACCACCACGGTGACGAACACCTTCAACACCGGCTCGGTGAAGGTGACCAAGGTGCTGAAGGTGAACGGGGTGGCCACCACGGCCGAGCCGTGGCAGAGCGCCACCTACACCATGACGCTGTCGTGCACCCGCACGGTCAACGGCAGTTCCGAGGCGGTCGACCTGACCAAGCTGGCCGCGAGCGCCACCCAGGTGCTCAGCAAGGCGAACAGCTTCACCTACACCTGGACCGGGCTCCCCCAGGGTGCGACCTGCACGGTCACCGAGGCGTCGATCGACTACCCGAGCGGGACGCCCGCGCAGCCCGCGCCGACGGTGACCTACAGCCCGACCCAGGCCACCGGCGTGACGGTCGGCAACGGCACCACCGTGGCCCAGACCGTCACCAACGACTTCGCGTTCGGCAACGTCCAGATCGTCAAGACGCTGGCCGGTGACGCGGCGTCCGCCTTCGGCACGGGCGCCTTCACCTTCTCGGTGAGCTGCACGCTCGAGGGCACGACGGGCACGGTGTTCAGCCAGACCGGGATCACCCTTTCGAAGGCGTCCGGCCTGACCTCGTCCGCGATCGGCCCGATCCCGAAGGGCGCGGTCTGCACGGTGACCGAGACCGGCACCGCGGGAGCGACGTCCGTCGACCCGACGTCGAAGGCGGTCACCCTGGACGCGATCGAGGCCGGCGGGACGCGCACCGCGTCCTTCACCAACACGTTCGACTACGCCGGCTTCACGGTCACGAAGGCCGTCGACAACGGCGGCGCGGTCGACCAGTCCGGCACCGGCATCACGTACGCGGCGACCTACCACTTCTCCGCGACCTGCACGTTCAACGGTTCCACCGTGCTCAGCGTGTCCGACTTCACGCTGGTCGACGGCGGCTCGCGGGCCTTCGCCAACCTGCCGGTCGGCGCGTCCTGCCAGGTGGTCGAGACGAGCACGGGCAACGCGCACGCCTCGTCGGTGATCACCCAGAACGGCACCGCGTCGGGGAGCACCGACGGCGCCACGAGCGCCGCGTTCACCCTCGTCGCGGGCCAGTCGCCACTGGAAGGGACGTCGCCGGCCGCCTCCGTCGTCGCCTACACCGACACCTACACCGTCGGCGGCCTCGACATCACCAAGGCGGTCGCCGGTGCCGGGGCGTCGGCCTGGGGCACCGGACCGTTCACCGTGAGCCTCACCTGCACGCTCGACCACGACGCGAACTCCGCCACGGCAGAGATCACCGTGTTCAGCGCCACGCACTCCCTGGCCGACGGCCAGACGTGGTCGGTGCGCACGCTGCCCACCGCCGCCCACTGCGCGGTGAGCGAGACGAAGACCGGCGGAGCCAACACCACCGTGGTCAGCCTGCCGTCCCCGACGATCACCACCGCGGTGCAGGCGGTCACGGTGACCAACACCTTCCACACCGGCTCGGTGCAGGTCACCAAGGCGATCGCCAACGGCCTGGGCACCCGCTCGCCGTGGAAGGACGCGACCTACGAGTTCACCCTGGCCTGCACGAAGGACTTCGACGGCGACGGCACCGCGGAGGCGATCACCGTCCCCAACGCGGTGAAGACCGTCACCGGGCCCGGGTCGGTGACGTGGACGGGCCTGCCGCAGGGCGCGTCCTGCGCGGCGACCGAGACCGGCACCACCTACCCCGCGGGTACGCCCGCGCAACCGGCGGCGACCGTCACCTCCTCCGGCGGCGTCACCGTCGGCAACGCCACCACCGTCACCCAGACCCTGACGAACACGTTCTCGACGGCGAAGGTGAACATCGCCAAGACGATCGCGGGCACCGGCGCGACCACGTGGGGCACCGGACCGTTCGTCTTCTCTGTGCAGTGCACCCTGACCGGTTCGGGCACCGTCTTCGGGCCGACGGCCGTCACCCTGACCCCGACCGCGGGCCAGACCAGCCTCACCTCTGCCGACCTCGGCCCGATCCCGCAGGGCTCCGACTGCGTGGTGACCGAGACGGACGCGGCCGGCGCCGCGCCGGTCAGTCCGGCCGGCAAGGTCGTCACGCTGGCGGCCGTGCCGGCGGACGCCACGACGACCGCGTCCTTCACCAACACGTTCGACTTCGCAGGGTTCACCGTGTCGAAGGCGGTCACCAGCGACGCCATCGACGCCGACGGGCACCCGATCGCGTACGACGCCGCCCACTTCACCGCGTCCTGCACCTTCCGTGGCAGCGAGGTGATCACTGCCCCGGCCGACGCATCGTTCACCCTGGCCGCCGGCGCGACGAAGACCTTCACCGGGCTCCCCACCGGAGCCAGCTGCACGGTCACAGAGACCGGCACGTCCGGGGCGGCGAGTACCGCGGTGGTGGTGACGCAGGGCGCGTCCACGAGCACCGGGACGACAGCCGCCACCTTCACCCTGGCCGCGGGCGGAGCGGACGCCACGTCCGTCGCGTTCACGAACCACTACACGGTCGGCTCGCTGAAGGTCACCAAGACCGTCGCCGGTGCCGGCGCCGACCTGTGGGGCGGGGGCACGTTCACCGTCCGCGTGGTCTGCACGCTCGCCGCGGCCAACCCCGACCAGGTGCTCGACACCACCCGTGCGCTGTCCAAGGCCGACCCGACCTGGACGATCGCCCACCTGCCCACGGGGGCGTCCTGCACGGTCACCGAGACGCAGAGCGGTGGCGCGAACAGCACCTCGATCACCAACGGGACGCCGACCATCGGCACCGCGACCACGGTCGAGACCGGCATCACCAACACCTTCACCCTGGGTGCGGTGACGGTGACCAAGGCACTCACCCTCGACGGGACCGCCACCACCGCGGCGCCGTGGACGCAGGGCAGCTACACCGTGGCCCTGGCCTGCACCCGTGACTTCGACAACGACGGCGTGGCGGAGGCGATCGCCGTTCCCGGCGGCGCGTCCCGCACGATCACCGGCGCGGGATCGGTGACGTACACCGACCTGCCGACCGGCGCGTCCTGCCAGGTCAGTGAGACGGCCAGTTCGCCGGCCGCCCAGGCCACGGCGATCAGCCCGAGCGGTGCCGTCGTGGTCGGCTCCACCCCGGCCGCCCCGCAGGTGGTGACCGTCACCAACGACTTCCACACCGCGACGATGTCGGTGCTCAAGCAGCTCGAAGGCGCAGGCCAGGCGAGCTTCGGCGACGGACCGTTCACCTTCTCGGTCCGCTGTGCGCTGGCCGGCGCGGCCGATCCCGTCTACACCGACACCGTGACGCTGTCCCGGGTGGCCGGCGGCACGGGCACCAGCCTGCGCGAGGACGGCCTCGGGCCGGTCCCGGTGGGCGCGGTGTGCACCGTCACCGAGACCGGGGCCGGCGGCGCGGACGCCACGCCCGCTCCGGTCACGATCACCATCGCCGAGGACGACACCGCGAATGTCGCCACCTTCACCAACCAGTTCAGCGCGGGCACCGTCTGGGTCACCAAGACGCTGGCGGGCGAGGCGAAGGACGAGGCGTGGGCGACCGGCGCAACCTTCGGCGTCCTCGTCACCTGCCAGGCCGAGGTGGACGGCGTCCGCGGCACCGTGTTCTCCCGTGCGATCACGATCGCCGGCGGCCAGCACGTCAACGTCACCGACGCGGACGGGCACGCCTCCCGCGTCCCGCTCGGCAGCCACTGCTGGGCCACGGAGACCGACAGCCAGGGCGCCACCTCCAGCGCGGTCACCCAGCACGACTGGGACACCGCGGCGGTGGTCGCCGGTGGCACGCCCGCGACCCTCCAGGCTCTGGAACTGGGCGTCACCAACACCTACGCCTACGCCGGCTTCACCGTGACCAAGGCCGTCGACGACGGCGGGGCGGTGGACGCGGACGGCGACCCGATCACCCGCCCGGCGACCTTCGGGTTCCATGCGGCCTGCACGTTCAACGGGTCCACCGTGCTGGACGAGGCGTTCGGGCTCCTCGACGGTGGCAGCAAGGCGTTCACGAAGCTCCCGGCCGGGGCCGACTGCACGGCCACCGAGAGCGGGGACGGGAACGCGGCGAGCACCTCCGTCCGGCTGACCCAGGACGGGACCGCCGGCGCGAGCACGACCGCGACCTCGGTCGGGTTCACGCTGGTCCGCGGCTCGGGCGCCGCCCCGTCCGCCGCCACGGTGAGCGTCGCCGCCTTCACCAACCACTACACCACCGGTGCGATCACGATCGCCAAGCACCTCGACGGCGACGGCGCGGACGCGTGGGGTGCGGACCAGCAGTTCACCGTGCACCTGCGCTGCACGCTCGACACCGACGCGGACGCGTCCACCCCGGCCGTGGTCGTGTTCGACGCCGGCCACGACCTGTCCGACGCCCTGGGGATGAGCTGGACGGTGGCGCACCTGCCCGCGGGAGCCTCGTGCGAGGTGACCGAGACCGCCACTGGCGGCGCGAACGACACCACCGTCTCCGACCCGACGCCCGTCGTCGGCGACGACCCCACCGATCCGGTGCAGGTCGAGGTCACCAACGCGTTCACGACCGGGACGATCGTGGTCCACAAGCGGGTCCAGGTGGACGGCGAGGACAGCGACGCCGAGCCCTACGCGTCCGCGTCCTTCGGCGTGAAGCTGTCCTGCGCGCGGCTGGTCGACGGGCTGTGGACCGGCGTCGACATCCCCGGGGACGCCTACCCGCTCGGGGACGACCTCGACGGCGTCCGGACGATCACCGGCTCGGGCAGCACCCGCTACGAGGGCCTGCCCACGGGCGCGGCCTGCCGGGTGAGCGAGACGGACGCGGCGTTCCCGCTGCCGGAAGACCAGGTCAGCATCGACGACGCGAGCCCGACCGTCGGGGTCGGCACCGACACGTCGGTCCAGGTCACGAACGACTACCACACCGGCACCCTGCAGATCGTCAAGCAGCTCACCGGCGCCGGCGTGCCGGACTGGTCGGCCGGCGACTTCACCTTCTCCGTGGCCTGCACGCTCGCCGACACGACCGGCACCCCCCACGCGGTCTTCTCGCGGTCGGGCATCGTGCTCAACCAGGCCGACGGGCTGTCGAGCGAGGTGTTCACCGGCATCCCCGTGGGCGCCGACTGCACGGTCACCGAGACGGCGACCGGTGGCGCCGACGACCCGGCCGGGCCGGTCGACGTGACGATCGTGGACGGGGAGGCGAACGTCGCGACCCTGACCAACGGCTTCGGCCTCGGCTCGCTGAAGGTCACCCTCGGCCTGACGCTCAACGACGTACCCACCACGGCGAGCCCGTACGTGGGCGGCCGGTTCACCGCGCAGGTGGTCTGCACCCGGGTCGTGAACGGCGTCACGGAGGACGTGGCCGTGCCCGACGGCGACACCTGGACCTTCACCGGACCCGGCTCGCACGTCTTCACCGGGCTCCCGGTGGGCGCAGAGTGCGCGGTGCAGCAGACCAGTGCGTCGCTCACCCCGCACGACGTGGCGTTCACCCCCCGCGCCCCGTCCGGACCGGGCATCGAGGCCGTCGACCCCTGGCCGGGCTCGGGCACGACCGCGATCACGGCCGACAACGACGACCCGAGCACGCTCGGGGTGGTGAACAACTACGTGACCGCCTCGCTGGTGGTGACGAAGCGGGTGCTCGGCGACGGGTCCGGGACGCACGCGACGTTCCCCTTCACCTTCTCGGTGTCCTGCACGCTCGCCGAGGACGGGGTGGACGTGCCGCACGACGTGTTCGACACCACGGTCACGCTCAGCGTCGCGGCCGGCCTGGTCAGCGACCCGCTCGGACCGATCCCGGTCGGCGCCGACTGCACGGTGACCGAGACCGGGGCCGGTGGGGCGACCATCACCGCCGACCCGGCAGAGGTGACGATCGCCGTGGGCGGCAGCGCCGTGACCATGTCGAACACCTTCGACGTGGGCTCGGTGGTCGTGGCCAAGGCGATCACCGTCGACGGTGAGCCGAGCTCGGCGGAGCCCTACGCCAGCGGCAGCTACACGGTCACGCTGGCCTGCACGGCCCTGGTCGACGGGGTGTCCGAGCCGGTGACGATCCCGGGCGGGGCGTCCCGCACGATCACCGGGGCGGGCAGCGTGGAGTACTCCGGGCTCCCGCTCGGGGCGGACTGCTCCGCGTCCGAGACCGGCAGCAGCCTGGCCATCCCGTCCGACCAGGTCACGGTCGGCGACGCGGTGACCGTGGGCACCGATCCGGCGCGGATCACGATCACCAACGACTTCCGGACCGGCTCGCTGGTGCTGAACTGGGCGGTGGCCGGCGTGGGGGCGCAGTTCGCCGGACCGGCGACGTTCTCCGTCACCTGCACGCTCGACGGCGCGACGGGCTGGACGTTCGCCCACGAGGTCACCCTCGACCCGAACGACGCGGACGCGCACACGCTCGCCGCGCCGGAGACGGTGGCGACGGCGACCTTCTCCCCGATCCCGGTCGGCGCCGTGTGCGAGGTCACCCAGACCGATGCCGCGGGCGCGGACCAGCTGTCCAGCGTGGTGGTCGCTTCCGGCACGGTGGACCTGGTGGCCGACGTGGTCAACGAGTACTCCGCGGGGACGCTGACGATCACCAAGCGGTTGCGGGGCGCGGACGCGTCCGCCCACACCCACACGCGGTTCCGGTTCACGGTGACGTGCACGGCCGCCGACGGCTCCACGTCCTACACCGACGTGGTCAGCATCGTCGGTGCCGGCTCGAGGACCATCAGCGACGACGATGGCCAGCCGCTGCTCTTCCCGGCGGGGACGAGCTGCTGGGCGAAGGAGTCCGACACCGGCGGCGCCGACGCGCACAGCGTCGACCACGACAGCGCGGCGACCGCGCTGTCGGTGGTCACCGGCCAACCGGCTTCGGTGCAGCAGCTGGTGGTCACCGCGGTGAACACCTTCAAGGACCCGGCCACCGCGGCCGGGAGCGGAGACCTCGCCTACACCGGCTTCGCCGGCGGCGGTCTGGCCGCGCTCGGCCTCGCGTTCGTGCTCGGGGGTGTCTGGCTGCTCCGCCGCCGCCGCGCCTGACCGCGTCCGCCCGACCGGCCTGGCGCGAAACCGGGGACGGTTCTCGTTCGCGCCACCGGGCCGGCGGGCCCGGCCGGGTTCCCCCGCCGGACGGCGGGTGGGACCGATGGTGTACAAAAGACGCGTGCCCCGGTTCCTCTCCTCGCGCCCGGACTCACGGCTGATCCCGCTGCCGTGGGAGCTCCCGCTGGCGCAGTGGCCGACCGAGCACCTGGTCGCGCTCCCCCGCGGCATCTCCCGGCACGTCGTCCGCTTCATCAAGGTGGGCAGCTCGGTGTACGCGGCCAAGGAGGTCATCGAGGACCTCGCGATCCACGAGTACCGGATGCTGACCGACCTGCACCGCACCGACACCCCCGCCGTCGAACCGCTGGCGGTCGTCACCGGCCGGGTCGGAGCGGACGGGGAGCAGCTCGACCCCGTCCTGATCACCCGGCACCTGGAGTTCTCGCTCCCCTACCGCTCGCTGTTCGCCCAGGGCGTCCGCCCCGACACCGTCGGGAGGCTGCTGGACGCGATGGTCGTGCTGCTCGCCCGCCTGCACCTGGTCGGGTTCCTGTGGGGCGACGTGTCCCTGTCGAACATCCTGTTCCGCAGGGACGCGGGCGAGTTCGCGGCGTACCTCGTCGACGCCGAGACCGCGGAGATGCACGAGACCCTCACCGCCGGACAGCGCGAGCACGACCTCGCGATCGCCACCACCAACCTGTACGGGGAGTTCTGCGACCTCGAGGCCGGGCAGATGCTGGACGCGTCCCTCGACCCCGCGAAGCTCGTCGAGTCGATCCTCACCCGCTACCGCGAGCTGTGGGCCGAGCTGACCGGCGTCGAGGAGTTCTCCGACGAGGAGGTGTTCCGGATCGAGAACCGGGTGCGGCGGTTGAACGCGCTCGGCTTCGACGTGGCGGAGCTGTCGATCGAGACCTCGCCCGACGGTTCGCAGATCAAGATCCAGCCGAAGGTCGTGGACGCGGGGCACCACACCCGGCGCCTGCTCCGCCTCACGGGGCTGGACGTCGAGGAGCACCAGGCCCGGCGCCTCCTGAACGACCTCGACACGTTCCGTGCCCGCACGAACCAGGGCCACGTGGACGAGGCGGTCGTCGCGCACCAGTGGCTGACCGAGTGCTTCCAGCCCGTCGTGACGGCCGTGCCGCCCGAGCTGCGCGGGAAGCGGGAGAGCGCCCAGCTCTACCACGAGGTGCTCGACTACCGCTGGTACGCGTCGCAGCGGCAGAACCGCGAGGTGCCGCTGGTGGAGGCCGCGCACGGCTACGTCAACGACATCCTCCGCCGCCTGCCGGACGAGGCCATGAACGACACCCGCCCGATCGGCGAGGAGCGCCAGCTCGCCAACCCCTACGACCCGTCCCAGGGCTTCATCGACGACGACGGGCCGATGCCCGTCGACCCGTGGGAGGCCGCGGCGGACGCGGAACCTGCCGTGCCCGCCGGTTTCCTCGACATCGACGCCCTCCGCGCCCGTCGCCGCTGACCCTCCTCGTTTTGTCGCAGGCTTTGCATTGCTACAGACCATTGACTTCTGTAGCATCTGAACATGCCGTTCGGTGCGACCACCCTCTCGCTCTTCACCCTCGCCACGCTGGTCCTGGTGCCGCTCGTCGGGGCGGCCACGATGTTCTGGCCCGCCTCCGTCGCGCGCAGGGAGCGACGGGTGCGGACCTGGGCGGAGAAGCACCTCGCCGTCCTGACACCCGACGTCGCCACCGCCGTCGACACCGCACTCGCGCGTCGGCGTCGCCTGGACGGCGTGTTGCTGCTCCTGCTCTCGCTGGTCGCCCTGCCGGTGGCGTTCGTCCAGGCCGGCGACGGCGTCGTGCGGGCGGTCGTGATGACGCTCTGCGTGTCGCTCGGCGTGGTCGCAGCCCTCACGGCCTCCTGGCAACTCTCCCGGCCGTGGTTCGAGGTGGGCCCGACCCGGTCCGCACGCCCGCGCGCCGTCAGCCTGAGGGACTACGTGTTCCCGCCCGTCCGCTGGTGCGCGTGGGCGTCCGGGGCCGTGTGCCTGGCCGGAATCGTCCTCGTCCTGCTGGCCGGGGCCCCGCCCGCCGTGACGGCGGTGGGGACCGCGCCGTCGATCGGCGTCGTGGCGTCCGTGCTGGCGTCGGAGTGGAACGGCCGGCGTGCGGCGAGGCGTCCACAGCCCGCCCGCGACGCCGCCGAGCTCTACGCGCTGGACGCCTGGCGCGCCGACGTCGCGGGGACCGCGTTCCAGGCGCCGGCCTGGTTCGGCGGCTACGTGACGATCGTCGTGACGTGGCGGTTCGTCCCTGACCCCGTGGCCTCCGCCCTGCTCCAGGTCGCGGGCGTGCTGCTGCTGGTGCTCTGGATCGCCACGAAGCGGATCCGGGCCTACGGGATGACCTGGACCCGGCACCGGCTCTGGCCCACGCTGGCGGACGGCGACACCATCACCGTCGAGGCGGCGACGGCGTGATCACCATCGACACCTCGCTCGCCGAGGCCCCCTACGACCAGATCAAGCGCCAACTCTCCGCGCTGGTCGCGGCGGGCGAACTGCACCCCGGCGACAAGCTCCCGACCGTCCGTCGGCTCGCCGACGACCTCGGCCTGGCCCCGAACACGGTGGCCCGCGCGTACCGCGAGCTGGAGGCGTCCGGCGTCCTCGACACCCGGGGGCGCGCCGGCACGTTCGTCGCGGGGGACGAGGCCGGCCGGGCGGCCCGGCAGGCCGCGGCCGAGTACGCGCGGCGCGTCCGCGAACTCGGTCTGAGCTCCGCGGAGGCGATCAGCCTTGTCGAGCGGACTCTGGGCGGTCGTGCGTCGCCGGGCTGAGGGCTCCAGCGCGTCCGGATAGGATGCCCGGGTGACTTTCCGCCTGTACGACAGCGCGCGCCGCGCCGTGGTCGAGTTCCAGCCGTTGCAGCCCGGCAAGGTCTCGATCTACTGCTGCGGCCCGACCGTGCAGTCGTCCCCGCACCTGGGCCACATCCGCAAGGAGGTCAACTTCGACGTCCTGCGCCGCTGGCTGGAGGCCTCGGGCAACGAGGTGACGATGATCACCAACATCACCGACATCGACGACAAGATCCTGATCAAGTCGGCGGAGGCTTCGCGTCCGTGGTGGGCCCACGCCTACCAGTTCGAGGGCGTCTTCCACCGTGCCTACCGGGCGCTCGGGCTGCTGCCGCCGACGTACGAACCGCGGGCCACCGGCCACGTGCCGGAGATGGTCGCCCTGATCGCCGAACTGATCGAGCGCGGCCACGCCTACGCGGCGGCCGACGGGTCGGGGGACGTGTACTTCAGCGTGCTGTCGTGGCCGGCCTACGGCCAGCTGTCCGGCATGAAGGTGGACGAGATGGAGCCCGCGGAGGACGCCGACCCCCGCGGCAAGCGCGATCCCCGCGACTTCGCGCTGTGGAAGGGACACAAGCAGGGCGACCCCGAGACCGCGGCCTGGGAGACCCCCTGGGGACGCGGCCGTCCCGGCTGGCACCTGGAGTGCTCGGCCATGGCGGGCAAGTACCTCGGTGATGCCTTCGACATCCACGGCGGCGGCCTCGACCTGCGTTTCCCGCACCACGAGAACGAACTCGCGCAGTCCCGCGCCGCGGGCCGACCGTTCGCGTCCTACTGGATGCACAACGCGTGGGTCACCATGGCCGGGGAGAAGATGAGCAAGTCCCTGGGCAACACCGCGGACGTGTTCGCCGCCGTGGAGGCCTACGGCGGACGCGCGGTTCGGCTGTACCTCGCCGGCCCGCACTACCGCTCGGCGATCGAGCTGTCGGACGCCTCGCTCGGCGAGGCCGCGGCGCAGCTGTCCCGGATCGACTCCTTCCTGGACCGGGCGGAGGCGATCTCCGCGGGCTGGACGGCCTGGTCGCCCCGGGAGGCACTCCCGGACGCCTTCGCCGCGGCGATGGACGACGACCTCGGCACCCCGGGGGCGCTGGCCGTGCTGTTCGGCGTCATCAAGGAGGGCAACGTCTCGCTGGACGCGGGCGACACGCAGAAGGCGATCGCGGCGTACGCGTCCGTCCGCTCGATGCTCGGCGTGCTGGGTCTCGACCCCTCCGCGCCGGAGTGGGACGACCAGACCGCGACCGACGACCTGAAGCCCGTGGTGGACGGGCTGGTCGCCGCCCTGCTCGAGCAGCGCCAACAGGCCAGGGCCCGCAAGGACTGGCCGGCGGCGGACGCGGTCCGCGACCAGCTCGCCGCGATCGGCCTGAAGGTCGAGGACACCCCGACCGGCCCGCGCTGGTCCCTGGAGAAGTGAGAAGAGATGCCGGGTAACAGCCAGCGCAAGGGCGCCGTCCGCAAGAAGGGGAAGACCACGCCCGCGGGCTCGGGTGGACGCGTCCGCCGCGGCCTCGAGGGCAAGGGTCCCACGCCGAAGGCGGAGGACCGTCCCTACCACAAGGCGTACCGCAAGCGCCGCCCCGAGGAGCCGGGCCGCACGACCGGTGGGAAGCCGAAGGGCTCGCGCTCTGGCGGGTCCTCGTCGCGGTCGCGCACGGCCACCGCGGGTTCGGACTGGGTGATCGGGCGCAACCCCGTCCTGGAGGCGCTGCAGGCCGGCCTGCCGGTGAAGCGCGCCTACGTCGCCGACGGCGTCGAGCGGGACGACCGGCTCCGTGACATCCTCACCTTCGCCGCCGAGCACGGCATCCCGCTGCTGCAGGCAACGCGCTCTGAGCTCGACCGGCTGACCGGCGGCGGCGTCCACCAGGGCGTGGCGCTCCAGCTGCCGCCGTTCGAGTACGCGGACGCCGAGGACGTGCTGGCCGACGCGCTCGACTCCGACACCCCGGGGCTGGTCGTCGCATGCGACTCGATCACCGACCCGCGCAACCTCGGGGCGATCATCCGCAGCGCCGCCGCGTTCGGCGCGCACGGCGTGGTCATCCCCGAGCGCCGGTCCGCACAGATGACCGCGGCGGCGTGGAAGACCTCCGCCGGCGCGGCGGCCCGCGTCCCCGTGGCGCAGGTGACGAACCTGAACCGCACGCTGCGCGCCTATGCGGACGCGGGCTTCACCGTCGTCGGCCTGGCCGGCGGCGCGGACACCGACGTGGCCGGCTTCCCCGGCATCGACGGCCCGGTGCTGCTCGTGGTCGGCTCCGAGGGTGAGGGCCTGGCCCGGCTGGTGCGCGAGAACTGCGACGTCCTGGCCAACATCCCGATCACGTCGGCGGTCGAGTCGCTCAACGCGTCCGTGGCCGCGGCGATCGCCCTCTACGAGATCAGCCGCTCCCGCGCCTGACGCCCGCCGGCGCAAACGCGGGGATCCCCGGCGACGCTGCCGACCCACCCCGACCAGAGATCCCGGGTCAAGCCCGGGATGACAGGGACACGGACAGCTGCCAGAGATCCCGGGTCGAGCCCGGGATGACAGGCTACGGGTGCAACACCGGGCGGGTTCGATGCGTGCCACCGGGTGCACGAAACCGTCCGACTTCCTGCGTGTCGTATCCGGAAGGGGCCGTCGCGGTTCAGAGTGGTGACGCGACCGCGTCGCCGCGAGCGCACACACGAAGGGAATCCAACCATGACCCACCCATCCCGGGGATCCAGGCCCCGCCCGTCCCGATTGCTGGCAGGCCTCGCGGCCGGAGCCCTGGCGATCGGCCTCAGCTTCACAGGGACGCCGGCCGCGCACGCCGCCACCACCTATTTCTGCGCGGACGACACCGTCCCGTACGCGCCCGTCTCGGAGGTGGAGTCGTTCAGCGCGGGGACGGCCGTCACCGGTCTCACCGTGACCAGCGGCACCACCCCGAGCGGCTTCACCGGGACCTACACCGGCTACATCGCCGACGGCCTCGGCAAGGGCAAGGACATGTTGCTGTTCACGCTGAGCAGCCCCGTCATCGACGGCACCGCCGGCCTCAAGGCCGCGGGCATCTGGGCCGGCATGTCGGGCTCCCCGGTCTACACGACCGACGGACGCCTCATCGGCGCGGTCTCCTACTCGCTCAATGGCGACAACCTTCCGGTCGCGGGCGTCACGCCTGCGGAGTACATGAAGACGATCGGCACCACGGCACTGGGCACCGCGTCGACGAAGATCCGGGTCAGCGCCGCCAACCTCCGCACCGCGACGGCCGCCACCACCTCCGCGCTGACCGGCAGCACGTTCGCACCGGCGAAGACGGTCCAGGTGGCCGGCCCGGCCGGCACCCAGCAGAACGCCTTCACCAACCGGACGCTGGCCCGCACGCCGCGCACGGCCAAGGCGGCGGCCTCGCTGCGCAGCGGGACGTTCCTGCCCGCCGCCGCCGTGAACGACGACCTGACCGCACCCCTGGTCGCGGGCGGCACGATCGCGGCCAGCTACACCAGCGGCGACCTGATCGCCAGTGCCGTCGGCACCGTGACCGCCGTGTGTGGCGACACCGTGTGGGCTTTCGGCCACCCGATGAACTTCGCCGGCAAGACCAACCTGTTCATGTCCAACGCGTCCACCGCTTTGATCGTCCCGGACGCGACCGGAACCTACGGGTCGTACAAGCAGGTGTCCGCCTTCGGTGAGCCCGTGGGCACGATCACCCAGGACCGCTACTTCGGGATCCGCGGAGCGCTGGGCACCACCACAGCGACGCCCGTCACGGTGAACGTGACCAACGCCGCAGGGACACCGGTGGACACCTACAGCATGGACGTCGCCGACCCCGAGGTCCTGGCGTCCGCCGTGGGCGCCCTCGTCGGCCAGGCGGCGTACGAGCAGCTCGACCAGTACGGTTCGGGGACGGCGAAGATCAGCTGGACGATCGAGTTCACCCGTGAGTCCGGCGAACAGCAGAGCCTCACGAACTCGATGTACGTCGAGGACGCCTACTACTTCCCCGACGCCGCGGCGACCTACCCCGCCGAGGATGTCTGGACGATCGGCGACAGCGGCCTCGAGGATGTCACGATCACGGGCGTCACGGTGACCCTGCAACTCCTCAGCGCGGACGCCCTGTCCTACCGGGCCTCCGGCGTCCAGGTCCAGGGCACTTCGGGAAGCTGGAGCACCCTGAGCGGGGCGAAGCTCAAGGCGGCCACCACCTACCAGCTCCGCCCGGTGTACTCCGTGGTCACGAACGACACGCCGAAGGGCAAGGTCTACGGGGACCCGTTCACCGCCAAGCTGTCGAAGAAGGCGAAGACCAGCGGGACGTTCACCCTGCAGGCGACGAGTGACGCGGACGAGTTCTGCGACGAGGACGAGTGCGAGGACTGGTCCGAGGACTCCGACTCCGAGGAGACCTTCGACGACCTGCTGGCCGACCTCGACGCGCTCCCCGTGCGCGACGAGGTCTCCGGCGCGCTGCGGTACAAGCTCAAGTCCGGCTCGTCGGTTGCGTGGTTCGACCTGGTCGCGCCGGGTTACGTCACCGGCAGCAAGAAGGTGGCCTTCACGATCAAGTGAGGTCGTGGCGTCCGAGCGCTGCCAGGACGGCGTCGACGACCTCGCGTGGAGCGAGGCCGTCGGCGCCGACCACGTGGTGGGCGGCGTCCCGGTAGGCCTGCTGCCTGCCCTCGTAGAGGGCGGGCAGGTCGGGGTTGCGCAGCATCGGGCGGTTGGTGTCCCCGCCGACCCGGGCCAGCGCCTCGGCCAGCGGGACGTCGAGCAGGACGACCCGGTGGGCGGTGACCGCGTCCCGGACGCGCTCACTGCCCAGCGCGCCCCCACCCAGGGCGAGCACGATGTCGTCGGCGGCCAGCAGCCCGGCGATCGTCTCCGCCTCGATCCGGCGGAAGCCTTCCTCGCCCTCGGCGGCGAAGATCTCGGGGACGCTGCGTCCCTGCGCGGCCTCGATCGCCTCGTCCGCGTCGACGAACGGCACCCCCAGCTCGCCGGCCAGCAGCCGACCGACGGTCGTCTTGCCCGCGCCCATGAAGCCGACCAGGACGATCATGCCGACTCCTCCGGTGCGGGCGACCCGGGCTGTTCCCGCGTTGCCCCGGACCCTCCGCCGACCGCCTCCCGCCCTGCGGCGAACATGGCGTCCAGCGGTGCCCCCCTGCCGGTGAACAGCGTGAACTGGCGCGCGGCCTGGTGGACGAGCAGGTCGAGGCCGCCGACCACGGCCATGCCCGCCGCTTCCGCGGACCGGGCGAGCGGGGTCGGCCAGCCGGCGTAGACCACGTCGAAGACCAGGCCCAGCCGCGGGGAGGGCAGGGCGACGTCGTCGAGTGCCCCGGCAGGGAGTGTCGAGACCACGACCGGCTGCTCCCCCGCCGGCCACTCGGCCAGCGGTAACGGGGTGATCTCGACCCCGGGCGGCGCCCAGGCCTCCAGTGCGGACGCCTTGCCGAGGTCGCGGGCGTACACGTCGATGGCAGTCACGCCGAGGTCGGTGAGCGCGAGCAGTGCCGATCGGGCGGTGGCCCCGGCACCGAGGACGGCGACGCGTCGCCACGCCGCGTCCCAGACCGGACGCAGCGCGTCCGCCATGCCGGGGATGTCGGTGTTGTCGGCCAGCCATCTGCCGTCCTCGCGCCGCACGAGGGTGTTGCCGGCACGGGCGCGGGCGGCCAGCGGCGTCACCTCGGCGGCCAGCTCCAGGCAGGCCTCCTTCAGCGGCATGGTCAGGCTCAGGCCGCGCCAGTCGGCGTCCAGCCCGGCCAGGAAGTCCGGGAGCCCTTCGGCGCGCACCTCGTGGCGCCCGTAGCTCCAGTCCGAGAGCCCGAGGGCGGCGTAGCCGGCGGCGTGCAGCACCGGGGACAGCGAGTGCGCGATCGGTGAGCCCAGCACCGCGGCCCTCACGTCGCCGGGACCCCGGCGAGGAGGGCTCCGAGGACGCGTCCCGCGGTCGTGGCGTCGTCGACCGACACCTCCTGGTGGGTCACCGCCCGCACCATGTGCGCGCCGAGCGCGGAAACCAGTACGCCCGCATCAGCGGCCCTGCGCGCCACCTCTGCGGCCGGCAGTGTCCCGGTGTCGAGCACGACGATGTTGGTGACCACCGCGGACAGCTCGACCGCGTCCGGCGCGGACGCGGACACCTCCGCGGCGAAGGCCGCCGCGGCCGCGTGGTCCTCGCCCAGCCGGGGCAGGTGGTGGTCGAGCGCATAGTCGGCGGCCGAGGCGAGCACGCCGGCCTGCCGCCAGCCGCTGCCCAGGCGCTTGCGCTGGACCCTTGCGCGCGCGATGTTCGCCGCGGAGGAGACCAGCATCGAGCCGACGGGGGCGCCCAGCCCCTTGGAGAAGCACACGTTCACGGTGTCGAACAGCCGCCCGTAGTCGGCCAGCGGCACCCCGGTCGCGACGTGGGCGTTCCACAGCCGCGCCCCGTCCAGGTGCAGGCCGACGCCGGCGTCCCTGCACAGCGCGGAGACCTCGACGAGGTGGTCCCACGGCTGGACGGTGCCGCCGCCGAAGTTGTGCGTGTTCTCCAGCGCCACCGCGGCGGTCGAGACCAGGTACGGGCCGGCGTCGGGGGTGATCGTGCGCGCGATCGTCGCGGTGTCGGTCACCCCGTCCGCGGAGTCCCAGGTGCGCATCGTGATCCCGTGCAGTGCGCCGTGGGCGCCCATCTCGGCCCTGGCGATGTGCGCCTGCCGGTCGCAGACCACCTCCTGGCCGGGCTGGACGAGACACCACACGCCGAGGAGGTTGGCCAGCGAGCCGGTCGTGCAGTACAGGCCGGCCTCGTGGCCGAGGAGGGCGGCCACCCGCGCCTCGAGCGCGTTGACGGCCGGGTCCTCGCCGTACACGTCGTCGCCGACCTCGGCCGCGGCCATCGCCTCGCGCATGCCGCGCGTGGGCCGCGTGACGGTGTCACTGCGCAGGTCGATCATCCTCAGAAATCCTCCGCGAGGAACTCCTGGACCGGGTTGACCCGCCGGATCCGTCCGCTGGTCAGCCGGTCGGCGATCAGGAACGCCAGTTCCAGCGACTGGTTGCGGTTCAGCCGCGGGTCGCAGGCGGTCTCGTAGCGGTTGGCGAGGTCGGCCTCTGCCAGCTCGTCCACGCCGCCGACGCACTCGGTCACGTCGTCACCGGTCAGCTCGACGTGGACGCCGCCCGGCCACGTGCCGAGCGCCTCATGGACGTCGAAGAAGCCGTTCAACTCCTCCGCCACCTGGCTGAACGCCCTGGTCTTGTAGCCGGTGGCGGTCTCGAAGGTGTTGCCGTGCATCGGGTCGCACACCCAGGCGACCTTGCGGCCGGTGCTCTCAACGGCCTCGACGATCGGCGGCAGCGCGTCCCGGATCCGCTCCGCGCCCATCCGGGTGATCACGGTCAGCCGCCCGGGCTCGTGGTCGGGGTCGAGCCGGTCGACCAGCGCTCCGGCCTCGTCCCCGGTGACCGACGGCCCCAGCTTGATGCCGATCGGGTTGCGGACGTGGCGGAGCAGCTCGATGTGCGCGCCGCCGAGCTGGCGCGTCCGCTCGCCCACCCAGATCAGGTGGGCGCTGGTGTTGTACGGGGTGGCCGTGCGCGAGTCGATCCGGGTCAGGGCGTGCTCGTACTCCAGCAGCAGCGCCTCGTGGCTGGAGTAGAAGTCGACCGTCCGGAACGACTCGTTGTCGACGCCGCAGGCCACCATGAACGCCAGCGCGCGGCTGATCTCGTCGACCAGCTCCTCGTACCGGGCCTCCACGTTGGAGTTGTGGACGAAGTCGGCGTTCCAGCCGTGCATGGCGCGCAGGTCGGCGTAGCCGCCCTTCACGAACGCACGCAGCAGGTTCAGCGTGGCCGCGGAGTGGTTGTAGACCTCCAGCAGCCGGTCCGGGTCGGGTCGGCGGGACGCGGCGTCGAACGCCAGCGCGTTCACCGCGTCGCCGCGGTAGGCCGGCAGCGTGACGTCGCCGCGGGTCTCGGTGTCGCGGCTGCGGGGCTTGGCGTACTGCCCGGCGATCCGGCCGACCTTCAGCACCGGCACCTGCGCGGCGTAGGTCAGCACCACGGCCATGCTGAGCAGCACCCGCAGCTTGTTGCGGATGTTCGCCGCCGTCACCGACTCGAACGTCTCCGCGCAGTCGCCGCCCTGCAGCAGGAACGACCGCCCGGCGGCGACGTCGGCGATCTTGCCGCGGAGTTCGTCGCACTCACCGGCGAAGACCAGCGGCGGCCGGCGGCGAAGCGCGTCCTGCACGCGGGCGACTTCGGCGGCGTCGGCATAGGCCGGCTGCTGGGCGGCGCCCAGACGGTGCAGTTCGGCCAGGGACGGGATCGCTTCGAACACGGCGGTCAGGATAGCCCGCCGGCGCCAACGGCGGGCGGCTGGGTGCCGGAGCCGGGACGGGGCAGGATCCGGGCGTCCGCCTCGGCGGCCGACAGCGAGCCGCCCTTCACCGAGGTGCCGTAGGCGTCGACGTAGGTCTGGCCGGACAGGTCCTGGATCGCCGCCATGATCTCGTCGGTCACCCAGCGCAGCACGCGGTGGTCGTCGAACAGGCCCGCGTAGGCGGAGAAGTCGAGCGGCTTCCCGACCACGATCCGCGGCCGGCGGATCCAGGGGATGCCGATCCGCGTCCGCACGGCCTGGGTGTCGAACATCGCCACCGGCACCACCGGGACGCCGGCGGCGAGCGCCATCCTCGCTCCGCCGGTGTGGCCCTTGTAGAGGCGGCCGTCCGGGGAGCGGGTGCCTTCGGGGTAGATGCCGACCAGCCCGCCGTGGTCGAGCACCTCGAGCACGGGCCCGAGGCCGGCGAGGCTCACCCGACCGCCGGACCGGTCCAGCGGCACCTGCCCGATCGCCTTCAGGAACCAGGCAACGATTTTCGCCCCGAGCCCGCCCTTGCCGGCGAAGAGTTCCGCCTTGGCGGGGAAGGTCAGCGTGCGCTCCATCATCGCCGGCAGGACGAACGTGTCGCCGGCGGCCAGGTGGTTGCTCGCGAGCAGCGCCCCTCCGGTCGCCGGGATGTTCTCCTCACCCTCGATCCGGGCCTTGAAACCGAACCGGACGACGGGCCGGAACAGCACGTTCTTGAAGAAGGCGTACCACACGGCGGACAGCCTACGATGACGCCATGCAGGTGAGCGATTTCGCGCAGCCGTTCCACAGCGGCGAGGGCACGGTGGGCGTGCTGTTCTGCCACGGGTTCACCGGGTCGCCGTGGTCGCTGCGGGAATGGGCACAGGTCACCGCCGATGCCGGCTACCGGGTGTCGCTGCCACGGCTGCCCGGCCACGGGACGTCCTGGGAGGAACTCAACCTCACGGGCTGGCGCGACTGGTACGCCGCGGCGGAGCGTGCGTTCAGCGAACTCAGGGCGTCCTGCGACGTGGTGTTCGTCACGGGCCTGAGCATGGGCGGCGCGCTGGCGCTGCGGCTCGCGGAGAAGCACCCCGACGACGTCGCGGGCCTGGTGCTGGTGAACCCCGCCGTCCTCGGCTACCCCAAGATGCGCGCGGTGCCCGTCGTGAGCAAGGTGATGGCCTCGACCAAGGCCATCGGGTCGGACATCGCCGCCGAGCACGTCGACGAGATGGCCTACGAGCGGACGCCGCTGAAGGCCGCCCACTCGATGATGCGGATGTGGGTGGACGTGCGCGCCTGCCTCGACCTGGTCAGTTGCCCGCTGCTGCTGTTCCGCTCCGCGACCGACCACGTCGTCCCCGCCGCGTCCACCGCGTTCGTGATGAGCCACGTGTCGAGCAACGAGATCTCCGAGCGCGTCCTGGGCCGCAGCTACCACGTGGCGACGATGGACCACGACAAGGAGCAGATCTTCACCGAGTCGCTGGAGTTCTTCGCCGCCCACTCCGGCTGACGCGCGGTTCCGGCACGTTGGGGACGGTTCCTGGCGTGCCATCGGCGGCCGGAGCTCAGGCGAGGTCGGCCAGCGCGTCCCGGTACCAGCGGGTGATCCGAGCGATCTCCGCGGAGCTGACGCTGTCGGCGTCATGGATCGCCCGTTGCCAGAACTCGTCGGCGTCCGCGCCGAGGTGCGCGCGGACCTGGTCGGCGGCGAACTGGGCCAGCGCGTAGTCGGTGAGGCTCTCGGGGTCGGCGGGCAGGGCGTCGGGGACGCCGTGCTCCTTGAGGTGGGCGACCACGAGGGCACGGTTGCGGGACGCCGTGCCCCGATCCGACGCCGCGGCCACCGATTCGGCCAGTCCCTCGACCGCCCAGCCCAGCGAGGCGCCGGACGCGACGCACGCAGAGTTCGTGGCCACGTGCACGGCCTCGTGGACGAGCGTGCTGTCGAGCCATTCGGCGGGCTGGCTGAGGACCGCGGGGTTCACCACGATCCGCGGGGTGCCGCTGCCGCAGACCGTGATGGCGGACGCGTCGTCCGCGGAGGCGCCGCTGACCTCGCCGAAGCGCCCCTGCGGCGGGACCTCCACGACGAGGCCGCCCGTCCAGCCCTGGCCGACGCCGGCCGCGTCGACGACGCGGGCCGCGCGGTCGAGTCGATCGGCCCACCCGGTGCGCGAGGCGGCGTCCAGCGACACCGAGACGAGGGTGCCGGACGTCGCGGGCGTGACCACGACGTCGGGGTAGGCCCAGAGTGGCAGGGTGTCGCCGTCCGCGGTCATCGAGGCGATCCGGTCGGTGCCCGGCTCAAGGGTGAAACGGACGGTCTCTGCGGCCGGCCCGCGATCACCGGGTAGCCGGTAGTCCGCCCGCAGCCGCCCGTCCGCCGGGGAGGTCAGGGACGCGGAGCCCGCGGTGAGGACACCGAACCCGCTGCTCGCGACCGCCCGCGTCCGGTCGTCGCTGGAGAACGCGCTGACGAACCCGGTCTGGGAGCCGGTGGCGATCGCCGCGTCGAGGCGTTCGGCGATCGCGGCCGAACTGGTCGTCGTGGCAGCGACCGGAACGGTCGGGGCGACGGGGTCCGTGCAGCCGCTGGCAGCGCCCAGGACGGCCGCGACCAGCACCGCAGTCAGGAAGGGGTGGAGCGGAGGGCGTCCCCGCTGGCCCGGTGGGAACGTCGGAACCGGTGGCGCCGGCTCAGCCGACGATCCGGCGGGCACCGGCCCAGGGAGCCGGGTACGAGGCGAGCGTCTGGATCACCAGGTCGGAACGCGTGTTGCGGGCGTGGACGATCTTGCCGTTGCCGATGTACATCCCGACGTGGTGCACGGGGTGGTACCAGAAGATCAGGTCACCGGGCTGGAGTTCGCTCCTCGACACGGCTCGGCCGAGGTGGGACTGGGCCTGCGACGAGTGCGGGAGGCTGATGCCCGCGGCACGGTACGAGGCGAGCATGAGCCCCGAGCAGTCGAAGCTGTTCGGGCCGGACGCGCCCCACACGTACTGGCTGTTCTTGACCTTGGACACCGCGTACTTGATGGCCGCGAGCGCCTTGGCGTTCGCCGTCGCGCCGTCGAGGTCGTTGAGGCTCCAGCCGGTGCTGCCGCCATCGGCCTCGTTCAGCTCCTCCTGCTGCTGGTTCGTCAGGGTCAGGACGAGGGCCTGCGCCTGGTCGACCTTGTCCTGGACCTCCTGCTTGAGGTCGGCGAGCTTCTTCTCCTGGTCGGCGAGCGCAGCGGTCTCTGCGGCCTGCGTCCGCTGCATGTCAGCGAGGTTGGCCTGCTCGGACTGGTGCTCAGCGAGCGTGGCGCTCATGTCCTGGTCGACCTTGTCGGCCGTGGACAGGCGGTCCAGCATCGTGTCGGGGTCGCCGCTCGTGAAGATCTGGACGGTGGTGTCGACCTCACGGTTGCGGAACTGCATCAGGGCGATCGCGCGCACCTGCTCGGCGAGCGCGTCGACCTTGGCCTGCTGCGCCTCGATGTCGGACTGGAGGACCTTGAGCCGGTCCTTGCTGTCGGACAGGGCCTGGGCGGCCTGGTCGTAGTCCTCGCCGACCTCGCTGGCCTGCTCCTCGAGCGCCTGCACCTGGTCCTTCGCGTCCGCGAGCTTCGCTGCCGTGGTGGACGTGGGCGAGGGGGACGGCGACGGAGAGGGGGTGGCGACGGCGGTGGTCACCGATTGGCCGCTGAAGAGCACCAGGGTCGCCGCCACGACGGCGATCGCGTTGCGCGCACCCTGCTGTACCCCCATGCCCCGAATCCCTCCCGCTGAAACAAAACTGAGAAAATCCTAAGGGGGAGACTTCAGGATGGCAACTCCGTCCGGATCCCGGAGCACCTTCGGCCCGGTTCCGAGCGGCCCGCGAGCCCTCGGGGCGTCCCCCACCGACCGTCCACTCTAGGTGCGCACCCCAACCCAGGGGGAGTAGCCCTCGGCCTGATCGCCCCCAAGCTGACGAGTGGTGCGCGCCCCAACCGCCCCGGGAGTAGCGCTGGGAGCCGAGCCCCGAGCCACACCCGCCCACGGTCCCTGAGAAGCCGATCCGAGGAACGAGGGTCGGCGTCACGAAGGGCCGCCGCCACGCCTGCGTCCACCTTGTCGTGGACGGTTCTGCGGCGAGTTCGCCCGTTTCGGTCCATCTTGTCGAGAGCAGATGCCAGCCACGGCTCAAGGTGGACGCTTCTGCGGCGAGTTCGCCCGTTCCCGTCCACCTTGTCGTGGACGCGACCGCGTCCACCCTGTCGTGGACAGTTCTGCGGCGTAGTCGCCCGATTCGGTCCACCTTGTCGAGAGCAGATACCAGCGGCGGCTCAAGGTGGACGCTTCTGCGGCGAGTTCGCCCGATTCGGTCCACCTTGTCGTGGACGCGACCGCGTCCACCCTGTCGTGGACGCTTCTGCGGCGTAGTCGCCCGATTCGGTCCACCCTGTCGAGGAGGCATGCTCCCCGTCGAGTGCGGAATGGCTCCCTCCCGGAGATCCCGGGTCAAGCCCGGGATGACAAGACCCCGGCCGCTCCCATCCAGTACAGACGGCCACTCCCGGAGATCCCGGGTCAAGCCCGGGATGACAAGACCCCGGCCGCTCCCGTCCAGTACAGACGGCCACCCCGGAAGATCCCGGGTCAAGCCCGGGATGACGGAGTCGACACGGTCCCTGAGGAGCCGCCCCGAGGGACGAGGGACGGCGTCACGAAGGGCCGCCGCCACCCTGGCGACCAGCACAGCGTCCAGTGCGGACAGCCGCCTCCCGGCAATCCCGGGTCAGGTCCGGGATCACGACCCCACCCGGACCCTCGGGGTCAGCCGGTGCCGGACAGGCCGCCGTGGTCGGCACGGACCAGGCGAAGAGGAGGAAGGAGACCCGAGTCCGCCATCGCTCGCAGCGCCGACTGCTCCTGGTCGTCGAGCACCAGCGCGTCCGGCATCGGGCCCAGCAGAACCGACACCACGCAGTCCGCACACGCGGGGCCACGCGCCCGGCAGGTGCCGCAATCCACATGCAGTACGTCCATGCCGACAAGCATTGCGGTCGCCTCTGACACTCCCCTCCCCCGCGCGCCGCACCTACGCTGAAGACGTGCGCAGCAGGGTGTTCGCCGCTGCGGTGGCGCTCGCGGTCCTGGCCGGCTGTTCGACGGGCGGCCCGGAACCGGGCGCGCGCGGGTGGGACCGGGTCACCCTGCCGGACGGCGTCCGGATCGCGTCCCTCGCCGCGGACGCTGACACGCTCCTCGCCGGCGGCTCGGTCGGGAGCGGGGCGGACGGCAGCGGCCAGACCTCCGCCGACACCGCGCCCCGGCTGTTCGTGATCGAGGCCGGAGGCGTGTCCGCGGAGGTCCCGCTCACCCCGGCCGACCCCAACGCGGCGACGGCGAGCCTGGTGGCCCTGACCGCCTCCGGACGCCGCGTGTACGCGATCGGCAAGATGGTCGCCGGCGCCCACTCCAACCCCAGGCTCACGGTCTGGGACGGCTCCGCCGCCGAGGGCCTGACGAGCCGGCCCCAGGAGTTCTTCACTTTCGGCGGCCACGACGCCGGCCCGCTGCTGGGCACCGTCGTGGTGGACCGCGCTCCGGTGATCTTCGGCAGTCGCACCTCCACCACGGGAACGGTCGGCCTGCTCTGGACGCGCAAGCGCGAGACCTGGACCCCGCAGGACCCGGTGCCGGCGCTCACCTCTTCCGCCGACCGCGAGCTGGGGTTCACCGCGCTGGCACAACTCGGCGGCCGGCTGGTCGTCGCCGGCGACGAGGTGGGCCTGCAGGGCGGCCTCACCCAGCTCCCGGCGATCTTCGTCGGCGCCGTCCGCGGCCCGTGGGACGAAGTGCTGCTCCCCGTCCCGGGTGACCTCGCGGCCGTGGCGGGCCAGCTGTCGAGGGCGACGTCGATCTCCTGCCTCGGCACCGGCTCGAGCTGCTGGGTCGCGGGCTGGGTGCGCGGACACCCTGTGGTCTGGCCGGTCACGATCGGCGACGACCCGGCGCCGGGGGCCCCGATCGTGCTGGCCGGCGAACCGGCGGCCGACGCCGACCCGGTGGCCGTCGCCACGACCTCGTCCGGACGGGCCGTGGTGTTCACGAACGCTGCGACTCCGTCCCTGTACCTCGGCTGCCCTGACGCGTGGCGCAACCTCGGGACGCCTCCCGCCGCCGTGTCCGCCGCCGTCGTCGTGGGCCACGACCTGTACGCGGTCGCCGGGGACACCCTCTGGCACACCGACGCGCCGACCTGCTGAGCATCCGGCACGCTCGGTCAGGTCGGGCCGCCCCCGTCGCGCGGATCCGCACGCTCCGCCCTCGGCGACCGCAGTGTCACAGGCCCCGTCTAGCGTCGTGATCGTGACCAGTGCCGCCGTCCTCCAGCCGAGCTTCGACGACCTCGGCCTGCCGCTGGCGCAGGTCACGTTCTGCGTGGTCGACCTGGAGACGACCGGGAGCACCGCTGAGGACGCGATCACCGAGGTCGGCGCGGTCAAGGTGCGTGGAGGGCAGGTGCTCGGCGAGTTCCAGACGCTGGTGAACCCGAACATGCACATCCCTGCACTCGTCGCGGTGCTGACCGGCATCACCCCGTCGATGGTCGCGGGCGCCCCGAAGGTGACGGAGGTACTGCCGAGCTTCCTGGAGTTCTCGGCGGGCTGTGTCCTCGTCGCGCACAACGCCGGCTTCGACACCGGCTTCCTGCGACGGGCCTGCGAGGCCCACGGCTACCCGTGGCCGCAGCCCGTCGTGGTCGACACCGTCGCGCTCGCCCGGCAGGTGCTGCTGCGCGACGAGGTTCCGAACGTGAAGTTGGGGACGCTCGCCGCCCACTTCCACGCCGCGACCACCCCCAACCACAGGGCCCTCTCCGACGCCCGGGCCACCGTCGACGTCCTGCACGGGCTCCTGGAGCGGGTCGGCAACCTCGGCTGCCGCACGCTCGAGGACCTGCAGGAGTTCACCCGGCGGGTCTCGCCGCAGCGGCGCGCGAAGCGGGGCATGGCCCAGGGCGTCCCCCGTGCCCCGGGCATCTACCAGTTCGTCGCCGACCTCGAGGGCCCGGACGGACGGCCGCGGCGCCAGGTGCTCTACGTCGGGAAGAGCCGCAACCTGCACCGGCGGGTGGCGAGCTACTTCACCGCGGCCGAGACCCGGCCCCGGATGGACGAAATGGTCCGGATCGCCACGTCCGTGGAGACCACGGTGTGCCGCACCCCTTTGGAGGCGGACGTGCTGGAGCTGCGGCTGATCGCCGCGCACTCCCCCCGCTACAACCGGCGCTCGAAGTTCCCCGAGCGTCAACTGTGGCTGAAACTCACCAGGGAACCGTTTCCCCGGCTGTCGATCGTGCGGACCATCGCCTCCGACGACGCCCTCTACTTCGGGCCGTTCCGGCGGCGGGCCGCCGCGGAGCAGGCGATGCTCGTGCTGTACGACACCTTCCCGATCCGCCAGTGCACGACCCGGCTGTCGCCGCGGCGACCCACCAGCGCCTGCGCGCTGGCCGGCATGGGACGCTGCTGCGCACCGTGTGAGCTCGCCGTGACCCCGGCCGAGTACGCCGAGCTGACCGAGCGGGTGCGGCGCTGCCTCACCCTCGATGTGGGTCCGGTCGTGCGTGGCGTCGAACCGAAGCTGCGCCGGCTCGTGAGTGCCCAGCGCTACGAGGACGCGGCCGTGCTCACCGAGCGCCTGGAGGGGTTCAGCCGCGCGGCGTTGCGCCACCACCGATTGGCGAGCCTGGCCGCGTGCCCCCAGATCGTTGCGGCCTGTCGCACGGAGGCCGGCTGGGAGATCCACGTGGTGCGCCACGGCCGCCTGGCCGCCGCCGCCCTCGCCCGGCCCGGCGAGGTCCCGCAGCAGGTGGCCAGGGACGCCGTCACCGTGGCCGAGTGGGTCCCCGCGCCGCCCGGTCCCGCCCCCGCGGCGATCATCGAGGAGACCGAGCGGATCGCGGACTGGCTCGAGCGCCCCGGCGTCCGCCTGATCGAGATCGAGGGCGACTGGAGCTGGCCCGTCCGGATCGGCCCGGCGGCGTCCGCGCAGATTAGGATCGGCGCATGATCACCGCGATTGTGTTCGTCAAGGCCGACGTGGCCCGTATCCCCGAGGTCGCCCAGCAGATCGCCGACCTCGACGGGGTCTCCGAGGTGTACTCGGTGACAGGGAAGGTCGACCTGATCGCGCTGGTCCGCGTCCGCACCATCGACCAGGTCGCGACGACGGTGGCCGACCAGGTGAACAAGGTGCCGGGCGTGGAGGGCACGGAGACGCACATCGCGTTCCGCGCCTACTCCACCCACGATCTGGAGGCCGCGTTCTCGATCGGCGCCGAGTAGCGGCTCCGCGTCGCCCTGCCGGTCCCTGCCCTGCGCGGGGGGGGCCGGGACCGGGCCGCTGCTGGTCGACCCGCCGAAGCGTGAGCCCTCGGCGCCGCTCGGGGACGCGCGTGTGGCGCGGCCGGGGTGACCGCCACGTTTCCCGGCCTTTCGCAGTTGAGAACGGACACAGCGGGTGAAACAGCGACGTTGCCCGGCTTTTCAGCCTCGGGTGAGGCCTGAAAAGCCGGGCAACGTCGCTCTCCGAAATCCTTCGCCGCCGGACCTCCCCGATAACCCGGGAAACGTCGCGGTGTGAGGGAGTCAGTCCTCGGTGACCTCGACGGTCTCGATCACGACCGGCTCCACGGGACGGTCCATCCGGCCGGTGCGGACCTTGCCGATCTCGTCCACGACCGCACGGGACGCGTCGTCGGCGACCTCTCCGAAGATCGTGTGCTTGCGGTTGAGCCACGGGGTGGCGTCCACCGTGATGAAGAACTGGGAACCATTGGTGCCGGGCCCCGCGTTCGCCATGGCCAGCAGGTAGGGCTTGTTGAAGACGAGGTCGGGGTGGATCTCGTCACCGAAGGTGTACCCGGGGCCACCGGTGCCGGTGCCCAGCGGGCAGCCGCCCTGGATCATGAACCCGTCGATCACGCGGTGGAAGGTGAGACCGTCGTAGAAGTTCCCGGTGGTGCGCTGCCCGGTCTGCGGGTCGGCGTACTCCTTGGTCCCGGTCGCGAGGCCGACGAAGTTCGCCACGGTCTTGGGAGCCTGGTCGGCGAACAGGTCGATCACAATGTCGCCGTGGTTGGTGTGAAGCGTGGCCTTGGCCATCGAGTGGTCCTTTCTCAGACATGTTCAGACTCACCGCAGGCTACCGTCGCCCGCGTGCCGGACAAGTCGGTGGATGAGCGTCGCCCCATCCTGACAGATGCCATGTCTAGGGGGCCCGCTACCGGGTACGGTGGTTCCATTCGAGCATCCCGGGAGGCACAGTGAAGACGAAGAAGTTGCTCAACGCGGTCGAGGACGGGACGCAGACCGCGGTCGAGTACCTCACTCCCTACGTCGAGCAGGCGCTCCGCGACGGCGGTGATTTCGCCGACCAGGCCTATTCGCGCGTCCGGCCCGTGCTGAAGGACGCCGGCATCCGCGGCGCCCGACTGGCTTCGGAGACCTTCGAGAAGGTGCACCCGGTCATCGACGATGCGCTGGACAAGGTGTCGCCCGCGGTCGATGCCACGGTCAAGGCGGTCCAGCCGGCGGTGGAGGACGTGCTGCACAGGATCCCGCCGACCGTCGACTACGCGCGCGAGAAGGTCCAGGCGGACTACCTGCCGCACCTCGCTGCCGCCCTGCGCGAGCTCGCCACCCAGCCGCTGGCCAAGGAGTTGAAGGTCGCCGCCGCGTCCGCAGCCCTGGCGAAGGAGCTCGACAAGGTGTCGAAGCCGAAGAAGTCCGGCTGGAAGACCTTCGGCAAGATCCTGCTGGCCGGCGCCGTGCTCGCCGGTGTGGTCGCGGCGCTGCGCAAGCTGTTCGCCGACCCGTCGACCGGGTGGGAGACGCACACGCCGAAGACGGCCTATGTCGCCGATCCGGTGGCGGACGTCGCCGACACGGTGAAGAAGAAGGCGTCCGCGGCCGCCGAGAAGGTCGCTGACGTCGTCGACGACGCGAAGGACGAGGCCGCAGACCTCGCCAAGGACGTCAGCGACAAGGCCCAGGACGCGACCGCAGACCTCGCCGACAAGGTCGCGGACGCGAAGGACAAGGCTGCCGACGTCGCGAAGGACGTCAGCGACAAGGCCGAGGACGCGACCGCAGACCTCGCCGACAAGGTCGGGGACGTGAAGGACGACATCGAGGACAAGCTCGACCAGTTGGCCGACGAGGCCGAGGGCGGCGATGCCGCCCCTTTCGCCGGTAGCCCCTACGGTGACGGCTCGTACGTTGGCGACGAGCCGCCGGAGGGGTTCACGATCAAGGGCAACGACCGCTCGATGAAGTACCACCTCCCGGGGAGCGCCGCGTACGAGCGCACCATCGCCGAGGTCTGGTTCGACAGCGAGGAGGCCGCGCAGGCGGCCGGTTTCGTCCGCGCCCAGCGCTGATCCGCCGAGCGCACGGGGCCGGTGCCCTCGTGCGGAACGGTCGGAACCGAAGAAGAAGCTGAGAATCCGCGGGGGCCACTCACACGGGCCCCGCGGATTCGACTTTCTCCCGGTGTGGACAACCAGTACTGGGTGCAGGCCGCACCCTTCCGCGCCCTCGTCGGGCGCCTCCTCGACCTCTCCGGCCTGCCGTGGCCGGTTCTCGCGAGCTACGCCGGCGTGCAGCCCGCCGTCCTGCAGCGACTCCTGTACGGGCGGGACGGACGGGCGTCGGGGCGCATCCCCAGCGATTGCGCGCGGCGGCTGCTCGACCTCGACGAGGGCCAACTCGTCCGGCTGGGACGCCTGCGGCGCAGCGCGGCCCGCTAGGCTGCGCAGGTGCCCACCGCGCTGCTGGCCGGCCTGCTGGCCGTCGCGCTGGCGGGCGTCGTCGCACTGCTCACCCCCACGATCCTGCGTCGGCTCCCCGTCCCCGAGGAGGCCGAGGACCTGCCGCCGTTCATCGAGCTCGACTCGTTGCGGTTTCGCTGGACAGTCTTCGCGACAGCAGCCGTGGCCGGGGGCGTGGCCCTCGACTGCACGGCTCCGAGCCTGTGGCCCGCGTGGGCGCCGTTCGCAGCGCTCGGCGCGCTCCTGGGCCTGATCGACCTGCGCACGACCTACCTTCCGCTGCGCCTCAGCTACCTTGCCCTGGCGCTGGTCTGCGTCGGCGTGGCCGTCACGGCCCTGCTGCAGGGCAGTGTGGCCCCCGTCCTGTGGGGCGCCGCGGGTGGCGCGGGCGCCGCGGCGCTGTTCTGGCTGGCGTGGCGGCTCAGCGGCGGCCGGATGGGGTTCGGGGACGTCCGCCTCGCCGGGCTGATCGGCGTGGTGGCCGGCACCGGCGGGCTCACACTGGTGCTCTGGTCGTTCCTGCTCGGCACGACGGCCGGGGCGATCTGGGGCCTGGCGACCCGCGTCCGGCGCGGCGTGGACGGCGAGTTCCCCTACGGCCCCGCACTCCTGCTGGGCCCGATCCTCGCCCTGGTCGTCCAGCAGCTGTTCGGCCGCTGACCGGGCTCAGCCGCCGAACAAGAGCTCCGCGGCCTCGTCGAGCGAGCCCACCAGGGCCGCAGCTGTCCCCCGCGCCCCACCCGTTACGTTTGCTCCCGAAAGCTGGCCTTGCTCCCGGAATTCGGGGAGCAAGGCCGCCTTTCGGGAGCAAACCGGGTCGGAAGGATCGGAGTTGTGGCCCGCTGACTCGTGGCCAGCGAGATCGCCCGTTGCGTCCCGGACGAGGTGGAGCGCGAGCAGGCCCGCAGCCTCCGCGCCGAGGACGTCCTTGGTGAGGTCGTCACCGATCATCACGGTCTGCGGGGGCGGTGTGCCGAGTCCCGCACACGCGTGGCGGTAGGCCCTCGGGTCGGGCTTGGCGATGCCGAGCCCTCCGGACGCGAACAGGCGCAGCCCCGGGAGGTCCAGGCCGACCCGGGTGAGCTTGAGCCGCTGGTGGAACTCGTCGCCGTTGGTCAGGACGCCCACCGCCGCCCCCGAGGCCAGGGCGCGACGCAGGAAGGTCAGCGCGTCGGGGTACGCCTCCCAGGCGGCCTCGTACTCGACCCGATAGCCCGCGAACAGGGCGTCCGCCTCGGCGTCGGAGAGGTGCGCGAAGGTCTCGTCGAAGCCCCGCAACCGGCGTCGGCGCTGCTCGACGTAGCTGCACTCGCCGCGCTCGAACCGGGTGAAATGGACAGCCTCGAGCTCCCGCCAGCGGCGGACGGCGGCGTCCGCGTCCCCGTCCCACCCGGGCAGGCGCCTCGCCCATGCCACGACAGCCCTCGTGGACGCACCCACGTGGTCGACCAGCGTCCCGTCCAGGTCGACCAGGAGCCCCGCGCACGCGATCACGCCACGATCATCCCCGATCGCGACCCGTCCCACCCGTTGCATTTGCTCCCGAAACTCGCAGAAGCCACCGAAATTTCGGGAGCTTCTGCGAGTTTCGGGAGCGTTTGTGGATGGGCTCTCCGAGAGGGGGCCGTCCGGGTCGGGACCGGCGAACAGGTCTGGCCGGACCGCGAGCGTCAGGCGGGCCCGGAGAGCGGCTCAGGCCGGCTTCGCGGCCTTGGTCGCGGCGATCCAGGCGTCGAGGACGGCGGACGCCGCGCCGGAATCGATCGCCTCGTACGCGCGCTGGAGCGGGCCGGCGAGCTGCTCGGCGACCGGCGTCGAGAGGTCAGGTCCGGCGAAGGCCAGCTGGGCAGCGGCGGCGTTGAGAGCGACGATGTCGCGGACAGCGCCGGGCGCCCCGCCGAGCACGTCCCGCACGACCTGCGCGTTGTGCGCCGGGTCGCCGCCGACGAGGTCCTCGCGGCGGACGGGGGTCACGCCGAGCTCGGTCGGGTCGAGCCGGGTCTGCACGACCTCGCCGTCCCGGATCAGCCAGACATCGGAGGTGGTCGTCGTGGTGAGTTCGTCCAGACCATCACCGCCGTGGAAGACGAGTCCGCGCTGGCCGCGTCCGGCGATCACGCCGGCGACCAGTGGCGCCATCCTGGCGTCCGCCACGCCCACGGCCTGCGCGGCCGGACGGGCCGGGTTGGCCATCGGGCCGAGGAAGTTGAAGGTCGTCGGGACGCCCAACTCCTTGCGGGCGGTCGCGGCGAACCGCAGCGACGGGTGGTACATCGCGGCGAAGAGGAAGACGATCCCCGCGTCGGCCAGCACCTTCGCCTGCGCGGCCGGCGGCACGTCGATCGCGACCCCGAGCGCTTCCAGGCAGTCAGCAGTGCCGCACGCGCTGGACGCGGCCCTGTTGCCGTGCTTCACGACAGGGACGCCGCACGCCGCGGCCACGATCGCCGCCATCGTCGACACGTTCACCGTGAAGGCCTGGTCGCCACCGGACCCGACCACGTCGACGGCCTCGGACGGCAGCTGGATCGGCGTCGCCCGCTCGAGCATCGCGTTCGCGAGCCCGGTGAGCTCCTCGACCGTCTCGCCCTTGGCCCGGAGCGCGATCGCGAAGCCGGCCACCTGCACAGGGGTGGCGTCGCCGGCGAGGACCTGGTCCATCGCCCAGCCCGCAGCCTGCGGGTCGAGGTCGTTGCCGCGGACCAGGTCCGACAGGACGCCGGCCCAGGTCAAGCTCACGCGGTGGCCTCGGCGGCGAGACGGGCCCGCAGCAGGTCGGCCGCGGCGGCGGGCAGCCGCACCGGGTCGACCGGGTAGGGCGTGATCGCGTCCGCCTTCGACCACGTGGCCAGCCACGCGTCCGCGACCCGCGCGACCAGCAGCAGCACGGGCGGGCAGTCCTCGATCTCGTTCTTCAGCTGGTGGCACAGCCCGATCCCTCCGGACGGGGTCGCCTCACCGTCCAGGATGACCAGGTCGATGCCGCCGGCGTCCATCGCCTGAAGGACCACCGGCTGGGTGGCGACCTCCAGGACGTCCAGTTCGGGCAGATCGGCGGCCAGCTTCCTGCCCAGGGTCAGGCGCACCTGCTCCCGGGTGGTCCGGTCGTCGGAGTAGAGCAACACCCGTGCCGTCGTCTTCATCTGCCTTCCTCATCCGGCGTCGCTGCCCCGCGTCCGCCTGCGCGCCATCGTAACGGTTCCGGGTCGGCCACTCCGCCCGCGCCCGCGACCGGCGAGCGCCCGGCGGGACACCTCTCCGGGTGGGACGAACGACGGGCCCCTTACGGCCTCCCCCACGTCCGGCGCAAATCCCGACACCCGAATGTCATGCCGGGGTAGTGCCCATCCCGGCGGCACTTCGACATAATGACGGAATGGCCCACACCACGCCGCTGAGTGCCTCGACCAGCCTCCCGCACGGTGCCCTGCACCCGGTGGCTCCCAGTCGGCTGCACGGCGTGCGCGGACGCCCCGACCCGCTCGCGGTCGGCGTCATCATCTGGCTCGCCAGCGAGCTCATGTTCTTCGCCGCCCTCTTCGCCGCCTACTTCTCGCTGCGGGAGACCACGAACGCCGCCGCGGCCAAGGCCGGCACGACCCCGATGTGGGAGTGGGGCTCGAGTCACCTACTCAACGACTGGTTCGGGATCAGCTTCCCGTGGTTCGCGACGATCAACACGACGATCCTGCTGCTCTCCTCGGTCACCTGCCAGCTCGGCGTGCACGCGGCGGAGCACGGCCAGGTGGGTCGCACCGGCTCGCTGCTGAAGGTCGGCGGGTGGGGCCTGCGGGAGTGGTACACGCTGACGTTCGTGATGGGCGCGATCTTCATCGGCGGCCAGGCGTTCGAGTACGCGAACCTCGTCGGCGAGGGTTTCGTGCCCTCTGTGAACGCCTACACGTCGGCGTTCTTCCTCGCCACGGGCTTCCACGGGCTGCACGTGATCGGCGGCCTGGTGGCATTTCTGCTGATGCTCGGTCGGACGTACCTTTCCCGGCGGTTCACGCACGAGCAGGCCGTGCACGCCATTGTTACCTCGTACTACTGGCACTTCGTCGACGCGATCTGGGTCGTGCTCTTCGGCGTGATCTATCTGCTGCGCTGAGTCCTAGGAGGAACCTGAATGCGATCCCCGGCCCCAGGAGAGCGGCCAGAGCGGTCCTCGTCGACGCGCAGGTCCCTGCGTCGGCACAAGGCCGCACGTCCCGTCCTGCTCCTGCTGAGCCTGGTCCTGGTCGGTGCGGTGTACGCCGCCCTGGCACCGGCGACCAGTTCTTCGGCCGAGGGCGCGACGGACGCGCAACTCATCGCCAGGGGCAAGGACCTCTTCGCGGTGAACTGCGCGTCGTGCCACGGCCTCAACGGTGAGGGGCTCGCGCAGCAGGGAGCGCCCGCGCTGACCAACGTGGGCTCGGCGGCCGTCGACTTCCAGGTGCGCACCGGACGCATGCCCGCCGCGGACACCGGCGTCCAGGCCCCGCCGAAGGAGAACACCTTCACCGACGACGAGATCGCCGCGATGGCGGCCTACGTAGCCAGCCTCGGTTCCGGGCCCGCCACGCCGGACGAGGACCAGTACTCCCCGTCCGGGCTGACCGCGGAGGACGTCGCCAAGGGCGGCGAACTGTTCCGCACCAACTGCTCGGCCTGCCACAACTTCAAGGGCGCCGGTGGCGCCCTGCCGAACGGCGTCGTCGCCCCGTCCCTGCAGGACGCGGACGCGAAGACGATCTGGGAGGCCATGCGGACCGGCCCCGGCCAGATGCCGGTGTTCGCCTCCGGGGCGATCCCCGACGAGGACGTCCAGAAGGTCGTCGCCTACGTCGACCAGGTGAACCAGACCCCGTCCGCGGGCCTGACCCTCGGCGGCATCGGCCCGGTGTCCGAGGGCTTCTGGGCGTGGGTGGCCGGCATCGGCTCGCTGGCGCTGTTCGCGGTCTGGATCGCAACCAGGGGAGCGCGCGCATGAGCCACACCAACCTCGAGAAGGCGCACGGGGACGCGGCCGAACTCGAGCAGGCCGGACCCGTGGCGGACCCCGGCATCGAGGAGCACCCGCCGCGGTTCACCGACACCGACGAGCAGGCGGCGAACCGCGCCTACCGCCAGATCGTCGGGCTGCTGGCCGCGGTGCCCGTCCTCGTGCTCGTGTTCCTGGTCGTGTACTTCGCCGTGCCGAAGGACGCCCAGCTGGTGCTGTTCGGTGCCAACCTGAAGATGCAGACCACCCTGCTCGGGTTCAGCGCCGGCCTGGCCGCACTCCTGATCGGCGTGTCCGCCGTGCAGTGGGCGCGCGTCCTGATGAACGACGCCGAGATGGTCGAGGACCGGCACAGCGCCGGCTCCCCGCCAGAGGCGCGTGAGCAGGCCGCGGCGATCTGGAACACCGGCGTCGAGGACTCCGGCGTCCGCCGCCGCAAGCTGCTCGGCACCGGCATCGCCGGCGCGCTCGGCCTGATGGTCGTCCCCGCCGTGGTGAGCCTTGCCGACCTCGGCCCGTGGCCGACCGCCGACGTCCGCGCCCAGACCATCGAGAAGACGATCTGGGCCGAGGGCATCCACCTGGTCAACGACGTCAACAACCGCCGGCTCAAGGCCAGCGAGCTCGAGATCGGCCAGCTGGTCAACGCCGAGCCGGAGAACCTGCAGGACCTCGAGGGCGCGGCCTACCAGCAGGCCAAGGCCAAGGCGGCGATCATCGTCGTTCGGATGGACCCCAACTCGATCCGGATCCCCGAGTCGCGCAAGGACTGGCAGGTGGACGGGATCCTCTGCTACTCCAAGATCTGCACCCACGTCGGCTGCCCGATCAGCCTGTGGGAGCAGCAGACCCACCACCTGCTGTGCCCCTGCCACCAGTCGACGTTCGACCTCGGCAACTCCGGTGTGGTCGTGTTCGGGCCGGCCGCCCGGTCACTCCCCCAGTTGCCGATCACCACGGACGCGGAGGGCTACCTCGTCGCCCGCAGCGACTTCACCGTCCCGGTCGGGCCGAGCTTCTTCGAGCGCGACTCGTCCAAGGACTTCCAGGAGGGTGACCGCTGATGGCAAAGCCCGCAGAGCTGAACCCGGAATCGCCCGCGCTGGAGGTGCACACCCCGCCGACGAAGCAGAGCTCCAACAAGCTCGCCGGCCCGGCAGGGTGGGTGGACGAGCGCGTCGGCATCGCCAAGCTCGCCAGCAACCTGCGCAAGATCTTCCCCGACCACTGGTCGTTCCTGCTGGGAGAGATCGCGCTGTACTCGTTCATCATCCTGCTGCTCACCGGCGTCTTCCTGACCATCTGGTTCAAGCCATCGATGGCGGAAGTGGAGTACGCCGGCACCTACGAGCTGATGCGCGGCATCCCGATGTCGGAGGCGTTCGCGTCCACGCTGCACATCAGCTTCGACGTGCGCGGCGGTCTGCTCGTCCGGCAGATCCACCACTGGGCGGCGATGCTGTTCGTCGCCGGCATGACCGCGCACATGCTGCGGGTGTTCTTCACCGGGGCGTTCCGCAAGCCGCGCGAACTGAACTGGCTGATCGGCATCGGGCTGTTCTCGATGGCGCTGATCGAGGGCTTCGCCGGCTACTCGCTGCCCGACGACCTGTTGTCCGGCACCGGCCTGCGGTTCGTGGACGGAGCGATCCGCTCGATCCCGCTGATAGGCACGTGGGCGGAGTTCTTCGTGTTCGGCGGCGAGTTCCCCGGCGACATCGTGATCCCGCGCCTCTACATGGTGCACATCCTGCTGGTGCCCGGCCTGCTGCTCGGCCTGATCAGCGCCCACATGGCGCTGCTGGTCTACCACAAGCACACGCAGTGGCCCGGCCCCGGCCGCACCCAGCGCAACGTGCAGGGTTACCCGCTGTTCCCGATCTACGTGGCGAAGGCCGGTGGCTTCTTCTTCATCGTGTTCGGCGTGACGATCCTGATGGGTGCGTTCATGCAGATCAACCCGGTGTGGTTGTTCGGGCCGTACAATCCATCTCAGGTGACCGCCGGCTCGCAGCCCGACTGGTACATGGGCTTCGTCGAGGGTGCGATCCGGATCATGCCGAACTGGGAGTGGCACGTCCTGGGCACCACGTGGTCGTGGAACGTGTTCATCCCGTTCATGGGCCTGATGGGCCTGCTGTTCACCGGGTTGGCGCTGTACCCGTTCATCGAGGCGTGGATCACCGGTGACCACACCGAGCACCACCTGCTCGACCGGCCGCGCAACGCCCCCGTCCGTACGGGCATCGGTGTGGCCGGCATGGCCTGCTACGCGATGTTCTGGCTAGCGGGCGGCAACGACATCCTCGCCACGCAGTTCCACGTCTCGCTCAATGCCGTGACGTACTTCATGCGCGTGGCGGTGTTCGCCGTGCCGGTGCTGGCGTTCATCGTGACCAAGCGGGTCTGCCTGTCGCTGCAGCGTGCGGACGCCGAGCGCGTCCTGCACGGCTCGGAGACCGGCGTGATCGTCCGCTCGCCCGACGGTGGCTTCACCGAGGCGCACCGTCCGATCTCGCAGGCCGAGGCGTACACGCTCACCCGGCACCCGCAGTTGCCCGCGCTCACGCCGAACGGCAAGAAGGTGGGCCGGCTGCGGCAGCGCCTTTCGGCGTGGTACGCCGGCGGCCAGGTGCCCAAGCCCACCGCTGCGGAGATCGCGGACGCCGCGCACCACGGCGAGGTCGAGGGCGCGGACCACGACGTGCCGTCGCTCGAGGGCGGCGAGTCCGGGGAGAAGCACTGAGCCCCATCGTCGATGTGGCGCGGACGCGGTCCGCGCTGCCCGGTCCGGACGAGGTCGAGGACCTCTACGCGCTCGCGTCCCGGTCGGCCGGGGACGCCGGGGTGTCGGACGCCGCCGCGCTGTCGGCGACCCTGTACGACCTCGCCCTGGACCGTGACGACGTGGTCGCCGTGACGGCGCGCGAGGTCGGCGAGCTGGTCGGGTTCGGGTACGGGCACCGGTGGCGCTGGGCCGAGCAGACCGACGACTGGTCGCTCGACCTCGCCGCGCGGCTGGGAGCGGACGCGGCCGGCCTGGAGGACGCGTTCGCCGTGCAACTGTTGGCCGTCCACCCGTCCTTCACGCGGCACGGGCTCGGCTTCGAGCTGTTGAAGCGCCTGATGATCGCGTCCGGCGCGCCCGTCCACTGGGCGCTCGTCCCCGACGAGAACTCTCCCGCCGTCCGCCTGTTCCGCCGGATGGGCTACCGGCGGCTCGCCCACGGCCCCGAGTCGGCCACGGGCTCCCCGGGCCTGCTCCTCGTCCACGGCTGACCCGGTCACGCCGACCGTCCACCCGGGCGGCGTCCCTGTCATCCCGGGCTTGACCCGGGATCTCCACGCCACCCCGTCCTTCCCCGGCGTTCCTGTCATCCCGGGCTTGAGCCCCGATCTCCACGCTACCGTGGCCACCCTCCGTCCCTGTCATCCCGGGCTTGACCCGGGATCTCCGGTTCAACTGTCGGCGCCGTGGACGCGGAGATCCCGGCTTTCGCCGGGATGACAAGGGTGGAGGGCGGGTCCGCGGCCGGCCGTCCACGACAAGGTGGACCGAAAGAGGCGACTACGCCCCGGAAGCGTCCACTTCACGGTGGACGGTGCCGCGTCAGCGCTCTAGGTGGACCGAAAGAGGCGACTGCGCCGCAGAAGCGTCCACTTCACGGTGGACGGAAGCCGGGCGAGGTGGGCGGAAGCCGAACGAGTACGCGGCTCGAGACTCCGCAGGAGACGGTCGCTGCCTCCCGGGCTTGACCCGGAATCCCCACACCACCCCTGCCACCCTCCGGCGTTCCTGTCATCCCGGGCTTGACCCGGGATCTCCACACCACCCCGGCCGCCCCGGGACGGCACGATGGGAACCGTCCCCATCGTGCCGTCCCGGTGACTCGGAGGGCGGCGTTGCGCGGGCCGGTAGGATTGCGCGGTGCGTTTCCTCACCGGCAAGCCCGAGTACGACCTGACCTATGACGACGTCTTCATGGCGCCGCGGCGCTCGTCCGTCACCTCGCGCCTCGACGTCGACCTGACCACCACGGACGCGCTCGCGCTGCCGCTGCCGCTGATCGTGGCCAACATGACGGCGATCGCCGGACGCCGCATGGCCGAGACGGTCGCGCGCCGCGGCGGCATCGCGATCATCCCGCAGGACCTGCCGGTCGACATCGTCGCCGGCGCGATCGGCAAGGTGAAGGCCGCCCACACCGTCTTCGACACCGCGCTGACCATCGGCCCGCACGCGACGGTCGGCGAGGCGTTGCACCTGCTCCCGAAGCGCGCGCACGGGCTCGTCGTGGTCGTCGACGCGGACGGGGCCCCGCTCGGCACGGTCTCCGAGGCGGAGGCCGCGGGAATGGACCGCTTCGCCCAGGTGCACGAGGCGATGCTCACCGACCTCACCGTCGTCTCACCCGAGGCGACCCCCACCGAGGTGTTCGACGAACTGACCGCACGCCGCCACAAGGCCGCCCTGGCGGTCGAGGACGGCCGTCTGGTCGGCCTGATGACGGTCAAGGGCGCCCTGCGCGCCGCCCTCTACACCCCCGCGCTGGACGCGGACGGACGCCTGCGGATCGGCGCAGCCGTCGGCATCTCCGGCGACGTCGAGCACCGCGCGGAGGCCCTCCTCGAGGCTGGCGCGGACGTGCTGGTCATGGACACCGCCCACGGCCACCAGGAGCGGATGATCGCCGCCGTGGAACGCTGCCGCGCGGTCGTCGCCGGCTCCGGCCGGAACGTCCCGATCGTCGCGGGCAACGTGGTCACCGCGGACGGGACCGCCGACCTGATCGATGCCGGCGCGGACGTGGTGAAGGTCGGCGTCGGGCCGGGCGCGATGTGCACGACCCGGATGCAGACCGGCGTCGGGCGCCCGCAGTTCTCCGCCGTCCTGGAGTGTGCGCAGGAGGCCGCCGAGGCCGGCCGCAGCATCTGGGCCGACGGTGGCGTCCGGCACCCCCGCGACGTCGCCCTCGCCCTGGCCGCGGGTGCCGGCGCGGTGATGATCGGCTCGTGGTTCGCCGGGACGCACGAGTCCCCCGGCGAACTGCTGTACGCGTCCGACGGCCGCCCGTACAAGGAGTCGTTCGGGATGGCGTCCGCGCGCGCCGTCCGGGCCCGCACCCGCACGCAGTCCGCGTTCGACCGGGCCCGCGCGGGCCTGTTCGAGGAGGGCATCTCGTCCTCCCGGATGTACCTCGACCCGGAGCGTCCCGGTGTGGAGGACCTGCTCGACTTCATCACCTCCGGCGTCCGCAGCTCGTGCACCTACGCGGGCGCCCGCACCCTGACCGAGTTCGCGAGCCAGGCGATCGTGGGCGTCCAGTCCGCGTCCGGCTACAACGAGGGACGCCCGCTGCACTCCAGCTGGTGAGGCTCAGCAGGTCACGGTGATGTAGAAGTAGAAGCTGTACGGCACCTCCAGGTGGGTGCTTGAGCTGAGGTACCAGGTGAATACCGTCGCCGTGTTGCTTCCGAACGCGTACGCGGCGCCGTACACGCCGGAACCGGCGTTGTAGGTGTCGACCATCGGCGTGCAGTAGGTGATCGTGCGGTCGAACGTCACGGTGAACACACCGGGGCTGTTGTTCACGGCCGAGACGATGCCGGACGAGCCGGCGTAGATGGTCCCGTTCGGTGCGACCATGCCCGCGAGCTTCGGCAGGTAGTAGCCCGAGACGCTGAGCACCAGGTTGGTGGTCGCGGTGAAGTTCTTCACCGTCAGGCCCGGGGTGGTCCCGGCCCGCACCGCGACCACCCCGTTGCCCGACATCGTGAACGAGCCGTAGTTGAGAAAGGTCGCCGTCGGCTCGGCCGCTCCGGCGGCCCAGATCTTGAGTGATCCCTTCTTCGACGGGCTCACGACCACCGCGGTCAGGGCGACGGCCTGCGCGATGGTCGGGACGCCGCAGCCGGCCGCGTCCCCACCCTGGTCGCTGCCGCCCGCGACCGCGTAGCTGCGGGAGGTCTTGTTCTTGAGCTTCGTCTTGTTGGCGCTGTTGCCGTGCCGGGTGTCGACGATCACGCACGGTGCGATCGGCACGAAGTCGGTCGCAGGGGAGGACGCGGCGATGGCCGCCGCCTGGACCTTCTTCGCGTCCTGCGCCGGGACCGGTGGCGAAGCCACGGGAATCGGGTCTGTGGCGGCCGCATCGCCCGCGCTGCCGAAGAGGACGACCAGCGCCGCCAGCGCCGTGCCGACCGTGAACGTGATGGATCGCCTGCTCATGTTGCGCCCCCTGCGGTGCCGGACGGGCTGCTCGCCGCTCGAGCGACCACACCGGAACACCTCGTCACGAGGCAACTCCTCGGCGTCGGCGGGGTCAAGGCGTAAATGCTCACCTTGCACGACGCCGCCCCCGGTGCGCGTGGCGGCCCCCGATCAGCGGGTCAGGCCGACCGGGCAGGACGAGTGGGCGAGGACGCCACGGGCGAGGCCGCTGAGTCGTTCCGGCTGCACCCCGAGGATGAGCAGGTCGACCTCGCGGCTGCGGGCCACCAGCTCGTCGATCGGGGCGCCCGCGGCGAGTTCGGACTCGATCACGAGGTCCGGGTGTTCAGCGCGGAGGGTGTCGAGGCGCTCGTCCAGTTCCTTCGTGCCCGCCGCGTAGGTCGACGCCCGGACGCCGGGGTCGCCGGGCACGACGTGCACGACCCGGAGCCGGGCGTTGCGCACGGTGGCCTCCCGCACGCCCCAGGCCAGCGCGTCCGAGTGCGACAGCAGGGAGCCGATCGCCACGGCGACCACGCCGTGGCCGCCGGTCCGCTCGGGCGTGGAGGACGCGGAGATCACCACCACCGGACACCGGGCGCGGCCCGCGACGGCCACGCTCGTCGACCCGACGAACATTCGCTCCAGGCCCGACATGGACCGCCGGCCCATGACCAGCATCCCCGCCTGCTCGCTCAGCTCGGCGAGCACGTGCGCGGGGTGCCCGGGCACCACCTGGGTGGTGACGCGCTCCGCGGGGAATCCCTCCGTCCCCGCGACCTCGAGCGCGTCCTTAACGAACGACTCGCCGATCTGGCGGATCTCGTCGATCGGCACGACGATGTCCCACAGACCACCCACCAGGGCGGACGCGTCCGCCACGTTCACGATCCACAGGTCGGAGTCCGTGGCGAGCGCCTCGCGGAGGGCGTACCGGACGGCCCGCAGGCCGTCGTCCGATCCGTCCACGCCGACGAGGACCCGGCGCCTGGCTCCTTCGACAGGCTCACCGTTACTCATGCCTCGACCATCCTCCCGACCGACCGGCGCGTCAACACCCCCCACGGGTATGGCGGGTCATGGGTGGGGACGCAGCTCGGCCGCCTCAGGCCTTGCCGAGGGCGAGCACGATCACCCTGTCACCTGTGGTGAAGGTGATCTCCTCGTCCTTCCCCGGGTTGACGCGCACGCCGTAGCCCAGCGCGCTGTTGTGGGCGTCGGCGGCGAGCCGGTAGCCGATCGCCGTCTCGCCACGCCGCCGCGCCGCGTCCATCACGGCCAGGAATGGGACGTCGCGTCCCGGCACGATGTAGTCGCCCGCCGGATTCAGGTAGATCTCGCTGCCCTCGCTGGAGAAGAGGGTCTCGAACACCTTCGTGAGTCCCCTGTTCTCAGAGACCTGGGACAGCATCAGCGCGATCAGCTTGTCGCTCACGATGAAGTCGTCCGCCTCGGTCACCTCGGCGAGCTCACGGTTCGCATCGTCCAGCATCTCGCTGACGATGTTGAGCTCGAAGCCACCATTTCGGGAGAGGTCGCGGAGCTGCAGCAGGGTCACCAGCGTGCGGCTGTCGGCCCGCTGGGGATCGGGGTCCTCCTTGTCGGCCAGCACAATGATGTGGTCGAACCCCGCGACGTCAAGGTCCTCCAGAACCGCCCTCCGGGTCGGGTCTGCGCAGTGGAACGTGGCCGACAGGTTGGCCAGCACGGGCAACTCCGGTGCTTCGGCGGGCGCGATGATCGTGACGACCGACCCCGGCGCGACGTAGTCGTCGAGCTCACGAAGCATCAGCGGAAGGCCCCGGTTCACCCCCAGCACGAGCGTGCGTTCGGGACGCGACGACTCCGAAGGGCGACTGCTCAGGTCCGCGTCGTCGGGTGTTCCCGGTTCACCGAGCGTGATCAGGCTGTCGTCCTCGGCGATCACGATCACCTGGTCGCCCTCACCGATCACCGTGTCGGGCGGCGGGTTGAGCAGCACCTCCTCACCATGGACGAGCCCGATCGCTGTGCTGTCGATGAAAGCCAGTTGGGCGTCGAAGTAGGTTCGGCCGGCCAGCGAGGGCTGGGACGTGAAGTAGATTTCGTCGCCCTCGAAGTCGAGCAGTTCCCCGTAGACCACCGACAACCCGGACTGACGACAGGTCTGGATGGTGATGCGGGCTATCAACTCTGCGCCGAGCACCCAGTGGGCCTCGTCGCGTCCGACCAGGCGGGCGACCTCGAGATTCGTCGGATCGGCCAGTTCGGCGACCATGTGGATCGACGCTTCGGAGCGTCCCGGATTGTTGGTGACGGCCAGAGCGGTCTTGATCACCTCGGCGTCCGCCATGGCGGCGTCCTCCGGAGCGAGGACGATGATGCTTCTGGCGCTCGACGGGTCGACCAGCGCGAGGTCGGTGAGCGACTTCGGGTCCCCGGTGCGGCAGATCACCCTCGTCCTGCCGAGCTTGCCCGCGGACGTGCGGATCGCGTCCTCCATCTCCACCTTGTCCCTGGCCGCGAGGACGACGATGCTGCTGCGCCCCCGGGACTCGTTCGCGATGGCGAGTTGGTGGATGATCGAGTGGACCTTCGGGTTCCAGCCGAGGATCAGGGTGTGGTCGCTCTCGAGGACCCGCGAACGGCCCTTGCGCAGCTCCTCGACCTTCGCGTCGAACGCCCCCGACACGATGCCGATCAGGCTGGCGACGATGATCAGGCCGCCAACGGTGATGACGAGCATGAGGAGCCGGAAGCCCCAGCCGGAGTCGCCCCCCATCGTGCCCGGATCCAGGGTGCGCATCAGGCCACCCCACAGGATGTCGATGAAGTCCCCGTCGGAGGCGTCGTCGGGGAACGCCCGGAAGACCCAGACCACGCCGCTCACGACGACAACGAGGACCACGGTAGCCAGGCCGAGTAGCCCGATCAGCGCGACTGGCCCTCGCGACATCTGGTTGTCGAACCAGTAGCGCACCCTGTCCCCGAACCCCTGCTTCATGTTGCCTCCCCCGCCGGAGTGCGCCTGCGCGTGATGAGCATATTGGTCGCGTCCCGGCAGCATCTCGAACCACCGGAAAGACCCCGGGTCAGGGCCGGGATGTCAGTGCGCCGCGTCACCGGGGTCAGTGGTGGACGCCGACCGGGACGTCGTCGGTGGTGTCGGCCGGGGAGGAGGGACGCCGGAAGGACCTCAGCGTGATCACCAGCGTGGCGCCGTCGAGGTGGAGGCCGAGGTCGGCCTTCGCCGCCGCCTTCTCCCACCCGCAGTCGGCCCGGGGCAGCCAGCCGTCCCGCAGGGCGGTCGCGCGGGCCTGGACGAGCGCGCGTCGCGCATCCTCGGCGGACGCGCACACCAACCGGCGGCGCAGGACCGTGAAGCGGGTCCCACCGGCGACCCGGAGCGGCACGGGAGGGTGGTCCTCCACCGCGCCGCACGACGCCTCGGGGAACCAGCGGGCGAGGGACTCGGCTTCGAGGACGGCCAACTGCCGGCCGGCCGCGGGCGTCGCTGCGGCCTTGTTCAGCCCCACGAGCGTGACCATCGTGGCGGCTGCCGCGCCGAACCAGACCCACGTGCGTTGCGGAGCTCCCACGGCAGCCTCCTCATCGGGTGAAGGAGCTCTGAGCCTAGGGAGTGCGGAGGCGCTTCTCACAGACCCCGGCCGGGTGACCGTGCCGGGCCGTGACGGAAAGGAGTCCGGGCGGAGCCTGCGTCAGTGCTGGTACTCGTTGCGGTAGTACTGGTAGCACCAGCCGGTGGCCGACCAGATGCCCATCCCGATGCCCAGCAGGGTCAGCCACCAGCCGAAGATCGGACCCAGGGCCATCACCAGCACGGTGAGCGCCGTCCAGAACGGCCAGATGCTCTTCGAAGGGAAGAAGCCCACCTCGCCTGCGCCCTCGACGATCTCTGCGTCCTTGCGGTCCTCCGGGCGCGCGTCGATCTTGCGCGACTGGATGGAGAAGAACGTGGAGATCATCCCGAAGAACGCCAGGGTGAGGATCAGCGCGACCGTCCCGATGATCTCGTGGCTGACGAACCAGTACACCGGGGCCACGATCACGAAGAACACCGTGATCAGCGTGAAGATCAGCCGCTCGGCCTTCACCGGGTCACCTCCGGGGTGGTCGCGTCCTGGACGGCGGCCTGGACCGGGGTGTCGGTCTCGGGGTCCGGGTGGGAGAGGTCGTAGGCCGGCGAGATCGAGCGGATCCTCGGCACCTTGTCGAAGTTGAACCGCGGCGGCGGGCAGGAGGTCGCCCACTCCAGCGTGCGGCCCCAGCCCCACGGGTCGTTGGTGTTCACCAGCGGCGCCTTGCGGGTGATCCACACGTTCCACAGGAACGGCAGCATCGAGACGCCGAGCAGGAACGCACCGACGGTGGACACCTGGTTCAGGAAGGTGAAGCCCTCCCCCGGCAGGTAGTCGGCGATCCGCCGCTGCATGCCCTCCACGCCCAGCCAGTGCTGGACGAGGAACGTGGTGTGGAAGCCGATGAACAGCAGCCAGAAGTGCAGCTTGCCGAGGCGCTCGTTGAGCATCCGCCCGGTCAGCTTGGGCCACCAGTAGTAGAAGCCGCCGAACATCGCGAACACCACTGTCCCGAACAGGACGTAGTGGAAGTGCGCGACCACGAAGTAGGTGTCGGAGACGGGGAAGTCGAGCGGCGGGGACGCGAGGATGATGCCGGTCAGGCCGCCGAACAGGAACGTCGTGAGGAAGCCGATGGCCCAGATCAGTGGTGTGTCGAAACTCAGGGCTCCGCCCCACATCGTGCCGATCCAGTTGAAGTACTTCACACCGGTGGGCACCGCGATCATGAACGTCATGAACGAGAAGAACGGCAGGTTCACCGCGCCGGTCACGAACATGTGGTGGGCCCACACCGAGATCGAGAGGGCGCCGATCGCCAGGGTGGCCGCCACGAGGCCGATGTAGCCGAAGACCGGCTTGCGGCTGAACACCGGCAGGATCTCGGTGATGATGCCGAAGAACGGCAGCGCGATGATGTACACCTCGGGGTGCCCGAAGAACCAGAACAGGTGCTGCCACAGGATCGCACCGTCCGTGGCCGGGTCGAGGATGTGCGTCCCCAGCCGCCGGTCGGCCTCCAGCACGAGCAGGCCCGCCGCGAGGACGGGGAAGCAGACCAGGATCATCACCGAGGTGACCAGGATGTTCCAGGTGAAGATGGGCATCCGGAACATCGTCATGCCGGGCGCCCGGAGCGTGATGATCGTGACGATGAAGTTCACGCCGCCGAGGATGGTGGACAGGCCCATCACGTACAGGCCCATGATCCACAGGTCCCCGCCGACGCCGGGCGAGTTGATCGCGTCCGACAGCGGGACGTAGGCGAACCAGCCGAAGGATGCGGCGCCGCCCGGGGTGAGGAAGCCCGCGCAGGCCGTCAGCGACCCGAACAGGTACAGCCAGTAGCTGAAGGCGTTGAGCCGGGGGAACGCCACGTCGGGCGCGCCGATCTGCAGCGGCATGATCGCGTTGGCGAACGCGACGAACATCGGCGTCGCGAACATCAGCAGCATCAGCGTGCCGTGCATGGTGAAGAACTGGTTGAACGTCTCGTAGTTCATGAACTGCAGGCCGGGGTAGGCCAGCTCGGCGCGGATCGCCAGGGCCAACAGGCCGGCGAAGGCGAAGTAGAACAGCGCCGTGACGATGTACATGTTGCCGATCACCTTGTGATCGGTGGTGGTGAGCAGCTTCATCACCAGGGCGCCCCAGCGCTTGCGCTCCACGAGCGGCCGGACGTCCGCCTCTTCCAGCCCGACGCGATCGACGGTGGCGGTCACTTCTTCTCCCCCTCCGTGGTCGCCGGCACGCTGGGCACCGTGTTCGGGTACTCCGGAGCCGTGATCTCACCGGTCTGGCCGGCAGCTTTCAAGGTGTTCAGGTACGCGACGTAGTCCTCCGCGCTGACCACGTGGACGGTGAACAGCATGGCCGCGTGGTACGTGCCGCAGAGCTCCGCGCACTTGCCCGAGTAGACCCCGATCCGGTCCGGGGTCAGGTCGAAGGAGTTCGTGCGCCCCGGAATCACGTCCAGCTTGAAGTAGAACGCCGGGACGTAGAAGGAGTGGATGACGTCCCCGGAGACCAGGTTGAACCGCACCGCCTCGTTGACCGGCAGGTACAGGTCGGGGATCTTGTCGATCGTTCCGGCCTCGTGCACGACCGCGCCGACGGCCGGGTTGTCGGCCTCCATGTAGTTGAAGGTCCACGACCACTTCTGGCCGATCACGTTGACGGTGTGGATCGGCTGCTGGGGCGAGGCCTTCGCCAGCACGCCGTTCTGCGTCTGGACGGTGTAGAAGAACAGCACCCCGATGATCAGGAACGGCACCAGCGTGTAGAGCAGCTCCATCGGCAGGTTGTACTGGCGCTGCTTGGGGTGGTCGTCGTCGCTCCTCTTGCGGAAGCGGACCATCACCCAGAAGATCAGGCCCCACACGAAGACGCCGACCACGAGCGCCGCGATCCAGGCGCCCGTCCAGAGGTTCCCGATCAGGGCGGAGCGGTCACTCGCACCGTTCGGCAGGCCGAAGCGTCCCCACTGGGACGCGGTGTCGGCACTGCAGCCGGCGAGTGCGAACACGCCGACTGCGGCCGTCGCGGCCAGCAGCAACTTCTTCGGGCGAAGCTGTCGACCCACGAGGCGCCCTTCCGGTCAGTTTCCCTACGCTTGTTGGCTCAAGACCCTAGCCGTCGGCCCTGCTCAGTGGAAGGAGTCACCACACGCGCAGGAGCCCGTGGCGTTCGGGTTGTCGATGGTGAATCCCTGCTGCTCGATGGTGTCGACGAAATCGATCGTCGCGCCCATCAGGTAGGGGTAGCTCATGCGGTCGGTGACCACGGAGACGCCGTACCAGTCCTTCGCCACGTCGCCGTCGAGTTCGCGGTCGTCGAGCTGGAGCTGGTAGCGCAGGCCGGAGCAGCCACCGGGGGCCACCGAGATGCGGAGGGCGAGCGTGTCGACATCCTCGTTCGCGATCAGGTCCTTGACCTTGCTCGCGGCCACCTGGGTGAGGGTGATGCCGTCAGTCGTTGCGGGTGCGTCAACCGTCATATCTGCCTGAGTTCCTTCCGGGCTGGACTGGTCCTTCGTGCAACCAGACCCTTCGAGCCGGTATTCCGCCGGATCGCGCACGAGTCTATGCGAGCCCACCCCCACCGACGTACCAGCCCGCCGCGATGCGGGCCGCCACGCTGGTCAGCGCATCGGCCGTGACCGGACCGGCGGGGAGCAGGTGGGCGGCCTCGATCCCCATCGTTCGCAGCTCCCTGCGGGCCAGCCCCGACCCCGAGGTGACCAGCAGGCACGGGCGCTGCGCCGCCTCAGCCCACTCGGCGACCGCCGTCACGACCGGCCCGCCCCGGTCGAGGGCGGACAGTTCCGTGCAGCCGGTGACGACGAGGTCCGCCGCGCGGAGCGTCCGGTCCAGGCCAGCCAGATGGTGGCAGAACTGCGTACCCGACACGAGCAGCCCTCCCAGTGCGAGGACGGCCATCCCGGTCCCGCCGGCCGCGCCCCCTCCAGGGGCGACCTCGAGCCCCTCGCCGAGCTGCCGGGCCCGCCCGGCGAGGACCGCGTCCGCCGCCAGCAGCTGCGCGATGTCCAGGCGCGCGCCGAACGCACGCCGGGCGAGTCCTCCGCCGATCCCGGTGGCGGGCAGGTCCCGTTCGTCGGCCGCGACGATGCCGGTGATGCGGCGGCCGGCCAACGCCTCGCCGGCCGCGGCGAGCAGCCCCGCACCGCCGTCGTGGGCGGTGACGCCGGTGAGGTCGAGCGCCACCTCTGCGTCGTCGGGACGCAGGCTGTCGGCCACCCAGGCACCGAGGTCCGCCGTGGACGCCTCGGGCGCCCAGTCCGGCACGTCGGGTTCGCGAAGGCCCAGCAGGACGCGTCCCCCGCCACGGACCAGCCAGCGGTCGGTGCCGAGCTCCGCGTCCACCCCCCACAGGGCGGCGGCGGCCACGGCGAGGTCGGGCCCCCCGGCCGCGACCGGCACGACCGCAACCCGTGCCTCGGCGAACCCGCGGGCCAGCGCGGTCCCCGCCGCGAGGGGGTCGAGCCCGCCCACGCGTCCGGTCACGACAGCAACGTGCAGCGGGCTCACCGCTCCTCCCCCTGGAACGGGGGCTGCTCGAACCCGGAGGGCGGCGCGGCCGGAGGCAGTTCGTCCGGCTCGACGCCGGCGTCCCCGGCGAACCGGCGGACGCCCTCGCGCAGGCGGATCGCCTCCTCGCGGAGCTCCGCGGCGCGGGCGGCCAGCTGCGCACGGCGAGCCTCGAGCCCCTCCCCGAGCGCCGCGGCCTCCGCCGCCGACAGCTGGAGGCGCTGGTAGGCCAGCCGGCGCTGCGCGGCGGCGACATCGGCGAGGTCGGCCCTGACGTCGTGGAGTGCGGTGAGGGCGCGCTGGTAGGCGAGCTCCGCCTCGACCCGGGCACTGCCGTCGACCACGTCCGCTCCTCCGCTCCGGGTGACCTAGGATGTTGGGGTCATACTGGCACCAAGCGAGGATCCGACGTGGGACTGTTCCGCCCCTACGAGCGCGAGGCCGAGGCGAAGACGCCCGAGCCGGAGCCGACTCCGGTCACCATCCCGAACCCGGCGAAGCCGGCGAAGAAGGAGTCCGCGACCCCGTCCCGACGGGACGCCGAAGCCGCCCGCAGGGAGCGGCTCAACCCGACCCTGTCGCCCAAGGAGGTCAAGGCCCGCGAGCGCGCGGCCAGGGCCAGCCAGCGCGACGAGCAGTTCGCCAAGGCCGAGGCGGCGCCGGGCAAGGTGCTGGTGCGCGACTTCGTCGACGCCCACCGCGGCGTCTCCCAGTACGCGATGCCGATCCTGATGATCACGCTGGTCTTCTCGCTGTTCGTCAGCTCGGTGAGCAGCGACCTGGCGTTCCTCGTCACCGGCCTGACCTACGCGATCTTCCTCGTCATCGCCGCCGACATCTTCTTCATGTGGCGCGGGTACAAGCGGCTGCACGCCGAGCGCCTGCCGAACGTCCCGCTGAAGGGACTGCTGGCCTACCTGCTGAACCGGTCGATCAACCTGCGCCGGCTGCGCACCCCCGCGCCGCGCGTGAAGCCGGGCGACAAGATCTGATGGGCTACTACTGGGCCGCCACGCCGGAACCGCCCGAGGACGTCCGGCGCGGGCTCGGCCTGGAGGTCGAGTTCGACGAGCAGGGCGACGCCGAGGCCTGGCTCACCGCCAGCTACGAGGAGCTGTCGGACGCTGGCGTCCACGACGTGTCGCTGTACGAGTCGGACCGCCTCGTCTACGGCCCAATGAGCCTGGAGGCCTGAGCCCCGGGAACCACCGGCGCGGAGCGTCAGGGGACGAGGTAGCCGGCGGCGCGGTACAGCTCGTACCACTCGGCGCGGGTGAGGACGACGTCCGCCCCCGCCGCTGCCGCGGTGACCCGCGCGGGCGTCGTCGTCCCGAGCACGACCTGCATCTGCGCGGGGTGGCGGGTGATCCACGCGGTCGCGATGGCCTCGGGCTGCACCTCGTACTTCGCGGCGAGGCGGTCGATCACCTCGTTCAGCTCTGCGAAGTCCGGGTTGCCGAGGAACACTCCGGTGAAGAAGCCCGCCTGGAACGGCGACCACGCCTGCACGGTGATGTCGTGGAGGCGGCAGTAGTCGAGCACGCCGAGGTCGCGGCTGATCGACTGCTCGAGCCCGGCCATGTTCATCGCGACGCCCTGCGCGATGATCGGCGCGTGCGTGATCGACAGCTGCACCTGGTTGGCCACCAGCGGCTGCCGGACGGAGCGCTTCAGCAGTTCGATCTGCGTCGGGGTGTGGTTGGAGACGCCGAACGCGCGCACCTTGCCGGCGTCGTGCAGTTCGTCGAACGCCCGCGCGACCTCGTCCGGCTCGACGAGCGCGTCGGGACGGTGCAGCAGCAGGATGTCGAGGTAGTCGGTGCCCAGCGCGTCCAGCGAGCCGTGCACGGACTCGACGATGTGCTCGTAGGAGAAGTCGAAGTAGGGGCCGTCGGGCACGATGCCGGCCTTGGTCTGCAGGGTGAGCTCCGCCCGCTCGGACGGACCGAGCTGCAACGCCTCGGCGAACTGCCGCTCGCAGCCGTGCAGCGGCGAGCCGTAGACATCGGCGTGGTCGAAGAAGTTGATTCCGGCCGCCAGGGACGCGTCGTACAGCGCGCGGACCTCCGCGTCCGTCTTGTCCTGGATGCGCATGACGCCGGTGACGACGGCGGGGACGGCGATGTCGGTGCCGTTGAGCAGGAAGGTCTTCACCCAGCGAAGCCTAATCGCGTGGGGTGGGTCGAGTTGCGTGGGGTGGGTCGGAATTGCACGGTCGATGCCCAGGACGGCCAGAATCGGGCCCGGACGGGCATCGACTGCGCAATTCCGAGCAGGGGCTCAACGCAACCTAGCCTCGATGGTCGCGGCGGTCGCCCGGAGCCGCTCGAGCACGACCTCGCGGTCCACCGGGAGCGGCGACTCCCACGTGACGGCGACGGCGGCCTGGTTGGACGCCGAGCGCAGCGGCACGGCCACGGACGCGAACCCCGCCGTCACCTCGGAGTCCTCCTCGGCCCAGCCGCGGCGCCTCGTGGCGGCCAGGATCGCGCGCAGCTCGGCGAGGCTGCGCGGCCCCACGTCCGTGCGCAGCACCAGACTCGCCCGCGACGGGTACAGCGCACGGACCTGGGCCGGGGGCAGTTCCGCCAGGATCGCCCGGCCGCTGGCCGGAAGGTGCGCGGGCAGCCGGACGCCCACGTCGGTGACCAGGCGGGGGCGGCCCGCCGCCCGCTCCTCGACGAGGTAGACGACGTCGCCCCCCTGCAGGACGGCCAGGTGGGCCGACAACCCGAGTCCGTCGACGAGCCGGGCGATGGGCAGACGGGCAAGCCGGGTCAGCGGGGCCTGCCGGGTGTAGCCCTGGCCGACCTCCCACGCCGCCACCCCGACGCCCCAGAGCTGGTCGTCGGGGTAGTGCACGACGAACGACTGCTCGGCCATCGCCCGCAGCAGGTGGTAGGCCGACGAGCGGGGCAGGCCGAGGTCCTGCGCGATGCGCTGCGCGGGCACCGGGGACGTGCGCTGGGAGAGGTAGCGCAGCACCTGCAGTGCCGCGGTGGCAGCGGGGACCGGACGGGTCATGGCAGAAGTCTCGCATCCGAGACACTGAGGGCGTCCACCCTGTTCAGCGGAGGATGCGCCTTCCTCTTCAATGGCTGCATGGTCGAGGTCGAGGTAGGTGGGGGCGCCGTGCGGCGCGAGGACGTGGTGGCCGTGGCCCGCCAGGGCGCCAGGGTGCGACTCTCCCCTGCCGGCGAGGCCGCGATCGACGCCGCGCGCACCCACATCGACGCCCTGGCGAGCGCCGGGGAGGGCGTCTACGGGGTGTCCACCGGCTTCGGCGCGCTGGCCACCCGCAGCATCCCCGCCTCCGAGCGGGCCCGGCTGCAGCGCAGCCTGATCCGCTCCCACGCGGCCGGCAACGGGCCCGCGGTGGAGGACGAGGTCGTGCGCGCGATGATGCTGCTCCGGCTGAAGACGCTGGCCAGCGGGCACACCGGCGTCCGGCTCTCCACAGCGCGCGCGTATGCCGACCTGTTGAACTCCCCGCTCGTCCCCGTCGTCCACGAGTACGGCAGCCTTGGCTGCTCGGGCGACCTCGCCCCGCTCTCGCACTGCGCGCTGGCACTGATCGGTGAGGGCGAGGTGCGTGACCAGGGCACCGTCCGGCCGTCGGCCGACGCGCTGCCCGCGCACGGCCTGGCGCCGGTCGAGCTGGCCGAGAAGGAGGGGCTGGCGCTGATCAACGGCACCGACGGCATGCTCGGCATGCTGGTGCTGGCGCTGGCCGACCTGGCTGTGCTGCTGGACGTGGCCGACCTGGCTGCCGCGCTGAGCGTCGAGGGCCAGCTGGGTACCGACCGCACGTTCGCCGCCGACCTGATGGCGCTGCGTCCGCAGGTCGGGCAGGCCGTCTCCGCGGCGAACCTGCGCCGGTTCCTCGCCGGCTCGCCGATCGTGGCCAGCCACCGGGTGGGCGACGGGGTGGTGCAGGACGCGTACTCGCTGCGCTGCACGCCGCAGGTGCACGGCGCGCTGCGGGACGCGGTGGACTACGCGGGCCTGGTCGCCGAGCGCGAGCTGGCGTCCGCGATCGACAACCCGTCGGTGCTCGAGGACGGGCGGGTCGAGTCGCACGGCAACTTCCACGGAGCCCCGCTCGCGCACGTCCTCGACTTCCTGGCGATCGGGGTGGCGGACGTCGCCGGCATCAGCGAGCGGCGCACCGACCGCTTCCTCGACCTGTCCCGCAACCGTGGGCTGCCGCCGTTCCTCGCCGACGACCCGGGCATCGACTCCGGCCTGATGATCGCCCAGTACACGCAGGCGGGCATCGTCTCGACGCTGAAGCGGCTCGCCGTCCCCGCGAGCGTCGACTCGATCCCTTCCAGCGCGCTCCAGGAGGACCACGTCTCGATGGGGTGGGCCGCGGCCCGCAAGCTGCGCACGGCCATCGACGGCCTCGCCCGCGTCCTGGCGATCGAGGTGCTGACCGCCGCGCGTGGCGTCGAGTTGCGGGCGCCGCTGCGTCCGGGCCCCGCGACGGGAGCTGCGATCGCCGCGCTGCGCGAGGTCGTGGCCGGCCCGGGTCCCGACCGCTTCCTCGCCCCCGACATCGAGGCCGCGTACCGGCTGGTGATGGACGGGACGCTCGTGGCGGCGGCCCTTCGTGACGCGTCCGGGCTCGTTCCTCACCCGGACGCTCCTCAGGGACCGTTGAGCAGCACCGACCCCGTCATCCCGGACTCGATCCGGGATCTCCCGTCCAGCCCGAAGGAGAACGCATGAACCACGAACCAGTCGGCGCACCCCGCGGCACCACGCTGTCGGCGAAGTCCTGGCAGACGGAGGCGCCGCTGCGGATGCTGATGAACAACCTCGATCCCGAGGTCGCGGAGCGTCCGGACGACCTGGTCGTGTACGGCGGCACCGGACGCGCGGCCCGCTCCTGGGAGGCGTACGAGGCGATCGTCGCGACGCTGCGCGACCTCGAGGCCGACGAGACACTGCTCGTGCAGTCGGGCAAGCCGGTCGGGGTGTTCCGGACGCACGAGTGGGCGCCGCGGGTGCTGATCGCCAACTCCAACCTCGTCGGCGACTGGGCGACGTGGCCGGAGTTCCGCAGGCTCGAGGCCAAGGGCCTGATCATGTACGGCCAGATGACCGCGGGCTCGTGGATCTACATCGGCACCCAGGGCATCCTGCAGGGCACCTTCGAGACCTTCGGCGCGGTCGCCCGCAAGCGCTTCGGCGGCACGCTGGCCGGCACCCTCACGCTCACCGCCGGGTGCGGCGGCATGGGTGGCGCGCAGCCCCTCGCTGTGACCCTGAACGAGGGCGCGGTGCTGATCGTGGACGTGGACGAGTCCCGGCTGGCCCGCCGGGTCGAGCACGGCTACCTCGACGAGTACACCACCGACTACGCCGACGCCGTGGCCCGGGTGCTGGCGGCGAAGGCCGAGCGGCGTCCGCTGTCGGTCGGGCTCGTCGGCAACGCCGCAGAGGTGTTCCCGCGGCTGCTCGCCGAGGGCGTGGCCGTCGACGTCGTCACCGACCAGACGTCGGCCCACGACCCGCTGTCGTACCTGCCCGTCGGGGTGTCGGTGGACGAGTGGCACGCGCTGGCCGCGTCCGACCCGGAGGGGTTCACCGTCCGCGCCAGGGAGTCGATGGCCCGGCACGTCGAGGCGATGGTCGGCTTCCTGGACGCCGGCGCGGAGGTCTTCGACTACGGCAACTCGCTGCGCGCGGAGGCCGAGCTGGGCGGCTACGACCGGGCGTTCGCGTTCCCCGGGTTCGTGCCCGCGTACATCCGTCCCCTCTTCTGCGAGGGCAAGGGCCCGTTCCGCTGGGCCGCGCTGTCCGGCGACCCCGCCGATATCGCCGCGACCGACCGGGCGATCCTCGAGCTCTTCCCGCAGGACGAGCACCTGCGCCGCTGGATCACCGCCGCCGCCGAGAAGGTGCACTTCGAGGGCCTGCCGGCCCGGATCTGCTGGCTGGGCTACGGCGAACGCCACCTGGCCGGGCTCAAGTTCAACGAGCTCGTCGCGTCCGGGGCGGTGTCCGCACCGATCGTGATCGGCCGCGACCACCTCGACTCGGGCTCGGTCGCCTCCCCCTACCGCGAGACCGAGGCGATGGCGGACGGGTCGGACGCGATCGCGGACTGGCCGCTGCTGAACGCCCTGCTCAACACCGCGTCGGGAGCGACCTGGGTGTCGCTGCACCACGGCGGCGGCGTCGGCATCGGCCGCTCGATCCACGCCGGCCAGGTGATCGTGGCCGACGGGACGGAGCTCGCCGCGGAGAAGATCTCGCGCGTGTTGCTGAACGACCCGGGCACCGGCGTGATGCGCCACGTGGACGCCGGCTACGAGCGGGCCCGCGACGTCGCGCGCGACCGTGGCGTCCGGATCCCGATGCTCTGACATGGGCGCCAACGAGTTGCTGGCCGAGCTGGCCGCCGTCGGACGCAACCCCGGTGGCGGCTACACCCGCCTGGCCTGGGACGGGGCGACCATGACCCTGCGGGAGTGGTTCGTCGGCGCCGCGGCCGGCCTCGGCCTGGAGGTCAGCGAGGACGGCAACGGCAACCAGGTCGCGTGGTGGGGCGCGGGGCTGCCGGGGAACCGAGCGCTCCTGCTCGGCTCGCACCTGGACTCGGTGCCGGACGGCGGTCCGCTGGACGGCCCGCTCGGCGTGGCCTCGGCGCTCGCTGCGCTCGCCGAACTGAAGGCGTCGGGCTGGGCGCCGTCGCGTCCGATCGCCGTGGCGAACTTCAGCGACGAGGAGGGGGGCCGCTTCGGCGTCGCCTGCCTCGGCTCCCGGCTGGCCACCGGGGCGATCACTCCCGACGCCGCGCTCTCGCTGCGCGACGACGACGGAACGTCGCTGGGCGAGGTGATGGCCGCGCGGGGGCGCGATCCGCGCGCCGCGGGAGTCGCGTCCTGGCTGGACGACGTCGAGTACTACGTCGAACTACACGTCGAACAGGGTCGCTGGCTGGCCCCGAACGATGCGGCCGTCGGCGTTGCGTCCGCGATCTGGCCGCACGGCCGCTACCGCTTCGACTTCTGCGGCCAGGGCAACCACGCCGGCGCGACGGCGATGGCCGACCGCCATGATCCGATGCTGGCGTACGCCGCCACCGTCCTCGCCGCCCGCGAGCTGGCGACGGGTGCACGGGCCACGTTCGGACGCGTCCGGGTGGGCCCCGGCAGCACCAACTCGATCCCGTCCCGCGTCACCGCCTGGCTGGACGCGCGCGCGGACGCCGAACCGGCGCTGGAGGCGCTGGTGGCCGGGATCACCGCACGCGCCCAATGGGCGGCGGCCGAGGACGGCACCACCGTGACCGTCAAGGCGGAGTCGACCACGGGCGCCGTCGAGTTCGACCATGCGCTGCGGCACCGCATCGCCGGCCTGCTGGACGCGCCCGTCCTGCCGACAGGCGCCGGCCACGACGCCGGCATCCTCGCTGCGAAGCTGCCCACGGCGATGCTGTTCGTCCGCAACCCGACCGGCGTCTCGCACGCCCCCGAGGAGTCGGCCGAGCCAGCCGACATCGACGCGGGCGTCGCCGCCCTGACCGACGTGATCCGGGAGCTCGGATGACCACCTCCGCGATCTTCCCGGAGATCCCGGCCTTCGCCGGGATGACAGGACGGGGGGTCCGTCAGATCCCGTCGCCGGCGACCGCCCCCATCCCCGTCATCCCGGGCTTGACCCGGGATCTCCCATCCACGGACGCGACCCCGGCCGCCCCCATCCCCGTCATCCCGGGCTTGACCCGGGATCTCGCCACGCAGGGAGGCGACGATGCCCGCGGGTGACCAGGCGCGAACCGTCCCCGCCTTCGCCAACTGCCACTCGCACGCCTTCCACCGGGCGCTGCGCGCGCGGACGGTCGGCGGCGGCGACTTCTGGGGGTGGCGCGACCGGATGTACGCGGTCGCCGGCGCGCTCGACCCGGAGCTGTACCACCGGCTGGCCCGCGCCACCTTCGCCGAGATGCGGCTGGCCGGGTTCGCCAGCGTCGGCGAGTTCCACTACCTGCACGCGCCCGGCATGGCCGAGGCGGTCGTCGAGGCAGCCCGGGCCGTCGGCCTGCGGATCTGTCTGCTCAGCACGCTGTACGAGCGGGCGGGCTTCACCGGCGAGCCGCTGCACCCCGTCCAGCAGGGCTTCGTGCTCCCGCTGGAGACCTGGCAGCGGCGGGTGGACGAACTCGCCGCCACCTACGCCGCCGACCCTGGCGTGGTGGTCGGGACCGCGATCCACTCCGTCCGCGCCGTCGACCCCGCGCACCTCGCAGAGGCCGCGGCCACGCGCCAGGACGCACCCCTGCACGTCCACGTCTCCGAGCAGCCGGCGGAGAACGAGGCCTGCCTGGCAGCGACCGGACGCACGCCGGTCCAGCTGCTCGCCGATGCCGGGGTGTGGTCGCCGCACACGACCGCCGTCCACGCCACCCACCTGACCGACGCCGACGTCGCGGTCCTGGGCGAGTCCGGGGCGTTCGCGTGCTTCTGCCCGACCACCGAGGCCGAACTCGCCGACGGCATCGGTCCGTCGGTCGCGCTGCGTGGGGCCGGCGTCCGGATCACGCTCGGCTCGGACTCGAACACCGTGATCGACCCGTTCGCCGAGGCCCGCGGGCTGGCCATGCACGAGCGCCTGGCCACCGGTCGCCGCGACGGCTGGGACGCCGCGCAGCTGTGGGCGGCCGCGACCGCGGACGGGCACGCGTCCCTCGGGTTCGCGGTCGGGGACGTGGTCGGGCTGCGCGACTCGGTGCAGACTGCGGGCATGAGCGAACCGCTGTGGGCGGCCACGGCCGCCGACGTGGTGCCGCCGGCCGATCTCGACCCGGACGAGGTCGCCGCGGACCTGGCGTCCGTCATCGACGAGGTCTGGAGCCGGGTGTGAGCACGGCGATCACCCACATCGGTGAGCTGGTCACGTGGGAGCAGGACCGTCCCGTCCGTCACGACGCAGGGATGGTGGTCGAGGACGGACGCGTGGCCTGGCTCGGCGCGTCCGCCGACACCCCGGCGGCCGATGACGTGATCGATGTCGACGGACGGGCCGTGATCCCCGGGTTCGTCGACTCCCACACGCACCTGGTGTTCGCCGGGGACCGCGCGGAGGAGTTCGCCGCGCGGATGGCGGGGCAGCGCTACGAGGCCGGCGGCATCCGCACGACGGTCGCGGCAACGCGCGCGGCGACGGAGGCCGAGCTCGACCAGCTGGCGCGCCACCGGCTGGCCGAACTGCGGGCCCAGGGCACGACCACGGTGGAGATCAAGAGCGGCTACGGGCTGGACGCCGCCACGGAGGAGCGGCTGCTGCGGGTCGCGTCCGGCCTCACCGCGGAGACGACCTACCTCGGCGCGCACGTGGTGCCGCAGGGGTGGGACGCCGACGACTACGTGGCGCTGGTCACCGGCGAGATGCTGGAGCGCTGCGCGCCGCTGGCGAAGTGGGTGGACGTGTTCTGCGAGACGGGTGCCTTCGACGCCGACCGCGCGCGGACGGTGCTGGAGGCCGGGATCGCCGCCGGGCTGCAGGCCCGCGTCCACGCCAACCAGCTGGGGTTCGGACCGGGCGTCCAGCTCGCGTGCGAGGTGGGCGCGGCCGCGGCCGACCACTGCACGTACCTGACCGACGCGGACGTGACCTCGCTGGCGGACGCCGGCGTCGTCGCCGGCCTGCTACCCGGGGTGGAGTTCTCGACCAGGCACCCCTACCCCGACGCCCGGCGGCTGCTGGATGCCGGGGTGACGATCTCGATCGCCACCGACTGCAACCCCGGCACGAGCTACACCTCGTCGATGCCGTTCTGCATCGCGCTGGCCGTGCGCGAGATGGGCCTCACACCGACCGAGGCGCTGCACGCGGCGACCGCGGGCGGAGCGGCGTCCCTGCGCAGGACCGACGTGGGCCACCTCGGCCTCGGCGCGCGCGCCGACCTGGCGCTGCTCGACGCCCCCAGCCACCTGCACCTGGCCTACCGCCCGGGCGTCCCGCTGGTCACGCGGGTGGTGACGTCCTCCGGAGCCCCGAGGCTCGCGGACAGCTGAGTTCCGTGCCCGGCGAGCGCCTCGCCGAACCTCTCGAGGTCGGCGAGGCTGGTCCGATAGCGCGGCGCGCTCACGCTCAGCGCGCCCACCACCACGCCGCGATGGTCACGGACCGGAACGGCCACCGCGTCGACCTCGTTCTCGTCGCGACTGGAGACCGCGTACCCGCCGGCGCCGACCAGCCCGTCCATGGCCATGCCGAGCGCGGTGCCGCGCCGCGGGATCGTCCGACCCACCCAGCCGATCGCCTGGACGAGCTGCCCGGGTGCCATGACCTGCCGGAGGTAGAGCACCTCGTCCGGACCGAGGGGGATCCCGAGCGACGCGACCTCCCGCGTCAGGGCGGCGAGCGCCTCGAGGTGGGACTGGCTGAGGTCGTACAGCGGGTCGTCACGAAGCGCGGCTGCGGCGACCTGCTTCAGCCGGATTCCGGTCCGGTAGGTGCCGTCCTCCTCCCGTCCCACCAGACCGTGGCGGGCCAGCGTGTCCAGCAGGCGGGAGGCGGTGCTCGGTGACAGTGCGACCGAACGAGCGAGCCCGCTGAGCGTGCTGGCCCCATCGGCGGCCAGCACGGCATCGAGCAGGCTGAGGGCACGGTCGACGGTCCGGGTGGATCCGGCCTCCGCCGCGGGATTGGTCGCTGGTCGACCGACCCGGCGATGGGTAGGCGTGGGGGGTGGGTTCTGGCTCATTGACTGACCTCCATGTCTTCTAGCCACACTGTATTTTCCAGCCAGTGGCACCGTGTTTCATCCGTGTTACCACGGAGTGAAAGCTAATCACACGTACTGAAAAATCGGTGGATTCCGTCCTATCGTCGTGATGCGGGCACGACACCGCAGATCCGCCCGGCCACTCCGGTCGGGCAGCGAGCAGAAAGGCACGGAACCCGTGGTTGCACAAGCTGAGATCCGCCGCGAGGTCGGCACGGTCGCGGAAGTGATCGCGCAGATCGACGAGGCCCGTGACGCGATCTGGGAGACACCGCCGCAGGAGGTGCTCGACCTGTGCTCGGGCGTCGTCCCGCGAGGCACCGGCGCGAAGAACAACTACCTCTCGACCATGATCTTCGCCGAGAACGAGTTGCGCACGCTCACCGACGAGATCCTCTGGTTCGCGTGGGTGACCGCGACGAGACGCCCCGAGTCCGACCTCGCCACGCTCGTGGCCTACATGGACGAGATGGGGCAGTACAAGGCGAACATGAATGACTACGTCGGTCTCCCCGAGGCCGGCGAGGTGATGAAGCTCTACGTCGGTGGCATCCGTAAGGCCGCCGACCTGCGGGAGTTCGCCGATCTCACCGAGTCGGTGATGACCTACATGAACCGCGTCCACGGATGGGTGGATATCGGTTTCCCCTGGGGCCTGGTCAACGGCTTCAAGCGCGTCAATCCCCTGCGTCGGATCGCCGACGCCCAGCAGGCCTGAGGAGGCACGTCCATGCGGATCAACTTCAACCTCGGCGGCGAGGACGTGGCGGTCATCGAGATCTGGGAGGACAAGGTCCCTCAACTCGCCGCCAAGATTGCGGACGCCCTGCCTTTCGCGACCTATCTGCAGCACGGGAAACTCACCGGCGACCTGCTGCTGATGCAGACCAAGATCCTCGCCGACTGGGAGAACATCTTCTATCCCGAGGACCTCGCCGCCGAAGTGGCGGCCAAGGGAACCGAGATCCGCGGCGCGGTCTCCTACTACGGACCCCGCCAGCAGATCTCCATCATGTACGGCAACGACATCCCGCCCGAGCCCCTCCCGGTCTCCGCCATCGGCTGGGTGGTGGAGGGCGCCGACAAGCTCGACGAGATCGGCACCCGCGCCTGGCTGGAGCCCGGCACCAGGATCTGGCTCTCCCTGGCCGAACCCACGCCTTCCTGAGCCGCCGAAAGGTGGCCTGCGCCCCTCCCCGGCCACCTCCGCTTCCCCCGAGTCCACATCAGAACCTGAAAAGAGATGACCATGGGACATGCACCACTAGCCCGGGGTGGGAACGCAGGCAGCGCCCCCGCCCGACGACGGCCGAGGCTCCTCGGCCGATTCCTCGCCCTGGCCGCAGCCGCTTCGCTGCTGGCCGCCTGCTCCGCCGAACCGACCACGACCGGGTCCGCGTCCGCCAGCGCCGAGCCCACCGCCCTCCGCATCGGGGTGGTCTCACTCAGCGACTCCGACGCCCTCGACCCCGCCAAGGCCACCACCACCGGCGGCTACATCCTCTCCCGCCAGCTGTTCGACACCCTCACCGAGTACGGCACGGACGGAGCCTGGAAGCCCGAACTCGCCGCGTCGGTGACGCCGGGGGACACCGCGAAGACGTGGACGGTTGTGCTCAACGATGCGAAGTGGTCCGACGGCCGGACGGTGTCCGCCGATGACGTGGTGGCCACCGTCAAGCGGTGGTTCAGCAAGAAGCTGCCTCCGTCCGGTTCGCTGCCGTTCATCGACCCCGACAAAGTGGTGGCCACCGACGCCAAGACCGTCACCTTCACCCTGAAGTACCCAACCGTCACGTTCCCTGAGGCATTCGCCAGCCCCACGATGGCGATCGTGCCGTCCGACTTCGACCCCACCAAGCCGGTCGGATCCGGACCGTTTGTGCTCGCCAGCAATGACCCCGGCGTCCAGGTCACTTTCACGGCGAACCCTGACTACTTCGCCGGCAAGGCGGGCGTCGAACAGTTGGAGGTGAAGAGCTTCCCCGACTCCGCCTCAGCGGCGTCCGCCCTCACCGCCGACCAGATCGACGTCGACGCCAGCCTCGACCCGTCCCTCGTCGACACGGTGAAGGGTGTGGACGGCTACCAGGTGTTCGACTACTCCACCAGCGGCTCCCTGACCTGGGTGATGAACACCAAGAAGAAGCCGTTCGACGATCCGGTCGTGCGTCAGGCGCTGCGGCTCTCCGTCGACCGGCAGCAGCTGATCGACCAAGTCTACAACGGCTACGGCAAGCTCGGGAACGACATCTTCAACCCGTTCGACCCGATGTACAACGCGAGCCTGCCGCAGCGCACGTACGACCCGGACGCGGCCAAAAAGCTGCTCACGGACGCCGGCTACACCCTGCCCGTGAAGGTCGAACTGGTCGGGACCAACAACCAGCCCACCAGCGAACGACAGAACGAGGCACTCGTGGAGCAGGCCAAGGCGGCGGGCTTCGACATCGAGTACAAGTTCGTCGACAGCGCGACCTTCTACGGCGACGCCTACGGCACCTACCCGCTGTCCCTCAGCTACTGGGGCTTCCTGGGGATCTTCGACCAGGCGGCGTTCACCGTCACGAAGACCGCCCCGTACAACTCCTCACACTGGACCAACCCGGAGTTCGACAAGCTCTTTGACGAGGCCGTCCAGACGGTCGACGACACGAAGCGCAAGGAGCTGGTGGCCCGGATGCAGACCATCGAGTACGACAGCGGCGCCTACATCGTGCCCCTGTTCATGAGCACGGTGGTCGGCATGTCGGCGAAGGTGACCGGGGCGCAGGCCTACCCGAACTCGGACGGGGCCTTCGGGTACAACTTCCGGATCCTCTCGCTCCAGGGCTGACCCGGAACGATGCTGGACTCCCGAACGGTGAGCACCCGTCTGGTGACCAGGCGGGTGCTCACCGGTGTCGCCATGCTGGTGACGGTCTCCGTCATCGTCTTCGCGGCCACCCAGGCGCTGCCCGGCGACATCGCCCGGACGATCCTCGGCCAAGGGGCGACGCCAGAGCAGTTGGCGCGGCTGCGGGCCGAACTCGGTCTCGACGCTCCCGTGTGGCAGCAGTACCTTCACTGGGTGTCCGGGTTGCTCAGCGGCAACCTGGGCACGTCCCTCGCCTCCGGAACACCGGTCGCAGAGCTGCTGCGGGTGCGGGTGGTGAACTCGGCGACCGTGGTGCTGGTCGCCCTGGCTATCACTCTGCCGCTGGGCCTGCTGCTGGGCCTCCTGGCCGCCCGCCGGGCGGGGAGCGCCCTGGACGTCGGCATCTCCGGTGTCGTCCAGGTGATCCTCTCGCTGCCGGAGTTCGTCGTCGGCATCCTCCTCGTGGTCCTGTTCGGTGGCGGGCTGTTCCGCCTGCTGCCGCCGACATCCCCGCTCGACCCGCGCCACCTGGCGTGGACGCAGCCACGACTGCTGGTGCTCCCGATCGCCACCATGGTGCTGATCGCGCTGCCCCACCTCACCGAGGCGACCAAGACCCTCCTGCGCGAGGAACTCGCCAGCGACTACGTGCGGTGGGCGCGCCTGAGCGGCCTGGGCGACGCGAGGCTGCTGACCAGGTACGCCCTGCCCAACACCTGGGGACCCGTCGCCCAGGTAGCCGGCGTCACCGTGAACTACCTGCTCGGCGGTGTGGTCGCTGTGGAGACCGTCTTCGCCTTCCCGGGGATCGGCTCGGAACTCGTCAGCGCGGTCGGGTCCCGCGACATCGTGGTGGTGCAGGTGATCGCGATGGGCATCGCGACCGTCCTGCTGGCCACCTTCCTGCTGGCGGACATCGTCGGGCTCCTGTCCAACCCCCGGCTGAGGAGGTCGACATGACGGTGATTCATGCCCGGCACTCCCGGGCGTCCACCTCGGTGTGGCACCACCTGCGGCGCGACCCGCGGTTCTGGGCCGGCGGCGTCGTGGTCGCACTGGTGGCAGGGCTCGCGCTCCTCGGGCCGTTCGTCGCCCCTCACGACCCCGCGCAGTTCGTCGGCCGCCTCTACAGCCGGCCGGGTGCCGGCCAATGGCTGGGGACCGACGTGCTCGGCAGGGATGTGCTCAGCCGACTGCTGGTGGGCGGCAGGGTGTTCCTGCTGCAGGGGCTGGCAGCGGCGACCCTCGGTGTCGTCGCCGGCGTCCTGCTGGGGATCCTGCTGGGAGTCGCGCAGACCCGGTTGGCGGCCGTCCTGCTGTTCTGCAACGACTCGGTGATGGTGATCCCCCAGATCCTCCTGGTGCTCCTGGTCCTGGCCGCCTTCGGCAGTGCCCCGTTGACACTCACGATCGCGGTTGCCCTCGCCCAGGTCGCGTACACCGCACGGGTGATCTACGCCGCGACCGGACGCGTCGTCACCGAGGACTACTACCGGGCGGCTCGCGCGGTCGGAATGGGGACCGGCGCGCTGGTCATCCGCGAGGTGTTGCCCAACGTCGCGCCCTCCGTGCTGGTGGAGTACGGCGTCCGACTGTCGATCAGCTTCGTCGCGCTGGCCTCGCTGAGCTACCTCGGCTTCGGCAGCGGCGACGTGGATTGGGGAGCCATGATCCACGAGAACCAGGGCGGGATCGCCCTCCAGCCGTGGGCGGTGGTCGCGCCGGTCGCGGTCCTGGCCGCCTTCCTGCTGGGCATGAACGTCATCCGCGACGCCGTGGCCCGCGCCCTCGCCGCGAGGTCGGCCCGGTGACCACCGTCGCGCGCGTGGCCGACCTCGGGATCGGGGTGGGCACGAAGGGGGCGCTGATCCTGTCCGGGCTCGACCTCGAACTCGTCCCGGGCGAGATCGTGGGCGTCGCCGGCGAGACCGGGAGCGGCAAGTCCACCCTTGGCCTCGCGCTGCTGGGGCACCTCGGCCCCGGTCTGCGCCGACGGGCCGGCAGCGTCGAAGTGGTGGAGACCGAGGTCGTCGGCGAGCACCCCGTTTCGGCAGGGACCCTGCGCAGCCTGCGCGGGCGCCGCGTGGCCTACGTCCCCCAGGACCCCTCGGGCGCCCTCGCACCGCACCTGAGGATCGGGGACGCCTTCGCGGAGCTCCACCGCGCCCACGCAATGGTGTTCGAGCCCGCGCGGCGGGCGGAACTCTTCGCCCGGGTGGGGCTTCCCATCGGGGAGGCGTTCGCCCGGCGCTTCCCGCACGAGCTCAGCGGGGGGCAGCAGCAGCGGGTCGCGATCGCGCTCGCCTTCTGCCTGGATCCCTCGCTGGTGGTGATGGACGAACCGACCACCGGTCTCGACGTCACCACGAAACTCCTGATCGCCGACCTCGCCCGCGACCTCGCAGCGGTGCACCGGGCCGCGGTGGTGTTCATCAGCCATGACCTGCCGCTGTTGTTCCGGGTCGCTGGGCGACTCGTGATCATGCACGAAGGGGAAGTGGTCGAGACCGGGACCGTCGAAGACATCCTCGCCCACGCCGCACACCCCTACACGCAGCGACTGTTGGACGCGTGGCGCCTCGGTGGCAGCCCTGCTCCCGCCTCCCACGAGCGCCAGGTGCTCGCGGTACGCGGGCTGACCGCCCGCTACGGCTCGGTGGAGGTCACCCACGACCTCGACCTCAGCCTCGGCGTCGGCGAGTGCGTGGCCGTGGTGGGAGAGTCGGGGAGCGGCAAGACGACCACGGCCCGGGCGATCTGCGGACTGCACCCCGACTACGACGGGCGCGTCCTGCTGCACGGCGAGCCACTGGCCGGCGACATCGCTCGCCGCGACCGCGCGCAACGTCGGGCCGTGCAGTAAGTGTTCCAGAACCCGTGGGGGTCGCTGAACCCGCGGCGCCGGGTCGGCGCGTCGGTGGCGATCGCCGCCCAGTACCTCCGCGGCCTCAGCCGGAGGGACGCTGGCGTCCTCGCCGTGCGATTGCTGGAGGACGTCGGGCTTCGGGCGGATCACGCGGACGCCATGCCGCAGCACCTCAGCGGGGGCCAGCGACAGCGGGCCGCGCTCGCCCGCGCGCTGGCCGCGGACCCCGAGGTGCTGGTCTGCGACGAGGTGACCAGCTCGCTGGACGCGTCCGTCCAAGCCGACATCGTGGCGCTGCTCAAGCACATCCAGGCGCAACGGGGACTGGGAATGGTGTTCATCACGCACGACCTTGCACTCGCGGCAGCGATCGCGCATCGCGTCGTCGTGCTGAGGGAGGGCATCGTGGTCGAGAGCGGCCCCGCCCGAGACGTCCTGACCCGACCGTCCCACGAGTACACCGCGGAGTTGGTGCGGGCAGCCAGTCTCGGGTGAGGCGAGGTCCGCCACGGCACGAAAGCGGCACGCCAGGAACCGTCCCCATCGTGCCGCGACGGGTTGGCGCGAAACCGGGGACGGTTCTTTTTCCGCGCCACGAGGACGGCACGAAAGAACCGTCCCCGCGTGCCCGGCACGAAAGAACCGTCCCCGCGAACCCGGCACGGGGGACGGTTCCTTCGGAACCGGCACGAGGGGACGGTTCCTGGCGTGCCTCAGGCCTCGCGGACGCCGGGCTCCACGAACGGGGGCTTGACCACCTCGAAGGGCTCGCGCCGGTCACGGACGACCACGTCCACGACGTCGCCGAGCTTGACCGACCGGTCGAGCAGGGCGAGCGCGATGCCGGTGGAAAGGGTCGGGGAGAACGTGCCGGACGTCACCTCGCCGACCGGCTCGCCCGCCGCCTCCACCCGCATGTGCGGACGCGGGATGCCGCGTCCGACCGCCTTCAGGCCGCGCAGCAACGGGCCGGACTTTTCCTCCCGCTGGGCGCGGAGCGCGTCCGCACCCCAGAACTCGGGCTTGTCCCAGCCCACCGCCCAGTTGATGTTGGCCATCACCGGCGAGATCTCCGGGCTCAGGTCGTGGCCGTGCAGCGGGTAGCCCATCTCTGTGCGCAGCGTGTCCCTGGCCCCGAGGCCGCACGGGAGGATGTCGTACTCCGCCCCCGCCGCCAGCACCGCGTCCCAGACCAGGCCGGCCGTCGCCGCGGGGACGATCAACTCGTACCCGCGCTCGCCGGTGTAGCCGGTGCGGCACACGATCAGTTCTGTGCCCGCGTACGTGGCGGTCACGAACGTGAGGTAGTCGTGGCCGGTCGGCAGTTCGAGGGCGTCCAGCACCTCGTCCGAGCTGGTGCCCTGGACCGCGATCACCGCGTACTCGGTGTGCTCGTTGGCGACCGTGATCCCCTCCGGCGCCGCGGCGGAGAGCAGGCCGAACACCGTCTCGTTGTTGGCGGCGTTGGGGACGAGGAACACCTCCTCGGGCGAGATCAGGTACGTGAAGATGTCGTCCACCGCGCCGCCCGTGGAGTTGCAGCACAGCGTGTACTGCGCCTGCCCGGGAGCGATCCGGCCCAGGTCGTTGGTGAGACAGCGGTTCACGAAGTCGGACGCGCCCTCCCCCGCCACCCGCAGCTTGCCGAGGTGGCTCACGTCGAACACGCCCACCGCCGTGCGCACCGCCCGGTGCTCGGCGACGACACCGGAGTACTGCAGCGGCATCAGCCAGCCCCCGAACTCGGAGAACTTGGCGCCGAGGGCGACGTGGCGGTCGTGCAGCGGCGAGTGGAGCGGTTCGGTCATCGGCGGGCCTTTCGTTGTACCGAGCAGCCTAGGGCTACAGCGAGCGGCGGAGGATTTCGGCGAAGTCCTCGGGCGTCACCGGGACGGGGTTGCCCTTCGTGCTGGACGCGTTCGCCGCGGCCTCCGCGACCGGCCCGATCCCGTCCTCGCCCAGGCCCAGGGCGGCCAGGCCCTCGACGCCCAGCTCGGCGGTGGTCTCGTTCCACCAGTCCAGCAGCGCGTCGGTGGTGCGGTTGCCGGTGAGCAGTTCGCCCACCTCCGCGTAGCGGCGACGGACCTCGTCGGACCCGTGCGCGATGTTGAACTCGCACACGGCCACCATCACCGAGGCCGTGATCGCGCCGTGCGGTGCCCCGATCGCCCCGCCGAGCGGGCCGGCGATGCCGTGCGCAGCACCCAACTTGCCGTTGGCCAGTGCGAGCCCCGACAGCAGCGAGCACAGGCTGACGTCGCTCCGCGCGTCGAGGTCGGAGCCGTCGGCGTACGCGCGCCGCAGCCCTGATCCGGCCCGCCGGACGCCCTCGCGGCAGAAGCCGTCGACCAGCGGGCTCGCGAACGGCGACACGAACGGCTCGATGCACTGCACGAGCGCGTCCAGGCCGGCGTGCGCGGTCACGGACGGCGGGCAGGCGAGCGTCAACTCGGGGTCGACGATCGCGAGCCTGGCCAGCATGGACGGCGAGCGCAGGCTCACCTTGACCCTGTGCTCCGTGGACGTGACCACGCCGTTCGCCGTCACCTCCGACCCCGTCCCCGACGTGGTGGGCACCGCGACGAACGGCAGGCAGGGAACGGACAGCGGACGGCCCTCGCCGACCACCTCGGCGTAGTCCATCGGGTCGCCGCCGTTGGTGACGAGAGCGGCGACGATCTTCGCCGCGTCCAGCACCGCTCCCCCGCCGAGGCCGATGACGACGTCGGCGCCGTGGTCGCGGGCGGCCTGCGCACCCGCGCGCACGACGTCCATCGTCGGCTCGCCGGCGACGGCGAAGGTGGCGGCGTCCGGAAGGGTCGCCAGCAGGTCCGCGTGCCGGGTCGGGTCGGAGCCCGTGCACACGAGCGGACGCGAGCCCAGCGCGGCAACGGCGGCCGCGAGTTCGGAGCGGCGTCCGACCCCGAACGAGATCCGGCCGGCGGTGGCGAAGGTGAAGTCGGTCACAGCGGAAGTCTGCACCACACTCCGTGCGGGGGTCGTCGTGCGGGTGACGCCCACCCTGTCGAGCCGATCGGCCCTGACGAGCCACCCGCACCGGAACCGGAGATCCCGGGTCAAGCCCGGGATGACAGTGGGCGGGGGCCGGAGATCCCGGGTCAAGCCCGGGATGACAGTGAGCGGGGCCGGCGAAAGCCGGGATCTCGTCCTCAACCGGGTCGGGTGTCCCGAGACCACGGCGACGGTTGCGAGCACCTGTGGACAACTCCGGACTAGGCTCAGGACTCGCACTGGAGTGACAGTGCAGCTGAAGAGAGGATCCCGCCGTGACGTCCACCACCGTGCCCACCATCACCCTGTCGACCAGCGTCGCCAAGGACCCGGGCGTCCTCGTGGTCGGGCTGGCCGAGGCGTCCGACGGCGAGGTGCTCGTCGGCCTTCCCGACGACCTCGCGAAGTCCTTCAGCAAGGCGCTCGGCACCGACCTCGCCGACCTCGCCCGCCAGCTCGGCGGCTCGGCCAAACCCGGAAAGACCGTGCTCGTGGCGGCCCCCGGCGCGCTGCGCGTGGTCGTGGTCGGCCTCGGTCCGATCGACGTCACGCCCGAGCAGGTGCGCCGCGCGACCGGCGCAGCCGTCCGCGTCGTCGCCGGCCTCGCCGCCCCCGCCCCGAAGACCGTCACCATCAGCCTGGAGACGACCGAGCCCGAGGTGATCAAGGGCGCCGTCGAGGGCGCGCTGCTCGGCGCCTACAGCTACCGCCCGGTCGCCCCGGACGTCCCCGGCATCGGCCAGATCACCCTGGTCAGCCCCAACAAGCGCCCCGACGCCCGGCAGGCGCTGGACCTCGCCGTGACCACGGCGACGGCCGTCAACACCGCCCGCGACTGGGTGAACACCCCGGCGAACCTGCTCTACCCCGAGACGTTCGCGGACGCCGCCAGGTCGCTCGCGAGGAACGCCAGGGTCAGCGCGGAGGTCTGGGACGAGAAGGCGCTCGAGAAGGAGGGCTTCGGCGGCATCCTCGCCGTCGGCGGCGGCTCCGAGCGCAAGCCGCGGCTGGTCAAGCTGTCGTACGCGCCCCGTGGCGCCCGCTTCCACCTCGCCCTGATCGGCAAGGGCATCACCTTCGACACCGGCGGCCTGAACCTCAAGCCCGCCGACGGCATGTACACGATGAAGACCGACATGGCCGGCGCGGCCGCCGTCCTCGCCGCGGTCTCCGCGATCGCGGAACTCGGCCTGCGGATCCGGGTCACCGGCTGGGCGTCGATGGCGGAGAACATGCCGTCGGGGAGCTCGTACCGTCCGTCCGACGTGCTCACGATGTACGGCGGCAAGACCGTCGAGAACGGGAACTCCGACGCCGAGGGACGCCTCGTCATGGCGGACGCGCTGGTCAAGGCGTCCGAGGAGCAGCCCAACCTCGTCCTCGACGTGGCCACGCTCACCGGCGCCTGCATGGTCGCCCTCGGCGAGCGGGTGGCAGGGCTGATGGCCAGGGACGACGCGACCGCCGACCTGATCCTCGACGCGGCGGAGGCCGCGGGCGAGCAGTTCTGGCAGCTGCCGATCCCCGAGGACGCCCGGCCCAAGCTGGAGTCGAAGGTGGCCGACCTGAAGTCGACGGCCAACCGGTACGGCGGCGCCCTGACCGCGGCAGCCTTCCTGTCCGAGTTCGTGCCCCCCGACATCCCGTGGGCCCATTTCGACATCGCCGGCCCCGCCTTCAACGAGGGCGCCGCCTACGACTACACGCCCTCCGGCGCCACCGGAGCGGCCGTGCGGACGCTCGTCGCGCTCGCGCACGCGCTGGCCAGCTGACCATGGCCCCGGATTACGACCTCGTCGTCGTCGGCGCGGGCGCCGCCGGCCTGCTCGCAGCCGTCGCCGCCCACCGCCTCGGCAGCAGCGTCCTCGTCGTGGACGCCGACCCGCTCGCCGGCGGCAGCACGTCCATCTCGGACGGACGCATCTGGCTGCCCGGCAACCACCTGTCGGCCAAGCTCTCCCCGGACTCGACGGCGGATGCCGACACCTACCTCGACGCGCTCCTCGGCGACACCACGACGGCGTCGTCCGCCGCCCGCCGCAGCGCCTTCACCCGGACCGCACCCAAGCTGGCCCGCTGGCTCACCTCGTCCAACGTGCCGCTCGCCGCGCTGAAGGGGCTGCCGGACCACCAGCCCGACCTGCCCGGCGGCCGGCCACAGGGCCGGGTCCTGTCCACCCACTCCCTCGACCGCCGCGTGCTCGGGCCGTGGGAGGAGTCGCTGCGGACGTCCGGGGAACGCCCCGGCGGTCTCGGCCGGTTCCTGCCGGGCAGCAACACCACGCGGACAGCCGGCGAGGCGCTCACCGTCCACCTCCTGCACCGCGCGACGGCCAACGGGGTCGACGTGTGGCTGGACTCCCCCGTCATCGACCTCCTCGCCGAGGACGAGGCGGTGACCGGCGTCGTCGTCCGCCACGACGGGGCCAACCACTCGGTGACGGCGGGCCGCGTCCTGCTTGCCAGCGGCGGCTTCGAACACGACCAGGGCCTGCGGGAGGAGTACCTGCCACTGCCCACCGACGAGGCGTGGTCGACCTCCGGCGCCGACCACAACGTCGGCGACCTCCTGAAACTCGCCACCGACCGTGGCGCGGCGACCGCCGGGCTCGACGAGGCGTGGTGGACGCCGGTCATGCTCGCCGAGGGCAGGGCATGGTCGCTCGACGACGTGCGCGGGCGTCCCCACTGCGTGATCGTGGACGCGGCCGGCGACCGCTTCTTCGACGAGTCCCTGCCGGCGAACTCCGCGGGCAGGGCGTTGTACGAGCGGAGCCGAGGCATGCGCGCGGTCCCGTCCTTCCTGGTCATGGACAACCGGCACCGCCAGTCCGTCGAGCTGGGCCCGTGGGCCGCCGGCTCGACGCCGCGCAAGGCCATCGAGGCCGGCGAGATCGTCCGTGCCCACACGCTCAACGACCTGGCGCAGGCGCTCGGGGTCGACAGGGCAGGCCTGCTGGGGACGGCCGTACGCTTCAACGGCTTCGCGGCGAAGGGCAAGGACCTCGACTTCTCGCGCGGCGAGTCCGCCTGGGCCGAGGGCACCCGCGATACCGCCAAGCGGCACAAGCCCGCGAAGGTCGACAAGCCGCCGTTCTGGGCGGTCAAGGTGTACCCCGGTGACCGGGGCACCAAGGGTGGCCTGCTGATCGACGAGCGCTCCCGCGTGCTCCGCGCGGACGGATCTGTGCTGGCCGGCCTCTACGCCTGCGGCGGGGCCGCCGCCTCGATCTTCAAGGGCGCCTCGCCCGGACCGGGTGCCGCGCTGGGCGCGGCCCTCGTGGAGGCCTTCCTCGCCGCCACCGACCAGCCGCGTCCCTAGCGCGCCGTCCCGCCGTCCCGCCTCAGCCCGCGTTTGCTCCCGAAAGGCGGCCTTGCTCCCGGAATTCGGGGAGCAAGGCCGCCTTTCGGGAGCAAACCGCACAGGTGGGACGGGTGGGACGGAACGGACGGCGGCTCCGGCGTCCCCACGAACTCCGGCCCGTCCCTCACAAACGCTCCCGAAACTCGCAGAAGCTCCCGAAATTTCGGTGGCTTCTGCGCGTATCGGGAGCGTTTGCCGCAGATGGGACAGGTGGGACGGCGCGAGCGGCCGGAAGCGAACAGAACAGGCGGAGCGGTGGAGGGCCGACGGGCTCAGCGGACGAGCGCGCGGAAGCCGGGGGCTCGGCGGGACGGACGGCTCAGCCGGCGGACCGACTCAGCGGGCGCGGCGCTGGCGGGCGTTGTAGTCGCGCATGCGCTGCGGGTAGCCGACCACGCCGGCGTCGTAGGCAGGCAGCTTGTGCCGGGACGCGAAGCGACGGGCCCATTCGACGCTCGCGACGCTGCGTCGCGTCCACTCGCCGTCGTGGGCGATCAGCAGCAACGTGGCCCTGGTCACGGACGTGGGGAGCTCGATGAACGCCTCCACGCCGCGTCGGCTGGCGATGAAGTCCTCGAGGTGTGCCACCGTCGCGGACTCCATGGCGGCATCGTGTGCGGCCGCCCCCGCCCTGTCGCGCTTTCTCGAGAACCACCCCACGGCGCCCATTATGGCTGGCGGAATCCGGGCTAGTCTGGCGTCTGCACTCGCAAAGACGATGAAGGAGCCAGCGCATGTCCACTCCCGTTCCCCTGCCGGCACTCGGGGAGAGCGTCACCGAAGGAACGATTTCCCGTTGGCTGAAGCAGGTGGGCGATCGCGTCGAGGTCGACGAGCCGCTGGTCGAGGTCTCCACGGACAAGGTCGACACCGAGATCCCCTCGCCGGTCGCCGGGGTCGTGCTGGAGATCCGCGTGCCCGAGGACGGCGTCGCGCCCGTCGGTGGAGTGCTCGCCGTCATCGGTGAGGAGAGTGAGGCCGGCGGCGACGCGGCCCCGGCAGCTCCCGAGGCCCCCGCTGCGACGCCCGAGCCCGCTGCAGCCGAGCCCGAGGCCGCTCCCGAGCCGGCGGCTCCCGCCGCGCCCGAGGCTGCTGCTCCCGCTGCTCCTGCCGCCGCCGCTCCGGCCGCGTCCGGCACCGAGGTCGTCCTGCCGCAGCTCGGCGAGTCGGTGACCGAGGGCACCATCTCCCGCTGGCTGAAGAGCGTCGGCGACCAGGTCGAGGCCGACGAGCCGCTCGTCGAGGTCTCCACCGACAAGGTCGACACCGAGATCCCCTCGCCGGCGTCCGGCACCGTCCTGGAGATCCGCGTCCCCGAGGACGGCGTTGCAGCCGTCGGGGCCGTGCTCGCCGTGATCGGGTCCGCCGCCGCAGCTCCGGCGGCAGCCGCACCGGCTCCTGCTCCCGCGCCGGAGCCCGCCGCCCCGGCCCCGGAGCCCACGCCGGCTCCTGTCCCCGCACCGGCTGCGGAGCCCGCACCGACGCCTGCGCCGGCTCCCGCCGCCCCGGCTCCCGCCGCTCCGGCTCCGGCCGCCGCTGCCCCTGCTCCCGCCCGTCGCGCGGCCGAGGAGACGCCCGACACCGGCTACGTGACGCCGCTCGTGCGCAAGATGGCGGACGCCGCGGGCGTCGACCTGGCCACGATCTCCGGCACCGGCGTGGGCGGACGTATCCGCAAGCAGGACGTGCTCGCCGCCGCAGAGGCTGCCAAGAAGGCCGCGGAGGAGGCGGCTCGCGCCGCAGAGCAGGCCGAGAAGGCCGCCGCCGCCCCCGCGGCCGCCGCAGCGCCCGCGTCCACCCCTGCCCCTGCCGCCGCCGCGGCGTCGGCCGACGCCGGCAAGCGCGGGACGACGGAGAAGATGACCCGCATCCGCGCCACCATCGCCAAGCGCATGGTGGAGTCGCTGCAGGTGTCCGCCCAGCTGACGGCGACCGTCGAGGTCGACCTGACCGCCATCTCCAAGCTCCGCGCGAAGGAGAAGGACGCGTTCCGCGCCCGCGAGGGCGTCGGCCTGAGCTACCTGCCGTTCATCGCGAAGGCCGCGATCGAGGCGCTCAAGCAGTTCCCGAAGGTGAACGCGACCATCGACACCGAGGCCGGCACGATCACCTACGCCGACGCCGAGCACCTCGGTGTGGCCGTCGACACCGAGAAGGGCCTGATGGTCCCGGTGATCAAGGACGCGGGCGACCTGTCGGTGAGCGGCCTGGCCAAGAAGATCGGTGACCTCGCCGCCCGCAGCCGCAGCAACAAGGTCACCCCCGACGAGTTGTCCGGCGGCACGTTCACGATCACCAACTACGGCTCGGCGGGGACGCTGTTCGACACCCCGATCATCAACCAGCCGCAGGTGGCGATCCTCGGCACGGGCGCGCTGGTGAAGCGTCCGATGGTCGTCAAGGACCCCAACCTCGGCGAGATCATCGCGGTGCGCGACATGATGTACCTGTCGATGAGCTACGACCACCGCCTGGTCGACGGCGCGGACGCGGCCCGCTTCCTGAGCGCGGTCAAGACCCGCCTCGAGGAGGGCGCTTTCGAGCTGTGACCCCGCGCGAGCAGGTCGCCGACCCCCGTCCGGTCACGTTCCGCTACCTCGGCCTCGCCGAGGGGCGGCTGACCGACTACCACGAGGCGTGGGACCTGCAGCGCGCGGTGCACGCCGACGTGGCGTCCGGTGACCGGGGACCGCAGGTGCTGTACGTCGAGCACCCCGCGGTCTACACGGCCGGACGCCGCACCGAGCCGCACGAGCGGCCCACCGACGGCACCCCCGTCGTCGAGGTCGACCGGGGCGGAAAGATCACGTACCACGGCCCCGGCCAGCTGGTCGGCTACCCGATCGTGTTCCTGCCGCGTGGCGTGGGCGTCGTCGACTACGTCCGCCGGGTCGAGGAGGCCCTGATCCGGCTGCTCGCCGGCTACGGGGTCACGACCGGACGCGTCCCGGGCCGCACCGGCGTCTGGCTGGCAGCGGATGCGACGCGCCCCGAGCGCAAGATCGCCGCGATCGGCATCCGGGTGTCCCGGCAGACCACCATGCACGGCTTCGCCCTCAACGTCGCCAGCGACCTGGCCGACTTCGGACGGATCGTGCCGTGCGGGATCGCCGACGCGGGGGTGACCTCGCTGGCACAGGAGATGGACGGGCCGGCGCCCGGCCTCGCCGAGGTGGCCCGTGACCTCGAGCCACCCCTGGCCGACCTGCTCGCGTTCCGGCCGTTCGAGCTGTCTCCGGACCTGCACCCCACCATCGCCGCGCCAACGACGCTCTCCACGGACGCGCCGACGATCAGGTACGGCATCACCGCCTGAGTTCCGGCTGTACGAACCTTGTACGAGTAGTCCGTGCCGTCGCGCGTGTCCGCCCGCGCACGCCTAGCGTGGAGGCATTCCCCACATTTCCCGGGCCGCACAAGGCTGCCCGGGGGAAGGCAGAAATGTCCGTTCAGCGACTGCTGGCCGCCAGTGTCGCGGCCCTGACCATGGCGGGATCGACCGTCCTCACCAGTCCTGCGGCCCAGGCCGTCCCGCCAGCAGCGACGCCCGCGGCGACCGCGGCCCCCGACTACGACGGCGACGGCACGGCGGACCTTGCCGTGACCGACGCCACCGCCGACACCGAGGCCTGGCAGATCACGGTGTACTACGGCTCCGGCGACACCGCCGAGATCACCACCGACGACGTCGATGGCGCCTGGAGCATCGGCACCTACCTGCTCGCCCGCGACGTGAACGGCGACGGCTACACCGACCTCGTGTTCAGCGCGCGGTTGAGCGGCGTGGGTCCGGCCGTCGAGATCGTCCCCGGCTCCGCTGGCGGCCTCGACCTCGCCGCCCGCCGTGCCTTCCCGCTGCCCGACAGCCAGGACGCCCGGATCACCAGCCTCGGCCTGGTCACCGCGCCGGTGCCCCGGCTCGCGGTCGGCGTCCAGACCGATTCGCTCTCGACGGTCCGTGCCTACGCGCTGGACGCGGACGGGGTCCCGACCGGCGATCCCGTCGTCCTGAGGCCCGGCAAGGGGAAGCTGCCGAAACTCTCCAACCCCGAGTCGTTCGGTTCCGCCCTCACGTCCTGGGGCAAGCGGCTGTTCGTCGCCGCCCCCTACACGAACGTCGGCGGTGTGCGGGACGCCGGTGCGGTCGTGGCCGTCACCTTCTCGGCGTCCGGGGTGAGCGCAGCCGTCGTCCTGAGCCAGGCCACGACAGGTGTCCCCGGCGCCCCGGGAATCGGGGACGCGTTCGGCTTCTCGGTCGCAGCCCGCGACGGCTACCTCATCGTGGGCACCCCGCTCGACGACGTCGGCACCCGCCAGGACACCGGATCGGTGCAGGTGTTCCGGCTCACGTCGTCGAAGATCACGCCGGTCACCCGGCTCTCCCAGGCCACCACCGCCGTGCCGGGCAAGGCCGAACGCAACGACCAGTTCGGCAGCTCGGTCGAGCTCGCGAACGTCTGCGCCGGCGTGCTGTCGGCCGTCGTGGGCGGATCCGGCGAGGTCATCGTCGCGTCCCACGAGCGGGACGGCTCGGCGTGGGTGATCCCGCTGGCGAAGGCCAAGGGGTGCGTCGCGCAACAGCTCTACCAGGGCCACGGCCTCAGCGGATCGCCGGCCGGCCACTCGCTGGGCGACTTCGTCTCCGTCCTGCGCGACGCTGCGAGCACCACGGACGAGTTGGTCATCGGCGGGTTCGGCTCCGCGGAGGACTACCAGGGACGGCTCGTCCGCTGGTCCCCCAGCGCAGGCGAGACCCTCGGAGTGAACGGCCTCTTCGCGGGCGCGGCAGGACGCTGACCAACCACCACCCCCACTGGTAAAGGACCACGGCCATGCAAGCCTCCCGCGCACTCACCGCGCTCGCCGGCGTCGTCGGGCTCACGCTCGCGACGCTGACGGCGAGCATCCCCGCCTCGGCAACCCCCGTCCGCCCGGCCGGGACGACGACGGCGACGGCGGCGAGCCCTGACTTCGACGGGGACGGCATGGTCGATGTCGCTACCGCCGTGACGCCGAACGCGGATGAGTCGGCCCTGCGCGTCCACTACGGGTCGGGCAGCACCGTCACGTTCACCACAGCCCAGCTCGGCGCCCGCGACGAGTGCCTGGGCGCGGTGTTCGCCCACGACCTCAACGGCGACGGCTACAGCGATCTCGTCGTCAGCGTCGCCACCGCCTCCGGCCGGCAGGTCGACCTGCTCCCCGGTTCCGCCGCCGGCCTCGACCCGCAGACGCCCGTGGTCATTCCCGCACCGGCGGAGATCGGCGACAAGGGCGCCTTCGGCGCGTCCTTCGCCGTGGTGGACGAGCCGGTGCGCCGGCTGGCCATCGGTGTCGGCTACGTCTACGGCGACTTCGTCGGCGCGGTGGTGCTGTACGACCTCGACGCGGACGGGCGCCCGTCCGGCAGCCCGCAGGTGATCACCCCTTCCTCGGTGGGCATCAGCGATTCCTCCTCGCACTTCGGCGAGAGCCTCGCCAGTGCCGCCAACCTGTTGTTCGTCGGCGCTCCCGTGGCCGACGTCGGGACGGTCCTCGACGCCGGCGCGGTCGCCGTGCTCTCCCTCGACGCCGACGGGGTCGCCGCGAGTCGGATCGTCAGCCAGGCCACGAAGTCGGTCACCGGCACACCGGCGCGCAAGGACGGCTTCGGATCCAGCCTCGCCGCCGCGGGCGGCTACCTGGCCGTTGGCATCCCCGGTGACTCGGTCGGCAGGACGAAGAACACCGGCTCGGTCGAGCTGTTCCGGATCAGCAACGGCGTGATCACGCCCGTTCGGCGTCTCTCGCAGGCGACCGCCGGCGTCCCCGGCACCGCGGAGAAGAGCGACCGCTTCGGAGCCTCCGTCGCGCTCGGCACCGTGTGCAGCGGAGTGACCGGCGTGGTGGTCGGCGGACCGAACGAGAAGCTCGGATCCCACTACTCAGCGGGTTCGGCCTGGGTCGTACCGATCAAGGCCGGTCCCCGCTGCACGGCCCACCAGCTGTATCCCGGCCACGGCCTGACCGGGAAGCCCCGGTACGGTCTGTCGCTCGGATCCTCCGTCGCGGTCGTGCGCGCGGCCGGCGCCACCCGCGACACCGTCGTCCTCGGCGGGACGGGCGACGACCACGACTCCGGCCGCCTGGTCACCTGGTCGACGACGACGCGCAAGGTCCTCAGTTCCTGGACCGAATCCGTGTACTCGATCGCCGGACGCTGACCGCCGGCGCCGAAGTCGTACGAACCCCGTGCGGACGGGGCCACCCCCGCGTGCGCGTACCTAGATTGAGCCGTGAACCACACGATCGAGGAGTAGCTCCATGTCGTCCCGAACCGCTCACCTCAGCCTGACGCTCGCCGCGCTCCTGGCCGTCGGCTGCACGGTCCTGCCGACGCCGGCCAACGCCGCCCCGCAGGCGATGCCTGAGGCCGTACCCGTGTCGACGGCATCGCCCGACTTCGACGGGGACGGCAAGGCCGACCTGGCCGTGACCCTGGACGACAACGAGGAGTGGTCGCAGATCACCGTCCGCTACGGTTCTGGCACGACCGCCACCGGACTGGGCTCGGCCGGCGCCCTGCTCGCCCGCGACCTGAACGGCGACGGCTACACCGACCTCGTGGCCGCCCACGAGGACGGGGCGATCGGGGTCCTGTTCGGATCGGCCTCCGGACTGGACGCCACCGCGGAGGCCAGCTTCGGCGCGTCGGCGACCGGCGCGGACTTCTCCCCCCGGGCCCTCGCCCTGGTCGAGTCGCCCACCCCGCGCCTGGTTCTTCTGTCCGGGCGCTACGACAAGCCCGGCAAGGTCGTGGTGTACACCCTGGGAAGTGACGGGCTGCCCAGCGCCGCGCCCGTGGTCCTGCGGCCGGGAACAGGGAAGATGCCGTCGCTGGGCACCACCGGATCCCGCTACCTGGAGTCCCTGGCCGCCCAGGGGAACCGGCTGTTCGTCGGCGCTCCCTTCACGACGGTGTCCGGGCACAAGTCCGCCGGAGCGGTGGTCGTCCTCACCTTCGGCACGGCGGGCGTCACGTCCGTGACCCGGATCACGCAGGCGACCAGCGGGGTCGGCGGCAGCGCGGCGAAGAGCCACCTCTTCGGCTACTCGGTCGCCGCCCGCGACGGTTACCTCGCCGTCGGCAGCAGGGGTGACCGGGTCGGCACGGTCACCCACTCCGGCTCCGTGCAGCTGTTCCGGCTGACCAGCACGAAGGTGACGCCGGTACGCCGGATCACCCAGGCCACGTCCGGCGTGCCCGGAAAGGCGGAGCGCGGCGACCTGTTCGGCCACGCGGTGGCGCTCGGGACCGTGTGCGACGGCCAGGCGGCCGTCGTGGTCGGCGGGCCCGGAGAAGCTGTCGCTGACGGTCACGAGGGTGACGGCTCGGTGTGGATCATCCCGCTGAAGACCTCGTCGACCTGTCCTGCCCGCCAGCTGTGGGAGGGCCACGGCTTGCCCGGCGTGCCCACCTATGACCGCCTCATCGGCATGGATTTGGCCGTCCTCCGGGACGCGGGCGCGAGCGCCGACCAGGTCGCGATCGTCGGGGGCGGCAGCTACAGCGAGGGGCCGATCGGGGTGCTGGACGTGTGGTCCGCGCAGACCCTCAACAGCCTGGCGTCCGTCGAGGGCTTCTACGACCACCCCGCGGGACGCTGACCACGGAAGGAGCGCTGCCGATGAACCTCCGCCTGCTGCTGCCGCTGGTGATCACCGGCGCGCTCCTGACCGGACCGTCGGCACCGGATCGTGCCGACGCGATGCCCGCGCTGCCCCAGGCCGCCGCGTCCGTCGCCAGCCCGGACTTCGACGGGGACGGCAAGGCCGACGTCGCCTTCACCGACGAGCACTTCCCCGGCGTCCGCGACCTGCGGGTGCGCTACGGCACCGACACGGTCGCCGTGTTCACACCGGTGCAGGTGACCGACAGCGACGACGGCGACCTCGTCGGGCCGCTGCTCGCCCACGACCTCAACGCGGACGGGTACACCGACCTGCTGATGATCGCGGCCACCAGCTACTCCGACGACGACAAGCTCTACACGCTGTACGGCTCCGCCTCCGGCCTGCAGCTCGCCTCGATGCACACGATGGCGCTGACCAGCACCAACAAGTACGCCACCTGGGGTCCACTGGCCGTCGTGGACCTGCCGGTTCCGCGACTGGTCATCAGCGTCTTCTCCGCGGACGGCAACAGCACCTCCTACCGCAACCTGCTGGTCTACCGGCTGGACGGGGACGGCCTGCCGTCCGGGGACCCGCTCGTGCTCGCTCCCGGCGCCCATGGCGTGCCGGCGTTCACCGGCTCCGGGGCGTTCGGGGCCACGCTGGCGAGCGCCGGGAACCAGCTGTTCGTCGGTGCACCCGACTCGACGGTCGGCGGCGCGTCCCAGGCGGGCGCCGTGGTGGCGCTCACCTTCGACGAGGCCGGGGTCAGCGCCAGTCAGGTCGTCGACCAGACCACGCCCGGCGTGGGCAGCGACCCCGAGGAGGTCGACTGGTTCGGCCGTGCGCTCGCCGCGGGCGACGGCTACCTGGTGGTGGGCACGCCCGGCGAGTGGGCGGGGAAGAAGAGGTTCGTCGGTTCGGTGCAGGTCTTCCGGATCGTCGACGGCACGCTCGTGCCCGACCGCTGGATCTCCCAGGGAAGCACCGGCATCCCCGGCAAGGACGAGGGCAGTGACCAGTTCGGAGCCTCGGTGTCGGTCGGCTCCGTCTGCCCCGGCGTGACGGGCGTGGCGATCGGTGCCTCCGGGGAAACCGTTGCCAAGAGCCAGGAGGGCTCGGCGTGGATCGTCCCGCTCACCCCGACGTCCGGCTGCGCGGCACGCCAGCTGTACCAGGGTCACGGCCTCCCCGGGAAGGCGGCCGCCCAACGGCAGCTCGGCACCGCGGTTCAGCTGATCCGCGACCAGGACTCGACCAGCGACAACCTGGTGATCGCCGGGCGGGGCTACAGCCACTTCACGCTGCAGGGTCGGCTGTTCGTGTGGTCGACCGCGACGTCGACCACCATCGCGACCCTCGACGAGTCCCCCACGTCCGTCGCAGGACGCTGACCAAGGAGCCGGGAATGGTCTCTCCACGAAACCTCGCCACGCTGATCGTGACCGCAGCGCTCTGCGCCGTTCCCGGCGCCGCCGCGGACACCGTCCCCGCCACCGCCGTTTCGGCCTCCGCCACGTCGGTGTCCCACCCCGCGTCGGTCCCCGCGACGACAGCCACCCCGGACTTCGACGGCGACGGGAAGGCCGACCTCGCCTGGTCGTACCTCGGGCCGTGGGAGGACACGCGCATCCACGTCCGCTACGGCAACGGCACCACGGTGATGATCACCGCCCAGCGGACAATCCTGGACGAGATCGGCATGGTCGGGAACCCGCTGCTCGCGGCAGACCTGAACGACGACGGCCACTCCGACCTCCTCTTCATCGCCGTGGGCCTGGAGTCCGGGACCTCCCTGTGCGCCCTCTTCGGGTCGGACGCCGGGCTGCCGCTGGATTCGCTGCAGTGCAGGACGGTGACCGGCCTGAGCAGCACGCGGTACGTCGCGTCGCTCGCCCTCCTGGAGCAGCCCACTCGACGGCTGGTGATGGGCGAGGTGTCGTCGAAGGCCGGCGCGTCCGGACAGCTCGCGGTCTACGCGCTCGGGGCGGACGGTTTCCCCGGCGGTGCACCGACCATCGTCCGGCCCGGGGCCGGGAAGCTGCCGAAGCTGTCGGACGCGGGCTCGTTCGGACGGGAACTGACGGCGTCCGACAACCAGCTGTTCGTCGGTGCCCCGCTGGCGTCCGTGGGGTCGGCAAAGGAGGCCGGCGCGGTGATGGCGCTCGGCTTCGGGACGTCCGGCGTCACCACGGCGAGGGCGATCACCCAGAACACGGCCGGGGTGGCCGGGACCGCGGCCAAGGGTGACCGGTTCGGTTCCGGCGTCGCCGCCCGCGACGGCTACCTCGCGGTCGGCACCCCCGGCGACAAGGTGGGCACGGTGAAGGAGGCCGGCACCGTGCAGCTGTTCACGCTCGCCCCCGGCACCGTGACCCCCGCGCAGCAGCTTTCGCAGTCCAGCCCCGGCGTGCCGGGCGCCTCCGAACCCCGCGACAGGTTCGGTCAGTCCGTGGCCATCGGCACCGTCTGCGTCGGGGTGACGGGCGTCATCGTCGGGGCGCCGCACGAGGCGGTGACCACGGACGGCGAGGTGCAGGGGGCGGCCACGGTGATCCCGCTGGACGCCGCCGCCGACTGCGCGGCGGAGGCCCTGTACGAGGGCCACGGACTAGGCGGCAAGCCACAGAGCGGACGCTTCCTCGGCGAACAGCTGGCGGTCGTGAGGGATGCCGGCGACAGCGCGGACCAGGTGGTCGTCGCCGGCGAAGGACTGTTCTCGGACATGAGCCCGATCGGTGCCCTCGGCGTGTGGTCGGCCCAGACCCGAAAGGCCGGCTACTACGTCAAGGAGTGCGTCGAACGGCTCACCGGACGCTGAGAGACAACCGAAGACCACGACAGGAGATGGCATGAACCACGGGAGGGTGACCACAGCGCTGGTGGTCGGGATCGGTCTGACCCTGACCAGCCTGGCGACCTGCACACCGACGGGATCGGCCGAGCCCTCCGCCGGGTCCGCCACCGGCCCGACCGCAGCGACGGCGAGCACGGCGAGTCCCGACTTCGACGGCGACGGCAACGTCGACTACGTGATCCTCGGTTCCGTGGGCGACGGCTTCGGCGAAGTGGTCGTGCGCTACGGGTCCGGCGGCGAGCTCACCCTGTCGACGCAGGTGACGATCGCCAAGGCCTCGGGCGACGTCAGCCACCCGCTTGCCCGCGACCTGAACGCCGACGGCTACACCGACCTCGCCTTCACCGCGCGCGGCTCGGCGAACGGGGTGCCCGACGAGCTGCAACTGGGCGTCGTGTTCGGCTCGGCGTCCGGGCTCGACCTCGGCACGCTCCACGTGAACGCTGTTCCCGCGGTGGACGCTGCCCACGCCGAGTCCTCGCTGGAGCTGCTGGCCGGCCCGGTGCCACGCCTGGTTGTCGGCGCGACGACCACGCTGGAGAGCGGGAAGTCCGGTGTGGTCGTCCTCTACCCGCTGGACGCCGACGGCCTCCCGTCCGGCGACCCCGTCGTCCTGCGCCCGGGAGCGGACAGGATTCCCAAACTGACCGACCGTGGCTCGTTCGGGACGAGCCTGGCGTCCTCCGGTAACCAGCTGTTCGTCGGCGCCCCGTACGCGAAGGTCGGTTCGACGAGCGAAACGGGCGCGGTGACCGAGATCGTCTTCGGCGCCTCCGGGGTGACGTCCGCGAAGGTGGTCACCCAGGCCACGAAGGGCGTCTCCGGCGCGCCGGGCACGCACGACCGCTTCGGCTACAGCCTCGCTGCCAGGGACGGCTCCCTCGCCGTCGGCGCCCCCGGTGACCGCGTCGGCGGCGTGGCCAGGACCGGCTCGGTCCAGCTGTTCACGGTCCGGGCGACGTCGGTGACGCCGGCCGGGCGGCTCTGGCAGGGCACCACCGGGGTGCCGGGCAGGGCGGAGGCGCACGACCTCTTCGGGTCGTCGGTGGAACTCGGCCAGGTCTGCACCGGAGTGCCCGCTGTCGTCGTCGGAGGACCCGACGAGGTCATCGTCAGAGGCCACGACGCCGACGGTTCGGTGTGGGTGATCCCGGTGAAGACCACGACGTCCTGCCCGGCACGCCAGTTCTGGGAGGGCCACGGCATCGCCGGGCAGCCCACCGACTCGCGGTCGCTCGGCAGCTCGGTCGCCGTCGTGCGGCAGGCCGGCGAACGTGCCGACCGGATCCTGATGGCCGGCCCGGGCTCGTTCAGCCAGGGCCCCGACGGGGTGCTGGCCATCTGGTCTGCGGAAACGCTCTCCCCGCTCCACTACGAGCACGGCAACGTGGACGCCGTGGCGGGACGCTGAGCCGGCGGCGGCTGGGGAGGATCGCCGTCGGGCAAGTTAGGATTGCCCGGTGACCGACACCCAGCCACGGCGGCTGCTCCGCCTCGAGGTGCGCAACGCGCAGACCCCGATCGAGCGCAAGCCCCCGTGGATCAAGACCACGGCGACGATGGGGCCGGACTACAAGGAACTCCAGCAGCTGGTGAAGGACGAGGGCCTGCACACCGTCTGCCAGGAGGCCGGCTGCCCGAACATCTTCGAGTGCTGGCAGGACCGCGAGGCCACCTTCCTGATCGGCGGCGACTCCTGCACCCGGCGCTGCGACTTCTGCCAGATCGAGTCCCGCAAGCCGTCCGGGTACGACACCGCGGAGCCCGTCCGGGTGGCCGAGTCGGTGCGGACCATGGGCCTGCGCTACGCGACCGTCACGGGCGTCTGCCGCGATGACCTCGAGGACGAGGGCGCCTGGCTGTACGCGGAGACGATCCGCCAGATCCACGACCGCAACCCCGGTGTCGGGGTGGAGATGCTCGCCCCCGACTTCTCCGGACGCGCCGAGCTGCTGCAGCAGATCTTCGACACCCGCCCCGAGGTGTTCGCCCACAACGTGGAGACCGTCCCGCGCATCTTCAAGCAGATCCGGCCCGGCTTCCGCTACGAGAAGTCGCTGGGCGTGCTCACGCTGGCCCGCGAGCAGGGGCTGGTCACCAAGTCCAACCTGATCCTCGGCATGGGTGAGACCCGCGACGAGGTCGTGGACGCGCTGCAGGACCTGCACGACGCGGGGACGGAGCTGGTCACGATCACGCAGTACCTGCGTCCGTCCGTCCGCCACCACCCGATCGACCGCTGGGTCACGCCCGCCGAGTTCGACGAACTGGCCGAGGCCGCCACCGCAATTGGCTTTGTCGGCGTCCTGAGCGGACCATTGGTACGTTCTTCCTACCGAGCCGGCCGCCTGTACCGGCAGGCGATGGCTGCCCGCGAGCGGGCGACGGATTCAACACGGAGCGCATAAAGAGATGGCGAGCGAGAAGGCCAAGGAACTGGCCGCGAAGCAGAAGGCCGAGGTCAAGGCCGCCAAGCTGGCGAAGAAGACCTCGACCAACCCCAGGGACTGGCCCTGGTACAAGCAGATCTGGCAGACCTACAAGGTCACCGCGGAGGTCGACAAGCAGCTGAACCTGCTGCTGATCGGGTCGTTCGTCGGCGTACTCGTGATCTGCGTCGTGATCGGGATCATCGCCCAGCCGTGGTGGATGTGGCTGATCCTCGGCACCGCCGGCGGCATGACTGCCGCCCTGTGGGTGCTGCTGAACCGGGCCAAGAAGGCCACCTTCGTGCGCTACGCCGGGCAGCCCGGCTCGGCCGAGGTCGCGCTCAGCATGCTCGACTCGAAGAAGTGGGCGTACTCCGCGGTGATCGCCGCGACCAAGCAGCTGGACGTCGTGCACCGCGCGGTCGGCCCGGGCGGCATCGTCCTGATCGGTGAGGGCCAGGCGGGACGGGTCAAGACGCTGCTCGCTTCCGAGGTCCGCAAGCACGAGCAGGTCGCCTACGGCGTCACCGTCACGTCCATCGTGATGGGCGACGGCGAGGGCCAGGTGCCGCTCGCGAAGCTGGCCGACGTGATCAAGAAGCTGCCCAAGAAGCTGGAGGCCAGCCAGGTCACCGACGTGAAGGCCCGGCTGCGGGCCCTCGACGCGGTGCGGCCGAAGGTGCCGATCCCGCGCGGCCCGATGCCCACGATGAAGGGCGTCAACCGGGCGATGCGCGGGCGCTGAGCTTGGCGAACCTGGTCAACGCCGAGAGGGTCAGCCTGGCCTTCGGCACCCGGATCCTGCTGGACGAGGTCAGCCTCGGGCTCGACAACGGCGACGTCGTCGGCGTCGTGGGACGCAACGGCGACGGCAAGACGACCCTCCTGGAGCTGCTGGTCGGCGAGCGCGAGCCGGACGCGGGGCAGGTCGTCCGCAACCGGTCGGCGTCCATCGGCCACCTCGGCCAGGTGGAGGACTTCGCGTCCGGCGCGACCGTCCGCGATGTGGTGGTCGGCGGACGGCCCGACCACGTGTGGGCGGCGGACGCCGCGAAGCGCGCCGTCGTGACGCACCTGCTGGGCGAGCTCGACCTGGCCCGCCCGGTGGCAGAGCTGAGCGGCGGGGAGCGGCGGCGGGTGAGCCTGGCCGCGGTCCTGCTGGCCGGGCACGACCTGCTCGTGCTGGACGAGCCGACCAACCACCTCGACGTCGAGGTGGTCGACTGGCTGGCGTCCCACCTGAACCTGCTGCAGGCCGCCGGCACCGCGATGCTGGTGGTCAGCCACGACCGGTGGTTCCTCGACGCCGTGTGCACGCGGGTCTGGGAGGTGCACGACGCGGTCGTGGACGCCTACGACGGCGGGTATGCGGCCTACGTCCTCGCGCGGGCGGAGCGCGTCCGGCAGGCCGCGGCGAACGAGGCCCGGCGACAGAACCTGCTCCGCAAGGAGCTCGCGTGGCTGCGACGCGGCCCGCCCGCGCGCACGAGCAAGCCGAAGTTCCGGATCGACGCGGCCAACGTGCTGATCCGAGACGTCCCCGAGGCCCGCGACACCCTCCAGCTGAAGGAGTTCGCGACCACGCGGCTGGGCAAGGACGTGTTCGACCTGGAGGGCGTCGACTACTCACTCCCCGACGGGCGGACGCTGTTCCGCCACCTCGACTGGTCGATCGGCCCCGGCGATCGGATCGGCATCGTCGGCGTGAACGGCTCGGGCAAGACCACCCTGCTGCGCCTGCTGGCCGGAGAGCTGGCGCCGCAGCACGGCCGCGTCAAGCAGGGCCGGACGCTCCGGATCGGCCACCTCACCCAGGATGCCGCCGCCGTGGCGCGTCCGGGCGCACGGGCGCGAAACGGGGACGGTACTCCTTTCGCGCCACCCGACCGTCCGGACCTCGGCGAGCGGGTGCTGGAGTCGGTGCAGCGGCTGCAGCGCCAGGTGAAGCTGGCGACCGGGCGCGAGTCGTCCGCGTCCGACCTGCTGGAGGACTTCGGGTTCACCGGGCAGCGGCTGGTGACCCGGATCGGCGAGCTGTCCGGTGGCGAGCGCCGGCGGCTGGAGTTCCTGCGGCTGCTGCTGTCCGAGCCGAACGTCCTGCTGCTGGACGAGCCGACCAACGACCTCGACATCGACACCCTCACCGTGATCGAGGACTACCTCGACGGGTGGCCCGGCACGCTGGTCGTGGTCTCGCACGACCGGTACTTCCTCGAGCGCACCTGCGACGTGCAGTACGCGCTGATGGGCGATGGCAGCTGCGTCCTGCTGCCGGGCGGCGTCGAGGAGTACCTCGCCCGGCGCCGGACGCGGACCGCCACCCCGGGGCAGGCCGCTGCCGCGCAGGCCCGGGCGTCCGCGCCGGACGCCGCCCGGGTGCGGCAGGCCCGCAAGGACCTCGCCCGCGTGGAGTCGCAACTGGCGAAGCTCGGCACGCAGATCACCGACTTGCACGTCCGGTTGAGCGAGAACGCCGCCGACTACGAGAGACTGGTCGCGCTCGGCGCCGAGCTGGACGAGGCGCTGGGTCGGCAGCAGGACCTGGAGGAGACGTGGCTGGAACTGGCCGAACAGGTGGGCGAGTCGTAAGGACGATCGTCGGCATCGTGCTGGCCGTCCTCGCCGGGCTCGCCGCGTCCCTGTCGGTGGTGGCGTCGTGGACGCACGCCCTGGTCAGCGACACCGACACCTTCGTCGCCACCTACCAGCCCGTGGTGAGCAGTCCCGCCGTGCAGCAGGCGCTGACGACGCGGCTGACCGACGCGGTGATCACCCAGCTGGGCCTGGGCGACAACATCCTCACCCGCACCCTCGTGACCCGGGCGGTGACCGAGGCGGCGGGCAGCGACGCGTTCGCGACCGCTACGACCGCGAGCCTGCGCCTCGCCCACTCGGAGCTCGCCGCGCAGCTCAAGGGGGAAACCGGGCGTCTGGACATCACCGACGGGGTGATCCGGCTCCCCTACGCGCCGTTCGTGGACGCGATCACGCAACGCCTCACCGACGCCGGGGTGCCGTTCCTCGACCGGCTGCCCGAGGTGACCGGGGGCTTCACGCTGGCGACGATCGACCCCCGGATCCTGCCGCTCGCGCAGTCGGGCTACCGCGTGCTCGACGGACTCTGCGGCTGGCTCCCCTGGCTGACCGCCCTGCTGGCGGCGGCCACGCTCTGGGTGTGGCCGGGGGCGCGGGGCCCCCTGATCGGCCTGGGGCTGGCCGCGCTGGGGTGGGCCGCCGTCCTGCTGGTCGGCTGGCGGGTGGCGATGGGGTTGCTCGAGGGCACGCTGGCCCCCGACCTCGCCGCCGTCGCGGGCACGGTGGCCTCCGTCACCGCGGCGCCCGTCGCCTCGCCCCTGCTGGCGATCGGCGTGACCGGCGCCGTGCTGGCCTTCTTCGCCGCCCTGGCGCGTCCGTCCACGCGACCCCTGTGAGGGGAGCGGACCGCCTCCGCCACCCAACAGCGCCCTCCGTGCCAGTTCGTGGTGGTTATCAGCCCGGTCGGCCGGACGGCTCGGACTCCGTGCCAGTCCGTGGTGGTTGTGGCGTCCTTTCGAGGCCTGAGAACGACCACGGACTGACACGCGCTCGTGGCGGCTCGAAGCACGTCGCTCACAACCACCATCAGCTGACACCCAGGGCCCTCGCCACGCGGTCGACGACCACGCCCGGACGCCAGGTGATCTCCTTCCCGAGCCAGCGGACCACCCCGAAACCCAGGTCGCGGAAGACCTGCTCCCGCTCCTTCTCCTCGAGATAGGGCTCCGGACCCGTGTACTTGACCGCCCCGTCCGCCTCGCCGATCAGGCGGTGCTCGGGCCACAGGCAGTCGGGGAACAGGACGCCGACCGGCGTCCGCACCGGTTCCTGGAACAGCGGACGGGGCAGACCGGCGAGGTGGAAGTGGCCGGCGGCCAGCGACTCGATCGGCGACTCCCGACACGGCTCGACCAGCTCGATCGCACGCACAACCCGGACGCTGCGGATCGTGGTTGCGGCGTTGGTGAGCAGCTCACGCGCGGCCGCCACCAGCCGCGGGTTCCGGTAGTCCGTCCGGCGCGGACGGGAGACGAGCTGCCCGCACGTGAGCCGCGCCGCAGCGTCGAGGAGCACCAACGCTTCGGGAAGCCCGATGCCGTCGGCGAGGTCGACCGCGGTCCGCGGGATGCTCGTCACGCGCGCCCCCGTGGGGTCACGGACCACCTGCTCCCTCGGCAGCGGGCCGTGGCGGTACACCACGCCCGGGCGCGAGGGCCGCGATCCGCCGTCAACGAGCAGGGTCACCGGACCGTCCTCCCACGGCGACCCCGCCGGGTGCGGCAGGCCGTGCCCGAGCGCAGCCGAGCCGTGGCTGATCACCGCGCGGGGATGGGCGGCCTGCTCGGCCCGCGCCCACACCAGGTGCCGGTCGACCGCCGACTCCGACCACTGCCCGGCGGCAACGAAGACGCCCGGACGCACCCTGACGAGATCACCGCTCGCCAGCCGGGTGCGCAACATTGCCGCCGTCAGCCCGCGGCGAGCAGGTCGCCCCTCGTGGTCGGTTCGCCGGGGAGGATGAAAGGTCGTGGCAGCCGCATCGACGCAGTAGAGCCGACCGGACCGGCTGGCCGGAAGACCTTGTGACACAAGTTGTGGACAACTCCCCCCGAAATCCCGCGTCGCGGGGCTACGCCGCCCCGCTGCTAGCGTCGTCGCATGTCCCTGCCGTCCGTCCGACCCCGCGCGTGACCGGCTTCACCAAGCGCGGGGCGGGCGCTCCCCCGGGCTTCTTCGAGGTGGAGGCCGCGGGGCTGCGTTGGCTGGACGTGCCGGGAGGTGTCCCGGTCGCACGCGTGTTGGACGTGGACGCCGGCAGCATCACCGTCGAGCGGGTGCCGACGGCTCCGCCGACCGCGCGGGCGGCGGCACGGTTCGGCGCCCAGCTCACGGTGACGCACGACGCGGGAGCGTCCGCTTTCGGCGTCGGCCCGGACGGGTGGAGCGGTGACGGCTACATCGGCGAGGCGCCGCTCAGCTTGCGTCCCGAAGCCACGTGGGGCGGCTTCTACGCCCGACAACGCGTCCTGCCCTACGCGCGGGCAGCGGCACGGGCCGGCTCGCTCGACCGCGAGGGACTCGCCACCATCGAGGCCCTCGCCGAAAGGGTGGCCGCCGGCGAGTTCGACGACGCCGCTCCCCCGGCGCGGATCCACGGCGACCTGTGGAGCGGCAACGTCCTGTTCACCGAGGACGCCGTGACCCTGATCGACCCCGCGGCCCACGGGGGCCACCGGATCACCGATCTCGCCATGCTCGCCCTGTTCGGCCTCCCGCACCTGCCCGACGTCCTCGCCGCCTACGAGGACGCGAGCGCGCACCTGCCGCCGGACTGGCGCGACCTGATCGGCCTGCACCAACTGCACCCTCTGCTCGTCCACGCCGTCCTCTACGGCGGCGGCTACGGCGACCAGGCCGCCCGCCTGGCCCGCCAGTACTGACGCCGTTCGATGGTGCCCGTCATCCCGGGCCTGACCCGGGATCTCCTTGACTCTGCAGGCGGCGGGGTCCCCGAGATCCCGGCTTTCGCCGGGATGACAGGGTGGTAGGCGTCATCCCGGGCCTGACTCGGGATCTCCGCACAAAGGGACCGCGACCCGAGATCCCGACCTTCGCCGGGATGACAGGGCCTCGTCATCCCGGGCTTGACCCGGGACCTCCGCACAACGGGACCGCGACCCGAGATCCCGGCTTTCGCCGGGATGACAGGGCCTCGTCATCCCGGGCCTGACCCGGGACCTCCGCACAACGGGACCGCGACCCGAGATCCCGGCTTTCGCCGGGATGACAGGGCCTCGTCATCTCGGGCTTGACCCGGGATCTCCGAGTCCGTGGTGGCGGCTGTGTCGTCGAGAGCCCGGCTTCCAGCCGGGACGACAGGGACCAGCGCGCGTCCCGCACCTCAGGGGGGTGAGGGACGCACTCCGAGCTGGTGCGGATTCGGTGGGCGGACGCGGGTGTGCGACACTCGAGGGAGCCTCGGAACGAGGCACCGGACGAGGGAGCTGTACCCGGCGAGCGACAAGACGGCCATCGAAAGGTCTGTCATGTCCTGGATCGTCCTGGTGTTCTCCGGTGTCCTCGAAGCTGTCTGGGCGGTCGCGCTCGGCAGGTCGGAGGGGTTCAGCCGTCCCGTCCCCACTGTCGTCTTCGTCGTGGCGCTGCTGATGAGCATGGGCGGGCTGGCGTTCGCGATGCGCGACCTGCCCACGGGCACCGCCTACGCGGTGTGGGTGGGGATCGGGGCGACGATCACCGTCGCCTGGGGCATGGTCACGGGCACCGAGCCGGTGACGCTGCTGCGCGTGGTGTTCCTGGCGATGATCGTCGGCGGCGTGGTCGGCCTGAAGGCCGTGCACTAGACGCGAACGAACCCGCCGGGTGGTTCAGGGAACCGTCGGCGGGCTCAGGGGTGTGTAGGACGCTGCCTCAACCGATGCGACGGTAGGCGCCGGCCTCGTCGTCCTCATCGTCGGACTCGTCGGCGTACCGGTCGACGTAACCGCCGTACTGGTCGTCCTCTTCCTCGTCCTCGGCTTCTTCCTCGGCCACGATCTCGGGGTCGTACGCGTCGCCCCGGAGCTCCCGTTCCAGGGACGAGAAGTCCGTGGAGTAGGAACGGTATTTCAGATCGCGAGCGACCTTGGTCTGCTTCGCCTTCGCACGGCCGCGCCCCATGAGGTCAGCCCCCTTCGCAGCGGTCGTAGCCGCTTCAAGATTCACTGTTTCGTCGTGAGGCCAAGGGTACCTGCTCGGGGCACCGCCGCAAAGACGACTCTCACGCCTCGATGTGCGCTCCGTGGAGCCTCACGGCGGCCGGTTCGTCGGGCGTCGCGGACACCGTTCCGGCGACCCAGGACGCGATGCCGGCGGCACCCGCCACCCGCTGCGCCTCGGCCACCGAACCGGCAGGAAGCACGAGCGCCATGCCGACTCCCATGTTCAGCGTCGCCTCGATGTCCGGCTGGGAGATCCCGCCGAGATCCTGCACCAGGCCGAAGACCGGGGACGGTGCCCAGGTGCCGCGATCGAGGTCGACGGCGACCCCGTCCGGCAGCACCCGGATCAGGTTGTTGGCGAGCCCGCCGCCGGTGATGTGGCTGATCGAGTGGACCTCCGTGGCGTCGATGATCGCGAGGAGGTCCTTCGCGTACACCCTGGTCGGGGTGAGCAGCGCCTCGCCGAGCGTCGAGCCGAGCTCGGGCACGTCCCGCTCGAGCGCCCAGCCCGCCTTGGCGAAGACGTGCCGCACCAGCGAGTAGCCGTTCGAGTGCAGGCCGGACGAGGCCAGCGCCAGCACCACGTCACCGGGACGCACCCGGTCGGCGCCGAGGATCCGGTCGTACTCGACCACGCCGGTCGTCGCGCCGGCCACGTCGAAGTCCTCCGCGTCCATCAGGCCGGGGTGCTCGGCGGTCTCGCCGCCGAGGAGGGCTGCTCCGGCCGCCGTGCAGGCCGCGGCGATCCCGGACACGATCGCAGCGATCCGCTCGGGGTGCACCTTGCCGCACGCGATGTAGTCGGTGACGAACAGCGGCTCGGCGCCCGTGACAACGAGGTCGTCCACGAGCATGCCGACCAGGTCCCACCCGATCGTGTCGTAGATGCCCAGTTCGCGGGCGATCGCGACCTTCGTGCCCACCCCGTCGGTCGAGGTGGCGAGGACGGGACGCGCGTAGCGCGCGAGCGCCGAGGCGTCGAAGAACCCGGCGAACCCGCCCAGCCCGCCGAGCACCTCCGGACGGTGGCTGGCGGCGACGGACGCCTTCATCAGCTCCACGGCCCGCTCACCAGCGACGATGTCGACCCCGGCGGCGGCGTACGCGCTCTCAGCAGCCAAACTTCCGCTCCAATCCCATCTGTTCGGCCCGGTCGGCCGGGATCGGCACCGGGTAGACACCGTCGAAGCAGGCCCGGCACAGGCGCCGCCCCGAGATGCCGGTGGACGCGGTCAGTCCCTCCAGCGAGATGTAGGCCAACGAGTCGGCGCCGATCGAGCGGCAGATCTCCTCCGTGCTCAGGCCGGGCGCGATCAGCTCGGCCCTGGTGGCGAAGTCGATGCCGAAGAAGCACGGCCACTGCACGGGCGGGGACGAGATCCGGACGTGGACCTCGGCGGCGCCGGCCTCCCGGAGCATCTTCACCAGCGCGCGCTGGGTGTTGCCGCGGACGATCGAGTCGTCGACCACGACCAGCCGCTTGCCCTCGATGATGTCGCGGATCGGGTTCAGCTTGAGCCGGATGCCGAGCTGCCGGATCGTCTGGGACGGCTGGATGAACGTCCGGCCGACGTAGGAGTTCTTGACCAGCCCGATGCCGTACGGGATCCCGGACGCCTCCGCGTAGCCGATCGCCGACGGCGTCCCCGATTCCGGGGTCGGGATGACCAGGTCGGCGTCGACCGGCGACTCCAGCGCCAGCGTCCGGCCGATCTCGACGCGGACGGCGTGCACGCGCCGGTCCGAGATCAGGGTGTCGGGGCGGGCGAGGTAGACGTACTCGAACAGGCAGCCCTTCGGGTCGGCCTCGGCGAACCGGGTGCTGTTCAGCCCGGACTCGTCGATCCAGATCAGCTCGCCGGGCTCGACCTCGCGGATCAGGGACGCGCCGACGATGTCCAGCGCCGCGGTCTCGCTGGCGACGACCCAGCCGTTGGAGAGCCGTCCCAGCACGAGCGGGTGGATGCCCTGCGGGTCCCGCGCGGCGAACAGCGTCCGCTCGTTGGAGAAGACCAGGCAGAACGCCCCCTGAAGGCGGGGCAGCACGGTCAGGGCCGCGTCCCGCAGCCCGTTCTCCGCGTGGGCGGTGAGCAGGGCCGTGACCAGGGCGGTGTCGGAGGTGGAGTCCATCCTGTTCTTGCGGGGGACGTCCGCCTCGGCCACCGACTCACCCAGCCACGCCTCGAGCTCGTCGGTGTTCGTGAGGTTGCCGTTGTGCCCGAGCGCGAGCCCGAAGTCGCGGGTGCCGCGGAAGGTCGGCTGCGCGTTGTCCCAGGTGCTCGCACCCGTCGTGGAGTAACGGCAGTGGCCGACCGCCATGAACCCGTGCAGGGAGTTCAGCGTCGGTTCGTCGAACACCTGCGAGACCAGACCCATGTCCTTGAAGACCATGATCCGCTCGCCGTTGCTGACGGCCATGCCGGCCGACTCCTGGCCGCGGTGCTGCAGCGCGTAGAGGCCGAAGTAGGTGAGCTTGGCGACCTCCTCGCCGGGTGCCCACACACCGAAGACGCCGCAGGCGTCCCTTGGCCCGGGGTCGTCGGTCCAGTCGTCACCCGGGCTCAGCACGCCCCGAAGTCTACCGGCAGCCGGACCCCGGTCCGGCAGGGGATCACTTCACCATGCGAATGGTGAACGGGTAGCGGTAGTCGCGTCCGTTCGAGGTCTGGACGGTCGCGACGATCTTGAACACCAGCCAGAAGATGCCGACGATCGGGGCGGTGATGAAGCCGATCAGGACGAACATCAGCAGGAAGCTGGCCACCATCGCGATGATGCAGGTCAGGTCGAAGTTCAGCGACTCCACGGCGTTGGCGCGGACGCGGGCGTCCTTCGGGCCCTGGATCAGCATGATCAGCAGGGGGCCGAGGAACGGAAGGCTGACCAGGCTGAGCAGCAGCGAGGACCAGTGCGCGGCAGTCGACCACGTCTGCTGGTCGGTCGCCGACAGCCCGCCACCGGGGACGAGCTGCCCGTAGGCGGGCTGGCCGAACGTCGGCTCTTGGCCGAAGGACTGGGGGCCGGAGGCAGGCTGGCCGTAGGACGGCGCGGCCGTGGGCGCGTAGGCACCGGGAGACGTGGCGTAGGGCGAGTCCGCGTACGGCGGAGCGGCGGGCGGCGTCGCGGGCTCGGGAGCGGGTTCGCCGTACGACTGGCGCGCGAGGTTCTCGACGTCGTACGCGCCGGCGGCCTGGGCGCTCCCGCTCGTCGCCTGCGGGGTCGGGGACGGGGCGGCCGGACGCGGAGCGGCCGGGTAGGGCAGCTCGAGGTCGGGGAGGTCGAGGTTGGTCGCCTGGCCGGGCTGCGACGTGGGCGCGTCGACAGCGCCCAGATCGGGTGCTACGGGCGCGACCGCGTCCGCCTCTTCCAGGTTCAGCGCGCTCGGCGCGACCGGCTCGGGCGCGTCCGGCTCGGGCGCGGGCGGGACGGGAGCGGGCTCGGCGGCGACGGGCTCCGGAGCCGGCTCGACGACAGTGGCCTCGACGGGCTCGGGTGCGGGTTCGACGACAGTGGGCTCGACCGACGGCTCGACCGCAATCGTCTCGACGGGCTCGGGCTCGGCGACGGGGGGTTCGATGGCGGCCTCCGTCGGTGCGGGCTCGATCGCCTCGACGACGTCGTCGTGCTCGGACGGGGTGCTGCTGCTCGGTTCCATGACCCCACCCTAGGCAGCGTCGACGTTCACGCCCAGCGTTCGCCGCCGAGTCCCGGGAACCCTCAGGGTGAGCCCCGACCCGCGGGGTCGCTCAGCCGATCCAGCTGCCGAGCAGGTAGCTGGCGCCCAGGCTGGCCAGGCCGATCAGGACCGAGCGGACCAGCGTCGCGGCGACCCGGGTGTGCCCGAGGCGGGAGAGCACGAACCCGGTCACCGCCAGCGAGACCACGACGGCGAGAAGGATGAACTCGTCCATCCAGGCGCCGGGGATCAGCAGCGACACCAGGACGGGGACGGCGGCGCCGAGCAGGAAGCCCAGGCCCGACCACAGGGCGGCCACCCACGGGTCCCAGCGCGTGGTCAGCTCGCGGATGCCGTACTCGGTCTCCAGCTGGGCCGAGAGGGCGTCGGCCAGGGTCAGCTCGTCCGCGACCCTCTGGGCGGTGTCCAGCGAGAGGCCCTTCGCGCGGTAGTGCTCGATGAGTTCGGCGCGCTCCTCCTCAGGGCTCAGGTCGAGCAGTCGTCGCTCCTCCGCGACCAGCTGGAGCTCGGCCTCGCGGTTCGACGACTCCTCGCCGAACTTGGCTCCGGCCACGCCGACCGCGCCCGCCACCGCGGAGATCGCGATGATCGCGTACACCTGGGTACTCGCCAGGCCGGCGCCCAGCAGCCCTTCCGCGAAGCCGGCGGTGGCCAGGATGCCGTCGTTGACGTCCACCATGTGCTCGCGGATGCGCGCGGGGTCGATCCGCCCGAATCCGCGGCCGTCCTTCGCTTCGCCGTCGGCCACGGGGTCAATCTAGGCGGCCGCGCCGTCCTGCGTCCGGCACGACGCGTAGCGTGTGCGCCATGACGCCGACGTCCACCTCGCAGCTGCGGGTCCGCCGCCCTTTCGACGGCTCCGTGCACGGCATCCTCGCCGCCTCCGGCCCTGAGGACGTGCAGGCCGCTGCCGCCAGGGGCAGGGAGGCCCAGGTGGCGTGGGCGCGGGTCCCCGTCCGTGAGCGTGCCCGGGTGATGACGCGGCTGGGCCGGCTGGTCCTCGCCCAGCGCGACCGGATCCTCGACACGATCCAGTCCGAGACCGGGAAGGCGCGGCTGAGCGCGTTCGAGGAGGTGGCGGACGCGGCGCGCGCCGTCCGCGTCTTCGCGCAGGCGGCGCCGGGACTGCTCCGCCCGGCGCGGCGGCCGGGCGCGTTTCCCGTCCTGACCCGGACCGTCGAGTACCACCGTCCGGTCGGCCTGGTGGGGATCATCACGCCCTGGAACTACCCGTTCACGCTGCCGGTGACCGACACGGCGCACGCGCTGCTGGCGGGCAACGCCGTCCTGCTCAAACCGGACTCGCAGTCCCCGTTCACCGCGCTCCTCGCCGCCGAACTGTTCGCCGCCGCCGGGCTGCCGGAGGGCCTGCTGCAGGTGCTGCCGGGCGCGGGGCGGACGCTCGGGCCGGCACTGGTCGCCGAGGTCGACTACCTGATGTTCACCGGGTCCACGCAGACCGGACGCACGCTCGCCGCGCAGTGTGCGGAGCGGCTGATCGGGTTCTCCGGGGAACTCGGCGGCAAGAACCCGCTGCTGGTCCTCGCCGACGCGGACGTGCGGGCGGCCGCGGCGGGGACCGTCCGCGCCGCCTTCGCCAACACCGGGCAGCTGTGCATCTCGATCGAGCGCGCGTACGTGGAGTCCGCGGTCTACGACGCCTACGTCGCGGAACTGGTCGCGCAGGTGTCGGCGCTGCGGCTCGGCGCCGGCTACGACTGGGCGGTCGACGTGGGCTCGCTCGCGTCCGCCGGGCAGCGGGAGAAGGTCGCCGCCCACGTCGACGACGCGGTGGCCAGGGGGGCGACCGTGCTGGCCGGGGGCCGTGCGCGTCCCGACCTCGGACCGTTCTTCTACGAACCCACCGTGCTCACCGGGGTCACCGAGGACATGGCGCTGTGCAGGGACGAGACGTTCGGGCCGGTGCTCTCGGTGTACCGCGTCGCGTCGGAGGACGAAGCGGTCGCGCGAGCGAACGACTCCCGCTACGGCCTCAACGCGAGCGTGTGGTCGGCCCGGCGCGGCCCGGAGGTCGCGGCGCGGCTGCGGGTGGGCACCGTGAACGTGAACGAGGGCTACGCGGCGGCGTGGGGCTCGCACGCGGCGTCCATGGGAGGCGCGGGAGAGTCGGGGATCGGACGGCGGCACGGCAGCCACGGACTGCTGAAGTACACCGAGCCGCAGACCGTCGCCGAGCAGCGCCTGTTCCCGATCGCACCGTTCGGCGGCCTCGACAACGCCGGCTACGCGACGCTGCTGGCCCGGGCCGTGGGGCTGCTGAACCGCCTGCCATGATGGGGCGATGAACCTCGAAGGAGCCACCCTGCTGGTCACCGGTGGCGGCAGCGGCGTGGGCCGCCAGCTCGCCGTGCAGGCGGCGGGACGCGGCGCGCGCATCGTGATCTGGGACCGGGACGAGGCCGCGGGCCGCGCGACGGCGGAGCAGATCGGCGCGGCGGCGTCCCACCAGGTCGTCGACGTCACCGACAGCGGAGCGGTCGTGGAGGCCGCACGCGCCACCGGGACCGTGGACGTCCTCGTGAACTGCGCGGGAGTCGTCTCCGGGCAGCGGCTGCTGGACGCGAGCGAGGCGCAGATCCGGCGCACGTTCGAGGTGAACACCCTCGCCCTGTACTGGACCACGCGGGCGTTCCTTCCGGCCATGCTCGAGCGCCGCAGCGGCACCGTCGTGACGATCGCCAGCGCCGCAGGGCTCGTCGGCGTGGCCCGCCAGACCGACTACTCGGCCAGCAAGTGGGCGGCGATCGGGTTCACCGAGTCGCTGCGCGCGGAACTGCGCGGGACCGGGGTCGGGACGCTGGCCGTCGAACCGTTCTACATCGACACCGGCATGTTCGCGGGCGTCCGGACGAGGTTCCCGCGGTTGCTGCCGATCCTGAAGGAGGCCGACGTGGCCGCCAGGGTGCTCGACGCGATCGAGCGGGACCGTCCGGTGCTGGCGATGCCGCCGCTGGTGCGAACGCTCCCCGTGCTGCGGGCGCTGCCGACCCGGGCGTTCGACGCGGTCGTGGACTTCTTCGGCGTGAATCACACCATGGACCACTTCGTCGGCCGGCGCTGATTAGGCTGTGCGCTCGTGAGTGGATTGTTGGCGCTCGACGCCGGTCAGACCGGGATCCGGCTGCGCTGGGAGCATGGCCAGGAACGGCTCGAGGGCGGGGCGCCGGGGGTCCTGACGGACCGTCCGCTGATGCCCCAGCTGGCCGCGGCGATCGGCGATTTCGTGACCGGCCACCGACTCTCCCCCACCGTGGTCGGCGTGGGCACGTCCGGGCTGGTCACGCCGGAGGCGACCGAACTGCTGGGTCTGGTGTCGCGCCACGGGATCAGGGAGGTCGCGGTCGCGCACGACGCCACGACGAGCTACCTCGGCGCGCTGGGCGACGCGTCCGGCGCGGTGATCGCTGCGGGCACCGGAGTGGTCACGCTGGCCGTCGGGGCGGCGTCCGTGGCGCGGGTGGACGGCTGGGGGTACCTGATCGGGGACGCGGGCAGCGCGTACTGGATCGGCAGGGCAGGCATGGACGCGGCGATGCGCGGCTTCGACGGCCGCGGCCGGCTGACACCGCTCACCGGACGCCTGCAACAGCTGTTCCCCGACCTGACGGCCGCCTACGTCGAGCTGCAGTCGGACGGCAGGAAGGTGAGTCGGATCGCCGACTTCGCCAAGGTCGTCGACGAGCTCGCCGACTCCGACCCGGTGGCGATGGGGATCATGGACGCGGCGGCTGCGGAGCTGAGTGAGTCCGTGCTCGCGGGCCTGCGCCGCGTGGAACTGATGGGCGCTGAGGCGCCGAAAGTGTGCGCGCTGGGCCAGGTGCTGCGCTCGACCCACGTCCGCGACCGGTTCACCAGCTACCTGCGCATGCAGTGGCCGGACCTGAGCCTCGCCGAACCGCTCGGCAACGCCCTGCACGGGGCCGCGCTGCTGGCGAACCTCGGCGAGGACAGCCCGCTGGCCGCGCTGGTGGCACGCGCCGAACTCTGACGGCCCCGCGCCACCGAGCCGCTCGCCCGGGGCTCGTCCCCCGTCCGCGCGTTTGCTCCCGAAAGGCGGCCTTGCTCCCGGAATTCAGGGAGCAAGGCCGCCTTTCGGGAGCGAGAAGAAGAGCAGCTCAGCCGAGCGTCACGGTGGCGCGCACCATGTTGTGGTCGGACGGGATCACGCCCGCGAAGTCTCCCGACGAGTCGAGGTTGATGACCTCTTTCCAGGCGGTCGTCTCGACGTCGCCCTTGGTGAGGATGTAGTCGAGGTGGGCGCCCAGCTTGTAGCCGCGGCCCTCGTAGGTCGTGGGGGCCTTGTTGAACTTGTTGAGGGTGAAGTACTCCTCGTTGACCGCGGTGGACGCGGTGAGCTCCGCGCTCGCGGGGATGGTCTTCGCCTTGTAGGAGTTGCCGAGGGGATCCACGAACCCGTTGGCGATGAAGGCGTCGTAGGACTTGTTGCCCACGTGGGTGAGCTTGCTGCTGGCGAGGTCGCTGCCCCAGATGATCGGCAGGCCGGACGTGTTCACGTCGGCCAGTTCGGCCGTGGCCTTCTTGACCTGCTTGACCCGGACCGCGGACTTCGACTTGCTGACGCCCGGCTCGAAGTGGGCAGTGGCGAAGATGAACTTCTTGCCGGTGTTCTGGTCGGTGAACTTCGCCCACGTCATGTAGCGGGCGCTGCCGTTGCCGATGGCGCGACTGTCAAGGCGCAGCGAGCCGCTGTCGAGCAGGGTCAGTCGGTTGGAGTTGTAGATGATCCGGGAGTCCTGGGAGGCCCCGCGGTCCTGGAATCCGCCGCACCGGGTGAAGGTGGTGCCGGTGCGCGTGCAGTTGTAGCGGACGTCATTGGTCACCTTGTACGGGCTGCCGAGCAGGCCGACGAGGTTCTCGAACTGGGACTTCCCGTCGTAGTCGCCGTAGGCCGAACCGTGCAGGAGTCCGGGCGAGGCCTCCTGGACGCCGATCACGTCGACCTTCTCGCCGAGGATCTGGCGGACGACGACGTCGGAACGGACCGCCCAGCTCTTCTCCCTGGAGTTGTTGGACTTCGCGGAGCAGTTCGCACAACGGACGTTGAACGTGGCGACAACGAGCGAGGAACTGGCGGCTGTCGTCGTGGAATCGGTGTCGTCGGCCGAAGCGGCGGGCGAGCTCGTCCAGGTCGGGACGGCGAGGAGTGCGGCGAGGGACGCCGCGGTGAGAACCCGAGCGAGACGGGTGCGAGAACTACGCATCGTGGTGAACTTCCTTGTATCCGGGGGGCCGCCGGAGTCACCAGGTTCACGGGGGGATTCCCTTAGAGACTCTCAGCTTGCGCTCAGGATAGCCCTATCCGACGTGCGATGAAAAGTCCTCCCACGAGCGACCGGTGAGGCGGGTGTAGGCCTCCAGGTAGCGGCTTCTCGTCGCTGTGACGATCGCGTCCGGCAGCGCGGGCGGGACGGAGACCCGGTCCCAGCCCGACTCGTGGGCCAGCCAGTCCCTGACGAACTGCTTGTCGAAGCTGGGCAGGCTCTGCCCGGGCTGCCAGGCCGCCGCGTCCCAGAACCGCGAGGAGTCGGGGGTGAGCACCTCGTCGGCGAGGACGAGCGTCCCGTCGGGCCGGAGGCCGAACTCGAACTTGGTGTCGGCGAGGATGATCCCCCGCCCGGCGGCGAGGTCGGCGGCCCCGGCGTAGACGGCGAGGGTGGCGTCGCGCAGACGGGTGGCGAGGTCCTCGCCGTGGAGGTCGGCGATGGTGGCGAAGTCGACGTTCTCGTCGTGCTCGCCCATCGGAGCCTTGATCGCAGGCGTGAAGACCGGCGCGGGGAGCTTCGAGCCGTCCACGAGCCCTTCAGGCAGGGGGACGCCACAGACCGAGCGGGACTGCTGGTACTCCACCCAACCGGAGCCGGTGAGGTAGCCGCGGGCCACGCACTCCACGGGCACCATGTCCAGCTTCTCGACGATGATCGCCCGGCCGGCGACCTCGTCCGGGACGTCGGTGGAGACGACGTGGTTGGGGATGAGCCCCGCCAGCTGCTCGAACCACCACAGCGACAGCTGGGTCAACACGGCGCCCTTGTCCGGGATCGGGGTGGCGAGCACGTGGTCGAACGCGGAGATCGCGTCCGTGGCGACCATCAGGATGCGGTTGTCCGGCCACGCGTACAGGCGCCGGACCTTGCCGGAGTGAATGGGGGCATCGAGCACGCCGTCAGCCTAACGTGGCTCCGCTCGGGACCACGGGGACGTCTGCGGGGCGCACGGCCTCGCCCATCGCGGCCCTCCCTCTGGAGACTGTGAGTTCACCCACCGAACACGGTGGACCAACTCACAGTCTGAGTCGGGTGACATCGCGACCGAGCGAACCCCGCCAGTGCGGGGTGAGGTCGCTACGAACGCGAGTCAAAGCCGTAGCTCACAATCGGTTCGAGCGCGCCCTGCTGGTAGCGAGACATCACGTACGACTCGTGGGGCACGACCCGGTCTGGCAGCGCAGTGATGTCGTACCAGCGCAGGTCGGCGCACTTGCCCGGCTCCCTGATGGTCGGCTCACCGCTCCAGCTCTCGGCCAGGAAGAAGTAGTCCACGCGCTGGCCGATCGGATCCTGCCCCTGGCGGCGATGCATCGCGCACAGCGGCCGCAACTCCAGGCCCGACACGCCCAACTCCTCAGCGGCCTCCCGCACCGCGGCGTCGACCACCGACTCCCCCGCTTCGACGTGTCCTGCGGCCGCGGTCGCCCAGTAGCCGTCCATGTATCCGGTACCGGACCGCAGCTGCAGGAGGATCTCGCTCACGTCATCCCGCCGGCGGACGAAAAGGACGTACGCCGCGGGAATGACCCGGAACCTCGACTGCACGCCTGCACACTACGGCGGCGGGGACAGGCCCTGCGGCCCGAGCGGTTGATCGTGATGGCGCGACCTGCCTTCGGGTCGAGGAGGATCGAGGGTCACCGCTCGCTGGAAGTGGTCGCTCATATGCTCTATTACTTTCCAGATTTCACCAGTCTTCAAGCTAGTTCATGAAGCAGTTCGGGCGAGAGTGTCAGAGGCGGGTGTTTGGATGAGGACATGGAGGCGAACGGCACCCTGATGCCGGCCGGTGACGCACTGGCCGAGATCGAGCGCGTGCTGGACAGCATCGAGCCCAACCGTGCGGAGACCGGGAGCGCCGACCGACTCGCGTGGGTGCGGACGGCGCGACGGGTGCGCGGCCGCATCGACGCCCTGTGCGCGGTGCTCACCGCCGAGGCCGATCGGGCGAAGGCGTCCGAGCACGCGGCCGGCACGCCGCTGGTGTCCTGGCTCGGCATGGGCGAGACGCTCTCCCGCGCTGAGGCCTCGGGGGCGGTGCACCAGGCGCGCACGCTCGCTCGACACCCGCTCGTGGGCGAGGCGGCGGTCGCCGGGCGGATCGGGACGGGACAGGCCCGCGCGATCGCCGGCGTCCTCGACGACCTCGCACCGGAACTCGACGCCGCGCAGAGTGAGCGGGCGGAGCAGGTGATGGTCGACCTGGCGTCGCACCTCGACGCCGCGCAACTCACCAGGTCAGCGGGCCGGGTGCTGCAGGAGGTGGCGCCTGTGGCGGCCGGGGAACTGCTCGAGGTCAAGCTCCAGCGGGAGGCGGAGCGCGCGCACCGCGAGCGGTCGCTGCGATTCTTCCGCGAAGGCGGCTCGGTGCGGTTCGACGGCTCGCTGCCCCGGATCGCGGCAGAGCGGTGGATCGCGCAGCTCGACGCGTGTGCAGAACAGGCGCGTCGCACGGCGATGGAGCGCCGCGACCCGCTCGCCGAGACCACGACGCCCGCGCAACGCAAGGCCGACGCACTGATCCAGCTGATCGAACGGGGAGCGCCGCGCGGGGGTGCCGGGCCTGCCGCTGGGGCCGTGGCGCAGGCCCCGTCCGCCGCGAGCAGGGAACCACGCCCCGCCGACGCGCGGGTGATCGTCCAACTCGACTACGAGGCGCTGCAGCGGTCGGCGGCGGGCGCCGGCCTGCTCGGATCGGGCGAGCAGCTGTCGGCCGGCGAACTGCGCAGGCTGTGCTGTGACGCCGAGATCGTCCCGGTGGTGCTGGGTTCGGCGTCCGAGGTGCTGGACGTGGGACGTGCGGAGCGGCTGGTCACGCCGGCGCTGCGCACGGCGTTGGTCGCGCGGGACGGAGGCTGCGTGTTCCCCGGATGCGATGCGACGCCGTCGGTGTGCGAGGCGCACCACATCGTGCCGTGGTGGGCCGGAGGACGCACGGCGCTGTCGAACCTCGTTCTGCTGTGCCACAGCCACCACCCGGTCGTCGAGCCCGCGCGGCACGCCGTCCGCGACCAGTGGCAGGTCCACATCGCTGACGACGAGCTGCCCGAGTTCGTCCCTCCGGCCCGGCTCGACCCTCGGCGAAGGCCGCTCCGGCACGCCCGCCACGGCCCCGCGAGAGCCGCACCGTGAGCGATGAGCTCGCGGGGCTCGACGCCCTTACCACGCGGGTCGTCGGGTCGCGCGGAGGGTCTGTCAGTATGAGGTTCGGGGCCGTACCGGCCGCTCGATTGTCCGCGATGGGCTGCGCACGCCCGCATCGCTGTGGGTAGTGAGGAGACGGTTGTGGGGTGGTTCAGCCGCCGCAGGTCGGGATCCCGCTCGTCCGCCGACGCCCGTGCTGCTGTCGCGGAGTTCTGGGAATGGTGGTCCGGGGCCGCATTCGGGATCGCCGCGGCGATTCCCGCAGGCACGGTGGAGCGGTACGTCGAGGTCATGACGCACCACGTCCACGCGATCGACCCTGGCCTGGCCTGGGAGTTCGGCCCGGGGACGAGCAGCGAGCACCGACTGACGGTCACTGCGGAGGGCGACCCTTCCCTGCGCCGGGTCGCCCGGCGATGGCTGCGCGCGGCCCCGCCTCCGGACCGGACCTGGTCGTTCCATGACATGCGACAACCGTCCGCTCTCGACTCCGTCCTTCGGGTCGGGGACGCCGAACTGATGATCGGGGATGTGCGGGTGGCCGCGACTCGGCGGGGAAGCGGTCTCGACGTGGAGGTGCACCATCCCTTGTTCGCGCGGCTCCCCGAGCAGGTGCAGACCCAGATTGCCTTCCTCAGCCTCGACACGGCCCTCGGCGAGGAGGCGGTCGAGCTGTGGATCGGGTCGATCGATCGCATGTCCCACGAACCCTCCGGCAGCCGTCCGCTGGCCGACCTTCCGGCGAAGCTGGCGGAGGTAATCGCCGACGCCACTGTTGACGGCGAAATGGGGTGGACGCTCCAGCGCGGTAACGGCCCACGCGGTCCAGTTCTCGTGTCCCGTCTCAACCGGCTCTCGCCCGTACAGGCGCCCGATCACGACGAACACGTCGCCGTCGTCGTGCCGTTCCGCGACGTGACCGAGGACGGCTGGCCCGGGACCGGGTCACTGGATGCCCTGCGTGACTTCGAGGACCACCTCGGCCGGATCTTGCGGGGGTCCGGCCAACTCGTGGCGGTGGAGACGAGCGGCGGCGTCCGGACTCTCCACTACTACGTCGACTCCACGACTCCGGCGGCCGGCCAGGTCAAGGCCGCCGTGGTGGGCTGGGATCAGGGCGTCGTCACGGTGAAGTCACAGTCCGATCCCGCGTGGAAGGCGGTCGCCGCGTTCCGAAGCTGACGCCGGCCGGCGGCCGGGTCGTCCACCAGTTCGTATCCGCTCCCTGCCCGATGTCGCCGCCGATCAGCCGTCGACGGTCGAGGCGAACTCCTCACTCAGGAGCGCCTGGATCTCGGCGTGACGCAGCAGGAAGGCGCGCTCGTCGAGGTGCTTGCGACGGATCCACGAGGTGACCTCGAGGTTCCACTTGCTGGTGTTGCAGGACGCGCAGGCGGGCACGACGTTGGCGAGGGTGTAGCGGCCGCCGTGCGAGACCGGCTGAAGGCAGTCGCGCTGCAGCGGCACGCCACTCGCACCGCAGTAGGCGCACGCGCCCCAGGCATCCAGGAGCGCGGCCCACTGATGGCTGGTCAGGTCGTTCACCACACGGCTGAGCCGGCGCTTCCTGCGCCGGGCCGCACGCGCAGCGCGAGTCCTGCTGACTGCCACCCCGGCAGCCTAGAGCGACGCCACCGGTCTCCCTGCGACGCGCGCCGGACGCAGCCTTGCGTCGGTACCTCCAGGCGGCGGCCACCTGCGCGTCCGGCCCCGTGACCGTTGGCGGCGGTGAGACGATGCGCACATGGAGGCAGAGCGGTGGCACACCGAGCGCGTCGGCCCCGTCAGGCTCTTTCGCATCCTCCGCGAGCTCAGACGGGCTGCAAAGCTCAACCGACGACCAGTGATCACGGCCGACGCTGCCCGTTCCCGGTACGAACCGCTGATGGAGTGCCTGGCCGCGGAACTGTCACAGGAGTTCGGCGTCGAGTTCCTTCCGACAAGGAGCGACCCGTCGACGCACCGCCGGCGGGTCTTCCAGACCACGCGCTGGGTGTTTCGCGGATCGCTGACCGGCGTCCCGGACTGGCACAGCCGGCTGGAGGCATCGATCCGGCGGGTGGCGGACATCGTCGATCCGGACCTGCCGTCGGACGCGTTCATCGGTGCTCCGTCGGAACTACCGCTGGAGATGTCACACCGCCGGGGGGACTGGGGCGCGGACGGCGACCCGTCCGGCGGGCCCGACGAGGACATCGAGGTCATGTTCCTGGGCGAACAAGTCACGTTCCGGGATCGGCTGGGTGGCGACGTCCTGGTCACCGTCGACCCCGACGAGACGTCCGTGTCGGCCATCGCCTCCGTCGGTCCTCACTAGACGCCCACGAGAGGACCGCCGCGGCACAACGGTCGTCGGATGCCGCCCGGTCCGTGAACCGGCCCGATGTCGAAGGATGCGTTCAACCGATGTGGAAGGTGCCGACGACCGTGGTCCCGTCCTTCGCATAGACCGGCACGTCCCAGCCGTGGGGGTACCTGGCGTCGCGTTCGGCCTGCCAGCGGACGGCCTCCTGGGGGTTCTCCGGCCGGCCCGCGTGCTCGGGGCTGAACGCCTCCAGGTCCGTGGACTTTGCGTACCCGGACACCGACTCGCCCTCCGGGCTCGTGCCGTCGACCAGGACGAGGTCGGGGGTGCCCTGCGGACCCCCACCGACGCCGTAGGTCTGGCCGTTCTCGTTGACCCCGAGCCGGGTGGGCACCTGCGCCAGGAACTGGATCGTGACGGTCGCCCGCATCCCATCTGACGGTTCGACATAGAGGGTGTCGGTGTCCGCGCCGAGGGCGAAGTCGAACCACGCGCCGCCTTGTCGCGTCTGAACGTCGGCGTCCGAGCAGACGGACGACGGGTTGTTTCCACCGGCGTCGGTGCCCCAACTGATCTCCCCGGCGGAGCCGCAGGTGACGGTCACCCGTACGTCGGTCGCGGTCTCGGGGCGTTGCGACAGGCCGATCGTCGTGCGGCGCGTCACCAGCGTGGACGACGGCGTGCCCAGCAACGAGACGATCGAGGCACCCGGCTCCACGCCCGCCGGAGCCTCAACGAACCCGTCCGCGTCCGGCGAGGGCAGCACGGACGCGGAGGCGGACGGGCCAGCTGAGGGCAGGCCGCTCGGCACCACCCCGGCAGCGAACGCTCCACCCGTCGCGCCCGCGCCGGCGAGCACACCGACCGCGACGAGCCCGGCCGCCCGCCACCACCGCCGGCGCGGAGCCCGCCGTGCCGAGGCCACGTCGACCAGGCCATCCCGGATCGCCTGCGACCGCTCCGCAGAGAACTCGCCGTTCATGATGGTTCTCCTTCCACCACAGCCGCATCGATCGTGGAGCGCAACCGGCGGCGCAGCCGCGACAGCCGCGTTTTGGCCGCGCCCTCGCTCAAGCCGACAGCCTGCGCGGACGTGGCGACCGAGAACCCCTCCACCGCGGTGAGCACGAGCAAGTCCCGATCCACCCGGCCAAGGCCCGCCATCGCCTCGCGCAACGCAGGCACACGGGCATCCTCTTCACCGGCACTCGCCGCACGAGCAGCCTCAGCCGGCTCCGGCAGCCGGGCCAGGAACGCCCGGTAGCGGCTCCGGCTGCGCCGGGCATTCCGCGCCACATTGCCCGCCGTGACGATCAGCCAGGGCAGCAACGACCCGTCCACGATCCGCACCGACTCCCGGTGCCGCCACAGCTCCAGGAACACCACCGCGGTCAGGTCCTCGGCCTCGATCGACCGGATCCCCTCCCGAAGCAGTCGGCGGAACACCCGCTCACGATGCCGGTCCCAGACCAAACCGAACCCCTCGGCCTCCCCGGACCGCACCCGCGCCCAGACCTGTTCGTCGGTCAGCACCTCCACACCCCTGTCTTGTCCGCACGCTTCCGGAAGGTGACAGTCCACCGGTGTCACTTCGCTTGTCTGCTCACCAAGCCACGGTTCACGGCTTCCAGCGGACGGCGCCGGCCGAGCAGGCAGACGTGCGAACGGCGTCACCCTCCAAGCACGCGGCGTCCACCAGACGGCGATCTCCGAGCGGCTCGGGGAGCCCGACGGCAACCTCGACGGCGTCGTTGCCGGGGCAGGTCCGAAGGCCCGCTCCGAGCGGCACCGCGTCGACCCGGATGATCACCTCGCCTGCTGCCACCGACACGACGGGCTCGAGCAACTCTCCGGTCCTGCCACCCGAGCATTCCAGCCGGGTCACGTCGATGACGACCGTCGTCGAACCCGCTGTGAGCTTCTGGGGCTCGGCGAGCACCCAGGTCGCCGTGACGCCGCGCTGGGGCGGGACCGTCGCGGTCACGGTGGGGACCGCCGGATCGGTGTCCGGCAGCGCCTGGCGGACGCTGTCTTCGAGCAGCGGGCGAATCGCGTCGTAGACCCGGCTGTAGAAGTTGCCGTCGGGGTCGTCAAGGCGCGAAGGGCGTCCGTCCTGCTCGAGGTAGACCGCGGTCGGCAGCACCCGTAGCGAGGGACGCGAGGTGTCGGCCGGCACGACCAGGAGCCCCGCAAACCCGAGATCGGATGTGGGTGCATCGCCCGGTTCGAGCAGCCCGGCCGCCTCCTGGTCGGCGAGCATCCGGTAGAGCTCGTCCGCGACCCCCGCGTCGAGGGCGACCTCGGGGTTCTCCCGTCCGGAGTACAGCTCCACCACCACGCGGTCACCGGACGCAGCCGGCGTCGCCACGGGTGCCGGCACCGCGGGCACGGTCCGGCCACCTCCCAGCCACACCACGACCCCCAGCGCCGTCCCGGCCAGCAGCGCGACCGCCGCGGCCGCGGCGAGCCACGGACGGACGGAACGCGCTACCCGTGGCCGAGCCCGCCACGTCGCCGCCCGGCGCGCGATCTCGTCGGCGTCCAGCGGTGCGGCCGCGATCTCGACGCCACTGGCCCGCGAAAGGCTGTCCCTGATCTCCTGCTCGAACTCATCCATCGGCCAGGTCCTCCTCCGCCTTCGCCCTCGCCCGCATCGCGGCGACCGCGCGGTGCACGTGCGACCTCGCCGTGGCCTCGCGACAGCCCAGCACCTGCGCGACTCCGGCATAGTCCAGGTCCCGGTAGAACCGGAGCACCACGGCGGCCCGCTGCACCGCGGGCAACTCGCCACACCACCGCCACACCCGGTCCGCGTCCACCACGCGGCCCGAGACGTCCACACCGATCGGAGCGTCAGCCAGCCGGCTCGGGTCGGCCACCGGGACGGCGCGACGACGGCGCAGCACCGACAGGCAGGCGTTCACCACGCTGCGCGACACGTACGCCTCCAGGCGCTCGTCGGCCGGGAGCCGCGTCCAGCGCGGATAGAGCGCCGTCAAGGCGTCCTGCACCGCGTCACGGGCATCGTCCCCGTCGCGCGTGATCAGCCAGGCCAGCCGGACGAGGCCCTCGGAGCGCTCCCGGACGTAGACGTCGAAGGCCGGGTGGCCGCCGACACCGACGGCCGCCTGCGCTCGCGCACCGTCCACGACCTCCACACTAGAAAGAGTCGACGCCGTCCACGTTCGTTGCAGACCTTTCGTTGCAGGCCGGTGTCCCGTCGTCCGGCGCGTCTCGGCAGGCTCGAGCGCAGGCTCGCTCCGCGCCGGGGCGGATAGCCTGTTCCCGCCGCCCGTCCTGTCGTCCCGGAGGTGCCATGCCACGCTCGCACGCGTTCGTCCTGACCAGCTTCGGCGGCGGGAACGCGTTGTCGGCCTTCCGGGCCGCCGCACTCGTCCGTCGGCTTCAGGCCGTCGCGCCCGACGTCACCGACGTGACGGCGCGCCACGTTCACTGGGTCGCCTCCACCGACGCGCTCGACGCCGCCACCACCGACACCGTCCGCCGACTGCTCACCTACGGCCCGCCCGCCGGGACCTCCCCGGACGCGCCCCACACCGCCTCCCTCGTCGTCGCGCCGCGGCTCGGCACCCTCTCGCCCTGGGCGTCCAAAGCCACCGACATCGCGCACAGCTGCGGCGTGCCGATCCACCGGGTCGAGCGCGTCACCGAATACACCATCGCGTCCGACGCCCCCCTCGGCGACGCCGCGATCGCCGCCTGCGCCGACCTCCTCCACGACCGGATGACCGAGACCGCCTTCGGCGACCTCGAGGCGTCCGCCGCCCTGTTCGACGAGCGCGAGGCCGAGCCCATGGCCCGCGTCGACGTGACCGGACGCGGCCGCGACGCCATCGTCGAGGCCAACACCACCTTCGGCCTCGCCCTCAGCGACGACGAGATCGACTACCTCGTCGACGCCTTCACCACCCTTCGCCGCAACCCCACCGACGTCGAGCTGATGATGTTCGCCCAGGCCAACTCCGAGCACTGCCGGCACAAGATCTTCAACGCCGACTTCGTCGTCGACGGCGTCCCGCAGGAGCGCTCGCTGTTCGCCATGATCCGGCACACCGAGGCCGTCGCCGGCCAGCACACCGTCGTCGCCTACTCCGACAACTCCTCGATCATGGAGGGCGGACGGGTCTCCCGCTGGGTGCCGCAGGACGCCGACGGCCCCAGCCCCTACGGCGCACGCGACGACGACGTACACGTCCTGATGAAGGTCGAGACCCACAACCACCCCACCGCGATCAGCCCCTTCCCCGGCGCCGCCACCGGCTCCGGCGGCGAGATCCGCGACGAGGGCGCCACCGGACGCGGGTCCGCCCCCAAGGCCGGCCTGACCGGCTTCGCCGTCTCCAACCTGCACCTCCCCGGCACCGACGAGCCCTGGGAGCGCGACGCCTACGGCGCCCCCGACCACATTTCCACCCCGCTGGAGATCATGACCGCCGGCCCCCTCGGCGCCGCCGCCTTCAACAACGAGTTCGGCCGGCCGGGACTCGGCGGCTTCTTCCGGGTCTGGGAGCAGACCGTGGACGGCGTCCGCCGCGGCTACCACAAGCCGATCATGAGCGCGGGCGGCCTCGGCTCGATCAGCGCCTCCCAGACCGCCAAGATCGACTTCGCGCCCGGCACCCTGCTGATCCAGCTCGGCGGACCCGGCATGCGGATCGGAATGGGCGGCGGCGCCGCCTCGTCCATGGCGTCCGGCACCAACGCCGCCGAGCTCGACTTCGACTCCGTCCAGCGCGGCAACCCCGAGATCCAGCGCCGCTGCCAGGAGGTCATCAACCACTGCTGGCTGCTCGGCGCGGACAACCCGATCCTTTCCATCCACGACGTCGGCGCCGGCGGCCTGTCCAACGCCTTCCCCGAGCTCGTGGACGGCGCCGGTCTCGGCGCCCGCTTCGACCTCACCGCCGTGCCGGTCGAGGAGTCGGGGCTCGCCCCCAAGGAGGTCTGGAGCAACGAGAGCCAGGAGCGCTACGTCCTGGCCATCGCGCCCGAGTCGCTGGCCCGCTTCGCCGCCCTCTGCCAGCGCGAGCGCTGCCCGTTCGCCGTCGTGGGCGTCGCGAGGGACGACGGCGAGCTCGTCCTCGCCCCTTCGGCCGAGGACGCGGACAGCGACGACCGCCCGATCGACATGCCGATGGACGTGCTCCTCGGCAAGCCGCCGCGGATGACCCGCGACGTCACCCGCGTCCGCCGCTCCGCGCCGCCGGTCGACCTGGCCGGCGTGGACGTCCGCGGCGCCGCCTACGCGATCCTGCGGCACCCGTCCGTCGCGTCCAAGCGGTTCCTGATCACGATCGGCGACCGCACGGTCGGCGGGCTGAACCACCGTGACCAGATGGTCGGGCCGTGGCAGGTCCCCGTGGCCGACGTCGCGGTGACGCTGAGCGACCACGACGGGCTGGCCGGTCAGGCGATGGCCTCCGGCGAGCGGATGCCGCTCGCCGCGGTCGACGCCCCCGCGTCCGGCCGGATGGCGGTCGGCGAGGCCCTGACCAACCTGCTCGCCGCCCCCGTCGAGCTGCCCCGCGTGAAGCTGTCGGCCAACTGGATGGCCGCCTGCGGCGAGGAGGGCGAGGACGCGGCGCTGTACGACACCGTCCGCGCTGTCGCGATGGAACTGTGCCCCGCGCTGGGCATCTCGATCCCGGTCGGCAAGGACTCCCTCTCGATGCGCACCCGGTGGAAGGACGCGTCCGGCGAGACCCGCCAGGTGACCAGCCCGGTCTCGCTCGTGGTGTCGGCCTTCGCGTCCCTGGACTCGGTCGCCGGCACGTGGACCCCGCAACTGCGCCCCGGCTCGACGCTCGTCCTCGTCGACCTCGGCGCGGGCGCCGACCGGCTCGGCGGCTCGATGCTGGCCCAGGTCACCGGCCAGTTCGGCGACGTCATGCCCGACCTCGACGACCCGGCCCGCGTGGTGGCCCTGGCCGCCGCCCTCAACGACCTGCGGTTGGGAGGAATTGCACACTCGATCGCCGATTCGGGCCCCCAACCGGCCGATTCGGGAATCGACGGGGCAATTCCGCTCAGCACCGGGGTGGTCACCGCCTACCACGACCGTTCCGACGGCGGCCTGTGGGCGACGGTCTGCGAAATGGCCTTCGCGGGTGGCACCGGCGTCGACGTGGACGTGGCGGGGATCGAGGCGCTGTTCAGCGAGGAGCTCGGCGTCGTGCTCGGCGTGGCCGATGACGATGTCGACGCCGTGTTCGCAGTTCTGGCCGCGCACGGCCTGGGCGGGCTCGCCCGGATCGTCGGCCAGACCGGCGAGGACCGGCGGGTGCGGGTGAGCGTGGCCGGCGAGCCGTTGCTCGACGAGGACCTGGTCGACCTCGCCCAGGCGTGGGACGAGGTGTCGTGGCGGATCTCCGCCCTGCGCGACAACCCGGAGTGCGCGGACGCCGAGCACGAGGCGTTCGGCGCGGAGGCCCCGGCCCTCGTCGTCCGGCCGAGCTTCGACGTGACCGAGGACATCGCGGCACCCTCCATCGCGTCCGGGGTGCGCCCGAAGGTCGTGATCCTGCGCGAGCAGGGCGTGAACAGCCACGTCGAGACCGCGCACGCCTTCGCGCGGGCGGGCTTCGAGGCGTGGGACGTGCACATGACCGACCTGCAGTCCGGGCGGTTCGACCTCTCGGACGCGGTCGGGCTGGTGGCGTGCGGCGGCTTCTCCTACGGCGACACGCTCGGGGCGGGCGAGGGCTGGGCGCGCTCGGTCCTGTTCAACGACCGCCTCACCGACCAGTTCAGCGCCTTCTTCGCCCGCCCGGACACCTTCGGGCTCGGCATCTGCAACGGTTGCCAGATGTTCGGCGCGCTCGCGGGGATCATCCCGGGCGCCGAGGCCTGGCCGCGGTTCACCCGGAACCGGTCCGAGCAGTTCGAGGCGCGGCTGTCGCTGGTCGAGGTTCTCGAGTCCCCCTCCGTGTTCTTCGCGGGGATGGCGGGGACGCTCGCGCCGATCGCCGTGGCCCACGGCGAGGGCCTGGCCGACTTCTCGGCCCAGGGCGACGAGGCCGCCGTCGTCCGCGCCGCCCGGTTCGTGCACGCAGACGGGACGCCCGCGTCCGGCTACCCCGCGAACCCGAACGGCTCCCCCGACGGCCTGACCGCCGTGACCACCCCCGACGGCCGGTTCACCGCGATGATGCCGCACCCCGAGCGGGTGGCCCGGAACGCCCAGCTGTCCTGGACCACGGCTCCACTGGACGACCCGAGCCCGTGGCTGCGGATGTTCCGCAACGCGCGGGCGTGGGTCGGCTGAGCCTCGCCCGGCGGACCGGAGGGCCGGCCGGTGGTCGGAGGGTGCTCCCGGCTGGCATAGCCTGAACCTCGTGCCCACGACCACCGAACACCTGCCCGGACTGACCCTCACCAGCCTCACCGTCGACGCGCCGCTCGACCACGCGAACCCCGCCGCGGGGACGATCGAGGTCTTCGCCCGCGTCGTGACCGGGGAGGGTGGCGGCGAAAAGCCCTACCTCGTGTTCCTGCAGGGCGGACCCGGGCACGAGGCGCCGCGTCCCACGCTGGTCCCGATGAACCCGCCGTGGCTGGGCCGTGTGCTCGCCGACTACCAGGTCGTCATGCTCGACCAGCGCGGGACGGGCCGTTCCACGCCGGTCTCGTCACCGACGCAGGCGCCGCTGGCCGGTCTCGACGTCGCCGGCCAGGCCGAGTACCTCACCCACCTGCGCGCCGACGAGATCGTCAACGACGCGGAGCTCGTCCGGCAGACGCTCGGCGCCGAGCGGTGGACGGTGCTGGGCCAGTCCTTCGGCGGCTTCACCACCCTGCACTACCTCAGCGTCCACCCCGAGTCGCTGGCGGGAGCGCTGGTCACGGGCGGGTTGAGCGCCGTCCAGCACCCCATCGAGGACGTGTACGCCACCACCTGGCAGATCATGATCGACAAGTCGGAGGCCTACTACCGGCGGTTCCCGTCCGACCGCGACCGGGTGCGCGAGCTGAGCGGCCTGTGCGCGCAGGGCGCGGTCGTGCTGCCGAACGGGGACGCGGTGTCCGTCGACCGGTTCCGGACCGTCGGCCACCTGCTCGGCACGCAGCCGGGCGCCGAGCGGCTGCACTACCTGCTCGGGCTCGACCACACCTCGTCGGGCTTCCGGCACGACCTCGCCGCGTCCCTGCCGTTCGAGGGACGCAACCCGCTCTACGCGGTGATCCACGAGTCGAGCTACGCCGACGGCGTCGCCACGCGCTGGGCGGGCGACCGGACGATGCCCGACCGCGTCCGCGAGGACGCCACCCTGCTCGGCGGCGAGCACCTGCACCGCAGCCTGTTCGCCGAGGACTCCGAGCTCGCCCCGTTCGCCGAGGTCGCCGACCTGCTCGCCGACCAAGAGTGGAACCAGCTCTACTTCCCCGACCGGCTGGCCGAGGCCGATGTGCCGGTGGCCGCCGCGGTCTACCACGGCGACGCCTACGTCCCCTACGGCTACTCGATGGAGACGGCCGCGCTGCTGCCCGACTGCCGCACCTGGGTGACCAGCGGGTACGAGCACAACGGCCTGCGGATGGGGACCGAGGTCATCGACCACCTGATGGAACTGCTCACCGCCCGCCGCTGGCAGTGACCCCGGCCGTCCCGAGGCGCGGCGCGAAACCGGGGACGGTTCTCGTTTCGCGCCCGTCGGCTACTCCGCGCAGTCCTGGTCGATGTCCTGCAGGGTGAGTTCGGTGACGCCGCCGTCGAGGACGGCGATCCGGTAGTACGAAGTACTACTGCCGGGCGCCAGCACGTACCCGACGCCGTTCATGTCCTTCTTGTCGCCGTTCCATTTCGGGTAGGCAGCCTTCACGTCGGCCGTGCTGCTGCCGAGCTGGATCCCCTCCGGGGTGGCGAGGCCCGGCATCGCCCCGATGATCACCAGCTTGCCGGTGTTCTCGGAGAAGAACAGTTTGCCCGCCAGGTCGTAGGTGTCCTTGGGCTCGGCGCCGACCAGGCGTCCGTCCTTGCTCGCGCCGCAGCTCCCCTTCGTCCCCATGATCCCCGTGGCGAGGCCGGTCGCCCGTGCTTTCGCCTTGGTCATGCGGAGCTTCAGCGCGCCGTACCCCTTGGGTCCGAGGACCGTCGGCGCACTCGTGGTGGTGTCGCTCGGCGTGGGAGTGGGGCTGTCCGACGGCGTCGCGGACGTGGCCACGGCGGTCGCGCTCGCCGACGGTGACCGCGCCCCGCCGAGGTTCACGACGACGCAGCCGCTGAGGGTCGCCACCAGAGCGAGGCTCCCCGCGACGGCCGCCGCCACAGCTCTGCGTTGCATGGTGCACCCCTCGCTCCCCGTTACCCCCACGAGGTGTGCTCGCAGACTACAGAGCCCGCGCGGCGTACGTCGATGCGCCCTGCCGGATCCCGTCCCGGTGCGTGACGACGCCGGAACCGGGGTACCGGGCTGACGAGGGTCCCTGCGACCCGGCCCGGCGCGAACCCGACTTCGGCCGACGGCCACACCCCACCACCGGCCCAAGGAGGGCGATCATGGCGGTTCCCGTGCCACCGCGGCGGAACGGATCGCGGTGGGCTGTGGGAGCCGTGGCGGCCCTGCTCCTCGCTCTGGCGTCCACGCTGCTGGCCCCCGTGCCCGCGCATGCGGAGGACCCGGCACTGTTGACCCTCAACAAGGGCGTCACCGGTTGGCTGAACCGCCATCACGTGTCCCCGGGTGACACCTTCGTCTACACACTCACGATCACCTGTACCAACATCGGCTCGGGCGGGTGCACGGCTGCGTCGCTGAGGGAGACCCTGCCGGACGGCATCTCGCTGGACGGCGGCGCCGGCGCGGTGGCGGTACAACCGTCGGGGGCGGGTTCGGTCGACCTCGACGGCGGAGAGATCGTGGTGGACTTCACCCAGCGGCTCGCTGACCCGTTGGGGGCTCGTGGCATCCAGGCGGGCACCACGATCACCGTGCAGGTACCGGTGCAGGTGGACGACCTGCCGGCAGACCGCAACGGCGACGAACTGTCCAACCGGGCGACCGTCGACGCGACCAATGCGAGCCCTGCGTCCGACTCGTTCACGGTGGTCGCCGACGTCGCCACCCAGCTGCGCGCGTCGACGGACAAGTCGTTCGAGCCGAGCAGCGCGGTCGCCAGCCCCGGAACTGGTACCCGGCTGGCCCTGCGCGGCGGCAACGCGTCGAATGTCGGGGTCGACGCGATCGTGATGACCGACCCGACCGATCCGCCAGGGGCCTTCCGCTACCTGGGCCTGACCGGCGACCTGGACGTGGACCTGCCCCGGGGAGCCGAACAGGTTCAGGTCGACTGTTTCCTTGCCGGTGCCTGGGAGGAGGGGACGCCCGGCGCCCCACCCGCGAGGCTTCCCGCAGGCGTTGACGACCCACCCGCGTGCAGTGGGATCCGGGTGCACTTCCTCTCCACGGACGGCGCGGACATCCCTCCGGGCGCGAGCGGCTCGCTCAGCGCCGGACTGACCCAGCGGAGCACCATTGTCGATGCCGGAGAGGGACCGATCCACAACGTCGTGTCGACGACGGTGAGCGCCGGCGGGGACACCTCCGATGCCGTCACCGCGAGCGACGACTACACGATCACCTCGGGCAACATCGCCGTGGGCGCCACCAAGTCGTTCGCCCCCTCCGTGATCGCGGCCGGGTCGTCGAGCACGGTCACGGTCGGAGCCACCAACGCCAGCAGCAGGACCCTGGACAGCCTCAGCATCACCGAGCCCGGCACCGCGCCGAACATGTTCGAGAGCGGCGTCCGCTTCGACGGGTGGGGGTCCGTCGCATGGCCGCGGGGAGCCACCGGCGCGCGCGTCGACTACCGCTTCTCCGACGGCACCACCCAGACCCTGGCCGGCAGTGACGAGGGCACGCTGCCCGGCCCCCCGTCGGGTCGGGTGGTGGTCGGGTTCACCGTGACGTTCACCGGCCCGATCGTTCCGGGCGCGGAGGCCACGATCCCGTTCGTGGTGACCGCCGCCGACAGCCAGGGCTCCGACGAGGTGCAGCACCCCAACATCGTGGCCGCCACCTCGACCGCACCCGGCGGGTACGCCGGCAGCGCCACGGCGCAGGACACCCTCACCACCGTCGTCCGGCGGGTCGACATCGCGGTGTCGAAGCGCGTGGTGCCGGGGCGGATCTTCTCGATCCCCGGGCAGACCACACTCGCCGAGCTGGGCGGCCGGTTGCGCGACTTCCCCGCGTCAACCACCTCGGCCAACCGGATCATCGTGCAGGACCCGACCGAGCCTGGCGCCGATGCCTGGTACGGCTGCTTCGCCCCCACCGGGGTCGTCCAGACACCCATCCCCGCCGGCGCCACCCTGAGTGTCCAGTACTGGAACGGCACCCAGTGGGTGGACGTTCCCGGCCAGTCCGGCCTTGCCGGGCCCCAGGTCTTCTCGGGCGGGCTCCCCGCGGACGTCACGGCCGGCGCCCGCGGGATCCGGTTCGTGTACGACAGTGATGCGGGCCTCCCGCCGGGGAGTCAGGTGAACCCGAATGTCGCTTTCGAGCTGAAGGCCGACTGCGCGGGTGAGGACATCGACGTTCCCGACTGTGCCGCCGCCACCGCCACCTCACCGGACGGCGGGGACGCCGCGGCCAGGCAGGAGGGCGAGGAGTGCCCGCGGATCGACCTCGTGCCCCCGAACCCGGGCAACGCCGACTTCATCGACAAGGGGTGGGACGCACCGAAGGCCGTCGGTGAGCGGACCGAGGCCACGCACGGAGCGACGCTGAGGTGGTCCACCAGCGGCGCGACGGGGATCGATCAGATGCGGATCAGTGACGTCCCCGACCCGTCGGTGGCCGGGCTGCCGCAGAGCGCGTTCGACCGTTTCGACCTCGTCCGGATCGACCCGATCACCGCGTCCATGGACCCCGCGCTCACCTATGACCGCGTGGAGCGGGTCGAACTGTTCAGCGCGGCGGCCGGCGCGTGGCTGGATGCCCCGGGCGACCCCTGCCCCTCGGCCTGCGACGGCACCTTCCCCGGCTACACGCTCAGCGCGACGGCTCGTGCCGACACCATCGCCTTCCGGCTGGTCTTCGGCGAGAGCCCCAGCAGGCAGCAGCGAATCGGGGACGACCCGTCCGCGCCCGCCGTGGGCAGCGGTGTCGCCCGCTCCAGCGGCAACGACCGCAGGATCCATCCCGTCTTCCAGCTACGCGACGACCTGCGCTCCGACCCCGCCATCCCCGTGCTGGCCGACCGCGTCCACAACGTCGCAGATGAGGCCGGCGAAGTGCTCAACACGATACGGGCGGAGGTCCTCGTCGACGGCGCTGTCTACGTGTCGCAGGACGCGTCCGACATCATCACCATCACCCCGGTCAACGTGACGGCCGACCTCACCAAGCAGTGGACCGGCGGTCCGCTGGGAGTCCCGGCGGCAGGTACCGCGGTGTTCCCCGCCGACTACCCGACCGGGCGAGTGACCCTGCGGGCAAGGAACACCACCCCACGCAGGGTCGACCGACTCACCATCAGCGAGCCGACCGGGACCAGCGACCCGTTCGAGGTCTTCAACCTGCGCGGATTCACGACCATCAGCACGCCCGCTTCCATCGGTGCCACGGACGTCGTCGTCGTGCTGCAGCAGCAGGACGGCGGGAGCAGGGTGATCAGCCGCGCGCAGGCCCTGGCTGCGACCGAGACCGAACTGGCCGACGTGGTTGGCTTCAGCGTCGTGTACACAGGCCGGATCGTCGCGGCCGGAACCGCCGTGATCAGCGTCGACACCCGCGTCCGTGACGTCGCCCGCGACGGGGGCAGGCCGGTGGCAGGGCCGGTCACGGTGCGCGACGAGGCGAGCGCGGAAGCTGCCGACCTCATCGACTATCCCGGCGTGGCTCCGCGGACGAGCACCGACACCGCCGGTGCCACCATCGACCTGCGGCCGGCCGGCATCGGGCTCCAGGTCGACAAGGCGATCACGCCGGCAGAACTGACCGAGCCGTCCGCCGGTCCCGTCGCGGTTCGCCTCACCGGACGGCCGTCCGGGCCGTCCCGAGCGGTGTGGATGGAACTGACCGACTCCGACCCGCGCTTCTCCAACGCCTACGACTTCGCGGGGTTCGGCGCTTTCTCCTTCGCTGCACCGATCAACCGGGTGCAGGTGGACGCCTTCGTGGACGCCACCTACAGCTCCGTGAACGGACAGTTGGAGCGCACCGGTGGCCGGTGGGTCGACGGCACCCCCGGAACCGGCCTCGTGCTGCCTGCCGGAGTGGGCGCCGGCGACGTCCAGGGTCTGCGGTTCACGTTCACCCGGGCGGACGGTGCTCTCTGGGAGAACCCGTCGACCCCCCTCCAGGTCGTGAACCTGGTGTTCGAGCGGCGAGCGACATTGCGCAGCGGCGGTCCCGTGCTGAGCGATGTGCCCGGCAACCCGGCGTTGCCCGGCGAGCGGGAGCCCGGGGTCTCCACCAACGCTGTGCACGGTCAGGACCGGGCTGCCGACACGATCGGCGGCCTGCCGCTCACCGCCAGCGACGACGCCGTCGACACCGTGGTGTACCGGCACTCGCGCAACGCCGTCACGGTCGCCAAGTCTCCGACCGGCGCCCAGCCACCCGGCGCCGACATCCCCTACCGGCTGACGTTCACCAACTCGGGCGATACCCCGATCACTGACCCGGTGATCACGGACCGGTTCCCTTCCGATGCCGACGGCTCCCTCCTCGTCTACAGCCCGACGCGCACCGGGCCCGGCACCGGGTACACCTTCGCACTCACCGGTGCGGCTCCCTCGCCGTCGAACGGCACCGCGCTGCCCGAGGATCCGGCGGCGGTCACGGTGGCCGAGACTCCGACCGGTGTCACGTTCACCTTCCCCGCGGGGGCGGTGCTCGAGGTCGGCCAGACGTACACGATCTCGATGCCGCTGCAGTTCCGGACGGGGCTCGCCGGGAACACCCCGGTCACCAACACGACCGGCATCACGGGCACGCGGCCCTGGGACGGCTGCGTCCAGACTCTCGACCCCGCCACCGGCGAATGCACGGCCCGCACTACCGTCCGGCCGACCCGTGGCGGCGCACTGCGCGGCGAGAAGTTCGTCCGTGCCGTCGACCCCGCGCTGGGCGTGCTGAACACTCGCGGCGACGCGAACGACTGCCGACCGGACGCGGACGGCTTCTCCGCAGGAGGCTGCGTGCCCGTCACCAGGCCCGGCGGCGACGAGGTGTGGCGGCTGCGGTTCACCAACACGGGCAACCTGCCCCAGGACCGCGTGTACGCGATCGACAGGCTGCCGACGCCGGGCGACACCGGTAGCATCACCGCGCTCACCCGCGACTCCGCCTGGACGCCGATCCCCCGCCTGGTGCGCTTCGCCGGCGTGTCGGGCGGCGAAGTGAGCGCCGTGCGCGTCTACTACGACACCGACCAGGACCTCTGCACCGACGACCTCAACCTCGGTGAGTCGTGTCCCCTCGGCACGTGGACGCTCCTGACCCAGGTCGATGATCCGGTCGTGGGCAGTTCCATCGCCCTTCCTGAGAACGCGACCGCGATCAAGATCGAGGCCGACTTCTTCACCCGGATGTTCCAGCCCAATGGTCGGGTCGAGGTCGACCTCGTGACCACCACCCCGGCGGTGTCACCCACCGCAGGCGCGGACCCGATCGCCTGGAACACGGTTGCCGTGGCAGCCCGCACCGATGACGGCGGGACCAGGGGGCTGTCCCCGAAGTCCGAGGGCAACAAGGTCGGCGTGGCCCTCGCCACGGGTCCGCTCGCCGTCGAGAAGGTTGTCCGGGGTCCTGCGGCGGCGTTCGCGCCGGACAGCTTCTCCCTCACCGTGCACTGCACGTCCGGCTCCGACGCCGGGCAGGCGCGGGACGTCCCCCTCCCCGACGGCGGCCGGATCACGGTCGTCCCCGGTGAGCCGTACCGCCTCGACAACCTCCCCCTGGGCTCGCTGTGCACGGCATCGGAGGACTCTCCGTCATCGGGGAACCCCGTCTTCACGGCGACAACGGCAACCGTGGCTCGCGCGGACCAGCCCGTGGCGACCGTGCTCGCCACCAACACGTACCCGGCCGCTTCGCTCGTCCTGACCAAACGGGTCGAGGGCTCGGCGGTGGACGCCAACGGCGATCCGCTGCGATACGGACCGTTCCGCTTCGGCGTCTCGTGCAGCTATCGGGGCCAGCCGGTGTTCGCCGACGGCTACTCGGCGGAGCACGAGATGACCGCGTCGTTCTCGAGCGGGGAGTCGGCGAGCTTCACCGGTCTGCCTGCGGGGGCAGCGTGCACTGCCACCGAGACCGATGCCGGCGCGGCGTCCTCGACCAGATCCGAGGGCACAGCGAGCGACCGGGCCCCCATCGCGGGCGACCGGACGCTCGGGCCGCTGGTGCTCGCCGCCGACGGCCCGAACCGGCAGGCCACGAACACCGGCGTCTTCACCAACACGTTCGCGACCGGGTCGCTCACGATCACCAAGCAGGTCACGGGAGCCGGCGCGTCGGCCTACGGCACGGGGCCCTTCACCGTCCGCCTTGCCTGCGTGGCGGCCGACGACCCCGGTCGCACGGTCTACCTCGGCGACCACGTGCTGGGCGGAGCGAACGGGCTGGTCTGGGACGTGACGAACCTCTACGCACCCGCCAGCTGTGATGTCACCGAGCCCAGCACGGGCGGGGCGACCGACTCCGCGATCTCGCCGGAAGGGCCGTTCCTCGTCGGCGCCGACGTCGGGGAGGGACCTGCGGTCGTGACCGTCACCAACCGGTTCGACACCGGTGCGATCAGCCTGCACAAGCGCGTCCACGGCGCGGTCGACGCCGGGACGCGGTTCGGCTTCCGGCTGAGCTGCACGCGCGACGTCGACGGCACGCCCACCCCGGTCGCGCTCCCCGATGGAGGGGTGGCGACGCTGTCGGCCCCGGACGACCTGGCCACCGTGTTCGACCACCTTCCCGCCGGTGCCCGCTGCACGCTCTCCGAGACCGCCAGCGGCGGCGCGACGTCCACCCGAATCGAGCCTGCGACGGTCACGGTCCGCGCGGGCACCACCGTCGACGTGGTCGCGACCAACACGTTTCCGGGCGGGGAGCTCTCCTACACCGGATCCGAGCCGCTGCCGCTGATCGCTGCCGGGCTGTTGCTCCTGCTCGCGGGAGGAACCATGCTGCGCAGTTCGCAGCGCCGACGTCGCGGATAGTGGCCGCCCTCCTCGCGAGGGCCCGGCTCCGCTCAGAGCACGGAACCCGGCGTGTAGGCCGCCCCCTCCGGGTACTGCGCGGCCAGGCCGGCGACGCGGGCGGCGATCCGGTCGACCTGGTCGCGGGCCGAGCCGGTGAGCTCCAGCGGGTCGACGACCACCGCGTCCAGCTGCGCGCGGGTCAGCCCCAGCCGCGGGTCGGCGGCGAGCCGGTCGTACAGGTCGTTCGTGGCCGAGCCCTGCCGCATCGCCAGCGCGACGGACACCGCGTGCTCCTTGATCGCCTCGTGCGCGGCCTCGCGTCCCACGCCGTTGCGCACGGCGGCCATCAGCACCTTCGTCGTGGTCAGGAACGGCAGGAAGCGCTGCAGCTCGGCCTCGATCACGGCAGGGAAGGCGCCGAACTCGTCCAGCACGGTCAGGAACGTCTCGAACAGCCCGTCGAGGGCGTAGCTCGCGTCCGGCAGCGCGACCCTGCGCACCACCGAGCACGACACGTCCCCCTCGTTCCACTGGTTGCCGGCCAGCTCGCCGGCCATGGACGCGTACCCGCGCAGGATCACCGTCAGGCCGTTCACCCGCTCGCACGAGCGCGTGTTCATCTTGTGCGGCATCGCCGACGACCCGACCTGGCCTTCCTTGAAGCCCTCGGTGACCAGCTCCTGGCCGGCCATCAGCCGGATCGTGGTGGCCAGGCTGGACGGACCCGCGGCCACCTGCACGAGCGCGGTCAGCACGTCGTAGTCGAGCGATCGCGGGTATACCTGCCCGGTCGAGGTGAAGACGCCGCCGAAGCCGAGGTGGCCGGCCACCTTCTCCTCGAGGGCGGCCAGCTTCCCGGCGTCCCCGTCGAGCAGGTCGAGCATGTCCTGCGCGGTGCCCATCGGCCCCTTGATGCCGCGCGCCGGGTAGCGGCGGATCAGCTCGTCCACCCGATCGAAGGCGACCAGCAACTCGTCCGCGGCGGACGCGAACCGCTTGCCCAGCGTCGTGGTCTGCGCGGCGACGTTGTGGGAGCGCCCCGCCATCGCGAGGTCGCGGTACTGCACGGCGAGCCGGGACAGGTTCACCAGCACGGTCACGATCCGCTCGCGGACGAGCTCGAGCGAGCTCAGCAGTTGGCGCTGCTCGATGTTCTCGGTGAGATCGCGCGACGTCATGCCCTTGTGCACGTGCTCGTGGCCGGCGAGCGCATTGAACTCCTCGATCCGGGCCTTCACGTCGTGCCGCGTGATCCGCTCGCGGGCGTCGATGGACGCGAGGTCCACCCGGTCGACGACGCGCTCGTAGTCGGCGATGACCGCGTCCGGATCGTCCCCGCCGAAGTCGACGCCGAGCTCGGCCTGCGCGCGCAGCACGGCCAGCCACAGCTGCCGTTCGGCGACGATCTTGGCCTCGGGCGACCAGATCCGCCGCATCGCCTCGGACGCGTACCGGGTGGCCAGGACGTCGGGGATCATCGGGCACCCTCCTGGGCTGCGGACGCCTTCAAGGCAATGTCGGTGCGGTGGAAGCCGCCGGGGAGGGTGATCGCGGCGACCTTGGCGTAGGCGGCGTCGCGGGCCTCGGCGAGGGTGTCGCCGGTGCCGACGACGGTGAGGACGCGGCCCCCCGCGCTCACCAGCCGCCCGGACGCGTCCCGCGCGGTGCCGGCGTGGAAGACACCCTCGGCGTCCGCACCGGTGATCGGGTCGCCCTTGCGCGGGGACTCGGGGTAGCCCTCGGCGGCCACGACCACGCCCACCGCGGCGCCACTGCCCCACTCCAGGGGCGCGTGGCCGCCCAGGCCGCCCGTGGCCGCGGCGTGCAGCACCTCGTACAGCGGCGTCCGCAGCCGGGTCAGCAGCGGCTGGGTCTCCGGGTCGCCGAAGCGGCAGTTGAACTCCACCACCCGCACCCCGCGCGCCGTCAGCGCGAGCCCCGCGTAGACCAGCCCGACGAAGGGGGTGCCGCGGCGCTGCAGTTCGTCCACCGTCGGCTGGATCACCGTCCGCACGACCTCGTCGGTGAGCCCCTCCGGCGCCCACGGCAGCGGCGTGTAGGCGCCCATGCCGCCGGTGTTCGGACCGGCGTCGCCGTCCCCGACCCGCTTGAAGTCCTGCGCGGGCTCGAACGGCAGCACGTGCTCGCCGTCCGAGAGTGCGAACAGCGACACCTCGGGGCCGTCCAGGAACTCCTCGACGATCACCGCCCGGCAGCCGGCCGCGTGCCGGATCGCCGCGTCCCTGTCGGTGGTGACGATGACGCCCTTGCCGGCGGCGAGGCCGTCGTCCTTCACCACGTACGGCGGCCCGAACTCGTCCAGCGCCCCGACGACCTCGCCCATGTCCAGGCACAGCCGCGCGTCCGCGGTCGGGACGCCGGCCGCCTCCATGACCTCCTTGGCGAAGGCCTTGCTGCCCTCGAGCATCGCCGCCGCACCGGACGGGCCGAACACCGGGATCCCGACGGCACGGACGGCGTCCGCGACGCCCGCGACCAGTGGCGCCTCAGGCCCCACCACGACCAGGTCCGCACCAACCTCGACGGCGAGCGCGGCGACCGCGTCCCCGTCGAAGGCGTCCACCGGGTGGTTCGTGCCCACCGACGCCGTGCCGGGGTTGCCCGGGGCGATGTGGACGGACACCTCCGGGTCGCGCGCGAGCGCCCAAGCGAGCGCGTGCTCGCGGCCTCCGGTTCCGATCACCAACACCGTCTGCGTCACGGCGCGATCCTACCGAGCGGGGACCGGCCCGATGATCGTGACCGAGTCGTAACAGAAAAGACTCTTTCCAGTTAGCTTCTTTCCGGATATGTTGCTGCCAGGGCCGCACCGTCGCGGCAACGTCTCTCCAGCGAGGAGTCGAGCGTGTTGAAGATCCCGTCGGCACTGGCCGCCACTGCGGTGGCCCTGTCCCTGGCCCTCGCGGGCTGTTCGTCCCCGGCACCGTCGGCGAGCACGACGGCGTCGAGCACCGCCGCACCCAAGGAGTCCACGCTGCGGGTGTGGGCGGGCAGCATGACGCCGATCACCATCGACTTCAATCCGTTCCACGTCGACACCGCGCTGTACGGCACGTACGGCCAGATCTACGAGCCGCTGTTCTTCTACAACCAACTCTCCGCGGACGCGCCCGTCCCGATGCTCGGCGACAGCTTCTCCTACAGCGCCGACGGCAAGACGATCACGATCAAGGTGAAGTCGGGCGTGAAGTGGAACGACGGCCAGCCGTTCACCGCCAAGGACGTCGTGTTCACCCTGGGCTACGGCCCGAACAAGACCGACAAGCTGCTGTCCGCCAAGGCCACCGACGACACCACCGTCGTACTCACCTACTCCACGCCGCAGTTCACGTCGGAGTCCCAGCTGCTCGGCTCGACGATGATCGTGCCCGAGCACATCTGGTCGAAGGTCGACAGCTACATGAAGGAGACCAACGACAACCCCGTCGGCACCGGCGCCTACATCGTTAAGACCACCTCGGACGCCTCGTACACGCTGACGGCGAACCCGAACTACCGCGACGCCGTCCCGATCACGAACGTGCAGTACCTCGGCATCGACTCCAACCAGTCCGGCCAGGACCTGATGAGCACCGGCCAGATCGACTGGACGGGCATGTTCGTCGCCAACCCGACCGACCTCACCAACACCGGCGCCATCGGCACGATGAACCAGCAGCAGGATCCGACGACCATCATCACCTGCGCGGACGCGTCCAAGGGCTGCAAGGGCGACCAGACCGACGTCGCCGTCCGCCAGGCGATCAACGTGGCCATCGACCGCAGCCAGCTCGCCGAGAAGGCGTGGGTGAACCTGGTCGGCAAGTCCAACCCGGCCTTCGTCCTGCTGCCGCGCGACGAGCAGTGGCTGACCGACCAGAGCTTGGCCGAGTCCCCGCAGACCGCGAACGCCGAGCAGGCGGGCCAGATCCTCGAAGCCGCCGGCTACACCAAGGACGACAAGGGCTTCTACGGCAAGAACGGCAAGGAGATCAGCCTCGACCTGTTCTCTCCGGACGGCTGGACCGACTACAACGACGCCGCCAAGCTGATCGCAGAGGAGGCCGGCAAGGCGGGCATCAAGATCACCCCGCGGACGGTGTCGGAGGCCGAGTACTGGACGCCGGTCACCAATGGCGACTTCCAGCTGGCCATGTACGGCCTGACCCAGTCGGTCGTCGCCGACCCGTTCAGCAACTACGACCAGTACTTCTCGGGCAAGTCCACCGCCAAGGTCGGGGACGCGCCCGTCCGCGGCCAGAACTACTCGCGCTACTCCAACGCGACCGTGGACGCGGCTGTCGAGGCGGCCGGGGCCACCAACGACGCGGCCACCAAGAAGGCCGAGTACGCGAAGATCCAGGCCCAGATCGCCGTCGACCTGCCCTACATCCCGGTGGTGCTGAACGCGTCCCAGGCGTTCTTCAATACGAAGAACTTCACCGGCTGGCCGGCCGACGACAACCTGTACGCCGACCCGCTGCCGTACCTGTCGGTGGCACCGGCGATCGTGCTGCTGAACCTCAAGCCGGTCGCCTGACCGCGGCCGCCGCAGGGAGACAGGAATGAAGTTCTACCTGCGGCGGATCGGCTTCTACATCATCACCGTCTGGGCAGCAGTGTCGCTCAACTTCCTGCTGCCCAGGATGATGCCGGGCGATCCCGCCGCGATCATGATCGGCAAGCTGCGCCGCGCCAGCGGCGGACGCGAGCTGTCACCGCAGGTGATCCAGGACATCTACACGCTGCTGGGCGCGGGCAAGGACATGTCTCTGTGGGACCAGTACCTGGCCTACTGGGGGCGCCTGCTGCACGGCGACCTCGGCCTGTCGTCCACCCGGTACCCGTACCCGGTGGTCGAGCTGATCGGCAACGCCCTGCCCTGGACGCTGTTCATGGTCGGGATCGCGACGGTGATCTCGTTCGTCCTCGGCATCGTGGGTGGCGCCTGGGTCGGCTGGAAGCGGGGGACGTGGCTCGACCAGCTCGTCCCGGCCACCGCGCTGCTGCAGTCGATCCCCTACTTCTGGCTCGCGCTGGTGTTCGTCGCCGTCTTCGCCGTCCAGCTCGGCTGGCTGCCGATCGTCGGGGCGTACGACCCCTTCGACTTCCCCTCAGGACCCGAGTGGAGCTGGGACTTCTTCGTCTCGGCCGTACAGCACGCCTTCCTGCCCGCGCTGACCATCGTGATCAGTTCCATCGGCGGGTGGCTGCTAGGGATGCGCAACATGATGGTGTCCACGATGAGCGAGGACTACGTCCTCACCGCGGAGGCCAAGGGCCTGAAGGCCGGCCGGATCCGCGACCGGTACGCCGCGCGCAACGCCGCGATCCCCTCCCTGGCGGGGTTCAGCATCGCGCTGGCGTTCGTGGTCGCCGGCTCGATCGTCACCGAGCAGGTGTTCAGCTACCCGGGCATCGGGAAGCTGATGATCCAGTCGGTGCAGGGCTTGGACTACACGCTGATGCAGGGGGTGTTCCTGGTGATCACGCTGACCGTGCTCGCCGCGAACTTCCTGATGGACCTGCTGTACGGCCTGATCGACCCGAGGGTGCGCAACGATGTCTGAGCGTGGGATGTCTGACCGTTTCGCGGGACTCCGCTACCTGATGCCGAAGTGGTCGGCCAAGCTCGGCGTCGGCCTGGTGATCGTCGTGGTCATCGTCCTGTTCGGGCTGGTCGGGCCGTTCTTCACCGTCGACCCGCGCGACTCCAGCTACAAGGGGCTGCTGCCCCCGTCCGCCGACCACTGGCTGGGGACGACGAAGCTCGGCTACGACGTGTTCGCCCAGCTGGCGACGGGGACGCGCGAGTCGCTGTACGTCGGCCTCGTCGGCGGCCTGGTGGCGATGTTCCTGGCCATCGTCTTCGGCATCCTGGCCGGCTACTTCGGCGGCTGGACGGACGACATCCTGATGCTGGCCACCAACATCATGCTGGTCATCCCCGGCCTGCCGCTGGTGATGGTGATCGCGGCCTACGTCCAGAACACCGAGGGGCTCGGCGACTTCGCCCGGTCGTCCACGCTGGTGGCGATGATCCTCGGCGTCACCGGCTGGGCGGGTTCGGCGGTGGTGCTGCGGGCGTCCGCCCGGTCGCTGCGGACGCGCGAGTACGTGTACGCGTCCCGGGTGGCCGGCGAGAAGGGGCTGCGGATCATCTTCGTGGAGATCCTGCCGAACCTGGTGCCGCTGATCGCCGCCCAGCTGATCTTCGGCGTGATGGCCGCCGTCCTCGGCGAGGCCGGGCTGTCGTACCTCGGGCTGGGCCCGACGAACTCGATCACGCTCGGCACGATGCTGAACGACGCCCAGACCGGGCAGGCGGTCGGCTCGCACGCCTGGTGGTGGTTCATCCCTCCGGGCGTGATGATCGCCCTGCTCGGCACCGGCCTGTCCCTGGTGAACTTCGCCATCGACGAGATCGTCAACCCCAAGCTGCGGCTCGCGCCCAAGGCCGCCAGGCAGCAGCGCAAGGCCATGAAGGCCGGCAAGGGCGTCGCCGGAGGAGGTGCGTTCGCATGAGCACCCCAGAACCCGTCCTCACCGCAGAACACGTCTCCATCACCTACGAGGTCGACCCGCCGGTGGACGCCGTCCGCGACGTGTCGCTGACACTGCACCGGGGCGAGATCCTCGGGCTGGCCGGCGAGTCGGGCTGCGGCAAGACCACCCTCGCCTACGGGGTGAATCGCCTCCTCAAGGCACCGGCGGTGATGACGTCCGGCACCGTCACGTTCCACGACCGCTCGGGCGAGGACATCGACGTCGGCTCCCTGGACGCCGAGCACCTGCGCCGGTTCCGCTGGGACAAGGTGTCGATGGTCTTCCAGGGCTCGATGAACTCGCTCAACCCGGTGATGACCGTCCGGACGCAGCTGGACGACGTCTTCCTCACCCACCGCCCGGGTATGGGACGGGCCGAGCGGGACGCCCGCTGCGCGGAGCTGCTGGAGCTGGTCGGCGTGGATCCGTCCCGGCTGTCGGCGTACCCGCACGAGCTCTCCGGCGGCATGCGGCAACGGGTGATGATCGCGATGGCCCTCGCGCTCGACCCACAGCTGATGATCATGGACGAGCCCACGACCGCCCTGGACGTGCTCGTGCAGCGCGGCATCATCCGGCAGATCATGCGGCTGCGCGAGCGCCTCGGCTTCGCCGTGATCTTCATCACGCACGACCTGCCGCTGCTGATCGAGATCAGCGACCGGATCGCGATCATGCGCGAGGGCGCGATCGTCGAGGTCGGCACGGCCGAGCAGATCTACCGCGACCCGCGGGCGGACTACACCAAGCAGCTGCTGTCCAGCTTCCCGAGCCTGACCGGGTCGCGCGGCGGCTTCGTCCGCTCGAGGTCGAGCGAGGAACCCGCCCCTGTCATGCCGGGCTTGACCCGGCATCTCACCCACACAACTGACCACACCCACACCGAGATCCCGGATCAAGTCCGGGATGACAACACCCCCGCCCCCGTCATGCCGGGCTTGACCCGGCATCTCACCCACACAACTGACCACACCCACACCGAGATCCCGGATCAAGTCCGGGATGACAACACCCCCGCCCCCGTCATGCCGGGCTTGACCCGGCATCTCACCCACACAACTGACCACACCCACACCGAGATCCCGGATCAAGTCCGGGATGACAAGGACGGCGGCCGGGACGGCGACGGCGAGGGCCGGGAAGACCCGCACCACGCCGGGGAGGAGACACCGTGAGCGGGCACAGCCTCGAGGTGCGCAACCTCGTCAAGGACTTCCGGCTGCGCGACGGCATGAGGTTCAGCACCCTGCACGCGGTCAAGGACGTCTCGTTCACCCTGGAGCCGGGACGGACGGTGGCCTTGGTCGGCGAGTCCGGTTCGGGCAAGTCCACGATCGCCAGGATCATCGCCAAGCTGGAAATCCCCACGTCCGGAGAGGTGCTGCTCGACGGCGCGTCGACGAAGTTCCGCGGCGACCACAGCGCGTATCGGCGCCAGGTGCAGATGGTGTTCCAGGACCCGTTCGCGTCCCTGAACCCCTTCCACTCGATCGCGCACCACATCGAGCGTCCGCTGCAGCTCCACCACCCTGAGCTGAAGCCCGCCCAGGTGCGCGAGCGGACGGTCGAACTGCTCGAGCGGGTCGCCCTCGGCCCGGCCTACCTGAACCGCCGTCCGCACGAGCTGTCCGGCGGCCAGCGGCAGCGCGTGGCGATCGCGCGCGCCCTCGCGCCCGGCGCGCGGTTCATCATCGCGGACGAACCCGTCTCCATGCTGGACGTGTCGATCCGGGTCGGGGTGCTGAACCTCCTCGCCGACCTCCAGCGCGCGGACGGGCTGGGCGTGCTCTACATCACCCACGACCTCGCCACGGCCCGCCACTTCTCCGACGAGATCCTGGTCATGTACCGCGGCGACATCGTCGAGCGCGGCCCGGCGGACGAGGTGATCCTCCACCCGCAGCACGACTACACCCGCCGGCTGCGCGAAGCCGCCGCCGACCCCGAACGGCTCGGCCAGCTCCGCGACGAGGTCCGCGCCGAGATCGCCGACGGAGGCGCGGCATGACGAACCTGGCGGGCGGCCCGGCGTGGCTGGCCACCCAGAACGACCGGACGGCGTTCCGGCTGCTGCTCGAACACGGGCCGCTGAGCCGCTCCCAGCTCGGCGAGCTGTCCGGGGCGTCCAAGCCGACGGCCGGGCAGATGATCGCCCGGCTGGAACGCGCCGGCCTGATCGCCCCGGTCGGCGAGGTGACCGGCGCGCGCGGACCGAACGCCACCTCGTACGGCGTCCGTACCGACAGCCTCACCGGGGTCGCGGTCAGCATCCTCGACTCCGCGGTCGAGGCCGTCCTCGTCGATCCGACGGACGCCGACCACCCGGCGGTGGTGCTGCCGGTGGCCGGCGCCGTCCGCTCCCCCGCCACCGACGTCGTGCGGGCGGTCGAGGCGGCCGCCCACGCCGCAGGGGTCGGACGCGACACGGTCAGCATGGTGGTCGTGGGCGTCCAGGCCGCCGTCGACGACGAGGGCGACCGGCTCTCCTTCACCGACACCCTGCCGGGCTGGCCCGAGCGCGGCGCGCGGGCCCTGATCGAACAGGGCACGGGCCTGGGCGTCGTGCTCGAGAACGACGTCAACCTCGCCACGATGGCCGAGGGCGCCGCCACCGGCGCGTCCGACTTCGCCTACGTGTGGGTGGGCACCGGCCTCGGCGCGGGGCTCGAGGTCGGCGGCGTGGTGCAGCGCGGGGCGTCCGGGTCGGCCGGCGAGATCGGCTATCTCGAGGTGCCCCGCTCGGCAGCGACCCTGGCGCCCGACGCGGAGGACTTCACCGACCTGCTCGGCGGCAAGGCCGTCGTCGCCCTGCTCGGCGGCACGGACCTCGCCGACGCCCTGACCCGGCTGCCCGGCAACGACGCGGCCCTGGAGTCGCTGGCCGACCGGCTCGCGCTGCTGCTCGACGTCGTCGCCGCGGTGGCCGACCCCACCCGGGTCATCCTCGGCGGCCCCACCGGCGTCGCAGGCGGAACCGAGCTCGCGGCGCTCGTCCAGGAACGGGTGGGCCGCCGCAGGGACCTGCCCGTCCAACCCGCCCGTGCCGGGGAACGGCCCGTGCTGCTCGGAGCCCGACGGCTGCTCGTGGCCGGGATCCGCGAACGTCTCGAGGACGCCATCGTCGCGTCCGGAACCAAGGAGGACTGATGAAGCTCGCCATCGTCGGCGGCGGCTCGACCTACACCCCCGAGCTGATCGACGGCTTCGGACGGCACCCCGAGCTCGGCCTGACCGAGGTCCACCTCATCGACCCGGACGCGCACCGCCTCGAACTGGTCGCGGGCATCTCGCGCCGGATGCTCGCCCACGCCGGCCACCCTGCGAAGGTCGTGTCCGGGAACGACCTCGTCGCCGGCGTCGCGGACGCCGACTTCGTGCTGCTCCAGCTGCGCGTCGGCGGCCAGGCCACCCGGCAGCAGGACGAGACCTGGCCCCACGAAGTCCACTGCATCGGCCAGGAGACCACCGGGCCGGGCGGCTTCGCCAAGGCACTGCGGACAGTGCCGCAGGTGCTGTCGATCGCCGAGACCGTGCGCACGCACGCGCGTCCGGACACCTGGATCATCGACTTCACCAACCCGGTCGGGATCGTCACCCGGGCCCTGCTGGAGGCCGGCCACCAGGCCGTCGGGCTGTGCAACGTGGCGATCGGCTTCCAACGGCGCTTCGCCGGCATGCTCGGCGCGCGGCCCGAGCAGGTCAGCCTCGGCCACGTCGGGCTGAACCACCTCACCTGGGAGACCTCGGTGAAGGTGGACGGGGTCGAGAAGCTGCCCGTCCTGCTCGGCGAGGAGCTGGGCGAGCTGGCCGAGGACACCGAGATGGCCCCCGAGCTGATCAGCGGCCTGGGGCTCGTCCCGTCCTACTACCTTCGCTACTACTACGCGCACGACGAGGTGCTGGCCGAGCAGTTGGGCTCCCCCACCCGCGCCGAGGCCGTGAAGGCGATCGAGGACGAACTGCTGGTCACCTACGCCGACGAGACCGTCGACACCAAGCCGGCGGCGCTGGAGGGGCGCGGCGGCGCGTTCTACTCCGAGGCGGCGATCGAGCTGATCCTTGCGATCACCGGCGCCCAGCCGGTGCCGCGGGTGGTGAACCTGCGCAACGACGGCCTGTTGCCGTTCCTGCCCGACGACCACGTCGTGGAGGTGCCGGCCCGCTTCGCCGGCGGACGCTTCGTCGCCGAACCCATCGCCGCCCTGCCGGACGACGTCGCCGCCCTGATCGCTGCGGTTGCCGGCTACGAGCGGCTCGCCCTGGACGCGGCCATCCACGGGGGGCGTGGCCGCGTCCTCCGGGCGATGCGGGCGCACCCGCTCGTACTCCAGCACGACCGGGCCGAGAAGCTCACGGACCTGCTGCTCACCGCGAACGCACGGTTCCTGCCATGGACCTAGAGCCCGTGGTCGTCGCCGTCGACGGCGGCGGCACCAAGACCGACGCGGTGGCGCTCACCCTCGACGGGACGCTGCTCGCCCACCGCCGGGGGCCGTCCTCCAGCCCCCAGCAACTCGGGCTGGAGCGGTCCGTGGCCGTCGTGGACGCGCTGGTCACCGCGGTCGCGTCCGGCCGCCCCGTGCGACGGACGGAGCTGTACCTGTCCGGGATCGACCTGCCCCGCGAGCACGCCGCCTACACCGCGGCGATCGCCGGCCTGCCGTGGGCGGCCAACAGCCTGGTCGACAACGACCTGTTCGCCCTGCTCCGCGCAGGCACCGACGCCCCGAACGCGTTGGCCGTGGTCTGCGGAACGGGGTCGAACGCCGTCGGGGTGCGGTCGGACGGGGCATCCGCCCGGTTCGCAGCCCTCGGCCACATCTCCGGCGACTGGGGCGGTGGTTCCGGCCTGGGCGCGGAGGCGCTGTGGCACGCGGCCCGCGACGAGGACGGGCGCGGGCCGCGTACGGCGCTCACCGCCGTGGTGCGGGAGGGCACCGGCGTGGCGTCCATCGCGGAGCTGATCGAGAGGCTGCACTTCGGCGAGTTCGAGTCGGACCGGCTCTCCACGCTCGCCCCGGCGGTGTTCGCCGCCGCGGACGCCGGGGACGCGGTCGCGCGCTCGATCGTCGAACGGCAGGCCGACGAGGTGGTGGCGTACGTCCGGGCGTGCGTGGAGCGCCTCGACCTGGCCGACGCGGCGATCCCGGTGGTGCTGGGCGGCGGCGTCCTGCAGGCGGGCAACGCACTGCTGGACACCCGCATCGCCGCCGGCATCGCCGACGTTGCCCCCCACGCGCGCCTCGTGACGCTCGCCCACCGCCCGATCGTCGGCGCCGCCCTCCTCGCGCTGAGTTCGGCCGGCGCGACCCCCGATGCGCTCGCCCGCGCCAGGACAGCCGTCGCGGAAGCGACCGAGGAGAAGGCGGACGGCCGCCCAACACGGGCGCCCCGCTCGTTCCTCACGGGGCTCCTCAGGGACCGTTGAAGCAAGCCCGTTTCGGCGCGCGTACCTTCGTCGACCGGCGACCCCTGTCATCCCAGCGAAAGCCGGGATCTCGTCGCCGCGGCCGACGGGATGGACGCGGAGATCCCGGGTCAAGCCCGGGATGACAAACCCGTGGGCGCCTCACGGTCACTGAAGGGCGAGCGCCCGCGTCGGGACGCCGTCCGCCGTCGCGTTCCTTCGTCGACCGACACCCCTGTCATCCCGGCGAAAGCCGGGATCTCGTCGCCTCGGCCGACGGGATGGACGCGGAGATCCAGGGTCAAGCCCGGGATGACAAACCCGTAGGCGCCTCACGGACGCTGAGGAGCGAGAACCCGCCTCTGGCCGCCGCCCGCCGTAGCGCCCTTCGTCGACCGACCCCCTGTCATCCCGGCGAAAGCCGGGATCTCGTCGCCGCGGGCCGACGGGATGGACGCGGAGATCCCGGGTCAAGCCCGGGATGACAGGCCCGTGGGCGCCTCACGGACGCTGAGGAGCGACGGCGCGCGTCGGGCCGCCGCTCCCGCCGCGCTCAGCCGAGCGCGTAGAGCCAGGCCAGGAGGTAGGTGCGGCTCAGGCCGTCGTCGAGGGTCGCGTCGGACAGTTTCGCCGCTGCGGCCAGTGCCTGGTTGCGGGCGTCCGGGTCGGCGAGCGCGAGGTACATCAGGGCGTAGTCGCCGAAGGCCTGGTCGAACTGGTCGCCGACGGCGTCGGAGACGTTCGCGCGGATCGCGTCCGCGTCCCCGGCCAGGTAGGTCGAGGTCGGGCTCATCGGCAGCAGCAGGATGCCGAGCTTGGCCGCCGGGGTCGGGGAGAACCACGTGGCGTAATCGCGCTTCCCGCCCCAATTCAGCGTGGTGATCCGGTGGGCGTAGCCGGGGAACGCCGACAGGTCGGGCTCCAGCCAGTAGGTGGACGAGTCGTGCGCCTCCAGTGACAGCATCCAGTCCGCCTCGGTCTCCAGTGCCGCGTCCCCGCTCACCTGTGCCCACAGGCTCAGGCCCGCCCAGGCGTTGACGGCCTCCGAGACCGACTCCTGGTTGTTGCCGTCGGCGAACGGGGCCGTCCCGGACGCCCACGAGTGCGACGCGTACACGTCGAAGGTGCGCCGGTCGGGGAAGTACGAGTTCCCGGCGCTTCCTATGTCGGCAGCGAGCAGGTCCAGGACCGGCGCGTACCGCGCCACGACCGACGGGTCGTACCGGGCCAGCACCGCGGCCGCGTAGAGGAAGTAGCCGTAGTGGAAGTGGTGGTCGTTGTACTCGTCGCTCCCGAAGGACGCCGTCAGGCCCACGACGCCCTTGCCCTCAGGGTCGTAGACGAAGCAGGACGACTCCCGCTGCGTGCACCCCTGCGGCTGGGTCCAGGCCGACAGCTGCTGGTCCAGCGCGGACGCGAGCGTCGCGGCCTGCGCGTGTTCGCCCAATTCCTCCGCCACCATCAGCAGCATCGCGGTCCGTTGCAGGACCTTGCCGCCGTAGTAGGTGTCGGACGGGAACGCGGGCAGCGCACCGACGTCCGACCTCAGCTGCCCTGCCAGCGACGCCTTCCGCGTCGCGTCCAGCCCGCTCAGGTCGAGGGCTGCCCGCGCCCGCGTCCGAGGGGTCGTCCACGTCAGGGACGACCCCGCGCACAGCGTCATCGGCCCGTAGATCGACGGGTAGGTGCCCAGGTCGCACCCGGTCGCCGTCCCCTGGTGCGGCAGCCGGGCGATCGCCGTCCCCTCGCCGGCGTAGGCGAGGGTGGTGGTCACGTCGTCCGTCCCCACCGAGTAGGTGACCGTCGAACCCGTGACCGGCGTGGCGTAGGGCGCCAGCTCGCCCGGGTCGTGGCCCTCGGGAACGGCCCAGAAGGTCACCGCACCGCCGGCGGCCAGGTCGATCCGGGTGCCGTTGACCGTCGCCGACGGCGCCCTGAAGGCGTACCTCCTCGCGCCGATCGTCGCGACGAAGACGTCCCCCGCCGCGCTGAACCCGGCCGGGACGGTGAGCGAGGTCGCTCCGGCCGCAACGAACGAGACGAACGGCGAGCCCTCCGCGATCGTGGTGCGCCCCAGCCGCGTCCCGTCGGCGGCGTAGCTGTCGATCCCGACCACGGCAGGGTCGTCGGTCGCCACCACCGAGCGGGTCGCGCCCAGTCCCACGGTGACGTCTCCGGCGAACCCCCCGCTGATCGTGTCGGCCGTCGCCGCCACGGTGGGAAGGCCGAACGCGAACCCGTCCCCGGTGAGCGCGAACGACAGCGGGAGCGGGAACACCGGCTGCGGGGCGTCGCCGAACACCAGCCCCGAGTACCAGCGGTTGGTGGGCGGGACGCGGCCGTCGGCCAGCCGCGTCGCATCCAGCTGCTTCGGCGTGCGCGAGGCCAGGCCGGCCACCAGCGACCCCACCCGGGTGTCCGGCAGGACCACCGCCTCCGCGGGCGGCGCCGAGCCGGTCGGCCCGGTGGACGGCGTGGCCGGACCCGCCGGTACGGCCGCGCAGCCCGTGACCATGAGCAGGACGAGGGCCACGGCGATCCGCCGGGGCGTCCGGGTCACCTCAGGCCGATCTTCACCAGGAAGTCGGTGAGGGCGTCACCCACTCCCGCGAGCGGCCCCGAGTCGGCGAGCGTCACGGTCACGCCCACCGGCGCCCCCGGGTTGCGCAGGCCCTCGGCAACCTTCGGCAGCGCGCCGGACTCGATCCGAAGCTGGCTGACGGTGCCGTCGTCGCCCGTCGTCGAGCTGACCTGGGTCACGATGCCGGTGATCAGCTCGTCGTCGGCCAGCCGGATCCGTGCCACGGAGTTGGTGTGGACGCGCGCGTAGTCCCGAGGGAACAGCCGGAAGCTGGCCAGCACGTAGCGGTCGTTCGACGCGATCGTCGCCAGCGCGCTGCCAGCACCGAGCGAGTTGCCGAGCCGCGCGTTGAGGCTCTGGACCGTCCCGTCGACCACGGCGAAGTAGGTGATCGTGCCCTTCTTCAGGTCCACGCGGTACGCCTCGGTGTTGCCGACCTTCAGGCCGTTGGCGACGTTCTCCTTCAATTGGAGGCTCTGCACGACGAACAGTTCCTCGCCCTTCGTCACGCTGTCGCCGGCGTCCACGTCCTGCTTCACCACCGTGCCGGAGTAGTCGGCGCCGACCGTGTACACGTCGGCGCCCACGGCGCCGGTGAAGCTGGCGATCTGGTTCTGCCGCTGGTTGAACACCACGGTCAGCAGGCCGACCACGACGATGACGCCGAGGACGCCGAGGGTGAGGCGGAGTCGGTTCTCCCAGGTCATGACAGTCCTCCCTGTAGTGCGGGCGCGGGGGTGGGGGCGACGGGGACGGGGCTTGCGGCGCGCGTCCCTGCCCGCTCGGCCACCCTCGCGCGGTGGCCCTCCTTGAACGCCTCGACCAGGAACAGGCCGAGCGCGACGGTGTTGGTGATGTTCCACGCCGTGGCGAGCGAGAGCTGCTGGTTGTCCAGGTCGCGCCAGACCGCGACGACCGAGGTGAGCAGCAGGAACGTGAACAGGTACACCTGCGGCCGGATGAAGTTGAACGCGGACGTGCGTCGGGCAGCCCCTCCGGTGACGTGCCACTTCTGCTCCTTGCCGGAGAAGGCGTTGATGAACGCCTGGATGTAGATCGGGAAGGACGAGGTGGCGAGGATCAGCACCTCCCAGCGGAACGAGCCGAGCGTGTAGAATGCCAGGATGATCTGCATCAGGTAGAAGCCGGCGTAGAACAGCAGCCAGGTGGCGAAGGTCGTGCCGAGCACCACCGGGCGCAGGTCGAAGAAGATCTCCAGCGCAGGCACCAGGAGCAGGATCCCCGGCGCGACGCCGGTCAGGTAGTGGGTGGCGGTGACGAAGTACATCAGCCGCTGGTCCATCGTCAGCTTGTGGCGGGGGCTGAACGGGTTGTGGGTGAAGAGGATCTCGAAGCCGCCGGTCGCCCACCGCAGTTGCTGCTTGGTGTAGTCCTCGATGGTCTCCGGCGCGTCGCCGGTGGCGAGCACGTCGGGGATGTAGACCGTCCGCCAGCCGCGCTCGTGCAGCATCAGCGACGTCCACACGTCCTCGGACTTGGAGTCGGTGTAGATGCCGCCCACGTCATCGACGGCCGCCCGCCGGAACACCACGTTGGTGCCGACGCAGAACGCGGCGTTGAAGTGGTTCCGCCCGGGCTGGACGAACCGGTAGAACACGGCCTGCATGTAGCCGGCGCCGCGGGAGACGAGGTTGTTCATGTTCCCGTAGCTCTGGGGCGTCTGCACGAAGGCCACATTCGTGTCGATGAAGAACGGAATTGTCTGGTAGAGGAATTCTGGACGCGGAACGAAGTCGGCATCGAAAATAGCGAAGTAGTCGGTTTTCACCTGGCTGAGCGCATGGTTGACGTTGCCGGCCTTCGCTCCGCCGCTGGACAGCCGGCGGATGTACTGCACGCCCACCTCCGCCGCCATCGCCCTGACGGCGTCCGAGCGGCCGTCATCGAGGATCCAGGTGGTGTGCTGGCCCCAGAGGTCGCGGGCGGCGATCGCCGTCCGCCGGATCACCTCCAGCGGCTCGCCGTAGCAGGTGATCAGGACGGCCACGGAGATCGGGCGGCCGTCGAGGGCGAGCGGCCAGTCCGGGCGCGCCGGGTCGGCGGACGTGGGCAGCCGGTCACCGAACAGCTCCCTGCGGGCGAGGTAGTACTCGTCGGTGCGCGGCGAGCGCCAGCCGGCGAGGATCGTCCACATCGCCAGAACGGCGTGGACGATCAGGATGCTCTCGGCCGTGATCACCAGGACGTACGGCAGCCAGTCGCCGCGGTTGGCCGGGTTCAGAAGGAAGAGCGAGTAGGCGACCACCCCGATCGTGGCGAGGATGGTGAGCACCATGATCACCGGGGAGAACGGGTTCCTGGTCTGCCGTCTGCGGGTCTCAGGGTCGCGGTCGTCGACCCGTGCGAGGTCGTGGTTGAGCATTGTCTGTGGCCCCCTCGTGCAATCTCTCGCCGCCACGGGTGCACCCATCGGCGAACACCCGCGGCGTCGCCGGAAAATGCGAAACCGGCCCGGAGAATCCTCCGGTCCGGCATTGGTCAGGGTCGGGCTCCTCGCCCTTCCCTGCATCCACGGTAAGCACACGGAATGCGCCCGCACAAATCCGGGAGGGCTGCGTCACAGGAATGTAACCAGGAATTGTCCTCCTGCTCACCTCCCGCTCAGGCGGGCACCCAGCGGCCCATGAAGCCGAACAGCACGATGCTGAACAGCACCAGGACGCCCAGGGTCGTCCACCAGCGCCAGGAGACACGGCCGGTGCGGGCGTCCATCCCGGTGGCGACGACGGCAGCGACCGTCACGCCGAGGTTGAGCGCGACCATCATGATCCCCAGCCAGTAGAACCGGCCGTCCACCCACACCCAGGTGAGGTAGGCGATCGTGAGGAAGCACGCGGTGAGACCGAGGAAGCCGAGCAGGACCGGCACCCACCAGGGGGTCGGGGTGGGCGGTCGCCTGGCCATCGATCAGACGACGACGTTCCCCGCCGCGCCAGCGGCGGGGAACCGAGGAGTCTTGACGAGTGGTGAGGAACGAACCACGAGGATCAGAGCAGGTCGTGCAGCATGACCGCCTGCTCGCGGGACGGGCCGACGCCGATGCCGGAGATGCGGCACCGGACGAGCTCCTCCAGCCGGCGGACGTACGCCTGCGTGTTCTTCGGCAGGTCGGAGAACTCCCGGCAACCGGAGATGTCCTCGGTCCAGCCGTCCAGGTACTCGTACACGGGCACCGCGTGGTGGAAGTCGGTCTGCGTCATCGGCAGCGTGGTGGTGCGCTCGCCGTTCACCTCGTAGGCCACGCAGACCGGGATCTTCTCCCAGCCGGTCAGGATGTCGAGTTTGGTCAGGAACATGTCGGTGAACGCGTTGGCCGTCACGGCCGCCTCCACGACGAGGGCGTCGAACCAGCCGCAGCGACGGTTGCGTCCGGTGGTGGTGCCGAACTCGGCCCCGTCCTGGCGCAGCTTCTCGCCGTCCGCGTCCAGCAGCTCGGTCGGGAACGGGCCCTCACCGACACGGGTGGTGTAGGCCTTCATGATGCCGATCACGCGGTCGATCCGGGTGGGACCCACGCCCGCGCCGGTGCTCGCCCCGCCGGCGATCGGGTTGGAGCTGGTCACGTAGGGGTAGGTGCCGTGGTCGACGTCGAGGTGGTGGGCCTGGGCCCCCTCGAAGAGGACGACCTGGCCGGCGTCCAGCGCGGTGTTGAGGACGCGGACGGTGTCGGCGACCATCGGACGCAGCCGCTCGGTGTGCGCGAGGAGCTCCTCGGCGACCTCGGTGGCGTCGATCGCGCGCCGGTTGTAGACCTTCACGAGCAGGTGGTTCTTCTGCTCGAGCGCGGCCTCGACCTTCTGGCGCAGGATCGAGTCGTCGAACAGGTCCTGCACGCGGATGCCGAGCCGGTTGATCTTGTCGGAGTACGCCGGGCCGATGCCGCGTCCGGTGGTACCGATCCGGCGGTTGCCGAGGAAGCGCTCCGTGACCTTGTCCATCACCTTGTGGTACGGCGCGATGACGTGGGCGTTGGCGCTCACCAGCAGCTTCGAGGTGTCGACGCCACGGGCGTTCAGCCCGTCGATCTCCTCGAACAGGACGTCGAGGTCGATCACGACGCCGTTGGCGATCACGGGGACCGAGTCGTTGAGAATGCCGGAGGGGAGCAGGTGGAGCGCGTACTTTTCCCCGTTCACCACCAGGGTGTGGCCCGCGTTGTTGCCGCCGGAGTAGCGGACCGTGTAGTCGACACGGTCGCCCAGCTGGTCGGTGGCCTTGCCCTTGCCCTCGTCGCCCCACTGTGCGCCGACGACCACGATTCCCGGCATCTGCCTGCCCCTTTGCGTGAGTCAAGCCCGCGGCAATGCCGACGGGCTCTTGCGACCCAATGGTAGCGGTCGGGCAGCCGACGGGCTCTCGAATGTGAGCCGGGCCCTCTGTGATCAGGATCGCCCAGGATGGTCAGACCCGGGGCCTTGCCGGTCACAGGAAGTGCCCTAGAGTTAGCTGGACAGCGCAGCCGCAACCGACTCGGGGGGATTGGAAGATGAGCGAACTGCCGTTGGTTTCCGTCGTCATCGCCACACGGAATCGCCCAGAGATGCTGCGAACAGCCATCGCGGCCGTCGTTGCGCAGAGTTATGAGGGCCCGATCGAGTGCCTGATCGTCTTCGACCAGACCGATGTTGACCAGTCCTTGAACAGCGAGGAGCCGCTGCGGAGCGTCAGAGTCATGCCGAACACCCGCACCCCGGGGCTCGCGGGCGCGCGCAACACCGGCATCCTTCAGGCCCACGGTGAGTACGTGGCCTTCTGTGATGACGATGATTACTGGCGGCCCACCAAGATCGCGAAGCAGCTGGCAGGAATCGGGTCCGCTCTGACTTCGGCGACGGGGATCGAGATCGACTACGGCGGACACCAGACCGAACGTGTGCCAACGCGATCCACCTTCACACTTGAGAACCTCGTCCGCAAACGGCTGATGGAGGCGCATCCTTCGTCGGTCCTGATGCGCCGGGATGCCATCCTCGACAAGATCGGTCTGGTGGACGAGGAGCTCCCCGGCAGTTTCGGGGAGGACTACGACTACATCATCCGTGCGCTACAGGCCGGCCAGATCGCCATCGTTGAGGAACCGCTGGTGGTCGTGCGCTGGGGACAGTCCATGTTCTCGCGCGACTGGGACACCATCATCGCCGCGATTGACTACATGCTCGACAAGCACGAAGTGTTCCACCGCGACCCGAAGGCGTTGGCAAGGCTCTACGGACAGCGCAGCTTTGCAAAGGCTGCTCGGGGCGACACGCAGGACGCGCTTCGAGATGTGCGAAAGACTTTGCGCCTCTCCCCCATGGAGAAGCGAGCCTATGTCACCCTTCTCGTCACCACGCGGCTGATCTCGGCCCCGAAGGTTCTCGACATCGCCCACAAACGCGGCCACGGGATCTGAGCCAGCCAGAGCAACAGTCATGCTGGTGGCCAGGTCCTCTGGCCTCCAGTCCTCGACAGCCGGCGGCGCCTCATGCGTGGATGGGCCACGGCACTCTAGGACGAGCCCACGTGTACCTTGCGCGGCGCACCCGACCGTGAACGGATCGCCGACTGAGAACGTAAGAGGACGAACCGCCGTCGCACTACGAGCTCCATCCAGAGCAGGCTGACGATCAGGCCGACTCCGATCCCACTGCCGACGAACTGGGGGAATGCTCTCGGGACCTCCGTGGGGGGGTCCGTTCGAAGAGTTGAACCCGCGGTCGTGGTGGTCAGCAGAATGGTGCTGATCGCGTCATCGATGCTCTCCCGCTCGGTGCTGTCCGCAGTCACCCCGAGGCTGTCCAACTCCGCGGCGCGGGCCTGAAGGGTCGCGAGTAGCTGGGTCCTGCGATTCTCCAGGAATGCCTGCCGCGTACTCAGGTAGGCGTTCGAAATTCGATCGGCGAGGGCGGGAAGCGTCGCGACATCCTCGGACTGCAGGGAGATCACCAACACCTGGGTGTTGGGGATCGCTGTCACCGTCAGGTCGCTCCGCAGCCGCCACTGCGCAGTCGCGCTGCTGTCGACCTGGGCAAGGGTCTGCTCGGACATCACCAGTGCAGCCTCGGTGTCGATCGTCGTGTCTCGTGGCGCGTCATCGCTGTTCGCGTCCGTCTGAAGGTAGGACGGCGACGGCGCCAGCAGGACGTACTCCTTCACTTCGTAGGTGGTCCGCGGGAACAGCGCCAGCGTTCCGCCGATCGCTCCCCCGACGATCGCGAGTGCGATGATCGTGCGGCGGCTATCCCGCAGCGCATCCAGCCAGTAGCGCAATGTCCTGACAGACAGCTCACCGCGGGCACTCACTGCGCGCCAGCCGAGCCCGATGGCCACCATCACCAGCAGCAGCGGGACGCCCAGCGTGTCGTAGACGAACATCTGGACCAGGAAGAACACCACCAGCGTGGTCGAGAACGATTCCGAGGTCGTGCGACATCGCCAGGTGCGGAACAGCGACGAGAGGAAGAAGGCGAGGAACAATGCTGCGCCAACAAGGCCCTGCGCGAAGATCACGAACCACAGGTGCCCCTGGGTGCCGAGTGGTGGCACGCCGCAGGCGGGGCACTCCTCGGTGGACGTGCCGGCGATCGACGCGAAGCTCCCCTGCACGTCCCTGGTTCCGCCGAAACCGATGATCGGCGAGCCCTCGAGTGCGCTGACCACCGTCTGCACGAGGAGCTGTTCGCGCCGGTCGTTGCTGTGCTGGTGCTCGAACCGGTCCCCGACCACGTCGCCGAGGGGGCTGGCGAGGAAGGCGACCGCAGCGACGGCCAGAACGCCACCCAGGACAGCCAGGGTGCCGAAGCGTCCGTCCTTCGCCTGGAGCAGGACCAGGATCACCACGCCGACCGCCAGGCAGCCCCACAGACCGCGGTTCAACGAGTAGACGATCGGGACCAGCGAGCTGACCAGTATCCCGACGCCGACAAGGCGGCGGAGCCGACCCCCGCGCCTGAGCCACGTATCGAGGAAGAACGGCAGCGACAGCGCCATGACGCTGCCCCAGGTGTTCGCGTAGGCGAACGGGGCTTTCGGCCGTGCCTCCGGCGTGCCGAGCACGTCCTGAATGTCCGACAACCCGGGGTGGATCTGAGAGGCGACGAAGCTGTTCTGCGCGAGGCTCTTGGGAAGCACGACCTCCAGCAGCGAAGGAAAGTCGACCGACGCCAGAACTGTCCCGGCGAGACCTCCTGCCGTGGTGAAGACGAACATCCACGACAGCACCCGGGAGACCTCGGAAGTCGGCAACTCGGCTTCGGTCGAGTTGAACACCCACGCCACCGCCACCGTGCATACGAGGTACAGCCCGAGGTTGTAGGCGAAGACGAGGATGCGCCCGGCACCGCCTCCGGGCACCGCGCCCGGCGCGTTTGTGTACAGCACAAAAACGCCGAGGCACACCCACACCATGAAGACGAGCCACCAGCCCAGTCCCTGAGGAATCAGAAGGTGTCGCAGGCCGCGCAGCTGCCAGGCCATGACGGCGGCCATGGCGAAGGGCATGAAGGACGCCACGCCGAGCAGCCACCACAGCGGGTAGCCCATCACCACGACAGCCAGGGGCCAGATCCGCGGGAGGCGATCGATCCGGGTGAGCAGGGGCGAACTGCCCCGGCTCGGCGGCCGCTCGGCCACCATGACGGCCCGCATCAGCCCTGGGTTCCCTCGGACGCTCCGCTGGTCGGGCGCTCCGGCTCGGATCGCCAACTCGGCGGCCTGCGCATCAACCCGCGCAGCTTCTCGTCGGATTCGGCGAACTCCTCGCGCAGGCGGGCGCGGAGCTCGTCATCCATGGGTTCGCGGGGCTGGGCGTTCCACTGCTCCACCTCGGCTGGGAGCCACGGGTTCAGACCGAGCCAGGCGAACAGTTCGGTGAGCTCGTCCTGCGGCTCGGTGAAGAACCGGTCCGCGTCGACGATGAAGACCCGCTCGGGTCCCAGGGCATCCACGTAGCGCTGGACCTGGTCCGCATACCGGCTGCGCGTGACGTACGCGTGGTGGCGGTGGTCGAAGCTGTCGTAGCCCGGTTGGGTGCGGATCCGGTCCTCCTCCCCTGCCAGCCGCTCGGCCTCCAGCGCGAGCGCCGGCTCGAACTCCTCGGTCTCGAAACCCCGCCGCAGTTCGTGTCGATGGGCCGAGTAGGCGCGCTCCACCGGGTCACGGAGCATTGCGACCACCCTCACGTTCGGCAGGTCAGCCGCGATGCGCGATGCGGACAGGGGGTGGAACAGGTAGTACCCGCTGCTCTCGAACGTCCGGGCCCGGCCGCCCGTCCGCCACCGCGCCAGCGCCCGAATCGGGAAGTGGCTCCGGTACCAGGCCCGACCCTTGCCATAGTTCGACTCGAAGTAGCCGGTCCCCTTGGTGACAGTGGGACGGACGACGTCCGGGTGTTCGTTGAGGACCCGGAACAGCGTGGTGGTGCCGGCGCGCTGGGCGCCCAGAATGATGAAGTCAGGCTCCATCCGGAGCCCTGACGTGATCGTTCCCCACGCCGTCAGTGCCGATCGTCCCAGCCGGTTCAGCGAGGCCGGCATCGACCTGTTCGCCCTGGAAACCGCCCCTCGCACGCTCATCGTCCGCCCCTCCCACCGACGACCAACTTCTCCAGCCACAGTTCGAGGGCATCCAGAATGACCCTGGTCCGCTCCGCGACGAGACTCTCGCCGCCCTGCCCCACCGATTCTAGGTAGCGGAAGGTGATCGCCACGAGGTAGGCCGCCGCGATCAGGTCGGCCTCTTCGCCGTTCCCGAGCGCGGCCGTCCCGCGCGCGACCCCGTCCAGCACCGCGGCAGCGGTCAGCCCCTTCCGCAGCAACACGTCGTTGACCGGGTAGTGGACGGCGTCCAACCCGCGCACGACCCCGGTCTCGAACCGCTCGAAGTCCCACAGCTGGAGGCGCCGACCGCGCCAGGCCATGTTCCAGGCGGTCCAGTCGCCGTGCCAGGCGCCCACCCGCAGGTCGGGGCGGTCGTGCGCGAGGTTGCCCAGTCGGTCGAACAGCTCGCGCCAGCGATCCACCACCGGTGCGGGCGGCAGCGCGGCGGTCTGCATCCGTCGCCACTGGGGAGCCTCGACCAGCGGCGCGCTGCCGGCGTCGAACGACTCCGAGAAGTCCCGCATCAGCCCGGTCGGAACGCGCCGGCCAGCGAAGAACTGGGGCACCGTGCGCAGCGGGGTGAGCAGTAACACGTCGTGGTCGTTCCAGCGGGTCAGCGAGATCAGTTCCGGCACCTCGAACCGGGGACCGAGCCTGCCGGCGATCTCCCCCAGTGCAGTGGCCTCGGCGCGGACACGTTCGCTCGCCACCGGGTTGTCGCCGACCTTCGCGAAGGCGAGGGTGTCGCCGCTGCGCCTGCTGAAGACCTCGAGGACCGGCTTCCGGTTCGCCCTGGCCGTCCCGACCCCCACGCCGAACACCACGGGCTCACCCAACTGTCCGGCCAGGTGCGACGACAGGTCGTCGGCGGTCCCGCCGCGCACCGCCAGGCCGGCCGGCAGCACCCTGCCGACGCCGGCCACGCGGATCGCGGCGGCCGCGCCGATCCGGGACACCGCGTCCCTGGTGCTCAGCGCGACACTGAACCGCAGCAGGGCGCGCGAAGCCGCGCGACCCGGCGCGCCGGGCACGAGCAGGCGCGGACGGTTCAGGTCGGGCAGACCCCGGAACGGGACATCACCCGAGCGGGTGGCGACCTCGCTGACCGATGCCCCGGGGTGGAAGTCCTCCACCGTGGCCCTGAGTGCTGCCGCAGCCTCGGACGTCATCAGGAACCCTCCTGTGCGGAGCGAAGCCGGTACCCGTAGGCGAGGAGCAGGGGCGCGGAGAGGAGTGTCACCAGGAGACGCCGCCCCCGCGGCATCCCCTGCCGCCAGGCCTCGTCGGAGCGGAGCACCGTCCGCCCCCGTGTGAAGCGCATCGGGTTCCCCGCTACCGAGTGGGTGGGAAGAAGTTCGATCGTGTGCGCGTCCTCCATCGGCAGCGTGCCCGGGCCCGGCAGTCCGAGGCGTCGCCACGCCTGTGAGACCGTGGCCTCCGGATCGGCCACGAGGTCCTCGTAGCGAATTCGCAGGACCGGGCGACCCAGGCGTCCGGCGAGCTGCATCGCGAGGTTGTGGGACAGCCAGTGCGCCGAGCTGTGCACGGACGAGTAGCGGGGCATGGCCTCGCCGTCCTCGGTCTCGGGGCGGGCCACGGTCTTGGACCAACTGTACGCGACCCCCCTGCTGTCCCGGACAAGGTGGATCATCCGCAGATCGATGGCCGGATCGTGCGCAAGGGCGACGGCGAGCGGCGGGAACTTGCTGGAGTCCACGACCACACGGGCACCGGTCAGCTGCTGCGCCGCGTCGCAGATCCGGTGGTGGTAACCGGTGAACTCTGCGGCCTGGTTCGCCAACTCCGGTGGGAGCGAGCGCCGGAGCATCCGGGGCAGGTGACGCTGGCGCACCACGGCGGCCTTCAGCGCGAGCACGCGCTCCACGTCCACCTGGTCCCAGCCGCCGAAGGCGGTTCGTCCCACCTCTGCCCAGAACGGACAATCGGCGAAGGGCTCACCACAGGCGCAGCGCTGGTTCTGCCGTACGCCCCGCTCCCAGAGGTGCTCGAGCTCACCCAGGACGACGACCCCGTCCAGTCGGGCGAGCAGGCACTCCAGCAGCGTCGAACCGCTGCGGCCGTAGCCGCCGATGTAGAGCAACACTTCTCCCCCCGTGCCCATGCTGTTCAGGCTAGTCGCTCGGCCGGTCGACGGAATTGCCGTCCGGGCGTCGTCGACCCCCGGGCATCAGAGACCTCAGCGCCGCCAGCCTCAACCTCCTGCGGTTGCGCCACAGGACCAGACCGTAGGCCGCCGCACCGACGACCATCAGGACGATCCTCATCACCATCGAGTCCGTGAACACCGACGCGACGGCCAGCGGCGCGGCGAAACAGCCGATCGCGGTGACAGCGACGACGAGCGACTCGCGGGACAGGGGCGAGATGCGCAGCTGCCGCCAGACCTGTAAGCACCCGAGCAGGGCGCGGACGGCGACGGCCACGCACCAGGCGACCGCCGCACCGAGGATGCCGATCTGCGGGATCAGCACCAGGCACAGGCCGAGGTCCACCGTCAGTGCGGCCAACGAGTTCACCAGGCTCAAGCCGCTGCGTCCCGACATCAGCAGCAGGGTGTCGATCGGCCCCGAGGCGACGCCGATCAGCATGGCCACGGCCATCACCAGGACGACGGCAACACCCTCATCGTCGAACCCTTCACCGAACAGGCTCAAGTACAGGGACGGGACGCCGGCGATCACCAGGTAGAGCGGCCACGCCATGGCCATGCTCCAAGCCGTCGTCGTGCGAAAGACCTCGTCGAGCGCGGCCCGCTCCCCCGTCGCGAGGAGATGGGTGAACCGGGGCTGGATCACCTGCTGGATGGCCTGGACGCCCAGTTGGCCGAGCGGCACGAAGCGGGTGGCCGCGGTATAGACGGCCGCCGCCGCGGGCGAGATCAACGCGGCGATGATGATGATGTCGGCACGCTGGATGACTACCTGGGAGACCATCGCCACGCTCCTCGGCCAGGTGAACGACCAGAACTGGCCCATCACTCCGGCCGAGGTTGGTTCGTCTGCCACCGGTTCCGCGCGCCGCCGTACGAGCCGCACCATCGCGATGATGGCCAGCGGCGCGAACAGCACCGAGGGAATGACCCAGGCCAGGGTCAGGAACACCACGCTGCCCGCGGCGACCGCGCACCAGACCACGAGGACAAGCTGGGCCACCGAACGGAAGATCTTGTCGAACCAGACGGTCTGCCGGATGTTGGCGAACGCCCGGGTGGCGCCCAACGCCCACAGGCCAAGGCTTGTCGGTGGAACCGTCGTCGCGAGGATGCGCAGGACGAGGGGGCCGCTGTCGGCAGGGAGCGACATCGCCGCTGCGATTGGCTCCGCCCAGATCCAGACCCCGACGGCGATCAACACACTCGACACCAGCGCAGCAACGGCTGTCCACGTCAGGCATATACGGATCGCCGCCCAGCGTCCGGCGACCACCAACTGCGGCACGAACCGGCCGAGGCCCACCTCGATCCCGAGACCACCGAGAGCAACGAGCACGAGGTACAGCGACGTCGCGCTGAACAGGACGCCTGCGGTCTCCTTGTCGTAAGCATTCGTGATCACCGCTGTGACGACGAACCCCGCGATCGCCGACACCCCGGCCCCGGCGATGCTCAGCGCCCCACCCCGGGCGATTCGCTCGAGGTGGCGGTCAGCGCTTGTCGTCATCCTGCCCCACGGTCACGCGGAGGCGGCGTCACTGCCAGCGGGCACGACGCCCTCCGGATGGTCGTCCGCCGCAGACGGGTGGTCGTCGTCCAGGACGCTGTCCTCATCGGGGGTGGCGTCCTCATCGGCCTCGACGTCCTCTGGCGACGTCGGGCTGGCTGGGGTCCCCACCCCGTCCTCGGCATCGAGGGAGGCGTCGAGCCGGCCCAGGTTGCGACGCCGCCTCACCCGGGCGGCTGGGCCGGCATCCGAGTCCGCGACAGCTGGCGAGCCGGACTCCTGCACAGCTTCCGCCTCGACCTGGCTCACCGCCTCGACATCGACATCGGCCTCGAGCGCCGGAGACTCGATCGGCTCGCCCGAAGCCGTGTCGGGCAGGTCCTCCGGGACCGCGCCAGACTCCGCGGACGACGCATCGTCGGCGACGCGATCCTCCGCAGCCGTGGCACTGGGGATCGACGCCGGGATCACGGGCGTCTGTCCGCCCACTCCACGCCGTGGCCGCTCGGGCTTCCGGGACACCCCGGTGACCAGCACGACACCGAGGTCGCGGCCGCTGAGGATCGGCGGAAGGATCGCCTCCTTGATGCGCGAATGGCCCTGGACCACCTCGGTGATCACCGCGTCGGCCTGGTCGCCGAGCGCCAGCGAGGCGGAGTCGCCGATGCCGGGACCGATGACCAGCACGATGTCCGAGATCTGACGAAGCCGCTCGAGGAAGCGGGCCATGGCGGGAGACATGAACAGGTCGGCGCCGTCCCCGCCGTGCGAGGCCGAGACCACCCGCAGGTTGTCCGCCACCGCGATCAGCGCGTCCCGCGGGTCGCCTCCGTCGGCCAGCAGTTGGGCGAGGCCCTGCTGCCCTTCCCGTGCATGCGCCACGGGCCAGACGGCGAGCGTGTCCACGACGGTGGTGCGAAGGTTCGCTCCGGCCAGCGCGAGCGCGAGCCCGACCGCACTGACCGGGCTCTGCACGGGATCGTCCGACCCGGGAGCGATCAGCACCACCGCCGGGCGACGGTGCTCTGCGGTGAGCATTGCGACCCGAAGGCTCCGGAAGCACTCCGGTGTGGGTGCGCCGCTGGCCGTGGCCGACTCGGCCGCGCGGGCGTCAGTCTGGCTGACGGTTCCCAGGATGGTGCGGCCCGTCACCAGGATGTCGTCGACGTGGTGGATCCGGTTGTCCATCCGGGACCGGATGAAGGCGATGAGAAGGGCGAGCAACGCTCCTCCGAGCGCACCGGCGGCCGCGTAGGCGATCCACGAGTCCAGCAGACCCTCGGTGTGGAGACGGGCCGGAGTAACCACCTGGCCGGGATTGAACGAGCTGATCTGCAACTCGGCGCTTCGTGCGCGGAGCTGGTTGATCTGGGTGGTCACCGCATCCAGCTGGGTCTGGAGGACTGCGGTCTGGCCGGCGGACTGTTTCTTGGCCAGTTCCTCGGCGAGGTCAGTCTGGTCGGCCTTCCGTTCGTCAATCTGCTGATTGATCAGGTCGATTTGGCCGTCGACGAGCGATCGCGCCCTGGACTCGCGGAAGGAGAGGAACTCCTCGGCGAACGCCTGCGCGATAGCGACAGCCTGGTCCGGGTCCTGGTCGGTGTAGCTGATTTCGAGGAGTTGGGTGTTGGTCGGCGGCGACACGTCGAGGTTGGCGAACAGTTGCGCGGTCGACCGGGTCGTCCCGGTCTTCTGCTGGACGAGCTCCGCCACGTCGAACGACCTGACCAGTTGCGCCTCGGTCTCGAGGTTGGTGAGGCTGTCACCACGACCGGAGGTCGAGAACGGGTTGCCGTCCAGGGGGTTGAGCAGGATCACAGCCTCGGCCTGGGACAGGCGCTCGCGGTACCACCCGTACACCCCGCCGGCCACAGCGGCAGCCAGCACGATCGCGATGGAAAGCACGAGACCGCGCGCCAAGGCTGACCTGAACGAGGCCGACCTGGAACTCACCGACTCACTCGTCGACAAGAGACCCCCCTAGTCCCCGGGTGGACTGCGTTCTTCAGTTCCACCTCCATCGTGAGGCTACCATCCGGCATCCCGTCGCCCGGTGAGCCGGATGCCGGATGGAATCGCCCACTCAGCGCTTGGGGAAAGTCGGCGCCTGCTTCAGGGTGTCGGTGAAGTCACTCATCTTGACCGTGGTGGTCAGCGCCCAGTTGGTGGTGCTGTTCAGGGTGGTGTTGAAGTACGCGAGGGCGATGCCTCCGGTCGCCTTCAACTCGCTGTAGGTGTCGCGAATCCAGTGCGGGTAGTCGGCGCTGGCACGGTCGTTCAGGCCGGTTTCGGCGAGACCCCACGCGATGCCCTTGCTCTTGGCCCAGGCGGAGATTCTGGTCAAAGTAGGTCGCCTTGAGGCTGGGATCCCCAAGCCGAAGGGTGCCGTTCTTGGTGGTTCCGTAGGCGGTGTACACATCAAAGCCGGCGATGTCGACCGTGGTGTTCGGCCAGATCGAGTCGAACCGGAACTCCGAGGCCCCGTAGAGCTGGTTCCATCCGGTGAGGATCACGGTGAAGGCCGCGTTGGGGGCATTCGACCGAATGATCGGGCCGAGGCGCTCCTGCATCTTCGTCCATTTCGTGATGTCCGGCTCGTCCTTCTCCGGCTCGTGGTGGAAGGCCACCCAGACGGGGCCGTTCAGCTTGGCGATACGTTGGGCGATGTCGGTCGCCCACGCGTCGCCCTTGCCCGCGACCATGTCAGTCCAGTTGTACGGCAGCTTGAAGCTGATCCACGGGATGCGGCCCGCAGCAAGGTCGATCGCGGCGTTCCGCATGGCGGCATCCACCTGGTTCGACTGGTAGTACGTGCGGCGCACGCCGAAGTGGGCGCCGGCGCTCGTTTCGATCGAGGTGGGGTCGGTGTTGGAACCGACCGCTCCGCCGACCAGCGGGTCGCAGGCGCCAACGCCCCTGGCGTTCAGCGTGCAGCCGTTGGACAGCGTGTACGCGCCTGTCGTCGTCGCCGGCGTGCTCGCTGTGGCAGTCGCTGTGGCCGTGGCGGTCGCTGTGGCCGTCGGTGACGGCGTCGGCGTCTCGGCGGCCTCGTTCTTCTGCGCGGTTCCGGTCACGGTCAGCGAGACGGAGTCGACGTAGACGAGAGCTGACTTGGCGACGTCGTAGGCGAGGACGTTCAGGTCGAGCGCTGCGCCCTGGATCGTGGTCGTGAAGGTCAGCGAGAGCTTGTGCCACGACTTGTTCTTCGTGGTGTAAGTGGTCGAGTGGCTGAGCACCTGGTCCGCATACACCTCGCGGACCCGCAGTTCGAAGTTGCGCTTCTTGACCGAACTCTTCACCCGCGCCGTCGCCGTGTAGACGAGGTAGGCGTCGCCGCTCTGGACCGAGTTCACCGCATCGTTCAGGACGAGCGTGCTCCCCTTCACCTTGGACGTGAGCCGCGCCGCCTTGTTGCCGGAGACCTTCTTCGTCGAGAGCTTGGTCGTGGTGGAGTCGTTCACCTTCCATCCGGTGACACCACCGGAGAAGGTGCCGTTGTCCACCAGGTTCTTGGCAGCGCCCTGTGCCAGCGGTGACGGCTGGAAGCCGAACGCGAGGGTGGCTGCGACGACCACAGTGGCCATGCGCCGTAACGAGCGCCAGTCATAGCGAGACATATTCGGGGGGATTCCTCTATATGGGTGACAGTGAGCGACGCATCCCCCCGGGGGTCCTGTCCCGAAGGACCAACCCCAGACGCGCTGAGAGAAAGCTTAGAGCGAAACCTGTGAAAATGCCAAATTCTCGCTCTCAGCCTGAGACGAGCCTGAGAGATCGTCGTCGTGCAGTAGAGACGGCGAGCCGATTGCTGCGCCGAGTAGAGTGTGGGCAACTGCACGGTCACCGAAGGGGGAGGGTGAACATGCGACGATGGTTGCCTGCCGTTGCGTCGGCGCTGGTCCTGTTCTCGGGTTGCACTCCGACATCACCCGATGCGACCTCATCCGTACCGGCGCCCTCGGCCACAGCCACCCCCACGGACGTGGCCTCGACCATCCAGACACCACTCCCGGAGTCCGAGACCGCCACACCGGATCCTGCGGAGACCGATCCCACCCCCGCGAAGTGCGGTGTGAACCGACGTCAGGTCGCGTACTTCACCAGGGACTGGCAGCGCGTGATCGACACCGTCGGGCGCGATGACCACCCGAAGTACACGACGGCGTTCGTGAAGACGGTGGAGAAGCTGGCCGACAACGGGACCGACTGCCCGGGCGCGGACAAGCTCCCCGAGATGGTGAGCCTGTCCAAGCAGATCAACAAGGCGGCAGCGGACGAGGGCGACCTCGACCTCATCTCCCAGTTCCGCGTGTTGGGCAACGCTTGGCTCGTCGGGGCCGGCTACGACCCCCAGCTGCTCGGCTGAGCGGCACCAGTCGCGTCACTCGGCGATGGAGACCCAGACCGCGTCCATCACACCGTTGAACTGATCCGGCTGGTTCACCACCGGCTCGCCCCAGGCTGTGACCTTCCGTCCCATCGAAACCGGGCGATCGGCGTCGATCGTGACCGCCCCGATCGGACCGCTCCCTGAGGCCGTCGCCGGGAGGTCGGAGGAGTCGCCGCGGGTCACTGTGAGGACGAGCGTGTCGCCCGTGCGGGCGCAGGCGAGGGAGTACCAGACCTCGGAGTCCAGCTTGTGCCCCTTGGCAATGACGCGGCCACCATCCCCCGCGACCACGCAGCTGGGGACGCCGTGGTCGACCTGCAGCTTGAACTGGGTCGGATCGGCCGCGAGTCCCCGCTGGATGACGTTGTCGCCGTTGTCCTCGGCGTCGGCGGCATCACTGTGCAGCAGCACGTCCGCACCGAAGGAGAAGTCCCGCTCGCCGGGGTCGGGCAACTGGTCGCCCTCGCCGGTGGCGATCAGGACCAGGCCCGGCGGGTTCTCGGCCGAGCTGAAGCTGGGGAACTCGACGGCCTTCCCTTCTCCGTGGGTGACCAGCTGAAGCTTGCCGCCGAACACACTTGCGGCGCGCACCGCCGCGGAACCGTCCGTGAGCGCGAGCGGATCGGGACCGTCGAAGTCCAGCCGCAGGACGACTCGCTGGGTCGGCGACGCCGGCGCGACGGGAGTCGCCGTGGTCGACGGCGCACCCACGCAGCCCGTGCACAGGCCAACCCCGACGATGGCGGTGACGATCAGCGGGACGCGAGCCATGAGCGGCTCCTCCGCACGAGGATCCCTGCGGCGAGGACTGCGGTCGTTGCCATACCGCGAAGGTACCTCGGAAGCAGGCGGGTCGGCGCCTGTCCGACCCGGGCGAGCCACTCCAGGCCCGGTTTGCGCAGGAACTCGGGCGCCCTGGCCTCGGTTCCGCTCAGGAAGCCGAACCAGCCGCCGCACGTCATCACGAGACAGGCGGGGAGCTCGGGGGCGTGGTCCCGCACCCAGAGCATCTCCTTGGGGGCACCCAGGCCCAGCACGAGCACGTCCGGGGCCGCCTCGCGCACGCGCTCGAGCACCGCAGTCCAGTCGTCGTGGTAGCCGTTCTCCACCAGCACCACGTCCCCTGCGCCACCGTCGACCAGTGTCGTCGCCGCGGCCGTCACCACCTCCTGGTGGGCTCCGACCAGGGCGATCCGCGTGGGGCGCCCGAGCAACTCACCCACGGCCTTGAGCACATCCCAGCCCGCGTCGGTGGTCGGCACTCGCTGCATCCGGGTCGCGCCCGCGAGCTTGCCGAGGAGCACCACCGAACCGCCGTCGGCGCAGACCAGTTCGGCGGAGTTCATCTCGGCCACGAACTCGTCGAGGTGCCGGGAGTTGAGTCCCCCACGTGCAGCGCGTAGAAGCGCTGCACGTGGGAGGGCCCGACCGCCAGGGTGGCAGCGGCCTGGACAGCGTCGCGGTAGTCCAGGTCCGCCACCGTGAACGGCCCTATCTGGAGGGTCCTTCCGATCACTGTGCCCGCAGGAGCAGCCCGTAGGCGAGGGCCCGCGTGGCCGTCCCCGAGAACGTGACCGACTTCCCACCGAACGTGCCGCCACTCAGGTAGCTGCCGGAATCGGCACCCCAGGCGTAGATGGCGCCGCTGCCCGAGCCCGCGGAGGACGCGCGCTGGGTCAGGTCGTTCGGCAGGTTCGCAGTGACGGTCGAAGCCGCCTTGACGCCCACGTAGTTGACGACGATGCCACCAGAACCCACCGAGAGGCTCGGCGTGGTGATCGACGTCGCGGCGCTGGCGGTGGTCGCCGCCGAATCGGCGACGCCGACCGTTCCGGTGGTGGACCGGTAGGCCGCCACGGTGATGTCACCCTTGGCGTAGTCCGACAGGCCCACCGTCACATTGGCGCCCGCGTCGGACGCCGTGGCGACCTTCGTCCACACCCGTCCGAGGAACGAGCTGCCGTCCGTGCTGCGAACCGCGGTCCAGCCGCTGGGCGCCGTGATCGTGGCCGCCGTGGAGTTCAGCGTCAGGAACAGGACCAGCCGGTCGCCCGCGTTCACCGACGTGGGGATCCGGACCACGTGGCTGGCCTTGTTCCCGTTCGCCGACGCGGCCTCGACGAAGCTGACCGACGCCGAGCTGACCACGACGGTCATGGTCTCGGAGTCCGGCGTGCCGTCGTTGTCCGTGACCGTGAGCTTCACGTCCCAGGACCCGGAGGCGAAGGTGTGGTTCACCGTCTTGCCCGTGCCCGTGGTGCCGTCACCGAAGTCCCACGCGTAGCTGGCGATCGAGCCGTCCGAATCGCTGGAGTCGGACGCGTCGAAGGAACACACCAGCTGCGTGCAGCTCTTGCTGAAGGCTGCCGTCGGCGCCTGGTTCACCCTGGTGACGGACACCGCCTTGGTCACCGTTGCGGTGAGGCCCTCCGCCGTCGTGATGGTGAGCTGCACGTTGTAGGTGCCGGTGGCGGGGAAGGTGTGGGTCGGCTTCTGACCGGTGCCCGCAGCCGTGCCGTCATCGAACGACCAGGCGTAGCCCGAGATCGTCGAACCCGGAGCGACCGAACCCGACGCGTCGAACGTGCAACCGAGCGAGGTGCAGTCCGACGTGAAGTCGGCCGTCGGGGTATCGACGGCCTTGACCGTAGCCGTCTTCGTGGCCGTAGCGCCGTCCGAGTCGGTGACCGTGAGGGTCACGGTGTACGAACCGGCCGTCGCGTAGGTGTGACTGGGGTTGGCGGTGGTGGCCGTGGCCCCGTCGCCGAAGTCCCAGCCGTAGCTGGCGATCCCTGCGTCGTCGCTCGACGCGCTCGCGTCGAACCCGCACGCCAGCAGCGTGCAGCTGGACGTGAACGCTGCGGTCGGCGGCATGTTCATCGTGACCTGCTGGGTGAGCTGGCTCGATGCGCCCTTGGAGGTCGTGACCGTGAGCGTGATGCTGAACGTGCCCCTGGCGGTGAACGTGTGCGACGACGTCACACCGGTGGTGCTGGCGCCATCACCCCAGTTCCACTGGTAGGAGGTGATCGTCGCGCCCGTGGCGGTGGAGCCCGAGGCGTCGACCGAGCACGTCATGCCCGTGCAGTTCAGGCTGAAGGCAGCCACCGGAGGCTGTCCGGCACCGTCACCGTTGGTGTCCTGGTACAGGAACAGCGCGTGCGAACTCCAGCTGTTGCCATCCACGCTCGGGCCGGAGACCACGGCCGCCGTGTCGGCGACGGGCGTCCCGCTGGCGGCGCCTGCACTCCAGTCGATGCTGTGCAGGTTGCCGTCCACCGTGGCCCAGTACAACTTCGAACCGCCGAGGAACATCCCCCTCACCTTGGAGAAGTCGATGCCACTGACGCCGCTGGCGGCCTGGTACCGGACGGCTCCGACGATGCCGCTCTCCACGTTCAGGTAGCGGTAGTAGAGCGTGTTGCTGCCCGACATCGTGAAGTAGATCCGGCCGTTCTCGTAGAACATTCCGGTCGCACTGGATGCTTCCGCCTGCCAGTCCGACAGCGTCACGATCTCATCCTGGCCGTTGACCGCCTGCGCGGAGCCGAGGGTCGACCCGTTGTAGCTGCGACGGACGAAGGAGCCGTCCGACATGGCCAGGTACACGTACCCGTTGACCATGAACGCACCGCGCACGGTGTCCCAGTCGAGTCCGCCGTCAGCGACAGCGAGGCTGGCACCCGCGACGGTTCCGTTGAAGGAACGCTTCGACAGTCCGCCGGACGCGGCCGCAGGAAGGTCGGTGCGCACGATCTCGATGCCGTTGATCAGCGGGTTCTCCGTGATGTGGCCGAAGGAGATGTCCACGCTTCCGTCGCTGACGATGTCGTCGGCGCGCATGGTGCCGGTGTTGTCACCGGCCGCGGCGACGATGTCGAAGTTGTTCAGGAACCGGGTTCCGTCGACATCGACGTTGAAGACGCGCTGACCGATTCCGCTGGTGCCGGAGTACCGGTTGGCGAAGTACAACCGGACCTCGACCGGGGTTCCGGCCGGCACGGGGAAGGACCAGGTCATCTCCTGCGCGTCCCACGAGTCCCACGCCTCCGAGCTGAAGATCGAGGCCGGGGTGCCCGCGGGCACCGTGCTGTCCACCGAGCCGACCGTGCTGTAGCCGGCGACGTTGTGCGGGGTGGAGTACACGTTGTTGCCGTTGGAGTCGTCAGCCCAGTCGATGCCCTTGCTGGCCGCGACCTCGCTGCCGCCGGTGTTGACCCGGTAGAGCACTCGGGGATCGCTGGAGAAACCGACGGTTCCGGCCGAGTAGACGTCGTTCGGGAAGGCCGGGCTGCTCACCGCGGGCACGGTCGTACCGTTCGCGGGGAACAGCGCGACGCGGCCGTGGTACTCGTAGTTGCCGATCCGGTCGGTGTCCGAGACCGCCCAGAGGCCCTGGGACGTGTTGAGGAAGTCGAACAGGCCCACGCCGCGCGTGCGGGTCGGGTTCCAGCTGAACGGGATGCCGTTGACCGGGCTCAGCGCCGCGATGCCGGGGCGGGACACTGCGCCGGGACCGGCGTTGTCACCGGCATAGGCGTTGTTCTGCCAGCGCTGGTGGCCACCCACGAAGACCGCGGTGTTCGTGACCTCGACGCTGTAGGTGGTGTCACCACCGGTGTAGTCGATCCAGGACGGCTGGATGGAGGTGCCGGTCTGCGAGACGTCGAACCGCGCGGTGGTGTCACACGGAGCCGTCGAGCCGCCGTAGGCGCCGGTGGTGCCGACGACGAAGAACGTGCTGTCCGGGGAGAAGTCGACGTCGCGCATGTAGGTGTCGAACGACGACGAGCAACCGGCCTCGTAGAAATTGGTCTGGAAGTCGGCCGGTACGGCCGTGGCGCCGGTCAGGTCGAGGAGCGCCAGCTGGTGGTTCTTGACCCCGTTGAGGGTGTCGAAGTTGCCGACCGCGACCAGGCGCTTGCCGTCCGGGGACACGTCCATCTTGTAGACGTTGGTGACGCTGCCGGCCTTGTGCACGCCGGCGATCGTGCCGCGGTAGAAGCTGTCGAACGCACCGGTCGTCGGGTTCAGGGTCGCCAGCGCGGGCTGGGCGGTGCTGCGGATGTGGGTGAACGCACCCGCGACCCACAGGTGACCGTTGGATAGCTTGAGGTCCTTCACCACGCCGGTGGGCGAGCCGCCGTTGAACGTGGAGACCACCGAGCCGTCGGCGACGTTGATGCGGGCGAGGTTCTTCACCGACTGACCAGAGATCGTCGTGAAGCTGCCACCGACGTAGACGCTGGTGCCGTCACCCGCCGGCAGCACGACGTTGATCGTGCCGTTCGGGTTCGGGGCGAAGGTGGTGCTGATCACGCCGGTGGTGGCGTCGAAGGCCACCAGCCGGTTCCGGGTGAGCACCGTGGTGTTGGAGTTGTTCCGCACCTGGCTGAAGTCGCCGCCCAGGATCATCGTGTTGCCGACCTGCACGACGGAGTAGACGGAGCCGTCCAGAACGTGCGGCGTGAACGCGGCCGGGTCGTCGCTGGGCAGTTGACCCGCGGGCTGCGTGATCGCGGAAGCCGGTGCGGCTCCGCTGATGAGAACTTGGAATGTCGCGAACAGTGCGACCATTAATGAGATTACCGAACGCCGCTTCATTTTCCCCCAGGCGATTCGGACGCGGTTGCGTCTGGTGTTCCCGAGGTGAAGCAGTGGAACTGACCCCCATCCCCTTGTGGGTAGCCCCGAAAACGGTCATCCCCCCGGGACCGTCGCCACATTATGGCGCGCGGTATCAAGCGTGGGCAAGACGCGTGCACGAGGACGTCCACGCAGGGTATCGTGAGAGCGCTTCCAGCGGGCCGGGAACGGGGGACTCGAACCTCGCCGTGGTGTCCAGGGAGCCGGACCACACACCTCGACGGAGAGGCAACCCCTGATGCAGTACGGGCACTTCGACGATGCGGCCCGCGAGTACGTGATCACCACGCCGCGGACGCCGTACCCCTGGATCAACTACCTCGGCTCGCAGGACTTCTTCTCCCTGCTGTCGCACCTCGGCGGCGGGTACTCGTTCTACCGGGACGCCAGGATGCGCCGGCTCACCCGCTACCGCTACAACAACGTCCCCACCGATGCCGGCGGGCGCTACTTCTACGTCAACGACGGCGGCGACGTGTGGTCGCCGACGTGGATGCCCGTCCAGGCCGAACTGGACGCCTACGAGGCCCGCCACGGGATGGGCTACTCGGTGATCACCGGCGCGCGCGGGGGCGTCGAGGTGAGCACGACCTACTTCGTGCCACTCGGGGTGAACGCCGAGGTGCAGCGCGTCCGGGTGACGAACCTCGGCGATGCGGCCAAGCGGATCACGCTGTTCTCGTTCGTGGAGTTCGCGCTCTGGAACGCCTACGACGACCAGACCAATTACCAGCGCAACCTCTCGATTGGCGAGGTCGAGGTCGAGCCGGCCACCCCCTCCGGCGGCTCGGCGATCTACCACCGCACCGAGTACAGGGAGCGCCGCAACCACTACGCGGTGTTCGGCGTGAACGTGCCGGCCGCCGGCTTCGACACCGACCGCGAGACCTTCCTCGGCGACCCCTGGGCGGGGTTCGCGGACGCAGCCGTCCCGCGCGCCGGCCGCTCGGCGGACTCCGTCGCGTCCGGCTGGTACCCGATCGGGTCGCACAGCGTGGACCTCGACCTGGCCCCCGGGGAGACCCGCGACCTCGTCTACGTCCTCGGCTACCTGGAGAACCCGCAGGACGCGAAGTGGGCCGATGACGCCCACCAGGTCGTGAACAAGGCGGGCGCCCACGACCTGCTCGCCCGCTTCGCCACCGCGGACGCGGCGGACGCGGCGCTGGGCGAGCTGAAGGACCACTGGACGGAGTTGCTGTCGACCTACACGGTCACCAGCCCGGACGAGAAGCTGGACCGGATGGTCAACATCTGGAACCAGTACCAGTGCATGGTCACGTTCAACATGTCCCGCTCGGCGTCCTACTTCGAGACCGGGATCGGGCGCGGGATGGGCTTCCGCGACTCCAACCAGGACCTGCTCGGCTTCGTCCACCTCGTGCCCGAGCGGGCGCGGGAGCGGATCATCGACATCGCGTCCACCCAGTTCCCGGACGGCAGCGCGTACCACCAGTACCAGCCGCTGACCAAGCGCGGGAACAACGACATCGGCTCCGGCTTCAACGACGACCCGCTGTGGCTGGTGGCCGGGGTCGCCGGCTACCTGAAGGAGACCGGGGACGACTCGATCCTCGACGAGCCTGTGCCCTTCGACAACGAGCCGGGCAGCGAGGTGCCGCTGTGGGAGCACCTCGTGCGCTCGTTCGAGTTCGTCCGCACGCACCGGGGCCCGCACGGCCTGCCGCTGATCGGGCGCGCGGACTGGAACGACTGCCTCAACCTGAACTGCTTCTCCTCCGAGCCCGGGGAGCCGTTCCAGACCACGGAGAACAAGGCCGGCGGGTCGGCGGAGTCGGTGTTCATCGCCGCCCAGTTCGTGCTGTACGGCGCCGAGTTCGCGGCGATCGCACGGCGCCGCGGCCTGGCCGGGGTCGCGGACGCGGCCGAGGCGGACGTCGCGTCCATGCGGGAGGCGATCCTCGCGCACGGCTGGGACGGGGAGTGGTTCCTGCGCGCGTACGACTACTTCGGTAACCCGGTCGGGACCGGTGCCGACACCGAGGGCCGGATCTGGATCGAGCCGCAGGGCTTCGCCGTGATGGCGGGCGTCGGCGTGGGTGCCGGGCCGGACGACGCGTCCGCCCCGGCGATCCGGGCGCTGGACTCGGTGGGTGAGCTGCTCGGCAGCCCGCACGGACTGGTGCTGCAGTACCCCGCGTACACGACCTACCGGATCGAGTTGGGCGAGGTGTCGACCTACCCGCCGGGCTACAAGGAGAACGGCGGCATCTTCTGCCACAACAACCCCTGGGTGATCATCGCCGAGACGGTGGTGGGACGGGGCGAGCGGGCGTTCGACTACTACCGGCGGATCACGCCCGCCTACCGCGAGGAGATCAGCGACGTGCACCGGCTCGAGCCGTACGTGTACGCGCAGATGATCGCGGGCAAGCAGGCCGTCCGGGAGGGCGAGGCAAAGAACTCGTGGCTCACGGGGACCGCGGCCTGGAACTTCGTCGCGGTATCGCAGTACCTGCTGGGCGTGCGCCCCGACTACGACGGGCTGGTCGTCGACCCCCAGCTGGGGCCCGACGTGCCGTCGTTCACCGTGACCCGGAAGCTGCGCGGCGCGACGTACGTGGTCGAGGTGACCAACTCCGGAGCCCCCGGGTCGCGGGCGAGCCTCGTCGTCGACGGCGCCCCGGTCGAGGGCAACCTGGTGCCCTACGCCCCCGCGGGTTCGGTGGTCCGGATCGAGGCCAGCCTGTAGCGGCGGGAGACCTGGCGCCGGGGCGCCCTTCGGGAACGGCTGCTCTGCGGATCTGCACCCCGGATCGCCCCTCCGGCGCTGTCAAGGCCCCGCTGACCCATCCCCAGCGCAATTCCGCAGCCCCCCAACGCGAGAGGGGCCGCGACTTCAGACCGTCCAGAGCGGTCGTCGTGGACCGCAGCCCCCGACCGCGAGAGGGACCCGTGCCTGGCAGTGCGAGGGAGGACGCGCGCCTCGCTCCTCTTGCTCCCACGTCTGCGGCTGCAGCGCCGCCTCAGACCACACTCCTGCGGATCTGCACCCCAGATCGCCCCTCCGGCGCGGTCACGGCTCCGCCGGCCCATCCACAGCGCGATTCCGCAGATCCCAGCGTCGGCCGCAACGGGTGACCCGAAAGTCCTCCGGCTCCGCCAGGGCGCCACCGTCACGACTCCTCCTCGGCATGCCCTGCGGATCTGCACCGCTGACGGCACCGGCGGCGCCCGGCAGGAGCGAATCCGCCATCCACAGGGCGAATCCGCGGAGGGCGCCCTGTGGATGACTGAGCGGTCCACTCGTCGCCTGCCGAAGGTGCAGGGCATGGACACAAGAATCGCCGGACTGCTCGCCAGCCAGGGCCACGTCGCCGTCTCGGAACACCCCCGGCTGAGGTGGGCGCTCTCGCAGCTGAAGGCGAGCGGAGAGCTCAGGGCTCCCCTCCCCGGCATCTACCTCCCGCCGGGCTACTCCACGACCGATTGGCTGAAGGCCGTCTCGGCGTGGAGCAGGCCGCAGGGGGTACTGCATGCGGGCTCAGCCGCTTCGATCTGGTTGCCGGAGCTGACCTCACCGGTTGCACAGCTCGCCCATCCGAGCCTGCGGTCCCGTCGCAACGTCGAGGTCACCCGCCGGAGAATCCCATCCGGGTTCGTGATGGACCTCCCCGGGCTCCGCGTCGCCGCCCCGGCCTACGCAGCCGCGGAGTTGGCCGCCACGGACGACGGGAGGGCTGCCTGTGAGGCGATTCGCCTGCGGCTGGCCGACAGCGAGAACCTCCTGATTGCGCTCGCCGCGCTCCAAGGAACGGTTGGTCAGGACGCCCGACGCAGGGCGGTCCTGGCGTGCCGCACCAACCCGTGGTCCTACGCCGAACTCCAGCTGCATCGCATCCTGATCGAGGCCGGGATCACGGACTGGGTCGGCAACCGGCCGCTGCGGCTCGGGGATCGGCTGCTGTGGCCGGATGTCCGTTTCCGGCGTCGCCGGTTGATCCTGGAGTTCGACGGCAGGACTGTGCACAACCAGCCGAGCCAGTTCCTGATTGATCGGGAGCACTGGAACCTGTACGAGGCGTTCGGCTACCACATGCTCCACTTCGGGTGGGAGCACCTGGACGATCCTGCCGAACTGGTGGGCATCGTGCTCCAGGCCTACCGACGGGCGGCGGAGTACTGAGCCTGCGGAATGGCACGGCAGATCGAGTTCGTACGCCTCTGCAGGGCAGGCGTCGCCATCGGCTGAGCAATTCCGCAGGGAACGCACGACGGCCCGGAGCCAGAGCTCCGGGCCGTCGAAGGAAGAAGGGTCAGCCGACGCTCTTGCCGACGCTGCGCAGGTACTCGCAGGCCTCGATCACGCGCTTGGACATGCCGACCTCGGCCGCCTTGCCCCACGCGCGCGGGTCGTACTGCTTCTTGTTGCCGACCTCGCCGTCGATCTTCAGCACGCCGTCGTAGTTGCGGAACATGTGCTCGACCACCGGACGGGTGAACGCGTACTGCGTGTCGGTGTCGATGTTCATCTTGACGACGCCGAAGTCGACCGCGTCCGAGATCTCCTGCGGGGTGGAGCCCGACCCGCCGTGGAAGACCAGGTCGAACGGCTTGTCCTTGCCGTACTTGGCGCCGACCGCGTCCTGGATCTCCTTGAGCACCTCGGGACGCAGCTTCACGTGACCCGGCTTGTAGACGCCGTGCACGTTGCCGAAGGTGAGGGCCGTCATGTAGCGGCCCTTCTCGCCCAGGCCGAGCACCTCGATCGTGCGCAGGCCGTCCTCGACGGTGGTGTAGAGCTTCTCGTTGATCTCGCCCACGACGCCGTCCTCCTCGCCGCCGACGACGCCGACCTCGATCTCGAGGATCTGGCGGGCCTTCGCGGTGAGGGCGAGCAGCTCGTCGGCGATCTGGAGGTTCTCCTCCATCGGCACGGCGGAACCGTCCCACATGTGCGACTGGAACAGCGGCTCCAGACCGCGGTCGACGCGCTCCTGCGAGATGGCGATGAGCGGCTTGACGTAGGTGTCGAGCTTCTCCTTCTGGCAGTGGTCGGTGTGCAGCACGACGTTGATCGGGTAGTTCTTCGCGACCACGTGCGCGTACTCGGCCAGCGCGACCGCGCCGTCGACCATCTTCTTGATGGTCGGGCCGGACGCGTACTCCGCGCCGCCGGTGCTGACCTGGATGATGCCGTCCGAGCCGGCCTCGGCGAAGCCCGCGAGGGCCGCGTTGATCGTCTGCGACGAGGTGATGTTGATCGCCGGGTAGGCGAACTTGCCGCTCTTGGCGGCGTCCAGCATCTCGGCGTACTTCTCAGGACTTGCAATGGGCATTCGAGGCCTCTCTGGAGTGGTTGCGCCCGCGACATCGCGGCCGCCAGCAACGCGTCCAGTCTCTCAAAGTTCGGGTGCGGTTGCCCAACCCCGTGCGAGATTGGACGGAGCCGTCCCAGCCCGCGGGATCAGTCCAGCCGGGACAGGTCCACCCACGCGCGGCCGGACGAGAGGACGCGGACGGCGGAGTCGAGCGTGGCGGGCATCGTGTCGGTGTAGTCCAGAGGGACGCGGGCCGTCGAGTTGTCGCGTGCCGTCGCAACGAGGGAGGTGGACGAGCCGAGCGTGCCGGGGCGGACGACGACCGACCCGACCTCCGGCCAGACGAGCCACCGCTGGCCGATCAGCATGCCGTCGCGGTTGAGCCCGATCGCCAGGCCGTTCCGGGCCAGCTTCGCGTCCCTGTCCACCCGGACGAACTGGACGACGCTGAGGCCCACCGAGACCAGGCCGGTGACGACGGCCGCGCCGATCACCCAGGGAGCCCACTCACCGAACTGGTCGGGCCAGAAGTACCAGGCCGCACCGGCGAGCGCGGCGCTGAACAGCATCGAACCGAGCCGCCACCAGATCAGGTTCCGGGCGCGGGCCACCTGCCGCTTCCCCAGCCCCCGGGTGTAGTAGACCCCGTACTCGTCGCTCACCCGGCCAGTCTAGGAGAGCCCCGATATCGACCGCCGCTGCCCGGACCTGGTCCACGTCAGGAACGGGGCCACTGCAACGACCAGTGGTAGAGCGCGATCGCGGCGGCGGCGCCGGCGTTCAGCGAGCGGGTGGACCCGTGCTGGGTGATCGCGACCACCCGTTCGCAGGCGGACGCGAGCTCCTCGGTGAGGCCCGGGCCTTCCGAGCCGAAGACCAGGCAGCAGCGTTCCGGCAGCGCCTGCGTCTCCAGCGGCACCGAGCCGGGGATGTTGTCGACCCCGATCGGCGTCACGCCCGCCTCCGCCAGCCAGTCGAGCAGGGAAGCGGCGTCCGGGTGGTGGTGGACCGACAGGTACCGGTCGGTGACCATCGCGCCGCGGCGGTTCCAGCGCCGTCGCCCGACGATGTGGACGCCGGCGACGTTGAAGGCGTTGGCCGTTCGCACGATCGACCCGATGTTGAAGTCGTGCTCCCAGTTCTGGATCGCGACATGCAGCGGCGCCCTGCGGGTGTCGAGGTCGGCGACGATCGCGGTCACGCTCCAGTACCGGTACCTGTCGAGGACGTTGCGCCGGTCGCCCTCGGCCAGCAGGGACGCGTCGTAGCGCGGGTCGTCCGGCCACGGCAGCGGGTGGGGACCCACCCCGGGGCTGCTCACAGCCGCCACCTCGTCGTCGCTCAGGGAGGGCATGGCCGTCACGGTACCCTCAGTCCTGTGAACCTGTTGCCCCAGCTGGCCCTCGTGCCCCTGCTGCTGCCCGACTGGCTCGATCCCGAGTTCCTCCTGCGGGCGCTGGGCAACGGAGCCCTGTGGGGCGCCGCCTTCATCGTCTTCATCGAGTGCGCGATCTTCCCTGTGCTGCCGGGCGACTCGCTGCTGTTCACGGTGGGCATGTTCATCGCCCAGGACCCGCCGATCATCAGCTTCGCCGGGATGAGCCAGCAGGCCACCCTCGCGATCGCGATCCTCGTCCTGGTCGTCGCGGCGGTCGCGGGGAACGTGGTCGGCTACTGGGTGGGCAAGAAGGTGTCCCCGTGGCTGTTCAAGCCGAGGCCGGGATTCATCGGCAAGATCTTCTCCCAGAAACACCTCGACCAGACCCATGAGTTCTTCGAGCGGTACGGCTCCAAGGCGCTCGTGCTGGGCCGGTTCGTCCCGTTCGTCCGGACGTTCGTCACGATGGTCGCCGGCGCCGCAGGGATGAGCTTCCGCACGTTCATCACGTGGACGGGCATCGGCGCGGTGCTGTGGGCGGCCGGCGTGACGCTGCTGGGCTACTTCCTCGGCACGATCGACTTCATCGCCCACAACATCGACGCGGTCCTGGTCGTGATCGTGCTGGTCTCGGTGATCCCGATGGTGGTCGAGTGGCTCCTGGCCCGCCGCAGGGCGAGGGCCGAGTCGGCGCAGGGCTGATGCCGGTCCGCCGCACAAGCATCGGCTGGATGCCGGGCGAGGCCGATTCGCGTCCGCCCGCGGGCCAGGCCGAGCTGGACGCGGCCGTCGCCGCGCTGGCCGGACGCCGCTTCGTCGCGCTGACCGGCGCGGGGTTCTCCACCGATTCGGGCCTGCCGGACTACCGGGGCCCGGACGCGAAGGAACGCCACCCGATGACCTACGACCAGTTCGTCGGGAGCGCGGACTACCGGCGGCACTACTGGGCGCGCAACCACCTCGGCTGGCACCACATGCGCGTCACCGAACCGAACGAGGGCCACTACGCGCTGGCCCGCCTGGAGGCGTCCGGACGCGTGCTCGGCGTGATCACCCAGAACGTGGACCGGCTGCACCAGCGGGCGGGCTCGCGACGGGTGGTCGACCTGCACGGCCACTACGACGTGGTCCGCTGCCTGTCCTGCGGGTGGACGTGCACGCGCGCGGAGCTGGACGTGATGCTGTCCGCGCTGAACCCCGGCTTCCTCGAACGGGTCACCGAGCTGGGCGACGTCGAGGTGGCGCCGGACGCGGACGTCGTGCTGGAGGAGACCTCCGACTTCGTCGTGGCCGACTGCCCGGTGTGCGGCGGCATCCTGAAGCCCGACATCGTGTTCTTCGGCGAGTCGGTGCCGCAGGCGACCGTTCGCGCGGCGTTCGACCTGGTCGACGCGGCGGACGCGCTGCTGGTCGCCGGCACGTCGCTGGCGGTGATGTCGGGGCTCCGGTTCGTGCGCCACGCGTCCGGGCTCGGCCTGCCGATCGTGATGGTGAACCGCGGCCTGACCAGGGGTGACGACCTCGCGTCCGTCCGGCTCAACGCGGGCACGACCGAGGTGGTCACCTACCTGGAGCGGAAGCTGTAGCCCGCTGGCGAACGCCCTACTGCTGGGTGGGCGGCTGCTGGTAGTTCGGCGGCGTGTAGCCCCCCTGCGGCGGCTGCTGCTGCGGGGCCGGGGCCTCGACGGGCGGCGCGTAGGTGGGCGGCTGCGGCGCGCTGAACTGGCCGGGCGCGGGAGCGGCGGGGTCGGCCTGCGGGTACGCCTGCGGGTTGGGCAGGGCGGACGGCTGCGCGCCGGCGGCGAGCTGGTCGTTCGTGGGCTCGCTGGTGGCCTCGGGCCGGTCGCTGATCTCGCCGAAGCTGACGTGCGGGGCCTGCCGGACGGCGGCGTCGTTGACCTCGAAGTAGGTGGCCTTCTCGAACTTGAACATGCCGGCGAGGACGTTGGAGGGGAACGACTCGACCTGGGTGTTGTAGTTGCGGACGTTGGCGTTGTAGAAGCGGCGGCCCGCGGCGATCCGGTCCTCGGTGGCGGTCAGCTCGCGCTGCAGTTCGAGGAAGTTCACGTTGCTCTTCAGCTCGGGGTAGGCCTCGACGCTGACGAGCAGGTTGCGGACGGCTCCGCTCAGCTGCTCCTCGACCTGGGCCCGTTCCTGGGTCACCGGCCCCCCGCCGGCCTGCGCGAGCGAGGCGGCCTGGTTGCGCAGCCGGGTGACGCCCTCGAGGGTGTTGCGCTCGTGCGCGGCGTAGGCGCGGACGGTCTCGACGAGGTTGGGGATCAGGTCGTAGCGCCGGTTCAGCTCGACGTCGATCTGCCGCCACGACTCCTGGATCAGGTTCCTGGACCGGACGAACCCGTTGTAGAGCGAGACGCCCCAGATCGCCAGGCCGACGACGATGACCAGGAGGATGACGAGGACGGTACCCATTGGCAGTTCTCCATTTCCGCAGTGACGGTGGGCCCAGCCTAACGATGGCTGCTCAGGACTGGCGAGAGCGCGCCGGGTTTCGTCGGCCGAGCCCCGATCGCCGCGCCCGTGTCGCGGCACCGGTCACGGGCTTTCCTGCCCGTCCGCCGCGGGCAGGACCGGCCAGCCGTCCACGGTCCAGCCCAGTTTGTCGATGGCGAGCGTGACGGCGCCGCGGCGCGCGCCGTCGTAGAAGTGGTGGGCGAGGTACTCCCCTGACACCGACTGCCCGCCCGGCCCGATCCGGTCGCCCTCGCTCGCCGCGAGGATCGACCCGCCACCCTCGAGCATGGGCCGGCCATCCCCGTCGACGAACGGACCGGTCACCTGCCGGGAGCGACCGACCGCGATCCGGTAGGTCGATTCGACGCCCTGGCAGCAGGCGTCGAAGGACACGAACAGGTAGTACCAGTCGCCGTGCCGGATCGCGTACGGGGCCTCGATGGCGTTGGCCGGGGAGTCGGCGGACGCCCGGGCGGCGACGGTCACCGGCGTCGCTCCGGCCACCGGCTTCCCGCTGGGCCACTCCAACCTCACCTGCTGGATGCCGCCCCAGAAGGACCCGAAGAACAGCCACGGCGTGCCGTCGGCGTCCGTCACCACCCCCGGGTCGATGGCGTTGTAGCCGTCCGCGGAGGTGGAGGCGACGACGAGGCCCTGGTCGGTCCACCCGTAGTCGGGCGCGTCGGGATCAAGGCTCCGGCCGGTCATCAGGCCGATCACGGAGCGGTTCCTGCCGAAGCTGGAGGCCGAGTAGTAGAGGTACCAGGTGCCGTCGTGGCGGACGAGCTCGGGGGCCCACAGGTTCGACACGCCGGGCACGGCGGCCTTCACCCAGGCCGGGGTGTCGGCACCCTTCCACGCCGCCCCGACGAACTCCCAGGTGTGGCCACCGTCGGTGCTCCGGCGCACGATCGGTGCGTTGCTGCCGCGTCCGCCGCCGGTGGAGTACACGTACCACGGCTGGCCCTCCTCCCCCACGACGAGAGCAGGGTCGTGGGCGGCGAGGTCGCCACTGAGCTCCAGCCGCAGCGGGGCGCTCCCTGCCCACGGCCGGATCAGGAGCACGGCCACCGCCACCGCCGCCACCAGGGCGACGCCGCCGATCCACCGGGCGCGACGAGACCCGGGAGTCAAGCCGTCCGGAGCCGGACCATCGCCCAGCTCACCGGCGGCAGGACGAGGGACAGCCGGCCCGCGTCGATCCCGGCGCCGTCGAGCGGCCTCGGCGCCACGGAGGTGGAGTCGGACGCGGTCGCGTGCCACGTGTGGTCGGGGTTGGAAAGCACGACGGCTTCGACGAGCTCGATCCCCCCGAACGCCCGCAGGTCGATCTCGACCGGGCTGGGCTCGGCGATCGAGCGGTTGACCAGGAAGACGGCGACCTCGCCGGCGTCCGCGTCGTGCGTGGCGACGGCGTCCACGACCGGCACGTCCCCGAACTTCGCCGTCGCGTAGCTCTCCGAGCGCACGGGGACACGCAGGACCTCGCCGCGCGCGTGGCGGGAGGTGAGCGCGAACGGGTGGAAGGTGGTCTGCCGCCAGGCCGGGCCGCCCGGCTCGGTCATGATCGGGGCAATCACGTTGACCAGCTGGGCGAGCGACGCCGAGTGGACGCGGTCGGTGTGCCGCAGCAGGGAGATCAGCAGGTTGCCGACGACGACGGCGTCCGCCACGTTGTAGCGGTCCTCGAGCAGGTTCGGGGCGACCGGCCAGTCGTCGCCCTCCGGCACCTTCGACTCGACCCGCTGCTGGTACCAGACGTTCCACTCGTCGAAGGAGATGTGGATCTGCTTCGCCGACTTCCGCGCGGTGCCGACGGCGTCGGCGGTGGCCGACACCCCGGTGATGAAGGCGTCCATGTTGACGGCCGAGGCCAGGAAGGAGGCCGAGTCTCCGTCCTCCTCGCAGTAGTAGGCGTGGGCGGAGATGAGGTCGACCAGGTCGTAGGTCTCGGTGAGCACCTCGCGCTCCCACTCGCCGAAGGTGGGCATCGCCGTGCCCGAGGAGCCGCACGCGACCAGTTCGAGGTCGGGCTGCACCATCCGCATCGCGCGGGCGACCTCCGCGGCCAGCCGGCCGTACTCCGTCGCGGTCTTGTGGCCGATCTGCCAGGGCCCGTCCATCTCGTTGCCGAGGCACCACATCGTGACCGGGTAGGGGTCGGCGGCACCGTTGGCGCGGCGGGCGTCGGAGAGGGCCGTGCCGCCCGCGATCGTGCAGTACTCGAGCAGGTCGAGGGCCTCGGCGATCCCGCGGGTGCCGAGGTTGACGGCCATCATCGGTTCGATGCCGGCCTTCGCGCACCACGCCATGAACTCGTCGACGCCGAAGGTGTTCGGCTCGGTGGAGTGCCAGGCCAGGTCGAGGCGGCGCGGCCGCTGGTCGACGGGGCCGACGCCGTCCTCCCATCGGTAGCCGGAGACGAAGTTGCCGCCGGGATAGCGCACCGTCCCGACCCCGAGCTCGCGGACGAGGTCGAGCACGTCGGTGCGGAACCCGTTCTCGTCCGCGGTGGGGTGCCCGGGCTCGTGGATGCCGGTGTAGACGCAGCGTCCGAGGTGCTCGACGAAGGAGCCGAAGGTGCGCCTCCGGACGGGGCCGACGACGAAGCCGGGGTCGACGGTGATCTGTGCAGTACTCATCTCTCTCGAATTCTGGGGCAAGCCGGGACCCGGTGGGGCGGCCGCAAGGACCGACCGCCCCACCGGCGCGGGGAAGGTGACTCGGTCCGCTACTGGCCGAGCTCATTCTTCAAGTCGGACTGCGCCTGTCCCAGCGCGTCCGAGATCGACACACCGTTCTCGAAGATGTCGTTGAGGGTCGTGGTGCCGAAGGTGTTGTTCACCGAGGGCATCGCGACGTTCGACAGCGACTGCAGGTGGCCGATGCTGTCCTTCACCTCGAGAAGCGGGTCGAACGGGTTGTTCTCGAAGTACTGGACGAACGAGTTGTCCGGGTTGTGGGTGATGGACTCGTCGCTCCACACGGTGGTGTTCAGCGGGTCGAAGCCGAGCTGGTTCCACGTCTCGATGTTGCCCTCCTTGGAGAGCTTCGCCCAGGCCACGAAGCGGGCCGCGAGGTCGGCGTGCGCGCCCTTGGCGACCACGGCCGTCCCGGTGCCGCCACCACCGACGGTGTCGACCTTCGCCCCGTCCACGACGGGAGCGGGCGCGATCGCGATCTTGCCCTTGAAGTCGGGCATGTAGGCGAGGTAGCGGGACGTGAACCAGAACGGCATGATCGCCGCGGCGAAGTCACCGTTGTTGTAGGCGCCGTACGCCTCCTCGGTGTCCGGCTGGCCGCCCGGCGGCACGGCCACGGCGTTCGCGTCCTGCAGGCCCTTGAGGATCTCCAGCGCCTTGGTCAGCTGGGGGCTGTCCACGTTCACCTTGCCGTCCGTGCCGATGTACTCGCCGCCGAGCTGGCCCATCAGCAGGTTGGTCTGCCACAGGGCCGACGTGTCGACGGTGCCCAGGTGCTTGCCGGTCTTCTCGTAGTACTTCGCGCCGGCCGCCTTGTAGTCGTCCCAGGTCTTGATCGTCTTGTAGTCGATGCCCGCGGACTCCAGCAGTTCGGTGTTGTAGAAGGCGACCGTGGTGCCGACGTGGAAGTCGATGCCGTAGAGCTTGCCCTGGCTCGAGAACAGGTCGAGGCGGGCCTGGACGATGTCCTTCTTGTACTGCTCGGCGTAGGAGGTGAGGTCGAGCAGGGCCGGGGTGCCCTGGACGAACTGCGGGAACTTGCCGGCCTCGATGTCAGCGATGTCAGGAGCGCCCTGGCCCGAGGTCAGCGCGATCTGGAGCTTGTTGTGCATGTCGTCGTACGGCAGCACGTTGACGTTGACCGTGATCTTCTCGTTCGGGTTCGCCGCGTTCCACTTCTCCGCCATGGACTGGTAGAACTTCGCGTGCAACTCCACGAACGTCCACAGCGAGAGTTCGGTGGCGCCCTCGACGGGAGCCTGCGAGATCACGCTGCCCTCGGCGCTCGGGGACGCCTCGCCTCCGCTCGTGGCGGTGGCGCAGCCGGCGAACGCGGAGACGGCCATTGCGACCGCCAGTGCTACGCCGAAGGGCTTCCGCATCTTCATCGATGTAGTTCCTTTCCTGGGTGGTGACACCTGCGGTGTCGGGTGGGGGGCTCAGCTCCGGTCAGAGCTGGGGGGTTCGGGTGTGCGGGCGGTCAGCCCTTGACCGCACCGGCGGTCATGCCTTCGATGAAGAACTTCTGGAAGGCGAGGAACAGCACGAAGATCGGGATCACGGAGAAGAAGGAGCCGGCCAGCAACAGGTCGTAGTTGTTGCCGTAGGGCGTCATCAGCGTGTTCAGGCCGATCGGGAGGGTGTACTTCTCGGGGCTGCGCAGGGCCAGCAGCGGCCAGAGCAGGTTGTTCCAGCTCGCCATGCCGTTGAGGATCGCCATCGCGGCGAACGCCGGCTTGCAGACGGGCAGGACGAGCCGGAAGAAGATCCCGTACTCGGTGAGCCCGTCGAGGCGTCCGGCCTCGAGGATCTCCCGGGGGACGCCCTGCATGTACTGGCGGAAGAACAGGATGGTGACGGCGGCGGCGAGGAACGGGAGGATCACCGCGGCGTAGGTGTCCTGCAGCGCCATGTCGTTGATCTGGATGTACAGCGGAAGCATGATCATCTCGAACGGCACGCTCATCAGCAGGACGGCGATCACGAACAGGGTGTTCTTGAACCGGAACTGGTACATCGCGAAGCCGTAGGCGACGAAGGAACTGACCAGGAGCGTGAGGACGACCTGGACGACGGTCACCACCATGCTGTTGAAGAACCAGCGGAAGTAGCTGCCCGAGTCGGTGAACAGCATCACCCAGTTCTTGAGGCTGGCGGACTTCAGGTCGATCCCGAGGTTCAGCCCGTACCGCACGATCATGTTGCCGTCCTGGAACGTGGCGATGAACGCCGCCCAGAACGGGATCATCACCAGGACGCCGAGGACGACGAAGAGCGCGACGATCAGCCAGGTCGCCAGCCGCCGCCGGCGCCGCGCGGCCCTTGCGTCCGCGGTGGACACCGGGCCTGCGGGGGTGGTGGTGGCCGGTGCCTTCTGGATCACGGACATCAGTGGGTCTCCTGCTTGAAGGAGCCGTTGGCGATCAGCTGGGGGATGTTGATGGCCAGGACGACGATGAGCAGCACGACGCCGACGGCGGATGCGTAGCCGAGGTCGTTCTTCTCGATCCCCTGCCGGTAGAGGTAGCCGACGATCGTGAGGCCGATGTTCTGCGGGGAGTTGTTGCCGTTCCAGAGCATGAAGCTCTCCAGGAACATGGCCAGGCCGCCGTACACGCTGATCGTCAGGACGAAGACGAGGGTCGGACGGATCGAGGGGACGGTCACGAACCAGAACTTCTGCCACGCGTTGGCGCCGTCGAGTTCTGCGGCCTCGTAGTAGTCGGCGGGGATCGCCTGGAGCCCGGCGAGGAAGTAGAGGATGTTGACCCCCGTCCATCGCCAGCTGGCGAGGATCAGGAGCGCGATCAGGCCGGTCAGGTCACCTTTCAGCCACTTGACGGGATCGGCACCGAAGATGCCGATCACCTGGTTCATCAGTGCGACGCTCGACTCCCCGAAGGCCAGCCGGAAGATGATGCCGGCCACGACGACGGACGTCAGCGCAGGGAGGAACATCAGCGACTTGAAGAAGGCCTTGAACCGCGCGCTGCCGAGCTTGGAGTTGATCAGGACGGCGAGCACGAGCGGGCCGGGGATCAGGATCAGCAGGGTGAGCAGCATATAGCGGAAGCTGTTCCACAGAGCGAGCCAGAACAGCCGGTCGCCGAGGATGCGCTCGTAGTTGCGCAGCCCGACGTTCTCGACCGATCCCGCGACGATGTGCTGCGTGCTCATGATCCCGGACTTGACCAGCGGGCTGGCCCAGAAGATCGCGACCGTGAGGATGAACGGGAGGACGAAGACGTACGGGGCGACCTTCGGCGAGTAGAGGAACTTCCTCACCGCTGGCCTCCGGCAGAGGCCGCGGCCGCGATCCGCTCCCCGAGGGGGGCGCTGCCTCCGGTCGCCGACGAAGTGCTCGTCGTCACCGCATCTTCTGCTCGCCTGCGCATCGTGATGCTCTCCCTGACCTCAGTGTCGGTGGGCAGACGGCCGGGGGGCCGCCACGGTGCGAACAGGGGTGGAACACCACCGTCCTACATCGATGGAGGGAAGCTTCTTACATCGATGAAGAGGTGTCAACCCCCTGGCCGAGGGTCGACTCCCTGTCGACGATGGCGAAGGGCGCCTCGACCAGCCGCGGCGCCTCGGGGACGCGACCCTCGATGCGCTCCAGCAGCATGGACACCGCCAGGTCGGCGATCTCGGCCCGTCCGGGGTCGACGCTGGAGAGGCTGGGCAGGGAGTACTGGCTCTCGTCCAGATCGTCGAAGCCCATCACCGCGACGTCCTCGGGGATCCGGTACCCGGCCTCCTCCAGCACCCTCATGGCGCCGAGGGCGAGGGTGTCGTTGAAGGCGAACACCGCGTCGAAGGCGGCGCCGCGACCGAGCAGTTCACGCATCGCCGACGCACCGTTGGCGCGGTGCCACAGGCCGGCCGGAACGACGAGCGCGGGGTCGTAGTCGATGCCGGCCTGCTCGAGGCCCTCACGGTAGCCGCGCAGCCGCAGTCCTGCCGAACCGACGACCTCGTCGGGGTGTTCGCCGATGACGGCGATCCGGCGCCTGCCGAGGGCGACCAGGTGGGACGTGGCGGCAGCGGCGGCCTTGACGTTGTGCATGGTGACGTGGTCGGCGGGGGCGCCGAAGATCCGCTCGCCGAGCAGCATCACGGGAAGCGCCTTGGGAAGAGCGTCGATGTCGTCGGGCGTGATCCCCAGCGGGCTGAAGATGAGGCCGTCGAGGAATTGGAGCCGGGGGCTGCGGAGCAGGTCGAGCTCGCGGGTGCGGTCGCCGTTCGTGGTCTCCACCTGCACGACCTGGCCGCTTCGTCGGGCGGCCCGGATCACCCGGTCGGCGAGTTCTGCGAAGTACGGCAGGCTCAGTTCGGGCAGGGCGAGGCCGAGCGTGCGGGTGCGGCCGGAACGGAGGCTGCGGGCGGAGGTGTTCAGCTGGTAGCCGAGCTCATCGATGGCGTGCTCGACGCGCGTGCGCGTCTCGGCCCTGATGTAGGGGTAGTCGTTGATGACATTCGACACCGTCTTGACCGAGACGCCGGCGAGCCTGGCGACGTCCTGCATGGTTGGGGCCGTCACGGTTCAGGATCCTATATCCATCGATGTAGGCGGGCGGCCGGATGCGGAAGCCCGGACGGGTTCGGGCGGGTGGGTGTCGGGCGGGTGGAGGACTGCGGTTCAGGCGAGGCCGAGGTCGGCCAGGCCGACGGCGTAGCGGTAGGGGACGCCGGCGGCCTCGATGACCTCGGCGGCGCCGGTGGCGCGGTCGACGATCACGGCGACGGCGACGACCTCTCCCCCGGCCTCGCGGACGGCGTCGACGGCGGTCATCACCGAACCGCCGGTGGTGGAGGTGTCCTCGACGACCAGCACGCGGCGTCCGGCGACCTCGGTGCCCTCGATGCGGCGCTGCAGGCCGTGGGCCTTCGACTCCTTGCGGACGACGAAGGCGTCCAGGCGGCCGCCGGTGTGGGCGGCGTGGTGGAGCATGGCGACGGCGACGGGGTCGGCGCCGAGGGTGAGGCCCCCGACGGCGTCGAAGTCGAGGTCGGCGACGAGGTCGGTCATCACCTCGCCGACCAGCGGGGCGGCGACCCCGTCCAGCGTGACGCGGCGGAGGTCGACGTAGTAGTCGGCCTCGCGGCCGGAGGCGAGGGTCACCTTCCCCCACACGACGGCGAGGTTCTTGATCTGTTCGACGAGGTCGTCACGCGCTGCCATGGGCAGAACCGTACCGTCAGGAGAACCAGCCGCGGCTCCACGCCGGAGAGGGGGACGGCTCGGCGTCCGCGTCGGTGAAGGGGGCGGCACCGCCGATCCAGCGGGCGAGTTCGCGTCCGTGCAGGAGCCGGTAGGGGAAGGGGGCGCGGGCGAGGTGCCGTTCGAGGGTCTGGACGGGCATGTCGGCGCCGGCGGCGACGACGAGGTTGCCGAAGCGGCGTCCCTTCCAGACCGGGACCTCCGCGCTGACGGCGACCTGGCCGAAGGTGGCGGTGAAGCCGGCGAGCGTCCGGCGCGACCAGGCGAACGGGGCCTGGTCGGTGAGATTCATGACCACGTGCCCGCCGTCGCGGAGGGTGCGGGCGAGCTCGGCGAGGAACTCGGCGGTGGCGAGTTCGGCGGGGACGCTGGCGCCCGCGAAGGCGTCCACGATGACCGTGTCGGCGCAGGCGGTGGGGAGTTGGGCCGCGCCGGTGCGTCCGTCGACCGGACGGATCTTGATGCCGCTGTTGCGGGGCAGCGGGAGCTTGGCGCGGACCTGCTCGGTGAGGGCCTCGTCCGGCTCCATGACCACCTGGGCGGTGCGGGGACGGCGGGCCTCGACGTAGCGGGGAAGGGTGAGCCCGCCGCCGCCGATGTGGACGATCCGGACGCGCTCGGCCTCGGGGCGGGCGAGGACGCCGGATTCGAGGACCTCGGCGATGCGCTGGACATACTCGAACTCCAGCCGCAGGGGGTCGGAGAGGTCGACCCAGGACTGCTCGGTGCGTCCGTTCACGACCATGAAGGCGCGGCGGTCGTCCGGGGCGGGCACCACTTCGCTCATGGCGGGCTCACCTGCTGAAGAAGGACGCGACGGCGAGGACGAGGGACACGGCGAGGAGCGGGATCCACAGGATGTTCGCGGGGATGAAGAAGAGGGTGGACCGGGGCGTGGTCCAGACGGGGCGTCCCTGCGGGTCGAGGGCGGGGACGACCTCCTCGGTCTGGACGCGTCCGTCCGGCCAGGTGTAGGGCTGCGGCAGCCGGCGGACGACGGTCACGGGGCGCGGCTTGTCGAGCCGCGGGTAGACGAGGTAGGCGAGCAGGAGGTTGATCGCGGCCGCCCACAGGAAGATCAGCGCGCCGATCAGCAGCCCGGACGTGTCCAGCCCGAAGAGGGACGCGGTGGCGAACGCGAGCCCCACCCCGACCCCGAAGCCCAGGAACGACAGGAACCCCCAGCGCGACCAGATGATCATGGGGTCCGAGCCTAGCGAGGATCGGTGAACCGACCCGCCGGGATCAGCGGTCCTCGAAGCCGGCCTGCTCGAACCGGAGGGTCGCCGCGTTCTCCGAGACCGTCCGCACCCTCCCCTCGTCGAAGCCGCCCGGGGCGTCGGCCTCGATCTCCACCCGCAGGCTCAACCGGACGCCCGGCGTGGCGGCGAGGTGGACGAGCACCTCGTCGACGACCTTCTTGAAGTCGACGGCGTACCGGTCGGCGCTGAGCTCCTTCGCACCGAAGAAGCGCACCTTCACGGGGGTCGCAGGGAAGGCGAGGTCAACCGGGGAACGGCCCCCACCCGCACCCGCGTCACCGGTCGGCCCGGGCGCGGGATCGGACTCGTCCACGCGCCGGGGCCGGTCGGCCGCCAGCTGCGCCTCGGCGAGTTCGGGTTTGACGACGAGCAGGTCGTCGGTCGGGTTCACGAGTCCCGCGTCCGCGCCGAGGACGAGCCCCCGGTACCGCCGAGCGTCCTCGTCCCAGGAGTCGGCGAAGGCGAGCCCTTCCAGCGGCAGCAGGGGTTGCTGCAGCAGTCCGCTGTTGAGGACCCCGCGATCGCGCAGTCTGGGCATGTAGGGGTACTGCGTGTAGACGCCCCACAGGTCACCGAGGCGGACGTGGCCGCTTTCCCACAGCCGTGGCACCAGTGTGTCGAGCTTCATCCGGATCACACCGGCGGCCTGCTGGGTGTTCAGCTTGCCGTCGTTGCCGAGGCGCCGGGACGCGCGCTCGGCGAGCGATCGCGCCTGTCCCTCCACCTTGGCGACCCCGATGCCGAACCCCTCACCCGGGTCGGGCTGCTCGGGCACGAGCGCCCACTGGTAGGTGTCGAGCAGCCGCAGCCCGACGGTCTGGTCGGCCTGCTGGAGTCGGGCCTGGGCTTGGGCGAGCTGGTTGCGGGTCAGGTCGAGCTCGTCCGCGCTGCCCAGCACCTGCGCCCACCCGAGGTAGTCGCGGACGGCGTGATCGAGCTCGGCCATCCGGTCGGCGTCGGCGGCGAGGAACACCACCATGTTGCGGTGGACGCGGTTGGCCGGGCCGCGCCGCTCGGTGGCGGTCTTCGCGAACACCACGGCGGTGGACGCCGCGTCCCCGCGCTTGTGCACGAGCCCGGGGTGGACGATGACCAGCCGGGCCTCATCGCTGTCGGGGATGTCGCCGTGCTCCTGGGGGCAGACGTGGACGCCGGCGAAGTCGCCGGGGCTGCGCCGCTGGTCGTCGAGGCGGCGGACGACCTCGGCCCAGACGTCCTCGGGGTGCAGGCGCTCGGCCTGGTCCTTGGCGCGACGGCTGATGTTGGCCTGCAGGTCGTACCAGTGCTTGCCCTGCCCGGTGTAGAAGTAGGTCGCCCGGTCGGCCAGCTGGTTGAGCGCGGAGTGGAAGTTGCCCGGCACGTCGCCGGGAGTGGCCATGCCGAGGAACACCCGCTGCGTCTCGATGCCCTTGTGGGCCGACCCGATGGTGGGGGCGGCACCGAAGAACACCGTGCGGGCCAGCCGCTTGGTGACCGCGCGCTGGCCGAACAGCGGCTTCTCCGTGTCGATGCGGACGGGCTCGGAGCCGGGACCGTCCACGTCCGCGTCGATGACGGCCTTCCAGGAGTCCTGCAGGTACTGGGTGAGCTCCGCGTTCACCGCGCCGGTGGCCAGCGGGATCGAGCCGGGCAGGATCAGCGGCGAGCCGTCCTCCCCCACCCACAGCGCGTGGATGACGGCGTTCATCAGCCGCAGCACGCCGCGGGTGCGCTGGAACCGTTCGAGGCTCGACCAGTCCTGGTAGAGCCGGTCGAACAACTCGGGGTGGATGGGGTAGGTCTCCCGGATCCGGCGCTCGTAGGCCGCGTCCCTGGCCTCCAGCGGGAAGTCGGCCGAGTGCCGCCGGTAGAACTCGACGAAGGCCTTCGCCGTAGCTCCGATCTCGGCCAGGGCTGCGCTGTCCGGCTCGGTGAACAGCCGTTGCCGGACGATGTGGTACGCCTCGTCGGCCGAGGCAGGACGCCACTGGTCGGCGATCCGTCGGACGACGTTCTGCAGCCGGCGCAGGGCCTCCAGCCCGTGCGTCCCGCCGACCTCCTCGGAGTTGCCGAGCGCGATCTGGGAGTCGTCGCCGGTCTCGGACGCGGGGATCGAGATCGCCAGCAGGGTGCCGGAGGTGCCCTTGACCGCCTCGGTGAGGGCCTGAGCGAACGTGAACTGGTCGTCGAAGGTGCCGCCGGCGAGGTCGTCGCGTCCGACCAGGGAGCGGGCGTAGGCCACCCACTCGTCGATCAGGATCAGCGCGGGCGCGCAGCGGGCCAGCAGAGTGTGCAGCGCGTCGCCCGGCGGCGTCCGCTGGGCGTCGGACTCGGCGACGATGGCGAACGCCTCGGCGCCGCCGAGCTGCCACGCGAGTTCGCCCCAGATGGTGTTGACGCGGGTGCCGTCCGGCTTGGTGAGGCCCGCGGGTGAGAGGTGGTTGCCCACCAGCGCCACCCTGCGGATGCCAGTGGGCAGGTTGGCGTAGCCCGCCTCGGCGAGCAGTTCCTGCAGGTCCTGCGGGTAGACGCCCAACTGCTGCCCGGACGCGAGGTGCCACAGCGACAGCATCGAGTGGGTCTTGCCGCCACCGAAGTTGGTTTGGAGGTTGATCACCGGGGATGCGTTGTCGTCGCCGGCGAGGCGGCGCACCGAGCGTCCGATCAGGTCGCGCAGGCCGGTGGTGAGGTAGGTGCGGGCGAAGAACTCGCGCGGATCGGCGTAGTCGGCGCCGACCTCGGTGCCGTGAGCGACCTTGTAGAGGTCGGCGGCGAACTCGGCGGCCTGGAAGTTGCCGGTGGCCACGTCGGTGTGGGGCGGCAGCACCTCGCGCCAGGGCCGCAATCCCGTCGAGGTGGGCAGTTCGGAGGCGGACTTCAGGGTGCGCCGGTCGTCCTTCTCCGCGGTGACCCGGCGCAGGTTGAGCCGGATGCCGCGGACCTTCTCGGCCGCCTCGGGAGCATTGATCGCGGCGAGCAGCCGCTCGGCGGTGTCGAGGGCGCGATAGGCGTCGTCGTCGCTGAACGGCGCGTTGTGGGCCCACGAGTTGCGGATGTCGCGCAGCTCGCTGGCGTAGCTGGAGTGGACGCGTCCCAGCCGGCCGTCGAACGACCGCCACGCCTCGGTGAGCATCCGGAGCTGTGCCTGCGGGTCGAGCCGGTCGTAGGCCTTCCCCGTGATGCCGTTGGCCTCGTCCTTGCGGCGCAGCACGTCCACCCAGGTGGGGATGCCGGGCGAGGTGGGGACGCAGTCGGCGATGAACGCGTCGAGGGCCGGCGCCATCGCCTCGAACATCTGCCCAATCCGGTCGCGGTTGGAGACGGCCATGTCAGTTCAGCCCCCACATCGAGCCGAGTAGGTCGAGCAGCTTCCGTTGACGTCGTTCGAGCACCTGCGGCGTCCACTCGAACTCCTGCAGCACTCCCTTGGTGAGGGCGAAGACGGCGACGCCGTTCGGCCCGGTGAAGTACCGCGTCTTCTTCTCGCCGAAGTCGAACCTCTGGGCTTCACTGTTCTTGGCCCGGTTGAGCAGGACGAGGTTCGCCAGCCGGTGCGTCCATGACGTCCGCTCGTCCTCGGAGAACTCCCGCGCCCAGGCGCTGTCCGTCTTCGGGGTCTGCGGCAGGACGTGCTCGACGGTGATCAGCTTGTGCTGGTAGCTGACGCCCGGTTGGTTCGCGAGGCGCTCATCAAGCCGAAGCAGCACATACTTGCGGACCGGTGCGACCAGGTAGATCTCGCCCTCCAGCCGGCGCCGTGTCTCGAGTCTCTCTTCCGCACTGAGCCCGAACGACGGCGCATCCAGACCGAGACCGCGCTCCAGTTCCCTCAGTAGCTCGGCGTACCTGGTTGCACGCGGCGTCGCGTACACCCGACGAATGAGCATGCTGGCGGCAAGTCGTTCCAGCCGCTCGAGGAATGCGGCCAGGAACGCCGGCTCGTCCGCGTGGTGACGGAGCGCCCAGAGTGCGGCGGGACGCCAGTCACTGTTGTCCACCTGCATCAGTCGTGCCAGCCAGGCGTTCACAGGGCTCCACGTGGCGTCATGGGGATAGTTCTGGGTGATCAGGTGCTCGTACGCGTCGGAGTAGGGGATGAGCACCTCGTCCACGAACTCCTTGGCCCGCTCGGGCAGGTAGCCGTTCAGTACCTGCTGCGGGAACTCGATCAGCAGTTCCCGGCGACCGCGCTCCTTGGCGAAGATCATCCGGACGTGGCCGAAGAGCTCGGCGAAGCCGTCCCTGCCGAGGTCCTGTTCCTCCTGCTCCCACTTGTCCGCGTAGGTCGCCGACTGCTCGTCGGACCCGATCGCGCCAATCACCTGTGCCTTGAAGATGTCCGAGGGGCTCAGGTCGAGGCCGCGGGCGTTCATCACGCTGAAGATCCGGTGGGCGCTGTTCAGGTCGGGCGTGCTCACCACCACGAGGAACGTGCGGGTGCCCACCATCGCTGCGAAAGTCTGGAGCTTCGCATCCGGCCAGCTCTGGATGCGCTCATGTAGCGCCTTCGCGTTGTCACGGATCGCCTTCTGGGCGTCGGTCTCGAGAGCGGCGTCCGTGAGGGCGATCAGCGCTCCCAGTCGGCCCGCGGTCTGGACATGGTCCCGGAAGAACTGGCTGTCGCGCTTGCGGAGGCGGAGTCGCTGTTCAGCGGTCGTGCCGGCCAGGATCTGGCCCGGCTCCACGAGGAGGTTGCCCAGTTCGGTGGAGAGGGCAGGGTTCCCGGTCACGTCGCGAAGCACGGCGAAGAGGATCGAAAGGGTGGTCAGTCGCTGCTGACCGTCGATCACGTCGGCCTTGACCGCACCGGACTCCTTGACCAGCACGATCGAACCCAGGAAGTAGGGCTCGTCGGTGTCGCGGTCGAGCGCGCCTTCGAGGTCGTCGAGGAGTTGGAGCGCCTGTTCGACGCCCCACGCGTAGGGGCGCTGGTAGTCGGGGATCCAGAACTGGAAGTCGGAGGAGAAGATCTTCCGCAGCGGGTACTCCCCCGCGTCCAGCTGTTTCACTACCCAGTCTCCTTTACCCAACCTGTTGTGCTTACCGTATCGAGACCAACTGTCAGCGTGGGTCGATGCCACCGATGGGCATAGCCGGATGGTTCTGTTGATGCAGCGATGTATGATCTGGCGTATGCAGCGAACCAACATCTACCTCGCGGCGCAGCAGACGGAGGCCCTCGACCGTCTCGCAACGGGACGTGGCGTCTCCCGTGCCGAGGTGATCAGGCAGCTCCTCGACCGTGGGCTCGCCGGCATCGACGACGACCCGGCGTCCGATCTCGCCGCGATCGACGGTTCCTTCGGCTCGGCGCCGGATCTGGAGACTCCTGATCGCTCGGCCGGCGCACGCGAACGCTGGCTGTCCGACCTGTGGGGTGACGAGTGAGGCTCGTCGACACCGATGTACTCATCGCCCACCTGCGGGGAGCTGCGTCTGCCCGTGACTGGCTGCGCACGTCCAGAGTGGACGGTCCGCTGGCAATCAGTGTGGTCACGGTCGCGGAGATCACCGGTGGGATGCGAACCCACGAGCGAAAGGACGTGCACCTGCTGTTGTCGGCCTTTCGGACCGAGCCGGTGACCGAGGTGGTCGCGCACCGCGCGGGCGAACTCATGCGGGAGTACCGCCGCAGCCACTCGGGCATCGGGATCGCTGACTACCTGATCGCCGCGACCGCCGACACGCGCGGCCTGGAGTTGGCGACCCTGAACGTCCGCCACTACCCCATGTTCGCCGATCTGGTGCCGCCCTTCCGGTCGACCCGGTAGGTGAAGACACGCCGCCCGGCTCAGCGCCCCATGCCGCCGGTTCGGCTCAGTCGGCCCACCACTCGTCGTAGGCGCGGCAGGTGTCGAGGGTGGACATCACGTGGTGGACCAGTTCCTGCCCCGCAAGGTTGAGGTCGAGGATGTCCGCCCGTGGCGGGACGTCGGCGAGCGCCGCGCGCAGTCGACGGCTCTCCGCCGCATCGATGGAGTAGTCGTGGTCGATCGCCTCCAGGACGTCCCTGAGCTCGCAACGGCCGGTCTCGTCCGCCACAGCCAGAGCCTCGATCGCCGCGTCGAGCCAGTCGTGGTCGTCCTCGTCGGAGTCCTGGACGACGTCGGTGACCAGCGAGTACAGCATCATGTGGGCGGCGATGGCGACCGGCGGACCGTCCGGGCCGACCGGGAGCCGCGTGGCGCGCTCGACGTAGGCCCTCGCCCGCTCCCGGTCGTCGGCCAGCACGCGCATCGCCTTGTTGAGCAGGTTGTCGGCGATCACCTGCTGTGGATCGGCGATCCCGGCGAGGGCTTCGGCCACCGCGTCGCCCCGGGTGAACGCCTGGCGGCCGGCCAGCAGCGGACGGAGTGCTTCGCGGATGTCCTCGCTCATGCGAGCACCGTAGCGCCACCCCCGGACCTCGCGGCTGTCGTCGGGTGGTGAGGCCTACTCCTCCTCGCTGAAGTCGAAGACACCCTGAACCGGCTCGCTGCGGGCCGGGACGCTGCGGGCGGCGGCGGTGACGTCGGGCCAGGAGGTGGCGATCGTGTTGAAGGCGAGCGCGTCGGCGGTCCAGCCGTTCTTCTCGGCGATCGAGAACAGCAGGAAGGCCAGCTCCTTCACCAGGTCGGGGTCGACCGGGCCGTTCGGACGCGCGGCCGCCCTCGCCAGCAACTCCCCCGCCGGGCCGACACCCTCGGTCTCGGACTGCACCGAGCGGATCACGTGGTGCAGCACCTCCCAGGCCGAGGTGTGCTCGTCGGTGGTGACGTCGTAGCCGGCGTCGGTGTCCGCAGGCCGGACCAGCGCCACCTTGCCGGCGCGACTGGTGAGGATCTCGTCGCGGTCCATCGCGGCCACGGACGTGTTCCGGGCCCGCGCCAGGTTGTCGGCGTCGCCGAACTGGCCCGTGGTGTAGCCGTGCTGCCGGTACCAGGCGAGCGCGAACCGGGTGGTGGCGTCGAAGTCGCCCTCCTGCTCGTTCAGCACCTGGTCGAGGATCTCGTTGATCCGCGCCAGCGCCGAGTGCACGCTCATCGGCTGCCCTGACGCCTCCACCACCTTCGCGTACCGGGAGAACACCGCCATACCCGGCCCGATCGCCGCCTGCGGCAGGTCCACGGGAGCGATGCCGCCCTGCTGAAGCTTGCGCAGCGCGTCGGGAAGCTCCGCCTGCAGGGCCGCGATGAACCCTGCCCGGTCGGTCGTCGGCGCGTCGTCGGGACGCGGCCGCAGCGCCAGCACGATCGAGGACGCGAGAGCGTTGGTGTCGGACGCGATCATCCTGTTGCTCAGTTCGCTGCGGACGGGCCACGTGGCGGTAATGCTCCAGCCGGAGCGGATCATCCCCTCCAGCAGGGTCTCCCAGCCGGTGGACGTCTCCCCCGCTTCGCTCGACTCACTCTGCTTGAAGGCGTAGTAGACCGTGATCGGGAAGTCCGGCAGCGCCGACTGTCGCGCGCGAGCGAACACCTTTCGGAAGCCGTCCTCGAAGAAGTCCTTCGCGCCTTCCTTGCCGCCGTGCCGATAGGGATTGGCGACGAGCTCTTCCGCCTTCGGCACCAGCATCGTGCCGAGCAGGTCCGGATAGATGTCCCGAAGCGTGCGCCGCAGCCAGACATAGAAGAAGTCGGACAGGTCCGAATAGCCGATGTTGTCGTAGTAGGGCGGATCGGTGGATATCAGTGCCGTGGAACTGGCCGCCTCGAGCGCGCCACCCTGCGAAACCACGCCAGCACCAGAGGGCAATCGATCTACCACTCGGCCCACCCACTCAATGCTCTCTCGAAAGGTCCCACTCGACCGAGCAAACGGGTTGGCTTCGGAGAAGTCCCACGCCATCGGGATCGCCTGCCGCGCAAAGACACCCCTTACCTGCTCCTTGCTCGGGCTGGCATCCCATGAGCAGAGCAGCTGAGTTCCTGTCGTTGATGCGGCTCGACACGATGCCGAGGTAGGTCGCTACCGCGTCGGCGTACTCGGTCCCTGAGGAGCGCGCTACCGAGCTTGCGAGGGAGCCCGCGTCACGAAGGGCCGCCGACACGTCGGCCAGCGCCCGCTCGCGTGCCTCTCCCACCAGGTCGCTGAAGGTGGTGAGCGCGACCAGTTGGCGGTTGGTGAACAGGTCGGAGAAGCGGGTCAGGCCGTAGGCGGGTGTCCAGAGATTTCGAGGGTCGTAGCCCAACTCTTGATCGGGGACGTCGGGAGGCCGCGCAACGCTCGCCATCGCAATGTGCTCGGAGGTCGGAGGCACGTAGATGCGTTGGCGCTGTCCTTCGGCGACGATGGCCATCAAGACCGCACTCATGCGGCCGTCGACCGCCTCGGACTTGATGTGGTCCTTGTCGACAACACCTCCGCAGGCAAGGCACACGCCTCCCTGCCGGCCGGACATGGTGCCATCCGCGCTCGGTCCCCCGGCGTCATGCCCGATGCCGAACTCCACGCGCTTGCCGCTGGGATCGCTCGCGTCCGCCACGACCCGCGGCACGACGTACGCCTCCTTGCCCTTCTTCTTGCCCAGCCACCACGACCGCACGAGCGGCATCTCGATGCCACAGCCGGGGTTGGGGCAGCGCACCGTCCGCGCCCAGATCCACGCGATCACCGGCGCCTGCGTCCCGTCGGGCAGGGTGGCTTTCGGGTAGAGGTGGCCGATCCGCCGCTCGGCCTCGTCCCTCATCCACTCGCCGTAGGCCCGCACGTCCGCGGCCAGGCCCTCGGCACCTCGCCAGCTGGCCCGGGTGTCGGCCAGCCCCGGGAACACCGGTGGCCGATCGCGGAACTTCGGCGGAATCTCGATCAGCGCCTTGTTGATCAGCACCGCGACAGGGTTCAGGTCGGACGCGTGCGCTTCCAGGCCGAGCCGCTGGGCCTCCAGCGGAATCGTCCCGCCGCCGGCAAAGGGGTCGAGGATCGGCGGCGGATTGCCGCCGCACGAGGCGCGAATCTCCTGCCGCGCCCGGTTGAGCAGGGTCTCGTCCGTGGTGTTCTCCCACACCACCAGCTGCTCAATCAGCTCGTGCAGTTCGGCTCGGCGCGCCCGCTGGGCCTCCTCGGTCGGGTACAGCTCCGGGTGCGCGGACGGGTCGTCGACCAGTTGGGCGAACAGCACCGCCCGGGCCGCGGCCAGCGGACGCCGTGCCCACCACAGGTGGAGCGTCGACGGATGCCCGTGCCGGATCGACTTCTCTCTTGCCGACTCGCGGTTGATCGTCTCCAGAGGCAGGGAGACCTCGATCAGCTTCTTCGCCATTTCCACCCAACTTGTTGTGCTTCGCACACCCTATTGGGCTTGGCACCTGACATGTGGAATGCGTGTGGCTACGCGCCTTGCATGCCGGGACTCCAGGCCCGCCACGTCCCCGATGAGCTCCAGCGCCCGCTGAAGCGCCGCCGGGGTCGGTCAGAACCGGTCGGAATGCGGTCGAGTCTCGCGAACATCACGGCGACGCGTCGGGCGTCAACGAGTGCGACCTCGAACTCGTCCAGCCGCCGACCCCACCCACCGCGTTGGGCTGACCGCGCCAACCCACACCAATAGCCTGCCGCCATGCGGGCTGTGGTGGCGGTCACCGACAACGACTGGGCCGCCTTCCTGCGGGATCGACCTCACCTGGACGAGGTGAACTTCTGGCTGCCCGGCACCGTCGGATTCGGAGGGTCGTCCGGGACCATCTTCCTGTTCAAGACCCACTCGTCCCGACGCCGCGGCGTCGCCGACACGATGCCGCCCAACCGGATCATCGGGGGTGGAGTCGTCAGTGGCTACACCCGGCTCAGGGTGAGCGAGGCCTGGCGGTTCTTCGAGGAAGGCAACGGCGTCGCCAGCGAGGGCGACCTGTTGGCCGCGATCCACAGCCATCGCAGCGGCCAACGGGAGCCCGATCCGGAGATCGGCTGCGTGATGCTGCACAGCGTTGCGTTCCTCACCGACGCCGAGGCGCTGCCGGCTCCCGAGGACTTCGCCGGGCCGATCGTCCGCTGGAAGAACTACGTCGACAGCTCGTATCTCGACCTGGTCGTGCCCCGGGTGTTCGTCGACGCCGGCACGATGGTCTCCGGACCGGTGTTCGGGGAACCACGACTCACCGTCCCTCGGCTCGGACAGGAAGCGTTCAAGAGCCTGGTACTCACCGCCTACCACCGCCATTGCGCGATCACTGGGGCGAAGATCACCCCGACCCTGCAAGCCGCGCACATCGTGCCGGTCCACAAGGGCGGCCAGCACCGGCTCGACAACGGCCTGCTGCTGCGTTCCGACGTGCACACTTTGTTCGACAAGGGCTATCTGGGGGTGGACCACAAGCTCCGCCTGCAGGTGAGCCGACGTCTTCGGGACGACTTCGGCAACGGCGCGGAGTTCTACGGCCGTGCCGGGTCAACGATCGACCTGCCGGAGCGACGCGCCGACCGTCCTTCACGGGACGCGGTCAGCTGGCACATGGACGAGGTCTTCCTGCACTGAGAGCACCGAAGGGGCAACTCCTTCTCCCCCGGTCATGCCGGCGACAGCCGGAGCCTCGCCGTCCGGTGCGGTCGGTCCTCTTCCGGAGATCCCGGGTCAAGCCCGGGATGACAGGACCAGGTGGGTCCCTTCTGGCGACCCAGGCCGAGGCCGGGGTGATGTGGTTCTGCTCACTCCGGCGGGAGGCTGATCAGAAGGGTTCGCGGGCCTTGGCCCAGGTCCGCGACCAGTCGCCGCGGTGGCCGACCGCGTCGAAGCCGCCGAGGTCGACGCCCGCGAACGGATCGTCGAGGTAGCGCACCTCGTCGAAGTCCGGGCCTCGCGGATCGACCCGGACGAGCGCGAGCCGGTAGCGAGGGGCAGCGTTCCGGCCGAAGATGACCTCGTTGTGGGTAACGAAGAAGTCGTCTGCGCCAGCGATCCGCGCCTTCACCTCGATCCGGACGGGGTCGCCGCCCGGAACACCGGACAGGACGTCGAAGCCGGGGTTGTTGAACGGCTGCTCGACCGGCGACCGGCCCAGTGCGCGCTCGCTGGCCAGCACGAGCTCCACGCCCCTGCGTTCGACTTCCTTCGTCGCCACGGCGGCACGGGCGGCGGCGACGACCTCATCGCGGACGTCCGGGGCCGCCCCGGGCAGGGCCGACGCCGGGATCACCAGCGCTGCGCAGACCACGCGCGGCGGCCGGGTGGAGAGGGCCCGCTGGCGGTCGATCTCCGCCAGCCGATGGTCGAGCCGCGCCTCCAGTTCGGACGCCCGCCGCGACAGCGCCTCGGCGCTCGGGCCGCGCGGCGCTGCGGCAGCCGATCCCCCCTGCGCGTGGGCGCGCTCGCGTCCGGCCACCACGATCGCCTCGGCGGCGAGCCGGTTGATCTCCTGGTGCAGGCGCTGCACGACCCGTTCCCGCGCTCGTTGCAGCTCCGCCGCGCGGGCGGCGCCGACCTCGGCCAGATAGGCCGGCAGGCGCTCTGCCACGAACCAGCTGGTGGCCGCGACTTCCGCACTCGACCAAGAGGTGGCATCCCGGTCGATGCCGGGGTGCGTCGACCCCGCGACCGCGGCGCTCGTCGCCACCTCCGGCAGCGCCACGCAGTCCAGGTAAGGGGCCGGGCCCGCGTCCCGCACCGTCCCGCGCGGGTCGACGAAGGCGTAGCCGAAGCGCCGCGCCACGCTCGCCCCCGTGGCGTCGGTGATCTCCTCCACGACACCGACCAGCAGGGACGGCGCCGTGGCCGTCGGCGACACGAGGACAGTGCCGCGTTCCAGGCTCGGCCCCCACTTCTCGATCGCGGCGGCCATCACGGCGTCATGGAGCGGATGCCCGGGAGCGAGCAGGTCCGCGCGCGGACCGTCCGGCACCTCCACTCGCGCCTGGTCGAAGGCCACCCGCTCGTAGCGGGTCGCCACCGTCCGTCCGACGCGGAGAGCGGCCGGGACGTGGGTGATCTCGAACCGACCCGCTTCGCGCCGGGACAGCCGGCCGCCAAGGCGGGTGAAGGCCGCCCGGAACGCCAGTTCGATGTAGTGCGGCTGGAGCCTTCGCACCCTGGCCTCGTCCATCCGCCGCCGCTGTTCGGCGACCTCGGACTCGTTCAGCACCTCCGCGGCGAGGGCGCGTTCGGCGATCAGCTCGGGCAGGCCCTCCGCGACGCGTTCGTCGATCACCTGCTCCATCCGGGCCCGCACCTCCGGCTGCTCGCCGTACCGGACGGCCTCGATCAGCAGCTCGCGCAGCGGACGCTCGGCGAACGCCTCTCCGAGGACGTCGAAGACCTTGCCGCCGTAGGCCTGGCGCTGCTCCTCGATCTTGCCCAGCAGGCGAGTGAAGACCTCGCCCTCCCGGGTGTTGTCGGCGACCAGGTTCCAGAGCCGGCAGACCTCGGTCTGCCCGATCCGGTGGATGCGGCCGAACCGCTGCTCGATCCGGTTCGGATTCCAGGGCAGGTCGTAGTTCACCATCAGGTGTGCGGCCTGGAGGTTCAGGCCCTCGCCGGCCGCGTCCGTGGCGAGCAGGATGCGACAGTCGGGGTTCTTGGTGAACTCCTCGGTGAGCCGGCGCCGCTCCGTCCGCTGCACCCCGCCGTGGATCGCCACGACCGCGTCCGGCCGCCCGAGAACGGTGGCGATGCGGCGGCGCAGGTAGTTCAAGGTGTCGCGGTGCTCGGTGAAGACGATCAGCTTCCCCTGCGGCGAGGAGGGCCCGCTCCCAGGGCGGTCCGTCGCGACGGAGGTGCCGCCCGCCGCGTCCGGCACACCGGACTCGAGGATCGTGCGCAGCTCGGCCCACTTCCGGTCGGTGCCGGACGCGACCACGTGGGCCGCCGCCCCGACCAGGCGGTCCAGGTCGGCGAGCTCGACGTCGAGCTCGGCGATCGTGCGGGCCGCGGTCGCGGCGTCGACGAGTTCCTCCTCGATGGTCTCCACGTCGTCGGCTGCAAACTCGTCCGCGTCGAGCAGGTCGGTGTCGCGCGTCGGCGGCTCGGGCGTCTCACCCCGTTCGAGCGCCTCACGGCGCTGGCGCAGCCGGGCCGCCCTCCGGATCAGCGACTGGTGGATCGCCTCCGGGCTGGACGCGAGCCGCCGCTGCAGCACGGTGAGGGCGAATCCGACGGTGTTGCGGCGGCTGTCGTCGAGCCGGTCGGCCCGGTTCATTCCCTCCCGGACGTACTCGGTGACCTGCTGGTAGAGCTGCTCCTCGGCATCGCTCAGCCGGTACGGCACCGTGATCGCGATCCGCTCGGGGAACAGGGGCCGGCCCTCGAAGGTGAGCAAGTCCTCCTTCACCATCCGGCGCATCAGGCCCTGCGTCCCGGTGTCGTGGACGCCCTGGCGGAAGCGTCCCTCGAAACCGTCGGGATCGAGCAGACTCAGGAACAGCTGGAAGTCCTCCTCCTTGCCGGAGTGGGGGGTGGCCGTCATCAACAGCAGGTGACGCGTGCGGGAGGCGAGGAGCTCGCCGAGCTGGAACCGCCGGGTCTTGGTGAGCTTGTTGCCGAAGTAGTGCGCGCTCATCCGGTGCGCCTCGTCCACGACGACCAGGTCCCATTCGGCGTCCTGGGCGGCCTCCAGCAGTTCGTCGGTGCGGGAGAGCTGGTCCATCCGGGCGATCAGGAGCGGGTGTCTCTCGAAGACCGAACCGCCCAGGGATGCCTCGGCCATGCCGGGAGAGAGGATGTCGAAGCGCAGCCCGAACTTGAAGAAGAGTTCGTCCTGCCACTGGTCGACGAGGCCACCGGGAGCGACCACGAGGCATCGGCGGACGTCCTGGCGGAGGATCAGCTCCTTGATGTAGAGGCCGGCCATGATCGTCTTGCCTGCGCCGGGGTCGTCGGCCAGCAGGAACCGCAGTGGCGTGCGGGGAAGGAGTTCGCCGTATACGGCGCGGAGCTGGTGCGGCAGCGGTTCCACCGCGCTCGTGGCGACGGCCACCATCGGGTCGAACAGACCGGCGAGGGTGATCCGCTGCGCCTCCGCGGCCAGTTTGAAGTCGCTGCCCGGGGCGTCGAACGGACGGCCCTTCGACGCGGCGGGCGCCAGTGCGTCCTCGTCGGCGCGATACAGGACGCGTTCGCTGATCGAACCGTCGGCGCGGCGGAACACCAGGCCGACGGCGTCCTGCCCGTGCCACGCGGTGTGCAGCGCGTCCACGTGTTCGCCGGGCACGACGCCGACCAGCTTCGCCCCGATGAGGATGTCCTCGAGCCGCACCGCATCCCTCCCAACTCGTTGGGCTGACTCTATTGCGCAGGGCTGACGGGGTGCGCCGCGGTCGGCTGCCGTGGGTCTGCAACATTGTGATGTCTCAGGACAGCGGTGACAGTTCAGCATCAGGACATCGGTGACGGATCGTGTGTCAGGACTTCGGTGACGTTCGGTGGGTGCTGCGGGTCCGGCCGACGTAGGTCACCCCGGCCGCTGGTCGGGTGGTTTCCAGGAGGATCTCGCCGTTGTGGTCGATGACGGTGATCTGGTCGTCGTGTTGCTGGACGAGGACTTCGGCGAGGCCGTGTTCGGGGCCGACGAGGTATCGGACGTTGTCGAGTCCGAAGGTTCCTTGGCTGGTCAGGTGGCGGATCACGGTGCCGGCGGGCAGGTCGGGCGCCGGTGCGGGTCGGCGTCGCTTGCGGGGGCGGGGAGGGGTCGGCTGGCTGGTCAGGGGGCGGGGTGGTGCGGCTTTCGGAGTGGCGAGCCAGGCGGTCTCGGGGGTGACCCGGCCGGGCAGGCCTTGGTGGGGCCGCTGGGTGTTGTAGATCCGGTCGAAGGTGTCGACCTGGGCTTGCAGTTCCGCCAGGGACTCGGCGAGGGGTTGGGCGTCGAGCCAGCGGAACAGGGTTTGGTGGAAGCGTTCGTTCTTGCCCTGGGTGGTCGGCTTGTAGGGCTTGCCGGTGATCGCGTGGATGCCCATCCGGGTCACGTGGGTGAAGAGTTGTCCGGTGACACCGCGCCGGGACGGGTTGAGCGCGGCACCGTTGTCACTGAGGAGGCGTTGGGGGACGCCGTGGGCGGCGATGCCCTTGTCGACCACCGCGATCGCCGCAGCGGAGGTTTCGCTCCAGGCGACGTGGGAGGCGACCGCGTAGCGGGAGTGGTCATCGATCAGCTGGAAGACCACACACTTTCGGCCACCGGTGAGCACGTACTCGGTCGCGTCGAGCTGCCAGCACGCGTTCGGTGCCGGATAGACGAACCGGCGCCACGCGGCCCGTGGCCTCTTCTTCGGCTCGGCCCGGGCCACGCCGGCCTGGCGGAAGATGCGGGCCAACGCTGCGGTGGAGGGCACCACCGGCAGGCCCATCGCGGTCATCTTGTCGTGCACGCTGATCGGGCCGTGATCCAACCCGGAGGACTCCAGCACCTTGCGGACCGCGACCGCCTGCGCCTTCACCTGCTCGCTCAGCCGCGTCGGGGACGACCTCGGCCGCCGCGACCTCGGTTCGAGGACCGCCGCCTGCCCGTTGACCCGTGCCCGTTTGCGCAGCTCGTAGAACGACTTGCGCGAGATTCCGTGCTCGGCACAGAACGTCGACACCGCACCACGAGGGGCGTCGTCGGGCCACTCGGCGATCGCGAGACGGACAACAGGATCGATGGGGTCGTTGGCAGCCATCCGGCCAACCCTGCCGAGGAAGTGTCACCACCAAGAACCCCGGAACCGTCACCGATGTCCTGACGCAGAACCGTCACCGATGTCCTGAGAGATGACAGTGGGTCTGCAACATTCGGACAACACCGAAAATCGCTCAGGTGCTCGAAAATGTCGGAGGCGAGTGTTTCACTGGAGTCATGGAGTTCCAGACCGGTCCCGCGACCGCCGGCACGCTGCCGGCGGGGCAGGTGCTGGCGTCCATCAGGGACCTGCTCGACCGGGTCGATCAGGACCGGTCAGGGCTGCCGGCGCCGACCAGATTGGAGTGGGCCCGGAGTGCACGGGTGCTGGCCGACAGGGTCACGGCGCTCGCGCAACTCCTGATCGGGGAGGCTGATCGGGTGCAGGCCGCCGAGCGCGCGTCCGGCACACCGACCTCGTCGTGGCTGTCGATCGACGGCAACCTCTCCCGCCGGGAGTCCGCCGGGCTGCTGCACCGCTCCCGTGCACTGGCCGACCATCCCGCGGTGGGTGCCGCGGCGGCGGACGGACGGATCGGAGCCGGGCAGGCGAAGGCGATCACCGACGTCCTGGGCTCATTGGCGTCCCAGCTCGACGACGCCCAGCGCGCGAGCGCGGAACGAGTGATGGTCGGGCTGGCGTCCACGATGGACGCCGACCGCCTGGCCAGGGCAGCGGGCGACGTGCTCGCGGCGGTGGCGCCGGCCTCGGCGGACGAACAGCTCGAGCAGCGGCTGCAGCGCGAGGCGGAGGCCGCCCACCGCAACCGGTCGCTGGTCTTCTTCCGGGACGGCAACGGCTCGGTCTCCTTCCGGGGCAGCCTGCCGCGCACGGACGCGGAGGCGTGGCTGGTGCAGCTCGACGCCTACATGGAGTCGCAACGTCGCACCGCCCTGGAGGAGCGCGACCCGCTGGCCGTGAGCCCGACGCCGGGGCAACGACGCGCCGACGCACTGGTGGCGATGATCCGCGACCGGGAGCGTGGGCGACAGGGTCCCTCGGTCGGCGGCGACCGGCCGCGCGTGGTTGTGACGCTCGACCACGAGGCCCTCCGGCGAGGCGCTGCGGGGGCCGGGCTGATCGCAGACGGCGAGCAGCTGTCGGCCGGGGAGTTGCGCCGGCTGTGTTGCGACGCCGACCTGGTCCCGGCCGTCCTCGGTGGCGCCAGTGAGGTGCTGGACGTCGGGCGAGCGAACCGCCTGGTCACGCCCGCCATCCGCACAGCGCTCATGCTCAGGGACGGCGGCTGCGCCTTCCCCGGCTGCCAGACCCGACCCAACGCCTGCGAAGCCCACCACATCGTGCCGTGGAGGGCCGGCGGCGTGACGGCTCTGTCGAACCTCGTCCTGCTCTGCCACCACCACCATGCGCTCGTCGAGCCCGCCCGCTACGGCGTGCGCGACCAGTGGCTGATGCGACTGGGTCCTGACGGAGTACCCGAAGCGGTCCCGCCCGCTCGCCAGGACCCGCAGCGGAAGCCGGTGCGGCACCAGCGATTCTGCGCGCGCACGGCCGGAGCCGCCGCGGTGGGCGGCGCGTCCCCGGCGACCGGGACCGACCCACCCCAGGGCGGATCAGGGTCTTCAAGGGGCAGCCGGACGCGACCACCGCGACGGGACGGGACGGAGCAACCGCCTCAGCAAGTGGCGCCACCGACGGACGTGGCACCACGACCGCACGAAGGGTCGCCGCCGCGCGCGAACGAAACGGGACCGCGGAGGAAGGGGCGGCCGCGGCAGGATCCGCCGCGGCCTGAGGCCGGGTCGCGGGCCGGGATGGGCGGGTCGCGGCCTGAGGGGGTTGCGACCGCGGCGCGAAGGGTGGTCCAGCGGTACGACAGGATGGAGCCTGCGCCGAGGGCCTCGGTCGCGGCCCCGAGGCTGGGGTGTGGCCACGACACGCCCCAGCCGATCCGTTGGCTGGCATATGCCCCCTGACCAGGCGCCTTGCGAACCTCCTTCACCACCACCCGACCCGAACCCGAACAACCCACACCAGCACCGTCATCCCGGGCTTGACCCGGGATCTCAGCACAGCGGGCACGGACCGCCACACACCCTCCGTTGAATCCGCGTGTCCGTTCGCCTCGCAGACCACCCACCACCGGACCCGAAGCTGAACGGCCCACCCCAGCACCGTCATCCCGGGCTTGACCCGGGATCTCAGCACAGCACCACTGAGGGCCGCGCACCTCCGTCGAATCGGATGGCCTTCCGGCAACGGATGGCCCTCGCCCGCCGCGGGCCGTCCCTGCGCACACTGGATTGCGCAATACCCAATGCATTGGGCTGACTCCTGCACAGTCGGCCGAGAGGGTGGGGCTGTGCCCGCCGACCCCGCCCAGCTCGACAGGGCGGCCAGGCAACTCGGCAGGAAGGTGTACGACCTGCGTCGACAGCGGAAGCTCACGCAGGAGGAGCTCGCCCACCTCTCGGGCGTCTCGCGGAACCAGATCCAGAACATCGAGCACTCGCGGAACAACACCCGCGACCCCGTCACAAGGGAGCTCGGACGCGGCAATCCTCGCCTCGACACCCTCTACCACCTCGCGGAGGCCTTCGGGGTCAGTCCGGCCGTCCTCATCGATCCGGACGCCGACCTGCCCGAGTCCTGATCCATACCGACGTCCGGCCGCTAGGGTGACAGCCACCAAGACGAAGGACTGTGGGAGCGACCGTGACCAACGATCAGAACCCGATGGACGAGACGCCGCAGCGGCCACGGCCGGGTGCTGGCGAGCCGGCAGCCAGCGATCCCGCGGCTCCCCCGCAGCAGCCGGGCAGCCAGCCATCTCCCCCCGCCAGCACGGATCCGTCCGATGCACCAACCCAGGCCATACCCGAGCAGACGCTGCAGTACGGGCCGCCGGTCTTCCCTGCACAACCTCCCGGCCAGCCCGTGAACCCGGACGGCGGCCAGCCCCGGGCCCCCGGTCAGCCTTCCTATGGCCAGCCGCAACCGCCGGTGCAGCCGCAGCCGTACGGCCAGCCCTCGCAGCAGAACCCGTACCCGGGCCAGCAGTACGGTCAGCCCCAGCCGTACGGGCAGCAGTACCCGCCCCAGCCCGGCTCAGGGGCGGCGCAGTACGGGCAGTATCCGCAGGCCGGCGTACCGTACTCCGCTCCCCAGGGCGCAAGCTACGCACAGCCTTACCCGGGCCAGCCCGGCCAGCAGTACCCAGGGCAGCAGTACGCGGGCCAGGGCGGACAGCCCTACGCGGGCCAGCCTCCCTACGGGCAGCAGTACCCCGGGCAGGCGACCTACGGGCAGGGCCAACCTCCGCAGGCCCCGAACGGTGGCCCGCCGCAGAAGCCGAAGAACAGGGTGCCCCTCCTGATCGCGCTCGGCGTCGGCGGGCTCATCATCATCCTGATCGCAGTGTCCGCTCTGACCAGGGGCAGCACCGCCACCACCACCCCGAGCACGGGGGCCACGACCGGCCCATCGTCGGGAGGGGCATCCGCCTCCGCGCCTCCCCAGTCAGCCGATGCCGCGTCCGCCGTCCGCGGCTACCTTGAGGCACTCGCCAGCGGCGACTCGGCCACAGCCCTGTCCTACGCCGCCGCCCCGCCCACCGAGAGGTCACTGCTCACTGACGACGTCCTGGCCGCGAGCCTCGCCGCCGCCCCGATCAGCGACATCACCACCACGGCAGGCACCGGTTCCGACCACCAGACCGTGTCCGCGAGCTACACCCTCGGGTCCACCCCGGTCAGCACGACCTTCGATGCCAGCCTGGTCTCCGGGGTCTGGCTCCTGGACAGCGTCGCCGTTCCGCTTCCGGTGGACGCCTCCGCCGCACAGGGCGTCGAGCTCACGGTCAACGGGGTGGCGTTCACCGACAACGCCAACGTCTTCCCCGGCCAGTACACGATCGCCAGCGCCGACCAGTGGTACCGGATCTCCGGCGGCACCATCGACGTCGTCGACACCACGGCGGGCGCGGACCCCGCCACCGTCACCGTGAAGCTCAGCGACTCGGGCGTCTCCGCCATCCGTAAGGCCGCCCAGGCCAAGCTGGACTCGTGCATCGCCAAGCACTCCCTCACTCCGAAGGGCTGTGGCTTCTCGACGTGGCTCCCCGGCAAGAACAAGGTCCGGCCCGCCACGATCAACTGGGACGTGACCAGCGGCAGCAACGCGATGAAGAAGCTCAAGCCGAAGCTCTTCGCCGCCGGCAGCGCCACCGGCAACGTGTCAGTGAAGACCCGCGTCTACTGCTACTCGACCAACGGGATCCACTGGCGCGGCTACTCCAGCATCCACTCGGTGTACGCGACGCTCTCCGATGGCAAGGTGACCATCACCTTCGGCCTCTGAGGACGCGCACGCGCGCGGGAGCCACGTCCGGAGTCCCGGGCTGAGTTGCCCGGCGTTCCCAGGGACGCCGGATGTCCACAACAACTGCCGACGGCAACAACGCGGAGATCCCGGGTCAAGCCCGGGATGACAACGAAAGCGTGGGACGACGCGCACCCAGCTCCTGTCCACCTTGGAGTGGACGGTTGTGCGGCGTAGTCACGACTATCCGTCCACCTTGAACTGGACGGCCGACCCCGTCCTCCCGGCGAAAGCCGGGATCTCGGCGACGCCGCCGACACCACCCACACGGAGATCCCGGGTCAAGCCCGGGATGACAAGGAAGCGTGGGACGACGGCGCACACAGCTCCCGTCCACCCTGAAGTGGACGGTTGTGCGGCGTAGTCACGACTATCCGTCCACCCTGAACTGGACGGCCGACCTTTGTCATCCCGGCGAAAGCCGGGATCTCGGCGACACAGACCGCCAGCGCCCACACGGAGATCCCGGGTCAAGCCCGGGATGACAACCAAGCGCGGGACGACAACGACGGCGCACACAGCTCCTGTCCACCTTGAAGTGGACGGTTGTGCGGCGTAGTCACGACTATCCGTCCACCTTGAACTGGACGGCCGACCCCGTCCTCCCGGCGAAAGCCGGGATCTCGGCGACGCCGCCGACACCACCCACACGGAGATCCCGGGTCAAGCCCGGGATGACAACGAAACGTGGGACGACGCGCACCCAGTTCCCGCCCACCTTGGAGTGGACGGTTGTGCGGCGTCGTCACGACAATCCGTCCACCTTGAAGTGGACGGGCGACCCCGTCATCCCGGCGAAAGCCGGGATCTCCGGCGTCCGTGCAGTCCGCCTTGTCCCGGAGATCCCGGTCAGGCCCGGGATGACAAGACGATGCGCGGGACGACAACGACGGCGCACACAGCTCCCGTCCACCCTGAAGTGGACCCTTCTGCGGCGTAGTCACGACAAACCGCCCACCTTGGAGTGGACGGCCGGCCGGTCAGACGAGGGCGAGGCCGCCGCCGTCGGGGGCGACGTCGAAGTGGACGGTGTCGCCGTCGGTGATGTCGCCGGAGAGGACGCGGCGCGCCAGGCTGTCCTCGATCGTGGTCTGGACGAGGCGCTTCAGCGGACGCGCGCCGTAGACCGGGTCGAAGCCGGTGAGCGCGAGCCAGTCCTTGCCGGCCGGGCTGACCTCGACGGTGATCCGGCGGTCGGCCAGGCGCTTGTTCAGCCAGCGCAGCTGGATGTCCACGATCCGGCTCAGCTCCTCCGTGCCCAGCGGATCGAAAACCACGATCTCGTCCAGCCGGTTCAGGAACTCCGGCTTGAACGCCTGCCGCACGACCCCCATCACGGCCTCGCGCTTCGTCTCCGGCTGCAGCTTCGGGTCCGCCATGAACTGCGAGCCCAGGTTCGACGTGAGGATCAGGATCACGTTGCGGAAGTCCACCGTCCGGCCCTGGCCGTCGGTGAGCCGGCCGTCGTCCAGCACCTGCAGCAGGATGTTGAACACCTCCGGGTGTGCCTTCTCCACCTCGTCGAGTAGTACAACGGAGTACGGACGGCGCCGCACCGCCTCAGTGAGCTGGCCGCCCTCCTCGTAGCCGATGTAGCCCGGGGGCGCCCCGACCAGCCGCGAGACCGAGTGCTTCTCGCCGTACTCGCTCATGTCGATCCGCACCATCGCGTGCTCGTCGTCGAACAGGAAGTCCGCCAGCGACTTCGCCAGCTCGGTCTTGCCGACACCGGTCGGGCCGAGGAACAGGAACGACCCGGTCGGACGGTTCGGGTCGGAGATCCCCGCCCGCGACCGACGGACCGCGTCCGCCACCGCCTCCACGGCCCGCCGCTGGCCGATCAGCCGCTCGCCGAGGTGCTCCTCCATGCTGAGCAACTTCTCGCTCTCGCCCTGCAGCATCTTGCCGACGGGGATCCCCGTCCACGCCGAGACGACCTCGGCGATGTCGGACGCCGACACCTCCTCGCTCACCATCGGCGTCGTGGCCTGCTCGGCCTCCGCCGCCGCGGCCCGCTCGGCCTCGAGCGCCGGGATCTCCCCGTACAGGATCTGCGACGCCCTGGTCAGGTCGCCCTCACGCTGCGCCCGTTCCGCGTCCACCCGCAGCTTGTCGATGTGCTCGGCGATCTCCCCGACCCGGTTCAGGCCCGACTTCTCGGCCTCCCACCGCGCCTCGAGACCGCGCAGTTCCTCCTTCGCGTCCGCCAGTTCGGCCGTCAGCCGCGCGTAGCGCTCACGCGAGTTGGCGTCCTCCTCCTTCTCCAGCGCGAACGCCTGCATGGTCATCCGGTCGATGTCACGGCGGAGCTGGTCGATCTCCTCCGGGGACGAGTCGATCTCCATCCGCAGCCGGGACGCGGCCTCGTCGATCAGGTCGATGGCCTTGTCCGGCAGCTGTCGCGACGTGATGTACCGGTTCGACAGGGACGCGGCCGCGACCAGCGCGGAATCGGTGATCCGCACCTTGTGGTGCGCCTCGTACCGCTGCCGCAGCCCGCGCAGGATCGCGATCGTGTCCTCCACGCTGGGCTCCCCGACGAACACCTGCTGGAACCGCCGCTCCAGCGCCGGGTCCTTCTCGATCCGCTCGCGGTACTCGTCCAGCGTGGTCGCGCCGATCATCCGCAGCTCGCCGCGGGCCAGCATCGGCTTGAGCATGTTGCCCGCGTCCATCGACGAGTCGCCGGACGCGCCGGCCCCGACCACCGTGTGCAGCTCGTCGATGAACGTGATGATCCGCCCCTCGGCGTCCCTGATCTCGTTCAGGACGGCCTTCAGCCGCTCCTCGAACTCACCGCGGTACTTCGCCCCGGCCACCATGGACGCCAGGTCCAGCGAGACCACGCGGCGGTCCTTCAGCGAATCCGGCACGTCGCCGGCCACCACGCGCTGCGCGAGGCCCTCGACGACGGCGGTCTTGCCGACGCCGGGCTCGCCGATCAGCACCGGGTTGTTCTTCGTCCTCCGGGCCAGCACCTGGACCACGCGACGGATCTCTGCGTCCCGGCCGATCACCGGGTCGAGGCGGCCCTCGCGCGCCTTCGCGGTGAGGTCGACCGAGTACTTGTCCAGCGCGGACTGCGAACCCTCGTCCTCCGGCGAGGTGACCCGCTTGGTGCCGCGGGCCGCGGCGAACGCCTCGTTCAGCTTCTCGACGCTCACCCCGAGGTCGTTCAGGATCTTGCGGGCGTCGGTCTGCACGGCGGCCAGCCCGAGCAGCAGGTGCTCGGTCGCGACGAACGCGTCCCCCAGCTGCTGGGCGCGCGTCTGCGCGTCGGCGAGGACGCGGGCCAGCCCGCCCGACATCGACGGCTGGGAGACCGAAGAGCCCTGGGCGGACGGCAGCTTCGTGATGGCGCCCCGCGCGGCGGCGTCCACGACGGCCGGATCGGCGCCGACGGCGGTCAGCAGCGGTGCGACGGGGTTCTCCGGCACCAGCAGGAGGGCGTGCAGGAGGTGGACCGGCTCAGCACTGGGGTTGCCGTTGGTGAGGGCGGTGCGCACAGCAGCCGACACCGCGTCCCGGCTGCGGGTGGTCAGCTTCTCGGTGTCCATGTAGGTGGTTTCTCCTTGGGAGAGGCAAAGTTGAGTTCACCAGACTCAACTACTCTAGCGCGCCGGCTATTCCGCTCAGCGCCGGCCGGTCCGCCATCCGCGCGCGGCATAGCCGAGCCCGCGAAGACCCCCGCTCGCACGCGCGATCCCCTCGCCCACCAGGCGGCGCAGCCCCACCTCGCCGAAGGCGCGCGTGTCGTCGTCCAGGTGCACCAGCGCCTGCCGCCCGGCCCGCTCCGGCGTCCTGCTGAAGTCAGGTTCGCGTCCCGTGGCCGCCGCAAGGATGCCCGCGACCGCCTCGACCGCGACGCTGAGCGGCACCTCCGTGACCTGCCGGTGGTCGACCGGTTCGGACGCCTCCCGCACCGGCTCCGCGAGCCGGTCCACGTCCCCGACGATCCTCACCCCGGACTCCCGGACGGCCGCAGCGACGCGCTCCGACTCCCGGCTCGCCAGCGGTACCGCCCACCCCGGCACCTCCAGGCGCTGCGGGCCCGCCGGCGCAGCCAGCATGCGTTCCACGGCGCCGCGGACGACCAGGCGCTCGTGGTCCGCCCAGGGAAGCTCCTCCGCCCGGGTCAGCTGGTTGAGCCGGCGCAGCAACTCCACCTCGGGAACGGTGAGACTGCGGTTCGTCGCGCCCGCCGGGGCGACGAGCAGGCCGGACGGCAACCCGAGCAGGTCCTCGAAGGCTCGGAACACGAAGCCGCGGTCGGCAGCGTCGAGGACGACCACCGTCACCCGGTCGCTGCCGACACCGGACACCCACCGTTCCAGCATCGCGACGTGGTCGTGCCGCTCGCTCGCCGCCCTGTCCTGCGGACGCCGCGGCCGCAGCACCGACTTCAACCACGGCTCGAACGCCCTGCGCCCACCGCCGATCTTCAGGTGCTCCTGCCACATCGACGGCAGCATCCCGCCGAAGCTCCGCAGGGTGATCACCACCTGCAGCGCGCTGCCGAGCTCATCCGCGAAGCGGCGGATCTGGGCGGCGTCGGCGTGCGCGGCGTACTCGTGGCCGAACCACGTGCGGCGGGTCTGCTCGGACTCGAGTTCACCGACCAGGCTGTACCAGTGCCGGATCGACGGCGCGTCGCCCCCTCCGGAGGCGATCCAGCCGCTGCTCCGGCCGAGGAAGGACGCCACGGCCAGCCGATGGTTGCGGCTGGTCCCCGGGTAGCGGACGCCGTGGGCCAGCAACTCCTCGCGCTGCGCGGCGGCCGCAGCCTGCAGCGCCGTCGTCCCCGTCTTGGGAGGGCCGACGTGGAAGAGCCGCGCGCCCGGAGGCAGCGCCTGCGTCACCCCGCCCACTTCGCCACCGTGCCGCTCAGGCGAGGAAGCCCGCGCCCACCGTCCGGTTGGTCGCCTCGTCGACAAGGATCACCGCTCCGGTGGCCCGGTTGTCGGCGTAGTAGTCCATGAACAGTGGCCGCGTGCAGCGCAGCCGCACCCGCCCGATCTCGTTCAGGTCGAGCGTGTTGGCGCTCTCGTCGCGGTGCAGCGTGTTCACGTCGACCCGGTAGACGACCTCGCGAACCTTGGCCCGCGCCCACACGGTGGTCTGCTTGATCGCGAGCATCCGGCCCGGCGCGAGCGCGGTGGTCTCGTCCATCCAGCACACCCGCAGGTCCAGCTCCTGCACCCCCTCGGGGGCATTGTTCGGACGCACCAGCATGTCGCCGCGACTGATGTCGATCTCGTCCGCCAGCCGCAGCACCACCGACATGGGCGGGAACGCCTCGTCGACCGGACCGGTCGGGGTGTCGATGGCGGCGACGGTCGTCGTGAAGCCGCTGGGCAGGGCCATGATCGGGTCGCCGACCTTGATCACGCCACTGGCTACCTCGCCGGCGTAGCCGCGGTAGTCGCGAGCCTTCGCCGACTGCGGACGGATCACGTACTGCACCGGGAACCGCACGTCGGTGAGGTTCCGGTCGGACGCGACGTGCAGGTGCTCGAGGTGGTAGAGCAGCGCGGGGCCGTCGAACCACGGCGTCCGCTCGCTCCGCGTCACCACGTTGTCGCCCTGCAGCGCGGAGATCGGGATGAACGCCAGGTCGCCGACGTTGAGCCGGCTGGCGAAGGAGGTGAACTCCTCCACGATCCGGTTGTAGACACCCTCGTCGAAGTCCACCAGGTCCATCTTGTTGATGCAGACCACGAGGTGCTTCACGCCCAGGAGCGTGGCGAGGAAGGAGTGCCGCCTGCTCTGCTCGGTCATCCCCTTCCGCGCGTCCACGAGGATCAGCGCCGCGTCGGCCGTCGAGGCCCCGGTGACCATGTTCCGCGTGTACTGCGGGTGCCCGGGGGTGTCGGCGATGATGAACTTCCGCTTTGGCGTGGCGAAGTAGCGGTAGGCGACGTCGATCGTGATGCCCTGCTCACGCTCGGCCCGCAGCCCGTCGGTGAGCAGCGCGAGGTCGACGTAGTCGTCGCCGCGCTGCGTGCTGACCCGCTCCACCGCCTCGTACTGGTCGATGAAGATCGCCTTCGAGTCGTACAGCAGGCGGCCGATCAGGGTGCTCTTGCCGTCGTCGACGCTTCCGGCCGTGGCGAACCGCAACAGGTCCATGCTCATCAGAAGTAGCCTTCCTTCTTGCGGTCCTCCATGGCGGCCTCGCTCACCTTGTCGTCACCACGGGTCGCGCCCCGCTCCGTGAGCCGTGCGGCGGAGATCTCCTCCACGATCGTCTCGTTCGTGTCGGCGACCGACTCCACCGCTGCGGTCAGGTTCGCGTCGCCCATCGTGCGGTAGCGGACGCTCAACCGCTGGATCTCCTCGCCGTCCTTCGGGGTGATGAACTCGTTCACCGCGTAGAGCATGCCGTCGCGCTTCACGACGTCCCGCTCCTGCGCGTAGTACAGGTTCGGCAGCGGGATCTCCTCCTCGGCGATGTAGGCCCAGGTGTCCAGCTCGGTCCAGTTCGACAGCGGGAACACCCGGATGCTCTCCCCGGAGTTGACCCGCCCGTTGTAGAGGTTCCACAGCTCGGGACGCTGGTTCTTCGGGTCCCACTGGCCGAACTCGTCGCGGAAGGAGAACACGCGCTCCTTGGCGCGGGCCTTCTCCTCGTCGCGGCGCGCGCCGCCGAACAGGGCGTCGAAGCGGTGCTTCTCCGCCGCGTCCAGCAGGACCGGGGTCTGGATCCGGTTCCGGGACCCGTTCGGTTCCTCCTGCACGAGGCCGCGCTCGATCGCCTCCGGGACCGAGGCCACGACGAGCTGCACCTCCAGCTGGTCCATCCACCAGTCCCGGAAGGCGATCACCTCGGGGAAGTTGAGCCCCGTGTCGACGTGCATGAACGGGAAGGGGATGCGGGCGGGAGCGAACGCCTTTCGCGCCAGCACGCTCATCACCACGGAGTCCTTGCCCCCCGAGAAGAGCAGGCAGGGACGCTGCATCTCCGCCGCCACCTCCCGGATGATGTGGATGCTCTCGGCCTCCAGTGCGCGGAGCTGGCTCAAGACGTAGCCAGTCATCGTCCTCCTTCGATCTGCGCCAGGACTGCGAGCAGCCGCGGCGCGTCGGTCTTCCTGCACACCACCAGGTCAGGCAGCCAGGGACTGGAATTGTTGTAGACCAGCGGCGAGCCGTCCAGTCGGCTCGTGTGCAGCCCTGCGGCTGCGGCCACCGCGACCGGCGCGGCGGAGTCCCACTCGTACTGTCCACCACCGTGGACGTAGGCGTCCACCTCTCCGGTGACGACCGCCATCGCCTTCACCCCGGCCGACCCCATGCCGACCAGTTCGACCGGCAGCACCTCGCCGATCCGCTGGACGAGCTCGGGAGGGCGACTGCGGCTCACCGCGAGACGCAGGACCTCCCCGCCCCGCGGATCGGGCAGGACGGCCGGCGGCTCGGTGATGAAGACCTGGCCACGCGCAGGGAGCGCCACGGCTCCGGCGACCAGGCCGGCCCCGCGCTGCCACAGCGCGACGTGGACGGCGAAGTCGGTGCGCCACGCCCCGTCGGTCCGCTCGGCGAACTCGCGCGTCCCGTCGAGCGGGTCGATGATCCACACCCGTTCCGCGTCGAGGCGGGACGCGTCGTCCTTCGCCTCCTCCGACAGGACGGCGTCGTCGGGGCGGCGGGTCGCCAGCTCGGCCAGCAGGTACTCGTTGGACAGGCGGTCGCCCGCCGCCCCCGACACCTCGTCGACCCCGGACCTGAGCCCGAGCAGGATCTGTCCCGCGCCCTCGGCGAGGGCAGCAGCCAGTGCGGCGTCAGATGTCATAGGTCACCAGTTCCTCCTGCGTGGCGTGGCTGGGCGCGCCGTCCACGGGGCCCAACTCGGTTCCCCGGCGCACGGCCCGCTCGGCGAGTTCCCTGACCACGATCTCGACGGCTTCGGAGATCCCCACCTCCGCGGTGTCGATCACGAGGTCGGCGTCGACGGGCTCCTCGTACGGGGAGTCGATCCCCGTGAAGTTCGGGATCCGACCCGCCCTGGCCTGCGCGTAGAGGCCCTTGCGGTCACGACGCTCACACTCGTCGATGCTTGTCGACACCCAGACCTCGAGGAAGTCCCCCGCCTCCTCCGCCATCCGACGTGCTTCCGCCCTGCCTTCCGCGAACGGCGCGATGAGCGCGGTGATGGCGATGCCGCCGTGTCGGGCCAGGAGCGCGGCCACCCAGCTCACCCGGCGCACGTTGGCCGCCCTGCCCTCGTCGTCGAAGCCCAGGCCTGCCGACAGCATCCGCCGGACGTCGTCGCCGTCGAGCAGCGTGATCTCCCGGTCCGTCTGCTGCTCCAGGGAGTCGCGCAGCGCCTTCGCGATCGTGGACTTGCCCGACCCGGACAGGCCGGTGAAGAAGACCACGGTGCCACCGCGGTCCACGCGGCGGGTCTCGGGATGCGCCGCGCCGACGACGACGAAGTGCTTGGCACCCCTCGCCGCGGCCACCGCGCCGGCGTCCGGCAGCTGGGGACGCTCGAACACTCCCCGGCTGCCCGGGGCGGGCCAGGGCACCCTGACCACCTGGTGGTGGCCCCTCGGCCGCTCGGCGATCACCTCCGGGATGGACGCGAGGATCTCGCGCCCGTCCCTCGTGCGGCCGGCGAGCACGATCCACAGCACCCGGCTGCGGGGCGTGGTGAGCGCGTCCACGCGGGCGAGGTCGGCCGCGGACGGCACCTCCCGGACCACCACGGCGAGGTCGACCGGCGCCTCGTCGTCCAGGAGTCCGGGGACGTCCGAGACGGGAGCAACCCTGCGCAGCGGTTCGAGGTCGACGAGGTCCCCGCGTCGGGAGCCGCGCAGCAGGGGTGTGGCCTCCACGTCGCGGACGACGAGGGCGTCCACGTCGGCCAGCGCGGCGAGCGCGGTGTGCGTCAGCCGGAGGGTGGGCGCGACCAGCCCGATCTGGACGAGTTCGGCGACATCGAGGTCACCGGCCTCGACGGTGATCGTGGGCAGGCTCGCGATCGTGTCCCAGTCAATGGTGTCAGGGGTCATTCACGGCCTCCACGATGGATTCAGGGTCGTCCTCGGCGGGCGGGGGCGCTCCCCGCGCCCGGCTGTACCGGCGGCGCAGGACCGCCCAGGCGATCGGGCCGACCACGATGGCCAGGGCCGAGGCGATCAGCACCACGGGGGTCGAGACCCCCAGCAGCTTGAGCCCCGAGGCCATCAGCAGGACCGCGAGCGCCCGGCGGATCACACCGCCCGGGGCACGGGACGAGATCTGGGCACCGATGAACGTGCCGGGGATCGCGCCGATCAGCATCGACCCGGTGATCCCCAGCGACACCTGCCCGAAGATCAGGTGGCCGAGGGACGCCGCGGCGACCAGCGGCACGGCCTGGACGAGATCGGTGCCGACGAGCTGGGACGGCTTCAGCCGCGGGTAGAGGACCAGCAGCAGGGTGAGGATCAGGGACCCCGCGCCGACGGAGGTCATGCCCACCATGAGACCACCCAGCGCACCGAGCGCGACCGTGGCCACCTTGCGGACCTCGACCTCCGCGGACGCCATCGGCGCCGGGCCCTCGCCCCACGGGAGGCTGCGACGGGTCATCTGGAACCAGGCGCGGATGATCAGGCCCGAGGACGCCAGCAGGAGCGCGACGCCGAGCATCGCAAGGAGCACCTGCTCGAAGCCGGGGAGCACCTTGAGGTGGTCGACGAACATCGCTCCGAGGAAGGCGGAGGGAACCGACCCCACGCACAACCAGAAGGCCAGTTGCAGGTTCGCGGTCTTGCGCACGATGTGGACGATCGCGCCGGCCGGCTTCATGAAGAGGCTGCTGACGACGTCGCTGGAGATCGCGGTGAGGGCGTCCACCTTGAAGAAGAAGACCAGCACGGGGGTCATCAGGGCGCCGCCGCCCATTCCGGTCAGGCCGACGACAATGCCGACGAGCAAACCCGCCAGTGCGATGCCTACGTCCATGCCCTACTTCCCCGGAACTCCGCATCCCCGGGCGTCCCGGCGAACGTCGCTGTAGAACCAACAGTCGGGACAGGGTATCGCATCGCCCCGAACCGGCCCGGCCCGGTCCACCTGTTCAGCGCTGCAGCTTCCCCCGGCCACGCCGGTAGAGCTCTGTCGCCAGTTCCTTCGCCGTGAACCGTGACAACGGGTTCACCCACTTCGCCGCGTTCTGCGGCTCCTCGAAGGCGGGGGTGAGCCCGAGCGCGGACGCGGAGAGGCCCAGCATGGCGTGCACAGCCAGGTCGACCGGCACGTCCGTGACCGATTGGTGGTCCTCCGCGTCGGAGTGCCTGCGCACGGCCGGCTGGGCCAGGAGGTGCGGGTCGCCGATCACCCGCACACCGCTCGCGGCGACACCCTCGGCGTTCCGGATCGACAGGGCGTCCGCCCGGTCCGCCGCCCAGTCCGGCATCGTCAGCCGCGCCTCGTGGGCCGGTGGCCGACGGTGCCCGAGCACCCGGGCGATGGCGCCGCGGACGGCGAGGGTGTCGTACTGCGCCCAGGTCACGTCGTGGGCCCTGAGCTTCTTGTTGAAGCGGCGGAAGAGTTCGATCTCCGGAACGGTCAGGCTGCGGTTCGCCGCGCGCAGCCCCGCGTCCACCTCGGCGAGCAGGTCCTGCGGCAGGCCCAGCAGGCGCTCGACCGTGTGGTGGAGGAACGCGTGGTCGGTCGGGTCCAGGACGATGACCGTCACGTGGTCCTCGCCGACGATGTCGGCCCACCGGCGGACCAGCGCCGTCTGGTCGTGCCGCGTCCGGACGATCTCGTTGACCGGCGAGCCCTCGTCGAACGCCTTCTCCAGCCACCTGTCGAACGTGCCGCGGTTGCCGGCGGCCTTGTTGGTCTCCTGCCAGACCGACGGCAACAGCCGGGAGAGGCTGCGCAGCGTGATCAGGACGTGCAGGTCGTCCCCGAACGTCTCGTGGACCTCGCGAATCACCTCGATCGAGGCACCCGCGCCGTACTCGTGGCCGAACCAGGCCCGCAGGTCGGGGTGCGCCTGCATCTCCGAGACCAGCCGGGTCCAGTAGAAGCGCTCCGGGACGGGCGACTGGCCCTCACCCGTCTTCCAGCCGATCGTCTTTCCCATCAGCGCCGCGATCGGCAGCCGGTGGTTGACGGCGACGCCGGGGTACAGGACCCCGTGCTCCCTGAGAGCGCCACGAGAGGCCGCGGCAGACGCCTGGAGCGCAGTGGTGCCGGTCTTCTGGGGACCGATGTGGAACAGGCGCACGCCCGGGGGCAGCACGTCGGGTTCGGTCATGATTCCTCTCGCGTCGGTCACGGGGGTGGCGGACGGGGTTGAAACGTCGTGAAGACGATCACGTTAGTCGACACGACGCGGATCAGGGAGAGCTCTCCCCTGCCTGTGGCTGCCCTGTGAGTGTGCCCCCGCAGCTGTGCGGGCCGAAAGGCGCCTTCTTGCTCATGCCGGCTGGGACTGCGCGACCCGCTCGGGGTGCCCGGCGGCGACGGCCAGTCCGGCGCTCGACGCGAGGACGGCAGCGGCTCCGAACACGCCCGCGGCCACGACGGCGTACGCCGTGCGCAGGCCCACGCCCCCCGCGCCGGCGAGCAGCGCCCCCATCAGCAGCAGTTCGAGGGCGAGCAGGCCGGCCAGCAGCCAGGCCCACGCCCGCCGGCCCGGGTGTTGCAGCGAACGGACGACCACGACGACGAGGAGGACCGCGGCCAGGCCGGCCAGGCCTACTCGGACCCCTTGCAGCAGCGGCCACCGGTCGGCAGCGAGGATGCCGAGCGGCCAGCTCAGGCAGCGGGTGAACGAGTTCTCCCCTGCCACGGCGATGCCCAGCAAGTGCAGGACGCCGAGGGTGCCGACGGCGGCCCAGGCGATCCGCGCCGTCGGGTTCGGGACGGCGAGCGGACGGCCGAGCAGCAGCCGTGCCCGCAGCATCGCGACGGTGGCGGCCAGCGCGCAGGCGAGGTCGATCACGCCCATCCACCACGGGATGCCGATCCTGACGGTCAGCATCCCGAACACCCCGGCGGCGAGCGCACCCGCCAGCGCGACCCACGCCAGGATCCGCGGACGGGGGTCGGCGAGCCGGCGTCCGAGGATCGCGGCGACGAGGACGGCGGGCCCGGTCGCGCCGGCGACCACCCGGTGGGCGAACTCGACGAGCGGGTTCGTCTGCAGGCCGGCTGCGGGTATGGGCAGGAACTGGCCGGCGTAGCAGCCCGGCCAGTTCGGGCAGGACGCGCCGGACTGGGTGGCGCAGACGACGGCACCCATCACGATCGATGCGAAGGTGAGCACCGCCGCGGCGGTGAACCAGTGGGTGGTCGTTCGCATCGTCCTGTCGTCCCCGTCCTCGGCCACCTCCGCGCGGCCCGCGTCCGACATTCTCGCGCTACGGCAGGGCCCTGCGCTGGCGTCCCCAGGAACTGAGTGCGGCGGCCGCCGAACCGGCGAGCAGGAGGACACCTGCGACGACGCCGAGGTTGTCGACGACCTGCTGCCACGGCGCGTAGGTGAGCTCGATGTTGTCGCCGCGGGGCAGCCACATGAAGGGGGCGACCACCAGCCAGGCGACGTACCCGAGGCCCGCCCAGCGCAGGACGCCGGGAAGTTCGCTGCGCTGCCACAGGACGATGCCGAGCGGCACGACCCACACGTAGTGGTGGGACCAGGAGATCGGTGAGGCGAGCAGGCTGGTCAGGCCGGCCAGGCACAGGGCGAGGGCGGTCTGGCCGGCGCGGTGCATGAGGACGGCGGCGACGACGCCGAGCACGACGACGAGCGCGCTGAGTACCAGTCCGCCGCGGCTCGGTGCGCCGGTCAGCCGGTTCCACATGCCGAGGACGGACTGGTTGGTGGCGTAGACGATCCCCGAGTTCAGCCCGGAGTCGCCGGAGAGCAGCTTGTGCCAGTAGGTCAGGGACGCGGCCGGCAGGACGGCGAACGCGACCGCGGTGGCGGCGAGGAAGCCGAGGAAGGCGACGATGCCGGGCTTGCGGCGTCCGGCGAAGAAGTTGTAGGCGGCGACGACCGCGGGCGTGAGCTTGACCGCGGTCGCGATGCCGACCAGCCAGCCCTCGGGGAGCACCCGGCGGCGCAACAGGCGCGGCCCGGGCATCGAGTCGAGGACGGCCGCGGCGACGAGGAAGATGCCGAGCTGGCCGAAGCCGAGGGTGTCACGGACGGGCTGGACGAACAGGATGGCCAGCGTGGTGAGCAGGCTCAGCAGCCAGCCGGTGTAGCCGAGCCGGTACAACATCGCGGCCAGCGCGGCCGTGCAGAGGAGGAGCCACACCGCGGCCGCGACGTCCGCCGACAGCACGGCGAACGGGACGGTCAGCAGCGCGCCGAACGGCGGGTAGATCCACGGCAGCTCGCCGCCGGAGGCGTAGATGTCGCCCCCGGAAAGGAGGATCTGGCCCGCGCGCTGGTAGACCTGCAGGTCGATCATGTTGGGGTGCCAGGGCCACAACGAGCCGCCGGCGATCTGCGTCCCGCCGACGTACAGCGCGGCGAGCACCGGCACGAGGACGAGTCCGACCCGCACGGCCCAGCGCCGGACCTGCTCCACAGCCACCTCCTGGTCGAGACCGCGACACAGCCTAGACGGTTCCCGTCGGGAGCCACCGCTCGTCGTCGAGCGCCCGGGGCGGGGACGCGCCGTCCACAACAAGGTGGACCATCCCGCGGCGAGTTCACCCCACAACCGTCCACAACAACGTGGACCATCCCGCGGCGAGTTCACCCCACAACCGTCCACAACAAGGTGGACGCGGCCCCGTCCACCACAACGTGGACCATCCCGCGGCGAGTTCGCCACCGAACCGTCCACCACAACGGGGACGCGGGAGGTCAGGCGAGCAGCGCGAGCGGGAGCCGGTGGCGCATCAGGACGACCTGGTAAGGATTCCAGGTCGACAGGGTGTAGCGCAGGACGAGGTCGTCACCGTCGACAGCGGTGTCGAAGAGGTAGGGCGCGTAGGCCGCCCCCGTCCCCGACGCCTGCGCGCGGAAGATGCGGTCGCCGACGTGCTCGTCGTCGCGGGTCGCCCGGATGAACCGGGTGTGCGGGTCGAGCGACATCCCGGTGACCACCCAGTCGAGCAGCCGGATCCGCGGCGACCACGGCCCCCACGGCTCGCCAGCAGCACGCAGGACGACCGCGTTGCCGATGTCCTCCTCGGGCGCGGACGCGGTCAGCATCAGGTACCGGCCCGCCTCCTCCGACCAGCGCACGGACAACTCGCCGAGCGCCGCCGGACGGAACAGCGGCCGGGCGTCGGCCTCTGACTCCGACCAGCCGTCCCCCGCCCAGTAGCGCGGACGCAGCGGCGCTGCCGGCTCCACGGCGGCCAGGCGCACCTCGGACGCGCGGTACGGTCCCGTCCCCCAGACGAGCAGCACGTCGCCGTGACCGCTCCACCCCGGTACGGCGGAGGCGGGCCGCCGCTGCACCGACACGTTGATGAAGTGCCTCGCGCTGAACGTGCCGAGGACCTCGAACCGCACCGGACGCCGCCGCGCGCCGCCGTCGACGACCGGGTCCGCATCGACCGCGCGCGCGAGCACGGAGCGTCCCATCACCCGGCCGCCTCGGAAGTGGTTCGAGCTGAAGAAGACGTGCAGGTGCCCACCCTCGGAGAAGCCGTCCAGGGGGACGTCGTACTCGCGCATCGTCACCCGCCCCGCCGCGTGGCCGACCAGCTTCACCGGCGCACCGTGGAACTGCACCGCGGGCCGGGTGTCGGACGGGTCCACGACCTCGGCGATCGCGTCCCTGGTCGCCAGCCACGGCCGCGTCCAGTGCGTGTCGCCGAACAGCAGGAAGGTGCGTCCGCCGTGGTCGACGCGGACGCCGAGGTCGGTGCCCCGGATGCCGGCCGCGGTCAGCGAGCGGCTGAGGGTCGCTGCCCGTTGTCCCCATGGTGTCGGGGTGGCGTCCAGGTCGCCGGTGACCTGGGCGAGCTTCCCCGACTCCTGCGGGGACGCCACGAACGGCTCGGGATCGACCAGCCGCAGGCAGCTGTCGCGCTCCCAGGTCCCGTCCGCACCGCGCCGGTAGCTGAAGACCGAGCCTTCCTCGTCGACCAGGGCGAAGGGGCTCCCCTCGACCCGCGCCACGGTGCGAGGGCGAGGCTGGTCCGCCCACGGCAGCGCGGGGTCGGACGCCTCGGCCTGCGCGGGACCGGCCGCCGCCACAACCCCTGCCGGCACCCAGCGTCCGGAGCTCAGGAGGTACTCGACGACGCGGTCACCCTCGGGGACCAGGGCGAGGAGCGATCGGCCGTGCCGGACGAGCCGACCCGGGCCCGTCGCCATCGCACTCACCGTTGCCCGCCGCCGCCACGGACGATCGGGACGGTCGAGCAGTCGTTCGTAGTGGTCCAGGCCCGTGGGGCCGAGCACGAGCGCGTCCAGGCGCCCCGGGGCCGGCAGCCGCCGGGACCACAGCGCGCAGCCCGGCCCGATCGTCACCCGACGACCCTACGGCAGCCGACCCACGCCGAACCGGGCCCGCGGGCAGGGTGTGGTCAGGCCGGGACCACGGCGGCCGCCGGCACCGACCGCCGCCCCGGCCGCACACCGAACCCGAGCACGACCAGGACAGCCAGGGCGGGGAGTTCGACGCCGGCACCGAGCAGGGGCCCGACCGTCCCGGCCGGGTAGTCGCCGAACCACGGGTAGCCGAAGAAGATCGCGAACAGACCCGCCCCCAGCACCAGCGGGACGCGTCCGCGCTGCAGGAGGTAGAACGCGGCGGCGAACACCAGCCACAGCTGGTGGTGCGGCCAGGAGATCGGCGACAGCGCGACGGAGAGCGCTCCGACGACGAGCGTGGCCGCCAGCAGGTCGCCCTCGGCGAAGGACCGCGACGCCCTCCAGTAGGCCAGCGCCGCCACGGCGAGCGCGACGACCATCCAGACGACGTGCACGGGGGCACCGTCCGGCAACTGGCGGGAGAGCAGGCCGAGCAGCGACTTGTTCACGGTGGAGTCGGTGCGCCCGACGCGTCCGGTCTGCCACAGCATGGTCCTCCAGTACTCCACCGACGCACGGGGGAGCACCAGGAACGCGAGGCCGGTCGCCGCGGCGAACGTCCCCCCGCAGAGTGCGGCCTGCCGCCACTGCCGGGTGAGGAGGTAGTAGGGCAGGAACACCAGCGGGGTGAGCTTGATCGCGCCGGACAGCCCCACCAGCACTCCCTGCCAGCGACGCGGCAGCAGCTGGTCGCACAGGGCGAGCGCCACGACGAACAGGCTCACCTGGCCGACGATCAGGTTGTGCAGGAACGGGTAGGTCGCCATCACGGGGATCGACAGTCCTGCGACCCAGGCGGTCGTCGCGTGTCGGGGCGCGCCGGCGGCCAGCCGGCTCCCCGGGTCGCGCCGGGCGTGCCGGACCAGGAGGTGGACGCAGCCCACCACCACGACGAAGGTCAGCACCGTCCACACGATCTTGGCGGGCAGGGACGCCATCAGCGCGAACGGCAGCAGCACCAGCGCAGCGAACGGCGGGTAGGTGAAGCCCAGCCCGTGCACGGTCGGATGCGTGTAGGCGTACGTGTACAGGTCGTTGCCGGCCAGCGCCCAGGACACGGCGCCGCGGTAGATGTCGAGGTCTCCCAGCAGGCCGGCCACTCCGGTCGTCGCGGTGAGTCCCCAGATCAGGACGAAGGCCTCGGCGACGGCCAGGCCGACGAGCCCGAACGCGAGCAGCCGGACGCGGTCGTCCGCGATCGGTTTCGCCACTCGTCCGGCCCTTTCGTTGGTGATGCCCGAACGAGCCTAGGCCCCGGCCCGGTCCCCCGTCTGTTCCCCGTGCGGGGACAGTTGGGCCGTCCGGGCTGGTCAGCGGACGGGGTTCCCAGCAGGATGGGGCGGTGCTCCGCTTCACCGATGCGCAGCGCCGGACGCGCCTCGCGGTCCGGCACGGCCTCCATCCCGACCACCGGCATCCCGACCCGACCGCCGCCGCGCGGGCCATGACGGCGCTTCACGCCACCGAGCCGGCGACCGTCCACCTCTCGCTGCACGCGCGGGTCGACGGGCTGGACATCGACGCGGTCGAGGCGGAGTTGAACGACCGCCGCTCGATCGTCAAGCAGCTGGCCATGCGGCGGACACTGTTCGGCGTCACCCCCGACCTGCTGCCCGCCGTGCTGGGCAGCGCCTCGGCGCGGGTGGCCGCGGCGGAGCTCCGCCGCCTCGCGGCCGACGTCGAGCGCGCGGGCGTCGCCACCGACGGCGCCGCGTGGGTGGAGGACGCGGCGGCGGCCGTGCTCGCCGCGCTGGGTGCGGACGGCGCGGCGGAGACCGCGGCCTTACGCGAGCGCGTCCCCGCCCTCGCAGAGCGGATCGTCTTCGGGTCGGGGAAGTGGACGCAGGAGGCGCCGGTCGCGCCGCGCGTCCTCACCGTCCTCGGCGCCCGCGGGTTGGTGTTCCGGGGCCGCAACGGCGGCACCTGGCGGACGTCACGCCCCCGGTGGACGCCGGCCCGGGCCTGGCTGGGCGAGGACCCCGCGCCGCTGGAGGAGGCCGCCGGGTACGCCGCGCTCGTCCGGCGCTGGCTGTGGACGTTCGGGCCCGGCACCGAGACCGACCTGGTCTGGTGGCTCGGGTCGACCCGGACCGCGGCCCGCCGGGCGCTCGCCGACGTGGCGGCGACCCGGGTCGAACTCGACTCCGGTGAGATCGGCTGGGTCCTGCCCGGCGACGAGGAGCCGGAGCCGGCGGTCACGCCGTGGGCGGCGCTGCTGCCCACCCTCGACCCCACGACGATGGGCTGGAAACAGCGCGCGTTCTACCTCGACCCCGCCGATGCCCCCTACCTGTTCGACTCGGCGGGCAACGCCGGGACGACGGCGTGGTGGGACGGACGCGTCGTCGGATGCTGGGTCCAGGACGCCACGGCGAGCGTCCGGGTCGTGCTCCGCACCGACCCGGGGACCGAGGGGCGCGCGGCGCTCGAGCGGGAGGCCGAGCGGCTGACCGCCTTCCTGGCCGGGCAGGTGCTGGCTTCGGTGTACGCCTCGCCCCAGATGCGGGGCGAGAAGCTGCGCTGAACGCGGGGGCACCGCCGTGCGCCCGGGAATTGGAACAGGCCGCGAGACCTTCGGGGAGCCTCGCGACCTGTCTGCGGATCAGAGTTGCCGTCCCCCCTCCACGGCTTCGTCCGGTGACCGGCGCCTCCCCTCAGCGACACCGGTCCGACCCGTCCGCGCACCTCCCCCGCGATGCACCGTGCGAACAGCGTTCTCCAATTGCCCTCCAAGAAAACCACTCCGCGTGAGAGAATGCAAGAACACTGTTCACTGAACTTGGCGGAGGTACGGTGGCGACACGGTCGCAGCACAGGGACACCACGGAGGCCGCGATCGTCAGCGCAGGACTGCGATTGCTCGCCGAGGGCGGTGCGGAAGAACTCACCGTCCGTGGCCTCGCGCGCGAACTGCACCTGGTGCCCTCCGCGTTGTACCGCTACGTCACTAACCGCGAGGACCTGCTCTCCCTGCTGCTCACCCACGCGTACTCGGACCTCGCCGACACCATCCAGGCCGCCCATGACGCCGTGCCGTGCGAGGACATCGTCGGCCGCTGGCGCGCCTTCGCCTTCACGCTGCGCGGGTGGTCGCTGGCGCACCGCCACGAGTGGCTGCTCATCCAGCGCAGCGTGGTGTCCGGGCCCCGGCCCTTCGGTGAACACACCTTCCGGCTGCACTGGCTCCTGCTGAAGCTCGGCGCCGACGCCGAGGCCGCGGGGCTGCACCCGTCCGTCTGTGCTCCGACCGAGAAGCCGGTCATGCCGGGGCTGCCCGACCTGCTCACCGCCAGCGGCGCCCACGTGTCGGAGCAGACCGTGCTGGCGGGGCTCGCCGGCTGGCACCTGCTGGACGGGGTGCTCTACACCGAGCTCCTCCAGCTCGCCGGCTCCGAACTCATGGACCCGGAGGCCTACTACGCGGCGATGGTCTCCGCGACGGAGATCCTCGTCCTCGGCGACCGCTGATCGGACGCAGGACGCGGTCGCGTCCGACCGTCGGGCGGCCTCAGCGGCGGTGCCAGGCCTCGTCGGACGAGATCAGGTCGCGGACGTGCTGCGGCAGCTCGCCGGAGATCAGGTCGGCGACCGTCGTTCCCTCCAGGATGGTGCGGACCGCGGCGCGCACGGCCACCCAGAATCTCGGTGAGCGCTGCGGCCGGGCCTTCGTACGTCGCCCCCTCCGGAGCGATCCCGCGCACGGCGGCGAGGGGACCGTCAACGGCACGGACCACCTCCGCGAGGGTCAGTTCGGACGCCGGGACGGCCAACTGGAACCCGCCCCCCGCGCCGCGGCGGGACACAAGCACGCCTTCGCGGACGAGGTCCCGAAGGATCGACTCGAGGAACTTCCCCGGCAGGTCCTGGGCCGTGGCGAGTTCGTTCCGCGAGTAGGAGCGACCCGGGTCGGCGGCCAGCTCGGCGACGGCGCGCAGGGCGTACTCCACGCGTGCCGTGACCTGCATGCGACCTCCCTCAGAGCAACGTGGCCCCGAGCCCACGATTCACCCTCACGATGTCGGAGAGCTTGCTGAACAGCTTGTCGAAGACCATTCCGAGGACCAGCACCACGATCATCGTAGCGATCAGCGCCGAGGCGTTGGCGAACTCGCGGTAGTACTGCAGCTGCACGCCCAGCGACGGCTTGTTCGCGATGATCACCAGCAGCTCGCCGGCCATCAGCGAGCGCCACGCGAACGCCCAGCCCTGCTTGAGCCCGGCCACGTAGGTCGGCAGCGCGGACGGCAGGATCACCCAGCGGTACAGCGTGACGCCCTTCGCACCCAGCACCTGCGCCGTCCGGAGGAGGGGCGGCGGCACGTCGTCGATCCCCGAGATCAGGCCGTTGGCGATGGACGGGGCCGCACCCAGCACCACCACGAAGGTGATCGCGTTCTCTGTGAGCCCGAACAGGAGGATCGCGAAGGGGAACCACGCGATGGACGGCATCGTCTGCAGGCCGGTCAGCATCGAGCCGAAGGCCGTTCGCAGGACCTTGGAGGCCGACACCGCGATGCCCAGCACCGTCCCGATCACCAGGGCGAGGCCGAACCCGAGCACCGCCCGCACCAGGGTGTTGCCGATCGCCTGCCAGAACTTGGCCTGGCCGAGGAAGGCAGCCAGCTGGGCTCCCACCTCCGCAGGGGACGGCAGCACGTAGTCGGGCTTCCAGCCCGAGAGGAAGACCAGTTCCCAGCCGATCACGACGAGCGCGACAGCCAGCAGGCCGGGCCAGACGGCCGACCACACCCGGCGCGCCGTCCAGCGGCGTTCGCCCACCGGAAGGACGGGTTCGGCCTCTTCCATGCGTTCGGCATCCACCACCGGCTCCTCCCGGGTCGTGCCCGGTGTGGCAGGTTCGGCTCGCAGCACCGTGGTCATGACGCCTTCCGTTCCTCGACCGTCACGTCATGACGGTCGAGCAGGTCGTGGAGCGTTCCGGAGAGCTCCGCCACAGCGGCGTCCGCCATCTGCCGCGGACGGGGCAGACCGACCCGGACCTCGTCGACGATCCGGCCGGGGGTCGGTGACATCACGACCACCCGGTCGCCGAGGCGGGCCGCCTCGCGCACGTTGTGGGTGACGAACACGATGGTGAGTCCGCGCTCCGCCCAGACCCTCTCGATCTCCTCGTGCAGCGCATCGCGGGTGATCGCGTCGAGGGCACCGAACGGCTCGTCCATCAGCAGGACCTTGCACTCCTGCGCGAGCGCCCGTGCCAGTGCGACGCGCTGGCGCATGCCACCGGACAGCTGGTGGGGACGCTTGTCGCCGGCGTGGGGCAACTGGACGATCGAGAGGAGTTCCGCCACCCGGTCCGGCCAGTCCCGCTTCGGGACCCCCGACAGCCGCAGCGCGAGTTCGATGTTGCCGCGCACGGTCAGCCAGGGGAACAGGTTCGCGTCCTGGAACATCATCCCGACCCGCAGGCCGTGGAGGTCCACGCTGCCGGAGGTGGGCCGAGCGAGACCGGCGATGATCGAAAGGAGGGTGCTCTTGCCGCAGCCCGAGCGGCCGAGCAGGCAGACGAACTCGCGGTCCGCGATCTCGAGGTTGGCGGAGTCGAGTGCGACCGTGGACCGTCCGGCGTCGGTGAAGACCTTGGTGACGGAGTTGACGGAGATCGCCGGATGGGCGATGGAGGTGACGCTCGCTGGGATGTTGCTCATGAATCGCTGACCTCCTGCTCGCCCCGCTCCTTGAGGAGGGCGTTGAGGGTGTCCAGGGAGTACAGGCCGCTCAGGTCGGGCTGCTCCAGCAGGCCGACGGCCACCGCGTGGTCGGCGCCGCTCTTGAGGGTGCTGGACAGCGGGTCGTAGGTGAACACGACGTTCTTCCATGCCGTGTCGAGCACCGCCTCGTCCAGCCCCTTGCCGGTGAGGTCGGCGAGCGCGTCGTTGACCGTCTTCTTGGCGTCGTCGGGGTTCTGCTTGATGTAGTCCAGCGAGTCGAGCAGGCCGGAGAGGACCTCCTTCACCTCGTCGGGGTGGTCGGTGAGGAACTGCGTCCGGACGATCACGTTGGTCACGATGAACTGCTTGTTCGGCCACAGGTCGGCCTCGTTGACCAGGACGTGGCCGCCGGCGTTCACCAGGCGGGTCGCCCAGGGCTCAGGCACCCAGGCGCCGGCGATGTCACCGCTCGTGAAGGACTGCAGGGCGGTCGCGTTCTCCTGCGGCATGATGCTCACGTCGCCGCCGCCCTCCGTCGTGGTCTCGAAGCCCTGCTCCTTCAGCCAGTAGCGCAGGGCCACGTCCTGGGTGTTGCCGAGCTGCGGGGAGGCGATCTTGGCGCCCTTCAACTGCTCGACGGACGTGATGTCCTTGCTCACCACCAGCGAGGCGCCGTTGGCCGCGGCACCGGCGATCACCCGGAGCGACTGGCCCTTCGACTGCGTGTAGCCGGTGATCGTCGGGTTCGGGCCGATGAACGCGATGTCGAGGGAGCCGGCGTTCAGCGCCTCCAGTGCGGCGGGACCCGCATTGAAGGTCGCGGTCTTCAACTCGACGCCATCGCCCAGGGCCTTGGCGAAGTACCCCTTGCTCACGCCGACGAGGGCGGGCGCGTGGGTGAGGTTGGGGAAGTACCCGATGGTCACGGTGCTGCTCGCACCGGACGCGGCCGACCCGCCCGTGCTGCTGCAGGCACTGAGCCCCAGCGAAGCGAACAAAGAAAGCGCGACCACCGCCGCCGTCCGTCGTCCCAGAGCCGTCCAGGACTTTCCCATGAATGCCATGTCTCCTAGTAAATCAGTGGGATTAGACCGCTTGCAAGTCCACCACGCCGATCTGGGACACGCCGGGAGAACCCCTCACGCCTGCTACAAGCCTCACCCGGCACGCGGGGACGGTTCTTCCGTACCCACGAGAGAACCATCGCCGCGTTCCCCGCGGCGGGGTGGTCACCAGGTCTCGTCGTCGTGGCGGCCGTCGGCCCACGCGGCGTGGCGGTCCGCCGATGCGCGGACCACGGCTTTCGCACCGGCGGGGACGACAGCGCCGAAGTTGTTGTAGAGGCGGTCGAAGTGCAGGCCGTCCAGCTGCGCGGCGATCCGCTGCACGACCGCGCCGGACAAGGGCAAACGGTTCGGGAAGCTGCGCTGGAAGCTCACGGTCCGGCGATCGGGGTTCGGGAACACCGCGTCCCCGGCGAGTAGGACGCCCCGCCCTGCGTTCCCCGTCCGCCACTCCGCCACGGTCTGGCCGCGGAAGTGGCCCCCGACGCGGTGCAGGGTCAGGTCGGGTCCGACGTCGATCGCATCATCGAAGAAGTGGACGCGGTCGTCGCGACGGCACCACTCACGGTCATGCCCGTTGAGCAGGAAGTCGGTGTCGAGGGCGGCCGCCCACTCGGTCCCGCAGCCGTACATGTGCGGATGGCTGGCGGCGACGGCGAGCACCGGCCCCAGCGAGCGGACCCGGTCGACGACCTGCGCGTCGATGAAACCCAGCGGGTCGAACACGAGCACCCCCGCCGCGGTACGAACGATCATGGTCTGCTGGCCGATCCCCACGCCCGGGTGGGCCGTCACACCGAACAGGTCCGGCTCGACCTCGAACCAGTCGGTCACGGTCCCCCGCTGCGCGAGCTCGGCGAGCGTCGTCCATGCCTGCCCCGATTCGGGCACCCACTGCCGCTCGTCCTCGCAGATCGCACACGTGGCCGGCGGGGACGCAGCGTCCGCGGTCTCCACGCCACAGGCCGCGCAGATCCAGATCATGGGTGAGCCTAACCCGGCGCACTGTCATGCCGGGCTTGACCCGACATCTCCGGGACGAGGCTGACCGCACGGACACCGAGAACCCGGCCAACGCCCGGATGGCAGGTAGGTGGGGTGCTTGGGCGCACTGTCATGCCGGGCCTGACCCGACATGTCCGGGACGAGGCTGACCGCACGGACACCGAGAACCCGGCCAACGCCCGGATGGCAGGTAGGTGGGGTGCTTGGGCGCACTGTCATGCCGGGCCTGACCCGGCATCTCCGGGACGACGCTGACCGCACGGACACCGAGATCCCGGCCAACGCCCGGATGACAGGTAGGTGGGGTGCTTGGGCGCACTGTCATGCCGGGCCTGACCCGGCATCTCCGGGACGAGGCTGACCGCACGGACGCCGAGATCCCGGCCTTCGCCGGGATGACAGGGGAGGGCGGTGTCGGATGACAGGTAGGTGGGGTGCTTGGGCGCACCCTTCCGCCGACGCCCCGATTTCCCGGCAGCGGCCGAGGGTGTCACTCCCCCTCGTCGGCCCTCGGGGCCGGCGCGATGGCGAGCGGACGCAGCCGCCGGACCCGGCCGAGGTGGACCTGGCCGGACTGCTCGGCCGTGAACAACCGCGCGGCCTCGGGGAACAGCTGGAGCTGCTGCAGCACCTCCGAGATCCGGGAGAGCTGCTGGCGGGCCTGGTCGAGCTCCGACTCCAGCGCGAGGATCCGCCGGATGCCCTCCAGGTTGATTCCCTCGTCCTGCGAGAGGTGCTGGATGTGCCGCAGCCGGGCGATGTCGCGCAGCGAGTAGCGCCGGCCGCGGCCCCGCGCGCGTCCGGGCACCACCAGGCCCAGGCGGTCATAGCCGCGCAGGGTCTGGGGGTGCATGTCGGCGAGCTGCGCGGCCACGGAGATCACAAAGATCGGGGCGTCGGCGTCCATCCGGTCGGGCAGGTGGTCGCTCATCACGCACCGCCCAGCATGGCCGCCCGCGGGTCGGGCCCGCCGGCCAGCGACTGGAAGTCGACGAGCGCCGCCTTCGCCTCGTCGGACAGGCGGGTGGGCACCTCAACCGAGACGGTGACCAGCATGTCGCCCTCGGCCGCGCCGCCCTTCACCCCTCGGCTACGGACGCGGAACGTCCGCCCGTTCGGCGTGCCGGCCGGGATCTTCAGCCGCACCGGGCCACCGTCCAGTGTCGGCACCTGGATGTCGGCGCCCAGCGCGGCCTCGGCGAACGTGACCGGCACGGTCAGCGTGAGGTGGTCGCCCTTGCGCCCGAACAGCTTGTGCGGACGGACGTGGACGAGCACGTACAGGTCACCGGCGGCCCCGGAGTTCTCCCCCGCGCCGCCCTTGCCCTTGATCCGGATCCGCTGGCCGTCGGTGACGCCGGCGGGGATCCGCACCTGCATGGTCCGGGTGGAGGTGCCGCGTCCGCTGCCGTGGCAGGTCGGGCACGGGTCCTCGACGATCATGCCGCGACCGCGGCACTCCCGGCACGGCTCGCTGACCGCGAACACGCCGCCGGACGTCGAGGTCTGCATGCCACTGCCCTGGCAGACCGGGCACACCTTCGGCTGGGTGCCCGGACGGGCGCCCGTGCCGTGGCAGGTCGCGCACGCCGCGTCCGAGGTGGTCTGGAGGCTGACGGTCGACCCCGCGAGCGCGTCGGCGAAGTCGATCGTCACCTCACCCTCGATGTCGGAGCCGCGCCGCGGCCCCCTGCTGGCGCGCCGGGTCGTCGCCCCGCCGCCGAACAGGCCGCCGAGAAGGTCGCCGAGCCCGGAGTCGCCGGCCCCGCGGAACAGGTCGTCCATGGACGGACCCCCGCCCTGGCCTGCGCCGGGGAACCGGAACCCGCCCCCGCCGAACAGGCTGCGCGCCTCGTCGTACTCCTTGCGCTTGGCCGGGTCGGAGAGGATCGAGTTCGCCTCGGAGATCTCCTTGAACTTCGCCTCCGCGTCGGCGTTCGTCTTGTTCTGGTCGGGGTGGTACTCCCTGGCCAGCTTGCGGAACGCCTTCTTGATCTCTTCCGGCTTGGCGTCCTTGGAGACGCCGAGCACCTTGTAGTAGTCCTTCTCCAGGTAGTCCTTGGTACTCACCACGCCTCCTCTCGTTCCATCATGGGCTCTCGCTTCACTCCGGGTTGGCGACCCCCACGCGGGCGGGTCGCAGGACCCGGTCGTTCAGTTTCACGCCGCGCTGCATCACCGCGGAGATTGTGGCGACCTCGACCGGCTCGCTGTGCGACATCTGCATCAGCGCCTCGTGGACCTGCGGGTCGAACTCCTCGCCGACCTCACCGAAGGCGACCAGGCCGTACTTGGCCGTGATCCGCTCCAGTTCGTCGGCGACGAGCTTGAAGCCGCCGGTGAGCTCGTCGTGCTCGCGCGCGGCCTCGACGCTGTCGAGGACGGGCAGCAGGTCGAGCACGACCTGCTCCACCCCGCCCTGCCGGGACAGCGCCCGGTCGCGGTCCACCCGCTTCTTGTAGTTCGCGTACTCGGCGTGGAGCCGCTGCAGGTCGGCGGTGCGTTCGTCCGCCAGCTCCTGCAGCTCGGCGACCTTCGCGTCGAGGACGGCACCGGAGGCCGACTTGGCCTCCAGCGGCTCCTCGGCGCCGTCGCCGCCGGCCTCCCCCTCGGGCACGAAGCCCTCGGGGAGGTCGACCGGCTCGCCGTACCCGTCGGGACGCCCGCTCGCGGGCTCCTCCGGGGACGTGCTCGCTGCGTCCGTCACTTGTCCTTGTCCTCGTCCACGATCTCGGCGTCCACGACGTCGTCATCGCCACCGGCCTGGCCGGCGTCGGACGGGGCTGCGGCCTCGGCCTGCTGCGCGGCCTGGGCTGCGGCGTACATCGCCTGGCCCATGGTGGCGGCCTTGGTGTTCAGGTCGTCCATGGCCGCCTTCACCGCGTCGTTGTCGTCGGTCTTGAGCGCTTCCTTCAGCTTCTCCAGCGCCTCCACGACGGGAGCCTTGGTGTCCTCGGGCAGCGTCTCGGCGTTGTCGGCGAGCAGCTTCTCGGTGCGGAAGGCCAGCCCGTCCGCTTCGTTGCGCATCTCCACGGCCTCACGGCGCTGGTGGTCCTCGGCGGCGTGCGCCTCGGCCTCCTTCACCATGCGGTCGATGTCGTCCTTGCCCAGCGCGGAGCCGCCGGTCACGGTCATGGACTGCTCCTTGCCCGTGGCCAGATCCTTGGCGTGGACGTGGACGATGCCGTTGGCGTCGATGTCGAACGCGACCTCGATCTGCGGGACGCCGCGCGGGGCGGGCATCAGGCCGGTCAGCTCGAAGTTGCCCAGGCTCTTGTTGTCCCGGGCGAAGTCACGCTCGCCCTGGTACACCTGGATCATCACCGACGGCTGGCTGTCCTCCGCGGTGGTGAACACCTCGGAACGACGGGTCGGGATCGTGGTGTTGCGCTCGATGATCTTGGTCATCACGCCACCCTTGGTTTCGATGCCGAGGCTCAGCGGGGTGACGTCGAGCAGCAGCACGTCCTTCACCTCGCCCTTCAGCACACCGGCCTGCAGGGACGCGCCCAGGGCCACGACCTCGTCCGGGTTCACGCCCTTGTTGGGCTCCTTGCCTCCGGTCAGCTCCTTGACCAGATCGACGACGGCCGGCATCCGGGTGGAGCCGCCGACGAGGATCACGTGGTCGATCTTGCCGATCGAGGTGTTCGCGTCCGAGATCACCGCGTTGAACGGCGCGCGGCAGCGGTCCAGCAGGTCCTGGGTCAGCCGCTGGAACTCGGCCCGGGTGAGCTTCTCGTCCAGGTGCAGCGGGCCCTCGGCGCCGGCCGTGATGTAGGGCAGGTTGATCGCCGTCTCCTGGGTGCTGGACAGCTCGATCTTGGCGCGCTCGGCGGCCTCCTGGAGGCGCTGGCGGGCCATCTTGTCCTTGCTCAGGTCGATGCCGTTGGCGTTCTTGAACTGCTTGACCAGCCAGTCGACGACCCGCTGGTCCCAGTCGTCGCCGCCGAGGCGCGCGTCACCCTTGGTGGCCTTCACCTCGAAAACGCCGTCGGCGATCTCCAGCAGGGACACGTCGAACGTGCCGCCACCGAGGTCGAAGACGAGGACGGTCTGCTCGGCGCCGCCCTTGTCGAGGCCGTAGGCCAGGGCCGCGGCGGTGGGCTCGTTGATGATCCGGTCGACGGTCAGGCCCGCGATCTCGCCGGCCTCCTTGGTCGCCTGGCGCTCGGCGTCACCGAAGTACGCCGGGACGGTGATCACCGCGTTGGTGACCGGCTCGCCCAGGTACGCCTCCGCGTCCCGCTTCAGCTTCATCAGGACGCGCGCGCTGATCTCCTGCGGCGTGTACGCCTTGCCGTCGATGTCGACGGTCCAGCTCGTGCCCATGTGGCGCTTCACCGAGCGGATCGTCCGGTCGACGTTCGTGACGGCCTGGCGCTTGGCGACCTCGCCGACGAGGACCTCGCCACCCTTCGCGAAGGCGACGACGGACGGAGTGGTCCGCGACCCCTCGGCGTTGGGGATGACGGTGGGCTCGCCGCCCTCGAGGACGGCGACGACAGAGTTGGTGGTGCCGAGGTCGATACCGACTGCTCGTGCCATTGTTTGCTACCTCCGGTTGAGTCTTGGACGAGTTGAGCTTAGCAGGCTCAACTCCGAAGCTTGAGTTCACCAGACTCAACTATGGGTCAGCTGTCGGTATTCCCGGATTCTCCCCCGAGTTCGCGGCGGTTCACGGCCCCACCAGCATGGCGTCGATCAGCTGGGTCAGGGCGGGGAACGAGTGCCACAGCTGGTGGCCCAGCCCGTCCACCGTGATCGTGGGACCGGGCACGCCGTGGCCGGCCAGGGACGCGTCCATCGCATCGAAGTCCTTGCGCCGGCACAGCGAGCTGCGCGACCCGCGGGCGAGCGCGCAGCGGGCGAGCTCCACCTCGTCCATGCGCCGGCCCAGCTCCTCGCTGGCCAGGACCGTGGCGATCGCGAGCAGGTCGGTGGCCGAGTACTTCACGTTCGGCTCGCGCCGCTGGCCGCGGTAGGCGCTCATCACCCAGTCGTGGCCGAGGTTGGTCGCCAGCGCGACGGGCATGCGTCCGAAGTCGGCCATGTTGTGGGCGTGCAGGGACGCGAGGTTCCGCTTGCTGATCGCGACCGGCTCGACCAGGTTCAGGCCCTCGATCGGCCCCCACTCGGCCAGGGCGGGCAGCGCGGCGGCGGCCAGCGAGCACCCCGTCGAGTAGCCCAGCGCCTGCATGTGCTCGGTCTCGGTGATCCCGCCCGCCTCCAGCGCGGCGGCGATGTAGGCGAGGTTCAGTTCGGCCCACGGTTCGGGCCGCTTGCGCAGCATGTCCGAGCGGACGGCCTTCGGGATCGGGTGGCCGTACCTGCTCATCCCCGGGATCTCGGACAGCACGACGTGCATGGACGTGGCGTCGGCCAGGTACTGGCACTTCGCGGTCTCCCACGGACCGAGCGGGGTGTTGAAACCGGGGAAGTAGACCAGCACGCCCTTCGGCTCGGGCGGAGTCGCGACCAGCGCGTCCAGCGTGGCCAGCCCTCCGCCGGGACGCAGCGTGTGCTTCACGACCTCGATCGGCGGACGCCGCCGGGCCAGCCGCCACTCGAAGCTCAGGGTGAGTTGCGGACGGACGGCTGCGGGCACGTCCCGATGGTAGTGGCGGGAGGGTGCCCGGGGCGGTCGCGTGTTCGGAGCACCCCTCCGGCGGGTGAAGAATGGCAGCCATGGTGAGCGCGGTCGTCTTCGACATGGACGGAACCCTGACCGACACCGAGCACCTGTGGGACGTGGTCCGCCGCGGGCTCGCGGCCGCGGAGGGCCTGCCCTGGCCGGACGCGGCGACGCGGGCGATGATGGGCATGGCGACGCAGGAGTGGTCGACGTACCTGAGCGAGGAGGTCGGGCTCTCCGGCACACCTCAGGACGCGGCCCGGCGCACGATCGAGGCCATGGCCGCCCACCACTCAGAGGGCATCGAGCTGCTTCCCGGAGCGGTGCCGGCGGTGCGCCGGATGGCCGCGCGGTGGCCGGTCGGGCTGGCCAGTTCGTCCCCCAGGGTGCTGATCGACAGTGGCGTCCACGCGATGGGGCTGGACGACGTCTTCGGCGCCACCGTCAGCACGGAGGAGCTCAGCGCGGGCAAGCCCGCCCCGGACGTCTACCTCGAGGTGTGCCGGCGTCTGGGCGCCGACCCGCGCGCCAGCGTGGCCGTCGAGGACGCGAGCGCGGGCATCCGCTCCGCGCACGCCGCCGGACTGGCCGTGGTGGCCGTGCCACCGCACTTCAACCCGCCCTCCGACGCGACCCTCGCGCTGGCCGGGGCCGTCCTGACCTCGCTGGACGAACTCACCACCGACCTGGTCGAACACCTGATGGAGAACCGATGAAATCCCTGGATGCGCTGCTGCGCACCGGTCTGCTCGCCCTCGCCCGCAGTGAGCGGGTGAAGGCGCTGGCCGTCCGGCTCCCGCTGACCGCGTCCGTCGTGGCGCGGTTCGTGCCGGGCGAGACGGTGGCCGACTGCCTGGCCGCCGTCCGCTCCCTGGCCGCGGACGGGCTGTACGCGAGCATCGACTTCCTCGGTGAGGACACGACGAACCCCGCGCAGGCGCAGGCCGTCCGCGACGGCTACCTCGAGGTGCTGGACCAGTTGGCGGAGGCGGGGTTGACCGGCGTGGCGGAGGTGTCGGTCAAGCTGACCGCGCTCGGCCTCGGGCTGCCCGGCGGCCACGACCTCGCGCTCGGGCACGCCAGGGACATCTGCGCGGCCGCGAGCGCGGCAGGGACCACCGTCACCGTCGACATGGAGGACCACACCGCCACCGACCGGACCCTGGCCGTCCTCGCCGAGATGCGCCGCGACTACCCGACCACGGGCGGGGTGCTGCAGGCGTACCTGCACCGGACGCCGGACGACTGCGGGCTCCTCGCCGGCGAGGGGTCGCGGATCCGGCTGTGCAAGGGCGCGTACGCAGAGCCCGCCGAGGTCGCCCACCAGACCCGCGAGGAGGTGTCGGCGTCCTACGTGGCGTGCGCGCGCGTCCTGCTGGCCGGGGACGGCTACCCGATGCTGGCCACGCACGACCCGGAGATGATCGCCGCGGTCGGCGAGCTGGCCACCCGCTTCGGCAGGGGCCAGGGCACCTACGAGTTCCAGATGCTCTACGGCATCCGCTCCGACGAGCAGCGCCGGCTGGCTGCGGCCGGCGAGACCGTCCGGGTCTACGTCCCGTTCGGCACCGACTGGTGGGGCTACTTCGTCCGCCGCCTCGCCGAGCGTCCGGCCAACCTGGTGTTCTTCCTCCGCGCGCTGTTCGGCCGCTGACCTCTCCTCAGCGCAGGGCGTGGCGGATCTGCACAGTCGACCTCCCGAAAGGCTTGAAATCGCCCTCGGCAGACCATCGACTGCGCAATTCCGCACGAACAGGGCTCAGCGCGGGCGCAGCACCACCTGACGTTGTGGGGTGATGAAGCAGGCAGCTACTGGACTCGCGCCGCGCGATCCAAGCCCGCCCGCAGGTCCACGACCAGGTCGGACGCGTCCTCGACACCCAGGCTCAGCCGCAGCATGCCCGGCGTGATGCCGGCGGCGGCCTGGACCTCCGGCGGCATCGCGGCGTGGGTCATCGTGGCCGGGTGCGACACGAGCGACTCGACCCCGCCCAGGCTCTCGGCGAGGCAGAAGCAGTCCAGGCCGTCCACCAGGGCCCGGACAGCGCTCTCGCTGCCCAGGTCGAAGGTGACGATCGCGCCGAAGCCGTCCATCGTGCGCGCGGCGAGCTCGTGCTGCGGGTGGGACGCCAGCCCCGGGTAGTGCACGGCGCTCACGGCGGGATGGGACGTGAGCAGGTCGACCACGGCGGCCGCGTTGGCCTGGGCCGCGGCCATCCGCAGGTGCAGCGTCCGCAGTCCGCGCAAGGTGAGGTAGGCGTCCAGCGCACCGCCGGTCACGCCGAGGGTGTTCGCCCACCACGCCAGGTGCGCGACCCGTTCCTCCGACGCGGCGACGATCGCTCCCGCGACCACGTCGCTGTGCCCGTTGAGGTACTTGGTCGCCGAGTGGACGACCACGTCCGCCCCCTGCTCGAGCGGACGCTGCACGACAGGACTGGCGAACGTGTTGTCGGCCACGACCAGCGCCCCGGCGGCGTGCGCGGCCTCGCTGACCGCCGCGATGTCGGTGACCCGCAACAGCGGGTTGGAGGGCGTCTCCAGCCAGACCAGGTCGGCGCCGTCGAGGTCGTCCCTGGCCGCCGGGTCGCTGAAGTCGGCCAGCCGCAACCGCAACCGTCCGCTGCGCTCGAGCGCGTCGAACAGGCGCCACGAGCCGCCGTAGGCGTCGAACGGCGCGACCAGCGTCCCGCCCGGGGGCAGCAGGGCGTGGACGGTCGCCGTGATGGCCGCCATGCCGGACGCGGTGACCACCCCGCCCGCCCCGCCCTCCAGGTCGGCGATGGCCGAGGCGAGCGTCGAACGGGTGGGGTTGCCGGACCGGCTGTAGTCGAACTCCCCCGGCTCGGCGAAGCCGGAGAACGCGTAGGTCGTCGACATGAAGACCGGGGGGACCACCGCGCTGTGGGCCGGATCGGTGGCGATCCCTGCCCTCACTGCCTGGGTGCGAGGGTGCTGCTCGGTCATGACCGCAGACCTTACCAAGCGGCAGTTGCCACACCGCGCGGGCTCTGGTGCTGGGCACCGGCTCGGGGTAGCGTCCCGATCATGAAGATCGAGGACATCATCCGCAAAAAGGGCGCGGACGTGGTCACCATCGCCCCCGCCGCCACCGTCGCCGAGCTCGTGGACTTCCTCGCCAAGTACAACATCGGCGCGGTCGTGGTCAGCGAGGACGGCGAAACGATCACCGGCATCGTGAGCGAGCGCGACGTGGTGCGCCGACTCGCCAAGAACGGCTCGGACGTGCTCGCCCAGCCGGTCTCGGCGATCATGACCGCCGACGTGCTGACCTGCTCCACCGAGGACAGCCTGGAGGACACCGGTCACACGATGACCTACTCGCGCATCCGCCACCTGCCGGTCGTCAAGGACGGCAAGCTCACCGGCATCATCTCCATCGGCGACGTGGTGAAGTACCGCATCGACCAGCTCACCGACGAGCGCAACCACCTGCTCGAGTACCTGCACGCCTGAGCCGGATGGCTGAGCCCGAGGCGCCGGCGGCCGAGCCGCACGAGGCTCCCGCCGAGGCGGCGCTGCGCGCGGCGGGGATCTCCTACCGGGTTGTCCGGCACCGTCGGGTCGGGTCGCTGGCCGAGGCGGCCGCGCTGCGCGGCGTCGCCCCGGCCGACATCATCAAGACGCTCGTCGTGCGCAGGGGCGAGGACGACTACCTGTTCGTCCTGGTCCCCGGCGACCGCGAGATCGCCTGGCCGAAGCTGCGCGCCCACCTCGGCGTGAGCAGGCTGTCGATGCCGGACGCGGCCACCGCCTTCGCAGCGACCGGCTACGAGCGGGGCACGATCACCCCCTTCGGCTCCCGGGTAGCCTGGCCGGTGGTGGCGGACGCCACGATCGCCGGCCGCACGATCTCGCTGGGCGCCGGCGAGCACGGCGCCACCGTCCTGCTGGACGCGGACGCGGCCCTGGCCGCACTGTCCGCCGCCGTCGTCGACATCAGCGACCCGAGCTGACGCCGGCGCGGCGTCGACCACCGCCCCCCGTCCCTCCTCACAAACGCTCCCGAAACGCGCAAACGCTCCCGAAATTTCGGGAGCTTCTGCGAGTTTCGGGAGCGTTTGTGGCTGACTGGGGGAAGACGCCGAGAGAAGGGCGTCGGGCCGGGGGTGGCGGTGTCGGACGCGGGGAGCATGCTGGTGGCATGAACCACCCCACAGCTGGCATCCCGCTCCCCACTGGGCAGCTCCTCCCGCCGCCACGACGGCACATCGTCCCGCCGTACCTGCTGCAGCACCTCGCCGAGGGGTCGGAGCCCATCGCCGAACTCGCTCGCGCGACCCTCGTCGCCGACCGCGGCAAGCGGAAGGCCCGGGAGGCGGGCGGCCACCCGTCGGCGCGGGCGCCACAGGCACAGGCCGCGACCGGGCCGTCCCGGGAGATCTTCGACGCCCACAACACCGAGGACCTGCCGGGCGCGTCGGTACGCACGGAGGGCGCGGCGCCCACCGGCGACCCGGCCGCCGACGAGGCCTACGACGGCTTCGGTGCCACCTGGAAGCTGTACGACGAGGTCTACGGACGCAACTCGATCGACGGCGCCGGCCTGCGGCTGCTCGGCAGCGTCCACTACGGCGAGGGCTACCAGAACGCGTTCTGGGACGGCGAGCGGATGGTCTTCGGCGACGGGGACGGCGTCATCTTCGGACGCTTCACCGCCAGCCTGGACGTGATCGGCCACGAGCTCACCCACGGCGTCACCGAGCACACCGCCAACCTCACCTACCGCAACCAGTCGGGCGCGCTGAACGAGTCGATCTCCGACGTGTTCGGCGTCCTCGTCGCCCAGTACGCCGCCGGCCAGACCGCCGACCAGGCCGACTGGCTGGTCGGCGCGAAGCTGCTGCTCCCCGGCGTGGACGGGACGGCCCTGCGCAACATGCTGCACCCGGGCACCGCCTACGACGACCCCCGGCTGGGCAAGGACCCGCAGCCCGCCGACATGAGTGGCTACGTGAAGACCACCAGTGACAACGGCGGCGTCCACTACAACTCCGGGATTCCCAACCGCGCGTTCGCCCTCGCTGCCACCACGATCGGCGGCCACGCGTGGGAGAAGGCCGGACAGGTCTGGTACGACGTCCTCACCGGCGACGCGATCACCGCCGACTGCGACTTCGCGACGTTCGCCGAGCTCACCGTCGCCGCGGCCGTGGCACGATTCGGCGACGGCGCGGAGGCCACGGCCATCCGTCAGGCGTGGCAGACCGTCGGCGTCGGTGCGGAAACGGAGGAGCCCGCCCCTTCCGGCGGAGAGCAGGTCGACCCGAACGCCCAGCTGCTGCTGCGCCGCACCGGAGGCTTCGCCGGGCTCACCCGCGAGCGGCAGAGCGCCCTCGCCGACCTGGACGGGGACGACAGGGAGGCGTGGACCGGGTTGTTGGCCGGGGAGACCCTGCCGAGGCTGGCCGCGGGCGGCACGCCGAAGCCGGACGCGTACTGCTACGGCGTGGTCTGCCCGCAGGCCGACGTCGACGTGGAGCTGGCCGAGGCGGGCCTGCCGGCGCGGATCAGGCAGCTGTTCGAGCGGTTCCTGGCCGACGTGACGTGATCCGGCCATGGACGTCCAGGAGCGGGACACCGGATCCGCCCGCGCTCGCCCCGGTCCACGTCATCCCGGCGAAAGCCGGGATCTCGATGACGAGCTGGACGCCAGCAACACGGAGATCCCGGGTCAAGCCCGGGATGACAGCCGACCCGACGCACGTCGCCCCACTCCACACCACGACCGCCAGCGACCCGACCCGCAGATCCCGGGTCAAGCCCGGGATGACAGAGCTCCGGGGATCATCGAGATTCCGGGCCAGGGCCGGGATGACCAACCCCAGACGTCATCCCGGCGAAAGCCGGGATCTCGACGACCCACCGCCACCGACGCGCACAGACACGGCACCGGGCCGTTCCCAACCGGGTCAGACGATGCGGATCAGCTTCTTGTTGACGAACTCGGTGGCGCCGAGAGTGCCCATCTCGCGGCCGAAGCCGGAGCGCTTGACGCCGCCGAAGGGGAGCTCGGCACCGTCGGCGAGGACGCAGTTCACGAACACCATGCCGGCGTCGATCTGGTTCGCCACCCGCTGGATCTGCTCCGGGTCGGTCGAGTACAGGTAGGAGCCCAGCCCGAACGGTGTGTCGTTCGCGATGGCGACCGCCTCGTCCTCGTCGGCGGCCTCGTAGACCAGCGCGACCGGTCCGAACATCTCCTCCTGGAACACGTCGGAATCCCGCGGGATGCCCGCGATCACCGTCGGGGCGAAGAACGCCCCTTCACGCGTCCCGCCCAACAGCAGCTGCCCGCCCGCGGCAACGGCCCGCTTCACCTGGGCCTCCAGGTTCTCCGCAGCGGCAAGCGACGACACCGGGCCGAGCTCGGCGCCGTCCGACAACGGGTCGGTCGCCTGCACCACGCCGAGCGCCGCGACCAGCTTCTCCGTGAACTCCTGGTACAACCCGGACGCCACAATCGCCCGCTTCGGCGCGTTGCAGGACTGACCGTTGTTGTCCAGCCGACCGTTCACCAGGTCGGTGACCACGGCGGCCAGGTCGTCCGTCGACAGGACGATGAACGGGTCCGCCCCACCCAGCTCCAGCACGACCTTCTTCAGGTGCCGGGCGGCCTGCTCGGCCACCGCGATCCCGGCCCGCTCCGAGCCGGTCAGCGACACCCCCTGCACCCGCGGGTCGGCGATCACCGTCGCGATCTGCGCTGAATCGGCGAAGATCATCTCGAACGCCCCCTCGGGCGCTCCGGCGTCGGTGTAGATCTGCTGGATCAGCCGTCCGGTGTGCGGGCACTGGGACGCCGGCTTCAGCAGGACGCTGTTGCCGATCGCCAGGTTCGGTCCCGCGAACCGGGCCACCTGGTAGAACGGGAAGTTCCACGGCATCACGCCGAGGATGACGCCCAGCGGCGCATTGCGAATGACGGCAGAACCGGTACCCGCCCGCAGCTCGATCGGCGTGTCGGCCAGTTCCGCGGGGGCGATCTCTGCGTGGTAGCGGTAGATGTCCGCGGCGAAGTCGACCTCGCCGTACGCCTGCGCGAGCGGCTTGCCCATCTCCTCGACCAGCGCGTGGGCCAACTCGTCGCGGCGCTCCTCGTGCAGGTCGCCGATCCGGCTTACGATCGCAGCCCGCTCCTCGACCGAACTGGTGCGTCCCCAACCGCGGGTGACGGAGTTCGCGCGCGCGATCGCGTCCGCCAGCTCGGCGTCGGTGATCTGCGGGTAGGTGTCGACGACCTCCCCGGTGGCGGGGTTGGTCACGGCGTACGTGCTCATCATGCTCCCATCAGTTGGTCGGTCGTGGTCAGTGCTTCGTCGATCACGTCGAGGCCGCGGTTCAACTCGTCCTCGCTGATCACCAGGGGCGGACAGATGTGCGTCCGGTTGAAGTGGGTGAAGGGCCACACGCCGCCAGCCTTGCACGCGGACGCGAACGCGGTCATCGGTGCGTTCGCCGCCCCGGCCGCGTTGTACGGCACCAGCGGCTCTCGGGTCTCGCGGTCGCGGACGAGCTCGACCGCCCAGAACAGCCCCCGTCCGCGCACCTCGCCGACGGACGGGTGCGTCTCCAGCCAGGACGCCAGCCGCGGCCCGACGACACGTTCGCCCAGGTCACGGACGTGTTCGAGGATGCCGTCGCGGCGGAACACCTCGAACGTCGCCACCCCGACCGCACAGCCCAGCGGGTGCCCGGAATAGGTGAGCCCGCCGAAGAACACCCGATCGTCGAACGCGTGCGCGATCGCGTCCGAGATCACGACTCCGCCCAGCGGCACGTACCCGGAGTTCACGCCTTTCGCGAACGTGACCAGGTCGGGGACGATCCCGAAGCCCTGGAACGCGAACCACTCCCCGGCGCGGCCGAAGCCGGCCATCACCTCGTCGGCGATCAGCACGATGCCGTACCGGTCGCACAGCTCGCGTACCCCGGCGAGGTAGCCGGGCGGGGGCACCAGGATCCCGTTCGTCCCCACGATAGTCTCGAGGATGATCGCCGCGATCGTCGCGGCCCCCTCCAGCACGATCACGCTCTCCAGGTGCTCGAGCGCGCGGGCGGTCTCCTCCTCCGGTGTGGACGAGTGGAACGCCGAGCGGTACGGGTACGGCCCGAAGAAGTGGACGACGTGTCCCTGGGTCTCGTTCGCCCAGCGCCGCGGGTCGCCGGTCAGCGCGATCGGCGTCCCCATGCCGCCGTGGTAGCTGCGGTAGGTCGCCAGCACCTTCGCCCGTCCGGTGGTGTGCCGGGCCAGCCGCACCGCGTACTCGTTCGCGTCCACGCCGCCGTTGGTGAAGAACACCTTGCTGAACGACTCGCCGGCCACCTCGACGATCTCGCGGGCGAGAATGCCGCGCACGTCGTTGGCCATGGACGGCTGGATGGTCGCCAGCCGGTCGGCCTGCCGGTGGATCGCGGCGATCAGGTCGGGGTGCTGGTGGCCGAGGTTCAGGTTCACCAGCTGGGAGCTGAAGTCGAGGTAGCTCTTGCCGTCGTAGTCCCAGAACGTGGCCCCCGAACCGCCCGCCACCGGGACGGGCGCGAGCGCAGCCTGGGCGCTCCAGGAGTGGAACACGTGGGCGCGGTCGTCGGCCAACACCGCGGCTCCGGCGTCCGGATCAGGCAGCGGACGGGTCGTCCCGTCGAGGGCGACGTAATCGGTCATGGAGATTCCTCAGTGGTTGGACGGGAAGCCGAGGTTGACCTGCGACTCGGACGGGTCGGGCCACCGCGAGGTGACCACCTTGCTGCGGGTGTAGAAGTGGATCGACTCGGGCCCGTAGATGTGGCTGTCCCCGAACAGGGAGTCGCGCCAGCCGCCGAAGCTGAAGGCGCCGACCGGCACCGGGATCGGCACGTTCACGCCGACCATGCCGACCTCGGCCTCCGCCTCGAAGGCCCGGGCGGTGCCGCCGTCCCGGGTGAAGATCGCGGTGCCATTGGCGAACCGGTTGGCGTTGATCAGCGCGACCGCCTCGTCGTAGGACGCGACGCGGACGACCGACAGCACCGGCCCGAAGATCTCCTCGTCGTACACCTTCATGCCCGGACGGACGCCGTCGACGAGGCTGACCCCGATGAAGAACCCGTCACCGTCGAAGGCCTGTGATGTGCCGTCCACAACGACCTTCGCGCCCTCGGCGGCCGCGCCGGTGACATAGCCCGCGACCTTCGCCCGGTGCTCGGCGGTGATCAGCGGACCCATCTCGGACGCCGGGTCCGTGCCGTCCCCGATCTTGAGTCTGGCGATGCGCTCGGTGATCTTGCCGATCAGCGCGTCCGCGGTCGCGTCCCCGACACAGACGAGGACGGAGATCGCCATGCAGCGCTCGCCGGCCGCGCCGTACGAGGCCGAGACCGCAGCGTCCGCCGCCGCGTCCAGATCTGCGTCCGGCATCACGACCATGTGGTTCTTGGCGCCGCCGAGGGCCTGTACGCGCTTGCCGTTGGCCGAGGCCCGGGTGTAGATCGCCTTCGCGATCGGGGTGGAGCCGACGAAGCTGACCGCCTTCACGTCCGGGTGGTCGAGCAGGGCGTCGACGGCCACCTTGTCGCCGTGGACGACGTTCAGCACGCCGTCGGGCAGCCCGGCCTCGGCGAACAGCCTGGCCAGGAAGAGCGAGGCGGACGGGTCCTTCTCGCTGGGCTTGAGGACGACGGTGTTGCCGCAGGCGATCGCCGAGGCGGTCATCCACAGCGGCACCATGATCGGGAAGTTGAACGGGGTGATGCAGGCCACCACCCCGACGGGCTGCTTGACGGAGTGGACGTCCACGCCACGGGAGACCTGCTCGGCGTACTCGCCCTTGAGCAGGTGAACCAGCCCGGCGGCGAACTCGACGTTCTCCAGCCCGCGGCTGACCTCACCGGCGGCGTCCGCGAGCACCTTGCCGTGCTCGCGGGTGACGATCGCAGCCAGCTCACCGGAGCGTTCGAGCAGCAGTTGGCGCAGCCGGAAGAACACGTCGGCCCGCTTCACCAGCCCCGTCCCCCGCCAGCCGGGCAGTGCGGCCTTCGCGGCGGCGACCGCCTCGGCCACCCGCGCCTCGTCCGCGAAGCCGACCTCGGCGATCCGCTCCCCGGTCGCCGGGTTGAACACCGGCCCGGTGCGGACGTCGTCGGTGACCTCGGCTCCGGCGATCACGTGCGGGATCACTCCCATGTCCTGCCTCTCCCTTCGCCCAACATTCGATAATCGTGGCCCCAAAGCCTCAGTGCTGAGGATTTCGTTGCCTGCTCTCGCCTCACGATCAAGATTACGGAGAAGAGCCGGCGTTTGCCTACAGAGTCCGAGACTGTTCCCACCCCGCAGCTGCAACACGAACGACGCGCCGTCCGATCGAGCGACGCACCGGGATGCGCGTCACGAGTCGAACCCCAGGCCCAGAGCGTCCAGTGAGCGCAGGACGGCGTTGCGCCTGCCCTCCGTGTGGTCGGCGCGGTCCAGCGACCACTTCGTGACGGCGATGCCGAGGGACGCGGCAGGCTCGGGCGGGAACGGCAGCGGACGCTCCCGCACCATCCGCAGCGACGTCCGCTCGGTCTCCTCGCCGGCCAGCAGGTCGAGCATGACGTCGGCAGCGAAGCGGGTCGCCCCGACGCCCAGGCCGGTGAAGCCCGCCGCGTACGCGACCCGCCCCCCGCGGGCGAGGCCGTAGAACGCGCAGAACCGCGTGCAGGTGTCGATCGTGCCCGCCCAGCGGTGGCTGAACCGCAGCCCGTCCAGCTGCGGGAAGGTGACGAAGAAGTGCTCGGCCAGGCGCCGGTAGGTGGCCGGCCGCTCCTCGTAGCCGGGCCGTACCCTGCCGCCGTAGTGGTAGACCGCGTCGTAGCCGCCGAAGAGGATCCGGTTGTCCGCGGTCAGCCGGTAGTAGTGGAACTGGTTGGCCAGGTCGGCCAGACCCTGCCGGTTCCGCCAGCCGATCGAGGCGAGCTGGTCGGCGTCCAGCGGCTCGGTGACGATCGCGTAGTCGTAGACCGGCACGGTCAGCAGCCGGTTGCGGCGCAGCAGGGAAGGGAAGACGTTGGTCGCCAGCGCGACCGAACGGGCCTTCACCCAGCCGCGCGCCGTGGTGACGGTGACCGGCCCGCCGCCCCCGATCGCCCGCACCTCGGAGTGCTCGTGGATCACCACTCCCAGCTCGCTCGCGACGCGGGCGAGTTCGAGGGCCAGCCGGCCGGGGTTCACCAGCGCGGCGTCGTCCCGGCTCCACAGCCCGCCCAGGTAGGTCGGTGAGTTCACTTCCGCGCGCACCGCCGCCTGGTCGAGGAACCCGTCCTCCGCCTCGATCCAGGCCAGCTGGTGGGGTTCGACGGCGACGCTCAGCTGGCCGGTGCGCTCGAACTCGACGTCCATCCCGTAGCGGCGGATCGTGTCCTCGATGCCGGCCAGGTTCTCCCTGCCGAGCCGGTCGAGCTGGTCGAGTTCGTCGGGCCAGCGCTGCCGCCCGTTCTCCTCGCCGTGGGTGAGGCTGGCCTCGCAGAAGCCGCCGTTGCGGCCGGACGCGGCCCAGCCGACCTCGTGGGCCTCCAGCAGCACGACGTCGCGGGACGGGTCGCGCTCCTTGGCGCGGATCGCCGTCCACAACCCGGCGTAGCCACCGCCGACGATGACCAGGTCGGCCTCGCGGCCGCCGACGAGGGCGGGGTGCGCGGTCCGATCGAGGCCGTCCAGCCAGAACACGGCGGGACGGCTCGCGGCGAGCGCCTGCGACACCGTTCGGGCGGGCGGACGGCCGCGCTCGAATGCCGTGGTGCGCTGCACTGGTTCACCTCCCCGGCGCCCGCTCGCGCGGGCCCCGCGCCGTCCATTTCGGGACCAACCTAGCGGACCCGTACGTCGATTGCGTTACGGAATACGACGAAAGATCGCCCAACGACGACGAATACCGTGGAGATGCCGGGGATCCTCGGCGGAAAATTCATCGTGAGCGCGCCGGACGCGCCGTGCTCACCTCTGGTGCGTTGCCGTGCCGGCGAGCCATGTCCCCCGGACCTCAGCGGTGCGGGCGAGCGCGGGGTCGGCCGCCGTCACGTCCCGGTCCAGCTGGACCAGGTCGGCGTCCCTGCCGACGGTGAGCGAGCCCCGGAATGCGTCGGTGAAGCCCTGGTACGCGCCGGTCGCAGTCGCGGCGAGCAGGCCCGCTTCGAGCGGCAGGCGCTCGTGCGGCATCCAGCCACCCACGGGGAGGCCGGCGTCGTTCTGGCGGGTGGCGGCGACCGTCAGCGCCTCGAGCGGGGAGTTCGTCGACACCGGCCAGTCGCTCGCGATCGACACCCGCGCGCCGAGGCCGAGCAGGGTCGCCACCGGGTACTGGCGGTCGGTGCGGTCGGGCCCCAGCCGTGGGGCGGTCAGTTCGTCCATCAGCGCGTCGTGCTGGGCCCAGTAGGTCTGCATGGCTGCGACCACGCCGAGGGGCGCGAACCGGGCCAGGTCGGACGCCTCGGCGAGCTGGACGTGGGTGATCACCGGACGGCGGTCCCGGTCGGGGTTGGTCCGCGTCGCGTGCTCGATCGCGTCCAGGGCGTGCCGGACGGCCGCGTCCCCGATCGCGTGGATGTGGGTCTGGAAGCCGAGCGCGTCGATCGCGGCCACCGCCCGCGCGAGTTCATCCGGTGGCCACACCGCCCTGCCGTGGTCGTGGGTGTCGAGGTAGGGCTCCAGCATCTCGGCCGTGGCCGACTCGATCACGCCGTCGGCGAAGAACTTCACCGTGTCGCCGGTGAGCAGCCGCGGCGCGCCGGCGGCCGCGACCTCCTCGCGCTGGGCGACGAACACGGCCAGCTGGTCGCGCCAGCAGTCCGGCTCGGCCAGCCAGGCCAGGTTGGTGCGGACGCCCAGTTCGCCGCGTCCCAGCAGCGCGAGGTAGGGCCGGTGGCCGCCCTCGTCCACCCAGGCGTCCTGCATCCAGGTCACGCCGACCGCCGCCATGTCGGCGCAGGCCAGGCGCAGCGCGTCCGCCCACACCGCGGGGGTGGGTGAGGGGGCGAACCGGTCGACGAGGGTGTAGGCCTCCGGTTCGCGGAGCGTGCCGACCGGCCGGCCGTCGGCGAACCGGTCGATCAGGCCCGTGGCCGGCTGCGGCGTGGAGGCGTCCACCCCGGCGACCTCGAGCGCCCGCGAGTTGCACCAGACCGTGTGGTAGTCGTGGGCCCGGAGCAGGACGGGCCGGTCGGCGACGACCGCGTCCAGCCAGGCGGCGTGGAAGGAGCCGCCCGGCGCCAGCGCGGGCTCGTAGCTGCCGCCGACGATCCAGCCCAGCTCGGGGTGCGCGGCGGCGTACCGGCCGACCTCGGCGACGATCGCCTCGACCGAATCCAGGTCCGAGATGGACGGCCCGAGCTTCTCCATGCCGGCCTGCGGCGGGTGGCAGTGCCCGTCGGAGAACGCGGGCAGGAGCAGCCCGCCGTCGAGGTCGACGACCTCGGTCGCTCCGGCAGCCGTGGCGTCCGCGCCGAGCGCGCTGATCCGTCCGGCGGTGACGGCGAGGGCGTCGGTTCGGAGCCCCGGGCCGAGCCACACCGGGCCGTTGGTGAACAGCAGGTCGGCACCCACGCGGACCACCCTCTCTCCGATGTGCACGGTCTGGCCGGGCACCGCCAGCCTAGGGACGGGACGTGCCCGCGGCGCGAACTGTCCGGGGCCGGGTTCTCCATCATCCCGGGCTTGACCCGGGATCTCCGCGTCGGTGGTGGCGGGTGTGACGTCGAGATCCCGGCTTCCGCCGGGATGACCGGGGTGGTGTTCGGCGGATCGGGTAACGAGAGTGGTGTCCGGTGAAGGAGGCAGCATGCGAGAGCTGAGGCTGGTCGAGTTCCTGTCCGTCGACGGGGTGATGCAGGGGCTGGCGAACCCCGACGGCGACTTCGCCCACCCGGGCTGGGGCATGGACTACCCGGTGCAGCCGCCGAGCGAGCCCGGCGCGGCGAACGCGACCACCGCCTACCTGTTCGGGCGGCGCACCTACGAGGAGCTCGCAGCGTTCTGGCCCACCCAGCCCGACGACAACCCGATGGCCGCGCACCTGAACGCGACCCCGAAGTACCTGGTCAGCCGGACGGTGCCGACGCCGACCTGGCAGCCGACGACGGTGATCGCCGACGACGTGGCGGGCTCGGTGGCCTGGCTGAAGTCGGAGGGCGAGGGCGTGATCACCCTGCTGGGCAGCGGCCAGCTGGCGCGGTTCCTGATGGCACACGACCTGGTCGATCGGCTGACCCTCGTCGTCCACCCGCTCCTGCTGGGCACCGGCACCGGCCTGTTCGGCGGCCTCCCGTCCCCGCGCCGCCTGCTGCTGGCGTCCGTCGCCCACTCCGACCTCGGCACCCTGATCCTCGACTACCGCTTCCGCCACGACTGAGCTGCGAGCCACGGGGTGGGACCGGCGGCGGCGCCCCGTCCACCACAAAGTGGACGCTCCTGCGGCGAACTCACGACAAACCGTCCACCTTGACGAGGACACGACCCGCCAAACACCACCGCGGCCAACCCGGCGACACACCCGCCACCACCTACGCGGAGATCCCGGGTCAAGCCCGGGATGACAACCAGCGCGGCGCCCGTCCACCACAAAGTGGACGCTCCTGCGGCAAACTCGCCACGATCCGTCCACCACAAAGTGGACATACCCCGCCATCCCGGCGGAAGCCGGGATCCCGACGACACACCCGCCACCACCCACACCGAGATCCCGGGTTAAGCCGGGATGACAACCAGCGCGGCACCGTCCACCACAAAGTGGACGCTCCTGCGGCAAACTCGCCACGATCCGTCCACCACGAAGTGGACTCAAGCGGGAACAATCCGGACGCGGGGTGCTGTTGAGCCGACAGCCGAGCGACGGGAGCGACGATGCCAACTTTCACCACGACCCTGCACCAGATGGGCAACAACGTCGGGATCGAGGTGCCCGAGGACGTCGTTGCAGGGTTCGCGGCAGGTAAGCGGGTGCCCGTCCAGGTCACGATCGCGGGGTACAGCTACCCGTCCACGATCGCGGTGATGGGCGGGCACTACCTGATCCCGCTGTCGGCGGCCCATCGTGCCGCGGCCGGGGTCGCGGGAGGCGAGACGCATGAGGTGACGCTCGTCCACGACGCGTCCAGCAGGGACACCCCCGTCCCCGTCGACCTGGCCGACGCCCTCGCTGCCGAAGGCGTGCGAGACGCCTTCGACGCCCTCGCCCCGTCCCGGCGCAAGGAGCACGTCCGCGCGGTCACCGAGGCGAAGGCCGAGGAGACCAGGCGACGCCGGATCGCGAAGGTCGTCGAATCCCTGGCCTGATCGTCGCTCAGTTGTCGGTCGACGACCCCACCAGCGGGGGCTCGCTCGACCACGGGAAGGCGATCCACTCGTCGGTCCGCTTCCACACGTAGTCGCACTTCACGACCGAGTGCGACTTCTCGTACAGCACCGCGGTGCGGGTCTCGGCGACGTGCTCCGCGCAGAAGTCGCGCACCATTCGCAGCGTCTCGCCGGTGTCGGCGACGTCGTCCACGATCAGGGCGCGCTTGTCGGACAGGTCCACGGCGGCAGGGACGGGCGGCAGCAGGACGGGCAGCGGCAGCCGGGTGTCGACGCCGGTGTAGAACTCCACGTTGATGATGTGGAGGTTCTTGATCCCCATGGCGTAGCTCATCGCTCCGGCCGGGAGCATGCCGCCGCGGGTGATCGAGAGGATCAGGTCGGGCCGAAAGCCGGAGTCGACCACCTGCTGGGCGAGTTCACGCGAGGCCGAGCCGAAGGTCTGCCAGGTGAGTACTTCGCGGACCGGTTCACTCATGCGCGCATCCTCCCAGACGTGGACGCGGTTCCGCCCCGGCGGCCCAGCCGCTGGAACCGCCCGGCTGGCCGCCGGCTCGCGGTCATCGCCGCGAGCGGCTTCAATGGGTGCCCATGATCGCCGTGCAGATCACCGTCAGGGGCCGCGTCCAGGGGGTCGGGTTCCGCTGGTGGGTGATGGGCGAGGCCCGCTACCTCGGCCTGTCCGGCTACGCGGAGAACAAGGCGGACGGGACTGTGGAGATCCGCGCGCAGGGCGACGACGACGCGGTGGGGAGGATGATCCGGCTGGTCGCGGAGAACCCGTCCACCACGGCCCGGCCCGGACGCGTCGACGACTACGACCTGCGCTGGGTGGACGTGGTCCCCGGCGCGAGGGCCTTCGGCTACCGCTGACCGAGCATCCCTGCGACGGTGAACAGCAGCGGGAGCAGCGAAGCCACCAGCAGCACGGCGTTCAGCCAGAGGTGGTCGCGCAGGACGGCGATGAACTCCCGGATCACCGCGGGAGGCCAGTAGTACCGGGCGGTCGGCGCGCCGACCGCGTACCCCTCCATTCCGTGGCGACGCATCAGCAGCGCGGCCCGGAACGCGTGGAAGTCGCTGGTGACCACCGCGATCGGGCCGGTGATCCCCCGTTCGGCGAGGACTGTCGCCGTGTTCGCCAGGTTCTCCTCGGTGTTCCGCGAGCGGTCCTCGGTCAGGACGCGGTCGGCGGGCAGTCCGTCCGCGACCAGGAACGACGCCATGGCCGTGGCCTCCGCGACCGGCTCGTCCGGACCCTGCCCTCCGGAGGTCACCATCGCCCGGGGCGGGACGCCGCGCGCGGTGAGCCGGTCGAACACCTGCCGTCCCCTGCGCAGCCGGCCGGCCAACAGGGGCGGAACCTGCCCGCCGATGAGCCCCGATCCGAGCACGACGACAGCGTCCACCGGCGCCCCCCTGCGGGCCATCAACGCGGGATAGAGGCTCCCGTAGAGCAGGAACGCCACGAAGGCGAAGCCGAGGTAGGCCGCGGGAAGACCGAGGAGCAGGAGCCAGACGAATCCGACCAGAGAGTTGGTCACCACCACCGCGACGACGCCGGCGACATAGGCGAGCAGGACCAGGCCGACGCCGATCCCGAGCAGCCGGGAGACCCCGAACCCCTCCTTCCGCAGCAGGGTCACGCCGCTGACCAGCAGGAAGACCGCCAGCCCGACCACCGTGGCGAGCACGAGCACGATCACGACCAGCAGGAACACCACCGGGGGAAGTTCCCCTGCGACGGCGAGGGAGCCCACGGCTGCGGTCACGCTGACGCCGAGGCCCCAGAGCACCGCGCCGAGGAGGTACAGCGCCGTCCGGAACTTCCGGGGGTCGAGTGCGTAGCTGACCAGGAAGACGGCCAGCGGCAGCAGCTCGGTGAGCGGCACCCGACCAGCCCCTACTGTCCGACGGTCGTGTTGTTGAACGGCATGAACGGCGCGACCTGTGGGAACACCCAGACGAACAGCACCGCCACCACGGCCAGGACGAGAACCGCCGCCTCGACCACCTTCACCGGCACGGGGCCGGGAAGGACGCGCCACACCCACCCGTAGAACGACATCACGTCACCTGGAGGACGGTGGCGGGGACGCCGTCGGCGTGCGGGTAGGTCGCCTCCAGGACGGCGTGGACCACGTACCGCTGCCTGGCGCTGAACTCGGGATGACAACTCGTCATCGTCAACGTCGCCTCGCTCGCCACCACACCCGGCTCATTCGGCACCGGCAACAACACCGACACCTGCGTGGGCGCCACGACCTCGTGCCCCGTCACCCGGTACACGAACCACGACTCACCGGTCTCCACCAGGACCACGTCGCCCTTCTTCAGCTCCGCGATCCGGTTGAACGGCTTCCCATACGTGGTCCGGTGCCCCGCCATCGCGAAATTGCCCACCTCGCCCGGCAACGCGGTCCCCACGTAGTGGCCCACACCCCGATCCAGCACCGCCGCCGTCGTCCCCTCATACAAGGGCCGCGCATACGAGGCGCCGAACCGCGGGATCCGGACGATCGCGTACGCGTCCCCGATCTTCACCTGCTTGGGCTGCACCCAGTCGGGGCTGTCGAACCCGGCCTGGAGGGTGTCGACCACCTGGGCGGCGTCCGCGTCCGAGGTCACGTCCGTCCACCACAACTGCCAACCCACGAACAGCAGCAGTACGGCACCGAGGGTGACCAACAGCTCGCCGAGGAGACCGGCGACACCACGGAGCACCCGCATGCCGTCCCTCCCCTCCGCCCGCAGGGCGTCCGCCCGGCTCGTCCACAGGCTACCTGCCGCCCACCCCGGGGATGAGTCATAGTGTTCTCACAGGAAACTGCCAGCGGTTCCTCACCCGACGCTGAGAGAGTCAGGCCATGGCCATCACCGCACGAAGTGGACAGGAAGCCCTCACCCGCCCGGACGGCACCGCGATCCGGGTGCTGACCGTCGATGACGAGACCAGCCTCACCGAGCTGCTCAGCATGGCGCTGCGCTACGAGGGCTGGGAGGTCTCGACCGCCGAGTCGGGATTGTCCGCGGTCAAGACCGCGCGTGAGGTGCGTCCGGACGCCATCGTGCTCGACATGATGCTGCCCGATTTCGACGGCCTCGAGGTGATGCGCCGGATCCGGGCCGAGCAGCCCGACGTGCCCGTGATCTTCCTCACGGCGAAGGACGCCCTCGACGACCGGATCGGCGGACTGACCGCCGGCGGCGACGACTACGTGACCAAGCCGTTCAGCCTGGAGGAGCTCGTCGCCCGGCTGCGGGCGCTGCTGCGCCGCTCCGGCGCAACCACGCTGCGCAACGAGTCGCAGCTGGTGGTCGGCGACCTGACCCTCGACGAGGACAGCCACGAGGTGACCCGCGGCGGCGAGGTGATCAACCTGACCGCCACCGAGTTCGAACTGCTGCGCTACCTGATGCGCAACCCGCGCCGCGTGCTGAGCAAGGCCCAGATCCTCGACCGGGTGTGGAACTACGACTTCGGCGGCCAGGCCAACGTCGTCGAGCTGTACATCTCCTACCTGCGCAAGAAGATCGACGCAGGGCGCCCCCCGATGATCCACACGATGCGCGGGGCCGGGTACGTGCTCAAGCCGGCGGCCGAATGACGGTGCCCGCGCTGCCTGCGGCGGCCACGGCTCCCTCGCCGATGGGCAAGGGGACGCTGAGCCGGCAGCTGGTGTTGCGCACGACAGCCCTCGTCGCGCTGGTCACGGTCGGGCTGAGCCTGTTCACGGCGCTGGCGATCTTCCAGATCCTGCAGAACCAGCTGGACGAGCAACTCCAGGCGGCCGCGTCGCGTCCGCCCTGGCGGACGGGCACCGGCTCCGGCACCGGCGGTACCGGCGGCGCGGGCCCGGTCGACCCTTCCGGGGCGGGCCTGATCCGGATGGACCTGATCAACGGCACGTGGTGGCTGAACCTTCCCGACGGCGTCACGAAGGAGGCGGCCGCCGACCTGGTCAGCGCCGCCACCGCCCGTCCGTCGACGGTCACCGTCGAGGGGGCCGGCCTCTACCGGGTGATACTCGCGGAGGGTGGCGACTCGACCCGCTTGGTCGGCCTGCCGTACTCCGCCGTCACCGGGCCGATGACGAACGTGCTGGTGATGGCCGGGCTGCTCACGTCCGGCGCGATCCTGATCTCCTACGTCGCCGCCCGGCGCGTGGTCGAGCAGAGCCTGCGTCCGCTCACCCGGCTGGCGGCGACCGCCACCCAGGTGTCCAACCTGCCGCTGGAGAGCGGCGAGGGCCACGTCCCCATCCGCGTCGCGCCGGGCGACGCCAACCCCGCCTCCGAGGTGGGCCGCGTGGGGCTGGCCTTCAACCACATGCTCGACAACGTCGAGCACGCCCTCGCTGCGCGTCACCAGAGCGAGACGAAGGTGCGCCAATTCGTCGCGGACGCGTCCCACGAGCTGCGCAACCCGCTCGCGTCCATCCGTGGCTACGCCGAACTGACGCGACGCGGCAGCGAGGAGCTCCCCGAGGACGCCGCCCACGCGCTGGGCCGGATCGAGGCCGAGTCCGAGCGGATGTCGGCCCTCGTCCAGGACCTGCTGCTGCTGGCCCGGCTCGACTCGGAACCGACCCTGGACATCCGTCCGACCGACCTCACCGAGATCGTGCTGAACGCTGTCAGTGACGCGCGCGCGGCCAGTCCGGAGCACAGCTGGACGCTCGACCTTCCCGACGAGCCGGTGACGGCCCTCGCGGACGCGCACGGCCTGCACCAGGTTGTGGCGAACCTGCTCGCGAACGCCCGCACCCACACCCCGGCGGGGACGCGTGTGCAGACGGCGCTGCGCGCAGAGGACGGCTGGGCGGTGATCTCGGTCACGGACAACGGCCCGGGCGTGCCGCCGGAGATCCAGGGCTCGGTGTTCGAGCGGTTCACCCGCGCCGACGTGAGCAGGGTCCGCAAGGCCGGCGGCTCGTCCACCGGCCTCGGCCTGGCGATCGTGTCGGCGGTCGTCCACGCCCACGGCGGGCAGGTCGCGCTCGAGAGCGAGCCCGGCCGCACCACGTTCTCGCTCCGCGTCCCCCTGGCCTGAAGCCCGCACCGGCCGCCGCCCTCGCGTGCCCCGGGACTGCCACTCTGCGCCCCCAAAAGCCACTCTGCGCCCGATCTTTCGCGCGCAGAGTGGCACTCTCACGCGCAGAGTGGTGATCCCCGGGCCCGGCACGCTGGGGACGGTTCCCATCGTGCCGTCGGGTCGGGGGCCGTCCCTCGCTGACCACGTCGCTCACAAGAGGCTCACAGGGTCAGCCGATGGGGATGCCAGCCGGAGCGGCTTCCCTTGACGCATGACCGTGATCGAGACCCAGGCGCCGGCTCCCCTTGCCGGGCCGACGGACGGGGAACCGTCCCGCCGGTACTACGCCTACGTCGAGGACCGCCCCGACTGGGTGGCACGGGGAACGGTGATCGCCCTCCTGGTCGCCACCGGCTTCCTCTACATCTGGGGCCTCTCCGCCTCCGGCTACGCGAACTCGTTCTACTCCGCCGCCGCACAGGCGGGCTCCACCAACTGGACGGCCTGGTTCTTCGGCTCGCTGGACGGTGGCAACAGCATCACCGTCGACAAGCCCCCGGCCGCCATCTGGCTGATGGCCCTCTCAGTGCGGCTCTTCGGGCTGAGCTCCTGGAGCATCCTCGTCCCCGAGGCGCTACTCGGCGTGGCCAGCGTCGGCGTCCTGTACGCGACCGTCCGCCGCACCCTCCTCGCGCAGCGCAACGCCCCCGGCTCAACCCACCCGCTGACCACGCGCAACGCCCATTGGGCGGCGCTGGTCGGCGCCGTCGCGTTCGCCCTGACCCCTGCCGCCACGCTGATGTTCCGGTTCAACAACCCGGACGCGCTGCTGGTCTTCACGATGGTGCTGGCGAGCTACTTCACCGTCCGAGCCAGTGAGCACGCCTCCCGCGGCTGGCTCGCGCTGGCCGGCGTCGCGCTCGGCTTCGGCTTCCTGACCAAGATGATGCAGGCCTTCCTCGTCCTCCCCGCCCTCGTGGTGGCGTACTGGATCGCCGCTCCCGCGTCCTGGAAGAAGCGGGTGGTCGACCTGCTGGTCGCCTTCGTGACCATGGTCGCCTCCTTCGGCTGGTACATCGCCGTGGTCGAGCTGACCCCCGCGTCGATGCGGCCCTACATCGGCGGCTCGCAGAACAACTCCCTGCTCGAGCTGATCCTGAGCTACAACGGGTTCGGCCGCCTCACCGGGGACGAGACCGGCTCGGTCGGCAACAGCTCGAGTCGCTGGGGCGAGATCGGCATCCTGCGGATGTTCGAGGGCGTCTCGGGCGGCATGGTGTCCTGGCTGATCCCCGCAGCACTCCTGCTGTGTGTGGGCGCCCTGGGCTACGCGTTCGCACACCGCCGGCTCACGCCGATGCTGGACGCGGAGGGCAGGCGGCAACAGACCCCTTCCCAGGCGCTCGCCGGCGGCATCGTCGTCTGGCTCGGCTGGCTCGTCGTGACCGCGCTGGTGTTCAGCTTCATGGCGGGCATCTACCACGACTACTACACCGTGGCCCTCGCCCCCGCGATCGGCGGGGCCGTCGCCCTCGGCGGAGCAGGGCTGTGGGCGAATCGCGGACGCCTCGTCGCCCGCCTCGTCCTCGCCGCAGCCGTGGTCGGCACCGGCGTCTGGGCGCTCGTACTGCTGCAGCAGGCGGGCTCGTGGTACTCGATCCTCGGCTGGGTCGTGCTCGGCCTGGCCACGGTGTCCGGGATCGCGCTCGCGGTGGGGAACCTGCTGCCGAAGGCGCTGGCGACCGCGGCCCTGGTGGTCGGCGTCCTCGCCGGCCTCGCCGGTCCCTACGCGTACTCGATCAACACCGCTGCCACCGCGCACACCGGGTCGATCGTCACGGCCGGTCCGGTCTCGAGCAACAGCTTCGGCGGCGGTGGACGCGGTGGCGGCTTCGGCGGGGGAGGCCCCGGCGGCGGTGGCCCCGGCGGCGCGGGTGGCGGGCAGCCGCCGACCCGGGGAAGTTCCCCGACGTCCACCGGATCGTCCTCGGGCACCTCGACCTCGACCGGCTCGTCCTCGTCCACCTCAACCGGATCGTCCTCCGACGGCACCACCTCGAGCGGACGCGGCGGCGGAGGCGGGATGGGCGGCCTGCTGAACGGTGCGTCGACGTCCACGGAACTCACCAACCTGCTGCTGGCGGACTCCAGCTCCTACACGTGGGTCGCGGCGACGACCGGCTCGCAGAACGCGGCGAGCTACCAGCTGGCCACCCAGCGCGCGGTGATGGCGATCGGTGGCTTCAACGGCTCCGACCCGTCCCCGACCCTCGAGCAGTTCGAGGAGTACGTGGCGCAGGGGAAGATCCACTACTACATCGCGAACACGATCGGCGCCAGTAACGGCGGTTCCGACGTCGCGAGCCAGATCGCGGCCTGGGTGGAGGAGAACTACACGGCCACCACCGTCGGCAGCACCACGGTCTACGACCTCACCCAGCCGAAGTGAGGTGGTCGCGGTGAGTGCCCTCCCCGTCCCCGCCGCCGACAGCGCCGCGCGGCCCCGCACCGCGCTGGTCGACGTGATCATCCCCGTGTACAACGAGGAGGCCGACCTGGCCGCGTCCGTGCTGGGGCTGGACGCGTACTTGTCGGACGGGTTCCCGTACGGCTACCGGATCGTGATCGCCGACAACGCCTCCACCGACGGCACCTGGGCCGTCGCCCAGCGCCTCGCCGCTCGGAACAGGTCCGTCTGGGCCGTCCACCTGGACGCCAAGGGACGCGGACGCGCCCTGCGCCAGGCGTGGCTCGCGTCCGACGCGGACGTGGTCGCCTACATGGACGTGGACCTGTCCACCGACCTGAAGGCGCTGCTCCCCCTGGTGGCGCCCCTGGTCAGCGGCCACTCCGACGTCGCGATCGGCACCCGGCTGGCCCGCGGGTCACGGGTGGCCCGCGGCCCCAAGCGGGAGTTCATCTCGCGCAGCTACAACCTGCTGCTGCGGACGGCGCTCGGGGCGACCTTCACCGACGCGCAGTGCGGCTTCAAGGCCGTCCGGCGTGACGTCGCGCAGCAGCTCCTGCCGCTCGTGGAGGACAACAACTGGTTCTTCGACACCGAGTTGCTGGTCCTCGCCGAGCGGGCGGGGCTGCGCATCCACGAGGTGCCGGTGGACTGGGTGGACGATCCCGGCAGCACGGTCGACATCGTGGCGACGGCGCAGGAGGACCTGCGCGGCATCTGGCGGCTGCTGCGCGGCTTCGCCGGCCGGCGGATCCCCCTCGACCGGGTGCGGGCGGAGCTGGAGCGTCCGGACCTGCCCTCGACCGAGCCGGGCGTTCCGTCCGGCATGCTCGGCCAGCTGCTCCGCTTCGGCGCGGTCGGCGTGGCCAGCACGCTGGCGTACTTCGCGCTGTACCTGCTGCTGCGTCCGCTGGGCGCCCAGGGGGCGAACCTCGTCGCGCTGCTGGTCACCGCGGTGGCGAACACGGCGGCGAACCGCCGGTTCACGTTCGGGATCAGCGGACGCGACGACGCACTGCGCCACCACCTAGGCGGCCTGGCGGCGTTCGGCGTCGCCCTGGCGCTCACCAGCGGCTCCCTCCAGGCCCTTGCCACCTTCGCTCCCGGAGCCGGTCGGCTGGTCGAGGTCGTGGTGCTGGTCGCGGCCAACGCCGCCGCCACCCTGCTCCGGTTCGTCTCGCTGCGGCTGCTGATGCACCGCCGGCCCTGAGCCCGACCCGGTCGCCGTGACCGGGGCGTCGAACGATGCCAGGAGGGCCAGTTCGTCGGCGAGGCGGGCCCGGTCGCGGTCGACCCGGGAGTCGTAGCCGGGACGCCACGAGCGCGCGTGCGCCGGCTGGAGGGCGAGAACGAGGAGGGCCACGAGGCCTGCGGAGATGAGGAGTCCGGTCATGGCAGAAATCCTTCCAGCGCCGGATTCCCGCCACTAGTGGCAGAAACGTCGCCCCCCAAAGGAATAGTGCCACTATGCTGAGGGCGTGGCACTGCGCAGCGTGAGTGTGATCCTGATCGAGCCCGTCTCGTTGTTCGAGTTCGGGGTCGCCGCCGAGGTGTTCGGCATCGACCGCAGCCAGGAGGGCATCGAGTTCGACTTCCAGGTCTGCGGCACGCGTCCGGACGCGCCGTACGCGACCAAGCTCACCACCCCGCTGGCGATCACGCCGACCAGCCCCCTGAGCGCTGCCATCGGCAGCGACCTCGTGATCGTCGCCCCCACCACACCGCAGCCGGTCTACGACGAGGCGATCCTGGCGACCCTGCGCGCCGCCCACGCAGCCGGCTCGACGATCCTGAGCCTCTGCTCCGGCTCGTTCGTGCTGGGTGCGGCCGGCCTGCTCGACGGACGGCCCTGCACCACCCACTGGATGTACGCCGACGACATGAGGCGCCGCTTCCCCGCGACGTCGGTCGACCCGAGCGTGCTGTTCGTGGACGCCGGCGACATCATCACGAGCGCGGGCACCGCCGCCGGCGTGGACGCGTGCCTGCACCTGGTCCGCAGGGAGCTCGGCGCCGCAGCAGCGAGCACGATCGCGCGCCGGATGGTGGTGCCGCCGCAGCGCGACGGCGGCCAGCAGCAGTTCGTCGCCACGCCGATCCCCGAGTGCGCGTCCGACGGGTTCGCCGCACTGCTGGAGTGGGCGGTGGCCCACATCGACGAGGACCACAGCATCTCCTCGCTCGCCCGCCGCGCCGCGATGAGCGAGCGGACGTTCGCGCGCCGCTTCGCGTCCGAGACCGGCACCACTCCGCACAAGTGGCTTGTCCAGCAGCGCGTGCTCGCCGCGCGCGACCTGCTCGAGCGCAGCGACCTCGCCGTGGAGCAGGTCGCCGACCGCGTCGGCTTCAACTCCGCCGTCGTCCTGCGCGACCATTTCCGGCGCGCCACGGGCCTCGCGCCGACCGTCTACCGGCAGCGCTTCGGCTCCCCCGCCGGGTAGCCGCCCGGGCGCCACTCCACCAAGTGGTGATATCTGGAGTCCGCCCAACTCTTGCCAATGTGCAATTCCTGTGAGTAACTTGCGCCAGGGCCTCTGGGGGGAGGTCAGGCATTCCGCGGGGGCGGAGTGCTGGCGCGCACGGGGGGAAATCATGCGGGCTCTTCATCGATCTGGACTTGTCACGCTTCTCGCGGTTGCACTCGCGATCCTCGGAATCGGAACCAGCGCGGTCCCGGCTTCGGCAGCCGAGGACTCGCTCTCGTTCATCGGCGCCGCGAGTACGTCCGGGAACCGAACCAGCCACGCGGTCGCCGTCCCTGCCACGGTGCAGGCGGGCGACCTGCTCGTGTTCGCGATGACCGTGAACTCGTCGACGACGACCGTCACCAAGCCCAGCGGCTGGGACCCGGCCAGTTCGATCGACGGCAGCGGCATCCTCGGCCGGGTCTGGACGAGGACGGCCACGGCCACGGACGCCGGGACCAGCGTCGCGGCCACGACGAGCACCACCGTCAAGTCGACGGTCAGCATCGCTGCGTACCGCAGCACGACGGGTCGCGCACAGGTGACGGACGCCCGCGCGTCCGGCGACGCGTCGACCACGTCCCACACCGCCCCGTCGGCCACCCTGACCGGCACGAACTCCTGGCTCGTGAACATCTGGGGCGAGAAGTCCTCCGTCGCGCTCACCTGGACCCTGCCCGGCACCACCACCTCCCGCACCACGGACGGGGGCTCCGGCTCGGGCAAGACCAGCCAGGTGCTCGCCGACTCGGCCGGTCCCCTGACGGGACCGGACTCCGGAACCCGGGTCGCCACCACGAGCGAGACGGTGAGCAAGGGCGTCCTGTTCGCGCTCGCGATCACGCCGGCCGCACCGGTGAACGCCGCACCCACCGCGGCGTTCACCTACAGCTGCACGGAGCTGGACTGCAGCTTCAACGCCGGCACGTCCTCCGACCCCGAGGCCGGCGCCCTCACCTACGCGTGGGACTTCGGCGACAGCGCCACCGCGACCGGAGTGAGCCCCGTCCACACCTACGGCTCGGCCGGCACCCGAACGGTCCAGCTGACCGTCAGCGACGGCACCAACACGGCGCAGGCCACCCAGAGCGTGAAGGTCGTGGTCCTGAACCCGCCCGTCGCGGGACCCGGCCACACGACCCTCGTCTCCGACACCGTCGCCACGACGTTCCCCCGCATCACGTCCGGCGAGATCTACGACCTCGAGTACAGCGGCAACCGGGTCTATGTCGCCGGTGGGTTCACCACCATCCGCAACAACGCCAGCGGGAACACGACGAGCTACAGCCAGCCGTACCTCGCCGCGTTCAACCTGACGACCGGCCTCGTGGACGCATCCTTCCGTCCGGTCTTCGACGGAGAGGTGTACGACGTCGAGGCGAGCCCGGACGGCACCAAGCTGTTCGTCGCAGGCAAGTTCAACAACGTGAACGGCGTGAAGAAGCGCAAGTTCGCCTCGATCAACCCCGCCACGGGCGCGACGGTCACCGGCTTCACCGCCCAGGCCGACGCGGTCGGCTCCGAGGTCGAGGCCACCAACACCACGGTCTACCTCGGCGGCCAGTTCACCACGATCAACGGAGTGGCCAAGTCGGGCCTCGCTGCCGTGGACGCCACCACCGGTGCTCTCGTCGGAGCCACCGCGGCGAACCCGGGCGGCACCTGGAACAACGACCTCTCCGGCGGAATCGGCCCGAACGGCCAGCTGACCGTGCAGGAGCTGAAGATCACGCCCGATCAGTCCACGCTGCTCGTGATCCACACCGGCCGGAAGGTTGCCGGCGAGACCCGCTACGGTGCGGCCCTCATCAACCTCAAGACCGGAGCGTTGCTGCCCTGGCGGACCCGCCTGTGGGAGGACAACCTCGCGTTCGTCGGTGGCGTGCAGCGCGCCTTCGCTGCCGACATCTCCCCGGACGGGAGCTACTTCGTCGTCACCAGCGGTTCCGGAGGAGACCGTCCGCCGATCAACGACACCGTCGTCCGGTTCCCGATCGCCGGCGAGGACAACGTCGAACCGACCTGGGTGGCCCGCTGCTTCGACTCCGTCTACTCCGTGGCCATCTCGGAGAAGGCCATCTACATCGGCGGCCACTTCAGCTGGAACGAGTCGCAGACCTCCCGCGACCCCTGGCCCGGGCTGGACGACGTCGGCTACGGCACCGGGCAGGGCCTGTCCGGCTACGGCCTGGGCGACGAGGTGGTTCGGCGCGACCACATCGGCGCGCTCGACCCCGCGCTCGGCAAGGCCGTCGAGTTCAACCCCGGCTCCGACTCCTTCGAGGGCAACAAGGCCATGCTGGTCACCCCGAAGGGGCTGGTGACCGGAGGGGACGCCACCACCCAGGGGTCGCAGACAGTGGGTCGGATCGCGGTCTACAGCCTGCCGTCGACGACGGCACCGGCGAACGAGGCCGTGATCGGGGCGCCGATCGAGGGCCGAGTGGTCGAGTCCGGTCAACCCTTCACGGTTTCCGGTACCGCCCACGCCACCAGCGGGGTGAGCCGGGTCCAGATCGAGATCCGCAACCGCGACACCAACGCCTTCCTCGCCGACGACCTGACCAGCTGGGTCACGTCCAACACGATCAATGCAACCCTGGCCAGCCCGAACGCCGTGGACACTGCCTGGTCGCTGACCCTGACCATCCCGGCCACCCTCAACCTGGAGATCCGGGCCAAGACCTTCGCGGTGAACGGGAGTTCGTCGGACAAGGTGACCAACAAGTTCGAGACGTTCTCGACGTCGGACCAGTCCCCGACCGCCACCATCACCTCGCCGGCTGCCGGCCTGCTCACCTCGCTGACCTTCACGATCACCGGTACCGCGACGGACGACGTCGGCGTCCGCGCGGTGGGCTACACCCTCAGGGACTCCAGCAACCGTTACCTGCAGGACGACGGCACCGCTGCGGCCGTGTACAACTCGTTCACTGTCCAGCCCGACCTCGTCGACGCGGCAACGACGACCTGGTCGACCGAGGTGACCGTCCCCTACGAGGACACCTGGCAGCTCCAGGTCGTGCCGCGGGACACGTCCGGGCAGTCGTCCCTGGACACCTACGACCGCACCTGGATCATCAACAGCAGCGGGATCGCGCCCTCGGTGTCGATCGTCACGCCGGTGGTGATGAACCCTCCGGTGGCGGTCGGTTCGGTCGCGGTGACGCCGGGGAGCCCGCTGTCGTTCAGCGGCTCTGCGACCGATGACGAGGACCTGGCGAGCGTGGAGGTCTCCCTGCGCAACAACACCACGGGCGAGACCCTTGCCGCGGACGGCACCTGGGCCGTGCAGGCGACCGGGTGGTACCGGGTCACCTCGATCAACCTCAGCGGGACGAGCACGACCTGGTCCTACACCACGCCGTTCACCCTGACCCCTGGCTCGTACAGCTTCGCGGTCCGTGCCACGGATGACGCCGGGCTGGTCACGTCCTCGACCAACCAGGGGAAGCTGACCCTGCTCGCCCAGGTGGCCGGCGACAACGCTCCGAACGGCCTGCTCAGCGTCACCGGCACGGTCACGGGGCTGCAGTCGCTGGTGGTGAACCTCACCGGGACCGCGACCGACGACAAGGGTGTGGCGAGCGTGCGGATCGCCGCCCTGGACGGCGACACCAACCGCTACCTCCAGCCGGATGGTTCGCAGTCGGCCACCTTCGCCACGATCAACGCCACCCTCGCGACGCCGAACGGGACGAGCACGACGTGGAGCCTGCCGCTGACCTTCCCGAACGAGGGCAACTGGCAGGTCACGGCGTACGCGTACGACACCGCCGGCCAGCAGGACCTGTCCCTGAGCGGCGCCACGGCTCGGTACCCGATCTATCCCGGCGACCTCCCTCCCACGGTGACGGCGGCGCTGGCGCAGCCCCAGGCGGGGACGGTGTTCACCGACGGGAAGATCGTCGTCACGGGCCGCCTGGAGGATGACCGCCAGATCGCCACCGCCCAGGTGGCAGTGGTCAACTCCGTCGGCCAGTACCTGAGCAGCACCGGGACCTTCACCAGTACGGCCGAGAGCTGGCGTACCGGGTTCCTGAACTCCCCGGGCTCGGCAGGGTCGAACTACTCCTACACCACCCCGGTGATCCCTGCCGGTGTCTACACCGTGCGGGTGCGCGGTGTGGACAGCCACGGGTTCACCACGTCGCCGACGTACGACGTCGGCAACATCACGGTGCAGGTGCCCGCGAGCAACCCGCCCGTGGCCTCGTTCACGGCCACCTGCGGGACGGGGGCCGACTCCAACGTCTGCGAGTTCGACGCGCGCGCCACCACCGATGAGGAGATCGGCTCCGTGACCTACTCGTGGAACTACGGCACGGGCCAGGGCACCGCGACGGGCGTCGTCCCTGCGGCGAAGACCTACACGACCTCCGGCACCTTCACCGTCACCCTGACCGCGAAGGACCAGTGGAACAACGTCGGCACGACGACGAGGACGGTGACGATCACCGAACCCACGGACAACGTCCCACCGAACGCCGTGATCAGCGAGCCGGCGTGCTCGGGACGGGTCTGCAACTTCTCCAGCGCGGCCTCGACGGATCCCAACACCGGGGACACCATCAGCCGGGTCTGGCAGTGGGGGGACGGGACGCCCCAGAGCACCAGCACCGCTCCTTCGCACACCTTCGCCCTCGCCGGCACCTACACGGTGACCCTCACCGTGACCGACGGGTGGGGCAAGTCGACGACCGTGACCAGGCAGCTGACCGTGGCCTGAGCGGCCCTCCGGCCCGTGCGCTCATCTGACAGCGCGCGGGCCGGGCGGTACCGTCATGGGGTGACCATCGCCCCAGCCGACCTCGCCCACCTCGTCGACCACACCCTGCTGTCCCCCACCGCGACCGGAGCGGACGTTGCCGCGCTGGCCGCTGAGGCCGCTCGCCTCGGCACGTACTCGATCTGCGTGTCACCGTCGATGCTCCCGGTGGCCGCGGAGCTGGGGACGGTCAAGGTCGCCACGGTCTGCGGGTTCCCGTCCGGGAAGCACACCCCTGCGACGAAGGCCGCCGAAGCCGCCGAGTCCGCGGAGCGCGGCGCCGACGAGGTCGACATGGTGATCGATCTCGGCCTGCTCAAGGAGGGCCGGGCGGACGCCACGCAGGCCGAGATCGCCGCCGTCCGCGCGGCCGTCCCCGCCCCGAAGGTGCTGAAGGTCATCATCGAGTCGGCCGCGCTCACCGACGCGGAGATCGTCGCGGCCTGCCAGGCCGCCGAAGCCGCCGGCGCCGACTTCGTGAAGACGTCGACGGGCTACCACCCGGCCGGCGGCGCGTCCGTCCACGCGGTCGAGTTGATGGCGGCCACCGTCGGTGGCCGGCTCGGCGTGAAGGCGTCCGGTGGCATCCGCGACTGGGCCACCGCCGTGGCCATGATCGAGGCCGGCGCGACCCGTCTGGGCCTGTCCGGCACCGCTGCCGTGCTCGCCGGAGGCACGTCCGAGGGCTACTGACCGTCCACCACAAGGTGGACGCATCTGCGGCGAACTCGCCCGTTTCGGTCCACCTTGACGCCGACACCACCCCCCTCCACCACAAGATGGACGCTTGTGCGGTGTAGTCACCCGTTTCGGTCCACCTTGACGTGGACAGACGCCGCGTCGACTCCTGAAGAACGACGAGATCCGGGGTCAAGCCCGGGATGACAGGCGAGGCATGGACGCTTCGGGGGCTCAGCCGATGCCCTGGTCCTTCACCCAGCGGGACGCGACGTCGGCGACGGTGCCACCGGCGGCGACCTGCGCCTGGAGGTCGATCAGCATGTCCGTGGTGACGACCTGGGCCACCTGGTTCATCGCCAGGACCTGGTCGGGGGCGGAATCGGTGAGGGCGGTGTTCACGAGCACCAGCCCGGGGTCCACCACCGCCAGCTTCTGGGTGTCCACGAGCTCGACCATTCCCGAAGCGCCCGTGTAGTCGGTCCGGCGGAAAGCCGCGATCGCCGCGTCGCCGTTGGCCAGCCGGGACGCACGCTCGACCGGGTTCTCCACCTTCATCACCGAGAACTGTGCCCCGTAGACCGTCCGCAGCCCGGGCACGCCGTCAGCGCGGGACGTGGCCATCGGGGGGATCGCGGCGATCTTGCCCTTCGACCAGGAGCCGATCCGGCTCAGGCTGGTGATGCCGGCCTCCGCGGTCTCCTGCGTGACCAGCCAGACCAGTGCTCCGTCCACGCCCCCGGCCTCGAGGACGCTGACGTCCGGCTCCAGGAGGCCCGCCACCTCGCCGGGAAGGTCCTTGGCAGCCGGCGGCTCGTCGTCCTGGCTGAGGGAGGCCCACAGCGTGCCCCCGAACGCCGGCAGCGCGGCGAGGTCCCCGTGTCCGAGCGCGGCCTGCCAGCCGTCCTCCACCGGCCCCGTGACGGCGGGCTGTCCTGTGGCGGCCACCGCCGCGACCAGGAGCTGGGCGAACACCGCCTCCGCCGAGGTCCCGTCCTGCCCCACCACCATGGGGGCCAGGGTGGGCTCGGCAGACGGCGAACCGCCCGCCTCCGCCGGGGGTACCCGGGCACACCCTGCTGCCAGGACGGCCGTCACGCCGAGCAGGAATCCTCGTCTGTCCACGCCTGCCAGTCTCGCCGAGCCCCCCGGGCAGGTCGGAGAGGCCACGCCGGGCGAGCCGGATCCGTCCCCCGGAAGGGGACATCGGGTTCTGGTGGGGCCCGGGACGATCAGGTATCCTCGTCGGTGGCCGTACTTCTCGGGGGGGAACAGGCGGCCGGTCCGGCCCAGCCGGATCTCAGGGGGACAACCCGGCTTTCCCGCAGCGAGAGCGGATGACGCCGAAGTCCTTGACCAGTTGCCCGGTGGCCATGCCACCGGGCAACTGGTTTCTCCGGCCGGAAGCTCGTCCTCGACAGTGTCGACGCCCTTCGTGACGCTCCCCTGTGGCTCGCACCCCGGACCGTGCGTCGAGCAGACGCACGAGGGCCCCGGTCGAGATGACCGGGGCCCTCCTTGGAGTGATGTCAGCGCATCACTTGTTGTTCAGCGCGGACTGCGCGGCGGCCAGGCGCGCGATCGGCACCCGGAACGGCGAGCAGGACACGTAGTTCAGGCCGACCTTCTGGCAGAACTCGATGGACGACGGGTCGCCACCGTGCTCGCCGCAGATGCCCAGCTTGATGTCGGGGCGAGTCGACTTGCCGAGCTCGACGGCCGTCTTCACGAGCTTGCCGACGCCGTCCTGGTCGAGGCGGGCGAACGGGTCGTTCTCGTAGATCTTCTTGTCGTAGTAGGCGTCCAGGAACTTCCCGGCGTCGTCACGGCTGAAGCCGAACGTCATCTGGGTGAGGTCGTTGGTGCCGAACGAGAAGAACTCGGCCTCCTTCGCGATCTCGTCCGCGGTGATGGCCGCGCGCGGGATCTCGATCATCGTGCCGACCTTGTACTCCAGCGCGACGTCCGAATCGGCGATGATCGCATCGGCGGTGTCGGTGATGATCTTCTTGACGAAGGCCAGCTCCTTCACCTCGCCCACCAGCGGGATCATGATCTCCGGCACGATCTTCCACTCCGGGTGCGCCTTCTGGACGTTGATCGCTGCCTCGATGATCGCCCGGGTCTGCATGGCGCCGATCTCGGGGTAGGTCACGTCGAGGCGGCAGCCGCGGTGGCCCATCATCGGGTTGAACTCGTGCAGGGACGCGATCACGTTCTTCAGCTCGTCGACCGAGATGTTCATGTCGGCGGCGAGGGCGACGATGTCGTCCTCGTCGGTCGGCAGGAACTCGTGCAGCGGCGGGTCGAGGAGGCGGATGGTGACAGGGAAGCCCTCCATCGCCTCGTAGATGCCCTCGAAGTCGCCGCGCTGCATCGGCAGCAGCTTGGCCAGCGCGGCCTCGCGCTGCTCGACGGTCTTGGAGACGATCATCTCGCGGATGGCCGCGATCCGGTCGGTCTCGAAGAACATGTGCTCGGTGCGGCACAGCCCGATGCCCTCGGCGCCGAACTCGCGGGCCTGGCGGGCGTCCGCCGGGGTGTCGGCGTTGGTGCGGACGTTCATCGTGCGGTACTGGTCGGCCCACTCCATGATCCGGCCGAAGTAGCCGCCGATCTCGGCGGGGACGGTCGCGATCTGCTGGCCGTACACGTTGCCGGTGGAACCGTCGAGGGAGAGCCAGTCGTTCTCGGTGAACGTCTGCCCACCGAGGCTGAACGACTTGCCGTCCGCGGCGAAGGTGACGTCGCCGAGGCCGGACACGCAGCAGGTGCCCATGCCGCGGGCGACCACGGCCGCGTGGGACGTCATGCCGCCACGGGCGGTCAGGATGCCCTGGGAGTGGTGCATGCCCTCGATGTCCTCGGGCGTCGTCTCCAGGCGGACGAGGATGACCGGCTCGCCGGTCTTGCCGCGCGCGGCGGCGTCCTCGGCGGTGAAGGAGACCTTGCCGCAGGCCGCACCCGGGGAGGCCGGGAGGCCCTTGCCGATCGGGGTGGCTGCCTTCAGCTCAGCGCCGTCGAACTGCGGGTGCAGCAGCGCGTCGATCTGCTTGGGATCGATCATCGCCACGGCCTTCTCCGGGGTGATCTTGCCCTCGTCGACCAGGTCGCAGGCGATCTTGAACGCCGCGGCGGCGGTGCGCTTGCCGTTGCGGGTCTGCAGCATGAAGAGCTTGCCATCCTCGATGGTGAACTCCATGTCCTGCATGTCGGCGTAGTGGTTCTCCAGGCTGGAGACGATGTCGGCGAACTGGGCGTAGACGGCCGGGTTCTCGTCCTTCAGCTGGTCGATGGTCTCCGGGGTGCGGATGCCGGCGACGACGTCCTCGCCCTGCGCGTTCATCAGGAACTCGCCGAACAGGCCGGCCTCACCGGTGGCCGGGTTGCGGGAGAACGCCACGCCGGTGCCGGAGGTGTCGCCGGTGTTGCCGAACACCATGGACTGCACGTTGACGGCGGTGCCCCACGAGCCGGGGATGTCGTTCATGCGGCGGTAGTAGACGGCGCGCGGGTTGTCCCAGGAGCGGAACACGGCCTTGATGGCGCCGAACAGCTGCTCGACCGGATCGGACGGGAAGTCGGTGCCGACCTTGTCCTTGTACTGGGCCTTGAACTTCTCGGCGAGTTCCTTGAGGTCCTCGGCGGTGAGCTCGGTGTCGAGCTTGACGCCGCGCTCCTCCTTCATCTCGTCGATGAGCTTCTCGAAGTAGCTCTTGCCGACCTCCATGACGACGTCGGAGTACATCTGGATGAACCGGCGGTAGGAGTCGTAGGCGAAGCGCGGGTTGTTGGTCTTCTCGGCGAACCGGGCGGCGACCTCGTCGTTCATGCCCAGGTTCAGGATGGTGTCCATCATGCCGGGCATGGACGCGCGGGCGCCCGAGCGGACCGAGACCAGCAGCGGGTTGTCGAGGTCGCCGAACTTCTTGCCGGTCATCCCCTCCAGCTTGCCGACGTAGGTGAGGATCTCGGCCTGGATGGCGTCGTTGATCTGCTCGCCGTCGGCGTAGTACTGGGTGCAGGCCTCGGTGGTGATGGTGAAGCCCTGCGGCACCGGCATGCCCAGCCCGGTCATCTCGGCCAGGTTGGCGCCCTTGCCACCCAGCAGGTTCTTCATCGAGGCGTCGCCCTCGCTGAACTCGTACACATACTTGTCAGTCATCGTGACTTTGAGTCTCCTTCAATGGGCTCCGGTATCGGCCGGATGTGGGTGCCTGCACTGGCATGTCTGCACTGACTCCCACGGCGGCGGCGGAGCTGACCGTCGCTCGGCGCGTACGGGGACCAACCTATCGTTTCCGGGCAAGTCCTTCACCCCACGGCCGGGGCTCCCGAGGGCTGGACGTTGACACTGTCCCGGCCCGGCCCGGACGATGGCGCCATGCGTGCGGAGAGGATCACCGATCGGGTCTGTTTCCACGGCGAGGGCCCGGTCTGGTGGGAACGCACGCGGCAACTCCGTTTCGTCGACATGTTCGCCGGCGACGTCCTGACCCTCGACGGCGACCGGGTCACCCGGACGCCGGTGGGCTCGCCGGTCGCCGCGGTGATCCGGCCGCGGCTGGGCGGCGGCGCGATCGTGGCGCGCGAGCACGACCTGGCGATCAGCAACCTGGACGACCTCTCCGACCTGGCCGGCTTCGTCACCGTGGACGCCGACCCCGGCTTCCGCTGCAACGACGGCGGCTGCGACCCGGACGGCGGCTTCTGGATCGGCACGCTGGCCTACGGGTTCGCCGCCGGGGCGGGAACGCTGTACCAGCTGGACGCCGGCTCGCTGCGTCCGCGTCCGGTCGTGCCGGGGCTGACGATCAGCAACGGGCTGGGCTGGAGCCCGGACACCCAGGTGATGTACCTCAACGACTCGGGCGAGGGCGTCACCTGGGCGTTCGACTACGACCCGCTGGAGGGTCCGCTGAACCGGCGGGAGTTCTCCCGGGCGGGGGCGGGGGTCCCCGACGGGCTGTGCGTGGACGCCGAGGGCGGGGTGTGGGTGGCCCGCTACGACGGCGGCTGCGTGCAGCGGCTCGACCCGTCCGGGGCGGTGGACGCCGTGGTGGAGGTGCCCGGCGCATCGAAGGTGACGGCCTGCACCTTCGGGGGCTCCGACCTCGGCACCCTCTACGTCACCACCTCACGGGAGAACCTGCCCGAGGACGCGGAGCCGGACGCCGGGTCGCTGTTCGCCGTCCGCCCGGGCGTGACCGGGCTGCCTGCACAGGGCTTCGCCGGCTGAGGGCGACGGTGGCGACCCACGACTACCGACAGCCCACCCTCTCCCGCACCGACCCGGCGAGGGTGCTGGTCACGGGTGGTGCCGGTTTCATCGGCGCCAACTTCGTGCGCCTCCTGCTCGCCGACACAGCCTGGTCGGTCACCGTCCTGGATTCCCTCACCTACGCGGGCCATCGCCGTTCCCTCTCCGGACTCGACCCGAACCGGCTCACTCTCGTCGAGGGGTCCGTCTGCGACGCCGACCTCGTCGACCGGATCGTGGCCGACCACGACCTCGTGGTGCACTTCGCCGCCGAGTCGCACAACGACACCTCGCTCCGCGACCCGGCGCCGTTCGTCCAGACCAACCTCGTCGGCACCTTCACCCTGCTGGAGGCTGTCCGGAACCACGACCGGCGCTTCCACCACGTCTCCACCGACGAGGTCTTCGGCGAGCTGTCCCTGGCGGATCTGACCCGCTTCACCGAGACCACGCCCTACAACCCGTCCAGCCCGTACTCGGCGACCAAGGCCGGCTCGGACCTCCTCGTCCGGGCCTGGGTGCGCTCGTTCGGTGTCCGCGCGACGATCAGCAACTGCTCGAACAACTACGGCCCCTACCAGCACCTGGAGAAGTTCATCCCGCGCCAGATCACCCGCATCCTCGACGGCGTCCGTCCCCGGCTCTACGGCGACGGCCGCCAGGTTCGCGACTGGATCCACGTCGACGACCACAACCGAGCCGTCCTCGCCATCCTCACGGCGGGGCGGCTCGGCGAGACCTACCTGATCGGGGCGGACGGGGAGCGGGACAACCGCAGTGTGCTCGAGCTCGTCCTCAGGCTGATGGGCCAACCGGACGACGCCTACGACCACGTCGCAGATCGGCCGGGCCACGACCTGCGCTACGCCATCGATGCGACCAAGCTCCGCACCGAACTGGGCTGGGAACCGCAGCGTCGCGACTTCGCCTCGGGACTCGCCACCACCATCGAGTGGTACCGCGCCAACGAGGCCTGGTGGCGTCCGCTGGTGGCAGCCGACAGGGCACACGGACGCCACGGCTGACCCGGCCGCCCCCGCCGCCCGCACGTCCGGTGGAGGCGCGTGGGTGCACGGTGCGGAGCGAACCTGTACGAAGCCTGTGAGACGGGTTGGCAAGGGGTGTCACCTTCTGGCAAACTTCACGTCGTCTGGCAGACCACTTGGGGGAGTAGGCGTCGGACCGGCTGACCCGGGGGGGATCAGTCGTTGGGGGATTTTGGTCAGAGCCGGGGGGATCATGACCACATTCAGTGCTTACCTTGACGCACTCGCAGGCAACGCAGATTCCAGGGCACGGTCGCGCAGGCATCGCGCCGCGACTCCCGCCGCTCAGCACGCCATCCTGATCGCGATGGACGGGGTCCTGCTGACTCTCGCTCTCGTCCTCGCCACGTTTGCTCGCGGCATGCTGCCCTTCGGGGACGAGCTCGGCGGTCACATGGTGGTGGTCGGACCACTGCTCGTGCTGGTCTGGCTGGGCCTGCTGTGGGGCTTCGGCAGCTACCAGCTGCGGCACCAGCGCGCCGGCGTGATCGAGTACAAGCGCGTGGTGATGGCGTCCTTCACCATGGCCGGCACCGTCGGCATCACCAGCTACCTCCTCAAGGCCGAGTTCCCGCGCGGGCTCTTCGTGCTGCTGTTCTCCGCCGGCACCGTTGCGCTCATCGTGTCCCGCTTCGCCCGTCGCCAGCTCATGCACGCCATCCACCGCAGGGGCGCCCTGCTCACACCCGTCGCGGTCGCGGGGGACGCCGGCCACGTGGACGCCATCGCCAAGGTCCTGCGCCGCGAGTCGTGGCTCGGCTACCGGGTCGTGGGTGCCGTGACCGGTGATCGCTCGGCCGCCACCCCCGGAGGCCTGCCGATCCTGGGCTCGACGGCCGAGACGGTCGCCGTGATCGAGGAGCACGACATCGCGACCGTGATCTTCGCCGAGGGTTCCTTCGCCACTCCCGCCGACTTCCGGAGGATGGCGTGGGAGCTGGAGGAGAAGGACATCCAGATGATCATGGTGCCGACGCTCACCGACGTCAGCGCCCAGCGGCTCGACGTCCGGCCGGTCGCCGGCCTGCCGCTGGTGGACGTCGACCGCCCGCAGGCGATCGAGGCCGCGCGCTGGATCAAGCGCGTCTGGGACGTGGTCGGCTCCGCGGTGATCCTGCTCCTCGCCGCCCCCGTGATGGGGCTGGTGGCGCTCGCGATCAAGCTGGAGGACGGCGGCCCGGTCATGTTCCGCCAGCGCCGGGTCGGGCTCAAGGGCGAGGAGTTCGACTGCTTGAAGTTCCGCAGCATGTGCACCGACGCCGAGGCACGTCTCGCGGCACTGATGGCCCAGAACGAGGGCGCTGGCCCCCTGTTCAAGATGACGCACGATCCGCGGATCACGCGGGTGGGCCGGTTCATTCGCCGGTTCTCCCTCGATGAGCTCCCGCAGCTGTGGAACGCCCTCCGCGGTGACATGAGCCTGGTCGGACCCCGCCCGGCGCTGCCCGCTGAGGTTGCTCAGTACGACTCCGACACTCGTCGCCGACTCGACGTCCGTCCGGGTCTGACGGGCCTGTGGCAGGTCTCGGGACGGTCCAACCTGTCCTGGGACGACACGGTCCGCCTCGACCTGTACTACGTCGACAACTGGTCGATGGTGCAGGACCTGATGATCCTGGCCAAGACTGCCAGGGCCGTCGTGGGATCCTCGGGAGCCTACTGAGCATCCGGTGGTGCTGGTCCGAAATCCCCTCCCGGCACCACCGTGCTTCTCCTGACCGGCGGGCCCTTCGACACCTCAACGGTGCGAGCGGGCCCGTCGGTCAGTTCCTGGCCAGGGTGACGTCCAGCAGGAGGTCCTCGGAGAGCGCCGTGTTCACCGTCACGCCCGCACCGGTGCTGACGACGGGCACCTCGGTGCCCGAGACCCGGAACCGGGCCGACGCCGTGACCACCTTCCAACCGGCCGGCGCTGAGACCGTGACGGACGCCTCCGTCTCGACCAGGTCAGCCTGTTTGGCCACCAGCAACCCGTAGTGGCGTTGCCCGGAGGCGTCCGCCGCTGCCAGGGCCCGCGGGACGACCGAGTCCAGCGCCACCTCGTGCGACTCGCCGGGGTCGAGCCGGAAGTACTGGCCGAACGTCGGCAGGCCGGTCCGGTCCACCAATGACTCGAACCCCGAGTCCGTGTCGGCGACGGTGCCGGCGAGCCGATGCACGCGCACGTAGTTGGCCAGCCACTGCTGCGGGACGCCGAGGAGGAGCTCGTCGCTCTTCGTGTAGCCGAGCGTGAGCGTGGTGTCGGCGCTGCCGTCCTCGGCGAGCGCCACCTGGTAGGCGAGCGACTTGGTGACGCCGTAGTTCGCCTTGCTCGGCTTGATCACGCCGTTGCTGACGGCAAGGAGGTCTGTCGTGCCTGCCGGCGGGGCGATCGCACCGGACCACCCCGCGTCCACCATCGCCGCCTGTGCGGCGGTGTCGGTGAAGTACACCTGGATGTGTTTCCCGTTCGCGGCGCCCACCAACGCCTCGAGCGTCGGGATCGCCTTGTCGGCGGGCAGCGCCGAGACCTGCCCGAAGAGGCTGTCCACGAGCGAGACGATCGCGAGCTTCCTCAGGGAGCGATCGTCCTGCCCGCTGTGCTCGAAATGCACGACCATGTTGAGCAGCGCCATCGCGTTCTCCGCCGTCACCGGCGTGCTGGTCTCCGGAATGGTGACCGGGCCGTACACCTTCAGCAGCGCCTGGAGCATGGGGATGTCGACGGCGACGATCCCGTCGACCTTCGGCTGCTGCATGTTCTCCCAGAACTTCAGCATCATCGTGGTGCTGGTGGGGAAGTCCATCCACCAGTTGGTGTTCCGGAAGTAGAAGTGGTTGTCGTTCACCTGGCCGCCGTCCGGCAGTGGCTCGTTGAGGGTGTCCCTGGGCAGGGTGTAGATGTCGGAGAACGAGTCGAGCGTGAAGCCTGCCGGACCGAACCGCAGCATGCCGAACGTGCCCATGAAGCCGCCCGTGGGACGCAGCTCGGAGCTGTTCTGCGCGACGACGAGGAACGTGTGGTCTCCGGAGAAGAGGTAGCGCTGGAGTTCGAGGAGCGCGGGGGCGCGGCCGAGCAGGCCACTGTACGGAGCCACGAGTTCTCGCACCTGGCTGACCGCGTCGGCAAGGGGAGCCACGAGCCCGTCGGGGGAGAGCCCTGACTGCCGGTCGGACACCACGGCCAGCGAGGTGAGCGCCGACTCCAGCCGGGGACCGGCCAGCGCGACGAGCCGGGTGAGCCGGTTGTCGCCGGTCACCTCCCCCGCCTCCGTCATCAGCCGGGTCAGTTCGGACCCCGCGGACGATCCCTCCGCGCCGATCGTGGCGAGGTCGTCGGCGGCGGCGAGTTGGTGGCCGAGTAGCGGGATCACGTGCAGCCACTCGGGTCCGAGCAGTGCCCGCGCGCTCGCGAACTCTGCCTCGGCCTTCTCGAAGGACGCGGTGGCCGCGGCCGGGTCGTCCTTCCGGAGGCTCGCCAGCGCCGCGGACGCGTCCGCCTTGCCCGCACCGGCCAGGGACGCGAACTCGCGGGCCTGGCTGTACCCCCACCAGCCGACACCGATTCCCACGGCCACGACCACGGCGACAGTGGTCCACGTCCCCCTACGCTTCACGCCGCCACGATAGCGGGGCACCCAATCCGTTCCGACGGCGGCGCGTCCCCCCGCGCAGGACTCCGGGCGGCGGGGTTCGATAGCTTTGGCGCATGCCGCGCATCGCCCCGTTCCGAGCCGTCCGCTACGCTCCCGGCGCCGACCTCCAGAAAGTGATCGCCCCGCCGTACGACGTCCTCTCGCCGGCAGACGTGGCGGACCTCGCGGCGCTGGACGCGCACAACATCGTGCACGTCGACGTGCCCAGCGGCGGCGCTGATCGCTACGAGGTGGCCGCGCGCACGCTGGCCGAATGGCTGGCCGACGGCGTCCTCGTCCAGGACGCCGCACCGTCCCTCACGATCTACCGGATGGCGTTCACGGACGCGACCGGAACCTCCCGGACGATCGTCGGCGTCCTGTGCGGGCTCGAGGTGGTCGACGTCGACGCCGGCGGCGTCCTGCCCCACGAGCGGACGACGGCGAAGGCGGTCACCGACCGCCTCGACCTCACCAGGGCGACGGCCGCCAACCTGTCCCCGGTCTGGGGCCTCTCGCTCGCGAGCGGGCTCACCGCCGCGCTCGCCGAGCCCGGTGAGCCGGTCGGCGAGGTCCGCTTCGACGGCGTCGTGCACACCGTGGAGCGCATCAGCGACCCGCAGCGGATCGCGGCCATCACGGAGGTCCTCGCCGCCGACGACGTCCTGATCGCCGACGGTCACCACCGCTACTCAATCTCCCGCACCTACCGCGACGAGGTGCGCGCGGCCACCGGCCGCGACGACACCGAGGCCGAGTTCACCCTCACCTTCGTGAACGAACTGGTCGCGGACCAGCTCAGCATCGAGGCGATCCACCGGGTCTACACAGGCACGACCATCGAGCAGCTGCGGACGGACCTCGCCGGCAGCTTCGACCTCGAGCCCGCCCCGGCCCCGACGCCGGCCCTGCTCGCGGAGATGGTCCGGCTCGGTCGCCTCGTCCTGGTCGCCCCGGACGGTTCCGCCGAGTGGCTGGTGCCGAAGGCGGGCGCCTTCGACGGCGTCCGGGCGCTCGACGGGGCGTACCTCGAGCACGCGCTCGCCGACTCCGCTGCCGAGGTGACCTACCAGCACGGCCTCGACGAGCTGCTCTCGGTGGTGGGGTCGGGAGAGGTGACGGCGGGGATCCTGATCCGGCCCACCTCGCTGGAGGAGATCCAGCGGACCGCGCGCGAGGGCCTCCTGATGCCGCCCAAGTCCACGTTCTTCACCCCGAAGCTGCGCACCGGCCTGCTCGTCCGTCCCACCGCAGCGACCCCGCGCTCCTGATCCGGGAGGGCCGGCCACCCGGGGATGCCCGGGAGCGCGGGGCGCGCTAGCCTTCCGGAATGCCCGACGTTCCCTTTCCCGGCATCGAACTGCGCCACAGGGGCGGCCACTACGCCGTCCTCGACAGCGGCGCCCAGGTTCTCTCGTGGAGCCCGCCCGGCCAGAACACCGTCCTCTGGGTGAGCCCCGTGGCCGACTTCGAGCCCGGCGTCGTCGTGCGGGGCGGCGTCCCCGTCGTGTTCCCCTGGTTCGGCTCCGGCAGCTCCGGCGACCGGTCGCCGTCCCACGGATTCGCCCGCACGGCGGCGTGGCGGCGAGGAGACGTCGTCAACGAGCTCTCGAGCACCGGGACGCTCCGGGTGCGGCACACCCTCGACGAGACCGGCCTGGACAGCGCGCCGTTCTCGGCCGTGGTCGACGTCACGTTCACCCATGACGCGCTGACGGCCTCGCTGACCGTCACCAACACCGGGACCGCCACCTTCACCTACGAGGAGGCCCTGCACACCTACCTCGCCGTGTCGGACGTGACCCGGATCAGCGTCGAAGGACTCGACGGGTGTGCGTACCTCGACAAGGCGGACGGCGCGGGGCCGGACGAGGTGCGCCAGACCGGCACGGTGCGGTTCGACGACGAGGTGGACCGGATCTACCGCCACACCGGCTCAGCGGTCGTCACCGATCCCGGCTGGGCGCGGACGCTGACCGTCGCCAAGGACGGGTCGGCGAACACCGTCGTGTGGAATCCGGGTCCGGTGAAGGGCTCCGCGTTGGCGGACGTCGGCCGCTACTGGACCGGCTTCGTCTGCGTCGAGGCCGGCAACGTCCGGGACGCGGCGATCAGCCTCGAGCCGGGTGAACTGCACATCCTGACGCAGACCGTGCACATCGCCTGACATATGACCGCGACCGCCCGCGTGGTGACGTCGCTACGTAGAAATCGGTAGCCTGACCGTTGTTCAGCATCAGCGTCGAGGAGATGGCATGACATCGCGCATCGAGAACCCGTCCTTCCGCAGCAAGGTCACCACGGCGGAGGAGGCGGCGAAGCTGATCAAGCACGGCATGAACGTCGGCTTCTCCGGCTTCACCGGCGCCGGTTACCCCAAGGAAGTGCCGATCGCACTCGCCGCGCAGATCAAGGAGGCCCACGAGCGCGGCGACGAGTTCATGATCGGCATGTGGACGGGCGCGTCCACCGCCCCGGAGCTGGACGGCGCCCTGGCCGAGGTGGACGGTGTCTCCTTCCGCACCCCGTACCAGTCCGACCCGATCATGCGGGCCAAGATCAACGCCGGCATCTCGGAGTACTCCGACATCCACCTGTCCCACCTCGCGCCGATGGTGTGGGAGGGCTTCCTCGGCAAGCTCGACATGGCCGTCGTCGAGGTCACCGCGATCGCCGAGGACGGCGAGCTCGTCCCGTCCTCCTCAGTCGGGAACAACAAGACGTACCTGCAGGAGGCCGAGCAGATCATCCTCGAGGTGAACAGCTGGCAGAGCCGCGACCTGGAGGGCATGCACGACATCTACTACCGGGCCGCGCTGCCCCCGAACCGGCTGCCGGTGCCGCTGACCCACCCCGGCGACCGGATCGGCCAGCGGAACTTCCGGGTCGACCCGAAGAAGATCGTCGCGATCATCGAGACCGACGACGCCGACCGCAACACCCCGTTCAAGCCGCTGGACGACGACTCGCGGGCGATCGCGGAGAACCTCCTCGACTTCCTCGCCAACGAGGTCAAGCAGCACCGGCTGCCGAAGAACCTGCTGCCCCTGCAGTCGGGCGTGGGCAACATCGCCAACGCCGTGCTCGCCGGCCTGCTGGACGGTCCGTTCGAGTACCTGACCTCGTACACCGAGGTGATCCAGGACGGCATGGTCGACCTGATCGACTCCGGCAAGATGACGATCGCGTCCGCCACCGCCTTCTCGCTCAGCCCCGAGTACGCGCACCGGATGAACGAGCGCGCCAAGGACTACCGCTCGCGGATCATCCTGCGCCCGCAGGAGATCTCGAACCACCCGGAGATGATCCGCCGCCTCGGCGTGATCGCCTGCAACGGCATGATCGAGGCCGACATCTACGGCAACGTGAACTCCACCCACATCATGGGCTCGAAGATGCAGAACGGCATCGGCGGATCGGCGGACTTCACCCGCAACGCCTACATCTCGGCGTTCGTCACCCCGTCCACGGCGAAGGGGGGCGCGATCTCCGCGATCGTGCCGATGGTCTCCCACCACGACCACACCGAACACGACGTGCAGGTGCTGATCACCGAGCAGGGCCTGGCCGACCTGCGGGGGCTCTCGCCCAAGCAGCGCGCCAAGGTGATCATCGAGAACTGCGCGCACCCCGACTACCGGCCGATGCTGCAGGAGTACTACGAGCACTCGCTGAAGGTCGCCAACGGGCTGCACACCCCGCACGACCTGCGCCAGGCGCACAGCTGGCACGTCCGGTTCCTCGAGTCGGGGACGATGAAGGCCTGAGGGAAGCCGAACGGCCCGCCGCACACGCGGCGGGCCGTCCGCTGTCCGGGGGCTCGCGCGCAGACTCGATCGGATCTGCCCACTCGATCGCCTTTCGGTGCTTCCGGTGCCCTGATGAGCCATCGAGTGCGCGAATCCGATCAACACCCCCGCAGGCGCAGGACCTCCCGAACGACCCGCACGACATAATCGACGTCGTCGAGGTGCTCCCACGTGAACCGGATCACCAGGTAGCCCGCGGCGATGTAGACGTTCTGGGTCTCGCGATCGCGGCGGAACGGGCCGGCCCGATCGTGGGTCTCGCGTCCGTCCACCTCGATGATCACCCGCGCGGCGCGGAACCGGGCGTCGGGATGGAAGACGGAGCCACCGATGTCGAGTGGCCGATTACCCACCCAGTCCCGGAAGCCTGCCTCCCGCAGGATGCGGTGGAGACGCAGTTCGGCGTAGGACCACGGATTGCCCTCGCACGCGGTGATCGCCCGTACCCGCTCGGCGTGGCCGCGAGAGCCCGCCAGGGCGCGCGTGGCCAGCGTGAGTTCATCGAAGGTCGCCAGCCGGAGTCGCAGCTCTCGCAGGCAGACCGGCCATCTTCCCGCGCGGCCAGTTCCGCGGCGGCGTAGGCCGGAGTGACGACTCGCAGGCCCATCGCCTGCGTCACGAAGTCGGGCGGAACCCTCCGGCGCACCACGGCGACGCGATGGCGCGACCGCAGGGTGGGATGGACGAGTCTCGCGGTGGAGTCGGCGAGCGAAGGGAGCCACAGCCCGGCCGCCGACGTGTCATGGATGATGCCTGCCGGCGCCGACCACTGCGTCACTGCCCGCAACCAGGCGAGCGAGGACGTGTCCCCGGTGGCCAGGAAGACCCCGGGGAGCGGGTTGGCGAGCAGCCCGGCTCGGGCGAGCCGTCGCATCGTGGGGCTCAGCGCCGGGTGGGCGCGAGCCGTGATCACGCCCTGGTCCGCCAGAACCGCCTCGATCGTGGGATGCACGCCCGACATCCTCGGCAGCCGTGACGGCGAGCGCTCACCCGTCCACAGGCTCGGCGCCGGCCAACCGGGCTGTGGATAACGCAACGCGCTCGGATCTGCGCACTCGATCGTCGTGTGACGCCCGTCAGAGGGCATCCACGCTGTCGAGTGAGCAAATCCGAGCGCCTCGGAGCGGCGGCGCCCCCTGCGGGGCCGAACCCTGCCGGGCGCACTGCACCGGTGGGCACCCGATCCCCCCGCATCCCGGTGGACGCCGGGATCCCCAGCTGGCGATGCGGCCTGGGGCTCCCCGGTGTTTCCCGGGAGGACGGGTGGGAGACGTGGGTGCCCAACCGACTCCGTTCCTTCTCAGAACCCGTACACCTTCACCGGGTGCAGGGAGGTGGTCGTGGTGTTGTCGCCGAGCTGCCCGTAGAAGTTGTAGCCCCAGCACTTGACGGCCTTCTTCGCGGTCAGGGCGCAGGAGTGGTTGCTGCCGAGGGTCACCTTGGACGCCTTGTCGAGGTTGTAGACGGACACGGGAACCAAGGAATTGGTGGTCGTGTTGTCGCCGAGCTCGCCGTAGCCGTTGTAACCCCAGCACTTCACCTTGCCGGCCTTCGTCACCGCACAGGTGTGGGTGTACGACGGCTTCACCGAGGCGACCTTCTTGGTCAGGCCCGTCACCTGGACGGGCTTGAGTGAAGTGGTCGTGGTGTTGTTGCCGAGTTGCCCGTAGTCGTTGTAGCCCCAGCACTTGGCCGCGCCCTTCGAGGTCACCCCGCAGGTGGTGAAGATGCCGGCGGAGAGAGCCTTCACCCCGCTGGTCATGCCGTACACCGTCACCGGCTTCGGGGAGTTGGTCGCGGTGTTGTCGCCGAGTTGGCCGTACGCGTTGTAGCCCCAGCAGTACGCCTTGCCCTTCGACGTGAGGGCGCAGGAATGCTCGTAGCCGGTGCTGATCGAGCTCACCTTGCTGAGCCCATACACCTGTACGGGGGTGGTCGACGACGTGGTCGTGTTGTCGCCCAGCTGGCCGTACGCGTTGTAGCCCCAGCACCACACCTTGCCCTTCGTGGTCAGCGCACACGTGTGGAGGTAGCCCGCCGAGACCGCCTTGGCCTTGCCGATGCCGGCGACCTGCACCGGCTTCAGCGAGGTCGTCGTGGTGCCGTCACCCAGCGCGCCGTAGCCGTTGTAGCCCCAGCACCACACCTTGCCCGCAGTGGTCAGCGCACACGAGTGGTAGAAGCCACCGGTGACGCTCTTCACACCGTGATCGAGGCCGTACACAGCCACGGGTGCTGCAGAACTGGTCGCCGTGTTGTCACCGAGTTCGCCGTAGCCGTTGTAGCCCCAACAGATCGCCGCGGCCTTCGACGTCACAGCGCAGGTGTGGAGCCATCCTGCGGACACCGTGGAGGCCTTCCTCGTAGTGGCGGCGATGGACACGTCCGCGTCCGTCTTGGCCACCTCGGACTTCTTCACCGTGATCTTCGGACCCGGGACGGGTGCCGGGACGCCCGCGGCGGACGCCATCTCGGGTGTCGCGAGCGCTGCGCCCACCACCACGACCAGACACGCGAGCAGGCGCGTGGAACGACTTGCCATGTCAGACCCCTTTCGGTTCCACCAACGGCTGGTGGTTCCTCCATGGGAGCACCGGGACCGACCCCTGATCGGTAGTAATCCTGCGCACGTCTGTCCCCGGGGGAACAGGGCGGATCAGGGCAGCAGCACGCCCTGGAGGTCGGCGACCGTGTCGACCAGGTAGTCCGGTTGTGCAGCGGCCAGTGCGTCCCGGTCGGCGGCGCCCCACGACACCGCGATGGACGCCATCCCCGCAGCCTTCGCCGCAAGGATGTCGACGACCGCGTCCCCGACGTAGGCCGAATCCCCCGGTCGCCCACCGAGCCGGGCCACGGCGAGCAGCAGGGGCTCGGGGTGGGGTTTGTGCACCGCGGTGTCGTCCATCGCCACCGTCACCGGCAACCGCCCGGCCAGGTCGGCGTGCTGCAGCGACACCTCCGCCGACGTCCGCCGCTTGGACGTGGCGACGCCCGTGAGCACTCCCGCCGCGGCCAGGCCGTCCAGCATCCCGGGGATGCCGGGGAACTGCTCGATCAGCTCGGGAAGGTGCTCGAGGTTCCAGGCGATGTAGGTGTCGATGAGTTCCTGCGCGTGGGAGGGGTGAAGTCGGTGGAAGGTGTCGTACAGCGTCTGACCGATCCATCCACGAGCCTCGTCATCCGTCGGCGTTTCGCCCAAGACGGTGTCCATCGCATGCCGGTAGGACGCGATAATGAGCGGGATAGTGTTCACCACGGTCCCGTCGAGGTCGAAGACGACACAGGGCCACCGAGGTACACACACGTCACAAGAGGATACGACCCGGCCAGAGGAGGGACCGCAGGTGACCACCCAGGCGCCCCGACCGCGGGGACGGCGTCCCGGCCGGACGGACACCAGGGCCGCCATCCAGGCCGCGGCCCTCACGCTCTTCTCCGAGATGGGGTACGAGAAGGTCTCGCTCCGGGCGATCGCGCGCGCGGCCGACGTCGACCCCGCGCTGATCCACCACTATTTCGAGAACAAGGCCGACCTCTTCTCGCGGTCGGTGCTCGACCAGCCGATGGACGCCGACGAGGTGGTCCGCAGGATCCTCGACGGGCCGGCGGAGGGCATCGGGGAGCGCACGATCGCCGCCTTCCTCGACACGTGGGACCGGCCGGGCGCGAGCGAGCGGTTCACCGCCATGCTGCGCGCCGCGGTGACCGACCCCAACGCCCGTCGGCCGCTCTCGGAGTTCCTGGTCAGGGAGGTGCTGGCCAAGGTCGCCGAACACCTCGGTCACCCCGACGCCCGCCTGCGCGCGCAGATCGGGATGAGCCAGATCCTCGGGCTGGCGCTGGCGCGCAACATCCTCGAGCTGCCCGCGCTGGTGAAGGCGCGCAACCCCGTCCTCGTCACCTCGCTGGGAAGGGCGATGCAGGCCTGCCTCGTCGATGCGTGAAGGCGCTGACGTAGGCTGGGCCCCCGACCAGGAGGTGGCAGTGAGCGAGCAGGACGTCGCACCGCAGGGCGCCGGGGCGGGAGAGTCCGTCGGAACCATCGTCGCTCCGCAGCGCCCGGACGCCGGGGAGCCGATCGGGACGCTCGCCGCTCTGTCCGCCCCGGTGATCGGTGTCCCGGACGACCCGCGGACGGGTGAGCCGCGAATCCCGTGGACGGTGCGCGTGGCCAGCGCCCTGTGCTACGTGGGGGTCGCGAACGTTGTCGGCGCCCTGCTGTGGGTGTACTGGAGCGCCGTGCCTAAGGAGGGTTTCGCGGACGCGTCCTGGTTGATGGGGCAGTTCGTCACCGAGCCGGGGTCGCTGGGACGGGTGCTGCTGGCGGTGGCCGTGACGGTGATCACCCTCCTGATCGCGGTGCCGGTGGCGATCACCGGGTACTACGCGTGGACCGGTTACCGATGGACGCGGATCTCGGCGCTCGTCGGTGCGGCCCTGAGCTTCGGCGCCCTCACCCTGAACGTGTATGCGTGGCCGACGATCCTGTGGACGGCCGCCGCCGCCGTCCTGCTGTGGACGCCGCCGACCGCCCGCTACTTCGTTGCCTGGTGGGCCCGGCGCCACCCCGAACAGCACTTCGCGCCGCCCACGACGAACGTCTACTACGGCCCGCTCCCCCGCTACCGCCGCGACTGATCCGGGTTGCGTCCACCACAAGGTGGACGGAAAATCGCGACTACGCCGCACAACGGTCCACCTTGAGGAGGACGGCGCCCAGGTCCACGACAAGGTGGACGGAAAATCGCGAACTCGCCACACAACGGTCCACCTTGACGTGGACGGGACCACCAGATCCCGGGTCAAGCCCGGGATGACAGTGACCCGTCATCCCGGCGAAAGCCGGGATCTCCTCCCCCACAAAGAGGACGATCCCGCGGCGAACTCACCGCACAACCGTCCACCTTGACGCGGGCGCCAATCGCGTCCACAACAAAGTGGACGGAAAATCGCGAACTCACCACACAACCGTCCACCTTGACGTGGACGGGACCACCAGACCCCGGGTCAGGCCCGGGATGACAGTGAGATGGCATCCCGGCGTGCCACCGTCGCGGTCAGGGCTCCAGCGGCAGCAGCAGGGCGCCGGCGTGGGGCGGGAGCGCGACCGACGAGCCGGCCAGACGAGCGCCGGACGGGGTGGTCCAGCGGAGCTGGTGGCGTCCGCCGAGCTCGACGACGGCCTCCTCGTCCCCGAAGTTCACCACCACGGCGAGGCCCGCGCGGCGCATCAGGAACCAGCGCGCCTCCGCGTCCACCTCGCAGCTCGTGCGGGACAGCTCCGGGTTGGTCAACTCCGCGTAGGTGCGGCGCAGCGCGATCAGCTCCCGGTACGCGTCCAGCACCACGCGGTGCCGTCCCTCACCGCGCTCCGACCAGTCCAGCTTCGCCGAGAGGAACGTCGCCGGGTCCTGGGGGTCGGGGACGGCGTCGGTGTCCCACGCCATCCGGGCGAACTCGGCGACCCTGCCCTCCGTGACCGCGGACGCCAACTCCTCCTCCGGATGCCCGGAGAAGAACGGGAACGGGGTGCTCGCCGCCCACTCCTCCCCCATGAACAGCATCGGGGTGAACGGGGCGGTCAGCGTCACCAGCGCCGCGCACGCCAGCTGGTCGTCATCCAGCTTCTCCGCCGGACGGTCCCCGCGCGCACGATTCCCGACCTGGTCGTGGTCGCTCGCGCAGACCACCAGCCGCCACCCTGGCGTCACCGACGGCAGCGGTGCACCGTGGTCGCGCCCGCGGAAGCTCGACCACGTCCCGTCGTGGAAGAAGCCGCCCTCGCACACCTTCGCCAGCGCGGTCACGGACGCGAAGTCCGCGTAGTAGCCGTCGGTCTCCCCGGTGAGGGCCACGTGCAACGCGTGGTGGAAGTCGTCGCTCCACTGCGCGTCCACCCCGTAGCCGCCCGCCTCGCGGGGCGCCACCAGCCGCGGGTTGTTCTGGTCGGACTCCGCGATCAGTGTCAGCGGACGCCGCAGGTGCGCGGCCAGGTCCGACGCGACCAGCCCCAGCTCCTCGAGGATGTGCGTCGGCGACGAGTCGACCATCGCGTGCACCGCGTCCAGGCGCAGCGCGTCCACGTGCATGTCAACGAACCAGTGCCGCAGGTTCTCCGCCAGCAGCGCCCGCACCTGCTCCGACCCCGGGCCGTCGAAGTTGATCCGCGTCCCCCAGCCGCTCTCCTCGCCGTGCAGCAGGTACGGCCCGAACGCCGGCAGGTAGTTCCCGCTCGGGCCGAGGTGGTTGTAGACCACGTCCTGCACGACGGCCAGGCCGTGCCGGTGGCAGGCGTCGACGAGCCGCCGGTACGCGTCCGGACCCCCGTAGGCCTCGTGGACGCTGAACCACGCGACGCCGTCGTAGCCCCAGCCGCGGTCGCCGTTGAAGGCGTTCACCGGCATCAACTCGACGAAGTCGACGCCGAGGTCCTTGAGCTCGGGCAGCCGGGCGATCGCCGCGTCGAGCGTCCCCTCGGGCGTGAACGTCCCCACGTGCAGCTCGTAGACCACCGAGCCGGCGAGCGCGCGTCCCGTCCATTCCTGGTCGTGCCAGGTGAACCCGAACGGATCGAACGTGCGCGAGAGTCCGTGGACGCCGAACGGCTGCCAGCGGCTGCGCGGGTCGGGCAAGGGGCTCGGGTTGTCGTCGACGAGGTAGCCGTAGTCCACCCGGCCGAGCGGCTCGGGCTCGTCCGGCGTCCACCACCCGTCCGGCGCCTTCACCATCCGGACGGTGCGGTCCCCCACCTGGAGCCGGACACGTTCGGGCAGCGGCGCCCACACGTCGAAGCGGCCGCGTTCACCGGCGCGCCTCTCCTCCCGGACCAGCAGCGCCACCGGGTACTCGGCGAACACGTCGGCCAGCAGGACGGCACCGCGTTCGTCGCCGTTCACCCTGCGTCCGGACACGACGTCGCGCCACCGGCCCTCCGGCAGCTGGATCCACGTTCCCCGCCAACCGCCGGCCGCCTGCAGCCCGACCGGGAGCCGCGTGGCCAGCGCGATCGCGCCACCCCGGTCGTAGCCGATGAGATGGCCGGACGCGGGCCCGTTCGCGTCGACGGCGGTGTACCCGGTGAACAGCTCGGGGTGGTCGCGGCGCAGCCGCAACGCCTGGTGGGTGAGCAGCAGCTTGGCCTCGCCCGCGTCGTCCACATCACCGCTCAGCGCCGGACGCACGCCCGTCCGCACCCGCGCGAGGAGCTCGGCCCGCTGGGCGAAGTCGACCGGCGCCCGGTTGTCAGGGTCGACCAGGTTGAGCTCCCACAGCTCGCTGCCCTGGTACACGTCGGGGATCCCCGGCAGGGTCAGGTCGAGCAGCTTCGCGGCGAGGGAGTTGCTGCGCCCGGGCGCGACGACCGCGTCCAGCACCCGCTGCAGGACGGCGACGACGGCCGGGTCGTCGTAGGCCGCGTCCACGCAGGCCTGGATCGCGCCCTCGTAGCCGGCGTCCGGCGCGGTCCAGGTCGTGTGCTCGCCTGCCTCCCGCATCGCCTTCTCCGCGTACGCGTGCAGGCGCTCGCGACTGGCCGGCCACACGCCGACGATCGCCTGCCACAGCAGGTTGCCGAACCCCGCGTCCGGCACGGGGACGAGCGCGAACAGCTCCGCCAGCGCGTCCGCCCACAGCTCCGGCACCTCGGACAGCACACTGATCCGGGCGCGGACGCCCTCGCCGCGCTTGGTGTCGTGGGTGGTGCCGGCGTTCATGGCGAGCGGCCACTCGAGCTGGCGGGTCAGCATCTGCTCGTGGAACTCGTCCACGTCGACACTGAACAGGCTGGGGTCGCCACCCACCTCGTTCAGCGAGGTCAGGCGCGCCCACCGGTAGAAGGCGCCGTCCTCGACGCCCTTCGCCATCACCATGCCGGACGTCTGCTGGAACCGCTGCGCGGGGGCGGACGCACCGTCGGCGAGCACCCCGTAGAGCGCGTCGAGGAGCCCACCCAGGTCGGGACGGTGCTCCCACGCGAAGCCGAAGGCCCTGTCGAGGTGCTCGCGGCCCTCGGGGAGGTAGGAGCGGTACACCTCGAAGTCGGCCAGCACCTCTGCGATCGCGTCGACGAGCTTCTCGAAGTCGGGCTCGTCCGCGGCGTCCAGGCCGGCCATCACCTCGCGGGCGATCCTGCGCACCTCCGAGTTGAGGATGCCCTCGGCGACCGCCAGCTTGCCGTCGTGGACGAGCCGGTCCCATTCGACGCGGCGGCCGCGCAGCCGGTCCTCCAGTTCGGTGAGCCTCGCCTCCCCTGCCGGGTCGACGAGGACGCGGTCGACCAGCGCCATTGAGTCGTAGCCGGTGGTGCCGACCGTGGCCCACGTGGACGGGAGCTCCTCGAGGTCGGCCTGCGGGCCGTCCCCCTTGATCGAGAGGATCTTCTCCACCCAGACCGGTGCGCCGCCGGTGAGCGTGGCGAGGTCGTCGAGGTACTTGCCGGGGTCCCGGAGGCCGTCGGGGTGGTCGACGCGCAGCCCGTCCACCAGGCCCTCGTCGAACCAGCGCCGGATCTCGGCGTGGGACTTCGCGAACCACTCGGGATCCTCGACGCGGATCGCCACGAGGGTGTTGATCGCGAAGAAGCGCCGGTAGTTCAGCGTCTGGTCGGCCTCGCGCCAGCCGACCAGCTCGTAGTGCTGACGGGCGTGCACCAGGTTCGGGTCCTCGTCGCCCCCGCGCGCGGTGTCCGGCGCGAGCGGGAACCGCTGGTCGTGGTAGTGCAGCTCGCCGCCGAGCACCTGGAGGTTCGCGATGCGTCCATCGGGGAGGAGGTCGTCGTCCCCCACGACCGGGATGCGCAGCCGTCCGCCGCCCGCCGCCCAGTCGATGTCAAAGGCGGACGCGTACGGCGAGTCCTTGCCATGGGTGAGGACGTGCCACCACCACTCGTTCTCCCACGGCCGGGCGACGCCGACGTGGTTGGGGACGATGTCGACGAGGACACCCATCCCGAGGCGACGGGCTTCGGTGGCCAGCGCGGCCAGCCCGGACGCGCGTCCGCGGGACGGGTCGATCGCCCGGTGGTCGGAGACGTCGTAGCCGTGCTCGCTGCCGGACTCGGACGCCAGCAGCGGCGAGAGGTACACCCAGTCGACCCCGAGCTCGTGGAGGTAGGCCAGCGTCTTGGCGGCTGCGACGAGGTCGAACTCCTCTGTGATCTGCAGCCGGTACGTGCTCGTGGGGGTACGCATCGATCCTGACGATACCCAAGACCGCGCGACCCGACCCGGAGTCCCGCCGGTGTCAGGGGGTCGGCTGGTCCGGGGCGGGGTCGACGGGGTCGGGCTCCGGCTTGGCTGCGGTCATCGCGGCGACGGACGCGGCCGCGGAGAGCTGCGGCTCCGGGGTCACCCCGGTGTGCTGCATCAGCACCAGCACACTGTGGCCGGCCAGCTCCCTGGTCGAACCTGCGGGGAGCGGCTCGGACGGGCTGTCGTCGGCCGCGGTGTCCACCTTCACGTCCCAGGCCGCGCAGTACTCCTCCGACGGCAGCGTCACCTGCACGGCGTCCGTGCCCCCGTTGAAGTACAGCAGCGCGTGCACGTCGACGATCCGGTTGCCGGTCGCGTCGACGCCGGCGATCCCGTGGCCGTTCAGGTACATGCCGAGCGCGACCGCGCCGTCGGCGTGCCAGTCGCCGTCCTCCATCGGACGGCCGTCGGGGTGCAGCCAGACGATGTCGTTCAGCCGCTGCTCGTCGCCCACCCGCACGGCGGTGCCGGTGAAGAAGCGCTTGCGGCGGAACGTCGGGTGGTCGGCCCTCAGCTTCGCCACGGTCGCGGTGAACTCGATCAGCGGGGCGTCCACCGCGTCCCAGTGCACCCAGGACAGCTCCGAGTCCTGCGCATAGGTGTTGTTGTCACCGTCCTGCGTGCGGCCCAGCTCGTCGCCGTGCAGGATCATCGGGACGCCCTGGCTGAGCAGCAGCGTGACCAGGAGGTTGCGCTGCTCCCTGGCCCGGGCGGCCAGGATCTCCGGGTCGTCGGTCGGCCCCTCCGCACCGTGGTTCCACGAGCGGTTGAAGCTCTCGCCGTCGCGGTTGTCCTCGCCGTTGGCCTCGTTGTGCTTGTCGTTGTAGGAGACCAGGTCGCGCAGCGTGAACCCGTCGTGCGCGGTGACGAAGTTGATGCTCGCGACCGGGCGGCGTCCCGAGTGCTCGTACAGGTCCGCCGAACCCGACAGCCGGGCGGCGAACTCGCCGAGGTTGGGCTCGCCCCGCCAGAAGTCGCGGACGGCGTCGCGGAACTTGCCGTTCCACTCGCTCCACTGCGGCGGGAAGTTGCCGACCTGGTAGCCACCCGGGCCGACGTCCCACGGCTCGGCGATCAGCTTCACCTGCGAGATCACCGGGTCCTGCTGGACGAGCTCGAAGAAGGCGGCCAGCCGGTTCACGTCGTAGAACTCGCGGGCCAGCGCTGCGGCGAGGTCGAAGCGGAACCCGTCGACGTGCATGTCCAGCACCCAGTAGCGCAGCGAGTCCATGATCAGCTGCAGGCTGTGCGGGTTGCCGACGTTGAGCGAGTTCCCCGTGCCGGTGTAGTCCATGTAGTACTGCGCCTGGTCGTCCACCAGCCGGTAGTAGGACGGATTGTCGATGCCCTTGAAGCTGAGCGTCGGACCGAGCTGGTTGCCCTCGGCGGTGTGGTTGTAGACGACGTCGAGGATCACCTCGATGCCCGCGGCGTGCAGGGCCTTCACCATCGCCTTGAACTCCTGCACCTGGCCACCGGCGTCCTTCACGAACGCGTAGTCGGCGTGCGGGGCGAAGAAGCCGATCGTGTTGTAGCCCCAGTAGTTGCGCAGCCCGGCGTCGACCAGGTGCTGGTCGTGGATGAACTGGTGCACCGGCATCAGCTCGACCGCGGTCACCCCGAGACCCTGCAGGTGCTTGACCACGGAAGGGTGGGCGAGGCCCGCGTACGTGCCCCGCAGCGCCTCGGGGACACCGGGGTGCAGCTCGGTCAGCCCCTTCACGTGGGCCTCGTAGATGAGGGACTCGTTGTAGGGGATGCGCAGCCTGCGGTCGCCCGTCCAGTCGAAGAACGGGTTGATCACGACCGAGCGCATCATCCGCCCCGCGGAGTCGTCGTCGTTGCGCGAGTTCTCGTCGCCGAAGTTGTAGCCGAACAGTGACTGGTCCCAGGCGATCTCGCCCTCGGTCGCCTTCGCGTAGGGGTCGAGCAGCAGCTTGGCGGGGTTGCAGCGCAAGCCGCTCGCCGGGTCCCACGGACCGTGGACGCGGTACCCGTAGCGCTGCCCGGGGTCCACCTGCGGGAGGTAGCAGTGCCACACGTGCGCGTCGACCTCGGTCAGCTCGACGCGCGTCTCGGTGTGCACCTCGTCGAACAGGCACAGCTCCACGCGCTCGGCCACCCCGCTGTAGAGGGCGAAGTTCGTGCCCCGTCCGTCGTAGGTCGCACCCAGGGGGTACGGCGATCCCGGCCAGACCTGCATGTGTCTCCTCCTCCTCGCCTCGCCAGAGTAGCCCGCACGAGCGTCGGTGAGGGGCCGTGGGTGTCGTAGCGTGTGCGGCGTGACGTTCTTCACCAGGATCGGACGCGCCGTCCTCGACGCCCTCCAGCCCCGTCCGACGCCGCCCTCCCGGCGCACCCGGAGTACCCGTACCACGGGAGTCGAAACCCCCGCCGTGGACGGTTCGGACTACCCGGGTGACTTCACCGGACGTACCGCGTTGAACTACGACCCCCACCCCGGGAACACCGCCGACCCGGGCGAGGTCGTGTGGACCTGGGTGCCGTTCGAGGAGGACCACAGCCAGGGCAAGGACCGGCCCGTGCTCGTGATCGGCAGGGACGGGCCGTGGCTGCTCGCGCTGCCGATGACCAGCAAGGACCACGACAGGGACGCGGGCCAGGAGGCCGGCGAGGGCCGGTACTGGTTCGACATCGGCTCGGGTTCGTGGGACGCGCAGGGACGCGAGAGCGAGGTGCGCGTGAACCGCATCATCCGGGTGGACCCCGCCCGCGTCCGGCGGATCGCGGCCAGGGTCAGGCCCGCCGTGTTCGACGGCGTGGCGGCCGCCGTCCGGAGCCACTGGTGAACCTGTCGGCCGGGCCGGCATCGGAGTAGCCTGAGGCTCGTAGTACCCGCCCCGCGGAGGGAAGCCGGTGAGAGACCGGCACTGACGCGCAGCCGTGAGCCGTCCTGGACGGCGAGTCGGAATGCTCTGCCCGGCGGTCGGCCCTGACCCGCTGTCGCGCACGCACGGGAGGCGGTGAACCCGTCATCCGTGCCGCAGCAAGGATGACGAACGATGAGTGTTCCCGGCTGGCTCGACCAGACGCCCCTCCACCTGCCCGCTCCCCTCCGCCCGACGCCTGTGCTGGCCGCGTGCGTGCAGCCGTTCTCCGCCGCGGAACTGGAGGCCGCCTGGAGCGAATGGTCGGGCTACTCCCCGCTGCTGGCCGACGTGGTGCTGGTGCTCGCCCGGACCGGCCTGCGCTGGGACGAGGCCCGCTCGCTCACCGTGGCCAACGCACACCCCGAGCGCCTCCGCGTCGAGGGGACGCGTGAGCGCTGCGTCCCCGTCGTGGCCCGAATCCGGCCGATCATGGAACGGCTGCTGGCCGGCAGGGACGGCGAGGAACTGCTCTTCACCACCAGCACCGGCGATCCGCTCACCCGCAGGGCCGTCCTCGACCGCCTGCACTGGGACCGCACGGGACGCGGTCGCCGCCTGGTCGACCTGCGCCACACCGCCGCCCACCTGTGGCTCGGCGAGGGCGCCTGCCCGGAGGCGGTGCGTGAGTGGATGGGCGGCCGCTGATCGGGGCTGCCGCTCCGGACGGGACGAACCCGGCCCGCCGCCCCGGAACCGATCCGGTGGCCGGGGACGGGCCCGTCCCGTCCGCCCGCCGGGGGGAGCAGTGCCCCCGCGGGCTCAGCGGACGTTCAGGCCGCCCACCAGGACGCAGCGGCGGCGGCGGGCGAAGCTGCGCGCAGAGGTGAGGCCCTCGCCGGTCGGACCGGCGATCGTGAAGGTGCAGTAGCCCTCTCCCCCGATGCCGATGCCGGCGTAGGAGGGGCCGTTCTTCACGAAGATCGTGGTCTGGATGCGCTTGGCCATCCGGGTCAGGGCGTTCACGTCGGACGAGTGCATGATCGCGGTGTGGCGGTTGCCGTGCTCGGCGATCACCGCCATGTCCATCGCCGCGTCGAGGTCCTTTGCCCGCACGATCCCCAGCACCGGCATCATCAGCTCGACCCGAACGAACGGGTGGTCGAAGGGCACCTCGGCGATGATCAGCCGGACGCCGGGCGGTGGCTCGATCCCGAGCGCGGCGAGGATCACACTCGCGTCCTTGCCGACCCAGTCGGTGACCGCGTGCCTGCCGTCCACCACGAGGTCGACCAGCCGGGCGACCTGGGCGGGATCGCGAAGCTCGTAGGCGCCGTTCCTGAGCATCTCGAACTTCAGCAGGTCGGTGATCGAATCGACAGCGATCACCTCCTTCTCTGCCGTGCAGGGCAGGTTGTTGTCGAAGCTGGCTCCGTCGACGATGTCCTTCGCCGCCTTCTCGATGTTCGCGGACGCGTCCACCAGCGCCGGCGGGTTGCCCGCCCCCGCACCAATCGCCTTCTTGCCGCTGGACAGCACCGCCTTCACGATGCCGGGCCCGCCCGTCGCGACGAGCAGCCGGACCAGCTTGTGCTGCATCATCGCGTTGGTGTTCTCGATGGACGGCTCGCTCACCGTCACGATCAGGTTCGGCGGCGCCCCCGCAGCCACGAGCGCCCGGTTGAGCGTGCGGATGAGCCAGTGGCTGAGCTTCGTGGCGCGCGGGTGGGGGCTGAACACCACGGCGTTCCCCGCCGCCAGCATGCCGATGGCGTTGTTGATGATGGTCTCGGTGGGGTTGGTGGTGGGCGTGATCGCGCCGATCACCCCGAACGGCGAGATCTCGATCGTGGTCAGCCCGTCGTCGCCCGACCAGGCCTCGGTGACGAGGTCCTCGGTGCCGGGGGTGAGTTCCGCGGCGGCCCGGTTCTTGGCGATCTTGTCCGCGACGTTGCCCATGCCGGTCTCCTCGACCGCGCACCGGGCCATGTACTCCAGGTGCTCGGGCTGCAGCGCCACGTCCCGGATCACCCGGACGAACCGGGCCCTGTCCTTCATCGAGCAGTCCAGGTAGGCGCGCCAGGCCGTGTCCGCGGCGACGATCGCCGAGTCCATGTCGGGGAAGATGCCGTCGCCCGTGGTCGGCGTCCCACTCCGTGCGGCGACCTCGCGGACGACTTCCGCGACGACCTTGCGGACGACTTCCGGGTTGAGGGTGGTCATGGCTGGCTCGCCTCCTGAGCGATCGAGAGGGCATGGGTGACGATGGCGACATCCTCGGCGACGGTGCCGCCCGAGACGCCGATGCCGCCGGCGATGCGGCCGTCGGTGAAGACGGGCAGGCCGCCCCCGAAGACCACCACCCGGCCGGCGTTGGAGTTCTGGATGCCGTGCAGCTCGCCCGACGGCGCGGACGCGTCGTGCAGCGCTGCGGTCGGGAGCTTGAAGGCCGCAGCGGTGTACGCCTTGTTGACGGCGATGTCGATGCTGCCGAGCAATGAATCGGCCATCCGGTGGAGCAGCAGCAGGTTGCCGCCGGCGTCCACCCCTACGAAGACGATGGGCACGCCGAGTTCGAGGGCCCTGGCCTCGGCGGCGTCGGCCATCCGCTTGAGGGTGGCGAGGTCGTAGGCCGCGACGCCCGGCGTCCCGCCGAGGGCCCTGGTGACGGCGGCGCGGACGATCCCCTCGATCACCACCAGGTCGTGCTGGTGCTCGGTGAGCCGAGCGAGGGCGTAGAGGGTGTCGGAGAGCCGGTTGAGGTACTTCACGACCTCGGGACGCACCTCGCGGGTCTCCGCCATGGTGAGGACGCGACGCTCGGCGCGGCGGGTGACCGTCCGGGCCCTGTGCAGGGCGGCGGACGGGACGTCGCGTCCGGGGACGACGAAGTTGCGCTGCGGCCCGGTGACCTCCAGACACATGTCGATCAGCGACTCGAGGTCGGCGATGTCGGTGGCCGAGATCGTGTTGTCGAGGATCGCGCGGCCCTTCGCGTCGCTGGCGAGCTCCGCCGCCAGCACGAACAGCCGCTGCTGGATACCGTGCAACGTCGCCTTCACCGACGAGTCCGTGGCCAGCGCCTTGGCCTCGCCGATGGCGGCGTTCGCCTCGTCGACCGTGCCGTACGCCTCCACGCCGACGTCCTGTTTGGGCACGCGCGAGCCGCCGAACAGGCCCGTGGTGCCGGCGTCGCCGGTGCGCGTGTAGACGTTCGGCACGGTCAGGACCCGATCTCCACGGTGTCGACGATGCCGACGATCGTCGCGTCGATCGGCGAGTCCGGACGCGCGGCCACGCGGGCGGAACTGCCGCCGGTGACGATCACCAGTTCGCCGACGCCCGCGCCGACGGTGTCGACGGCCACCTGCGGCATCCCGATGTACTCGTCGTCGATGCCGATCCGGTGGATCAGCAGCAGCTTGAACCCGACGAGCCGCTCGTCCTTGCTGGTCGAGACGACCGTGCCGCGCACCTTGGCCAGGAACATGTCACACCTCCCGTGAGATCCGGATGGAACGTGCCGCGGCCGCATCACGCGCCGCCGCGGTCACCAGGGCCCTGCTCGCGACCCTCAACTCGATGCCTCTCGGCAGCTGCTGCACGACCTGCTGGCTGACCAGCGTCTGCGCGCAGGCGACGACCGCCGTTCCCGGTCGCCGGGGACGGTCGCTGTCGACCGGCTGCGGTTCGCGGGGGCCGTCCGCTTCGACCAGCGTGCGGGCGATCTCGCGGGCGAGGCCGGAGACCGACGTCCCGAAGGCCGCGGTGAACGGCGCCCTGCGCGCACCGTCCCTGCGCTCCCAGGCGGCCAGCGTCGTCCGGCACAGGAACCGCGCCTCGGGCAGCCGGACGCCGAAGGACGCGAGCGCGCGCAGGTTGGCCCGCAGCAGGTCGGCGTAGCCGGACGGCATGTCGGGGAACCACGACTGCTTGGCCGCGCCGTCCGGGCAGATCGCCGTCCGCGAGGCCACCACGAGCTTGTTGGCCATGATGAACTCGCTGAACAGGTTGCTCGCCTTGCAGTCGGCGATGCCGTGGGCGACCTTGCCCGCGATGTTCGCGGTCAGGGTCGGCGCGATCAGCATGTCGTGCTCCGCGACCATCCGCCGCGAGACCTCCTGCATGCCCAGGCCCGCGATCAGCGCCTGGTCGAGCACGTTCTCCGCGCTCGGCGTCTGCACGTAGTCGAGGCTGACCCCGGTGGCAGCGAGCCGGCGCAGGCTCTCGACGGCGTCCTCGAACCCCAGCAGTCCGCCGGTGAACAGCACCAGCGCGCGTCGCGGCCGAGGCGCCATCGCCTCGAGGACGCTCGCCTGCACCAGCAGCTTCAGGTCCGCCTCGGTCATCGGTTGTCCTCCGGCTGGAGGGGATCCCGGGTCACGCCCGGGATGACAGGGGGAGGGAAGCGGGGAGAGAAGGGGATGCCGAGCGGGGTGACGAACAGGGGCTCTGCCGGACGCACGACCGGGCGGCCCAGCCGCGCGGCGAAGACGTCCGGGGCGTTCGGGAAGGAGCTGGAGCCGCCGACCAGGTGGACCATCGGCACGTCGTGGTCGCGGAGCGCGGCCTGCGCGATCGTCGCCATCTTCTCCAGCGTGGGCCGGATCACGCCGACCACGTCGTCGCGGCGGGCGGGGTCCTTCTTCATCGCCTCTGCCTCGTCGTAGCCGATCCCGTAGGCGCCGGCGAGGACGAGGGTCATGTGGTGGCCGCCGGTCGCCTCGTCCACGCTCAGGAGGACCTCGCCGCCGGCCAGGATCGAGACGCCGGTCGTGCCGTGGCCGATGTCGATCACACAGCCGTCGGTGATGCCCAGGGCCCTCGCGGCCGCGACCGGCTCGTCCACCACCTCCGCGACGTCGAGGCCCGCGGCCCCGGCGACGTTGCGGAAGACGCGGACGTCGCCCTCGCTGATGCCCGGCGGGATCGACACGGACGCGGACGTGAAGCGGTGTCCGAGGCGCGCCTCCACGTCCGCGGTGAGCCGGCGGACGGCCGACGTGGCACCGGCCCAGTCGACCACGACACCGTCGCGCACGACCGTGGAGTGCAGCCAGCCACCGGCCACGGGCCGGTCGAGGGCGTCGACGACGGAGACGACGATGTTCGCCGTGCCCAGGTCGATGCCGAGCCGCGGCTCTCCGGCGGGCGTGTCGACCTCGCCGGTGCGCACCAGGTGGGCGAAGCGGCGGATCGCCGCCTCCGGCGTGCGGAGGTCACGGGTGTCGGGTGCCATGGTTGCGGTCACGGGAGGATGAGCTTCCCGTACTCCCCGTCGCGGAGGCCGAGCGCGTTCGCCTCGTCGGTGTCGAGGTGGATCTCGGGCACCCAGTCGTCCTTGATCCGGATGATCAGGTTGTCCAGCACGCCGCCGCGCTCGCCCCCGAACTGCACCTGGACGAGGTCCTGGTCGGCCAACCCCCACGCCTTCGCGTGGCTCGGGCCCATGTGGATGTGCCGGGCTGCGACCATCACCCCGTGCTCGACGTGGATCGTCCCCCGGGGACCCTCGATGTCGATCGGGCCCGCGTCGTCGAGGTGCCCTGACTGGGTGATCGGGGCGTCGATGCCGAGCGCGATGCAGTCGGTGCGGCTCAGCTCGACCTGCGTCTTCGGGCGGCACGGGCCCATCAGCCGCAGCTTGGGGAACGCGCCCCTGGGTCCCGCGATCGAGACCGTCTGCTCCGCGGCGAAGTCGCTCGGCTGGCGGACCCGTCGGTACACCGTCAACTCGTCGAGGCCGAACAGCGTCGCCAGGTCCTCCCGGGAGAGGTGCGCGTGGCGGTTCGACACACCCACGACGATGCGCAGCTGGAGTTCGCCGATCACCATGCGGGTCACCTCCTCGACGAGTTGACGGGTGTCCTTCATGTCAGGCCTTCTTGGGCAGCAACTGCTCGACGTCCGCGTGCGGCCTGGGGATGACGTGCTTGCTGACGACTTCCTCGCCGACGTTCGCCGCGGCCACGGCCCCGGCGTCGACGGCGGCCTTCACCGCGCCCACGTCGCCGCGCACGAGCACGGTGACCAGGCCGGCGCCGACCTTCTGGTAGCCGATCAGGACGACGTTCGCCGCCTTCACCATGGCGTCCGCCGCTTCGACGGCGCCGACGTAACCCTTGGTCTCGACGAGACCGAGTGCTTCGCCCATCTCACTTCCTTTCCTCTCGTGGTCCCTCCGTCCGGCTGGTGCCGGGAGCTCCGAGCGCGAGGGGCCGTTGGTTCGCTCGGACTACGAGGTGGTGGTCGGCTTGCGCGACCGGGTGCGCTTCGCCGGGGCGGGCGCCTCGGCGGCCGCCTTCACCGGCGCCGGCGGTTCGGGCTCGGGCGTGGGTTCCGGCTCGGGCGCCGGTTCCGGGGTGGGCGTCGGCTCCGACTCCGGCTCGGGTACCGGTTCCGGTTCCGGGACTGCGGCGACCGCGGGTGCGACCTCCAGCCCGACGGTGAGGTCGGTCAGCACGATCGGCTCCAGCTGGTCGCTGGGACGGGGGATCACCGAGGTGGCGAACACCTTCGTGATCCGGGACGCGGCCGCGCGGGCCGCGGCCACCGCGGACTGCACCGCCGAGACCTGCCCCTCGATCTTGACCGCGACCATCCCCATCCCGTCGGTGGTCTCGTAGCCGATCAGCTTCACGTCCGCGGTCTTCAGCGCGACGTCGGCGGCCTCCACGGCTGCGGGGAGGCCGAGCACCTCGATGGTGCCGAGGCTCAGGTTGGGCATGGCTTGCGCTCCTTCTTCACACTGCAGTCAGGTCGGTCAACGGCATTCGCTTGACGAGCCGCGCCGCGTTCGCGCCGGCGGCCCGGTCACTGGCCTCGCCCCGGTTCAGGTTCTCGACCAGGTAGGGGCGGCCCTGGGGGAGCTTCTCTGTGGTGATCACCACGTACTCGAGGCTGACGCCGATCCCGACCCCGAGCCGGGACTCCACAGCCGCCTCGTGCGCGAGCACCAGGGGGTTCAGCTCGGCGTGGCTGGTCACCTCGACCGGCACGCCCTCCTCCTCGATGCCGTGCAGCACCTCGGCCACCCGCGGCTCGGGGATCCGGTCGTTCAGCCGCAGCCGGATGCTGGGACGGTCCGGCTTCATCGGGGGATTCATCGCTGCGCCTCCCAGGCCAGCACCAGCCCGGTCGCGACCGCGTTGCGCGGGCCCTGGCTGCCACGGATGTTGGCGCGTCCTGCGACCACGCGGTACTCCCCCAGCGCCCTGGTCACCAGCTGCGGGATCTCGAAGTCCAGTGCGGACCCTCCCACCAGCACGACGTGGGCGATGTCGCGGACGTTGCTGGTCGGGCTGACCGCGGCCAGCGCGCGCAGGGCGTTGGTGACGAAGACGCGCTCCTTGGCCCGGATCCGCACCTGCCGGATCACCTCCAGCGGCGCGCGCAGCGGCAGCGGGATCATCCCCTCCGGGTGCAGGACCACCGTCCGGGCGAAGGTGTGCGGAGGGAGCGGCTCGTCGAAGAACTCGACGGTCCCGTCCTCGTGGCGGATGTTGAACAGCGTCTCCACCCTCGCCAGCGGGTAGCGCTTCACGTTCTCGGCGTCCTCGGAGCTCTCCAGGCCGAGCTCGGACTGGATCAGCAGGGTGACCATGTTGCCCGCGCCGGCGAGGTGGATCGACCGCGCGGTGCCGTCCGCCTTCAGCACGGACGCGTCGGTCGAGCCGGCCCCCATGTCGAGGATCGCGATCGGCACGGACGCCCCGGGCGTGGTCAGGGCGCCGCGGACGGCCATCTCCGCCTCCACGCCGCCGACCTCGACCGGGATCGCGAACTGGGCGGTCATGTCGTGGGCGATCCGCTGCATCTGGAGGTGGTCGGCCTTCACCATCGCGGCGATACCGACGGCCGCCTCCAGCGAGAACTCCCCGGCCAGGCCGCCCGACACCTTCTGCGGGACCTGGGTGTCGACGGCCAGCAGGTCGGTGACCTCGATGCCGGACGGGTCGCGGTCGGTCAGGCGTCCCATCACGACGCGGACCTTCTCCATCATCCCGCCGATGTTCGTCCCGGGTTCGCCCTTGATGTTGGTGATCTGCCCGACGGTCCCGGCCGTCCGCATGATCTCCTCCGCGCCGTGGTCCACGTCCACGCTCGCGGTGCGCTCGCCGACGAACGTCAGCGAGCCGGCAGGGATCCGGCGCTCGGTGACGTCGCCCTTCGGTGTCTTGATCACCACGGCGGACCGGTTGCCGACCAGTGAGCGCGCCATCGGCACGACGGAGGCCGTCTCGTCCGGGCTGAGGGAGAACAGGGTCGCGATGCCGTAGGGGTTGGCGAGCGTCTCGATGATCCGCCCGACCTCTGCGACCTCGACGGCGGCCAACATGCCGATCGGGACCTTGTCGATCAGGGCGACCTCGTCGACGATCGGGATCTTGTGGTGCAGCCGGTTGTGGACGAGCACGCCGTCGTCGCGCTGCAGGATCGCGCCGGTGACCTGGACGCGGGTCGCGGCGTCGTTGATCCGGGAGGCGACGTCCTCGAAGCTGTGGCTCCGGTCGGCGACCACGATGTAGGCGGTGCCGGGCGTGGTGCGGTCGAGTTCGCCGATCCGGACGGTGGTGCCCACGCCGATGCCGAGCCCGCCGGGGGTGGTGGGGTTGTGCCCGATCATCGTCGACTCGGTGATGATCGTCTCCGAGATCGTCTCCATGGCCACGTCGCCGATGACCGGCGCGGCCTCGTTGATCCGGATCAGGTCGAGGTCGGACACGGCGCGTCCGGCCGACTCCAGGGCGACGGTGAGGGCGGCGAACACACCCTGCGTGTTCTGGGCCGTGCCCTTGATGCCGGTGGTGGGGACGATCGAGGACGCGAGGAAGACCGGGGTGGCACCCGGGGAGAGTTCCGCGAGTGCCACCTCGGTGGTGGCGTTGCCGATGTCGATACCGGCGATCAGTGCCATGTTCGCTGGGTCCTCGATCGTGGTGTGGGTTCGGACGAAGTGGCGCGTAACGGGAACCGTCCCCGATGACGCGCCGGTGGTGCCCGGTGGGCCCGACGTCGTGGTCGGGCGCACCGGGACCGGAGGGTCACTCGGCCTTCAGGCGTCCCCGCTTCTCGTACACGTCCGCTGCCTCGCGGATGAACGCCGCGTTGACCGTGCACCCGTACTTGCTCTCCAGGCCGTCGGCGATGCCGTACAGCTCCGCCTTGGTGGACCGGTACGGACGCAGCGCGTTGTACACGTCCAGCAGTTCGGCGTCCGGCACCTTGATCAGCTCCGCGGCGCGGCGCATGTTGCGGGCCAGGGTGTCGCGTCCGACCGACTCGGCGACCTGGGCCTGCAGCTCGAGGGTCTCCGGGGCGATCCGGAAGTCCTCGGCACCGAGCTCGCCCGACTTCACCTTCGCGAAGCTGAACTCGGACAGCGGCTTTCCTGTCGCAGCCTTGATCTGCTGCGGCATCCGCTCGCCCAGCGGGTAGCTGGACCGGTCGATGGTGCCCGTGGCGGACGCCGCGGCCGGCTTCTTGGCGAAGGCGACCTGGTCCTTGCCGAGGTTCGCCATCACCTCGGACATGATCTGGCGGATCAGTTCTTCGGATTCCACGTCGCTCTCCTACCGGTACTCGACCCGAAGGGCCTGGGTCTTCTTGTTCGGGTCGCAGAGCTGGGTCTCCTTGATGTGCCACAGCGCCGCGATGGCCTGGTACTTCGGCCGGGCCATCTGGTCGTTGCGGACCGGCACCGGTGAGGGGGACTCGCCCTTGGCGTACTTCGCCGCGTTCTGGCCGATGGCCCGGAACGTGTCGAGGTCGATCAGCGGTGCCTGGGAGAACAGCTCCAGGTTGCTCAGCGGCGGCAGGTCCTTCTGGTGGATCACCGTCGTGCCGCGGGACTGGATGCCGATCCCGATGCCCGAGCCGGACAGCTTCGCCGCCTCGTGGGCGATGAAACCGACGTCCGCGGTCCGGAACACCCGGATGAACCGGTAGCTCAGGCCCTGCTCCTCGATGCCCGCGCACACCTCGCGCAGGACGTCGCCGTGGTCGAGCCCGATGATCGTCCCCGTCATCCGGCCTCCGAAGCCGGGCGCAAGGGCGATCACGACCTCACGCGGGTTGGTCCCGCGCTCGGCGGGGCCGGCCTCGCTGATCGACAGCGACCCGGACGCGGAGGCGACGCTCGGTGCGGTCGCGACGGCGGTGGCCGTCCCGCCCGAGCCGGAGCTGAACTCCCTGATGACCTCTTCGATGATGCTGCGCAGCGTCTTCTCGTCCATCACTCGTCCTCCCTCAGACGTTCTCGGGGCTGATCGCCTGGCGGATGGTCTTCAGCTGGTTCCAGCGCTCCTCGGAGATCTGGTAGCCGGTCTGCGGCCCGCGGTAGTCGTTGGGCTGGTTGACCGCGCTGATCACCTCGAAGTCCTTGGTCAGGATCGCCGCGGTGTGCAGGTAGTCGCCGGCGACCTTCTGCTTCTGGATGCCGTAGACACCCTCGGCGACGTCCTCGAACCCGGCCTTGGCGAGCGCCTTGACCAGGTCGACGCCGGTGATGCCGCGCTTCATGACGTCCTCGGCCGCCTTCAGGTCCTCCACCACGTTGCGGGCAGGCATGTCCTGGCTGCCCCTGGCGTAGGTGGCGGCCTCGACCTCTGCGTCGGTGACCTCGGTCAGGCCGAGCTCACGGAACAGCGCCTGGATCGCCTTCGCCGCACGGTTGCGGACCCGGACCACGTCCTCCTCGAGGACCGGCTGCAGGCCACCGTCGACCTTGAGGTCGCGCTGGATGATCAGCCAGTCGTCGTAGTCGTCGGCGTCCCAGTTGGAACCGGCGAACATGTTGTCGTAGTTCGGCGTCGCCGAGTAGCCCGAGCAGATGAAGTCCGTGCCCGGCACGAACTGCATCAGCGAGCGGGCCACCCGCCGCAGGTCGGAGTGGGTGAAGGTCTGGTCGTTGCTGGACGCGCACTCCAGGTCGAGCGCCATCGCGATCAGGTTCTCGGCCAGGATCGCCCGGACGCCGCTCGGCACTGCCGCGGGGACACCCACGCAGGAGACCGAACCGTTCTGGATGCCCTGGGAGCCGGCCGCCTTGGTGATGTAGAGGCAGCGGGACTCCAGGTACAGCATCGACTTGCCCTCGGCGTAGCCCATCTGGACCTCGGAGCCGGTGCCGGACGTGAACCGCATCTTCAGGCCGCGGGACGCGTAGCAGGAGGCGAGGAACGCCTTCGACCACGGGGTGTCGTCGCCGTCCATGAACACCGGCTCGGTGCCGTAGACCGAGACCGTCTCGGCATACGCGGTGAAACCGCGCATGCCCAGGTTCAGCTCGGTGGCCTCCTCCACAGCGCACTGGGTGAGGATGCCGGGGCGTCCGACCTGGGCGCCGACCATCAGGGCGATGGCGTTGAACGGCGCGTACCGGGCGATGCCGACCGTCGTCTCGAGCTCGGCGAAGCCGCGCAGGGCTGCCTCCGCGCCGTCGGCGGCGATCTGGACCGGATTGTCCTTCAGGTTGGTGACGTGGGCCTGGTTGGCCGGGGTCATCCGGGCCCGCATCTTGGTGACGGCCATCATCATCTCGAGGACGGTCATCTGGCTGACGACCTCGGTGATCTTGGCCGGGGTCATCGCCGTGGTCAGCGCGACCACCTCTGCGCGCGGCACGTTGAAGTCGACCAGCTTGCGGGCCAGGTCGAGGGAGTCCATCCTGCAGACCGCCTCGGCGTTGTCCAGCTTGATCCCGTAGTCGGCGATGAACGTGTCGATCATGTCGAAGTCGGCGCGCTGCTTGCCGTCCAGCTCGACGACCTTGCCGTCCACCACGCGGATCGACGGCTTCGGGTCGTTCGGGCTGCTCATGGCGATCAGGCCGACCTCAGGCCACTCGGTGACGTACCCGTCCTGGTTGACCGGACGGGCGTCGAGCGCCTCGAATCGCTTGCTCTGCACGTTGGGCCTCGTCTCAGATGTACGGGGTGGTCGAGGACTCGGGGTAGGCACCCATCGCGCCGAGCAGTCCCCGTCCGACCTCGCGGGCGGCGATGATCGCCTGGCGGACCGCACCGGAGTCGCCGCTGAAGAACGAGATGACCTCGTTGGAGAAGCTCGTCCCCGCTGCCGGGCTCGAGTACCCGATGACGTCGATCGTGGACGCCTTCACCGCGGTGTCGGCCAGGACCACGCCGATCGCAGCCGGAGCGCCGACGGTGATGCCGAAGGCCTTGCCGAGCGGGGCGCCGAACGCCTTGTTCAGGGCGTGCGACGCGCGGGCGGTGTACTGGAACTCGAGGTGCCCCGCGTCGTTGCCGTACACGTCGCCGAAGGTGCGCTCGATCTCGCTCAGGGTGACCTCGACCGCGCGGCGGGCGTCGGAGACGTCCTCGGCGCCGAAGATGATCAGGGAGCCGTGGCCGGCGCCGCCCTTGGTGTCCCTGGGCAGTTCGATCGCGACGATCTCGGTGTTGGTCGCCTTGACGGCCTCGTCAGCGGCGAAGATGTGCGGGCCGGCGCCGGTACGGGCACCGACGATGCCGATCGACTTGTACTTCGGGTCGATCTTCATCAGCTGGTGGATCTGCGGGTCGACGTTCGCGATGACCAGGCCGATCGTGTCGCCGATCGGGTTGGCGCCGACGAACTCCGTGCTCGCCGGGCGGGCGCCGGCGTAGCTGGGCGCTGCGGGCGCGGGGGCTGCGCCGCCGTCGATCTTCTTCATGACGGCGGACATGATCTGGTTGACCAGTTCCTCAGTTGCCATGGGTGTTCACGACCTCACTTCTCGGCCGACGGGAGGATCTTCTCCACGTCGGTGTGCGGACGCGGGATGACGTGGACCGAGACGAGCTCGCCCACGTTCTGGGCGGCCACGGCACCGGCGTCGGTGGCGGCCTTGACGGCGCCGACATCGCCACGGACCAGCACGGTGACCAGGCCGGAGCCGACCCGCTGGCTTCCGATGAGGACGACGTTGGCCGACTTGACCATGGCGTCCGCGGCTTCAACAGCGGCGACGAAACCCTTCGTCTCCACCATTCCAAGGGCTTCCTGCATTCCAGACTCCTCCGTTGGGTCTTCGGGCCACGGCGGGAAATCCACCCGCGGCATTCGCCTTCGACGCTAGGGGTATCCCGGGTCAATAAACGCACCTGCAACGACCACTTTCCGGCCCGTTCGCCGGCCCGAGGAGGGCCAGAAAGTGCAACTCCGATGACCGATTCGTGCTGGTCTGCACGGGACCGGCACAGTGGTTGACACCCTCCCCGGCCGCGCCGACGATGGGCTGCGGGCGGACCCCGTCCGCGCACCGAGAGGCAGGGATGTCGGAGAAGCAGCGCATCATCCAGGAGTTCGTTCCTGGCAAGCAGGTGACGCTGGCCCACGTGGTCGCCAACCCTGACGCGCGCCTCTACCCGAAGGTCGGCCTCGCCCAGTCCGAGGGCGCCATCGGCGTCATGACGATCACCCCGAGCGAGGCGGCGATCATCGCCGCCGACATCGCGACCAAGGCCGCGTCGGTCGAACTGGGGTTCGTGGACCGCTTCTCCGGCTCGCTCGTCGTCCTCGGCCGGCTCACCGACGTCACCTCCGCGGTGGAGAACGTCGTGTCGGTGCTGTGCGACGAGCTCGGCTTCGCCCGTCCGCCGCTGACCCGGACGTGAAGCGGATCCTGCTGGTCGGCAGTGTCGGGTGTGGCAAGACCACCCTGCTGCAGCGCCTGCACGGCGCCGACCTGACCTACGCCAAGACCGAGACCATCTACACCGACGGCCAGGTGGTCGACACCCCCGGCGAGTACCTGGAGCTGCCGTGGTTCAAGCACGCGCTGCGGCTGGCGTCCTTCGAGGTCGAGCTCGTGGTGCTGCTCGCGTCCGCAACGGTGTCCGAGGCGAAGTTCCCACCCGGTTTCACCACGTTCTTCATGCCGCCGTCGATCGGTGTCGTGACGAAGACCGACCTCGCCGGCCCTTCCGCGATCGCGACGGCGGGCAGCCACCTGCGCCTGGCCGGCGCGACCGAGCTCTACGAGGTCTCCGCCGTCACCGGTGACGGCATCGACACCCTCTCCGCCCGCCTCGCCTGACCGTCCCCTGGCCGGGTCAGACGATGGTGTGCAGGATGCCGGCGAGGTCACCCTCGGTGGCCGGGACGGGGTTGCCGGACGTGCAGAAGTCCTTGCGGGCGGTCGCGGCCAGCGCAGGGATCGCGGCCCGGAACTCGCCGGCGTCGATGCCCGCCTCGCTCATACTGGCCGGCATCTCCAGCTCGCGGCGCAGCCGCTCCAGCCACCCGACCAGGCCGAACACCACGTTGCGGTCGCTGGACGCGGTCAGGCCGATCGCCCTGGCCAGGCTGACGTAGCGGCGACCCACCTCCGACACGTGGCTCGGACGCAGCCCCAGCACGCCCGCGTTGTACTCGATGACGTGCGGCAGCAGGATGCCGTTCAGCCGGCCGTGGGCGACCGGGAACGACCCGCCGATGGCGTGGGACAGCCCGTGGACGATCCCCAGCCCCGAGTTCTGGAAGGCGATCCCCGCCATGGTCGCGCCGGTGTGCTGGTGCTCGCGCGCCTTCGGGTCGGTGGTACTGCGGAAGCTGCGCACCAGGTACGTGTCGGCGATCCGCAGCGCCTTCTCCGCGAGGGCGTCGGAGAAGTCGTTGTGGCCGAGCGCGACGTACGCCTCGATGGCGTGGCTGACCGCATCCATGCCCGAGTCGGCGACCAGTCGCGGCGGTGCGGTCGCGACGGCGTCCGGATCGAGGATCGCGACGTCGGGGAGCATGTCCGCCGAGGTCAGCGGCAGTTTGGCGTGGCTGTGCGGGTCGGTGACCACGGCGAAGGACGTGACCTCCGACCCGGTCCCGCTCGTGGTGGGGATCACGTAGAAGCCGGCGTCGGTGCGATGGCCCTGCTCGAGCGCGAGCTTGCGGACGGCCTTCGCCGTGTCGATCGGGGAGCCTCCACCGAGCGCCACCAGCGCCTCCGGACGGAAGGACAGGAACGCCCGTAGGCCTGCGGCCACCGCGGCCACGTCCGGGTTGGGGATCACCTGGTCGAACACCTCGACCGTCGCGGCGGAGAGCGCGCTGCGCACCTGGCCCATCAGGGGCGTCGTCGCCAGGAAGGCGTCGGTGATGATCAGGACGCGACGGCCGTCCAGGTCGGCCAGCGCAGCCAGCGAGTCAGGCCCGTAGCAGAGCGTGGTGGTGAGCTGGAAGCGAAACACCGGTCGGTCTCCCGTCGCGCGCAGAGAACTGCCGCCGGTACTCGCTGGGCGACATCCCCGTGTGTGCCCGGAAGACGCGTGAGAAGTAGTTGACCTGGTTGAAGTCGAGCTCCGTCGCGATCTTCTGCACCGGCATCTGCGTGGAAGCTAACATCAGCCGCGCGCGCTGGATCCGCCACGCCGTCACATACGACACGAATGTGTAGCCGGTGACCGATTTGAACAACTTCGACAGGTGCCCGGGCGACCAGTGGGTGGCCGCGGCGGCCTCGGTGAGCGACAGCGCACGGTTCGGGTGCCGCGCGATGTCGTTGAGCAGGTCGCGCAGGTCCCGGCGCCGGTGCGGACGCGACCGCACGATCTCGTCCAGCAGCATCCCCAGCAGCCGCTCCAGGTAGAGCTGGGTCTGGTAGCGGTTCACCGAAAGGGTGCGGCGTTCCCGCTGCCGGTTCACGACCTGGGTGAGGTGCGGGACGAGGCGCGGCGCGCAGTCGGCGGTGACCGCGAGGACGACGTCCTCCAGCGCGGCGACGTGCTCGCGGACGTCGCCGGGAGCGGCGAACGCTCCGTCCAGCAACTGGCTCGCCTCGGCAAAGGCTCCGGCCAGGTCCTCGGCGTCCATCGCGGCCCGCACCGCGGCGAAGCCCTCGGGGGCCGGCGGGACGGGGGCCGCGTCCTGCTCGGGTTCGGGCGGACGCCGGTACGGCACCAGGGCGAGGACGGGCAGCTGCGGCTTGACCACCGTGGCCTGGCGCGTGGCGACCCGGTGCGTCCGGACGCCATCGATGCTCATGCTCAGGCCGAGCAGCGTCTTGGCCGCCGCGGCGATCTTCTTCAGGCTCGAGGTCGGGACCTGCTCGTACAGCTCGTCCAGCTGGTCCTCCCCGCGCCACGACGTCCGGCTGGTCAGGAAGTCGGGCTGCTCGGCCTCCGGCACCCGCACCTGGCCGCACAGGATGGCGCCCACGTACTTGTCGCCGTCGGTGACCGGGACGGAGAAGTCGACCAGCCCGGAATGGCATCGGTAGGCCTGCGGCGACCCCTCGATCATCGACTGCAGGCCGCCGTGGGCGTCACAGCCGTGGCAGAGCTTGTCGCGCATCGGGTCGGAGCGCATCATCCGGCAGAAGTCGGTGAACGCGCACGCAGGAGTGACCGGGACGCCACGCGTGTCGACCGCGACGGTGGCGAGGCCGGTCGCCTCGGAGAAATCCTCGAGTACCTTGTGGAGCTGGTCGAGGTCCAGCACCGCACCCATCCCTAGCTGCTCCATTGACGCCTCCGGGTCACCCTTGCTCCGGGTTGGATCGTTGCCGACACTAGTCGACCCGGGAAGTCCCGAAAAGTGCCACCGGCCTGCTCGTCCGACTCGCGGGCGGGCATCCGCGCGTCACCGCAATCCCGAAATCCGGACGAGTGATCCGCCCGGAATTGCACCCCCTCGGTTAGCCTTTCCGGTATCCCCCGCGGCGTCCTGCACGGACGCCATTCGACCGACAGGAAATCCCGTTGACGATCGTGACCACCCACGTCCCGGGGACGACACCCGAGCCGGTGGTCGCGCGGGTCGCCAGGCTGTGGGACGAGTTGCACTCCCCCGTCGTCGGGCGGCGGATCGCGGGCACGGTTCCGGTCTCCGTCGTGGCGGGCCTGGTCTCGCTCGCCGCATCGGCGTGGTTCGTCCCATCCGGCCTGAGCCTCGCCTACGGGGACGCGCTGAGCCACCTCACGATCGCTCGGCGACTGTTCGACACGATGACCGATCCGGGGCTCGGCCAGCTCGGCACGGTCTGGCTGCCCATCCCGCACGTGCTGCTGATGCCGTTCGTGCTGTGGCTGTGGGCCTGGCAGACCGGCTGGGGCGCCGCGCTCCTCGGCGCGCTCTGCCTGGCGGCAACCGCTGCCGGCTGCTACCGCGCGGCCGCACGCTGGGGGCTCGGCCTGACCGCGCGGCTGGTCGTGGTGTCGCTGATCGTGTTCAACCCGTCCATGCTGTACCTGCACGCGACGGCACTCACCGAGCCGGTGCTCATCGCCGGCATCTCGGGGACGCTCGCCGGCCTGTCCAACTGGGCGACGAAGTCGCGGCGACTCAGCCCGGGCGAGTTGGCCGTCTTCGCCGGCATCCCCGCCGCGGTGGCCACGATGTCCCGGTACGAGGGCTGGGCGCTGGTCCTGGCCGGCTCCCTGTTCGTCGGGATCGTGAGCTGGCTGCGCGACCGCAGGCTCGCCGCCGTCGCGACCTACGTGTTCGGCTTCGCCATCGTCCCGTTCGTCACCATGCTGTGGTGGCTGGCCTACAACTGGGTGACGTTCCACGACCCCCTGGCCTTCATCTTCGGCCAGTACTCGGCGAGCGCCCTCCAGGCCGACCTCGTCGCGCAGGGCCTCACCACCAAGGGCGACCTCGCCGGCAGCATCGCGACGATGAACCTCGCCGTCGCGGGCACGGCGGGGACGGGCACGCTGGCGCTGGCGGGCCTGGCGCTGGTCGTGCTCGCGTTCACCGAGCGGTCGGTGAACCGCTGGCTGTTCCTGGCGATGACGACGATCACCTACGTGTTCATGGCGTTCAGCCTCTGGGCGGGCCAGGCCGTCATTTTCAACCCGGCGTCGTCCGACACGTCCATCTGGAACAACCGCTACGGCATGGCCAGTGCGCTGCCGCTGGCGCTGCTCGTGGGCATCGGGGTGGACGTGGTCTCGAGCCGCCTGAAGCGGACGAGACCACGCCTGGCCAACCTGCGCCGGGCGCTGCTGGGGGCGCTGGTGGCCGTGGCGATCATCGGGCAGACCGTCTGGCAGCTGGAGGACGTCACGTCGCGGTCGTTCGTCCTCAGCGAGGCGCAGACGCAGTACACGCTCAAGGCGGGGGCCCGCTCGGCGGCGGAGTGGCTGGGCAGCCATTACGACGGCGGGCAGATCCTGCTGGACGAGGCCGTCGCGGGCAACAACATCCTGCCCATCGCCGGCATCCCGCTGCGGGAGTACTACCTGCGCTCGACCGACACCCTGTTCGACGACGCGATCGCAGACCCTGCCACCCACGCCCGCTGGCTGTGGGCGAGCGACGATGCGTCCGATGCCGTCACGAACTCGCTCGCGGCGTCCCCGTCGCTGGCGGCCGGCTACCAGGTCGCGTTCAGCGACGACACGGTGAAGATCTACGTGAGGACCGGCGGATGACCTTCGGCAACCACCTGCTCGCGACCCGCCAGATCGACGCCGGCGCCCTGATGTGGGCGCGCGCCGAGCAGGAGGTCGAGGGCGGAGGGCTGGGTCGGCACCTGGTCATGCAGGGCGCGCTCACCCCGGACCAGATGTACGCGGCACTCGCCGACTACTGGGGCGTCCCGCTGGTCGACCTGGACGCCGAGCCCCCGGACGGGGGCCAGCTCGCCAGCGCAGGGCTCACCACGGCGGAGTGGCAGCGGTGGATCCCGTGGCGCAGGGACGAGCACGTGCAGTACGTGGCGACGTGCGTCCGGCCCGACGAGGAGTTGGTCGCAGAGGTCAGCCGGTGCTTCCGCGACGTGAGGGTGGAGTTCCGGGTCGCCACCGACGCCCAGATCCAGGCGGCCGTGCAGCGGGAGCTGCGCGAGGAGCACCTGTTCGAGATCTCGGAGGGGTTCGCCTCCCGGGCGCCCGACTTCTCGGCCAAGCAGGGCCTGGCCCTGTGGCAGAAGATCGTACCGGTGGGCTTCGTCGTGCTCAGCGTGGTGGGGCTGCTCCTGGACTGGCGGCTCGCGCTGATCGTCCTGCTCACCGTCGCGAACGTCGCGTTCACGGCGAACGCGTCGTTCAAGGTGATCTCGACGGTGTTCCGTCCGTTCACCTCCCAGCGGTCCCGGCGGATCGCGCGCGCGGAGCGCAAGGAACTGACCGCGCGCGGGCTGGACGCGGACGACCTGATGGCGCGGGCGATCGAGTTGCCCGTGTACACGATCCTGGTGCCGGTGTACCAGGAGGCGAACGTGATCGGGAAGATCATCGAGAACCTCGAGAGCCTGCACTACCCGCGCTGGAAGCTGGACGTCCTCGTCCTGCTGGAGGAGAACGACACCGAGACGATCGAGGCCGCCCGCGCGGCGAACCCGCCACCGTACGTGCGGCTGCTGATCGTGCCCGACGGGCAGCCCCGCACCAAGCCGAGGGCGTGCAACTACGGGCTGCTGTTCGCTCGCGGGGAGTACGTGGTGATCTTCGACGCCGAGGACCGACCGGACCCCGACCAGTTGCTGAACGTCCTGTCGTCCTTCCGGCACGACGCCGAGTTCCGCTCCCGGCACGCCCCGCCGCTGGCGTGCCTGCAGGCCGCGCTGAACTACTACAACGCCGACTACAACGTGCTCACCCGGATGTTCGCGATCGAGTACGCGCACTGGTTCGACTCGATGCTGCCCGGCATGGACACGACCGACATCCCGATCCCGCTGGGCGGCACGTCCAACCACTTCCTGCTGAAGGCGCTGGTCGAGGCCGGCGCGTGGGACCCGTGGAACGTCACCGAGGACGCGGACCTCGGGCTGCGGCTGGCCGCGTCCCGGTACCGCGTGGACGTGGTGAAGTCGACGACGTGGGAGGAGGCCACGGCCAAGATCGGCCCGTGGATCCGGCAGCGGACCCGCTGGATCAAGGGCTACATCATCACCGCGGCCGTGAACCTGCGGCATCCGGTGAAGTGGGTCGAGCACAACGGGTGGAAGGGCCTGGTCACGATGGGCGGCCTGATCCTGGGCACGCCGATGGCGTTCCTGTTCTACCCGCTGATGCTGGGCTTCACCCTGTTCGCGTGGCTGATCGGGCCGGTGTTCCCGATCGCCCTGCCGGCGTGGCTGCTGGTGTTCGGCACCATCAACATGCTCGGCTTCAACGCCCTGATGGTGATCGTGTCGGGGTTGGCGGCCTGGCGCCGTTACAACTGGCGGATCGCGATCTTCGCCTTCTTCGTCCCGATCTACTGGCTGCTGCACTCCTGGGCCGCCTGGCGCGCGGCGATCCAGGTGGCCCGCGACCCGCACCGCTGGGAGAAGACGCCGCACGGCCTCACCGAGGAGTACGACGACGGCATCATCGACACCGGCGGCCTCCCGCACTCCGCCGCCAGCTGAGGCGCGTCTCGTCCGGGAACGGTCCCTGAGGAGGCCGGCGGGTGAGGAACGAACCCGACGGCCGTCACGAAGGGCCGCCGCCACCGGCCGAGGATCTGCGGGCGTCGAGCCACCACCCGGCGGCACGATAGGAACCGTCCCCATCGGTCCTCCAGAGTCCCTGAGGAGGCCGGCGCCCCGACACGGTCCCTGAGGAGGCCGGCGGGTGAGGAACGAACCCGCCAGCCGTCACGAAGGGCCGCCGCCACCGGCCGCACGAGCCACCGGACGGCACGAAAGAACCGTCCCCTCGTACCGCGCCGAGAGCACGAACGGTGGCTCTCAACGTGCCGACGGACGCCCTTCGTGACGCGGTCGCTCGTCCCTCACGACCGCTCCTCAGGGAGCGAAGAACGAGAAGCGCCCGCAACCGCCCGACCACGCCCGCCCCAGCCGCCGGCCCCAGCAGGCACCGACACGGTCCCTGAGGAGGCCGGCGGGTGAGGAACGAACCCGCCGGCCGTCACGAAGGGCCGCCGCCACCGGCCGCACGAGCCACCGGACGGCACGAAAGAACCGTCCCCCCGGTGCCGCGCCGAGAGCCACCGTTCCCGTCCACAGCCCTTGTCCGGACAGGGGCTCTCGACGCGAACGATGGCCCTCGAGCACGAACCGTGGCTCTCAACGTGCCGACGGGCGCCCTTCGTGACGCGGTCGCTCGTCCCTCACGACCACTCCTCAGGGACCGCAGAGCGAGAGGGCACCATTCCCACGGACGCCCCTCGCGGCGGCGCTACTGCTCGGGGAGGTTCTCGTCCGGGTCGTCGGGACCGTAGTTCTTCGGCGCTCCGTCCTCCGTCTGGTTCGCGTGCTCGGCGTCCGGCGCCGCATCGAGGTTGTCGACGTCACCGTCGAGCCGGTCGACCTCGGAGAGCTCTGCCCGGGGCTGTTCTGTCATGGCCGCTCCTTCCTGCCCCCCGAGTACCCGAATCTCTTGAGGAATTCTCAGGCGTGTTTCCCCCGGATCCCCCCTCAGGGGGACTATGCTCCATTTCAGCGTTACTGCTAAGGGCAGTCCTTTAGGGATAGGGGACCCGCAGCCCCGCCTTCCATCCAAGGCGGGGCTGAGCCGCGTTCTGGGGCTTTTCAGTTCCCCGTGGCGGGCGTGCAGCCGCAGGACTCCCTCGGAACCAGGGTCGTCGGGTGGACGCGCACTGCCCGCTCCTCACCGAGCAGCACCGCCACCGCTTCGGCAGCCATGTCGGCCACGGGCACGCTGGAGGTGGTCAGGGACGGGACGGTGAACGCCGCCTCGGGCGAGCCGTCGAACGATGCCACGGCCAGGTCGTCGGGGACGCTCCGTCCCGCGCGGTGGAGGCCGGAGAGCAGCCCGATCGCCTGCTGGTCGGACGAGGCGAACACCGCTGTCGCCTCCGGGTGGCCGGCCACGAGACGGGCCGCGGCGTCGAGCCCTCCGTCGGCCGACCAGAACGCCCTCACGACATGCCGGGTGGGCAGCCCGGCGTGGTCGAGCGCGTCACGCCACCCACGCTCGCGCTCGTCCATGGCCTCGTCGGTGCGCTCCGGGTGGTCGGAGCCGATCACGAGCGCCACCTCGCGATGCCCGTGCACCTCGACGAGGTGTTCCACCGCTGCGCGCGCGCCGTTGTAGTAGTCGGGCCAGACCGCCGCCCCGCCGGTCTCCGGCACGGCGATGCTCAGCCGCACCAGCGGGATGCGGTTGCGCACGACCACCGCCACCGCTTCGGGCTCGGGGACGGTGGACACGATGATTCCCGCCACCAGGTGGCCGCTGAGCGACTCGACCAGCGGCGCCATGCCGCCCGTCCGGCCCTGCGCCAGCACGAGGTTCACCCCGTGTGCGCGGGCCTGGGTCTCCACCGCGCGCGCGAGCGCTGCGAAGTAGGGGTTGCGGACGTCGGGCACGACCAGCCCGATCAGGTCGGAGCGCCCGGTGATCAGCGACCGCGCGGCGGCGTTGGGCCGGTAGCCGAGCTTCTCGATGGCGTCCAGCACCTTCGCCTTCGTCGCCTCCGCGACCGGGCGGGGTCCGCCGTTGACGACGTAGCTCACCACCGCAGAGCTCACGCCGGCGAGCCGCGCCACATCGTTCCTCGTCACCGCGCGCGGCGGCTTGCCGTCGGACATCGCTCCCCCTGCCGTCGGCGGCCCAGCCTACGGCGTCCCCGGCCCTTGCTCGCGCGTCGACCGGACCGGGCTACACCGCGTCGACGAGGTAGAGCACGACGTGGTCGGGGTTCACCGGCGCCTCCATCAGGCCGGACGAAGCGAGCACCGAGCCGGGCAGGACGACGCCGGCCTCGGCGCCGGTCCTGACCAGGGTGGGCGCGTGGCCGCCGGAGACGTCCGCGATCTCCCGGCTGAAGTCACGTTCGACTCCCCACCACTGCGGCGGGTGGATGCCGGACGGGGGACGTCCGACCAGCGCCGGCTGCACCCGGTACCGCCGGGACGGGTCGAGCCCGGGGAACCGCAGCCGTCCGAGCAGGCTGGTCGTGTGGGTCGCCACGGACGCGAAGGAGTAGATCGCGCGGGACCCGTCCGCCGCGACCACGCCGGAGGCCAGCAGTGCGTCGTCGGGGAAGTCGACCCGGACGAGGTCGCCGCCCAGCAGCAGGTCGCGGTTCGCCTTGTAGAACGCGATCCACCCGGCCAGCTCGTCGAGCTCGACCGCGCTCGCGCGACGCAGGTCCCACTCCACACCGAGGTGGCCGAACAGCGCGGTCGCCGCCCGGAAGTTCAGCTCGTGCGAGCGTCCGGTGGTGTGCGAGACGCCCGAGGCGATGTGCGAACCCAGCATCTCCGGCGGCACCAGCTGGGTCGTCCATCGCAGCATCGACTGCCGCTCCAGTGGGTCGATGCAGTCCGACACCCACACCCGGTCGGCCCGCTCCAGGACGCCGAGGTCGACCCGCGCGCCTCCGGAGGAGCACGACTCGATCTCCAGCCCGGGGTGAGCGGCCTTGAGCTCGTCCATCAGCCGGTAGGTCGCCAGCGTCTGCGCGTGCACACCCGGACGCCCGTCCGGCCACGTGCCGGCGTCGATCAGGTCGCGGTTGTGGTCCCACTTGATGTAGCTGATCTCGTACTCGTCGACGATAGCCAGCAGCTGGTCACGGACGTGGGCGTAGCACTCGGGGATGCCGAGGTTGATCACCTGCTGGTGCCGCGAGAGGACGGGCTGCCGGCCGCCGGTGGCCATGATCCACTCCGGGTGGGCGCGGGCCACGTCCGAATCGGGGTTCACCATCTCGGGCTCGAACCACAGCCCGAACTGCATCCCGAGCTGGCGGACGCGGTCCACCAGCGGGTGCAGGCCGTCGGGCCACACGTCCGGGCTGACCACCCAGTCGCCGAGCCCGGAGAAGTCGTCGCGGCGGGAACCGAACCAGCCGTCGTCGAGCACGTACCGCTCGATGCCGGCGGCCGCGGCCGTCTCGGCCAGCTCCAGCAGCGGCTCCAGGGAGTGGTCGAAGTAGACGGCCTCCCACACGTTGATGGTCACCGGTCGGTCGGCCGACGGGTGGTTCGGGCGCGCGCGCAGGAACCGGTGGAACCGCCGCGCGACCACGTCCAGGCCGTCGCCGTACGAGCCGTACAGCCACGGCGAGGCGTACTCCTCCCCCGGTGCCAGCACGAGTTCGCCGGGCAACAGCAACTCGCCGCCGCCGATCACCTTCTCCCCGGTGAACGCACGCTCGGCGTAGTGGGTGTGGTTGCCGCTCCACCCGACGTGGACGCCCCACACCTCCCCCGTCCCGAACCCGAAGCCCGGCGTGCCCGCGTGCAGGACAGTGGCCGCGTCCGCGCCCGTGCGTCCCTTGCGGCCCTCGCGCAGGTGCGTACCGACGACGAAGTCGCGGCGCTGCGGCACCCGCTCCTTGCCCCAGCGCCCCGCCGAGTCGAGCAGTTCGGACGCGACCGCCGGCACCGGGTAGGCCAGCACGAGGTCGTCCACCTGGTAGGGCTCGGTGCCCGCGTTGGTCAGGCGCGCGCGGGACCTCAGCAGCCCGCTGGGCGTGAGCTCGATGGTCAGCACGAGCTCCAGGCCCGCCACGTCGTCGGCGGCCGCCACCTCGACCACGCCCGCGCCGAGTGCGACGAAGCCGGACGCGGCCGCCCCGTCCACGCGGAGCGAGGTCGTGGTGAACCGGGGCGACCAGTCGCGTCCGCTCCGCGACCCGCTCAGCCCGGGACGCCCGACCCACCCGGTGTGTTGTTCGGGCAGCAGCGCGACCCGGATCGGCTCGTCCACGACGTTCGGGGCGATCGGGTGGACTCCGCCGAGCACCATCGCCTCGACGTCAGCCGCGCCCAGTTCACCCAAGTCGGCGCCCCAGTGCACGACCGCGGGCAATCGCCCCGCTGCGACGTCGAGCACGACGCACACCCCCCCGGCACGCAGCACGACGTAGGCATTCACGGTTTCGGCCATCAGGCGCTCCTTCGGTGTGCGCGGGTGATCACGTCGACCCGCGTGGCTGGAATCTGGTCGGGGGTGCAACCGCACGAGCTGCGGCGGACGAGTTCGGCGGCGAACCGCCGGTGGGTGCCGCGACCGCGCTCCGGCTCGCCGAGGAGCTCGATCGCCGCGCGGGCGAGCCGCTGCAGCGGCTGGCGGGCGACGGTGAGCGGCGGCCAGCAGAACTCGGACTCCCTCGTTCCGTCGAAGCTGACCACGGCGACATCCTCGGGGACGCACACGCCACGTTCGTGCAGGGCGCGCAGCAGGCCGATCCCCTGCTGGTCGTTGCTGGCGAACACGGCGTCCACGTCCGGGTCGGACGCGAGCAGCGCGGAGCCACCGGCGTAGCCGCCCTCGGCGTTCCACGGCACCCGCACGATCGGGCCGTCGGGGAGCCCGGCGGCACGCAGGGCGCGACGCCACCCCTGCTCGCGGGGGTCCGGGTCGCCGAACCCGCCCTCGCCGACCACCAGTCCGATCCGGCGCCGGCCGTGCTCGACCAGGTGGTCGACGAGGAGCTCCGCCGCGCCGGCGGCGTCGGTGCCCACCGTCCGCCGCCCCGGCACCGGGCCGGGGCAGTCGATCAGCACGGACGGGATCCCCGCGGCGCGGAGCGCCGGATACCGGTCGAGCCTGGTCAGGGAGCCGGCGAACAGCAGTCCGTCCACCTGGCGCGAGACGAGGTCGTCGACGAGCGCCGACTCGATCCGTTCGTCGTGGTAGCTGTCGACGACGAGCAGCCGCTTCCCCGCCCGGTCCGCCGCCTTCACCAGTTCGGCCGTGTACTCGGTGAAGTAGGGGTTCAGCGGATCGGCCACGACGAGGCCGAGCAGCTCGGTCGTGCCCCTGCGCAGCGCCCGCGCGCTCGCGTTGGGGACGTAGCCGAGCAGGTCCATCGCCTCCCGCACCCGCGCGGCCGTCGCCGCGGCGACCGGACGGGGCCCGTCGTTGACGACGTAGCTGACCACCGCGGTGCTCACTCCGGCGAGCCGGGCCACGTCCGCCCTGGTCGCAGCAGGACGTCGCCCGGACGCCCCAGCGGGGCTCACGGGATCGGCGTCGGGCGCGGCGGGCAACGGGGAACTCCTTCGTCCTCGGAGGTGCTATCTACACCAATAGACCCAAGGGTTGCATGCGATCACGCGTCCACGCAAGCGTCGAAACTCCATCGAACGAACCTCTTGCGCTACCGGACTCTACACGTGTAGCGTCTCGGCCATCGACAAAGCCCGCCCACAGCGGCGCCATCCCAACGAGGGGAAAAGTGGTGAGTACGAACACAGCAGTCCAGGCCGGGCGCCCGTCCCGGCGAGCGAGGGGCGCCTCGTCGCGACCAGCCGGCGGCCGCAACGAACTGGGCACCGCGCTGGTCTTCATCCTGCCGGCCCTGATCGGCTTCGTGACGTTCTTCCTCGTCCCGACGATCCGCGGCTTCTACTTCAGCATGACGCAGTACAACATCCTGAGCACACCGAAGTGGGTGGGCTTCGCCAACTTCGCGAAGATCGGCACCGACCCGCTGTTCTGGAACGCCCTCGGCGTGACCATCGAGTACGTCATCCTCAACATCGGCTTCCAGACGGTGATCGCGATCCTGCTCGCCGTGCTGATGCAGCGACTCACCCAGTCGACCCTGCTGCGCGGGGCGCTCCTGCTGCCCTGGCTGATCTCGAACGTCATCGCCGCCATGGTCTGGTTCTGGCTGCTGGACTACCAGATCGGCATCGTCAACCAGTTCATCGAGTGGACGGGGATGAACCGGATCGCCTTCTTCGGCGACGAGTTCTGGGCCATCCCGACCATCGCGTTCGTCAACGTCTGGCGGCACATGGGCTACACCGCCCTGCTGGTCTTCGCCGGCATCCAGACCATCCCGAAGTACGTCTACGAGGCCGCGGCCATCGACGGCAGTTCGGAGTGGAACTCGTTCTGGCGGATCACCATGCCGCTGCTGCGACCCGTCCTCGCGATGGTGCTGGTGATCACGGTGACCGGCTCGTTCCAGGTCTTCGACACGGTGGCCGTCACCACCCGCGGCGGCCCCGTGAACGTCACCCGGGTGTTCCAGTACTACATCTACCAGAAGGCGTTCGCCGAGGGTCAGTTCGGTTACGCGAGCGCCCTGTCGGTGATCCTGTTCATCATCCTGGCCGTGATGGCCGCCCTCCAGCTCCGGTTGCTCCGCGCCGGCGAATCCGACCTCGCGTAAGGAGCACAGCCATGGCCACCATCACCGCCGCCCGCGCCGACGCAGAGCAGAAGCGTCGCCGCCGCGCCCTCAACCCCGGACGCATCCTCGCCTGGGTCGCGATGATCTTCTTCCTCGCGCTGTCGATCTTCCCGTTCCTGTGGATGATCCGGACCGCCTTCTCCACCACGCGCTCGCTCCCGTCCAACCCGGGCTCCCTGCTGCCGGTGGACTTCACCTGGGGCGCCTTCCAGCGCGTCCTCGGGCTCGGCACCCAGGCCCAGGCGATCGCCGAGGGCGGCTCCGGGGCGTCGGTGAACTTCTGGCTCTACCTGCGCAACTCGGTGATCTACGCCGGAGCGGTGACGATCGGACAGGTGTTCTTCTGCTCGATGGCCGCCTACGCCTTCGCCCGGCTCCGCTGGCCCGGACGCAACATCGTGTTCGGCGTCTTCCTCGGGGCCCTGCTGGTGCCGCCGATCTTCACCAGCCTGCCGAACTTCGTCCTGATCAAGAACCTCGGCCTGCTGAACACCTTCCCCGGGATGATCCTGCCGACGTTCCTGATGACGCCGTTCGCGATCTTCTTCCTGCGCCAGTTCTTCCTGGGCATCAACAGGGAGATCGAGGAGTCCGCGTCCCTGGACGGCGCCGGTCCGTGGCGGACGTTCTTCCGGATCATCCTTCCGATGAGCACCGCCCCGATCACCACGCTGGCGATCCTGACGTTCATCAACACCTGGAACGACTACTTCTGGCCGCTGCTGGTGGGCAACTCCGACGCGACCAAGGTGCTCACCGTCGCCCTCGGCGTCTTCCGCAGCCAGACCCCGGCCGGCTCCCCCGACTGGGCGGGGCTGATGGCGGCGACGCTGATCGCGGCCCTCCCCGTCCTGATCCTGTTCTTCGCCTTCGCCCGCAAGATCATCGACTCGATCGGCTACTCCGGCTCGAAGTAGCCCCACCACGGCCCGCCGACGCGGGTCCCCGAGAACCCCGCCGCCCCGGAGGACCGGGCCGGCGGACCCCGCACGACCTCATCCAACCCATCCGAAAGAAAGGTCGACCATGTCCCGACCCACCTGGCGCACGGCCGGCGCAGCCATCACCGCTGTCGCCGCGCTCGCGCTCTCCCTCACCGCCTGCAGCAGCGGTGGCGACACCACCGGCGGCGGCAGCGCCGCAGCAACCGGCGAGGCCATCGACACGTCCAACGCCTCCGGCACCGTCAACTACTGGCTGTGGGACAGCAACCAGAAGCCGATCTACCAGCAGTGCGCGGACGCGTTCCACACGGCCAACCCGAACATCACGGTCAAGATCACCCAGTACAGCTGGGACGACTACTGGACGAACATCACCAACGGCTTCGTCGCCGGCACCGCTCCGGACGTGTTCACCAACCACCTGTCGAAGTACCCCGAGTTCGTGACCCAGGGCCAGCTCGTCCCGCTGGACGCCACCCTGGCCAAGGACGGGGTCGCCACCGACACCTACCAGAAGGGCCTCGCCGACCTGTGGGTGGGCCAGGACGGGCAGCGCTACGGCCTGCCGAAGGACTTCGACACGGTCGCGATCTTCTACAACAAGAAGCTGATCTCCGACGCGGGCGTCAGCGACTCCGACCTGGCGTCCATGACCTGGAACCCGACCGACGGCGGCACCTACGAGAAGATGATCGCCCACCTCACGGTCGACGCGAACGGCAAGCGCGGTGACGAGGCCGGCTTCGACAAGAACCACGTGAAGGTCTACGGCCTCGGCCTGGACGGCGGCTCTGGCGGCGGCAACGGCCAGACCCAGTGGAGCATGTACTCCGGCACCACCGGCTGGACCGTCACCGACAAGAACCCGTGGGGCACCCACTACAACTACGACAAGCCCGAGTTCCAGAACACGATCGCCTGGATGCGCTCGCTGATCGAGAAGGGCTACATGCCCAGCCTCGAGTCGGTCACCGGCCAGAGCTCCGCCGACATCTTCGGCGCGGGCAAGTACGCGATGATCACCAACGGCTCGTGGATGATCAACCAGATGTTCGGCTACAAGGGCGTCGAGACCGGGCTCGCCCCGACCCCGACCGGGCCCGACGGCAAGCGCTCCAGCATGTACAACGGCCTCGCCGACTCGATCTGGGCCGGTTCGCAGAACAAGCCGGCCGCGGCGAAGTGGGTCGAGTACCTCGGCTCCGCGGCCTGCCAGGACATCGTCGGCAAGTCCGGTGTGGTCTTCCCTGCCATCCCGAGCGGCACGGACGCGGCGGCGGCGGCGTTCCAGGCCAAGGGCATCGACGTGGACTCCTCCTTCCTCGTGCACGTGAAGGACGGCACCACGTTCCTGTTCCCGATCACCGACCACGCGTCCGAGATCAACAACATCATGACCCCGGCGGTGGACGCGGTGTTCACCGGCAAGGCCACGGCCGACTCGCTCACCGCGGCGAACGACCAGGTCAACCAGCTGTTCGGGTAGCCGGCCCGATCCGTCGAGAGCCTCCGTTCCCGTCGACCGCCTCTGCCCAGGTGCAGGCGCTCGACGGGAAGGGAGGCTCTCGGCGTGGGCGGGTCGGAACCGAGCACAGGAAGGAGGGCGAGAATGCGGCGGGTGCGGGAGTGGGTGACGCCTCAGCGGCTGGCGATGCTCGGGATCGCCGTGGTCGCGGTCGCGCTGCGCTGGTGGTTCGTCGGCTTCGTCTCCGGCGACTTCCAGACGTTCCTGTCGCGGTGGTGGACGTACCTGGCCACGCACGGCCACCTCGCCGGGCTCGCCGACGACTCGTTCTCCAACTACAACACCCCCTACCTCGTGCTGCTGGCGCTGGCCACCTACCTGCCGGTGCGGGCGATCGTCGCGATCAAGGCGATCTCCATCGCCGGCGACCTGGTGCTGGCCTGGGTCGCGTCCCGGATCGTGGCCACCGTCCGGCCCGGCTCCGCGTGGGCGCCGGTGGCGGGCTTCGGGGTGGTGCTGTTCCTGCCGACGGTCGTGATGAACAGCGGCGTCTGGGCACAGTGCGACTCCCTCTACGCCGCCGCCTGCCTGGCCTGCATGCTGTTCCTGATGAAGGGGCGGCCCCGGGCTGCGTCCGCGTGGTTCGGGGTGGCCTTCGCGTTCAAGCTGCAGGCCGTGTTCCTCCTGCCGGTGCTGATCGGCGTGGTGGCGGTGAACCGGCACCGCTGGCGGACGCTGCTCGCCGCGCCGGCGACGTTCCTGGCCTGTCTGGTGCCCGCGCTGCTCGCGGGGCGCAGCCTGGTCAGCCAGCTGATGGTCTACCCGCTGCAGGTCACCGACTCCTCCGGCACCGGGGGCACGGTGGGGGGAGGTGGGACGCGCGGCGGCGGCGCGGGCGGTCTTCCGGGTGGCGGGCCTGGCGGACAGCCCTCTGGCGGACCCGGTGCCCCTCCTTCGGCGGGCGCGGGCGGACCTCTCCCGTCCGGCGGGGCCGGCGGTGGCGCGGGCGGTCCGGGCGGTCCGGGCGGCGGCTCTGGCGGGCCCGGCGGTGGATCGTCGGGGTTCACGCTCAACGTTGGCCAGAGCTTCACCCACAACGCGCCGACCCCGTACGCGTGGCTGCCCGCGGACGCGTCCGTGGCGTGGAAGTACGCGGGCCCCGCGCTGACGGCGGCTGTGGTGATCGGCTTCGGTGCCTGGCTGCTGGCCCGGCAGCGCCGGCTGACCGCATCGCAGGTGCTACTCGTCGCGGCCTGCTGCGCGCTGGTCGTGCCCCTGCTCCTGCCGGAGATGCACGAGCGCTACTTCTACCTCGCCGAGGTCCTGCTGGTGCTGGCCGCGTTCGTCGAGTGGCGGTTCGCGCTGCCGGCGCTCGGTATCCAGCTCGCCAGCACCAGCACCTATCTCGCCTACCTGCTCGACACGCACGTCGTCCCGCTGGCGGCCGCCGCCGCGGTCGCGGCCGCGTCCGGGCTGGCCGCGGTGGCGCTCCTCGTCCTCGCCCTGCGCGACCGGGACGTCCACCACAAAGTGGACGCTTCTGCGGCGAACTCGCCCTGATCCGTCCACCTTGTCGTGGACGCCCACCGGCTCCACCACAAAGTGGACGCTTCTGCCGCGAACTCACGACAAACCGTCCACCTTGTCGTGGACGCTGTGAGGATGGAGGTAGAGGAGAGGAAGACGACGATGGAGATCCGCCGCGTGGTGGTCGCCGGTGCGGGGACCATGGGACAGCAGATCGCGCTGCAATGCGCGACGCACGGCTGCGAGGTGGTGCTGCTCGACACAGCGCAGGCTGCGCTGGAGGCGGCATCCGCGCGGCTGGCCGTCCTCGCCCGGCACGTGGCCGACGAGCCCGTGTTCGCCGGTGCCGACGTCGAGAGTGCGGCGGCGGGTATCCGGCTGACAACGAACGCGGCCGAGGCGGCGTCCGATGCCGACCTCGTCTCGGAGTCGGTGCCCGAGGACCCCGACCTGAAGGGGCGGGTCCTGGCCGAGCTCGACGCCGTGTGCCCGGCGCGGACGATCTTCGCGACCAACACCTCGTCGCTCCTGCCCTCGATGTTCGCCGCCGCGTCGGGCCGCCCCGACCGGCTGGCAGCGCTGCACTTCCACCAGCCGGTGTGGGCGGCCAACATCGTGGACGTGATGCCGCACGCCGGGACGTCGGAGGAGACGGTCTCGTCCCTGCTGGCCTTCGCAGCGCAGATCGGGCAGGTGCCCATCCACCTGCGCAAGGAGAGCCCCGGCTACGTGTTCAACGCGATGTACAACGCGCTCAACCGCGAAGCGATGACGCTCGCGGCGAACGGGGTGGCGTCCATCGAGGACATCGATCGCGCCTGGACCACCGTCACGAAGATGCCCAACGGACCGTTCGGCATGCTCGACCACGTCGGCATCGACACGGCGTGGCACATCACCGACTACTGGGCCCGCGCCCTCGGCGACGAGCAGCTCGCCCGCAACGCCGCCTTCCTCAAGGGGTACCTCGACCAGGGTCGGGCCGGCGTGAAGTCCGGCAGGGGCTTCTACGACTACAGCGACTGAACGCGACCCGCACAAGGTGGACGCTTCTGCCGCGAACTCGCGACAAACCGTCCACCTTGTCGTGGATCACGCCTCCGCCCACCACAAAGTGGACCGAACCGCGGCGAACTCGCGATGATCCGTCCACCTTGTGGTGGAGCGGCGGCTCAGATCGTGACGACGATCTTGCCGCGGGTATGGCCGCCCTCCAGCGCCCGGTAGGCGTCGACGGCGTGGTCGAGGTCGAACACCTGCGAGATGGGGACGGTGATCCTGCCGTCCGCGGCGAGCGCAGCCAGCTCGGCGAGGTCGTCGCTGCTCGGACGCACCCAGATCGACTGCCCCCCGAACTGCGACGCGGCCCGTCCGTCGGCGATCGAGACCACCGAGCCGCCCGGCTTCAGCAGGTCGGGGACAGTGTCGAGCGCGTGCCCGCCGACGTAGTCGAGGATGACGTCGAAACCCTCCGGCACGACCGCCCGCGCGGCCTCGACGACGCCGTCGCCGTGCCGGATCGGCGTCGCGCCGAGCGAGCGGACGTAGTCCTGGTTGGTCGGACCCGCTGTCCCCACCACCCGCGCTCCGGCGAGCACGGCGAGCTGGGTCGCGAACGAGCCGACGCCCCCGGATGCGGCGTGCACGAGCACGGACGAGCCCTCGCCCAGGCCCGACCGCCGGACGCTCTGCAGCGCGGTCAGCCCGGCCAGAGGCAGTGCGGCCGCCTGCTCGAACGACAGGCCGGACGGCTTGTGGGTGGCCGTCCGGACGGGCACCTCGGCGAACTCGGCCAGCGTCCCTGCGTGCACGACGTCCTTGCGGGCGTAGGCCATCACCTCGTCACCCACGGCGTACTCGGGGGTGTCGAGGCCGGGGCGGACGACCACCCCGGCGACGTCCCACGCGGGCACGACGGGGAAGACCGTGTCGATCACCCCCTGGAGGTAGCCCTCCCGCAGCTTGTAGTCGACCGGGTTGATGCCGGCGGCCACCACCTTCACCAGCAGCGAGTCAGGTCCCGGATGTGGGTCGGGAACCTCGCCCACCCGGAACGTCTCGTCGCCGCCGAACTCCTCATAGAACAGTGCTCTCACTCTGGGGCCAACCGGCGGGCGCCCTCCCGCATTCCGCGCCGACCACGAGATCCCGGGTCACGCCCGGGATGACAGGTGGGTGGGTCGGCCGAGATCCCGGGTCAAGCCCGGGATGACAGGGGTGGGGGTGGGGATGACAGGTGGGGCCTCCATCTTCACCTGTCATCCCGGCGAAAGCCGGGATCTCCCTCCGGCACCCACCGGCGGCCGGCGGACACGGCTAGCGGTCGCAGGCCGAATGACAGGGACGGCCGGGGTGCACCTAGGCTGCGGGCATGGCACGACAGGAGTCCTCCGGGCCGGTTCCGCCGCGGGCGGCCCGGGTGAGGCTGGGACGGCTCGTCCCTGCCGACGTCGACACGCTCGACGGGGACGACGACCTCGACGAGGTCGAATGGCGCGACCACCACGTCGAGGAGATGGCGTGGACGGGGCGGCGCCGGGTGACCTCCTCGCGCCTCGCCGGAGTGAGGGCCCACGAGTGGAAGGCGCCGGGGGCCTCCCTGACCGCGTCCGTGCTCGAGGGTGTCGAGGTCACCGCGCTCAGCGCGTCCGGGTCGAGCTGGTGGAACGTCGAGGTGGACCGGTCCCGGATCGGCTCCGCCGAGCTCTACGACGCCACCTGGCGCAACGTCGCGTTCGCCCACTGCAAGCTCGGCTACCTCAACCTCCGCGGCGCGGCACTCACCGATGTCGCCTTCACCGACTGCACGATCGCCGAGCTCGACCTCGGCAGGGCCACCGCCACCCGGCTCTCCTTCGCGGGTTGCCGGATCGACCGGATCGAGCTGAACGGGTCCCGGCTCACGGACGTCGACCTCCGCGGCGCCCGGCTCGCCGACGTCGGCAGCCTGGACGGGCTCCGCGGCGCCACCATCACGGTCGAGCAGCTGCTCGACCTCGCCCCCGCGCTGGCCCAGCGCCTCGGCGTCCACATCGACTGAGCGTCTGGCGAAGCCGCCGCAGCCCGCTTCGCGTCGCCGCTCGGTGGCGCGAAAGGAGAACCGTCCCCGGTTTCGCGCCAACCCCGACCACCGGCGGTATCAGCAGGGGCACTCCCCTCCTCCCAATCGGTGGCCGCCCACGGCGGGCCGCCATCCAGGAGAGGGGAACGACGATGGCATCCACGTCTCAGATCATCCGGGCGCTCATGGCGGGGGACCGGCTCGCGCTCGTGATCGCACTCAACCCGAAGGCCGCGGACGTGATCCCGCGCGGTCCGCTGCGCGCCTTCGCCCGCGGGATCGAGGTCGAGCTGAACCCGCAGCCGCTGCCGCCGGGCCCGGTCGAGGTCGGCGTCCGGCTGATGCAGGAGGTCGTCCGGGCCGGCATCACGACCGGCTTCGCGCAGTTCGCCGACGACATCGACGACTGGTGCGGGACGGGCTGGCCGCACCGCTGGCCCGGCGTCGTGCCCATCCCCGACCCGGACCCCGAACCCTGGTACCTCGCCCAGGTGCAGCTCGGCGGCCTGCTCGCCCTGGCCGACATCGCCGCCCACTACGGGGACGCGAAGCTCGTCGCCCGCTTCGACGAAGCGATCGAGAAGCTCGGCGACGCCGCCATCGGGCAGGCCGGGCAGCGCTTCGGTGGCGTGTGAGCCTCGCGGACGCGTCCCCTCGGCCGAGCGGCCCGAAGCCGCAGGAAGCCGGGGCGGGCGCGTCCGATCCACCTTGACGCCCTGCTGAGCAGCCCTTGACCGAACCTCAATCAACGGGGTGTGGACTGGCCGTGGAACGGGCCCGGCAGGAGCGGTGTCCGGATGTCGTCATGCCTCAGCACGCGATGAATAGCACACATTGATAACGCTCTGATTACGCTTTGCACGAGCGAGAAGCCAGCCCTTGGAAGCCGCTGGGCGCGTGCTAGATTACCCAAAACCCGCAGGGGTCGGACGGTCAGTGTGTCCGACGGGAGTCGCGGGTGAGAAGAGGGTTTCCGGATGGCAGACACCACCGTGGTCGAGGCGCGCGATGGCGCAGTCCCGATCGCGGGGCGTACACCGTGGCAGATCACCCGCTCGCGGCTGGTCCGCGACAAGGTCACCATGGTTGCGCTCGGCGCAGCGATCTTCTTCATCCTGCTCGCCGCGCTCGCGCCGCTGATGACGCAACTCGGCTGGCTCGACCCCTACAGCTCGAACACCGACCTCGTCGGGGGCCTCGGCTCGCTGCCGATCGGGCCGTTCGGCGGCGTCTCCGCCCAGCACTGGATGGGCGTCGAGCCCGGTACCGGACGCGACATCTTCTCCCGCGTCGTCGCCGGCCTCACGGTCTCCCTCACCGTCGCGACCCTTGCCGTCCTCGTCTCCGTCGTCCTCGGCGTGACCATCGGGATCATCTCCGGCACTGCGGGAGGACGCGTCGACTGGCTCTTCTCCCGGATCATCGACTTCGTGCTCAGCTTCCCGCAGACGCTGATGCTGATCGCCCTGTCGACCATCGTGATCGACCTGCTCCAGAGCGCCCTCGACACCGACCGGACGATCCCGTCCATGATCTTCATGATCCTGGTGATGGGCTTCTTCGGCTGGCCGTACTTCGCGCGCATCATCCGCGGCCAGGTGCTCTCGCTGAAGGAGCGCGAGTTCGTCGAGGCCGCCCGGTCGCTCGGTGCCGGACGGCGCCGTATCTACTTCACCGAACTGCTCCCCCACCTGTGGGCGCCGATCCTCGTCTACACGACGCTGATCATGCCCCAGAACATCGCCACCGAGGCCGCGTTGGGCTTCCTCGGCGTCGGCATCCAGGCCCCGACCCCCTCGTTCGGCTCGATCCTGAACGACTCGGTGCACTACGCCACCTCGGATCCGGCCTACTTCATCTTCCCGGGCATCACGCTGTTCCTGGTGGTGCTCTCCTTCAACCTGCTCGGCGACGGCCTCAGGGACGCGCTCGATCCCAAGGCCGACCGCCAGTGAACGCAGGCAAAAGCACCCCCGCAGTCTCCGCAACAAACACAGAAGGAGAATCAATGAAGCGAGTCAAGATCGTCGCGGGTGTCGCGACGACCATGGCGCTGGGCCTCGCGCTCACCGCGTGTGGCGGCGGCACCGGTGGCACGAACGGGGGGTCCGCAGCGGCACCGGCCGGCGCCGGCAACACGCTGTACATCCTCTCCGGCACCGCCACCGAGCACTGGGACCCGCAGCGGGTCTACGTCGGCGTCAACATCGAGGCCGGCAACCGCCTGTTCACCCGCACGCTGACCACGTTCGCGCCCGTCGCCAAGAGCGGCGACTCCGCAGAGCTGACCGCCGACGCCGCGACCGACACCGGCACCGTGAGCTCGGACGGCAAGACCTGGACCTTCACCATCAAGGACGGGATCAAGTGGGAGGACGGCCAGGCCGTCACCTGCGAGGACTTCAAGTACGGCATCTCGCGCACCTTCGCCGTGGACGTGATCACCGGCGGCCCGAACTACGCGATCCAGTACCTGGACATCCCGAAGAACGACGACGGCTCCTCCAAGTACGACGGCCCCTACAAGGGCGACGGCCAGGACCTGTACGACAAGGCCGTCACCTGCGACGGCAACAAGATCACCTTCAAGATGGCCAAGCCGTCCGGTGACTTCAACCAGGCCCTGACCATGACCGCCTTCGGTGCGTTCCGCAAGGACAAGGACCAGGGCGACAAGTCGAACTTCCAGATCTTCTCCGACGGGCCCTACAAGCTCGACGGCGACTGGACGTCCAACAAGGGCGGCACCTTCGTCCGCAACGACCAGTGGGACAAGTCCACGGACACGATCCGCACGGCGGGCCCGGACAAGATCGTCTGGGACGAGTCGCTCACCCAGGAGACCCTGTACGAGCGCCTGATCGCCAACCAGGGCAACGACCAGAACGCGATCACCTTCGACCAGGCTCCGGTCACCGCTCTCGCGAACGTGACCAGCGCCGAGGGCCGCAACGACGTCGTCGCCTCGCCGTACACCCGCTACCTCGTCCCGAACTTCAAGTCCAAGGTGTTCGAGAACGACAAGGCCCGTGAGGCTCTGGCCCTGGCCACCGACCGCAGCGCCTACGTCACCGCAGCCGGTGGTGACACCGTCGTGAAGGCGACCAACTCGCTGATCAACCCCGCCCTGTCCTCGTTCCCGAACACCCCGCTGCCGGCGGGCGACAAGGGTGACCCGGCCAAGGCGAAGGCGCTCCTCGAGGAGGCCGGCCTCACCACCCCGGTGAAGATCACCGTGGCCTACCGCAAGAACGACACCCTCGACAAGGTGTTCGCCGGGCTCAAGACCGGCTGGGACGCGGCGGGCTTCGACACCAACCTCGTGGGCATCCCCGCAGACCAGTACTACGGCACGCTGCAGTCCCCGGACTCGGCGACCAAGTACGACGCCTACTGGGCCGGCTGGGGCGCGGACTTCCCGTCCGCGTCGACCGTGATCCCGCAGCTGCTCGACAGCCGCAGCCAGATCACCTCCGGCGGTCCGGGTCAGGACTACGGCTACTTCTCCAACGCCGACTTCAACAAGCAGATCGACGCGGCATCCGCGCTCACCGGTGCCGACGCCGACAAGGCTTGGGGCGCCCTGGACGCCGAGGCCACGGGCAAGTACTACGCCGTGATCCCGCTGATCAATGACCAGTTCGTGTTCGTCCACGGCAGCAATGTCGAGGGCGCGGTCGTGAACACCACGTTCACCGGCTACTACGACCTGGCCAACATCACGGTCAAGCACTGACCATCTGATCGGCCCAAGGGCCGGGGGTGCGCCGCAGCGGCGCACCCCCGGCTCTCCCAAGGAGACGGCATTGTTCTACTACATCCTCCGGCGACTGGTGAATGTCGTCGCGATGCTCTTCCTGATCACCGCGACCACCTTCGCGATCTTCTTCGCCTCGCCGATCGACCCGGCGCGCTACACCTGTGGCAAGAACTGCACTCCGACCATCCTCGAGGGCAACCGCAAGGCCCTCGGCTTCGACCAGCCCGCCTACGTGCAGTACGGCAAGTTCGTCGCCGGCCTGTTCGTCGGGCGTGACTTCCCCGACAACGAGATGCTCCGCGAGCAGTACCCGCAGCAGATCGTGCACTGCCCGGCCCCGTGCCTGGGCTACTCCACCGGCCAGCACCGCACCATCAACGAAATGGTCGCCGAGGCGTGGCCGGTCTCCCTCTCGATCGCCATCGGCGCGTTCCTGCTGTGGATGATCATTGGCGTCGGCGGCGGGATCATAGCCGCGCTCAACAAGGGCCGATGGCCCGACCGCACCATCGTCGGTGCGGCACTCGTCGGCTTCTCGCTCCCCACCTTCTTCGTCGGTCTCGTGCTGCTCACCTTCCCCGCCATCAAGTGGGGCTGGGTGCCGATCCCGAGCTACGTCCCCTTCTTCGACAGCCCGATCGACTGGGCCCGCAACCTGATCCTGCCGTGGATCACGCTGGCGTTCTTCTTCGCCGCGAGCTACGTCCGGCTCACCCGCGCGTACATGATCGAGACCCTCAGCGAGGACTACATCCGCACGGCCAACGCCAAGGGCGTCTCGAAGTGGGCGGTGATCTTCCGGCACGGGCTGCGCGCAGCCCTCACGCCGATCGTGACCGCCGCCGGCCTCGACCTCGGTGGCCTGCTGGGCGGCGCGATCATCACGGAGAGCGTGTTCTCGATGCACGGCCTGGGCTACCTCGCCGTGCACTCCGTCACCACCATGGACCTGCCGACGATCGTCGCGATGGTCATGATCGTGTCCAGCTTCGTCGTGCTGGCCAACATGGTCGTGGACATCGCCTACAGCTTCATCGACCCGAGGGTGAAGGTGGCCTGATGAGCGACAAGTTCCTGCGGGTGAACGACCTCCACGTCCACTTCCCCACCGATGACGGCGTGGTCAAGGCCGTGGACGGGCTGAGCTTCGACCTGGAGAAGGGCAAGACCCTCGGCATCGTCGGCGAGTCCGGTTCGGGCAAGTCGGTGACGTCGCTGGCGATCATGGGCCTGCACCGCGGCACGCACGCCCGGATCACCGGTGAGATCGTGCTCGACGGCCAGGACCTGCTGAAGACCACGGACGAGGAACTGCGCAGCCTGCGCGGACGCAAGCTCGCGATGATCTTCCAGGACCCGCTGTCGGCGATGCACCCGTACTACACCGTGGGACAGCAGCTGAGCGAGGCGATCCGCGTCCACGAGCACGTCTCGAAGAAGGCCGCCCGCACGACCGTGATCGAGATGCTCGGCCGGGTCGGCATCCCCAACCCGGGTCGGCGGGTCGACCAGTACCCGCACGAGTTCTCCGGCGGCATGCGGCAGCGCGCGATGATTGCGATGGCGCTGATCAACAACCCCGAGCTCCTGATCGCCGACGAGCCCACCACCGCGCTGGACGTCACCGTGCAGGCGCAGATCCTGGACCTGATGCGCGACCTCCAGGCCGAGTTCGGCTCCGCGATCATCATGATCACCCACGACCTCGGCGTGGTCGCAGAGATCGCCGACGACGTGCTGGTGATGTACGGCGGCAAGTGCGTGGAGTACGCGGAGGTCGACGACGCGTTCCACCAGCCCGACCACCCCTACACCTGGGGCCTGCTCACGTCCATGCCGCGCCTGGACCGGCTCAAGCAGGAGCGGCTCGTTCCCGTCGCGGGGAACCCGCCGTCGCTGATCAACATCCCGCCGGGGTGCGCGTTCCACCCGCGGTGCGCGTTCCGCGAGTTCTCGCCGTGCGCGTGCGACGAGGTGGTTCCCGAGCTCGCCGAGTCGTACCCCAAGCACGACTCGCGCTGCCACATCCCTGTGCCCAAGCGGGCCGAGATCTTCCGCGATCAGATCGCGCCGAGGCTGTAGGAGAGAACCGTGAGCCTGCTCGCCGTCACCGATCTGAAGAAGTACTTCCCCACCTTCAACCAGAAGCTCGTCCGCACCGAGGGCGCGCCGATCAAGGCCGTCGACGGGATCAGCCTCACCCTGGACGCGGGCGAGACGCTCGGCATCGTCGGCGAGTCCGGGTGCGGCAAGTCCACGGCCGGCCGCACGATCCTGCGCCTGCTCGAGCCCACCGGCGGCACGATCGAGTTCGAGGGCAGGGACGTCACAAAGATCCAGGGCGAGGAGCTCCGGGCGCTGCGCCGGCAGGTGCAGATGGTGTTCCAGGACCCCTACGGCTCGCTGAACCCGCGCCACCCGATCGGTGCGATCATCGCCGCGCCGTTCGAGATCCAGGGCATCAAGCCCCCGGGTGGGGTGAAGAAGGCCGTCCAGGACCTGATGGAGCGCGTCGGCCTGAACCCCGAGCACTACAACCGCTACCCGCACGAGTTCTCCGGTGGCCAGCGGCAGCGCATCGGCGTGGCCCGCGCGGTCGCGCTGAAGCCGAAGCTGGTGGTCTGCGACGAGCCCGTGTCGGCGCTGGACGTGTCGATCCAGGCGCAGGTCGTGAACCTGCTGGAGGACATCCAGGACGAGCAGAACCTCGCCTACGTGTTCATCGCGCACGACCTGAGCGTCGTCCGGCACATCTCCGACCGGGTGATGGTGATGTACCTCGGCAAGACGATGGAGGTCGCCGACCGCAACGACCTCTACGAGCGCCCGATGCACCCCTACACGCAGGCGCTGATGTCGGCCGTCCCCGTCCCCGAGCCGCGCCGCAGCCGCGACCGGATCCTGCTCTCCGGCGACCTGCCCAGCCCGCAGAACCCGCCGTCGGGCTGCGTGTTCCGCACCCGCTGCCCGATCGCCACCGAGCGCTGCGCCGTCGAGATCCCCGTCCCCGTGGAACTCGAACCGCACCACCTCGTCGCCTGCCACTACCCGGCGGTCCGCGAAGTCCTCTGACGCCCGAGATCCCGGCCTCCGCCGGGATGACAGGAACGGGTCGGGCCCGCGAACCGCCCCCGGCCTCCGCCGGGACGACAGGGGGTGGCCTGTCATCCCGGGCTTGACCCGGGATCTCCGCGTCTACGCCGACGGCAACAAACCACGAGATCCCGGCCTCCGCCGGGATAACCGAGCTTGGTTCGTCATCCCGGGCTTGACCCAGGATCCCCGCGCCCACACCGACGGCAACAAACCACGAGATCCCGGCCTCCGCCGGGATAACCGAGCTTGGTTCGTCATCCCGGGCTTGACCCGGGATCTCCGCGTCCACGCCGACGGCCACGACCACGAGATCCCGGCTTCCGCCGGGATGACAAGAAGGGGCTGGCGTCCACCGCTCAGGCGTCGGTCGCGAGCCTCGCCACGTGGAGGGTGAGGTAGACGACCTCGTCGGCGGTGATCGGCTTCTCCAGGCGCAGCTCGAGCAGGGCCTTCACCCGCTCGGCGCACGCGTACGCCTGGGGGAAGGACGCGCGGATCGTCGAGGTGAAGCTCTCCGGGTTCTCGACGAGCTGGAGCCCGGAGTCGACCCGGACGAAGAAGTAGCGCAGGTGGGTGATGAACCGGGCGGCGTTCAGGCTCTCGGTGTCGAAGCGGCGCCCGTAGGAGGCGTCCAGCACCTCGAACACCTGCCGGAACAGCGCGGTCATCTGCACGGTCCGGGACAGGTCGTCGGACGCGAACACGGCGTTCACGAAGTGCAGTGCGACCGGGACGGCCTCGTCCGCGGGGATATCCACGCCGGTGCGCTCTCGGACGAGCGCGACCGCGTCCCTCGCGACCCGGAGCTCGTTCGGGTACAGGTGGGCGACCTCCGCCTTCAGCGGGTAGCCCACCTCGATGTGCTGGCGGACGCGCTTCACCGCGAAGCTGAGGTGGTCGGCCAGCGGGATCACCATGCCCTGCCCGAACGTCGTCCCGAGCTCCCCCTGCGCCCGGCGCAGGACCTCCGCGGCGAGCGCCAGGTACTCGGGGGCGATCTCGGTGAGGAACGCCGACAGCTGGTCGATGTCGTGCTGGGCGTCCGGGACGAACACCTGCTGCACCTTCCCGGCGTCGACGACATCGCCGCGTCGCGCCTGGTAGCCCAGGCCGCGTCCGGTCAGCACGACCTCGCGCCCGCCGTCCGCGGCGAGGACGACGTTGTTGTTGTAGACCTTCAGCACCTCCACGTGCCGGTCCCTTCTCCCTGCAGTGCGATCATCGCCGATCCGGCTCCGGGGGTCGAGCCCGCCGCCCGGACGGAACAGGAACTCCTCCCCTGTTCCTGTCCGGGCGGCGTCGGCTCAGGACAGGGACGCCCCGTTGCTGCGGATCACGTCGGCGTACCAGCCGAACGACTTCTTGCGGTACCGGGCGAACGTGCCGGTGCCGTCGTCGTTGCGGTCGACGTAGATGAACCCGTACCGCTTGGACATCTGCGCCGTGCTGGCGGACACCAGGTCGATCGGGCCCCACGAGGTGTAGCCGAGCACCTGCACCCCGTCCTGGATCGCCTCGCCGACCTGGACGAGGTGGTCGTTCAGGTACGCGGTCCGGTAGTCGTCGAGGACGGTCAGTTCCCCGTCCACCTCGACCAGCTGGTCCTTCGCGCCGAGCCCGTTCTCCACGATGAACAGCGGCTTCTGCCACCGGTCCCAGAACTGGTTCAGCACGATCCGCAGCCCGGCCGGGTCGATCTGCCAGCCCCACTCCGACGCCGGCAGCGTCGGGTTCGGCACCCCGCCCATGATGTTGCCCTCACCGGCCACCTTCCGCGCCGGATCGGCCGTCTCGCACACGCTCATGTAGTAGCTGAACGACACGAAGTCGACCGTGTTGGCGAGGATCTCGCGATCCTCCTCGGTGATGTTCAGCTCCACCCCGTGCTCACGGAAGTACCGCAACGCGTACCCCGGGTAGGCGCCCCGGGTGTGCACGTCGGAGAACATCAGGTTCGCGTGGTCGGCCTCCAGCACCGCCAGCGCGTCGTCCGGGGACGGGGTTAGCGGGTAGATCGGCATCGCGATCACCATGCACCCCACCTGCGCCCCCGGCAGCACCTCGTGCGCGATCCGCGTCGCAGAGGCGGACGCGACCAGCTCGTGGTGCGCGGCCTGGAACAGGTCGCTCTTGGACAGCTGCTCCTTCGGGGTGTTGATCCCGCCCGACAGCAGCGGCGCGTGCAACACCGAGTTGATCTCGTTGAACGTCAGCCAGTACGTCACCTTGCCGCGGTACCGCTCGAACACCGTCCGGGCGTACCGCTCGTAGAAGCCGATCAGCTCCCGGGACACCCAGCCGTTGTACTTCTCGGTCAGGTGCAGCGGCGTCTCGTAGTGCGACAGCGTCACCAGCGGCTCGATGCCGTACTTCGCGCACTCGTCGAACACCCGGTCGTAGAACGCCAGGCCCTCCTCGTTCGGCTCCGCGTCGTCGCCGTTCGGGAAGATCCGCGACCAGGCGATCGACACCCGGAACACCGAGAAGCCCATCTCGGCGAACAGCGCGATGTCCTCGGCGTAGCGGTGGAAGAAGTCGATCCCCTCCAGCTTCAGGTTGTCCGGCGTCGGAACATCCGTGCGCGGCGACATGATCCCGTGCGGCATCACGTCCTGGATCGACAGGCCCTTGCCGCCCTCGGCATACCCGCCCTCGATCTGGTTCGCCGCGGTCGCCCCGCCCCACAGGAAGCCCTGCGGGAACGGCGTGGTGGTGGTCTCGCTCATGGTGTCGCTCCTTCTCAGCGCTCGATGACGATGGCGGTGTCGCCGTGCGCGACGGTGTGGCCCTCGGCGGGCAGCACGGCGGCGAACTGGGCGGTGTTGGTCACCACGACGATCGTGGTGGGGTCGTAGCCTGCAGCCTTCACCTGGTCGAGGTCGACGCTGGCGAGGAGGTCACCGGCCTGGACGGCCTGGCCCTGGCTGACCGCGGACGTGAACCCCTTGCCCTCCAGCTGCACGGTGTCGATGCCGATGTGGATCAGCGCCTCGACCCCGTCCGGGCTCTTCACGCCGAAGGCGTGGCCGGTCGGGAAGGCGGTGACGACCGTGCCGGCGAAGGGCGCGTACACCCGCCCGTCGGAGGGGACGATGCCCAGCCCGTTGCCCAGCGCGCCGGACGCGAACACCTTGTCGTTGACGGCGGTCAGGGCGACGAGCTCGCCGGAGACGGGGGCCTTGATCTCGGTGGCGCCGGTCACGCCGGGCACCACGATCTCGGGGGCCGCGGTCTCGTCGGCGTCCACGGGATCCTTGAAGCCGAACACCATGGTCAGGGAGAACGCGACCACCATGGCCACGCCGGTGCCGATCAGCTGGAGGGCGAAGTTGCCGACCGAGATGAAGGCGGGCAGGGAGATCAGGGACGGGAAGACCAGCGCGGTCGCGGCCGAACCACCGGCCGCGGCGATCGCACCACCGATGGCGCCACCGGCGACACCGAAGTAGAACGGCCGCTTCAGGGGCAGGTTCACGCCGTAGATCGCGGGCTCGGTGACACCGGCCAGCAGGCCGGAGACAGCGGACGTGCCGGCGACCTGCTTCAGCTTGGCGTTGCGCGTCCGGATCGCCACGGCGAGGACGGCAGCGGCCTGGGCGAGCACAGCGGCAGGCAACGGACCGGTGAGCAGCGAGTAACCCTGGGTGGAGATGTCGTTCAGCATGATCGGGACGAGGCCCCAGTGCAGGCCGAAGATCACGAACACCTGCCACAGGCCGCCCATGATCGCGCCGGCGAGCCAGGGGGCGAGCTGGAACAGCCACACGATCGCGTTGGACAGGCCCTGGGCCGCGTAGCTGGTGATCGGGCCGACCACGATCAGGGTCAGCGGCACCATCACGGTGGCCGTGATCAGCGGGGTGGCGAAGTTGCGGATGACGCTGGGCAGGCCCTTCTTCAGGCCCTTCTCGAGCAGCGACTGCACCCAGACGGCGACGATGATCGGCAGCACCGAGGAGGTGTAGCTCATCATCACCACGGGGATGCCGAAGAAGCTGACCGGGTCACCGGCGCTGTTCAGGGCGATGATGGACGGGTAGACGAGCGCACCCGCGATGGCCATCGCGGTGAACTGGTTGGTGCCGAACCGCTTGGCCGCGGTGACGGCGAGGAAGATCGGCAGGAAGTAGAACAGCGAGTCGGCGGCGGCGTAGAGGATCGTGTAGGTCTGGCTGTCGGCCGACATCCAGCCCAGCGTGGTGAACAGAGAGAGGAACGCCTTCAGCAGGGCGATGCCGGCCAGGGGCCACAGGATCGGCTGGAAGATGCTGGAGATCAGCTCGATGAACCGGTTCAGCAGGTTGCCCTTCGGGCCGGACTCGGCGGGAGCGGCGGCGTCCCCGGTGAGCTTCGAGATCTGGCCGATCTCGGCGAACACGACCGGGACGTCGTTGCCGATCACGACCTGGAACTGGCCGCCGGCCTCCATCACCGTGATCACGCCGGGCAGCTTCTCCACGGCGGCCTTGTCGGCCTTGGACTGGTCCTTCAGCGTGAACCGCAGCCGGGTGGCGCAGTGGCCGAGCGATGCGACGTTCGACTCGCCCCCGACCTTCTCCAGGATGTCACCGGCCAACGTCCGGTAGTCCACTGACGGCATTTCCGTTCTCCTTCGAACTTCGGTGTCCAGGCCCGGAAAAGCGAAAGACCCGAGTCGCCCCCGGGATTGCCCACAATGCATGAGTATGCCGAAGCCGACTCAGGCCTTGCCTCTTGCGAGTAACAACCCTGGGGAACCACTCAGGTTCCTGAGGAAAAGCTAGCATCGCTCGGCTTTGGCGTCAAGGGCCGTCCGCTGTTCTCGCTCCCGAAGGTGACCCCGCCACATCCACAGACGCTCCCGAAACGCGCAGACGCTCCCGAAATTTCGGTGGCCTCTGCGTGTTTCGGGAGCGTTTGCGTGGGATTCCGGGAGCGAGGCCACCTTTCGGGAGCGGGGGGCTTAGCATGGACGGGTTCCAGAGCCCGCCAGCGTCGTGGGCCGTCCGTCGGGTGCTCCCGCCGGGCCCGGGCGATTTGCCCGTCCCTGTCCTCCTCCGACCCACTTCGTGGTGGGCCGGTGCCGTCCCGTCTGGAGCTGACCATGTCCGAAGACCCCGTCCTGACCGACGAGCGCGCCCACCTCGACCGGTCGCGCGCCGCACTGGCTGCCATGCGCGCACGGACGGCCGACTGGACGAAGGCGATCGCGGGCGACCACGTGTCCACGCAGTACCTGCGCCAGCAGCTGTACCGGCGCGCGGAGTCGCTGGCCGACGACCCGACCGTCCCGCTGTTCTTCGGACGCATCGACTACGCGGCCGCGCTCGGCGCCGAGCGGGACGAGACCTGCCACATCGGACGCCGCCACGTCGAGGCGTCCATCGGGGACGAGCCGCTCGTGATGGACTGGCGCGCCCCGATGGCCCTTCCGTTCTACCGGGCGCGGCCGGGCGAGCCGATGGGCGTCGCGCTGCGTCGGCGGTTCGGCTTCCAGCACGGCGCGATCACCGCCTACGAGGACGAACACCTCGCCGAGCCGGCGAGCGCGGCGACGTCCGCGCTGCTGGAGGCCGAGATCGAGCGGCCCCGGTCGGGCCCGATGCGCGACATCGTCGCCACCATCCAGCCCGACCAGGACGTGCTCGTCCGCACCGACCTGGCGACGTCCCTGGCCATCCAGGGGGCGCCGGGGACGGGGAAGACCGCGGTCGGCCTGCACCGCGCGGCGTACCTGCTGTACACCTACCGCGCCCAGCTCTCGCGCTCCGGCGTGCTGGTGCTCGGGCCGAACGACTCGTTCCTCGGCTACATCGGCGACGTCCTGCCCGCGCTCGGCGAGATCGACGCCAGCCAGGCGACCGTCGAATCGCTGACCTCCGCGGCCACCGGACTGGCCGTCACCGGCACCGAGGAGGCCGCGGTCGCCGTGTTGAAGGGCGATGCGCGGATGGCCGAGGTGCTGCGGCGGGCGGTGTGGAGCCATCTCGGCCTCCCGGAGGAGACCTTGCAGGTGCCGTACGGGCACCGGCTGCACCGGCTGCGTCCCGACGCGGTGGCGGAGATCGTCGCGGGCATCGCGGGCCAGGGCGCCCGGTACGAGACGGGACGCGGGATGCTCCCGCAGCGGATCGCGCACCGCGTCCTGCTGCAGATGGAGGCCGACGGCGACACCACCGACGACCGCGTCCAGAACGCCGTCGCGCGCTCGCGTCCGGTGGTCGCGCTGTGCCGGCAGGTGTGGCCGAAGGTGACGGCCGCCGGTGTCGTCCACACTCTCCTGGCCGTCCCGGAGGTGCTCGCCCGGGCGGCCGACGGCATCCTGGACGCCGACGAGCAGGCGCTCCTGCTGGACGCGCGGGCACGCTCGGCGCGGTCGCGGCGGTGGACGCTCGCCGACGTCGTCCTCGTCGACGAGGTCGAGGACCTGCTGGCGCGGCAGCCGAGCCTGGGCCACGTGATCATCGACGAGGCGCAGGACCTGTCGCCGATGATGCTGCGGGCCGCCGGACGCCGGGCGACGACGGGTTCGGTGACGCTGCTGGGCGACCTCGCGCAGGCCACGACGGCGTGGGCGGTGCACGACTGGGCGGACGCGCTCGCGCACGTCGGCCACCCCGAGGCGCCGGTCACCGAGCTGGTGGAGGGGTTCCGGGTGCCCGGCGACGTGATCGACTACGCGGCCCGGCTGCTGCCGCACATCGCGCCCGGCCTGACCCCGCCCCGCTCGATCCGGCACGCGAGGGGCCAGCTCGACATCGCGGCGGTCGCCGATCCGGTGGCGGACGTCGCCGCGACCGTGGCCGACCTGCTGCCGAGGGAGGGCACGCTCGGTGTGATCGTCCCTTCGGGCCGGGTGGGGGCAGCGGATGAGGCGCTGGCGCTGGCCGGGATCGACCACCGGATCCTCGGCGAGGCGGCCGACCCGGACGCATTCGTCCGCGTCGAGGTGGTGGACGCGACCCTCGCCAAGGGCCTCGAGTTCGACCGCGTCCTGCTGCTGGAGCCGTCCCGCCTGGTCGCCGACGAACCCGACCGCTCCACCGGCCTGCGCCGCCTCTACGTCTGCCTCACCCGCGCTGTCACCAGCCTCACCGTCCGTCACGCCGAGCCGCTGCCCCCGGAGCTGGGCGTCGAGCCCGCCTGACGCCTGGCCGCCTGGCGCCAGGGGCCCGTCCCACCCGCCCCCACCGTTGCGTTTGCTCCCGAAAGGCGGCCTTGCTCCCGGAATTCGGGGAGCAAGGCCGCCTTTCGGGAGCGAGAACAGGAGCCGGTCAGCGGCCGGCGGGATCCACCGGCGGCAGCGGACGGGCCGTCAGGCGGCGGCCACCGTCGACGCCTGGGCCGGCTCGAGGGCCGTGGCCAGGATCTCGCGGACGTCGGAGACCAGGTGGACGGTGACGGCGTCCCGCACGTCGGCGGGGACGTCGTCGAGGTCCGGCTCGTTGCGCTGCGGCAGGTAGACCTCGGTCAGCCCGGCCCGCTGCGCGGCGAGCAGCTTCTGCTTCACCCCGCCGATCGGCAGGACGCGTCCGGTCAGGGACACCTCACCGGTCATGCCGACCTCCGCGCGCACGTTGCGCCCCGTGAGCAGCGAGACGAGCGCCGTCGTCATCGTGACGCCAGCGGACGGACCGTCCTTCGGCACGGCCCCGGCGGGCACGTGGAGGTGCAGCGGGTGGTCGAGCTGCTCGGGCGCGATGCCGAGTTCCGCGGCGTGCGCGCGCACGTAGGACGCGGCGATCTGCGCGGACTCCTTCATCACATCGCCGAGCTGGCCGGTGATCGTCATCCCCGGCTTGTCGCCGGGCAGCAGGGACGCCTCGATGTAGAGCACGTCACCGCCCATCCCGGTCACGGCCAGGCCGGACGCGACGCCGGGCACCGCGGTGCGCTCTCGCGACTCCGGCAGGAAGCGCGGGCGTCCGATCAGGTCGGTCAGCGAGCCCGCGTCCACGACGGCCGGCAGCTCCTTCAGCGCCACCTTGCGGAACGCCTTCGCCAGCAGCCGTTCCATCGAGCGGACGCCGGCCTCGCGCGTGTAGTGGGCGGCGATCTCGCGCAGGGCGTCGTCGGTCACGGTGACGTCGTCGGCGGTCAGCGCGGCCCGCTCCCGCTGGCGCGGCACCAGGAAGTCGCGGGCGATCGCGACCTTGTCGTCCTCGGTGTAGCCGTCGATCGAGATCAGCTCCATCCGGTCGAACAGCGCGGCAGGGATCGTGTCGAGCACGTTGGCCGTCGCGATGAACAGCACGTCGGACAGGTCGAGGTCGAGCTCGAGGTAGTGGTCGCGGAACGTGTGGTTCTGCGCCGGGTCCAGCACCTCCAGCAGCGCGGCCGCCGGGTCGCCCCGGTAGTCGGCGCCGACCTTGTCGACCTCGTCGAGCAGGACCACCGGGTTCATCGAGCCGGCCTCCTTGATGGCGCGGACGATGCGTCCGGGCAGCGCGCCGACGTAGGTGCGCCGGTGGCCGCGGACCTCGGCCTCGTCCCGGACGCCGCCGAGCGCGACCCGGACGAACTTCCTTCCCAGCGTGCGGGCGACGGACTCGCCGAGCGACGTCTTGCCGACGCCGGGCGGACCGGCCAGCAGGATCACCGCGCCGGAGCCGCGTCCGCCGACGACCTCCAGGCCGCGCCGGGCCCGGCGGGTGCGGACGCCGAGGTACTCGACGATCCGCTCCTTGACCTCGTCCAGGCCGTGGTGGTCGGCGTCCAGCACCGCGCGGGCGGCGACCAGGTCGGTGGAGTCCTCGGTCCTCACGTTCCACGGCAGTTCGAGGACGGTGTCGAGCCACGTCCGGATCCAGCCGGCCTCGGGATTCTGGTCGCTGGAGCGCTCGAGCTTGTCGACCTCGCGCAGCGCGGCCTCGCGGACGGCGTCGGGAAGGTCGGCCTCCTCGACCCGGGTGCGGTAGTCGTCGCTGCCGTCGGGTTCGCCCTCGCCGAGCTCCTTGCGGATGGCCTTCAGCTGCTCGCGCAGCAGGAACTCGCGGTTGCGCTTCTCCACCGACTCGCGGACGTCGTCGCCGATCTTGTCGGTGACCTCGGTCTCGGCGAGGTGGTCGCGCGTCCACTCGACCAGCATCGCCAGCCGGTCCTCCGTCGCGGGCGTCTCGAGCAGTTGGCGCTTGCGGTCGTTCGACAGGTACGGCGCCCAGCCGGCGGTGTCGGCGAGCGCGCTCGGGTCCTCGATGGCGCTGACCTGGTCGATGACCTGCCACGCCTCGCGCCGCTGCAGCACGGCGATCACCATGCGTCGGTACTCCTCGGCGAGGTCGCGGACGGTGTCGGTGACCTCGGCCTCCTCGACCGGGTCGGCCTCCACCCACAGGGCGGCGCCGGGGCCGGTCACTCCACTGCCGATCCGGGCGCGCTCGCCCGTACGGAGCACGGCGGCCTGGCCCCCACCGCGGACGCGTCCGATCTGCTCCACCGTCGCGACCACGCCGTACGTGCCGTAGTGGCCGTCGAGGCGGGGGGCGGCGAGCAGCTCACCGTCCGAGGATGTCTGGGCGGCGTCGATGACGGCCTTCGTGGCCTCGTCGAGCGGGATCGGGACGATCATGCCGGGCAGCAGGACAACGTCGTCGAGGAAGAGGACGGGAAGTCGTTTCGTGGTCATGCGAGTCCTTCACAGAGTTGAGTGCACCAGGCTCAACCACTTCAGGGGCGATCTTGTTCCCGAGGTCGGACGCCGTTCGCGACGCGTCCGATGTCCCTGACGCCATCCCGGGCTCGACCCGGGAGCTCCGTGTGGGTGGCGGCGGCCGCGTCGTCGAGATCCCGGCCTCCGCCGGGATGACAGGGCGGTAGGCATCATCCCGGGCTCGACCCGGGATCCCGTGTGGGTGGCGGCGGCTGCGTCCCCGAGATCCCGGCCTCCGCCGGGATGACAAAGGAACGACCGACGTCATCCCGGGCCGCGAGATCCCGGCCTCCGCCGGGATGACACGGGCAAACGGTCCCTGAGGAGCCGTGCGGCGAGGAACGAGCCCCACGGCGTCACGAAGGGCCGCCGTCACCGGGATCAGGGCGCGAGCGCCGACTCGATCGCGGCGTAGGTATCCTCCACGGCTCCGGCGCGGGACGGGATGACGATCGCGTCCGGACGGGCGGCGAGCACGTCCTGCAGGTCGTCGTGCATCGCGGCCAGGAACTCGGCTCCCCCGTGCCGCGCGACCAGCGCGCGGTTGTGGACGTCCCACTCGCTGGCATCCGGGCGCCGGTGGAACCGGTCGATGCTCTCGGCGCGGTCGGCGTACAGGACGACCTCCGCGAACCTCGCGCCGTTCATGGTCGCCGTCTGCTCGAAGGCCTCGATCGCGTCCCGCTTGCCGAGGAACTGCGGCAGGACGACGTCCCTGCCCCCCGCGAGGTGCGTCGCCGCCATCGCCAGGGCCACCGGACGCAGCACATCGTGGGTGCGGTTGTCCTCGTCCCGCCAGCCGCCGACCAGCCGGTGCAGCGTGTCGATGTCGAGGTTGAGCGTCCCCGGGTGCCGGTCCGCCCACAGCGCGGCGAGCGTCGACTTCCCGATCCCCGGCGGCCCGTTCAGGTGGATCAGCGTCGCCATCCCACTCCTCGTTCCGCCGTCCCGGACGCCCCTCGTCCGGACCGGGCCAGCGTACTCAGGCCTCCGGCGGCGCGACCTCGTCCGCCGCCTTCGCACCGCGCGCACCCGCAGGACGGTCCGGCCCTCGCGTGGTGTCCACCGCGGTCTGGCGCTCAGCCTCGGCGTTGATCTCTGCGCCCAGCAGGACGGCGAACGCCGTGATCCACAGCCACAGGAGCATCACCACGACCCCGGCGAGGGCGCCGTACGTCCGCGCGTAGCTGCCGAACATACTCACGTAGAGGGAGAAGCCGACGCTCGCCACCACCCAGAGCAGGGTCGCGACGACCGCGCCGACCGAGGCCCAACGCAGCTTCGGGGCGCGCCGGTCGGGCGCGACCTGGTAGAGGACGGCGAGCGACACCAGCACGATGCCGATCACGAGGATCCAGCGCAACGCTTCGGCCACCCAACGCCAGCCGCCGGTCAGCCCCAGCACCTGCAGCACGACCGGTACGCCGGCCACGAGCGCCATCAGCACCACCATCACCACGATCGCACCGAGGGTCAGCGCGAGGGCGACCAGCCGCTGCTTCACGAAACTGCGCGTCCGCTCCTCGTCGTAGGCGATGTTGATCGCCGCCACCAGGTTGGCCACCCCGCCCGATGCGCTCCACAGCGCGACGACCAGGCTGATCGCGAGTCCCCAGCCGAGGCCCTGGGACGAGATCGCGGTCAGCTGGTGCAGCTGGTCGGCGAGCAGCGTCCGCGCGTCGGCCGGCAGGGAGCCGGCGACCTGGTCGAGCTGGCTCGTGATCGTGGACGGGTCGGCGACCAGCCCGTAGACGAAGGTGAGCGCGATCAGCGCCGGGAACAGGGCGAGGAAGCCGAAGAAGGCCACCCCGGCCGCCAGCAGCGGCACCCGGTGCGCCGATGCGCTGCGCCAGCCGCGGACGAGGACCTGCTTCCAGCCGCGCGCGGGGATCTGTTGCGGTGCGTCCGCGTGCGCGCCTGGGGAGCCGACCGGGGCCGGAGTGCGGACGGGAGTCGTGGGCGTCATGCGTCCCCGGTACCCAGTCACGCGCCCGGGCACGCCACTCGGCCGTCGCCCGGACGCCAGCTCCGTCGCCCGCGCACAAACGCTCCCGAAACTCGTCCGCGCTCCCCAAATTTCGGGAGCTTCGGCGCGTTTCGGGAGCGTCTGCGGCCAGACACGGCTCCGCGGTGCCCGGACGCCGCCCAGGGCCACGACGGCTCGTCCGGATCGCGGGGTGGAGTCCGCGCAACAGCGGGTACGGGAACAGTGCCTTCGGGTGAAGTCCGGCGCCGTCCCGGGGTGGCACCGGACCAGGTGCGCCGGTTGAGACCACAGCCGGCGTGCCGCCCGGCGGCGAAACGCCCATTCCACCTCACGCCCACCCCGCCCGAGCGTGCCCTCGACTCCCACAAGGGACGCGCGTCGCTCCTCGCGGTTCGTCTCCACCTCTCGTCAGGACTCCTCGCCCCGGAACCGCGCACGCCTCGCTGGGGCTCGTCGTCTATCGTGCATGGCGTGCCCCTGGTGCTCATCGGGTTCCTGGGCGGGCTGATCACCGGCGTCTCGCCGTGCATCCTCCCCGTCCTGCCCATGGTGTTCCTCGGCGGCGGGACGCCCGCGGCTGACGGAGCGCTGACGCCCGGGGCGCGGCGGCGGCCGTTCCTCGTCGTGCTGGGCCTGGTCACGAGCTTCGCGGCCTTCACGTTGTTCGGGACGCTGCTCCTCTCCGCCCTGCACCTGCCCCCCGACCTGATCCGCTGGCTCGGTCTGGGCGCCCTGGTCCTGCTCGGGCTCGCGCTGGTCTTCCCCGGGCTGGAGGCGATCATCGAGCGACCGTTCGCCCGACTGCCGCAGCCGGACGTCCAGCCGGGTGGCAGCGGCTTCGGGCTCGGGCTCGCGCTCGGCGCGGTGTTCGTCCCGTGCGCGGGCCCCGTGCTCGCGGCCATCACCGTCGCCGGCACCACGGGCCGGGTCGGGGTCGACACCGTCCTGCTGACCGTCTCGTTCGCCGTCGGCTGCGCGGTCCCGCTGCTGGTGTTCGCGCTGGCCGGACGCGAGGTGGTGGCGAGGGTCAGGGCGTTCCAGCGGCACCAGCGGGTCGTCCGGGTCGTGAGCGGGATCGTCATGATCGCGCTCGCCGTGGCGCTGGCCCTGAACGTGACCGACGCCATCCAGCGGGCGATCCCCGACTACACCACCTCGATCGGCAACAGCCTGGGCAGCGGCCTGGGTTCGAGCGGGTCGGACGCGAAGGCTCCCGTCGGGCTGTCCACCTGCCAGGCCGCCGCCTACACCGGGGACGACCAGCTGCGTGACTGCGGCCCTGCGCCGGAGTTCGCCGGCATCGAGCAGTGGCTGAACACCGACGGCGCGTCCCCCTCGCTCGCAGACCTGAAGGGCAGGGTCGTCCTGGTCGACTTCTGGGCGTACTCCTGCATCAACTGCCAGCGCGAACTCCCGCACGCCCAAGCGTGGTACAGCCGGTACGCCGACGACGGCTTCGTCGTGGTCGGCGTCCACACCCCCGAGTACGCGTTCGAGCACGAGGCGGCCAACGTCGCCGACGGCGCAGCGCGGCTCGGCCTCACGTTCCCGATCGCGCTCGACAACGACGACGCGACGTGGAACGCGTACGGCAACCAGTCGTGGCCGGCCGGCTACCTCATCGACGCCACCGGCGAGATCCGGCACGTGTCGATCGGCGAGGGCGACTACGACGGGGAGGAGCGACTGATCCGGCAGCTGCTGCAGGCGGCGAACCCGGGCACCACGCTGCCCGCGGCCACCGACGTGGCCGACACGACCCCGCACGACGTCGCCCAGTCCCCCGAGATGTACCTCGGCTCCGAGCGCACCGAGTACTTCACCGGCAACGCCACCTACCCCGACGGCACCGGGACGTTCCACTTCCCCGGCCAGCTGGAGCCGAGCCACTACGCCCTGGACGGCACCTGGACGGCGAGCGAGGAGTCACTGACCGCCGGTGCGGGGGCGAGGATCGAGCTGGCCTACCACGCGTCGTCGGTGTACCTCGACGTCGGCGGCACCGGCACCCTCCAGGTCACCACGGACGGCGCCACGCGCACCATCGCCGTGAAGGGTGCCCCGAACATCTACACGGTGGCGACGAACGGCGCTCCGGTGGACGGCACGGTCACGATCGCGCTCTCGGAGGGCTTGGACGCGTACTCGTTCACGTTCGGCTGACGTCGGCGGACCCCGGTCGGAGCCACCCTGGCCCGCGACCCGGGGGCTGCCGGCCCGTCCCCCGACCCCGCCTCCGGGCGGTCAGCCGATGGCTCGGAGGCCAGGGACTGGGTGCCGAGGACGATCGCGAGTCGAGGCGCTGCGCGTCCGGCGAGCCCGGTTCGGCGGTGTACACCATGACCCGCAGGTCGTCGCCGGCGACGACGAGGGTGTCGCAGTCGACCGTGATCGGGCCGACCGACGGGTGCTCGACCACCTTGTGCCGGGACCCCTCGACCGGGGCGGGCCCGGCCGGGCCGTTCCACAGCTCGGCGAAGCGGGGGCTCGCCGCGCACAGCTCGGCCACCAGACGGCGCAGGCCGGGGTCGCGAGGGTAGCGGGACGCGGTCATCCTCAGGTCGGCGGCCAGCCGCTCCACCTGCGTGTCGTGCTCGGCGGGGGTCTGTACCGCGCGCGACCCGACGCCGACCACGTTCCGCCACACGGCGTTGCGGTCGTTGCCCCGCAGGGCGGAGGTGTCGCCCATCAGCGCGTCGTAGGGGGCGTTGGCCGTGATCAGGTTCCAGGCCGCGTCGTAGACGACGAGCGGCACGCCACCGAGCCGGTCGAGCAGGCGCTGCACGCTCGGGGTGATCCGGCCCGGCACCACGCCGGGGCCCGGCGCCGAGAGCCCGGCGAGTCGGAAGAGCAGGTCCCGCTCGGGGTCGGCGAGCCGCAGGCCCCGCGCCAGCGCTTCGACCACCTGGCCGGACGGAGAGGTAGCGCGGCCCTGCTCGAGGCGGGTGAGGTAGTCGACGGAGATCCCGGCGAGGCCGGCCAACTCCTCGCGCCGCAGGCCGGTGGCCCGTCGCCGCGGGCCAGCGGGTAGCCCTGCGAGCTGCGGGCTCAGGCGCTCCCGCCACCGACGCACCGCTCGACCGAATTCCTGGTTCTCCACCCCTCCAGTCTGTCCCCGCGCCGCCCGGCGTGTCGTGGCCCTGCCGGTCCTACGAACCCCGGGGCACTTCCCGGCCAGGGCGCGCGGGTCCACGATCGAGGCATGACCACAGCACTGATCACGGGGGCCAACAAGGGCCTCGGCAAGGAGACGGCCCGGCTGCTCGTCGAGGCGGGACTGACCGTCTGGCTCGGCGCGAGGGACGAGGCTCGCGGCAGGGCGGCGGCCGAGGAGCTCGGCGCCCGCTTCGTCCAGCTCGACGTCACCGACGACGCGTCGGTGGCCGCGGCCCTGGCGACCGTCGAGGAGGCCGGCACCGGGCTCGACGTCCTCGTCAACAACGCCGGCATCGCCCGCCGCTCCCCCGCCGACCCGCGCGCCGAGGCGATGGAAGGGCCGGACGTCCTGGCCGTCTTCGACACCAACGTCGTGGGCATCGTGCGCGTGACACAGGCCGCGCTCCCGCTGCTGGAGCGCTCGGCGAACCCGGTCGTGGTGAACGTCTCCAGCGCACTCGGGTCGTTCTGGGCGACCCACGAGCCGTCCCGGCCCGCTTCCCGCTTCCCTGCGATCGTCTACGGCTCCAGCAAGGCCGCCGTCTCGATGCTGACCGTCCAGTACGCGAACGCCCGTCCCGGAATCCGGTTCAACGCGGTGGAGCCCGGCATCACCGCGACCGAACTCGGCGGGGGCTCACCGGGCAGCCACCCGGGACGGCCCGCGTCCGAGAGCGCGCGGGTCGTGGCACGCCTGGCCCTGACCGGCCCCGACGGGCCGACGGGCACCTTCCAGGAGGACGCCGGCGAGCTCGGCTGGTAGCGAGGCCCTCCGCCGAGGCGAACAACCGTCCACGAGCGGCGATGGCACGTTGGGGACGGTTCTTGGCGTGCCGCGTCCCGATCCGCGACGCGACCGGACGAACGGACGAACGGACGAACGGGAGCCTGAGGGTCGGGCCGGCGTGGTCAGCCCATCACCCAGTGCCAGCCGACGAGCATCGGGACGAGGCCGAGGACCAGCAGCGGGTGGTACCAGCGGCGCCGGTTCAGCATCAGGATCGCGCACGTCCCGACCAGCCCGATCACCCCGCTCATCACCCACAGCCCGACCACCGAGTCGCGGGGCAGGTCACGGCTCGCCGTCGTCGCCAGGTAGATGGTGAGCACACCGGTCACCATGAGCGTGATGCCGCCGATCAGCACCGAGACGACCGTCCGCTGGACGAGGTCGAGGCTGTTCGCCTCCGCCGGATTGCGGGTCGTCAACTCGTCGGTCATGCCGCTCTCGGCCACGCCCTGTCCTCCTGCGTCTACGGGTGCCCGCGTCCATCCTCGCAGGTCGGGAGCCCGGCTCAGCGCGGGCGTCGGAGCGTGGCCCGGTTCAGGACGGCCAACGCCGCCCGCAGGTGGGCGAAGCTGAACCGGCCACCGGCGTACGCCACGGTGCCGCGCAACGGCATTTCGGCCAGCGCTGCCTCCATCATCGGGCTGTTCGCGTCCCCCTCGTCGAGCGCGAGCCGGCGTCCGGCGACGACGTTGACCAGCGCGTAGAGGCGGCGTCCCAGCCAGGTCTGTCGGAGGTCGCCGATCGCCGAGTCCTCGGTGAGCGGCCACAGGGGCGGCGCGGCCGGCACCGGGCGACCGAGCAGGGCCGCGAACTCCGCGTCGGTGGCGATCGGGCCCTCGGGCGCGACGACCGGCGTGACGACGTCGTCGGACGGGATCTCGACGATGGTCGACGCGCGCAGGTCCCGCGAGGACGCGCCGACACGGAGCTCGTACTCTCCCGCCTCCACCAGCCAGGCGGACGTGGCCACGTCGTAGACGGCGAAGCTGCGCCGGTCCAGCCCGATCGAGACCCGCCCGGACTCACCGGGCTCGAGCCGGATCCGGGCGAACCCCTTCAGCTCCTGCGCGGGCCGGTGCAGGGTGCTCGCCACGTCATGCACGTAGAGCTGGACGACCTCCGCGCCCGCCCTGTGCCCGGTGTTGGTCACCGTCACGGAAACCGTGAGGTCGGTGCCGTCCCCCTCGACCGCGAGGTCGGACCACGCGAAGCTCGTGTAGCCCAGCCCGTGGCCGAAGCAGAACCGGGGCGCCACCCCGAACGTGTCGTGGAACCGGTAGCCCACCCACAGTCCTTCCCGGTACTGCACCTGGGTGGGGTGGGCGGAGAAGTTCGCGGACGCGGGCAGCTCCTCTCCGGCGACGGGGAAGCTCTCGGCGAGCCGGCCGCCGGGCTCCGCGTCCCCGTACAGGACGTCGGCCAGGGCCGAGCCGCCGGCCTGTCCGCCGAGGTACGCCTCCACGAGGGCGGCCGGGCGGTCGGCCCAGCCGAGTTCGACGGGCGCTCCGTTGACCAGGACCACGACCGTGCGCGGGTTGGCGTCCGTGACGACCTGGACGAGCGTCTCCTGGCCGACCGGCAGCCGCAGGTGCGGGCGGTCGTACCCCTCCGACTCGGCGCGGGCCGGCAGGCCCACGACGAGCACGACGACGTCGGCGGACGCGGCCGCGGCGCGCGCCTCGGCGAGCAGGTCCACGCTGGTGGCGCCGGTGACCGGGTCGTAGCCGGGCGCCCAGGCGAGGTCCGTCCCTCGCCGCTCGCGCAGCGCGTCGAGGAGGCTGTCGAGGCGGGTCGGGTTCACGAGAGAGCTGCCGGCGCCCTGGTACCGCGGGGTCTCTGCGAACGCCCCGATCAGGGCGACCTTCGCCTCCCCTGCGAGGGGGAGCACCCCGTCGTTGGTGAGCAGGACGGTGCCCGCGGCCGCCGCGCGACGGGCGAGGGCGTGGTTCGCGTCCCGGTCGAGCGGTGTGTTCCCGGCGGCGTCCCTGCCCTCGGCCACCCGCAGCGCCAGTCCGACCACCCGGGCGCAGGCCGCGTCCAGCTCTGCCGGGGTCACCGTCCCCGCGTCGAGCGCTGCGGCGACCCTCGCGTCCCAGGCACCCGAACTGGACGGCATCTCGAGGTCGAGGCCCGCACGCACCCCCGCCGGACGGTCGGCGACGGCGAACCAGTCGCTGACCACCAGGCCGTCGAAGCCCCACTCCCCGCGCAGGATGTCGGCCAGCAGGGTTCGCGACTCCCCCGCGTGCTCGCCGTTGACGAGGTTGTAGGCGCTCATCACCGCCCACGGCTCGGCCCTCGTGACGGCGGTCTCGAAACCGGCCAGGTACAGCTCACGGAGCGTCCTGGGGTCGACGATCGTGTCCAGGCGCATCCGGTTCGACTCCTGGTTGTTCACCGCGAAGTGCTTGACGCACGCGCCCACGCCCTCGGACTGGATCCCGCGGACCATCGCCGTCGCGCACTCGCCGGTCAGGAACGGGTCCTCGGAGAAGTACTCGAAGCTGCGGCCACCGCCGGGGTGGCGCTTGATGTTCATGCCGGGGCCGAGGACGACGCCGACCCCCAGCGCCCTGGCCTCTCTCGCGAGCGCGGCACCGACCTCGGCGATCAGGTCCGGGTCCCAGGCGGACGCGAGCGTCACCGCGGTCGGGAAGCAGGTCGCGGGCGCGGACGCGGCCTGCCCGACGTGGTCGACCGCGCCGTCCTGCACGCGCAGCCCGTGCGGCCCGTCGGACAGGTGGACGGCACCGATCCCGTGCTGCGGCAGCGCCCTGGTGTGCCAGAAGTCGGCGCCCGACAGCAGCCCGATCTTCTCCTCGCGGGAGAGCCGCGAGACGATCGCGGACGCGCGGGCCCCCCGCTCCTGCGGCGTCAGCCCGCCCATGTCCGCCCCTCCCGGTCGTGGCCCGGCCGGGTGGCAGGGCACGGAGCCAAGGATGCCCCGTCCGCGCAGCCCAGCCCAGCCCTTCCGGAGGTCAGGGAGAAGGGGGTACCACCGGCACCTGTCGCCGGCCGCCGTTGCGCGCGACAATCGCAGGCGGAGCCCGGCGAGAGGAACCCGATGGACACGGTACGGCTGAACAACGGCGTGGAGATGCCGATCCTGGGGTTCGGGGTCTTCCAGGTCCCCGACCCGGCCGAGTGCGAGCGCTCGGTCGCGACGGCGCTGGAGGCGGGCTACCGGCTCGTGGACACTGCGTCCGCCTACGGCAACGAGGAAGCGGTCGGACGGGCCGTGCGCGGCTCCGGGGTGCCGCGCGAGGACGTCTTCGTCACCACCAAGCTCTGGGTGCAGGACGCGAGCGAGGCGGCCGCGGCCACGGCGTTCGACACGTCGCTGGCGAAGCTGGGGCTGGACTACCTCGACCTGTACCTGATCCACCAGCCGTTCGGCGACTACTACGGCGCCTGGCGGGCGATGGAGAAGCTGCTCGCGCAGGGCCGCGTCCGCGCGATCGGGGTGTCGAACTTCTACGGCGACCGGCTGGTCGACCTGATCCTCCACAACGAGGTCGTCCCCGCGGTCAACCAGGTCGAGGTGCACCCGTTCTTCCAGCGCGCCGACTACCAGGCGCTGATGCAGGACCGTGGCGTCCAGATCGAGTCGTGGGGGCCGTTCGCGGAGGGACGCAACGGGCTGTTCACGCACCCCGTCCTCGCCGGGATCGGCGCCGCGCACGGCAAGTCGGTCGCGCAGGTCGTGCTGCGGTGGCTCACCCAGCGCGGCGTGGTCGCGATCCCGAAGTCGGTGCGCCCCGAGCGGATCGCGGAGAATTTCGACAGCCTCGACTTCCTGCTGACCGATGAGGAGATGGCGTCCATCGCCGAGCTGGACGGGGGCGCGAGCCTGTTCTTCGACCACCGCGACGCCGCGTCCGCGGCCCGGCTGAGCGCGTCCCGCATCCACAACTGACGTCGGCCGCAACCACGCGCCCGACCACGTCCCTGTCCTGACGCCCAGCCGCTGACGGGAGCGGCGTCCGCGCTGCCGCGGGGACTACGGCCCGTCGACCACGGTCAGCTGCGCGCGGACCTGCTCGATGGTGGCCAGGACCGCGATCGTCTCCTCGTGGGGGTGGACGGGCGACTCGACGCGGCCCTCGGCGACGTAGCCGGCCAGGGCCGTGGCCTCGTGGCTGAGCCCGGAGTACGGGTCGGTGAAGGCGTCGTCGGTCCAGGTCTCCGTGACCGCGCGCCCGTCCTGCCTGCGGGTGAGGACGAGCTCGGTCGGCGCGTAGAAGGGACGGCGGAACTCGAGCCGCGCCGTGGTCCCGACCACGGTGGCACGGGTGGGGAGCTCCGCGACGATCGACGTCGTGATGTGCGCGGCCGCACCGGTGGCCGCACCGAGAACGGCCGACGCGTACAGGTCGACGCCGTTGGTCAGCTTCCTGCCGACAGCACTGACGGTGCTCGGCGGGCCGAGCACGGCCGAGGCGAACGAGATCGGGTACACCCCGGCGTCCAGCAGCGCGCCGCCGGCCAGGTCGGGGCTCCGCATCCGGCTGGACGGGTCGTAGGGGGCGGCGAAGCCGAAGTCGGCGGCGACGCCCACGACGTCGCCGAGGGCCCCGTCCGCGAGGAGGTGCCGCAGGATGTCGAACTGCGGGAGGTAGCGCGTCCACATCGCCTCCATGACGAGCACGCCCGCCGCCCGCGCGGCCGCGGTGATCGTCCGGGCCTCGTCCGCCGAGGTGGCGATCGGTTTCTCGACCAGCACGTGCTTGCCCGCCGCCGCGGCGGCGATCGCCCACTCGGCGTGGACGTTGTGCGGCGTCGCGACATAGACGACGTCGACGGCGGGATCGCCGAGCAGTTCGGCCGGCGTGCACGCGCGCGGTACCTGGTGCGTGGTGGCGAACGCCGTGGCGCGTTCGGCGCTGCGGGCTGCGACGGCGACGACCTGCTGCCCGGTGTGGGCACGGACGGCGTCGACGAACCGCCCGGCGATACCGCCGGCCCCGATCACGCCCCAGCGCAGGGCGGGCACGGGCCCGTCGAAAGGGGCCCGGGGTGTGGGAAGGGTCATGCCGGCTCTCCTCGCTGTCGTCGCCCGCTGGACAGGTGCGTCCATTGCCGCTCTGATGGGAGCATGCCGGTCCGCACCAGTGTCGTCCACGGGGTCGAGGGCGCGGGCCCTCGGTGCCCACGATCCCACCAGCCGGAGCGGACGTGACGGTGGACAGCCCGGCCAGCAGGCTGGTTGCCGCGCTCATCGACGGCGGGCTAACCGTCGCGACCGCCGAGTCGCTCACCGGCGGGCTGCTGGCGGCCGAGCTCGTCAGCGTCCCCGGGGTGTCGGCAGCGTTCCTCGGCGGGATCGTCTCCTACGACACCCGGCTCAAGCACACCCTGCTCGGGGTGGACGCGGAGCGCCTGGCCGAGACCGGCCCGGTGGACCCCCTGGTGGCCGAGCAGATGGCGGAGGGGGTCCGCCAGGCCTGCGCGGTCGACGGCCGTCCCGCCGACCTCGGGCTCGCCACCACCGGTGTCGCCGGGCCGGATCCCGACGCCCAGACCGGCCTGCCCGCCGGCACCGTCCACCTCGGCATCGCCACCGTGCGCGGTGTGCGCTCGGTCCACCTGGACCTGGAGGGTGACCGCGCGGCCATCCGCGCCGCCACCGTGGCCGCGGCGATCGAGGAGGCGCTCGCCGAGGTGTCCGCGCTCGGTGCGCGCCCCGTGGACTGAGCGGCGCCGAGCGGGAGACAGCGCGGGGTGGTGGGTGCGGGCTCACTGACGTCGGCTCGCTGCGTCGGTGCGGTCCCAGCCGTCCCGAGATCCCGGGTCAAGCCCGGGATGACAAGAGGTGGGGATCCCACGGCACGCCCGGAGCGACGAGCCTGCGCGGCCCCACCACGTCATCCCGGGCTTGACCCGGGATCTGGCTGTCCCGCGCACGGCTGGGAGAAATCGCCCTGTGGATCGCCCAGCGGGGCTTCTACGGCCGGATTCGGGGGACAGAGTGGGCATTTCCTCTCGGCCACCAGGGTGGCGTGGACGAGGAGTGCCGACCACGGGCCGGCGAGGCGAGAATGGAGCAGGCGCAGAGCCGGTCAGGCGGCCGGTTCAGGACGAACTGAGGGGCGGCGACGGGCATGGGGATCCAGCACACGGTGGTGTTCCGGCTGAGGCACGGGCAGGGGTCGGGCGAGGAGACCGCGTTCCTGGCGACGGCCCACGACACGCTCACCGCGATTCCGGGGGTCGAGGACTTCACGATCAGCCGCCAGGTCAGCCCGAAGAGCGACCTCGACTGGCAGTTCTCGATGGTCTTCGCCGACCAGGCCGCCTACGACGCCTACAACAACCACCCCAGCCACGTCGGGTTCGTCGAGTCCCGCTGGGTGCCCGAGGTCGCGTCGTTCCAGGAGTACGACTTCGTCGGTCTCGAGTAGCGATGGGGATCCCCGAGCAGGTCGAGGCCCACCTCGCCGGCCAGCCGGAGCCGAAGCAGGCCGACCTGCGCGCGGTGCACGCGCGCGTGCTGGCCGAGTTCCCCGGCTGCCGATTGTGGTTCAGCGACGGCACGAACGAGGACGGGAAAGTCGTGGCCAACCCGAACATCGGCTACGGCCTCCAGACCATCACCTACGCGAACGGGTCGTCCCGGGAGTTCTACCGGATCGGCCTGAGCGCCACCACCACCGGCGTCTCGGTCTACGTCCTCGGCCTGCCGGACAAGACCTACCTCGCCCACACCTACGCCGACTCGATCGGCAAGGCCACCGTGACCGGCTACTGCATCAGGTTCCGGCGCCTGCCCGACATCGACGTCGACATCCTGCTGGCGGCGATCAGCGACGGCATGACCCTCGACGAGTCCTAGTCACCAGCCCTAACGAGCCAGGAGGCCCGCCAGCGGCGGCGACCAGAGCTCGTGGCCGCGGATACCGAAGTCGGCCAGCAGCGTGTTGGCCGCCTGCCAGCCCGTCGTCGCGGCCCGTTCCATCAGCGCGACCGGCCAGTCGCACCGGACGAGGTCGCCGGCCAGGACGACCCGCCGATCGGGCGTCCGGACGGTCGGGCGCAGGTGCCACGGGGACGGGTCGACCAGCGGGCAGTCGTCGGCCACCAGCCACTCCTCCGCCACCACCGGCGCGTCCGCCAGGACCGGGTCGACCCGCGCCGCCTGCCGCCACAACTCCTCCCGGACCCCCGCTCCGGTCTCGCGCAGCGCGTACCCGTGCACCTCCACCACCGCTCCTCCGGTCCGCCGGCTCCAGCCCGCCGCCCCGGCCTCGAAAGCGTCCAGCCTGCTGATGTTGTCCAGAGGCCCGTAGCCGCTCGTGCCCAGGAACGCGGGCAGGCCGTCGGCGGGGGCAGCCAGCCACCGGCGCGACACCCCGAACGGCGGTGCGTTGCGCAGGGACGCGATCCGCTCCCGCCAGGCGCCGTCGGCCACGTCCGGGGAGGCATCGACCAGCCGCTGCAGCCCCCGGGTGTCCAGCGCGAGCACGACCGCGTCCGCCCGCACCTCACCCATCGAGCCCGCCACGACGACGCCGTCACCCGCACTCCGCAGCCCCTCGACCACCGTCCCGGTCCGCACCTCGACGCCCAGCCCGTGCAGGTACCGGCCCAGCGGACCCCACAGCGCCGCGTCGTAGTCGTCGTCGGGGACGTCGAACAGCAGCCCCTCCGCCGAGCCCACGAAGTAGCTGTGGAACATGCCGACCAGCTCGGCGGCGGAGAACTCGCGCGGGTCGGCGAAGAAGCTCCGCGCGAACACCTCCAGGGCCAGGTGCCGCGCGGACGCAGGGAACCGCAGCCGGTCGAGGTAGTCCACGGCGCTGACGCTGTCGAGCTCGGAGTAGGTCCTCGGGAACCGCACCCTGAGCAGGCCCACCGCCTCCCGCACGTCCACCCCGGCCAGCCCGCGCAGCGGGAAGCTCGGGCTCTGCGCGACGAACCCGACCAGGTTCCACGGCGGCGTGCGGGGGACGCGGGCGAACGAGTCGACCACCGGCGCACCCCCGCCGGACGGCGCCAGCTGCAGCGGGTAGTCGGCCACCGGCACCAGCCGCTCCAGCCCAGGGTCCGCCCGGCGCAGCAGCGCGCGCAGGTTGTAGTACTGCCGGAAGAACGCGTGGAAGCCCCGGCTCATCCTGCCCGGCAGCCCGTCCGGCAGCGTGACCGGCCACGCCCGGACCCGACCGCCCAGCGTGTCCGCCGCCTCCAGCAGCACCACCCGGACGCCGCGCTCCGCCAGCCCGGTCGCGGCCGCCAGCCCCGCCACCCCGCCTCCGACGACGACGACCGACGGCGACTCGGCGCTGCTCAGGGAGCCGGCCGCCACCGGGTCGGGCGGACGGTGCCGCACTGCCCTCCGGTCGCGCCCCGGACGCCACGTCCTCATGCCTCCCCCTCCCTGCGGCCCGCGACCCGCCAGGCGATGATTGCGCCCGTGACGAGGGCGAACCCGAACCCGAAGTCCTCGATCGGGATGTCGAACGGGAAACGCACGCCGGAGAACTCCTCTGCGGTGTACCGGACGATCGGGTCCGGCAGCAGGGTGAGCCAGCCGTCCACGAGGACCTGGAAGAAGAACACGATCAGCATGGTGAGCCAGTACTGCGCGGTGGCGAAGATGCCCGTGCGCGCCCAGAGGAGTTCCACCGCGACCACCAGGACCACAGCCACGAGGGTGGCGAGCGTGTACTCAGGCATCGCGGCCCGCCCTCCGCGTCCGGCGCCGCGCCAGCACGGTGCCGACGGCCTCGTAGGTGAGCAGCCCGCAGAGCGGGATCACCACGAAGAACACCAGCTCCTCCAGCGGCACGGACGCCGGCAGCAGGATGCCGGTCGTGCGGGCGGGGTTGTAGCCCCAGTGGTCGCGAGCGATGGCGATCGCGTCCCAGACCATGAACACCACGACCACGGGGGCCAGCGCCAGCAGCAGCCGCAGCGGCCGCCGGTACACCCGCGCGCGCAGCGCGAACTCCAGCGGCAGCGTGACCAGCAGGCACGCGGCCATCAGCAGCAGGTACTCCGCCCTCATGCGGTCCGCCCCGGCCCTGCGACGAGGACGGACGCGGCGGTGACGGCCTTGCGCCACGTCGGCACGCGCGCCCTGCCGGTGAACACGTCGTAGTCGCGCGCCTCGATCCTGCCCAGGATCCGCGAGTACAGCTCGAGGGCCGTCGCCACGCACCGGGCGGACGCGGGCGGCAGCATCGCCACGCCCGGCGCGGCCTGCGCGTACAGCTCCCGGTTCCGCGCGATCTCGAAGGCCATCACGGCCCGCCACGGGTCGTCGACGACCCGCCGCCACGGGTCGGCACCGAACCGGTCCAGGTCGTCGGACGGGACGTAGACGCGGCCTCGGTCGAGGTCCTCGCCGACGTCGCGGAGGAAGTTGGTCAGCTGGAACGCGAACCCGAGCGCCCTCGCGGGCTCGAACGCGTCCGGGGTCAGCGGCTGGAGCACGGGCAGCATCATCTCCCCGATCACCGCCGCCGACCCCTCCATATAGCCGCACAGGTCGCCCCAGCTGGCGTAGGCGGTCACGGTCAGGTCGAGTTCCATCGCCCCGAAGAAGCGGTCGAAGCACTCGCGCTCGATGCCGGTCTCGTGGACGGTGCGGGCGATCGCGGCCAGGACGGCGTCGCCCGGGTCGCCCGCGAGCGCGGCGCCGAACGCCGCCCGGAAGGCCGCCAGTTCCCGCGCCGTCCGGCCCACGTCGACCAGGGTGGCGCCGTCGGCGTCCACGATGTCGTCGGCGAGCCGGCACAGCGCGTAGATCGCGTAGACGTGCCGGCGCTGCGGCACCGGCAGCAGCGCGGCGCCCCAGTAGTAGGTCGTGCCGTACGCGCGGGTCAGCCGCGCGCACTGCGCGTAGCCCTCGGCCAGGTCGTGGCTCATGCCCGCCCCCCGAGGTAGACGCGGACGCGTTCGGCGGCCAGCTCGCCGCTGACCAGCACCATCGGGACGCCCACGCCGGGCGTCGTGCCCGAGCCGGCGAAGAACACCCCCGGCACGCGCGGTTCGACATTGGCCGGACGGAACGGCCCGGTCTGGAAGAACGTGTGCGCGAGGCTGAACGGCGTCCCCATCGCCAGCCCCTCCGCCGCCCAGTCGGCGGGGGTGACGAGGCGCTCGGTCACGACGTCGCCGGGGTAGCCGTGCGCGATGAGGAAGGCGTGCAGCCGCTCGCGGGCGGGGCCGGCCTCCTTCGCCCAGTCGATCCTTCCGCCCAGGTGCGGGACCGGCTCCAGCACGTACAGGGCGCTGTGCCCCGGTGGCGCCGCGCCGGGGGCGTGCAGGCTGGGCACCGTGACGAGCCGGGACGCGTCCGCCATCCGCTCCTTGCGGGTGATCAGCTGCTCGAAGGACGCCTCCCAGGCGTCGGCGAAGTGGATGTTGTGGTGCGCGACGCTCGGCCCGGGGGTGCCGCGGACGCCGACGTGCCAGACCAGTGCCGACGGCGACCACTGCGCGTCGGTCAGCGCGCGGGGCGGCGTGAGGCCGGGCAGGAACTGCCGGTAGGCGGTCGGCAGGTCCGCGGTGACCACGACGGCGTCGGCGGCGATCCGCTCCCCCGCCGCGGTCACGCCGGCGAGGCGCCCGGACGCGTCGGTGATCAGTTCCGTCACCGGCGCCTCGTAGCGCAGGTCCGCGCCGGCCCGTTCCAGCACCCGCGCCAGGGCGACCGGGACGCCGTGCATGCCGCCCTCCTCGGGGAAGTAGACGCCACGGATGCAGTCCATGTAGGTGATCACCGCGTAGATCGCCAGCGCCTGCCGGGGGGCGAGGCCGGCATACATGGCCTGGAAGGTGAGCAGCCGCACCAGCCGCGGGTCGCTGATCCGCCGTCGGACGGCGTTCTCCAACCGGCCGAAACCGCCCAGCCGGAGCAGCCGGGCCGCGGCCATGGGGCGAGTGACGAGGTCGAGCGGAGACCCGAGGTTGCGCTCGATGAAGTGGGGCATCTCGGCCTCGTAGAGCGCCTCCAGCCACGCGACGAAGCCGGGGAACGCCCGCGCATCCGCCTCCAGACCGCTGCGGCGCAGCTCGGCGACCTGGTCGTCCAGCTCCGCGCGGACGCGGAGTTCCGACCCGTCGCTGTACACGGCGCGATAAGCGGGATCGAGGCGGCGCAGCCGCAGTTCCTGCGCCCGGTCGGCACCCAACCGGGCGAACGCGCGGTCGAGCAGGTGCGGCATGGTCAGGACGGTCGGGCCGGTGTCGAAGGTGAACCCGTCCTGCTCGAGCACCCCGGCGCGGCCGCCCGGGACAGCCTCCCGCTCCAGCACGACGACATCGTGGCCGTCAGCCACCAGCGCGCTCGCAGCAGACAGCCCTGCCAGCCCTGCTCCGACGACGGCGACGCGGCTCACCGGGGATCCCGCGGAGTTGTTCGGGGGTGCGGAGGGGAGGGGAACAACTCCGCGGGGTGCTTCATGCGTCCCGCCAGGCGACGCGCCGCGCCAGGGCCGCCAGGCCGCCCGCCGCGTCCGGGTCGATCGCGGGGTCCTCGAGGGCGGCCATCGCCGAGTGGACCGCGTCCTCGATCATCTGCTCGGCGTCGGCGATCACCCCGGACCGCACGAACTCGGCTGCCAGCCCTGCGACGAGCGCTGACGAGGGCCGTGCGGACCGTCCCGCGCGCTCCAGCGCCCGTCGCCAGCGCGGGGAGAACCGTTCGGTGGCGAGCGCCATCAGGACGGTCGGCTTGCCGGCCACGATGTCCTCACCGACGGGCTTGCCGGTCGCCCTCGGGTCCCCGACGACCCCGAGGATGTCGTCGCGCAGCGCGAACGCCTCGCCGACGCCGGTGCCGTAGCGCTCGAGCGCGGCCAGCGTCCGCGGACCGGCCCCGCCAGCGGTCGCGCCGAGCTGGAGCGGCCGCCAGACCGTGTACGCACCGGACTTGGCCCTCGCCACCTCCCGGGCGTGCGCGAGGTCCCTGCGTCCGTTGGCCGCCCCGACCAGGTCACGGCCCTGCCCCACCATCAACTCGATGCTCAGCGTCCGCCACAGCCCCTGCAGTCGCGGCGGAAGGGTGGCCACCAGCAGGTCCGCCTCGCTGTGGGCGAGGTCGCCGGCCAGGATCGCGATGTTCTCCCCGTACCGCTGCGGGTCGCCGTGCCCACCGAGCGCCTCGTGCTGGGCGCGGGCGCTGGCGTGCACGGACGGCTGCCCCCGGCGGGTCGGCGAGGCGTCCATCACGTCGTCGTGGATCAGCGCGAAGACGTGCAGCAACTCCAGGGCTGCGCCGACCGTGACGAGTTCGTTGTGACCGGTGCCGCTGCGGTGGCCGCCGGCGGCCACCCAGCCCCAGTGCGCCATCCGCGGACGGAACCGCTTTCCTCCCGAGTGCACGGTCGCCTCGAGGAGTTCCAGCACCGAGTCCGTGTGCAGCACGCCCACCCGCGGCACGACGGCGGCGGCGAGGTGTGCCCAGCGCTCGCGCAGAGAGCCGAGGGTGTGGTCGATCGCCGCCTCCACGGCCTCGACGGTCGCGCCGTCGCGGTCGGGGTCCGGCTCATGGCCGAAGGGCAGCGCAGCCGGGGACCGGAGGACGCTCATGCCGCACCCCCCGCGACACGGAGGTCGTCGAGCAGCGGCACCTGGAGCGCCGCCCACGGGCTGAGCAGCGCAGGGACGTTCCGCGCGACCGCTACCACGTCCGGCCAGGCCACCCAGGACGTCTCTGCGACCTCGGCCGGGTCTGGCGCGAGGATGCCGGACAGCCGGCCCACCCAGACCGGGCAGGCCTCGTTCTCGACGATGCCGGACGCGTCCACCGCGCGGTAGCCGAAGTCGGGAAGCACCAGTTCCAGGTCCTCGACGGCCACGCCCAACTCCTCGGCCACGCGCCGCCGGACGGCCGTCTCGCCGCCCTCACCGGGACGGGGGTGCCCGCAACACGAGTTCGTCCAGACGCCCGGCCACGTGGCCTTTCCGAGCGCGCGCCTCGTCAGCAGCACCCTGCCGCCGGCATCGAACAGGTAGCAGGAGAACGCGAGGTGCCGGGGCGTGTGCGGACCGTGCACATCGTTGCGGTCGGCGTGGCCGACCGGTCGGTCGTGGTCGTCGAGCAGGACGACGCGATCCCGGACGTCCGTCCCCATCGATGCTCCCATGCCCTACTCCTGCCCCCGGGGGACCTCCCCCAAACCTTTGACAGAATGATGGCGTTCGGCGTTCCTTACAACCAGAGCTACGGTGAAAAGGTTAGACAAACTGCGTAGATTCGTACAGATGGCCACCCTCTGCTCGATACCCTCTGACCGTCATGGTCACGATCAAGAGGGCCGCGGAGCTGACCGGCGTCCCGGAGCACACCCTGCGGGCCTGGGAACGCCGCTACGGCTTGGTGTCCCCGGGCCGGTCGGCCGCGGGTTACCGGGACTACGACGAGCAGGCGCTCGACCGGATCCGCACGATGCACGGCCTGGTCGAGGAGGGCTGGGCGCCCCGGAAGGCTGCTCTGGAGGCGGCCCGGCGGGAGAACGGCGCGGCCACAGCGCAGGACCTCGTGGCCGCCGCGTCGGCCATGGACAGCGAGGCGGCGGGTCGCGTCATCGACGACCTCTTCGCGCACGGCCCGTTCGAGGCGGTGGTCGACGACTGGCTGATGCCCGCGATGGTCGAGATGGGGCACGCGTGGGCGTCAGGGACGGTGTCGGTCGCGGGCGAGCACCTGGTCAGCAACCTCGTCATGCGACGCCTCGCTGCGGCGTACGACGCCACCGCCCAGCCCGCGTCCGGGCCCACGCTGCTGGTCGGCGCACCGCCCGGGGTCGACCACCAGCTCAGCCTGCTCGCCTTCGCCACGGCCGCCCGTCGTGCGGGCGCGGTGACCGTGTACCTCGGCGCGCAGGTGCCGGCCGAGGCGTGGCGGGAGGCGGCGGTGGCTGTCGGTGCCAGAGCGGCCGTCAGCTCCGTCCACCGGCGCAGGGACGCCGCGCGGTTGCGTGCCGTGGCGGACGAGTTCCGCGGCCTGCCCGCCTTCGAGCTGTGGGTGGGCGGACGCCACCAGCACCTCGCGCCGACACCGTTCCGCCCGCTCGGCCACTCGATCACCGCCGCCGCGCGACTCCTCGTGGACGGCAACACCCCCGCGGCCGCCCCGCAGCCCGGCTGAGGCCGCGGACGGTCCTGGACCGCGCCGCGACCGCGGCGACGCCGGCCACCAGGGCCAGCACCGCTGCGCCGAGGGCCAGCTCGCGAGCGGTCCGCCGGCTCGCGCCTCCGGTCGTCCCTCCGGTGGCCCGGCGGATCGCCTGCTCGAAAGGGGTCCGCCCGCCGGGTGGCGGTCCCACGAGCGTGACCAGGTCGTCCTCGCCGGCCACGGCTTCGTGGACCAGGCTGCCCACGAGCGGCCGGGCGATCTCGGCCCGGACCGGGGTGACGAGTCCCACCCAGAGGCTGGCAAGACGGGGGGTCAGCACCGGAACGGACACCACCAGCCGACGGCCCAGGCCGGTGACCCGCGCGTAGCCGCGGATCATGTCGGCGTAGGTCAGCACGTCCGGCCCGCCGATGTCGAAGCTGCGGCTGAGCCCCGGCGCCAGCTGTGCAGCCGCGCGGAGGTAGTACAGGACGTCGTCGACCGCGATCGGCTGGATCCGGTTGCGCAGCCATTTCGGGCCGACCATCACCGGCAGCCGCTCGGTCAGGTAGCGGAGCATGTCGAAGCTGGCCGAGCCGGCGCCGAGGACCACGCCCGCCTGGAGGACGGCGGTCGGGACCCCCGAGCCGAGCAGCACCCGTCCCACCTCGACCCTGGAGCCCAGGTGCGGCGACAGCGGACCGTCGGGGTGCAGCCCGGAGAGGTAGACGATCCTGCCCACGCCGGCGCGGACCGCGGCGGCTGCGAATCCCTCGGCGAGGGCACGGTCGCGGACGACGAAGTCGCGCCCACCCCCCATCGAGTGCAGGAGGTAGTAGGCCACGTCCACCCCCGCCAGCGCCCGATCGAGGGCGGACGGCTCCGCCGCGTCGCCCTCGACGACGTCGACCCGGTCCGCCCAGTCCCGCGAGGCCACCCGCGTGGCGTCCCTGCACAGGACGCGGACGCGCCAGCCGCGATCCAGCAGCGCGGGGACGAGCAGCCCCCCGATGTAGCCGGTCGCGCCGGTGACGAGGGCGTACGGCCGTGCAGTCATGTCAGCTCCCTGCGGTCAGTGCGATCGGGAGCAGGAACAGCATCCCGAGGCTCCAGGTGACGTGGGTCACCATCGGCCCCAGTACCCCGCCGGTGACCCGACGCTGTGCTCCGGTGACCAGGCCCAGCACGAGGGCGGCGAGGACGAGGAGCGGAACGCCACTCGCCACGGTGGCGAGGGCGGAGGCCAGCGCCGCCCCGACCACGGCGCGGCCTGGGGCGAGGGCGGCGAACAGTGCCCCCCGGAAGAAGAGCTCCTCGGCGAGACCGTTGACGGCGGTCACCACAGCGATCAGTGCCAGCGGGCCGTACCGGGCGTGGTCGAGCAGCGCCTGGACGGGGTCCCTGAGCAGCGGGACCCGGGCCACGAGGACGGCACCGAGCAGGAAGACGCCCAGCAGCAGCGCACCCAGGGCCAGCGACTGCACGATGCCGCGGCCCTCGCTTCCGCCGCTGCGCGTGTGGGCCCTGCCGAGGTGCAACGGACCCGAGACGAGCGCGCCTCCGGCCCAGAGCGCAGCGAGGACGAGGGTGGCCGCGGGAAACGTCGGGTCGCCGGGCGCCAGCCGCAGGGCCCAGGCCAGGCACGCGGCGCCGGCGACGAGGGTGGCGACCACGACGACCCGGCGACGGCGGACGACGTCCGGCGGGTCGGCGGGGGATGGAGCGACCGGCTCCAGGAGCGCGGCGCGGACGAACCGGCCGAGTTCGGCGAACGGGCTCGGCCGGGCTGCCGGTGGTGCGTCGACCGCGGGGCGTGGGGGTTCGCCCCCCGCGTTCGCGCGGTCCCCGGCGGTGCCGGGCTCACGTGCGTCGTCCATCCGCCTCCCGCCGCCTGTTCACCCAGCGTTACCCCGCCGGGACGGTCGGTACCCCCAGCCAGGGGACCCTCACCCGGGCCGGCGCGCCACCCAGGTGTGCAGGATGCCGCGCTGCCAGCCGGTCGCGTCCCTGTGCGCGACGTCGGTGTAGCCGGCCCCCACCAGCCGGTCGGCGAGTTCGGCGGTGCTGTCGAAGTCGAGGACGCTGCGCCAGAGGTAGTCGTAGAGCCGCGGCGAGCCGTGCACGAGACGGGCCAGCGGGACGACCACGAACCGGCAGACGAGCGTCCAGACCCGCACGGCGGACGGCCTCCCGGCCACGGAGTACTCCTGGACGACCAGCCAGCCACCGGGGGCGAGCCGGTCGCGAATGATCCGGAGCACGTCGTCGCGCCCGTCCTCGGGGATGTTGCGGATCAGGTACGCGGCGAACGCCCCCGCCGCGGGCGGAAGGCCGAGCTCCGGCAGGGCCTCCGCGGTGGCGTGGACGAACTCGACACCAGCGGGCCACGACTTGGCCGCGGCCTGCTCGAGCATGCCGGACGAGGCGTCCACCGCGACCACGCGGGCGTCGTCGATGGCCCCGACCAGCGCCGCGGTGGAGGCGCCGGAACCGCAGCCGAGGTCGAGCACCAGCCGGCCGGGGCCGCCGCCGATCCGTTCGGCCAGCGCGTGCGCGGCCGCGCGCAGGTGCCGGTGGTAGCCGGGGTTGAGCCGGGTCAGCAGGTCGTAGCGTCCGGCGGCGCGGTCGAACGCATCGTCCAGTCCCGGCGTGGTCCTCATCCGTCCCTCCCGAGATCGAGCCGGAAGCCGCGCAGGCGGTACCCCTCGATCAGGTCGTCCCAACCGATGCTGGGCTCGCTCGCGATCCGCGGGTGCAGGGCGAGCAGCCGGGTGAGCAGCACGTCGGCCTCGAGGATCGCCAGCGGCTGGCCGGGGCAGCGGTGCGCCCCGTCCCCGAAGCTGAGCCCCGCGGCATTCGTGCCCTGCGGCAGGGCCCGACCGGGGCACAGTCCGAGCCGGTCGTCGCCGAACGCTGCGGGATCGGCGTTGGCCTGCCGCACGCCCACGTCGATCAGGTCGCCGGGGTCGATCGTCCAGGTCCGGCCGGCATGGGTGACCTCGACGCTGCCCTGCGCGCGCCGGTAGAGGTGGCCGACGACCGGCTCCAGCCGGATCACCTCGTTCAGGATCGCCAGCCGCTCGTCCGCCCCGGCCACGAGGTACCGCTCGCGCAGCCCGGTGTTCTGGAGCAGGTGCCAGCAGGCCATCGAGATGAACTCCCTGGTGGTGACCATGCCCGCGGTCCCGTAGGTGATGCACTCCAGCAGGATGTCGGCGTCGGTGTAGCCCTCCGCGATCAGGTGGCTGATCACGTCGCCGCGGGGACGCCGCCGCCGCTCGCGGATCGCCGGCCGGACGTCGGAGAGGAAGAAGCGGACGATCGGGGCCAGCCCGTTCTTCGCGGCGAGCGCCCACTGCCGGCGGGTGCGGCCGAGGTCGGGACGGGTGATGTCCAGGGGCGGCTGGTTGAAGAAGGAGACCAGCCGGCGCGCCATCGCGGGGACGGGCGACGCGGTCAGCCCGACTACCCCGGCCGTGACCTCCACCGAGTAGTGCAGGGCGAGCTCGTCCAGCAGCAGCGAGCCCTCGGCAGAGGCCGCGCTCAGGAGCCGGTCGGCGCACTCCCCCATCGCGGCCTGATACCGCTCACCGACGACGGCGGGGGCGAAGAACCGGGCGACCTTGCTGCGCTGCTCGTCGTGCAGCGGGCCGTCGGAGATCAGGATCGGATGGTGGGCGAGCCACCCCTTCGGGATCCACTCCGCGGTGAAGCCGGCCTGGGTGGTGCGGTCCCGGGCTCGGAGCACCTGCCGCGCGGGCTCCAGCGCGCGGATCCGCCAGACCTGGCCCTCGCGCTCGACGGCGGGCTCGTCACGCTCCCCGGGCTTGACCGCCCTGCGGAGGTCGGGAGCGTCCACCATGGCGACACGATAGCCACCGGCAGGCGTTAGCGTTCTGACCTGCGACGAGTGGTGAGAAGAGGACCATGGACGACCTGGAGCGGCGGGTGCGGCGGCTGGAGGACCGTCAGGCGATCATCGACGTCGTCGTCCGGTACTGCGTGACCGTCGACGCGAGGGACTGGGACGGGTTCGCGACCTGCTTCGCTCCGACCGTGCGCAGGGACGACGGCGAGCTCACCCGGGACGAGTTCGTGGCGGTCGTGGCGGGGGCGCTGCCGGGCTTCCGGCGCACGCAGCACGTCAGCTCCAACCACGTGGTCACCGTCGATCCTGAGGACCCGGACCGGGCCACGTGCGACTCCGACATGTACGCGCAGCACGAACTGGCGGCGTCGTCCGCCGGCACCTGGTACCTGCTCCGGGCGCGCTACCACAACGGGATGGTCCGGACGCCCGACGGCTGGCGGATCGCGTCCATCCTGACCACGAACCGCTGGGAGGAGGGCAACCTGAACGCCGTCGCCGAGGCGATCGAGGTCGTCCGCCAGAGCGCGGGAGGCTGACCGCTCAGGAGATAGCCTTCGACGGGCCCGGACCTACGGGCGGGACGGAGCGAGGGATCGGATGACGGAGTTCTGCCGGAGTTCCGCCCTGCCGCACCTGGAGGCGCGACGATCGTGCCAGGAGAAGCCGTGCTACCGGCCGCACTTCCACGACACGTTCTCGATCGGCGTCGTGAACGAGGGCGCCTCGGTGTTCGCCGGCGGCCTGGAGGGCGTCGTCCGGCTGGTCGCCGGGGATGTGATCGTCATCCCCGCCGGGCACGTGCACTCCTGCAACCCTGAGCAAGGCCGTTGGCTCTACCAGATGATCCACTCGGACCAGGACTGGGCGGCCGCGCTCGCGCCACCGGACGCGGAGGACCTGTTCGACCGGGTCTCGGTGCTGCGCCGACCGGGGCTGCCGGACGGGGTCGGCACCCTGAACGACCTGCTGTTCGCCGATGCGTCCCCCGAGATCCTCGAGGAGGGCTTCGCCGCACTGCTCGCCGAACTCGCGCACGCCCGGCCCACCCGAGTGGTTGTTCCCGACGCGGACCCGGAACTCGATGCGCGGCTCCGGCCGGTGCTGGACAGGCTGCGCGACGACGAGACGAACCCGGCCTTGGACGAGCTGGCCGGGCTGGTCGGCATGACCACCTACCAGCTCGTCCGTGCCGTGCGGAGGAGCACCGGTCTGTCCCCACTGGCATGGCGCCAGAACGCCCGGATCATCCGGGCCCGGCACCTGCTCCGCGAGGGCCACCCGATCGCAGAGACCGCCCAGGCACTCGGGTTCGCGGACCAGAGCCACTTCCACAGGGTCTTCCGCGCCCACGTCGCCGCCTCGCCCGGCGCCTACCGGAGCTGACCTGCAAGAACGTTCAAGACCCCTGCGGTCCCCCCGCCCGATGCTGACCGGGTCTGGTCGTTCGACGGGTGGGAGTGATGGAACAGTTCGTCGCGGTCGCCGCCGCGCACTTCCTGGCGTTGCTGGTGCCGGGGGTGGACTTCGTCCTGATCGCCCGCACCTCGCTGGCGCACGGCTGGCGCAGCGCCACCGGCGCGTGCGTCGGGATCGCGGTGGCGAACGGCGTGTTCATCACGGCCGCGTTCACCGGCCTCTCGCTGGTGTCGAACCCCGTGGTCCTGACCGTGGTCCAGCTGGTCGGGGGCTTCTTCCTCGTCCTCGTCGGCACCGCGTTCCTGCGGACGAGAGGCGGGCTCACCATCGACGCCGCGCCGGGCGGAACCACCCTCTCGTGGCCGAGGAACTTCGCGCTGGGCGTCACGTCCGGCCTGCTCAACCCGAAGAACGCCCTGTTCTACCTCAGCCTGGCTGCGGCGGTGTCGGCGGCGCCGCCGCTGGTCCTGGCCGGCTACGGCGTGTGGATGTTCACGGTCGTGCTCGTCTGGGACGTGTCCGTGGCCGTCGCGCTGGGGTCGGGTCGTGCGCTTGCGCGGCTGGGCCGCGTCCTGCCGGCGCTGACCAGGGTCGCGGGCGGTTTCCTGGTCCTGTTCGGTCTCGGCATGCTCCTCGAACTCGTGCCGCGGCTGTCATCCGTATGGTCAGTCGGGTGATCCGGACCCCACCATCACACACCCGACCGCCCCGGCCGGCCCCCGTTCAAGGCCCGGCGCTCAGACTCCCGGTCGAGATCCGGCGCAGGCAGGCGGCGACTGTCGCGGTGATGAGCTCCTCCTCCGGCCACGCCGTACGGTCCAGGCGGGCGGTGACCCGCAGCGTCCCCGCGTAGCTCAGTGCGGCGAAGACCACGGTGACGTTGCCGAGCGCAGGGCTGACCGGGGTGAGCGACCGGACCCTGGCCCCTTCGAGGTCGACCGGTTCCGCCGGTCCCCGCAGGTTGGTGACGAGGCTCGTGATGGCCCGCTGGCGGGAGAACAGCGGACGGTACCAGCCCAGGCAGCCCAGGACGGCGAGGAGGAGCGACAGCGCAGGGGTGCCCGAGTAGCCGCGTGCCAGCAGCTTGCGCCACCGCGTGCGGGCCGCGATCCGGGCCAGCAGGGCACGGTCGCCCTCGCCGGGCCGACGCAGGGGGACGGACGCGACGAACGCACCGACCAGGTTGCGCCCGAGGTCGTTGCCTGCCTGCGGCTGACCTGCGACCGGGACGCTCACGCGGACGCGGCGCAGTCGCTCGTCCCGTCCGGCGCCGACCGCCCGCAGGGCCTCACCGACGGCGAGCAGCACGGCGTCGTTGACGGTGGCGCCGGCAGCCCGCGTCGCCTGGAGGAGGGGCGTGAGCGGGACGTCCGTCGACGCGATCCGGAAACCGGACGTGATCGGCACCAGCAGGGACGTCGCGGAGACGCCGGGCGCCATGCCCGCGGCCAGGCCGAGCGGCGCCAGCAGAGGGTTCCGGCGCCGCGCGGCTGGCACGGCTGCGGACGGGATCCCGACCAGGGCACCGACGACGGCCATCGCCGACCCCCCGTCGAGCAGGGCGTGGTGGGCGACGAACAGCAGGTGGTGCGCGTGGGGGGACTCGAGCAGGACCAGCCGCCACATCGGGACGTCCTCGGGCAGCCCACGGACGAGGATCCTCTCGGTGGCGCGCACCGGGTCGTCCACCTGCTCAGTCAAGACGTGGTGGGCGAGCCGGACCGACACCGACTCCCAGGTGGCCGCCCACGCGGCCCGGCCGTGCCGCACGAACCGACGCTGCAACACCGGGAGAGCCGGGAGGGACGCGGCCACGGCCGCCCGCAGTGCCCCTGCGTCGACCGGCCCGTCCAGCTCGGCGAGGACGCCGATCAGCCGCTGGTCGGGGCCGACGTCACCGGCGAGCTCCGCCGCATCGCCGAAGGAGAACCGCTCCACCCTCCGATTCTCGCGCAGCGACCCGGACTGACAGAACCGCTCCACTGTGAGATCGTCCACCGAACACGGTGCACGAACTCACACCCACCCGCGTGGACCAGCCAGGAGGCGAGGCGGACATGACCGGCAACCCCCTGGGCCTGAGCGTCTGGGCGCTGCCGGGGATCCCCGAGGTCAGGGCCGGTGACGACCTGGCCGAGCTCCTCCTGACCGCCATCGGGGCCTCCGGACGCCCCCTGGCCGACGGCGACGTCCTCGTGGTGACGTCCAAGATCGTGTCGAAGGCCGAGGGCAGGGCGATTCGCGCCACCGACCGCGAGGCGGCGATCGATGCCGAGACCGTGCGCGTCGTGGCCAGCCGGACCGGCAGGGACGGGCGGGTCACCCGCATCGTCGAGAACCGGCTCGGGGTGGTCGGCGCCGCGGCGGGCGTGGACGCGTCCAACACGGCACCGGGAACGGTGCTGCTGCTGCCGGAGGACCCCGACCGCTCGGCACGCGAACTCGCGGGCACTCTCCGGGAGCGGACGGGCGCCCGGGTCGGGGTGGTCGTCAGCGACACCCTCGGACGCGCCTGGCGCGACGGCCAGACCGACATCGCGATCGGTGCGGCCGGCGTCCGGGTGTTCGACGACCTTCGCGGCGAAGTCGACTCCGCGGGCCGGCCCCTGCACGTGACCCGGCCGTGCCTGGCCGACGAGCTGGCCGCCGCCGCCGACCTCGTGAAGGGCAAGACGCGCGGGCTGCCGGTGGCGGTCGTCCGCGGTCTGCCGGACGTGGTCGGCGACCTCGACCTGCCGGGCGCGTCCCGGATCATCCGGACCGCCGCGGCCGACCTGTTCCGGCTCGGCTCGGCCGAAGCCGAACGGCTCGGCTACGAACGTGGGTACCGGGACGCGCAGGAGGCCGGGGCGCGGACCGCAGAGGAGGCAGGGGAATGACACTCACGCTGGGGTACAAGGCGTCCGCGGAGCAGTTCGGGCCGCGCGAACTGGTCGAGCTGGCGGTCGCCGCCGAGGAGCACGGGTTCGAGTCGGTCGCGACCAGCGACCACTTCCAGCCGTGGCGCCACGACGGCGGGCACGCCCCCTTCTCGCTGGCCTGGGCCGCCGCGGTCGGTGAGCGGACGCGGACGATCCGGATCGGCACCAGCGTGCTCACCCCCACGTTCCGTTACAACCCGGCCGTGATCGCGCAGGCGTTCGCCACCCTCGGCAGCCTGTACCCGGGACGGATCTGGCTCGGCGTCGGCACCGGGGAGGCGCTGAACGAGATCGCCACCGGGTTCGCGGGCGCCGGTGACCAGGCCTGGCCGGAGTTCAGGGAGCGGTTCGCCCGGCTCCGCGAGGCCGTCCGGCTGATCCGGGCGCTGTGGACCCAGGAGCGGGTCAGCTTCACCGGCGAGTACTACTCCACCCACGACGCGTCCATCTACGACCGGCCCGACACCCCCGTCCCGATCTACGTCGCGGCGGGCGGGCCCGTGGTGGCGAAGTACGCCGGACGCGTCGGCGACGGCGTGATCGTGACGTCCGGCAAGGGCCGCGACCTGTACGCCGACAAGCTCGTCCCCGCGGTCGCGGAGGGCGCCACGGCCGCCGGCCGGCAGTTCACCGACCTCGACCGGATGATCGAGATCAAGCTGTCCTACGCCGAGGACGACGACACCGCGCGGGAGAACACCCGGTTCTGGGCGCCGCTGGCGCTGAGCGCGGAGCAGAAGCACGACATCACCGACCCGGTCGCGATGGAGGCCGCCGCGGACGCCCTGCCGATCGGGCAGATCGCGTCCCGGTGGATCGTCGGCTCCGACCCGGACGAGGTCACGGCCGCGATCGGCGACTACGTGGCGCTGGGCTTCACCCACCTGGTCTTCCACGCGCCCGGCGCCGACCAGCGCCGCTTCCTCGACCTCTTCGCGCGCGACCTGGCGCCGCGGCTGCGCGCGCTCAGCGCCGGGTGAGCCTGACCACGGGGATGACGCGGGTCGTCTTCTGCTCGTAGGACCGGAAGCCCTCGCTGATCGCGGTGAACCGCGCCCACGCCTGGTCGCGCTCCTCGCCCGCGAGCGCTTCGGCGTGCACGGCGACGGTGCCGTCGTCGGGGGTCTCGATCTCGATGTCGGGGTGGGCGAGCAGGTTGTGGTACCACGCCGGGTTGTCGGGCGCGCCGGCCTTCGACGCCGCGACCAGCCACGCGTCCGGCGCCTCCCGGATGCCCATCACCGGGGTGATGCGTTCCGTCCCGCTCTTCGCGCCGAGGTGGTGCATCAGCACCAGGCCCCTGCCGAACTGCTTCACCGTCCCGTTGTTCGTCCGGAACTCCTCGATGATGGCGTCGTTGAAGCGGGCGTACGGGCTGGCGTCCACGGATCCTCCACAGGGTGACGGGGTGCCCCGATGCTACAAGCCGTCGCGGACCCGTCCAGTGGGTAACCCTTGCCCCACCGGGCACTGCCAGGACCTCCCGCGAGGTGCCCTCCGGGGCTACCGTGGCCGGGTACTCAGCCCAGGGAGGACGATCATGCAGTTCGGCATCCACTACCCCAACTTCTCCACGCCGTCGGACGCCGCCGCGCTGCCCGCGACGATCGCGACAGCGGCGAGGAACGCCGAGCAGGGCGGGGCCGCGCAGTTCACCCTGATGGACCACTACTTCCAGCTGGACAGCATGGGCGGGGCCGCCGAACCGATGCTCGAGGGCTACACGACGCTCGGGTTCCTCGCCGCGCAGACCGAACGGATCCCGCTGGGCCTGCTGGTCACCGGGGTCACCTACCGCCACCCGGGGCTGCTCGCGAAGATCGTCACCACGCTGGACATCCTCTCCGGGGGCAGGGCGATCTTCGGGATCGGCGCGGCCTGGTACGAGCGCGAGCACCTCGGGCTCGGCGTCCGGTTCCCCAGCCTGAAGGAGCGCTTCGAGCGGCTGGAGGAGACGCTGCAGATCGTGCTCCAGATGTGGAGCGACGACGACGGCCCCTACGAGGGTCGGCACTACCAGCTCGCCGAGACGATCAACCTCCCGCAGGTCATCTCCAGGCCCCATCCGCCGGTCCTGATCGGCGGCGCGGGCGAACGGAAGACGCTGCGGCTGGTCGCCCAGTACGGCGACGCCTGCAACCTGTTCTCGATCGGCGTGGACGGGGTCGCGGCCAAGCTGGACGTGCTCCGGCGCCACTGCGACGACGTGGGACGCGACTACGACACCATCCAGAAGACCCTGATGCCCGGGGGCGATCCGCTCGGTGCCACCGACGCGTTCGTCGCCGAGATGGAGCGGTACGCGGCCCTCGGCATCGAGCTGGTGACCGTGATGCCGCGCGGCGAGCCCGCGTCCTTCGTGGCCGAGTTCGCCGAGAAGGTGGCCCCCCGGCTCGCCCAGCTCGGGCCCGCGTGAGGTCGACGTCCGGCCGGGTGGCGGCTGCGGCCGACGAGGACGCGCGGGTGACAGCGTGAGCGGCGATCCGCCGCGGCGCATCGTCGTCCTGTCCGGCGGCGTGGGCGGAGCCCGGTTCATCCGCGGCCTGCTCGCCCACCTGACCGGGGCGGACGCCGCGGTCACCGTGGTGGTGAACACCGGGGACGACCTGTGGCTGCACGGGCTGCGGATCTGTCCGGACCTCGACACGCTCGTCTACACCCTCGGCGGCGGGATCGACGAGGAGCGCGGCTGGGGCCGGCGCGACGAGCACTACGTGGTGGCGGAGGAGTTGTCCGCGTACGGGGCGGGCGGGGAGTGGTTCACCCTCGGTGACCGTGACCTGGCCACGCACATCGTCCGGACCGCGATGCTGCGGGACGGTCGGCCGCTGAGCGAGGTGGCTCGCGTGCTCGCCGCGAGGTGGGGCGTGGCGGCCGCCGTGCTGGCGATGAGCGATCAGGAGGTCGAGACCTGGATCGAGCTCGCCGAGCCCACCCCGGACGGGGAGGTGCTGATCGACTTCGAGAGCTGGTGGGTCAAGTACCGGGCCGGCCTTCGCGCGCGGCGGTTCGTCCAGAAGGGTGTCGAGCACGCGTTCCCGGCCCCCGGGGTGCTGGACGCGATCGGCACCGCCGACCTGATCCTGTTCCCGCCGTCGAACCCCGTGGTGTCCATCGGCACGATCCTCGGCGTACCAGGGATCGCAGACGCGATCCGCTCGGCGTCCGCACCCGTGGTGGGGGTGTCGCCGATCATCGGGGACGGGCCGGTGCGCGGGATGGCGGGCGAGTGCCTGCACGCGCTGGGCGTCCCGGTGTCGGCGGCCGGGGTCGCCGGCTGGTACCGGCGGACGCACGAGGTGCTGGACGCCTGGCTGGTCGACGAGTCGGACGCCGGCCAGCTCGACGAGCTCCGCGGCCTGGGGCTGGTCGCCGAGGCCGTCCCGCTGTGGATGCGCGACCCGGCCACCACCGAGGCACTGGCCGGCCGTGCGGTCGAGGTCGGCGTCGATCTGCTCCGCTGAACCGGGATCAGGACGGTTCGGGCAGCAGCCCGGCTTCGCGGGCCAGCGCGGACGTGGCGTCGCCGACGCCGAGGGCGACCGCGTCGAGCAGGTCCGCCAGGGTGTCGACGTCGCGCCGCAGTCGCTCCGTCCCCTCGGTGGGGTGGTAGCCCTCGGCCACGTGTGCGGCGAACGACCCGTCCCCGAACCTCGGCGCGAGCGGGCCGGACCCCGAGGCGAGAGCGACGCTCCCTCGGCCCTCGGCGTCCGCGACGACCACGCGGCCCGCTGAGTCGGCAGCGCGGAGCAGGTCCGTGACGTCGGAGGCGGCGAGGCAGGGCAGGTCGGCAGGGAGCACCGCGAACAGGCTGTGGTCGAGCCCGGCGATGGCGGCGAGGATCGAGGCGTTCAGGCCGCGCGGCTCGGCGTCGAGGTGGAACGAGACGGGCGCGGCGTCCTCGTCCGCCCCCACCAGCCCGGTGAGCTCGGGGAACGGCTCGGACAGTGCCACGACCACCCGCTCGACGGCGGGTGAGCGCCGCACCGCCGCGATCGTGTCCGCAGCGAACGCCAGCACCCAGCGCCGCCGCCCGACCCCGCCCACGGAAGCAGGCAGCCGCGACTTCCCGCGTCCGCCGCCCCGCACCGGCACCACCACCGTCCACCCCACGCCACCATCTTCGGCCCTCGAGGTCGCACACGCCGTCGCACCGTCCGGACGCGCCTCCGTCCCTGTCATCCCGGGCTTGACCCGGGATCTCCACGACACCCCGCCACCACCCACACCGAGATCCCGGCCTCCGCCGGGATGACAGTGCCGGCGGCACCGTCCACCACAAAGTGGACGGAAAGCCGCGACTACACCACAGAACCGTCCACCTTGGGGCGGCAGCCACCCCCGCCCACCACAAGGTGGACGCATCGTCGAGAGTTCACCACAGAACCGTCCACCTTGACGCGGACAGCAGCGGACGCCCCACCGTCCCCGTCATCCCGGGCTTGACCCGGGATCTCCACGACACCCCCGCCACCACCCACACCGAGATCCCGGCCTCCGCCGGGATGACAGACACGGCCGACCGCACCGTCCACCACAAGATGGACGCATCGTCGCGACTACACCGCAGAACCGTCCACCTTGACGCCGCCGCAGCCCCCGCCCACGACAAAGTGGACGGAAAAGCGCGAGTTCAGCACAGAAGCGTCCACCTTGATGTAGGCAGCTGCGAGGACGCCCCTCCGTCCCCCGTCATCCCGGGCTTGACCCGGGATCTCCACGACACCCCCGCCACCACCCACACCGGAATCCCGGCCTCCGCCGGGATGACAAGTCAGGCTGGGCTGGAACCGTCCACCTTGACGCGGACAGCAGCGGACGCCCCACCGTTCCCCGTCATCCCGGGCCTGACCCGGGATCTCCACGACACCACCGCCACCACCCACACCGAGATCCCGGCCTCCGCCGGGATGACACGCCCCCGCCCCACCACGGGGACGCCCGCTACCCCCGGCTGGTGGCTCCGGTGCGCTCCTGCTCGGTGACCAGGTTGACGAAGACGTCCTCGATGGACGGTTCGACCTCGACGACCCGGGCGTCGGAGAACCCGGACGCAGCAAGCCGGGCGCGCAACTCGTCCGCGGTGGTCGGAGCGCCCTGCGGCAGGACGGCGTGCAGGCTGGCGCCGGACAGGTACGCGTCGTCGATGCCGTCGGCGTGCTCCAGCCAGTCGAGGGCGTCGTCGGCCCGCTCCAGCGTGATGTCGAAGATCGGCTGGCTGTGCCGGGCACGCAGGTCCGCGGGGCTGCCGTCGGCGATGATCCGGCCGCGGTAGATGAACGCCAGCCGGTTGCAGTACGCCGCTTCGTCCATGTAGTGCGTGGTCACGAACAGGGTGACGCCGCGGCCGGCGAGCTCGTACAGCAGGTCCCAGAACTGGCGTCGCGCGACCGGGTCCACGCCGGACGTCGGCTCGTCGAGGAACAGCAGCTCCGGGTCGTGGATGGTCGCCGCCCCCAGCGCCAGCCGCTGCCGCCACCCCACGGACAGGTTGCGGGTGAGTTCGTCCTCGCGCCCGACCAGGTCGGCCATCCGCAGCACGTACTCGCGCTGCTCGGCGAACCTCTCCGCGGGCAGGTCGTAGATGCCCGCGTAGAAGCGCAGGTTCTGCTCGACCGTGAGGTCCTCGAACAGCGCGAACTTCTGGCTCATGTACCCGATCCGGGGCTGGACGCGGTGCGGGTGCCTGACGACGTCCTCCCCGAGGGTCCGGACGCTGCCCGCCGCCGGCCGCATCGTCCCGGTGAGCATCCGGATCGTGGTCGTCTTGCCGGAGCCGTTCGGCCCGAGGAAGCCGAAGATCTGGCCGCGCGGCACGACCAGATCGATGTGGTCGACGGCGGTGAAGCTGCCGAACGTCTTGGCCAGACCGCGGACGGAGATGGCCACCTCCTCGGCGGACGGTGTCTGCTCGATGTCGCTCATCGGCACCGTCCTACGCCGTGATCCGGCGGCGGGTGGCCGCGACCGCGATGCTGAAGAGGGCCACCCCGTAGACGGCCAGGATGATCAGGGGCCGAGCGAGGTCGGCGAAGCCGCTCCCCTTCACGAACGACCCGCGCAGCACCTCCAGGATGTAAGTCATCGGGATGAACGAGCTGACCGCCTGCAGCCACCCCGGCATGGCCTCGACCGGGAAGATGAACCCGGACAGGATCATGAACGGCAGCATCAGGAACACGATCACCTGTTGCGCCTGTTGTCTGGTGTTGGCCATCAGCGAGATCAGCAGGCCCAGCCCGATGCTGGTCATCATGAACAGCAGCATCCCGGTGGCGATCACCCACACGTTGCCGTGGAACGGGACGTGGAACCACCCGATGCCGACGCTGGCGACCACGGCGATCTGGACGATCGCGAGCAGCACGTAGGGCGTGATCTTGCCGACGATGTACTCGCCCGCCCGGATCGGGGTGACGAACATCTGCTCCAGCGTCCCGGACTCACGCTCCTTCACCACCGCCTGGCTCATCACGATCATCAGCGAGATCATCGAGATCACCGCGATCAGGCCGGGGACCATCGTGTTGATCGAGTCGAGCGTCGGGTTGTAGAGGACGCGCACCTGGGCGTCCACCCCCGGCCCGCCGACCGACGCGCCCGCCTCGACCATCCGCGCGCTGTTGATCCCCGCGATGATCTGGGACGCGTACGCGACCGCGACCGTCGACACCTGCGAGTCCGAGCCGTCCACCACGACGCCGATCGGGGCGGTCTGGCCGGTGGTCAGCGCGTCCTGGGTGCCCTCGGGAATGACCAGGGCGACCTGGATCCTGCCCTGGTCCATCAGCTGGCGGATCTCCGCCTCGCTGCCCGGTCGCTGAACTACGGTGAAGTACTCCGAGCTGGAGAACGCCGAGTCGATCGAGCGCGAGATGGTCGTGTGGTCGAGGTCGACGATCGCCGTGTTGAGGTGCGAGATGTCGACAGCGACCACGTACCCGAACACGAGCAGCTGGACGACCGGCGCGATCACCAGGATGCCCGCGAGGAACGGGTCCTGCCGCAGCTGGAGGAACTCCTTCCAGATCAGCAGTCGGATGCGGCGGATCATCGGCGTGCCTTCCGTGCGTACATCAGGGTGGACAGCGCGATCAGGATCACGGTGATCACGGTCAGGGCGGCCAGCTCGGGCCACAGCTCGGCGAACCCGGCGCCCTTCAGGAACACCCCGCGCGACAGCGAGACCATGTACCGGGCGGGGAAGACGTAGGAGATCCACTGGACGACCTCGGGCATCTGTTCCAGGGGGAAGACGAAGCCGGACAGCAGGAAGGACGGCAGCAGCGCGATCATCAGGGCCGCGATGTTCGCCGTGTCCTCGGTCGGCGCGACCGCGGAGACGGCGAGCCCCATGCCCAGGCTGGAGAGGATGAACAGCGTCGCCCCCACCGCGAGCGCGACGACGCTCCCCCGCAGCGGTACCCCCAGCCCGAGCACCCCGATGGCCACGATCACGACCACGTCGATGAACGCGAGGATCGTCCACGGGATGACCTTGCCGATCATCAGCTCGATCTTGCGCATCGGGCTGACCTCGAGCTGTTCCTCGGTCCCCAGGGTGCGTTCGCGGACGAGCGTGACGGCGGTCTGCTGGACGGTGACGATCGCGAGGATCACCACCATCAGGCCGGGGATCAGGAAGTCGGACGAGCGCCGGTCGGGGTTGTACCAGGTGCGGATCCTCGGGTCGAGACTGCCCAGGCTGGAGGTGTCGATGCCCTGCTGCTCGGCCCACTCCCTGGTCAGCTCGGTGGAGAACAGCTGGTTGATCGCGACCGAGTACGACCGGCCGACCTTCGCGGAGTTGGGCTCGGTGCCGTCCACGAGCACGGCGAGCTCGGCGTGCCCGCCGGAGAGGATGGTGTGCTCGAACCCGGCCGGGATGATCACCGCGACCTTGGCCGTGCCCTTCGCAAACGCCTCGTCGACGTCGCTGGTGGAATCGCCGTGGGCGACGACGTCGAAGAACGCGGACTGCTCGTAGCGCTGCACGTACTGCTGGCTGGTCGCTGTCCGGTCCTGGTCGATGACGATGGTGGTGACGTTCTCGATGTCGAAGCTCAGCGCGTACGAGAACAGCAGCAGCATCATGATCGGCAGCAGCACGACCACGGCCAGCATCCGCCGGTCCCTGCCCAGGTGGCGGAACTCCTTGACGGTGACGGCCCCGATCCGCGTCAGCCCGTTCACGCCGCGTCCCCCTGGTGCGTGTCGGCGAGGTAGGCGAACACGGTCTCCATGTCTGGGGTGATCGCCTCGATCGCCGCCTCGTGGATCCCGGCGGCGTCCAGGGCGGACGCGAGCGCGGGCGCCGGCTGCTCCGGGGCGTCCCAGAGCACTCGGACGACGTCACCCAGCGGATGGGCCGACAGGACGCCGGGGACGCCGGCGAGGACCTGCGTCGCCGTCCGGGAGTCGCTGGTGCGCACCTCGAGCAGGGTGCCGGGCACCAGCGCCTTGATCTCGGCAGGGGTGCCGGCCTGGCGGATCCGCCCGGAGTCGAGGAACGCGATGTGCGTGCAGCGCTCGGCCTCGTCCATGTAGGGCGTGGCGACCAGGACGGTCTTCCCCTCGCGGTGCAGGCCGGCGAGGATGCGCCAGAACTCGCGCCGCGAGACCGGGTCGACGCCGGTGGTCGGCTCGTCCAGCAGCAGCAGGTCGGGCTCGTGCATCAGGGTGGTGGCGAGCATCAGCTTCTGCTTCATCCCCCCGGAAAGGTGCTGGGCCTGCCGGCCGGCGAACTCGGCCAGCCCCATCGCCTCCAGCAGCCGGGGCGCGCGCTCGCGGCGGGTGGCCTTCGGCACCCCCCGGACGGTCGCGAAGAACTCCATGTTCTCTGCCACCGAGAGGTCGGGGTACATCGAGAACCGCTGCGACATGTAGCCGATCCGCGGCCGCACGGCGGTGGTGTCGTCGGTCACCGACAGCCCGAACACCTCGGCCGTGCCCGCGTCCGGCACGAGGGTGGTCGCGAGCATCCGGATCAGGGTGGACTTGCCGGCGCCGTCCGGGCCGAGCAGCCCGAAGACCCCGCCGTCCTCCACCTCCAGGTCGACGCCGTCGACGGCCACCACCGCCCCGAAGGTGCGCCGCAGCCCGGACGCCCGGACGGCGGGCGCCGCGACGGCCCGTTGCTGTGCGGTCATGGTTCAGGACAGGACGACGTCGACCGGCATGCCGGGCTTGAGCGTCCCAGCCTGCCCCGGGCTTGATCCGGGGTCGCTGAGGGTGACCCGGACCTCGTAGACGAGCTTCACGCGCTGGTCCTCGGTCTGGATCGTGTTCGGCGTGAACTGGGCCGACGTCGCGATGTAGGTGACCTTGCCGGAGAAGGTGTCGGTGCTGGAGTCGGTGGTCGCGGTCGCGGCCTGGCCCACCTTGACGTTCCCGATCTCGGTCTCGACCACGTAGACGCGGGCGAAAAGGCTGCCCGGATCGGTCAGGGTCAGGAGCGTTCGGGCAGCGGACGCGTTCTCGCCGACGTTGACCGTCACCGACGTCACCGTGCCGGCGTGCGGGGCCGTGATCGTGGTGTAGGCGCGCTGGGTGCGGGCGAGCTCGACGGCCGCCTCGGCCTGGGTCACCTTGGCCTTGGCCGCCGTGACGTCGGCGTCGGTGGAGTCGTCGTCGTTCTTGACGTTGGTCAGCGCGGCCTTCGCCGCGGTGACGCCGGCCTTGGCCTGCTGCACCTGCAGCTTCAGCGCGGCATCGTCGAGGGTGACGAGGGTCTGGCCCTTCTCCACCGTGTCCCCCTCGGCGACCAGCACCTTCGCCACCCGTCCCGAGATCGCCGGCGCGACCTGGTAGGTGTCGGCCTCCAGCGACCCGGTCAGGGTGGTGGCTGCCGTGGCCGTCTGGGCGGCGTGGGTCGAGCTCCACCACCACCAGATCCCGCCGCCCACCAGCAACAGCAGCACGATCGCGATCACCGGCCTGGGCGGCCGCCTGCGCGGGGTGTCAGCCATGTTCGTTCATCCGTTCGTCTCGTCGGTCGCCGGCCGGCAGCCGGTGAGGGTGATGTCCACCGGGACGCCGGCGGGCAGTTGTTCCGTGGTGGCGCTGAACTGGACCTCCAGCGCCCTGGTCAGGTGGATCTCGTCTGTGGTCACGTCCGTGGGCGGATAGGTGTACGCGGTGCCCAGCCGGGTGAGGGACGCCTCGACGCCCGCCCCCGCCGTCATCCAGTCGCCCCTCATCGTCGCCGCGTCCCCGAGGCACACCTGCGCGGCCTGCGCCGGCGACAGCCAGGCGGTGACCGTGCTCGGCCCGTCCGGACGGATCTCCACCACGCTCGCCCCGGGCGCCAGCACGTCCCCGGTTCGCGCGGCGGAGACGACCACCCCCGACACCGGGGCGGTGAGCTCGGCGAGGCCGACCTGCACGCGGGCCAGTTCGACCGGGATGCCGGCGGCGTCCGCGCTGATCTCGGCGAGGACCTTGGCGTCCTTCAGGGTGGCGCGCGCGTCGACGATCGCCTCGGCGGCCTCGTCCAGCTTGCGGGAGGCCTGGTTGGCCTTCTTGATCCCGGCGTCGAGCTGGGGCTGCGCCTCCCTGATCTTGGCGATGTTCGCGTCGACGGTCCTGATCGCCGCCTTCAGCTGGGCGATGGCGGCCCTCAGCTCGTCCGGGGTGGGGGTGCCGGGCGGCGGGGTGGGCGGGTAGTTCGCGAGGAGCTGCTCTGCCGCGGCGAGCTTCGCCGTGAGTTCCTTGCGGGCCTTCTTCAGCTGGGTCAGGGCCTTGGCGAGCTGCGTCCGCGTCTTCTTGGCCTTGGAGATCGCGTCGTCGACCTTCTTCTGCGCGTCCTTGACGTCGCCGGCCTTGTCGTAGGTGGTGTTGATCGCGGCCTCGAGCACGTCGACCTGCGCCTTGGCCGCCTTCTGGTCGGCCTTCGCCACGCTGACCTGGGCCGTGAGGGTGCCGTCGTCGAGGCTCGCCACGACCTGTCCCGCGGCGACCGTGTCGCCCTCGCGGACCGTCACCGAGGCCAGCCGCAGCGAAGAGCCGAGCCCGAGGATGGCGGCCGGATCGGTGGCCGTCGTGGTGTCGTCACTGTCCGCGAAGCCGACGTTCAGGTCGACCACGGCGGCGCTGAGGATCGGGACGGTGACGGCGTCGGTGTCGTCGTCCACGGTGCCGGTGACGGTGAACCCGGTGACCGGGGTCGCGGTGCACCCGGCCAGGAGGGCGAGCGCGGCCAGCGCGCCCGCGAGCCGCCTGCCGTTCACTGCGGCGCTCCCGACGACCCGACCCTGCCGTGCAGGAACCCGCTCACGTGTGCCTGGACGTCGATCTCCAGCGTCAGGCCGAAAGAGTCTGCGACCGACTTCACCACGAACGGCATCAAGATCGGTCCGATGAACGCCGGCACCATGGTCTGCGGGGGCTCGTCTCGCAGCACGCCCTCACTCTGGTACCGCTGCATCATCTCGGCCACGGTGGCGAAGAGCCGCTCGGGGCCATGGATCGAGCGGGCCAGTTCCTGGTTGTAGGAGAGCTCGGTGAAGACCACCCACACGACCGGGCCGACATCCTTCAGCGCGGCGAGGTAGGTCTGGGTCAGCCGGGTCAGGTCGGCCTCGATGTCACCGGTGTAGCCGCCGAACGTCCGCTGCACGGTTGCGAACTTCTGCTCGATGGCTGCCTGGATCAGCTTGTTCTTCGTCCCGAACTTGCGGAACAGGGTGACCTCGTTGACGTCCGCGCGCTGGGCGATCAGCCGGGTCGTGGCGCCCTTGAGCCCGCGCTCGCCGAGCACCTGGAGGGTCGCGTCGAGGATCGCGTCCGATGTCGACAGCGACTCGGTGTCCGCCGCGTCCGTCCCGATCGAGGAGTTCATGCCCTCACGGTAGGCCGACTCACGACTGAATGCAAGTGGTTACTTGCTTGCACCGCTGGACGCGCGACGCCAGCGCACCGACACGCCCGGCGGCACGATGGGGACGGTTCCTAACGTGCCGCGCCAGCGCGGACGACGTCCCTCAGCGCGGAGTGAGCAGGGCACCGGCCAGAAAGTGGAGGACGAAGACGAGGGTGACGACGCCCACCAGCAGGTCAGTCCACGTCGCCAGCGATTCCTGGGCGTTCTTGCCCTTCTTGGCGATGTGCATCAGCCCGGCCGCGAGTAGGAACACCCCACCGGCCAGTCCGGCCGGCGCGGCCCAGGCGGGGGCCAGGGCGAGCAGGCCGGCCAGCCCCATCCCGATGTTCGCCGTGGCGAGCTCCCTGGTGACCTGATGCTCGGCGGGCGCGGAGTCCCCCGAGCCGAGAATCTCGGCGGTGGTCTCCGGACGGACCAGCTGGACGGTGCCGGCGACCAGGAGCCTGGTCCCGACTCCCCAGAAGACCCACCACCGCCCGTAGACGTCGATCGGGTTTCCCCCCACCATCACCAGTTCCACGGTGCCGAACACGATCGGCAGCACGACCGTCTGCAGAAGAACGCCGATGAAATAGCCCATGGGCGACAGTCTGAACCCGGCGGGCCCCTCTCTGATGGACGCGGCGTGTGTCTCCGTCGACGCCGCGGCCGGAACCCGACCGATTCGCGGCGTCCCCGATGCGGTGGCGGTCAGGAGGCGCGCGGTCCGACCCCGGCCAGCGCGACCCGTTCGCACGGATTGACCACGAGTTCCCGCCCGGCCGGCTCCAGGTAGCGCTCCTCGTAGTCGGCCACGCCGACGTGGTCCATCAAGGTGAGGTGGAACGCGCCGAGGAACTCGGTGAGGCGGTCCGGGTCGAGCCCGAAGATCCAGTCCTCCCGGCCGCGCGCCGCGGACATGGCCCAGGGGCTCGCACTGTTCAGCATGGACGCGACGATGTAGGTGAACACCAGCATGCTTCCCGCCACCGTCCCCCCGACGAAGGCCAGCGTGGAGCGGACCGCGCGCTCGTCGAGGTACTGCGTGACGCCCTCCCAGACGAACAACGCCGGCCGCTCGGGGTCGAACCCGGCGGCTCGCAGGGGTTCGGACAGCGTCTGGCGGCCGAGGTCGACCGGCAGGTAGCGGACGTCGGCAGCCAGCGGACGGACGCCCGCGAGCGCACGTTGCTTGTCGCGCTGGATCCGGGGCAGGTCGACCTCGAACACCGTGGTGCCGGACAGGGCGGGCAGGCGCTGGGCGCGAGTGTCGAGGCCCGCACCGAGGATCACCAGCTGCGTCTGCCCACTGTCCGCCCAGGCGGTGACGACGTCGTCGATGTAGCGGGCTCGCATGACGATTCCGCCGTAGGTACCCGGCGGCAACGAGTCCAGGAAGGACTGCCGGAGGAAGTCCACCGTCATGCCGGTCGCCGTCATCGGGTCCACCAGCCGTTCGACCACCGGGTCGTCGAACTGCCTCAGCGCGCGGGGCTCGCCCTGCTCGATGAGCCGGCACAGTGCCGCGCCGTGCGCGCCCCAGTTCATGCGGTCATCTCCTGTCGTCCATCAACAGCCGCCGCGCTGCGTCGTGCTCGAGAGCCGCTCCCGGTCAGCCATTCCGCTTGATGGCCTCGAGAACCAGCGCCGTGAGGGCATCCTCACGCAGCTCCCCACCCTCGGGGACGTCGATCGCGCGGACGGTGTTGCCGCTCAGCCGAGCGTTGAAGAGCGAGTTCGGATCAGCCAGCAGAGCACCCTTCGGAAAGGTCAGCCGCACGGCGTTCTTGAGCATCTCGCCGATGCAGACGATGCCGCCGGACGACCACACCGGCACGCCCTCGGGCCTGGACGGCTTCCGCCACTTCACGTCCTCGGTAAGGCCAGGGTCAGCGGCCAGCACGATCTCCCGGAGCCGGGCCAGCGTCGTCCCCCGCCAGTCATCGGCGTGGGCGATGATGGCGTCGACCTCTTGGATGGTGCGTGCCACTGCAACCCCTTCCCGCTGCGGCTGCGGATCGCGAGCTGCGTCCCCGACCGACCTCTGGCCGATCGTACCGACCGGGCCGCCGCTCCCCGCCCGATCAACGCCGACGGTCAACAGGGCCAATGAGCGGTTCGTGCCAATTGATGGTGGTTATGGGGCCCGCCTCCGGCAGCGCCATAACCACCAGGAACTGGCACGTGGCCTCTCACCGACGAACGAGGGCTCAGGGAACGAAGCGAGAGCCCCCGGCAGCTGACGTCGTTCTCCGACGACCTGCTGGCGTCGAGCCACCACCCGGCGGCACGATCGGAACCGTCCCCATCGTTCCTCACCCACGGTCCCTGAGGGGGCCGACGGGTGAGGAACGAACCCGCCGGCCGTCACGAAGGGGCCGCCGTCATCGGGTCCAGCAGCTCGACCACGGGGACCTCGAACTGCCTCAGCGCGCGGGGCATGTGGACGAACCCCGCACGAGCACGATGTGAGTTCGTCCACCAAACAAGGTGGACCAACTCACTTCCACGGCAGATGCTGCGTGTACGCACGATCCAGAGGAGCGAGTGCCGCGCGGGCGCGCACGGCTCCGGTTCCTGTCATCCCGGGCTTGACCCGGGATCTCGTGCGCAGCCCATCGGTCGTTGAGGCCCGTGTCCGTGATCGAGGGCCAGCGTTCGCGTCGAGGGCCACGGTCTGGACGCTGGCTGTGGACGCGAAGGGTGGCTCTCGGCGCTCGGGCGGCTGGGTGTCGGTGAGCTGGTGCGGAGATCCCGGGTCAAGCCCGGGATGACGTGATGCTGCGGTACGCACGGTCCAGAGCAGCGGAGTGGCGCACGGGCGCGCACGGATCGTGCCGCAGCTCAGCTCCCACGGCTCAGGCCAGCAAGTCCCTCTCCGCTTCCCGCGACTCCACCCTGCCGTCCTCAGCGCACCGCGGGATCAGCCGCCGGGAGCAGCAGCTGCGCGGCGAACCGGTCAAGGGACGCGCTGGTGAGCGGCGAGCCGATGGCGTTGAGATGGCCGTGCGGGAGGCCGGCGGCCGTGGTGACCGTGACCTCGACGCCCGCGTCCGCCAGCTGCCGGGCGAACGACTCGCCCGACGCGCGCAGGTCGTCGAACTCGCAGTTCTCGATGTAGGTCGGCGGGTAGTCGCGCAGGTCGGTGGCGTGCCCGGCGAACGCGTAGCCGTCGGCGGCCGCGGGATCAGAGCCCAGGTAGTTCCCGTTCAGGCCGGTCGTGGCCTCGGGCGGGAACCGGAGAACGACCGGGATGCCCGGCAACAGGGCGGCGAGCGCGGGCGACGGCTCGGGGATCACGCCGTGGGCCACCGGGTAGGCGAGCAGCGCCCGGACGGGCGGGACGCCGTCGTCGCGTCCGTGCAGGGCCACGGTGGACGCGAGGCACCCACCGGCGGAGGCGCCGCCGACCGCGAGCCTGGCCGCCTCGATCCCGAGTTCAGCGGCGTGGTCGCGGGTCCAGCGGTAGGCGGCGTAAGCGTCATCGTGCGGCACCGGGTGGTGCACGCCGTCCCGGCATAGCCGGTAGAACACCGACACGACCACACCCCCGGTCCGGGTGACGAGCCCGCGCGCGACCAGGTCGGCCTCGGGCATGTCGAGGTCTCCCCCGATGAAGGCGCCGCCGTGGTACCAGACCAGGCCCACGCCGGACGGTTCGCCCGCGGCGGGACGGTAGATCCGCACCGGGATCGGGCCGTGCGGGCCGGGGAGCTCACGGTCCTCCGTCGTGGCGGACGTGGGCTCGGGCGCCCCGAACGGCGCGTTCCACGCCTCCATCGCCGCGGCCCCGACCGGGTCGGGGTGCTCCCAGTCGAACCCGGTCAGCTCCTCGACGAAGTGCAGGCGCTCCGCGTACGGCTGTGCCCACTCGCCGGTGGGCGTGGTCTCACTCACGGTGGTTCTCCCTGGTGTCGGGCTGCGCGAGCGCGCAGGTGTAGTCGTGTCGTCCGCCGGTCTGGGGGACGCGGGTGCCGTCGGGCAGCACCACGTCCGCGCGCACCCCGTCCGGGAGCGCGACCTCCAGCCGGAACGCCTCCCCTTCGACCTGCCACGCGACCTCGACCTCGCCCACCGGCGTGGTCCGGGCGGCACGGACCCAGTCGATGCCCGGGCCGGGAGTCGGCTGGACGAGGACGCGGGCGAACCCCGCCTCGGCCGGACGGATTCCCGCGACGCCCGCGTAGAGCCAGTCGCACACAGCGCCGAGCGCGTAGTGGTTGAAGCTGGTCATCCCGCCGGGGTTGATCGTGCCGTCGGGGAGCATCGAGTCCCAGCGCTCCCAGATCGTGGTGGCGCCCATGGTGACCGGGTACAGCCACGACGGGCACCCGGTCTGCAGGAGCAGCCGGTAGGCGTCGGCGGCATAGCCGTGCTCGGCCAGCGCCCAGGTGACGAACGGCGTGCCCGCGAACCCGGTCGTGACGAGGTGGTCGCGGGCGCGCACGACCTCGGCCAGCCGCTGCGCCGCGCCGGGGACCTCGGTGTCCTCGAGCAGCCCGAAACAGATCGCCAGCGCGTAGACGGTGGCGCAGTCGGACGTGATGCGGAGCTCACCCGGCTCGTCGGGCCTCCCGGACGTGCCCGGCGCCGCGGCGGGACCGACCGTGACGTAGTGCGCGCGGAACGCCGTCCGCAGCCGGTCGGCCAGCGCCGTCCAGCGGGCGGCGTCGTCGTCCTTGCCGAGGATCGCGGCGGCCTCCGCGGCGAAGGCCACCGACCGGTGGAAGGACGCCGTCGCGACCACCCCCGGGTCCGCCTTCGCCGCCCACGGCTGGTCCGGCGGGGCGTCCGGGTCGAGCCAGTCGGCGAGCTGCATGCCCGCGTCCCAAAGCCCGGACGGCGACAGCAGCGGCTCGATCGAGGCCACGTGCGCGACCAGGCCCGGGTAGTGCGCGGCGAGCCGGTCCCGGTCGCCGTAGGCCTGCCACAACGCCTGCGGCACCCAGGCGGCCGCGTCGCTCCAGATGGCCTGGGAATGGACGTCACTGAACGGCGCGTCCGGCGGGTAGTGGCCGTACTTGAGGATGTCGGGGACCACGACCGGCACGGCGGGCGGGTCGTGGTGGACGGTCTCCTCCGCGACGTCGAGCAGCCAGGAGTGCAGGAAGTCCGCGGTGTCGAACTGGGCGCAGGCCGTCGGCGCGTAGACGGCGATGTCGCCGGTCCACCCGAGCCGCTCGTCGCGTTGGGGGCAGTCGGTCGGGACGGCGAGGAAGTTGCCCTTCTGGCCCCACACCGAGTTGTGCACGAGCTGGTTGACCAGCGGCTCGGAACACTCGAAGCGCATCGTCGGGGTGAGGTCGGAGTGCACCACGACCGCCTCGAGCGCGGACGCGTCCAGCACGCCCGGCCACCCTTCGACCTCGACGTAGCGGAACCCGTGGAAGGTGAACGTGGGCTCGAAGTGGTCCTCCCCGCCGGAGAGGACGTAGGTGTCGGTCGCCCTGGCCTCGCGCAGCGGGCGCGTCCCCAGCTCGTCGTGTTCGAGCACCTCGGCGTGCCTCAGCGTGACGGTCGTGCCGACCGGGCCGCGGACGCGAACCCGGACCCAGCCGACGAGGTTCTGGCCGAAGTCGACCAGCGTCCGGCCGGACGGGGAGGTCCAGATCGCCTGCGGCGCGAGCACCTCGTGCCTGCGCACCAGCGGTCCGGCCTGTGCGACCAGCCGGGCCGCGTCGAACGTCCCGGCCCTGACCTCCAGCGGCTGACCCGGGACGCCGCGCAGCCGGGCGTCCACCAACTGCCCGTGGTAGAGCGAGTTCCCCGTGATCTCGCAGGTGGACGCCGTCCAGTCGGTCGACGTGCCGACCACTTGTCGGTGGCCGTCGGCGAAGTCGATGACGACGACCGCGAGCAGCCCGAGGTCCTCGCCGTAGTTGGCCGCCAGCCCCTCGAAGCCGAAGTCGCCGCGCCACCAGCCGTTGCCCACGCGGACGGCCAGCGGCAGCGGTCCCGCGCTGCCCCGCACGAGGTCGGTGATGTCGAAGGACTGGAACTGCAGCCGCCACTCGTAGGCCGTCCAGCCCGGGTTGAACACCGAGTCGGTCACTGGACGGCCGCCGACGGTCAGTTCGTAGAGCCCGTGCGCGGTGGCGTGGATCGTCGCCGACGAGACCCGCTCGGCCGGCTGGTCGAGGTCGAGGGCCGTCGCGAACTCGACCACGGCGCCGCGGTCGGCGTCGGCGGTGAGGAAGGTGCCCGCGCTAAGCAGGCCGGTGATGTTGTCGCTCATTCGTGTCCCGGGTCGATGGGTTCGTAGTGGAAGCTTCGCAGCAGCGCCGAGCCGTCGCGGGCACCGATGCCGACCATCCGGCCGGTGAACCCGCCGGCGACCTCGGTGGTGAGGTAGCGGCCGTCGAGCCGGGCGAGTTCCGCGGTCGCCTCCCCGTCGCGGTAGCCGAGCACGATGTCGTCCGGGCCGAGGTTCGCCCCCAGCGACCCCGCGCCGGCCGGCGGTTCCGCCGCGAGCACCAGCGCGAGGGCGGACGCCGCCACCGGCGCCTCGGCGACGACGGACGTGAACGGCCCGACCCTCGTGACCACCCGCACGCTGTCCCCGTCCGCCTCGACGGCGTACCAGTGCCGGGAGTCGAGCCGCAGCACGAGCCGGCCGGCCCCCGCGGCCAGGTCGAAGCGGGCCTCCGCCCGCCAGGCCTGGTGCCGGACGCGCGTGCACAGCAGGGACCGGTGGTCGTGACCGGCCTCGCCGGAGAGGGCGAGACCGACCGGCCCGGCGGTGGCGAACCGGGCGGGCTCGCCGGCCGGCGCGACCCAGCGCGGGTCGAGGCAGGGAGCGGCGAAATCGTCGGTGAACCCGGCGGCCGGGCTCCCCGCCGGTTCGGACGGGCGGAACCGCGGCCAGTCGTCGACCCAGTCGACGTCGGCGAGGAACGTCTCCCTGCCCAGGGGCGTGTAGCCGGGGGTCGTGCCCTGCGGGCGGACGCCGAGGTACACGGCGGCCCAGCTGCCGTCGGGCCGCTCGACCAGGTCGGCGTGCCCGACGTTCTGGACGGCGTGCGCGAGCGAGCGGTGGCTGAACACCGGGTTGCCGGGCGCGGATGTGAACGGCCCGGTCGGGTGCGGCGCCCGGGCGACGCTCACCGCGTGGCCACGCTCGGTGCCGCCCTCGGCGATGACCAGGTACCAGTACGCGCCGCGCCGGTACAGGTGCGGGCCCTCGGGATAGGCCAGGCCGGTCCCCGTCCAGACGACGCGGGGCTCCTCGAGCAGGCTGCCGGTGCCCGGGTCGATCCGGGCCTGCGCGATCGCGCCGCCGTGCGGGAAGCTGCACCAGGTCAGGTAGCACTCCCCGTCCGGCCCCCAGGCGAGGTCGGGATCGATGCCGATCGCCCCGGCGGTATGGACGGGCTCGCTCCACTCCCCCGCGGGGTCGTCGGTGGACACGATCAGGTGGCCGCGGCCGAACGCGCTCATGTTGGTGGTAACGAACCAGAACCGGCCGTCGTGGTGACGCAGCGTCGAGCCGAAGATGCCGCCGGAGTCGCGTCCGTCGCCGACAGGGAACTGCGAGCGCCGGGTGAGGATGTTCCCGACCGGGCTCCACGACGCGAGGTCGGACGAGCGCCACAGCGGTGCGCCGGGGAAGTACTCGAAGCTGGAGTTGGCCAGGTAGTACTCCTCCCCGACCCGGCAGATCGTCGGGTCCGGGTGGAAGCCCGCGATGACCGGGACGCCGTCCGCCACGGTCGTCACACGCTCAGGGCCGGCACCGCCAGCGAGGCGCCGTTGGTGCGCGCGACGTCGCCCAGCCAGGCCGCGGACGGCTTCGGCGTCCGCTGCTGGGTGGCGCGGTCGACGGCGATCAGGCCGAACTCCGGGCGGTAGCCGAAGATCCACTCGAAGTTGTCGAACGCGGTCCAGGCGATGTAGCCGCGGACGTCGACGCCGTCGGCGATGCACTCGGCCAGACCCTCGAGGGCGGCCTGCGTGTAGGCGATCCGCTGCGCGTCGTCCTCGGTGGCCAGCCCGTTCTCGGTGACGAGGACGGGGACGCCCGCCACCCGCCACGCCTCGCGGACCGTGTGGGCCAGCCCCTCCGGGTAAACCTCCTCACCCTGCTGGTTCACCTCCACGCCGGGCTCGGGCTCGAGCAGCCCCTCGGCGCCGAACACGTGGCGTCCGTAGTTCTGGATGCCGACGAAGTCGTCGCCGCGGGACGCCTCGAGGAACCGCAGGTTGGCCTCCTGCCGAACCGCGTCGGCGACGGCCTCCCCGCCGGGCGCGGCCTGGACGTCGGTGTTCGCCAGCGTCCAGCCCACCGGGAGGTCGGGACGGATCGCCTTGATCGCGTCCCTGCCGGCCCGGTGCGCGGCCAGCTTGATCGCGAACCCGGTCTCGGTGGCGTTGAACTGGAACGGGGCCACCTTCGCCGGCTCGATCCCCAGCGCGGCCGCCACACCCACCCACACGGGGATGTGGACGCGGGCCTCCGGCGGCTCGCCGGTGATCCCCATCGCCTTGAGCAGGTAGGGCAGGTTGGGCTCGTTCAGGGTGCACGCCACCCCGATCAGGTCCCCCAGGTGCCGCATCGCCCCGTCGCAGAAGCGGGCGAACCGCTCCGGCGTCCGCTCGTCCTCCCAGCCGCCGTCGGCCAGCAGCCAGCGGGGCGAGGCGAAGTGGTGGAACGTGACCACCGGGGTGAGCCCGTGCTCGTGGCAGGCCACCAGCACGTCCCGGTAGTGGTCGAGCTCGGCGACCGAGAACTCGCCCGGGGCCGGCTCGATCCGCGCCCATTCGAGCGAGAACCGGAACGTGTCGAAGCCGAGCGATGCGACCAGCGCGATGTCGTCGCGGTAGCGGTGGTAGTGGTCGACCGCGTCCCCCGACGGCTCGGCGAAGATCGTGCCGGGCACGTGTTCGAGCAGCCAGATGTCGGAGTTGGTGTTGTTGCCCTCCACCTGGTGCCCGGCGGTGGCGACACCCCAGCCGAAGCCGTCAGGGAATGCGTTCATGGGATTTCCTCTCGTTTCAGTGTTCAGTCGTGGGACGCGCCGCCGGTCAGCGGACGCCCTTCACCCGGTAGACGGCCAGCGCGCCCAGCCCGCAGAGCAGCGCGCACAGGCCCCACAGCATCAGGTAGTTGTGGCCGGCGCCGATGCCCAGCACCGCCGGGGCGATCAACGGGACGACGATGCTCGGGATGGAGAGAGCCAGCTGGAACACGCCCATGTCCTTGCCGACGTCCTTGGAGTTGGGCAGGACGGACGCGCACAGCGCCAGGTCGACGGTCAGGTACATCGCCTGGCCGACGGCGAACACGAGCCACGCGACGATGAACTGCTCGAAGGTGCGGGCGGTGCCGCCGATCAGCAGCGCGGCAGCCATCAGCACGGCGGCGCCGGCGACGAACGGCTTGCGACGTCCGACCTTGTCGGAGACCCACCCGGAGAAGGTGAAGAAGAACACGCTGACCGGGGCCGACAGCAGGCTGAGGAAGCCGGCGTTCGCGCCGGCGTGGGGCAGGTCGAGGCCGAGGCCGTCGATCATGAAGTAGATGAAGTAGGTGAACATGCCGGTCATCGCGACGCCGGCGAGGAAGCGGGCCAGCCACACCCAGCCGAAGTCGGGGTGCTTGCGGGGGTTGACGATCAGGTTCTTGAACAGGCCCGCGACGTCGAGCGCGGGCACGTCCGCCTTCGCCTTGGCCGGGTCCTTGTAGAGGAAGATCAGCGGCAGCGAGCAGACGATGGCCAGCAACACCGGCGCGGTCATCATGAAGAAGGGGACGCCGACCAGCGCGGCGGCCAGGTACGAGCCGGCCGACATCGCCAGCGCGCCGAACATGCCCATCAGGCCCATCACCTTGCCGCGCATGTTGTCGGGGACGCCCTCGACCGGGATCACCGCGTACGAGCTGAACGCCAGCTGGGCCACCGAGATGCCGACGATGTAGCTCACGACGATCACCGGAATGGACGCCACCCCGCCGATCAGCGCCATGCAGACCAGCGCCAGCGCGAGCATTCCGACGATCCAGGGACGACGGCGTCCGAACCGGCTGGTGGTCCGGTCCGACAGCGCGCCGCCGAGCGGGATCAGCACCAGTTGCAACAGCGCGGCCATCGAGACCGCGAGGCTGAGCGAGGTCTCCTTGGTGTCGGGGGCGATCGCCGCGATCCGCAGGGACAGTGCCGTGCTCAGCGTCAGCATCATGATGTACATGCCGGCGGCGGCGATCAGCACCAGCGTGATCGTCTTGCGGTAGTTCTGCGGGAACTCCGGTGCCAGCGCACCGGTGCCCGCCTCGGGGCTCTCGATCGCCGTGGCGATCGTCTCGCCGGGCCCCCCCGCCTGGGGAGTCGTGATCTGTTCACTCATCAGGGTTCCTCTGCGTTGAGGGGAGCCACCGCCACCTCGCCGTGGTCTCCGGTTTCGGACCACCCCCACCGGAGCGGTCGCGGATCAGCCTAGACGAACCTTTACCAGATTGGAATAGGTTTGGCGAAGATCTTTTCCAGATCGGTTCAGGTTGAGTGGATAGGCTGTGCCCATGACCCTCGTCGACGATGCCCGGAGCGGGACGCCCGACCGTCCGCCGCGGCGTCGCGCGAGCTACGCCAACGGCGAGCGGACGCGCGCAGCGCTCGTCCAGGCGGCCTTCGAGGTGTTCGCCGAGCAGGGCTTCCAGCGGCTCTCGATCCGCCAGATCGCGGAGGCGATCGGCACCAGCCACACCGCGCTGCTGCACCACTTCGGCTCCAAGGACGCCCTGCTCGAGGCCGTCCTCGCCCACCGCGAGGAGCTCGAGGGACCCGAACGGGCCGAGCTGATCGCCGAACGGGGCCTGCTCGACGCGGTCCCCGAGGTGATGCGCCACAACGCCACGGAGCGCGGCGTCATTCAGTTGGACACCACCCTCCTGGTCGAGGCCATGCACCCCGACCACATCGCCCACGACTTCGTCCGCGAGCGCGACCGCGCCTTCGTCGCGTCCGTCCGCGAGCAACTCGAGCGCGAGAGGGAGCTCGGCCGGCTCCGCGATGGCCTCGACCTCGACCTCGTCGCACGCCTGATCACCGCCCAGGTCGAGGGCATCCAGCTCGCCTGGCTCGCCGACGACAGCATCGACATGGCCGCCCACCTCGAGGCCCTGATGGACCTCCTCCGCGCACCCGGCGCCTGACGCCGGGGCGGAGAGGGCGCATAGCCGTCCCCCTGCCGCGTCATGCTCCGGCTCGGTGTCAGGTTGTGGTGGTTATGACGCCGCTGAAACCGAGACCCCCGAGCACGTGTCAGTCCGTGGTGGTTGTGGAGGGGTGCCGGACGCCTCAGAACGACCACCGACTGACACGCACTCGAGATCGGACCCCGCACAGCCTCCATAACCACCGCGAACTGGCACGAACCTCGCGCTGGACGCCGCCCTCCCGCTCGCCCACCACCGTCGTTGCGACCGTCCGGCCTTCGGCCCGGATGATCGGCATTGGCCGGTCGCCGCGTTGCTGACGTCCTAGGCTGACGGCGTGGACCCCCTCACCGCTGTCGGCGACCCGGCCTGGCGGCTGTTCGAGCAGGATGGCCTGCTGCTCGTCTCGGCGGGGACGGACGAGGTCTGGCTGGTCGACGACGTCCCCGGCAGCATCGCGAACGAGCTCCTGGCCTGCTGGAGCGATGCTCCGCCCGTGCCCTCGACCCTTTCGCCGGCCGCGCAGCTCGCGCTGGCGCAGCTACGGTCGCTGGGCGCGATCAGGCCGGGCACCGACCTCCCCCGCGACCCGTCCGTCGGGCTCGTCGTCGTCGGTGTCCCCGTGACCGGTCTCGCGGACGCGCTGGGGAGCCTCCGTCCGCTGGTAGACGCCCGCGAGGCCGACGTCGTCGTGCTCATCCGCACGTCGGGCCGCTGGGACGAGGCCGTCGCCGCAGCGGCCGAACTCGTGCGGCGGAACGTGGTCCACCTGTTCGTCGACCTCGCCGCGCACCACACGGTCTCGCTGGGCCCCCTCGTCGCACCGGGACACGGGGCCTGCGTGGGCTGCCTCGCGTCCCGCGTGGGCTGGCGCTGGGGCGACCCGCCGGTCCCCGCCGAGCCGGGCGCCGCGGACGCCTCGGCGGGCTCCGTCGTCGCGGGTCTGGTCCACCGGCAGCTCGACCTGCTGGCCGCGGGTCGGTTCGAACTCGCCGATCGCACCGTCTCGATCGACCTGGCCACGCTGGTCTCGACGTCCAGCCCGTGCCTGCGCACCGCCCGCTGCAGCCTGTGCGCCGAGGTCGTCACCGACGGGCGGCTCGATCTCCCGTGGCTGCGGTGAGCGACCTCCTCGCTCGCGCCATCGGTTGGCGCGCGGGGACGGGCGTCGCCGCCGGTCCGCTCCCCCGCGGCCTGGCCGATCCGGACCTGCCCCAGTGGTCCGCGTCCGAGCACCCCGGCGAGGGGGGATCCCCCTGCGGCGGTGCGGGCTGGACGGACGACGACGCCCGCCGCGCGGCGATCGGCGAACTCCTCGAACGCGCCGGCGCCGGCGTCAACCCGCTCCCCACACTGCCGAGGGCCGCGATCCCGCCGGCCGAGCGGGTGATCGGGCTCGACGACTTCCACGTCCACTCCCGGACGCAGCGCGCCGCGCCCGGCTTCCCCTTCGCCGCCGCCTGTGCCGAGGACCGCTTCGTCCGCTTCTTCGACCTCGCCGACAACACCCCGGTGTGGGTGCCGGCCACCCTGGTGGAGCTCGGCCACTCCGGGCCCGGCCTCGCGACGTCCTCCGGGCTGGCCGCAGGGCCGGGTTCGCTGCCGGCGCTGCTCCGTGCCGTCCAGGAACTGGTCGAGCGCGACGCGCTGATGACCACCTGGCTGTTCGGGGTCGCCGCGCGCCGGGTGCGTCCGCCCGCCCTGGTCGCCGAGCTGGCCGGCCCGCTGCACGCGGACGTGACCGTCCTCGACCTCACCCCCGCGTACTCCCCGCACCCGGTCGCGGCTGTGGCCGGCACCGCACCGTCGCGGGGACGCCACCGCGCCGGTGTCGGCGTGGCCTGCCGGTCCTCCTGGGAGAAGGCCGTCGAGAAGGCGCTGCTGGAATGGGCCCAGGCGGTCACCTTCGCCGGGATCACGACGGCGGGCGACCCGCCCGGGCTCCGGCCGGAGCCGGACTCCGTCACGTCCTTCGACGAGCACGCCCGCTACTACACCCGCCGCCCCGACGCCTGGGCCGCGCTGCCCTGGTGGACCGGCCCGGACGCGTCGCCGCCGCCCGACGCCCCGTCCGGCACCGACGCCGAGCAGCTGGCGACGCTGGTCCCGCAGCTGCGGCAGCGGGGGATCCGGCTGTTCTACCGGGACCTGACCGTGGTGGACACGGCGGCGTGCGGCGTCCGGGTGGCCCGCGTGGTGAGCCCGGACGTAAGCCTCATCCACGGCGACGACAACTGGCCGTTCCTCGCGCTGGAGCCCGATCGCGCAGCCCGGCTCTACCCGGGCCTGCCGGTGCGGACGAGGTTCCCCAGCCCGTTCCCGCACCCCCTCGGCTGACGGCAGCCACCTCCCCGCGCGGCACGGCGGGCGAGTTCGGCCGCAATTCCCCACGGTCGGCCGGGTCGTCAGGCAAGAATGGGCGCATGGCCACCGTGCGCCTCCACAGTCAGCACCACCCCGCGGGCGACCTTCGTCCGGCCACCCCCACGTGCTGCAGCTGTTCGTGCTGCTGCGTGGGCGCCGCCGTGGGGACGCTGGCCATCCTCCCGGTCATGATCGTGCGCTCCGCGATGGACCAGCCGGCCGCACCGGCCACGACGGCGGCGGCGGCGTCCGGCGAGGTCTCGGACGCACCGGAGCCCGCGCCTACGACAAGCGCCCGGCGGCTCAGCCCGTGGGTCGAGGGCCTCGCTGCCTTTGCGCTGGCCGCCGTGCCGTTCCTCGTCTGGCTGCTGCTTCCGGAAGGCGGCGGCGTACTCATGGTCGTCGCTGGCCTGACCATCCTCGCCCTCACGGCCTGGGCGGCCAGCCGGTCACTGAGCGCCAACCACTCGATCTCGCCACCATTGGTGACCACCTTTGCCGTCCTGCCGCTCGCGATCGCTGTGGAGTTCTACAGCGCCACGCAGTCCGAGTACAGCTACGCGGTGACCGCCACCGTGATCGGAACCGCGGTGTTCGGGCTCGGCGCGCTGTACCTGTGGTCCGCGCGGCGACCGTGACGGACGACTTCTGGACGGCTTCGGCGATCACGCCGGTCGCCCAGAGCGCGTTCGGGGCGCGGATCGCGGCCTTCGACCCGGGCGCCCCCGTCCCCGACCCGTGGAGCCGGCCGGGCGAACTCGTCCCCCTTCCTCCGACAGCCGACCCGCTGGACGAGGTCGTGCGGAACCGGCGATCAGGCCGACAGTTCGCACCGTCTCCGCTCTCGGCGGACGACCTGGGCGCCGTCCTCGGTGCGCTCGCCGCGGACGCGGACGGCCATCGCAGCTACCCCGCCGCGGGCGCCCTCTACGCCGTCACGGTGGTCGCGTGGCTGTACCGGGTCGAGCACCCGCTCCACGGGCGCACGGTGCAGTTCGATCCCTTGCAGCGCGCCCTAGTCGACCTCGGCCCGGCGCCGACGTGGGCCGAGGAGTCGGTCGCGGTGACCGGCGAGCCCGCCGGCGACCCGCCGCCCGTCCTGCTGGGCCTGTTCGCCAACCTCGACGTGCTGCGGGCGAAGTACGGCGACCGCGGCGACCGGTTCGCGCTCCTCGAGGCCGGGGAGATCCTCCAGGTGCTCTCGCTCGCCGTCGCCGCGCGCCACCTCGCGGGCTACGCGATCGGCGGCAGCGTCGACCAGCGGATGATAGCCCTCGCCCACCTGCCGGCCACGGGCGCCCGGTTCGTCATCAGCTACGCGTTCGGACGACCAGCCTGAGCCAAAGGCCCGGACCAGCCGCCCTCACCGCCCAGGGAAGAGCGGCACCACCAGGAGTTGCTGGAGCTTGGCCTGCAGCACGTCGCCCATCAGGGACGGGTCGGGATCGAGCAGCCACTGCACCTGCAGGCCGTCCATCAGCGCGACGACGGCCCTGGACTCGGCGCCGGGGTCGGCCCCCGGCACGAGGAGTCCGGCGCGCTGCGCGCGGCCGAGGACGCTCTCGAAGCCGGCAACCGTCCCGGCGTAGCGGCGGACGAAGTAGTCGTGCGCCGGATGGTCGGGGTCGCACGCCTCCGCAGAGAGCACCGCGTAGAGCGAGACGAGGTGGGGCACGGTCGCGTTGTGGCGGCTCAGCCGGACCCAGGCCCGGATCGCCTCGATGCCGGTCGGGTCGTCGACGCCGGAGTGGAACCGGGCCTGGTCCTCGGCGTCCCTGCGCGACAGGACTGCTTCGAGGAGCGCCTCCTTGGAGCCGAAGTGGTGCAACAGCCCGGTCCGGGAGATCCCGACGTGCTGGGCGATCTGCAGCACGGTCGCGTGCCGGTAGCCGACGCGGGCGAACAGCTCGGTGGCGGCCTCCACGATCTGGTCGCGGCGCGCGCGTCCGGTCGCGTAGCCCTCAGCGCGTGACGTCATCGTCGCTCCTCCCACTCCTCGTCGGCCGGGGCACCCGCGACGGCGCGTGAGCGGAATTGCTCGCTCGATGCTCCCGCAGGCCCGAATTCCGGCCTTCTGCAGCATCCAGCGCGCAATTCCGCTCAGCGACCTGTACGGACCCGCCAGCGCGGGTTACCGCCAGCCCACCAATCCCGACACAGTTGCACATATTGGTGCTAGTCTGCCACCCACCAGCCACGAACGAGGAGGTTCGCCATGACCGCGCCCTACACCGACGCCACCCTGACGCCCGAGGAGCGCGCGGACGACCTGCTCGCACGCCTGAACCTGGTGGAGAAGGCCGGCCAGCTGAGCCAGTTCTTCTACTTCGGCACCGGCGAGCTCCCCGACGAGGAGACCCTCGCCCTGTTGCCCGTGGGGGAGCAGGAGATGGCGCGCCAGCCCGCAGCGGTGGAGGCGGAACTGGACAAGGGCGGGGCCGGCTCGCTGCTGTTCGTGAAGAACGCGGCGCTGGCCAACCGGCTGCAGCGCAAGGCGATCGAGGGCTCGCGCTTCGGCATCCCGCTGATCTTCGGCTTCGACGTGATCCACGGCCTGCGGACGATCCTTCCCGCGCCGATCGCGCTGGCCGCGTCCTGGAGCCCGGAGACCATCGCCGCCGGCCAGGCGGTCGCCGCCCGTGAGGCCCGCGCGGTCGGTATCGACTGGACGTTTGCGCCGATGGTCGACATCGCCCGCGACCCCCGCTGGGGACGCATCATCGAGGGCGCGGGCGAGGACCCCGTCCTCGGCGCCGCGGCGGCCGCCGCGCAGGTGCGTGGCTTCCAGGCCAATCTCGACTCCGGTGAGGGTGTGGTCGCCGGACCCAAGCACTTCGCCGGCTACGGCGCTGCCCGCGGCGGCCGCGACTACGAGGACTCCGAGATCTCCGACTCCGAGCTGCACAACGTCTACCTGCCGCCGTTCCGCGCGGCCGTCGAGGCGGGTGCGGGCAACATCATGAGCGCGTACATGGACCTCAACGGCGTCCCCGCGTCCGGCAACCGCTGGCTGCTGACCGACATCCTGCGCGACGAGTTCGGCTTCGACGGCTGGGTGGTCTCGGACGCGAACGCGGTCCGCTCGCTGGAGGTGCAGCACTTCGCGTCCGACCTGACCGACGCCGGGGCGCGCGCGGTGAACGCGGGCCTGGACATGGAGATGTGCATGTACGACCCGGCCTTCAACCGGCTGCCCGCGGCGGTCGAGGCCGGTCTGGTGGAGGAGGCGACGATCGACACCGCCGTCCGCCGCGTGCTGGTGGCGAAGTTCCGGCTCGGCCTGTTCGAGAACCCGTACGTGGACGAGGACGCGGCCGCGGGGATCCTGGCGACGCCCGAGCACCGCGAGGTGTCGAAGCAGGCGGCGGAGAAGACCTTCGTGCTGCTGAAGAACGAGGGCGTGTTGCCGCTGGATGCGCAGACCTCGATCGCGGTGATCGGCCAGCTCGGCGACTCGCCGCGCGACATCCTCGGACCCTGGGTCTTCGACCACGACCTCGACGAGACGGTGACGATCCTTGCCGGCCTGCGGGCCCGCGCCGGTGAGGGTGTCGAGGTGTCCTACGCGCCCGGCGTCCGCGTCGCGACAAGGGTGTTCGCGTCGATGTTCGACGGGATGGACCACGGCGTGCCGACATCGCCCGACGACTTCGACGACGACGCGGAGCTCGCCCGCGCGGTCGAGGTCGCGGCCGCGGCCGAGGTGGCGGTGGTCGTCGTCGGCCAGAACCAGAACCTGATCGGGGAGAAGGCGTCCACGTCCACGCTGGAGCTGCCGGGACGCCAGCTGGAACTGCTGCAGAAGGTGGTGGCGACCGGCACGCCGACGGTGGTGCTGGTGATGTCGGGGCGTCCGCTAGACCTGCGCTGGGCGGCGGAGAACGCGCCGGCGATCCTGCAGGTGTGGTACCCGGGCACCCGGGGCGGGGACGCGGTCGCGTCCGTGCTGTTCGGGGACGTGGCGCCGGGCGGCAAGCTGCCGCTGACGTGGGTGCGGACGGTCGGCCAGGTGCCGATGGTCTACAGCCACTACCGGACGTTCCAGCCCGAGTCGGCCGACGAGCGCTACTGGGACGAGGCGTCCACGCCGCTGTACCCGTTCGGCCACGGCCTGTCGTACGCGACGTTCAGCTACGGCGCGCCCGTGGTGTCGCCGGCGGAGATCGGCGTCGGGGAGTCCGCGACGGTCAGCGTCGAGGTGACGAACACGTCGGAGGTCACGGCCGACGAGGTCGTCCAGCTGTACCTCCACCAGCGGCACGGCGAGTCGACGCGCCCGATGCGGGAGCTGAAGGGGTTCGAGCGGGTGACGATCGAGGCCGGGGCGACGGCCACGGTCGAGTTCGAGCTCGGCCCGGACCAGCTCCGCTACTGGAGCGCGGTGTCGCGCGCCTGGCGCCAGGACGCGACGGAGTACGACGTCTGGATCGGCGGCTCGTCCGCGGTCACCGACGCCGCGCCGGGCGCGGAGCTGCGCGTCCGCGCCTGACGGGGAGCGCCGGCGGAGGAAGCCCACCGGGCGGAGGGTGCGCCCTCCTCGCGGGAACCCGAGACCTCTAGGGTGGAACCGGGTTCATCGGCAGCGAGGAGGCGCAATGTCCGGGCTTGTCGCGATCATGTCCATGTCGCTGGACGGGTTCGTCGCCGGCCCGAACGACGACGTTTCCGGGGTCTTCGACTGGTACTTCACTTCGGGTGATGTGGAGGTCCGGACCGGTGGTGCAGACCCGATGACGTTCCGGGTGTCCGCGCCGAGCGCCGCGCACATCCGTGAGGTGACTGGCGGTCTGGGCGCGGTGCTGACGGGCCGACGCACGTTCGAGGTGGCCCAGGGGTGGGGCGGGAACCACGCGTGGGGGCCGGCGTTCGTGCTCACCCACGAGGTGCCGCCGGGATGGCCGCGTCCGGACTCGACGGTGCACTTCGTCACTGACGGGCTGGAGAGTGCGGTCGCCAGGGCGAAGGCTGCGGCCGGCGGGAAGTCGGTGGGGGTGCACGGTGCCGACACAATCCGGCAGTTGCTCGAGGCGGGCCTGCTCGACGAACTGAGCATCGACCTCGCGGCGGTCCTCGTCGGTTCGGGGACGCGGCTGTTCGATGACCCCGGCCTCGCCCGGACCCGGCTGGGCGACCCGACAGTGGCGGCCGGTGTGGGCGTCACCCACCTCCGCTACCCCGTCCGCAACGACTGAGCGGCCGGACAAGGAAGCCCTTCCCAGCCGGCTTCCGCTGCGATCCGGCACCGCATGCGCGAGATGCGAGGCGCTGCGCTTCCAGGGTGGTTGAATCAGTCGGGTGACGAGAGTCGTGGACGTCAGGGAGGCGACGACCACCGACGCGGATGCCCTGTTCGGGATGGCGAGTTGCCTGGCAACGTCGGCCGTCCCCGACCGCACCGTGTTCTCCTCGAGTCTCGCTGCGATCCTCACCGACGAGCGGCAACTGCTCCTCGTCGCGTTCATCGAAGGCGCGGACGAGCGGGTCGGATACCTGCACGGGCTTGCTCATCCGGCGTTCCACGCGAACGGAAGCGTCGCCTGGGTGGAGGAACTCTGGGTGGACGAGGAACACCGCCGCTCCGGCGTGGGGCGATCACTGATGGACCGGTTCGAGAGCTGGGCCGTCCATGACGTGGGGGCCGCGTACGTCGCGTTGGCCACGCGTCGTGCCCAGCGCTTCTACGCGGCGACGGGCTACGTCGAATCAGCCAGCTACTTCAAGAAGAACCTGACAGCCATCCGGAGCGCCCATCCGGAGTAGCACTCACCCACCCTTGGTTGCGCGAAACGGGATTGAGGACGCCAGCGCGATCACGGCGAGCAGGGTTGCCACGAGCACCGCCACCCACGCGCCGCGTGGCGTGGTGAGCGCGAGGGACTCGCCCCCGATCAGCGGGACGGTGGCGGTGATCCCGCAGAACAACGCGAGGGCGAGCACGCCAGTCACCATCCGTGACCAGGCCGGGCCGCTCCGGCCGAGCGCGAAGCCACCGCCGATCGCCATCAGCGAGACACCGACCGCGCCGCCGCCCATCCCTGTCGTCAGGAAGGTCCACAGCGCCCCAGGTATCGAGAGCGGAGCCACCGCAAAGGCGAGCGGTGCGAGTGCGAACCAGCGAAGCCCGCGCGTGACGCCGGACCGCCGCCTCGCCTCGGCGACCCCGAGCAGCGCGCCACACACGGCGCCGGGCAGCAGGATCGCTCCGAACGTGCCGACCCAGTCCACGTGGGGCGTCCCGCTGATCTGCCACATGTACGCGCGCAGTCCCGCGGCCCACGCCACGCCTCCGAGGGCGCCCAGCCCGCCGAAGGCCCACTGTTGCGAGATGCGCCCGGTGGCCATGGGCGCAACCTAGGCGGGCCGCGTCCGGGCCGGTATTGGTGGAACCACGTAGGCCGTCGACGTATCAGCGTCGGCCCTCGGCGCTCCTCTCGCGTGACACCTCGAATGCACCGGGAGAGACCATGGCGACCATCCCCGTTCGGATCCGGCTGAACAAGCTGTTCTGCTACCACGGCGCCGACGAGAGCGACAGCGAGCCGTACCTGTGGGTCATCGCCGTGACCATCGACGGCCGGACGATCACCCACCGCCCCGACGCTGCCAGCCTCGACGGAGCGCCCGGGTTCGTGTTCTCACCCGGCAGCCACGGCAGCATCGGCGGCTCGATGGGCATCGGCGCCAACCGTTCGATTCCGGCGGCCGTGGGTCACATCGACACCACGTTGCAGCCCATCGTCGTCACGGCGGCCGGTCACCAGGTGGAGGTCCCGGGGCAGTTGGCGCTCGTCGCGATTCTCCTCGAGGAGGACATGACCTCCGACGCGGGCGCCGAGGCGGCGCACGCCAAGATCAACGACCTCCTGCGCGTCGAGCTGACCGAGGCCATCGCCGACATCGACCTCGACGGCGTCGGGGCCAAGATCGTCCGCGGACTGGCCGAGGGCCGGACGCCCGAGGCCGTGGCGCGGGAGTACTTCGCGCAGCGGATGACGCGCGTGGTGAACCGGATCAACCGCTACGCCCAGGACGTCGCGATCGCCGCCATCGCCCGGGCGCTCAGCTTCCCCGCCGCCATCGTCGAGGCGTCCGACCCGGACAACTTCCAGGGCATCGTCACCCGGTTCTGGAGCCAGACCCAGCTCGAGGCCACGACGACGCACCACCGGATCGAGATCCACGAGGAGATCTGGGACCGAAGCGCCGGGCTGCGCGAGGCGTCCGACTACAACTACAACCTGCACGGAGAGGTGTGGCAGCCCATCGAGGAGTACTGGGTGCCGGTCACGGACACCCTGCCCGCCGGCCGGTGGCAGGTCACCGGCATCCAGCGGACCGGCCGCAAACCGTTCATCAGCACCCTGGGTGGGACGCTGCCAGACGGCACACCATGGGCGATGCCCAAGGGGAAGGTCATGGACGCGATCCAGGCGGGCACGCACACCTTCTTCGTCCGCGGTGACACCGGCGTCGAGGCGAACGTCCTCGTCAGCGAGAACGAGGAGAACCCGTACTTCCCCTACCTCGCGACGGTGTCCGACAACGACCCGACCAACAACCTCTCGACGCTGCCGGCCTGCATCCTCGCGATCCGCCACACACGGCCCGCGCCGTGAACTCACGTCGCGCGGCGGAGTCTTCGTCTCAGTCAGGGCAACACACGTTCCCGACCTCCGGTTGGAGCATGGAGTACGGGCCGGCGGTCGGCCGCCCGGGCCATGCACGGCGCAGCAGCGCCGAACGGCTGAGGGTGTCGCCGGGCCTCGCTATGGTCCTGTGGGAGATCGTTGGAGAGGTGGATTCATGGGTTCGACCGTGGTGCGTCACGGAGTGAGCGAGGACTTGGCGCTGTCGCTGGCGGTGGAGGCCGGCGGCTTCGTGTACTGCAGCTTCTGCGTCGGCAACGTGGGGCAGAGCGTGGAGGCCCAGGTGCACGGTGCACTCGACGACCTCGTTCGACGGCTGGACGGGTTGGGGCTCGACCTGTCGGACGTGGTGCAGGTGGACGCCCTGTTCCGCGACATCTGGGACATCCCCGTCATGGAGAAGGTCTTCCGGGAACGCTTCGCCGGCAGCTACCCCGCCCGCAAGTCCATCCAGACCGAGTTCGCCCACATCGGCGGCGCCGACGGCCTCCAGTTCCAGCTCGACGCCATCGCCTACCGCGGGCCGCACGCCTAGCGCGGCAGAGTAGTGCGTTTCGGTGGCCGCGCTGCTGACGTCATGCAACTCTGTGCTGACGGGGAGGTGCTGGGAGTTGCGATCTGGTCGATTTGTCCGAGTGATCTCCATGGTGGCCGTGCTTGTGATCGCGACGACGGGCTGCGGGCTCGTGCCGAGTTCGCTGGCGGGTAACCATCCAGTCTCGTCGGACGGCTTCCCTCCGATCGGGCCCACGACGACGGTGAGTGGTGTGGTCGTCAACCTCGACAACGGTTGCATCGTGCTCGCCACCGACGTCAACCCCGGCCAACTGTGGGTCGTGTGGCCACCAGGCGCGACGTACCATGCGCTCGACGAGCACACCAACGAGATCCGGCTGGCTGACGGCACCCAGGTCCAGGACGGTGCCCGGATCGAGATCGTGGGTCAGTTGATCACCCGGGCCGACCTTCCCGACGGTGGGAACTCCGACAGCATGTGGGGCTCCCACGCCGGGTTCTGCCTGGGCGCGACCACGAAGGATCCGGAGATCGTGCGCGCCGAGACCGTCGCGAAGGCGTGACGGACGCCAAGACTGCGCTTCGGGTACCAACGACCACCCTTTCGACCACCGAGGACGACCGGACTATTCCGGACTCGGGACCGGACCATCGTCGCCCGACCCTCGGCCGACGGCGGCTCAGCCCATCTGGGGATGAGGTGGATCTCGGCGTGGTGGCCGCCCGCTGCAGCTCCCACCCATTCAGTAGTGGTCGCGTGCTTACAGGATCACGATGTGCTTGTCAGTGACCAGGTAGACCAGACGGTTGGCGTCGTCGATCCGTTGGACCAGGCGCCGGACAGGATGTGTCTGGACGGTTCGGGCCTTGGCCGTGCCGGCGAACGGGTCGCGCAGGATCTCCTGGATGAGGGCGTTGATCCGCCGCAGTGTCGTTCGGCCAGGTCGGCCGGGCTGATCAGCACCGCAACCGGCCTGCCGTTGCGCGTGACCGTAACCCGCTCGTGGTGGCGTTCGACACGATCAACCACGTCACTGAAGTGGTCCCGGACCTTCACGTAAAGGCTCAGCAGTCATGACCACAAATGTGGCGCTCAACCGCGCAGAATCTAGCCCTGGCCCATCAACACGTCCACGCACAGTGCGTGTGGGGACGGCCGTGGATACCACTAGCCGAGCTTGCGGGACAGGGAGAGAAGTGAACACATGGACGTGCCAGCGCTGGAGAGCGCTATTCCTGTCCCTCGCCTGCGCCGGTCAGCAGAGCGATGCCGCGACTCCACCGGCGAGGTTGCGCGCCGCGCGAGTCAGCTAGTGGTGGCCCTTGGCGACCATGCGCAGGATCCGCAGGTCGAAGGAGATGAAGCGGAGGAGCTGTATCGGCAGGTTCTGCCTGGACCGGAGGGTCTTGCTGGTGGGCAGGGGCGCCTTCGACAGGTCGGCGACCGGGTCGCCACCGGTGGGAGGCTGGTACATGGCCTGTTGCGTCATGATCACTCCGGGATGAAGCGCCAGCCCGGTCGGGCCTTCGCCTTGTAGAGGAACAGGTAGTGGAGCATGAGCTTCACCCAGTGGCCGTGCAGGCCGAGTTCACCACGGGTCTCGTTCTCGTCGCGTCCGGTGGCGTAGCGCTCGTAGTCGGGCACGACCGGGAGCATGGTCATGGCCGCCGCCGAACCCTTGGTGAGCCCCGTACCGGCGGACGCGACGCAGGCCGCCCCCATCCGGGCCATGGACGCGGTGCGCGCCGGCGCCGAACCGCCGCGCCGGATCCGGTCGGCGATCGTGAGGGCCACCGTCTTGCCCATCACGCCCGACGGCATGCCGGTGCGCGGGGGTGACGGGGCGACGACGGTTCCGTTCGGCGTCTTCCGCGGCCGCGAGATCTGGTGCGGCGGGGCGAACGCGATGCCGACCGCCCACACGTTGTCGTAGCCGGGCGCGGCGTAGGTCTGGGGCCAGTCCGAGGCCCGCCACTCCTCGTAGGGCTTCGCGGTGTAATCAGCGTCCACCTTCATGAATCCGGAGGGGGCGAACAGGTCCGCCGTGATGTCCTGGCCGTCGGCGTCGAAGGCCTTCAGCGGCACCCCGCCGAACGGCGGGATCAGCATGGCGAAGTCGAAGTCGAGGGTGTGGCTCTCCCCGTCCAGGGTCTCGTAGTGGATGACGCCGTCGGTGACCCTCGACACGTGCGCACCGAGGATCGCCTCGACCCCCCGCTCGCGGAACAGCGACCCCGTCCACAACTCACTGGTGGTCTGAAAACCCTGTTGGTCGAACACCATGCCGTCGACCCCGAAGTCACCCAGCGCCGCCTCGTTGGTCAGGTAGACCACCCGGGCCAGGTCACGGACGCCCGCTTCGCGCAGCTCGTGCTCCACGTTGAACACGTACTCGAACGCCGCCCCCTCGCAGGTGCAGGTGCCATGGCCCATGCCCACGACAAGCGTCTGTGGCCGGCCGGACCGCAGCACCTCGATCACCTCACGGAGCCTCACATTCGCCTCCACCGCATGATCAGCAGTGCACACACTCTGGGTGAACCCGCCCGGCCCCATGCCCTCGGTCGCCTCGAACCGGAGGCGCGGACCCGTCGCGTTGATCAGGTAGTCATATCGCAGCCGCTCGGTCGCGCCCGCCTTGTCGGGGCTGGTGTACTCGATATCGACCGCACCCCGCGAATCCTCGCTGTCCCCGCTCGGCCGGACGGCCACCGCCTTCGCCTGCCGGAATCCGATCCCCTTGCGCGCGTACACCGGAGCCAGCGGGAACACCACGTCCGACTTCCCCATCTCACCGACGCCCACCCAGATGTTCGACGGGATCCAGTTCCACTGCGCGTTCGGCGACACCACCGTCACGCTGTGCCCACGACCCAGCAACCGCCGCAGGTGCAACGCCGCCGTGTGACCCGACACCCCAGCCCCGAGGACAACGACCTCTGCCATCAGCTACTCCTCCACCCGGCCTCGTCGCCGGACGAGTCGCACTATACCCCATGGGGTATCGGATGGCGCCGCCCGCCGGCGCTGGGGACCAGATACGCGCATGCCGATGAGCGTGCGTTGGGTTCGTTTCGGGGGTCGGGCGATTGTCGGGCAGCGCTCGGGGATCTTGTGGCTGGGGCCTCCACGACCGGACACGGCAACACTGCGACGACCACCACCAACCCTGGCCGGCCGAGGGCCGTTACGCACGCCACCAAGCCGAGACACTCAACCGACACGCCCTGATCGATCACGACCTGTCCGTCCGCTCGAAGAAGGCCTCATCGCCCGCCGGGGGCGCGCTTCGGCTGGTCGACAAGAAGACACCGGCCGACCCATCGACGCCGCCACAGGCGAAGTCCCGATCCGCTGAACGGCAGGCGCACGCCGCCAATTCGGCGATCCAAGGGACATGGCGCGGCTGGTGCGCCTCGGTTCGCGAGCCAGCGGACCGAGGACGCGGCTAGACCCCTGACAGAACTTCTTGACGACCGGCGGGAGGTTCCGGTTGCCGCTGAACGCCAACGCCCGAGGCGTCCATCCTCGCGTGCGTTGGGCCGCACGAGGAGCCCGATTCTCGGTGATGATCTTTCTGTGATTCTCGAGATACGAGCACAGCCGTCTGATACAAATCGGACCAGCACCCCCGAGAGCAGTCAGGACATTCCTTCGTGTCAACCCCCGATCGGATACCCGAAGCATTGAGCCGCCAGCCAATCCCGAGCCAGTCCGGAGCCCTCGACACGCCACATCCGAAGACAGACGATTCGGACAGTTGCCCGCGGCGCCGAGTATGCCGTTCTGGAATCGCACTCTTGGCCACGCTGGTGTTGCTGTCAGGATGCGCAGCGGTGCCAACTGGGCCGAGCGTCGACGAGGTGCTCAACGGAGACTTGGCCGCGGCAGAGCGAGACACTGCGATCGAGTTCGTCCGCACGACTCTGGCCAGCCTGCCGGACGCGGTCAACACGACCGATCTCGGCACCCGGATCATCGCCTTCTGCACTGAGGGCCAGAACAACTGGAAGGTCCAAGAGGGGTTCCGCCTTCGCTGCACAGTCTACGGGGCGCGCTATGTCGCTTGGAGTGGCTCGTTCCCACGGGGGAAGTCAGCAATCACCGAAGCGTTCGAGACAGAGTGCGTGGCCCTGAGCGGCGAGACTCTTCCGACCGCCGCGCCCAAGGGTGAGCTTGGCACGCCCGGCGGAGGATATGGCTGCGCCACCGACGCCACCGTGGGCATCACCTGGGCGTCGAGCACGATCGGTCTCTCGACGTCATCCCTCGCCCTGCGCTGCGACGGTCCCGATGCGCGGTGCGTCGCCGGCCCGGACGCCTCGACCCTGGATTCCGGTCTCGAGTCCTTCGACTGGCTCTCAGTTCAAGCCGCCTCACGCGAATACTACGAGCACTGAAGAACGGCCCATTCCACATTCCTCCAACTGGCATGTCTGGGCGTCGCCGCACTCCTCGGCATTTCCTCGAACTGTGTTACGGCGACCCCCGCTCGGGCCGAGGTCCCCAGATGATCATCCGGGCAGCGCCCGCCTGGATCACCGTCTTCGCTGTCGCCTACATGCACAACAGATACGCCCGCGGCCGGCGATAACCGGCATCAATCCGGACGGACAGGCATCTCCAGCAAATCGATCCAATTTGCCGCAGACCGCCACGCTCGATCGAGCGGCCGTTCAGCCGGCAAGGCGACACGCGGGTCGTCCCCTGTGGGGTTCGAGAAGGCCTGAAAGTAGACCCGGTGTCGTGCCGCCCAACGCACGACTTTGCCGCACCCCGCGTGCTTGCTATCGAGAGCAGCAACGGCTCGATGGATTGTTCAGTATCGGGGCACGCTGGCCAGCGGCCCGCAGAGGATCATCTGGCCGAAGGTGGGTTCCAAGGACGCAAGGGTCTGAACATATCCCTGACTAGAGCGGATGACGGGAATCGAACCCGCACTGTCAGCTTGGGAATGTAACAGGTAAACGTGGCTAGGGGAAACACAACGTGGGCAACGTGGCCGTCACGCTCACAACGATGGCCAACGTGGGAACCGAGGTAACAATTCGAGGTAACACGGTCCGGCTGTTCACTGAAATCGAACGCGGCTGGACGGCCGCTCAGTGGTGGTAGACGTCGCTGCGGTGGTCGATGCGCAGAACGACAACTTCACCGGCGGTGTCGTTGATCCGGTACAGCACTCGATAAGTCCCTCGGCGAGCCGACCAGACCCCGGTCAGTTCGCGGCGCAGCATCTTCCCCACCCGTCGCGGGTTGGCAACCAAGGGGCCCGTCATGAACTCGATCACCGCCGCCGCGACCGCCTCCGGCAGGCCCGTCTGGACAGCCCGCACCGCGGGCGGGGTCAGCACCAGTTCGTAGCCCTCTGACGGGTTCACTGACGCAGGTCCCGGACCGCCGCGGCTCCGCGCACCACATCGCCCGCCGTGTACGCGGCATCAGCTTCCCGGATATCCGCCAGGGCTTCGGGGTCGGAGAGGACGTCGAGGGTCTCCTCGAGCTCAGCCAAGTCCGCCGGGCTGATCAAGACAGCGACCGGCCTGCCGTTGCGCGTGACTGTGACACGCTCGTGGTGACGCTCGACACGGTCAACAACATCACTGAAGTGGTCCCGGACCTCACGCAACGGCTCAGCAGTCATGACCACAATTGTGGCGCTCCGCCCGTCAGAATCAAGCCCTGCCTCCCCCAACGTCCTGCGCGATCGCGGCAGATGCGTGCGTCTGTCGGTGCCCGATACTGGGCGCCATGGGCGACAAGATCATACGGAGTTGGGAGACCGATCTTCGCGGCCTCACAGTCGAAGGCGCGAAGAACCGCGTCGCGATGGCAACGTCGCTTCGAAGTCGCCGCGATGGCCCCGGGACCAAGACGCAATCCAGAGGGCGCCCGGATGTGGCGCGAGAAGCTGCGCCAGGCCGAGTGACGACGACGGTCGAAAACTAGGCCATTCGCGCCGGTCGAAAAGTGGGCCACCTGACCACGATTGGACGGGTGATCTCGTTGGAGGACTGGGCACTGATCAGGCGGCTGCACCGGAGTGATGGGTTGTCGCAGCGGGCGATCGCGAAGCAGCTGGGGATCGCGCGGGCGACCGTTGCTGGAGCCTTGGCGGCGGAAGGGCCACCGAGGTATCAGCGGCCGGCGGTGACCAGTTCGGCCTGGCTGGAGGTCGAGCCGATGGCGCGCCGCTTGTTGGCTGAGACCCCGACGATGCCGGCGTCGGTGATCGCGGAGCGGGTCGGCTGGACCGGGTCGATCTCGTGGTTGCGGGAGAACGTCGCCCGGCTCCGTCCGGAGTACGCCCCGGCCGATCCGGCTGACCGGCTGGTGTGGCTGCCCGGGGACGCGGTTCAGTGCGATCTGTGGTTCCCGCCGGTCAGGATCCCGACCGGTGCCGGCCAGCAGGCGAGCCCGCCGGTGCTGGTGATGGTGGCCGCGTACTCGAGGTTCCTCACCGCGGTGATGCTTCCGTCACGGACCACTGCGGACCTGGTGGCGGGGATGTGGCTGTTGCTGCGTGATCAGCTGCGGGCGGTGCCCCGCCGGCTGGTGTGGGACAACGAGGCCGGGATCGGCCGCCGCGGCTACCTGACCGGTGAGGTGACCTCGCTGATCGGGGTGCTGGGCTGCCGTCTGGTTCAGTGCAAGCCCTACGACCCGGAGACCAAGGGCATCGTGGAGCGGGCGAACCAGCACCTGTAGACCTCGTTCCTGCCCGGCCGCACGTTCACCGGCCCGGCCGACTTCAACACCCAACTCGCCGAGTGGCTACCGGCTGCGAACCGTCGCACGGTGCGCCGGCTGGGGGCCCAGCCTGCCCAGCTGATCGAGCTGGACCGGGCTGCGATGTTGACCCTGCCGCCGGTGCCACCAGTGACCGGCTGGCGTCAGCAGGTACGGCTCGGCCGTGACTACTACGTGCGGGTCGCCAGCAACGACTACTCCGTCGACCCGTCCGGGATCGGCACCATGGTCGAGGTCACCGCCGGCCTCGATCAGGTGGTGGTGACCCGCGGCGGACAAGTCTTAGCCCGTCACCCGCGATGCTGGGCCACCCGACAAGTCATCGCCGACCCTGACCATGTCGAGGCCGCTGCCCGGCTGCGGGCCGCCTACCAGCAGCCACGACCGGCGCCCGATCCCGATGCTGATCTGGTCCGTGACCTGGCCTGCTACGACACCGCGTTCGGCGTCACCATCGAGCAGGTGGTGGCGTCATGACCGATCCGGTGAAGGACATCACCCACCTGGCGACCGCGCTGAAAGCGCCCCGGATCCGGGACCACGCGACCCGCCTGGCCGACCAAGCCCGTACCGATGGCTGGAGCTACGAGGAATACCTCGCCGCCGTACTCGACCGCGAAGTGTCGGCCCGCGACGCCTCGGGTGCCGACATGCGGATCCGCTACGCCGGGTTCCCGACCCGCAAAAGCATCGAGGAGTTCAACTTCAACCACCAACCAGCCCTCGGCCGTGACGTGATCGCCCACCTCGCCACCGGCACCTTCCTCGACCAAGCCCGAAACGTCGTCCTCCTCGGACCCCCCGGCACCGGCAAGACCCACCTCGCGATCGGGCTCGGCATCAAAGCAGCCCACCGCGGCCACCGGGTCGCGTTCGCCACCGCCATCGACTGGGTCACCAGGCTCAAAACCGCCCACACCCTCGGCAAACTCAACGCCGAACTCGGCCGGCTCCGCCGCTACGGACTCATCATCGTCGACGAGGTCGGCTACATCGGGACTCGAAGGGGCGGGGGTGGAAGTCCAGTTCGCGTTGGGCCTTGGTGGAGTCGAACTCGTTGTTCCGGGTGAGGTTGTAGACGGCGAAGCTGGTCAGTGCCTGCGGGCGTCGGGTGAGTCGCTGGACGAGGTCGCCGCCACGTCCGAGCATTCCGGCCGCCCACTTGGGCACGATCCGGGTGACTCGCTGCGCGCCGGTGAGGTCGCTGAGCAGCCCGAACAGCTCGGGAATGCTGACCATCTGGTTGCCGAGGATGTAGCCCTCACCGGTCCGGCCACGCTGGCAGGCTTCGACGATCGCGTCGGCGACGTCGCGGGCATCGACGGCGTTGAAGCTGCCTTCGACGCCGGCGGGCATACCGCCGCGGCAGTAGTCGAGGATGAAGCGGGTGAAGGGACCGTAGGCGTAGTCGTCGGGTCCGCAGATGCCGGTCGGGTACACGATGGTGGCGTCCAGACCCCGCTCGTGGACCGCGTCGAGTACGAGCTGGGACGCGGCCGCCTTGCTCTTGCTGTAGTAGCCGACGACCAGATCGGGGTCGAAGCGGTCGGGTTCGGTGATCGGCGTCCCGTGGGGCGTCTCGGGGATCGCTCCGGTGGAGCTGACGTAGATCAGGCGGGTCGCGTCCTTGGCCAGGCAGGCGTCGATGATGTTGGCGGTTCCGGTGATGTTGACGTCGTGGACGAGCTGGTTGTAGCCGGCAGTCAGGGTGACGACGGCGGCGCAGTGGATCACGATGAGGCGCCCCTCTGGGGCGTGCGCGAAGCAGGCTGCAAGGCTGGCCGGTTCGGTGACGTCACCGAGGTGGACCTCGACACCGGCCTGGACGCGGACGGCGGCGGGGTCTCCTGGCAGGTGGGACTGGGCTCAGTGGGCGAGGATAACGGTCAGCCTGGGGTCTGTGTTCTCCTCAGATGGTGGGGTGCTGAGGAGGTAGGTGCCCGCGTTCAGGCTGTTGACAACTCTGGGGGCGTCTGCTTCGGGTGCGGCACCGATGTAGAGGGTGATCTGTGGGCTGGTGGGCGTCAGGTACAGGTCGATGCCCATCGCCTGGCTGTGTGTTTCCCAGGCGTCGAGGGTAGCGATATCCACCGGGGTGAGCAGTTGGCTATCCCCAATCGTCCCTATGCCGGAGCCGCTGTTGGTGTAGCCAGCGACCTCGGTCTGGGCGGGATCGTGGCCGACTGTCACGTAGCTGGGCAGTGCTTCGTCGTAGTTGCCGTAGACAGGCGTCGCGATTGTCCTGCGGTAGACGATCGTTTCCGTGTCCGCTGCAATTGGGATGTCTTGGTCTGTTCGGACCGAGACGTCGAGTTGGTAGGCGTGCGGGTTGCTGGACGGGTGGTAGTACTGCACGAGTTCGATGGGGCCCACCTGAACAATTGAGGCTGCCTCGGATGACGTCGCCCAGAAGTCAACAACCGAAGGATCTCTCGGAATCGCCTCTTGACTCAGGTAGGAGCCGGCACGCCCATCCAGCGCACCGGTCTCATCTTGCAGGAAGAACAACCATGAGTCGGCGTGCGTCACGGATGCGAGGCCATCACCGCCAGATGCGTTGTCCATGAGGCCGACCGGGGTGCCGTCTGCGGCGTGTTGGTTGTAGAGGCTGCCCGTCGAGCTCACGCCTAGCGAGATGGTGCCGTTGGTGATTACCGCGCCGGTGGCTTTGGTCCGCCAGCCCACCGTGACGGCTTGGTCGTCGTGGTGGGTCACCTGGGTGTCGGTGATCATGACCGTCACGTTGGGGCATTCGCTGGGCGCCACGATCTTGGTCGACAGCTCGGTCGCGCCTGTCGTGCCGTAGGAGCCGTCGAAGGTGTTGTCGGACGCGCACCAGTCGCCAGGGCTGCTTCCCCATGCGTAGGCGAACACGGCCAGGTGGCTCGCGTCGGCTGCGTCCACTGTGATCTGTAGGGGTGCGCCGATGCCGCTTTCGGGGGTGGCGATGTCCTGGAACACGGCGCCGCCTGCGCCCAGTTGGGCGAACGTGTGTGAGTCGCGGCGGCTGGAGGACGCAGAATGGACGGGCCGAGCCACCGACCCTGCCGGCTGAGTCTCTGTCTTGAGCCCGAGTTCGTTCACCACGTGGGCGGCGCACCAGGATTCGAACACACTGGACTGGGCGCCGGACGCGGCGGTGGCCGGGTCGCAGGTGGTGTACAGGCTCAGCCACAGCGACGGGAGCGTGCCGGCCATGTCGCCATCGTCGAGTCGAGCGAGAGCATCATCGAGCTGGCTGACCCCATCCAGCACACTCTTGCCGCCGACGCTCTGCCAGGAGTAGGTCACGAAATCCTGCCCGAACCACTCCGTCAGCAGTTGGACAGCCGCAACCGCCCCGTACTGCCTGAAGCCGTTGGTGAAATCGCCATAGCTCAGCGCCTTGTCGGTCGTGCTGAAGAAGTCCAGAAGATGCTTCGATTCAGGCACATCTTGGGCGTTGGTGGTTGTGTGGTCCGTGGACAGGGCGTACTGAGTGGTTGCCCACTCCGCCGTCGCCTCCATCCACCAGTTGATCAGGAGGAGATTTGGCAACATGTTGGGTATCACCACTGTTGCGGCCATCAAGTAGTGCCACTGGAACTGGTGGAACAGCTCGTGGACCGGCAGATAGGCGGTGTCGTAGTCGGCGGGCATGAAGATCAGGTCTAGACCGAGTGATGCGCCCCGATCTGTGATCGCCGACTCCACTGGATTCCCCCACCACACCGTGACCGTGTCGGTCGGACCGATCATGTGAAGCTGATCCTGGAAGAAGGCCCATGCCTTCTCCATCACGTCAAGACTCTTCTCAACCTGGTCCGGCACACCGCTGCCGTCCACGTCGGCGAGCTGATCCTTCGTCAGCGATGCCGGGTCCCACAGGAACTCGAAGTGTGCAGAATCGGCATAGCATTCCAGACCCAGCGGCACACAGCCAGATTCCCCGGCCCCTGCTTCCGGTACTCCGGCCGGAACGACCTGCGCTGACGCCCTCGCCGCGAGCACCGAAAGCGCTTCGATGTCGATCCGCCCGAGCGTTCCGTGGTATCGCCGGGGCACTGACTTGCGAGAGAAGCCGTACTGGCGCGCGACCAACCGCGCGGCGATCCGTCCCGCCTTGGAATCCGTGATCCGCCCCGACGACAGATCGGAGATGAGGCGCCGGACGGACCGCGACCCTGCCTTGACGTGCGGGGTCACCACCGCAGGCCGTGATGATCGATAAGTGCTGGACTTTGCCCGTTCGGCATCCTGAAGAGTCCTTTCAATCCCAGCTCTGGCCGACACACCCGCGGCGGCTCCGATCGGGTCGGCCCGCGGAGTGGGGACCGGTGTCGGAGACGCCTGCGCCCCTTGCCACGTCCCAACAAGCAGAACAACAGTCAACGCAAATACTGCGGAATTCCGCGACACGACTCGCATGGAAACATGCCTCCAGGCCCGGGGGGGTTACTGCATCTGGACAGTACTGCGCCTGCGTCAACCAGATGCAGAAACCACCAAAGTCTCAGCCGAGTACCTTGCTGAACACCCGCGACGACTTCGACACCGGCGAATCCGCACAGCAAGCCCCCGGGGTACTAGCCTTGGGACCACCCCAGCAAAAGGCCGCCCATGAAAGCCCCGATCCTCATCCTCCTCGCCGCCTGCGCAGCACTAAGCCTGACCGGCTGCGAAAGCCCCGGATGGGGCAAGACGGACTCGGTCTCGATCACCAACAACTCCGACCAGACCATCGTCTTGAAGAGGCCGTGGATCGAACCGACCCCCGACCCCGTCGCAACCGCCACCCCCGGACAAACCACCACCGCCAAAGACGCGATCGTAGCCGACAGATGCCAAGACAACTGGCTGATCACCGACACCTCCGGAAAGACCCTACGAACGCTCTCCTCGGTCTGCGCGGGCCAGACCATCACCTACCCGTGAATACGCAGAAGTAGTCCTGCGGGAGGAAGCCAGGCGGTCAACCGGAACGCGCGACGAGCAACGCCTCGCAATATCTACAGCAGACAACATCCTCGGTCGGCGGCTCGGATCGGCAAGCTGCCTTCTGGCGCCGCTTCGCGGCATCGGATGCTCCAGCAGGTGACACGCTCCGGTTGCCTGCCCTCGAGCCCAGCCGAGCGAAACGATTGGGGCGGGTGTGCGGCAAGCGCTCAGTAGCCGGGAGGGAATCCGACGAGCGGGCCAAGTGTCCCCGAGCACGAGCGGGGGGTGCTCGCGCTCGCCTGGCAACTCTCGCCACACACCAAGCAACGGCACCTCGACCAAGGCCGCGTCCACCTCCACGACCAGACCGGCATCCCCGAAGCCGTCTACACAGCGTGGAGACACGACCTCGACCAAGGCCGTACGTCGCTGATGCTGGGCCACTGCAACGAACTCACCACGCAACTCAACGCCCGCGCCCGCGCTGACCTGATCAACGAAGGCACCGTCCACGGGCCCGAAACCCGGCTCCGCACAGGGCTCCACGTCGCCGCCGGCGACCTGATCGTCACCCGCGAGAACCGGCGCAGCCTGAGCATCAGCCCCACCGACTACGTCAAGAACGGCGACTGGTGGCAAGCCCTGCACGTGCACCCCGACGGGCCTGTCGACGCCAAGCACGAAGCGACCGGCCGCACCCTCACACTGCCCGCCTGGTACGTCCGCGACCACGTCGACCTCGGCTGCGCCCGCACCATCCACACCGCCCAGGGCTCCACCGTCGACACGTGCCACATCGCCCTCAACGGCCAAGGGACCCGCCAACTCCTCTACAATGGCGCCACCCGCGGCCGGCTCGCGAACCACCTGTACCTGTACGCCGGCTGTGACGGCGACCCCGCCACAGCGATCAACCCCGACGCCCTAAAGCCGGCCACCGCCGGCGAACTGAACGCCGGCAACCTCCCCCGTCGGATTGTCGTCCACAAGACCACCGTCTTCCGCGACACCGAGGTGAACGGCGTGTTCGACGCCTGGAGTGCCGGCGGAGAGATCGAGTGCGTGCGCGTGCGGGGAAGCACACGGTGGCGCGGAGCTCGCTTAGTCGCTGCCCGCTCAGCAACGGGCGCAGTGAACCGGCTAACTGGCCGGTCCACCGTGGCACGATGCAGTTCCTATCCGGCCGCGACGCCCTTCTCTACGTCAACGGCACCGCGCCGCGTCTCGCAGCAGGCAACGGCAACTTCTATCAGGTCGCGAAGAGTATTCCCAGCCCTCTTCTCATCTCCCGCGACGCCGGCTCTGGGCCACTGGAGCGAGAAGCCGACGACGTCCTCGCACTCACCACGATGGACTGGAACAACGACGCCCTCTACGACCCGCTCCCGGTGAACATCAAGTATTGACAGAAGCTCGCCCGGGTCATTGGTCACACGAGGGGACCTCCCGACGCGGCTTACCCGTACCGCCTCTTTATGTGGGCCCATTCCGACGGAACAACTCTGCCTGTGCCGTGTGCCCATGGTCCCGATCCGGGGCGCCTCGCCGCCACGCCACGCCGGTCAGCGCACAACCGGCCGATCCGCTATCAGCGGCTGTTCCGGGCCTCGCCCTCAACGAAGGTCCACGTCGACTCTCCATTGCTGAAACCGCCGTGCTCGGCCAGATGGAAGTTGGAGTGCCCGAGGTGCCGGGCGGCCTGTTCAGCAGCGGCCTCGGTCGACCCGACTCCTCGCCAGTGCGACCGGTCGGGCTGGCAGTTGATGAAGTCAGCGACCGCGTCGGGCATACGGAAACTCGGCCCGTCCTCGCTGCTAGTCCAGTAGGTCGCAACGAGCAGCTGGTGGCTCCGGAGCAGCGAATAGACCGCGTCCGGGTCAAGCAGACGTGCCGTCGTCTGTGCCACCTCCCTGGCTTGTCGCATCTGCTGGCCGCTGAGCGACTCCCACCACTCGAGCAGTCGGGGATCCAGGTTTCGTTCCTCCGTCACGACTGGAGTCTATGGGGTCTCCGCAGGTCTGACGGATCCAGACAACCCCGTGGCGGTGAATGCCCCGACCGATCCGAATCAGACAAGAGCAGCCGGGGCTTCCCAAACACACAGCATGGCGGGCCTCGACACGCGTTCCGGATCCATCTGTCACCGCTCATGCGCAACGGTCACACTCGTCGCCGGACTTGGTGCGTAGCAACCGCTCCATGCTGCGTCCAGTCCGGCCCCCCCGGGGCGAATCCCACCCCCGCTCGCAGTCAGCTGACTTCAGGGCGGGATCCGGACTCTGTGGCCGAAAGCGACGCGGGAAGGTCAGTGCCACCTGTGACGATGTGACCATGCTTCGAGAGCTGATCGAGGAACAGCTCGACCTCACCAGAATGAGGATCGAGTTCATGCGTATCCAGTTGTCCGATGCCAGGCGCGACCAGTTCCGCCGGGGTCACGTCGCCGGCTGCCGGTTGGGCAGGCAGCATGAACGAGCAGGCGTACGCGACGTCACAGAGAAGTACACCGGGGCGGCCACCGGCAGATCGAGATCGACGGCATCGAGGTCGACGAGGGAATGCGTGACTTGCTCGTCTCGCTGTGGGCCTTCGGTATCGACACCCAGTACTCCTGCCAGGGTGACCCTGACAGGTTCACACCCAATCAGGCGTACAGCCACGACTACGCTTCTCAGATCGTGTTCGCTGACGTCGACCAGGCGTACATGTTTGTCCGGAAGACCGTCGACCTTCTCGGCCACGCTGCTCAGATGGAGGGCGGCCTGGTGCTGAACACCATGGACGGCTTCGATGAAGCCAGTCGGCGCGTCACCACCCGGGCTTCGGTGACCTTCCCACCGCAGCTGCTGGATGAGATCACGGCGCTGTGGGCCAAGTCCGCGGAAGCCCCACCTCGAGTAGATGAGGTCTCGTGAGAGGGCCGGATGCTCGCGGGCGTGGACTCACTCCGGCCGATTGTGGGACCCGACCTACCGCCTGTTCGATCCTGAAGCGCGCAGCGTCGGGAGGTGGGGGGTCTCGACCTGAAGTGAGTGAACGGGCCAATCCAGCGGCAGTGGGTCGTCGATCGTGGAGTCTAGACATGCAGTCCCGGGCTCCGTTGGCCTTGTTCGCGGCGATCGGGATGCCGACACCGCTCCAGCACATCGCCCTGCCTCGTTCAACGACGCCAGCAACGACAGACCCAGACGACTGCCCCGCCCTAGATGGCGCCAAGTGTTTGGACAACATGAGTCCACGGCGACATTTCGAGGCAGAGGACCGTCCCGGGGCGGTTACCTCTTGAATCGAACCAACTCTCAGCCCCGCTTGAGCTGAAGCGCGATTGCTCCGGTGACCTTAGCGAGGGCCTCCTCTTCAAAGCCATCGGGCCGGAGCGCCAGCCGGTGCAGACGCCGCTCGTCGTCCTCAGCGCGCCCATCGGGATGCCGAGCCACCTCGCGCACGGTTAGCAGCCCGAACCACTCAAGCGTCTTGCGTGCGAAGGAGAAGGGGTCGCGATGGATTCCGTACCGACGCAGGCGCGCGTCCGCAGGAATAGCTACCTCACCAGGCTCAAGGTCCATGTCACTCCGACCGATCCACAGTGATCCCCTGGCCGACGCCACCATCAGGAGCACTGTGATCTCTGAGTCTTCGAGGACGTGGAGCCAGCCCCGCTCTACGAATCCCTCCGGCAATCTGAACACCTCGTCCTCGGTTGGACCGGGCACTTGGTAGGGACGCGGGTCGCCGGAAAGCTGGGTCCCTGCCTCGTGCCTGAGCGAGAAGCCTTCGTACCGGCCGGCTCTGCCAGGAGCGCTGCGAAGCTCGACTAGTCCGGCTTCGTTGAGGGTCTGCAGAGCGGTCCGCACCGACCTCGCCTTCTTGTCGCGGACCGCGCTGTAGTTCTGACCCTCGCCAGACTTCACAGCGTTGGTGGCTACAAGGTCCGTCCATCCGATCCCCGAGCCGTACTCGGCTATGGACAGACCAGGTAGATGGGCACGGTGTCCAGCCGTCGTCTTCATCTGGGCCATCGAGAGCGCGGCGAGTTCCAGGCGCAATGCCACGCCTTGACTGCTGGATATCCGCGTGGCCGGTGGCCGCAGTGCTCTCGGCGGCGCACGTCGATCAGACACTGCGTCAGAGTCGATCGGAGTATCAAGCACGACGAACTGGTGCCTCAGCGCCAGACCTCCGTTGATCGAACCGAATCCATTGAGGCTGCTTGTTGCGTCGTCGGCTGAGTGTCCGAAAGGTCCGAGCAAACGCCCTTGGCGAGCCTTGAACGCTCCGCGCTCCTTGATGGTCAGGGGTCGAGAAAAGTCGAACTCCAACGCCGTCAGATGCGACAAGGTCAATCTCGCCCCCTAAACCTGGGCGTATAAACCTGCCAGTAAGCGTTCTCGCAACGTGAACGAATCGATGCACTACTGGCGGGTTTACCCGCGATATCAGTGTACTCGATCGCAGACATCCTGCTGTGCAATGGTGTGGATCCGACGCGAAGGAAGGGGGTGATGATGACGAACAAGCGAGCACCGGACCGCCACGACCGGACTGAGCGCCTGGAGGTGTTGCGCACACTGCTCCAGGCAGCCCAAACCCTACTGGTGTTGCTACGCATGTTCGGGGGCTGCTGAGCCTCCGTCCCCGAGCCCGTCCCGTTCGCGCGGGGCGGGCTCTGCGTGTTGTTAGTCACCTTACGTGCCGGGCCTCCATCGCACCAGCCTCGGGTGCGGGTCCGGGCACCCGGGCGACCGCGAGGAGCGGGAGGAGGTGACCTTGAGTCGTTCGGCATGGAGGCGGTCGAGGCCCAGGTCAGGTGCCCGCTGTCCCTCATCGGTGATGTCGCCGGGAATCCACGGTGTCCTGATCCGGACGCCAAGATACGTAAGCACGCGAATTCAGCTAGGCGCAAGCCTTCGCCAATCGGTTGGCTACCGACGCTTGCTGGGGTGCTTGCGGGAAGTGCTGTTGAGCTTCGAGCATCCAGTTCGCTGGTTCCGGCCATTGCCGTGAGAGTCCGTGAGTCTTGGAGTTGGGCGTCAGCGCAGCTAGATGTCCGGGGCCATCGGGTTGGTTACACCCGGCTGATCGGTGGTTGGCGAACCTCACCCGCCGATCAGCAAGGCTTGGCGTGCAACCTTCAAGGAGGGAAGGCGCCGCGCCTACGCACTTAGCGCTGCCGTGGTCGGTCGCTGGTCGGGCATCTGACGATGCTGCGACAGCACGAGTGGGAGTTCGAGGACGGGGGAACGTGGTGTGAGCACGATGACCGCCTCCTTCAATTTCTTTCGACCTCCGCGAGTGCCGCCATCACTTGAGCCGCCCAGCGTGCTGTGGATCGACTCGACATAGTGCGCCTCGACCGACCAATCGCGGGTTGCCATGGCGATAACCTCCTGCCCGCTCAGCCCGTTACTAGCGTCGGCGTCGGGGAAGGTGACGACGGCTCGACACCCGCGTATACGAAGCCCGTCAAGCAGCCCCTTCATCGCCGCGCGAGCCTTCGACTTCATGCTGAAGTCGGACGTCTTGCGGGAAGACCGGTCTGGGGCTCGACCGCTGCCGGTGACGTCATCCCATCCGCCTCGCGCGATCCCCTCGAGAACGTGATAGAAGCGGCTGTATTGTGCAGCGGAGTAGGGCGGGTCACAAAACACGAGGTCGCCGTCGTCCAGTGTCGCCACGATCGATCCGGCATCGCCGACAAGAGCCGTTCCCCTCTGGCGCGCAAAGGCGGGAGCGATCTGCTCGACGGCCGTGCTGACTGCTGAAGTCACGCTTCGCGACCAAGCCGTGGCGATGTACGGCAGCAGCGACTTCGTGGGCTGGAACGGCTGAGCTGTGTGACCGGGCGCTGCGGCGCAAACACTCGCTGCTTGAAGCAAAGCCGAGAGCGCGACGGTTCGAACCGGCTCCGATTCAGGGAGCGTGCTGTGGAGATAGTCGAGCATCCTCGCTTGGCCTGGCGAGAAGTAGTATCCGCCATAGTGTCTGGTGATGAATCCTTCTCCGGTTGCGCTCGCCTCGGCCCGAGCCTGCTTGACCGCGGCGGCGGTCAGTTCCGTCTGATCCGACGATTCCGCCCGCGCCGAGGCCGCCGATATCCAAGCTTTGAGCGAAGTGTCACCAGCCAGGCTTGTCGTTCGTTCGGTGATCGCGGCTGTAAGGACGCGTGCGTACTCCTGAAGATCAACGCTCAGGACGGGCAAGTCGGTCTTCTGAGACACGAAGTGCGCGACTGCGCCGGAACCGGCGAACAGGTCCACGAACCGTCGGGCACCGGACGCCTCGCGCAGCAAGATCTCGCCGAGAGGTCCACCGAGAAGCGCAGTCTTGCTCCCCATGTACCTCACGCGAAGCTCCATGCCACAACTCGGTCCGTCTGCCCAAGCAGTCCGATGCCGTTGGAGAGGTCTCGGAGCAGGACGTTGAGCGTCGGCGCTTGCGATTGCTCTAGGACCTCGCGGGGGAGGTCCAGGTCCGCCAACAAGTCCGTGGCCGGATAGGGCAGTGGGGCCACTTCGATGTGTCCGCGGGAGATGGCGAACGACTGAGTCCAGGGTGCCAGATCACCGATAGCCTTACCAGCGTCGGCCAATACCCGACGGCACATTCCGGTTGCGAGCCGCGCGAGAACTGTGGCGCGGCCAAGCATCGGACGTATGAACTCCGCCGGATCAGTCATCCCCGATGTGTCGACGAACGCTGATCCGAGTATCGCCTGGAAGTCCGAACCCGTCGGGTCGCTGCGCAGGACGTCTCTGAGGGCTGACGGGTTCAGCGATGACGGCGTGAGCGAGTTCACCCAGGACTCCCAGCCAGACCAGTCGATGACGGTTCGGGACGAATCATGGGGATCCGGAATCGCATGTTGTGCGGAATATTGGCGGAAAAGAACATTGGCGAGCACCGCTCTGTCGACGCCCGGGAAGTCGCCTCCCAACACTGGCTCAATCTCGGACCAAACCTCCGCGACTGTTCTGCGAATCGCATCCACGCCGAGAGTCGGCGCTGCGAGTGTCGAGGGCTCATAACTCGCCAAATTCCGGCGCTCGCGATCCTCCGCAAAGGAGTGTAGGTCGAAGGCAATACCAGCGAGCATGTCTTGCATGACTGCGCTGACGCCTCCAGGAACCGCACCCACCCACGCCTGAAGTTGCTGCCCGCCGGGAGCGATGAGGCGGGCAATGGCCATCAGCGAACGAGGCTGCAGAAACCAATCGGAGATCAATTCCCAAGCTGCAAGGTGGGTACCTCCCCCACTGACCTTGGTCAATGTAGCGTTGGCGTCTAGCGCACAGCTGTAGTAGTTGCCGACGAATACCCCTTCGGAAGCCAAGAGACTCTTGGCAGCTCTGAGCTCGGCGTAGTACGCCAAGTGCACAGCTGCATGCAGGTCTCCCTTCAGTAGGGCATCTGTGGCTCGCCCGATATAACTCCACGCATCTGCACAGTGGACAAAGGCGGAGGCTCCGACGTACTCGGCGACATCCCCGAAGGCTGCAGTCTGACTCCTGCAGTCGTCGACGATCTTCCGTGATCCACCCGTCAGGTAAGGGTTGTTGGGGGAAAGCCACGTTCCCCCACTGGAGATCTTCAACTGACTCACTGCTGACAAGAGCTGTCCGCGTAGGTTGATCGGATCTAGGCCCGACAGCGGCACCGCTTGGACTTGCGCCACTACGCCCAGACCCTCAGCTCGAGGGCCGCCCTCGCCACGTCCGTGTTGGTCGAGTCTTGGAGATGTGCGATGAGCTGGTCACGCAGCTCCTTGTAGCCGCCGCTTCCACGAAGCGCCGCTTTGGTGAGGCGTTCATTATCGGAGAGGCCTGGGAAGCTGCTGGTTCGCCAATCGTACGTCGCGAGACTCTCGGCGATCCCCCTCAGGAAAGTTCGAATGGGGTCAGGCATGACGTGTGCGGTAGCCGCGATATTCTCGCTTGTTACGTCAACGTAGTTGCCGGCATCTCGCCATTCGGCGAGGCTGAGGGGCTTCTGCCGTATGTAGGCCAAGTCATTGACAACGTGCTGGAATCCTCGGACCCCTTGATCGGTCGCGAGAAGGCTGTACCCGCTGCTGAACGCTGCGTCGCCACCTGAGAAGTCGTCGAGCTGCGCCGCCTCCTCCCGTATTGTGCGCGCCCACTCCGAGTCGGTCTGCCTGACGGCTTCTGCGAGAATCCTCCACGCAGTAACGAGGAAGGCGCTCTGCTGGACGCGTGACCACGCGAGGCCTTCGTTCTGGTTCGGTGTTCCGCCAAAGATGCCGCCGACCTTCTGGCGGCCGCTGGGAGCCCACGGCTTCACCATGCTTGCGATGAGGCTCCGAACGAAGGCCGCTTGAGTCACGGGACCGCTATCTCTGCGGGGCCCCCCCAACATGTTGATTCGCTTGTACCAAGGGCTCTCCGGAGTGGCCCAGAGGATCTCCGTCAACTCCTGTGCCCGGCTCTCCCGGTAGACGAGGATGCGATCCCCACTGTCCAGCCAGTCCTGCTCACGGAGCAACGGATAGAGGTCAAACGCGAGTGAGGCGTTGATCTTCTTTGGCTTGATGTTGATCGTCCAGAACAGGTACGCCTGCCATGAGATGTCCAGCCCATGAAAGGCGACCACCGGCAACTCGAAATCGGCTAGATCGGGGTCGCTATCGTCGAACGCGAAGAGTCTGTGCTGACCGTCGATCACCTCGATGGGGGGCAAGGCGTCGTCAACGTCTTCGGGAAGCGTCAGGGTCGCGAAAGGCTCCCCCGAATCATCCGTCACATTCACCACGTGCGCCGCGTCGATTCGGTTGCCGTTGCGCTCGTCACCAACGTTGAGGATGTTCACCACCACTGCCGTTGGTAACCAGCCAGGCTTCCGGAGTCCGTCGTTCGAAGGATCTGTGCGTTGCGCCTCGCTGAGTCCAGAACGCGGGAAACCCTCCACCACATACCTGCGTATTTCTGCGCTGCGCTCCGGATCGTGCCGACGCTGAATGCCGAGATCTTCCTTGCGGGCCGTCATGCCACTCACGTCGCGGCGGTAGATAGCCGATAGCTTCCGAAGCTGTGCTGCTGAGAGCGAAAACAGATAGAAATGAGGCGCAGGCTTGGCTTGGTTCTGCTGTGGATCGAAGTTGACCTGGTCCCAGTCCGGGAGCCACTGTCTCACCCGGAGCGCATGAACAGTGAAGGCGTCAGCCGGCATCGTCATGGCAGCAACCTCCTTCTAGCCTTGAGTTCGAATGCCCACCCTATCGGGGCGATGTGGGTGGGCACTCCCGGTAGCTCATTCTGTCCTGGTGTCGGCTCGCTAGGCGCCCCTGACGCCCCGGTGCCGGCAGCTTCCCGGGGTGTGGCAGCCAGTAGAGCCGCAGCAACTCGGTGTTGACCGCGCGCCGGGCGGCGCCGCGCGACGAGTGCACCAAGCCCTAGATGTGCTCCAGCTCGGCGGCATGGTCGGTCGGAACGAAGTCGGTCATCTCGCTGGCTCCCGACTGATGGCGACGTCCCGTCCGCGAGCCTCACCCTCACGGTGCCCGTTCGTCGGCGGCTCGCATGCGGGTGGCCAGCCGAGCGGCAGCGACCTCGGCGTGGCCCGGTCCGGGGTTACGGCGAGCGAGACGCATGCCTTGTCGAGCGCCTGGTGGGCGATCTGCGCGGTCTTGGCGAGGGCGATGCCTTGGAAGGACCACCAGGGTTCGGGCTCCCAGTTGGGGATGTCGCCGGCGGAGGGTCCGAGGGAGGGTCCGTGGATCCACAGGTCGTGGCTGCGGGCGAGTCTGTCCATGGTGGTGGCGTGTGCTTCGGCGACGGGGAGTGCCAGGTGGAGCAGGTGGCGGGTGTCGGCGATCGTTGTGGGGGGTTCGGTGGCGAGCCGGGTTTTCAGTTCTGCGCTGAGGGTGCGCAGGTCGTTGGTTCTGCCGCCGAGGCGGAGATAGGGCGGCCAGGTGGCGGCGGCGCGCCACGCGGTGGCAGAGGTGGCCAGTGCTTGGGATGCGGTCTCGGGCAGGGCGCCGTGGCGGATGGCGTGCTCGGCCAGGTTGTAGGCGGCGTGGCTGATCAGGGCGAGGTTGCCGGCGATGGCTTGCATGGCCCAGCTGGAGGTGCGGTGGCGGTCGCCGAGGACGAGGAGTGCTTCGTCGGCCCAGGCGGCGATTGCTCCGTCGAGCCCGGGGGCCGTGGGGGTGCGGATGCGGAGGTCGGCGAGGACGCTGTCGCGACGTGCCGGCGGGATGAGCGCCCAGGGTTCGGTGGCGGCGGCGAGGTTGTCCAAGCGTCCGCGCAGGACTCGGTGGGCGCTGGCCAGGTCACGGTCCTGCAGGCCCGTGTGGGACCAGCGGGCGGCGAGGTGGAGGGGCGCGGCGAGGGTGGCGGCGAGTTTGGCGGCTTCTCGCCCGACGTATTCGGGGCGGGGCCGGTTGCGGAGGTTGTCGGCGAGCACGTCGGCGATCGCGCCCATGGTGAGTGACATTCGGGCCAGCGGTGCGGCGGGCGTGGTGTGGCCTGGCAGTGGCCGGTCGGGCCCGTCGACGAGTGATTCGAGGTAGGGGCGCAGTCCGATACCGACGGACTGGCCGCCGAGGCTGAGCTGTTCGACTGCGCGGCTGGCGCGGTCGGCGAGCAGCATCCAGCCTGCGGCGTGCGCGTTCGGGTCGGGGTCGGTCGGGGTTGCGGCGAGGGCGGCCGCGGTCTGGTCGAGCTGGGCAGTGAGGTCGGCGATGGTGGTGGCCACCGGTCAGCCCAGCTTCGCTGTCAGGGAGGCGAGCACGGGCCACGCGGCGGGTGCGACCTGGTCGGGCACGGAGCGGAGGAGCCGGGCAGCTTCGGAGAGGGACGCGGCAGGGCTCGGCTCGGGATTCGGGACGTCGGGGTCGATGTCGTCGGGGTTGAGGAGTGCTTCGAGGTCGAGGCATTCCAGGCCGAGGCCCAGCCCGTCGGGCTGGTTGTTGCCGAGCAGTTGCCAGGTGGCGTTGCGGACGTGACCGATCGCGGCTGCCAGGATCTCGGCAGGGCTCATGGCCGCACACTCGCGGCTCGTTCGTGCCTGCGGTCACGGGTTGGCGCGGTCCGTTCGCGCGCTGTGGTCGACGCTGCGGGTTGGGACGTGGGCCAGCCTCGGGGCGTGGCGATCGTGCGGTTGACGTCGGCTTCGAGGGCGTCGAGCGCTGTCTCTGAAGGGGATCGGTCCGGGAGGGTGTGGGCGAGGATCTTGTCGGCGGTTTCGATGACGCGTTGGCCGGTGGCGCGGACCACCTGCTCGGGGGTGAGGTCGCCGGAGGCTTGGGTGGCCCAGCCGGTGACGTAGCGGAACGTGTACTGGGATGCGTCCAGGCCGTGTGCGCCGACGACGGTGAAGGAGACCGACTCGGCTTCGACTTCGCGGACGCCGCGGCAGTCGACGAGCCCCTCAGCGGTGGTGGGGTGGGCCATCAGGACGTGGCCCAGTTCGTGGGCGAGGACCCGGACGCTCATGGCGTCGTCGACGTCGGCGCGGACCCGGACGGTATGGGTAGCGAAGTCGGTGATGCCGTTGGCGTGACCGCAATCGCCGCGCTCGAGGGCGAATCCCTGCGCGGTGACCAGTTCAGCCAGCCGGTCCCACAGCCCTTCGGGTGCCTGGCCGGTGAGCAGCACGGGCGAGGGTGCCTCGGGGACGGGTGGTCCGCCGCACTGGCTGATGTCCCAGACCGGGACGGGCTTGACGCCGATGACCTGTCGGGTCTCCTTCGGCCGTCCGTCCGCGTCCAGTACGGGTTGCCCGGATGAGTCGAGCAGCGCTGCCGGCCGGGTGACAGGGCCGAGGATGCGGATCGCCTTCTCGCCGCGGCGAACCTGGTAGCCCTTGGCCTGCCAGGCCCGGTAGCCGGCCACGGCAGTCGCGTCGGCGCGTTGGGTCATGATCGCGAGCCGGTTCAGGAACGAGTAGTTGGTGAAACCGCGGGCAAAGCGAAGGTAGGCCTCCCATTCGGCGGTGTTGTCGAGCGAGCCGATGCGTTCGGCGAGGAGCTCGTGCAGTTCCTCGACCTGCTGACGTCGGGCCTGGTCGGCGGCCTCCCGCTGTTCGGCGGTGTAGCTACGTGCGGGCATCGTCGTCCCCGAAGAGCCGCCGGTAGTGCCAGCGCAGGTCAGCCAGCTCAGAACGTGATGCCCCGTCGCGGTGTCGCTGTTCGATCTCGACGAGCAGCTCCTCGCGGATCAGCGGAAGGTCGGGCAGCGGGGGTTGGACGGGACGCGGCGGCTGGCTGGTCATGTGGTTCTCCTTCGGCGGGTTCTGTCCAGGGGTGGAGCGAGGGGAGGCGTCCGTCGAGGACGGCGACGCCGCGCTGGTGGTCGATGTGGATGTCGGCGTGTTCGTGGCTGCCGTTGGCGTGCGCCATCGCGGCGAGCACCAGCCGCATGTGTTCGCGGTCGAGGCCGGGCAGGTCGGCGTACAGATTGACCGGGGTGCCGCCGGCCAGGGAGGCGACGATCCGAAGGATGCGCTGCTCGCCTCCCGACAGGGCGGCCAGGTTGTCGTCGGTGATGGCGTCGTGGTCGAGCCACCACCAGCCGGGCCGGTCGCAGGGTTGGATCCACGGATAGCCGGGGTTGGCGAACCGGCCGTCGCTGGTCCGGACGAGCAGTTCGATGGCCGCCTCGAGCGGGTACAGGCCCCTCGCCCAGGAGCGGAGCCCGGCATGGGTAAGGCTCACCGCGCGCCTCCTCGTCCCGACATCGGACGGGCTGGCACCCGATTCGACGGACGGCCAGAGACCCGGGCGATGGAGGCGTCGGTGTCGGGGTGTTCGTGCTGGTCGCGCAGCTGGGTCTGCCGGAGCGCCCAGGCACGGTTCCAGCGGGGTGTGGTCACCGTGGCGACCGCGACCAGGGCGAGCATGACGAGACCGGGCCAGTGCCCCCGGCCGCATAGGTCGATCCCGGCCAGGACCACGAACAGCCAGCGGGCCCGCCACGCGAACCTCCCCCAGCGGCGCGGCCGCGACCCGGCCGGCCAAGGTGGTGGCCACGATCTCGAGCAGCGCCCACGGCGCACAGAACGCGTCGACCGTGGCGACCAGCCGTGACCGGTGCACCTCAACCAACCCGAAGCCCTGCGCGACCAGCCGGCATACCTGGTGGTCACTGACCCGGTGCTCGGCGACCAGGGCCAGGAACCGCTCGCTGAGGACCAGCTGGTGCGGGTCGACCGCGGTCACGTCCGCATCGACGCGGCTTCCCACCCACAGGCGGGGCTGATTGCGACCGCGCAGCCACTCGAGCGGAACCAGGGCCCGCCACACCGCCTCCGCCTCGACGGGACGAAGCCGGCGGGCCCCGTAGCGCCACCACAGCACCGGCCAGCTGGACCAACCCGCCACCACCGCCACGGCGATCAGCCCGAACGCGGCGACCAACACGGGAGCCAGCGCCATCAGCATCAGCCACACCACGGCGCTGACCAGCACCGCGGTGAGTTGGGCCCGGGCCCACACCCACCGCCAGGTCATGCCGGCCTCGGCTCCGAGACCCGCTGTCCAGTCGGGCGGGCGGAGTGCGGGTGTGGCGGCTCGACGAGATACGTGCGCTTCAGCCGGATGACCTCCTTGAGCGGCAGGCCGCACCGCTCACCGATCTCGGTCAGCGTCGCCTGCTCGCCCGTCATCGCGCCGATCGCGGTCGCGGCGGCCTTCTCGGCCTTGTCCCGCGCGACGATCGCTGCGACCACCTCGACCGCCGCGCCGACCAGGCGGGCCTCCCGCTCCTCCCAGGCCCGCTTGCGGGTCGCGGACGCCTCGTTCACCTGCTTGCGGGCCTGCTGCCGCAACGTCTGCCCCATCGGGCCACCTCCCGTGCGGGCCTCCGGGTGCGAGGCCCTTCACTCTCCCTAGGCCAAGGAAGTCGCCGATCGGGACGCAAGCGAGCCGACGAGTTTCATGGTGGGGTGGAGCAGAAGAGTTGAGTTCGAGTGCGCTCGAACTCGTAGCGTCGCTTCCATGACTGGTGAACCGTCGCTCTCGGTCGCCGAGGCCGCAGCGCGGCTCGGGCTGAGCGCACATACCCTGCGCTACTACGAACGGGCCGGATTGATCGAACCCCTCGGCCGGGACACAGCGGGCCGGCGCCGCTACCAGCCGGCCGATCTGGACTGGTTCGCGTTCCTGATCCGGCTACGCCAGACCGGCATGCCGATTCGCGACATGCACGCCTACGCCGCGCTGAGGGCACAGGGCGCGGTCACCCTGGCCGAACGGCGAGCCATGCTCGAGCGCCACCGCGACCACATCGCCGAACAACTCACCCAACTGGCCGATGGGCTCACCGCGTTGGACACCAAGATCGCCCACTACGACCACCTCATCGAACAGGAGTGCCACCATGGCTGAACCCACCGAGCCGGACACGATCCTCACCGACCAAGTCGATCAGGCCCGCCTGGCCCGCGGCGCAGCCGTCCTCGCCGGCATCGACGGCGAGGCCGGACAGGCCGTCGTCGACTCCCTGGGCAGCTTCGCCCCACGCCTGGCCAACCACATCGTCGCCCACGCTTTCGGCGACGTGTATGCCGGAACCGACCTCACCCCCGCGCAACGTCAACTCGTGACCATCGGCGCCCTCACCGCCCTCGGCGGCTGCGAACCACAACTCGCCGTCCACATCGGTGCCGGGCTCAACGTCGGCCTCACCCGGGCCGAGATCATCGAAGCGATCACCCACGCCGCGGTCTACGCCGGCTTCCCTCGCGCGATCAACGCCGCGAACATCGCGCAGCAGGTGTTCCAGGCCCGCAGCGCAACCTGAGACGGACTACCTGATCCCCGCTCTGGCCTTCTCGCTCCTTCGTGTCGAGCCAGCGAGTCCTACCTTCCACCCGACCCTCGATCCACTGGACCTCCCCCCGCCACATCCGACCTGGCGAGCCAGGACAGATTTCAAGTGCTACACACCTTCGGCACCGCGCCCGGCCGACGAGCGGAGTTGCGTTTCCCGCAACACCTGACAAGCCACGATCCCGTTAGGCGGGATCGGCAAGAAGCCCGGCTGGCTGCGTCCCGATCGGCGACTTCGTTGGCCTAGGGAAGGTATGACGATGTCGCTGCGGCGGATCACCGCCGGGTCGGGGTATGACTACCTGACCCGGCAGGTCGCCGCGATGGACTCCACCGAACGCGGCCACACCGGGCTGGCGTCCTACTACACCGAGAAGGGCGAGATCCCCGGACGGTGGGTCGGCTCCGGGCTAGCCGGCATTGACGGACTCGTCGCCGGCGATGTGGTGACGGCCGAGCAGATGCTCGCCCTGTTCGGCTCCGGCCACCACCCACTCGCCGCGCAGCGAGCCGCAGCCCTGGCTGACGATCCGAACGCCACCGAGCAGGACCTGTTGGACGCGATCCGGCTCGGGCAGCCGTTCACCGTGTACGCCAACGACATCAGCCCCTACCGGGTCGAGGTCGCCCGCCGCCTCCAGGCGCTGAACACCACGAGCGGCCTGCCCACGCGAGCCAAGGTCGGCATTGATGAACGGGCCCGGGTCCGCACCGAGGTCGGTCTGGAATGGTTCGTCCGCGACTTCGGCCGGCCACCGCTCAACCAGCGCGAGCTGGCCGGCCACATCGCCCGGCTGTCCCGGCAGAAGACCACCGCCGTCGCCGGCTTCGACCTCACCTTCTCCCCCGTGAAGTCGGTCTCGGCCCTGTGGGCACTCGCCGACCCGCACCTGGCCGCAACGATCGAGCGGGCACACCAGGCGGCGGTCGCCGACGCCTTGCGGTTCATCGAGACCCACGCCCTGTTCAGCCGCACCGGAGCCCACGGCGTCCGCCAGGTCGACGTCCAAGGGCTGATCGGGGCCGCGTTCACCCACCGCGACAGCAGGGCCGGCGATCCGGACCTGCACACCCATGTGGCGGTCGCGAACAAGGTGCGGACCCTCGACGGGAAGTGGCTCAGCATCGACAGCCGGGTCCTTCACAAGGCCATCACCGCCGCCTCCGAGACCTACAACACCGCCCTCGAAGCCCACCTCAACGCGGATGCCGGTGTCAGGTTCGAAGCCCGCCCGGATCGTGACCAGCGCAAGCGTCCGGTGCGGGAGATCGTCGGTGTCGCACCCGAACTGCTGGACCTCTGGTCGATCCGCCGGCACCGGATCGTCGCCCGCCAAGCCGCACTCGCCACCGCCTTCCAGGCCGACCACGGACGGCCACCCACCCCGATCGAGGCGATCGCGCTCGCCCAGCAAGCCACCCTGGAGACCCGCGAGGCCAAGCACGAACCCCGCAGCCTGGCCGAGCAGCGAGCCGCCTGGCACCGCCAGGCGCTCGAACTGTTCGGCAGCGCGACCGCCATCGAAGCCATGGTGTGGCGGGTGTTGCATCCCGGCCCGGCAGCGGCCGCCGCGCACCTGACCCGGGAGTGGCTGAACCTGGCGGCTGAGCAGATCCTGGGCCGGGTTGAGCTGGACCGGTCGGCCTGGCAGACCTGGCACGTCCGCGCCGAAGCGCTGCGCCACATCCGCGCCGAAAACCTGCCCCCGGCCTCGGTCGAGCAGGTCGTCAGCTGGCTCACCGACCACATCCTGCAGCACTGCTCCATCCCGCTCAGCCCACCCGAGGACGGCATCGCCGAACCCGACGCCCTACGCCGCGCCGACGGCGCCAGCGTGTACACGGTGGCCGGCAACCGGCTCTACACCAGCAGCCGCATCCTCGAAGCCGAGCGGCGGATCCTGGCCAACGCGGGACGCCGCGACGGACGCGCCGTGCCCGACACCGCCGTCGACCTCGCCCTGCTCGAGACCGTCGCAAACGGAGTGCAGCTCAACCCCGGCCAGGTCGCCCTCGTCCGTGACATGGCCGCCTCCGGCGCCCGCGTCCAGCTCGCCATCGCCCCGGCCGGGGCGGGGAAGACCACCGCCATGCAGGCGTTGGCCCGCGCCTGGACCAACGACGGCGGCACGGTCCTCGGCCTGGCTCCGTCCGCGGTCGCCGCCGCCGGCCTCGGTGAGCAGATCGGCGCCCATGCCGACACCATCGCGAAACTCGCCTGGCACCTGGCCAACGGCAGCCCGCCCGCCTGGATGAACCAGATCGGGCCCCACACCCTCGTGATCATCGACGAGGCCGGGATGGCCGACACCCTGTCCCTCGACGCCGTCATCAGCCACGTCCTGGCCGCCGGCGGCAGCGTCCGGCTCATCGGCGACGACCAGCAGCTGGCCGCGATCGGCGCCGGCGGCGTCCTCCGCGACATCCAGGCGACCCGCGGCGCCCTGCACCTCACCGAACTCGTCCGGTTCACCGACCCCGCCGAAGGATCGGCCTCCCTCGCGCTGCGCGACGGGCGGCCGGAGTCACTCGGCTTCTATCTCGACCGCGACCGCATCAAAGTCGGGACCCCCGACACCATGCCCGACCAGGTGTTCACCGGCTGGGCCGCCGACCGGGCCGCCGGACAGGACAGTGTCATGCTCGCCCCCACCCGCGACCTGGTCTCCCAGCTCAACCAGCGCGCCCGGACCGAACGGCTCAACGGCACCGCACCCGGCGTCGAGGTCGATCTTGCTGATGGGAACACCGCCAGCGCCGGCGATGTGATCATCACCCGCCGCAACGACCGCCGGCTGCGCGTGAACGCCACCGACTGGGTCAAGAACGGCGACCGCTGGACCATCCAGACCATCACGCCCGACGGCGTCCGGGTCCAGCACACCCAGACCCGACGTCACATCACGCTTCCCGCCGACTACGTCACCGACTGGGCAGAACTCGGCTACGCCACCACCACGCACACCGCCCAGGGCGTCACCGCCGACACCTGCCACGGCCTGCTCACCGGCGAGGAAACCCGGCAGCAGGCCTACACCATGCTCACCCGCGGCCGGCACACCAACAGCTGCTACCTAATCACCAGCGGCGACGGCGACCCGCACACCCTGATCCACCCCGAAGTCATCCATCCCGCCACCGCCGTCGACCAGCTCGAACAGATCCTGGTCCGCGACGAGTCACCCGTCTCGGGCACCACCGCACTGCGGGAAGCGGCCGAGCCTCGCCGGCTGCTCGGCGACGCGGCCGCCCGCTACAGCGACGCGGTCGTCCTCGCCGCCGACCGCACCACTACCCCCACCGAACGGCACACCATCGCCTACGCCGCCGAACGGCTCCTGCCCGGCCTCACCGCAGCGGACGCCTGGCCAGCACTGCTCGCCCGGCTGCTCACCCTGAACGCCGACAACCGCGACCCGATCACGGCCCTCGCCCGCGCCGCAGCAGACCCGATCACCGCCGGACGCGACCCTGCCGCGATCCTCGCCTGGCGCCTTGACGACACCGGCGACCCACGCCACCGCGGCGCACTACCCTGGCTGCCGACGATTCCCGAACGACTCACCCAGCACCCCATCTGGGGCAGCTACCTCACCGCCCGCGACCAGCTGGTCCGCACCCTCACCGAGAGGCTCCGTGACCAGGTTGAGACCAGCCCGACCTCACCGGCATGGCTGGAGGGGCTCAGCAGCCGTCCGACGACCTCTCTGGTCGCCGACGTCGAGGTGTGGCGTGCAGCCAACCAGATTCCTGACACCGACCGCCGACCCACCGGCGACCTCCAGCCCGGGATCGCGGCCGGACGCTGGCAACACCACCTCGACGACCAACTCGCCCGCCTCGCGACGCCTGCCTTGCACGAATGGGGCGGCCTGCTCACCCGCCTACACCCGGCGCTCGGGCAGGACCCGTTCCTGCCCAGGCTGGCTGGACGGCTGGGACGCATCGCCAGTGCGTGCATCGACCCGCACGAACTCCTCAACCGGGCCCTCGCGGCCGGGCCGCTGCCCGAGGAACACGCCGCAGCAGCCCTGTGGTGGCGGATCAGCGGCCACCTCGGCCCCGCCTTCACCCAACAGCCCGACACGCCGCACCACCTCGCCACCACCTGGCTTCCCCACCTCGAGCAGGCAATCGGCAACGAGCGACTCACCTCCCTGCGCGAGAGCACCTGGTGGCCGGCCCTGGTGACCGTGATCGAGCACAGCCTGGAGGCAGGCTGGACCCTCGACACCATCACCGCCATCGCCCCCACCCACCACGACGGCGTGGCCGACGACTGCCAAGCCTGGACCTGGCGCCTCTCCATGGCCACCCAGCCACCCCCCAACAACGCCGACGAACCAGAACCTCCCCTCCCGGCCGCCCCCGCCCCGACCCCCGCGCCCCTGCCGGATGAGCCGCCCAAGGTGACCGCCTACGAGCCGGTGCTCAACGACCCCGACGCCGAAGCCGACCGCATCCTCGCCATCGAAGCCCTCGCCCGAACCACCATGGGCCCGCCCAGGCCGGACGCAGCCGAAATCCGCCGGCAGCAGGACCGCGCCAACGCCTGGCACGAATGCCCCTACACCCCCGACCTCCTCGCCCACATCAACCAACTCGCCACCCAGTTCTATGAAGGCTCCTTCCCCGGCAGCTGGGCCCAGCCTTACCTCGCCGAACGCCTCGACCAGGACATCACCGGGCACCCCGACATCCGACCCGGGTACGCCCCGGCGGGCTGGACGAACCTCGTCCAGCACCTGCGCCAGCTCGGAGTCAGCGACGACGAGCTGCTCACCAGCGGAGTCGCCACGCGATCCCGCACCGGCTCGCTCATCGACCGGTTCCGCGACCGGCTCGTCCTCCCCATCACCCACAACGGCCAAGTTCTCGGCTTCGTCGCCCGCCGCAACCCCGTCCTTGCCGATGACGGTCTGCACGGACCCAAGTACCTCAACACACCCGACACCCCGCTGTTCCACAAAGGTGACCAGCTCTACCTCGTCCCCAGCCAGACCAGCGCCGCCGAACCCATACTCGTCGAAGGCCCCCTTGACGCGATCGCTGTCACCCTGGTGGCCGGGACCACCCACTTCGGCGCGGCGCCGCTCGGCACGAGCCTGACAGTCACGCAGGCGGCTCAACTGGCCCACCTCGGCACCCAGGTGACCGTAGCGACCGACGCCGACGCCGCAGGCAGAAAGGCCGCCGAACGCGACTACTGGACGCTCACCTCAATGGGCATCAGCCCACGCGTCGCGGAACTGCCCGACGGCACCGATCCCGCCGACCTCCTCGCCCACCACACCGCCGACACCCTCGCGAACGCCCTACGCCACACAACACTCCTCGGCGCGCGACTCCTCGACGGAATTGCCCATGGCGACGATCACGCAACATCGATTCTGCAGGCGGCCCGAATCATCGCCGCAATGCCGCCCGACGAATGGATCGACCGGACGGCCGAAGTCGCCGACCGTGGCCACCTACCGATCAGCCTCGTGAACGTCGCCGTCGCCAGTGCGGTGCAGGCCTGGAACCGCGACCCCTCGCTGTCAGCTGAACTGTCCGCCGCTCAGCCACCCCGACAGCAGCCACCACGACGAACCAGAGCGGACCTCGTCCCAAGAGGCCGACCGAGACCAACACGCCCCGCCTCCGTCGATCCGGTCGCGCGGTGAGGATTCGGATCGGCCTTCGGGTTGACCGGAACGGCGGACCGATCAAGCGCGCCGGCCCGGACGCGCAGAAGCCGACAACAAGCCTCATCTGGCACCAGCCTCAGGCACGCCTACGAGGTGACGCGACCGGATCTGCCGATGAGTGCGAGACGAGTCAGCGCGGCGGGAATGCTCTGAGGTCCGCCTCCCACTCACTGACCGCTCGGTCGATCTCGATCTGGGGAATCGTCAGCCGGACCCTGTGTCCGAGCCCCTCGTGGTCCTCACTTGAACACCCAGGCGGACGGGACTCCGCGCCGAAGTCCACGTCGAGCGTGGTGATGCCCTCGGACGCGGCGGCCAACCTGAACTCCAGATTCGGTTCAGTCAGCCACATACCGGCGTCTTCAGGATCCGTGGGCGCGGTCGTCGCCGGATGCCCACTGCCCAGCCCGCGAAGCCACACAGCAAGTTCGCGAGCTTCCCACGTCGTCATGCAAGGATCGAGAAACTCCCAAGATTCGACACCGTCCCAGACCCTGCCGTGGATCATCAGCCAGTTTGCGTCCCAGTCGGCCAGGTCGGTCCTCGATTGGCCGAGCCCGAACTGGTAAGAACTCACCTCAATGTCAACGAACAGACCATCCAGGGACTGAAGCAGCACGAAGTTGATCGTATCTAGCGGGCGCCACTTGTGGATCCGATCCGACCGGATCTGCCGCGCTCCGTGTAGGTTGCCGGTCATGTGTGACCTGCTGGACGACGATCTCAGCGCCATAGAAGCGCGCGCTGACGCCGCCACGCCGGGACCCTGGAAGGCATACGTGGAGGGCCGTGATCACGTTGCCGGCGACGACTTCATTCGAACGGGGAGCTTGGATGACTCGGCGCCGGACCTTTACGTGAGTCTCGCGTACTCTCACACCCCAGGTGTCATTCCCGCCGCCGCCAACGATCTGGACTTCATCGCGTCAGCGCGGCAAGACATTCCCCGACTCTTGGCTGAGATACGCCGCCTCCGATCCGCTAACTCGACCAGCGAGTAGACGGGCGCGAAGGAACATCCGGATCTGCCGCAGACGATGCGGTCGATCTCGCTGTCAGTCGTGTGTCCGCCCAGGAGGGTTAGCCCTATTGCTCACCGAGGAGTGCGTCGAGGCGACGCGGCCAATCCTCGTTGGCCAATCCAGCTCCAACGAGGAGGTCGCGCCAATCGATGCGCGCCAGTTCCAGTCTTTGGCGGAACGCCTCATGTGAGCCGTGGGTGTCGAGCACCATCGCGGCCTGGATGCGCTCTGGATCCTGGCCGCCGATCGTGGACTCAGTCAGTGCGGCCAACTGCTGGAGGACTACCGGGGCACTCGCTGTCGGGAAGCTGGCCGAGATCCACCGGCTGAGCCTGGGGCTGACCTCCATGACAGGATTGTGCCGCACGTAGCCGGCGAAATCCGATTTGCGACGGGTGGAGGACGCACACAACTGGACGGTCTTCCCGTCGCCGACACGAACGCACTACTTCTCGCGCAGCGTGTGCGCGGTAGCCAGCGGCTCCGGTTCTCGAGCGCACAGCCGCATCCGCAGCGATCGCGTTCTCGGCCTCTCTTGACCGTGGTCTGGCAAGCTCTCGCTACTGTCGATGGGCCATCGACAACGGCCGCATCAACCCGATCTGACCTGGCAGTGAGTCGGGGTTAGCGTGATCCCGCCAACGTTTGCGCGACGATGTCCCGAAGTGGGTTCTTGTCGACCAGGATCGGCCCGTGTGGGAGGCAGATCAACGACTGGAAGTTCGTGTCGTAGATCCGGCGCTCGACGTGGAACCACAGCGCGCCGGTGTCTGTCAGCGTCGGTGTGACCGGGAACCCGAAATGCAACAGCCCACCCGGCGGCACCAGGGTGAGCACACCCGGTGGGTACAACAAGGCCCCAGCCGTCGGCTCCGGAAGCCCCAGGTGCAGGCCGGGTGTACGTATGTAGCGACCACGAAGCCGGTCCCGGACCGTGGGGGCCTCCACCACGATCTCCGGCGGCGACTGCCGGCGCTCGCGACGGTAGGTGCAAACGTCCAGCCACAAGTCGTGAAGGTCTTGCTGGTACGCCTGCTGTGCCTGCTCGGCCCGGGCCGCCGCCTGCTCCAGTCGTTGACGGGTGGCCGCCACCTCATCGTTGAAGCCCACGACCTCAACGGTAGCCGCCGGCGTTCCGGGTCGGGTTGGTGTCAGACCGGTTCTCCGGCTGCTGCGGGGCCTGTGAGCGCCCCTACCCCGAAAGTCGATTATCCGCACATGCCGTGCGTGCGGAGGATGCACTGGCCCTAGGTGCTTTGACTCGCGCACACCGTCACTGGGTTGATCGCGCTTGGCTCGGGTGTTCGACCTGGGCGAGGGGTTTGATCATGAACAAGCACGGATTCTGCTCGCCCCACAGGTCTGTCTCCTCTAGAGGAAGGAACCCATGGCTCTCGTAGAAGTGTCGAGTTCGGACGTAGCCGGCGTCGGGATGTGACGGCCCAAGGGTCTTCACTTCCAGAAAAAGAACACCCCGGCGTCGTGCGTCAGCCTCGATCGCTTGGATCATCGCGGAGCCAATCCCGCGTCCGTGGAACTCGCGTTCGACCACGGTCAGGTAGATCTCGGCTACGTGCGGAAAGTGACGGTCGACCAGGGTCACACCGAGTACCGCCCCGTTGGAACCGCGTACAGTCCAGGTCTCCTTCGTGCGCGCCGCATCTTCGTACTCGGTGTTCGCGTCCGGGAGTCCGAACCATTCGGGCACTCCGGCAAGCAGTCGGCGGACCTCATCCGGCACAGCGGTATCCCGGACACAGGTCCACCTGGCAGCTGCTGAAGAACTGGCATCGCGTCGAACCGTCACCGGATGATCGTAGATTCACCGACCACTCGGCGCGCACGAGTCTTCCAACGGGCACCGGTTCGCCCCCGGGGAGATCTCCGATGGTTTCGCCGCCGAAACCGGACCGTCCCACCGCTCGTCGGGTCTATCGAGGCTGAGACAAGCGCCAGGTCATGCCAGCGACCATCGGGATTGACTGACACCGCTGAAGGTAAGTCCGGCCATGCCTCAATGGCTTCGTTTGCTCACGTGGTGATCTGGCGTTCAGGAAGAATGAGAACGTGTCTGACCCTGTGAAGATCCGTTTCGCTCTCGACCGTGATGAGGATGGCTGGCCCCCTGCGGAGTCGGAGGGCGTCTGGGCCGTGCCGCCCGCCGGGAACTTGTTTCGAGTCGATAACACTCCCTGGTTCGCTCGAGGAGTTGCAGCGGAGGACACCATCGAAGCCCGCGTTGATGGGGACGGAGTGGCGTGGTTCGTTCGAGTTCGCGAGCGAGGAGGCCGAATCGTGGTTCGAGTGATTCCGCGCGTCGATGGCCCTCTCGGTGGCAGCCTGCAATCGGTCTTGGAGCGGTTCGCGTCTCTCGGCGTGAGAGGCGAGGGCATGTCGAGCCCTGTCAACATGGTCGCCCTGGACATTGGGCCGAACGCACCCCTGCGCTCGGTCAAGGCTCTCCTCGTGAGCGGAGAAGCTGACGGTCTCTGGAATTTCGAGGAGGGCTGCATCACCGAGGAGTGGCGCGCAGCGTCCTAGACCCGCCGGTGCGCGCTTCTGCCGCGACGAGGAGGGGTGGAACCTTCCGGAACCTTGCAGACGGGGCGTCGTTGCGCTGGGATACTGGCGGTCGTGACCGATGAGGTTTCAGGTGATCTGTCGGCTCGCGTCGGCGAGTCGTCGGATTGTCTTGTGCGGACCGACCGCCTTGTGGCGCGGAGGTTCGTCCCAAGCGATGTCGATGCAGCCCTGGCCTACTTGGGCGATCCGGCGGTCATGGAGTTCATCGAGCCCTGCTTCGACCGCGCACGAGCGGCAGAGTTCATCAAAGCCGCTGGCATGGCGCCCGAACCATTGGTGTGGGCCGTCGAGCTGCGCTCGACAGGGCACCTGATCGGCCACGTCATCTTCCACCCATGGGCCGGCAGCACAGCCTGGGAGCTCGGTTGGATCCTGCGCCAGGACGCCTGGGGCAAGGGATACGCCACCGAACTGTCCGCGGCACTGATCGAGTACGGCTTCAGCCAGCTCGGCATCGGCCACATCATCGCCGAGGCCGTGCCCACCAATCACGCATCCATCGCCGCCATCGAGCGGGCTGGCATAACCAGAAGCCCTGACCTCGACAAAGACCTCCCCGTCTGGTCGATCCACAACCAGTAAGAGCCGCCTCACTGCACGCACGCTCATGCCGCCGTCCGCGCTGTGCGTGTTGCAGGCACAGGTCGCAAGAGAGGGCGATTGCGGGACGAGGTGCCCGATTCCGATTGCACGCGCCTGGCCTTCGTGAGGAAGGCTGACCTCGGGTGGGCGTGGACCAATAGAGTTTCTTTGTCCCTAGGAGATGTGAGGCTGTTTCGTGTCCGGCGTGTTGCGTGAGACCGAGGTGGATGGGGTTCGTTGCTTCTGGGTTGATACGGCCCGGCCGACTCTGAATGCTCAGCTGAGCTTCCGTGCGGGTCTCGCGGATGGCCGGTTGGCCCAGAGCGGCTGGTTGCACCTGCTGGAGCATTCCGCTCTTCATGGCCGCGGCGTCGGCAGCTTGCAGGTGAACGGGTCGGTGGGTGTTCTGTCTACCCAGTTCGATGTGCACGGCCCGGCTGATCGTGTCGCGAGGGTGATGAGTGAGATCGCCGGCTGGCTGGCCGCGCCGGAGTTCGAGGGTCTTGAGCGCGAGCGGAGGGTGCTTCAGGCGGAGGCGCGGTTGCGGCGGGGGCCAGCGAGGGCCTCTTTCGTGTGGCGGTACGGCTCGCTCGGGTTGGGCATGGTGAGCAACGGCGAGCCCGGGCTCGGTCTTGCCACCGCGTCGGGCCTGTCCGCCTTGGCAGGCACGGTGTTCGTCCGGTCGAACGCCGTGCTGGCGCTTGATGGGCCGCCCCCGGCAGGGTTGCGGTTGGCGCTGCCTGAGGGCGCCTACCAGCCGGTGCCGCCTGCAGGATCGGGCGAGGCCGGCAGCCAGATGTATCGCGACGAGTCCGGCCTGGTCCTTAGCGGAGTCGCCACCGCTTCACGCGCGGCGATGTGTTGCCCGCCGATGCTGCAGCGGGCGATCCGCGAGTGGCTGCGCGACCGTGAAGGTGCGGCGTATGCGCCGTGGTCGATGTATGAGCAGCTGGACGCGGAGAAGGCGCTGGTCCTTGCCGGCTCAGATGTGGCGGCCAACTCGCAGGACTTCCTCCTGGGCGACGTGCTCGACCTGCTTCACCGGTTGAACGCCGACGGAATACCTGAGCCTTGGCTGGATGAGTACCGGGAGGAATTGCTGCAACGGATGGCCGACCCACACGCCATGGCCGCCCCGGCGTGGCGATCGGCGTCACGGGTGCTCCTCGGCGGGCAGCCTCAAGATCTGGACGCCGCGATCGAAGAGGTCAAGCTGGTGAATACCTCGTCGGTTCGAGACGCCGTCCTCGAGGTGTGCGAAACCCTGCTTGTGGGGGTGCCCCACAAGACTGTCCGCGACCCCCGCCTACCCGAAATGGACTTCCCGAGCAGTGATCAGCCGCCCGAGGGCCAGACGTTCCTCAGCGTCAACGCGCCCGCCGACACCTCGTTCCTGACGTTGACCGCTGACGACCTCGCGGTGACCAGCCACACCGGGACGCTGTCCTTGCCGATCCGCACCGCTGCCGCGCTCTACGTCTATCCGGACGGGCAACGCACCCTGATCGACAAGGACGGCTGGAGCCTGTCCATCGACCCAGCCCGATGGCGGAACGGCCACGACGCCGTCGCCCTCCTCGACGACGCCGTCCCGCCGGACCTACACCTGCCACAACCAACACCCGACAACCCATCCACGTTCGAGCAGGCGCCATTCCTGCAGCGCTGGTGGCTCCACCTGCGACGCAAGGACTCCTTCTGGCTGCTCGTCGCCATCCTCTTCACACCCCTCGTGTACGGCATCTCCGTCCTCGTCGCCGCCCAACTACCAGACCCAACCACCCAGATGATCATCCGGGCAGAGCCCGCCTGGATCACCGTCTTCGCTGTCGCCTACATGTACAACAGATACGCCCGCGGCCGGCGATAACCGGCAACAATCCGGACGGACAAGCGTCCCCAGCAATCGCCCCAATCTGCCGCACTGTGTGCGAGGTCGCTTCTGGCAGCGCACGGATGGTTTCCGCTGTGAGTCCGGGGCCTGTGACTATTCTCGGTGTGTCACTGAAGGAGCGGGCAATGAGGGTGGCCTTCCGCGGGATTGCGATCCTTTTCGTGCCTGTCCTGAATCCCTGTAGCGCCGCCGTCCGTCAGTGTTGGTGCTTTCCTGTTGGGGGGTCTTGAGTGAATCAGTCCGCAGTGTCCGTCGACGTGCGCCCCCCGGTCCGGCGTCACCCTGGCCTGCGGATCCTTGACGTCCTCCGGCTTGCCGCAGGCCTCGCCGGGGCCTTCTGCGCGGCGTGGTGGATTGGGGCCACGTACAGCGCGCTGCCGTATGTGTTGGCTGCCAGTCACCACGTGTTCGACAGGCCAGACCCCGTTCTGGAAGACAGTGATGACTCTGGTTATGGCGGCAAGCATGGCCGTTGTCGCCGGCGCCTGGATGAAGGACCGGGTCGATGCCGGCATGGTGTTCACCGCGGTATGGACCGGCTTCTGGCTTCTGGTGTCGACGGGTCTGTTCTACGGGTTTCAGTTCGTCGGGCCCGACGATATCTGCACCTACCCGGGTTGCTGGCCATCACCGTTGCAGGAGGTGCTGGTCGCTGTCCCGGTCGTGGTCGCCCTGATCGTGATGGGCGTTCTCGGGTTCAGGGGCGAGCCCAAGTTGGCGCGATGGCGGGCCGTGATACCGGCGTTGGTCTTGCTGGTGCTGACCGCCGTCCAGCAGTTCAGCTGGCGCACCTTGGTCGTGCCTGTCCTGTTTGGTCCGCCCCCGTGGTGACCCGGCCGCTCGACTCACGCCGTCCCGACGTCCGGGCTCGACCACTTGCACGACGGACGGAAGATCCGCACCGTGACAAGACGGTTCGTGATGGGACCAGGCGGTTGGACGGTCGGGAAGCGCAGAGCGTCGAGGTGGGCAGCCACGGCCCACAAGGGATCGCTGCGCTTCGCGCCTTGTTGGGCGAGGAGGTGTCTAGACCGTGGATCGTCTCTCCGCTGGCCCGGCCGTGACCGAGACGGCGGCGAGGTCGTGGCCGCGGCGGATCTTTGACGGTCTTCGGCTGGTCGCTGGGTTCGTCGGCTTGTTCATGGCGGCGATCTGGATCGGGATGACCGACAACAACCTGCCCCACGTTCTCGCGGTCGACCAGCGGGTGTACGAGCCGACGCAGCCTGTCGAGTGGAAGCTCATCATGACGCTGGTGATGGCGGTGAGCATGGTGGCTGTGGCCGGGGTGTGGAAGTTCGACCGTGCCGATGTGGGTCAACTGCTCGCTGCGGTGTGGGCCGGGTTCTGGTTCCTCGCAGCGATGGACCTGCTCTACTCCGTCCAGTTCTCTGGGCCGGACGCTGTATGCACTTACCGGGGCTGCTGGCCATCACCGTTCCAGGAGGTGATCATCGCCGTTCCGGCCGGTGTGGCCCTGATCGTGATGTGCGGTCTGGCTGTTGCCGGCCGGCCTCGTCGGGCGTTGGTGCGGGGCACGCTACCGGCGGTGGTCTTGGTGGTACTGGCGGTGGTCCAGGAGCTGGTCTGGCGTCCGGTGGTGTTGCCGGTCCTGCTGGGCCCGACGCCGGGATGATGATCGTCCGTGGTTGCTGCAACGAAGTGGCGGGCTGCGGGACTGTAAGGGTGTGAGGGTGCAGGATCAGGCCGATGCCCGGACGGGCCGGGCGTCGTTCGAGCTGTTCGTGCGTGCGCGTTCGGACGATCTGGTGGGCCTGGCTGGTCTGGTGACCCGGAACTGGGCGGACGCGCAGGACGCCGTTCAGGACGCCTTGGTGGCGCTGTATCCGCGATGGGCGAGCCTGCCCGACGAGCCGGACCTGAACCGGTATGTGAACCGTGCGGTGATCAACGCGAGTCTGAAGATCCTCCGTGGCCGGCGACGGTCGATGCCGCTCGACGACATCGAGTGGGTGGCCACCTCACACCACTCGCCCGATCCGGCCGACGCGGTCGTCCTGGCCCGCCAGGCGTGGGCGCTGTGGGTCGAACTGCCACCCGTCCAGCGCGCCGCCCTCGCGCTGCGATTCCACCAAGACCTCAATTACGCCGAGATCGCCCAGATCCTCGGCTGCGCCGAGGCCACCGCCCGCTCCCACGTCCACCGGGCCGTCGCCACGCTCCGAACCCGTCACAGCGAAGGTGAGCAACCATGAATGACCGCTACGAGGACGCTTTCCGTGACGCCGCCAGCCACATCACGACCCAGCCACGCCCTCAACCCGACGACCAGCTCCTCGCCAAGGTGATGGCCCGCACGACCAGCACCCGCCGCCGTATCCCCACCCGCCCGCTGCGCTGGCTCGCTGCAGCAGCCGCACTCGTGGTGACGGCGGGAATCGTGTGGACCGTGGCGCGCCCCGTCCTGCCGGTCACGGGCATCCCGGCACCCGTCGCCAGCCCGTCCGCCACGTCCGGGCGGGCCAGTGTGACCCTCGACCTCGACATAGACGCGTCCCTGCCCTACCAGGACGCCACCTTCGAGGTGCTGCGCCAGGACCAGGACCTCACCATCACCGTGAAGGCCACCAAGGACGGCAAGACGACCCGCACCCTCGGCACATACCAGTCTCAGGCGGACACGGTCTGGTCGAAGAAGATCGACGACGACCTGCAACTCGCCCTGCTGCCCGGCTACGCCGACCAGGTCACCAGCCTCGCCGGCAGCCTTGTCCACTCTCAGTGGCTGCCCGGCGTCGCCATGACCGCGGTCGTCGTCCAACACAACACCGCCAACCCAGCGCAGGCGCTCATCTGGCGGGACAACGACCACCGGATCCACAACAGTCTCGGCAGCGACCTGCCCAGCGCCAGCCTGACCGTCGCGGGTTCCAACGTGATCCTCTTCGAGGACCTCCAACTCGAGGTGTGGGGCTACATGGATATCGAGAACGACGTGCGCCGCCTTGCCGGGCTCGGCACCGAGCCTGTCCGGAAGATTCGCGGGCTGGCTGCTACCGGCAGCGAGGACGGCAGTACCTTCACCGATGCCACGTGGCTCGCCGTGCTCCCCACCGGCGGCACCGACCCGAAACTCGACACCCAGCCCGGCGTCACGTGGGACGCAGCCCCCATCGGCACCACCGGACGCATCGCCATCCTCATCCACGCCGACCAAGTCAAGCCTGGACACACCGGCATCAACTCGATCAGCTACACCGACCAGGGCGGCCAACGCCACACCTACACCCCATGACCACGGACCCCGACCCGACGCAACCGGTTCCGGGGACGGTTCATCGGGCCCCGATGGCCCGACCTCGATCGGGTAACGAGAATCTGGACATGGTGGAGCAGGAGCGGCGCCGGGCGGCCCGGTGCGTCGCGGTAAGCGCGGCTGCACTTCTGGTAGCTGTCCTGCTGGCGTCGTGGACGGGCCTGGTCCACGCGAACAACCCGTCGCGTGACCGGTTCCCGGTGTGGGGTGTGGATGTGTCGCGTTACCAGGGCAGCATCGACTGGCCGGTGCTCGCCGGCCAGGGGGTCGAGTTCGCATTCATCAAGGCGACCGAGGGCAGCAGCCACACCGATCCGGCGTTCGCCACGAACCTGGCGGGGGCGTCCGCGGCCGGGCTGCGGACCGGCGCCTACCACTTCTTCAGCTTCGAGAGCCCCGGCGACAGCCAGGCCGACAACGTGATCGCCACCGTCCCCGTCCAGCCCGGCCAGCTGCCGGTCGCGGTCGACGTCGAGTTCTACGGCGACTTCTGGACCAGCCCCCCGCCGGTCGCCGACGCCCGCCGCGAACTGGCCGTACTGCTGGGCCGTCTCGACGCCCACTATCCGGCCGGGGCGATCGTGTACACCACCGGCGAGGTGTACAACCGCTACCTCGCCGGAGCCTTCCCCGGCGTTGAGGTGTGGATCCGCGACGTGTGGCGCGAACCGGCCCTGGCCGACGGCCGGGCGTGGACGTTCTGGCAGTTCAGCGACCGCTACCGCCTGGACGGCTACCGCGGCGAGGAACAGTTCATCGACCTGAACGTGTACGCCGGCAGCCGCACCGACTGGGAGGCGTACCGGCGATGACCACGGCCCCGGCACGCCTCCACGACCAGCCGACACCGGCTGGCACGATCGATGTCGTGAGAGCAGGCCAGAGGCGGTGAGCAACTACCTGGGTGTCTTCCTCGCGCCGCGCATGCTGCTCGGGCTCGTGGCCGTCCTCGGTGCGGCTGCCGTGCTGAACTGGCTGCGTCGGGAACGCTACGCCGGGTGGAGGCGGGTCGGGTTCTTCGCATTCTGCGCCAGCCTGGGTGTGGTTCTCCTGGCCACTCTGTGGCGCGAAACGCCACAGGGTGGGTGCCCGGTCTGCTTGACCGACTGGCACCTCGACAAGCTCGCCCCCGGCACCTTCGGTACCGATGTCGCGCTCAACATCGCCCTGTTCGTACCACCGGCGGTGCTGGCCACCCTGCTGTGGCGGGCACCTGTCCGGGCTACCCTGGCCGCAGCGGCCGGGTCGCTGGCGATCGAGGTCATCCAGCCCTTGATCGGGGTCGGAGCCAACGACGCCGTCGACCTGCTCGCCAACACCGCCGGCGCCGCCCTCGGCGCCATCGCCGGCGCGATCATTCTGGCCATCGCCGACCTGACCGCACACCGCCGGGTCGGGACGGGCCGCGTGGTCAGGCTCGCCGTGACGATCCTGGCCGCGGGAGCGATCCTGCTCGGCTACCCCGCCTGGGCCGCGAGCAGCAAACAGGCCGCGGCCACCGCCCAGCTCGACGCCCTGTTCGCCGGCACCACCCTGGCCGACTACCAGGCCCACCGCGACACCACCTGGGGTCAGAAGCTGCTCGACTTCTCCACCAGGAACGGGCCGCTGACCGCCGTGGCCTACCGCACCGACCAGATCGCCCGCGAACGCTTCACCTGGACCCGCTACTTCACCAGCCGCTGCGTCATCGCCGAATGGACCCCCACCAGCTACGCCACCCTCCAGGAGTCCGGCCAGGACTGCACCACCAACTTCCACCCCTGAAACCCAGACAACCCGGCTCCGAGCGTCCGCGGTGAGTGCTGCTGACGACAATCCTCGTGGCCAGTTGCACCTCGAGGGGGACGACCGGGATGGACTGGCGCCAGGTGACCCATTCGCCGTACTCCCGCACCGCCCGGCCCGCTGTCTCAAGGAGCAGGCGCTCTCCGCAGGCTCGGGGATGCGGACGACCTCCACGAGGCGGCTGTTGACGGCCCACCGGCCCAACAGCCAACCGTCCGTGGCGAGCACGCGGTACTCGCGGGTGCTCGCGAACGTCGGTCACGGCGCGCTCGTCAAGCGGTGTGCCCGCTGGATGAAGTCGTGCAGGATATCGGCGGTGCTCTGGTTGAAGATCGCTGGCCAGATGCCATGGTCGGCGTCGCGGATCTGGACAAGCTCGGCAGCCTGCCCGGCGTCCCGCAGTGCTTGATAGTGGTACACGCTCTGCGCGAACGGGATCAGCCGATCCTTCGAGCCGTGGATGATCAGCAGTGGTGCTAGCCTCCGACTGGCGTCGATCCAGCTCGAAGGGCCCGCCTCCCGCACCAGATCGGGTACTCGTGAGGGCGAGACGCCGCCCAGCAACCGGCCCTCGGGGCTCTCCGGACTGGTGTGATCCATCGTCGTGGGTTCGTCGTTGAGCCTGGCAAGATCGGTCGGCCCGTAGAAGTCGATGAACGCCATGATGCCGAGCGGCTGGCCGGGTTCGTCATCGAACTGGTCAAGATCCTGCGTAGCGTGGACCATGAGGGCGGTGTGGCCGCCGGAGGAGTCTCCGGCCATCACGATCCGGTCAGGGTCAATGCTGTAGGAGTCCGCTTGGCTACGGAGCCAGCGGACCGCGGTCTTCGCGTCCTGCACCTGGGCAGGGAAGGGAGCCACGCTGGACGGGCGGTACTCCACGATTGCGACCGTATAGCCGCGCTCGGCGAACCGGCACCAGAACGCCATTGAGGCCCCTAGCGCCTGTTCGCCCCACCCGGAGCCCTGCACGAACACCACGCACGGAAACCGGTCGGCGAAGACATCGGCTGGTGCGGCGAAGGTCGCGTCCCGGCTCGGCTGGATGATCTGCACATGAAGGGTGCGCCCACTCCTCACGACATAAGGCACGTTCAGGTGCACATAGACGTTCAGTAGACCACGGGTCGCCTCGACCAGTTTCATGCCGACGGCTGTCGACGTCGAGTGGGGGAACTCCTCGTGACTGGTGTCGGCGGATCTCACGTCACCATCCTGGCAGGAGCTCGAGCAGATTCTCTGCCTGAACGCCCCGCCCGGCTTGAAGCGGCGCTCCGGACGCCGTCCCAGCTCGTCGACGTGTAGTTAGCTCAGGTGGCGTTGGGCCCCGGGTCGTGGCGTGCGTAGCGGGCTCGTGCGGGCCAGAGTTGGTGTTGGTCGTCGCAGTGTTGCTTGATCCGGTCCTGCATTCGTTGGAGGAAGTCGGGGACGATGAGCCGGTGCCATTCTTCGAGGCTGTTGCTGTTGGTGGCGGTGGCGATGGTTCGGCGTTGGTCGGCGAGGACGCCGATCTCGTGGATGAGGTGGGGGTGTCGGCGCCAGCATGGGGGGATCATGCCGGCGGCGGGGTCCCAGACGTATTCGTGGTTGAACCAGGCGACGAAGGCTCCGTACCACTCCCAGACGTCCGTCCGGAGTGCGGCGTCGGTGCAGCTAGCGATGTCCCAGGGCCGGGGCAGGTCTTCGGCGGGTCCGAGTCGGTCCTTCTCCTCTTCGGTGCCTTCTTCGGCGATGACGACGTTCCAGACGGCCTCGCGGACTCTCTCGCTGGGCATCGGGAAGGGCCACACTGACGGCTCGGGCGTCCCGTTCATGGTTCGTCCAGGAGCGCCCGGTTGCGGGCTGCGGCGATCGCGGCGATGGCGCGGGCTTCGTCCGAGGGTTGCAGGGTCCGCCGTGCGGTGAGTCGTTGCCGGGTGTCGGCTTGTTGGGCGAGGAGGGCCTGCCCGGGCTTGCCGTCGATGCAGCGGTGGAGTCTGGCGATGATCGGTCTGGTGTTCTCGGCGACGATCAGGGCGTGCCGTTCGGGGAGTTGCCGGACTTCTTCTGGGCGGAGGATGACCATGTCTTCGCCGCTGGCGGTGCCACCGCCGCGTCCGCCGAGGTGCCAGCTTGTGCGGGCGACGCGGGTGGTGCCGACGAGGTCGCTGACTTCCTTGTTGAAGCCGACGTCTTTGCTGCCGCCGAACAGGGCGAGGATGTTGGTGAGGCCGAAGATGGCTCGGGCTTCGGTGTCGCCGAACAGGGCGGCGAGCTGCCGCCAGGTCTGGGCGGCGTAGATGATCGAGATCCCCAGCGCCCGTTCGTTCGCCATCCGGGTGCGCAGGGTGGGCAGGGGCGCGGTGGACGGCAGTTCGTCGAGGCAGGCGAGCAGGGGTGGGCACAGGCGTCCCCACGGGCTGTCGTTGGCGAGCTTCAGTGCGGTGTCGAGGATGTGTTCGGTGAGCGCGGTCATCAGCGGGGACGCGGAGGCGTAGGGGTCTTCGCGTCCGAGCAGGTAGAACGTGCCGCCGGCCGTGATGATGCGGGCGATGTCGGTGGCGGGGCGGTCGTCGTCGGGGACGCAGCGGGTGCGGATGGCGGGCTGGAAGAACAGTTCCATGGCCTGCTGGACGGTGGTGATGGTGTTGGCGGCGGTGCGTTCGTCGCCTTGGAGGGCTCCTTGGAGGAGGCCTGCCCAGTGGGGGGCGGCGTGGGGGTGTTCGCGCAGGATGTCGGCGGGTTCTGCGGTGCCGAGGGGGTTGGCGACCCAGCGAAGTACCCGGTCGAGCCGGTGTCCGGCCAGCGCGGCGGCGTGCAGGTAGCCGGCGACGACCTTGGCGGCTTCGGCGGCGTAGAAGCGGGCGGCGGCATCGCCGGAGCCGGCACTGGTGGAGCTGCGGATGGTGCCGTTGGTGAACGCCTTGGCTCGCCGTTCGGCGGTGAGCGGGTTGATGCAGCCTGCGATCGGGTCCCATACCAGCTCGGGGAGGCCGTCGGCTTGGCCGAAGGGGTCGAGGACGACGCACGGCCCGTGTGCGGCGCGGGCGGTGATGGTGAGGAGTAGGTCGTCGGTCTTGGTGAGGGTGACCAGGGCGGCCCCGGGCGCTGCTAGCAACGCTGGGGTGAGCAGGTCGAGGGTCTTGCCGGAGCCCTGGGGTCCGATGACGCCGCAGGTGCGGTCCCAGGGGCACCACAGCTGTCCGGCGCGGGGTTCGGCGGCGGTGCCGATGGGCCAGCCGAGCTGGCGGGGGTCGGTTCTGGTCATGGCTGTCCTGTCGGTGGCCTCTTGGTGGCGGTGGTCTTGGTGGGGCGCAGCAGCGGGTCGTGTCGGGATCGGAATCGTTGGCGTGCCCCGCCGTGCGCCGCGGGCGGCCAGCCGGATCTGGTTTCGGCTGTGCCGGGATGGTCGGCGGACGAGGTGGTGCGGATGGGGCGGGTGCGGTGGAGGACGATGACGAGTCCTCGGGGTTCGATCTCGTAGCCTTTGATCGGCCCGCGGAGGGTGAGGGTGTCTCCTTCGGACAGCTGGTTGGCCCAGCCGGTGCCGACGATGGTCTTGACGGTGACGCCGTGGTCTTCGACCACGAGTCTGCGGTTCAGGGTTCCGCGCTGGTAGCCGGCCAGGTAGCTGGCGTGGGTGACGGTGCCGGTGAACGTCAGTGCCGTGCCGATGGTCGCGATCAGTGCGGCGATCGAACCGCCGGTCTCCTGGCTCTCGATCGTCATCGGACTCTCCGTGCTGCTCTGCCCGGGTGGAGGTCGGGCCGGATGACGGCGCGGTGGGCGCGGAGCCTTCGGAGTCCGAGGGTGGTCGCGGCTTCGGCCGGGCTGGCCATGCCCCGCATCCGTCCCGGCCCCCAGTGCCGCAGTGCGATGACGGCTGCCAGGGTCGCGGCGAGGGCGAGGATCGCTTCGGTGGCGAGAACCCAGCTCAGCACCGCACCGGAGGGGATGGCTGCGGCGGGTGCCGGGTGGAGTCCGGCGCCGGGATCGCCGGCGAGGATGGCGGGGATGCTGGTTGCCCATGCTCGGCCGGTCGGCCAGACCCAGCCGGCCCCGGCCCACCGGTAGGCGAGGCTGCGGCCGAGCTGAACCCCGGCGCCGAACAGAAGCAGCGCGGCGAGGAGGATAGCGACCGGGATCTCCCAGGTGAACGGGTAGGGGTCGCGGCGGCGGCTGGTCTGGAGCACGGCCGCCTCAGATCGTGATGCCGGGCGAGGGCGGTTTGCGCGTCCCGTGCTCGGGGGTTCGTCCGCTGGCCTTCGGCGTGGGCGGCCAGCCGGCCGGGGTGGGGTGCGGGGCGGGGGCGTCGGCGGGCCGGTCGAGTTCGCTGCGGACGGCCTGGTCGGTGCTGAACAGGATGGTGTCGCGCAGTGGCGGCCACATGGAGGGCGACACGACCTGGTCGATGAGCCCTTCGAGGAACTGGACGGGGTGGGCCGGGTCCTGCCCGGTGTCGGCCTCGCGGACCCGATCTGCGGCGATGGTGGCGCTGGCTCCGTCCCCGCTGACCCAGGCGGCCATCCCGGCCAGGTACAGCGGCATGTCGGCTCCTTGGGAGGGGCTGGCGTTGATCACGGCCTGCCACAGCTGCAGGTGGCGGGTCGCGTTGTCGCGGTCGATCGACAGCAGGGCCAGGTCCCGGGCCGCCGGGTGCTGGACCAGCACGGCCAGCTGGATCGCCTCGCGTGGGTCGAGTGCCGGGGAGTGGTCGGCGCGGTGCGCGTCCGCGTCCGCGTCGGCGTCGGGGGGCAGGTTGCGTTCGATCAGGGTGCGGGTGAGGGTGAGGATCTTGTCGGTCTGGCCGGGCTCGGGCAGGCCGGCGATTGCGGTGTCGACCTGCCGGTCGAGTTGGTCGCTGTCGGGGGCGCTGTCGAAGCGGGCGGCGAGGTCGGCGCGGCTGCCGAGGCGTTGCAGCCCGTAGTAGGTGGCCTGGGCGGCGACCGTCCCGTACAGGTCGACGGGGCCGGTGTTGCCGTCGGGGGTGTGCCAGTGGTCGGCGTCGACGAGCATCGACTGGCAGCCGTCGGACAGCCACTCGTCGCAGCGGGCCAGGAGGTTCCAGCCGGCCTGGTGGTCGGCGGTGTAGGCGACGGCGAACACGCCAGAGTTGGGGAAGCGGTCGAGCATCCGGTCGAGCAGGCCCTCCACGACGCCGGTGGGCTGGATGTCGGCGAGGTCGACGCGGGCGGTCAGTTGGACGCGTCCGTTCTGGAAGATGGTGGCGACCAGGGACTCTTCCGGTGTGAACCCGACCAGGTACGGAATGATCTGGGCGGCTTCTCCGGGTTCGGTGATCCGCAGTCGCGGCGGCTGGGCTTGGGCCATGGGTGTATCTCCTCGGTTCGGATAGGGGTCAGTCGGTGAGGTTGCCGATGCGCCAGAACTCGTAGAGGTGGTGGCCGGCGAAGTCGGTGTAGTGGTAGATCCGTACGCCGGCGCCGCGGGCTTCCCAGCTGGTGTGGGTGGCGGGGTTGTAGACGAGCATGATGTGGCCGGCCTTGTTCGGTCCGCGCCAGGTGTTGGTGAACACCAGGTCCCCGGGACGCGCCTGGGACGGGCGGATCCGGTAGCCGTTCTTGTGGGCCCACAGCCGGATCGATTCGGCGGTGCGCGGCATCCGGATCCCGATCTGGCGGAACGCCGCACCCACGAACCCCGAGCAGTCGTAGCCGCGCGGCCCCGTCCCGCCCCACACGTACGGCTTGCCGCGCTGCCGGGCTGCCCACGCAAACATCTTCGCGACCCGCCCGGAGGTGAGTGGCGGCAGGCTGGGGTTGCCGTCCCCCAACCCGTCGCCGCAGTCCTCCTGGTCGCCGGCCACCACGATCTGGCCGGCCTTCCCGGCGTAGGACCAGGCGTAGAAGAGGACATCGTTGCGATAGGAGACGGAGTGGTTGTAGGCCCACAGGGCCCGGACAACACCTGTCGCGCCGCGGGTGACGCCCGACCTGGTGAGGTAGTTCGCTGCGGAGTAGATGCTGTCCGCGTCGTTGTGGATGTCCCGGCGGCCGTCGTGGTTGCCGTCGACCCCGTACGCGGCGAAGGTTCCCCGCATGAACTGCATCAGCCCTTGGGCGCCCGCGGAGCTCGTGTGGTTGTTGCGGCCGTGGCGGGTTTCGGCCATCCCGATCCCGGCCAGCAGCTGCCACGGGATCCGGTACCGGTTCGCCGCAGCGACGTAGAGGGCCTTGATGCGTGCCGGAATGGTCTGGGCGGGGCTGTGCAGCGACTGGAACCTCGGGCTGCCCCACTTCGGCAGGGCGAACCCGACCCCGGCCTCCTCCCCACCGGTGATGTCGATGTTGGTCTGGTCGGGGTAGGCGCTGCACGGGTCGATCCGGATCTGTTCGGCGACCGCGGGGGCGACGACGGTGGTGGCGATCGCGGCCGCGCCGAGCGGCACGCCCAACGTCAGAGCGAGTGCCGGGCCGAGCAGCAGGGCGAGGAGCTTCATGGTTCCCGGGCTCCGAGGAGGGCCTGGTTGGTGAAGGTGAGTTCACGTTCCGCCGGGGTGAGGTAGGTGACCACCTTGTGGATCCGGTCTCCGAGCACCCACAGGGCCCGGCCCGGGGTTTGGCGGCACCAGTCGGTGACCAAGTCGGTGGCGGCCGGGGGCAGCCCGAGCAGGCTTTGCAGCTCGTCGGCGACCTTCTGGTCCTGGCCGTGGAGGATCTTGGTGTCGGCCAAGTGAAGAAGGTCTTTGGCGATCGCCGCTGCTTGGGAGGTGGTGTCCCCGGCAGAGAGCAGGTCGGAGGGTTTATGGGCGATCGCGAACTGGATGTCGCCGTCGCGTCGGGACAGGCGCAGGTCGGCGTCGAAGCTCTTCACGGCTTCGGTGCCCAGACGCAGCTGCTTCCACGATTCGTCGCGGACGACCACGCGGAGGTCGCCGGGCTCAGCGACCTCGCGCATCGCCCGGCCCCACGAGTTGAGGCACATCAGGGCCATGCCGACCGCTTCGTCGCCGAGCGCCTCGAGGCGGGACAGTGACAGCGACTGGATTGGTGCCGTCCAGTCGAGGTCGATGGTGGTGCGGTCGTCGAACAGGCCGCGGAGGCTGCCGTGGACGAGCTTGCCGAGACTGTCGCGCAGCAGCCGGGTGTCGTCGAGGAATTGGCGCACGGACGCGAACCGGCACTCTTCCACGAGCCGCTCCGGCGGGTTGTCGAGGAGCCGCCACAGCAGCGGCACGGTCGTCTCCGTGAGCCGGGTGTTGCCGTCGGTGTAGCCGGTCAGCAGTTGCAGGGCGGCGTCCAGGACGGTCTCCTCGCTCGGCCCGAACGGCACCGGCCGGTCGCCGACCTTCTGGGAACCGACTAGACCGCGCAGCAGTGTCAGCCAGCGGGAGAACACCACCGTGGCCCGGCGGCGGGCTTCGGTCGCGTCCAGCCGATCCCAGTGTCGGCCTAGCGGACCGAAGTCGAGAGGGTTGATCCGGGTGGGCAGGCCCTGGCCGACTGCGATGGGTTCGACGCCGAGGGTGCGGCACAGGATCTCGTACTCGTCCTTCGGGTCCCCCAGGACCAGGGTCCGGTATCCGAAGCCCATCATTCGCAGGCAGAACGCCTTGACCGTGGCCGACTTGCCCATGCCGGGCTTGCCGAAACAGAACACGTTCGGGTTCGAAACGGGAATGTCGGGGTCCAGCACCCACCCGTTCGGGTCGGCGAAGAAGGAACAGCGCGAGAACAGCTCCAGGCCCATCTGGGCGCCGCGCGGCGGCAGCGCAGGGGACGTGATCAGCGGCCACAGCACCGGCGCCTGGTCGGCGGTCATCCGCCATACCGCTACCGGCACCGGCGCCGGCGACCACCCGGCCCCTCTCCGGCGCGGGCCGCGGACTGCGGCGAGCGCGAAAAGTCTGGGCTCCCGGCTCGGCCGGACTTCGGGAGGGCGGATCGGCAGTTCGTGGCCGAAGTCCGCCAACAACCGCCCGACCTCACGTCCCGGCTCACCGGACATCAGCGCTCGGACCACCTCAGTGCTCCAGACGCTGGCGGTCAGTGGTCGAGGGAAGAGCCCGGGCAAACGTCCAAACGCCGTGGTGCCGTGAACCTTCCCCTGCGTGAAGAAGAGCACGGTGTGGGGGACTCCCGGGGCGACGAGAGTCGCCGCACGCATTGGCGGCGTGCGGAACGAGAGATGCCACTTCTATGTCGACTGGGCTGCTCGGCTGCTCGGCTGCGCGAGCGACGGGCTTGATGGATGTCTGCCGGACGACTGGGCGCACGCCCTGTCGCTCGTGATCGTGGTGCTTGAGGTCGCTGCGATCGCCATCGAATATGGGCCCGACGTCTGGGAGGCCCGTCCTCGCGGCAAGTGGATTCGCAATCACCGGTGGCTCCTTCGGCTAGCCGGTCAGCTGGGTCAGGCTGATTCCCAGCGGGATGGTGGAGGCGGCGAAGGCGGCGTCCTGGACGAGGTCGAGGCGCAGCGGCGCGAAGCCGGCGTGGCGGATGGAGGCGTCGAGGCGGCGTCCGTATTCGGTGATCCGGCAGGTCTTGGGGGCGGTGACGGTGGCGACGGCGTAGGGACGGACCAGGGCGTTGCCGGTGGCGAGCCGGCTGTCGAGGCTGCGGGTCCGGGCCAGCGCGATGCGGTCCTTGGCGCGGGTCTTCATCCTGGCCTTGGCGCGGAGTTCTTCGCCCATGTCGGCGGCCCATTCGGCGCTGGCGGTCTGCCGGTCGGCGGCGGTCTGGGCGAGGATCGGGAACGCGACCAGCAGGCTGCGCCGCTCCTCGGGTTCGGTGGGTGCCAGGACGGGCGCGAGAGCGCCGATGACGGCACCGCGGGCGGGCAGTTTGACGGTGGCCGAGATGCTGTTCCAGGCGTCGTGGGAGTAGTGCCGGGGCGCCAGGTCCGCGCCCGAGGGCCCGGCCATCGCCCAGGGCACGTCCGGGTTGATGTGGTGGTAGGCGTTGTGGGCGGCCAGGGCGTCGATGATGCTGGCCCGGTCGCCGGGGGCGAACCCGGTGCGGACGGCGGCGGCGAGCTGGGGTGAGGTGAGCCATTCGACACCGCTGATCCGCAGGCCGGTGCGGAGGTGTCCCTCGACCTCGGCCATGATCATGCCGAGAGCCCGGGCACGGCCGTCCACCCCGCGGCCGTACTCGCGTGCCTCCTTGGCGAGCCGCCTCTCGGGCACGACCAGGGTGAGGAACGTTTCGGTGCGGACTGCGGCCCGGGTCAGGGTGGCCACGACCGTCTCGTTCACGGAGCGGGCCAGCTCGGGGGCGTCCTCTCGGTGCTGGCTGCCCATCCAGTGGCCGCGTTCGGCTCCGTCGTCGGGCACGGACCGGATGAGGAACTGGACCTCGTCGACGAGTTCGCTGCGGGCGCACGCGTTCAGCAGGGTGGTCAGGCCGGCGCCTTGGCTGGCGCGTTCGGCGGGGTCGGTCATGGCCAGGCCGGGATGGGTGAGCGCGGCGGTGACGGCCCAGGTGCGCGGGGCATGGTGTTGGACGATGGCGACGCGGCGCTGGTCGGCACCGTGCGGCGGGCCGTCGTGGATGCTGGTGGCCGCGAGCACTCCGGGCAGGTCGGCCTGGTCCAGTTGGTCGGCGGTCCCGGTGGCGGCGCGGGACCGGAACCGGGTCCAGCCGGCGATCCTGCCGAGAGTGTGTCTTAGGCTGGCGGTGGCCCAGCCGATCGCGGTGCGTCCGGCGACCGGGACGAGGGTGAGTAGCGCGACCGCTGCCCAGCCGGCGGCGAAGGCGAGCAGCAGGCTCCACTGCTGGTGGCTGAGCGCCCACACGGTGGGGACGCCGGCCGCGACCACGATCACGAGTTGAGGCCCGGACAGGCCGAAGAAGTAGCCGGGCCGGTCCTTGGCGTACTCGTCATACACGACAGCCATGTGGGTCTCTCCTTTCAGATCGCTACGACGGCCGCTTCGGCGGCGACGCTCGCGTCGGCGGCGACGCTCGCGTCGGCTCCGGCAGCGGTGCCGGCTGTGCCTCCGGTGCCGGGCTGCGGCCCGCCGGCCCCAATGCCTGAGCCGGGACCGGTTTCCGGCGGCCCGGCCGTCCCTCCTCCGCTGCCGGAGCCGGGGTTGGGGTTGGTGGTGGCGAGCTGGTTGGCGCGGGCGCCGTCCGTCCCGGTGGGGGGCTGGTCGGGGTAGTAGCTGTTGTGGCCGACTCCCATCAGGTTCGTGCCGTCGGCCACCATCGCCGCCCCGGTGGTGCCTGCCTTGGCGATCAGCCCGATCCCTGCCGCGGCGGCCGCCCCGACGGGGCCGAGGATCCCGGCGGCAGTACCGACGCCGGAGGCGGCCCGGCTGGTGGTGGCAGCTTCGGCTGAAGCCTCGCCGGCGGAGCGTCCGGTGTCGTCGGCCTGCGCAGCCGTGTCGGTGCTGGCGGTCGGGTTGCCGCGCAGCAGTCCTTGGAGGCCGCCGGTGGCGGCGAGCCCGGCGCGCATGGCGGCGCCCGACGCCGTGCCGGGGTCGACGAAGGCCAGGAGTTTGAACAGGGCGAGCGGGGCGAACGCGGCGATGCAGATCAGCACCACCGCCGGGATCGCGGTCGCGATGGAGGCCAGCGGCCCGGAGGCTTGGCCGGCGGCGACCCCGGCGGCGAACTTCATGCCGATGCCGGTGACCATCACGGTGACCGGTGGGGCGAACGCGGCGGCGTGGAACCAGCGCAGAGACTTCCAGAACCAGACCCGGGTGGTCTCAGTAGCCAGGCCGGCCGCGGAGATCGGGGTGGTGGCGACGATCACCATCAGCGCAGCAGCCCGGGTGAGCATCATCACGATGTCGGCGATCGCGGCGATCCAGACCAGGATCCCGAGGACGCCCAGGACCGTGGCGGTGGCGGCATCGGTGACATCCTTGGCCTGGATCGGTGTCCAGGGTTGCCAGTCGCGCCAGCTGGTCACGTTCAGCAACGACTCCATCAAGCCGCGCGTCAGGCCCGAGGAGGCGGCGACGATCAGAACGGTGTAGCCGATCCACGCCGCCCACACCACAGCGAACTGGGCCAGTCCGATCAGGGCGCGGGCCAACTCGCGCCCGTCGCGTTTGGCGGCGGCGATACCGAGCTGGACGAGGCCGAGGATGAGCAGCAGGGCGGCGGCGAGCCAGAACGTGACCCGGTACAGATCGGCGCCCGGTCCACTCTCCGACAGGTCCGGGGTGAGGAGGGAGTCGACCCAGCCCAGGACGAGGCGCAGCACCCACAGGCCGGCGTTCCAGAGGGCGAGCATGCACGCGGTCCAGCCGTCGGACCACGATCTTCTCCGCGATCGAGCCCATGGTCTCGAACGGGTTCGGCAGCGGGATCATCGGGCCGGCTCCTGCTCCGGGCTGTCCCAGGTCAACCAGCCCGCGGCGACGGCGGCCTTCGAGCCGGGCCAAGCGGACGGGGCTGTGGCCGGCGGGGTGCCGGCGCCGATCTGCCAGCGGTTGTCGGCCCACTGCATGCGGGCGCAGTGGCCCCAGCCCATCCGGTAGTCGGCGCGGATCGTGGCGTGGATGTCGAGCAGGACACAGGCCAGCACCCAGTCCGGCCCGTCCGTGCCCTTCACCAGGCCGCCGGCCGGGGTCACGGTGACCGTAGTCGCGGCGTCCTTCGCCGCGCCCTGCCTGGCGCCGCGCAGGAACGCGGCCACGTCCTGGGCCAGGTCCCAATCCTTGAGGCTGGGCCCGCCGGGCATCACCCAGGCCGTGTGGACCTCGCCGGTGTAGGCGAGGACCATCGCCTCGAGGACGGCGACATCGATCGCTGCCAGCTGGGCGACAGCTCCCTCGGTGGTGTGCCCGTACAGCTGGACGCCGGCGGGACCGCGACCATCGATGGCGGCGGGCAGGTGGAGTGGCGGTGCGGGGGTGAGGGCGGGGTCGGGCTCGGTGGCGACCGACGGGTCCAAGCTGGCCATGGGGGCGGCGGCGACGCGGTCGCGGAGCTGGGTTGGCGACGGCGGATCGAACCCACCCCCAGGTGACGCGCCGTCGCCAACGATCTGGTCCGTCCGGACGGACTGCGCGATCAGGATAGCCACGCCGGCGACCACGGCGACAGCCACCGTCAAGCCGGCGGCGGCCAGCAGCTGGAGGCGTTGCCGGGTCCACGGGCGGGGTTCGGTGTTGTCTGTTCGCAGGGTGCGCATCGCGACGTCGGCTTTCAGATGCAGCCGTTGCCGACGAGGCTGTTGAGGGTGTCGGGCCAGATCATGTACAGGATCGCGGCGATCACCACCACGCACAGCCCGACCACTCCCCACTTCGAGGCCTGGTGCATGCCGAACAGCTTCCCGGCCGCGATCGCGCCGATACACACCAGCCCGGCGATCGCGAAGATCGCCAGCACGCCCCAGGCGACGTTGCCGGTCACCTGGTCCACCAGCGCCTGGGCACCCGGCGGGGCCTTCGGGCAGATCTTCAACGGAATCAGCACGACTCGGCTCATGGCAGGAGTCCTTCCAGCAGCGAGCGGGCCGTCCGGTCGAACAGCCTCGGCAACGGATTGGTGGTGATCCCCGACATCGCCAGCCTGGAATCGTGACGGAGCAGCTGAACGCGTCCGGCGGCGCGCAGGCCGAGGGTGAGCGGGCCCAGGCTGTGCTCGACCAGCGTCGGCAGCTGCCGGGACGAGACCCCGGTCATGACCGCCCAGCAGCGTTCCGGGCCGGCGGCGCGGAGGTCAGCCTCGAGCTGGCGGGTGCCGGGAACAGAGCCGTGTGCGACCAGCACCAGGCGTGGGCAGGAGCGGGCCAGGTCGCCCAGCCAACCGGCGGCGGTGAGCAGGTCGCGTAGCGGCCACCAGCCGTCGATGACCGTGACGTCGCCGGGGTTGCCGTCGGGAGGTCGGGGCACCACATCGGGTGCGGCCGGGTGGTCGAGGCGGCGCTGGATCAGCACCTGGTCGCGACGTCCCTGCGTCCAGCCGTTGCCGGCCTCGCCGAGTTCGGCCGTGCTCGCCCCCGCCAAGCCAGAGCAGCTGATCGGGGCGCAGTCCACTACCCGGGTCCGCGTCGCGGCGCCGGCGAGCAGCAGGGCGATCGTTGAGGCGCCCACCGTGCCGGCGCAACCCACCACCAGCACTGGCGCCTCACCCGGGCACGGCAGCCACGGCGGCAACTCGCCGGGAGTCGCGGTTCGCGGGGAAGGTGCGTGTCCGGCGCTGAAGTCGCCGGCCTGCACCGCGAGCCAGGCGTCCAGCAGTTCGCCGATCGGCACCGGCCGGGTCGCGGTCCGGATGGTCGTGGTGGGGTCGTCCATTTCGGCTCCTCTCACCTATCCCTAGGCCAGACAGATCGGCGATCAGGACGCGAGCGGGTCGAGAAACTCGGTGAGCTCGCTCGCATGGGCCGCGAGGGCGTCCAGGGCGCGGCGGCCCCGCCGGCGAACGCTGCGCGCCGTGATGCCCAGTCCGGGGCCGAGCAGGCTGGAGGTGCCGAACAGGACTCTGCGAGGGCTGCGACGCCTCGGATCGGCATGGGAGGCATCCACCATGTCCAGCAGCAGCGCCCGGTCCGCAGGTTGGATCGTCCCGGACTCGACCCCCCAGTCCAAGACGCGCAGCAGCACCTCGCGGGAGTCCAGGTGCTCGTTCGCCGGCTCGCGGGCGAGCCGTTCCAGCAGCACGGGCCACGGTGCGTCGTCCAGCTCCGGCTGCCGGGGGGCGCCGATCCCGGACTCGCGCAGCAGGCTGCGCCGCAAGCTCGCGCTGAGGGTGCCGGCCACCTGGTTGCTGGCCCGCCAGTTGAAGGTGCGGACCTCGATCCACAGCTGGGACGCGACGAACGCGTCGATGTCCGGGTCGAGGTCGGACAGCTCGTTCGCGACCCGGCACGCTGCCGGCAGCATCGCCCAGCACAGCAGCTTCGCCGCGTCCACATCGTCGCCACCGTCCGCTGCGGCGAGGACGGCCAGCTCGTACAGAGCCCGTTGCCCGTTCGGTCCGGCTGCCGGCCTCAGCCAGCCCCGTACGTCCGTGCAGCCGACCTTGGCCATCGCGGTGCACTGTCTCGACCAGTCCGGCCACCGGTCGGTCTGGAGCTGGTGGGCGGTCTGGGACGAGACTCCCAGAGCGGTCTCCACACTCATCGCCGTGTCCTTCCGTTGAAGTGATGAATCCACTTCAACCGATCACGACGACCTCCCCCCAGTTGTCCCCAGAACCCGTGCAAACGACTTTCGCTATCCACAGGCCCAGGGCGTTTCCCCTAGCCAGAAGAACCTCCCCCCAACCTCCCCCAACCTCCCTCCGATCGGATCCAACTATGCCTCGGGCGGCGTCAGCGCCATCGGCCTGCGGCCTCGGCGATAGGTTGGCGTTGCAGTGAGGCGGGAGAGATGTCGTGGTGTCTGTGGTGTGTGTGGACGGGTGTGCGACCGGGCTCAATCCGAGGTCGCTCGCGGCAGAACTGCCTCATCTGAAGCGGGGAGGTGCGCAGGCGGGGATGGTGACCACCGCCCCGCTGGAGACCATCTTCCAGCAGGACCCACTGTGGGCGACGCTCGAATCTGAGGCCGCGGGCCCCACAGACCGGTTGTCACCTACTCATGCAGCAGTCCCAACCCGGCCAACGATGGGGTTAGTGTCGCGTTGGTGAGTGCCGAGCCAGCCCTGCCATCCTGTGGTGGCCACAGCCTTGGCCATAAGGTATTCCGACCGCCCAGGGGCGTCCGGGGACTCAGCTACACCGTTACGGTTCGAATAGCATCAATGATCGCTTCACGCCACGCCTCAACCCGATCATCAGACGTACTCGATAGTGTCCAGAATCTGCGCATTCGACCATCTGCACATATCGCCAGGCATGGCTGCTCCACGTAAGTAAATAGCGTCTGACCATACTCGACCTGGACGATTATCTGCTCACAAGGAAACTCATAGTCGCGCCAAACGGCCTTTACCAAGAGCGTTCCATCTGTTCGGACGTCGAGCCTAGATCGAGCCACTCTCCCAGCGATGCAGATCGCCGGGAGAAGGGTGGCGGCGGCCAAGAATGGCGAATAGCTAGCCGGAGGCACAATCAGGTTCGGAAAGACCCCAAGCGCAACGACGACGGCGCCTTGGACAAGGCTGCTCAGCCAAGGCCGGATGGACAAGACCGGCGCTAAGTCGTGAATCTCGGACCTCCGTTGATTCGCCATGAACGCACCTTCTTGTAGATCCTCTGCCTGGATTTCTTGGAGAGGCCGCTAATCGCGCTCCCCGCGGCCGTGCCAACAGAACTCGTGAGGAACTCAAGCGACCGCTTAGCGCCCTTCTTCGCGGCTTGCCCAACCGTGGCCCTGTACAGGCCCTTAAGGACTCTCGACGCAGCGGCGCCGACCCCGAAGCCAACGATGGTGGCGACACCTTCCACGGCGGCTTCGGCGTATCGGCCTTGGTATGCGTAAGCCGCAGTCACCGCAACCCCGCACAACACGCTACCGGCGAACGGTAGCAGACCGCAGCCGAAGGTGAGCGCCTGCCCACCCGGGGTATCCGTAATCCAACGAGAGATCTTCATCAAGATGTTCAGCCCAGACAAGTCCAGCATGTTGACCGGATCTGCTGGATAGATATATCGATTCTCGTTGCCCCCTGTCACCGTGTCGATGGAGAGAAACCGTCCTGTGGCAGGTGCATAGAGCCTAGCGCCCATTAGGGTCAGACCACCAATGGTGTTGGTGTCTCGTTGGTGGGTGCCGAGCCAGCCATACCGCCCTGTGGTGGCCATGGCCTTGACCCCACCGTACTCGTCGGTTTCGGTGTAGTTGTTGATGCCAGCTTGTCCGAGGGTGGCGGTGGTGATGAGGTCGCCGTGGATGTTGGCGACTTGGAGGACGGCGTCGCCGGTGTTGTCGACGTCGATGGCGAAGCCGTCGGTGAGGTCGGAGATGTATCTGTTCCAGGTGGTGGTCCAGGCCGTGTTGGCGTCGGGCCGGGTCTTGGTTTGGGTCCAGACGGGGCTGTCCGTGTTGCTGTCGTAGTGGTTGAGGGTCTCGCTGAGTTGGACGGTGTCGGTGTAGTCCTTGGTGGTTGAGATCCGGTCGGAGCCGTCGAGGGTGAAGGCCTGTTTGCGGACCTGGGTGCCGGCTTCGCTGTTGGGGACAGTTTGTTGCAGGGTGGCGACCATGTCGTTGGCGGCGTAGGTGATGGTGAGGTCGCTGGCGACGCTGGAGTCGGCCTGGTTGGTGTGGGTCTTGGGGACGGAGGTGGTGCGTCCCATCCGGTCGTAGGTGTAGCCGGTGTTGGTGATCCGGTCGGCGGTGTCGTAGCTGTAGTTGGTGGTGGTCGCGGCTGCGTCGGTTTGGCAGGCGCCATCCCCATCAGGGTTGTAGGTGGTGAGGCTGGTGCGGTTGCTGTCGCCGGTGAAGCCGTACACCCTGGTGGTGCAGCCCTCGGTTCCGGTGTCCCGAACCTTGGCCAGCCTGGCGCGGTTGTCGTAGGTGTACTGCTGGCTACCTCCCGGGCTGGTCGCGGTGATCACGCGGCCGAGGTGGTCGTAGGCCTGGGTGAATCCGAGGATCGGCGTGGTGGCGCCGCTGACCGTCTGGGTGTACGACATCGCGGTGGCTTGGCCGGCCAGGTTCCGGGTCCAGGTCTGTGTGTAGTCACCCGGAAGTGTCTGGCTTGTCAGGTTGCCGCCCGCATCGTATGCGCCACTCACCTGGTCGGTGTCGCCGGTGGCGTAGCCGAGGTCGATCTTGGTAGTGAGGCCTCGGTGCTCGGTCTTGCCGGTGGTGTCGGTGCCGTCGTAGGTGTAGGTGTAGGTGCCTTTGCCGTCGTTGAAGGTGGCGACGTTCCCGCTGGTGTTGTAGCTGGTCGTGGAGGTGTTCCCGGTGCCGTCGGTGCTGGTGAGGGCGCGGCCCCACGTGTCGTAGGTGAACGCCTCAGTCACCCCACCCCGGGTTGTTGAGGCGATGGCCCCGGTGGTGGGGTTGTAGCTGGTGGTGCCGCTGATCGTGGTGTGGTCGGTCAGCGCGGTACTTCCCGAGGTCTCCCGGCCTTGGTAGTCATAGCCGGTCACGGTGGCGCGGGTCCAGGTGGAGGCGGTCTCTTCCAGCCGGGTGACGGCCGCGTAGATGTTGTAGCCGGTGGTGGTCTTGGCGGGGATCGGGTAGCCGGTGGACGGGTCGCCGGCGGTCTTGACGATGCAGGTGTTGCCGTCCCATTCGGGTGTGGACCTGCAGCTGCTCACGGTCGAGGAAGTGTCGGCTGTGTAGTAGATGGTCTTGGTGGAGTAGGTGTCGTTGGCGGTGCCGTCCGTGATGGCCGTGCCGCCCGGGGTACGGGTTTCGACGATCCGGCCGTAGGTGTCGTAGCGGCTGATGGTGGTGGCCCAGCCGTCGCCGTCCTGGGTGAGGGTGCGGGTCGGAACCATCAGGGTCCAGCCGGACGCGTCACCGCCGACTACAGGGTCATATCGGTAGCGGAGCTTCTTGGTGTCCCAAGTGTTGCCCTCGGCTTTGGGCAGGATCCGGTCGGTGACGGCGGTGCGTTGCTCGATGGCCAGCTGGTACCCGCCGTCGGGCACGTTGGTGGTGGGGCGCCCGGGCATGAGGCTCGAATCGGCCTCGTCGTCATAGATCGTGCTCGTCACGGTGCGGGCCACGACGGTGTTGCCGTTCTCGAGCACGACTTCGCGCATCGGGGTGTAGGTCTCCTCCACCCTGGTCCCGGCGTCGTTGTAGACGCTCAGGGAGGCGTACTTGTCCGCCGCAGTGGCCGAGTCCGGCTCGGTGAGCGCGAGGGCGCGGCCGGCCGCGGACAGGGTCCAGGTGGTGTTGCCGTTGGCGTCGTAGCGGGTGGAGTCGATCAGCCACTGCCCCGTCCCGTACACGGCGGTGTTCGTGGTCCGTCCAGCCTGGGAGACGTACGAGATCGTTGCGTACGGCCAGTCGGCGGCGATCGGGGTGGCGGCCGGCACGTGGTCGGGTTCGAACACCGCGGTACCACCCGAGGGCGCGTCAGCGGCCAGCTGGCCCCAGCCCGCGACCGCGCCCGTGGTGAGGTCGGGCATGCCGTCTCCGGACAGCGGCACGTCGTAGGCAACGGTCCAGGTGGCGTCCGCACTGCCGACGGCGCTGTCCTGGGCGCGTTTGACACTGGCGAGGCGCCCCACGCTGTCGTAATCGAACCGCCAAGGCACCAAGCCGGGTTCGGTGACCTTTGACACCACCGTCTTGGAGTTGATCGTCGTGTACTCGTACAGGGTCTTGCGGCCGCTGCCGGTGTCTCCCGAGGCGTTTGGCTGCCAGGTTTCGGTGAGCCTGCCTGCACTGTCGTAGCCGTAGCCGGCCACATCGATGGTGGCCATCGCGGCGGAGGAGGAGGGTTTGCCGTCGCTGCCGGGCGCAGGGTTCCAGGCGACGTACTGGACCTTGGTCAGCCGGGAGCCGCCGCCGACGGTGGTGTAGGTGAACTTGAGTGCCCGGCAGCCCTTGTTCTGGGTGGTGGCGGTGCAGGTGACTCCGGAGGGTGCCGGGGCGATGATCCAGGTGACCAGGCCGTTGGTGTCGCGGATGAACTGGACGGTCGAGTTGTCCTCGGGCTCGACGGTCTTGTGGGTCGACCACACCCCGGCGGTGGTGCGCTGGAACTGGGTGATCGTGCCGTCGAGCTCCGTCAGGGCCAGGGTGTTGCTGATCCCCGTCCCGCCACCGGTGGCTAGCTTGAGGGTGTTCAGCAGCAGCGCCGTCTCGCCGACCCCCTTGTACGTGCCCGTCCTGAGGGAGCCCTTGGTGCCAGAGGAGTGGGCATAGATGTCAGATTCACCATCGGGGGAGGTGAGGATCAGGGTGCCGTCGATCGCAGTGTTGTCGGTGACCACATAGCCGGCAGCGCCCGCGCCTTCACCGGCGAGGTCGGCGGTCCAGCCCGGTCCGAACACCCCCGCGGGACCTGCCAAGTCGCCGGTGAGGGTGCCGTGAGTACGACCCACGGTGAGGTTCCCGCCGGTGCCGGGCACCGAGACGTCCGTCATCGACAGTCGGTATTCCCCGGTGAACAGCGCCAGGGTGCCGACGGCCACGTCCTGGGTGGGGTAGGAGCCGCCGAACGCGTGCGGGATCAGGACGACCCGCTGCATCGGGGACGGCATCTCGACCCCGGCCGGGTAGGTGAATACGACCCGTAGCTGCACGGTCGAGGGCACGCTGATGCCAGGCTCCTTCGACGGGGTCCAGGTCAACAGCGGGGTCTGCGACAAGGGGCTGGTGGATTGCAGGGTGCCGGTCCAGGCGGCGCCGGTGCTCTTCAGTTGCAGCTTGGTTGCCGGGGTCCAGCCGGTGGTGGTGTCGCCCTCTTCGTCGGGGGCGTAGCGCCACTCGACCCGGGCGCCGGTGGCGCCACCAGCGGCGATCGCCTGGACCGGGAAGGTGGAGGTCGACCGGTCATCCCGCATCGGTTGGGTGACCGCCGCGGTCCCGACCCCGAAGGTGTAGGTGGCCCAGCCGGACGCGATCCCGGAACGGTTGCGGGCCCGGGCCTCGATCTTCACCACCCCGGTCTCCGGCACCGGCACGGCCGGTGTGGTTGCTGTCCCGCCGCTGGCGATCACGGCCGGCTGGTCCTCGACCGTCCCGGTCTGGGTGCGGCGCCACTCGAAATCGGCCACCCCCGATCCACTGAACGTGCATGTCGTCGAGGAGTCCAGCCGGGCCGTGACCCAGCCGTTGTTGCTGTATCCGGCACAGCTGATCGACGGAACCGACGGGGCCGAGGTGTCCACGCCCAGCGTCCGCCACTGCGACCATTCGCCGACCAGCCCGTACTGGTCGGTGGCCCGGGCCCGGACCACGTAGGACTGGCCATCGGACAGGGCGGTCGACGGCTTGCAGGATCCGGTCGCGCCGGCTGCCAGCTGGCCCGTGGAGCACGAGGCGGTCACGTCCGGGGCGTCGGTGGAGGTGCGGACCTCGAAGCTGTAGGTGACCTTGGATGCCTCCGCGTCGGTCGCGGAGGTGGACAACGTTGGGCTGGCCGTCGATGTCCACAAGGTGCCGTCAAACGTGCGCGACGCGTCCACCGACACCGCGGCTGCCTGCTGCGGGGCACTGTTGTAGGTGACGGTCAGGTAGGGGGTGCGGGCTGCGGTGTTGCAGGAGGTGTGGGTCGGGTCGTAGTTGATGGAGCAGAACCGGCGCTCGAAGCTCACGTCGTACTGGTCGTCCTTGGGCACGTTCAGCATCAACCCGTAGTTCGTGAACCCGCCACCAGAGGGACCATCAGCCCACGCCTGCACCATCTTCGTCAGGTCGGCCGCAACGAAGCCGTTCGCCGCACAGCCCTCCCCGCCCACGTTCTTCGTCAGATAGCTTGACGTGCCTGTATCGGTGTCATGCGGGGGCCGGTTCACCGACCACGTCGTCACCGTCTCATCCCACGTCCCGACCAGCGGATGAATGTTCATCCGTCGCGCCGCACACGAGCCGGCCACATACTGGAACAGGTTCACGCTGGCCTTCAGGATCTTGCGGCCGGCGATCTCCCCGTTCGGCCACTGCACGTAGCTGTAGGAATAGTTGTCGTTCGAACTCGACGCCGAACGGCCCACGATCAACCGGTACGACAGCGTGTCAATCGATGTCGTACCCGAACGCACCCACGTGTCCTGCATCGCCGACAACGGCGTCAACTCCGGATCGATCGTGATCGGATACACCACCTCGGGATCCTCAACCAGCTCGCTCGGAGTCGTCAGAGTCAACTCCTGATCAGTCCGCTCCCCCTTCGACGCCGTCTCCTCCAGCTCGCCTCGACCGGCACCACCTCCAGCGGGTCACCCCACTGGTCCAGCCGGCCATCCCACGCGCTCAACGACGACGTCTGTCCCGCCCGATCCTTACCATCGGTGAAGAACAGCTGGCCATCCTCGGTCTGCTCCAAATCCACACCCACCGTGCGGACCTGCACCGTGAACTCCGGAACCACCGCCTCCGGAGTGTTGATACGCACCCGGGTAGAAACACCCAACGCCGAAGCGATCACCACCAGATCCACACCCTCGGCCACCTGGTAGGTCGCCGCCGCACCCTCCACCGTCGGTGTCGGCAACGCCTCCGGCCACGACCACACCGTCGAACCACCACCAGGCAGATCGAGTCGGGCGAACTCCTTCGACCCGCCCCCATCGATCACCACCGACGACGGCGACGCCTCCGGCACAAACCCGCCCTCGGGCCGCGCCACCAACGTGTAGTCCACATCCGCCCAGACACCATCAGCGTCCCGCACCCACACCGGCGCCGCATGCGCCTCCTGCTCCAACGTGCCATCCGGATTCACCAGCACCCGCACCGACTCCGTGCGCTGCGACAAATCCTCCACCGCCACACCCAACACCCGAGCCGTCACGCCCGCCGACACCACATCCGGACGATCCGGCACCCCATCACCGTCCGAATCGGCAGCCCTGACCGCAGCATCCTCGCTCTCCGATGGCGAAGGCGACGGGGCGGGTGTCTCCGCCCGGGCAATCGGCACCTCAGCGCCGAAACACAGCGCCACCGACAACACCCCGGCCAACAACCACGTCAACCACCGAGGAACCGCAACGCCATCACGAGTCAACGGGAGCCGAAGCATTGGTGACAACCTCCAAGGGCGAAGCGACGACCGGCATCGCCACGGCGGCGACCGGCTCACGACATGATGATGGAAGGACCCGCACCTACCCTGCCGACGACAGCCCTGCCTGCCCAAGTGGCCACGAGATCCGGCCGACCGGCCACCCGGCATGGCCGGTCGGGCACCCACGAAGTTCCCAACCCCGGTGAACTCCGCTAGCGTCAGCCGTGGCGCGCTGCCGCACACCCCCGAGGCAGGCACGCGCGAAGGGTGTTTCAGGTGCTATACCGTCGACGGGGCTCGCGCTCGGCGAGTCATGCCTTGCGTCTCCGCAGTGCCCGCCAGATCGAGGTGGTCCTAGCCGGCCTCCTCGCCGTTGTCGCCACGATCACGTGGGTCGAGAGCGGTCAGGAGTGGACGGTGCTTCTGCTTGACCTCCTCGCATGCGCCGCCGCCCTCTCTGCCCGCTCGTCGCCGCTAGCAGGCGCGGCTCTCGTGGTCGCGGTCGCGATGTACATGTTCGCGCCTATGGAGTGGGAGACGGTGGGTGAGTTCGCTCTGCTGATCCCGATTCTTGGTGCCGGCATGGCTGGGCAACATGCCCAGCGAGTCACGCTCAGCCTCGTCTACCTGCTGGTCGCGGCGGGGATCTCTTGGGTTGATCCTCGACTCGCAGCCACCCCACTCGGCAGTTGGCTCGTGTGGCTGGTCCTGATCGCCACCACCTGGCTCATCGGCGACGCGCTCAGCACCACAAGCCGCGCGGAGGCTGAGAGTCCACTCACCATCATCGTCCGCCACAACCGAGCCATCGCCCGTTCGCTCCACGACACCCTTGCCAGATCGCTCACCTCGATCGCCCTCATTGCCAGGCGCAGCCTCCTTCAAGGACCCAACTTGGCGGACGATCTGGACCTTCTCGCCGATTCCGCCGACAACGCCATCGACGAGTTACGGGCGCTCATCAGCGATCTCCACGTCGGAAGCGCGCCGACCCGCGACAACGTCGAACTCAGCGCGACTCTCGCTCGCAGTGCAGAAGCACTCCGCAGCCACGGGTTCAGCCCAGCCCTCGACATACAGGGCGACCCCTCCCGCATCCCAACGGTGCACACGGGGGTGCTCGCCCGAGCCACCCAAGAGGCCGTCCACAACATGATCAAGCATGGCCACCCCGGCCCCTGCTCGATCACCGGCCACCTCAGTGAGACCAGAGCAGATCTCGCCTTTACCAACCAGCCCGCTGCGATCCCCATCACCGTGCCGCAACGACACGTCCACCTGGGCCTGCAGGAGCTGCGCCACGATCTGGACGCGCTCGGCGGCCGGATCGACGCCGACGACACCGCCGAGCAATGGACAACACGCATTCACATCCCCGCCGCGACCACACCCCCAGCAGCACGATGACAACACCAGCTGGCCGACCACCTATCCGGATCCTGATCGTGGACGACGACCCCATCGTTCGCGACTCCCTCGCTGCGTTCCTCGCGCCCTACGACGACCTCCAACTCGCCGGCACCTGCTCCGACGGCGCTCAGGCGATCAACGCGGTCGCAGCAGATCCTCCCGACATCGTCCTCATGGACATCAACATGACCCCAACGGACGGGATCGCGACCACCCGCGCCATCACCACGGCATCACCAAGCACCCGCATCCTCGCCATCACAGCCCTCGCCAGCGACACCACCATCGCTGACATCCTGAACGCCGGAGCACAGGGCGCAATCCTCAAGAACACCCGGCCGCAGATACTGGCCGACGCGATCCGTACCACCCACCACGGCATCGCACTCCTGCCCGCAGAGACCCTCAAACGATGGAGCAAGATTCACCGAACCCCACCCCCCGGACCCACCACCAGCACGCGCGAGCAACAGGTTCTTGAGCTTCTCCAAGCCGGGCTCACGAACCGACAGATCGCCAACACCCTCCACGTCTCCCCCTCCACCGTCAAGGCCGACGTCAGCAATCTCCTCAAGCACTACAGCGCAACAACACGCACCCAACTCGCCGCACAGTCACACAACCGGTAGGGCCACCGGCGCACCGTCCGTCGTCAGGCGGATACGCGCTGCCCGACGGTCATGACCGACGGGACGTTCGGCCCGGACGCTCAACAGGTTGTGGACTTCTGTCATCTGATTGGATTCGGGCACGCGTGCGGGGCTCACTGGCTAGGCTCCTGAGTTGTCGGGTACTCCGGCTTCCACCCCCCCAGGAGGATCGAATCATGAAACTGCGCGCTGCGCATTTGGCTGCTACCGCACTGGCAACCAGTATCAGCTTGTTCAGCCTGTTCCTTGCGCCAACGAATGCTTATGCGGACTCTACGAACAGCACGGCGGTTGAGCCCACCACCACGTTCTCGGCGCCGAACGACGCTGGCGTCAAGGTCGAGATCTACAACTCAGAACCATGGGTGCCCACCAGTGGTGACGACATCGTCATTCTCAAGAAGTACAACTCGCTGATCAACAACGCGACCGGGAGCGTGCGGCTGAGTCTGTACAACTGGGGCAACAACGACAAGCTGCCGGACTCCGCGGACAGGCTGTCCACAACGATCGCGGCGGCAAGGTCCAGAGGCGTAGACCTTCGAGCCATCGCCAACGGCACCAACTACAACCTGCCGGACTACGTGCCCGCCGGACTGGTCAACGCCATGCTGGCCGACGGCACCTACCACGTGTGCAACACCCCCACCGGGGTGCCGAACACCAACGCTCAGACCTCGTGCGAGGCAAACAGCATTGTGGCCGGCGATGGCGAGGGGTCCGGGTCGACGATGCATGCCAAGTTCGCCACATTCCAGAATTCCACCGACGCCACGGGGACGAGTTGGCAGTGGGTGTCTCTGATCACCTCGGCCAACCATGCCAGCAGCAACTGGGACAACAGCAACAACGCCGTCGTTGTGTACGGCGACAAGGCGCTCTACGACGCCCTCAACGCGTGGTGGGACTCGATGAACAGCGAGACCGACACCGGCAACCTGTCCGTCGGGACTCAGGCCACGACGCTGTACACCTCGCCCTGGTCGGGCTCGGACCCTGTGGCGGGCCGACTGGACGCGTTCACCAAGTACTCCACCACTGGCGGATGCCAGGTCTATGTGACCGAGAATGAGTTCAATAACAGTCGGGTCGCAGTGGCCGACCAGCTCGTCAAACTCCACGACGATCGAGATTGCACCATCAAGGTCTTGGTCAGCGTCATCGGATCCACGATCAAGAGCAAGCTCGCCGGCAAAGCCAGCATCATTGTTGCCACCGAGAACATCGTTCACGACAAGTCCATCCTCATCAAGGCCGCTACGAACTCCAGCCACGACCCGCGCTACTTCTTCTTCGCCGGATCGCAGAACTTGAACGAGTCCGGCTGGAAGTGGGACGAGGAAACGTTCCTCAAGGTGGAACTCACGGCTTCCGCCTACGCGGCCCTGCGCTCACAGTTCGGAGACCACTGGGTCCACGAACACGGCAGCTGGGGCTGAGCCCCCGGGACAGGCTGGCCAAGGCCGTGAGTGATCATCGCGCGGCCGAGGCCTGACCCAATCCGCGATCGAGGCGTGGCCGACGAACGCCGGCCACGCCTCGAACCACGTCTCGGTACGGCTGCTGCAGAACGTCGGCCTTGGTGGCCACCAATGCGTCCCGAAGCGAGAGTCGCACCCGCAGGGGACCTTTGGGCGGTTCAGCGACCCGCCTGGGTCTACAGCCTTGAACCTCCCAGCGTGGTCACCCGTTCGGGCACTGTGGAAGCCCCAGAACCTCAACGTAGGGTTGAGGGTCTGCCGGTGTGCTGGGCGAACGGGGGTTTGGCCCGCCGCGGCGGCTGCGAGTCGCGTCGGGGGGCGTCGGCTCGCGAACCACAACGGGCCCGGCCGCTGGGATAGACCTTCGGGGTGCGGTCGGGCCCGTTGTCCGTACTCACGGTGGGCACGGCGGCCTCCACGACTCCGTTCACGTGAAGTTCGCGAGCATGCGGAGTCCCGGACGCTTCCTTGGCCCTGGGCGTCAGCTCGCTGATGAGGGCGTAGTCGGGTGCGTACGGATTGCAGAGGCTTCGTCCTGCGACGCAGAATTCCCGTGCCATGCTGGTGATGTGAGGGCCGAGCTGATTGTCGCTGCCGCGACGTCCGTCCTGCTGGTTTGCTGCGGGCTCTCCCGGAGCACGGCACAGGCCAGGATCGTTGCCTCGGGAAGCACGTCGTGACCGCCACCGCCGCCCGGGACCACCACAACCTCGCGCGCTGTCGGCTGATGCCTGCGGGCGAGCCGTACGAGGACTGGCAACTCAGGCTTGCAGGCTCCGCGAGATTCGACAACGACATCACCTGCTGGTTGCAGCTGGCCACGCAGAACACGCCCGCGCCAGCAGACCAGCTGGGATCATGGCAGCCACGAGCCTGACCGGCCATGCAAGTTGGGGAGCGTCCTCACGCCTGGGCACCTATGGTGACTCCGACGTCAAGGCGCGGGAACCCTCGACCCGACAGGCAGTTACGAGCGGAACCGTCACGATGCTCGCGAGCCATCGTCGCGACGACACCGTCACCTGCGAGATCTAGGCTCGCCGGCGCGGCAGACGTGCCCGAATGGGAGGCTAACGCCTGGCGCTCGAACAGCCGGAGCAACTCAGCCGGTAGTTCCTTTCGGCTTCCGAAGCCACGGGCGATGCGCCGGGACAGTTTCTCTCAAGGATGGCGTTGGCCGGCGGCGATGGCTTCGGCGAGGCGGTGGTGATGGCGCAGGATCACGTTGTCGGCACCGATCCCGAGGGGACCTCGTGCACGAGGTGGGGGACCGAAACCCTCACGGCGAGGACGGCTCAGAGTGTCTTCTGCCAGGCTGCCATGACCCCGACGGGCTGGTAGCCGAGGGCTACGTTGATCGCCAGCATGTAGCTGTTCTCCTGGGCATTGTCGGTGTGGATGCGCCGCACACCGGGCCTGCGCTCGCGCAGCGCCAGCAGATTGTGTGCCTTGAGCGCCATCCCGAGCCGCCGGCCACGATGCTCGTGCCGAACGATCGTCGAGCCCTGATAGGCGAACGGCACGTCGGGGTCGGGATGCATCACCTCGGTGTAGCCCACGAGTGCACCGGCGGGCACGTGCTCGGCCGCCGCGATGGTGACGTGGAGGTTCCGCTCAGCATAGGTGCGCAGCCAACGCTCAACACGGGCCGCGTCCCACACCTCGGGCTCCCAGGCGAGGTCGCCGAGCGGCGCGTCGGTCGACATGAGCGCGACCAGTTCTCCCAGGCCGGCACGCCACCGGGCGGGCACGTCGTCGTGCCACACGTGGAGCCGGTAGTCGGCGCCGGCCACGGCCAGAGCGGCGTCACGCGCATCGACGACGGCGCCCAGTTCGTCAGGAACCGGCAGCACCGACTGGCGGCTGACCTGCTCCAGCACGTAGCCACGGCCACGCGCCAGCCGGGTCGACGGGCCCCCGGCAGGGACGCGGCCCGCACCGGTCGGCGCACCGAGCGCGTCGGGCCCGGGCGGGGGCTCCGGAGCAGAACTCGCCCATCCCAGAACCACCGTGCGACCCTCGGCCGCCACCTCACCCTCGACATGCGCCAGGAGCGCGGACCCCACCCCCTGACGCCTGGCGGAAGGACGCACCCACAGACCCACCCTGGCCAGGTGCGGGTTGTCGGCCGCCGGCAGTCCGACGTGTGCCACGGCAAGACCGTCACCCCGCGCTGGAACACCGTCGCTGTCCCGAGCGCACACGAACAGGCGGTGGCGCCCGTCCACGGTCCCCGCCAGTTTCGGCTGCCACACCCAGGTCGGCGTCCAGAAGTCGTCAAACCCGAAAACCTCCCGGTAGCACTCCCCCTGGATGTCGGACAGTTCCTGCACCGCCCACGCCGAGGAGCCCGCCGGGCACGGCTCCACGATCCGCCACGCAGACGAGGCCAGCTGAGTCACAGACAGAAGTCTGACACGCACAACACAGTGGACACGCACCCCCCGAAACCCCGGTTCTCGGTGCGGGAAGTCCGACGAGCACGATTGCCGCGCCGACGAAGCCGGTGTGAACCACGTTGAGCCAGCCTCGCCCAGGCGGAGTCTCAGCAGCTTCTTGCGATGCCGACAACGCCGACCAGATGACCGGCGCGCGCAACCTCCTCCACGTGTTCCTGGCTGAGGATGGGTTGGTTGCCGACCGTGACGAAGGTCAGGACTTCACCAGTCTTGTGGCACAGCGCCTCCCAGGAGATCCCGGCCTCGTCGTTGCTGAGCCGTAGTTCGCCGTCGAAGACGAGCTGCGAACCAACTGCGACCCGCGCTGTGCCGGTGCGGTGATCGAGCACGATACTGGCCCTCGGGCTGGCCGGGTTGTCGTTGAACTCGAAGGCTCCGACCGGGGGTGGGATGAGTTCCCAGCCGCGGCGGAGCAGGCCGCGCATCACCGCCTGGAGGTGCCGGTCGTCTCCCGGGTAGCGCACGACGATGGCGGCGCGGGGTCGAGGTTCGGCTGTGTAGAAGGTGGCCGGCCGCAACGCGATGAACGGCGTCGCGAACGCGGTCTCGTCGTCAGCTGTCATCGGCGTCGGCTCTCGTTCGCGTTCCGGATCGGTATCCCGTCTCGTTGCGGTTGCGGTTCAGTCCGGGACACTGGCTTGCCTGGTCTGCGTGGGGGATGTTCGGTCGGCCCAGGCGCGGGTCTGGACGAGTTCGGTGGTGCGCGGGTCGGGTTCGATGGGCCCGTCGGCGTCTCGTTGCCGGAGCAGGTCGTCAATGCCTCGACTTGCGCGTCCGCTGTCCCCCTCGGCCTGGGCCACAGCAATCAGGTCGCCCTTCGGGATCTGTTCGTCGGGGGCGGCCAAGGCGGCGACTTCCGCAGCGAGGCGGGCGGCTTTGAGGTCGGGGAGCTGGAGGGCCATGGTGACGGCGAGGTGGGCGGTGTCGACGATGGCGACCAGCAGGTGTTGGTCGTCTCGGTCGTCGGCGAGCCAGGTCCCGCCGCCGGGGTGCAGTTGCGTGTAAGGGGCTCCGGTGACCAGGGAGAGTGCCCGTAGGTAGTCGTCGAGTCCGTCGGCGCCGTGGATCTGGCCACGGAGGCGGAGGCGGCGGAACAGGTCCGCGTCACGCAGCACGTCGTGGAGTTGGTAGTAGCCGCGTCCGTTGTTGACGAGGCTGGAGCGGACGACCTCGGGTAGGTGCCGCTGGCTGGTGGCGGGGTTGGTGCCGAGCCATTTGCGGACGACGCCGAGGTCGCGTTGCAGCCGGGCGGGGGTGGCGGAGAACGCGTCGCAGAGCTGGGCGGTGGTGGCGCCGGTGGGGCGGGTGGCGAGGTAGGCGACGAGTTCGGTGTAGTACGGCTTCCTCTTGGTCGCTTCGCCGGGTTTGCCGTCGGGCCCGACTCGGACCCTCATCGGTCCGAGCACGGACAACCGGGGCCGGGTGCAGCTGTCGGAGAACCAGTCAGCCAGATCGGCGTCCAGGGTCGGGTCGTCGGTCTCGACCTGGGTCCGGGTGGGTTCGGGGACGGTGGGGGCGAGGACGGCGAGGTCGTCGCTGGTGGTGGCTGCCGCGGCGAGGACTGTCGCGTCAGGTTGGGGCAGGTTCGTCGCGCCGGGCTCGTCGGTGCCGTCGGGTTGGCGTGGCCGGGTGAGGTGGGGGCTGAGCCGGCCGGCCTGGTCGCTGTTGCGCCGCCACCCCTCGGTGCCGGCCGTCGGGAGTTCGACGTTGGCGTAGTTGTCGGCGGCTTCGATGAGTTGGACGCAGCCGGCCGCTTCGTCGGGGGTGATGCCGTTGGCGACCAGGTCCAGGCCGAGGGCGGGGATGCGGGCGCGCCCGTCCGAGGCGACCGTGATGGTGAGGCTGCCGGGTGGGCTTGTGTCGGCGGAGCGGGTGAGGATGACGGCGACGGCGGTGCGTCCGGGCTGGTCGTGGATCAGCCGGTTCAGCTCGGCGAGGTGGCCGGTCTGCCCGGTGGTGAACAGGACGCGGTTGGGCCACAGTTCGTCCCCGGCCCGGGTGGCGCGGGCGGCGGGCAGGTTGTCGGCGTGGAGGAGGTTGAGCCGGTCGATGGTCTCGACGGCGACGGCGATCGTGTCGTCGATCGCTTCCGGGGTCGGGTGGTGGCGCAGGCGTGTCGGGTCGAGGCCGGCGAGTTCGGGGAAGGTGTCGATGAGGTCGACCTGGATGTCCCTGGACCAGGGGGTGGTGGCGAGTTCGGCGGCGAGGTAGCGGGCGAGGTCGTCGGCGTAGTCGGGGTCGCCGCCGATGGTGGTGATGCCGGCCGTTTCGAGGTTGATCAGCCACCAGCGTCCGGTGTCGTCGGCGCCGACGGTGGCCAGGTGCGGCCAGGGCGCCGGTCCGTCCGGTTCGAGCGGCTCGAGGCCGGCGGGGACCGCGTCGAGGGTCAGGCTCCACACGGTGGCGGTGTCGGCTTGTTGCCAGGGTTCGGGCAGGTCGGTGTCGGTGGCGAGGTGGAGCCGGATGCCGGTGGGTGTGGCGGCGACGGCGAGCAGCGGGGGCAGCGGTCGGTGGCCGGTGGTGAGGGTGGCGGCGAGGCGGCGGAGGGTTTCGTCGATGATGGTGAGCAGATCGCTGGTGGGTGCGCCCTGGTTCCGCAGGGTCTTCTCGATCGGGATGGTGTGCGGCGGTGGCGGTGCGGTGATGTAGCCGGGGCGGCGGTGGTGTTGCTGGACCGCACGGCGACGCAGCACGACCAGCCACAGCGCGCCGGCCAGCAGCGCCCCGGCGCCGGCAAGGCCGGTCAGCAGCCACGGCCGCTGCCCCGGCTCGGACGCGGCGTCGGCGGAAGCCGTCACCGGCGCGGATGCTGCCGAGCCGGGCGTCCCGGCGGATGCTCCCGCGGCGGGCGTCGGGCTGGACACAGCTGTAGATGCAGGCGGCGTCACCGACGAGGGCATGCCCGATCCGGTCGTCCCGGGCGCAGTGGTGGCCGGCGCGTCGGTGTCGACCTGCTTGGGGTGCTTCTTGGTGGGCGGGTCGGCGATCTTGGAGTGCTGGGTGGGGAGGTTGAGCTTCCAGCCGATGTCGATGACGTCGGGGTCGGTGAGGCGGCGTCCGCCGGGCTGGTGGATGCTGCGAGAGGCCCGGGTAAATCTCGGGGTAGCGGTGGGCGTCGCCGAGGTGGTCGAGGGCGATCTGGGAGAGGATGTCGCCCTTCTTCACCGTGTAGTGCTCGTAAGCAGGCTTGGCGTGTTCGGCGTGCGGGGGGTGCGTCCGGTCCGGCTCGGCTGGTGCGGGTGGCGCGGGTGCGAGAGGTGCCGCCTGTGCGGTGAGCGGGGTGGGCGCGCCGAGGGCGGTGCTGGTGTTGACGAACAGCGCCAGGCTGGCGGCGACCAGGCCACGGGCCAGCCCTTGGGGGAGGGCGAGGCCGGCCAGGCGGGGAGGGCGGAGGTGGCGGATCGCGGCGACGAGTTCGGCGCCGACGACGACCAGGAGCATGGCCCACACGACCCAGCCGGCAATCTTCAGCAGGGTCAGGAACAGGGTGCCGTCGTCGGGTCGCAGTAGCGCCGCCCAGATCCCGGCCGGTGTGGGCTGGACGTGTGGCAGCCCGGCCGGCCAGATCAGGATCAGCAGGGTGGGCAGGCCGAGCAGGAGCATCGCCAGGATGAAGGTGGCGCCGAGCCCGGTGAGGATTCGTCTCATGTCAGCGTTCGCTTCCCTTCAGGGTTCGCACGAGCCGGGCGGTGGAGCTGCCGGTGACGGTGAGGGGGCCGAGGCCGATGCTGGTGAGGAACACCGGCTGGTAGCTGGCGGTGGTGGTGATGGCGAGTTGGGTGCCGCCGGCGGTGATGGTGACGGTGCCGCTCATATGGGCGCCGGCAATGTAGGCCAGCGCGGCCTGGCGGGCCCGGGTGGGGTTGGCGGTGACGGTGGAGGCGCCGCCCAGGACGGCGGCGGTGTCGATCTGCTCGCCGGCGATCCGGGCGGCTTGGGCGGCGATGTCGGTGGCGTGCTGCTTGGCGGCGATCTGTCCGACGAGGTCGACCGAGATCCCGACGATCAGGGTGAAGGTGGCCACGATCAGCACCGCCCACAGGCTGATCGAGCCCTGCTCGTCATGGCGTCGGCGTGTTCGTGCCATGGCCGGTCAGCGCCTTTCCCGGAAGGTGTCGATCGGGCTCGACATGGATTCGCTGATGACCACACTGCCTGGGCCCGGGAGGCCGAGATCGGCGAGAGGGACGCGGCAGGTCAGGGTGGCGGTGACGCTGGCCGGGGTGCCGACCGGGGTGCCGAACCCGGACAGGTCCAGCGCCAAGGCCGAGTCGGTGCAGGTGAGTTGCTGGTTGAGCCCGGCGTCCATCGCGGCGGTCGCGGCGCTGCGGGCTTCGGGCTGGGTGCGGGCCAGGGAGGCGGCGCGGGCGGTGTCGGCGGCCGTGGCCTGGACGGCCTGGTGTGCCAGTGCGACCCGTCCGCCGAACACGACCAGCAGGATCAGCAACACCATTGCCGGGCCGGCGATCGCTGCCTCGATCGCCGCCGAACCGCGCTCGTCGAACTGGATCATCGGCTGACTCTTTCGACGCTGCGGACCGACTGCTGGCTGACCTGGGGCGTCCAGCCCGGGATGACGGTGAGGGTCTCGCCGCTGACCTGGACGGAGACAGTGGTGGCGGTGCGGACACAGTCGATGCGCGGCCGGGTGAGGACGTCACCCAGGCTGGCGATGAACACTGCCGCGGCTTGTTGGCAGTCGGCGAGGGTGCCGCCGTCGTCGGCGGCGGCCTGGGCGCCGGTGGTGGCGGCGGACAGTGCGGCGGAGCGGCCGTAGAAGTACAGGCCGGCCTGCATGCCGGTGAACGCGATGGTGAACAGCACCGGCATGATCACCACCATCTGCACGCTGAGTGAGCCGCGCTCACCGTGAGGGCGGGCGCGTGCGGTGCGGCCAGGGCGGGTCATTGTCGGCTCAGTGGATCTTGGCGACCTGGAGGCCGAGGTAGTAGTTGATGGCGGTGACGACCACGGTGACGAAGCCGATCGCGGCGGCTGCCCACAGCACCTGTTCGATGGTGAACGAGCCGCGTTCGTCGTGGCGTAGTTCGGCGAGGCGGCGTCCGATGGTGACGGTGAGGGCGTGGCTGCGGGCTGCGAGCTGTTGGGTGAGTTCGGTCATGGTGGGGTTCCTTTCCGAGGTCTTTCAGGTGATGAGGCGGAGCAGGGCGGGGATGGTGAGGATGGCCAGGAAGATGACGGCGGTGAGGCTGGCGGGGATGAACATGCGCTCGCCGACCTCGTTGGCCGCGGCCAGGTCACCGCTGAGCAGCGCGTTGCGGCTGGCGGCTGAGCGGGCCCGGAGCGTGTCGTAGACGGGTGCGCCCTGTTCACCGCAGATCCGCATGATGTCGGCCAGGTCGTCGAGCTCGGTCACTTCGAGTTGGGCGGAGAGATGGTGGAGGGCGTCCCAGGGCTGCTGCCAGTCCAGCCGGGAGCGGACGAGTTCTTCGCTGATCCGCCGGAACGCCCAGCTGTCGCCGACCTCGGCGGCCAGTTCCATCGCCTGCCGGCTGCCGGAGCCACCGTGCCGCTCAAGCGCGACCAGGTCGGTGTAGGCACCGAGGGCCCGGACGAACCCGGCCCGGGTTCTTGCGGCGTCTTGGCGCACGTTCAGGTCGGGCAGGAACCAGCCGCCCACCATGCCGGCCAGGGTGGCGATCGCAGGGACCGTGATCGGGAGCGGGAGGTTCCAGGAGACCAGCCAGGACAACAGCGGGACGATCAGGGCGGCGACGGCGACGAAGGCGAGCTTGTCGCCGTAGAACGAGGCGACGCTCTTGCGCAGCACCGCCAGATCGGCGGTCGGGACCCGCACCCAGCCGGCGGGCAGGCGCCGCATCGCCCACAGCCCGGCACGCTCCCCACCGTCACCCCCGACCATCACGGCAGCGGCGGTCGTGCGGTGGGGGCCGATGCGGTCGAGGGCATCGGTCAGGTCGGGTTCGGCGGCTGAGGCCCACCAGACGAGGCCGGCGACCCCGGCCATGACGAGCATGCCGGCCAGAATCAGCAGTTGCAGCGCGGTCATCGTCGCGCCTCGATTCTCGCCGTGACGAAGCGTTCGCCGGCCGGGCTGGCCGCCATCCGCTTCATCCACCACAGACAGCCGGCATAGCCGGCCAGCAGGAGCAGCAGGATCGCCTGGCCCAGACCGGTGGCGTACGGGGCGAGGAAGCTGCCCGACATGGCCAGGACGGCGAGGGCTCCGGCGGACAGGATGGTGACCCAGCGGGCGGTGGCGCGGGGCTTGGCGCGGTCGGCTTCGATCTGGCGGCGGGCGCGCACGTCGTCGGCGGTGGACTCGGCCAGCCCGGTCAGCACCGCGGACAGGCCGGGGCCTCGTTTGCGGGCGCCGAGGATGAGCGCGGCGGCGACCAGGTCGCCGGTCGGATCGTCGAGGTCGTCGGCGAACGCCCGCAACGCCTGCTCACTCGGCCAGCGCGACCGCAGCCGGGCCACCAGGAGCGAGACCTGCGGACGGATCGAGTCGGGGGTTGAGCGAAGACTCGCGGTCAGGGCCTGCTCCAGGCCCTGTCCGGCGGTCAGCACCCCGGACAGGTTCCGCGTCCATTCCGCGATTCCGTCCAACCGGGCGATCCGGCCCGTCTCCGGGGAGGTGGCCAGCAGCACCGGCAGGCCCAGCACCGCCGCCGGCAGTAGCACGATCAGGACCACCCATCCGGTCAACAGGCCCGCCACGATGCCGACCGCAAGCGCGGCCAGGGCGGCGAGCCGTCGGGCGGTCGGGACGGATGTCCAGGCGCGGCGGAGCCGTCCGGGGTGGCGTGCCGGTGCGGGTTCGGGGACGGGGACCGGGCGCAGGCCGGCGATGAGGCCGAGGATGCCGGCCACGATCATTGCTCCGGAGGCTGCGGCGAGCAGGGCGCCGGGGTTCATGGCTGCCGCCGGGGGTTGGCGTCGGCCTCGGCGAGGAACGCGGCGTAGTCGAAGCCGTGCGCGACCAACTGGTCCAGGACCCGGCCCGACGGCGGGGTGTCCGCCATCCCGATCCGGCCGGGCACCGCCCGGAACACCGTGGTCAGGCTGTACCTCTTGGCCTCCTCGCCCGGTTCGACCGCGAGGATCTCCTGATACCCGACGGAGCTTGCGCTGCCCGGTCCGGGTGCGGACGATCTCGCAGGACATCTGGACGATGAAGTCGATCGTGTGGGCCAGCTTGGTGGCTGCCAGCTCCATTGTGACGTGAGGGCCGACCTCCATCGCGCAGGTGATCAGCTTCTCCATCGCCGTGTACGCGTCGGCCGCGTGCGTGGTCGACAGCGACCCGGCGCCGGACTCCATCAGTTTGATCATCGACCACACCTCGGCCCCGCGATCTCGCCCAGGATCTGGCGGGACAGCGTGAACCGGAAGCTGTCCTTGACCTGCTCGGGGGTGCGCCGCTCGCCGGGGCTGCGGCCGTCCGCGCCCGCCTCGCCTGATCCGGGGCGTTCCTCCCAGGCGTGCACGATCCGGTGCTGGTCCCCCAACTCGTGCAGCAACAGTTCATGCTCGGTCTCGAACGTGCCGATCACCTCCCACGGGTCGATCTCCGCGCACAGCCCGCGCACCAGGGTCGTCTTCCCATCCCCCTGTCCGCCGGAGACCACATAGGAGCGGCGAGCCTTCACCCCGGCCGAGAAGAAGCTGGCCATCACCGGCGACACGGTGCCCCAGTCGACCAGGTCGGCCAGCGTCACCTCGCGGATCCGGTGGCGGCGGATCATCACCGACGGCCGGGCCGTGTCTCGTGCGGCCGCGAGCCGGGAGCCGTCGTCCAGCCGCAGGTGCAGCGACGGCTGGGACGCCGAGAACGGGCGCGGGTTGTCCGCGCGGGCGGCCAGGAAGGACAGGAAGTCGAGGAGTTCCTCGTCGCTGTCGGCGACCGGGTCGACCTGGATCAGGGTGCCGTCGGCGTGTTCGACGACGACCTTGTCGAAGCCGGTGATCATCACGTTCTCCACCTCGTCGTCGTCGAGCAGCGGCTGCAACCGACCCAGCCGGAAGAGCGCGTCGAACGTCGCCTCCGCCAGCTGGCGGCGCTCGGACAGGGTTCGGGCCTGGCCGCGCTGCACGACCATGTCGGCGTCCTGCCCGTCCAGCAGCCGCTGGATGATCGAGCGGCCCAGCTGTTCCTGCTCGTCGCGGTCCATGCCGGGCTGCTCGCCGATCGCTTCGGTCAACGCGTTCGACGCCGCTCCGCGCAGCCCGGCGACAACGGCCCAATCCACCCCCGCCGCGCCGGGAAGCCGGCGCAGCAGCGACACGGGCACGTCGCTGGCGGCCACCAACCCGGTGACGCTGGCCTGGCGCGGTTCTGCGGGCTCCGGCGTCGGTGGGTTGGCACGATCGTTCAGCCGGAACGTGGAACGCACCCGGCCCGGAACCGCGTGGCCGTTCGGGACCGGTTGGCCGGTGAACAGCGGCAGGCGCTGCGGATCCTGATCGAACTCGTGCTCGGACATCACAGCGACCGTCCTTCCTTCGTTGCGCCGACCTGGGCCAGGACGCTGCCGAACTCCACCGGGGCTGGCGCCTCGCCCAGCGAGCTGATCCGCTCGGTCAAGGCACGAACCGACCGCAGGTACGCCGAGCCGTCGAACGCCGCCTGTCGGGCATCCCCTCGACGACCGATCCGCCGCCACCACGCCACCTCGGGCGGCGGCTGGCCGTGGGAGAACACCCGCGCATGCTCCGGTGCCCACTCGATCGCCCCGAGAACCGGCACGCCGAGGGTCTTGGTCACTTCCCGGGCCTGGTAAGGCCGGCCCTCTCCGACCAGCACGATCCGGACCGGGTGGCCCGGCGCCTCCTCCGCGGCCAGTGCGGCGGCCCAGGACCGGGCACCCGCCAGGCCGGGCAGGTCGCTGCGGGCCAACAACAGCACCGCGTCCGCGCCGGCCAGCAGCGGCTGCGGCCAACCCGGCAGGCCGAGCCGACCCGCATCCACGATCACGTCCGTGCCGGCCACGTCGAGTCCGCGCAGCAAGTCGAGCAGCGACGGCCACAACAGGCCGGCGCCGGCCGCCTGCTCGTGCGACCTCAGCCCGAACAACACCGACGCCTGCGACCCCTCCATGCTGAACAGCAGCCGTGGGACCGCCTCGGCCAGCAGGTCGGAGCGGTGCGCGATCACCAGGTCCACCAGGCCGGGTTGGTCCAGCTGGCCGCGGAAGTAGCCGGCCAGCAGCCCCGAGTTGCCCGAGGAGTCCGCTTCCACCAACACGACCGGACGCGGCCAACCCAGAGCCAACGCCAACCCGGTCGTCGTCACCCCCGGCGAGCCGGCCGCCGAGCACAACACGGTCAGCACGGCTCAGCGCTCCCGCGAGTCCAGCACCAACGCCACCCGGCCCGTGGCCGCCCGGGCAGCCACCTCCGCCGCACGCGTCGACGGCACCAACAGATCCACCACCGTCGTCTGGCCGTCCGCAGCCTGGACGACAGACTGCACCTGCGCGTCGATCGTCACCTGCGTGGCCGGCACCTCACCCTGCGCCTGTGGGGTCTGAACCAGCCGCACGCGATCACCCGGACGCAGCGGTTCGGCCGGCAACTGGCCCGTCGCCAAAGCCACACCGACCACCGAGTCCCCCGTGGCCGGCGGCAGCGCATCGGTCACCTCGGCCGGGCTCAACAGCGTCCCAGCAGCGACATCACTGGCCGCTCGCTTGCCCACCAGGCCGGCCAGGTCAGCGGCGGGCACCACCGGGACCGACGGGTCAACCGTGACCCGCGTCACGGCCAGATCGTCGGCCGTGATCACCGCACCCCGGTCAATCGCGAGACGAGCAGCGACCACCTCGACCGAGCTGGTCGCCAACGTCCACACCCCGACGCCGAACATGCCGCCGAACACCACCAGCGCCGCCGAGACCACTGCCATCGCCGGACGCCGCCGCAACTTCCTCGGCGAGGGGCCGCGCTCGACAGGCTCGTGTCCGTTCAGCTTCGGCCTGGGCGACCTGGCCGGCTTTGTGGATGTGGTTGTCATGGTGCACCTCCGGGGATGAAGAGGTTCCGTGCATGCGGGGCTTGTGCCCCGCGGGGTCAGCGGTTCGTCACGATCACCTGGATCTCGCCGACTTCGAGCATCCGCTCCTGGGACAGGGCCAACGGGATCACACCCGACCTGCCATAACCAGACCACCGCGCAACCCAGTGCGCCGTCGCGGTCACCGTGTACTCACCTTGCTTCTCGTACGTGTAGCCGCACGTCGGCGACGCGCCCGTGCCCAGCCCCTTCGCCCACCGAGTGCCCTTGTTCGAGCAACCGACCACATCGCCGTTGCCCATGTCCCAGGACACCGACTCCACCCGGGCCGTCAACGTCACACCACCAGCCGAGATCGTCGCCGGCCCCCAGGTCACCCGGCCAGGGTTGTCCACCCACAACCACGTCGGCACCCCCACGATCCCCATCGCATCCGCGCGAAGCGGCGTCCAGCCGATCGTGATCGGCTTCAACTGGAGGCGTGCCAGCAGCATTCGGGCGATCGACTCCGCCGCCACCCCCGGATCCAGCCACATCCACATCAAGTCGTTGCCATCCACACAGGTCACATGGACCCAACCCTGGTGCGCGGCATCATCCAGACCCAGATCCGCCAACGACGACCCCGTCGGCCCGATGACGCCCGCACCCAGGTCAGCACACTTCGGCACCACATGTTTCCTCGGCGCCGGATCCGGATCGCCAGGCTTCGGATCAGACGGATTGCCCGGATCAACGATCACGATCGTGCACTCGTCGGACTGGTCGTCGCAGCCGGGCCCATCGGCTCCTGCGGTGGCCGCCGGCGGCCCGACCAGCGTCAAGCACGCCGCGATGACGACCGCGAGAAGCCTGTTCATGCCGGACCACACTCCCCCTTGGTCGGCGCCAGCCCGTAGACCCGGAAGGCTCGGTCCGCGTCACGCTTCTGCACGGTGTACTGGCGGAGTAGGAACTGCGAGACCTGGTAGCCAAGCTCCTGCTCGCTGACCTCCTCGCCGTTGGCATCAAGAACTCGGGCCGGCGACTGGTCGATGCAACGGGTGACCACCACCTCTGTTCCGTATCCGGTGTCCGACGCCGCTGATGCCAACGTGCTGAGGACTGAATGCCCGGTGTCGTACCGGAACCCGCGCTTCTTGAGGGACAGGTACGAGGCGACATTGGCCTTGACGACCGCGGGTCCGGCCCATTTGCTCAGCAGGGACGTCATCTGAGCCTTGCTGAACGCCGAGGGATCGCTGCCGATCTGGTCACTCGCTGCGCGATAACCGTCTACGGCCGCGATCGCCGCAGCCTGGTCGGCACTCCAGGTCGGACTCGGCGTAGCCGACGGGGATCCCGACGATGCGGTGGCCGACATGCTCGGAGATGTGGGAGTGGCTGATGGGGAAGGCGAGTTCGAGGACGACGAGGTGCAGCCCGACAGGACCACGAGCGTGATGCATGCAGCGATGAGCGCTGGGGTTGGCGCCATGGCCGAACTCCTTCCCTATACCCTCCCTAGGCCAAAGAAGTTGGCGATCGGGACGCCGAGGCGTCCATGAATCCTCAGAAACAGGGTTTCAGGCTAAGTCGGTCGCCTGGGATCGGCCAGAGCCTTGGGCAACTCTTCGGATCCGCACAGGCTCGAACACCCCGGGACAACACTGGGCCCGGGCCAGCCGAACACTCGGCCCGCACAACTTGTCGTGGTGCGCGTCCCGATCGCCAACTTCTTTGGCCTAGGGAAGGTAGGTGCACGTTTCCCTAGCCCGAAGGAGGAGCGATGCCAGTGCATGAGCTCAGGCCTGAACCTCGCCCCGTGGCCGTGGCCGTGGCCGCGGGCGGGAGCATGGAGGGCTCAGTTCCGAGGAGGCACCGATGAACGCGCTTCTCACCCGCGCGGATGTCGCCCAGATTCTCGGCGTCACGGCGTGGACCGTTGACGACCTTCGCCGACGAGGCATCCTCGCGTCCATCGAGTTCGGGCCCCGCAGGCACCGCTACCTCCACGAAGACGTCCTCAGCCTCATCCAGAACCGCCGGCGAGCCGGCTGATGGCCAGAAAGGGAGGAACCAAGGGCAAGCCTTGGCGCGCGAGCTGGGAGGACTCGACGGGCGCGATCCGCACGAAGGTCTTCCAGTACAAGGTCGAAGCCGAACGGCACGAGCGCGCCATGCGCAAGCAGCGGAAGCAGGCGATCGGGACGCTTGCCGAGTGGCTGGCCGGCGACGGCGAGAAGCGGTTCTTGTCTGGTCTGGCTGAATCGACCAAGAAGACCTACCGAGGACACCTGCACTTGCGGATCATCCCCGACCTCGGGGACATCGAGATCCACAAGATCACCCCTGACCGGATCGAGCGAGCCCGGGACAAGTGGTTAGCTTCCGGCCTCAGCCCTGCGGCTGTCACGGGAACAATGAACGCCCTGGCCCGTGTCTTCCGCATCCTGCGCAAGGCCCGCATGATCGAGGCAAGCCCGAGCGCCGAGGCAGAGCGCCCCACCATCCTCGTACCGAAGAAACCGCCCACACTGACCCCCGGCGAGGTCGAACGACTGGCGAAGGCGGTCACCTTCGCCCGACCAGACGGCATCAACCGAGGCATCTACGGCGACTACGTCCGCATCGCCGCCTACACGAGCCTGCGCGCCGGAGAACTCGCCGTCCTCTCGCCAGAGGACATCCACCTGGACTCGAGCCTAATCTGGGTGAGTCGGGCATCCTCGGCGGGTGTCAAGTCCACCACCAAGGACAAGGAAGGACGCTGGGTGATCGTCGTGGACGTCGTCCGCCCCACCCTGGAACGCCTCATCGCCAACCATGACGGCCCCAGCGACGCACCACTCCTGCACGGGCCCTTCGGCGGCAAGTGGAACCACAGCAACTTCCTCGACTCCGTCGACTGGCCACGACTCCTCACCAGGCTCGGCTGGCCCGGCTTCCGCTTCCACGACCTGCGCGGAACCGCGATCTCCCAATGGATCGCCGCCGGCATCCCACTCACCACCGTCCGGGAGCTGGCCGGCCACGCCTCCCTCACCACAACCAACATCTACGCCCGCACCGCCGACAGCGCCCTCGCCGAAGCGAAGAAGCTCGCGGATGCCCACATCGCCAGGAACCTGCCCCTCGCGACACGCGCCGAACACGCCTGAACGGCCTCTGGCTAGGAATCGAACACCGGGGCTCCACACCCGAGGTCCGAGCACCCCCGCCAAACACGAATTCCGGGGGTCAGATAACATTTTGGGTAACATACCCCGACCACCCCGAGGTTGTTCGATTTCGTTCGGTGCCTCTGACAAGGACTTTCACTGGAGCGGATGACGGGAATCGAACCCGCACTGTCAGCTTGGGAAGTGCTCCGGAGACCCATCGCGCGGAGCGTGAAACCCGGGTTGACTACGCCACGGACTATACAGCGAGTGGTTATGAAGTGCCATTAGGTGCAGCGTGTGAGTCCACGCGAGTCCACGCGCTCGACGGCTGTCAGAGCCCCGATCTAGCTTTCGGAGCATGGCTACTGCTACCGAACACCGCGGCCCGGTTACCGAGGTCTGCCCCGCGACCCACCACGCTCCGAACCCGTCGGAGCCCGTCCATTGCCCGGATTGGTGTACCCAAGTTCACGACGACCGCCTCTGGCTGACGTGCTGTGACGTCGTCGTGCACACTCTCCCGCTCGAGATTCACGCATTCGACGCTGACCAGCGCCGGGCGGTTGTGATCAGCCTGACCGCCGGCGAAGCTGTCGAAGGCATCCAACCGGCCGGGCTGAGCATCGAAGCGACATCGGACCTCTACGAGCTGACGCCCGACCAGGTCGACGAGTACGCCGCAACTCTGCGTCGTGCCGCCCAACGTGCCAGGGCCATCCTCACTGAGCGCTAACCGACTTCTCGACTACCCTGCCCGGAGTCCGGGGGAGCAATCCCCCGGGCTCGCGTTGTCTTCGATCACCCGCAACGGTTGCTTGCCGATTCGGCGGCCACCGTAGACCGCGTCAGTTGCTCCGACCTCGCACGCGTAGAGGATGCACTCATCCGAGACTGTGCAGCTTCGGCACGTCCGGAGCTGCGCCTGTTCTGAGAGCCCCAGGAACGCGACCCCTACCTCAAGACACGCCGCTCGCTTCATCCACTGCCGCGCGGCGGTTGCCTGCCTCGATAGCCCCATGGCCTGCGGACTGTACCCGGCTCCACTGACAGGCGAGGATGGCCAGCAGCTCGACGACGAGCAGGACGCGGCCGGAGGACGCCGGCCAGCAGCTCGACGACGAGCAGGACGCGGCCGGAGGACGCCGGCCAGCAGCTCGACGACGGCCAGCAAGAACGACGGCCAGCAGGACGACGGCCAGCAGGACGACGCCGGCTCAACGACGGCCGCCAGGTCGACGAGGGACGGGCCAGCTCGACGACGGCCGGACGCGGCCGAGGACGACGACGGGCGGGACGACGGCCGGCCAGCTCGACGACGGACGGACGCGGACGAGGACGCCGGCCAGCTCGATGACGGCCAGCAGGACGACGGCCGGCTCGACGGCCAGCAGGACGACGACGGGCAGGCTGTAGCGCGTCGACGGGCGACACGTCGGCGATCGACACACGACGCGTCGACTCGCTGGTCTACCGGCCCGGCGTCCGCACCACCGATCCCGCCCGGGTGATCGGCGCCAAGCCGGCCGTCTTTATCCGGTGGGTGTTCGACCTCCTCGGCGCGCTGCCGGGCGACGACCTCGTAGACGTCTTCCCGGGATCGGGCGGAGTCGCTCGGGCGTGGACGCCGGCCAGCAGCTCGACGACGCCGGCCAGCTCGACGGGCAGCAGGACGACGGCCAGCTCGACGACGACGGGGCGGCCAGCAGCTCGACGACGACGGACGCCGGCCGAGGACGCCGGCCAGCGAGGACGACGACGGACGCGGACGACGGACGGACGCGGCCGAGGACGACGACGGGCGGGACGCGACCGAGGACAACGGCCAGCTCGACGACGGGCGGGACGCGGCCGAGGACGACGGCCAGCAGGACGCGGCCGGCCAGCAGCTCGACGAGGGACGGGCCAGCTCGACGGGCAGCAGGACGACGACGGGCGGGGACGACGGCCGGCCAGCAGGACAACGGCCGGACGCGGACGAGGACAACGGCCAGCTCGCCGGGCCAGCAGCAGGACGCGGCCGGCCAGCAGGACGACGACGGGCGGGACGACGGCCAGCTCGCCGGGCCAGCAGCTCGACGACGGCCGGACGCCGGGCCAGCTCGACGCCGGCCGGACGCCGGGCCAGCTCGACGACGGCCAGCAGGACGACCGCCGGCTCGACGACGGCCAGCTCGACGACGACGGGGCGGCCAGCAGCTCGACGACGACGGACGCCGGCCGAGGACGCCGGCCAGCGAGGACGACGACGGACGCGGACGACGGACGGACGCGGCCGAGGACGACGGCCAGCTCGACGACGGGCGGGACGCGGCCGAGGACGACGGCCAGCAGGACGCGGCCGGCCAGCAGCTCGACGAGGGACGGGCCAGCTCGACGGGCAGCAGGACGACGACGGGCGGGGACGACGGCCGGCCAGCAGGACAACGGCCGGACGCGGACGAGGACAACGGCCAGCTCGCCGGGCCAGCAGCAGGACGCGGCCGGCCAGCAGGACGACGACGGGCGGGACGACGGCCAGCTCGCCGGGCCAGCAGCTCGACGACGGCCGGACGCCGGGCCAGCTCGACGCCGGCCGGACGCCGGGCCAGCTCGACGACGGCCAGCAGGACGACCGCCGGCTCGACGACGGCCAGCTCGACGACGACGGGGCGGCCAGCAGCTCGACGACGACGGACGCCGGCCGAGGACGCCGGCCAGCGAGGACGACGACGGACGCGGACGACGGACGGACGCGGCCGAGGACGACGGCAAAGCTCGACGACGGACGGACGCCGGCCAGCGACAGGGGCCGAGGAACGCCGCACCGGCGCCGGTCGGGGCATACCCGCGCAGCTTTTCCGCTTTCGTCGCGAATCGGTACATATAGGTCCGATTTTCCGGGTTTACCCGATTTTGTGAAAAGGAAGGCTTGGCGCGGGGCACTCGGGCACTCACTGAAAAAAAACGGGGATCATCCCCCGGTCAGGACGACACCTTGCGTTGTGCGTCCTCATTCAAACGTGAGCCGGCCGACTGGCCGAGGTCCCGGTCGTCCCCCTCGCTGCCCGTCTGTGGCTCACCGTGACACGGACGTGAGCCGGCGGACTGGCCGAGCGTCAGGTAGGTCGTCCCTCGCTGCGCAATCGTCACGAGCTGCACGGCCACAGTCGGCCCGCTGGCCGGGCACGTATCCACGGGGGTGGCCGGTGTCGCTCGCGCACGCGCGCACCTTGGGCAGGTGGTTGAGTTGAGGTCCTCGCCTAGTCACTTGGGTTGTTCCTCTAGTTGTTCCTCTATTAGCCCGTCACCAGTGTCGGACTAAGCCCGTCACCAGTGTCGGACTAAGCCCGTCACTGGTGTCGGCCTTATGTCCGTCACCAGTGTCGGGCATAGCTGGCCGACGGGCTGGCCGGTACGGGCCTTGTTCACAGCCTCGTGCGTCCGGCTGTGGATGCGTCCAGAAGCCAGCGGCAGACCGAGGACGCCGTCCAAGGGTCTACCGGGATCAGTCGTCCGGCGAACAGTCGGAGCGCGACCGGACGACAGCCCAGCTCCAGCGCGGCACGGCGCACGGCCACTGTCCGGGCGTCGATTGGCGCCGCACCCCTGCGCGCGAGTTCAAGTGCTACGAGCTCTGGCAATGCGGTGATGGCGCGGGTTGCACTCCACGCAATGAATGCGGCCCGCGGATCTTTTTGCACGCGCCAGTCCGGGTGAATGAGCGCAGCATTCATCCATGGCGGTATTTCGCTCACGAGTTCCGTTAGGCGGACGTCGTCGGCGTCCCACAGTCCTCCGGTGCGAGCCCCGCGGCGGGCGCCGGCAAAGGACCAGAGCGCGTCGGGCATCCACACGAGCTGCGCGGCCAGGGCCAGCCCGCCCGCGTCGATCATGTCGAGGTCCGTACCCGGGGCCAGCGCCGGCCACGCCCCGGCTCGTCGAGCTACTGGCACGGCGAGTCTGAGGTCGTGAGGAGGTCATCGGCCAGGATGCGGTAGCGAGCTTTCCGGCCGTGGTTCGCGGAGCAGACAAGACGGACCGCGCCGGCGTTGCGGAGCTCGTTCAACGCCCGTTCCACCTTGCGCCTGCCCGCCTCATAGCCAGGCTCTCCCGGGCTCTTGCCGGTGAGCTGGAGCACTAGTAGGGCGTGGCCTCCGAAGTAGAGGCCGGGTTCGTCGCCGGCCTTGTTGCGCGCGTCGAGCGCGTGCAGGCACATGAAGCTCAAGACCAGCCGGGCCGGCTCCCTTAGGCCGGCCCATCGGGGCTGGTGCGCTGCGGCAACGAGCTGGTATCCCATTTACTCCGCCACCCTCGGGGCATCCGTGCGGATCAGCCGGACGGCGCGGGCGTACTGGCGGCGGCTGAGGCCGAACTCTGCCAGTGAGTGGCGGAGGTCGCGGGATCGTGCGGAGGGGCTGCGCGTCAGCGCGTCCATGAGTGCGTGCTGTAGTGCCGCGCTCACGCGCGGTGTCGGGTCGTCCATGGTTCAGCGCTCGCGCGGCGGCTGGGTGTTGGCTGCGATCCACTCGACCAGATCGGAGCGCCGGACGAGCACTCGACGTCCGACGCGAACCGTGGGGAGGTATCTGCCGTAAACGACCTTGCGGACGAAGTCGTGCGGTAGGCCAGTGAGGTTCTCAATGGCGGGGACGTCGAGGAGTTCCAGGTCGTCGGTCGGCGCGGAGGGCGCGTGCTGGGTGGTTGTGCTGCGGGTCATCGGTGGGGCCTTCCCCTCGTTCGGACAGGGCTCAGTCACCGATCCCCGCGCCAGGTGCCCGGGTGGAACTGATGCCCTCGCCTTTCCAGCAGCCGTGCGAGGTGGCCCGTAGGCACTCCCGAAGACGGAGTGCCCCGCGTTGCGACAGACAAGCTACAGCGAGGCGCCGACAGTACGTGGGAGGGGCTGTGCGTCAGCGTGTCGTGATGCCGAGTTGTTCGGCCAGACGGTCGTATCTCGCTCGGCGCGCCATGGGCTCGGGGTCGCCTAGCCGGGTGAGCGCGCGGCGGTTGGCGTCTCGAAGCCCCGTGATGGGCACTCGCGCCGACGCGGGACCGTACGTTCCGAGGGTCGCGAGTAGCCCGGCGAGACCGCGCGCGGCGGCCGACCAGTCCCGATCACAGCGCCGACACTTGCCCCGCACTTGGCCGGCCTCGATCCTCAGCCCCTGCAACAGCTTCAGTGAGTCGCCAGCCTCGACGACTCCGGCGACGTTGCCGGCCAGAGCGAGAGCGTCACCCAGGCTCAGCCAGGGGTCATCCGCCATCAGCTCAGCCGCAACGCCGACCCGTGCCGGAGATCCCGCCGCGACACGGCCCGCGCCGGCTTGCGCGCAGACGAGGTCGACGCCGCCCCGTCCGGCCAGGACGCGGCCGAGGGCGTGTCCGGACGGGCAGGTGATGACGACCCGCTGGGTTGTGGTGTGCTCAGGCACCCCGCGCCTCGCTCTCGCCGGCTGGTGGCCGTGGCACGAACGGCCTGACGTTGGCATCGGCCGCGTAGAGCTCGTTCATCTTCTCCGCGATCATACGGTCGGAGTCGTCGACGGCGTGGGCGTAGATCATGGCTGCGCGGGCCGTGGTGTGCCCTAGGCGGTTCTGGACGTCCTTGATTGATCCCCCGGCACGGTAGGCCAGCGTGGCGCCGGTGTGGCGGAGGTCGTGCCACGTGAGGTCGTCGCGGCCGATGGTGGCCCGGGCTCGACGGAACACCGTCGAGACGTAGCCGCTGTGGAACGGGCGACCGCTGGCGGTGGCGAACACGAGAGCGTCCGGGCCGGTGCCGGCGTATCGGGCCAGGTGGTCGGCCAGCTCGACGACGACGAACGCCGGCAGGGTCACGGTGCGGACAGAGCCGCGGGTCTTGGTGAGCCCCCATGCGCTGTCGGCGTTACCACTGGGAAGCGCTCGCTCAACGCGCAGTGTGCCCGCGCGTAGGTCGATGTGGCGACGGGCCAGGGCGAACAGCTCGCCGTAGCGCAGCCCGGACCACGCGGCGACCAGGACGGCCGCTCTGAGCCTCTCGGGGACGGCGTGCGCGAGTGCGACGACTTCGGCCGGGTTGGCGATCCCGCGCTCACGGTGGCGCACCGTGCCCGCGCCGGCGATGGTGCACGGGTTGGCTGCGATGAGCCCGTCGACGACCGCGGCCTCCAATGCGGTGTGCAGCGTCCGGTAGGCCTGCGCGGCGGTCGTTCGGCCGGGCTCGACCGCGCCGGCCTGTCGTTTCGGGATCGGGCTGCCTGCGGCCTGCCATGCGGCCAGGACGGCAGGGCTGAGCCGGCCGGTATCGCCCACCGTGTGGCCGTGCTCGCGCGCCCACACACGGGCCGGGTGGCCGTCGCGGGATCGGGGTCCGGTGGCCCTGCGCAGCGCGGCCGCGCGGGCGGAGTCGGACACGGCGTTGAACCATCGGCGGATCGTGGCCGGCGAGAGGTCGGACAGCGCGAACCGGCCCAGCTCGACGGCGCGGGAGACTCCTACCGGGGGAGCGATCCAGTGGTCGATTGCGTGGCGGTAGAGCGCGGTGGTTCGCGGGGTCAGGTGGCGGGATGAGTTGAGCCACTCGTCCAGGTACTCGGCCAGGGTGATCCTGCCCTGTCGCGGGTCGTGCCAGACGCCGCGCAGCCTGTCGGCCTGCTCAGTGGCCAACCAGCCCTCAGCGGCCGTCTGTGTGTCGAAGGTGTGAGGCGCGGTGAACTTGTCGCCGGCCCTGCGGTAGGACGCGCGGAACCGTCCGGAGGGGAGCTTCTCGACGGTGCCCAAGCGGGACGGGCTGCGGCGGTCGCGGGTGGTCTTTCGTGCCATGTTCTGGCCCCTTTCGCGGTGCGTGAGTCCACGCGAGTCCACGGAAGGGGTCTGATCGCACTTCCAAGCTGCATTGCTGCGGGTCCGAACCTAGCTTTGACTAGGCTTTTCACCGAGAGCGGATGACGGGAATCGAACCCGCACTGTCAGCTTGGGAAGCTGATGTTCTGCCATTGAACTACATCCGCGTGGCCGGGTCTCCCGAACCGGCGCGTGGAGCAGTCTAGCCGCAGCCGAGGGACGCTCGCGAACCCGCGGAGAAGGCGCCACGACCGCGTACTCGGACAAAACCTGGCCGGTCTAGGCGGAACGTCTGCAAGACTGCTCCTTGACAGCAAGCTCATGGCCGACCGCGGGCCGTGCATCACCGGGGAGCGAGGCGGGTGACCAGAGAAGATCGGGCGATCACCATCGTCGAGTTGCTCACTCAGGCCATGGCCGCCATCGACCACGGCGAGCAGGCCGAGCAACTCGTCTGCACGACCCTCGCCAAGGCGAGCCACGCCGAGAGCGCCGCCCTGATCGGGCTGGACGTCGGCCACAAGCTGCACCTCCATGCGGCCTGGCCCGACCAGCGCCATGCCACCGTGCTCGCCGAGTTCGCCTCCCACGGGCACCGCACCGAGAGCCAGCTCCACATCGGGCAGCACCCGGTGCTCGGCGAGGTCGTCACCATCGGGCCCGAACTCGACCAGCACGCCAACCTCGACCGTGCCCGCGTCCTCGCTTTCGCCCGCCGCGGCGGTTTCAGCCCCGAGGGACACGCCCTGTTCGCCGAGTCGGTCGCTCCGCTGACCCTGCTGCTCCCCCACGTCGCCGAGGCGTGCGGACGCGAGCAGAGCGTCCGCACCGCCGCCGAGGCCGCCGCCGCCCTGAACCTCACCGCCCGCGAGGTCGAGGTCCTCCAGCTGCTCGCCGAAGGACTCCTCGCCCGGACCATCGCCGCCCGCCTCGGCCTGTCCCCGCGCACGGTCCACAAGCACCTGAGCAACGTCTACAGCAAGCTCGGCGTCCACGACCGCCTCGTCGCGGTCAGCATCGCCCGCGCCCAGGGCCTGATCGCCGCCTGATTCCGCGCACGGCGCATCGAGGGCGGGCGCGCGAGGCACCAAGGACGCCGCGTCCGCGACGCCTCAGTTCTGGCGGGCCTTCTTCACGCCCTTCTTCAGCAGCCACAGCGGCAGCAGCCAGCTGCCCAGCGCCGTGACCACCCAGACCACCAGCGTGGCCAACACCCAGGCCCCCACGCCGTTGATCACCAGGCCACCGCTGAACGAGGTCGCGACCAGCAGCGCCAGCGCTGTGGAGATCAGCCCTACACCGCCAACGAGAGGCGGGGAGAACTTCGCGGCCAGCTTCGTCACCAGCGGCGTGAGCAGGCTCTGCGCGAGCGTGAAGACCACCACCGCGACGATGAAGCCCTGGACGCCGACGCCCACTCCCGGCACTACCAACCCGGCCAGCAGGAGCCCCGCCACGGACGAGCCGCAGAAGATCGCGGCAAGGATGAGCATTCGCTTCATAACGGCACCCTAGACCCCGTTCCCGTGCCACGCCCGGAACCGCAGCCCCCGTCCCGGCTCGGGGACACCACCCACCCCACCCCCAACACACCCCCAAAGCGCCTCGCCGGCCTTCCACCCCCGCCCGCGCGGGCCTAGGTTCGGGGCATGTCCAATCCCCTCGAACCCACCGACGTCGGGCCCGCCGTCGGCGGCGACCGCGCCGCCACCGATCCCGACCGCGACCGCGTCGTCACCCTGCTCACCGCCGCCCAAGCCGAAGGACGCCTCAGCGTCGCCGAACGCGACGAGCGCATCGCCGCCGCCCGCGCCGCCGACACCTTCGACGACCTCGTCCCCCTCACCCGCGACCTGATCAGCCCCACCGGGCCCGCGGCCCGCCCCGTGCTCAGCTACGACGAGTCCCACCCCGTCGAGGAGGCCGACCAGATCATCGCCATCTTCGCCGGCGCGAACCGCAAGCACACCTGGCGCGTCCGCAAGCACACCTCGGTGCTGGCCGTCTTCGGCGGCGTCGAACTCGACCTCACCGAGGCCACCTTCGAGGCCCACGAACTCACCTTCAACGTGTTCTGCATGTTCGGCGGCCTCGAGATCACCGTCCCGCCCGGCACCGAGGTGATCAACCAGATCGGGGCCATCTTCGGCGGCTCGGACGTCGGCAAGCTCGCTCCTCCGGACGGCGTCGCACCCCGAATCGTCCTCAAGGGCTTCTGCGCGTTCGGCGGCGTGGACGTCCGCCATCCCAAGGACCGCAGGCACCGGCACTAGATTCGAGGCATGAGCGACCTGTTCACCCCGTCGGCCGACTGGCGGCGGCTCCCGTCGCGCTACGCCACCGTGCGACGGCTCGGCGCCCTCGTCTCCAACCTCGCCGCCACCATCGTGGCCGGCGTGGCCGTCGGCCTCCTGGTCGACTGGCGGTGGGCGGCAGGCGTCGCCGTCGTCGGCCTCGGCTGGACCGGCTGGCGCATCGTCCGCGCCGGACGCTGGGTCTGCGCCTTCGGCTACGCCGAGCGGGACGAGGACCTCCTGATCACCCAGGGCCTGTGGAACAAGCACCTCACCGCCATCCCCTACGGCCGGATGCTGTCGGTCAACGTCGAGTCCGGTCCGGTCGACCGCGCGTGGGGCCTCGCCCGGGTGGAGCTCGTCACCGCGAGCGTCCAGTCCGCCGGGCGCATCCCCGGCCTCCCGCAGGACGAGGCCGCCGCCCTCAGGGACCGGCTCATCGCCGCCGGCGAGGCCCAGGCGCTCCCGCTGTGACCGAACCGGCTCCGGACGTCGGCGCGTCGGCGGGTGGGACGCCCGAGGCACCCCGCTCCGACGCCACGCCCGATCCCGCCCCGACCGCGACCGCGTCCCCGGACGCCGAGGTCACCGAGCGTCCGCACCCCCTCACCCCGCTCGTCCGCGGCTGGATCGTGCTGCTCGCCGTCGTGATCAGCGCCGGGCGCGAGTACCTGCCCATCGGCGACGACCCGCGTCCGCTCCCGCCACTGGGCTTCATCCTCGTCGCGGTCGGCGTCGTGGCCCTGGTCAGCGGCGCCGCCGGCTTCTTCACCTGGCGGTTCACCCGGTTCGTGATCTCCGCCGACGTCCTGCGGATCGACTCCGGCGTCCTCGTCCGCCGCTCGCAGCGCGTCTCCTTCGACAAGGTGCAGTCGATCGACGTCGTCCAGCCGTTCGCCGCGCGCCTCTTCGGGCTGGCCGAGCTCCAGATCGATGTCGGCTCCCACGAACGGCCGCGGCTCCGCTACCTCGCCCGGACGAGGGCCTACGCGCTGCGCGACTACCTGCTCGCCCGCGCCCGCGGCGTCCAGGCGGAGGCCGAGCAGCACACCGACGCCGACACGGTCCTCGCCGACCTGTCCACGAAGGACGAGGTGCTGGTCACCGTCACGCCCCCGGTGCTGTTGCTCGCCGCGGTCACGTCCCACGAGTTCTGGGCGATCGTGGCCTCCGGCGTGCTCGCCGCCGTGGCCGGCGTGGTCTTCCAGCAGCCGTGGCTGGTGCTCGTGATCGCCATCCCGACCGCCAGCACCCTGGTCGGCTTCGTCGGACGCCGCGTCACCAGCCAGTTCAACTACACCCTCTCCCGCCGTCCGCACGGCCTGCGGATCTCCCGCGGCCTGACCAGCCTGACCAGCCAGTCGCTGCCCCCGCGCCGCGTCCAGGCCGTACAGGTCAGCCAGTCGCCGGTGTGGCGGAGGCTCGGGCTGTACCGCGTCGACCTGGAGGTCGTCGGCTGGGGCCACGTCACCGAGGACGAGAACCGCTCCGGCGTCTCCACGATCCTGCTGCCCGCCGGCACTATCGCCCAGGTCCGGGTCGCGCTGGACGCGATCTGGCCGCGCGCCGACTTCGAGGCCGTCGCCCTGCAGGGCGCCCCCGTCCGGGCCCGCTGGCTGCACCCGCTGTCCCAGCCGTTCCTGCGCTGGGGACACGACGACCGGCTGGTCGTCTCCCGTCACGGGTGGCTCGTGCGCCGCTGGCAGCTGGTACCGCTCGCCCGCGTCCAGTCCGTCCGGGTCGCCCAGGGGGTGGTCTCCCGCCGGCTGGGGCTCGCGGACCTGGAGTTCCACACCGCCGGCGGCCAGAATCTCGGCGCACGCGTCAGGCCTGGACGCCTCCGACGTCCTCGCGCGGCAGGCCGAACTGCTCCAACTCGTCCACCACCCCGCGGCGGTCGACCTCACCGAGCCGGCCGACGCTCCCGCGTCCGCCGGCGAAGCGGGCGCGCCCGACGACGCAGAAGACTCCGGGCAGGCTCAGGACACCGCGGGACCGGACGCGCGGCGCGCGGACCAGGCCGACGACACCATCTCGTCGACCGAGTAGCTCATCCGCCAGTCGATGTCGGCGGCGGCCGCCGCGCCGTCCGCGACGATCCGGGCCGGGTCGCCCGGGCGCCGCGGCGAGATCTCGGGCGTGAAGTCGATGCCGGTGACCCGCGCCATCGCGTCCATGATCTGGCGGACGCTCAGCCCCTCGCCGCTGCCGAGGTTGTAGGCCGGACGCAACGGCCGGCCCTCCTCCAGCGCGAGCGCCGCAGCGACGTGCGAGGCGGCCAGGTCCCCGACGTGCACGTAGTCGCGCACGCAGGTGCCGTCGGGAGTGGGGTAGTCGTCGCCGTTGATCCGCGGCGTCCGACCCTCGAGGAGTGCCTCGATGACCAGCGGGAACAGGTTGTGCGGGCTCGCGTCGTACACCGCGTCCGTCGCCGACCCGACGACGTTGAAGTACCGCAGGCTCACGCCGCGGAAACCCTCGGTCGCGCGGACGACGTCCTTGATCAGCCACTCCCCGATCAGCTTCGACTCCCCGTAGGGCGACTCGGGGGCGTTCGGGGAGTCCTCGGTGACCAGCTCGGTCGCGGGCGTGCCGTAGACCGCGGCGGAGGACGAGAACACGACGTTGTGCACGCCGGCGTCCACCATCGCGGCCAGCACGCTGGCCGTCCCCGTGACGTTCTGCGCGTAGGTGTGCAGCGGACGCTGGACCGACACCCCGGCGTACTTGAACCCTGCGACGTGGATGACGCCCGCGCAGTCGTGGTCGCGCAGCAGGCCGGTCAGGGTCGCCGTGTCGAGGATGCTCGCCCGGGTGAAGGGCACCCCGTCGGCGACGAAGGACGCGATCCCCGACGACAGGTCGTCCACGACCACGGGCGTCAGGCCCGCCTGCTGCAACGCGCGCACCACGTGCGCGCCGATGTACCCCGCTCCGCCTGTCACCAGCCACGTACTCACGGTCCCGAGTCTATGGGTACGGACGGTCACGATCACCGCTGCGGTTGTTCCTCCGTCCGGGCCCGTCGGACCTCTAGGGTGGACCCCATGCAGAACCAACCCGTACTGGGCATCGACATCGGCGGCTCCGGCATCAAGGGCGCGCTGGTCGACCTGGTGGCCGGCGACTTCGCGACGGAGCGAGTCCGCATCCCCACGCCCGAGAAGTCCACCCCGGCGAACGTCGCCGACGTCGTGGCCGAGATTGTCGCCGAGTTCGCCGAGCAGATGGGCGACGGCCCCATCGGCGTGACCATCCCCGCGGTGGTCACCCACGGCATCACGCGCTCCGCGGCGAACATCGACAAGTCCTGGATCGACGCGCCGGCGGAGAAGATCTTTGCCGAGCACCTCGGCCGCGAGGTCGTCCTCGTCAACGACGCCGACGCCGCCGGCATCGCCGAGGTGAAGTACGGCGCGGCGAAGGGCAACGACGGCCTCGTCCTCGTCACCACGCTCGGCACCGGCATCGGCAGCGCGCTGATCTACCGGGGCGTCCTGGTGCCCAACACCGAGCTCGGCCACCTGGAGATCGACGGCCACGACGCCGAGAGCCAGGCGGCCGCGTCCGTGAAGACCGCGCTGGGGCTTTCCTACTCGGAGTACGCCCCGCGGCTGCAGCGCTACTACGAGCGGCTCGAGGCGCTGTTCTGGCCGGACCTGCTGGTAGTCGGTGGCGGCGTCTCCAAGGCGGCCGACAAGTACCTCCCGAAGCTGAACCTGAAGACGCCGATCGTCCCTGCCGACCTGCGCAACCGCGCCGGCATCATCGGTGCCGCCTGGCTCGCCGCCGACAAGGTCGCCCACCCGGCCTGAGCCCGTCCGGCGCGAAACCGGGGAGGGTTCTTGTTACGCGCCACCCTCGACTCGCGCGTGAGTAAGACCGTCCCGGTTGCGCGCGCCGGGCCAGTCACATGGAGGTACGCAGGGACGATTCCCTCGTGCCCCGTGTTGGCGGACGGTTCTCGGGTCCGGAGGTCGAGAGCCACCGCTCGGGCGCGAGGGCCAGCGTTCGCGTCGAGGGCCCTTGTCCGGACACGGGCCCTGGACGGGAACGGTGGCTCTCGGCGATGACGGGTGGCCCTGAACGTCGTGGACCGGAGGTGGACCGAGAAGAGAACCGTCCCGGAATACGCGCCACCGCGGTCGGGGCCGCTCACATGCGGTCGGGGGCCTCGATCCCGAGGAGGTCGAGGCCGAGCGCCAGGACCTTGCGGGTCGCCGCGCAGAGGGCGAGCCGGGACGCGCGCACGTCCCCCTCGCTCTTCAGGACGGGGCACTGCTCGTAGAACGAGCTGAGCGCGCCGGCCAGCTCGTACAGGTAGCCGCACAGGCGGTGCGGCTGGAGGGTGTCCCCGACCTGCGCCACGACCTCGCCGAAGCGCGACAGCTGCAGCGCGAGCGTCTGCTCGGTGGGCTCGGCGAGGACGGTGACCGCGTCGAACCCGATCCCCTCCGCCTCCGCCTTCCGCAGGATCTGCGTCACTCGGGCGTGCGCGTACTGCAGGTAGGGCCCGGTGTCACCGGTCGTCGCCACCATCCGCTCGGCGTCGAAGGTGTAGTCCTTCTGCAGGCCGTTCGACAGGTCCGCGTACTTGATCGCCGCCAGTGCGATGGACGGCGCCGCCTCCTGCTCGGCCGCGTCCAGCAGGCTGTTCAGCGTGACCGCCGTGCCCTCCCGCGTCGAGAACTTCTTCCCGTCCGCGCCCAGCACCTGGCCGAACCCGACGAACTCGGCACTCACCTCCGACGGGAGGTAGCCGGCCCGGGACGCCACCGCGAAGACCTGCTCGAAGTGGTAGGCCTGCGGCGCGCCCACCACGTAGATCAGCCGGTCCGCGTGCAGCGTCCCCACCCGGTACCGGATCGCGGCCAGGTCGGTGCAGGTGTAGCCGAAGCCGCCCTGCGCGTTGCGGATGATCGCCGGCGCGGGGAACCCCTCGGTGAACACGACGAGCGCCCCGTTGTCGACGACGGCGATGCCGCGCGCGGTCAGGTCCTCCGCGACCACCGGCAGGTCGGCGTTGTACAGCGACTCCCCGGCGATGTCGGCGTCGGTCAGGAGCACGTTCATCCGCCGGTAGGTCGCGTTGAAGCCGGCCAGCGACACGTCGATCAGCTGCTGCCAGATCCGTCGCGTCTCCGCGTCCCCGGCCTGCAGCAGCACGACCCGCTCGCGCGCACGGTCGGCGAACTCCTCCGATTCCTTCAGGTGCGTGTTCGCCCGCTGGTACAGCGCCTCCGCGGCCGGCAGGTCCAGCGCGGACGCGTCCAGCCCCTCCTCGAGGATCTGCTCCACCAGCATCCCGAACTGGCGCCCCCAGTCGCCGATGTGGTTCTGCGGGACCACCGTGTGGCCCTGCGCGCGCAGCACGCGGGTGAAGCAGTCACCGATGATCGTCGAGCGCAGGTGGCCGACGTGCATCTGCTTGGCCACGTTCGGCGAGGAGTAGTCGACGACGACCGTCCGCGGCTCGGTGGCGCGCGCGATCCCCGCGCCCGGCTCGGCCAGCACCTGGGACGCGGCACTCGCCAGCACGTCCGCGCGCAGCCGCAGGTTGATGAACCCGGGGCCGGCGACCTCCAGCGGCTCGCACAGGTCGGAAAGGTCGATCTGCTCGACGAGCCGCGCCGCGACCTCGCGCGGGGGGCGTCCCTCGGCGTTGGCCAGGCGCAGCGCCACGTTGGTCTGGAAGTGGCCGAACTGCGGACGCGTCGCGGGGCGCAGCTCCGGGTCGATTCCGGCGACGGACTGGACGCGTTCGCTCAACAGCGACGGCAGGGACAGCATGGCCGCCATTTTCGCACGCCCGCTGCCGGACGCAGGACACGTCAGCCGCGGGCGGGCCGGCGGGACAGGACGTCCCAGACGAGCTTGAGGTTCGCCGCCAGCTCGCGACGCGTGCCGTGGCCCCACGTGCGGGCGCTGCTCCGCGCAGTCTCGTCACCGACGCCCCAGGCGTCCACACCCAGCGCCCGGCAGATCGCCAGCGCCCTGGGCAGGTGGTAGCGCTGGCTGACCACGACCAGCCGGTGCAGGCCGAAGACGTCCCGGGCCCGCAGGCACGAGTCATAGGTGTCGAACCCTGCCGGGTCCAGCAGCAGCGCGTCCTCGGGGACGCCGAGGCGGAGGAGGTAGTCGCGCATGCCACCGGTCTCGTCGTAGAACCGGGACTGCCCGTCGCCCGAGAGCAGCAGTCTCTGCACGCGTCCGGCCCGGTAGAGGTCCGCGGCGAGGTCGAGCCTCGCGCGCAGGAACCGGGAGGGTTCTCCGTCGGCGTAGACCTCCGCGCCCAGCACCATCGCCACGGGGGCCGGCGGCACGCGGTCCACCGCGACGATCCGTCGCCGGGTGAGCAGGTGGACGGTCGCGCCCAGTGCGAGCACACCGGCCAGACCGGCCACGGCCACGCCGGCGACGACGCCGAGTGGCGCGAGTACGGGCTGGTGCCGGGGGTTCACGAGCCCAGCCTAGGTCGGTCGGACGCGGCACTCCCGTCACACCCGTCACGTCCTGATACCCGCTTGTGAGGAGCAATTCCGTCACTCGTCCGGGGGCTCAAACCGGTGGCGTCCCCATGGTAGATTGCACGCGTCCGCGACGGGCGTCGCGCGCGGGCCCGCGGGGTCCGGGGAGGGGTCACGTGAACACGCGCAGCAGGCGGATTAGCCGGGTGCTCTCCGTGCTCGCGACGCTGCTCCTCCTGATCGGCATCGGCCCGTCCCCCGTGGCGCTCGCCGACCCCGTGATGAGCCCCCCACCCAGCTCGTTGAGGGTCAGCCAGCGTTCCACCATGGCCGCCGTCACCTGGCCGGCCGTCGCCGGGGCGACCGGCTACGCGGTCGACTACGACAGCGACCCCACCTTCGCCGCCGCCGGCCGGGTCACCACGTCGGAGACCGTGGCGGTCATCACCGGCCTGTCCCCCGACACGACCTACTTCGTCCGCCTCGCGAGCTGGGACGCCGCGACGGGCGCGGTCGGCAGTTGGGGTGCGAGCGTGAGCTTCACAACGGGAGAGCCCGAGTACGCGGTGCCCGCTCCGGTGGCGGCGCTCGCCGCGGAGAGCTCCACCTCGATCTCCGCCAGCTGGGCGAAGGTCGATGGCGTCGCCGGCGAGGTGCGCTACCAGACCGCGGTCGGGACGGAACTCGGGAACCTGACCCCTGGCGCCGTCCAGAAGAAGCGGACGGCCACCTTCGACAACCTGGATCGTGAGACGAAGTACTACGTCAGCGTGCGAGCCACCGATGCCGCCGGAACCCCGGTCACGGCCTGGTCCTCGCCCAGCGTCCTGGAGACCCCGGAGTCGATGCCGCTCCGCGTGGGCACCTACAACATCCTGTGCTCGAACTGCTCGAAGGGAAAGGCACCCTGGTCCGCCCGGCGCGGCCCGATGGTGACCGCGATCCGGGACCAGGACATGGACGTGCTCGGTGTGCAGGAGGCGTCCATCGGCGGCATCCCCGGTGGGGGCACCCAGTACATGGACCTGATCAACCGGCTCGGCAAGCCCTACAAGCTCACCGAGTACCGCCGCAACGTGTCCCCGGACAACCGGATCATCTACAACTCCGACCGGGTCACGCTGGTGAAGCAGGGCGTGATCCGGCTCCCGGCGTCGAAGCGGTACCTCGCCTGGGCGATCTTCACGCAGAAATCGACCGGCAAGAAGTTCCTGTTCACCAACACCCACCTCGACCCCAGGAACACCAGGGCGGGCCGCGCGGCGGACAAGGCGCAGTCGCGCGCCATCGTGGCAGCGATCGCACGCCTCAAGCACGGGCTCCCCGTGATCGCGGTCGGCGACTACGCGTCCACCAAGTGGGAGAACGGTGGCAACGCCGCCTACGACATCATGCAGGCCGGCGGCTACAAGGACCCCCTGGGCAACGCCGCCCGCTCCCGGGGCAGCGCTCCCGGAGCCTTCGTGGAGAACCGGATCCACACCTCCTACGCGAGCCTGAACATGTACAAGCGGAAGGCGCGCAACTTCCCCGGCTCGGTGAACGGCTCCAACACCGACTACATCTTCGTGTCGCCCATGCGGGTCAGCGAGTACGAGGTGGTCGTGAAGATCGACTCCTCCGGGAACTTCATCGGCGTCATCCCTTCCGACCACAACCTCCTGCGGGCGACGGTCTACCTGCCCTGACCGCCGCACCCCCTTGAGCCCGGCTTGAGAGTTACACCGGTGCAACTCAGGGGGCAGGGACGCGCGCTGCTAGCGTCCGTGACGCCAGTCGCTGTCGTCCCAGGAGTCCCCCATGTCACAGCCCCGCCCACGCCGCACCGCGGTGCGCGTCGTCGCGGCACTCGTCTCGGCCCTCCTCGGACTCGGCCTGCTGGGTGTCCCCACCCCCGCGCAGGCCGCGTACGCCAAACCCTCCTCGCTCACGGCTGTCAGCTCGTCCACCAGCGCCGTCCGGATCAGCTGGAAAGCGGTCGCGAAGGCACCGGCCTACCGGATCAAGTACGACGACAACTCCGCCATGAAGTCGCCCGCGTACGCGAAGGCGACCTCCGCATCGGTCGAACTGACCGGGCTCAAGCCCGGTCGCACCTACTGGGTGAAGATCCGTGTGGTCAGCGCGTCCTCCAAGGCGCTGAGCAGCTACAGCTCGGTCCTCAAGGTCACCACCAGGGCCGCCGGCGGGTTCAGCCTGCTCAGCCCCGGCGGGCTCTCGGCCAGCGGCATCACCGACTCCACGATGACGGTCGGCTGGACGGCCCGCGCCGGCGCGGACAACTACCGCGTCCGGGTCGCGACGACGAAGGCACTCACCGACGAGTGGTTCGAACGGGTAGACGGCACGAGCACCACCCTCAGCGACCTCAGCCCCGGAATCACCTACTACGTCAGCGTCCGCGCGATCACGGCGGACGGGACGAACCTCAGCCAGTACTCGCCCATGGTCGCGCTGAAGACCACGGGCAAGGCGAGCTTCGCCGCCCCGACCGGGTTGAGCGGGCTCGCCAACAGCTCGAGCACCGCCACCCTGGCCTGGAAGGCCACCTCCGGGGCGACCCGGTACCGGATCAAGTACGCCACGACGCCCTGGGCGGACGCCCGCTACGTCTCGACCACCGACAACGCCTACGAGCTCAGCGGGCTGGCCCCGAGGACGACGTACTACGTCAAGCTGCGGGTCCTCGACACCGACGGCAGCTTCGCGTCCGACTACTCCGCCACCGTCGAGGTCACCACCCCGGCGGCCGCGTCCGCGCTGCGCGTCGCCAGCTACAACGTCCGCTGCCACTCCTGCAACTCCGGAGCGGCCAACGAGCAGCCGTGGTCGGTGCGGCGCGACTACGTCGCCCAGACGATCGAGGGCGCGAACCCGGACGTGATCGGGCTCCAGGAGGACCAGCAGTCCTGGCTGATCGACCCGGACACGGGCAAGAAGGTGAACCGCAGCCAGTTCGAGGACCTGCTCGGCCTGCTCGGGTCGCCCTGGGCGCTCACCAACAAGTACCGCAACAACTGCGTGAAGAGCACCACCCCCACGAACTGCGTGTACAAGGACCGGGGGGCGTCCAACGGGACGAAGATCATGTACCGCACGGACCGGCTGGAGCTGCTCAGCCAGGGGTCGAAGGAACTGCCCAGGACCTCCCCGACCGCCTACTCGCGCTACATCGCGTGGGCCTTCTTCCGGCAGAAGGACAGCGGGCAGGAGTTCCTGTTCGCCAACATCCACCTGGAACCGGAGAACGATTCCGGGACGTCGCTGACCTACTACAACAGTCGCAAGGTGCAGGCCGAGGCGGTCGTCGCCCAGCTCGCGGCGCTCAACACCGAGAACCTGCCCGTCCTGCTCGTCGGTGACCCGGCGTCGAGCCGCGCCGACTCCCCGACGAACGCGCCGTACGACATCTTCCGCGCGGCCGGTTACATCGACCCGCTCGGCAACGTCTCCAAGTCCTCCAGCCCGGTCGGGGCCACCGTCGAGAAGCGGATCAACACCAACTACAACAGCTTCAACGCCTGGGAGACCTACGCCCGGCGGTCAACGGCGAACGTCAACGGGACCTACACCGACTACATCTTCACCTCGACGATGCGCGTCACCGAGTGGGAGACCGTCGTGAAGGTGGACAGCGACAACAAGTTCGTCGGCGTCATCCCGTCCGACCACAACCTGATCCGCGCCACGGTCCTGCTGCCCTGAGGCCGCCGCCTACTTCGGTGGCAGGGAGAAGAGGCGATCGATCACCCGCTCGGCGGAGTGGCCGTCGTCGTGGGCGTTGAAGCGGTCCCGCCAGACGACGTACCTCTCCGCGAAACGGGGCACGTCGGCCTCGGCCGTCCGGATCGCCTCGACCACCGCGGCCTGGGTGAACAGGACGGGGCCGGGGGCGAGCTCCTCGAGGTCGAAGTAGACCCCGCGCGTCTCGTCCCTGTACTCGGCGAGATCCGGGACGAAGAAGATCATCGGCCTGCCGGTCACCGAGAAGTCGAACATCACCGAGGAGTAGTCGGTGATCATCATGTCCGAGGCGAGGAACAGGTCGGTGACGTGGGGATAGCTGGTCACGTCGATCACGCCGGGGACGCGGACGTTCCCGCCCGCCCGCAGGGTGCGCGAGTGCCCTCGCAGGAGGATCACGTAATCGTCACCGAGCTGTCGGGCCATCTCCGGGAGGTCGAGGAAGTCGACCATGGTCTCCTCGTGCGCCTCCCGCCACGTCGGCGCGTAGAGCACCGCCTTCTGGTCGGGCCGGATACCGAGCAACGCCCGGACCGACTCCCCCGAGCCGGTGCTCATCGCGTCGTTGCGCGGGTAGCCCTCCGTCCAGATCGGCTTGTCCCACGCGTAGGCCGAGCGGAAGATCCGGGTGCTGTGCTCGTTCTGGCTGAGCAGGATGTCCCACTTCTCCTCCTCGAGCGCGAGGAAGTGCTGCTCGTCCTTGCTGAAGTTCGGACGGTCCAGGCCGATCCGCTTGAACATCGACCCGTGCCACGTCTGGAGCACGACCTGGAAGGGCTGGTGCTTGAACTTCTGCCGGATCCACTCGTTGATGATCACGTAGCGTGACCGGCTGCGGGCGTCCCACCACTCCAGCGTGCCCTTGAGCACGGGGGTCGCCCCCTCCGGGACGGCCACCGACAGGTCGAGCACGCCCCAGTACCGGGTCAGGTCGGGGAACCGCCGCGCCACCTCGCGGTCGAGCGCGTAGGTGTTGCAGGTGGCGGAGCGGCCGTTGAAGCTCTCGAAGTAGACGGCCTCCTCCGGCTCGAACTCGCGCTCGTGGTACTCCGCCTTCAGCCGGGCCTGCTGGTAGTCGCCGACCAGCGTCTCCTCCAGCGGTGCGCTGAGCAGGCAGGTCACCCGACGCCCGGCCCCGACGCCCACCCGCACCTTCAGCCACTTCCCCATGGTCCGCATCGGGACCTCCTGGATCAGGCCGGCCGACGCCCCCACCCGGAACCAGGCGCCCTCGGCCGTGCGGCCGCGCAGCACGTACGAGCCGGTCTGCGGAGGCAGTGCGGGGCCGCCCCACGCGCTGATCAGCAGCGGCGCGTCCGCGGTGAACCGGTCGCCGTCGAGTTCCAGCGTGACCGCGAGGTCCTGGCGCGGACCGGTGAGGACGAGGCTCGCCCCCGCGAGATCGCCCCGGACGCGGCCGGTGTAGCGCAGGCTGAACGGCTCCTCCACCAGCTGCACGTCCTCGACCAGCAGCATCGCCGCGGTGTCCCGGATCGTCAGCGCGCTCCCGTTCCCCGAGTAGGCGTACCGCGCACCCGGGGAGAGCACATCGCGCTCGTCGAGCCCGCTGGCGAGCAGGCAGGTGCGGCCGGACGCGTCGGCGAGTTCCACCGCGTGGTCGCACACGACGAGCGACGGCCCGCTGTCCTCGGGGTTGCCGCTCTCCTCCGCGTCCTCGTCAGCCTCGTGGGCGCGCGGCTCGGTGCCCGGCACGGGAAGGTCGGTGTCCAGCCGGTAGTGGTCGCCGCCCAGCCCGGTCACCGCGAGGGGATGCCGGCCGTCGGCCGAGACCAGGTCGGCCCGCACAGGGACGAAGTCGTGGGTGTGCAGCGCGACGCCGATCCGTTCGCCGTCGAACGTCACCTCGTCGGCGAGCGCCTCCGGCGTCCGCAGCCGGAAGACCAGCCCGGCGGGGAGTTCCCAGACCGGCAGGACCTGCCGCTCCCCCACCGTCCGAGCCACGAGGTAGCCGCTGGTGGAGGTCTTGGCCCGGTTGAGGAAGGTGCCGGAGACCACGCGGTCCCCGCTGTCGACCCGGACGCTCACCTGCCACTCGTCCCCGTCCCTGCCCTCCAGCACCGGGGCGAGGTCGAGGACCGAGTGGAACGCGAAGTTCCCGTAGTCGACCGGCATCAGGCGGGCCCGGATGTTGGCCGAGCTGTCATAGCGCAGCGTCGTCGTCGCGACGAGCTTCTGCCGGGTGCGCTGGTTGCGGCAGGTCACCGTGATCTTCGGACGCCGTTCGTTGCTCCCCGAGCCCCGCTCGAACGCCCAGCCCACCACCTCGAAGGAGGTCTCGCCCACCCAGCGCGCGGCCTGGACCCAGGCGACCCAGCCGACCTGTCGGCTCGTGAACCTGTTCACGACCGAGCGGTAGACGCGCCGGCCCAGCAGGTAGCCGCCGTAGGCGAACCCGAACCTGGACCTCTTCGCCTTCCGCGCCAGGGTCTCCACCCGGTTGAACTTCTGGGCCACTAGCTAGCCTGCCTCACTCGCCGATCTGGTCTGTTCCACGCCAGCCGGTCGCTCAGTCGAACGTCTCCGCGTCCGTGCGCGCACGCTCGATGATGTCCGCCATCGCGATCGACTCCGCCGCCCGCAGCTTGAACGACTCGGGCGTGCGGTTGCGGATCATGAAGGCGAACTCGGCCAACTCGTACCGCAGCCCGTCGCCGTCGAACTTGTAGTAGTACTTCTTGTTCTTCGACTGGTCCTCGAACCGGGTCTCGAAGTACTCGGTCAGCCACCACGGCGCCGGGACGTACACGTAGCCGCGGGAGCCGGCCACGACGAGTTCACCCTCGGCCTTCACGCCGATGCCGGTGCGGGCGGACGCGATGCCGTGCGGGTAGTCGATGTCGATACGGCTGTACACCTCGACCTCGGAGCCCTCGGGCCGCAACGAGTGGGTGGTGACCCGGGTGTAGTCGGTCCCGAGCAGCTTGATCACGGCGAGCAGGGGGTAGGTGGCGAGTTCGGAGATGCTGCCCCCGTCCTCGCCGTGGAGTTCCCTGCCCTCCTTCACGATCTTGGTGAAGGTCGCGTCGACGGACCGCACCTGACCGATCGACCCGCTGCGCGCGACGGCGACCATCCGCTGGAAGCCGGGCGCGAAGGCGGTCTTCACCGCCTCGAGGAGCACGACCTCCCGCTGGGCGGCCAGCTCGAACAGTTCGGTCGTCTGCGCCCTGGTGAGGGTCATCGGCTTCTCGCACAGGACGTGCACCCCGGCCTCGATCGCCTGCCGGGCGTAGTCGTAGTGGGTGTCGTGGGGAGTGGCGACGTAGACCGCGTCGACGTGCTTGAGCAGGTCGGAGACGTTCTCGTTCGCCCACTCCAGCTCGAGTCGTTCCGCGAACGCCTTCGCCGACTCGAAGCGGCGGCTGTAGACGGCCTCGACAGAGACGCCGGACACGTACCGGGCCTCGGCGACGAAGCGGGCGGCGATCCGTCCGGACCCGATCACGCCCAGCCGGATCACCCCGGCGGTCTCATTGCGCAACTGCGTGCTCGACACGCCCTTGGTCCGGTCGAGGTAGACGACCGTGCAGTAGTCCCCGAGGTAGTCGAACTTGCCGAGCCAGTCCGACCCGATCGCGAAGATGTCGACCTTGTGCTTCTGGATGTCCTGGACCTTCTGGCCCTCGTACTCCTCGATGATGATCTCGTCGGCGAGGCCACTCTCCTGCACGTTGCGGATCCGGTCCATGAGGCTCTGCCGGACGTTGAGCTTGCCACGCGAGTCGTCGTAGTTCTCCGTCGTCACACCGACGATCAGGTAGTCGCCAAGAGCCTTGGCACGCTCCAGGAGGCGCCGGTGGCCCTCGTGGAACAGGTCGAAGGTCCCGTAGGTGATGACCCGCATTCCGATCCTTCCGACGGTGGTCGCTGCCCCGCCCGGGCCGGCCGCAGCATGCTTAGATTGTCGCAGATCCGACCTGAGGAGTGGCGCCGTGGGGCTACCCGGAGGCATACGCACAGCAATCCGAAAGGTAGCGCGCGCGCTCACCGGCGCTCCGGCCACGCCTGCGAAGACGCAGGATGCCGCGCTCGCCGTGCGGCCACTGGGACCCGTCCCTGCCGCCGTCCCGTACCCCGACGCGCTGTACCTGTACGCCGTGAACGCGATCCCGAGGAACTACGCGGGGCGCAGTTCCTCGATCATCTCCAAGGCCCGCATCTTCGCCGAACAGGCGGGCGTGCCCTCGACGCTCGTCACTTTCCTGCACTCCAGCGAACTCGCCGACATCGAGCACGGCCTGCGCGAACGGGGGGTGATCGGGGACACCACGACGTTCGTGTGCCTCCACGACTACTACCCCGACGACACCAGCTGGACGGGCGAGGACGTCACCTACCCGCTGGAGGAGCCGGGGTTCCACTGGATCAAGGATCCCGACTACGAGATCTACCGGTTCTTCGACGCCGAGGGCGTCTACCGCTTCTACAAGCGCTACGACCACGCCGGGCGGATGATCGTGCGCGACTTCTTCAACGCCAACCGCTGCCGCACGCTCCGCGAGGAGTTCCGCACCAACGGCACCCTGCGCCGGCGCATCTACATGGACCTCCACTTCAACCTGCCGCGGCAGGAGGTCCACTACCGCGCGGACCAGACCCCGTCGTTCACCGTGTGGTGGGTGATCGACCCGGACACCCTGCAGCGCAGCGTCGAACGGGTGACGGTGTTCGACGGCGAAGGCAGGCCGGTGGAGGTGCACGACACGCTCGACCCCATCAACCACCTCTGCCTGGACCGGCTGATCGGCGACCGGCACGCGTTCATCATGGTCGAGGACCGCAACATCGATCGCTACCTGCTCACCTACGCCAATCGCAGGGCCAAGAGCATCTACGTCCTGCACAACGCCCACATCAAGGAGCCGTACGACGACATCCGGGCGATCCGGCCCAGCTACCGGACCCTGTTCGAGGCGCGCGACCGGGTCGACGCGATCGTCTTCCTCACCGCGACGCAGCGCGCGGAGGCCGAGGCCCGCTACGGGCGCACCGAGTCGTTCCGGGTGCTCCCCCACTCGGTGCGTCCCGCCGTGGAGGAGCCGGGTGTCCCGCGCGACCCGAACCTGGTCGTGATGATGGCCCGGCTCGACAAGCAGAAGCAGGTCGACCACGCGATCGAGGCGTTCGCCCGGGTCGTGAAGCGTCTCCCTGAGGCGCGGCTGGAGATCTACGGCCGGGGCAGCGACCTGCCCGCGCTCCGGAATCTCGTCACCGACCTCGGTGTGGGCAGGCAGGTGAAGCTGATGGGCTTCACCAGGCAGCCCGGCCTGGCCTACCAGCGCGGATCACTGTGCATCATGACGAGTCGCTACGAAGGCGCCCCGCTCACGGTGCAGGAGGCCATGAGCTACGGCTGCCCCGTGATCAGCTACGACCTGCGGTACGGCCCGGCGGACATCATCGAGGACGGCGTGAGTGGCCTGCTCGTGCCCTACGGGAACCGGACGGCGATGGCCGACCGGATCGTCGCCACCCTCCAGGACCCGGATCTGCTCGGCCGGCTGTCGGCTGCGGCCAGGATTCGCGCAGCGGACTTCGGCGAGCCCGCCTTCGCGGCCCGCTGGGGGGAACTGTTCAGCGAGCTCGACACCAGGGGTTGGGAACCGCGCGCGGGCGCGTGACCCGGTCCGGAACGAGAACCGGCTCCGGACGGGCCGATCCCTCGACCACGGGTCGAGGTGAGATTCGCGCGGACGCGCCTCACTCCGCCGAGCGCCGCGACCTCCACCACAGCCAGCCCCCGGTCCCCGCGGCAGCGACGAGGACGACAGCGCCGAGACCCAGCCACAGGCCGTTGCCCGCACCCTCCGCGCCGGGCTGCGGACCGGCTGTCCCTGTCGCCACCCCGGTGGGCTCGGCCGAGGCCGTCCCGGTCGCCGACGCCGACTCCGTCGCGGTCGGCGTGGCCGACGCGGAAGCCGTCGGTTCGTCGGTCGCCGGTGTCGTCGCGTTCGGGTCCGGGTTGGCCATCACCGGCGGCTGCTCGGCCTCGCCGACCCAGACCTCGTTCTCGAGGGTCGTCCAGTTGCCCTTGCCGTAGGCGAATTGGTAGGCGCCGCCGCGCGGGGCGCCGTCCGAGCCGACCGTCCGGTACATCACCGTGTAGGTGCCCTTCGGCAGGTCGAACTCCAGTTGGCTGGTGACGTTGGTGCCCTCGACGATCAGGCCGCCCTGGGTGACGTTCTTGCCGTCGCTGTCCAGCACGAGGACCTTCGCCACCTTCGCGCTGGAGTTCGTCTTGAACACCAGGGTCACCCAGCCGGGCATCAGATCGGTCTGCGCGTGGCGTTGCGGAGAGCTCAGGATCAGGTAGGGGTCCTCGACGGCCAGGGCAGGTGTGGCGGCGGCGCCGAGCGCCACCATCGTCAGTCCGACCGTCGCGACGAGTCGCCTCCAGAACATCTCGCTGCCTCTCTGGTTCGGTCGGTGGGGGACTCTCTCCAGCGTACCCCCGGCCCATGGAACGGTCCGGTGCCACAGAATGCTGGGTTATATTGGCTGAAGAAATCCTGATAACGCACGCGTCCCGGCCCCGCCACGCCACCCCGCCCCAGGGTCGGGACGTTGCTCGACCCGCAGGGGGATGGATGCCGCAATCGGCAACAAAATCGACCTGGCGCCAGCGCACCCTGGCCGTTCTGGGCACGGCTGCCCTGGTCATGTCGTTGGCGGCAGCGCCGGCGATGGCGATCGACTTCACGATCGACCCGACGACCAGCGAGGCGAAGGCGGTCCCCGAGGACCTCGGGTCCTGCCCCACGCTGACCTCGGAGCCCCGCGCCGTCGAGGCGTGGTTCAACACCGATGACATGGAGTACCGCGGCTACCTGGACGCGAACGACCAGAGCCCGTGGAGCTACGCCAACAAGCTCGCGCAGATCATCTGCGGGGCGAAGGCGAACTCCAAGATCATGATCGGGATGTACTTCATCCGCGCGATCGGTACGACCGCCCGGCCGGAGTCGGACGCGGAGATCATCTGGCGGGCGATGGACTACGTGCACTCCAAGCGGAACGTGACGATCGGGATGGTGCTCGACGGCGGCAGCATCACCCCGGCGTCGGCGAAGTCGAACATCGTCAAGCGCCTGGTCGACACCGGGATCGCCAAGATCTACTGGTGCTACAACGGCTGCTTCAACACCAACAAGAGCAGCGTCTTCCCCTACGCCATCAACCACGAGAAGTTCGTCACGATGTCGGACACCATCTGGGCGAACGACGACACCACGACCCACCCGGCGGTGTTCTCGTCCTCGGGCCAGTTCGCCCGCAGCCAGGTGCGCACCTACTGGCAGGAAGCCACGCTGATCTACGACGACGTGCTGCTGTACCGCAACTTCGCCGACCGGTACGCCAACATGAAGACCTGCTCCGGCTCGCGGACCAGCACCGACTACATCAACAACTGCAAGGGCGGGAAGTTCGTCAGCACGACCAACGACGGCGTGACGATGAAGAAGCAGCGCGGGATCTGGGTCGACCTGATGTACCGGCACTACACCGACAGCGGCCGCGGCACCACGGTCTCCTACAGCCCGCAGCCGGTCTACGACACGAGCGGCGAGGTGATCAACGACTACTACTCCTCGCAGTTCGACGACGTCGACTGCATCGTGGACTCCAAGATCCGGGTCGCGATGTACCGACTGACGGTGACCAGGGCGGAGAACTTCGTCAAGACGATGGTCAGCCTGAAGAGCCGCGGGTGCGACGTGAAGGTGCTGCTCTCCCAGAGCGGCGGCGCGACCACCATCTCCAAGAAGGCCCTGTCCATCCTGAAGAAGGGTGGCGCGAGCTCGATGGTCAAGTGCACCAAGATCCCGATCCACACCAAGATGATCCTGATCACCCCGTCCACCAGCAATGCGGGACGCGCCATGTTCGGCACCGCCAACATGACCACCTCAGGCCTGAGGTACAGCGAGGAGCACGTGATCACGATGGACTCCCGACGAGCGGACGACAGTACGTCCGAGGACATCAGGAGAGCGATCGGCGTGTACCAGGCCGGCTGGAACGAACTCAACCAGGGGAGCAAGGCATGCAAGTGACCACGCACCGTTCCCTGCGCAGGGCCGCTGTCGCCCTCCTCGGCGTCCTCGTGGTGGCCTTCGGCGTGATCGTCCCCGCCACCACCGCCGAGGCCGCCTTCGGCAAGCCCACCAGCGTCGACGCCAAGGCGATCTCGGGCTCCAACGGCCTGACCGTCACCTGGAAGGCTCCCAGCGGGGGCACCCCGGTCGCCTACAAGGTGACGTGGGGCACCAGCTCGAGCTCCTCCAAGGCGTCCTACTCGACCTACGTCACCGGGACCTCGGCCACGCTGTCGGCCTCGGGCATGACCACCAAGACCTACTACTACGTGTGGGTGCAGCCGTGGAGCGAGGCGAAGAGCACGGGGACGTCGACCGGTGAGCTCAGTTCGTCGGACAAGGTGAAGACGTCGTCCTACGCGTACTACGCCCCGGTGGAGGTGCACGTCGCGAACGTCGGCAAGACCACGGCGGAGATCACCTGGCGGACCGTGACGGGGTCGCCCGGCTACGTGATGCGGGCGTACAACTACACGACGAAGACGTACAAGTACCAGATCGGCTACGACGGCTCGACCACCTTCACCGGCCTCACCCCCGGCACGAAGTACAAGTTCACGATCGCGAACCGACTCCTCATCTCGGGGTACGACACGGTCCCCGGCGTCCGGATGAGCGGGTACTCGTCCGCGTCCGCGACGGGCACGACCAACGCCTCCACCGTGACCCTCGGTGACGGCTCGTCCATCTCGGTCGCCGACGCGCCGACCGGCCTCGCCATGACCGACCGCGACCACCAGAGCCTGACGCTCTCCTGGACGACGCCGAGCGGCTACAGCTCCAGCAGGGACGTGTTCAAGGTGACGGCCTGCGAGGACCAGATCATGAAGGCCGACTGCGTGACGTCCACCAACCTGACCGGTTCGTCGGGCACGATCACCGGCCTGGACTCCAACACGAACTACTACGTGCGGGTCCGGATGTTCGCGGTGGTGAACGGTGTCACGACGGCCGACTCCGACCGGAGCGACTACATCATGGCCAAGACCCGCTCCCCGAAGGGGTTCATCTCCGGGACGGTGAGCGGCGTCAGCGGGAGCGTCCTCTCCGACTACGTCGCGGTGGCCTACGCGGCGAGCGACGGCGAGGTCAACCAGCAGGTCGCCGTGAGCAGCGGGGGCGCGTACAAGCTGGAACTCCGCCCCGGCAAGTACTTCGTCCAGATCATCTACGTGGGGTCGGGCAACTACTACTCGGTGTTCCTGAACGGGTCCGGCCAGACCTACACGCTCAACGAGGCCAAGCTGGCGACCGGGATCACCGTCAACATCGGCAACACCCCGACCGTCGCCCCCGGTGCGACCGTCGGTGCGGGTGCGTCGCTGACCGGCAAGGTCACCAACTCGAAGGGCACCGCGGTCCGGGACGTCTACGTCTCCGCCCGCGACGCCTGGACGGACACGGTGCGCGAGGTGCAGTCGATGGGCCAGACCGGGTCGGACGGCACGTACACCCTGACCGGGTTGGTGCCGAACCACGACTACTACATCCGGGCCGACCCCTCGACCGACACCTACAGCCCGAAGTCCGCCAGCGGATCCTTCAGCACCGGCGCGGCCGGCTCGACGAACAGCGTCACCACGATCGCGTTCAGCTGAACCCGGCGACAGGGGGCCCCGAACAGTGCAGACTGTTCGGGGCCCCTTTGCGTTCGACCAACCGCCTGAGGAGAGACCCCCCATGGCCGCACCCCGGCAACGGGACACCACGGTGTGGGCACGGTCGCGGGCACGTCTGGGCCGCCTGTTCCGTCGGGCCACCGGCCGGCCCGTGCGACCGCTCCGGTCCTCGGCCCCGGCCGTCCTGGAGGAGTACCGGCTTCGGCTCGCCTCCGGGGAGGGCCCCGCGGCGGCGGCCACGGGTACGGCGCGGGAGTTGCTCGCCGCCGACCGCGCCAGTGACGTCCTCGTGCTGGGGTACGCGCTGAGGAGGGACTCCCGGACCCGATCCCTCGGGGACGTCGTCCTCGGGCTGGGTCACCTGCACGCGTCCGGACCTGCGCAGGCCTGGCAACGGTTCGCCGGGATCACCGACCTCGAGGTGGTCGCCGCAGCGAGCCCCGAGTACTTCGCCGCCGGCTTCGCGACGGACGCAGCGGTCGCCGCCGAACGGGCGCGACTCCTGCTCACCGCTCCCGCCGCCACCCACCCGGCTCCGGAGGCGGTGCTCGGGATCGCGCAGAACGCGTTCTCCGTGGGGTGCACCGACCTCGCCGCCACCCTCCTCGCCGCCGCGCAGCAGGGGCGGTTCGGCGGCCTGACCTCCGGCCAGGTTGCCGCGTGCGAGCAGCTCGCCGGGTGGCTGCCCGGAGGCTCCCACACCCGTCCCGTGGACGTCGAGGAGGCCACCTTCCGGTTCGGCGTCCTGAACTACCAGCAACCCGACTACTGCTCCAGCAACGTCGGTGACTTCATCCAGACCCTGGCGAGCCTCGGCCACCTCGTGCGCAGGGACCACCTCGAGTTCGTCGGGGACCCGGACCTCGTCGGGTTCGTGGAGAGCCTGCGGCCCTGCGTGAAGCCGGAACGACGGGTTCCCGCTGAGCCTGCGGTCGTCCAGCTCGTCGAGCTGCACCGCGACGGGTCGGTGTACCAGGACCTCCCCGCTCCGACCTGGGCCCTCGCCTTCGGCTGGTACCTGCACCCCACCTTCGTCGGCGGGTTCAACCTGCCGTTCCACCCCGCGGTGCGCCCGCTGTTCGTCAGCTTCCACCTCAACAAGCCCGAGGCGCTCACCGCGGACGCGATCGCCTACCTGCGCCGGTACGGCCCGGTCGGGTGTCGGGACTGGCAGACGGTGGCGCTCCTGACCGCCGCGGACGTCCCCGCGTTCTTCTCCGGCTGCATCACCACGACGGTCGACACCGTCTTCGCGCGGAGCACGCCCGACCAGCGTGCGGGAACCCTCTACGTGGACGCCCGCGCGTGCCCCGAGGGGGCGACCAACCTCGCCCAGGCCATCCCTGCGGTGCGTCGCCACAGCCTCGTGGAGAACCTCTCCCTCGCCAGGCAGTGGGTGGGTCGCTACCACGAGGAGTACGCCACCGTCGTGACCCGCCGGCTGCACTCCTACCTGCCCGCCCGCTCGGTCGGCTGCACGGTCGACTTCCAGCCCGACAACCCCAGCGACCCGCGGTTCGGTGGGCTGATCGACATCGAGGACGACGCGTACGACGCGATCCGGCAGGACATCCTGGCCCTGCTCGGCTCGGTGCTCGACCTGCTGGGCACCGGCGCGGCGGAGGAGGCGGTGTACCGCCACTGGCGGGCGCTGTGCGCCGACCGCGTGGCGGCGTCGGCCCGCTCCCTCGCCGCCCACCGGTGGGCCGAGGCACCCCTCGACCTGCCCGTCACCGGCCTGCCGACGGCGGAGTACGTGATCGTCATCGACGCCGTGTCACCGGCACGCAACGTGCCCCGGCTGGTCGCCGCCCTGGCGCGCTTCGCGCCGGGAGTGCCGGTGGTGCTGGTCGGAGCCGGAGCGGCCGGTGGCCCGGATGGCACGTTCTGCGTCCCGGGGGACGCCGGAGGTGGATCGACGGGCGGCGGCCACGACCTGCTGATGGCGTCGGTGCTGGCCGGACTGTCGGCAGCGGGCGTCGAGCGGGCACTCCTCCTCTCCCGCTACGCGAGGGTCACGCGTGACCTGTCCGGGCTCCTGGGCGAGGCCTTCGGGGAGGACGCGGTCCTCGCGCGTCCCGACCTCCGCCGCAACCGCGGCGACGTGTCCTCCCTGCTGCGGAGGGTGAGCGCACGACAGGCACAGGACTGGCCGGCAGCCCTCACCTTCCTCGCCGGCGCACACCGGCTGAGCGGGCACGGCGCACAGTCCTTCGACACCAAGGGCGCCCTGGTCTCCCTGCCCCGGCTGGAGCAGGCCGGGTGGCGGCGATGGGCGAGGGACCTGGTCGAGACCTACGGTGCCTCGTGGTCGGAGGCCCTGAACATCGTGCTGGCCGGCCGCAGCCGGCCGCTGCCGCCCGATGTCGTGACCAGCATCGCGCTGGAGACGCCGGATCCGTCCGCAGCGATCGTCAACGGGTTCCGGATCGCCCAGCTCGGGTGGTCCGACGTGTTCGACGACCACGCGGGCTGAGCGCGGACGACGGCGTCAGGACTTGACGCGGAACTCGTTCTTGATGGACGCGGCGTGCGCGGCGGACTCGAGCGTGATCCGGTCGCCCTCGGCCACGAAGGCGGCCGTCGGCCCCGCGGGCAGGTCGCCGAGCACGTAGTGCTTCATGGTCAGCCGCTCTGCCTTCAGGCTGTCCTCGCCGAGCGCATCGGTGAGGACCTCGGAGAGGTTGGACAGGTCCTGCTCGAGGATGTAGCTCGCCCGCTGGGTGGGAAACGTCCGGAAGTAGGTGTCCCGGTCGAGCTCGCGCGGGTTGGACGTGATCAGCGGCCGCTCGGTGTACAGGAAGTCGGTCACCACGCTCGAGATGTCCGAGACCAGGGCGTCCGCCATGTCGAAGCACTCGTACAGCGTGATGCTCGCCTCGGGACCCACGTAGAGGTGGCCGGCGTTCGCCGCAGCCAGCATCTCGACGATCTCGACCCTCGCCTGCGCCATGCCGGGGCGCTGCACCCCGCTCGCCGGGTGCGGCTTGAACACGATCCGGACGTCCGGCACGAGTTCGAGGATTCGCCGGATCATCTGCGGACCCATCCGCTCGAGCGAGGAGTAGTTGGACTCCTCGTAGTAGCCCTCGAAGGTGGGGGCGTACAGGATCGTCGGGCGGTGCTCGCCCGCGACCGGACCGACGTGGAGCCCCTCGACCTGCGGTCGGCCGATGATCGCGTACTGGCTGGCCGGCATGTGGATACCCGCCGCCTCGTAGCGGTCGATCGCGGCCTGTCCCGCGACCCAGACGCCGTCGTACACCCGCGACACCGGGTTCGCCGACGTCGACTTGTCGGAGTCGCCGTGGTTGAGGAAGACGTGACGGATGCTGGCCTCGCGCAGCAGGTGCACGTTCTTGCCCGCGTTCGCGAGGTAGTAGGCGACCCGGGTGGACGGGCGGGTGAGTTCCTCGACGTGGCGGGTCTTCGGCGCGTAGACGACCGGGATCGGCGTCGGTGCGATCGGCGCGAGGTGGCTCGCCTCCCTGACCATGATGAAGGACTTCTGGTGCAGTGCCTCGATCGCCGGCACCCACTGGTTGAGGATGTACTGCGACTGCCCCGCGTCGGCCGACATGTACACGAGCGCCTCGGGCGCGTTCGCGTCCAGCTCTGCGGTCACGTCCGCCTGGATGCGTTCGACCGATGCGTCCGATCCCAGCCGGCGCAGCGTGAGCGCGTAGCGCACTGCGAGTGCTCCGAGGACGCCGATCGTGACGGCGGCGATCAGGAAGTTCAGCCACAGCGCCCAGTCCCTGCCGAACGCCAGGCCGGCCCAGACGCCGATCAGGACCTCCGCCGCCACCGTGATCGAGTGCTGCCAGGAGGAGAACCGGTAGGCGGTGGCGAACGCGACGCTGGCCTCCGGCTGCGGTGAGCCGTCCGTCCGGAACGCGAGCGCGGGCTGGCGACTGCTCAGCCAGGCCGTGCCCACCCAGAGCACCTGCTGCGCCAGTTGCAGCGCCAGCACGACCGCGGCGACCGCCACAGCGAGGTTGGTGATCTCCCCGCGGACCAGCAGGCTGATCAGGAGCACCCCGCGGATGAGCTGCCGGACGTGCGGTGGGACCGCGAGCCGGCGGAGCAGCAGCGTGTCCCTGACACACGTCCGGGACGCCAGCCAGTCGATCAGGACGGCCAGCACGAAGACGACGGCGCCGACCTCCACCCAGCCGAGGAGGACGTCGAGCGCGAGCAGGCCCCACAGGACGGCCGTGACGGCGAGGTAGTGGGACGCCAGCAGCCGGTCGAGCCAGCCGAGCCAGGCCGGGTTCTGGGGGGTACCGAGGACGGCGCGCGCGAAGTCGAAGTGCTGGGGCATCCGCACGATCTGCGCGGCATCGACAGCCTTCGGGTCCTCGGACTCGTTGTCAGGGCTTTCCTCGTCGCTCACCTGGCCTCCTCCTCGGGTTCGTTCCTCCGCCGCTGCGGGACGCCTCGTAGGCGGCCACGACCTCGTCGGTCGCCCCGTCCATCACGAGCTGGCCCTTGTCGAGCCAGATCGTGCGCGAGCAGGTGTCCCGGATCGACGTCATCGAGTGCGACACGAGGAAGACGGTGCCCGCGTTGTCCCTGATCTCCCGGATCCGGTCCTCGCTGCGCTGGCGGAACCGCCGGTCGCCGACCGACAGCGCCTCGTCGACGATCAGGATCTCGTGGTGCTTGATCGTGGCGATGGCGAACTTCAGCCGCGCCTGCATGCCGGACGAGTACGTCCGCATCGGCAGGTCGATGAAGTCCTGGAGCTCGGCGAACTCGACGATCGGGTCGCGGAGTTCCTCGACCTCCTTGCGGGTCAGGCCGAGCGCCAGACCACCCAGCACGATGTTCCGCTCGCCGGAGAGGTCCGGGATCAGCGCGGCCCCCACGCCGAGCAGGTTGGGCCGCGACGACGCGTACACCGCGCCCGAGTCAGGCGGGGTGAGACCCGTGATCGCCCGCATCAGCGTGGACTTGCCCGAGCCGTTCGAGCCGATCACACCGATCGACTCGTTCTCGTAGGCCACGAAGCTGACGCCCTTGAGGGCGTGGACGACCCGGACGCCGCGTCCGGTGGCCCGCAGCACCCCCCGGCGGCGCTTGTTCTTGATCGCCTTCCCGCTGGCGTAGACCCGGTACTTGACGTGCAGCCCGTCCACCACGACGACCGGACGCCGCCCGGCGGCGTCGGCCTGGAACGGCGGCGGGGTCGTGGCTGCCTCGATCGGCTCAGTCACGTCCGTACCTCTCCTCCGCGACCCAGAAGAACAGCAGCCCGAAGACCAGGACGACGACCGCCCAGACCGAGAAGTACAGCCAGTAGAACGGGTTGTAGTCGTGGCCGCCCATCAGGCTCGACCGGGCCATCTGGAGCACCTGGTACAGCGGGTGGAAGTCGTAGAGCCGCACCACGAGCGGGTGCGCCTTGAAGATGTTGTCGACGTTGAACAACACCCCCGAGGTGTAGAAGAGGATCCGCGAGATGAACGGCAGCAGCTGGGTGAGGTCGCGGACGTGGACGGTCAGGCGCGCGGCGATCAGCGCGATGCCGGTGTTGAACAGCGAGTACAGGACCAGCAGCGGGATCATCAGCAGCCAGCTCCAGGTCGGCCAGTGGCCGAAGAACGGCAGGATCACGACCAGCAGCAGCATCGAGGGCATCAGCGAGAGGAACTGCTCGATCACCTCGCTGATCGGAAGGGTGATCCGTGGGAAGGCGAGCGACTGGACGAGCGCCTGGTTGCCGGTGATCGACTTGGCGCCGTTCGTCAGGCACTTGGCGAAGAACTGCCACAGGAACACGCCGATGACGACGTGCGCAGGGAAGTCCGCGCCGCGCGCGTTGCCCTGCAGCAGGCCGAAGATCGCCCCGTAGATCGCCGCGTTCAGCGCGGGCTGGAGCACCAGCCACAGCACGCCGAGGCGATTGCCCTCCAGATCGGCCCGCAGCCGGTACTGGGCCATCGCGATGACGAAGTCCCGCCGGGTCCAGGCCTCCCGCAGGTAGTGCCCGAATCGGGGTCGTGCGCCCACACGGTGCAGACCGTGCTCGGCGGCCACCTCGGCCAGACTCATGCGCTCCTGCCATCCCGTAGATCTGTGGCCGGACCGGCCCGCGGACTCGCCGATTCTACCGGACCCGGGCCGCGTCCCGAGCCCACGCGGGCTCAGCCACGGTCCCGGTGTGCCAGGTAGTAGCCGACGAGGGCGCGGGTGGACGCGTCCTGCGCGGCGAGCGCCTCCGCGTCCCCCGCGACGGCCGGGGCGATCTGGAGGGCGAGCTGCTTGCCCAGTTCGACGCCCCACTGGTCGAAGCTGTTGATGCCCCAGACCGTGCCCTCGGTGAACGTGATGTGCTCGTACAGCGCGATCAGCTGGCCCACCACGGACGGGGTCAGCGCGGGCGCCATGATCGAGGTGGTCGGACGGTTGCCGGTGAACACCCGCGCCGGCACGATCTCCTCCCTCGTGCCCTCCGCGCGCACCTCGTCGGCGGTCTTGCCGAAGGCGAGCGCCTTGGTCTGGGCGAAGAAGTTCGACAGGAACAGCTCGTGCACGTCCGCGTCCCCGTCGGTGATCGGGTGGGCGGGGGTGGCGACCGCGATGAAGTCCGCGGGGATCAGCTGGGTGCCCTGGTGGATTAGCTGGTAGAACGCGTGCTGGCCGTTGGTGCCCGGCTCGCCCCAGAAGATCTCGCCGGTCTCGGTGACGACCTCCGACCCGTCCAGCCGGACGCCCTTGCCGTTGGACTCCATCGTGAGCTGCTGCAGGTAGGCGGCGAACCGGTGCAGGTACTGCGCGTAGGGCAGCACGGCGTGGCTGGACGCCTTGAGGAAGTTCACGTACCAGACGTTGAGCAGGCCCATCAGGGCAGGGACATTGCGCTCCAGCGGGGCCTCGGCGAAATGGGTGTCGATCGCGTGGAAGCCGGCGAGGAAGTCGGCGAAGTTGTCCGGCCCGAGCGCGACGGCCAGCGACGTGCCGACCGCGGAGTCCACGGAGTAGCGGCCGCCGACCCAGTCCCAGAAGCCGAACGCGTTCTCCGGGTCGATGCCGAAGGCCGCGACCTTGTCCAGGGCGGTGGAGACGGCGACGAAGTGGTGGGCGATCGCGTCCGTGGCCTGCGCGTCGGAGTCGTCGATCGCTCCGGCCTCCCGCAGCGCGGCGAGCATCCAGTCGCGGGCCATCCGTGCGTTGGTGAGCGTCTCGAGCGTGGTGAAGGTCTTGGACGCGACGATGAACAGCGTGGTCGCGGGGTCCAGGCCGCGGGTCTTCTCGAACACGTCGGTGGGGTCGATGTTGGACACGAAGCGGCACTCCAGGCCGGGCTGCACGTACGGCTTCAGCGCCTCGTAGACCATCACCGGGCCGAGGTCGGAGCCACCGATGCCGATGTTCACCACGGTCCTGATCGGCTGACCGGTGACGCCCTTCCACTCCCCGCTGCGGACGCGGTGGGCGAACGCGTAGATCTTCTCCAGCACCTCGTGCACCTGGGCGACCACATCCACCCCGTCCACGACGAGGCTGTCGCCCTTCGGACGGCGCAGCGCGGTGTGCAGGACCGACCGGTTCTCGGTGACGTTGATCCGCTCGCCGGCGTACATGGCGTCCCTGCGCGCCTCGAGGCCCACCTGCTCGCCGAGTGCGACGAGCGCGGCGAGGATCTCGTCGTCGACCAGGTTCTTCGACAGGTCGACGAAGAGGTCGGCGGCGGTGAAGCTGAATCGGTCCGCGCGGTCGGCGTCCTCGGCGAACCAGCCACGCAGGTCCGGCTCCAGTGCCGCGGCGAGTTCGGTCAGCTGCTCCCAGGCGGGAGTGGTGGTGGGATCAACCAGTTCGCTCATGGGGCCCAGCCTAGTGATTCCCGTCCGCACCGCTCGCCCCGCGGGCAGCGCCGCCTCGGCGGCCCCGGTGGCAGGGGAACCCACACCGCCGGATGTCAGTCGGCGGTGATCCGCGCGACGCTCGCTGCGAAGGCGGCCTGGGGCCCCCCGGCCGGGTCGCCGAGGACGAACTTCTTCATCGCCACGCGGGCGTCGTGGAGCGGGTCCGCGCCCAGTGCTGCGTCCAGCACGGTGTCGAAGTCCGCGAGGCCGGGCCGCAACAGGTAGGACGCTGCCTGCGTCGGGTAGGCGGCGACGAACTCCGCGCTCGGCAGCCCGGCGGGATCGCAGGTGATCACGGGCCGCTCGGTGAACAGGTAGTCGGTGGCGACGCTGGAGATGTCGGAGACGAGGAGGTCGGCCTCGGCGAGGCATTCCGGGAGAGTGAGCCCGCGGTCGGCCACGACGACGTGGCCCCCGGTGGCGGTGCGGAGCATCGTCTCGATCTGCGCGATCGCGGCCAGCATGGCCGGACGGGACACGCCACTGGCCGGGTGCGGACGGAACCAGACCCGGGTGCGGCCGTCGGCCAGCAGGCGGCGGACGAGGTCGACGCCCATCGTGTCGAGCGAACTGTGCGAGGTCTGGTCGTAGTAGCCCTCGAAGGTGGGCGCGTAGAGCACCACGGGCGGCGTGCGTCCGCTCGGCCCGACCGGCAGCCCGGCGACCTGGGGTCGTCCGATCTGCACGAACCGGTCCTCGGGCAGGTCGACCCCGGCTGCCCGGTACCGCTGGACGGCGGCGGGGCCGGCCACCCACACCTCGTCGAACGCGCGAGCCATGCCGTTGGCACTGGTCGCCTTGTCGGAGTCGCCGTGCAGGAGCATGACGTGCCTGAGCCGGGGCTCCCGGAGGAGCTGCCCGTTGCGTTCGCCGTAGGCGAGGTAGAAGGCCGCGCGGATCCCGGGCAGGAGGAGCCGCTCGACATCCCGCTGGCCGGGCGCGTAGACGACGGGGTGCCGGGTGCGGGACAGCGGGCCGAGCTGGCTCGCCTCCCGGACGACGAGGACGCCGTCCTGCGGCAGCGCGTCCAGCGCGGGCAGCCACTGGTTGACGATGTACCTCGACTGCCGTGCCGCCAGCGACACGTAGACGAGGAACGTCGGCCGGGCGTCCGCGAGCGTGGCCAACAGTTCTGCCGCCGATGCGTTCGCCCTCCCGCGGGTTCGGCGCACCCCGTCCAGGGTCCAGACCAGCCAGACCAGCGCCCCGAGCGCCACGAGGGCTGCGAGGAGGAGCGCGACGGGGTTCGGCACCGCGCCTGTCGACGCACCGAGGGCAGAGCCGAGGACGACGAACTCCCCCGCGACGAGGACGCCGGGCGTCCCGACCGCACGGGAGTAGGCGCGGGCGTGCGCCGTGAACGGCTGCGGCTGTACGTCCGCGCCGGGGACGTAGCGCAGCGGCGGAGCCGAACGGGACAGCCAGGTGGCCGCCACGGGCTGGGCCGTCCACGCCAGCTGGAGGACGAGCACGGCGCTGACGTAGCCGAGGCCCGCCCACGGCGCCGGGGACGCGGCGAACACCAGTGCCGCCGCCACGAGGCTGCGCAGCAACGCCCGCAGCTGGGCGCGGAAGCCGACGAGGTCGAGCAGGCGTGCCACGGCGGTGTCGGCGGGGGTGGCCAGCCACTCGCCCGCTGCGCCGAGCGTCCACGCAGCGAGCCCGAGCCACGGCAGCCGCAGCCACGCGGCGAGAACGAGCAGGGCGAGGCCGGCCACGACGACGACGAGGTGGCTGCGGCCGGCGAGGGTGGTGATGCCCGCGGGAAGGCGTCCGGGCCACGCGGCGCGGGCGACCTCTTCCCATTCCGGGACGGGTGCACGACCGAGGCTCTGGATGCCACCGCCGCGCTTCACCCGCTCAGCCTAGCCCGGACGCCGCTGCGGCCATGGCACGACAGGAACCGTCCCTAGCGGTTCGCAGGCCCGGACGCCGGGGCCACCGGCCGGGAGCGCCCTGCGTCCGGACCGGCGCACGGTCGCGGCACGATGGGGACGGTTCCTGGCGTGCCGCTTCGCAGCCCGGGTCCTGCGCGATCAGGCCTTGATGGCCACGTGCACGTGGTCGAAGTGGTTGGCGGTGATGCTGCCGCGGTCGGCCATCTTGCGCCACCGCGGGGTGCTCGGCGTCCAGATGTGCTGCTCGAAGATGATGTGGTCGATGTTGAACACCTTCGCGTGGGCGATCAGGTAGTTCGCGATCCGGTGGCCCAGGGCGGTCTCCGCGTGGGGCGTGAGCATGATGTCGAGCGCGCGTCCGTTCTTGTGGAACTGCATGCCGCCGGCCCGCCAGCCGCCGTAGGAGTTGACCGCGGGGAAGAGCGGGCACACCGACCGGTAGATGTGGATGGTGTCCTTGCGCAGCTTGTTCTCGACGGCCGAGCCGCGCGGGCACGGGTCCCAGGTGGTCCCGGCCGCCTCGATCGGCATCTCGTCGGTGAGCTGGGACGCGAGCACCCACCCGTAGCCGTCGGAGTACTCGACCTGACGGTACTTGCCGTCGATCGTCGCGGTCGCGCTCACCCGCGCCGCCAGCGCGATGGTGCCCAGCAGGTCGGACTTCTCGGACGCCGACTCGCGGACGTTCACCGCTGCCGCGGCGTACATCGGGGTCACGCTCACCAGCGCCTTCGCCGCCACTTTGGCCTTCTTCGCCGCCGGTGCGGCGAGTTCGTCCGCGGTCATCCCGCTGGCCGGCGCCGGTGCTGCTGCCAGGGACGCGTCGTCGGCGATCGCGACGGCGGCCGGTGCGACGGCCACCGCACTCGCTCCCACCGCCTCCGCGGAAGGGAACCCGCTCCCCAGCGCCACCGCTCCGGCCGTCGCGGACGCGGTCACCACGGCGAGGGCGAGCCCGCCCCGCGCGAGCAGCCGGTCGGCCATCGTCCGCCGGGCCCGACGTGGAGCGCGGTGGAACGCGGCCAGACCGGGGTCGACGGGGTCGACACCGGCGGGTGGGGTCGGCACAGCCGTCGCGATCGGGTCTGCGACCCGTCGAGGCTGGTACATCACACACCGGTCCTGTCGACGCTGAACGTAGATTCTCAGGTTAACTTAAGGATTCTCAGACGACAAGCCTTGCCCCGATCCGCCCGGCGCGCGGCGGCTGGCTGGATACTGGGTGGGCGGGTGTCCGGCGGCAGGGCAGAGGGCCGGCTGGTCCGGCAGCACCAACGGGGTCGCGAGCGATCGGGGGGGTCGATGAGGTCAGTTGTGGTGGTGCTCACCGTCATCGCCGTCGCGCTCGGTGCGGGCCTCGTCGTGGCCACGGCTCCCCTCACCGCCGCGCCGGCGCTCGCGTACGGCCGCCAGCCCCTGCCGGAGGCCACGAAGAAGAAGGCGCCGAAGGCGAAGAAGACACCCACGCCGACCCCCACGCCGACGCCTGCACCGACCCGGCGTCCCGTCGACGACGAGGGGGACCGCTGGGTGCAGCTCGCCGCCATCGGTGGCGGTGGCCTGCTCGCCTGTGTCCTGGTGTTCTTCGGCATCGGCGCCCTCGTCCGCCGCAAGCCACGCTGAGCTCCCGTCCACCACACGGTGGACGCTTCAGCGCGAGTACGCCGCAGAACCGTCCACTGTGTCGCGCCCGCTCCCCGCGTCCACCACAAGGTGGACGCTTCATCGCGAGTTCACGGCAGAACCGTCCACCACAAGCTGGACGGGGCCTCAGTCGCCGAGACGCCAGTGCTGCAGGGTGACCCGGAGATCGTCGAGGTTGTCACCGAGCACGGCCTCAGGGCCGAGGATGTCCCGCGGGAACACGCCCAGCCCACCCGCCTCCAGCCACAGCTCGGCCTGGTAGCGCTCGACCCGGCCGGCCTGGATCACCGGGATCGGCGCGAGCAGCGAGGGCAGGACCCGGAGGTAGCTGGTCCCGAACGCCTCGCTCGGCACCAGCTGGACGGCGGCCGCGCCCGCGTCCATCCCCGCGCGCAACTCGGACGGGGTCATCCCGCCGAGCACGACCGGAAGTTCGGGCACCACCCCGACCAGCTCGGGCAGCAGGAAGTTCGCCGTCACGAAGGACGCGCCGGCGTCCGCGGCGGCCCGCACCTGGTCGGGAGTCGTGACGCCGTGGACGCCGATCCGTGCGCGCCGGCGGTACACCCGCAGCAAGCCGGGCAGCTGGGCGGCCTGCCCCGGCGACACCGTCCAGACCTTGAAACCCTCCTGGCTCAGCACCTCACACGCGGGGACGAGTTCGTCCGCGTCGAGGTCGGGCAGGCCGACGATCACGTTGTGCACGCCCAACCCGGGCAACTCAGGAGCCACGCGCCCATCCTGCCCGATCGGGACGATGACACGTGGAGGCGCCCGTGGTTAGCTGGGCGCGGAGCCTGCGAAGGAGTCACCATGGAGATCAGCAGCGACGGCATCGCGGCCGACGCCGGCATCGACCTGAAGTACGCCGAGCCCGGGGTGGGCGGCGCCAACACCTCACCGGGGCTGGCGTGGACGGGGGCGCCTGACGGCGCCCTCAGCTACGCCCTCACCTGTTTCGACCCGGACGCGCCCACCGGCAGCGGCTGGTGGCACTGGGTCGTCACGGACATCCCCGCGGACGTGACCTCGCTCGCCGAGGGCGCTCCCCTCCCCGCCGGCGCCCGCACGTGGCCCAACGACTACGGCTATGCCGGCTGGGGAGGACCGTGGCCGCCGCCGGGCCCCGCCCACCACTACGTGTTCACGGTGTTCGCGGTCGGCGTGGAACGCCTGGACGTACCGGACGAGGCGACGAGCGCCGTTGCGCGGCTCACGCTCAGCTTCAACGTCCTCGACCAGGGCGCCTTCACCGCGACGTTCCAGAACCCGTCGAGCTAGGCCGTGCCCGGGTCCGCGCACGCCGTCCCGGAGCGCCGCCCGTGGCGCTGCTGATCGACGCGCCGCGCTGGCCCGCGCACGGCACGCTGTTCTGCCACCTCGTCTCGGACACCTCCCTCGATGAGCTGTTCGACTTCGCCGACCGGCTCGCCCTGCCGATGCGGGCCTTCGACCACGACCACTACGACGTCCCTCAGGAGCGCCACGACGAGCTCGTGGCCGCCGGCGCGCTCGCCGTCCCGTCCCCGGAACTCGTCCGCCGGCTGGTCGCGTCCGGATTGCGCGTGCGTAGACGACAGCGCACGCCGAAGCGTGCCGAGGTCCTGCCCGGCCTGGTCGCCGCCTGGGACCGGCTGCTGCCCGGACGGTCCGAGCTCGGCGCGGACCTGCTCCGGCGCTGGCAGGAACCCCTGCGGCACTACCACGACGTGCGCCACCTGTGGCAGGTCCTCGGTGCGCTGCGGCAGCTCTCCGGTGGCGGCCCGGCCCGTCCCGTCGCGCTCGCCGCGTGGTTCCACGACGCGGTGTACGAAGGCGTGGCCGGGGCGGATGAGGAGGCGTCCGCCCTGTTGGCCGAGGAGGTGCTGCCCGCCGCGGGGGTTGCCCACGACGAGGTAGACGAGGTGGCGCGGCTGGTTCGGCTGACGGCCGGCCACTCCCCCAGCCCGGATGACGTGGCCGGCATCCAGCTGGTCGACGCCGACCTCTCGATCCTCGGCCAGCTCCCCGGGCGCTACCACGTCTACGCGCGGGACGTGCGGCTGGAGTACCCGCAGTACAGCGACCAGGACTTCGCGAACGGCCGCCTGAGGGTGCTCGACACCCTCCTGGCGAGGCCCTCCCTGTACGCCTCCGCGGCGGCTCGGGAGGCCTGGGCCGGGCAGGCGGCCAGAAATCTTGTCTCAGAACGTCGCAGATGGCTGCGTTTTGCGACGTCGAAGTGGGTACAGTAGCTTTCAGGAGCACTAGCCACTGCTTGCGGGGGGTACGCGATGGCAAAGGCAAGTATTTGGCTTGCCGCGGCGGCATGCGTAGCCGCTGGCGCCCTTGTGGCGCCACCGCGATCTGGCGTGCCCTTGACCACCACCGGAGACCAGGTCCAGCCGACCGTCGCAGTTCCGACGAGCGCACCCACCTCGCCGTCACCGACGATCCCGACCACCACGGTCACTCCGACCGTCACGTCCGAGCCCACCGCGACCGTCACAGCGACAGCCACCGTCACCGCGACGGCGACCGCCACCACGACGACGACCACCACCGCGACGTCCGAGCCGACGGTGACCGTCCCGACCGCGACCGAGACGCCGAGCACGGATCCGCTGGAGACGCCCACCGCGACTCCCACGCCCACCGAGACTCCCACCGCCACGGCGACACCGACCACGAGCGCCACGCCGACCACGAGCGCCACTCCGACCACGAGCGCGACACCGACGACGAGCGCGACACCGACGACGAGCGCGACACCGACGACGAGCGCCACTCCGACCACGAGCGCGACACCCACCACCACGGCAACGCCGACCACCACGGCCACCCCGACGACCACCGCGACACCGACGACCACCGCGACACCCACCACCACGGCCACCCCGACCACCACCGCGACACCGACCACCACCGCGACACCCACCACCACGGCGACACCCACCACCACCGCCACCGCCACGGAATCGCCGACAGCGTCCGCCACCCCCACGGGGACGGCGACCGCCTCACCGTCGCCCCGTCCCACGGGAAGTTCCCGGCCGTCCGCGTCGCCGACCCCGAGCGTTGGTCCCTCGACGTCCGCGCGAACGACAGCGGAGGCGACCGGCGACGACGCCGCCACCACGGAAGACTCCTCGGGGCAGGGCCAGGACACACCGACCAAGACCGACCCGCAGCCGGCGGAGCCCGCCCGCAAGGAGAACTCGGACTACGCGGTGCACGTCGAGGGCGTGAAGTCGTCCGCGGGCACGAGCCGCTCGACCGAGTCCAGCTCCCAGGCGTCCCAGACCCCCGACTCGTCGGGCGGGACGTCGACCCAGCAGAGCTCGTGAGGGTCGCGCACACCCTCGCCTGCCTTGCGGTCGCCGTCTCCCTCGGTGTCGCCGGTTGCGCCGTCTCGCCGTCATCGGACCTGACGTCCACGCCGGAGCCGGCCGCCTCGGCCACCACGCCATCGGCCACGCCCACCGTCCCGCCGACCGCGTCCGCCACCCCGACACCGACGGCCACCCCGACCCCGACCGACACCGCGCCGCCGAAGGACACCCGCAAGGGCAAGCAGCTGGCGACCCCCTTCGAGGTGAACGGGATCATCGTGGTGTCCAAGAAGCACCGGATCACCGCCGCGTACGGGCCGAAGAACCCCACCGGGCCGTACCACCTGGAAGCCGCGGCGGCGAAGGCGCTGACGCGGATGACGGCCGCGGCGAAGGCCGACGGGGTCACGATCCGCGTCCACAGCGGCTACCGCAACTGGGCCACCCAGAACGCGAGCTACCAGCGCGCGCTGAAGAACTACCCCCAGAACATCAGCTTCTACGCCCCCGCCGGCGCCAGCGAGCACCAGACCGGCCTCGCCGTCGACCTGTGGGACGGCGTGACGTGGAGCCTCCCGATGGCCAACACCGCCACCGGCAAGTGGCTCTTCACGCATGCCCACGAGTACGGCTTCATCCTGCGTTACCCCAACGGCAAGACCAAGATCACCGGCTACCACTACGAACCGTGGCACTACCGCTACATCGGCAAGAAGGACGCCATGCAGTTCGGCAACAACAAGCTGACCCTCGAGGAGTACCTCGGCCTCGCGTGAGCGCAAGAATGGCGGCATGACCATCGACACCCCTCCCGGCACGGGCAAGCGGATCGGCATCCTGACCAGCGGTGGCGACGCGCAGGGCATGAACGCGGCCGTGCGCGCGGTCGTCCGCACGGCCGTGAGCCTCGGCGCCCAGGTCTTCGCGATCTACGAGGGCTACCAGGGCATGGTGGACGGCGGGACGGGCATCCGCGAGCTCGCGTGGGAGGACGTCGGCAGCATCCTGCACAAGGGCGGGACGATGATCGGCACGTTCCGGTCGAAGGACTTCCGCGAGCGTGACGGACGCCGCAGGGCCGCCCGGAACCTGCTCGAGCACGAGATCGACCGGCTGATCGTGATCGGCGGGGACGGGTCGCTGTCCGGCCTGGACCAGTTCCGCGCCGAGTGGCCCGACCTGCTGGACGAGCTGGTCGCGTCCGGTGACCTCAGCCGCGAGGTGGCGGACGCCCACCCGTGCCTGCTGTTCGCGGGGCTGGTCGGCTCGATCGACAACGACCTGGTCGGCACCGACATGACGATCGGCGCCGACACCGCACTGCACCGCATCGTCGACGCGATCGACGACCTGGCCAGCACCGCGGCCAGCCACCAGCGCAGCTTCGTCGTCGAGGTGATGGGACGCCACTGCGGCTACCTCGCCCTGATGAGCGCGATCGCCGGCGGCTGCGACTACGTGCTGCTGCCCGAGCAGCCGCCCGCGCCCGGCTGGGAGGAGCACATGTGCGCGGCCCTCCGCCGGGGCCGGGCCGCCGGACGCCGGGACTCCCTCGTGGTCGTCGCCGAGGGCGCGTGCGACCGGGACGGCAACCCGATCACGTCCGCCTACGTGCGCCAGGTGATCGAGGACCAGCTGCACGAGGACGCGCGGGTGACGATCCTCGGCCACGTCCAGCGCGGCGGGGCGCCGAGCGCCTACGACCGCTGGGCGTCGACCTGGCTCGGCTACGAGGCGGTGCTCGAGGTGCTCGGGGCCACGGCCGACGTCCCCGGCCCTGTGCTCGGCTTCCGCGGCAACCGCGTCCACCGCGTCCCGCTCGTCGAGGCGGTCGCCGCCACCAGGAAGGTGCCCGAGCTGATCGCGTCCGGTGACTACGACGCGGCGATGGCCCAGCGGGGCGGCTCGTTCGTCGAGGCTTACGGGATCCTCCAGGAGCTCGTCGAGCCGAGCCGGATCGACGCCCCGGAGACGTCCCGGCGGATCGCCGTCATCCACGCCGGCGGCCTCGCCCCCGGCATGAACGCCGCCGCGCGCGACGCCGTCCGGCTCGGGATCAGCCGTGGCCACACGATGCTGGGCATCCACGACGGGTTCCCCGGGCTGCGGGACGGTCACGTCGTCGAGCTGGTGTGGGAGGACGTCGAGGGCTGGCTGACCGATGGCGGCGCGGACCTCGGGGTGCGGCGGACGGTACCGACCGTGGAGGAGTTGTACCGGATCAGCCGGACGATCGAGGACAACCACATCGACGCCCTGCTGATGATCGGCGGCTGGAACGGCTACCAGGCCGCCGAGCTGCTGCACTCCGAACGCGACCGGTTCCCCGCCTGCGGGCTGCCGATCGTGTGCGTGCCCGCGTCCATCGACAACAACCTCCCCGGCTCCGAGCTCGCGATCGGGACCGACACCGCACTGAACGTGATCACCGAGGCGATCGACCGGATCAAGATGTCCGGCAGCGCGGCCAAACGCGCGTTCGTGGTGGAGACGATGGGCCGCTACTGCGGCTACCTCACGCTGATGGGCGCGCTCGCCGGCGGCGCCGAGCGGGTGTACCTCCACGAGGAGGGGATCAGCCTGGACGCGCTGTCGCAGGACCTGACGTGGCTGCGGAACAGCTTCGCGTCCGGCCGCAAGCTGTTCCTGGCGATGCGCAACGAGCTGGCCAACCCGCTGTACACGACCGACTTCCTCGCCCGGTTGCTGGAGCAGGAGGGCCAGGGCCTCTACGACGTGCGGCAGAACGTGCTGGGCCACGTCCAGCAGGGCGGCTGCCCCACGCCGTTCGACCGGCTGCTGGCCGTCCGGCTGGTCTCCCGTGCCCTCGACCTGATCAGCGGCCAGCTCGGCGCGGGGACGAGCGAGAGCTTCTACCTCGGTCTGGTCCAGTCGAAGGTCACCGCGTTCCCGATGGACCAGATGATGGCCGAGATGGACCTGCGCTACCGGCGCCCCAAGGAACAGTGGTGGTTGGCGCTCCGCCCCGTCCTGAAGGCGGTCTCGGACGCCGCCGTCTGACCGGCGGAGAGCTCTGGCGCGAAAGGAGAACCGTCCCCGGTTGCCAGCCGGCGCGTCATCGGGGACGGTTCCACTTCTGCGCCAGATCGTGGTGCGGGTCGTCAGGGCTTCGGGTAGCCGAACGTGCTGAAGTCCCGCTTGTAGAAGCGGTGCAGCATGCCCCTCGTCGCCGCCGACACCTCGACGTCGCCCGACTTCCTCGGCCCGGCGCTGCTGTCCTTGAACCGCTCGACCTCTCCGTCCAGACCCAGGTCGTGCGCGTCGCTGAGGTCGCGCAGGGCGGCGCCCAGCCCGTCCTCGAGCCGCAGCACCTTGGTCCCCGGCACCAGGAACTCGTGCTGCGGACGGAGGTGGTTGTCGTAGAGGTAGGGGTTCTTCTGGTACGCCACGAGGGTCTTGGCGAGCCACCGTGACACCGTCGCGGCGTCGGTGGCGGCCTCGTCCAGCTTGCGGTGGCGCCACACGTACTCGGAGCGGAACCTCGCCACCGGCTCCCGCACGACGGCGAACACGAGGTCGAAGCGGTCGATCCGGAACAGGTCCTTCAGCACCGCCCCGTGCATGTGCTGGGGACCGCACCAGCGCAGGTTGTTCAGCGTCCCCGCCCCGTACCGCGCATCGAAGTACGACGCCTCCCAGCCGCTGGCCTTGAACAGCTGCTCGACGGACGTCCCGCCCGTCTTGGGGATGTGGACGAACAGGACCGACCGTCCGTCCCTGCGATAGACCGGCATCTGGACCTCAACTCCGTCCTGTCGTGGACGCCGCTGCGGGCGTCAACCCACCGTACACGCGGCCCACCCCGCCGGTCAGGACGTGAACGTGGCGGTGTCGATCACGAACCGGTAGCGCACGTCGGAGGCGACGACACGGTCGTACGCCGCGTTGATGTCCTCGCCGCCGATCACCTCCACCTGGGCGGCCAGGCCGTGCTCCGCACAGAACTCGAGCATCTCCTGGGTCTCGGCGATGCCGCCGATCTGCGAGCCGGCAAGGATCCGGTTGCCGGCCGCGAGGCCGGACAGGTTGAGTGCGACGGGGTGCTCGGGGAGCCCGACGTCCACCAGCGCGCCACCGACCTTCAGGGTGCGGACCAGGGCGTTGAGGTCCTGGTCGCCCGAGACCGTCGAGATGACCAGGTCGAAGCTGCCCCTCAGCCCGCGCAGCGTCCCGGGCTCGGAGATCGCGTAGTACTCGGACGCCCCGAACCGGCGTCCGTCCTCCTCCTTGGAGCGGGTCTGGCTGATCACCGCGACCTCGGCACCCATCGCCGCGGCGAGTTGGACGCCCATGTGGCCCAGGCCGCCCATGCCGACGATTGCGACCCGCGTGCCCGGGCCGGCGCCCCAGCGCTTGAGCGGGGAGTACAGCGTGATGCCCGCGCACAGCAGCGGCGCGGCGTTGACCAGCTCGATGCCGTCCGGGATCCGGCAGACGTAGTCCTGCTCGACCGTGATGCAGGTCGAGTAGCCGCCGGCGGTCGGCAGGCCGTCCCGCCCGGTCGCGTTGTACGTCCAGACGGTGCCGCCCGGCCCCTCGCAGAACTGTTCGGTACCGGCCCGGCACTGGTCGCAGGTGCCGCAGGAGTCGACGAAACAGCCGACGCCGACGCGGTCGCCGACGGCGAACCGCGTCACGTCCGCCCCGACCTCCCGGACGACACCGGCCAGTTCGTGCCCGGGCACCAGCGGGTAGGTTGCCGGGCCCCACTCGCCTCGCGCGGTGTGGATGTCGGAGTGGCAGATGCCCGCGTAGACGATGTCGAACAACACCTCGGTGGGTCCGGGCTCACGACGCTGGATGGTGGTGCGGGAGAAACGGCCGGTGGGGCCGTCGATGGCGTACGCGATCGCCTCGGGCATGTGCAACTCCTGGTCTGCGGGGAACACCTGCATTGTGCCAGCCGGTGCAGGTACCCGCCGACCGCCCCGGGCCGACGCGGTCAGCGGTCAGGTCTTGGCGAAGCGGCGGGCGACCACCGTGCGCCGCGGGGACAGCTCGCGGACGCCCTCGAGGATCTTCGCCCCGTCGAAACCCGGGACGGGCAGGGCGTTCAGGACGGCAAGGAACAGGCTGCTGATGCCGCCGACCCACCACACCGAGGTCTGGGTGGCACTGGCCGTGAGCTCCCCTCCCGGGGTGCTGAACCAGGCGACCGCGAGGAGCGGCAACGCGAAGAGCAGGTGCGCGAACGGCCCGGCGGCGCTGCGCAGCACGCGGTCCCAGCCGCGGGGGCGGGGCTCGATGACGACGCCGAGGCCGGCGCCGTTCAGGACGGCCTTCGTCCACTGGTGGCCGGCGGCGAGGCCGGCGGCGACGTGACCCAGCTCGTGGATCATGGTCCCGAGCAGGACGAGGACGGTCACCGACGCGCCCCAGTTCAGCGACTCCGCCAGTGGCACCGGCGCACCGAACCGCCGGGTGGCCACGAAGTGGAACCACGCGAACACCAGCACGAGCAGGGCCATCGTGACGGCAAAACCGGGCTTGACGTCCACCTCGAACTCGCGTCCGGGTTGCTCGTCCACCTCGCCTCCTCCACTGCGTGTCGCTCAGGTGAGGCCCACCATACCCGTCCTGTCCCCCGAAAGGGGGACCGGTCCACGGGCAATTTCACCGCGTCGCGAGTCGCGCGCTGCCGGTCAGAGGCTGCCGAGCCAGAACCCGAGCGCGGCGCCGGCGACGCTGAGCACGAGCATGCCGAGGGCGTGCGCGACGGCTCCCCACACGATGCCCGCCCTGGTCAGCCTGGCCGCCTCCACGCAGGCCGTGCTGAAGGTGGTGTAGCCGCCGAGGAAGCCGGTCCCGAGTACTGTCCGGACCCCGGGGCCACCGGTGTGGAACGTCCACCAACCGGTGATCAGGCCGAGGAGGATCGAGCCGGTGACGTTGATCAGCACCGTGCCCAGCGGCACCCGCCAGTTCGTCGTGCGCCGCTGCACCTGCGCGTCCACCACGAACCGGGTGACGGCACCGAGGCCCCCTGCCAGCGCCGCGAGGACGGGGATCACCGCGCACCCCCCCGTCCGCGCCGGGACGCGCGCAGCAGCCGGCGGGTGATGCTCGCGGCCGAGACGGCGAGGACGACCCCGACGACCACGCTCACCAGCGCGTAGCCGACGCCGGTGAGCAGCGCTCCGGAACGCAGCAGCGAGACCGTCTCGACGGAGAACGTGCTGTAGGTGGTGTAACCGCCGAGGACGCCGGTGCCGACCCCCAGTCGCAGGCCACGCCGCCAGCCGCGGTCCGGGCCGCTGGCCGCCAGCACCTCGAGCAGGACGCCGAGGACGAGCGCGCCGGACACGTTGATCCAGAAAGTCGTCCACGGCCACTCGCCGGGCACCGCGGGCCAGGCCGACTCCAGCGCGGCGCGGACGGCCGTCCCTACGGTGCCGCCGGCCAGGATCACCCCCAGCCACACCGGACGCACCGGGATCCGGAGCATCCGCAGGCCCGGGACGGCGTGGCCGCCGTCGTTCGCTGCTACCACGCCGCCGGGGCCTTCCAGTCGACGACGGCCAGCGGGACGATCACGACCGGACGGTGCTGGTGCCGGGCGAGCCGGACGGCGACCGAGCCGGCGATGAACTCGCGCAACCGTTCGGTGGAGGACGGGTGCTTGGCGCCGACGACGATCGCCGACGCGTCCACGGCCCTGGCGAGGTGGGTGAGCGCACGGTCGGCGCGTCCGGCGAGGTAGCGGAACTCCCAGGGGCCGGTGTGGTCGGCGAGCACGGTGGCGAGGAAGCCGCGGATCAGCGCCTCGCGTTCCTGCCAGGAGTCGTCGGCCTGGTCGGGGCTGATCGCCGAGTGCCGGACGGTACCGTCCGCGTCCTCGCTGTCGACGATGCGGGACGGATCGGAGTAGCCGAAGTAGAGCGGCACCCCGCCGAGCGCGTCCGACCACGCGGCCGCCGTCAGCGCCACGAGTTCGGGCTGACCGGGGACCACCCCCACCACGATCGGGTGGCCGGGCACCGGCACCATGCGCTGCGGACTGGGTTGGGGTACGCGACCGAACGCCATGTCGACCTCCTGCGGGCACGCTCCGCGCCCATCGACGGAGCAGGAACCATCAGCCTGCCGGCGGTTCGGGACGAGCCCGGGCGGGATCCATCGCCTCCCCGCACGATAGCGAATCCGTTGTCCGTACGGCAGCGTCCTGAGACCTATGGGCTCTCCTCCGCAGACGCCGCGTTCAGACGCATCCGCCGACGGCACAAAGGGGACGGTTCTTTCGTGCCCGGCACGAAAGAACCGTCCCCGTGTGCCCTCCCCGCGGCTGCGGGGTGTCAGCTCACCTGCCGGCCAGCAGGAGCGCCTCGTCGGGACCGGCCTTGTTGTCCAGGACGACGGCCATCAGGCCCAGCGGCTTCTGCTCCGCCCACAGGGTCGGGTCGATGGCCGCCGTGACCTCGGACACCGGGAGCTTCCGCTTCGCAGCGACCACGGTCGCGTACTGGCCGTCCTCGATCGCCTTCGCCCACGGGTTGTAGGACGCAGAGCCGGCGAAGGCGTCGTTCCCCGTCCCCGTCCCGGCGGACGAGTAGCTCTCCACCGTGTAGGTGAACGCTCCCGCCGTCGGGGTCAGGCCGAGGGTGGACGCGTACACCGGCAGCAGGATCGTGCTGCTGTCGGTCGGCGCCGTCGCCAGCAGGCCGGACGCGTAGACGTCACCAGTGGCCACCTTGTAGAGGAACACCTCGGTCAGGCCGTTGGGCGTGCCCGTCCGACCCACCCCGGAGTCGGCAGAGATCACGATCCAGTCCGGCGAGCCGTCACCGTTGGTGTCGACCTGGACGTCGAACTCGTTCTCGACCGCGTTCGACCACCGCGAGTAGTTGTTCACGGCGAACACCACCAGGGCGTCGGTCGACGACGTCGCGAACGACTGCACGCCGGCCGCCCTCAGGTCGAAGCCACTGCCGTCCGTGCCCTTCGGGACGTCCCTGGCGTCCTTGAGGCCCCAGGTGTAGAAGTCCGCGTCCGCGTCGAGGGCACCGCCGGGATTGACCAGCTTGATGGTCGCGGACGTGGCGGGCACCTGGGTGGGCGTCGGCTTCGGGGTGGGCTTGCCGCCACCCCCGTTGCCGGGACCTCCGTGGCCGTCCGTGCCCCCGCCCTGGGGCAGCGCCCCCGTGGCGGTGGGGCCGGCCGTCGGGCTCGTCGACCCCGAGGGGCTGGACGAGGCGGTCGGGCCCGCCGTGGCGGACGCGCTCCCGCTCGCGGTCGGGGAAGCGGTCGGCGACGGCGTCCCCCACTGGGAGAGCGGGAAGCTGCCATTGTTCAGGTCCGTGACCCGGGCCTGCGCGCGCGGCACCAGCAGGTAGGGCACCTGCAGCACCCCCGTGGACGAGGTGAGCACGATGTCCCCGGACACCTGGTGGAACGCGAACTGGTCGTCACCGGACGACGATCCGAGCGCCCTCGCGTCCGCCTTCAGCACGACCAGGACCTTTGCGGTCCGGCCGGGCTTCACGGTCACCGACTTCGCACCGAGGATCACCTTCGCCGGCTTGGAGACTGCCTCGGCCACCGACGACAGCCGGTAGGTGACGGTCCTCGCGCCGAGGTTCTGGATCGCCAGCACCTTCGTCCCCACGTAGGTCGCGCTCGGCTCGGCGAAGCCGAACGACAGCGACGGCTCGCGGGCCCAGCCGCCGGTCGTCCGGTAGGCGTCCCCGCCCACCACCACCTGTGTCGCCACGACCTGTGCGGGATCCACCAGCCCGACGCCGCCCCGCACCAGGGACTGGTCGCCGACCTTGTCCGGGTCGGCGGTGGACGTGATCGCCGAGCTCACCTGCGCGGCGTTCCACGTCGGGTGCGCCTGGACGGCGAGCGCAGCCACGCCCGCGACGTGCGGAGCCGCCATGGATGTCCCGGAGAAGGTCGCAGAGTCCGAGCCCGTGCCGACGCCGGTCGACACGATCGACACTCCCGGCGCAGCGACGTCCGGGCTGATCGCCGAGTCGCCGGTGCGGGGGCCGCCCGAGCTGAACGACGCGTACTTGGTGTAGCCGGGGTTGGGCAGTGGCTCGGATCCCAGCGTCACCGTGCCTCCGGCTGCGGCAACGACGACCGCGCGGTCCGTGGAGCGCACGCCGAGGAACGGGATGGTCACCGTGTAGTCCTCCCCGGTGTCGGGGTTGTTGGTGATCTGTCCCTCGACCGGCGGGTAGCCGGCGTCGGTGTTGATCTGGAGGACCGCAGCCGCCCCGGCCTGCTGGCCGTAGATGGCTTTGGCGACCCGGGCGCAGGTGCCGCGCGTGACGACGGCGAGCTGGTTGCCGCCGGGGACGATGCCCGCGTTCGTGAACGCGTCCACCGAGCACCCCAGAGCGTTGGCGCCCGACAGCACCACGACGTTCAGCGCGGTGGACGGCAGGTCCGCGCCGTTGGCGTTGACGGCCCCCACCGACGTGCCGTTGCTGAAGTTCAGCAGCGCTCCGGGGAAGGACTTCGTCGAGTCGACGGCCGAGACGGAGATCACGCCGTTGCCCACCGACGGCGAGCCCACGATGTAGGGGTTGGGGCCGTAGTTGCCCGCGGAGGCGACGACCACGACGCCGGCGCCGACCGCGTTGGACGCCGCGACGGCGTCCGGGCTGTCGGCACGACCAAAGGTCGAGCCCAGGGACATGTTGATCACGTCCATGTTGTGCGCGACGGCCCAGTCGATGGCCTCGACGATCACGTCCGTGCTCCCCTCACACCCGAACACGCGCAGCGCGTAGAGGTCGACCTGCGGCGCGACGCCCGGGCCGATCCGGAAGTCCTTCGACGGAGTGCTGGCGTCGTAGGGCCCGGTGTAGGTGCTGCCGTCGGACAGCACGCCGTCGCCGCCGGTGGTGCCGGCGACGTGGCTGCCGTGGCCGTTGCAGTCCAGCGGGTTGGGGTCCGGGTGCGGCGTCGGCTGGTAGGTGGCGCTGGTCGGGTCGGCGTCGTAGGAGTCGCCGACGAAGTCCCAGCCGCCCTTCACGCGCGGCGCGTCCGGGCCGAACAGCGCCGGGTCGGCGGCCGACGCCTCGGCGGCGTGCGCGTCCTCGTAGGCCTCGGTGGTGCCGGGGCCGCCGAAGTTGGCGTGCGTGTAGTCGACGCCCGTGTCGATGATCGCGACCTTCACACCCTGACCGGTGTAGCCGGTGTCCTGCCAGACCTGCGGGACGCCGAGGAAGGCCACCGAGGTCGCGTTGTCGATCGTGTAGGTCTGGACAGCGTGGACCGCGACGACGTCCGGCAGCGCGGCGACCGCGTCGAGCTGGGAGCTGTTGATCCGCACCCGCATGCCGTTGTAGGCCGACTGCATCTGGTACTGGACCTTGCCGCCGCGCGCGGTGACGGTCTTCGCCACCTCGTCCTGGGTCTTGATCAGCGCCTTCCGAACGGTGCTGCGCTCGCCAGTGGAGAGCTTGCGTCCCTGCCGCGCCTCGACGACGGCCACGGGGTCACCCTTGACCTCCACGATCGCGGAGACGGTGGTGTCCTTCGTGAGGCTGCGGGGTCGCAGCGAGCTGTCGATCTTGCCGGACGAGGGTGCTTTCTCGAACCGGTCGGCGGCGTTGGTGGTCGGTGTCGCGGACGCGCCTCCGGGGAGGGCGAACGCCAGGGCCAGCGCGGCCGAGGCGATCAGGGTTCTGCGGAACAAGGTGCTACCTGACCTTTCGTGAAGCGGAGGGGGGCACTACGAAAGCGGCCGCGCGGACGCGGAAGACCGCAGGCTAAGCGCCGCATCCGCTGCGGTCAACGGTTGACGAATAGCCGGCCCTGTGCCGCGGGGGCTCGCCGGACGCACCGGTCGGCGGGCAGTCGGGAGCGGATCGGGGCCCGCCCCGGCGGGTGTGCCGCAGGCGGAACCGTCCCCGCGGACCCGGCACGCCAGGAACCGTCCCCATCGTGCCGGGAGATCGCTGGGAACCGTCCCCATCGTGCCGGGGGATCGTTGGGGACGGTTCCTAACGTGCCGTCGCTGGAGTCGGTTCAGGTCTCGTCGGTGGTGGCGCGGAGGGCGGCGGCGTCCTCGACCTCCTCGCGGGAGAGGCCGAGCAGGAACAGGACCGCGTCCAGGTAGGGAAGGCTGAGCGCCGTGTCGGCCTTCGCGCGCACGGCCGGCTTGGCGTTGAAGGCCACGCCGAGGCCGGCGGCGGCGAGCATGTCGAGGTCGTTGGCTCCGTCGCCGATCGCGATCGTGCGGGACAGCGGCAGCCCCTCGGCGACCGCCCACTCGCGGAGCTTCGCCGCCTTGGTCGCCCGGTCGACGACCGGTCCGGACACCCGCCCGGTGAGGTGGCCGTCGACGGCCTCCAGCGCGTTCGCGTGCGCGTAGGTGATGCCCAGGCTCTCGGCCAGCGGACCGACCACCTCGATGAAGCCGCCGGAGACCAGCCCGATCGACAGGCCCAGGTCCCGAAGGGTGGCCACCAGCGTGCGGGCGCCGGGGGTGAGCCGCAGTTCGGCGCGGACCTCGTCGAACACGCTCACCGGAAGCCCCGCGAGCAACGACACCCGCTCCCGCAGGCTGTCGGCGAAGTCGAGCTCGCCACGCATCGCCCGCTCGGTGACGTCCCTCACCTGCGCTTCGCACCCTGCCCGCGCGGCCAGCAGTTCGATCACCTCGTCGCGGATCAGGGTGGAGTCGACGTCCATCACGATCAGGCGCCGACCCTGGCGGGCGAGGCCGGCCGGCGAGATCGACACGTCGAAGCCGGACGCCGCGGCCGCCGCGGCGAGGGCTGGACGCAGCGCAGCCGGGTCGGCACCGGAGACCCAGAACTCGATGCTGGTCAGCGGCGTGCGGGACAGGCGTCGGCTGCGGTCGACGTTGCCGCCGTGCTCGGCGATGATGCGGGTGACGATCGCGAGGTGCCCGGTGCGCAGGGGCCGACCCAGCGCGGTGACGATCGTCCGGTTGTGCCGTGGCGGGTTGTCGCCGACGCCCTCGGTGAGCTGGACGGACAGTCCCAGCCGCGCGCACGAGCCGGCCAGCCGGTCCTGCAGCCGGTCGTGGCCGACGGCGGGGACGGCCAGCAGGACGCCGATGCTCAGCTGGCCGCGCACCACGGTCTGCTCGAGGTCGAGGACCTCAGCCTCGGAGTACGCGATCGCGTCCAGCACCCTGGTCAGCTGACCGGGGTGGTCAACCCCCGTGATGGTGGCGGCAAGCGTGTAGGCGGACTCGGCCATGGACGAATCCTTCCACGGCCGCGACGGGCACCCGGACGCGGACCCGGCGCGCGGACGCCGCTCACTGTGAGTTCACCCACCGTGTTCGGTGGACGAACTCACAGTGAACCGGTGCCTGGCCGGCGCGGTCAGACCAGGCCGAGGGCTGCGAACGCGTGGGCGAGTCCGTCGTCGTCGACGTGGTCGGTGACGAGGTCGGCGACGGCCTTGAGCTCTTCAGGCGCGTTGCCCATGGCGACGCCGGTACCGCAGGTGGTGAGCAGCTCGAGGTCGCTGCGAGCATCCCCGACACCGATCAGGTCGCTCAACGGGACGCCGAGGTGCGCGGCGAGGCGCTCCACGGCGGCGCCCTTGTGGATCCCGAATTGGCCGAACTCACCGAACTCCGGCCCGGTGCCCGTCGCGCTCCAGGTGTCGATCCGGGCCCGCCCGGCGAACTCCCGGGCCAGGCCGTCGAGGTCCAGGCCGGGGACGAGCGCGAAGCTGATCTTGTTCACGTCCGCCCGCGCGGTCACCGTCCCGTAGTGCATGCCGGCGAACACCCCGCGGACGAAGGCCTCCCCGTCGGCGCCCGGACGTCCGATCGCCACGGCGGCGGCCTCGGGGAGGTTCGCGCTCGCGAAAAGTCCCGCGTTGCACTCCAGGTAGTAACCGAGCGCCCGCTCGTCCAGCCACGCGATCGCCCGCGCGACGACGTCCGCGTCCATCGCCTGGTGGAACACGACCCGGCCGGCGTCCTCGACGTAGCTGCCGTTCCCGCCGATCAGCCCGTCCACGCCGAGGTCCCACAGTTCGGGGTACACCTCGGCGCGGCTGCGTCCCGTGCACAGGTAGACCTTGTGCCCGTTGGCCCGGGCTCCGCAGACAGCGGCCGCGGCGCTGGCCGGCAGTTCGGCCCGGTAGTTGAGCAGCGTCCCGTCGATGTCGAGCAGCACCACGCGTGGGTGCACGGACACCGTCATTCCGCACCGCCCCGTGCCGGAGTGGTGCGTGCCGGCGGCCGGGCCGCGGGGACGACGAGCAGGGCCAGCACCGACACCACGCCCACGACCAGCAGCGCCCTCAGCACGCCGAAGTGGTCACCGAGGAAGCCCAGCAGCGGGGGCCCGGCGAGGAACGCGGTGTAGCCCAGCGTCGAGACCACCGACAGCCGCATCGGCGCTCTGGCCGGGTCGTCCGCCGCGGCCGACATGCCGACCGGGAAGCCCATCGACGCCCCGAGCCCCCAGATCGCGCAGCCGATGAACGCCACCGTGGTGTTGCCGAAGACGACCAGCAGGCAACCGAGGATCGCCGCGCCGAACAGCACCCGCAGCACGGGGACGCGGCCGTACCGGTCCAGCAGCCCGGTGCCGAGGATCCGGCCGGCTGTCATGAACGAGAGGAACACGGCCAAGGCCACCACGCCGAGCGCGTTGTCGAGGTCGTGACCGTCGACGAAGGCGACCGCCATCCAGTCGTTCGCCGTGCCCTCCGTGAAGGCTGCGGCCAGCACCATCAGGCCGATCAGCAGGGTGCGCGGCTCCAGCCACGCCGACCGCTGCGACACCGGTGCCACGGACGCGTCCGGGCTCTCGCCACCCTCATCGAAGGCCGGAAGGAAGCGCGCGGTGCCCCACACCACGGCGATGGCGGTGAGGACGGCGACGACGCCCAGGTGGACGGCCACCGGGACCCGCAGCCAGACCAGGCCCGCGCCGATCAGCGCGGCCAGGACGGTGCCGCCGCTGAACGCCGCGTGGAACCACGGCATGATCGCCCGGTCGAGGGCCCGCTCGATGATCGTGCCCTCGAGGTTCTGGGCGACGTCCCAGATCCCCGAGCCCATGCCGAGCAGGAACAGCCCCGGCATCACCAGGTACATGCCGAGGTGGGCCTGGACGGCGATCCCCGCCCACGCGATACCCGGCACCACGAGCGCCATGCCGAGCCGGACGGTGTTCGCCGCGCCGATCCGGTGCGCGATCCGTCCGGCCGCGGGAAGGCCGAGCAGGGAGCCGATCGAGACCGAGAGCAGCAGGATCGCCAGCAGGCCGGGGGTCAGGGCGAGCGCCTCCTTCACGTCCGGCACCCGGGACATCCAGGACGCGAACGCGAAGCCGTTCACCGCGAACACCACCAGGTCGCCGGTGCGGGCGGACGCGACCGCGCCGGTCGCCCTCGGTTGCGCCGTCATGTCAGGACCTCCGTCAGCTTGCACCCTTGAGAAGGTATGTGACTGAATGATCATGTGCAACGATCAATTCGGCACAAGTTGATCATCCAGTCGCTCCAGACCAGCGGCCTCCTCAGGGTCGAGCAGCTGGCCGACCTCACCGGTGCCTCCCAGGTCACGATCCGGCGCGACCTCGTCGACCTGGAGGCCCACGGCGCCCTGCGGCGCGTCCCCGGAGGTGCCGCACGGACCGTCAAGGACGGCGGCGCCGTCCCGTACAGCGTCCGGATCACCGAGGACAGGGAGGTCAAGGCGAGGCTCGCCGCGGCGGTGGCGGGGCTGATCGCCGACTACGAGTCCGTGATCATCGACAACGGCACCACCTGCCACGCGGTCGCTCAGGAACTCGCCGGGCGTCCGATCACCGCGCTGTGCCTGTCCCTCCACGCGGCCGTCGCGCTCGGCTCGACGCCGGGGGCGCGGGTGATCATCCCCGGCGGACCGGTCGAGCCCGACACGCTCGCCCTGCTCGGCAGCCAGGCGATCGACGCGGTGCGCAGCATGCGCGCCGACGCTCTCGTGATCGGCGCCTGTTCGGCGTCCGCGACCCGCGGGCTCACGTCCACGCTGTACGAGGACGCGCTGATCAAGCGGGCGAGCATCGAGTCCTCCACCCGGCGCATCCTCGTCACCGTGGCCGACAAGCTCAACCGCACGTCCAACTTCCGCTTCGGCGTCCCCGCCGACCTCACCCACCTGGTGATCACCGACGACGCGTCCGCCGACCTGCTCGCCCTCTTCCGCGAGGACGGGGTGGAGGTCATCACGGTGTAGCCGAAGTGCCCGCTCGGCGTTCTTGCTCCCGAAAGGCGGCCTTGCTCCCGGAATTCGGGGAGCAAGGCCGCCTTTCGGGAGCAAACGCGGGGGGGAGAGAGGACGCGTGCTCAGGCACGGGTGGACGGGGTCCCGCGACCTCGGGGCGCAGACCAACCTCTCGCCGAAGGCGACCACGCCGGCGATCAGTCGTCCTCGTCGCTGATCGGCGCGCTCCTGTCCTCGCGCTCGGACCAGCACAGGTACGCCCACGCGCCCGACACCAGTCGGCGGCGTCCCTCCTTGGTCAACGGCAGCACGGTCGTCTCCCTCGTCGTGCGCAAGTAGCGCTTGGTGAGGACGAACACCTCCGAATCACCGCTGGGGTCGATCCTCGGCGCGGACGGACGGCGGGAGAGCCACTCGCAGGCGCGGTCGCCCTCGGCCAGGACCTCTGCCGGGTGCGCCCTTGCCCAGGCCAGGTCCGCCGCGGTGCCCGGGTTGAGCATGTAGGTGGCGACATAGTTCTGATAGGCGTCGACGTCCCGCGGGTGCAGCATCCTGCCCACGACCGGCGGTCCGGCGACGACTGCTGTCGCGACGACGGTCGCGGCCGCGAGACCCCAAGTGGTCACCGATGCGAAGCGGTTCACGACCTCCAGTGTGACACTCGGGGCGGAGCCCCCCGTCCGCCGCCGGGAGCGAATCGCCGTCCAGCCCCGCGTTTGCTCCCGAAAGGCGGCCTTGCTCCCGGAGTTCGGGGAGCAAGGCCGCCTTTCGGGAGCAAACGCGTAGCGGAGGGGCGTCCAGGCCGGCCGGCGCGGCCGAGCGCCTACTTCGACGCGGGGATGGCGGCCAGGATGTCGATCACCAGGGCCTGGGCCTGGGTGCCGCTGTCCTCGTCGGCGGCGAAGGTGAGCAGGATCCGGGAGCCGACCTTCTTGCCGACGGTGGCGGAGCCGCCACCGGACGTGACGGTCTGGTAGGAGCTCGACCAACTGGACGACGTCTCCCCTCCCCAGTAGCCGCCGACCGCCTGGTAGAGGACCGTGTCGGTGTCGGTGATCTCCGCGCCGGTCCCCTCCGCGATCACGACCACCTTCTCCTCCTCCGGAGCGGAGCTGCCGTCGGCGAACGTGAGGGTGGGCTCCGCGCCGAGGTCCCCTGTGACCGTGACGCCGTCGGGCAGAGCCGCCCCGGTCAGGGTGGCAGAGCTCAGCGCCTCGGTGGTCACTGCTGTCGTCGAGAGGACGTCCACGACGAAGACCAGCGTCGACCCGGCAGGGATCGAGTCGGTCGCCTCGTCGCCGTAGCCGTAGTCCGGGGGCACCACGATGACCACGCGGTCGCCGACCTTGGTGCCGGCCAGCCCGTACTTCCACCCCTCCACGACCTGGTTGAGCGAGAAGCCGGCCGGCTCGCCGCTGTCGTAGGAGGAGTCGAACTGGGTGCCGTCCTTCCACAGGAAGCCCGCGTAGTTGACGGTCACGTAGTCGTCGGAGCCAACGACGGCCCCGTCCCCCGCGGTGAGCGTCTTCACCGAGATCACGCTCGGGGGATCGGACTCGACGGTCTTCATCGTCGGGATCCCCTTCGCGCTGAAGGTGATCGTGGGGAGCTCGCCCTGCGGGTCGCGGTCGACCTCGGGAGCGTCGGCGTCGACCTCTGCGCTCGCGGACGCCGACGTCGACGGCTGGCTGGACGCGTCCGTCGGCGCCGAGCAGCCGGTCAGGGCCAGGACGAGCCCGAGGAGGGCGGTGGACAGCGTTCGTGGTGTCATCGTGGGGAGAACTCTCTGCAGTCGCACGCGAGCTGCGGGTCGGGTACTGGAGCCGGCGTCGGTCCCGGCTGGGGACAGAGTGGCTCTCCCCCGAGGCTAGCCAACCGGCTTGTGCGCAACCTGTGAGTCGTCGCGCGGGTCGGCTCGGCGGCGACGACCGGCGCGTCCAGCCAGGGCCGTGGCCAGCGCCGCGGCGAGGGTCATTGCTGCGCAGGTGGCGAAGACGCCCGGGTAGCTCCAGGGCGTGGACGCGATGCCGATCACCGGCCCGGCGATGATGGAGCCGACCCGACGCGTGTTCGTGTAAAGCCCGGTGGCGATGCCCGGCCGGGGGATGAGGTCCTGGAACAGGGTCAGCCCGACCCCGGAGATCGCGGCGAAGAACCACGCGTTCGGGACCTGGAGGACCAGCAGCACCGGGACGCTCGTCGCGAAGGCCATTCCTGCGTAGTACACGACGCCGGCTGCGCAGCCGGTGAGCAGCAGCACGAGCGGCGAGCGGGTACCGCTGAGCCGGCCGAGGGCCAGCAACGCCGGGATCTCCAGGGCCGCGGCCAGCCCGAGCGCGATCCCCGCCCAGAACACCGGCAACCCCAGGTACTCGCTGACGTAGAGGGTGAGCGCGGAGACGGCGGCGGCGTTGGTGGCCTGGGCGAGGACGAACGCGACCACGATCACCGCGACCCGTCCGTTCGGGACGCGGGCCGCCTCCGGCTGTTCGTTGGCGGCGCCGCCGTGGACGGGCGCCGCCGCGGGCTCCGGACGCCGGCTGCGGCGCAGCATAACGAGCGTGAGCGCGACCGTCCCGGTGCCGATCACGGCGATGGCGACGAGGCTGGCCCGGTCCCCGAACCAGCCCATCAACGCGGTCGCCACCGGCGGCCCCGCCACCCACGCGAACGAGATCACCGCCCTGGTGTTCACGATCTCGCCGGGGGGCGCGCCGCTGTGTCGCAGGTGGGCGAACAGCAGGGCGCCGCCGACGCCGGCCGGGCCGCCGAGGACCACCAGCGCGACGGTGGCCACCGCGAGGTTGGTCGCCACGGCGAGGGCGATCGCGAGCGCGACCGTCAGCAGCGCGCAGGCCATCAGCCCCAGCAGGTACTGGCCGCGCCGGTCCGCCCACCCGGGCAGGACGAGCGAGAAGACGAACCCGCTGGCGTTGTAGATGGCCAGCACCCAGCCCACCTCCCCCGGCGTCGCCCCGTACACGCCGACCAGGATCAGGGCGAGCGCAGGGCTGAGGAACGCGAACTGCAGCCCCCACAGCAGTGCGGTGAGCGGGACGAGCGGACGCTTCAGCACCGCCGCACCCGCTCCCCCTCGGACGCGTCCGGACCGGCGGAACACCCCCGAGGCGCGTGCCGGATGCTCACTCGCCGGACGCCTGCGCCGGGGCGACCTCGTTGACCGCGGCGAGCCCGTTCAGCGTCCGCGGGTACCCGATGTAGGGCACGAGCTGGCTGAGCACGTCGATCAGGCGGTGGCGGTCGTTGCCCATGCGCAGGTTGCCGGCGACGTGGCCACGCACCTGCGGGTCGCAGCCGCCGTGGGCGACCAGCAGCACGAAGGTGAGCAGTTCCCTGGTCACCAGGTCGATCCCGTCGCGGGTGTAGTGGTCGCCGAAGCAGTTCGCGGTCAGCCAGTCCTGGATGTGCTTCTCCTCGGGACGCGCCGAGGAGTGCATCGTCTGCAGGCGGTCCTCGCCGACGATCTGCGCCTGCGCGTCCCAGCCCCGGTCGAACCGCGTCTGCGGCGTGGTCGTGGACTGGCCGGGCAGCGGCAGCTCGACGCCGCGCGCGGTGAGTACATCGTTGGTCAGGTGCAGGAAGTCCAGCACCTTCCCGATCCCGAGGTAGGCGACGGCCTGGTAGAGCAGTTCCTTGACCTCGACGGGGCTCACGCCGTTCGTGAGCGCCGCACCGAGCATCACCCGACACTCCCCCTGCGCCTGGCAGGCGACCAGCGCGGCCAGCACGGCCAGCAGCCGGGTGTGCTCGTCCACGTCGCCGTGCGCGAGGACCTCGTCGAAGGCGAAGTTGCCGAAGTACTCCACCAGTTCCGGGTCGGTCACCGAGAGGTTGGACACCCCGTCCCCGAACAACCGGTCGTGGTTCGCTCTGGCGGCGTCACTGACAGCCATCCACTCCTCCTGCACAGCGGGGACGCGGCGGCCGCCGCGTCGGGTACGACCACCCCACCACGCTCGCGGCCCTTGTGGAAGGCACTACCAGTACTCCTCAGCCCGGCTACGCTGGCCGTAAGGGAGGTGCTGGCCAGGATGCATGGACACCGGAGTTTCGCGAAGACGGACAGCCCTGTGGCACGCGGGGCCGTGATCGCCGTGGCCGTGGTGGACGTGGGGCTGCGTGCGTGGGCGCTCGTCGACCTGGTGAAGCGGCCGCAGGCCGGGGTGAACGGGCCGCGGGCGGCATGGGCGGTCGCCCTGGCCGTCGTGAACTCCGCGGGCGTGCTGCCCGCCGCCTACCTGCTCTGGGGCCGCCGCTCCGGCTGAGCGGCGGCGGCACGGCAGGAACCGTCCCCATCGTGCCGGGCACGAAGGAACCGTCCCCGCGTACCGCGGCACGTGAGGAACCATCCCCGGCGTGCCGGCGGCTCAGCGCGGGCGGTGGCCGCGGCCTCCGAACAGGACGGTGAGCAGCGGGAGCGCGGAGACCCCCATCAGGACCTTCGCGAGCACGGGCTCGGCCGCGTAGAGCAGGGCCCCGGCGACGATCAGCGCGGCGAAGACCAGCGCGGCGGTCATCCGGTTCAGGGTGCGGTCGAGGCGTCGCGCGCTGAGCTCCACCATCGGGATCCGCACGGCGAGTTCGCCGCGTTCCACCGTGGCCAGGACACGGTCGGCCCGTCCCGGGAGCGCCACCAGGGTCTGGAGGGCGCCCTTGGCGGTGTCGAGCAGGCCCGACATGAGCGGGTTGTCCCCGTCCTCGTCGTCGGACACGAGCCGGTTGACGTAGGGGGTGAGCGCCGACCACAGGTTGAAGTCGGGGTTCAGCCCGGTGCACAGGCCGGAGAGGATCATGAGGCTGCGGCCCAGCATCAGCAGGTTCTCGGGCAGCTGGAACGGCATGCTCACCATCAGGTCACGGAACTGCAGGCCGAAGCTCATCATGTCGTCGTGGCTGATCGAGCGCAGGTCGTTCATCCCCATTCCGCCGAACCGGTCGAACACCTGGGCCGCGGCGAGTTCGAGCCCCTTGGTGTCGGCGGTGGGCAGGAGGAAGTCGAGGGTGCGGAACGCCCCGATCAGGCGCGCGGCGTCCTGCAGGGCAACGGCGACGAGGGCGTCCCGCAGCCCGGCGCGAAGGGTGTCCGGGACGCGTCCGACCATGCCGAAGTCGACGAACGTCAGCCGGAAGTCGCCCTCCTCGCCGACGGGTTCGACGAACAGGTTCCCGGGGTGCGGGTCGGCGTGGAACAGGCCGTCCTCGACGATCTGGGAGAGGTAGGTGTCGACCAGGACGTCCGCCACCCGCGCGAGTTCGACGCCCGCGGCCGTGATGGCGGCGTGGTCGCCGATCGGGATCGCGGTGACGTCCTCGAGGGTGAGCACGCGGCGGGTGGAGCTCTCCCAGGCCACCTCAGGGACGCGCAGGCGCCCGTCGTCGGCGAAGGCCTCCCGGAAGTGGGCGGCGTTGCGGGCCTCGCCCTCGTAGTCGATCTCCTCCATGCTGGTGGTGGCGAACTCCTCCACCAGTGCCGGCACGTCGGCCCGGTCGCTGACGGGACGGTAGCGGGAGAGCCAGCCGGCGACCTTGCGCAGGGCGTCGAGGTCGACCTCGACGATGCGGTCGATGTCGGGGCGCTGGATCTTCACCACCACGTCCGCGAACCCGGCCTCCTCCGCGTCCTCGGGACGCAGGACAGCCCGGTGCGCCTGGCCGAGCGAGGCGGCGGCGACCGGGGTCTGCTCGAAGGACGCGAACGCCTCGCTCAGCGGCCGGCCCAGATCTGCCTCGGCGACGGCGCGGACGGCGTCGAAGGGGGCGGCGGGGACCGCGTCCTGCAGGCCGGAGAGCTCGTCGGTGATCTCGGCGGGCAGCACGTCCAGGCGGGTGGACAGGAACTGGCCGACCTTGATCATCAGGCCGCCGAGCGTGACGGCCAGACCCCGGAAGCTCGCGGCGGTCCGGCGGTTGCGCGCGGGCCGGCGGGAGTCCGCCCACCGGCCCAGGCCGAGCCGCGGCAGGACGATCTCCCACCAGATGAACCCGAGCGTCATCCGGCCGAAGAAGCGGAGGATGCGCCGGTACCGGGCGCGCAGCTGTGCCGACGTCACCGGCGGCTCAGTTCTCGGCGAGCAGCGCGTAGACCTGCTTGCGGGCGGCGTCCAGGATCTCGGCGGTCGACTCGATCAGCGCCTTGTCCCCCGTCCGGCTCGCCTGGGCGACCGCCTGCGCGAGGCGTCCGCCGGCCCTGCGCAGGTCGACCAGCCCGCTCATCCCGCCGGAGGCCACGGCCACGTCCCACGGCGCGGGCGCCTCGGCGAGGCCCTCGGCCTCGGACCGGCCGGTGTCGGTGAGGGAGTAGACGCGCTTGCCCGTGCTCTCCGCGGCGGAGATCAGGCCCTCGTCCGCGAGCAGCTGGAGGGCGGGGTACACCGAACCGGCGCTCGGGGTCCACTGCCCGTCACTGCGCCGGGACAACTCCTGGATGATCTGGTAGCCGTGCATCGGCTGCTCGGCGAGGACGAGCAGGATCGCCGAGCGGGTGTCCCCTCGCCGTGCCCTCCCGTGCGGGCCGAAGCCTGCGTGGTGCAGCGAGCCCAGGCCGAACTCGGTCAGGCTGCGCAGCAGCGCCTCGCCGTCCTTGCCCCAGACAGATCCTCCGCGTGAATGGGCCATTGCACACCTTCCCGTCATATAGCGATAGGTCGTTAACTATCGTAGCGACGATGGCCAAGTCGGCGTGAACACCCCGGAGCTCAGGAGCGGGCCGCGAGCCGGTCATGCCGGACGGATCAGGCAGGCTCCCGGCACGGCGAACGGCTCGAGGCGGCGCGGCTCGGGGGAGACGGCGTCGACCAGTCCCTGGTGGATGCCGCAGACCACGTCCGGGTGCCGCAGGGCGGACGCGAGCAGCGGGCAGGTTCGCAGGGCGAGCCCGTCGGGCGTCTCCTCCGGGGCGAAGCCCTGCCCGGCGAGGATGTCGTACAGGCCCCGCCCGGAGCCGTCGACGAGGCGGTCACCCCAGCTGCGTCCGACCGAGTGTGCGGCGGCCACCGGGTCGGGATCGGCGGCGAGGTGATCGGCGATCGCCTCGACCAGCGCACCCTCGGCCCCGCGGTCGGGATCCTCCAGCGCCACCTGGCGCCCCGCGACCGTGGCCACCCAGCCGCGCGCAGGGCGGCCGCGGCCCGACGGGGGCAGCGTGTGCTCGGTCACGAAGCCGTCGGCGAGCAGGTTCTCGAGCTGCATCCTGGTGGTGTTGGGGTGCCCTCCCAGCTCCGCGACGAGCTCAGTGAGCGTCGCCGGTCCGTGCTGGACGAGGGCGCGCAGCACCCGCAGCGACGCCTCGCGCGGACGGTCGTCCCGTGCCGGTCGCGGACCGCGCTGGACGGGAGAGGTGACCACGGCGCCACTCTAGTGCTATTTTCTCCATACCGTCATGTACTTAAAGGAGGCGCTCGTGCCGACGCCGGCTCCCGCCGCCCGCAGCGACCGGCGCACCTCCCCGGCCTCCCCTCCCGTGGCACCCCCCGCCACGCCCGCTCCCGCCGCCATCCCCCCGGCGCAGGGAGCCACCCGCCGAAGGGCCACCAACACCCGCATCCCGCTGGTGGCCCTCGGCGGGGTCAGCCTTCTCTGCGGGCTGGACGCGGGGCTGGTCCGGCTGGAGGTCTGGGCACCGCTCGCCTCCCAGCGGGCCGGCGACGTGCACGGCCTGGTCATGGTCCTCGGTTTCCTCGGCACCCTCATCTCCCTCGAACGCGCCCAGGCGCTGGGACGGAACTGGGCCTACCTCGCTCCCGCCCTCTACGGCGCGGGCGCGCTGGCCCTGCTCAGCCCCGCGCCGGTCCAGCTCGGCCAGTTGCTGCACGTCGAGGCCGGCGCGCTCTTCGTTGTGGTCTACGTCGCACTGTGGCGCCGCGCGCCGCGTCCGCTGGTCGCCGTGCAGGTGTTGTCCGCCGTCCTCGCGCTCGGTGGCGCGCTGGTCGCGCTGCTCGTCGACATCCCCTCCGCCCTGCCGTGGCTGGTCGGCTTCGTGGTGCTCACGATCGCCGCGGAGCGCGCCGAACTCGCCCAGCTCGTGATGGGGCCTCGGGCCGACCGCGCTGTGCTCGGGCTCGCGACGGCCCTCACCCTCGCCGTCCTCGCGGCGCTCGTCCTGCCCTTCGGCGACCGGCTGGTCGGGATCGTGCTGGTCGTCACGGGTGGCTGGCTGCTGCGCAACGACGTGGTCCGCCACCAGCTGCGGCTCACCGGCCAGCGGCGCTACCTCGCCACCGCCCTCCTGGCCGGCTACCTCGATCTGGTCCTCGCCGGGCTGGTGCTCACCGGCTTCGGGCTCTACGGCGGCACCGGCCCCTACGACGTGGTCGTCCACGGCGTCTTCCTCGGCTTCGCGGTCTCGATGGTGATGGCCCACGCGCCGGTGATCCTGCCGGCGGTCCTCGGCCGCCCGCTGCCCTACCGGCCGGCACTGTGGGGGCCACTGCTGCTCCTGCACGCGGGGCTCGTCCTGCGGTTCACCGGGGCCCTGGCCGGACTCACCGTCGCCTGGCAGGCCGGCGGGGTGGTCACCGTGCTCGCGATGCTGTCGTTCCTGGTCACCGCCGTCGTCCTGGTGGTGCGGGGATGAACCGTCCCGTCACGCGCGGGCGTTCCCGCCTGCGCGACCTGCCGCTCGTCGGATGGCTCGGCGCGGCGGTCGTGATCGCGCTCTGCCACCGCTGGCTCCCGGACGCCAACTGGCTGATGCTGCACCTGGTACTGCTCGGTGCGCTCACGCACTCGATCGTGGTGTGGAGCTTCCACTTCGCCCAGACCCTGCTCCGCAGCCCCGCGTCCGAGGACCAGGCCCGCAGGCACACCCGTCGGCTCGGCCTCCTCACCGCGGGGGCAGCCATGGTGCTGGCCGGCGTGCCGACCACCTGGTGGCCGCTCACCCTGACCGGGGCGTGCCTGGTCGCGCTCGCGGTCGGCGGGCACGGCTACGAGCTGTTCACCATGCTGCGCCGCGCGCTCCCCTCCCGGTTCCGGGTGACCGTTCGCTACTACGTGTGGGCGGCCGCGTCCCTGCTGGTCGGAGTGGGGTTCGGGGTGACCCTCGCGTGGGGCTGGCCGGACCCCTGGCACGGCCGACTGCTGGTCGCGCACGCGCTGGCCAACCTGCTCGGCTGGGTGGGCCTGACCCTCACCGGCACGCTGCTCACGCTCTGGCCGACCATGCTACGCACGCCGATGGACGCCTCCGCGGAGCGGTGGACGCGGAGCGCCCTTCCGGTCCTCGGTGCCGCCATCATCGTGGGCGTCGCGGGGGCCCTGGCCGGGGTGGGGTGGCTGGCCGCCGCCGGCATCGTCGGCTACCTCGGCGGGCTGGTCCTGTGGGGACGCGGCCTCGTCCGCCCCGCGCTCACCAAGCCGCCCCGCGAGTTCGCGGCCGCCTCCGTCGCCGCGGCGATGCTGTGGCTGGTGATCGGCCTGGCCTGGGCGGGCTGGCTGCTGGCCACCGCTCCGGACTGGACGGCGGTACGGAACGGCTTCGTGTGGCCGGCGGCCGCCCTGGGCGCGGGCTTCGCCGTCCAGGTGCTCACCGGGGCGCTGTCGTACCTGTTGCCGTCGGTACTCGGTGGAGGGCCGAGTGTCGTCCGGGCAGGGCAGGCGTGGTTCAACCGCGCGGGCGCGTTCCGGCTGGTCGTGATCAACGGTGGCCTGGCCCTGTGGCTGCTGCCGACGCCCAGCTGGGTGAAGGTGGCCGGCTCGCTGCTCGCCCTGGCTGCGGCCACCGCGTTCCTGCCGCTGATGGTGCTCGGCCTGCGGGCCAGCATCGCCGCGCGACGCGAGCTCGCCGTGGCGGCCGCCGCCCGGACCGGCGAGGACGGGACCGCCCCGGACACGCCCGCGGCCCCGAAGCCGCAGCCCACACCGGCGCACCCCACGATCTTCACCGCCGGCCAGCTCGTGGCCGGGCTCACCGCGCTGGCGACCGCCGTCGTGGTCGGTGTGGGCGTCGACCCCTCGGTCGCGGCTGCGAGCGGCACGTCGGTCGCCGCGGCGGTCGCGCCGACCGGACGGGTGGTGCGGGTGGAGGTGACGGCGAAGGACATGCGGTTCACCCCCGCCGAGGTCCACGTGAACAGCGGTGACCGCCTGGTCGTCGACCTCGTCAACGCCGACACCACCACCCACGACCTCGTCATCGGGCAGGCCAACAGCGGACGCATCGCCCCCGGCGCCCGCACGGAGCTCGACGCCGGCGTGATCGGCGCGTCCGTGCAGGGCTACTGCTCGATCGTCGGCCACCGGCAGATGGGCATGGTCTTCGACGTGGTGGTGGACGATGCCGCCGCCCCCTCCCCCGCGCCGTCCGCCACGGGCACGGGCACGGGCACCGCCGACCACGACATGACCGGCATGACCGCGCAGCCGACGGCGGCGGCGACCGCGTCCGACGTGGTCGACCCGGTGCTCGCACCGCTGACCGACGAGCGCGAGCACCACCTCACCCTCACGGTCAGCGAGGTCACCCTCGAGGTGGCGCCGGGGGTGTGGCAGCGGCGCTGGACGTACAACGGCTCGCCGGTCGGGCCGACGCTGCACGGCAGGGTGGGCGACGTCTTCGTGATCACGCTGGTCAACGACGGCACGATGGGCCATTCAATCGACTTCCACGCCGGGGCGCTCGCGCCCGACCGCCCGATGCGGACGATCGAACCCGGCCAGACCCTGACCTACCGGTTCACCGCCGGGCGTGCCGGGGTGTGGATGTACCACTGCTCGACGATGCCGATGAGCGCGCACATCGCGGCAGGCATGGCCGGCGCCGTCGTGATCGAGCCGGACGGCCTGGCGGAGGTCGACCGCTCCTACGTCCTCGTGCAGTCCGAGGTGTACCTGCAGACGAAGGCCACCGACGCCGCGTCCGCCACCGAGGTGGACGCCGACCGCGCCCACGCCGCGGGCGAGCCCGACTACGTGGTGTTCAACGGCGTGGCGAACGGTTACGACACCGCGAAGCTCACCGCGCGGGTCGGCGAGCGCGTCCGCTTCTGGGTGCTGGACGTCGGCCCGAACCGGGCGAGCAGCTTCCACGTCGTCGGCGCCCAGTTCGACACCGTCTACCGCGAGGGCGCCTACCTGCTCCGTCACGGGCGGGACGCCTTCGGCACCGACGACGGCGGCTCGCAGGCGCTCGGGCTGGAGCCGGCGGAGGGCGGCTTCGTCGAGACGGTCTTCACCGAGGCGGGCCGCTACCCGTTCGTCACCCACGTGATGGCGGACGCGGAGCGCGGCGCCCACGGCTACGTCCAGGTCGGCGACTGACCGGCCACCCCCACCGCTCCCCCCGGAGCACAACCGAAGGAGACAGGATCAGGATGCAGAAGACGGTTCACCTCGAGAACGCCGGCGTGGGCGGCTGCGCGTGCGGGCACCACGACGAGGGCGACCCGGTCCTCGACGTGCGGGCGATCCCGCACGCCATCCGCCACGCGACGGTGATCGGCGCCTTCGGCGCGATCCCTGCCGGCGGCGCGCTGGTGCTGGTCGCACCGCACAACCCGCTGCCGCTGCTCGGCCAGCTCGCCGCGATCGCGCCGATCGAGGTCGAGTACCTGCGCGAGGACCCCGAGGAGTGGCGGCTCAGGATCACCCGCGAGGGCTGACCGCCGGCCTGAGTCCGATCCTCGCTTCGGCACGAGAGCTTCCCGGCGCTTCCGGGTCATCCACAAGGGCAAGGCCTGGCTGGGAGCCGGGCAGCAGCGTTCGGTGTAGAGGGTCGAGCCGTTCTATGCCCTTCTACTTCCTCGGGGTGGGGGCCGGCCCGGTGCTGGCTCTGACGACGAGCTGGACGGGCAGGGGGTTGTGCCGTTGGGGGTGGTCGGGGTCCATGGCGAGGAGCCCGGCGAGGCGGCCCTTCTTCGTGATCGGTTGGTGCAGGGTCGTGAGGCCGAGGAAGTTCGCGTCCGGGATGTCGTCGAACCCGCAGATCGAGATGTCGCGGCCGGGTTCGAGGCCACGCGCCCGGACGGCGTCGAGGATGCCGAACGCGAGCACGTCGCTGAGGGCCACGATCGCGGTCGGCCTGGCCTGGACGTCGAGGGCCTGCCCGGCGGCGGTGCGGCCGGCGGCGCGGGTGTTGGCGCCGGCGCGGACGACGCGCAGGGCGCGGGGGGTGAGTTCGTCCCAGATGCCGCGGATCCGCTCGCTCTCGTAGGAGCCCTCGACCAGGCCGGGGACGGGCCGGTCGGGATGGTAGGCCCACTCGTCGACGCCGCCGGTGCTGGCGCCGGCAGCGACGACCACGATGTCGCGGTGGCCCAGCCGGAAGAGGTGCCGCGCGACCAGTTGGGCGGCACTGGCGTCGTTGATGCCCACCCAGTCGCCGTCCTCGCAGCGCCGGGTCCGCACGATCCGCACCCCGCGCCCGCGCAGCATCTCGATGCCGGTCTGGCTGGCCACGGTCGAGTTCGCGACCAGGGCGTCGATCGGGGCTCGTTGCAGCGCCTGGGTCGCGCCGTCCCCGACCGGTGCCTTCAGCAGCAGCACCGACGCCCCGAACTGTTCGACGGACTCGCTCAGCCCGGCGAGGAAGATGACCGAGTAGGGGTCGGAGAACGCCGTGGCGAGCTCGCCGCCGAACAGGAACCCGCAGACGTCGTTGCGGCCCGAGCGGAGCGCCCGGCCGGCGACGCTGGGCCCGGCGTAGCCGAGTTCCTCTGCGGTCGCGAGGATCTGGTGACGCAGCTCCGCCGAGAGCTGGTCGGGCCGGCTGTAGGCGTTGGAGACGGTGGCGACCGACACCCCGATCTGGTGGGCGAGGGTCTTCATCGTCACCGGCGACTCTGCTGGCAGCACCATCCCGACCACTTCCTCAATCGATACAGAGGACGCTAATCTTAATCGATACAGAAGACAAGCCGCAGGGGCTGCCCGGCCGCTCCCAGAAGCCGGCAGCCCACGAACCTCGGCAGTGCTGCCGGAAGGGAACCACGCATGGAGAGCATCACCAAGAACCGCCAGTCGCCGGAGACGCTGCGGCGGATGGTCGCCCGGGCGTACGGCCCCGACCAGGTCGTCGATTCCGACGACTTCGCCGTGGAGCTGGGGCACGGCTGGTTCAACGTCGCCTACCGGATCGGGTTGCGGGACGGCCGGCAGGTCGTGCTGAAGATCGCGCCACCGCCGGGGGTCAGCGTGATGACCTACGAGCACGACATGATGCGCAACGAGGTCGCCGCGCTCGAGCTCGTCCAGGCCCACACCGGCGTCCCGGTCCCCGCAGTCGACCATTTCGACGACTCGCTCGAGCTGTGTGACGCGCCGTGGTTCTTCATGCCGTTCATCGAGGCCGACAACTTCGGGATCCTCGCCGAGGAGGGCGCGCTGAGCCCGGAGCAGACCGAGTCGTACAACGAGCAGCTCGGCGCGATGAACGCCGCGCTGAACTCGATCGTCGGGCCGCACTACGGTCCGCTCGCCGGGCCCGGCTTCCCGACCTGGCGGGACGCGTTCGCGTCCATGATCTCCGACGTGCTCGAGGACGGGGAACGCGCCGGACTGGACCTGGGCTGGGACTACGCGCTGGTGCGGCAGGTGATCGCGGACCACCTGCCGGTGCTCGACGCGATCACCGAGCCCCGCTTCGTCGAGTGGGACCTGTGGAACAGCAACACGATGGTCCGCGAGGGACGGATCGTGGCGATCATCGACCACGAACGTGCCTTCTACGGCGACCCGCTGATCGAGGCCGGGTTCACCGCCATCGACCTGCCCGCGTTCGGCGATCCGGCCGCGTTCATGCGCGGCTACGGCCACTCCGCCCTCACCGAGGCCGAGCAGCATCGCCGGCGCCTCTACACCCTGTACCTGATCCTGATCATGATCATCGAGACGCACTACCGCGGCCACGAGACCCCGGCGCAGTACGACTGGGCCCGCGCGCAGCTGGACCAACTGATGGGCGCGTTCGGCCACACCGAATGACCGCCTCCCTGGACAGCGCCGACGCTCTCGGCACCCAGCCGGTCGGCCGGGTGCTGTGGCACGCCTGCTCACAGACCACGCTCTCGGTCGGGGTGTACGGCATCTACGCGCTGACCAACGCCTGGTTCGTCGCCCGCGGCGTCGGCGAGACCGCCCTCGCCGCGGTGAATCTGGTCGCGCCCGTCCTGCTCCTGCTCGGCGCGGTCTCCACCACCGTCGGGGTCGGCGGCGCCTCCCTGGTCTCCCGCAGCCTCGGTGCCCGCCGTCCCCAGGATGCCGCCCACGCCGCGGGCAACGCGTTCGTCGTGTTCTGGACCACGGCGGTCGCGGTCACCGTGATCGGGCTGTGGGCTCTCGACCCGCTCCTCGCGATCCTCGGCGCGACCGGCGACACGCTCGCCTACGCACGTCCCTACGCCACCGTCATCATCGCCGGCGCCATCTTCTCCACCGGCTTCTCCGCGCTGGTCCGCGCCGAGGGCCGGCTCCGGTTCTCCACCCTGCTCTGGGTGATCCCGGTCCTGGTTCAGATGACCCTCGACCCGCTGTTCATCTACGGGCTCGGCCTCGGCGTCACTGGAGCCGCCCTCGGCACCGTCGGCGGACAGATGGTCTCCGCCGGCATGGCCGTCTGGTTCTTCTTCCTCCAACGCCGCCGGCCCTACCGGATCACCGCGGCCGACCTGCGCCCCCGACTGGGCATGATCGGCGCCCTGCTCGGGATCGGCGCCCCGTCCTTCCTCGCCGGCCTCGGCGCCACGGTGCTGATCGTGCTGATCAACGCCCGCCTCGCCACCAACACCCTGGTCCCCGCCGCCGTCGCCCTCGCAGCGTTCGCGGTCACCGCCCGCATCCAGACCTTCATCGCCATGCCCCAGACCGGCATCACCCAGGGCGTCCAACCCGTCGTCGGCTACAACCACGGTCAGGGCTCCACCCATCGGGTCGCCCGCGCCCGCACCCTCGCCCTGCGCGCCACCGTCCTCTACGGGGCCGGCACCGGCCTGCTGGTCGCGCTCACCGCGGACCCGCTCACCCGGCTCTTCGTCACCGATCCCCAGACCGTCGCCACCGCCACCGAGGCCTTGCGGATCGTCGCCATCACCTTCACCTTCGCCGGGATCCCGCCCCTGGTCTCGGCCTACTTCCAGGCCATCGGACGCCCCGTCCCCTCCTACCTGATCTCGATCGGAACCCTCCTCGCGATCAAGATCCCCCTGGTCGCCGTCCTGTCGGCGTGGGGACCACTCGGGATCTGGGCCAGCATCCCCGCTGGAGAAGCCCTCTCCGCCGTCGCGGCCCTCCTCATCCTGCGACACCACGCGCACAGGGGCGAGTCAGCGGACGATGGACGGCGCTTCGCCCGCAACGCCTAGACCAGCCAACCCCCGGGGCGGTCACAGCGGCAGGAGCAGCGGCACCATCAGGACGCTGACGAGCCCCACCACCAGCGTGAAGGGCGTCCCGATCTTCACGAAGTCGCTGAACCGGTAGCGTCCGGGTTCGACGACCAGGGTGTTGACCGGGGACGAGATGGGGGTCATGAACGCGGCGGACGCGGCCAGCATCACGGTCATCGCGAACGGGTAGGGGGAGGCCCCCAACTGGGGCGCGACGGCGATCGCCACGGGTGCCATCAGGACGGCCGTGGCCGTGTTCGACACGAACAGCCCGATCGCCGCCGTGGCGACGAAGATCGCGGCCAGCACCACCCGGGGCCCCGCGCCGCCCACCGCCGACAGCAGGCCCTGTGCGGCGAGGTCGATACCACCGGTCTTCTCCAGTGCCTGGGCGAACGGGAGCATGCCGACAATCAGCAGCAGGGTGGGCCAGTGGATCGCGCGGTAGGCGGTCGGCATGTCGATGCAGCCGCTGGCTCCCATCAGCAGGCAGGCGATCAGCGCGGCGAGCACATTCGGCACGGCGCCGGTGACCATCAGCACCACCATCACCAGCAGGCTGAGCACCGCGTACAGCCAGCGGCTACCGGCGGGCGCCGCCTCCGCGGCCTCCTCCGGCGTGTCCAGCAGGACGAAGCGGGACGCGCGGCCCCCGACCCGCTGGATGGCCGGCCACTGTCCGACCACCAGGAGGGTGTCGCCCACGTCCAGCCGCTGCTCCGGTCGGAGTTCACCCCCGGGTCTCCCCTTGTGCCGGACACCGATGACGGTGACCTGGTAGGTCCCCTCCAGGTCGAGGTCTCCGATCCTGGCTCCGGCAGCGGCAGAGTTGGGCGGCACGAGGAGTTCCGCGATGCCGAGCCGTCGAGAGATCTGGGTGAACTTCGACGTGCTGATGCCGACCTCCTCCAGCCCGAGATCGCGCAGCGTCGCCTCCGGCGGCAGCGCACCGGTGACCGTGATCACGTCACCGACGGCGAGCCGCAGGCCGGCGTCGGCGGCGACCACCGAGCGCTGCCACTGCGGACCACGCTCCGCGTTGAGGACGGTGATCCCGTACCGCGTCGCCAGCCGGGAGTCCGCGAGCCGCTGGTCGGCCAGTTCGGAGCCCGGCAGCACGCGCAGGCGCTCCTTGCCCTCGTCCAGACCGTAGGCCGCGAGGAGGTCGGGGATCGTCCGGCGCCCCTCGGCCGTCGAGTTCTCGGCGTCGCCGCCGAGGCGTCCCCGCATCAGCAGCAGGTAGCCGACCCCCAGCACCAGCACCACCAGCCCGAACGGCGTCGGGGCGAAGAAGCCGAACGGCTCGAGCCCGTGCCGGACGAGTTCGGCGTTGACGACGAGGTTGGGGGCGGTCGCGATCAGGGTGAGCATGCCGCTGATCAGACCGGCGAAGCTGAGCGGCATCAGCAGCTGACGCGACGACGTCCCCAACTGCTTGGCCACGGCCAGTGCGACCGGGACGAAGATCGCCACCACGCCGGTCGAGCTCATCACGGAGCCGAGCAGCGCCACGGCCAGCATCAGCAGCACGAGCAGCCGGGCGCCGGAGGAGCCGGCGTTGGCCGCCAGCCAGTCCCCGATGCGGTAGGTCACCCCGGTCCGCGTCAAGCCCTCGCCCACGACGAACAGCGCGGCAATCAGGATCACGTTCGGGTCGGCAAAGCCGGACAGCGTCTCCGGGACGGTCAGGACGCCGGTCAGCGGCAGGGCGACCAGCACCAGCAGCGCGACCACGTCCATCCGCGGGCGGCCGATCACGAACAGGACGATCGCCGCCACCAGCAGGGCGAGCACGATCACCAGCTGCGCGTTCATCCCGACTCCGAGCAGTTCGGCACGCGGTCACGCTACTTGCTCACGATGGCGAGCCCGAAGGTGTCCGTCCGATCGCTGGGCGGGACGTGCTCTCAGAGCAAGGACGGACGGTCCGGGGAGAGACGGGAACTCACCGCGGCGCCGGCCAGCGTGCCCAGGGCGATCGCGACCATCGTGGAGGCGGTCGTGAGCAGGGTGTTCACCCCGGCGGCGTTCCCGTCGAGGATGCTCGCCACACCCACCAGGCCCAACGACCCGGGGACGAGCAGCCAGAACGCCGGCAGGAAGCTCACCAGCGCCGCCGGCCCGGACGGCTGGCGGGCCACCAGCGCGGCCACCGGGGTCATCGCGAACGCCCCGACGAAGGCTGACAGGGCGCCGCCGAACAGGATGTCGCCGAGCACCTGGGCGCTGTAGGCCACGTACAGCACGAGCAGGATCCAGCCGATCGAACGCAGCCGTCCGCACTGGTGGACGACGATGCCGACCCCGAACACGGCCACCGCCACCCACGGTCCGACCGGGCCGATCGGTTGGGCCGAGCCGACCAGCTCGAGCCGGGGGACGCCCACGAGGGCGGCGGCGCCCACGATCCCGACGGCCAGCAGGACCAGCTGCATCGCGCCCGCGGCCACCCGTCCGGCGCCCGACATCATGTGCTGGGTGGTCAGTTCCAGCGCCCCGATGGTGAGCAGTCCACCGGGGAGGAAGATCACCAGCGGCCCGATCACCGACGGCAGCAGACCCGGGTCGTGGCCGGCGGTGGTCAGCAGCAGGACGACCAGGGTGACCACGAACGCCGAGCCGACCGTGACCAGGGCCCGGAACTGTTCCCGCAGCCGTTCGGCGGAGATCTGGGCCCATCCGACCCCCGCGCCCAGCACCGTCGACAAGCCCGTTCCACCCCACGAGGCACCGAGCAGGACGGCGATCCCCGCCGACGCCGCGACGTAGGCGAGCACCCGCACGGCCAGCGGGTACGGCTCGGGCATGGCCCGGATCCCGGCGATCCGCGCCGTGATCGCGCTGGCACGCGTCGGCGTCGTGCGTGCTTCCACGACGAGGTCGTCCAGGGCGTCGGTCTGGCTGAAGAACAGCTCGCGGCGTCCGCTGGAGACAGCTCCCGTCCGCACGTCGCCGAGACCGCGCGCAGAGACGATCAGCGCCGTCGGAAAGGCCACGATCTCGGTGGCCGGGTAGCCGTTGGTGGCCGAGATCTCCTCCAGCGACTGCCGGACGGCCGCCATGGAGTAGCCCGCGTCCGTCATCGCCTCGCCGATCGCCTCCAGCGCGGCGAGCGCCGCCGCCGACTCGTCGCCTGCCGGCGGGGGAGGCGCGGGAGCCGGCGTCCGCCGAATCGCCGCACGACTCTGCCTCCTGCGCAGGACGAGTCCGATCGCCAGGCCTGCCACCAGTGCGACGACCGCCGGCACCCACGAGGTCGGCGACGCCGGAGGGTCGGCCAGCGCAGGCGGCACGGGCTCCAGCTCTCCGATGGTCGGACCACCCGTGGGCGCGGGGCTCGGCGACACCGTCGACGGAGGGGGCGGCAGGGCCGAGGTCGCGGTCGGCGTCGGGGTCGGGACGCTCGGTGGCTCCGATGCCGGCGGGGACGGCTCGTCCGACGTCGGGTCCTCGGTCGGGGTGGCCGATTCGCCCGGCTCGGCCTCGGTCGCCTCATCGGTGGGCGACGGTTCCGCCGGCGCTGACGTGGCCGTCTCCTGGGGCAGGGGAACACCAGGAGCGGCGGACGCGGGCGTCCCACCGAGCCCCACCGCGAGCAGGACCAGCGTGAGGGCGACGGCGGGGCCACGCCACCAGCTGCCCACGTCGGGCTCCTCTCCACGAACTGGTCCGAGCCTATGGCCACCGTCCCTCACCTCGGCGGCGGGGCCCAGGCGGATCATGCCCGACGTCGGCGCGCTCGGCGAACCAGGTGTCCACCGGCCTCGGCGGGACCCCCACCAGCGCTGCTGGATCACTATCGTGAGCACCGGTAGTCGAGTTGCCGCAGTCTTCCGCCGATCAAGATGGGGCCACCGCCGTGACAGCACCAGCGCCAGCCGCCAACGCCGCCGAGTCATCAAAGTTGCTGGACTGGATCGAGCGGGTCGGCAACAAGGTGCCGAACCCGACGATCATGTTCGTCTATCTCATCGGCATCGTCGCCCTCCTGTCGGCCGTGCTGTCCCTGGCGGGAGTGAAGGTCACCGACGAGATGGTGGTCCCGGTGCCCAAGGACGAGTTCAGCCAGATCAACGAACACCTGGGCGGCACCTGGTCGATCTATGACTCGGTGACGGGCGAGCCCGCCGAGGTACCCGACTTCGTCGTTAAGGAACAGACGATCGCGGTGCGCAGCCTGATCTCGGTGGAGGGCGCCCGGTTCTTCTTCTCGTCCTTCGTCGACAACTTCGCGGGCTTCGGCGTGGTGGCGGTCGTGCTGGTCTCGATGGCCGGCGTCGGGGTCGCCGAGCACGCAGGCCTGATGGGGGCCCTGATCCGCACCATCGTCCGGGTGGCGCCCGCCCGCTGGTTGACGTTCATCCTGATCTTCGTCGGCGTCCTGTCCTCGGTGGCGACCGACGCGGGCTACCTCATCCTGGTGCCGCTCGCTGCGGCCGCCTTCTACTCGGTGGGGCGGCATCCGCTGGCCGGGTTGGCGGCCGCGTTCGCCGGCGTGGGCGGCGTGTTCGCCGCGAACCTCCTGCTGACCCCGTCCGACGCCATGCTCACAGAGGTCACCAACTCTGTGCTGACCAGCCTGAACATGCCTGCGCTGGAGATCACGCAGAACTTCTACTTCTCGATCGTCTCCTCGATCGTGATGGCTGCGGTGGTGTGGCTGGTCACGGTGAAGATCACCCAGAAACGCCTGGGGACCTTCGAGGGCGCCGACGGCAGTTTCCACGCCGACGAGGAGGTGGACGAGGCCGCCGAGGCGAAGGGCCTGCGCACGGCCGGAATCTGGGTGGGAGTGTTCGCCCTGATCGTGCTGGCGCTGACGCTGCCGCCGGGCGCGCCGCTGCGCGATCCGGCGACCGGGAACATCATCGGCAACACGCCGTTCATGGCGTCCCTGGTGTTCGTGATCTCGCTGGCGTTCATGGTCGCAGGGCTCGGCTACGGACGGGGAGCGAAGACGCTGCAGGGCGGCAACGCTGCAGTGGCGGCGATCACCAAGACGTTCGCCAGCCTCGGCGGCCTGCTGTTGATGTTCCTGATGATCGCCCAGTTCATCGCCCTCTTCAACTGGTCGAACCTGCCCACCGTGGCCGCGGTGTCCGCCGCCGAGGTGCTCACCCAGGCCAACGTGCCGGCGATCGTCCTGCTGCTCGCGTTCATCCTGGTGATCGTGGTGCTCGACTTCATCCTGCCGGGCCTCGTGCCCAAGTGGGTGATCTTCGCCCCGGTCTTCATCCCGATCTTCGCCCAGCTCGGCGTGGCCCCGCAGACCCTGCTCGCCGCCTACCGGGTCGGTGACTCCCCGGTGAACGTGCTCACCCCGCTGATGGTGTACCTGCCGTTCATGGTGACCGTCGCGCAGCGCTACAAGAAGGACGCCGGCATCGGCACGATCATCTCCCTGATGCTGCCCTACGCCGGCGCGATCCTCGTGAGCTGGACGGTGCTGTACGCCGTCTGGTTCGGCCTCGGCATCCCCTGGGGCCCCGGCGCCCCCGTGAACCTGCCCTGATCGAGGCGGATCGCCCACCCCACGGCGACGCTGTCGCGCGTCTCAACCAAGAGCCACTGAGCTCGGCAGGACCGCTCCAGAAGTAACAGCGCCACCGGAGGTCCGCACGAGATCCGTGAGCAAGGCGACCAGCTCGTCCCCGGTGACCTGCCACTTCTCCGTCTCCAGCTGGCCTGCTCGCTCCATACCTGCCACCCCCAACGTCCCGCTGAGCAGGAGCGCGCCGAGCGGTCTGGCGCGATGCTCGCCCGCGACTGCGGCGACCATGGGCAGGAACTCATCCTGCGACGTGAGCGCGGCCGTGGCGAGGGCCGCAGGATCGCCTTTCGGAACGCGAAACATCAGAGCGTGCAGATGTGGATGCGACCGGGCGATCTCGAGCATCGCCAGGAGTGCGCTGGTGAGTCGCTGGTGCGGCGCCAGCTCGGCGTCCGCGCGCAGCGCGGCGAGCTGGACGGCGAGACGCTGCCAGCTGGCGATCGCCACCGCCGTCAGCAACTCGTCCTTGTCGGCGAAGTGACCGTAGGGAGCGCCTCGGGACACTCCCGCTCGAGCACCCACCGCCCGCAGCGTCACCGCGTCCGGCCCGCCTTCGTCGAGCAGTTCCGCCGTGACGTCCAGGAGTGCGCGCCTCGTCGCGGCGGCGGAGTCGGAGCGTGAGGTCACGGTCGTGATTCTAGTTGACGTTGTCAGGTGAGAGCGCTACCGTGCCCATATGACAATGTCACATGAGGAACTCGTCGTTGTGAGTGGCGCCTCGACCGGCATGGGGGCTGCGACCGCCCGGGAACTCGCCCGTCGCGGCTACCACGTCCTTGCCGGTGTCCGGAACGAGCAGGCAGCAGGGCTCATCCGCGGCGAGGGCATCGAGCCGGTCATGCTGGACATCACGAATCCGGAGCACGTGGCTGCGCTCGCGAAACGCGTCCACGAGGACGCGCGACCGCTCCGCGCCCTGATCAACAACGCGGGGATGGCCGCCAACGCGCCCGTCGAGACGCTGCCGCTGCCGGTGTGGCGGACGATGTTCGAGGTGAATCTCTTCGGGCACATCGCGATGATCCAGGCATTGTTGCCGGAGCTTCGCGCCAGCCGTGGCCGGATCGTGAACATCAGCTCGACCGGCGGCAGGATTGTGGTCCCCGCCTTCGGCGCCTACAGCGCGACCAAGTTCGCCGTCGAGGCGATGAGCGACGCACTCCGCCGAGAGGTCGCCCGCCAGGGGGTCAGCGTGGTGGTCGTGCAGCCCGGTGCGGTCAGGACCGAGATGGGTGCGACGGGAACTCGCACCGCGAACGACCTCCTCGACTCCACGAGCACGGAGAGTCGGGGACGCTACACCGACGTCATGAAGGCCTTCTTCGCGCAGGCCACCGAGTTCGGCCGCAGCGGAATGCCTGCCGAGAGAGCGGGCAAGGTCATCGCCGACGTGGCAACGACCAAGCGCCCCCGGACCCGATACACGATCGGACGCGACGGCGCGACGTTCACCCTGCTCTCACGCCTGCTCTCCGATGGGATGCTCGATCACGCCCTCGCGGCCAACGAGCGTCGCCTGCTCGCCCACGCCGCCCCGGAGTGACCCGGGACGCCGCAGCTTCTGCACCTGAACTCACCCCCCACATGGATATCCGGCCGCGGACACAGGAAACGACCCTCCCGAGACTTGCTCGGGAGGGGCGTTCACCCTTGTCATGGCGGAGGTGCGGGGGTGTGAACCCCGGATCGGGCTTAAGCCCGAAACCCGCTTAGCAGTAGGGCGAGCGACCGTTCCAGTACGTCCGGACATGACCGGGACTAGCCGTTTCGCGGGACTTGCGGAAAGCGACGAACGGGAGCGGACGCGAGCAAATGAGACGAGAACTGAGACTACGCATCATCGGTTTCGCCGTCGGCGACGTTCGATTCCTTCAGTCGTCGGCGATATCGCTGAAGCGCTGCTTCCAGTAGCCGGGACGTTGCCTCTCATGGGCGTAGGCCAGAATGACCGGCTCACCGTCCCGGACGAAGTAGACCACCCGATAGTGAAACCGCTCCGTCGCCTTGCTCCGCACGACCGGTTCGGAGTCCCAGCCAGCCAGCGGCGGCCAGCCGTCCGGGTACTGCTCAATCGAGGCGATTGCCTCGGCGACGACGCCGAACAGGGCGTGACCGAGGCCGGGCTCGATCAGTTCGAGATGCTCCGCGGCAGCGAACAGCTCCGCGGCTGCCTCCGGGTGTTCGGGGTGGATTGACGTCACTGGGCGGCAGCTGGGTACTTCGCAGCGAACCGGGCGCGCGTCGCCTCGAAAGATCCCAGCTCGGCCCCACCCTCGAGCGCGTCAGCAAGACGGCCGGCGACCTCTTCGCGCCATGCGGTGTCGATATCGTCCTGGGAGTCGTCGGAGGCGCCACCGTCCAGGCTGATCAAGGCTGCGTGCACCACCGCCGCGCGGTCATGCGGAGGCAGCGCCAACAGCGCCCGCTCAACGTCCACGACCTCCTGTGCCATGAGAAGAGTCTACGACGCGGCCCTGACACCGACCCCAGACGACCGCGGTGTTCGACGGCCAGGGGTGCGGCCGGGAAGTCGCGTCCGACCACCACTCCATCCGATCGACGCACCTCAAGTCGGGTGGTCGAAAGGGGGCGACGACCGAGCCCATCTTCAGGCCTCTCGGGCAAACCGATTGGGAGGAGCCGAGTGTCTTGCACCGGCAGAACGGCCGCTCAAGCCAGCATCGCGATCAGCGGCAGAGTCGGATGTCCGATGGCAGGGAACGCGTGCTGGGGTGTTTGGCGGTTCCAAGGCGAAACTAGAGGCCGACCTGCTTGTTCCAGTCGCGCATACTCATCCCCACCCGCTCCACGTCGGGGAGGGCGAGCGAGCCGCTGTGCATGATCACGTTGCGCGACCGTTCTAGCGTCGCGAATAGCGACGTCGCCCAATCGATACGCCGCACGTACGGTTCGAAGAGGTCCCAGTTCTGCTGCAAGATGTTCGGGATGTGGCCGAGTTCCGTGTAGTCGAGAAGCGAGTCGCCTCGCACGCCATGCCACTTGGTCTTCTCCTCCTCGTCGCGGCGGGATTCGGCGAACTTGCGTATCTTCTCGGAAACCCCCTTCTCCCACCACTCCTCACCGAACGCATCCATCAGAACGCGGGTCACGAACCTCCGAGCCGAACTCTCGAACGCGGCGATCGCGGTATACACGATGGCCATTTGTCGCGCACCCTCGAGGTCCTCAACCTCCAGGAGTTCGAGACTCAGGGCCTCCGCTATCGCCTGGGATTGTGCGGCATCAACGGACCTACGATTTCGGCCCGCGCTGTCGAGCGCTTCTTCAGTGAGCATGGCACGGTAGACAAAGTCGTACAGGCCGTCCGTCGCGCTCATCGGAGGTGATCGCGCAAGGCCTTGAAGAGCGCGTTGTACACGGCAGGGTCGCGCGACTCTGGCAGGTGAAGATTGATGTTGTAGGTCAGGCTTCCGAAGATCGGAGAATCCTTCGCTGGCGCTGGTGGAGGTAGCCGCATCTGCCCGGTGTTCTGGTCTCCGCTTCCGTTGTTGTCGTTGCCATCATTGGCGCCGTCGAGCTTCTCGACCTGATCTGTCGAGGACGGGGTAGAGAAGTCAGCCTCCTTCACCAACGTGGTGAAGGTCCCGGCCATCTGAGTTAGCACCCGATCCGTGAACGCCCCCTCGGAGAGAGTCTTCATCTTGTTCTTCACGTCGTTGGTCGACATGGTGTGGGCGTTCTTGTTCACCCGGAAGAGATCGGCGTAGGCGTCCCGCAGGCCGGCCGCGAGAACCAGGGCGGACTGTGTCTGATCGAGGTACGCGTGATACCGCCGCTGGGGGAGGCCGGATTCATCGAGGAAGCCTAGAGCCTTCAAGACGTTTATCACCGTGCGGTCATTAGAGCTGGGGAAGCCAAGACCCTCAAGGAACTTCTGGGTGAAGCGTTCGGGCGCTTGGGCTCCCTGTATCGCCTTCAAGATCGCCGGGAGGTTCTTGAACGACGTGAGATAGGCCGTTGGAAGACTCATACATGTGAGTGTATGTGCCAGCACATGCATCTTCGAGGCGAAGACAAATAGTCGCTCTCTGGCATCGAGACGGGCTCCGCTTTCCTGACCTCTGCCCCAGCCGGCGGAGTCGGACATTGCGTCGCTAGGCGAGGCATACCTATGCGCATGCGGTCGCCTCGGTAGTGGGACGTTGAAAGCCCAACATCCGCTCCTCGGCAGATCCGGTCGTATCACCTGCGCATCCCCAGCGAGCGGGCGCGGGTCGGGATGAGCGAGCGTACTCCCAGGCCCTGACTCCAGCGGAGCGACCAGGACTCTCCGCGAAACACATGTCGTTGCTCATCATCGATTCGAACAGGGCAGACGCACCCGGACCACCCGTGAACACCAGATCGAGCTGTCCGCTGGCGTTCACTGGCGCCCGGCACTCTTCGCGCACGTCCGCCGGTGACCGCCAACTGAGACCAAGAACTGAGACTAAGCCCCTCCGCGAGCAAGGAACGCCCCTCCCGAGACTTGCTCGGGAGGGGCGTTCACCCTTGTCATGGCGGAGGTGCGGGGATTTGAACCCCGGATCGGGTTTAAGCCCGAAACCCGCTTAGCAGGCGGGCGCCATAGACCGGACTAGGCGACACCTCCAGACCGTGGGCCAGCCTACAAGGCGCCGATCCGACGGAGCAAAGCGGGGCCGTTACCGGCCCGCCGTTCGAGTCGCGAGGGGTCGTCCCCGGGCACGGAAAATCGATTTGGCCGGACCCGGTAACCTTGATCCGGCTCTTCTTCTGTAGTAAGGAACCCCTTTGACCCAAGATCCTTCAGCGCCCGACGGCGCACGCCGCGCCGCGGAACCGGAGGCGGGAAGTACCGCCGGCCCCGCACGACGCGCCGCAGACGGCCGGAGCTTCTCTGGTTCCCTCGGGTGGACGGTGCTCGGTGCCGTCATCCCCGGCCTCGGCCTGTGGCGAGCCGGACGGCGGGTCGCCGGCGGCATCCTGATGGGTCTGTTCGTCGTGGTCATCGGCGGGCTCGCCGGCCTCTACTTCACGAACCGGAACCTGGTCGAGAGCACCGTCCTCGCCCCGGGCGCGCTGCAGGGCATCGCGATCGGCCTGGTCGTCGTTGCCGTCGCCTGGGTCGCGGTGATCGGGATCAGCCACCTCGTGCTGCGTCCGGCCAACCCGTCCACCGGCCAGCGCGCAGCCGGCGCGGCCGTCGTGGGCGTCCTCTCCTTCGTCGTCGCGGCTCCGATGGCCGTCGGCGCCAACCTCGCCTGGACGACCGGCAGCCTGCTCGACAGCGTGATCGGCACCGACGAGACCCCGAACTCCACCCAGCCCACGATCAATGCCGCGGACCCCTGGAAGGACAAGGACCGGCTCAACATCCTGATCATCGGCGGCGACTCCGGCACCGGCCGCGCGGCGTCCGAGGGCGACCGGACCGACACCGTGATCGTCGCGTCCATCGACACCCACACCGGCGCGACCACCCTGTTCACGCTGCCCCGCAACACCGAGAAGATGCCCTTCCCGAAGGACTCGCCCCTCTCGAAGTACTACCCGAACGGCTTCACGTCCGGCAGCACCGACCTGTACACCCGGTCGCAGTACCTGCTGAACGCGATGTACCGCGTCGTGCCGACCGTGGTCCCCCACGACGTCCTGGGCAAGACCAAGGACTTCGGCGCGAGCGTGATGAAGGTCTCCGTCGGCTACGCCCTCGGCCTCGACATCGACTACTACGTCAAGGTCAACATGGACGGGTTCAAGGACTTCATCAACGCCATTGGCGGCATCACGGTCAACATCAACTACAAGATCCCGATCGGCGGCCAGACCGACGCCGGCATCGCGCCCGACGGCTACCTCAAGCCCGGCCCCAACCAGCACCTGATGGGCCACGACGCCCTGTGGTACGCCCGCGGTCGCTACGGCCTCGACGACTACAAGCGCATGGAACGCCAGCGTTGCGTGATCAACGCGGTCGTGCAGCAGACCACGCCCGCGACCGTGCTGGCGAACTTCCAGTCCATCGCCGCCGCCGGCGAGAAGACCATCACCACCGACGTGCCGCGCTCGCTCCTGACCGACCTGGTCGACCTGGGCGTCAAGGTGAAGGGCACCAAGCTGCGCAGCATCGTGTTCGATCCGTCCTCCGGCTTCAGCAGCCCCGATCCCGACTGGACCGCGGTGCGCAAGAAGGTCCAGAAGGCGCTCAAGGAGACCGCCGCAGGGATCGAGGAGACCGCGTCGCCGTCAGCCACGGCTTCGTCCACCGCCTCCGCGTCGGCCACGCCCACCAAGAAGGCGACGAACAAGGCCAAGAGCGACGACCTCGAGCAGATCTGCGCGTACCACCCGGAGAGCTGACCCGGCTCCTCCTTGCTCCCGAAAGGCGGCCTTGCTCCCGGAATCCGGGGAGCAAGGCCGCCTTTCGGGAGCAAACGCGAGAATTCGGGGGCGGGGGAACGGGCAGCAGGGACGGCGGCTCAGGCGCCGTAGCCGCGGTTCGCGTCCAGACGGCGGCTGATGTCCTCGCCGAGGGCGTCGAGATCGGCCATGGCGCCGCGCGCGACGACGAGCTGCACGCGGGTCCCGTCCTTGTGGTGGATCGAGATCCGGTCGACGCCGCGGGTCACCCGCACGACATCAGCCCAGAGCCCGGACTCGGTCGCCTCCCGTCCCTGGAGGACGTAGCCGTCCTCGTCGAGTACGGCGTGGACGCGCGTCGCCCGCGCCACCCACACCGAGGCCCCGAACAGCCCGAGGCCGGCGCCGACGACGATCAGGCCCGCGGCGAGCAGCCAGACGTTCGACTCGAGCAGCTCCGCCATCAGGATGACCAGAACGCCCACCAGCATCATCACCGCGGCGAGCGCGAGCGCGCGCAGCGGCGGACGCTGTCGCACCTGGTGCATGGAAGCAGGCACTCGTTCCCCTCCGTCGGCGTGCTGCGCGGCGAGGGTGGGATTCGAACCCACGGAGCCGTGAAGCTCGGCCGCTTTCAAGGCGGCTGCACTAGTCCACTATGCGACCTCGCCGGATCGGCTCATCCTAGTCACAGCGGCTGTGCGTCGCGTCCCTCGTCACCCTCCCGCGGGCCGATTATCCACCACCGGGTGAGATCCTGGCGAGAGCGACCGTGGGAAGCTGGAACCATGCGCACCATCACCGTCACCGAACCCGGCGGACCCGAGAACCTGGCCGTCGCGGACGCAGCAAGGCCGACCGCGGGCCCCGGGCAGATCGTCATCAGGGTCGTCGCCGCGGGCGTGAACCGGGCTGACCTGCTCCAGCGCCAGGGCCACTACCCGCCGCCGCCGGGAACCAGCGAGGTGATCGGGCTCGAGGTGTCCGGCACAGTGGACCAGGTCGGCGCCGACGTCACCGGGTGGACGGTCGGGGACGCGTGCGCGGCGATCCTCGCCGGCGGCGGCTACGCCGAGTACGTCCTCGTCCCTGCCGGCCAGGTGATCGCGCCACCACGCGGCGTCGACCTGGTCAGCGTCGCAGGGCTGGTCGAGGTCGCCGCCACCGTGGTCTCCAACTTCGACCACGTCCACCTCTCCGCCGGCGAGACGGTCCTGGTCCACGGCGGCGCCGGCGGCATCGGCACGTTCGCTCTCCAGTACGCCCGCGCGCTCGGCGCCCGCGTCCTGACCACGGCCGGGTCGGCGGAGAAGCTCGCGCTGTGCCGCGAGCTCGGCGCGGACGTGGCGATCGACTACCACGACGACTGGCCCGCCGCCGTGAGGGACGCGACCGGTGGCCGCGGCGCGGACGTGATCCTGGACGTGATGGGCGCCAAGTACCTGGAGGCCAACGTCGCCAGCCTCGCCACGGACGGACGCCTCGTCGTGATCGGCCTGCAGGGCGGACGCAAGGGCACCCTCGACCTGAACCTCCTGCTAACCAGGCGCGCCACCGTGACCGCGACCAGCCTGCGCGGGCGTCCGGTCGAGCAGAAGGCGGCCATCTGCGCCGCCGTGGCCGAACGGGTCTGGCCGCTGGTCGAGTCGGGCGAGATCCGGCTCGCGCCCGAGACCCGGTTCCCGCTCGAGGCCGTCGCCGAGGCCCACCGCCGGCTGGAGTCCGGCGAGAACACCGGCAAGGTGATCCTGACGCTGTAGGAGCGCCCCGGCGCTGGGCCCGGACACCTCTCCCCGGCACAGACGCTCCCGGACTTCGCAGAAGCTCCCGAAATTTCGGGAGCTTCTGCGTGTTTCGGGAGCGTTTGTGAGGGGGCCGGCCGCGCGGACGGTTGGCACGGGGGACGGTTCTTTCGCACCCGGCACGAAAGAACCGTCCCCTCGTGCCGGGTCAGACCTCGCGGAGCAGGCCGGTGGCCACGTCGAAGACGAAGCCGCGGATCGCGTCCTTGTGGACGATGAACGGGCTCGCCGTGATTCGGGCGATCGACTGGCGGACGTCGACGTCGAGGTCGGTGAACGACTCGGCGGCCCATTCGGGCTTGATCCCGGTCTCGGCCTGGATGCCCGCCTTGAACTCGTCGTCGGTGAACGTGAGCATCCCGCAGTCCGTGTGGTGGATCAGGATGATCTCGGTCGTGCCGAGCAGCCGCTGGCTGATCGCCAGCGAGCGGATCTCGTCGTCGGTCACGACGCCGCCCGCATTGCGGATGACGTGCGCCTCCCCGTCCCCGAGGCCGAGGAGCGCGTAGACGTTGAGCCGCGCGTCCATGCAGGCCACCACGGCGACATGGCGGGACGGCGGCAGCGGCAGCGGGCCCGAGAAGGACGCGGCGTACTCGGCGTTGTGGGACAGGTATTCGTCGGTGACGGACATGGTGGTACCTCCGGACAGGGAATGGCGGGTAGGACGGGGCCTCCCGTGCCGGGTGGCGGATGGGTGGCGTGGGTGACGGGTTCGTCAGTGCGCGGGACCGCCCGGTGCTGCCGGCGCGGCGCTGGTGCTGCTCAGGTCAGAGGGCACGCCGACATCGGCGGCCGACGGTGAGCGTGGAGCACATGCCGACGACCGTAGGCCGTCGACCGTTGAACGGTCAACGGTCAACGGTTTCGTCGGCGGATGAGACGGGCTCGACACCGAGATCCCGGGTCAAGCCCGGGATGACAACCCCGACCCCTCCGTCATCCCGGCGAAAGCCGGGATTCGGGCACACGGCCGACGGCACCCACACGGAGATCCCGGGTCACGACCGGGATGGCAGGGACCGCTCGGGTCAGCTGCGCCAGGTGTGCCAGAGGCGGGCGTACTCGCCGTCGAGGGCGAGGAGCTCGTCGTGCGAACCGAGCTCGGCGATCCGGCCGTCGATCACGACGGCGATCCGGTCGGCGTCGTGGGCGGTGTGCAGGCGGTGCGCGATCGCGATCACCGTCCGGTCCTCCAGCAGTGCTGCCATCGAGCCCTCCAGGTGGCGAGCGGTGCGCGGGTCGATCAGCGACGTCGCCTCGTCGAGCACCAGGGTGTGCGGGTCGGCCAGCATCAGCCGCGCCAGCGCCACCTGCTGCGCCTGCGCCGGGGTCAGATGGACGCGTCCGTGCCCCAGCACCGTGTCCAGCCCCTGCGGCAACCGCTCCACCCAGTCCAGCGCGTCGACCGCCCGCAGCGCCTCGACGACCGCGGCGTCCACCTGGTCGCCGGCCAGCTGCTGGTCGCGCGCCAGCACGATGTTGTCGCGCACGCTGCCGACGAACACGTGGTGCTCCTGCGTCACCAACGCCACCTCGGTGCGCAGCACGTCCAGCGGCAGGGTCATCACGTCCACCCCGCCGATGTCCACCTCGCCGGTCCGGGGGCCGTTGATCCCCGCGAGAAGCCGGCCGAGCGTCGACTTGCCCGAGCCGGACGGACCGACGATCGCCAACCGCTCCCCCGGTTGCAGGTCGAGGTCGATGCCGTGCAGGACGTCCGTCCCCGGGCGGTACGCGAAGCGCAGGTCCGAACCGACCACGTCCGTCCCGTCGGGGACCTCCTCGCCCGCGACCCGGTCCTCCGGCACCTCGGCCACGCCCAGCAGGCGCGTCGTCGCGGCCAGGCCCACCTGGAGGGTGTCGAACACCTGGATCAGCCGGTCCATCGGCTCGACCAGGCCCTGCACGTAGATGGCGGCCGTCGTGATCTGGCCCAGCGTCACCCAGCCCTCGGCGTAGCCCCACGTCCCGAGCAGGACGACGCCGACCAGCGGCAGGTTGTACGAGACGTCGAGGAAGATGAAGTACAGGTTCCGCAGCGTCATCGTGTACCGCTCGGCCTGCGCGCTCTCGGCCACGTCGTGGTCGCTGATCGCGATCCGCCGCGCGCCCAGCCCGAGCGCCTCCACCGTCCGGGCCCCCTCGACGGTCTCCGTCGTCGAGGAGTTGATCTGCGAATAGGTCGCCGATTCGGTGATGTAGCCCGCTCCCGCCCAGCGCAGGTAGTAGCGGGTGGCGAACCACAGCACCACCAGCGACCCGGCCACCGACAGGGCGAGGAACGCCGAGTTCAGCACGAGCGCGAACAGCGTCGCCACCACCAGCACCGCCGACATCACCAGCTGCGGGAACGCCCAGCGCACCGAGCGGCTCATCTTGCCCACGTCGGACGTGATCCGCGTCAGCAGGTCGCCACTGGACGCCTGCTCGACCTTCCCCAGCGGCAGCCGCAGCACGGTGTCCACGACCTCCTCGCGGGCCGCGGCCAGCAGGTCGTAGCCGAGCACGGTGGACGCGCGCCGCGCGATCATCACCAGGATCGCCTGGACGACGACCACCACGACCACGCCGAGGATGATCGGGTCCACGTCCGCGACCCCCGCCGTGCCGCCCGCGACGGCGTCCACGAGGTTGCCGAGCATGCGGGGCGCGACCAGCCCGGCGACCGCCGCAGCGGTGTTGGTCAACAGGACGACCGCCAGCAGGCCCTTGCGAGTGCCGAGCAGGCGCTTCACGAACGCCCAGGCGGCCTGGTTGCCTGCCACCGGCAGGCCGCGCTCGGGGTGCCGGGAGTCGGCGTAGACCACGCGGGCACGCTCGCGGCGCAGCAGGAACCGGTCCCGCAGGCCCCTCGCGCGCCTCTGCCAGGGCGCGTCGTGGTCGGGGACGAGCTCGGGCGGGATCGCAGCGTCGGCGGGGTGGTCGAGCCACGTGTCGTCGGGGACGGTGGTCCCTTCGTGACGCGGCCAGGTTCGTTCCTCACCTGCCCGATCCTCAGGGACCGTTGACGAGACGCTCCCTGAGGAGCTGGCTGCGAGGGACGAGCCGACAGCGTCACGAAGGGCGTCCGCGCGCTCATCGATCGTTCGATCGTCGCTCATTCGCCCTCCTCCATGCCTCGGCCGACGACGTCGCGGTAGCGGGGGTCCGCCAGCAGCGCCGTGTGCGTGCCGCGGGCGACCTCACGTCCCTCCACCAGCAGGGACACCTCGTCGGCGTGGTGCAGCAGCAGCGGGGACGCGGTCATCACGACCGTCGTGCGACCGCGTCGGTGCGCGGCCAGCCGGCCGGCGATCGCCGCCTCCGTGTGCGCGTCGACCGCGGACGTGGGCTCCACCAGCACGAGCACCTCCGGATCGCGCAGCAGCGCTCGGGCCAGCACCACCCGCTGGCGCTGGCCGCCGGAAAGGCCGCGGCCCAGCTCGTCCACCCGGCCCTGCCAGCCGCCGGGCAGGCCGGCGCGCACGTCCTCGGCCGCGGCGGTGTGGAGCGCGGCCTCCGCCTGCTCGCGGGTGTGGGACGCCCACGGGTCGACCGCCTCCTGCAGCGTCCCCGCGAACAGCTGGCTGCTGGTGTCGCTCACCACGACCGTCTCCCGCAGCGACGCCAGCGGAAGGTGCCGGTAGTCCAGCCCGTCCGCGCTGACGCCCCAGTCCCTGCCAGCGATCTCGGCGTCCGCCGCGGCGATGGCCGCCCGCCGGGCCTCCTTCTCGGCCCGCCGACGCCGCGCGGCGCGTCCCTTCAACTCCTCCTCGTCGTCCGCGTCCGGCTCGAGGTGCGTGCCGGGCAGGTAGCGGCCCAGCCGGTCGGCCAGCGCAGCCGAGTCGTCGGGGACGGCGCTGACCACGGCCAGGTAGCGGCCCGGCTCGACGGCCACTCCGGACGCGGCGTCGAGCAACCGCGGACGCTCCGCGAGCACCGCCGTCCCCTCGGCGAACGGGGGCTCGGGCGAGAGCAGGGTGATGGTTTTGCGCGCCGACACCAGCCCCTGCACCCACTTCTGGGCGAACTCGAAGAAGGTCTGCAGCGGCCACACCATGAACAGCGCGTAGCCGACGAACGAGATCAGCTGGCCCACCGTGAGCTCGCCCGCCAGCATCTCGTGCGAGCCCAGCCACACCAGCACCACCAGCAGCAGCCCCGACAGGAGCACGCTGATCGTCTCGGTCACCGCCTGCCAGGTGCCGGTGGCGACGCCAAGGTGGCGCACTTTCTGGGACTGGGACGCGTAGTTGCTGCCGAACGTCCGCTCGCCGCCGATGCCGCGCAGGATCCGCAGGCCGGAGACGATGTCGGTCGCCATCGAGGTGAGCTCGGAGTTCTGCGTCCGCTCGGCCGTCTGCGCGCGGTTCAGCGGACGCAGCACCGGCGACGCCGCGCCCACCAGCAGCGGGGCGGCGATCACCACGACCCAGCCCAGCGGCGGCGACGTGGTGAACATCAGCACGCAGACCAGCACGAAGGCCCCCAGTGCGCCGATCGACCGGGACACGATCTCGACGGTCTGGCCGAAGATGTCGGAGTCCGAGGACGAGATGCTCAGCACCTCGCCGGTCGGCAGCCGCCGGCCGAGCACGTGGCCCAGCTGGGTGGTCTTGCGGATCACCAGCTTCTGCGTGCCGTACAGGGAGATCAGCCAACCGCGGACGACGAGGGTGTGCTGGGTGATCCCCGCGGCGGCGCCGACCAGGATCACGAGGGTCAGCAGGCCCGACCAGCCGAGGACGGCCGGCACGTCGCCGCGCAGGATCCCGGAGTCGATCGCCTTGCCCAGCAGCAGCGGGCTGAGCGCGCCGGGAAGGAACCAGATCACGCTCGCCAGCGACATCCCTGCGACCACGTCCCACTGCACCCACAGCACCCACGCCAGGAACCTGGCGGGGCTGCGGGTGTCGGGCCGGGACGTCTCCGCCGGCGTGTAGGCGTCGACGGAGGGAGGGAAGTCATGCATAGCCGACCAACATTACGCTCACAGGCGGGCCGTGTCAGCCACCCCGGCCAACTCCGGACTGATCGCGCTCATAGAATCGGGGCGCACCGACTACCGAGGAGCCGCATGCGGGTCGACTTCGCGCCGTCCGAGCAGTCGAGCGTGGGCATCGAGTGGGAGCTCGCGCTCGTGGACCTGGCCTCCGGCGAGCTCACCCCGGCGGCCCCGCAGCTGATCGAGGCGTGCGGGGGCGGCGAGGACGCGCCGGTCCGCAAGGAGTACCTCCAGGAGATGGTCGAGCTCGTCTCAGGCGTCCACCGGGTCGTGGGGGACGCGGTCGCCGACATCGCTGCCAGCCTCGACCTCGCCCGGCGCGAGGCGTCTGGACTCGGCGTGGGGCTGGTCGGCGCGGGGACGCACCCGTTCAGCCGTGCGTCCGCTCAACCTCGGTTCAGCGGGGAACGCTACGACGTGGTCGCCGAGCGCAACGCCTGGTGGGGACGCCAGATGGCGATCTGCGGGACGCACGTGCACGTCGGCGTCGACCACCGCGACAAGGCGCTGCCGATCACCAGCGCGCTCGCGCGGTTCTACCCGTACCTGCTCGCCGTGACCTGCTCGTCGCCGTACTGGGAGGGCGAGGACACCGGCTACGCGTCCCAGCGCACGATGCTGTTCCAGCAGCTGCCCACCAACGGCCTGCCGTGGCCGATGAGCGGCTGGGCGGAGTTCGAGGAGTACGCCGAGGACCTCGCCCGCAGCGGCATGATCACCGTCCCCGGCGAGATCCGGTGGGACGTCCGGCCCTCGCCGCGGTTCGGGACGGTGGAGAACCGCACCGGCGACTCGGTGCCGACGCTCGCAGAGCTCGGCTGCGTGGCCGCGCTCACCCAGTGCTTCGCCGAGCACGCCTCCCGGAGCCTGGCCGCCGACGCGACGTATGAGTCGCTGCCGCCGTGGCTGGTCAGGGAGAACAAGTGGCGCGCCGCGCGGTACGGGATGGACGCGGAGGTGATCACGCCGCGGCGGCAGCGTCCGGTACCGCTGCGGGAGGGGCTCGCGCAGTGGCTGGAGCGCCTGGAGCCGGTGGCGCGGGACCTCGGCTGCGAGGCCGAGCTGCGGTTCGCGTCCGACCTCGCCGAGCGGGGCGCGAGCTACGAGCGACAGCGCGCGGCCGGCGAACCCCGGGCCGCGCTGGACCTCCTGCTGGCCGAGACCGGACGTGCGACGCCGTTCGATCGGTAACCTGACGCCGTGAAGCCGTTCCTGCTGCTGGCCACGCGTGACCACAACGAGGCCGCCGCCGCCGAGTACCGCTCGGTGCTGCGTCACACCGGGCTGGCCGCGGACCAGCTCGAGCACATCCGGGTGGAGTCGAAGCCGCTGCCGCCGCTCGACCTTTCGCAGTACTCGGGCGCGATCCTCGGGGGCAGCTCGTTCAACATCTCGGACGCGCAGAAGACCGACCTGCAGCGGCGGGTGGAGGCCGACCTCGCTGCGCTGGTGGAGGAGATCGTCGACACCGACTACCCGTTCCTCGGCATGTGCTACGGCGTGGGAACGGTGAGCACCCACCTCGGCGGCACCATCGACCGCACGCACAGCGAGCCGGTCGGCCCGATCGAGGTCACGCTGACGGCGGACGGCAGGGAGGACCCCCTGCTGGCCGGGATCGGCGACGCCTTCGAGGCGTTCGTCGGGCACAAGGAGGCCTGCAACGGCACGCCCCCGGGCGTGGTCCTGCTCGCCACCGGGGCGGACTGCCCCGTCCAGATGTACCGGGTGGGGACGAACGTGTACGTCACCCAGTTCCACCCCGAGCTGGACGCCGACGACCTCACCGCGCGGATGCGGATCTACCAGCACGCCGGCTACTTCGACCCCGCCGAGCTGGACGACCTGATCGCGATGGCCCACGCGTCCGGCGTGAGCGGCGAGCAGCACCTGGTGCTGCGCAACTTCGTCAGCCGTTACGCGTCCGACTGACATGACGGAGTGGGTGTTCTCGTACGGCACGCTGCGGCTGGCTGACGTCCAGCGGGGCACGTACGGGCGCCTCCTCGACGGCGAGGACGACCAGCTGGTCGGGTGGACGCTCCAGTACCTCGCCATCTCGAACCCGGAGGTGGTCGCCCTCTCCGGCATCGCCGAGCACCCGGTCGCCGTGCCCACCGGCGACCCGTCCCACGCCGTCGCCGGCACCCGCTTCTCCCTGACCGCCACCGAGCTGGCCGCGACCGACGTCTACGAGTCCGCCGACTACGTGCGCGTCCCGGTCGTGCTGGCGTCCGGGGTGGCGGCGTGGCTGTACGTGGCGAAGTAGCGCTGACGCGATCCTGCCGCGGAAGCCCGGAATCGGGACGCGAGCGCACTCGTGGGACGCGGAGAGTGGCGGGATCACGTCACCGCGCCCGCGGACTCACGTCAGCTTGTGGGCGCGGAACAGGACGGCGTTCGGGACGCCGAGGAGCGTGCCCGCGTCGGAAGTGAAGCCGGTGAGCAGGTCGCGGGGGGCGGGGTGGCCGGGCAGGTCGGCGAGGTAGGCCTCGTGCGCCTCCAGGGACGTGATCGCGCGCTCCAGGGGCTCGCCGGAGACGTCCATGCCGTGCGTGGGACGGGCGTCGCCGGAGACCAGCAGCCAGGTGGCTCCCCACTTGGGCAGGCCCTCGTCCGCGGCGAGTTCGGGGAAGACCCACGTGTTGTCGGCGTCACGGACAGCGTCCAGACAGCACAGCCCGGCGGCGCGGTGGTCGGCCTGGTTGAGGCCCCACGGCGCCTCCACCTCCCAGGACCCGGTCACGACGACGTCCGGCCGGAACGTGCGGATCTGCCGCGCGATCGCCCGGCGCAGGTCGAGCGAGTACACCAGCATCCCGTCCGGGAAGCCGAGCACGGTCAGGTCACGGACGCCGACCGCGTCGCAGGCCGCGCGCTGCTCGCCCGCCCGGACCCGGAGCGTCTCCTCGGGCGGCCGCTGCATGCCCGCCTCGCCGCCGGTCAGCAGGAGGTAGGCCACCTCAACGCCGCGCGCCGTCCACGAGGCCACGGCTGCGGACGTCCCGTACTCGACGTCGTCCGGGTGCGCGACCACACACAGCACCCGCTGGAAGTCGGCGTCGGGCAACAGTTCGATCGTCGGAGTCTCCATCGCCCCACCGTAGTTGAGTCGGTGGCGCGAAACCGGGGACGGTTCTACTTACGCGCCGGAAGAGCGAGGTGGCGAGGCCGGTGGCGCGAAACAAGAACCGTCCCCGGTTACGCGCCGGACGGTCAGCGGAGGCCGGGGCGCGGCGGGAGCGCGCGGCCGCTGGTGAGGGCGTCGGCGATCGCGTCCAGGCGGTCATCGACGAAGACCGTCTCGTAGCCGCCCTTGCGGGCGAGGTGGAAGCGGGTCGACCGCACGGCCTCCAGCGCCTCGACCCTTCCGGACGGGGTCTCGGCGAGCCGGTACACCTTCTCGAACAGCTCCTCGACGTCCTCGGGGTCGTAGCCACGGCCCATCGTCACCGGGAACGTGCCCGGCGTCGGGTCGGCCACGACCTCACCGGGAACGATCGTCGGGGACGCGGGCTGGCCCACCGTCCGGCGGACGAACGGTACGAACACGCGGACGAAGAGGAAGCCGAGGACCACCAGGATCAGCAGGAAGACGACGATCTTGAACATGGCCGGCCTCAGTGTGCCCGCATGTTCGCCAGGCTGGGGCCCTGGAGCGGGTTCACGGACCAGCCCTGCGCCGCCGTCCCGTCCGCACCGAGGCGCAGCCGCAGGGTGTGCGGGGTGTCGGTGAACACGAGGTGGACGTGGAGGTCGCCCGCCGCATCGACGCCGGCGGCCACTGCCACCGGCACCTCCGCGTCGCTGGGAGCGGCGTTCTCCGCCGTCGCCTCGCCGGGAACTGCGAGGGACTGGCGCGCCCAGCGTCCGGGGACGGCGGTCAACTCGACCGGGCGGCCCTCGGCCACCAGCGTGAGCCGGAAGCCGTCGGCCGTGCGCGTGGCGGTGGGGTCGGCGACGTCGGCCGGCGGGCCGACCTCGTCACCGGGGCTGAACAGTGCGGGGTCGGTGGGGACGCGGCCGGCGGTGCTCCACGACGAGCCGGCGCCGGAGTCGGCGGGGACGGGGAGCGCGGTGGCGCCTTCGAGCGACGTCGTGACGGCGGCCCCTTCGTGACGCGGCCAGGTTCGTTCCTCACCTGCCCGCTCCTCAGGGACCGTGGAAAGGGCACCCTCGTTCCTCGCGGGCTCCTCAGGGAACGTGGACGGGGCCAGGTCCTCCCCTGTGGAAGCAACGCTCCCTGAGGAGCTGACGGCGAGGAACGAGCCGGCAGCGTCACGAAGGGCGTCCGTCTGCTCGTCCGGCAGCGGCTCTTCCGGGAGCTCGTCCAGGTGGGCCCAGACGGTGTCGATCAGGCACTGCGTGTCCAGCTGCGCGGACTGGACCGCAACAACGAGGCCCCGCTCGGGCAGGACGAAGGCGAACTGGCCGTAGGCACCGTCCAGGCGGAAGCCCTCGCGGCCCATCCAGACCTGGTAGCCGTACCCGTGGTTCCAGTCCGCGCCGTCGGAGATCGTCGGAATGTGGTTCGCCGTCGCACGGGCGACCCAGCCTTCCGGGAGCAGTCGGCGTCCCTGCCACACCCCGTCGCAGCGCAGCAGTTCGCCGAGCGCGGCCAGCCCGCGGAGGTCGACGTGCAGGCCCGACCAGCCCAGGCAGCGGCCCAGCGGGTCACGATCCCAGGTGGCGTCGATCCCCAGCGGCTCCAGCACGCGCGGACGCAGGTAGTCCAGCAGGTCCTCGCCGGTGTGGCGGCGCACCAGCTCGCCGAGCAGGAAGGACGCGCCGTTGTTGTAGACGTGCCACGACCCCACCGGGCGCTCGGGCCGGATCGAGAGGAACGCGCGCGCCCACTCCTCCGGCTGCCGTTCCATCATCACCAGCAGCGTGTCGTCGGTGTGCCCTGTCGACATGCTCAGCAGGTGGTGGACGGTGATCCCCGCCACGTCGGGGTCGTCCGAGGCGGCCTCGGGCAGGAGGTCGACCACGCGGTCGGCCAGGCCGAACCGGCCCTCGCCGATCGCCAGCCCGACCGCTGTCGCCGTGAACGTCTTGCTGACCGAGTAGACCAGCGGCCGGTCGGACGCGACCCACGGCTGCCAGTACTGCTCGAGCACGCACGTGCCGTCCCGCAGCACCAGGAGCGCGTGGAGCTCCAGCTCGGGACGGGCGTCGAGCGCCTCGGCGAGACCGGTCAGCTGGGGCGTCCCTTCGGGCTGTTCTCCGCGGTCAGCATCGGGTTGCGCACCACGACGTCGCCCAGCGCGTCGTCGATCCGCGACATCACCGCCGGCGTCAGCACGACGCCGGACGCGGCCACGTTCTCGTTCACCTGGCGCGGACGGGACGCGCCGATGATCGCGCACGCCACGTTCGGGTTCTGCAGCACCCACGCCACGGCGAGCTGCGCCATCGTCAGGTCCAGCTCGTCGGCGATCGGACGCAGCGCCTGCACCCGCTCCAGGACGGTGTCGTCCATGAACCGCTGGATCATGGTCGCGCCGCCCTTCGTGTCGGTCGCGCGCGAGTTCTTCGGCACCGGCTGGCCGGGCAGGTACTTGCCGGTCAGGACGCCCTGCGCGACCGGCGACCAGCAGACCTGGGACAGGCCGAGCTCGGTGGAGGTGGGCACCACCCACTCCTCGATCACCCGCCACAGCATCGAGTACTGGGGCTGGTTGGAGACGAGTTGGAAGCCCAGCTCCTTCGCCATCCCGTGCGCCTCGCGGATCTGGTTCGCGTCCCACTCGCTGACGCCGATGTAGAGCGCCTTGCCCTGCCGGACCACGTCGGCGAAGGCCTGCATGGTCTCCTCCAGCGGCGTCTCCACGTCGTAGCGGTGGGCCTGGTACAGGTCGACGTAGTCGGTCCGCAGCCGCTTCAGCGAGCCGTTGATCGACTCCATGATGTGCTTGCGGGACAGCCCGACGTCGTTCGGGCCCTTCGGTCCGGTCGGCCAGTACACCTTGGTGAAGATCTCCAGGGACTCGCGCCGCTCGCCCTTCAGCCCGTCGCCGAGCACCTTCTCCGCCGCCGTGTTCGCGTAGACGTCCGCGGTGTCGAAGCTGGTGATCCCCGCGTCGAGCGCGGCCCGGATGCACTTCAGCGCGGTCTCGTTCTCGACCTGGGACCCGTGGGTCAGCCAGTTGCCGAAGCAGATCTCCGAGACCTTCAGGCCGGAGTTGCCGAGGTAGCGGTACTTCACGCGTTCGACTCCTGCTCGACCTTGTCCTCGGCCTCCGCGTCGGACTCCTCCTGCTCGGCGTCGCCGGCGTCCTCGGCGACCGCCTCGACCTCGGTCGCAGCCTCGGCCTCGGGTGCGGCCTCGGGCTCGGCCTGGGCCTCCGCCGCCTCGGCGGGGGCCGGCTCGGCGTCCTCGGGATCGGCCAGCGGGTTCACGATGGCCGCCCCGCCGAGGGTGGCGAGCATCTGGCGGACGTTGGTGAGCTGCGCGGTGATCGCGTCCCTGCGGGCCGTGGCGGCCTGCAGCTCGCGCTCGGACTCGCGGCGGATCTTCTCCGCGGCCAGCCGGGCCGCGTCGACGTGCTGGCCGGCCTCGTCGCGGGCGCCCTTGAGGTGGGCGTCGGCCTGGGCCTTCGCCTCGGCGAGGGTCCGGTCGGCCTCGGCCTCGATGGCCGCCTGCCGCTCCTGGGCGCGGGCGATGGCCTGCTCGTTGGCCTGCATCTGCGCGGCGAACTCGTCGGCCGCCTTGTCCCTGCGCTCGGCGAGGGTCTTCTCGAAGTCGGCGGCGGCAGCGGCGGCACGGGCGCGCTGGTGCTCGTAGACGGCCTCGGCCTCCTCGCGGCGGGCGGTGGCCTCGCGGTCGGCGTAGTCGAGGATCTCGTCGGACTGGCGCTTGGCCGCCTCCAGCGTGTGGGTGGACGTCGCGTCCGCCTTGTTGGTGACGTCGGCGGCGTAACGCTCGGCCGCGGTGCGGGCCGCCTCGGCGGCCGCCGTCGCTTCGGCGACCAGCTTCTCGGCCTCGGCCTTCGCCTTCGCACGCAGTTCTGCGGCCTCGTCCTCGGCCAGCTTCAGCATCTTGCCGATCCGGCTGCCCAGGTCGGTGAAGGACGGGGCGACGGTCTCGCGCTGCTCCTGCTCGAGGGCGGCGATCCGGGCGCGGTAGGAGTTGGCCTGCTCCTCCAGCTGCGCGACCTGGGAGGTGAGCTTGGTGGACGCCACGGCGCCGCTGCCCGCCTCGGCCCTCGCCTGCTCGAGGGCCTTCTGGACATCAGCGAGGGCACGGTCGACCTCGCTCGGGTCGTAGCCGCGCATGACGGTGCGGAAGGCTGCGTTCTGCTGGGTCATGATCCTTCTTCCATTCCTTGCTGGGTTGAGGGGGCGGGACGTTCGGAGACGGCGAGCGCCTCGATCACCCCGGACAGGTGCCCGAGCTGGGCGTTGATGTCGTCACGGCGGCGGGCCAGTTGCGCGACCTCGGCGCGGGCTCGGTCGAGCATCGCCCTGGCGTCGCTGCGGATGGCGTCGGCCTCGGTGCGGGCGTTGGCGAGCAGCGTGACCGCCTCGTCCCTGGACGCCCTGGTGGCCTCGTAGGTGTCGCGCTGCAGCTTCTCAAGGTCGGCGGCCGTGCGCTCGCGGACGAGCTTCGCCCCCGCCTCCGCCTCGGCCAGCCGGCGTTCGGCCCGCTCCAGCTGGGCACGCACCTCGGCCTCGGTCGCCGCCCGCTGCCGGTCGGCGTCCTCCGCCGCCTGCCGCCGGGTGTTCACGGCGTCGCGCTCGGCCGCGTCCAGCACCGCGCGGGCCCTGCCGGTCAGGTCCTCGGCGACCGCGTTCGCCTCCGACACCGCCGCCTGGTTGCGGTGCGTGGTCGTGGTGAGGGCGAGTTCGACCTGCTGGCGGACGCCGCGGGCATGCTCGGCCAGTTCGTTGTGGTGCTGGCGTCGGGCGGCCTCTGCCTCCGCGGCCACGCTCGCCCGCAGCTCTGCCATCGCCTGCTCGGTCCAGGCGACGTGCGCGGCGGCCGCGGCCAGCTGCTCGTCCGCCTTCGCCTGCGCGTCGGCGGCCAGCGCCTCGCGCTCGGCCTGCGCGGCCGCCTTCTGGTCGGCGGCCTCCGCCTCGAAGCGCTCCCGGTCGGAGGCCAGCTTCGCCCTGCGCGTCCCGGACTCCTCCTCCAGCTCGGCACGCAACCGGGCCAGCTCGTCGGTGACGTGGCCGCGCAGGCCGGCGAGCTCCGCGTCCAGCAGGTCCCTGCGCTGCGCCTCCTCCGACTCCAGCGCCCTGCGCCGGTCGGTGAGTTCGGCGTCCACCGCGGTCACCCTGGCGTCCAGGCGCTGGCGCACCTCGTCCTCGGTGCGCTTGGCGGTGTTGGCCATCGTCGCGGCCTTGATCTTCGCGTCCTGGATAATCCTGTCGGCCTCGGCGCGAGCCGAAGCGACCACCTCCGCCGCGGTCCGCTCTGCGGTCTGGGTGATCAGTCCGGACTGCTCGGTGGCGTCGGACAGGAGCATGACCGCGTCCTGCCTGGCCTCCTCGAGACGGGCGGCCGCGCTGGTCATCGCCTGCTCCGCCGCGGCCCTGTGGTCGGCCACCTCGCGGGCAAGCTGGTCGTTGAGCTCCCGGTTGCGGGCGGTCTCCGCGCGCACGGCATCGGCCTCGGCCTGGGCCTCGGTGCGCAGCTGATCAGCCAGGTTCTGCGCCTGCGTCAGAATCTCGGTCGCCTGTCTGGTCAACTCGCTACCGGCCGGCTGAGTGGGGGGACGCACGGCGGGATCGAGCACCTAGCCATGATCCAAGGGTGACAACGCAAAACGCAACCCGGCCCGGAGTGTCGCGAGCTGTGTCTTCACCATGGGTCTAGTCTTCCGCCCGCTCGCCCCGCCGGCCCGGGAGAGCGGAGGGCTTTGGGTAGAGTTCTCGGGTGCGTTACGTGTCCACCCGAGGCCTGCCCGACGATCCCCGTCCGGGCTTCAGCGACATCCTGCTCGAGGGGCTGGCCCCCGACGGCGGACTGTACCTGCCCGAGTCCTACCCGCAGGTGGACGCGGCCACCCTCGCCCGGTGGCGCACGCTGCTCGCCGAGGAGGGGTACGCGGCCCTCGCGCACGCCGTGCTGACGCCGTTCGTCGGCGACATCCCGTCCGACGACCTGGCCGGGATCTGCGCGCGGGCCTACAACGACACCGTGTTCGCGACGCCGGCGATCGTGCCGGTGAGCGAGCTGGACGGGGGCCTGTGGCTCGCGCACCTGTCGGACGGCCCGACCGCGGCCTTCAAGGACATGGCCATGCAGCTGCTCGGCCAGCTGTTCGAGTACGAGCTGGAGCGGCGCGGCCAGGAGCTGAACATCCTCGGCGCGACGAGCGGCGACACCGGCTCCGCCGCCGAGTACGCGATGCGCGGGTTGCCGCGGGTCCGGGTGTTCATGCTCACCCCCGCCGGCCGGATGAGCCCGTTCCAGCAGGCGCAGATGTTCGGCATCGACGACCCCGCGATCGTCAACGTCGCCGTGGCCGGCGTGTTCGACGACTGCCAGGACCTGGTCAAGCTGGTCGCGTCCGACCTGGCGTTCAAGCAGCGGTACAGCCTGGGCGCCGTCAACTCGATCAACTGGGCGCGGCTGGTCGCGCAGGTCGTGTACTACGTCGCGGCCTGGCTGCGGGTGACCTCCGCGGACGACGAGGTGGTGGACGTCTGCGTCCCCACGGGCAACTTCGGCAACATCATGGCGGGCCACGTCGCCCGGATGATGGGGGTGCCGATCGGGCGGCTGGTGCTGGCCACCAACGAGAACAACGTCCTCGACGAGTTCTTCCGCACCGGCGTGTACCGGGTGCGGTCGGCAGCGGAGACGCACGCCACGTCCTCGCCGAGCATGGACATCTCGAAGGCGTCCAACTTCGAGCGGTTCGTCTTCGACCTGCTCGGACGCGACGGCGACCGCGTCCGCGACCTGTTCGCCGTCCGGCTGCCGCGCGACGGGTTCTTCGACCTGTCCGGCACCCCGGAGTTCGCGGGCCTGCAGGAGCGGTTCGGGTTCGTCTCCGCGTCCTCGACCCACGCCGACCGGCTGGCGACCATCGCCGCGGTCGACGCCGCCGACGGGGTGCTGCTCGACCCGCACACCGCCGACGGCGTGTACGTGGCGCGCAGCTTCGTCCGTCCCGGCACCCCGATGGTGGTAACCGAGACCGCGCTTCCGGTGAAGTTCTCCGCCACGATCCTGGAGGCGGTCGGACGCGAGCCCGAGCGCCCCGAACGGTTCGCCGGCATCGAGGACCTGCCCCGCCATGTGATCGACCTGCCCAACGACGTGGAGGCCCTGAAGGCGCTGATCGCCGAGCGGGTGGGCCGCTAGCCGAGCACCGGGGCGGGCGCCACGCTCCCCCCGGGCACGAGGACGCACCGGACCAGCCGGTTCGGCGCCGGGTCGGCGTCCGGGTCGAGCTGGCAGACCAGTCGGTCCACGGCGAGCGCCCCCACCTGCTCCCCCATCGCGTGCAGCGTGGTCAGCGGCGGCTCGCTGAGGGCGCCCACCCCCGGCGAGGTGACCACCCCGAGGACCGACATCCGCTCGGGCACCGCCACACCGCCGCTCCGCAGCCCGGCGAGGAGGCCGAAGGTCGCCAGCTCGTTCATCGTAATCACCGCGGTCACCGCCGGTTCGGCGGACAGCAGCGCCGCCGCCGCACGGCGGCCGGCCTCCGGGGAGTCCTCGCACGGGAGGAGGAGCGGACGCAGGCCCCGCGCGGCCAGCTGCGCCGTGTAGGCCGCCGCCGCCCGCGCGCTCGGTCCGTAGCCGGCGGCAAGGCTCGCGGAGGAGTGGCCGAGGAAGGCGATCTCCGTGTGGCCGAGGCCAGCGAGCAGGTCGACGGCGTCAACCAGCGCTGCGGCGATATCGATGTCGATGCTGGGACGATCCTCGGCGTCCGTGGTGCGGCCGACCATCACGTAGGGCACGCCGGCGGCCTCCAGCGCCTGGACGCGCGCGTCGCCCGCCTCCACCTCCATCACGACCACGCCGTCGGCCATGCCGCGTCCGAGCAGTTCGAGCACCTCCCTGCGGTCGCTCGAGCGGAAGGGCCACACGACCAGCTGGTAGCCGAGGTCCCGCGCACGGCCGGCGATCCCCTGGACGAACTCGCCCCCGGTGCCGCCGACCCCACGGTCGACCATCGGGTAGAGCAGGGCGAGGACGCCGCGGCGCCGGCTGGCCAGCGACTGCGCGGACGTGCTGGGGCGGTAGCCGAGCTCGCGCATCGCCGCCCGCACCCGCGCCCGGGTCTCCGGCCGCACCGGCCGGCTGCCGGACAGGGCGTAGGACACGGTCGAGACCGACACCCCCGCGTAGCGGGCGACGTCGGTGATGGTCACCATCGCCGTTCCCTCCCCTCCCCGGGGGTCACGGCAGCCCGGCCAGTTCGGCCACGCGGACGGGACCGCGCAACTGCACCCGGACGTCCCCGCCGTCGGCCCACGCCGCAGGGACGACCAGGGCGACCTCCGCGAACTCGTGCCGGCCGAGCCGCGCAGGGACCTCGGCGACCACCTCGTCCGACCAGGCCGTCGCGCCGCCGGCCCGCAGCTGGACCCCGACTGCCGCCGGCCCCTCGGCCGTACGGGCGACCCGCGCCACCAGCTCGGCGGGCAGCGCGGTCACGTCGCGGAACTCCAACGCGCCGGTGCCGCCGGGCGCCGTCGCGACCGTGCCGGCCTCGAGGGTCTCCTCCTCCAGCCGGGTGCCCACGCACTCGTCGAAGGCCTCGGCGCGCAGTGGCAGCGTCCGGCCGGGGTGCGGCTGTCCGTCGAACTCCACGGACGCGACCAGCGCGGCGGTGTCGGCGTCCGGGCCGGCCGTGAGGCGGTACGTCCCCGGCTCGAGCAGGAACCGGTCCGAGGCCACGTCCCAGACCTGGAACCGGTCGAGCGGCACCCGGATCGTCACCGTGCGACTCTCCCCCGGCGCCAGCCGGACGCGCGCGTAGCCACCCAGCCGGCGCGGCACCCGCAGCCGGTGGTCGGGAGCGCTGGTGTAGACCTGCACGACCTCGGTCGCTTCGCGGGCGCCGGTGTTCTCCACCGTCACCGACGCCTCGACACCGTCCGGCCCGACGGCGACCGAGAGCGCGCGGTAGGCCACGGACGAGTAGGTGAGCCCGTGCCCGAACGCGTACAGCGGGGTCGCCGCGTTGTACCAGTAGGTCATCGACGAGCCGAGGATGTCGTAGTCGAACAGGTCGCCGGCGTCCGCCTCGTCGGCCCACCAGGTCTGCGCGAGCCGCCCGCTGGGCTCCACCGCTCCGGTGAGCACGTCGAGGATCCCGTGACCCTGTTCCTGCCCGGCGTGGCCCGTCCAGACGATCGCCGCCGCCTCGCGGGCGGACGCGTCCAGCACGTAGGGGTAGCTGGACACCAGCACGAGGACGCTGCGCGGGTTGGCCGCACGCGCGGCGCGCCACAGCGCGGCCATGCGTTCGGGGAGCGCGAGGTCGGGACGGTCGGCGGCCTCCCTGCCGAGCAGGTGCGGGTCGTTCCCGAGCACGCACAGGACGGTCGGGCACGCGGCGGCCGCAGCGGCCGCCTCCGCGATCCCGTCCCGGAGCAGGTCCCACGTGAACCGGGTCGCCTCCCCGATCGTGAGCGCCCCGGCGACCACGCGTCCCCCGTAGACCTCGACGCGCAGCCAGCGGCCCGAGCCGAGGTGCTGCACCGCCACCGTCCCGTCGTCGAAGCGGTCGAACCGGAACGACTCCTGCACCTCCCAGCCCTGCGGTGCGGGGGCGGTGGCGCACACGCCGCGCTCGCCGGGCGCCGTCCACAGCAGGCCGGTGTCCGCGGACGCCAGCGTGCACGTGCCGTGGCCCCAGTCGGTGACGTCCCACGCCGTCGGGGTGGTCCCGGACGCGAGCACCGCGCCGTCCGGGGCGGTGACGAGGTAGGCGCCGTCGGGGGCGCGCAGGGTGATGCGGTCCGAGCCGTCGACGACGACCGCGTCCCCGGCGAGCTCCCGCGCGGCGTCGGCGACCGTCACCCGGTAGGGCGGCGTCCCGGAGTACCAGTCCGGGAGCACGCGCGTGGCCAGGGGGCCGATCACGGCGACGCGGTCGAGGTCGGCCAGCGGCAGCACGCCGTCGTTGGCCAGGACGACGACGCCGCGGCCGGCGGCCTCCCTGGCCAGTGCACGGTGCTCCGGGGTGTCGAGGACGCCGGGGGCCTCCGGATCGTCGGCGAGCTCCCCGGTCCGGGCCCGGACCAGCAGCACCCTGCGTGCGGCGCGATCGATGTCGGCCGCGTCGATCAGGCCCGCCTCGAGCGCCGCGTGGAGGGCCTCCAGCGTTGGGACGGGGTTCGCGTCGTCCACCGTGAACGAGTCCAGCCCGGCCCGCAGCGCGGCGGCGTAGGCGCTCGTGCGGTCCGGGTAGTACCGCTCGCACTGCCAGAGGTTGGCCGGGGCGTACGCGTCGGACACGGCGAGCAGTTCGACGCCGGCCAGCGCGCGCAGCTCGGCGAGCAGGTCCGCACACAGGTGGGCGGGCCGGCCGTTGATCAGGTTGTAGGACAGCATCACCGCGCCGACGGCGGCCGCACGGGCCGGGCCGGCGAAGGCGGGGAGCTCGTACTCGTGGAACACCCGCGGAGGCAGCTGGGACGAGGACACCGCCCGGTCGGTCTCGTTGCTGTAGCCGGCGAAGTGCTTCAGGGTCGGCACCACCCGCCAGTTCTGCCCGTCCGGCCCCCGCATGCCGCGCGCGTAGCCGGTGGCCAGGTCGGCGGTCAGGTGCGGATCCTCGGAGTAGCCCTCCTCGTTGCGTCCCCAGCGGGGGTGTCGCAGCGGGTTCACCACCGGCGCCCACACGTTGCGGCTGACGCCCACCCCGTTCGCCCGCATCGCGAGCAGCTCGGTGCCGACCACGGCTCCGACGCGTTCGGTGAGTTCCGGGTCCCACGTGCAGGCGAGCGCCACCGGCTGCGGGAAGTGGGTCGCGGTGCCGACCCAGGCGACACCGTGCAGCGCCTCCGCCCCGGTGTGGAAGGCAGTCAGGCCGAGCCGTGGGACGGGCGGCGTGTGCTGGTGCAGCAGGGCGATCCGCTCGCCGGGGTCCAGTGCGCCGAGCACGCGGTCCACCTGCCCGGAGAAGGCATCCTCGTCGATGGCCATTCACGTCCGCCTTTCGAAGCGATTCGACTTGCTCGGGCCCTCGTCGGCCCCCGTCGGGTCCAGCCTACGGCCTCTCGGCGCGGGCAGGAGTAGGCACGGCAGATCACATTCCTGCAACAGCACTGCCAATCCGGCCCGAGTTTTGCTAGCGTTCTTAGCGAAGCGTTTCGACTATGGTGTCGATCCGTTGGACGCAGCACGAGGGAGTGGCAGTGGACCGAGCAACTCGAAGGACCGGTGGCCGTGGGCGCACCGTCCCCGGAGGGACGCCACGGTGACCGCCACCCCGCCGCAGGCCGTGGCGACCATCGCTGAGGTCGAGTCGCCCGCCCCCCGACGCGGTCGGGGCAAGAAGTCCGTGTGGATGTTCGTCGCGATCGTCCCGTTCCTGGTCCTGGTCCTCCTGTTCAACTACCTGCCGCTGGCCGGCTGGGTGTACGCCCTCTTCGACTACCGCCCGGCGCGCGGCCTGGCCGGCAGCAAGTTCGTCGGCCTGATGTGGTTCCAGCTGCTGGTCGGCTCGGAGACGCAGGTCCGGCAGATCATCCAGGTGATGGCGAACACGCTCGGGATGAGCCTGCTGGGCATCGCGTCGTCGATCCTGCCGCTCGGCTTCGCCGTCTTCCTCAACGAGATCAAGGCGCCCTGGTTCAAGAACGCCGTCCAGACCCTCACCACGCTGCCGAACTTCATCTCGTGGGTGCTGGTCTACATGATCGCGTTCTCGATGTTCTCCTCGACCGGCCTGGTCAACTCGATCCTGATCGACTCGGGCCTGGTCACCGCGCCGATCAAGTTCCTCGACACCGACCAGAACGTCTGGCTCACGATGCTGGCCTGGGGCGTCTGGAAGACCCTCGGGTGGGGCGCGATCCTCTACCTCGCGTCCATCTCGGGCATCGACCCCTCGCTGTACGAGTCGGCGAAGGTGGACGGGGCGGGCCGCTTCCAGACCATGTGGCACATCACGGTGCCGGAACTCATGCCCACCTACCTGGTGCTGCTGCTGCTGTCGGTGGCGAACATCCTGAACAACGGCATGGAGCAGTACTACGTGTTCCAGAACGCGTTCAACAAGACGTACATCCAGGTGCTGGACCTGTATGTCTACAACGTCGGCATGACGGGCAACAGCCTCTCGCTGGCGACCGCGATCAGCATGCTCAAGAGCGTCGTCTGGGTCATCCTCCTGCTCACCGTCAACGCGATCGCCAAGCGCGTCCGCGGGACCTCGATCATCTAGGGGACGCGATGGCCACCACTGCAGCAGCCGTCCGGGCACCGGAGCGTCGTCGCCGGCCCCGGTACACCGTCGGCGGGGTCGTGTTCACGATCGTGACCGGGCTGGTCTTCCTCGCGTTCGCCGTGATCTGCGCCTACCCGTTCTACTTCCTGCTGATCAACTCGGTCAGCGCCAACGACCTGTCCGCCCAGGGCGACGTCCGCTGGTGGCCGATCGGGTTCCACCTGCAGAACTACCTCGAGGTGTTCAAGCTGCCCGGGCTGCCCGCGGCCGCGATGGTGTCGGTGGCGCGGACGGTGCTCGGGACGGTGGCGACGGTGTTCGCGTCCGCCTTCCTCGGGTTCATGTTCACCCAGCAGCGGATGTGGAAGCGCCAGCTCTGGTACCGGCTGATCGTCATCACGATGTACTTCAACGCCGGCATCATCCCGATCTTCCTGATCATGAAGACGCTCGGCCTGACCAACAACTTCTGGGTCTACATCCTCCCGTTCGTCGTCGCGCCCTTCAACATCATCCTGGTCAAGACCTACGTCGAGTCGCTGCCCGCGTCCCTGCAGGAGGCGGCCGAGGTGGACGGGGCGAACGTCTTCCAGATCTTCTTCCGGATCATGCTGCCGAGCATGACCCCGATCCTGGCGACGGTGGCGATCTTCTCCGCCGTGACCCAGTGGAACAGCTTCCAGGACACCCTGATCTACGTCACCGACCAGAGCCTCTACACCCTGCAGTTCGTGCTCTACATGTACATCAGCCAGGCCGCGAGCCTCGCGCTGGCCGCGCAACAGGCGGGCGGCAACATCGGCTCGGTGGCGTCGGCGGCCACGTCCCAGACCGCCACGTCCATCCAGGTGACCGTCGCCGTGCTCGCGGTGGCGCCGATCCTGTTCATCTACCCCCTCTTCCAGCGCTTCTTCGTGAAGGGCATCATGCTCGGCGCCGTCAAGGGCTGAGCCGGAACGACAACGCAGTCACCCACCAATGAAAGGAACCCGACCCATGGTCCCCACCGCCTCGCCGTTCACCCGACGGCGCTTCCTCGGCCTGGCCGCCGGCGCCACAGCGGCTGCGGCCGTGGCCCCCCTGCTCAGCGCCTGCACCTCGGGCGGGGGCGCCGCCTCACCGAGCGCGTCGGCGGTCTCCGCCTTCCCGACCTCCTGGTCGGACGAGATCACGATCGACGTCTTCGACGGCCTGGCCAACAAGATGGGCGTCCAGCCGGGCTGGTTCGCGAAGATCGTCCACGACCGGTTCAACATGAAGCTGAACATCATCGCCCCGAACGTGGCCGGCGGCGGTGACACCCTGTACAACACCCGCGTCGCGGCGGGGAACCTCGGCGACCTGATCATCACCGACAAGGGCCAGAAGTTCGACGAGCTGACCGACGGCGGGCTGCTGCTCGACTCGACGCCGTACTTCGGCAGCATGACCAACGTCTCCCGCTTCGACCGGGCCACGACCAAGCTGAACGACGGCAAGGACGGCACCTACGGCTTCCCGCTGCAGGTCTCCGGCCTGAAGCCGACCGACCCGTCCGAGGGCATCGACCCGACCTTCGGCCCGATGCTGCGCTGGGACCTGTACGCCAAGGTCGGCTACCCCGCGATCGGCACCTTGGAGGACCTGCTGCCGGTGCTGCAGCAGATGCAGCAGGCGCAGCCCACCGCGGCCAACGGCAAGAAGGTCTACGCCCTGTCGCTGTTCAAGGACTGGGACGGCAACATGATGACGGCGGGCAAGCAGCCGGCCTGCTTCTACGGCTACGACGAGATGGGCTTCGTGCTGGCGAAGGCGGACGGCTCGGACTACCAGAGCATCGTCGACCCGAACTCGGCCTACGTGCGCAGCCTGAAGTTCTTCAACAAGGCCAACCAGATGGGCATGCTGGATCCCGACTCGACCACGCAGAACTACGACACGGTGTTCTCGAAGATCCAGAAGGGCCAGGTGCTGTTCTCGTTCTGGCCGTGGCAGGGCCAGGCGGCGTTCAACACCACCGACAACATGGCCGACGGCAAGGGCTTCATGATCGCGCCGCTGGCCGACATGCTGGTCTTCTCCTACGGCGCGGCCGTCTATGGCGGGACGCAGATCCTGACCATCGGCTCGAAGGCCAAGGACCCCGAGCGGATCGCAGCGTTCGCCAACTGGATCTACTCCTCCGAGGGCACGTACACCAACAACAGCCAGACCCAGGGTGCCGCGGGCCCCCGGACGCTGACGTGGGACCTCAACGCGGACAAGAAGCCGGAGCTCAACGACTTCGGCATGAAGGCGCTGGCCGGCGCAGGCGCCGACGTCCCCACCGAGTGGGGTGGCGGCACCTACACCGACGGTGCGTCCTGGCTGAACTTCACCGCCGTGCTGCCGATCGACACCGATCCGGACACCGGCTACCCGTTCAGCTACAAGATGTGGGAGACCTTCCAGGCCACGCAGGAGAACCCGCTGACCAAGGACTGGAGCTCGCACATGGGCAACGCCAAGACCACGATGGGCTACCTGAAGGACAACAACAAGCTGCTCGTCGCCCCCGGCGCCGGCTTCACCACCCCGACCGACGACTCCGAGATCCAGACGCTGCGCAACCAGATCAAGGCCTCGATCGTGGAGTACTCGTGGAAGGCGAGCTTCGCGAAGGACGACTCGTCCTTCAACTCGCTCATCGACGAGCTCGGCAAGACCGTGGACGGCCTCGGCTACGCCAAGGTCCTCGAGGTGGACATGGCCAACGCCAAGTCCCAGAACGACGCCCGCCTCGCTGTCGTGAAGGACTTCGGCTGACCACCCGCTGACCGCGACAGGGGCCCGGGATCTTCCCGGGCCCCTGCTGCGTCCGCAGCTTCTGCGCTCCCTGTCATGCCGGGCTTGACCCGGCATCTCCGGGACGAGGCTGACCCCACAGCCGCCGAGATCCCGGCTTTCGCCGGGATGACAACGGCGGCCCCTGACCGGGCCGGCGGCCCTTCGTGACGCGCCCGCTCGTCCCTCACGGACCCTCCTCAGGGACCGTGAAACACCCACCCCACCCCCACCGAGAGCCACCCTTCCGGCTCGAGAGCCACCGCTCCCGTCGAAAGCCCCCGCCCAGACAAGAGCCCTCGACGCGAACAGAGGCCCTCAACGCCGAACGGAGGCCCTCGACCGGAGCGACAACCGGCGGCCCCTGACCAGGCCGGCGGCCCTTCGTGACGCGCCCGCTCGTCCCTCACGGACCCTCCTCAGGGACCGTGAAACACCCACCCCACCCCCACCGAGAGCCACCCTTCCGGCTCGAGAGCCACCGCTCCCGTCGAAAGCCCCCGCCCAGACAAGAGCCCTCGACGCGAACAGAGGCCCTCAACGCCGAACGGAGGCCCTCGACCGGAGCGACAACCGGCGGCCCCTGACCAGGCCGGCGGCCCTTCGTGACGCGCCCGCTCGTCCCTCACGGACCCTCCTCAGGAACCGTGAAACACCCAACCCGCCCCCTGTCATCCCGGGCTTGACCCGGGATCTCCGCGTCCTTGCCGAGGGTCCGTCCGGAGATCCCGGCGTCCGTCCGTGTAGCGACCCAGCGGCTCCGGCGAGAGCTCAGTCGGTGGCGCCGGCTTCGGAGAAGCGGCGGAAGACCGGACGGAAGAGGAACGCGGTGCCGTACGCGCCGACGGAGAAGCCGAGCGTCGCGACGATGAAGGTGAAGGCGGGGACGACCACCATCAGCGCGAAGCAGGTCAGCGGCACCAGCACGATCCACAGCGTCCTCAGCGGGACCACGATCGGCAGCAGCATGGCGTTCTTCAGGGTCTGCCGGGTGGTGTTGTGGAAGGACGCGACCAGCGCCATCCCGTGGAGGATCGCCGCGAACAGGTAGGCCGCGGCGAGGCCGGCGAGCGCCGACGCCGCCCACGACACCGTGCTGTTCAGCGACGACCAGAACACCGCCGCGAACACCATCAGGGCGAGCGGGACGGCCAGCGCCAGGAACACCACGCTCGCCTGCACGAGGTTCCGCTTCAGCGCGACGAAGTAGTCCTTGAGCAGGTTGCCGCTCTCCTCGTCGGCGTAGCGGAACGTCACCTCGTACAGCGCGCTGGTGGCCACCCCGATCGTGACGACCGGGACACAGCACAGCAGGTAGATGACATTCAGGGCGATGAACGACAGCAGGGTCGTGATGCCCTGGAAGGTCCGGTTGTCCGGGTTCACCTGCATGGCACGATCCTCTCCTGCCGCGGCCGGACGCGACGGCCCGGCACCGGCCGCCTCAGTTCCGGACGGCCAGCCGCGGCGCGATCAGGCGGGTCTCCGGACTCACGTCCCCCGACAGTCGGTCCAGCAGCATGTCCACGGCGGTCTGCGCGATCAGGTGGGCCGGGATGTCGATGAAGTCCGTGAGCGAGCGGTACCCGGCGGCCAGGTCGGCGGGGCAGATCGCCAGCACCTCCACCGGCGTCGACGGGTCCCTGTCGGCCAGCGCGTCCAGGATGAACGGCAGCGCGGACTCGTTGTGCACGACCAGTCCGGTCAGCTGCGGCTCGGCATCGAACAGCCGGTCCACCACCCCTGCCGCCGCGGCGGGGTCGCCGTCGCCGGGGAGGATCAGGCTCGGTACGCCCGCGCTCGCGCACTGGTCGCGATAGCCCCGGTGCAGCCGGACGGCGTACGACGTGCCGCGCGCCAGCACCTGCTCCGACGGTCCGACGAGCGCGATCCGGCGGTGCCCCGCTCCGACGAGCCGGCGGACGGCGAGCCGCGCGGCCGCCTCGAAGTCGAAGTCGACGCAACTGAGGCCCTGCGGGTCGTCGGGGCCACCGATCAGCACCACCGGCTGGCGCACCTGCGCGGCGATCGGGATGCGGGCGTCCTTCGCCTCGATGTCCATCAGGATCAGCCCGTCCACCATCGACCCGGACGCCACCCGCGGGATCGCGTCCTGGTCGTCCTTGGTCAGCAGCAGCACGTCGTAGTCGAACTCGCGCGCCCGCTCGGCCACGCCGGCGACGAACTCCATGATCACGTTGACGTTCACGGCCGTGCGCAGCGGCGCCATCAGGCCCAGGATGTTCGACCGCGAGGACGCGAGCGCCCGCGCGGCCTCGTGCGGGCGGTAGTCGAGGTCGGTGATCGCCTTCTGCACCCGGGCCTTTGTCCGGGCCGAGATCGCCCGCTTGCCGCTGAGCGTGTAGGACACGGTGGACGTGGAGACTCCGGCGAGCCGGGCGACGTCCTCGATGGTCGCCATCAGCCCTCACTTCCGAATGCGTTGGTGGTGGTCAGGATAGTGGTTCGACCGGGCTCGACCCGGACGCTGGAACGTCCGCCCGGCCACCGCACGTCGACGCCCTCGGCGCCCGAGCGGCCGTCGTGGGTCAGCCGTGCTTCGACGGGCGTCCGCCCTTGCCAGCGCAGGTCGAGCGTCCAGCCGTCGGGGCCGTGCAGTCCGGTGACCGACCCGTCCGGCCAGTCGGAGGGGACGGCGGGCAGCAGAGTGAGGCGGCCCGGCTCCCACTGCGCGAGGAGCTCGACCAGCCCTGCGACCAGGCCGAAGCTGCCGTCGATCTGGAACGGCGGGTGCGTGCTGAACAGGTTCGGGCACAGGCCGCCGCTGTGTGGGCCGTCGTCGGCGGGCGGACGCACCGCGCGGCGCAGCGACTCGGCGGCTCGGTCGGCGTCCCCGAGGCGGGCGGACAGGCACAGGTGCCACGCCAGCGACCAGCCCGTCGAGCCGGGTCCGCGCCGGTCCAGCGAACGCTTCGCCGCCGCCCACAGTTCGGGGGTGCTCTCCGGCGTCCAGCTGCCCAGCGGGTGGATGCCGACCAGGTGCGAGGTGTGCCGGTGGTGGGGCTCGAACTCGGCGAACGTGCCCGCGAACTCGCCGACCTCTCCGTCCGGGCCGATGTGCGGGTCGGGCAGGGCGGCGACCAGGTCGGTGAACGCGGGCAGCCAGTCGGCGTCGGGATGGCGTGAAACAGAACCGTCCCCGTTCCGCGCCAGGTCGTGCAGCAGGGCGGCGGTACGCGCGAGGTCGCGGAGCAGCGCGACGTCCATCGTTGTGGACGTGGCGACGGCGGCCACCAGGCCGTCAGGGGTGACGTAGTGGTTCTCCGGCGAGGTGGCCGGTGACGTGCGCGGTGAGCCGTCGGCGTCCCTGGTGATCCAGTCGGACGCGAACCGGCAGGCGCCCTCGACGACCGGGAGGAAGCGCCGGGCGAGGGCCGCGTCCCCGGTGTGGCGGACGTGGTCGGCGACGTGCCGGCACAACCAGACCCCGCCCATCGGCCACGCCGACCAGCAGGCGTCCCCGATGCCGGCGCCGACCGCGGCCGCCTGTCCCCAGGGGTCGGTGTTGTGGTGCGCGACCCAGCCGGACGCGCCGTAGACCGCTGCGGCGGCGCGTCCGGTGTCGGCCAGCAGTTCGATCAGGTCCAGCAGCGGCTCCGCACACTCGGCCAGCCCGGTCGGCAGGGCCGCCCAGTAGTTCATCTGGGTGTTGATGTTGATCGTGTAGTTGCTGCTCCACGGCGGCACCGGCTCGATGTTCCAGAGGCCCTGCAGGTGGGCGGGGAAGCCGCCCGGGCGCGAGGACGCGATCAGCAGGTAGCGGCCGTAGCCGTACAGCAGCGGCAGCATCCCGAGGTCGCCGCCGCGCTCTGCGCTGAGGGCGAGCCGCTCGTCGGTGGGCAGCGCCGGCGCGGCCGCCTCGAAGTGGAGTCGCGAGCGGTTCCAGAGCGCCCGGTGGTCGTCGACGTGCCGCTCGTGCAGGGCGCCAACGCCGTGTTCGCAGGCCAGCCCGACCCGCCCGGCCAGCAGCGCACGCAGCGCGTCCCGGTCGGGCGCCGCGTCGGCGTGGGGCAGGCCGCCGGCCAGGGTCGTCCCGGTGGCGACGACGACGAACAGTGCGGTCGCGTCCGCGATGAGCACGCGGCTGTGGTCGTCGGGGTCGAGGGCCAGTTCCGCGTCCGGGGAGGCGACGACGGCGAGCGCCAGCCCGCCGTGCCGGGAGGCCGGCGAGTAGCGGACGTTGCCGGTGCGCACCTCGTGGTCGGGGCTGACGTCGCTCGGCAGCAGCTGTTCGAGGTAGCCGCGGGCCACTCCGCCCTCGATCGACCAGGCAAGTCCGTCGGCTGCGCGCAGGCGGGGCTCCGCGCAGACGGCGAACCGGGTGGGGCGGGGTGATCCGTCGCTGGACCGCACGTCGACGGTGTGGACGAGGACGCGGTCGGGGTGGCTGGCGAACGTGCGGTGGTGGACCTCCGACCCGGCCACGACGTAGCGGTGGCCGGCGGTCGCCTCGCGCAGGTCCAGCCAGCGCTGCGGGCCTCCGTCCTGCGGCGCGGACGCGTCGGCGTCGAGCGCGGCGATCGCCAGGTCGGCGAACGGGAGGAACGCCTGTGAGTGGCCGGCCTGGAACGCCCGCAGGTGCTCCTCCGCCGCGACGGGGTCGCCGGCGTCGACCAGACCACGGGCGCGGGCCAGCAGCGCCGCCCCCGCTGCTGCGTCGAGGTCGGGCACCGCGGCCGAGCCGGGACCGCCCGACCACGCGGATCCCTCGTTCAGCCGGAGGAGGTCGCCGCCGAGGCGTCCGTAGGTCATGGCCCCGATGAGGCCGTTCCCGATGGGAAGCGCTTCGATGAACTCTTCGGCGGGCTGCCGATACCACAGGAGTGACTCGCCATCACCGACGGGGACGGCGCGGAGCGACGGAGCAAGCGCGGATTCGTCCACCACGACGGCCTCCCCTCGCTGACCAAAATGTCCTCGTGGAAGGGACTGTATCAAGTCACGGAATCAGATAGTGTTGAAGCGCTTCGATTGGCTGTACGAGGAGGTGGGCCCATGGTCGCGCTGCTGCCGCAGACCTCGCGCGCCGGCGACCCCTGCCTCCTGTTCGGCGGCGACTACAACCCCGAGCAGTGGGACGAGGCCATCTGGGCCGAAGACGTCGAGGCGATGGTCGCGGCGGGCGTGAACCTGGTCACCGTCGGGGTGTTCAGCTGGAGCGCCCTCGAGCCGTCCGCCGGACGCCGCGAGTTCGGCTGGCTGGACCGGATCATCGACCTGCTCTGGTCGAAGGGCATCGCGGTCGACCTGGCCACGCCCACGGCGAGCCCGCCGCGCTGGCTGTCCCTCGCCCACCCGGAGACGCTGCCGCTGACCGCGGCCGGCGTCCGGCTCTCGCCCGGGTCTCGCAACCACTTCTGCCCTTCATCGACGGCCTACCGGGCCGCGGCCGCGTCCCTCGTCACCGACCTGGTCGCCCACTACGCCGAGCACCCCGCCGTGCAGCTGTGGCACGTCGGCAACGAGTTCGGCCAGGTCTGCTACTGCGACTCCTGCGCGGACGCGTTTCGCGCCTGGGTGAAGCAGCGTTACGGCACGCTGGAGGCGCTCAACGAGGCCTGGGGAACGGCCGTGTGGAGCCAGCAGTTCAGCGACTGGGCGGAGGTGCTGCCGCCGCGCGAGGCCGTCTACGTGGTCAACCCGGCCCACGTGCTCGACTGGCGCCGCTACTGCTCGGACGCCCTGCTCGCGCTGTTCGACGAGCAGGCCGCGCTCATCCGCGCCGGGGACTTGCTGCGGCGTCCGGTCACCACGAACTTCATGGGGTTCTACCGGGACGTGGACGCGTTCGCGTGGGCGTCGCACCTCGACGTCGTCTCCGACGACTCCTACCCCGACCCGGGCGACCCCGACTCGCCCGTGATCGCCGCGCTCACCCACGACCTGACCCGTTCGGTGGCCGGCGGACCGTGGCTGCTGATCGAGCAGGCCACCTCCGCGGTCAGCTGGCGTCCGCACAACCTGCCGAAGTCGGAGGGCCGGATGCGCGCGGACGCGTTCCGCGCGGTCGCCCACGGCAGCGACGGGGTGCTCAGTTTCCAGTGGCGGGCCTCGCGGGCGGGGGCGGAGCGGTTCCACTCCGCGCTGGTGCCGCACGCCGGCACCGACACCCGGCTGCACCGGTCGGTCGTCCGGCTGGGGGCGGACCTGGCGAGGCTGGCTGTCGCGGGTGAGCCCGTGCCGACGCGGGTCGGGATCCTGTTCGACTGGTCGAGCTGGTGGGCGGCCGAGGAGCGTGGGCTGCCGAGCGAGTTGCTTCGCGTCCTGCCGCAGTTGCGGGCGTGGTACCGCCCCTTGTGGCGTCGGGGCCTCGCGGTCGACATCGTCCACCCCGCCGCCGACCTGGCCGGCTACGACCTGCTGCTCGGACCGCAGCTGTTTCTGCTGGACGACGCCGCGACCGCCAACCTGCGGGCGTTCGTCTCGCGCGGGGGGACGCTCGCGCTCGGCTCTTTCTCCGCGGTCGTGGACGCGAACGCCACCGTCCGCACGGGACGCTTCCCTGTCGGCTTCACCGACCTGCTCGGCGCCGGCGGCGAGGAGTGGTGGCCGCTGCCGGAGGCCGGCACGTCCCTGGTCGGCGAGTTGAGCGGCCACGCGAGCGTGTGGGGCGAGTGGTTCCCGCTGGTGACGTCCCCGGACGACGAGATCCACCCCGCCACCGTCATCCCGGCGAAAGCCGGGGTCTCTCCGACGGACCACCTGGACGACGAGATCCCGGGTCAAGCCCGGGATGACGCGGGTCTGTCCGTCATCCCGGCGAAAGCCGGGATCTCTCCGACGGACCACCTGGACCACGAGATCCCGGGTCAAGCCCGGGATGACACAGACTCATCTGTCATCCCGGCGAAAGCCGGGATCTCCCCCACCGACCAACCGGACGACGAGATCCCGGGTCAAGCCCGGGATGACAGCGATCGGGCGGTCGCGTCCTCAGACCACGAGATCCCGGGTCAAGCCCGGGATGACACAGACTCATCTGTCATCCCGGCGAAAGCCGGGATCTCCCCCACCGACCAACCGGAAGACGAGAATCCCGGGTCAAGCCCGGGATGACAGGAGAGCCGTCGTGCTGGCCTCCTTCGGGGACGGGGAGCTCGCCGGGCACCCGGCGGCGCTCGCGTCCGCGGACGGGCGGATGCGCTACCTCGCCACCGTCCCGGACGAAGCGTTCCTGGACGCCTGGGTCGCCGGCTGCCTGGAGGCGGCGGGCGTCCCCCCGTTCGACGGACCGTTCACGCTCCCGATCGACGGCATCGAGGCCGCCCGGCGCGGCACCACCACCTTCGTCACCAACCTCGCCGACGAGCCGCGGACCGTGGCGCTGACCCGCGCCTGCACCGACGCGCTCACCGGCGAGCGACTCGAGGGCCTGATCGCCCTCGCGCCACTCGGCAGCCTGATCCTCGAAGAAGGGCAGAAATGAAGTTCACCGACGGCTACTGGCAGGTCCTCCCGGGGATGTCCGTGCTGCGCCCCCGGCAGGTGACCGACGTGGTCGCGACCGACGATGCGCTCACCGTCTACGCGGCCACCCGTCCGCAGTCGGGTCGCGGCGACACCCTCAACTGCCCGATGCTCACGGTCACCTACCGCTCGCCCCTGGAGGGTGTGATCGAGGTCACCGCCACCCACCACGCCGGCGGCCGCGAGCAGGTCCCCGCCTTCCCACTGAGGCGCTGCACCCCGAAGGTCGGGATCACCTCCCCGGACGCCCCCGGCCGGCCGGCCACGTTCACGTCCGGCCCGCTGACCGCCCGGGTGTCCACCGAAGCGGGCTGGCAGGTCGACTTCCTGGCCGGCGACCGCGTCCTCACCTCCTCGGTCGAGCGCAGCATGGGCTCGGTGACCAACGCGGACGCCGACACCTTCTTCTTCGAGCAGCTCAGCCTCGGCATCGGCGCCCACGTCTACGGGCTCGGCGAGCGGTTCGGCACGTTCGTGAAGAACGGCCAGTCGATCGACATCTGGAACGAGGACGGCGGGACCGCGTCCGACCAGGCGTACAAGAACGTCCCGTTCTACCTGACCGACGCCGGCTACGGCGTGTTCGTGAACCACCCCGAGCGGGTCTCGTTCGAGATCGGCACCGAGGTCGTCTCGCGCTGCCAGTTCTCGGTGCCGGGCGAGTCGCTGAGCTACTTCGTCATCTACGGGCCGACGCCGAAGGAGATCCTGCGCCGCTACACCGCGCTGACCGGACGTCCGGCGCAGGTGCCGACGTGGTCGTACGGGCTGTGGCTGTCGACGTCCTTCACCACCGACTACGACGAGGCGACCGTCTCGGGCTTCGTCGAGGAGATGGCCCGGCGCGACCTGCCGCTGTCGGTGTTCCACTTCGACTGCTTCTGGATGCGGCAATTCCACTGGTGCGACTTCGTCTGGGACCCGGCCACGTTCCCCGACCCCGAGGGCATGCTGGCCCGGCTGCACGACCGCGGCCTGAAGATCTCGGTGTGGATCAACCCCTACATCGCTCAGCGCTCGCACCTGTTCGAGGAGGGCAAGCGGCTCGGCTACCTGGTCCGGACGCCGTCCGGGGACGTGTGGCAGTGGGACATGTGGCAGGCCGGCATGGGCCTGGTCGACTTCACCAACCCGGACGCGAAGGCCTGGTTCCAGGACCAGCTTCGGCGCCTCGTGGGGCAGGGGGTGGACGCGTTCAAGACCGACTTCGGTGAGCGGATCCCCACCGATGTGGTCTGGCACGACGGCTCGAACCCGCAGCGGATGCACAACTACTACACGCAGCTCTACAACGAGGCCGTGTTCGAGGTGCTCACCGAGGCCAGGGGCGAAGGGGACGCGGTCGTGTTCGCCCGGTCCGCCACCTCCGGCGGGCAGAGCTTCCCCGTCCACTGGGGCGGTGACTGCGAGTCGACGTTCGTCGCGATGGCCGAGTCGCTGCGCGGCGGGCTGTCGCTGGCCGCGTCCGGCTTCGGGTTCTGGAGCCACGACATCGGCGGCTTCGAGGGGACGCCCGACCCGACGGTGTTCAAGCGCTGGGTGGCGTTCGGGCTGCTGTCCTCGCACAGCCGGCTGCACGGGTCGGACTCCTACCGGGTGCCGTGGGCGTTCGACGAGGAGGCCGTCGAGGTCACCCGGAAGTTCACACACCTGAAGTACCGGCTGATGCCCTACCTGGCCGGGCTCGGACGGGTCGCGCACGCCGAGGGCGTGCCGGTGATGCGTCCGATGGTGCTGGAGTTCCCGTCCGACCGCTCTGCGGCGCTGGCCGACACCCAGTACATGCTCGGGGACGCGCTGCTGGTCGCCCCGGTGTTCAGCACCGACGGCGCGGTCGAGTACTGGCTGCCGTCGGGCACGTGGACGCGGGTCTCGGACGGCGAGAAGGTGGTCGGCGGCCGTTGGGTCGCGGAGACCCACGAGCTGGACAGCTTGCCGTTGCTGGCGCGGCCGGGTTCGGTGGTCGCCTGGGGCGCGCGGACCGACCGTCCCGACTACGAGTACGCCGACGGCGTCGTGCTGGAGTTCTTCGAGCCCGCCGAGGGTTCTGCCGGCGAGTTCTCCGTCCCCACCGCGGACGGCCGCGAGGTGGCGGCGACGTTCGTCTGGGCGGTCCGCGACGGCGTCCTCGAGGTGCGCTCGGACGCCGCGACGCCCTGGCAGGTGAGGGTGGGCGCCGAGGTCCAGACGCCCGCTGGCGGGCGGGCGTCCGTGCGGCTCGGCGGGGAGTGACCGTGCCGGACGGACCGGCAGGGAGCGTCCCGATCGTCGCCGGGTTCTTCCCCGACCCCAGCATCTGCCGGGTCGACCACACCTATTACCTGGCCCACTCCAGCTTCGAGTACTTCCCGGCCGTGCCACTGCACGCCAGCGAGGACCTGGTCACCTGGGAGCCGATCGGCCACGTCTACACCGACCCCGCGCACCTCGACCTGTCCGGCAGCCCGTCCAGCGGCGGCGTCTTCGCGCCCACCCTCCGGCACCACGACGGCGCGTTCTACCTGATCACCTCCGACGTGGGCTCCTACGGCGGCGGCCACCTGATCACCAGGGCGCCCGCCGCGACCGGGCCGTGGAGCCGCCCCGTCCGCACCGGCTGGGCCGTCGGCATCGATCCGGACCTGTTCTGGGACGTCGACGGCACCTGCCACCTGACCTGGTCGGGCGAGGTGGACGGCGCCGCTGGGCTGCTCTCCGCCCCGGTTGACCCGGCGACGGGTGCGCAGCTCGGCGAGGTCCGCAGGGTGTGGCAGGGGTCGGGGCTGGCGTATCCCGAGGGGCCGCACCTGTTCCGTCGCGGCGACCACTACTACCTCCTGATCGCCGAGGGCGGCACCGAGCGCGGCCACTGCGTGAGCGTCGCCCGCGCGACGTCGCTCGACGGTCCGTGGGAGGCGTGCCCGGGCAACCCGGTCCTCAGCCACCGCAGCACGACCCACCCCGTCCAGAACACCGGTCACGCCGACCTGGTGCAGACCCCCGACGGGGAGTGGGCGCTGTGCTACCTGGGCGCGCGGCCGCGCGGCGCGACGCCCGGCTTCCACGTGAACGGACGCGAGACGTTCCTCGCCGGCGTCGACTGGGTGGACGGCTGGCCGGTGGTCGACGAGGGCCGGTACCCGGTACCCGCCGCCGACCACGGCTTCGTCGACCGGTTCGAGCAGCCCGCGCTGCACCCGCGCTGGGTCTCCCCGCGGGGGTTGTCCACGAGTCTGGTCACGCCGGGCGAGCCCGGGATCGTGCTGGCGCCCGCCGACGCCGACGGCTTCTCCGGGCCGGTGCTCTGCGTCCGGGCGCGCGACGCGGCGTGGACGGCCTGGGCGGAGGTGCGCGGTGAGGGCGGCGTCCCTGCGCTGCAGGTGCACCTGGCCACGGACTACTGGGCGGAGGTCCGCCGCGAACGGGACGAGGCGGTGGCCGAGGTGTGCGTGGCCGGGCTGCGCCACGAGCTCGGCCGCGTCGCCGCGCCGGGAGGGACGGGAGCGGCGGGATCGTCCGCGGTCCTCGAGGTCGCGTCCGTCGTCCCGTCCTCGAGTGGCGGGCCGGACGACGTGGTGCTCCGCGTCCGGGACGACGACGGCGTGGTCGAGGTCGGGCGGATCGACGGGCGGCTGCTCTCCACCGAGGTGGCCGGCGGCTTCACCGGCCGCACGATCGGGGTGCGGGCCGTCGGCGGCGCGGTGCGCGTGACCGGGTTCGGCTACTCGCCGGAGAGCTGAGGATCGGCCGCGTCCGCCGTGGCTTTCCGGGCGCGCAGCATTCCCCAACTCACGAGGGCCGCGGCGACCGCGGTGAGGACGAGGCCCGCGACCACGACCGACAGCCGGAACTCGGCCGTCTGCTGCGGCGTCCAGCCGGACGTGGCCACGCTGCCGGTGAACAGGGCGGCGAGGATCGTCCCTGCGACGGCGATCCCGACGGCGGAGGTCACCTCGCTCGCCGTGTCGGTGAGGGCGGCTCCGATCGTGGAGCGGTTGGCGGGGAGGCCGCGCAGCACGTTCGTCCCCGCGACCACGCCCACCACACGGAGCCCGGCCGCGACGAGGACGAGGGCGAGCGCGACCCAGCCGTAGCCCAGCGTGCCGAGCACGGCGTAGACCGCGAGGCCGGCGACGACGGCGAGCGCGCTCAGCCAGGCCGCGCGCTCGAAGCCGACCTTCCGCAGGAACGGCGTGACGAAGGCGCTGCCGGCGAGGAGGACGACGACCTGGGGAAGCATGCCGAGCGCGGCGAGCGCGGGCGGCCAGCCCCAGTCGAGCTGGAGCTGGAGGGTGACCAGGTAGCCCAGGCCCGCCGTCGCGAGGCTCGCCGCGGCCTTGTAGGCGAGGCCGCTGGACACCAGCGGGTGGCCGACCAGCTGGAGGTCGAGGAGCGGGTGCCGGGCCGTCCGCTCACGGACGACGAAGGCAGCCAGGGCCAGCACGGTCGCACCGGTGCCCACCCATGGGAGCCACGCGCCGGCGCCCTCCTCGACGAACAGTGTGGGCGTGACGAGCGCGAGGACGATGGCGAGCGTGCCGAGCACGGCGCCGGCGACGTCCACGGGGTCGCGGTGGAGTTCGGACGGGGCGTCCGCGGCGACCCCGAACCGGATCCCGATGATCGCGAGCAGGGCGACCGGGACGTTCACGAGCAGCAGGACCTGCCACGGGGCGACCGCCAGGACGAGCCCGCCGGCCGTGGGGCCGATCGCGAGGCCGGCGAGACCGACCGTCGAGATGACGGTGATCGCGCGCACCCGGAGGTCGTCGTCGTCGAAGAGCCGGAAGGCGAGCGCCATCGAGCCGGGCGTGGTCATGGCCGCGGCGACGCCCATCGCGACGCGGACGGCGATCAGCTGGCCGGCGGTGGCGACGAAGGCGGTGGCGAGACTCGCGGCACCGAGCAGGACGAGGCCGACCAGCATGACGCGGCGGCGTCCGCACCGGTCTGCGACGGCGCCGAAGACCAGCATCAGGCCGCCGAACACGACCGCGTAGGCGCTGGTGACCCACTGCAGGGCGGTGGTCGAGGCGTGCAGCTCGCGTCCGATGGTGGGCAGGGCGACGTTGAGGATCGAGTTGTCGAGCATCTCGAACAGGAAGACGGCGGACAGCCCGGCGAGGGCCACCCACGCCTCCTTCAGGGATCGGGGAGGACGACGGCGGGGGCCGGTCTCGGGGAGAATGTCGGTGGGCTGGGACACGCGAGTAGCTTAACTGACTATCTTTAGTGACACAAGAAGTGGGGATGGATGCCGAGGACCGGAGCGCGCGGCGGGCCGGAGACGCGGCGCAGGATCGCGGGGATCGCGTCCGGGATGTTCCTGGAGCGGGGCTTCGACGAGGTGACCGTGGCCGAGGTCGCCCGGGCGGCCGGCGTGTCGAGCGTGACGGTGTTCAACCACTTCCCGCGCAAGGAGGACCTGTTCCTCGACCGGGCGTTCGACGCGGGCGAGCTGCTGCGCGCCGCGGTCCGCGACCGTCCGGAGGGGACGGACGCGCTGGCGTCCCTGCGGACGATGACGCTGGGCCTGGTGGATTCGGGGCACGCGCTGTCCGGGGTGGACCACCGCTCCGTCCCGTTCTTCCGGACGGTGGCCGACTCGCCCGCGCTGGTGTCACGGGCCAGGGAGATCGCCGACGAGCTGGAGCGGACGCTGGCCGACGAGCTCGAGCGCGATGCGTCCTTCGACGGCGACCCGGCGCTGCTCGCCGCGCTGTTCATGGCCGGCTACCGCACGGTCATGGTCGCCACCGCCCGCCGCCTCCTCGCCGGCGCACGGACCGAGGACGTCGTCGACGCCCACCGGGCCCGCTTCGAGTCCCTCTTCGACACGCTCCGCCACGGCCTCACCCCCTGACCGGCACGCTGGGGACGGTTCCTAACGTGCCACATCACCCGCGCGGCACGATGGGGACGGTTCCTAACGTGCCACATCACCCGCGCGGCACGATGGGGACGGTTCCTAACGTGCCGCTTTGCCCTCAGGAGGACGCCGCACCGCCCGAATCGATCGATCACCGAGCTCCGCGGACGCGGCGGCTCCGTCGTCCACAGCCGGACGTGGCACCCCGAGTTATCCACAGATCGTCCCGTGACCATCGCCGACCACTTCCCACCGACTTACGCTCAGCCTTCACAGATGGAGGTGAGCCGTGCCCAGACATGCTCGACAACTCGCCGAGTCGGGGATCTATCACGTGACGCTACGAGGAGTGAACCGGGACGCGATCTTCCTCGAGGACGCCGACTACCTGCGGTTCCTCGACATGCTGTCCACCGTTCAGACGATCTCGGGGTGCCGGGTTCTCGCATACTGCCTGATGCCCAACCACGTCCACCTCGTGCTGCTCGCCCGCGACGAACCGATCGGACTGGTGGTCAAACGCCTCGCGGTCCGCTACGCGGGCTGGTTCAACTACCGGTACGGACGGGTGGGACACCTCTTCCAGGACCGATTCGGGAGCCGTCCCGTCGAGACCGACTCCTACCTGGCCACCCTGATCCGATACGTCTGGGCCAACCCCGTGGCGTCAGGCCTCGTGACACGAAGCGAGGACTATCCGTGGAGCAGTCGACGTCTCGCCGGCAGGCCGTCCGCCTTGGTGGACGAGGACGCGCTGGTGCAGCTTCTGCCACCGGGCGCACTGGAGGCCTTGATGCGTGAGCCGGACGCCACGATCCCGATCTGGGAGGTCTTCCCTGATGATCACGTCGACCTCACCGACGAGGAGGCGTCCGAACTGCTCCGGGCAAGCTGCGGTGCTGACGGCCCGGAGGACTTCGCCATCCTCCCCAAACCGGATCGCCGGCGCGCCATCTGCGAGCTGCGAACGCGGTCGATCAGCTACGGCCAACTCGCCCGGATCACGGGGATGAGCAAGTCCAACGTCCGCCGGCTGCACATCAGCATGACGGGCGGCCCCGTGGGCTCGGATTGACGGCCGGACATCAGGACGACAGTCAGGCGGCACGACAGGAACCGTCCCCAGCGTGCCAAGTGACGCGGAAGAGAGCGGGCTGACCGCGTACGCGGCACGATAGGAACCGTCCCCAGCGTGCCGGGGGGTCAGGCGTCGAGGCCGCGGCGGCGGAGCAGGTGGACGAGGTCGGGGTCCTGGCCGCGGTAGTCGCGGAAGCTGTCCATCGCGTCCACCGAGCCGCCCTTCGCGAGCAGGTGGCGACGGAACCGTTCGCCGTTCTCGCGGGTCAGGCCGCCGCTGGCTGTCATGAACGCCGCGGTGTCCGCGTCCAGCACCTCGGACCAGATGTAGGAGTAGTAGCCCGCGTCGTAGCCACCCTCGAAGGTGTGCCGGAAGTACGTCGTCCGGTACCGCGGGGGCACCAGGTCGTAGTCCAGCCCGACGGACGCCAGCGCCGCGTGCTCGAACGCCTCCACCTGCTCCGGATCGGTGGGCAGCTCGTCCAGCGGCGTCCGGTGCCAGACCTGGTCGAGCAGCGCGGCGCCGAGGTACTCGGTCGTCTTGAAGCCCTGCTGGAAGAGCGTCGACGTCCGCAGCGTCTCCACCCAGGCCGCAGGCATCGGCTCGCCGGTCGCGTGGTGGATCGCGTACTTCGGCAGGATCTCGGGATCCAGCGCCCACATCTCGTTCACCTGCGACGGGTACTCGACGAAGTCGCGCGGCGTCTCGGTGCCCGACTGGGACGCGTACCGCGTGTCCGACAGCAGCCCGTGCAGCGCGTGCCCGAACTCGTGGAACAGCGTGATCACGTCGTCCCACGTCATCAGGGTCGGCTCCCCTGCCGGCGGCTTGACGAGGTTCGAGTTGTTCATCACGACCGGCAGCTGGTCCAGTAGGTGGTTCTGGTCGACCATGTTGTTCATCCACGCCCCGCCCTGCTTGCCGGGACGGGTGTAGAAGTCGGCCGCGAACAGGCCGATCGGCGTGCCGTCAGCGTCCTTCACCTCGAACACTCGTACTTCATCGTTGTACCCGATCAGGTCGACGCGCTCGGTGAACGTGATCCCGTACAGGCCGTTCGCCGCCGCGAAGACGCCATCGTGCAGCACCCGCTCCAGTTCGAGGTAGGGACGCAGCAGGCTCGCGTCCAGGCTGTACCGCTCGGTGCGGACCAGTTCGGCGACGAACTGCCAGTCCCAGGCGGCCAGCGGCGCGTCCGGCTCGATCCGGCGCCAGACCTCCTCCATCTCGGCCGCCTCGGCCCGCGCGTTGGCGACGGCGGGCGGGGCGAGCCTCGTCAGCAGGTCCCAGACCGCCTCGCCCGTCCGCGCGCACGCGTCCGCGGCGACGTCAGGAGGCGTGGTTGGGGAACCCCAGCAGCAGCGCCCGTTCGGCACGCAGCCGGGCCATCTCGACCACGAGCGCCCGCGTGTCATGCTCGCCACCCCAGCCTCGCGAGACCGAGGCGAGGTGGAGCCGGTGGCGCAGGTCCCGGTTCTTCAGGACGTCCAGTGGCCGCTGGCCCGAGGTGTTGTCGAGCTCGATCAGCCAGCCGCCGTCGTGGCCGCGGTCGGCCGCGCGGTCCCTGGCGCCCGAGACCTCTGCCGGGCTGAGGCCGTCCAGTTCCGCGACGTCGCTGACCAGGACGGCGCCGGCGTTCAGGCCGGCCAGCGCCTCGCGTCCGAACGCCGACTGGAGCTCGGCGAGGCGATGGTTGAGCGCGCGGAGCCGGACCTGTTCCGCCTCGGCGAGGTTGACGCCGTTCCGTTCGAAGGCGAGCAGCTTGCGCTCCAGCCAGTAGGCGGACGCAGGGTCGAGCTCGACCTCCCCGGCCTCGACGCGGCGCGCCAGCGCCGCCACCCTGTCGTACAGCGTGCGGTCGAGATGGATCGCATCGCTGTGCGCGGCCAACTGCGGGGCCACCGCCTCCTCGACGGCGTCCAGGACCTCGTTCGTGTCGGCAGGCTGCTTGGTGAAGAACGCGCTCAGCGACCGGGCGAGCAGGCGTCCGGACGACTCCCACGCCTCGATCACGTTCGCGACCGTGGCCGGCTCGGGATCAGCGGCGATCGCCGCGAGTTCGGCGAGGTGTTCCGCCATGCCCGCCTCGATCGCCGGCTGGTAGTCGGCGTCGGTGATGGCGGCGAAGTCGGGCAGCTCGAACGGCAGGGTGGACGGGGAGACGAACGGGTTCGTGGGATCCAGCGACATGCCGTCCATCCTGACACGCCGCGGGGAGCCACGGCGGGCCTCGGCCCGGCAGGAGCGTGACGCGATCCCGCCACTCGACGACCCGATGGTGACTCCGGACGTCTCGTGGGCGCCACCGAATGGCAGGATAGCGTCAGGCGGCGTCGCGACGACGAGGGACGCAGCCGAGCAGGAGGACGAACGCCACCACGTTGGCGGCGAGGACGCCCCAGTCCAGCCAGCTCATGTCGACGGTGAGGCCGAGGACGGCGGCCACCGCGCACACGACGATCGCGAGGACGTGCCCCACCCGCGACTGCCGGACGACGGCCCGGGTGAGCAGCAGGTACGCGCCCGCGACGAGGGCGAGGAACACCCCGAACAGGCCGCTGATGACGGCGTCGAACGACGGGAAGAAGTAGAGCCGCACCGCCAGGGCGACGTACAGCGCGGCCAGCACGCCCAACAGGACCACGGCGAGGAGCCGCGTCCGGGCCCGGCGCACAGACGTGGGGCCGGGGGACGGCGCGGCGGAGGTCGTTGGCACGAGCCCCACGGTAGTCCGGCCGGCGTCCCGCACGCGCGCTTCCGGGAGCGTCCGCGGCCACGAGGGCACGTGGGGACGGTTCCTCTGGACCGGCCTGTGCGGAGGCTGTGAATATCGGGTTCCCCTTGTGGTGCGCCTCCGACTGGTTGAAGAATCAACCATGACCATCTTCGGATTGCCACTGCACGTCCTGGTCGTCCACGCGGCCGTCGTGCTGCTGCCGCTGGCCGCGCTCGGCACCCTGCTGATCGCGGTGTCGGCCCGCGCCCGCAAGCGCTACGGCTCGCTCGTGGTGCTCGGTTCCTTCGTCGCCGCCGGGTCCGTCGTGCTCGCCCGCCTGTCCGGGGAGTCGCTGAACGGCGGCACCCAGGCGGGTCCCGGCTGGCTCGGGGTTCACGTGACGTGGGGCCTGCTCGCGCCGTGGCCCGCCGTGGCGCTCGCCGTCACGTCCCTGCCGCTGGTCCTTGCCGGACGCGGCAAGAGCCGGCCCTTCCTGATCACCGCCGCCCTGCTCTCGGTGGTGTCCGCCCTGGCCAGCATCGCGATCATCGTCGTCGTCGGCCACGCCGGGGCCGAGGCGGTGTGGGGCTCGAACGCCTGAGCGCTGAGGGCGTGAGTACCTGACGGCGGCCCTTCGTGACGCCGGGGCTCGTTCCTCACCCCGGCTCCTCAGGGACCGTGGACACCAGCCACCCACCCGACCCCTGCTCCTCAGGGACCGTGGAACACCAGCCACCACGTCATCCCGGGCTTGACCCGGGATCTCCGCGTCCGTCCGGTCGCCACGGTCGCAGCCGGAGCGGCGCCGGGCTACTCGCAGGTGCTGAAGGCGCCGGCCTGCATGTGGTCGGGCTTGTTGCCGGCGCCCACGAAGAAGATCTTGTTCGGGAGGATGAAGCGCTTGCTGCCGTCGCCCAGGCCGAGGTCCTTCGTCTTCCCTTCCGGGTACTTCGCCTTCAGCTCGCTGAACGTGAGGTCGAGCGGCACGTCGTCCTGCACCGACATCCCCTCAGCGAGCGTGGCGCCCTCGCTCACGCCCCACGCGGCCAGCGTCCGGGGGGATTTCTTCGACCCGTCCTTCGCGTCGTACTCCACCCAGAAGGTGCCCCACGAGACCGTCCTCGCCCACGGGCTGGACTCGTCCAGCTCGCACTTGATGCCCTGGTTGCTCTCGTCGGCGTCCCCGAGCGTCGCCTCCAGCAGCGCGGTGACGTCAACCTCCTTGGCCCCGAACGCGTAGGCGCCGATCCCGTCGCCCCGGAGCTGGATGTCGTCCTGCTCCGCCGGCGTGCTGGACGCGCTCGTCGTCGGCGTGGGCGTGGGCGTCGCAGTGAGCGAGGGGGTGGCGGACGCCGTCGTCACCACCGGCGAGGGGGACGACGAACCGGGAGTCGTCGCAGGCGGGGTGGCCGCGCAACCAACGAGCCCGAGACCGAGCAGCGCGATCAGCAGCCGTGCCGGACGAGTGCGCATCGGGTCCCCCTGTCGTTTCGTGCTCGCACCCCCACCCTGCCAGCAACCGACCCATCGCCGCCACGCCCGCCACCCGTTAACCTGAAGCCGTTCCAGACCGACACCCCGGGGGTTGAGATGACGCAGGCGAAGAGGCGGATCGGCATCCTCACGGCGGGCGGCGACAGCCCCGGCCTCAACGCGGCCATCCGTGGCTTCGGGAAGGCGGCGATCCGGAACGGCTGGGAGCTCCTGGGCTACCGGGACGGGATCCGCGGCCTGGTCGACAACCGCTACTCCGTCCTCGATTCGGGGGCGTTGTCCGGCATCCTCACGATCGGCGGGACGATCCTGGGCACCAGCCGGGACAAGGTGCACCGGATGGTCGTGGACGGGGAGTCCGTCGACATGCGTCCCCGGGTCGTGGAGAACTGTGCGAAGGAGGGCGTCGACACGCTCGTCCTGCTCGGCGGCGGGGGGACGGCGAAGAACGCGATGCGCCTCGCCGAAGCGGGCCTCAACGTGGTCACGCTGCCCAAGACCATCGACAACGACATCGCCCGCACCGACACCACGTTCGGCTTCGCGACCGCGATGGAGATCGCGACCGAGGCCGTCGACCGGCTGCACAGCACCGCGCACAGCCACCACCGGATCATCCTCACCGAGATCATGGGCCACCGCGCCGGCTGGTTGACCCTCGGCGCGGGCATCGCCGGCGGCGCCGACATCATCCTGCTGCCCGAGATCCCGTACTCGGTCGACAGCGTCGCGGAGACCATCAAGCACCGGCTGAACCGCGGCAGCACCTTCAGCGTCGTCGCGGTCGCCGAGGGCGCCCGCGACATGCAGGATGCCGCCGACTACGAGGCGGCCCAGCTGCTGGTGCGGGCGGCGAAGACGCCCGAGGCGGCTCGCGCGGCCCGCGCGCACCTGGCCAACGTCGAGGACGCGCAGCGCGAGCACACCTTCAAGCTCGCCCGTGAGCTGGAGGCCGCCACCGGCCTGGAGTCCCGGGTCTCGATCCTCGGCTACGTGCAGCGCGGGGGTATCCCGTGCGCCGCCGACCGGCTGCTCGCGTCCCGGCTCGGCACCGCGGCGGCCGCCGCCGTCGAGGAGGGCCACTACGGCGTGATGGTGGCCGCCCGCGGCGAGGGGACGGAGCTCGTCCCGCTCGAGGAGGTCGCCGGCCAGCTCAAGCTCGTCCCCGCCGACCACGAGTGGGTGCAGACGGCCCGCAAGCTCGGCACCGGCCTCGGCGACTGACCGGGGACGCAGGGATGGGACGCCGCTTCACCCAGGTCGACGTGTTCGGCGACGGCGGCGTGACCGGGAACCCGCTGGCCGTCGTGCACGACGCGGCCGGGCTCGACGACGCGGCGATGCAGGCGTTCGCGGCGTGGACGAACCTGTCGGAGACCACGTTCCTGCTGCCTCCGACCGCTCCGGGCGCCGACTACCGCGTCCGCATCTTCACCGTCGACGGGGAACTGCCCTTCGCCGGCCACCCGACCCTCGGCAGCGCCCACGCGTGGCTGACGGCCGGCGGGGTGCCGCGGCGGGCCGACGAGGTCGTCCAGGAGTGCGGCGTGGGCCTCGTCCGCGTGCGCAGGGACGCCGACCGCCTCGCGTTCGCCGCTCCTCCGCGGCGGCGCACCGGGCCGCTGGACGAGGGACACCTGGCGGTGGCCGAGGCGGCGCTCGGCAGCAGCAGGTCGGAGTGGGTCGCGCACGAGTGGGGCGACAACGGGCCGCCCTGGATGATGGTCGAGTTCGAGGACGCGGCCGCCGTCCGCGCCGCCTGGGTCGACCGCACCCAGCTCGGCCGCCACGACCACCTCGGCCTGGTCGGACGCAGCGACGACGGCTACGCCTACGAGGTGCGGGGCTTCCTCGCCCACGACGAGGACCCGGTGACCGGCAGCCTCAACGCCGCCGTCGCCCAGTGGCTGCGCGGACGCGGGGAGGTGCCCGCCCGTTATGTCGCGACGCAGGGTTCGCAGGTCGGCCGCCACGGCGAGGTGTTCGTCGACGACGACGGCGTCGACCTCTGGATCGGCGGACGCACCCGCACGGTGATCAGCGGCGACGTCGAGCTCTGAGGGGCGAGACGCCCAGATCACTGGTGGCGGGAAGGCGAGATCCCGGGTCAAGCCCGGGATGACAAGAGGCGACCTGGACGACCAGATCCCGGGTCAAGCCCGCGATGACAAGAGGCGACCTGGACGACCAGATCCCGGGTCAAGCCCGCGATGACAAGAGGCGACCGGGATCTGTCTGTCCGGGCCGCGACCGGCTCAGCCGGCGTCGACCAGCTCGCGGGACACGGCGGGGGCGAAGTCGGGGGTGCTGGCGAAGCGGACGCGCAGGTGGGTGGCGTCCTGACCGGCGGGGAGGGCGAACTCGAAACTGCCGTCACCGGCGGTGACGACGGTCGCCGCGTCCGTCCACGTGCTGCCGTCCGGCGAGGACTCCAGCGTCACGTCGACGCCCACGACGGGGACGGCGCCGGTGCCGGTGAGCCGGCCCGTGACGCCCTTCCCGCCGGTCTCGTCGATCGCACCGAGTCCGACGACCAGCCGGGGCGGCGTGATCGACCGCTGGACGAGCCGGGTGCCGCCCGCCACGGCGTCGGCGTAGAGGACCCGGGTGCCGGAGATGGTCGGGGAGCCGGTCCAGCCGTCGCCGCGGGTGACCTGGACCTCCACGCCGCTGGCGACGTCGTAGAGGAACACCTCGGTGTCGCCGTGGCCGAACCGTCCGTCCGCCCAGACGATGCGACCGTCCGACACCTCGGGGGTCGACCGCGCGCCCGCCGCGGTCGCGACCGTCGTGCGCTCCTGCGTGGCGAGGTCGAGGGCGTAGACGCCGTCCCCGTCCTGCCAGACCACCAGCCCGTCGTCCACCCTGGGACCGGAAGGCTGTGACGGCGTGCTGGTCACGGGCGTCTCGACGTCGGTGGCCAGGTCGAGGGCGTACACCTGCGCGGCGCCCGTGCGGTCGTCCGCCCAGACGACGACGTCGCCGGAGATGTCGCAGGTGGCCGCACTCGCCGTGGCGGGCGACACCACCCGGTCGGCGCCGGTGCGCAGGTTGTAGACATGGATGCGGTCGGCCGCGGTGTAGCAGACCCGCGTCCCCGCGATGGACGGGTCGGTGGCGCCGGCGGCGAGGAGCAGAGGGGCGTCCGCGGCGTCGAGGTTGACGTAGCGGACGCCGGTGGCGTCGGTCCAGACCACCCTGCTGCCTGAGATCGCGGCCCGCCCGGTGGCGGAGTGGTCGGGGGTCAGGACGCGGTCGGCACCGGTCGCGAGGTCACGGACGCGGACGTCCTGGCCCGAGGAGGAGTCCACCGCGGTGTAGACGACCCGGGACCCGGACAACTGCGGCCACTGCTCGGTTGTGCCGCCCGCTGTGACCATGCGTTCGTTGCCGAGCCAGTCCGCAGAGGCGAGGCCCGGGCACGCCGACCACGCGACGGTGACCAACAGGCCCCCCGCCACGAGGGGACGGAACCATCCGCCCGGCTTGCCGCGTGCCACTCGTGACCCCTCACTGCACCGCGATCCGATCCCACGAGGCTAACCCCGAACCCTGTGGACCGAAATACCCCGACAGGGTGACGCCCGGTGGAGGGACTGCCACCCCCGGGGAGGTATCAGGGCGACGGCTATCCGGCACCGACCACGGACGACCGTCGGAATTGCGCTGTCGTTGCCCGGGACGGCCCCAGAAGGGGTTCGCCAGGCCATCGAGTGCGCAATTCCGACGCCCCGCGGTCCCGCACGTCCGCACCCCGGGCGAGACCCTGCACCGGGGAATAGCGCGCGGACTACGCTGGTTGGGTTGTAGACGAATCGAGGTCCTCCCATGCCCGCACTGCGTTCCCGCACCGTGACCCACGGCCGCAACATGGCCGGCGCCCGCGCCCTCTGGCGCGCGACCGGCATGGTCGAATCCGACTTCGGCAAGCCGATCGTCGCGATCGCCAACTCGTTCACGCAGTTCGTACCCGGCCACGTCCACCTGCGCAACATGGGTGCGCTCGTCGCGGAGGCCGTGGCGGAGGCCGGCGGTGTCGGCCGCGAGTTCAATACGATCGCGGTCGACGACGGCATCGCGATGGGCCACGGCGGCATGCTCTACTCGCTGCCCAGCCGCGAGCTGATCGCCGACTCGGTGGAGTACATGGTGAACGCGCACTGCGCGGACGCCCTGGTCTGCATCTCCAACTGCGACAAGATCACCCCCGGCATGCTGCTGGCCGCCCTGCGGCTGAACATCCCGACGGTGTTCGTCAGCGGCGGCCCGATGGAGGCCGGTACCGCGCACATCGAGGACGGGGTCGCGCAGCCGCGTCTCGACCTGATCGACGCGATGTACAAGGCGGTCGACGAGAAGGTCTCCGACGCGCAGCTGCTGTCGATCGAGCAGAACGCCTGCCCGACCTGCGGGTCGTGTTCGGGCATGTTCACGGCGAACTCGATGAACTGCCTCACCGAGGCGCTGGGCCTGTCGCTGCCGGGCAACGGCTCGACGCTGGCAACCGCGTCCGCCCGCAAGGGGCTGTTCGAGGAGGCCGGGCGGCTGGCCGTCCGGCTGGCGAACCGCTACTACGGCGAGGACGACGAGTCGGTGCTGCCGCGCTCGATCGCCACGAAGGGCGCCTTCTCCAACGCGATGCGGCTGGACGTGGCGATGGGCGGCTCGACGAACACGGTGCTGCACATCCTCGCCGCGGCGCACGAGGCGGGCGTCGACTTCACGATGGACGACATCGACGCGCTGTCGCGGGTGACGCCCTGCCTGTGCAAGGTGGCGCCGAACACGACGAACTACTACATGGAGGACGTGCACCGGGCCGGCGGCATGCCGGCGATCCTGGGCGAGCTCCGCCGCGGCGGCCTGCTGGACGAGACCGTGCACGCCGTCCACTCCGACTCCCTGGCCGAGTGGCTGGACGAGTGGGACATCCGCGGCGGCAAGGCGTCCGCGCAGGCGAGTGACCTGTGGTACGCCGCGCCGGGCGGCGTCCGCACGACGGAGGCGTTCAGCTCGACCAACCGGTGGGCGGAACTCGACACGGACGCGGAGGCCGGCTGCATCCGCTCGGTCGGGCACGCGTACACCGCCGACGGCGGCCTGGCGGTGCTGAAGGGCAACATCGCGGTCGACGGCGCGATCGTGAAGACCGCCGGCGTCCCCGAGGCGCAGTGGACGTTCCGCGGCACCGCGATCGTCACCGAGAGCCAGGAGGAGGCCGTCGAGGCGATCCTGGGCAAGCGCGTCCAGCCCGGCGACGTGGTGGTGGTCCGCTACGAGGGGCCCAAGGGCGGGCCGGGCATGCAGGAGATGCTGTACCCGACCTCGTACCTGAAGGGACTGGGGCTCGGGCCGCAGTGCGCGCTGATCACGGACGGACGGTTCTCCGGCGGCTCGTCGGGCCTGTGCATCGGTCACATCTCGCCCGAGGCGGCGGCCGGCGGCGCGATCGGCCTGATCGAGGACGGCGACCTGATCGAGATCTCCATCCCCGACCGTTCGCTGACGCTGCTGGTCGATGAGGGGACCCTCGCCGAGCGGCGCGCCCGGCAGGACGAGGTCGGCTGGCAGCCGCGCAACCGCGACCGCTGGGTGTCGAAGGCCCTCCAGGCCTACGCCGCGATGGCCCTGAGCGCTGACAAGGGCGCAGCCCGGGCGGTCGAGCAGATCACGCAGCCGGTGGCGCGTCCCGTCCCGGATCCGGTCGGCTGAGCGCGCCCCGGATCCCGCGTCCGGACCAGGGACGGTCCCTCACTCGGTCCACCCGGGCCGGCGTGATAAGGATGGAAGCGTGAACTCCCCGGTCAGGCGACCCGTCCGCGCCCTGCTGCTCGACGCCGACGGCGTCACGCAGTACCCGCGCGCCGGGTGGCTGGACGAGATGACGCGGCTCGGAGGACCCCGGTTCATCGAGGCGGCGTTCCGGCTCGAGAAGGGGACGCTGACCGGCAAGGCGGACCTCAAGGAGCTCCTCACCACGCTGCTGGAGAGCGAGGGGAGGGACGCGACCGCGGACGACATCGTCGAGGTGTGGTGCCGGATCGACGTGGACGAGTTCATGATGCGGCTGGTCGATCGCGTCCGCGCGGCCGGGGTGATCACGGCGCTGGCCACCAACCAGCAGAGCTACCGGGGCGGCTGGATGCAGGCGAACCTGCCGTACGCCGACCACTTCGACCACCAGTTCCCGTCCTTCGAGGTGGGACTGGCCAAGCCCGATCCGGCCTACTACACCTACATCGTCGACGCCCTGGGCATCGCGCCGGACGAGGCGGTGTTCGTCGACGACATGGAGGTCAACGTCCGTGGCGCGCAGCGCGCCGGATTGCGCGCCGTCCAGTTCGCGGGCACCGACACCTACGGCCACCTGCGTTGCCGGTTGAAGGAGCTCGGCGTCCCCGGCCTGTAAGGCCTGCGGTCGGTTGCGTGGGTGCGTTGTCCTCGACGGGTTCGGATCGCGGGTTCGGCGGCCGGTAGCCTCAGGTCCGTGCTCGAGTACACGCTGACCCCGTCCGACCTGGCGGCGTTCACGGCCTGGCGGGCGGGCCAGCCCGGCACGGACCACTCACGACGACGCCGGTACCGGATGGCAGCGGCCTGGGTCGCGGGGACGGCGGCGTACCTCGTCGTGTTCGCGATCTCGACGCTGCCGCTGCTGCTGAACCTGCAACTCCCGCTCGCCGGACTGACCGAACTGCTCGACATCGCGGTGGGCGTCGCGGTCGGCTGGTGGGAGTGGCGGGGCGGCCGGCTGGCCGACTGGCTGCTGCACCGCCGAGCGCTCAGCCGGGCCTGGGTCGCGCTGGAGCGCACCGGCGCGGCGCGCCGGGCCTGGCTCGACGAGGACGGACTGAACATCGCGTCCGGAGAACGGGTGGTGCACGTCGACTGGGCGTCCATCGAGCGAGTGGTCGAGACTGACGACCACGTGTTCGTCCTCACCGGACCGGACGCCGCCCACGTCATCCCGCGGCGAGCCGGCGTCGACGAGTTGGTGGCCGCCCTCCGCGCACATCTCACGCCGGGGCGCTGACGTCGAGATCCCGGGTCAAGCCCGGGATGACAGCGAACCCAGCCACCATCGATCGCGCGCCGGCACTCGCGCACCGTCCACCTTGAAGTGGACGGAAGTGCGGCGTAGTCGCCCGATTCCGTCCACCTTGAGGCCTGACGCGGCACCGTCCACTCTGTGGTGGACGGTTGTGCGGCGTAGTCGCCCGTTATCGTCCACCTTGAAGTGGACGGACGGCCTCCACCACCACTGTCATCCCGGCGAAAGCCGGGATCTCTGCGTCCACGGTGTCGGCACCTGAACCGGAGATCCCGGGTCAAGCCCGGGATGACAGCGAAGCCAGCCAACTCGACCGTGCGCCGGCACTCGCGCACCGTCCACCTTGTCGTGGACGGAAGTGCGGCATAGTCGCCCGTTTCCGTCCACCTTGAGGGCTGATGCGGCACCGTCCACTCTGTGGTGGACGGTTGCGCGGCGTAGTCGCCCGCTTTCGTCCACCCTGAGGGCCGACGCGGCACCGTCCCCTTTGTGGTGGACGGTTGTGCGGCGTAGTCGCCCGCTTCCGTCCACCTTGAAGTGGACGGACGGCGTCCACCACCACTGTCATCCCGGCGAAAGCCGGGATCTCCGCGTCCACGGTGTCGGCACCTGAACCGGAGATCCCGGGTCAAGCCCGGGATGACAGCGAAGCCAGCCACCTCGACCGTGCGACGGCACTCGCGCACCGTCCACCTTGAAGTGGACGGAAGTGCGGCGTAGTCGCCCGTTTCCGTCCACCTTGAGGGCTGGCGCGGCACCGTCCACTCTGTGGTGGACGGTTGCGCGGCGTAGTCGCCCGCTTTCGTCCACGACAAGGTGGACGGAAGCGGCGGCGCGGCGATCAGACCAGCGCGAAGCCGCCGGTCCAGGCGACCTTCTCGGAGACGGCGAGGGTGAGCTGGAGGAAGCCGAGGGCCTCGAGTTCGTGCGCGCGGGCGAGCGAGCCGGCGTCGACGGCCTTCACGCCGCCGGCGACGACGGCGTCCACCAGCACCTTCTTGGCGGCGTCGTCGTCGCCGGCGACGAGGACGGTGGTGGGGACGCCACCGACCTGGCCGGTCGCCAGCGTGGCAGCGAAGGACGTGTTGAAGGCCTTCAGGACCTTCGCCGACGGCAGCGTCTTCTGCAGCTCGGCGGCGGCGGAGCTGCCCTCGGGAACCACCAGCGAGTCGAAGGTCGCGAAGTTCAGGGGGTTGGTGATGTCGACGAGCACCTTGCCGTCGAACTGGCTCCCGTACGCCTCGACGATGCCGGCCAGCGCCGGGTAGGGCACGGCGAGGACGACGACGTCGCCCAGCGGCGCGGTGCCGACTTGGTCGTGCGTGACGTAGCTGACGTCGCTGCCGCCGTCGGCCAGGATGCCGCCGATGGCCTTGCCCATGTTGCCGGTTCCGATGATCGTGAAGGTGGCCATTGCCGTTCTCCCGTGAAGTAGTTTCGCTTTCAACTACAACTGTAGACCCGGGTAGTTCAATCCGCAACTACTTTCGGTCGCCGGCTCCCGCTCACCCCGCCCAGCCCAGCGATGCCGCCAACCGGTCGAGCCCCTCGCTGATCACCTCGGGCGAGTTGGTCACGTACGACAACCGCATCGTCGACCGGTCCGGATCGGACGCGAAGAACGGCCACCCCGGCACGTACGCGACTCCTGCGCCGACGGCGGCCGGCAGGTGCACGGCGGTGTCCACGCTGCCGCCCAGCCGCACCCAGAGAAACATGCCGCCCTCCGGACGGGTCACGTCGGCGCCGTCCGGCAGCCTCGCGGCGAGCCCGTCCGCCATCGCGTCCCTGCGCTCGCGGTACACCGCGACCACCCGCGCGATGTGCGCGTCCAGATCACACGTGGCGAGGTAGTGCGCGACGGCCAACTGGTCGGTGACCGCGCTCTGGAGCCCGACGGCCTGCTTGGCGACCTCGAGCGAGCGCAGGATCGGCCCCTCGGCGCGCAGCCAGCCGATCCGCACCCCCGGCGCCATGATCTTGGACGCGGAGTTCAGCAGCACCGTCTGCTCCGCCATGCCCGGCAGGCTCGCCAGCGGCGGGGCGGCCTCCCCCTCGAAGCGCAGCTCGCCGTACGGGTCGTCCTCGAGCAGCGGGACGCCCGTCCGCACCAGCACCTCGGCGACCTCGCGGCGCCGATCGGCGGGCATTGAGCGCCCGGTCGGGTTCTGGAAGGTGGGGATCAGGTAGGCGAACTTGGGACGGTGGGCGGCGATCGCGGCCTCCAGCGCGTCGGGCAGGACGCCGTGTTCGTCGGTGGGGACGGCCACGAGCCGCGCCCCGGCGAGCGCGAGCGCCTGGACTGCGGCCAGGTAGGTGGGCTGCTCGACCAGCACCACGTCACCCGGGTCGAGCAGCACCTGCCCGACGAGGAAGATCCCCTCCTGCGAACCGCTGGTCACCTGCAGCTGGTCGGGCGTCGTCGGCAGCCGGCGCGACACCCGCGCGGCGAGTTGTTCGAGCAGTTCGGGCTCGCCGTGCGTCGTCGCGTACTGCAGCGCCCGGCGTCCGGAGTGGGCGAGGACGTGGTCGAAGGCCGCCCGGAAGTCGTCCACCTCGAACAGCGACCCGTCCGGGATCCCGCCGGCGAAGGAGATGACGTCCCCGCGCCCCACGACCGAGAGGATGTCGCGGACGGGGGAACTCGTCACGCCCGCGAAGCGGGAGGCCAGCTGGAAAGTCATCCCCGGATCGTCCCACTCCGGGCCGATCCACCGGTTCCGCGTCCGAGCCCCGGCCGGGGACGCTAGCCTGCGGCCGTGCTGACCTACACCGTGACCCCGGACGACAGGGCGGCGTTCCAGCTCTGGGGACTCGAGCACTTCGGCCAACTGGCCGCACAGGAGCGCCGGCTCATCCGGCGGGCCGGAATCGCCTTCGGGATCGGCCTGCTGCTCCCCACCGTGATGGTGCTGGCGGCCGGGCGGGGTGACTGGCACGCCACCCTCGTCGCCGCAGCGATCGGGACGGGCGCATGGTTCCTGGTGCGACCTTTCACGGCGCGGCTCACCCATCGCTGGCTGCTCACGCGCGCACGCCGGCGGATCCGGTCCCGGCTGTCCCGGAACCGCGCACAGCCCACGCCCCTCACGCTGACGGTCGACGCCGACGGGTTCACCCTCGCCCAGAACGGAGCCAGCGATCGCGTGGCGTGGTCCGCGCTGCAGGTGGTGGACGAGACCGCCCAGTACGTCTACCTCACCCGCAGCGACCTGCGGACGACCATCGTCCCGCGTCGCGCCGACCCGGGACGGGTGGCCGAGCTGGCTGCGCTGGCCCGCGACCGTATCGACGAGCGAAAGTCCGGACGGCTCGCAGCGCCCGGGACGCAGCCGGCGCAGCCCCGCGCCTTCGGGGCGGAACCCGCCGCGGCCGCGCGTTGGGTGCCGCCGACCGGAGTGGTGCCGCTGAGCGCGTTCAGCACGTCGCTCCCTGCCCCTGCCGTCGCGACATCCGAGCCCCCCGGCGTGCCGGCGCTGTCCTACGTCGCGACCATCGATGACGTGCGGGCTGCGCTCCTCGGCGACCCCCGGAGCCGCGACCCCCTGCTTCGCCAACTCAGCAAGTACACCGACCTCTCCGCCACCGTCGACGCGCTCGCCCGGCGGCAGCTCGCGGCGAGGGGGCAAGTGCGGCAGATCTGGGTCGACGGCGACGGCATCACCGTCGCGGATGCCGCCGTGACCCGCCGGGTCCCCTGGCACCAGGTGGGCCTGATCGACACCGACGACCACGGGCTCCTGGTCCTCCCGTCAGCCACGTTCGCCGTTCCGCGGCGGCTCGGGCACCCGGCCGCGTCGCTGCTGGGTTTCGTCCGTTCCCACGCGCGGGGCGACGCGCCGGCGACTAGGGCGCCAGGCGCTCCCTGACCCAGACGCCGCCGTCGAGCCGGAACCGGACGCGGTCGTGCAGGCGGGACTTCCGTCCCTGCCAGAACTCCCACGTGTCGGGGACGAGGCGGTAGCCGCCCCAGTACGGCGGGCGCGGCGGGTTCAGGCCATAGGTGGCCGACGCCTTCGCCGCGTTGGCGAGCAGGACGGCGCGGTTGGGGATCACCTCGCTCTGCGGGGACGCCCACGCGCCGATCCGCGAGTCCAGCGGGCGGACGGCGAAATAGGCATCCGACTCCTCGTCCGTCGTGTGCTCGACGCGTCCCTCGACACGGACCACGCGCTCGAGCTCCGGCCAGTGGAACTGGACCGCCGCGAACGGGTGGGCCTCCAGCTCGCGGCCCTTCCTGCTGCGGTAGTTCGTGTAGAGCACCAGCCCGCGCTCGTCGGCCGACTTCAGCAGCACCACCCGCGTGGACGGGCGTCCGTCCTCGCCCACCGTGGCCAGCGTCATCGCGCTGGGCTCGGGCACCTTCGCCGCCACCGCGTCGCCGAGCCAGCGCTGGAACAGCGCCAGCGGGGCGCTGCCCGCGTCCGCCTCGTCCAGCTCGCCGCGCTCGTAGCTCTTCCGCATGCCCTTCAGGTCCACGCGGACAGCCTAGGCCGCGGCTCCGACACTCAGCCGGGCGACGGCCGGACCAGCGACTCGCTCACCGGCGGGTAGCCGTACGGCGATGTCCGGGTGACCGTCGGGCCCGGCCGCAGCGCCGCCTCGGACGCGTAACGCTCGGCCAGCTCCGCCTCCGCCGCGGCGTCGCCGGCGTCGGCGCGCACCAGCAGCGTGGCGAGTTCATCCACCACCTCCGGGTCGAGCGGGCCCGCCCACATGTCCCACAGCAGCAGCTCGTCCCCGTAGCGGTGGGCGAGCTGGAACACCACGTACTCGCCGACGAACTCCGGGCCGCACAGCTCGGGGAGCGACGGCTCCACCCCGTAGGTGGCGGCATCGAGGCGGCCTGCCCTGTGCCCCAGCCAGACCTCGGCCGCCGTCTCGAACGGAGCGCCCTCCCCGCGGGGCATGTCGCGGACGTCGAAGGCGAAGCCGGGTTGCGTGAGTTCGGGGTCCGTGCGAACCCACCACTCCCCGTCCCAGTACTCGACCACGACGTGGTCGTGGTGGAACGGCGGCGCGAAGTAGCCGGCGAAACCGACCACGTTGCGCGCCGGGACCCCTCGCGCCCGCAGCGCGCCGACGAGCAGGAGCGAGTGGTCGCGGCAGCACCCGGCGACCCGGGACGTGGGTTCGCGCGGCACGGTGAGCGGCTCCGGGTGCCGGTCCTGGTCGAGCGCGAGGATGCGCTCCAGCCAGCGGCTGTCGATCTCGCCCTGGCGCTCCGGAGGCAGGTCCGGGAACTCCGCCCGGTAGTGGACGATCGTGTTCCGGGACGCCGCGCACAGCGACTCCACGTCGTCAGCGACGTCGAGCAGCAGGCCCGCGTACCGGCCCGGGTCGGAGTAGGGCGACTGCCGCCGCCACCGGTCGAGGTCATCAGCCATGGGACGAGCCTGCCTGACTCCCGGCCGGACCAACAGCGTCCAGCGGGTTTCGGTGCACCGTTTCGAACCGAACACGGTCAGAAACGGTGCACCGTGACGCCGTCAGCGCTGCAGCAGGCCGGCCATCCGGTCGGCGATCTGGGTCATCGCGCGCTCGGGGACGAGCCGGGTGAACCAGTCCATGACCTGCGCGTCGCGTCCGACCAGCACCCGGTAGGAGCCCTTCTCCATCCCCTTGATGATGATCTCGGCCGCGTCCTTCGGCGGCAGCACCTTCTGGTTCGCCGCGTTCTCGTTCGCGCCGGCCACCGCGGGCGCCCGCACCCCGCTGTTCTCGGTGATGCTGGTCGCGACCGCCCCGGGGAACACCACCGTCACCCGCACCGGGCCCCCACGCAACTCGGCGTGCAGGCCTTCGGTGAGCAGCTTCACCGCCGCCTTGGACGCCCCGTAGATCGTCTGGCCCGGGACGGGGATGAACGCGCCCATGCTGGACACGTTCACCAGCGCGGCGGCCGGACGCTTCAACAGGTAGGGCAGGAACGCCTGCACCATATTCACCACGCCCCAGAAGTTCACGGTCAGCACCCGTTCGATCTCCGCCTGGTCCAGCTCGGCGAACGGCACGAACTTCTGGATGATGCCGGCCACGTTGAGCACCCCGTCGATCTGGCCGTGGGCCTCGACCACCGCGGCCGGCAGCGCCTTCACCGCCTCGGCGTCGGTGACGTTCACCACATGCGTGGTGAGCCGGTCCGCGTCGCGTCCGGCCCGCTCGACCGTGCCCGCGAGCCGTTCGGCGCTCAGGTCGACGGCCGCCACCCGTGCCCCGCGCGCCAGGAGCCCGAGGACCACCTCGCGTCCCATGCCGTTGCCGCCGCCGGTGACGACGAACACCTTTCCTGCGATCTCCATCGCTTCTTCCTACTCGTAGTTCCTTGTAGTACTCAGAGCTTGCCGGCCGCGTGCAATCCGGCGAGGTGGCCGAACACCGACGCCGGCCCGAGGGTCGAGCCGGGGCCGGGGTACGTGCGTCCCATCACGGACGCGGAGTTGTTGCCCGCCGCGTAGAGGCCATCGATCACCGAGCCGTCCTCGCGCAGCACGCGGGCGTTCTCGTCGGTGACCAGGCCGCCCTTCGTCCCGAGGTCACCCGGCACGACCCGGACGGCCTCGAACGGGCCCTTCTCCAGCGGGCCGAGGTTCGGGTTCGGCCGCACCAGCGGGTCGCCGTAGTAGCGGTCGTAGGCGGAGTTGCCCCGGGCGAAGTCCGCGTCGATGCCGGAGCGGGCGAAGCCGTTGAACCGCTCGACCGTCGCGGCCAGGCGGGCCGGGTCCACCCCGATCCGCAGCGCGAGGTCGGCCAGCGTCGGCGCCTTGACCATGATCCCGGCCTCGGCCATCGCCTTGTTCGCCCGCGGGTCGAGCGCGTACGAGCGCAGGTAGCGGCGGGCGTGCCGCGCGTCCGAGACCATCCAGTAGGAGCCGGGGACGCTCTTCGAGTGCTCGAGCATGTGGTGGCCGAGGTCGACGTAGGACTCGGACTCGTTCGCGAACCGTTCGCCGGCCCCGTCCACGATGATCGTGAACGGCATCGACCGCTCACTGACGAGGAAGGCCGCGGACCCCTCCGGCGTGACCGGCGGGATCGACCCGCCCCACCAGGCGTCGTCCATCAGGTCGACAGCCGCGCCGATCTCACGGGCGACCTCGATCGCCGTGCCGACGTTGCCGCGGGATCCGGACGAGTCCGCCCCGTCCACGCCCTGGTAGCGCTCGCGCCACTCGGCGTTGTGGTCGAAGCCGCCGCCGGCGAGCATCACGCCGCGCTCGGCGCGGATCGCCGTGGTCTGTCCGTCCTTGGTGGTGCGGACGCCGGTCACGCGTCCCTCGCTGACCACGAGTTCGGTCACAGGGGACGACAGCCGGACCTGCACGCCGAGGCGCAGGGCGACCTCCATCAGCGCCGCGGTCACGGCAGAGCCCATCCCGACGGCCTTCTTGCCGCGCAGCGCGGTGCCGAGCGTCCGGAAGACGACCCGCGCGCCGCGGGTGAAGCCGCCCGGCGTCGACCACGCCCTCGACAGCAGCCAGAAGTCGTCGGTCTTCACCGGGGCCGGGACGCCGGAGCCGTTGCCGCGCGAGGTCTGCCACCAGTCGCCGATCCGGCGGACGTCGAACGGCTCGACCTCGATCGCACGGCCGATCTTCCCGCCCGGGAGCTCCGGGTAGTAGTCCGGGTAGTCGGTCGAGCGCGCGAACTGGACGCCGTGGCGCTCGGCGAGTTCGACGAAGCCGCCGATCCCGTCCACGAACGCCTCCTTGCGCTTGCGCGAGGTGGCCGGGCCCGCATCGCCCACGGTCTCCTCGAGGTAGGCCAGGGCCTCCTCGCGGGAGTCGGCCACGCCGTCGCGCTTCATGAGCGGGTTGTTGGGCAGCCACAGGCCGCCGCCCGACATCGAACTGCTGCCGCCCCACCGGTCGGTGCTCTCGAGCATCAGCACCTTGAGCCCGGCGTCGGCCGCCGTGACGGCCGTGGCGAGCGCAGCCACGCCGGTTCCGGCGACGATCAGGTCGACGGCTTCGTCCCACTGGTCGGTCATGTCATCTCCGTATCCTCACAACCGGACATCCGTGTCCGGTTCTAGACTCTCCAGCATGCCCGCCCACGCAACCCCGCACAACAGGGGACCCGCCGCTGCGGCGGAGAATCGGGCCGCGATCCTCGCCGCGGCGCGCCGGCTGTTCGCCGAGCAGGGCTACCACGTGCCACTCAACGCGATCGCGAAGGCCGCCGGCGTGGGCCAGGGGGTGCTCTACCGGCACTTCCCGGACCGCGGAGCGCTGGCGGGGGCGGTCTTCAAGGACAACTTCGTCGAGCTCGAGCAGCTCGCGGCCGCCACGCCGGGGCCGGACTGCTTCGGGGTGCTGTGGCGGCGCATCGTCGCCTACTCGGTCGCGTCCAGCGCCTTCGTGGAGATGGTCATCGACGCCCGCACGCAGCTCCCGTCCGACGTGAGCGAGGAGCGCCTGATCGCGCTGGTCGCCGAGCCGCTCGCCCGCGCGCAGGCCGCCGGCCTCGCCGACCCCGCGTGGACGCCCGGCGACATCCTGCTGGTCGAGCACATGCTCCACGGGGTCGTGATCGCCCAGCTCGACCCCGCCGACACGATGGACGCCGTCCGCCGCGCCCTCGCCCTGATCGATCCACGCCTGGCCGACCTGGACTGACCGGCGCGAAACCGGGGACGGTTCTCCTTACGCGCCACCACGCCCGGCCACCGGCGTCTGGCGCGAAACAAGAACCGTCCCCGAATACGCGCCACCGTGCTCGTGGGCGTCGGAATTGCGCACTCGATCCCGAAAACCTGGCCACGCGAGGGGTGGAGTCGCATCGAGTGGGCAAATCCGAGCACCTCCCCCAGCGACCCCCGTCTGCGGTCAGCGCACCGGCTCGCCGCGGACCGAGAGCACGGGCGGACGGTCGCCGCGGATCGAGGCCACCATGTCGACCACCTGCCGGGTCGCCGAGACGTCGTGGGCGCGGAACACCACCGTCCCCAGCCAGCCGGCGACCGCGGTGGCGCCCAGCGTCCCGAACAGCCGCTCGTCGACCGGCAGGTCGAGCGTCTCCCCGACGAAGTCCTTGCGCGACAACGCCTGCAGCACCGGGTAGCCCAGCGCAGCCACCGCCCCGGTCGCCCGCAGGACGCGCAGCGAGTGGCGGGTGGTCTTGCCGAAGTCGAGGGTGGGGTCGACCAGCACCCGCTCCGCCGGGACGCCCGCCGCCACCGCCCGGGCCGCCCCCGCGGCGAGCGTGGCGACGACGTCACGGACGACGTCGTCGGGGTCCGGGCCGTAGCTGATGTCGACCGGGTCGGTGCGCGGCGGCAGACCGCCGGTGTGGGAGACCACGTAGCCGGCGCCGAGCTCCGCGGCCACGTGGACGAGTTCCGGGTCCGCGCCGGCCCAGGTGTCGTTGACGAGGTCGACCCCGGCCTCCGCGCAGGCGGACGCGACCTCCGCGCGCCACGTGTCGAGGCTGATCACCAGGTCGGGGTGCCGCTCGCGGACGGCCAGCAGGAACGGCCGGACCCGGTCGACCTCCGCCGCCGCGCTGACCACCTCGCCCTCCTGGCCCGCCCGCACCCCGCCGACGTCGACGATGTCGGCACCCTCGGCCACCAGCCGGTCGACCGCGTCCAGCCCGGGCCCGAGGTCGGTGAACCGGGCCGCGGCGTAGAACGAGTCCGGCGTCCGGTTCACGATCCCCATCACGGCGGGCGCGGACGCGTCGAACCGGCGTCCGCGCAGCACGAGCGGCGGGGTGGGGACGGGAGGGCTCGGCCAGGTTTCGCTCACGCCCCCACTCTGCCGCGTCCGCGTTCACCGTCCAGTCCCTGCGACAGAGTGTCCCGAAAGCACGGGTGACGACCCCCGCGAGACACGTCGCCGTGAACCCGGACCGTCCCCGTCCCCACGATCTCCCGCCACTACGCTGGCGCCACCCGAACCCAGGAGGACCCTGTGCGCCCCGACTCCGACTCCGCAGCCCAGGCGCTGCTCTCGCTGCCCGTCATCCTCGTCTCGATCGTGATCGGGCTGATCACCCTGATCGCGCTGTGGAAGCTGTTCACCAAGGCCGGCGAGCACGGCTGGGCGGCCATCATCCCGTTCTACGACGTCTACGTGCAGTTCCGGGTCGCCGGCTTCAACCCGTGGCTGTTCCTGCTGCTGCTGGTCCCGCTGGTCAACGTCATCCTGCTGATCGTGGTCCAGTACCGGATCGGCATCGCCTTCGGGAAGAGCCCGCTCTGGTCGATCTTCCTGATGGTGATCCTGCCCACCATCGGGCTGCTCATCCTCGGCTTCGGCAGCGCCACGTACGACCGCTCCCGGATCGCCTGACGCGGACGCGTCCTGGCCTGCCGGCGCTCCAGCGTGACGGTGGGAGGTAGCGGCGGACCGGCTCCCGCGCGAGGATGGCACCCAGGAGGATGCGATGACGCAGAGGGTGCTCCCCACGAACGTGCCGGGGTTCGGCTCGGTCCGCCAGGCGCCGCCGAGCCGCGAGGATCGGTTCGCGCTGGGCCGCTCGTTGCGGGAGAAGGTGCCGTACGACCTCCTCGGTGAGTGGACGGCGACACCCGCCCGCTTCGACCCGATCGCCCTGATCGCGATGAGCCACGTGGGACGCGTCGCCGACCTCGTCGGCATCCGGGTCGCCCGGATGGCCACCACGCCGTACGGCTTCTACCGCGGGTCGGCGGTGGTGATGGCCGCGGACGTCGCGTCCCTGCCGTCGACCGGCATCCACCCGGTGATCTGCGGGGACGCGCACCTGGGCAACTTCGGCTTCTACCGGTCGCCGGAGGGCGCGCAGGTGATCGACCTGAACGACTTCGACGAGGCGCACCCGGGCGCCTGGGAGTGGGACCTGCGCCGGCTCGTCGCCAGCGTGTGGGTGGCCGGACGCGAGAACGGTTACAGCGAGGACGCGTGCGCGGCGTCCGCCCACTCGTGCGTGGTCGAGTACGCCGCGGAGGTCGACAAGCTCGCGACGCTGCCGCTGCTCGCGCGCTCGTACAACCGGCTGGACGTGTCCCACCTCAAGGACTCCGTGCAGGAGCGGACGCTGAGGGAGGAGATCAAGCGGGCGGCGAAGACCGCGCGCCGCCGCACCAGCGACCGCGTCCTGCCCAAGCTCACCGAGGAGGTGGACGGGCACCGCCGGATCATCCCCGAGCCGCCGATCACCACCGCCGTCGAGAGCGAGGACGCGTCCGCGGTCGGCGCCGGGCTGGACGACTACCTCACCACGCTCGCCCCCCACTGGCGGCGGGTGGTGGCCGGCTACACGGTCGAGGACGTGGCGCACCGGGTGGTGGGCGTCGGCTCGGTGGGGCTGCGCGCGTACGTGGTGCTGCTCGTCGGCTCGAGCCCGGACGACGTGCTGTTCCTGCAGCTCAAGCAGGCGCGGCGCTCGGTGCTGGCGCGGTTCGTGCACGGCGAGGAGGCGTGGCACGCGCACCAGGGCCAGCGTGTCGTGGAGTACCAGCAGGCGCTGCAGACGGTGAGCGACCCGCTGCTGGGCTGGACGACGATCGAGGGGCGCGAGTACTACGTCCGGCAGTTCCGGAACATGAAGGGGACGGTGCCGCTGAACGCGATCCGCGAGGACGCGCTGAGCGACTACGCGGGCATCGTCGGACGGCTGCTGGCGAAAGGCCACGCGCGCACGTCCGGCGCGTCCATGATCTCGGGGTACCTCGGGGACGGGGACGCGGCGGGCGTGGCACTGGCCCGGTTCGCCCGCCTCTACGCCGACCAGACCGAGGCCGACTGGGCGACGCTCGTCACGGCCGCGAAGGCCGGCAAGCTCCCGATGGCCGACGACGCGTACATGGCGAGCGCGTTCCGTCCCGGCTGAGCGGCACGACAGGAACCGTCCCCAGCGTGCCGCGGCGTACACAGCCTCCTGTCATCCCGGGCTTGACCCGGGATCTCCGGCGTCCCGTGTCCGGAACCCCGGGACGGCGGCCGTCAGCCGATCTCGAGGAGGAGGTCGCCTCCCTCGACGGCCTGGGCGTGGCCGATCGCGACCCGCTTGACGGTGCCGGCGACCGGGGTGGTGATCGCCGCCTCCATCTTCATGGCCTCGATGGTGGCGACCTGCTGGCCGGCGGTGACCTCGTCGCCGACCTTCACGATCAGCGTCACCACACCGGCGAACGGCGCCGGCACCTGGCCGGGGTCGGACGTGTTCGCGCGCTCCGCGGTGGCCACGGTGGACGTGACCGACTCGTCGCGGACGGAGATCACCCGCATCTGGCCGTTCACCGTGCAGATCACCTGCCGCATGCCGCGGTCGTCCGCGTCGCCGATCGCCGAGATGCCCAGCAGCAGCGACTTGCCCCGCTCGATCTCGACCTCGACCTCCTGGCCCTGCCGCACGCCGTGCAGGAACTCGGTCGTCGGCATCACCGACAGCTCCGAGTACGCCTCGACCGCGTCCTCGTAGTCCCGCAGCGGCCCCGGGAACAGCAGCCGGTTCAACGTCCGCCGTGGCGTGGACGCCAGGTCGGCGGCGTCCGCCTCCGACAGCTCCGTCACCACCGGCTTCGTGGTCCTGCCCGCGAGCGCCTTCGTCCGGAACGGCTCCGGCCAGCCGCCGGGCGGGTCACCGAGGTCGCCGTTCAGGAAGCCGATCACCGAGTCGGGGATGTCGTACTTCTCCGGGTGCTGCTCGAAGTCGGACGGGTCGGCGCCGCGTCCGACCAGGGCCAGCGCCAGGTCGCCGACCACCTTGGACGACGGCGTCACCTTGACGATGTTGCCGAGGATCCGATTGGCCGCGGCGTACATGTCCTCGATCGCCTCGAACCGGTTCCCCAGCCCGAGCGCGATCGCCTGCTGGCGCAGGTTCGACAGCTGCCCGCCGGGGATCTCGTGGTGGTAGACGCGCCCGGTCGGCCCGGGCAGGCCCGACTCGAACGGCGCGTACAGCCGGCGCACGGCCTCCCAGTACGGCTCCAGCGCCTCGACCGCCTCCAGTGACAGCCCGGTGTCCCGCTCGGTGTCCTCCAGCGCGGCCACCAGCGCCGACATCGACACCTGCGACGTCGTGCCCGCCATGGACGCGGCCGCGACGTCCACCGCGTCCACCCCGGCGCCGATCGCGGAGAGCAGCGTGCCCAGCTGGCCGCCGGCCGTGTCGTGGGTGTGCAGGTGCACCGGCAGGTCGAAGTTCGACCGCAGCGCGGTGACCAGCTTCGCCGCCGCCGGTGCCCGCAGCAGGCCGGCCATGTCCTTGATCGCGAGGACGTGTGCGCCCGCGGCGACGAGCTGCTCGGCGAGCTTCAGGTAGTAGTCCAGCGTGTAGAGCTTCTCGCCCGGGCTGGTCATGTTGCCCGTGTAGCACAGCGCCGCCTCCGCGACCGCGTGGTCGGTCTCGAGCACCGCCTCGACGGCCGGACGGATCTGGTCGACGTTGTTCAGCGCGTCGAAGATGCGGAACACGTCCAGCCCCGACCGCGCCGCCTCGTGCACGAACGACCGCGTCACCGCCAGCGGATACGGCGTGTACCCGACCGTGTTGCGGCCGCGCAGCAGCATCTGCAGCGGGATGTTCGGCATCGCGGCGTGCAGCGCGTCCAGCCGGTCCCACGGATCCTCCTTGAGGAACCGCAGCGCCACGTCGTAGGTCGCGCCGCCCCACGCCTCCACGCTGAGCAGCTGCGGCAGCGTCCGGGCGATCACCGGGGCGACGTGCAGCAGGTCGCGGGTGCGGACGCGGGTCGCCAGCAGCGACTGGTGCGCGTCCCGGAAGGTCGTGTCGGTCACCGCGACCGGGGTCTGCGCGCGCAACTCGGCCGCCCACGCCGCCGGGCCCACCTCCAGCAGCCGCTGGCGCGAGCCGGACGGCGGCGGCGCCGCGGCCACGTCCCTGCCGAGGACCGGCAGCTTCTCCTGCGGACGCAGCGTCGTGCGCGCCTTCCCGTTCGGCTTGTTCACGCTGACCTCGGCGAGGTAGGTGAGCAGCTTCGTGCCCCGGTCGGCGGGGATGTGGTAGTGCAGGAGGTAGGGACGGGCGTCGATGAAGCTGGTGTTCGTGCGGCCGGCCAGGAAGTCGGGATCGGAGATCACCGCCTCGAGGAACGGGATGTTCGTCGACACGCCGCGGACGCGGAACTCGCTCAGCGCCCGGTAGGCGCGGCGCGCCGCCGAACGCAGGTCGGTGCCACGGCAGGTCAGCTTGACCAGCATCGAGTCGAAGTGGGCACCGACGGTCGCGCCGGCGAACACCACGCCGCCGTCGAGGCGGACGCCGGCGCCGCCGGGCGTCCGGTACACCGAGATGGTGCCGGTGTCGGGACGGAACCCGTTCTCCGGGTCCTCGGTCGTGATCCGGCACTGCAGCGCCGCGCCGCGGACGGTGATCGCGTCCTGGCTGAGGCCGAGATCGGCCAGCGTCTCCCCCGCGGCGATCCGGACCTGGGAGCTGACCAGGTCGACGTTGGTGACCTCCTCGGTCACGGTGTGCTCGACCTGAATGCGGGGGTTCATCTCGATGAACACGTAGCGTCCGTCCTCGCCGAGGAGGAACTCGACCGTGCCGGCGTTGACGTAGCCGATGTGCCGGGCGAACCGGACGGCGTCGTCGCAGATCCGCGCGCGCAGGTCCGGGTCGAGGTTCGGCGCGGGCGCGAGCTCGACCACCTTCTGGTGGCGCCGCTGCACCGAGCAGTCCCGCTCGTACAGGTGGATCACCTCGCCGGTCGCGTCGCCCAGCACCTGCACCTCGATGTGCCGCGGCTTCACCACGGCCTGCTCGAGGTACATCCGGGCGTCGCCGAACGCCGACTCCGCCTCGCGCATCGCCTCGGCGAGGGCTGCGGGGAGCTTCTCGGGGTCGTCGACGCGACGCATGCCGCGTCCGCCACCGCCGCTGACGGCCTTCACGAAGACGGGGAAGCCAACCTCTGCCGACGCGGCGACGAGGGTGTCGACGTCGTCGCTGGGCTCGGAGCCCTGCAGCGTGGGCAGCCCTGCCTCGCGGGCCGCGGCGATCGCGCGGGCCTTGTTGCCGGTCAGTTCGAGCACCTCGTGGGAGGGGCCGATGAACGTGATCCCGGCCTCCTCACACGCCTGTGCGAGGTCGGGGTTCTCCGAGAGGAAGCCGTAACCGGGGTAGATCGCGTCCACGCCGGCGTGCCGGGCGGCCTCGATCACGCCCGCCACATCGAGGTAGGCGCGGACGGGGTGGCCCTTCTCGCCGATCTCGTACGACTCGTCCGCCTTCAGCCGGTACTCGGCGTGACGGTCCTCGTAGGGGAACACCGCGACGGTGCCCACCCCCAGCTCGGTGGCGGCGCGGAAAGCCCTCACGGCGATCTCACCCCGGTTCGCGACCAGGATCTTGCGGAACATCGAGCCTCCCTGTCGTGTGGGCGTCCGCAAACTGTATTCCCCGTCAGGAGGCGAGCGACACGCGCCCGCGTCCAGATTCGGTCGCGACGGCGGCCCCGCCGGTCAGGCGAGCCGCTGGCCCAGCCTGCGCAGGGTCCGGGAGAACGGCAACCGAGAGACCTGCGCCTCGAGCCGGGCGAGCCGGGCCTCCGCCGCTTCCGCACGAGCGCGGGTCGCCCGCAGTTCGTCCCGGAGGCGGACCATGCGCTCGGCCTCCCGGTCGCACTGCCGGGACGCGGCGAACGTGTTCAGCGCCAGCTCCCGCTCGTACGGGGTGAACGGGACGTAGCCGCGCTCGCCGGGCCTGCTGTCGATCGTCGCGCTGATCAGGGCGAGGTTGTCCAGGCAGGTCTGCCACAGCCGTTCCCGGACGTGGGCGAACTCGTCGCGGCGGGCGGCGAAGTCACCGAACCAGTCGTCGACCAGGTCGAGGACGCGTCCCGACCACCCCTGGCCGCGGGGGTCGACCGCGAGTTCCGGGTGTCCGATGTCGTCGGCGAACCAGCGCAGCTTGTCCCGCGCAGCTACCGAGATGATGCCGTTGCCCATCCCGAACGGGATCATCTGGCCGTGCCCGCGCATGCCGATGGTCAGCGGCAGCCGCCCGTAGTAGGCGAGGCCGTCGTGGATGTCGCGTTCGATGCCGTCGAGGGCGATCAGCCGCGCGGTGACGCCGTGGGCGGCGAGGAACTCGTGGAACCGCCGATCGCCCGGATGGTGCGAGATCACGTCGAGGGCGAACCCGCGTCGGCGCAGCTCGCGGGCGACCCTGAGGAGCTCGTCGAAGATGTCGTCCCCGTCGTAGCCCGCCAGCTCGTTGCGGGCCTCGAAGGTGACCTGGAAGCCCACCCTGCGCTCGGGCCGCAGGTCGGGCACGTGCAGGTCCGGCACGAGGTGGGACGCGACGGTGGTCGGGCACGGCTGGAACAGCAGCCGGTCGTGCAGGTCGGCGGGCAGGTAGTGGCGGACCCTCTCGATCGAGCCGTGGTTGCGGAGCCCGAAGAAGGCCGAACGGGCGACGGTCTCGGACAGGTGCGCGGTGAACACGGGATCGAACTCGGGCTCGCCCTCGAACCGGTTGTACCCGACCGCGAACACGACCAGCGGGACGGTGAGGGCCCGCAGCTGTTCGAGCGGCATCTTCCACTGCCAGCCCGACAGCCGGTTCTCGTTGGTGCTGCGCAGCATCAGCCCGCCGCCGCCGAGCACGACCGCGTCGTGGGCGGCGTTGATCTGGGCGACCAGCCCCGGGCTGACCCGGTGGCGAAGGTTCGCCGAACTGGTGACGAGGAAGCCGTGCCGGCCCGAATAGCCGTCGAACAGCAGCCTGACCAGCTCGAACAGGATGCTGTCGCCGTAGTTGCTCCGCGGCTTCAGGTCGAAGTGGAACAGCTGCTGCACGGGGTCCTCCGCTCGTGGCGTCCTCGCACACGCCTTCCGCGGATCCTCCCCCGTCCGGGTGAACCGCGTCCGCGCGCTGCGGAACGCGTCGGCCAACGCCGGATGAGGGGGTGGTGAACGCGGGCCGGCTCGGGTTCGCGTTCAGTCCCCGGCTGCCCACGCGGTGGCGACCTCGGCGGCGTGGCGCTCGCCGAGGCGACGGCCCTCGGCCAGGGCGGCCGAGGCGCGGTCGGGAGCCAGCACGTCGAACCCGATGGCGCGGCGGCCGTCGGCGTCCGGGGTGAGCAGGACGGTCTCGACGCCGGCGCGTCGCAGCTGGGCGGCCTGGTCGACAGGGCGGCGGTGGGCCCGGACGGAGCCCGTGAGCGGGGCGAGCGCGACAACGACGTCCGCCGAGCCCGCGACGTCGAGGTTCGCCGGGGAGCGCAGGCCGCCGTCGAGGAACAGGTGGCCGTCGATCCGGACGGCGGGCAGGACACCCGGCATCGCACAGCTCGCCGCGACGGCGGTGGCGAGATCGGCGGGCTGTCGGGAGCTGAGGAACGCCGGGCGTCCGGTCGCGGCGTCGGTGGCCACCACGACCAGGGGCGCGGGCCAGTCGCGTCCGGCCAGGTCGGCGGCGACCGTCCGCACCCACGCGTCCGAGCGCTCCGGCGTCCAGTCCCTCGCCGCGCGCCGGCCCAGCCAGGCGAGGGCGTGCCGGCGGCTGGGGTACACCTGCGCGGCCAGCAGGGCGGACGCCGCCCGCCAGCCGATCGAGCCGGCCCGTCCGGACCACGCGTGCAGCCGGGGCACCAGGTCGTCGATGCTCATCCCCGACGCGAGGTGGGCTCCGAGCAGCGCGCCGGCCGACGTCCCGACGACCAGGTCCGCGTCCAGCCGGACGCCCGCGTCCGCCAGCCCGGACAGCACGCCCACCTGCCACGCCAGCCCGGTGAGCCCTCCGCTGCCCAGCACCAGCGCCCGCCGACGTCCCATCCCCCGATTCTGCCGCGCCGCCGGCGCGGCACCCTGTCGTCCCGGCGGAACGCCGGGATGCGAGAACTCAGCCACTCCCACCAACACGGAGATCCCGGGTCAAGCCCGGGAAGACAGGAAAGGGCAGCGCCACCCACCCCACCCCCCGGTCATCCACGCCACCCCCCTGTCATCCCGGCGAAAGCCGGGATCTCACCGACGAACCCGACGGCACCAACCCAAAGATCCCGGGTCAAGCCCGGGATGACACGAAAGGGCAGCGCCACCCACCCCACCCCTGTCATCCCGGCGAAAGCCGGGATCTCACCGACGAACCCGACGGCACCAACCCAAAGATCCCGGGTCAAGCCCGGGATGACACGAAAGGGCAGCGCCACCCACCCCACCCCTGTCATCCCGGCGAAAGCCGGGATCTCGCCGACGAACCCGACGGCACCAACCCGGAGATCCCGGGTCAAGCCCGGGATGACACGAAAGGGCAGCGCCCCCCACCCCACCCCCCGACGACACCCACAACGAGGACCGGTGCCGGTGGTCGCGCGGCACGTTCGGAACCGTCCCCATCGTGCCGCCCTCCGGCTCAGGAATTCTTTCGTTCGCTTTCAGGGACGGGGCGGGACGCGGCGCGCGAGACTGTCCGGCACAGGCGACAGGAACGGTGGGCGGCGATGGTGCGAGTCCGGCTCGGCTGCGTCCTCGTGCTGGTCCTGCTCACCGGCTGCTCCCCTGCGTCGACGTGGACGCCGACACCGATCCGGGTGATCACCCCGACGCCCGTATCGGTCCCGGCCAGCGCCACTCCCTCGTCCAGCGGCTCGGCGACCAGCCTCTCCCTCCCTGACGCCGACGGCGCGATCGACGCCGACGCGTTCCCCACCGCCGACTTCGCCAGCCCGTCCGGACGGATCTGGTGCTCGGTCGGCGCCGACCACGCGCTGTGCCATTTCCCGTCCGGCATGTCGATGAAGGCGGTGCCCGCGTCCGCCACGGTCTGCCCCGGCGAGGACCTCGACGTCACCGGAGTCTCCATCGGCACGACGGCCGGGTACTTCTGCAGCGGGGGTGTGGAGGCGCTCCCGCAGACCACCGGCGAGAACGTCGGCTGGTGGAAGGGAACCGGCCTCCCGAAGGTCACCTACGACCACCAGTCCCTCGCCGTGCTTCCCTACGGGCGCAAGCTGGCCAGGGGTGACTACGTCTGCCTCAGCGAGAAGAGCGGCGTGACCTGCGCGAACACGGCCACGCGGAAGGGCTTCAGGGTTGCCCTGGCGGGGGTGACCCTGATCGGGTGAGCCCCGGACGGCCCGCTCGTTCGGGCCGCTCCGGGGCCTCATCCCGGGCTCGTCCCGAACAGCGGACGGGGCCGCACGGGGGCGTCGGTATCGTGTCGCCATGTCCGCGTCGGCGTCCGAGCTCCCCAGCCCCCTGCTCGACGCCTACCTGTCCCACCCCGCCCGCTCGCGCACCGACGAACTCGTGGACGGGGACGGCCCGCGCACCCACACCGAGGGCCTCGCTGCGACCATCGACGCGATGGGCCTGGCCGGGCTGCTCGCCGCCCGCGCCGAGGCCGCCGGGCTGGTGTCCGACGAGGGCATCACGTACGGCGCGGCCGACTCCGGCGTCCGCGAGCCCTGGTTGGTCGACCCGCTCCCGCTGCCGCTGGACGCCGCCGACTGGACGTCGCTGGAACGCGGCCTCACCCAGCGCGCCGTGCTGTTGGACGCGGTCCTCGCCGACCTGTACTCCGACCGGACCCTCCTTCGTGACCGGGTACTGCCGCCCGCCGCGATCCTCGCCCACCCGGGCTTCACGCGTCCGGCCGATCGCATCCCCGCGGCCAGCCGGCGCCAGCTCGTCCTCACCGCCACCGACCTCGGCAGGGACGCGTCCGGCACCTGGCGGGTGATCTCCGACCGCACCCAGGCCCCCGCCGGCGCCGGCTACGCGATGGCGACGCGGCGGATCGTCAGCCGCGTGCTGGCCGGGCTGCACCGCTCGAGCGACCTCGCCCGGCTGCGCGGCTTCTTCCACGCCATGACCGGCGCCCTGCTGGACGCCGCGCCCGGCGGTTCCGAGACGCCACGCGTCGTCCTGCTGTCGCCCGGCTCGGCCAGCGAGACCAGCTACGACCAGGGCTTCCTCGCCGCCATGCTCGGGTTCCCGCTCGCCGAGGCCGACGACCTCGTGGTCAGCAAGGGACGCGTCTGGCTGCGCGCCGGCGACAACCTCGACCCGGTCGACGTGATCCTGCGCAGGGTGGACGCGCTGCTGGCCGACCCGCTCGAGTTCCGCGGCAACTCCGAGGTCGGCCTGCCCGGCATGGTCGAGACCGCCCGCCGCGGGGCCGTCACCGTCGTGAACCCGGTCGGCGCCGGCGTCCTGGACAACCCCGCGCTGATCGCGCACCTGCGTCCGGTCGCCCACGCGCTGCTGGGCGAGGACCTGCTGCTGGACTCCCCGGCCACGTGGTGGTGCGGGCAGGAGGCCGAGCTCGGCCACGTCCTGGCCAACCTGGAGCGGCTGGTGGTCAAGCCGGTCGCCCGCACCGGCGGACCCGCCGTCCGCTACGGCTGGCTGCTCAGCGCCACCGAGCGGGACGACCTGGCCCGGCAGATCCGCGAGGAGCCGTGGGCGTGGTGCGGGCAGGAACCGATCGAGCTGTCCACGGCCCCGGTCGTCACGCCGACCGGGCTGGAGCCACGCCGGTTCGTGCTGCGCAGCTTCGGCGTGGCCTCCGGCGACGACTACGAGTTCCTGCCCGGCGGCCTCGGCCGGGTGGCCGCGAGTACCAGCGAACACACCGTCTCCAGCCTGGCCGGAACACTGGCGAAGGACGTCTGGGTGCCGGCGTCGGCCGTCGAGGGCGTGGAGCCCGAGCGCGTCCGGCCGCGCCTCACTCTCGCCAGGGAGTCGGCGGTCCCGCCCCGGGTCGCGCACACGCTGATGACGATCGGACGCTTCGCCGAGCGCGCGGAAGGGACGGCGCGGCTGGTCAAGGTGGCCGACGACCTCGCCGAGGACTTCAGCTCACGGCCCGGCACGTGGGGCTCGGCCGCGGCCGCCCGGCTCGTGGACGCGGTCGCCCGGATCACCCGGATCGAGCGCTGGTACGCGGAATCGTCGCTCGGCTACCTGACCCGGGTCGCCCTGGACCCGCGCGCCCGCGGCGGCGTCCACCACGCCGCGCGGCGGCTGACGTCGGAGGCGCAGGAGGTCCGCGACCTGATGAGCGTGGACATCTGGAGCGTGTTCAGCAGGCTGGAGCGGACGCTCGCGTCCCCGCCGGACGAGGACGACGCGCTGCAGCCGCTGCTCGCCGACGTGCTGGAGTCGCTGCTGGCCTACGCCGGGATCATGGCGCAGAGCATGGTCCGCGACTCGTCGTGGGCGTTCCTGGACGCGGGCAGCCGGCTGGAGCGGGCCCGGCACACGGTCTCGCTGCTCCGGCACACGATGCTGGAGCCGGCGCCCGGGCCGACCGCCGACCTGGTCGCGGACGCCGTGCTGCGCTCGGGGGAGAGCATCATCACGCATCGGCGGCGGGCCGCGTCCGGCACCGGCCCGGCGACCGCGGCGGAGTCCGTCCGACAGCTGCTCATCCACGACCCGGCCAACCCGCGCTCGGTCGCGTACTCGCTGGCCGCGCTGGCCGCCGACCTGCGGATGGTGGGGGACGAACGGCTCGCCGCCCAGGTGGACGCGATGCTCGCCGACATCGACGCGCTCGCCGCCGCGCCCCCCGACGACGCCGGCGAACGACTGCACCAGCTCGCCGGCGCGCTGGAGGGTCTGGGCGAACGGATCGCCGCGCGGCACTTCGTGCGCCAGGCCACCCGGCGGACCGCGGAGACCTGGTCGACCCCGAGGCAGGTGGGCTGATGGTCTACGGACGCCACCGCTACCGGGTACGGCACATCACCCGCTACACCTACGACGAGGTGCTGGAGGCCTGCTACAACCGCGGCGTCCTGCAGCTGCGGGAGACGCCCACGCAGCGGGTGGTCGCGTCCGAGGTGGTCGCGACGCCGCCGTCGGACCTGGTGGCCAGCCACCTCGACTACTTCGGGAACCACTCCGTCTACCTGGAGACCCGGGAGCCCACGCTGGAGCTGACGGTGGCGGCGACGAGCGTGGTCGACGTCGACTGGCCCGAGCCGAACCTGGCCGCACTGGACGGCTGGACGGTCGCCTCGGCCGCCACGGAGCTGGCCGCGTCCCTCGACGCCGTCGAGCTGGCCGAGTTCACGCTGCCGTCGCCGCTGGTCGGGATCGGGCCGAAAGTACGCGCGTACGCCGCGTCCGAACTGGTCGCGGACCGGCCGCTCGGACAGGCCGTGGACGCGCTCGTCCACCGCATCTTCGGCGACTTCGACTACCGGCAGGGCTCGACGTCGGTGCGGACGACGCTGGGCGAACTCCTCGACCTGCGCAAGGGCGTCTGCCAGGACTTCGCGCACCTGGCGGTCGGCTGCCTGCGCGCGGTGGGGCTGCCGGCGCGCTACGTGAGCGGCTACCTGGAGACGGTGCCCGCGGCGGGCAAGGAGAAGCTCCGGGGCGCCGACGCCACCCACGCGTGGGCGTCCGTGCTGACGCCGGGCGGGACGTGGCTCGACCTCGACCCGACGAACAACCACTTCGCCGACTCCCGCTACATCGTCACCGCCTGGGGCAGGGACTTCTCGGACGTGTCGCCGCTGCGCGGCGTGGTGTTCACCGAGGCCGGCACCTCCGACCTCGCCGTCGAGGTGGACGTCGACCCGCTCCCCCTCGACGCCTGAGTCCGCCCCAACCCCGCCCACCACTGTCATCCCGGGCTCGACCCGGGATCTCCACCCGACACCGACCGCACCGTCCCACCCACCCATCACCGTCATCCCGGGCTTGACCCGGGATCTCCGTGTCCGTGCCCGACGGCCTCGTCCCCGAGATCCCGGCTTTCGCCGGGATGACAGAAGTAGGGCGGGCACTGTCCGCTGCTTGAGTCATCCCGGGCTTGACCCGGCATCTCCACCCGACACCGACCGCACCGTCCCACCACACCCCACCGTCATCCCGGGCTTGACCCGGGATCTCCGTGTCAGCGCCCGACGGCCTCGTCCCCGAGATCCCGGCTTTCGCCGGGATGACAGAAGTAGGGCGGGCACTGTCCGCTGCTTGAGTCATCCCGGGCTTGACCCGGGACCTCTGCCCGACACCGACCGCACCGTCCCACCACACCCCACCGTCATCCCGGGCTTGACCCGGGATCTCCATGTCCGTGCCCGACGGCCTCGTCCCCGAGATCCCGGCTTTCGCCGGGATGACAGAAGTAGGGCGGGCACCGTCCGCTGCTTGAGTCATCCCGGGCTTGACCCGGGATCTCCACCCGACACCGACCGCACCGTCCGACCCATCCCCCCTGCTGGACCGGACTGGACGGTCTGTCGTGCGGGCTCGCCTCACCGGCAGGTGGGTATCGCTACCACGGCGCGTCCTGCTCGGGACGGTTGCCGCCTACTGTTGGGATGGAGGCGACGGCCGGTGAACCCCGCACCGGCCCGTGTGCGAGGAGCGCGCCATGACCGGAGCCGGAACCCCGATCGCAGACCAGGCCGCCGCCGGCTGGGTGGTCGGCACGAACGGGTTCGACCCCGGCCGGATGGGGCACCGCGAAACGGTCTTCACCATCGGCAACGGCAACCTCAGCCTCCGCGGCACGCTCGAGGAGGGCCACCCGCAGGAGAATCCCGGCTCGTTCATGCACCGGGTCTGGGACGACATGGACGTCCACGCCACCGAACTGGCCAACCTGCCTCGCTGGTGGGGCCTCGACCTGTGGCTGGACGACCGCCGCGTCCGCCACGAGGACGCCACCGGCGGCTGGCGGACGCTCGACCTGCGCACCGGCCTCCTCAGCCGCGCGTTCGACTGGCCGGTCGCGCCCGGCGTGGACCTCCTGGTCCGGCACGAACGGTTCATCAGCCTCGTCGAGCCGTACGGCGCGATGCTCCGCACCACCGTCGAGCTCTCCGCGGGGGTGGCCGACCTCCGCCTGCGGGTGAGCGCGAGCGCCCACGTCGAGAACACCGGACGCCTGCACTGGCGGGTGGTCGGCCAGTCTGCGGGCGAGGACGGGCTCACGCTCGTCACCGTCACCAGGGCCACCGGCGTCCCGCTCGGGGTCGTCGTGCGCCCGCGACTCTCCGCTCCCGCGGAGCTGACCGCGGGGGACGCGGACGGCCAGCCGGCGCTGGACTACCGGCTGACGCTGCGGGCCGGCGAGCAGGTCGAGATCGTCCGCAGCGTCGGGATCGTCCCCGCGCTCGACACCGAACTCCCGCTCAACGCGGCGCGCGACGTGGCCGACCGCCTGGACGCGCTCGGCTGGCCGGCGGCGCTGGCCGCGTCCGGCGAGGCGTGGTCGCAGGTCTGGGCGGACTGTGACGTGGAGATCGACGGCGACCCGGAGGCGCAACTCTCCGTCCGCTACAACCTGTTCCAGCTCAATGCTGCCGCGCCGCGCTTCACCGAGGACGCCAGCATCGGGGCGAAGACGCTCTCCGGCTACGGCTACCGGCACCACGTCTTCTGGGACACCGAGTCGTTCATGCTTCCGGTGTTCACGTTCACCCAGCCCGACGTCGCGAGGAACATGCTCGCCTACCGGTGCCGGCGGCTGGCCGGCGCGAGGGCGAAGGCGGCGGCGGCCGGGCGCAGCGGGGCCCAGTTCCCGTGGGAGAGCGCAGGCTCCGGCGCCGAGGTCACGCCGCCGTGGATCGAGTCGGTCGCTGCCGGAGGCGCGCGGATGCGGGTCTGGTCGGGGGACCTCGAGGTGCACATCACCGCCGACATCGCCCTGGCCATCGTCCAGTACTGGACGGTGACCGGCGACGACGCGTTCGTCCGCGAACAGGGCGCGGAGGTCGTCCTCGACGGCGCGCGCTTCTGGGCGTCCCTGGCCCGACCGGACGCGGACGGCACCTACCACCTCCGCGACGTCGTCGGGCCGGACGAGTATCACGAGCACGTGGACGACAACGCCTACACCAACCTGCTGGCGGCCTGGCACCTGCGCACGGCGGAGGCGGTGCTCGCCTGGCTGGAACGCACCGCGCCCGGCCAGGCGGCGCGGCTGGCCACCGAACTCGCGATCGGGCCCGCCGAGCGCGAGCAATGGGCACGGGTGGCCGACCACCTGGCGGCGCCCCGCGTCCGGGACGGCGTGCTGGAGCAGTTCGCCGGCTACTTCGACCTCGACGACGTCGACTACGCCAAGCTGCGCAGCCCTTCGCGCCAGCTGTCCATGCAGGTGCTGCACGGCCCCGAGGGCGTCCAGCGGACGCGAACGGTCAAGCAGCCCGACGTGCTGATGCTGGCGTTCCAGCTACCGAACCTGTTCGACGGCGAGTCGCTGTCGGCCAACTACCACTACTACGACCCGCGCACCGACCACGAGCAGGGGTCGAGCCTCGGCCCCGCGGTGAGCAGCGTGATCGCGACCAGGGCCGGCGACCCCGCCGCCGCGTACGCCCACTTCCTCCGCGCGGCGCGGGCGGACCTCGACGACGTCCGCGGCAACGCGTCCGACGGGATCCACGGCGCCTCCGCCGGCGGCCTGTGGCAGGCGGTGGTGCTCGGCTTCGCCGGCCTGCGCGTCACCGAGGACGGCTGGACGGTCGAGCCGCGCCTCCCCGACACCTGGCGGCGGCTCCGCTTCGCCTTCCGCCACCGCGGCGTCCGCCAGGTCGTCGAGCTGCTGAATGACCACTGAGTCGGCCACCGCGCGCTGAGGCACCCGTCCCCCGCGACACCGCGAGGTTTCCCGGCTTATCAGGGCTGCCTCGCCGCGGCTCGTTCGTGACCGCGAGGTTTCCCGGCTTATCACGCGCCACGAACCGTGCATTAGCCGGGCAACCTCGCGGTCGGCACCGCAGGTCGACCTGACCAGGCCCATAACCCGGGCAACCTCGCGGTCACAGCCCCATCCGCCTGGCCACGCGCGCGACGACCTCGCCCGGGCGGACGTAGATCTCCTTCGCCAGCCAGCGGACCACCCCGAAGTCGAGGTCGAGGAACAGCTGCTCGCGCACCTTCTCCTCCAGATAGGCCGCGCTGCCCTCTGCGTACTTCACCGCTCCGTCGCACTCGCCGATCAGCCGGTGCTCATCCCAGTAGAAGTCGGGGAAACGCAGCCCCGCCGGAGTCCTCAGTGCAGCCTGGCAGACCGGGACGGGAAGCCCTGCGAGCCGGAAGTGCCCGGCGGACAGCGACTCTGCCGGTGACTCCCGGCACGGCTCCGCGACGGCGATGGCCGGCAACAGGCCGGTGCGGTGGGCCGCCCGCGCCGCGTCGGCGACCACCTCCCTCGCCGCGCCCACCAGCCGCGGGTTCGTGAAGTCCCGCCGGCGCGGGGTGGGGACGAGGCGCGCGCACAGCTGCCTGGTGACCGCATCCAGGATCACCAGCGCCTCGGGCAGCGGGAGACCTGCGGCGAGGTCGACCGCCGTCCTGGCCAGGCTGGTCACGCGGTAGCCCGCGGCGTCCCTCTCCACGTCGCACGTCCGGAGCCGGAGGGCGTGGTACTCCGCGGCCGTGGTCCGGGTCCGGTACCCGCTGTCGGCCGGGAGCGCCACGGCGACAGGGCGGACGTGCCACGGCCGGAGGTCGGGGGACGGCAACCCCCAGGCGACGGCAGCGCTCTGGCGGCAGAGCACCGCGTCCGCGCAGGCGGCCACTTCGGCCCGGGCCAGGAGCAGGTGCTGCTCCGCCGGATCGTCCGGCCACGCGCCTGCCGCCACGTACACGCCCCTGCGCAACCGCAGCAGGGCACCGCGGCGAAGCTGGGTCGAGACCATCTCGTCGCTCACCCTGCCCAAATCGGTCCGGGACGTCGGCTGCAGAGGGAGCGGCCAGGGTTCAGGAGTGCGCATGGCCGTCCAGCCTGCCTCGCGATTGGCCGTTCGGGAAGCCCCGGCCTCCCCGCCTGTGGACGACGCTCCCGACTGGGCCAGAACTGTGGAAAACCTTTGTCGGGCGCGCCCCGGAGGTCGCGGAGTCAGCCGTGCAAGGGCCGGACGCGCGGCGCCACCCCACCCGTCATCCCCGCTGAAAGCCGGGTCTCACCGTCCCGAGCCGTCGGCATCCACACGCAGATCCCCGGTCAAGCCCGGGACGACAAGACGAGAGGACGACCCGCTCCTCACCGTCCCGAGCCGTCGGCACCCACACGCAGATCCCCGGTCAAGCCCGGGACGACAAGACGAGAGGACGACCCGCTCCTCACCGTCCCGCGCCGTCGGCACCCACACGCAGATCCCGGGTCGAGCCCGGGGTGACAGGCGAGCGGAAGGCGCGCTACTCGCCCCGGCCCAGGCCGTAGACCTGGCTGTAGCCGGTGTCGAGGTCGGAGATGCGGACGCTGACGATGCCGTTCGGGTCGACCCGGTAGGACTCCTCGACCAGCGGGCCGTGGTCCCAGCGCTCCACCGGCACGGCGTCGAGGACGTAGCGTCCCTGCAACGCCGGGTCGAACGGGAACCGCACCTCTGCGAACGGCGCGAGGTCGCCGCGCGGCTCGCCGTCGGGCGTGAGGTCGGCGTACTCGACGAAGCGGTACCAGCCCACGTTGTGCGCGGCCCGGTAGCGCCTCGTGACGCTGAGCTCGCCGTGGGTGGGCAGCGCGGTGTTGCGGTCGACCAGCTGGTCGAGGCGGACGCCGCGTCCCCCCGCGCGTTCGCGGAACACCCCGAACCCCCGCCAGAGCCGGTCGGTCAGCGCGTAGCCGGACGCGGGGTCGGCGGCGATCGCCAACCCGATCGCCGTGGACGCCGCCGGGTACGGCGAGCGATGGACGCGGCGGCCGAACCGCTCCCGCAGCAGCCGGGGCACCAGCGGCAGCCCGCTGCCCCCGCCGACCAGGTAGATGCCGGCCACCTGGCCGCCGATCGTCTCCACCTCGTCGTCCAGCGCCCCGACCAGCGGCGCCATCGCCTCCAGGCTCGCGTTCACCAGCCCGGACGCCGCGGCGTAGAAGTCCTCCACGGCGACGGTCACCGGCTCGCCCGCCACCTCGACCGTGATCCGCTTCGCCTGCGGGGTGAGCCGTTCCTTGGCCTCGCGGCACTCGTCCCGCACGCGCTGCCGGCCCACCTCGTCGAGCGCGGGGCGGCCGGCCGCGTCCAGCGCCAGTTCGGCCAGCACCTGGTCGAAGTCGTCGCCGCCGAGCCGGTTCACCCCGACCGAGCCGATCACGTCGTGGCGCACGCCCGCGACCTCGACCAGCGACGCGTCGAACGTGCCGCCGCCCAGGTCGTAGACCAGCACCTGGTTGCGCTTCGAGTTCAGCGTCCGTCCCTGCCGGTGGGTGTACTCGAACCCGGCCGCGGACGGCTCGTTCACCAGTCCGGCCACCTCGAACCCCGCCCTGCGGAACGCCTCCAGGGTGAGGAACCGCTGCGCCCCGTGCGCGTGCGCGGGCACCGACACCACGGTCGGGCACTCCCCGGCCGCGCGGAACTCCGCCCCGATGTTGGACGCATCGCCCAGCGCCGCACGGAGGGCGCCGAGGAAGCCGGTCAGGACGTCGAGCAGCCCGAACGTGGCGCCACCGATCCCGACCGGGGTGTCGGCCGCGACCTCCGGAGCGCCGAGGAGGCGCTTCACCGAGCGCAGGGACGGGGCGCCCTCCCTGGCGGCGGCGAGCGCGTCGAACCCGTACAGCAGCGTCGTCCCCCGCAGCGCGACGACGGACGGGAAGAACTCGTGCAGATCACCGGACGCGTCCTCGAACGCGACCACGGGGTAGTTGCCGCGGTCCGCCACGGCGACGATCGTGCGGGTGGTTCCGAAGTCGACGCCCAGCTTCATGCCAGCCAACCTAACCCGGACGCCGACCCGACCTCCACCCGGACCCTCGACGCGGACACCACCTCCGCCTATGGTCGGGGCATGCCCGTACGCACCGAACACTGGCCCGCCGGAACCCCCTGCTGGGTCGACCTGGTCGTCACCGACCCCGAGCGCTCGCACCGCTTCTACGGCGGGGCGCTGGGGTGGACGTTCACCGAACCGGCGCCGGAGTTCGGCGGCTACCACAGCGCCCTCGCCGGCGGCGTCCGGGTCGCGGGGCTCTCGCTGCCGCAGCCCGGATGGACGGACGCCCCGCGCTGGGGCGTCTACCTCGCCACCGATGACGTCGACGCCACCAGCGCTGCTGTCACCGCCGCCGGAGGGAGCGCCGTCGGCGGTACGGCCCGGGTCGGCGACCTCGGCCGGATGGCCCATTGCCAGGACCCGACCGGCGCCGCCTTCAGCGCCTGGGAGGCCGGCACCCACCCCGGGTTCGAGCTCGTCGACGAGCCCGGCGCCCCGCTGTGGATGGACTTGATGACGACCGACCTCGACGCCGCCCAGCGGTTCTACGCGGACGTGTTCGGCCTCAGCTACACCGACGCCTCCTCCGACGCGATGCGGTACTCGATGTTCAACACCCCGGGCGGAACGCGTCCGGCCGGGGGCATCGGGCAGCTGGACGCGAGCCCGTCCACCTGGACCGTCTGCTTCCAGGTGGCGGACGTCGACGAGCTCGTCCCGCGCATCCCCGACCTCGGCGGCCGGGTCGTCGACGAACCGTTCGACTTCACCTGGGGCCGGCTGGCCGGCGTCCTCGGGCCGGACGGCGAGAGGTTGTACCTGCTCACGCCGGGCGGCTGACCCCACACGCCGGCCCGCCGAACCCCACCGACCCCCACAGGGAGCAATTCGGGCCTTTCCCCACGCGTCCCCGCCGCCGGGTGGAGGATTGTCGCCATGGTCCCGGTGCTGAGTGGGTCGAACCGGCCCTGCGCCGTCTGCCGCCGGGTCCACCGCGACCTCACCCGCGTGCTCGGCACGTCGGCGCCGGACGACTGGCTGGCCGTCAGCGCGGGCGAGCGGATGGAGGCCGAGCTCACCCCTGACGTGTGCATCCTCCCCGACCACGGCACGACGAGGCACTTCATCCGCGGGCACATCCAGCTCCCGGTCGTGGACCCCGACCCGGACGTGTTCGTGTGGTCGGTGTGGACCGAGGTCGACGAGTCCTCGATGGAGTGCATCGCGCGGAACTGGAGCGACCCGAACCGGGCGGCGAGCGCTCCGCTCTCGGGCCGGCTGGCCACCGAACTGCCCTACGAGCAGCCCACCCGCGGGCTCCAGCTCACGATCTACACCCGCGACCCGGGGATGGCGCCGCTGCTGATGGTGTCGTCGGGATCGCAGCACCCGCTGGCCGCCGAGCAGCGGGACGGGATCGCCCTGCACCGCGTCGCGGAGTTCGCCGAGCTCCTCGCGCGTTGAGTGGGTATGGGACACTTCTCGCCACCAACCCACGGAGAGCCCGGATGAGCGACCTTTTCGGCATCTTCAACCCCGGCTACCGGCACGCGCGGGAGTACCTCGACGTGGAGAAGATGCTGGTCGTCGACTCCGAGCAGGGCGGGACGGGACCGGAGCCGCTCGACCTCGATGCGGGCACGGTGGTGCTGCGGATGCCCGGCCCCGCCTATCCTGAGCCGATGCAGACACCCGCCGTCCCCGAGCCCGACGACAAGGACTGGACGTTCGTGCTGGAACGTCCCTGCGCAGAGTGCGGCTTCCTCGCCGCCGACGTGGACGCGCACGAGCTGCCCGGCCTCGTCCTGGCGGCCACCGCGCCGTGGCAGGACGTGCTGGCGCGCGAGGGCGTGCGGCAACGCCCGGACCCGCTGGTGTGGTCGCCGCTGGAGTACGGCTGCCACGTCCGCGACGTGCTGCGGATCTTCACCGAGCGCAACCGGCTGATCCGCACCGAGGACGACCCGCGGTTCGCGAACTGGGACCAGGACGCGACCGCGCTCGAGGACCGCTACTGGGAGCAGGACCCGGCCACCGTCGCGTCCGAGCTCGCCGCAGCGGCGGACGCGAACGCCGCCGCCTGGACCGACGTCGCCGAGGAGGAGTGGTCGCGTCCCGGCACCCGCAGCAACGGCTCGGTCTTCACGCTCGACACCCTGGGCCGCTACATGCTCCACGACCTCGTCCACCACCTCCACGACGTCGACGCCTGACCGGAGATTCCGGGTCAAGCCCGGGATGACGGAAGGATGGAGCACAACCCCACCACTGTCATCCCGGGCTTGACCCGGGATCCCGCGCCTGCCGCAGGCACGCAACCTGAGGGCACCGGCGGACGGCTCAGGGTGATTCGGGCTCCGGCGCGAGCGGCGCCGGCTCCTCGGCGAAGGCGTCGTCGAGGGCGGACGCGGCGAGAGTCCGACCGAGGTCGATCAGCTCCTGGGCGCGGTGGAAATCCATCGTCCTCGCCGCATCGCCGGGGACGGTGACGAGGACGTCGGGCGGCAGCGTGGCCAGCCGGAAGCGGGTGATCAGGGCGCTCATCGTGTCCAGCGACATCGAGGTGACGTCGGTGATCCCCAGACCGGCGGGCGGCGGCTCGTAGGCCGGTGCGACGGGCTCGATCGCCGCCGCGTCCTCGTGGGTGCGCGAGAACCGGGCCAGGAAGGACGCCACCACGTCGTTCTCCCAGATCCCCGCCGCCCCCTTCAGGAACCGGTCCAGCCACTCGTTCGGCGGACGCGGCGCCGAGGTCTCCTTCGCCGGGCCCCAGGAGGTGCCGCGCGTCTTCTCCCCGCTCAGCGACACCGCGAGCGTGAAGTCCGCGTCCACCCCGATCACCGGGTCCATGGGGACGGGGTTGAGCACGCCGCCGTCCACCAGCAGGCGGCCGTTGACCATGATCGGGGTGATCACGCCGGGCATCGCCACGGACGCCCGAATCGCGACGTCGACCGGGCCGGACGCGAACCACACCTCGCGTCGCGCGCCGATGTCCGTGGCGACCGCCGTGTACGGGATCGGCAGGTCCTCGATCAGCGCCCCGTCGAGCATCTCGCTCATCCGGGACAGCACCCGTTCGAGCCGGATCGCGCCGGCGCCGGCCAGGGTCGGGTCGAGCAGCCGGATCACGTCCCGCTGCGAGAGCGTGGTGACCCACTCGGTGTAGTCCGCGAGCTTGCCCGCCGCGTGCAGGCCGCCGACCAGGGCGCCCATGGACGTGCCGGCGACCGCCACCACCTCGTACCCGCGCTCGGCCAGCACGTCCAGCACGCCGATGTGCGCGTACCCTCGCGCGCCGCCCGAACCGAGGACCAGTGCCACCCGCTTGCCCGTCATGTCCCCATTATCGGCAACCGCGTCACCGTGCGCCGTGCCCGGTGGTGCCCGCGGGTAGATTGCAGCGCATGAGGGATCCCGCATGAGTGCACCGCAGCAGCCGGTGGCCTACGGCTGCTACCGACACCCGGACCGTCCCACCTACATCCGGTGCCAGCGGTGCGGACGCCCCATCTGCGGCGACTGCATGATCTCCGCGGCCGTGGGCTTCCAGTGCCCCGAGTGCGTGGCGGCGGGTGCGAGGGACACCCGGCAGAACGAGGGCTCCTACGGCGGCCTCCGCTCCACGAACCCCGCCGCGACGACCATCACGCTGATCGCGATCAACGCCGCCATCTGGGTGGCGATCCTGCTCACCGGCGGATCGGGCAGCAAGCTGGGCGACCAGCTCGCCCTGCTCCCGTCCGGACGCTGCAACTCGCTCGGCCAGCCGGGCTCCTACTACCCGAACGCCACCCAGTCGGTGTGCACGATGCTCAGCGACGGCAGCTGGCAGCCCGGGGTCGCGCAGGGCGACTGGTGGCAGCTGCTGACCAGCGCCTTCACCCACGTCGAACCCCTGCACATCGGCTTCAACATGCTCGCGCTGTGGTTCCTCGGCCCCACCCTGGAGCGGGCGCTCGGGCGCGCGCGGTTCCTCGCGGTCTACCTGCTGGCCGCGCTGGCCGGCTCCACCGCGGTGCTGTGGCTGTCCGACCCCCAGTCGCAGACGCTCGGCGCGTCCGGGGCGATCTTCGGGCTGCTCGGCGCGCTGCTGGTGATCGCGCACAAGGTGCACGGCGACGTCCGCAACATCCTGGTCTGGCTGGGCATCAACATCGCGTTCACCTTCATGGGCAACGGCATCTCGTGGCAGGGCCACATCGGCGGCCTGATCGGCGGCGCGCTGGCCGCGGCGATCATCGTGTACGCGCCCCGCAAGGACCGGACGCGGACGCAGTGGCTCGGTCTGGCCGGCGTCCTGGTCGTGCTCCTGGTGCTGATCGCCGTCCGGGTCGCGCAGCTCGGCTGACCGCGTCCGGGCGACGACCCTCGGGTCGAGCGCTCAGGCGTCCTGGCGCTGCGCCTTCCGGTTGGCGAGCAGGCTGGTGGTGATGACGATCGCCAGGATGCCCACGATCACGGCCAGGGACGGCAGCGTCTCCACCACCGGCACGCCCGGCCAGACGCCGTGTGCCCAGTGCAGGACCAGCTTCACGCCGATGAAGGCGAGGATCGCCGCCAGCCCGTAGCCGAGGTGGGCGAGGGCGCCAAGAGCCCCCTCCAGCACGAAGTACAGCGCCCGCAGGCCGAGCAGGGCGAAGGCGTTGGTGACGAAGACGAGGTAGGCGTCCCCCGTGATTCCGAACACCGCGGGGACGGAGTCGACGGCGAACACGACATCGGTGCCGAGGATGGCGAGCGTGGCCAGCGCGAACGGGGTGAGCGCGCGGCGGCCGTCCTCGACGACGCTCATCCGCGGGCCGCGGTAGCCGTCCGTCACGGGGAAGAAGCGGCGGACGAGCCGCACGATCGGCAGGTTGCCCGGGTCGATCTCGTGCTCGCCGGGGTTCAGCGTGTCCCGCAGCACCTTCACCGCGGTGGCGAGCAGGATCGCGCCGAACACGAGGAACGCCCACGCGAAGTGGGCGAGCATCGCCGCCCCGAGCGCGATGAAGACTCCGCGCAGGACGAGGGCGCCGGCCACGCCGATCAGCAGGACGCGCTGCTGAAGTTCCCGCGGGACGGCGAAGGACGACAGCAGCAGCATGAAGACGAACAGGTTGTCGACGCTGAGCGACTTCTCGACGAGGTAGCCGGCGTAGAACTCCAGACCGCGCTCGCCGCCGAAGGTCGTCCAGATCCAGACGCCGAAGGCCAGCGGGAGGGCGATGTAGAACCCCGACCAGCCGAGCGCCTCCTTCATGGAGACCTCGTGCGGCTTGCGGGTCAGGATGAAGTCGAGGACGAACAGCGCCAGGACGCCGGCGATGCTGATCGCCCACAGCTCGGGGGAGCCGATCGCGATCTCCAGGGGGTGGAACAACGCGGGAACCTCTCTCACGACAATGATGCGTGAGGTCTCCTTCACCTGCCGTGCAGGTGCACCCGGGAGGTCGCGATGGCGCGTCCGAACTGACCCCGAGCGGCTTGGGAAGTACTCCCCTCGCCGGCGAGTCTACGGGCGCCCGTCGATTGTCGACAATTCCGTGGCGTGCGCAATTCCCCCACCGGGCACCGCGTCTGGACCGGGTGTGGGGACACGGATCAGTCGGGACGGGGCGCGGTGGCGGCGACCGCGGCCTTCACCAGCGGCCGGCAGGCCTCTCCGGCGGCCCAGACCAGGGCGATGCCGGCGAGCAGGGCAGCGGCGAAGGCGGCCACCCCCAGCTGTTCGGCGCCGGCGCGCGGCAGCAGCGCGAAGAAGAACACCGCCAGCCCCCCGGATCCGAGCGCGGCCAGCGCGGCGGGGGCGACCACCTCGACCGCCCTGGTCCGGTCGTGGAGGCTCAGCGGGACGCCCAGGTTGCCCAGCTGCTGGAGCTCCGCCCGCCGGTCGAGCACCGCCGATGCCTGGTTCAGCAGCGTGGACGCCGCCGCCACCACGAACGCGATCGCCAGGGTGAGGTAGGTGCCGGTACGCACATCGTCGGCGAGGATCGCGACCAGCGGATCGGCGCTGGCCGCCCCGAAGTCCGGGATGCTGACCAGGGTGCCGCCCATGAAGCCGACGAAGGCCAGCCCTGCGACCGACCGCCAGGCGCCCCGGGGGTCGGCGAGGAGCCGGCGTCCCGCGATCAGCACCGACGGACGTCCCGAGCGTGCCATCAGCCACCCGAGCAGCTGCAACAGCCACGGACCGATCAGGTTGATCACACCCATGAAGATCGCCAGCGCCGCCACGATCACGACGGTGCTGATCGCGAACTCCCGGGTGATCTGGAGCATCGGTGCGACCACCAGCCAGAGGACCAGCACCAGCGGCAGGAGCAGCAGTCGCCACACCTTGAGCGCCGGACGGGGCGCCCGCCGGGCCACTCCCAGAGGGGAGATCCGCAGGCGGGCCAGGCCGCTCACCGCACTGATCGCTGCCAGTCCCAGCAGCCCGACGGCGATCGCGGCGATCGCCCAGGCCGGCAGGAGCATCTCGGCGGCCGCCAGCGGTGTCGCCTGGAACCTGACCGCTGCCCACAGTGGCACCGTGACCAGGTAGCCGACCAGACCGAGCACGACCCCCGCCAGAGCCGTCGACACCGTCTCCAGCACGCTGAGCGCCAGCACCTGGGTGCCGGTCGCGCCGAGCAGGCGCAGGGTGGACAGGCGCTGGTCGCGTCCGAGGGCGCCCATCCGGGCGGCCGCCGCACCGAGGGTGAGCACGGGAACCACCAGCAGCACCGTGGCTCCGGCGGCCATGAAGGTCCACACCGGCAGCTGCTGCGCGCCGGCGGCGGCCTCGTCGCCCAGCGCGGCGAGGAACGCCTGCGGCGGTCGGTCCTGGCGGTTCACGAACACGTTCAGCCCGGCGACCACCGTGAACAGCAGCCAGCTGCTCACGGTGAAGGCCGCGACACTGAGCAGGTCGACCAGGCCGCGCCCGGCCTTCACGCGTCCGCGGAGCAGGAGCGGGGCCAATTGCAGCGTGGTCATCAGGCTGCCGTCCCGAGGCGATGGTCGGCGGCGAGGCGGCCGTCGACGATCTCGACGTGACGCTCGCACCAGGCGGCCACCCCCGGATCGTGGGTGACCACCACCAGGCTCGCTCCCACCGCCCTCGTGGCCGCGACCAGCACCCGCATGGTCTCGGCCCCGGTGGCCTGGTCCAGGGCGCCGGTCGGCTCGTCCGCCATCACCACGGCCGGGTTCCCGACCAGTGCCCTGGCGATGGCGACCCGGTGCGCCTGCCCACCCGACAGCTCTCCGGGACGGCGCTTCTCCAGCCCGGACAGTCCGAGCCGGGCGAGCACCCCCGCCGAGCGCCCCAGGGCCTCGGCGCGGGCAACACCCTGGAGCAGCAGCGGCAGCGCCACGTTCTCCAGCGCGTTCAGCTCCGGCAGCAACTGGCCGTCCTGGAAGACGAAGCCCATCCGCTCCAGGCGCAGCCTGCTGCGGGCCGCGTCCGAGGAGAGGGACACCGGCTCGTCGCCCAGACTGACCTCACCGGAGTCGGGACGCAGGATGCCGGCCAGGCAGTGCAGGAGGGTGGACTTGCCCGAGCCGGAGGGCCCCATCACCGACACCGACTGCCCCGCCGGGATGTCGAGGGAGACCTGGTCGAGGGCCACGACGTCGCCGAAGGATCGGGAGAGGGACCGTGCGCTGAGGGTTGGTTCGCAGGACTGGTTCATGGGTCCCAGCCAACCGCCCACCTGGCGCGGGCACACGGGCGCCCAGCAGACACCCGGGGGTGGAGCCAGCACTACCACGCACTCGTCCCCGCTCCATCGGGGACGCGGCCGACCCTGTCTATCGTTGGCTGCGTGACCCCTGCCACCGGTTCCGCGGACAGCGACCTCCGGGCACGCCTGACCCCGCCGCGCAACCCGCTGCGAATGCTGGTCAGCCCACTGGGGTGGCGCTCGGTCCTGTACTGCTTCACCTCGATCGTGGGCGGTGCGCTGGCACTGCTCGCAGCCATCCTCGGCATCCTCGTCCTTCCGCTCGTCACCTGGGCGACCGCGAACGTCGAGCGGGCCCGACTGGTCGTGCTGGGGCTGCCCCGGTTGGCGCCCCTGCCTCGGAGCCGGGTCCGGCACCCGTGGGATCCCCGCGGGTTCTCCGACGGGAACCTCGCGGTCTGGGGCATCACCGTCCTGTTCGCCCTCGTGGATGCGGTGCCCGGCTCGATCCTGGCAGTCCTGGTGATCGGGCTCGCGCTCACGCTGGGCCGGGTGCTCGGTGAGGGCGCACAACCCGTCGAGATCGGTCTCGTCGGCGGCGGGCTTCTGGTGGTGCTGCTGGTCGGTCTCTACGTGGCCTGGGCGCTGGCCGCAGCACAGGCGACCATCGTCGACCTCCAGTTGCGTCCACACTCCGACCTCCGCCAGCAGGTCGACGACCTGACGACGTCCCGGCGTGAGCTGGTGGACGTGTTCGCCACCGAACGGCGCCGCATCGAACGCGACCTGCACGACGGCGCGCAGCAGCACCTGGTCCTGCTCAGCATGCAGCTCGGCGAGGCGGAGTATGCCCTCGACCAGCACCGGACGGAGGACGCGCGGCGTGCGATCGGGGCCGCGCAGGCCTCGGTGGAGGCCGCGGTGACGTCACTGAGGGAGACCGTCCGGGGCATCCACCCCCAGCTGCTCACCGATCGCGGGCTGGTCGCGGCCGTCCGGGAACTGGCCGCTCGGCAACCGGTGCCGGCTCGCGTCGAGGTGACCGGTGACGGCAGGGAACCGGCCGAACAGCTGTCGGCGGCGGTGTACTACCTGGTCAGCGAGGCGTTCACCAACGTGACCAAACACGCCGGCGCCACCCGGGTGACCGTCCGGCTGGCGCTGGGCAACCCGGTGCAGGTCGAGGTGTACGACGACGGCCGCGGGGGCGCCCGGGTCCGTCCCGGTCACGGCCTCAGCGGGCAGCTGGAGCGGACCCGCGCGCTCGGCGGTGCCTGCTGGCTGAGCAGTCCCCCCGGCGGGCCGACCACGCTGCGGGCGGAGTTCCCCAACCCGGGCTGAGGGCGCGACCGCACCGGTAACCTTCGGTCGGGAGGTGCCATGCGACTGCTCGTTGCCGACGACGCCGAGCTGATCCGCGCCGGCCTGGTCGGGCTGCTCGAGCGTGCCGGCCACAGGGTGGTCGCCGAGGCGGCCGACGCCCCGGAGCTGGTCGCCCAGTGCCGGCGACTCGCCGCCGGCTCCACGCTGCCCGACCTGGTCATCTCGGACGTGCGGATGCCGCCGTCGATGACCGACGACGGGCTGCGCGCTGCGGTCCAGCTGCGGGAGGCCTATCCCCAGCTCCCCGTGCTGATGCTGAGCCAGTACGTCGCCCCTGCCTACGCGGCCACCCTGCTGGACTCGCCGGCACCGGCCGGACTCGGCTACCTGCTCAAGGAGAGGGTCGGACGGGTTGCCGACTTCCTGCGCTCGGCGGAACTCGTCGCCGCCGGCGGGGTGGTCGTCGACCCGGAGGTCGTCGGCCAACTGCTCAACGCACGTCGTGGCGACCCGGTGCTCGGCCGGCTGACCCCGCGGGAGCTCGAGGTGCTGTCCCTGATGGCCAACGGCGAGTCGAACTCCCAGATCGCCGACCGGCTGGTGGTCACGGCGGCGGCCGTGGCCAAGCACATCGCGAACATCTTCGCCAAGCTCGACCTGGGGCCGAACGAGGAGAACCGTCGCGTCCGCGCCGTGCTCGCCTACCTCAACCGGTGAACGCCTCCCCCGGGGACCCGTTCCCGGGGGCGTACCCGGGACGGGTCAGGCTCCGACGACGGCGTGCCGGGCCGTCGTGAAGGCGCGGACGCAGGCGCGGACGTCGGCCTCGGAGTGGGCGGCCGACAGCTGGACGCGGATGCGCGCGCGTCCCTTCGGCACCACCGGGTAGCTGAAGGCGATCACGTAGACGCCCTCGGTGAGCATCCGGTCGGCGATCGCGGCGGCGGTTCGCGCCCCTTCCTCGCCGGGGAACATCACCGGGACGATCGGGTGGCTGCCGGGGAGCAGGTCGAAACCGGCGGCGTCCATCAGCTCGCGGAACAGGGCAGCGTTGGCGGCGAGCCGCTCGCGGGCCTCGGCCGAGCCGGCGGCGATGTCGAGCGCGGCGAGCGAGCCGGCCACGACCGCCGGCGCGACCGAGTTGGAGAACAGGTAGGGGCGCGCCCGCTGCCGCAGCAGGTCGACGACCTCGCGCGGCCCGCTGACGTAGCCGCCGGACGCACCGCCGAGCGCCTTGCCGAGGGTGCCGGTGATGATGTCGACCTCGTCCTCGACGCCGAACAGCTCCGGCGTCCCACGGCCGTGGGCACCGACGAAGCCGACCGCGTGCGAGTCGTCCACCAGCACGAGGGCGCCGTACTCATCGGCCAGCTCGCAGATGCCCTCCAGCGGCGCGTACGACCCGTCCATGCTGAACACGCCGTCGGTGACGACCACGGTCCGCCGGGCGCCGGCGGACTCCTTCAGCCGCTCCTCCAGGTCGGCGAGTTCGGCGTTGCGGTAGCGGGCGCGGCGGGCCTTGCTGAGCCGGATGCCGTCGATCAGGGACGCGTGGTTCAGCTCGTCGGAGATGATCACGTCCTGCTCGTCGAAGAGCACCTCGAACACCCCGCCGTTGGCGTCGAAGCAGGACGAGAACAGGATCGTGTCCTCGGTGCCGAGGAACTCCGAGAGCCGGCGCTCCAGCCGGGTGTGCAGGGTCTGCGTCCCGCAGATGAACCGGACGGACGCCATTCCGAAGCGCCACTCGTCGAGCGCCTGCTTCGCCGCGGCGATCACGGCCGGGTGGTCGGCGAGGCCGAGGTAGTTGTTCGCGCAGAAGTTGAGGACGTCGCCCTGGACGGTCTCCACGTGGGCCGACTGCGGGGTGGTCAGCTTCCGTTCGGTCTTGTACAGCCCGTCCTGCCGGATGCCGGCGAGGGTGGTGGCCAGCTCGGCCCGAAGCTTCGCGTCCATGGCCCCGAGCCTACGCGTCCGGCGACGCGGCCCATCGCGGGCCGGGGTACCGGATGTCAGAGCCGGCACGCACAATGGCGGGATGTCCACGGAACCGGCCGTCGCACCCACGGCACGTCCCGGCTGGCGCCGCGACGTCGCCCTGTTCCTCAGCGGCCAGATGGTGTCGCTGTTCGGGTCGATGCTCGTCCAGTACGCCGTGATGTGGTACCTCACGCTGACGACGAAGGACGGTACCGTCCTCGCCCTGTCCACGATCTTCGGCTTCCTGCCGCAGGCGGTCGTGTCGATCTTCGGCGGGGTGTGGGCCGACCGGCACAACCGCAAGTTCCTGATCATGGGGGCGGACGCGGCGATCGCCGCCGCCACCCTCACGCTGGCCCTGCTGATGTTCGCCGGCCAGGCGGACCTGTGGCTGATCTACCTCGCGCTGGCCGTCCGGTCGGTCGGCGCGGGTATCCAGACCCCCGCGGTCGGAGCGCTCGTGCCGCAACTGGTGCCGGCCGACCGGCTGCTGGCGATCAACGGGCTCAGCCAGACCATCCAGGCCGGCATGATGCTCGTCGGTCCGCCGGTCGCTGCGCTGCTCTACGCCACGCTGCCGCTGGCCGGCATCCTGTCGATCGACGTCGCCACCGCGGCCATCGGCATCGGCCTGCTGGCGCTCGTCCCTGTCTCCAGGGTGGCCCGGACGGAGTCGGCGCCCGTCGGGTACGTCACCGACCTGGCCGAGGGCTTCCGCTACGTCGTCGGCCACCCACTGATCCGGTGGCTGCTGGGCCTGTACGCCGTGGTGATGGTGCTGGCCGCGGCCCCGTCCTTCCTCACCCCGCTGATGGTGGCGCGCACCTTCGGCGAGGAGGTGTGGAAGCTCACCGTGCTCGAGCTGTCCTTCTCGACCGGCATGATGCTGGCCGGCGCCACCATCGGCCTCTGGGGCAAGCGGTTCAGCCGGATGACGCTGATCATCGGCGCGTCGATCTCGTTCGGAGCGCTGTCGATCGGGATGGGCCTGTCCACGAACCTGTGGGTGTTCTACGGCTTCATGTTTCTGGTCGGCGTGGCCGTCCCGGCCTTCTCCACCCCGTCGATGACGGTGCTGCAGGAGACCGTCGAGCCCGAGCGGCAGGGCCGGGTGTTCGGCTTCTTCGGGATCGTGTCGGCGACCGCCATGCCGGTCGGGATGGCCGTGTTCGGGCCGCTCGCCGACGTCCGCTCGGTGGAGTTTGTGCTGGTCGCGTCCGGGCTGGTCACCTTCGTCGCCGCAGCGGTGGCGCTCGCCCTCCCGTCCGGACGTCGGGCGATCCGCGCGGCCCGCGACCAGGCCGACCCGCTCTCCCACGGGCGGACGGAGCCCGCCACGGACTGATGCGTCCGAACGACACGCGAACAACGGGTCACCCCGGGCCTGACCCGGGGGCTCACTCCCAGTTCAGGATGACCTTGCCGCACTCGCCACTGCGTGCGGTCGCGAAGGCGTCCGCCCACTGCTCGGCCGGGAAGCGGTGGGTGATCACAGAGCGGACGGCGTCCGCGAGGGCGGGCGAGGTGGCCAGCATCGAGCTCATCAGGTACCAGGTCTCGAACATCTCGCGTCCGTAGATGCCCTTGATGGTGATCATGTGGGTGATCACGCGTCCCCAGTCGATCGGGTAGGGGTCATTCGGCAGGCCGAGCATGGCGACCTTGGCGCCGTGGTTGAGGTTGGCCAGCATCTCGGCGACGGCGGACGGCGCGCCGGACATCTCCAGACCGATGTCGAAGCCCTCCAGCATGGCGAGTTGCGCCTGCGCGTTGGCGATCCGGGTCCGGGCGACGTTCACGCACAGGTCGGCGCCGACCGCCGCGGCCAGCCCGAGCCGGTAGTCGGAGACGTCGGTGACGACGACGTGCTTCGCCCCGGCGTGCCGCACGATCGCTGCCGCCATCACCCCGATCGGGCCGGCCCCGGTGACGAGCACGTCCTCACCGACGACCGGCCACTGCAGAGACGTGTGGGTGGCATTGCCGAGGGGGTCGAAGATCGCGCCGAGCTCGGCGTCGATCGCGTCCGGCTGGAGCCAGACGTTGGCGGCGGGGATCACGACGTAGTCGGCGAAGCAGCCGTCGGTGTTCACGCCCAGCCCGACGGTGTGGATGCACACGTGCCGGCGACCGGCGCGGCAGTTGCGGCAGCGCCCGCAGACGATGTGGCCCTCGCCGGACGCGCGGTCGCCGGGCTTCACCCCGGTGACCTCGTGCCCGACCTCGACGACCTCCCCGTAGAACTCGTGCCCGATGGTCAGCGGCGCGATGACGGTGGACGCCGCCCAGTCGTCCCAGCCCTCCAGGTGCAGGTCGGTGCCGCACAGCCCCGCCCGCAGCACCCGCAGCTTCACGTCCGCGGGCCCGCACTCCGGCTCAGGGACGTCCACCAGTTCGAGGCCCGGCCCGGGGGCCGTCTTCACCAACGCGCGCACGCGGCCAACCTAGCCCTCGTTCGCCGATCACGACCGCGCGTCGACCCGAAGCGCGGCTTTCGGCCCCTGATCATTCGACTTCATCCCGCCCGGACGACGGAATGCGCCTTTCGGCCCCGAACACGTTCGCGTGACTGGACCGGTGAGGGGCCGAAAGGCGCAGATCCGGAGACGCGGGGTCGTCGCCGGGCCCAATCGGTGCCGAAAGGCGCAAACTGCCGGCAGATCCCGCCACCGCTAAGGACGCGTCAAGGTCGGGGGCGGGGGCGTCAAGGACGCGTCAAGGAAGTGGAAGGCCGAGGGGCGTGCGGCTTGGCTGGAGGGGTGACCACTCCGTTCCGGCTGCCCAAGCGGCTGCTCGTCGGCAACCCGATGCGCTCCAACCAGATGGGCGAGACGCTGCTGCCCAAGCGCCTCGCCCTGCCCGTCTACTGCTCGGACCCGATCTCGTCCAACGCCTACGCCACGCAGGAGATCATCCTCGTCCTGGCCCTCGGCGGGGCGTCCATGCTGCTGCTCACCCCGTGGGTGGCGGTCGCGGTCGTGTCGCTGCTCGCCCTGGTCACCCTGAGCTACCGCCAGACCTGCCACGCCTACCCCGACGGCGGCGGCGCCTACGCCGTCTCCCGGGCGAACCTCGGACGCAACGCCTCCCTCGTCGCGGCGGCCGCCCTGATGGTCGACTACGTGATGACGGTGGCGGTCTCGGTCGCGTCCGGCGTGGAGAACTTCGTCTCCGCCTTCCCGAACCTGCGGCCGTACAGCGTCGGGCTGTGCCTGGCGTTCATCCTCGTCCTGACCCTGATGAACCTGCGCGGCGTGCGCGAGTCGGGGACGATGTTCGCGATCCCCACCTACGGCTTCATCCTCAGCGTCTTCGTCATGCTGGGCGTCGGCTTCTGGAACGCCTTGAACGGCCACACCCCGGTCGCGGAATCCGCCGACCTCGGCTTCACCAGCGTCAGCCCGGCCGGCGCCGCGCTGATCCTCCTGCTGCTGCGCGCGTTCGCGTCCGGCTGCACCTCGCTGACCGGCGTCGAGGCCGTCAGCAACGGCGTCCCCACCTTTCGCAAGCCGAAAGCCCACAACGCGTCCCTGACCCTGCTCGCCATGGGCGGGCTGAGCATCGCCATGATGCTGGGCATCTCGGTGCTCAGCACCTGGTCGCGCATCCACATCGCCGACAGCGTCGACCAGCTCACCAACGTCCCGGCCGGCTACGAGCAGCGGACGGTGCTGGCCCAGCTCTCCGCAGCCGTGTTCGGAAACAACAGCCTCGGCTTCTTCGCCGTCCAGGGCTTCACCACCCTGATCCTGGTGCTCGCGGCCAACACCGCGTTCAACGGGTTCCCGATCCTGGCGTCCATCCTCGCCGAGGACCGCTACATGCCCAAGCAGCTCGGACGCCGCGGCGACCGCCTGGTCTTCAGCAACGGCATCCTCATCCTCGCCTCGATCGCCGGCGGCCTGATCGTCGTCTTCGACGGCTCGGTCACCCGGCTGATCCAGCTCTACATCCTCGGCGTGTTCGTCTCGTTCACCCTCAGCCAGTCGGGGATGGTCGTCTACTGGCGCCGCCGCGCCGTCGAGCAGGGCTGGACGCCGAAGCTGGTCGGATCGCTGCTGGTCAACGCCGTCGGCGCCGTCGCCACCGCCGTCGTGCTCGTGATCGTCCTCTTCACCAAGTTCACCCACGGCGCCTACCTGGTCGTGATCGCCATCCCGGTGCTGTTCTTCGTGATGGTCAGGATCCACCGCCACTACCGGCGGGTCTCCCACCAGCTCGCGCCGCGGGCCGCCGGGATCACCCTGCCGAGCCGGATCCACGCCGTCGTGCTGATCAGCCAGGTCAACGAGCCGTCGCTGAAGGCGCTCGCCTTCGCCCGCGCGATCCGTCCCAGCACGATCACCGCGCTGCGGGTCGACACCAGCCCGGCACGCACCCGAAAGCTGGTCGAGGAGTGGGAGGCCCGCGAGATCCCCGTCCCGCTGACCGTTGTGCAGTCGGCGTTCCGCGACCTCACCGAGCCGGTCCTCGACTACCTGTCGAAGATCCACGTCGGCCCGCGCGACGTGGTCCAGGTGTTCATCCCCGAGTACGTCGTCGGCCACTGGTGGGAGCAGGTGCTGCACAACCAGAGCGCCCTGCGCCTGAAGACACGGCTGCTCTACATGCCCGGCGTGATGGTCACCAGCGTGCCGTACCAGCTGTCGTCCGCCGCGCCGTACAGCCTCGCCCGGCCGGGCGCGGACGCGGAGATCGCCGTGCCGCCGGCGCCGCGTCCGGCGGACGCCCGTCCCACGGCCTCTCGGACCTCGTCCTCCGCCGTGGTGTCCCAGCCTGCGGGCGTGACCACCCTCGGTGGCGCTGACACGACGCCGGTGGGACGCGGACGCGATCGGAGTCTGGCAAGCTCTCAGAGGTGAGCCAGCACCTCGGCACCGGACCGGTCAGCGGTCTCGGGACGCGGCTGTCCCGGCGCCGCCAGCTGTACGGCTTCGGTGTGGCCGGGCTCGGCTCGCCGCTGCTCACCCTGGCGCTGCTGGGCATCCGCGACCGACTCGGCCTGGACACGGTGTTGCTGCTGTTCGTGCTCGTCACGGTGGCCGCGTCCGTCGTGGGCGGGGTGCTGCCGGCCCTGGCCGCGACAGCGATCAGCCTCGGCCTGGCCAACTTCTTCTTCACCCGCCCGTACGGCAGTCTGCTGGTCGCGAACGGCAACGAGCTGGTCGACCTGCTCATCTTCTCCGCCGTGGCCGCGCTGGTCGGGGTGGTGACCGAGGTCGGCGCCCGATCACGCGGACGTGCCGAGCGCGCGCGGCTGGAGGCCGAACTGCTGGCCGAGGTCGGCAACCGCGAGCACGAGCCGGAGTCGGTCGAGCTGGCGCTGGCCGACGCCAGGGCGCTGTACGGCATGCACGCGGTGAGCCTCACCGAGGACGGACGGACGCTCGCCGCGTCCGGCACACCCGAACCCGACGACACGGTGATCACGGTGCCGGCCGGCGAACGGCTGGTGCTGGAACTCAGCGGGCCGGAGCGGCTGGGCGAGGACCGGGGGCTGCTCAGTTCGCTCGCCCTGGCCGCCGGACGCCTGTGGCGCACCCGCCAGCTGGCCGGCCAGGCCCGCCGCGCGGAGGAGCTGGGCCGCATCGACGAGCTGCGGGCGAGCTTGCTGGCGGCCGTCGGCCACGACCTGCGCAACCCGCTGGCCGCGATCACGGCCGCCGCGTCCACCCTGCGCCAGACCGACATCACGCTCGACCCGGCGGACCAGGCCGAACTGCTGGAGACCATCGAGGAGCACGCCCGCCGCCTCAACGACATCATCGCGAACCTTCTGGACGCGAGCCGCTTGCGGGCGGGAGCGCTGGTCGTCCACCCGAGGCCGACCGCGCTGCTGGAGGTGCTGGCCGGCGTCGTCCGGCTGGGCGAGGGACGCGTGGAGCTCGCGATCCCCGAGGACCTGCCGCTGATCCGCGCGGACGCGGGGCTGCTCGAGCGCGTCCTGTCGAACCTGGTCGCGAACGCCGACCGGCTGCTGCCGGAGGGCGAGAAGGTACTCGTCTCCGCGGAGCCGGAGGACGGGCACGTGGCGGTCCGGGTGGTCGACCACGGCCCCGGGGTCTCCCCCGAGCGGTTCGCCGAGATCTTCGCCCCCTTCCAGCACTTCGGCGACCGGGCGACGACCGGGGTCGGGCTGGGGCTGGCGATCGCGCGCGGTTTCACCGAGGCGATGGGCGGTACCCTCACCCCGTCCGAGACCCCCGGTGGGGGCCTGACCATGACCGTGACCCTGGAGGTGGCCGATGCCGCGGCTGCTGATCGTTGAGGACGAGCCCGCGCTGCGCAGGGCGCTGGTCATCAACCTGAAGGCGCGGTCGTACGAGGTGGAAGCCGTCGGCACCGGCACGGCAGCGTTGCGCGCCGCGGCTGCGGACGCGCCCGACCTGGTGATCGTCGACCTCGGGCTGCCCGACATCGACGGCGTCGAGGTGATCGCCGGACTGCGCGGCTGGTCGACCGTCCCCGTGATCGTGTTGTCGGCGCGCGACAGCCAGGCGCAGAAGGTGCGGGCGCTGGACGCCGGCGCCGACGATTACGTCACCAAGCCGTTCGGGATGGACGAGCTGGTGGCCAGGGTGCGCGCGGCGCTGCGGCGCTCGGACGTCCACGAGCTCGCGGCGGGGCCGGTGGTGACCACCGCGTCCTTCACCCTCGACCTGGCGGCCAAGCGGGCGACCAAGGACGGGGCGGAGGTGCGCCTGACGCCGACGGAGTGGCACCTGGTCGAGGCGCTGCTGCGGCGTCCGGGGGCGCTGGTGTCGGGCGCGCAACTACTGGCCGAGGTGTGGGGCCCCGGCTACGAGAAGGAGACCAACTACCTGCGGGTCTACTTCGCGCAGCTCCGCCGCAAGCTGGAGGACGCCCCCGGCACCCCCCGCCACTTCATCACCGAACCCGGCGTCGGCTACCGCTTCGAGCCCTGAGCCGGCCTGGCGCGAAACCGGGGACGGTTCTCCTCTCGCGCCAACGGGCCGGCGGCTCCTGACCGCGATCCGCGGACCGGCCCGCCCCCGTGAACCGCTGGGGACGGTTCCTATCGTGCCGCCCAGACCCCGACAGCCAGCGCCCGTGAACCGCCGGGGACGGTTCCTATCGTGCCGCCCAGACCCCGACAGCCAGCGCCCGTGAACCGCCGGGGACGGTTCCTATCCTGCCGCCCGAACGCCGACAGCCACCGTCCACGAACGAGGGCCACCGTTCGTGCCGAGCGCGCCTGTCCGGACAAGGGCTCTCGACGGGAACGGTGGCCCTCACCGACGATGGGTGGCGCACACCGTCCGGCGCGAGACCGGGGACGGTTCGCCTTTCGCGCCACAGGGCCAGGGGCGGCCGAGCACCTTCCGCAGGCCGGCCCGGCGAGGACGGACGCCAGCGGCGGCACGCCAGGAACCGTCCCCAACGATCCACGGTGGCAAGGTCCGTCCCCGCGGGCCCGGCACGAAGGAACCGTCCCCCCGGATCCGGCACGGGGGGACGGTTCCTTCGTGCCGTCGGTGGACGACGCACAGAAGCCGCCGAATGCTCGGCGGCTTCTGCGTGTCTGGTGGCGTTTGTGGCTGCTCCTCAGGAGCCGGCCGTCACTGCCAGTTGTAGGTGCTGGCGTTCGGGTCGGCGGAGTTGTCGATCACGACGGTCTTCATGATCTTGTCGGCGAGCGTCTGCTTCTTGGCGTCCCACAGCGGGAACAGCCAGCCGATGTAGCAGATGATCGAGTCGATGATGTGCGCGAACTGGCGGATGATGCCGTTCGTGACTCCGAGCGGCTGGCCGCTCTCCGCGACCAGCTTCGTCTTGGCGAGGCTGCGTCCGAAGGTCACGCCCGTGGTGCCGCTCTTGTAACCCAGGTAGCACATCCAGCCGACCGACAGGATGATGTTGACCACCGTGCCGAGTCCGGACGAGACGTTGCTCAGGATGTTCACGATGATCGCGATCACCACCCCCGCGGCGACGTAGTCGACCAGGCCGCCCAGCGCGCGCTTGGGCCAGTCGGCCAGCCCGCCGGGAGCGCCCCCCGGGACGGGTGCGACGGGGTAACCGCCGCCCGCTCCGGGGTAGGCGTTCGGGTCGTAGGCCGGCTGCTGGCCATACCCCGGCGGAGGCGGGAAGGAACCGGGACCGGGCGGCTCGGGGAACCCACCGCCGGCCGGCGGCTGGGTGTAGCCACCGGAGGCCGGGGCGCCGTACCCGCCGGTGGCGGGAGCGCTGTACCCACCGGACGCGGGCGGCTCGTAGCCCCCTGCAGACGGGGCGGACGCGGGCGGCTCATAACCCCCCGTGCTGGGCGGCGGCGGGTAGCCCGCGGAGGCCGGCGGCTCGTAGCCGCCCGTGCTCGAGGGCGGGGTGTACGCCGGCGGCTCGGCGGGCGGGGTGTAGGCAGGTGGTTCAGCGGGCGGGGTGTACGCCGGCGGCTCGGTGGCGCTCGGCGGGGTGTACGTCGGCGGGGTGGCGGGCGCAGCCGGCTCCGGGGTCGCAGGCGGCTCGTAGCCCGGAACTGCGTCGCTCGGGTCCGGGGTGTTCGGGTTCTGGTCCGACATTCTCTCTCCTCGGTGGACTGATGGGCCGATCCTAGGGCGGGAGGGGTGGCTCTGGATATGGGTCGATAATGGCGGCGTGCCGAATGCCGACGCTTCCCGCGCGGCCGCCGCCCGCCTGCGGCTGCGATCCGTCGCCGTGTTCGGTGCCGTCGGTCTGACGCTCAGCGGCGCCTACGCGGTGGCCGGCGTGGGCGTCCCGTGCCCGTGGCGCGCGCTGACCCACACCCTGTGCCCGTTCTGCGGGTCGACCACCCTGGGCGCGTCCCTGCTGCACGGGGACGTCGCCGCGGCGTGGCGGGCGAACCCGTTCGTCTTCCTCCTGCTCGTCGGGCTGGCGCTCGCCTCCGTGGGCTGGCTCGTGGAGGCCCTCGGTGGCCCTACCGTCCGACTGCCCGGACGCCGGCTCGACCAGCGCCGGTGGTACATCGGGCTCGGTGTGGTCGCGATCGGGTTCGCCGTCGTGAGGAACCTCGTCCCCCTCGGCTGACGCCGGAAAGGACGAACGCCCGGACCGGGGCCCGGGCGTCCACCCGCGGACCCGCCCTGACGGGGAGCCGGGCTGGTCCGCCGGCCCGACGCCGGCCGACGCGCAACGGGCCGCCACCCACTGCCGTCGACACACGCCGGGCGTCCGCCCCGGCGCACCCGTGGGCGCGGCCTGGGGCGGAAGTTCGGGGTGGCCGTGCCCTTCGTCGCAGACACCGGACGCCCGGCGCGCGGCTCTGACACGGCCGCGAGAGGAATCGGCCCGGGACGCAGGACCCCTCAGTCCCCGGGACCTCGCAGGCCGGTCCGCCGCCAGGCGGCTCCGACCGTGCGGATCTCCCCTCGCGCCTGGTGGCGCCCCCCAGCACAACCAGGCATGGGGGAAACCTCTCAGACGGCCAGCGCGGCGGGCCAACCGGGGGCTAACCTGTATCAAAGCTCGTACGGCAGGCATTGACCCAGGTCAATTGCGCCGGTCGGGCCCCGAATGGCAGATTCTTGCTGCGGCAGCCCCCTGCCGGACGAGGAGGTTCCGATGAGCGTCGACGGCGCGGCCACCGGTCACGCGATGCGGAGCCTTCGGCTCCTCCTCGAGGCCTACGCGGGCTGCGAACTCCCCCAGTGGGACCTCTTCGCCAGCAACGTGCGGGTGGTGCGGGTGGAGCCCGGCACGGTCCTGTTCAGCGTCGGCGAGCACCACCCGTACATCTACTTCGTGCAGCGCGGCCTGTTCAAGGCGCAGATGCCCTGCGAGGGCGACCGGCTGACCACCGTGTTCTTCCCCGAGGAGGGCGACGTCCTCGCCTCCATGTCGGCCCTCGGCAGCGAAGGGGTCCGGCGGGTGGCGAGCCGCGGACTGCATCCCCGCTCGGAGAGCCTGCGCGCCGCCGTCGCCGCCGAGACCGTCCACACGGTGACCGCGATCGAGCACAGCCTGCTGCTGCGGGCGAGCTACCGGGTGATCGAGCACCTCTCCACCCAGTACCTGCAGTGGGCGCGGCTGACGATGACGATCGCGCTCATGCACGCCACCACGCTGCAGGCGGACGCGGCCTGGCTGCGCAGCACGCCCGAGCAGCGCTACCGCAGCCTGCTGCGGGAGCACCCCGGCCTCGTCCAGCGGGTCACCCAGCGCGACCTGGCGAGCTTCCTGAACATCACCGATGTGGCCCTGAGTCGGATCGTCAAGCGCGTCCGCGGCGACGCCCTCCCCACGATCACCACCCAGGACGTGGGCGTCGCGCCCGTCGTCCTGCACGGCAGCGCCCTGGCCTGACCTGGTTCGAGCCGGCCGGCCGGACACCCGGCGGCCGTTCGTCGGCGTGCAGCGCGGAGCCTTCCGGCGCCGCTGAGAGGAATCGCCCCTCCTGTGCCCCGAAACTGCCCCCACACACCGCGGAAACAGCCACAAAGTGGGCAATTCCTCCCGGCCACCGCTTCGAGCATCGTCGGGCGCGCCGAAAGCACAGCCCCAGCCGGCGCACAGGCGGAACACATGACCGCTCGCGAGACTGAACGCATGAGCCAGCCGGACGAGGACCGCCGTCGCGGAACCCAGGCTGCGCGGGTCGCTGGGGTGGGACTCGGGCTGCTGGGCGCGACTTTCGGCGGCGTCGCCGGCTGGTTCACCCTCGCTCCCGCCGCGGCGGCCGCGACCACGACGGTCGTCACCACGCACACCGGTACGGTCGCGACGACCACCGCGGAGGCCGCGCGGCTGCGGTCCGGCTCCGGCAGGGTCCACACCCGTACCGGCGGCGCGTAGATGGTCGCCGCCGCCAACTGGGACGCGTTCGGCACGTGGTTCGAGGTGCTCACCGTCCACGAGGACGACCTGCCCGACGTGGCGGACGAAGCCAGAGCCCGCGTCCGCGAACTGGAGGCGGCGTGCTCGCCCACGCGCACCGACACCGAGCTCGCCGCGCTCGTCCCCGGCCGGCCACAGAAGCTGAGCCCACTGCTCGCCCGCGTCCTCGCCGCGAGTCTGCGGACGGCCGAGCTGACCGACGGGCTGGTCGGGCCATCGCCGGAATGGCGGGACGTGGACCTCGACGCCGACGCCCCGACCGTCGTGATCCCCGAGGGCGTCCGGCTCGATCTCGGCACCGGCGTCCGCGCGTGGGCGGCCGACTGGATCGCCGACGCCTGCGAGACCGAGCTGGGCATCGGCTGCCTCGTCAACCTCGGCGGCGACATCGCCGTCCGCGGTGACGTCCCCGACGGCGGCTGGCAGGTCGAGATCGACGACCACCAGCCCAGCGCCGCCGGGCGTCCCGTGATCGCGATGGGCTGGCCCGGCGGCCTCTCGACCGCGACGTCGGCGGCCGGAACCTGGCGAATGGCCACGGTCGCCGGACGCACCTGCGAGCGGGCGAACGCGGCCGCTCGCGCCGCCATCGCCCTCGGCGACAGCGCGCCGCGCTGGCTCACCCAGCGCGAACTTCCCGCGCGGCTGGTGCACACCGGTGGCGTGGTCGTGCAGACCAACGGCTGGCCCCGGCACCGCGGGAGCGCCTGACCTCACCCGCCACCGCCTACGATGGCCCGAACATGCCGACCACCGGACGAACGCTGCTCTGGCTGCGCAGGGACCTGCGCCGCGCGGACCATCCCGCCCTCGCGACCGCGGCGGCGAGCGGACCGGTCGTTCCGGTTTTCGTGCTCGATCCCGGGCTGCTCGAGCAGGCCGGCCCGGTGCGCCGCGGCTGGCTGGCCGCCACCCTGCGCGCCCTCGACACCGCCTACGACGGACGCCTCTGCCTGCGCGTCGGTGATCCCCGCGCGATGATCCCCGCCCTGGCCGCGGAGACCGGCGCCACCGCGGTGCACGTGTCCACCGAGACCGGGCCGGACGGGGCGGCCCGGGACGCCGCGGTGCGTTCGCTGCTGGCCGAGGCGGGTGTCGGCTGGGTCGAGACCGGCTCGCCGTACGCCGTGACGCCCGGAAGGGTGGTGAACCGGTCCGGCGAGGGCTTTCGCGTGTTCACGCCGTTCCTGCGGGCCTGGCGGGAGCACGGCTGGCGAGGCCCTGCCACTGAGCCCGCCGACCTCGACCTGGTCCGGGTGCCCGGCGACCCACGAGCGTGGGCGCTGGTGGACGAGGCACGGGCCGCCTGCCCCGTCCCCCTGCCACCGGCCGGTGAGGAGGCCGCGCTCGACCGCTGGGCCGAGTTCCTCTCCGAGGCACTCGACCGGTACGACGGCGACCGGGACCGCCCCGACCTGGCCGGCACGTCCGGGTTGTCGCCGTACCTGAAGTTCGGGGTGGTCCACCCGCGGACGCTGCTCGCCGACCTCGCCGGACACGCGGGCGCCGGCGCGGAACGGTTCGTCGCCGAGCTGGCCTGGCGCGAGTTCTACGCCGACGTGCTCCACCGCCGTCCCGATTCGCTGGCCGCCGACCTGCACGCGCTGCACCTCCCCTACGACGAGCCCGGCACCGGCTTCGACGCCTGGCGTGAAGGGCGGACGGGGTTCCCGTTCGTCGACGCCGGCATGCGCCAGCTGCTCGCCAGCGGCTGGATGCACAACCGCGTCCGGATGGTCACGGCGAGCTTCCTCGCCAAGGACCTGCACGTGTGGTGGCCGCACGGCGCCGCGCACTTCCTCGACCACCTCATCGACGGCGACCTCGCGTCCAACACGCACGGCTGGCAGTGGGTGGCCGGGACGGGGACGGACGCAGCCCCGTACTTCCGCGTGTTCAACCCGGTCAGCCAGGGCGAGCGGTTCGACCCGTCCGGCGACTACGTGCGGCGCTGGGTGCCCGAGCTTCAGCACCTGCCGGGCGCGCTCGCGCACCGTCCGTGGGAGGCGGTGGACGGGTACGCCCACGGCTACCCCGAGCGGATCGTCGACCACGCGGCCGAGCGCCTGGAGTCGCTGGAGCGGTACCGGCAGGCGCGGGCGGATACGCTCGGCGGGTGACCACGACCCTCCCTTCGACGATCGCGGGGCGGGTCGAGCACGAGCTGGTGGTGAAGAAGTCGCGGTTCATCGCGACGCTGCAGCCGGTGGCTTCCGTCGCTGACGCGGAGGCGGCGATCGCCGCCCTGCGTCGGCAGTACTGGGACGCCCGCCACCACTGCGTGGCGCTCGTCGTGGGGCACCACGCCGAGCAGCAGCGGTCCTCCGACGACGGGGAGCCGTCCGGGACCGCCGGCGTGCCGATGCTGGAGGTGCTGCGCCAGCGCGGCATGACCGACGTGGTCGCGGTCGTCACCCGCTACTTCGGCGGCGTCCTGCTGGGGGTGGGAGGGCTGGTCCGCGCGTACTCGTCCGCGGTGTCCGGCGCGCTGGACGTGGCAGCGATCGTCCGCAGGGAAGTGCTCGTCGAGGTCGGCATCGACGTACCGCACGGCGACGCCGGACGGTTCGAGAACTGGCTGCGCGACTGGGCGTCCGGCCACGGAGCCGTCCTGGGCGAGCCGGCCTGGGCGGACGTGGCGCGCTTCGCCGTCCTCGTCCCTCCCGCGGCGCTGGCCTCGCTCACCGAGGACGCCGCGGCATTCTCGGCCGGCGCACTCGTCCCCGTCCGAGGCGCCGAGCGAATCGTCGACCTGCCCTGAGCGGAGCGCCGCCTCAGCGTCGACCTGGTGCGACCCGCCCCAACGGCGGCCGCATCGCCACCTGCGTGCGGGCGAAGGCTGCGAGCGCGTCCACCCCGGCCCCGGCCCGTCGCGGAACGATCATCGCGTCCGTCTCGCCGAGCACGAGGAAGAGGTGGTCGGGGGTCTCGTCAACCTGCCTGATCCGGGACCAGTCCGCGTAGCAGCCGCCCCCGGCGAAGTCCTGCCAGACGCGGTTCGCGTCCCAGCCGAGCCGGACCGGACCGACATAGCCGAGGTCGCCCACGGTCGCGACCTGCCGCAGTTGCGTCGTCACGGAGTGCCGGACTGCCCACGGCCAGCCGAACCAGACCATCGTCGCGAAAGCGACCCCGACGATCGCTGTCAGAGGGTCGTCGAGCAGCACGAGGAAGACCACGGCGAAGACCAACGGCAGCAGGGCCATCCCGATCCGCGCCCTGCGGTTGATGGCGCTGTACCCCGGCAGCTCGGAGTACGCGTGCCGGGTGAACGCGACGTAGTCGTCGTTGGTGAGCACGAAGCCGAACCAGCCCACGGTGTCCCGTCCTTCCGTTCCCGGAGCGGCAGCCTAGCGGCTCGACCTTACTGGCGCAGGAAGACGCGTCCCGGCTTGGCCTTGCTGCCCAGCAGCTGGGGGACGGTGACGAGGGTGAAGCCCCGCTCCTCCAGGCCGTCGATGATCCGCGCGTAGGCGTGCCGCGTGGTGGGCCACACGTCGTGGGTGAGGATGATCGAGCCGCGGCGCGCGTGGTGGAGCACCCGGCGGACGACCAGGTCGGCGTCGTGGTCCCTCCAGTCGTCGGGGTCGACGTCCCACAGGACCAGCGACTGCCCGCCGGCCGTCGCGATGCGGCGCACCCGCGCGTCGACCTCGCCGTACGGGGGCCGGACGAGGCGGGGCTTCTTGCCGGTGATCCGCTTCAGGAGCGCGTCCGTCCGGTCCAGCTGGCGGGCGATCGCCGCGCGGCTCATCTTCCAGAACTGGGGGTGGTTCCAGGAGTGGTTGCCGACCGCGTGGCCCTCGGCGAGCATCCTCCGGACCAGGCCCGGGTGCAGCCGGGCGTTCTGGCCGAGGACGAAGAACGTGGCGTGGACCTTCTTCTTCCGCAGCAGGTCGAGCACCTTCGAGGTGTTCGCGACCGGGCCGTCGTCCATGGTGAGCGCCACGCACTTCAGCTTCGAGCAGTCGGGGTGGCCGGTCGCGGTGCCCTTCCCCCCGGCCTTCGGCCCGGGCGCCCCGTCCGACCCACCCTTGCCGTCCGTCACGGCGGCGCCACCTTCTGAGGGCAGCCGGAGAGCGGCCACGTCCTGCGCAGTGCTCGGGGTCGCGGGCCCGGTGCGCGGCGGCTGCGCCAGCGCGGACGGCACCGGAGCGGCGATCGCCCCGAGCACCGCCACGGCGGCGAGGACGCACACCAGCCTCACCCCTCCGCTCACCCTTTGACGGTAACCCGAGCTGGTCGCCCCGACCAAGCCGGCCCATCCACGGACGCCCTCGCGCCGTGCAGAATGGACCGATGGAACCCGAGGTCCCGCTGTACGACCGCGTCGGCGGACACGAAACCTTCGTCCGGCTGGTGGCCGAGTTCTACCGCGGCGTGGCCTCCGACCCGCCGTTGCGCGCGCTGTATCCCGAGGAGGACCTCGGGCCGGCGGAGGAGCGCCTGCGCCTGTTCCTCGAGCAGTACTGGGGCGGCCCCCACACGTACTCGGAGACCCGCGGCCACCCGAGGCTGCGGATCCGGCACGCGCCGTACGCGGTCACCCCCGACATGCGCGACCGCTGGCTGGCCCACATGAACGCCGCCCTCGACAGCCTCGGCCTCGCCGAGCCCGAGCGCACCGAGTTCGGCGAGTACGTCACCCGAGCCGCCGCCTTCATGGTGAACACCTTCTGAGTCGCCCACGGCACCACGCCACGGCCCCTGGGGAGTGCTGCGGGTGCGGCGAGCGCCTCCCCGAGATCCCGGCCTTCGCCGGGATGACAGGCGGGGTGGAGCCGCACACGGCCCCTGAGGAGTGCTGCGGGTGAGGAACGAACCCGCAGCACGTCACGAAGGGCCGCCGGTGGTGCGCCCACGACAAGGTGGACGCTTTCGCGTGACTACGCCGCACAACGGTCCACCACAACGCGGACAGTCCCACCATCCACCACAAGGTGGACCGATCGGTGGTGAACTCACGGCAAAGGCGTCCACCTCAGCGTGGACGGAAAGCCGCCGGCGCGTCATCCGGGACGGCCCCGGGGTCCCGCGCCGGCCTGCCCACGCAGACGGCGGCCCTTCGTGACACTCGCTGCGCTCGCTCCTCAGGGACCGTGAAGGCCATCCGCCCAACCCCGCCACCGTCATCCCGGGCTTGACCCGGGATCTCCGCGCTCATGGACGCACCACGTCACGGCCCCTGAGGAGTGCTGCGGGTGAGGAACGAACCCGCAGCACGTCACGAAGGGCCGCCGGTGGTGCGCCCACGACAAGGTGGACGCTTTCGCGTGACTACGCCGCACAACGGTCCACCACAACGCGGACAGTCCCACCATCCACCACAAGGTGGACCGATCGGTGGTGAACTCACGGCAGAGGCGTCCACCTCAGCGTGGACGGAAAGCCGCCGGCGCGTCATCCGGGACGGCCCCGGGGTCCCGCGCCGGCCTGCCCACGCAGACGGCGGCCCTTCGTGACACTCGCTGCGCTCGCTCCTCAGGGACCGTGAAGGCCATCCGCCCAACCCCGCCACCGTCATCCCGGGCTTGACCCGGGATCTCCGCGCCCATGGACGCAGCACGTCACGAAGGGCCGCCGGTGGTGCGCCCACGACAAGGTGGACGCTTTCGCGTGACTACGCCGCACAACGGTCCACCACAACGCGGACAGTCCCACCGTCCACCACAAGGTGGACCGATCGGTGGTGAACTCACGGCAGAGGCGTCCACCTCAGCGTGGACGGGAAGCCGCCACCGTCATCCCGGGCTTGACCCGGGATCTCCGCGCTCCGACGACGGCACGTGCGGTCAGGCGGGTTCCCCAGATCCCGGCCTTCGCCGGGATGACAGGTGGGGCGGGCTGTCGACCCGGGATCCCCGCGCCCCGGCGCGGGGACGGAATCAGTCGTCGGTGGTCGGGGTGGCGGCGCCGACGGGCTGGGAGGTGGCGGTCGCGGTGGTCGTCGCGCTGGCGGCCGGGGTCGGGGCCTCGGTCGTCGGGTCCTGGGTCGGGGTCTCCGTCGCCGTCGGAGTGGACGTTGCGGTCGGCGTCTCCGTGACCGTCGCCGTCGGGGTCGGCGTCTCCGTGACCGTCGCCGTCGGGGACGGCGTGCTCTTCGCCGAGGGCTTCACCACCTGGGACACCGTCGTGCCGCCCTGGCCGTCCAGCGCCCTGCCCAGGCCCAGCTCGACCACGGTGATCACGGCGAGGCTGACCAGGAACATCGCCCCCGCGGTCAGCGCCATCACCTGCCACAGCCGCTTGTGGCTCTTCTTCGCCGGCACTGTCGCGGCCGGGACCGGGGCCAGGTCCGCCCGGGTGTGGTCGGACTCGCTGCGGAAGATGCTGTCCTCCACGTCCGCGAGCACCTGGGTCGGCACGCTGTCGGGCGAGGGACGCGCCGACGACGGCGGCTCGCTCCCGTCCGCGGCCAGTCCCTGCGTCGCGTCCGGGTCATAGTGCTCGTCGCCCCGCACCTTCTCGTACCCGCGCTGGATCGCGTCGCTCACCTTCCGGTGGGTGCGATCGATCCCCGCGCTGTACAGCGTGCCCGCCACGCCGCCGATGATGCTGGCGACCGCGGCGCCGAAGACCGTTCCGGCGGTGCCGAGCTGGGAGCCGATCACCGCAGCCGTGGACGCCGCGAGCGCGCCGCCGACGATCTGGGGCAGGGAGAAGTTGACCTTGATCGGTTCCTTCTCCTCGGCCTCTTCCTGCTTCTCTTCCACCACTACCTGCGTCACATCCCTCGAAGATCTTCCTCAGCGAGGGTAGCGAACCGACCCCAACGCGATCTGTGAGCGGGCTGAGCGAGGCTCAGGATCACGACTCAGGAACGGAGAAATCCCTTGCCAAGTGCCCATTCTGGACAGGGGATCCGCCGGCTCAGGACGTGATGCCGACCTGGTCGGCGATCAGCCGGGCGATCTGACGTGCCGCCTCGGGCTTGGCAGCCCTCCGGCTCGCCGCGGACGCCGCCGCCCGCGCGTCCGGGTCCTCCACCCACCGCCGGACCGCGTCGACCACTTCACGCGGACGCGGCGTCCAGACCCCCGCCTGCAGGTGCTCGACGTAGCGGACGTTGCCGTCCTCCTGGCCGGGCAGCCGCGCGTACAGGGCGAGCGGGAGGCCGCTGATGAACGCCTCGCTGATCGTGCCGGGACCGGCCTTGGTGACCAGCATGTCCGAGGCGGCCATGAACTGCGGCATCTCGGTGGTGAACCCGTAGATGTGGGCCGGCATCTTCCAGTCGACCGCCTCCAGGTCGGCCTTCAGCTCGGCGTTGCGGCCGCAGACCACGACCAGCGTCGCGTCCAACCGGGCGTCGTTGATCGCCTTCGCGACCCGCTTCAGGGGGCCCATCCCGTCCCCGCCACCCACGAGAAGGATCACCGGCAGGTCCGTCCGCCACCCCATCCGTCGTCGCCATTCGTCGCGGTCGCCCTGCGGGTCCGAGAAGCGCCCGGCGACCGGCAGCCCGATCACACGCAGGTTGCCCTCGGCGATCCCGAAGCCGATCGCGTTCTGCCTCGCCTCCTCGGTGGGGACCACGACGAGGTCGGCGCGGCGGTCGTACCACAGGGCGTGGGCGGTGACGAGGTCGGTCACGACGGTGATGAACGGACGCGGCGAGTGCCGCATCGCCCGCATCAGGTGGGTGTTCACCAGTGGGTGGACGGAGACGATCAGGTCGGCAGGGTTCTCGTGCAGCAGCCGCCGGGCGCCCCTGCGCACGTAGGGGTAGGAGATCTGGGTGACCGCCTTCGCGCGTCCGCGGGTGTCGAAGGCCTTGAACGTGAACCCCCACGCCTGCGGTAGCCGCGACATCGGCGGGTAGATCTCGGGGGCGAACCGCAGCGGGCTGGGGTAGTAGTCGCGGAAGAAGTCGACCATCCGGGTGTCGAAGCGGCCGGGGAACTCGTCCTCGAGCGCCTCGATCATCGCTTCGGTCGCGGAGCGGTGGCCGCCGCCGGTGTCGGAGAACAGGAACAGGATGCGCTTCCTGGGGCTCGACTCGGACGACCCGAGCTGTTCAGTCATTCGTGCTCCGTCCGGGAGGGCCACCCACAGCCCTGCGTCCAGACAGCATGACACAGCGGACGCGGTCCGGCCGGTCGGTCACTGGGGAGCGAGCTTCTGGAACAGCAGGTGGTCGGTGTAGCGGCCGGCGATCTGCAGGTAGGAGGGCGCGTGGCCGAACTGGGTGAACCCGTTGCGGCGCAGCACCGCCTGCGAGCGGAGGTTGTCGGGAATCGTGCCCGCCTCGAGCCGGTGCAACTGCAACTCGCCGAAGGCCACGTCGACGACCTCGGCCACGGCCTGCGTGGCGTAGCCGCGGCCGCCCGCCTCCTCGGCCAGCCAGTAGCCGACGCTGGCCGACTGGAAGGCGCCCCGGACGATGTTGTTCAGGTTGATCCGGCCCACCACCGCGTTGGCGTCGTCGAGGATCACCCTCGCGTGCATCGTCCCCTCCGCATGGCGGCGCAGCGAGTCAGCGACCGCCTCCTGCTGGCCGGCGAGGGTGAAGTAGCTGTCCGGACGCACCGGCTCCCACGGCTCGAGGAAGGCCCGCGTCCGGACGAGCACCCCGGCGAGCGCCGACGCGTCGGCGGGCTGGAGCAGTCGCGTCCTGGTCACCGGAGAATCCTGCCACGTGGGCCCGTGTTGCCGGACCGTCCAGAGGCAGCAGGAGAGGCCCCTTCTTCAGCCGAGGATCTCGTAGCGCTGGAGCTGCTTGCGGCCCGCCTTCGTCGCCGCCCCCTGGAGCGCGAGGAGCTCGGCGTAGATGCCGCCGGTCGTGGCGAGTTCTGCGGGGGTGCCGATCTCGTCGATGCGGCCCTCGCGCAGCGTGACGATGCGGTCGACCGAACTGATCGTGCTCAGGCGGTGGGCGATGATCAGCGTCGTCCGGTCGGCCATCAACTCCTCCAGGCCGTCCTGGACGAGCCGCTCGGCCTTGGAATCCAGAGAACTGGTGGCCTCGTCCAGCACGAGGACGGGCGCGTCCTTCAGCAGGGCGCGGGCAACGGCGATCCGCTGCTTCTGGCCGCCGGAGAGCTTGATGCCGCGCTCACCGATCTCGGCGTCGTACCCGCCCGGCAACGCCGTGATGAAGGCGTGCGCGTGCGCGCGCCGGGCCGCCTCCTCGATCTCGTCCTCGCGCGCCTCCGGACGCCCGTAGGCGATGTTCTCCCTGATCGTCCCCGAGAACAGGGACGGGTCCTGGAACACGACCCCGACCTGCGCGCGGAGCTCGGGCAGGGCGATCGTGTCCGCGGAACGCCCGTCCACCACCAGTTCGCCCGACGTGAGCGGGTACAGCCCCAGCAGCAGGCTCGCCAGCGTGGTCTTGCCCACGCCCGACTCGCCCACGAACGCCACCCGCTCACCGCGGTCGACGCTGAACGTGACCCCCTTCAGCACCTCCGCGTCCCCCGCGTAGCCGAAGTGGGCGTCCCTGAACTCGACGATCGGTGCGCCGACCGGCGTCCGGGGTTCGTGGGGACGCGGCGTCGACACGGCGTCGACGGCGTCGCCGGTCTCGACCGGCTCGTCCATGACCAGGAAGTAGTCGCGGCAGCCCGTGATGGCCCGCTGGGAGGAGTCGACCAGGAAGCTCATCCCCTGCACGGGCTGGCGCGCGAGGTTGACCAGCTGGATCAACAGCACCATCACGCCGAGCGTGAACTGCCCCGTGATCGTCAGGCTGAAGATGATCGCGTAGATGGCGAAGAAGATCAGGTTCAGCGCGCCGCGGCGGAGCACGTCCATGCGGTGCCAGTAGGCGGACTGCTCACGGGTGAGCGCGATCGCGGTGTCGTAGCGCCCGCCGAAGTGCGCGAGCTCCCTGGCCTCGGCGACGAAGCTCTTCACGACCCGGATCTGGCCGACGACCTCGGCGAACCGGCCGCCGGCCACGTCGAACTCCGTGTTCTTCGCGATCTCCAGCCGTTGCCAGCGCTTCGACGTGATCGCGGTCAGCCAGGTGAAGATGGGGTAGACGGCGACGAGCAGCAGCGCCAGCCACCACGAGTACCACGCGATGATCGCCAGCCCGGCGAACAGCGTGATCAGCATCGGCAGGAAGTTGTTGGCGAACATGTTCAGGAAGTTCGCCGTCTCGGTGATCGAGCGCTGGAGCCGGGAGATGATCGTCCCGGTCAGCTCGGAGTCGAAGTAGCGCTGCGGGAGGCGCAGCAGCTTCTCGAAGTAGTTGCGGGACAGGATCGAGCGCAGCCGCACCGCCATCACGTCGCCCAGGTAGCCGCCCACGTTGGTGATCAGGGTGTTGGCCAGGTCGACCACCAGCAGCAGGAAGGCCAGCCACACGACCGCGGGCACCCCACCACCCCGGCCGGCCATGGACGCGACGACCTCGTCCGTGGCCGCCGCGACGATGAACGGGACGGCCAGGCCTGTGGCGGCCACGAGGACGCCGGCGACGACGATCGCCGCGTAGGCGGGCAGCAGTTCTCGGGCGACGCCGAGGATCCGGACCATTGATCGCACCGGGCGACCCTATCCCCCGGCACGGACACCACCGACTCCGGCGCCGGCGTGGGCGTCGGGAGGATCGGGTGGGCTACCCCTTGATCGTGATCTTCGACGTCGTGTTGGGGAGTTCGACGAAGGTCTGGCCGGGCGCCATCTTCAACGGGCTGCCGTCGTCCAGGGTGAACTGGAAGACCTCGTTCACCTCACCCTTCGTCCACGTGCCCTTGACGTACTTGCCGCCCTGCGCGTAGTAGAACGTGCCCTGCTCGTTGATGATCTTGTGGATGGGCTCCATGTGGTACGGCCCCGAGGTCTTGATCTTGCCGCTGGCGTAGATCTTGCCGAACACCTGCTTGGCCTTGATCACCAGGACGTTGTCGCAGGAGACCCGGGTGCCGTCGGCGAGGACGTGCTTGCCCCAGGGCATCGAGCGGAGGTAGCGGCCCTGCTTCTCACTCCACGTGTAGCTCATCGGGTAGGTGTTGCCCTTCTTCCAGGGCACGCTGATGAAGGACGCGTCCTCACCCGAGACCGCGGTGCTCACCTCGTCGTCGCTGGCCGCCCAGGGGAAGTACATCTGCTGCGGTCCGTCGGCGAACTTCTTGGTCTGTGCGGCGAGTTCCTTGGGATGGCAGGCGACCGCGCGGTCGTAGTAGGTCACACCGTTCAGGGTGCGGACGCGATTGGCGAGGATGCTGTACGAGCCGGTGCCCTTGGTGGCCATGTAGGACTTGTTCCACACGATGTACTCCGCGAACTCCTTCGCGTAGTCCAGCACCCACGGGTAGGCGCCCGTGTTGCCGATGATCGCGGTGATGGGGCTCAGCATCGGGATGTCCACCGGGCGGATCGAGCGGACGGGGTTCACCGCGTCCGCGTACTGCGTGTGGAAGATGGGGACCAGGCGCGTCCCGGACTGCCCCACGGCCGCGGGGTAACCGTCCAGCTCGACGTAGACGATGTCGGCCTTGTCGAGACCCATCTGGGGATGCTCGCCCTGGTTGTCCGGCACCTTCACCGCCACGGCGATGCGCTTGGCGTCGTCCGCATTCTTCAGGACCTTGCCGGTCAGCGGCCAGCGGGGAGTGGTGTCGACCGTCGCGGTCGGGCTCGCCGACGCGCTCTCCGTGGGCGTGCTCGCGCCGGAGGAGGTCTGGGTCTGTGCGGGCGCCTTGGTCGAGCAGCCCACCAGAGCGGCGCCCGCGACCCCTGCAGCGCCCAGCATCGCTGCGCGACGACTCACCGGTTCCATGCATTCCTCCGTCGTGCTGATGGCCGCCGCGGCAGCCGGGAGTCCGATCGCTCCCCGCCCAATGGTAGGGCCGGGGAGAAGGCACTCCGGCCAACACTCACGTCCGGCCGGGACTCATGCCGGATTCACAGGCTCGGGTCGGGGTTCGGACGGGCGGCTCAGGCAGCGGCCTGCGGGCACTCCTCTGTCAACGGGGCCGGGGCGGCGAGCGGGGTCACCCCTGCCAGTGCCGGACGCGGTTCGCGGGCGACCTGCGCGCTGCGGAGGTCCTGCACGCGCAGCCGCGTCCAGGCATTGCGCTGCTCGGCCTCGATCCGGATCCAGTTGTTCATCGTTCCCCAGGGCATCGTGCTCATGGTGGGAGGTCCTTCCGTGTTAGTGATCTCTTACATTGTAAGAGGGAGCTAACATGGAGGTCAATAGGAAATGTATGATCGGCCTTACATCGGGTCGAGGAAGGGAGCTGGTCCGGCATGGGCTACCACCACGGGGACCTCAGGGCCGCGCTGATCGACGCCGGCACGGCACTGGTCGCGGAGGGCGGGCTGCCCGCGCTGTCCGTGGCGGAAGCGGCGCGGCGCACCGGGGTCAGCGCGGCGGCGCCGTACCGCCACTTCCCCAGCCGCCAGGACTTCGTGGTGGCCGTGGCGACGAAGGCCGCGCTCGACCTCGGCGAGGTCATGCGCGAAGCCGTGGACGCGGCCGGCGACGACCCGGTGGAGGCGGTCGCGGCTGCCGCGGCGGCCTACGTGCGTTTCGCCGCCACCCGGCGGACCGGCTTCGACGTCGTCTATGCGCCCGAGCTGCGGGGCGTCCACGACGAGGCACTGCGCAACGCAGGGCGCGAGGTCAGCGACCTCGTCCTGCTCCGTGCCATCGACGCCACCGGCGGCGACAGCAGGGCGGCCGTCGACTTCGTCCCGCAGTTCATGGTCGTCGCGCACGGCGCCGCGTCCATGAACGTGGTCGGCTTCTTCACCGACCTCGACGCCGCGGCGGGCCTGGCGCAACGGACGGTGCGCGGCCTGCTGCGGGCCGCGTCCGCTCAGACCTCGTAGTCGACGCAGACCCGGTCGGTGGCCACCGACCGGATGAAGGTCGCGACCTGCACGTGTTCGGGGTGGGTCGCGTAGGCCTTGAGGGCCTCAGGGGAGTCGAAGACCGAGTACAGGACGAGGTCGTAACTGTGCTCGAACGGGTCGACGGGGATCACCGGCTCGAGCTCGACGATGCCCGGCACGAGGTTCCTCAGGCCCGCGAGCCGGTCCCGCACGTCGGCGAGGTTGCTCTCCTTCTCCTGCCCCTCGGCCTCGTCGGCGAAGTTCCACATCACGATGTGCTTGATCACGGGGCCAGCCTACGCAGGGCCGCCCGGATGGCACGGCAGGAACCGTCCCCATCGTGCCAGGACCGCCAGGACGGCACGTTAGGAACCGTCCCCATCGTGCCGGGGGATCGATGGGGACGGTTCCTAGCGTGCCGCGGTGCGTGGTGCCGGGGTGGCGGACGCGGTCAGGCGTCGGGGCGGACGAGGTCGAGCAGGTCGTGCCACGCCTCGATCTTCGTCCGCTCGCGGCCGCGAATCCCACCGCGGTCGATCTCGGCGGCGTCGATCCGGCGCCAGTCCGCGAACGTGCTCGGCGTCACCCCGCGGGCGGCGAGGCGGGCGGCCAGGTCGGTGAGCCGGCGCCGCGGCAGGGTCGCGAGGTCCTCCAGGACGTGGGCGGCGGTCTCGGCCGCGTCCTTCTTGTTGCTGCCGATCAGCCCGACCGGACCCCGCTTGATCCAGCCCACCGCATACTCGCCCGGACGCGCGGAGCCGTCCAGCTCGAGCGCCCTGCCCTCCAGGTTCGGGATCCGGCCGTCGTCGAACGGCAGCCCGGGGACGGGCACGCCGCGGTACCCGATCGAGCGCAGGACGAGGTCCGCCGCCACCTCCAGCCCGTCGCCCCCGGCCCCGGGAGCGGTCGGCTCGAGCCGGACCGCGCGGACGCGGTCCTCGCCCCGCAGCACGGCCGGACGGTGCCAGAACGCAAGGTGCAGCCAACGTGGCGCCACCTGCGGGGACGCCGCCACCGCCGCGGCGATCGCGGCCACGTTCGCCCTGGCGTGGCGCTCCAGCGTCTCCGGGTCGATCGCCGCAGGATCGACCCCGTCCAACGTCACCCCGATGCCGGGGGTCTCGAGCAGCTCCCGCAGCTCGGGGGTGGTGAAACTCGCGTGCTCGGGACCGCGGCGTCCGACCAGCCACACATGTTCGATCTCCGCCCGCTGCAACTCGGCCAGCACGGCGTCGGGCATATCGGTGGCGCTCAGCGCCGCGGGGTCCTTCAGGAGGATCCGCGCCACGTCCACGGCCACGTTGCCCACGCCGATCACGACCGCGTCCCGCACCCCGGCCAGCGGCTGCGGCTCGGCGTCCGGATGACCGGAGTACCAGGCGACGAACTGGCGGGCCGACCGGCTGCCGGGCAGGTCCTCGCCGGGGATCCCCAGGTGCCGGTCGTCCGCGGCGCCCACGGCGTACACCACCGCGTCGTACGCCGCGTGCAGCTCGTCCGGGGTCACGTCGCGGCCGACCTCCACCAGGCCGAGGAACCGGACGCCGGGCGCGTCGAACACCCGCGCGAGCGTGGTCGCGACCGCCTTGATGCTGGCGTGGTCGGGGGCGACGCCGTAGCGGAGCAGCCCGAACGGCGTCGGCAGCCGGTCGAAGATGTCGATCGAGAGGTCCGGTGACTGGGCCAGCAGCGCGGCGGCGGTGAACAGCCCCGCCGGCCCCGCACCGACGATCGCGACCCTGCGTGCCTCGTCCACGTGACCCTCCGCCGACTCGTCAGACCCACCGCGGGCCGCAGCCCCGTGGCCCTGATTCTCGCGGTCGCCTCGCGTCGCTCGTCAAGACCCTTCGCGAATCGGCGACGCCTGCGGGCCGAGGAGGTGCACGGTCGTGACGATCGGCTGCCGCTGGCCGCCCACGTGGACGACCTCCGCGCCGTCCACGGTGAGCTGGCTGGCGTAGTGCACCAGTGCCCGTCGGACGGGCTCCCGGTACTGCGGCAGCGCGAGCTCCACGGCGCCGTCGACGGGGAGCAGCGGCTCGGAGACGACGTACGCCAGCGGCACCCCGGTCAGGGCGGACGCGGCGCGCGCGATGTGGTGACACGCCACATGATCGGGATGCCCGTAACCCCCGTGCACGTCGTAGCCGACCAGAAGATCTGCGTCCCAGGCCTCCAGGAAGGCGGCCAGGTCGGCGGCGGCGTCCGTGACGGGGGCAGAGGTGAGGCTGTCCGGGCCGGCCGACTCCCCGGGACCGGCGAGGGTCTCCGCCGCGTCCAGCCAGCGCATGCCCGAGTCGGCGTAGCGCCGCGGGGGCAGCCCCGGGACGCGCGCGGGCGGCGTCCCCAGGAACACGTGGTCGCGGACGCCCAACTCGGCCAGTGCGCCGGCCAGCTCGCCCTCCCGGTGCGCGACCAGTTCAGGCGTCCCGGCCAGCGCCGACAGCGGACCGGGCACCACCTCGCCCTGCTCGCCGCGCGTCGCCGTCACCACCGCCACCTCGTCGCCCCGCCCGACGAGGTGCGCGAGCAGGACGCCGGTGGCGAGGGTCTCGTCGTCGGGGTGGGCGTGCAGGAAGGCGATCCGGGCGCCCGGACCGGGCAGCGGGTCAGTCATCGAGCAGCTGCCGGTAGACGGCGACCAGGCGCTGGGCCGCCCACCCCCAGTCGAACCGGCGGGCGTGGACGCGGGAGACCGCACCCATCCGCGCGAGCAGCCCGGGCACCATCAACAGGCGGGTGAGGGCGAGCGACCAGTCCTCCGGCCGCCGCGAGTCCATCAGCTGGCCGGTCACGCCGTGCGCGACGGCCTCCCGCAGGCCACCGGCGGACGCGGCGATCACCGGCGTCCCGCTCGCCGCCGCCTCCAGGGCCACCAGCCCGAAGGTCTCCGAGTGCGAGGGGACGAGCAGCACCCTGGCCCCGCGCAGCAGCCGGGCGAGCTCGGGGCGTGGCTGCGCAGGGAGGAAGGTGACACCGTCCGACAGCCCTGCGTCGGCCACCATCGCGTGCAGCTCGCGCCCATACGACGCGAACGCCGACGACGCGTCGCCGGCCACGACCAGGTGCGGACGGATCTCCGCGTCCAGCCCCGCGACCGCCTGGATGGCGAGGTCCGGGCCCTTCAGCGGCTCGAGCCGGGCGGCGATCAGGACGTAGCCGCGCGGCCACGCGTCCTCCCCGCCGGTAGCGTTCCAGCGCTCCTCCCCCGCGGCGAGCGGACGGAACAGCGTGTGGTCGACCCCTGGGGACACGATCGAGACCCGGTCCGGGTCGGCACCGCAGCGGTCGATGACCGTCTGGGCCTCCGCGGCGGAGATCGCGACCACGGCCTGCGACTCCTTCGCCACCGCCGCTTCTCCCGGCACCCGCCGGGGCGACTCGGGCGGCTCACCGGCCGACAGCGGGGAGCCGGGGGGCGCGGCCACGGAGTGGAAGCTCTGCACGTGTGGGACGCCCCACGTCCGCGCGACCGGCAGCGCAGCGACGCCCGACATCCAGTGGTGCGAGTGGACGACGTCCGGCGGCGCGAGCCGAGCCAGACCCGCGGAGAACTCCCCGATGTGGTCGTCGATCGCGCTCTTGGCCAGCGGCGTGCGCGGCCCGGCGTCCACGTGGTGCAGGGTCACGCCACGCTGCAGCTCGACCGTGTCGGGGTCGTCCGGGTGCGAGCGCCGCGTGACGAGATCCACCTGGTGGCCGAGCGCGGCCAGGGCGTCCGCCTGGGCGAGCTCGACGACGTTCATCCCGCCCGCATCGCCGGTGCCCGGCACCGCGGCCGGGGACGTGTGCATGGACACGAAGCAGATGCGGAGGGCGGCGGGCACGCACGGAGCATAGTCCGCAAGCCCTGCGCGCCGGCACGCACCTCGACGTCTGTGGTCGTCGATGCGACGTCGTTCGGGCAGCCCTGCGGAAATGCTCGCTCTGTGCCCTGATCGGCCACCCGAGCCCCGCCCGGAGCCATCCCGCGCGCAATTCCGCAGGGCCACCTCCCAACGCGGGGGAGCGCCCCGTCCCCACCCCCTCGTCGACGTCCACCGCGTCGCTCGGGCAGTCCTGCGGAAATGCACGCTGCTTGCCCTTGCCGGCGCACCGGAGCACCCACGGAGCCATCCCGTGCGCAATTCCGCAGGACCGCCTGCTGCCGCGATGCCGCTCGCCGCCGTGCCAAGATGCTCCGGTGACCGACGCACGCTCCTCCCGTTCGGGCACCATCGACGTCGGACCGCACTGGCTGTTCCTGGTGATCCTGGCCGGCCTCGGCATGGTCGGCCCGTTCTCGATCGACACGATGTTCCCCGCCTTCGCCCGGATGGGCGCCGAGTGGGGTGTCTCCGAGCTCGCCCTCCAGCAGGTCGTGAGCACCTACCTGCTCGCCTTCGCCGTGATGAGCCTCGTCCACGGCCCCCTGTCGGACGCGCTCGGACGCAAGCCCGTGATCCTCGCCGGGACCGTCCTGTACATCGGCGCGTCCATCGGCTGTGCGCTCGCGACGGGCCTGCCCATGCTGCTGGCCTTCCGGGCACTTCAGGGCCTGAGCGCGGGAGCGGGCTCGATCATCAGCCGCGCGATGGTGCGCGACGTGTTCGCCGACGCCCAGGCGCAGCGGACGATGAGCCACGTCGCGATGATCTTCGGCCTGGCTCCGGCGGTCGCCCCCGTCGCCGGCGGCCTGATGCTGGGCTGGGGCGGCTGGCGCGGCATCTTCTGGGCGCTGGCCGTGATCGGCGCGGTGCTGCTGGCCCTGGTGCTGTTCTTCATGCCGGAGACCCATCCCGCCGACCGGCGCAGCCCGCTGGACGTGCGCCGGCTGCTGGGCGACATGGGCGGGGTGTGGCGGAATCCGCACGGACGCCGTCTGGCCTTCACCGCGATGTTCAACAACGGCGCAATGTTCCTCTACATCTCCTCCGCCCAGCTCATGGTGGTGAACCTTCTCGGGCTGGGCGAGACGGACTTCTGGGTGCTGTTCGTCCCCCTGATCTCGGGCATGGTGATCGGCTCCTGGGCGAGCGGACGGATGGCCGGTCGCCTCAGCGGCAGCCGGCTGGCGACCCTCGGCTACCGGATCAGCCTCTCCGCGGCGGCGGTGAACCTCGTCCTCAACCTCGTCCCCGCGACGCGCGGCCTGCCGTGGACGGTCCTTCCGCTGCCCGTCCTCACCTTCGGGATCGCGCTCGCCTTCCCGGTCCTGACCCTCGCCATGCTGGACCTGTTCCCGCAGTCCCGCGGGTCGGCGTCGTCGGTGCAGAACTTCGTCGCGCTGCTGGGCAACACGGTGATCTCCGCTGCCGTGGCGCCCGCGCTGGGCTTCTCGCTGATCGCCCTGGCCGGCGGCTCGCTGGTGCTGCTCACGGCGGGCTGGCTGCTCTGGAGCCGGCACCGGAAGGTGGCTCCGCCCGTCCCTCAGCCCCCGCAGGACGCGGCGGCCTACGAGCCCCTCGAGGACCTCTGACCCGACCCGCTTACCCCCGGGAAGGGCGGCTGATAGCGTTATCACCGTGATCAGCGAGGATTCACTCATCCGGCTCGACGGCGACGCGGTCCGTCTGGAGCTCCTGCCCCTCGGCGCCACCCTGCGCCGCTTCGACGTCCGGCTCGCCGACGGCACCTGGCGCAACATCGTGCTCGGCTCGGCCGACCTCGACGGGTACCTAGGCGCCAACATCTACCTCGGCATGACCGTGGGCCGGTTCGCGAACCGGATCGCCGACGCGACGTTCACCCTGGACGGGGTCGAGTACCCGCTGGTGGCGAACGAGGGTGCCAACCAGCTGCACGGCGGCCCGGACGGCTTCCACGCCCGCGAGTGGACCGTGGCGGGGCAGGGCGACGACTGGGTCGAGTTCACACTGACCAGCCCCGACGGCGACCAGGGCTACCCCGGGACGCTGCGGGTGAGCGCGCGCTACGAGCTGGTGCCGGGCGGCGCGAAGGTCACCTACCGGGCGACCACGGACGCGCCGACGGTCATCAACCTGACCACCCACCCCTACTTCAACATGGCCGGGGAGGGCTCGGGCAACACGGACGACCACGTGCTCACCGTGCACGCATCCCGCTACACCCCGAACCGCGACGACGGCATCCCCACCGGCGAGATCCGGGACGTGACCGGCTCCGCGGCCGACTTCCGCGGGGGCCGCGCGTTCGGGGAGGCCCGCGTGCAGGGCGACGCCGAGGGCATCACCCGCAACGGCGGCTTCGACCACAACTTCGTGGTGGACGGCTTCGGCCTGCGTGAGCACTGCCGACTGTCCGGTCCGGACGGCCTCACGCTCGTCGTCGAGAGCGACCAGCCGGCGATCCAGGTGTACGGCGGCGAGCACTTCGACGGCTCCCAGATCGGCACGTCCGGACGCCCGTACGACCGTCGGCCCGGAGTCGCGCTGGAGACGCAGCACTACCCGGACTCCCCGAACCAGCCCGCGTTCCCGAGCACGACGCTGCGCCCCGGCGAGGAGTACGTGGCCACCACCCGCTGGCTGATCGTCGGCGCCTGACGGCCTTCGGCCCCGCGTGCAGTCTGGCGGGTAGTCGGGGACGGTTCTACTTCCACGCCAGCTGAGGGCGGTTGCGGTGGTCCGGTGTCCGTCTGGTCCCGGTTGTCACGCGACACGCCGACGACACGCCGGAGCGTCTGGAATTGGTCGAAGAAGTCGTTGAAAACCTCTTGCGGACGCCTTTCCGCAGGGCTAGAAATGTTCTTACCAAATCACTTCGGTGGTGCGGTGATCGGGAGCAGGAAGGCGGTCTCCCGGCGGGCTCGTCCCGCTGGAACCCTTGGTGATGCAGGGGTCGGACCGGCTGGTGGTTCCCGGTGTGACGAGGACATCACGCCGAGTCGTTGAGGGCCCCGGTGACTCATACTCCCCGGGGCCCTCGCCGTTGATTCCGGGGGCAGCCGGCCGGGACGGGCGATCTCGCCGTTCGTCCCGGTCCGACACCGGTGCCGCGTTGGAGCAGCGCCGTTCGGGCGGGCCTCCCTACAGTGACTCCCCGTCGATGCGGTAGTCGACCGCGGTGGGCAACTGGATCGTCCTCGACACGGTGCACAGCCGATCCCGTGACTGCGCCACTGACCGAGTGAGGACCTCCCTGGCGCGATCTCCGTCCGGCCCCTGCGGGAACGTGATTCGGAAGTCGATGGTCACCACCCCCAGGTGATTTCCCTTGTCATCGCTCAGTTTTGGGGCGGAAGCCGTCGCTTCGAAGGTCTCCGGCTCGGCGCGCCGGCCGGTGATGTAGTCGACGTCGATGGCGCTGCAGCCCACCGCGGCCGCGAGGAGGAGCTCGACGGGGGTGAAGCTCGTGTCCTGGCCCTCCCCGAAGCTGATTCGCCCACCGCGGACGTTCACCGCCTCGTAGGAGCGGGGGCCGGTACGGACGATTTCGACGCTGCGCAGGTTCTCGGTCACACGTCCAGTATCGGGGCCGGGGAACCACGTCCGGGTAAAGGCGAGGGCCCCGGGGAGTATGAGTCACCGGGGCCCTCAACGACTCGGCGTGATGTCCTCGTCACACCGGGAACCACCAGCCGGTCCGACCCCTGCATCACCAAGGGTTCCAGCGGGACGAGCCCGCCGGGAGACCGCCTTCCTGCTCCCGATCACCGCACCACCGAAGTGATTTGGTAAGAACATTTCTAGCCCTGCGGAAAGGCGTCCGCAAGAGGTTTTCAACGACTTCTTCGACCAATTCCAGACGCTCCGGCGTGTCGTCGGCGTGTCGCGTGACAACCGGGACCAGACGGACACCGGACCACCGCAACCGCCCTCAGCTGGCGTGGAAGTAGAACCGTCCCCGACTACCCGCCAGACTGCAGGGCGTGGGCGCGGTCGAGGGCGTCCAGCATCGCCCGCGACCCCTGGCAGAGCAGGGTGAGGTCGGCGGCGGACAGCAGGGTCAGGACCACGCCGAGGGCGCGGCCGAACATCGAGTCCATGTCGCGCATCACGTCCAGCCCGGCCTCGGTCGCGTGCAGCCGGCGGACGCGGCGGTCGTCGGCGTCGTCGACGCGAGAAACCAGCCCCTTCTCGACCAGCCGCTCCACCAGCCCGCTCGCCGTCGGCGCACTGACCCCCAGCAGGCGGCCCAACTCGTTGCCCGAGATCCCCGGCTGCTGGGCGACGTGCCCGAGCACCCGCAACTGCTGCATGGTCAGGTCCGGCGGCGCCGGCATGCCGACCAGCCCCATCGCGCGGTCATGGACGCGCAGGTTCAGCGCGAACAGCTCGTCAGCCAGTGCCGCGCGCTCGTCGTCGAGCCCGAGCTCCGGTAGCGATCGCACCCCCGACACCGCTTCCTTCCGCAGAAATAGTTAGAGCTATGCTAACGGATGTCGCTCACAGCGACCACACAGTGCCCTGTCTCCGCAGGGCCGTCCCAGGGGAGAACACGTGGTTCGTCTGACGAGGCTCAGCCTCGCCCACCGCACGGTGGTCCTTCTGCTCGCGCTGCTCACGATCGGGCTCGGCGTGTACGCCGCCGGCACGCTCAAGCAGGAGCTGATCCCGTCCATCGACGTCCCTCGCGCGAGCATCATCAGCGCCTACGCCGGCGCGTCCCCGGACGTGGTCGAGGCACAGGTGTCCAAGCCGATCGAGTCCGCGGTGAAGGGCGTCGCCGGCGTCACGTCCGTCACCTCCAAGAGCTCCAGCGGCGTCTCCCAGGTGACCGTCCAGTGGGACTACGGGCTGGACGTCGACGACATGTCGAACAAGCTGCGCAGCGCCATAGACTCGATCTCCGCCACCCTGCCCAGCAACGTCGACCCGACCGTGATCACCGGCGGGACCGACGACATCCCGGTCGTGATCCTCGCGCTCTCCTCCAACGACGACCTCGCCGCCCTGTCCACGAAGGTGACGGAGGAGATCGCGCCTGACCTCCGTGCCCTCGCCGGCGTCCGGGACGTGTCGGTCTCCGGCCAGCAGCAGCACGAGATCGTGATCACGTACTCCCAGGCCAAGGTCACCAAGTACGGCGTCGACCCGACCACCATCGCGCAGTACTTCGCCGCGGCCTCGAGTGCCTACCCGTCCGGCACGATGCGCACCGACACCACCAACTACGACGTGCAGACCGGCGTCACCCTTTCCAGTGCCGAGCAGGTCGGCGCGCTCATGCTGCAGGGGACGGACGGTCCGGTCGCCCTGTCGAAGGTCGCGACCGTGAAGGAGCAGCCGGTCGAGACCACCAGCATCTCCCGCGTCAACGGCAAGACCTCGCTCACCCTGATGGTCACGAAGAACCCGGACGCGAACACCGTCACCGTCGCGAACGAGGTGAACGCCGCCCTGCCCGGCCTGACGCAGCAGCTCGGCAACGGCGCGGAGTTCGCCACCGTCTTCGACCAGGCGCCCTACATCACCGACTCGATCCGCGACCTGAGCGTCGAGGGCGGCATCGGCCTGGCCATGGCCGTGCTGGTGATCATGGTCTTCCTCGGCTCGATCCGGCCCACGATCATCACCGCGATCTCGATCCCGCTGTCGCTGCTGATCGCCCTGGTCGGCCTGTGGGTGGGCGGCTACACGCTGAACATCCTCACCCTGGCCGCCCTCACCGTGGCGGTCGGACGCGTCGTCGACGACTCCATCGTGGTGATCGAGAACATCAAGCGGCACCAGGGCTACGGCGAGTTCGGACGCACGTCGATCACCAACGCCGTGAAGGAGGTGGCCGGCGCCGTCACCAGCTCGACCCTGACCACGGTCGCGGTATTCCTTCCGATCGGGCTGGTCGGCGGCCAGGCGGGCGCGATCTTCCGGCCATTCGCGGTCGCGGTGACGGTCGCGCTGCTCGCGTCCCTGTTCGTCGCGCTCACCGTCGTGCCGACGCTGGCCTCGTGGTTCATGCGGCCGACCGCGAAGCAGCAGGCGAGGATCGCGGCATCCGCGGGCTCGGAGGAGAAGGACACCTGGTTGCAGCGGGCGTACCTCCCTGTCCTCAACTGGACGCTGCACCGCCGCTGGATCACGCTCGGCCTCGCCGTCCTGATCTTCGCGGGCACGCTCGCGCTGGCACCCCGGCTGAAGACCGACTTCATCGGCAACACCGGGACGGAATCGCTGTCGATCTCGCAGAAGCTGCCGTCGGGCACCGGCCTGGCCGAGACCGACGAGGCCGCACAGAAGATCGAGGCGCTGCTCGCGGCGAGCCCCGCCGTGCAGGCGTACTCGACCAGCATCGGCGGCTCCACCGGAGTGTTCATGGGCAGCCAGGCCGACACCAACCAGGCCACCTTCACCGTCCCCCTGAACTCCGGGGCCTCGGCCACTGACACCGCCACCCGGCTGCGCGAGGAGATCGCCGACCTCGGTGCGAGCGTGGGCACCGTCGAGGTGTCGATCGGCAGCGGGTCGTCCTCGTCCACCGGCGTCGTGCTGTACGTCGAGGGCAGCGACCCGGACGCGCTGAAGGCGGGCAGCGACCAGGTGCTCGCGATGATGAAGACCGTCCCCGGCCTCACCAACGTGACCAGCGACCTCACCGACGCCCGCGACATGCTGAAGGTGAACATCGACGAGAAGGCCGCGGCCGAGCACGGCATGACGCAGGCATCGATCGGCCAGGCGGTGGCGAGGGCCGTGCGCGGGCAGCTGATCGGGACGATGGCGCAGGGCGACACCACCCTGAACGTGTACGTGCGCTCGCAGACGCCCGTGAAGAGCGTGGACGAGCTGCGCGAGATCACCCTTCCGGTGACCCAGCTGATGAACGCGAACGCGAAGTCCGACGCCGCCGACAAGGTGAGCAAGGACTCCGAGAAGCTGAGCAAGGACTCCAAGCGGCAGTCGACCGACGCCTACAACGACCAGGTCAAGGCGCTGGAGAAGAGCCGGACGCAGGCGAAGAAGGCCATCAAGACCCTCAACAAGCAGGTGAACGCGACGAAGAAGAAGCTGGCGAGCCTGCAGAAGCAGCTCGCCGCGATCCCCGCGAAGTGCCAGGCGGACCCGACCGACCCGGCCTGCGCGCCGATCGCCTCCGGCATCTTCACGATCTCGCAGCAGCTGTCCGCGACCGCGTCCGCCCTCGCCCAGCTGAGCAGCGCGCTCGCGTCCGCCAAGTCGGGCGTGACGTCGATCGACAAGCAGCTGGACGCGCTGGCCACGTCCAGGGAGAAGACCCTCGAGGCTCAGGACAAGCAGCAGGCGATCAGCGACGCGTCCAAGGACGCGGCGAAGGCGACCGCCGACCCGATCCCGCTGAGCAGGGTGGCCGACGTCGAGGTCGTGCAGGCCGCGGCGATGATCACCCGGGTCGACGGGACGCGGGCCGCGACGCTGAGCGCGAGCTCGGAGTCCTCCGACCTCGGCGCGACCACGACCCGGCTCGAGGAGGGCATCGCCACGCTCGACCTGCCCGACGGGATCACCGTCCGGATCGGCGGGGTGTCGCAGCAGCAGACCGAGTCGTTCCAGCAGCTGGGGCTGGCCATGCTCGTCGCGATCGCGGTCGTCTACCTGATCATGGTGGCGACGTTCGGGTCGCTGCTGCAGCCGCTGGTGCTGCTGGTCTCGATCCCGTTCGCCGCGACCGGCGCGCTGGGGCTGTCGCTGGTCACCGACACCGCGCTGGGCGTGCCGAGCATGATCGGCCTGCTGATGCTGATCGGCATCGTGGTGACGAACGCGATCGTGCTGATCGACCTGATCAACCAGAAACGCAAGGCCGGGCTGGGCGTGGACGAGTCGATCCAGGCCGGTGCGCGGCTGCGCGTGCGTCCGATCATCATGACCGCGCTGGCCACGGTGTTCGCGCTGGTCCCGATGAGCCTCGGGCTGACCGGGGGCGGTGTGTTCATCTCCAAGCCGCTGGCGATCGTCGTGATCGGCGGCCTGGTCTCGTCCACCCTGCTGACGCTCATCCTCGTCCCGGTGCTCTACGACCTGCTGGAGACCTGGCGGGAGAAGCGGGCCGACCGCAGGGCTGCAAAGAAGGCCGCCACCGGCGGAACGACGGACGACGTCGTGGCGGAGGGCGGGGCTCAGGCCTGAGGCACGTCGGTCGCGGCGAAGTCCCCGCCCTTGAAGAGCAGGGGCTCGCCGCGGGTCATCGCCAGCGCGTAGCTGAAGGTGTCGCCGTAGTTCAGGCCGGCCGGATGCCGTCCCGTCCCGAACCGGCGCCAGGCGGCTGCCGCCCGCTCTGCCTGTGCCTCGTCCAGACTGACGACCTCCGCCTCCAGTTCGGCGAGCAGGGCGAGCAGGTCCGTGGCCGCCTCGCGACCCTGTCGCGCCTCGGTCACGATCAGCGCCTCGGTGAGGGTCGCGGCCGAGAGCGCGAGGGACGCCGCGCCGGCCAAGGCCTTCAGGTGTGCCTCGGCGTCCGGTTCGCCCAGGACCACCGCCACCAGTGCGGACGTGTCGACGATCACCGCGGGAGCCCGTCCTCGTCGTAGCCGAGAATCGCCTCCGCCGAGCGGCCGTCGAGGGTCGGACGCTGCCGCCCGCGGTCGATGTAGCGCTGCAACTCGCCCGTCCGGGACGCCATCGACTCCTGCCGGCGCAGCCGGGCCAGCCGCTCGCTCATCGCGACCCGGATCGCCTCGGTGATGCTCTCCCCGGTCCGGGCCGCGAGTTCGCGGGCGAGCGCATCGGTGGCCGGATCCTTGATGTTCAGCGCCATGCGTCAACCATAAGAGGAAGAATTCTTTCTGCGAAGGAAGATCCGTCGTTCGTGTCGGAGCGGAGTGGCAGAGTGGTCGCACCATGACGGCGGACGTGTTGGAGCGGTTCTCTCCTGCCACCAGGGAGTGGTTCCGGAGCAGCTTCGCCGCGCCCACGGCCGCGCAGGCAGGCGCCTGGGACGCGATCTCCTCCGGGCAACACACCCTCGTCGTCGCGCCGACCGGCTCGGGCAAGACGCTGTCGGCCTTCCTGTGGGCGCTCGACCGGCTGGCCAGCGAACCTGTCCCGGACAAGCGGAAACGCTGCCGGGTGCTGTACATCTCACCGCTGAAGGCGCTGGCGGTGGACGTGGAGCGCAACCTCCGCTCGCCGCTGGTGGGCATCGGGCACGCCGCCACCCGTCTCGGCCTTGCCCGGCCGGACGTTCGGGTCGCCGTCCGTTCGGGCGACACCCCCGCCGACGAGCGCCGCGCGTTCGCCAGGGAGCCCGCCGACATCCTGATCACCACCCCCGAGTCGCTGTTCCTCCTGCTCACCTCGGCCGCGCGGGAGGCGTTGAGTGGCATCGAGACCGTGATCGTGGACGAGGTGCACGCCGTCGCCGGCACCAAGCGCGGCGCCCACCTCGCGCTCAGCCTCGAGCGTCTGGACGCCCTCCTCGAGCGGCCAGCGCAGCGGATCGGGCTGTCGGCGACCGTGCGCCCGGTGGAGGAGGTCGCGCGCTTCCTGGCCGGCGGGCGCGACGTCGCGATCGTCGCCCCGCCGAGCGAGAAGCGCTGGGACCTGGAGGTCGTCGTCCCCGTCCCCGACCTCGGCGCGATCGGGCAGCCGACCGGCAACCTGTCCGGTGCCGCCGCCGGAGACCCCGAGCGCACGTCGGTGTGGCCGCACGTCGAGGAGCGGATCGTCGACCAGATCGCCGCCCACTCCTCGACGCTGGTCTTCGTCAACTCCCGCCGCCTCGCCGAGCGCCTCACCGCCCGGCTGAACGAGCTCTGGCTGGAGCGCCTTGAGGCGGGCGTCGACGACAGCCGGGACAACGAGATCCCGGGTCACGCCCGGGATGACGAAGGCGGACGGGTCGGCACTCGGGCACCCGCGGAGAAGATGGCGCAGTCCGCGATCGGGCAGGGGGCGCCGCCGGTGCTCGCTCGGGCACACCACGGGTCGGTCAGCAGGGAACAGCGCCAGCTGATCGAGGAGGACCTCAAGGCGGGACGGCTGCCCGCGGTCGTCGCCACGTCCTCGCTCGAACTGGGCATCGACATGGGCGCGGTCGACCTCGTCATCCAGGTCGAGGCGCCGCCGTCGGTCGCGTCCGGACTGCAGCGGGTCGGACGCGCGGGCCACCAGGTCGGCGCGACCTCGCACGGCGTCCTGTTCCCCAAGTTCCGCGGCGACCTCGTCCAGACCGCCGTGATCACCGAGCGCATGCGCGCCGGAGCGATCGAGGCGCTGCGCGTTCCGGCGAACCCGCTCGACGTGCTCGCCCAGCAGGTCGTGGCGATGGTCGCGCTGGACGACTGGTCGGTCGCCGATCTGGAGGCGCTGGTCCGTCGCGCGGCCCCCTTCTCCGGGCTCACCCGCGGGGTGCTGGAGTCGGTCCTCGACATGCTCAGCGGGCGGTACCCGTCCGACGAGTTCGCCGAGCTGCGTCCGCGGCTGGTGTGGGACCGCGCCACCGGAACGCTGACCGGACGCCGCGGTGCCCAGCGGCTGGCGGTGACCAGCGGCGGCACGATCCCCGACCGCGGGCTGTACGGGGTGTTCCTCGCCGGGGACGGGGCGGGACGGCGGGTCGGCGAGCTCGACGAGGAGATGGTCTACGAGTCGCGGGTCGGGGACGTGTTCGCGCTCGGCACCTCGAGCTGGCGGATCGAGGACATCACCCATGACCGGGTGCTGGTCACCCCAGCGCCGGGGGTGCCTGCGCGGCTGCCGTTCTGGAAGGGCGACACGCTCGGCCGGCCGGCGGAGCTGGGCGAGGCGGTCGGCGCGTTCGTCCGTGAGATCGGTGCGCTGAGCCCGGAAAAGGCCCGCGCCCGCGCGGAGGACGCGGGGCTCGACGAGTGGGCGGCCGACAACCTGCTCGGGTACCTCGCCGAACAGACCGAGGCGATCGGCCGGCTGCCGCACGACCGGCAGCTCGTCGTCGAGCGCTTTCGCGACGAGATCGGCGACTGGCGAGTGGTCGTGCACTCCCCGTACGGCGCGCAGGTGCACGCCCCTTGGGCGCTGGTGGTCGCCGCCCGCCTCCGCGAGCGCTACGGCGTGGACGTCCAGGCCATGCACGCCGACGACGGCCTCGTCTTCCGCCTCCCCGACACCGACTGGCTGGGCGAGGAACCGGACGACGCCCTTCGTGACCCCACCTCCACGGTCCCTGAGGAGCGAGCGCCAGCGAGCGTCACGAAGGGCCACCGCCCCTCCACGGTCCCTGAGGAGCGAGCGCCAGCGAGCGTCACGAAGGGCCACCGCCACAGTCCGTCCGGACCCATGGACGAACTCCTGGACATCCTCTTCCCCGACCCCGACGAGGTCGCCGCGGTGGTCACGCAGGAGATCGGCGGGTCCGCGCTGTTCGCGTCCCGGTTCCGGGAGTGCGCGGGCAGGGCGCTGCTGCTGCCCAAGCGCCGGCCCGGGCAGCGCCAGGCGCTGTGGCAGCAGCGGCTTCGCGCGTCCCAGCTGCTGGAGGTGGCCAGCCAGTACCCGAGCTTCCCGATCGTGCTGGAGGCGGTCCGGGAGTGCGTGAACGACGTGTTCGACGTCCCCGGGCTGATCGAGCTGCTGCGCGGCGTCCGGTCGCGGAGGATCGCCACCGTCGCGGTCGAGACGCCGCACCCTTCGCCGTTCGCCTCGTCCCTGATGTTCGGCTATGTGGCGCAGTTCCTGTACGAGGGCGACTCGCCCCTGGCCGAGCGCAGGGCCGCGGCGCTCGCGCTCGACCCGTCGCTGCTCGCCGAGCTGCTCGGCACCACCGAGGGGCTCTCGCTGGCCGAACTCCTCGACCCCGATGCCCTCACGCGCACCGAGCGGGAGCTCCAGCACCTGGATCCGGGACGCCGCGCAAGGGACGCGGATGACCTCACCGACATCCTGCGCGAGCTCGGCCCGCTCGGCACGGACGCGGTCGCCGCTCGCTGCGACCAGCCCGACCGGGCGCGGACGTGGCTGGCCGACCTCGTCCACCAGCGCCGCGTGCTCGAACTGCCCGGCGCGCGGGGCCCACGCTGGGCAGTGGTCGAGGACGCCGGCCGGCTCCGCGACGCCCTCGGCGTCCCACTCCCGCCGGGAGTGCCGCAGGCGCTGCTCGAGCCCGTCCCCGATCCGCTCGGCGACCTGCTCGCGCGCTACGCGCGGAGCCACACCGTCTTCACCACGGGCGAAGTGGCGGCATGGCTGGGCATCGGTGCCTCCGTCGCGAGGGACGTGCTGCGTCGCCTGGTCGCGTCCGGCCGCCTCGTCGAGGGCGACCTGCGGCCTGTCGGGTGGCTGCCGCCGTCGAGTGGTGTCCTCCCGGCCCCTGGGGAGGCCAGCGGTGAGCCCGCGAACGATGGCGTCACAACGGTCCCTGAGGAGGCCCGCGGTGAGCTCGCGAACCGCGGGACGTCACGAAGGGCCGCGGACACGGTGGCGGCGGCCCTTCGCGACGCCGTGCCCCTCGCAGGCTCGAGGCACGGCTCCTCAGGGACCGTTGACGAGCGTCGCTCCTCGCCAGAGCTCGCCCCCGGGACCACCAGCGAAGGCGCGTCACCACCACACCCCGCGCTCGCCGGCGAGCAGTTCTGCGACGCGCGCGTGCTGCGGTTGCTGCGGCGGCGATCGCTGGCCGCGCTGCGGGAGGCGGTCGAGCCGGTCTCGGCCACGGATTTCGCGCGCTTCCTGCCCGCCTGGCAGGGGGTGGGTGAGCTGCGCGGGGTGGACGGCGTCCTCCGAGCGGTCGAGCAGTTGGCCGGGGTGCCGGTGCCGGCCAGCGCGCTGGAGTCGCTGGTCCTGCCGGCCCGGGTGCGCGACTACCGCCCCGCCATGCTCGACGAGCTCACCTCCGCCGGCGAGGTGCTGTGGCAGGGGCATGGCGCCCTGGCGGGCTCGGACGGCTGGGTCTCCCTGCATCCCGCCGAGCTCGCCCCGCTGACACTGGCCGAGCCGCAGCCCGTCCCCGACGACCTCAGCGCCGCCGTGCTGGACGCGATCGGCGCCGGCGGCTGGTTCTTCCGTCCACTGGCCGACCAGCTGGGCGTCACCGACGACGACCTCAGCACGGCCCTGTGGAACCTCGTCTGGGCCGGACGCCTCGGCAACGACACCGTCGCCCCGCTGCGCGCGCTGCTCGGCCAGGGTCACGGCGCCCACCGCTCGCGCGCTCCCGTCCCTGCCCGCGGACGGATCGGCGCCGGGCGCTACGGCCGGCTCCCCCGGGCGCCGCTCCCCCGCCGCACGGGGCCGCCGGAAGCGGCCGGGCGCTGGTCGGCGCTGCCTGCCGCGGAGCCCGATCCCACCTCTCGCGCCTTCGCCCGCGCGGAACTCCTGCTCGACCGCTACGGCGTGGTGACCAGGGGCAGCGCCGCCGCCGAGGACGTGCCCGGCGGGTTCGCCGGCGTGTACCGGGTGCTCGCGGCGGCGGAGGAGACCGGACGCGTCCGCCGCGGCTACTTCGTGGAGGGCCTCGGCGCCGCGCAGTTCGGCGGGACGGGTGCGGTCGACCGGCTGCGCGCGCTCGCCCGTCCGCTCGATGAGGGTGTTGCCGGACCCGCGCTCGTGCTGGCCGCCGCCGACCCGGCGAACCCGTACGGCGCCGCGCTGGCCTGGCCGAACCGACCGGACGCGGAGTCGCGCGGCCACCTGCCCGGCCGCAAGGCCGGCGCGCTGGTCGTGCTCGTCGACGGCCGGCTCGTCCTCTACGTCGAACGCGGGGGACGCACCCTGCTGTCGTGGTCCGACGATCCGGCTCTGCTGGAACCCGCGGCGGTGGCCCTCGCCGGCGCCGTGCACGCCGGCGCGCTGGGCAAGCTCACCGTCGAGCGCGTGGACGGGGAGTCCGTGCTCGGCTCCGACTCCCCGCTCGCGCTGGCGCTCGCGTCCGCTGGGTTCGGGCTCACGCCGCGCGGCCTGAGGCTGCGGAGGTAGCCGTGCCCGAGGGCGACACCGTCTTCCGCACCTGCGCGCGACTGCACGAGGCGCTCGCCGGGCGCGTCCTGGTCGCCGCCGAACTTCGCTGGCCCAGCCTCGCCACGGCCGACCTGACCGGCATGACCGTGTCCGGGGTCGTCCCGCGCGGCAAACACATCCTCCTCCGCCTCGACTCCGGCTGGACGCTGCACTCGCACCTGAAGATGGAGGGCCAGTGGCGCATCGAGCACACCGACTCCCTGACCCACGACACGGTCCCTGAGGAGGGCGCGAGGAACGAGCGCCCGTCACGAAGGGCCGCCGCCACCTGGCTGCGCCACCCCGACGTCCGCGCCGCCCTCATCACGCAGGAGTGGACGGCGATCGGCCTGCGCCTGGGCGTGCTCGACCTCGTCCGCACGAGCGAGGAGCACACGCTGGTCGGCCACCTCGGTCCGGACATCCTCGCCGCGGACTTCGACGTCTCGACGGCCGTCGCGAACCTGGCGTCCAGCGACACCACCATCGGCGCCGCCCTGCTCGACCAGCGCAACCTGGCCGGGATCGGCACGATGTGGGCGGCCGAGTCGCTGTTCCTCGAACGGGTCAACCCCTGGGCCGAGCACGTCGACGCATCGGTGATCACCCGGGTGGTGGAGCGGGCGCGCCGGCTGATGACCGCCGCCACCGCGAGCGGCCGGCAGTCGTCCACGGGGTCGAGCAGACCGGGCGATAACACCTGGGTCCACGGCCGCTCGGGACGCCCCTGCCGGCGCTGCGGCACGACGATCCGGGTCGCGCCGATCGGCCCGCCGACGCGCGAGCGCGTCCTGTTCTCGTGCCCCACCTGCCAGGGCGGCCTCGCCCCCACCGACGACGGACGTCCGATCGCCCCGCTCGGCGCCCGCGGGGGTCGCAGGGGACGCCGCGAGCCCCGCTGACGACCCCCGCGGGGCCCGTGCGCGGAGCCCGGAACGAGCACGGGCTCCGGCACGAGCCAGCCCGCGCCCATCCCGGACGTCCCACTCGTCCCGCCCGCGCCAGACGCTCCCGAAACTCGCAGAAGCCACCGAAATTTCGGGAGCGTTTGCGTGTTTGGGGAGCGTTTGTGCAGACGGTCAGAGCGCGGCGGGTCCGGCGGACGCCCGGCATGGAAGAGCCGGCGCGGGTGTCGGTGGGTGGGCCCCGAGCCATTCACTCCGGCAGGGCACCTGGGCTACGTTGGTTTACAGGTTCCGCGACGACGCGGACGCCGAGTTCGGTTCTCCCCACAGACCACCCTCTTGACCAAGGAGAAGCGTTGCCCATTCCACACCCGCGCCCCGTCCGCCTCGTCCTCGCCGCCATCCTCGGCGCCGGCCTGGCCATCGGCCCGCTCTCGGCCCCGGCAGCACACGCCGCCGACCCGGTCACCATCAACCTGTTGAACATCAACGACTTCCACGGCCGGATCGCGAAGGACACCACGGTCCAGTTCGCCGGCACGATCGAGAAGTCCCGCGCGCAGTACGGCGACGCCAACACCCTGCTGCTGTCGGCCGGCGACAACATCGGCGCGTCGCTGTTCGCGTCCGCCACCCAGGACGACCAGCCGACCATCGACGTCCTGAACGCGCTCGACCTGGCGGCGTCCGCGGTCGGCAACCACGAGTTCGACCAGGGCTTCGCCGACCTCACCGACCGGGTGATCGACGGCGGGGCGAACGCGAAGTGGGACTACCTCGGCGCGAACGTCTACACCACGGGGACGACCACCCCCGTCCTGCCCGGGTACGGCCTCTACACGGTGGGGGGTGTCACGGTCGGCGTGATCGGCGCGGTCACGCAGGAGACGCCGTCGCTCGTGTCCTCCCTCGGCATCAAGGGCCTCACCTTCGGCGACCCGGTCGAGGCGGTGAACCGGGTCGCGGCCCAGCTCACCGACGGCAATGCGGCGAACGGTGAGGCGCAGGTCCTGGTGGCCGAGTACCACGAAGGGGCGCCGGACAGCGCGTCCGCCACGATCGACCTGAACACCGAGCTCGGCAAGAGCACGGTGTTCGCCCACATCGTCGAGGACACCTCGGCGAAGGTGTCGGTCATCTTCACCGGCCACACCCACCAGACGTACGCGTGGGACGCGCCGGTCACCGGCGGCGGGACGCGTCCGGTGGTGCAGACGGGCTCGTACGCCACCAACGTGGGGCAGGTCCTGCTCAGCGTGGACCCCGGGACGGGCGAGGTGCTCAGCCACACCCAGTCGCTGATCCCGCGCAGCACCGACGCGGCCGCCGGGCTGGCCAGCACCTACCCGAGGGCCCAGGCGGTCCAGGACGTGGTCACCGCCGCGCTCGCCTACGCGGACACGGTCGGCAACAAGAAGATCGGTCGGCTCAAGGCCGACGTCACCACCGCCTTCAGCGGCGGCAGCTACGTCAACGGGAAGTACGCCGGCGGCACCAGGGACGACCGGTCGAAGGAGTCCGCGATGGGCAACCTCGTCGCCGACGCCCTGCTGAAGACCCTCAAACCGGCGGCCAGCGGCGGCGCCCAGATCGCGCTCGTGAACCCCGGCGGGCTGCGGGCAGAGCTGCTGTACACGCCTGGAGCGACGGAGACCCGCAAGAAGGGCGTGATCACCTACGCGATGGCCAACTCCGTACTGCCGTTCGTGAACAACCTGTGGACGACCACGCTGACCGGCGCGCAGTTGAAGGCGGTGCTGGAGCAGCAGTGGCAGCCGACGGGGTCGACCCGTCCCTACCTCCAGCTGGGGATGTCGAAGAACGTCCGCTACACCTACGACGCGTCGGCGGACGCGGGTTCGCGGATCACGGGGATCTGGGTGAACGGCACGCGGGTCACCGACGCCGGCACCTACCGGGTCGGCTCGTTCAGCTTCCTGCTGGCCGGCGGCGACAACTTCACCACCTTCGCAGCGGGCACCGACACGAAGGACTCGGGGCTGGTCGACTACCAGGCCTGGATCGCGTACCTGACGAAGACGTCCCCGGTGACGCCGTCGTTCGACAAGCACGCGGTGCAGGTGCAGGCCGCATCCACCGCCGCGGTCGGCGACGAGTACCCGATCTCGCTCTCCGGGCTGGACCTGACCTCGCTCGGCGCCCCGGCGAACACGAAGCTGACGGTGAAGGTCGGCGGGAAGACCGTCGCGAGGAACGTCCCGGTGACGGATGGGGCGGCGGCGTTCGACGTCACACTGCCGAACACGGGGAAGGTGGTCGTGACGGCGAAGCCCTCCGGCACCGTCGTGCGGATCCCGGTCACGATCGAGAAGGCGGAGCCGAAGGTCTACGGGTTGGCCGAGAGCCGGACGGTGAAGAAGGGGACGCCGGTGAAGTTCCGCGTCCAGACGGCCCCGCTCGGCACGGGCGTGTGGGTCACCGGGACCGTCAAGGTGTACGTCGGCGACCGCGTGGTGGCGAGGACCACCCTGCGGCCCGGGAACTACGGCACGAAGTCGATCACGATCCCGAAGTCGGCGCTGAAGCGGTACGGCCGCAGCACGGTGGTCGCGACGGCCAAGCTCGTCACGTCCCCCGTGGCCCAGCCGACCGACCTGAAGGTGCTGACGCTCACCATCGCCTGACCCTGCGTCCCCGGCGCGAAACCGGGGACGGTTCTCCTTTCGCGCCAGCCCGCTGCGGTGGCGCGAAAGGAGCACCGTCCCGGATTGCCAGCCACCGATCCCTGCCGTCGCCCGGGGCTCAGCGGCGGCGGCGGGGGACGGGCTGGCCGGCAAGCTGGCGGGCGACGTGGCTGCGGGCGTGGGCGACGGCGATCTCGAGGTCGTCGAACTGGTGCTCGCGGGTGCGAAGCGCCTCGAGGACGCCCGCGCGCGCGGCCATCCGCTCGTGCTTGGTCCGCAGCCCCTTGATCAGGACGGTGACACCGCGCGCCTCCAGCAGCTGGACGATCTCGGCGAGGCGGTGCGCGCCGGTCGGGTCGAGCAGCTCGACCTTCGACAGCCGCAGCACGACCACCCACGCGTCGATGTCGGCGATGTCGTCCATGATCCGGTCGGCGGCGCCGAAGAAGACCGAGCCGTTCACCCGCAGGAGCGCGATGTGTTCGTCCCCCGGCGCGGGCCAGCCGGGTAGTTCCTCGCGGTCGACGTGGGTCGTGTTGGCCAGCGCCCGCAACGCGAAGAACGCCGCCAGCACGATGCCGATCTCGACCGCGGTGATCAGGTCGAGCAGCACCGTGCAGGCGATGGTCACGACGAAGGTGGCCGCCGTGCTGCGTCCGACCTTCAGCAGAGCGCGGACCTCGCGCACGTCCACCATGTGCAGGGTGGTGGCGATCAGGACGCCGGCCAGCGCCGACAGCGGGATCCGCGACGCCAGTCCGGCCCCGACCGCGACCACGCCGGCCAGCAGCAGCGAGTGGGTGATGGCGGCCAGCCGCGACCGGGCACCGGCGCGGACGTTGACGGCCGTCCGCGCGATCGCCCCGGTGGCCGGCATGCCCCCGAAGAGGCCGGACGCGATCGACGCGAGCCCCTGGCCGAAGACCTCGCGGTCGGGCAGGACGCGTCCGGTGGGCGCCATGCCGGCGGCGACGCGGGCCGACAGCAGCGACTCGATGGCGGCGAGGACGGCGACCGCGACGGCGGGGGCGGCGAGCTCGTGCAGGATCCCCAGATCAATGCCGGGGACCGAGGGCAGCGGCAGGTGGTCGGGCAGCGCACCGATCCTGCTGACGTCCAGACCGGCGACCTCGGCGACGACCGTCGCGACGACCACGGCGATCAGGGCGCCGGGGACCGACCGGGAGACCCGCCGGAGCACCTCGATCACGAGGACGACGCCGAGGGTGACCGACAGGGGCAGCCACGCGTGCGTCCAGTCGGCTGCGCGGACGGCGTCAACGGCGGCCTGCAGGGTCTTCTCCCCCGGCGTGGACGCGGCGTCCAGGGCGAGCGGCACCTGCTGGAGGGCGATGATCAGCGCGATGCCGGCCGTGAAGCCCTCGATCACCGGCCAGGGGATGTAGACGACGACGCGGCCCAGCCGCAGCGCGCCCGCGGCGACCAGCATCACGCCCGCGATCACGGAGACCGCCACGACGGCCTGCGTTCCGTACTGGGCGACGATGGGCGCGAGGACGACGGCCATGGCCCCGGTGGGCCCGGACACCTGGACGTTCGAGCCGCCGAACACCGCCGCGACGAGGCCGGCGACGATCGCCGTGACCAGCCCGGCGGCGGCGCCCATCCCCGAGCTGACGCCGAACGCGAGCGCGAGCGGGAGCGCGACGACGCCGACCGTGACGCCGGCGATGAGGTCGCGCCGCCAGCTCGTCCGCAGCGGGGTGAGGTCGGCGCGACCGGGCAGCAGCCCGACCAGGTGGCTGCGGATGTGCGGGGGGATCAGGGCGGGACGGGGCGTTGCGGTGTCGGACATGGAGCCGTTCGGGTCGATGGTGAGGGTCCGCCGTCAGGGCAGCGGGGGCAGGGCGGACGCGGCGGCGAGCTGGTCGCCTGAGGCCTCCAGCGAGTCGAGCAGGAACCGTCGGGCGCTGGTCAGCAGGTCGACGACGGCGGGGTGCGCGGTCCGGTAGTAGACGTGCGAGCCGACTCGCCGCGACGTGACCACGCCGTACTGGCGCAGGACGCCGAGGTGCCCGGATAGGTGGGACGGGGACGCGTCGATGTCCGCGAGCAACGCGGTCACCGTGACCTCGCCCGCCCCGGGTGCGGCGGTCTCCGCCGCCACGAGCAGTTCCAGCACCCGGATGCGGATCGGGTGCGCGAGGGCCCGGAACAAGTTGGCCTTGATCTCGTAGAGCGGCTCGTCGGCAGGCTTCACGGTTTCACAATATCGTGAAATCGCCGACCCGCGCCGCCCCGTCCCACCCCGGCGTCCTCCTCGTCCCCACTCTGCGCGCGTAAAGCCACTCTGCGCGCGAAATATCGCGCGCAAGGTGGTGCTTTCGCGCGCAGAGTGGGGGTAGCGGGCTCGGTGAGCCGCTCGAGGGCTCGGGACGCGGACGCCCCTGTCATCCCAGGCTTGACCCGGGATCTCCGCGTCCATGCCCGCGGCCACAACAACGAGATCCCCGCCTCCGCTGGGATGACAGGCAAAATGCGATCGCCCCCGTCATCCCAGGCTTGACCCGGGACCTCCGCGTCCACGCCGACAGCCACAACAACGAGGTCCCGGCCTCCGCCGGGATGACGGAAACAGGCACGCCCCCGTCATCCCGGGCTTGACCCGGGACCTCCGCGTCCATGCCCGCGGCCACAGCAACACGGAAACCGGGACGGTTAGGGTGTGCGCATGGCGCGCCGGGCCTGGCTGTTCGTGCGGAGGAACCCCTCCGCGGCGCTGCTCGTCGTGCAGCTGCTGGGCATCCTGCTGTACGCGTTCGTCGACGACAGCCCCGCCAACTCGCTGGGACGCCTCACGCTCACCCTCTTCGGGATGCTGGTCGTGGTGCTCGCGCTCGGCGTCGTCCGCGCCACCCCCACCTACACCTGGCTCGGTGTCCTGATCGGGATCCCCGCGGTGATCCTCACGGTGATCGACTGGGCCACCGGCGGCACCACGGGCTGGCACCTCGCGTCCGACATCGTCCACGTCGCGTTCTACGGGTACACCCTGGTCGGCCTGCTCAGGTACATGTTCGACGACGAGACGGTGACCAACGACGAGATCTGGGCCATCGGCGCCACCTTCACGGTCGCGATCTGGCTGTGGGCGTACGCCTACTCCGTCGTCCAGACCCTGGTCCCCGGCTCGTTCACCGCCGCCGTCGACCCGGAAGGGCAGCGCTCCTGGATGGAACTGTTGTTCCTCTCGACCACCACGATGAGCAGCACCGGCCTGTCGGACGTGGTGCCGGTCAAGCCCGTCGCCCGCTCGGTGGTGATGGTCCAGCAGATCGCGGGCATGCTGTACCTGGCGGTCGCCGTGTCCCGCATCGTCGGACTCACCCTCGGACGCCGCCGGAAGGACGCATGAAGCAACTCACCCGCAGCACCCACTGGCTCACCTCAGCGGTCGGCGCCCACTGCTACTGGCTGGACGCCGGCAGCCACGTCGCGATCGTCGATCCGGGGATGACGGCCGGCCTCAACCGCGTGGCCCGCGAACTCCGCGCCGCGGGACGTTCGCCGTACGAGGTGACCGACATCCTGCTCACCCACTACGACGCCGACCACGCTGCGGCCGCCGCCGAGTGGCAACGACGGACGGGCGCCCGCACCTGGCTCGGCGCGGAGGACGCGGCCGTCCTGACCGGCGCAGCCTCCGTCCCACCCACGCCCTTCCGGCAGGCGATGGCCGTCCTCGGCCAGCCCGAGCTCCCCGGACGGCTGCACCTCATCGAGGGGGACGTCGAGCTCTGGCCCGGCCTGGTCGCCCTGCACACCCCCGGGCACACGCCCGGCCACCACTCGTTCCGCGCAGACGACGTCCTGTTCGTCGGAGACTCGTTCCAGCTCAAGGACGGACGCCCCGTCCCGCCGCCCGCGTTCCTGCAGACGAGCGTGCGGCAGGGGCTCTCGGACGTCGCCCGGCTCGGCGCCCTCGACGTCGACTGGTACTGCTGCGGCCACTCCGACCCGGTGCGCCGCCGCTGAGCGGGCGGACCCCGTCCCACCCGCACAAACGCTCCCGAAACCCGCAGAAGCTCCCGGACTTTCGGGAGCGTTTGCGCGTTTCGGGAGCGTTTGTGGGTGACCGGCCGGAGAGCGGCGGACGCGGCGGGGTCCGGCAGCGCGTCCGGAACCGGAAACGATTTCCGCGCGTCCCATTTTGCGGAAATCCTCGCGGACTACTGTCGGGCAGGGCTAGCCTGACCTGAGGTTAGGCAAACCTAACCCGCCGGAACCGCGCCTCATCCCGTGGCCCGACGTGAGACGACGTACGGAGACGAGCGTGCTTGCCACCTTCGTGATCGGCCTGCGCGAGGGCCTCGAGGCAGCGCTGATCGTCGGCATCATCGCCGCCTTCCTCAAGCGCAACGGCCGTTCGCTGACCCCGATGGTGGTCGGGGTGGTCGCCGCGATCCTGCTCAGCCTCGGCGTCGGCGTCGGCCTGCACCTCGTCGAGGCCCAGCTGCCCCAGGCCGCACAGGAGGGCATGGAGACGATCATCGGGGTCGTCGCTATCGTGTTCGTCACCGGCATGGTGCTGTGGATGAGCACCCACTCCCGCGGCATGAAGAAGGAACTGGAGGCCGAGGCCGGCGAGGCGCTCGGCAGCGGCTCCACCCGGGCGCTCGCACTGATGGCCTTCCTCGCCGTGCTGAAGGAGGGCTTCGAGACCTCCGTCTTCCTGCTGGCCACCTTCTCCGCCTCCACGGACGCGGGCGCCGCCGCGCTCGGCGCAGCCCTCGGCCTGATCGGGGCGACCGCGATCGGGTACGGGCTGTACCGCGGCAGCGTGAAGCTGAACCTCGGCCGCTTCTTCCAGATCACCGGCGCCTTCCTCGTCCTCGTCGCCGCCGGCCTCGTCGTCAGCACCCTCGGGGCAGCGCACGAGGCGGGCTGGCTGGACGCGGGCCAGCAGCGCACCGTCGACCTGACCTGGCTCGCCCCGACCGGCTCGGTCCGCGGCGCCCTGTTCACCGGCGTCCTCGGCATCCCGCAGGACCCCCGCCTGATCCAGGTGGTCGGCTGGTTCTCCTACCTGGTCCCGATGGCGCTGTACCTGTACTGGCCGCGCCGGCTGCGTCCGTCCGCGGCGGCCGCCGTGAAACTGCGCTACGGCATCGCCGCCGGGATGGTCGTCATCGCCGCAGCGCTGGCCCTGGCGATCGGGCCCGCCAGCATGCCGGCCCTCGGCGCCGCGCCCCTGGTGGACGCCGCGGGCCAGTCGGCCGGCACCGTCGACGTGCAGGCGGGGACGGCCACCGTCCAGACCGCGTCCGGAACCAGCACGATGGCGCTCACCGGTGGGGAGAACGTCAACCACGCCCGGGTCCCCGACGCCGTGCAGTACACCGAGAGCCTCGACCCCGCCACGACCGGCCTGCCGGCCACCCTCACCCTCGAGGAGCTCGCCACCCTGAACGGCGGCCGGCTGCCCGTAGGCGTCAACCCGCAGCAGGCGACCGGACCGTTCGAGGCGACCTGGACGACGTCCGGCCAGCGCCAGCTGTGGCTCGCGTCCGGTCAGGTGCTCGACTTCACGCAGTCGGAGACCACGGCGGTCACCGTCTCCGGCGGCGGCCTCGGCTCGGCGCGCACGTTCACCATCTCGGGCACGCTCCCCGGCGGTACGAACGTCGCCGCCAGCGACCTCAGCGTCGCCGCCGACCACGTCCAGGCGGTCGCGAGCGCCGCCGCGACGGTTCGCACCGACCGTGTCGAGCGGCAGTTCTGGGGACGGACGTTCCCTGCGCTGCTCGTCGTGGCCGCACTGCTCGTCCTGATCCAGGCCCGGCGCGACCAACAGCGCCTGGCCGCCCCGCCCCCCGCCCCGTCGGTGGTGGCACCCGTCAACGAACCCGAGAGGAACCTCCATGTCGCCTAGAACCACCCGCCTGCTGAGTGTCGGGGCGGTGGCCGTGCTGTCGGTCGGCCTCGCCGCCTGCAGCACCCCCGCCGCCACCACCCCGTCCGCGTCCGCGCCGGCCAGCACGACGGCCAGCGCCGCCGCCGCCACTGACGGCGCCGCGCCGGTCAGCAACGGCGCCGCCCAGGTGGCGATCAGCCTGACCAACGACGGCACCGACAAGTGCACGCTCGACTACACCTCCGCGGCCGCGGGCCCGATCACGTTCACGGTCACCAACGTCAGTTCGACGGCGATCACAGAGATCGAGCTGCAGAGCGACCTCAAGATCGTCGGTGAGAAGGAGAACCTCGCCCCCGGCCTGCCCGCGTCCAGCTTCACCGTGACGCTGGACGGCGGCACCTACAAGGTCTACTGCCCCGGCGCCGACCCGGAGTCCCAGGACTTCACCGTCACCGGCACGGCGGCCGAGGCGCCCAGCGGCACCACCGCGCAGCTGCTGAAGCAGGGCGCGTCCGACTACGCGGCCTGGGTGGTCGCGCAGGCCGAGGAGATGCAGACCGCCGTCGGCACGCTGAAGAGCGCGATCGACTCCGGCGACCTGGACGCGGCGAAGGCCGCGTACGTGAAGGCGCGTCCCTTCTACGAGAAGATCGAGTCCGACGTCGAGGGCTTCGTGCTCGACGGGTTCAAGGTGGACGACAACTCCGGCAACCTCGACTACCTGATCGACATGCGGGCGTCCAGCCTCGACCCCAAGGTGGGCTGGAGCGGCTTCCACGCGATCGAGCGCGACCTCTACAAGAGCGGTGAGATCACCGCGAAGACGAAGAAGTACGCGTCCGACCTGGTCACGAACGTCGGCAAACTCGTCACCCTCGTGAAGGGCCTCACCTACAAGCCGGAGGACCTCGCCAACGGCGCGGCCAGCCTGCTGGAGGAGGTGCAGGCGAACAAGATCACCGGCGAGGAGGAGTCCTACAGCCACATCGACCTGGTCGACTTCGCGTACAACGTGGAGGGCGCCAAGCAGGCCTTCGCGAACCTCCAGCCGGGCCTGGAGAAGATCGACGCCGACCTCACCGACCAGGTCGCGACCCAGTTCGCCGCCGTCGACACCGCGCTGGACGCCTACCGCGACAGCTCCGCTCCCGGGGGCTACATCTCGTGGACGAAGGAGAACCGGACGAAGTACGCGAAGGGCCTGAGCCAGGCCGTCCTCGCGCTGCAGCAGCCGCTGCAGAAGATCGCGGAGAAGGTGGCGACCGCGAAGTGAGCGAGGGGCCTGATCCCGCGGCCGTACCCCTCCCGGAGGAGCCGGCCGCACCGGAGCCCGGCCAGCCGGCCGGCGGGGTCTCCCGCCGGCGGCTGTTCGCCGGGGCCGCGGGCGGAGCGGTGGCCGGAGCCCTCGTGGGCGCGGCCGGCACCGCGGCCGCCTACTCCCTCGGCGGCGCGTCGACGGCGCCCGGCGGTGCGCAGTCGGAAGAGGTCGACAGCGTCGACCTGACGAAGTCCGTGCCGTTCTACGACCAGGGCAACCAGTCGGGGATCCGGACGCCGCCGCAGCGGCACGCGCTGTTCATGACGTTCGACCTGAACCCGTCGGCCACCGCCCAGGACCTGCAGGTGCTGCTCGCGCGCTGGACGGCGGCGATCGCCCAGCTGGTCCAGGGCAAGACGATCGGGGTGGTCGAGCCGCCGCGTCCGGACGCGGTGGGGATCGACACCGGAGAGGCGTACGGCCTCGAACCAGCGTCCCTCACCGTCACGGTGGGGCTGGGCCCGGGCGTGTTCGACGACCGGTTCGGGCTCGCGGACAAGCGTCCGGCGCTGCTGGCCGACCTGCCCCGGATCCCCGGCGAGAGCCTCCAGGCGGAGCTGACCGGCGGCGACCTGTCCCTGCAGGTGTGCTCGGACGACCACCAGGTGGCCTACCACGCCGTCCGCAACCTCGCCCGGATGGTGACGACGACCGCCCAGACCCGCTGGGTGGTGATGGGGTTCGGGCGGGCGAGCGCCGGCACAGGGCAGACCACGCCGCGCAACCTGTTCGGGTTCAAGGACGGGACGCGCAACGTCAGCGGCGACGCCGACTTCGACGAGTTCGTCTGGCTGAAGGACGCCGACTGGATGACCGGCGGCACGTACCAGGTGGTCCGCAAGATCCGGATGACCATCGAGAACTGGGACGCCGACCGGGTCTCCGACCAGCAGCGCGTGTTCGGCCGCACGAAGAACGAGGGCGCGCCGCTGAGCGGCGCGAAGGAGTTCGACACCCCCGACTTCGCCAAGCTGGACGGGGACGGCGCGACGCTGATCGACGCGTCCTCCCACGTGGCGTTGGCCGCTCCCGAGAACAACGGCGGGATGAAGATCCTCCGTCGCGGCTACAACTACACCGACGGCCTCAACGACCAGGGCCTGCTGGACGCCGGGCTGCTGTTCATCTCCTACCAGAACGACCCCGCGCACTTCGTCACCCTGCAGGAGAAGCTCGGCCGCTTCGACCTGCTGAACGAGTACATCCAGCACGTCGGCTCCGGCGTCTTCGCGATCCCGCCCGCCCCGAAGACCGGCGGCTACATCGGCCAGGCCCTCTTCGAGTAGGCGCCTGCCCCCTCCCGACGGTCCCTGAGGAGACTCGTGAGCGCAGCGAGCGAGTCGTCACGAAGGGCCGCGGGCGATGCCTCAGGTGGGGAAGGCGATGTCGCGGTACTTCACTGAACTACGCGGCTCCGCCATGAGGTCCGCGACGGCGTCCCGCCAGGTCGCGTAGTGGGCGGTCTCCTTGTGGGCGGCGGCGGCGTCCTCGGTGCGGTAGGCCTCCACGAGGACGAACCGGGTCGGGTCGTCGAGGGCCTGGACGACGTCGAAGCGGGCGATTCCCGCCTCGAGCAGGGACGCCGCCGCATTGGCCCGCGTGGCCTCGATGAACGCGTCCACCCCTTCGGGAACCACGTGGACGAAGACGTGCACGATCAGCATGGCCCCATCATGCCGACCCGACGGCAACTGCGGACAGCCCCTCATCGCCACGCCCGTGCCGCCCACCCGCTGACGCGATCCCGCCACTCGTGGCGTCCCACCCTGCTCCGCCGTCACGCCCTGCCGCTCCCGCGGCGGGATCGCGTCACCGCCGGCACACCAGACCCGGACGGCGGAGTTGCCCCCACACCCTCCGCGGTGCGATCATCGAAGGCTGCCCGGCGCGAATCCGCGTCCGGACCATCCCGACTCCGCCGTCATCCACAGGAACCGCCATGCCCGCCTCCAGCCAGAGCCGCGAACTCGTCGCGAACCAGCCCTTCATGGTGCTGCTGGCCGCCCGCACCATCTCGATGCTGGGCATGGCGTTCGCACCGGTGGCCCTCGCGTTCGGGATCCTCGGCCTGCCCGGGGCGGACGCGGGGACGCTGTCGATCGTGCTGGCGAGCCAGACGATCCCGCTCGTGGTGTTCATGCTGGTCGGCGGCGTGGTCGCCGACCGCTACCCGCGCGCCCTCGTCCTGCGGTGGGGACAACTGGTCGCTGCAGCGGCCTGGGGATCGATCGGCGTGATGATGCTGACCGGCCACACCCCGCTGTGGCTGCTCTGCGTGGCCGCGGCGTTCGCGGGCATGGCCGGCTCGGCCGTCTACCCCGCGCTGACCGGGATCATCCCCGACCTCGTTCCCGTCCACCTCCTCCAGCAGGGCAACGCCTGGCTGTCCATGGGTGCCAGCGCCGCCCGGTTCGCCGGCCTGGTCGCCAGCGGCGCGGTCGTGGTGTGGCTCGGCGGCGGCTGGGCGATGGTGGTCGCTGGCACGCTCTACCTCGTCGCTGCGACGCTGTCGAGCTTCCTGCCCCGGACGAGCGCCCTCGCGCGCGGCGAGGAGAGCCCGCTGCGCCAGCTGAGGGACGGCTGGGGCGAGTTCCGCAGCCGGCAGTGGCTGTTCGTCTGCGTGCTCCAGTGGGCGGTCATGCTGATGGTGCTCCAGGCGTCGCAGGGCGTCCTCGGCCCGGTGGTCGCGCAGGCCGAACTCGGTGGGGCCGCGGGCTGGACGTACGTCCTCGCCGGCGAGGCCCTCGGGGCGATCCTCGGCGTCGGCATCGCGATGGTGTGGCGGCCGCGGCGTCCGATCTTCGTCGCGACGTTGCTCACGTTCTCTGCGGCAGCCCCGCAGCTGCTGCTCGGGGTGAGCGCCCCGCTGTGGACGGTCGTCGCCGCGGCCTTCGTGATGGGGATCGGTTTCGACCTGTTCGGCGTGCTGTGGATGACGACCATGCAGCACGAGGTGCCGGCGGAGTCGCTGTCCCGGGTGGCCTCCTACGACGCGCTCGGTTCGCTGATGCTGGGGCCGATCGGCCTGCTGCTCGCCGGACCGGCCGCCGCGGCCTTCGGCGTCCATGCCGCCCTGATCGGGACGGGTGTGGTCAGCATCGCCACCACCCTGTTCGCCCTGGCGTTCCCCGAGGTGCGCCGGCTGCGTTCGCGTCCCGCACCGCTGCCGGTCGAGGTGGTCGAAGCCGCCTGAGCCGGACGGACGGCCCGCACGGCCGGCCCCTGTGCGGTGTCGGTGGGGTCGCGTAGCGTGTCGGGTGAGGAGGTTCCACCATGTCCGAGCTCGACACCGAACGCGCCGACCTGCTGGCCGCGCTCGACCGCCACCGCGGTTTCCTGCTGTTCACGGCCCTGCGGCTCACCGATGACCAGGCCAGGCTGACCTCGACCGTCAGCGAGCTGCACATCGGCGGCATCATCAAGCACGTCGCTGCCACCGAGCGCGGCTGGATCGCGTTCATGACCGGCGGCGACATGGCCGAGGCGGCCGGCGACTGGTGGCAGGGCCACCACATGGGCCCGGACGAGACGCTCGAGGCCATCATCGACGACTACCAGCAGTGCGCGGCCGAGACCGAGGCCGCCGTCCGGGCATTGCCTGACCTCAACGAGGCCCGGCCGCTTCCCGACGAGCCGTGGTTCGAGCCCGGCACGACGTGGACGGCCCGTCGCGTCCTGCTGCACATCCTCGCCGAGACCGCGCAGCACGCCGGCCACGCCGACATCATCCGCGAGGCCATCGACGGGCAGAAGACGATGGGCTGACCCCGGGGCACGACGTTCGGCGGGCGGACGGGTAGTGTTCCCCTGCTGCCACGATCGGACGAAGGGGTGCGCATGGCCACTGCGGAGGCGTCCGCTGGGCTGACCCCGCACCTGGCCGACTGGATCCGCGCCACCGCCGCCGAGCAGGACCCCCGGATCGGGCCGACCACGCCCGTGGTGCCGCTGATCACGCGCGGGCTGCCGACGCGTCCGGTCGCCCCCGACCACTCGCAGGTCTACATCTGCGCGGGCGTCATCGTGAAGCTGCACGGCGAGCGCACCGATCGCGAGCGGCTCGCCCGGCGCCTGCACGGGATCGGCGCCACCGACATGGACCGGCTGTGGATCCAGCCGCTCCGCTACGGCCCGCTGATGGCTCCGGGCGACCGGCTCGCGACGATCTGGCCGCGCGTCACCGTGCTGTCGACGATCGACCGACCGCCGTGGTCGGACGTGGGCCAGCTGCTCGCGCGGCTGCACCGCATGCCCCTGATCGACGGCCTCCCTCGGCTGGGCGGGCACTCCCGGCTGGCCCGTTCGGTCGCGTATCTGCGCGAGTCGGGGCGGACGGACCTGGCCTGGCTGGTCGACGTCGGCGACGACCTCGACGGCCGGCTCGCGACCCCGCGGCAGGTGACCCTCGCCCATGGGGACTTCCACCTCGGCCAGCTCGGCCACACGCCGCTGCGGCGCAGCTGGAAGCTGCTGGACGTGGACGATTTCGGCGTCGGCGACCCGGCGTGGGACCTCGCCCGTCCCGCGGCGTTCTGGGCGACCGGCCTGCTCGACGACGAGTCGTGGCAGGCGTTCCTCGCGTCCTACCGGGAGGCAGGAGGCCCGGCCGTCCCTGTTGACGGCGACCCGTGGCCGTCCCTCGCGGTTCCCGCCCGGGCGGCCATGCTGGTCGCCGCCGTCCAGGCTGTCCGGACGCCCCAGAGCGAGGACACCGCCGCGCTCCTGCTCGACGCCTGCCGCCGCCTCTGACCGGAGCCGGGCCGGCTCGGTTGCGTCCGGCGACCGGGGTCAGGACCGGCGGGCGAGGAGTCCTTCGCTGACCCTTGGCCAGTCGTCGACCGTCACGCTGAACACGACGGTGTCGCGGAAGCTGCCGTCCTCACGGCGCAGGTGGCGACGCAGGACGCCCTCACGGGTGGCGCCGAGGCGGGCGATCGCAGAGGCGGAGCGCGTGTTGACCGCGTCCGTCTGGATCTTCACCCGCCCGTAGCCGAGGTCCTCGAAGCAGTGCTTCAGCAGCAGGTACTTCGTCTCGGGATTCACCACGGTCCCCCACACGAGCCGCGCATACATCGTCCAGCCGAGGTGCAGCCGCTCGTGGGCGAGGAACGCCTCGCCGAGCGACGACGTGCCGACGAGCGTGCCCGCCGCACCGAGCGGTGAGTCCTCCACCAGCCGGACGGCGTACGCCACGCGGCCGCGTCCCTCGCCGTCGCAGGACGGCGGGTCGAGGTACTGCGCGCGGGCCAGCTCGAGCGCCTCCTCGTCGGTGGTCGGACGGTGCCGCATCACGTAGCCGGAGGAGTAGACGGCGGGGTCAGCCAGGATCCCCGCCAGCGCGGGCAGGTCGGACTCGATGACGGGGCTCAACCGGACGAAGCGTCCGGACAGCCACGCACCCTGGGGCAGTTTCGGCATCCCGCCATCGTAGGCGAGCGGCGTCGCGACGCGGCCTCAGAAGTCGCAGCCGCAGCCGTCGGCGAGGTCGCAGCCGTCGCCCAGGCCACCGAGCAGGTCACCGATCGAGTCGGCGAAGCCGGCGGTGCCGTCCGTGAGGTCGCCCAGGCCGTCGAGGATGCCGCCGGCGTCGAGGTCCACACCGTCGAGCAGTCCCGCGGCATCGCCGCCGAGGTCGACGCCGGACGCCAGCACGTCCAGCATGCCCAGCGGCAGGTCGATCCAGCTGAACTGCGCGGCCAGGTCGCCGGGCGTCCCGGAGTCGCGGAGGGCCTGTGCGAACACGGCGTTCCAGTGCGCGACAACGCCGAACACCATCGCGTACGGGAGGTACCGGGTGTAGACGTCGGCGGCGGCGTCTGCGGCCAGCTGGCCGGCCTCCGCCGTGCCGAGGTAGAGCCGGAACCCCTCCGTCTGGGCGCGGACGGCGCTGCCCTCGGCGGTCGTCGGCGTGCGCAGGGCCTGCGTCCCCACGATCAGGACGCCACCGGCGATCGCCAGGCCCAGCCCGGCCACCCACGCGTCCCCCGCCCAGAAGCTGACCACCATGCCGAGCAGGCCGAGCACGACCAGGACGCCGCCGGCCGTCCACCACCCCTTCGCGCGCCCGCGGGGGTGCGCGGCGAACCAGCCCCGGTCGACCGTCTCCCGGTAGAGCTCGACGACCGCCTGCCGCAGCACCGCGCCGTGCGACCGGCGGACCTCGGACAACGTGATCACCGGGCCGCGGGCGAACAGGCCGCCGATCACCTGGCGCTCCGCGGGCGACAGGACGTCGGCCGGCGCCGGGTCGCGGCGGCGCAGCTCCCAGTCCTTGGCCGTCCGCTTGGCCCTGCGCTCCGGCGTCGCGGGCTGCTGGTCACCGTCCAGCGGCTTCAACCGGAACCAGCCCCGGACGGCGAGGTCGATCAACGTGGCGGAGATGTCGACAGGGTTCACCGTGTTGTCGAGGACGGTCCCCGCCAGCCCGGGCGAGACCCCGTCCGGCGGGGTGAACCGGACGGCGATCGGCCCGCGCTCGCGTCCGTCCACCCGGACGCGCCGGACGACCTGACCGGGTGCCGGCAGCAGGCCGGGCGTGAGTCCGGCGAACACCTCGTCGCGATGGCTGCGCCGCACCCACATCACCACCAGGACGCCCATCACGACGAACGCGATCCCGAGAAGCACTCCCACGCGTCCCATCCTCCCCGACCGGAGGCGTCGAGGTCAGTCCGTCGCCGGTGCGCGGACCGCGGCGATCGACGCGACGCCCATCACGACGACCATGGCGAGCATGACCAGGAAGGGCGCGGTCCAGCCGGCCACCTGTTGGTGCAGCCAGCCCACCAGGACCGGGCCGACGGCGGCGACGCAGTAGCCGAACGTCTGCATGCTCGCCACCGCCCGACGGTTCTCGTCCACGGTCCGCGAGCGACGGATCAGCACGGCCATGATCGCGGCGAAGAATGCCCCCTGGGCCATACCGGCGGCGACGCTCCACACCGGCCACAGCGCGGGAGCGAGCAGCATGCCCGCGGGCAGGGACGCCCACCCGAGCGCCACCGCGACGAGGATCCGGCGGCTCGACCAGCGCGCCGGTCCGGCCAGGACGGGGACCATCATCGGGCCGATCACCCCCGCGGCCTGGAACAGGCTCGCCGCTGCTCCGGCCTGCAACGCGGTCATGCCTCGCAGCTCGGCGAGCGCGGACGGCAGCCAGGCGGTCACCGCGTAGTAGGCCAGAGTGTGGGCGGAGAACGCGACCGTGAGCAGGATCGTCAGCCTGCGCAGCGGGGGCGGCAGCCGTGTCGACGCCGACGACGGGCCGGACGCGGGCGCCGCGGGCGCGGGATCGGGCAGGCCGGCCCGGCGGCGGACGGCAGGGTGGGCGCCGCGGACGCCCGGAGGGTAGACGAGCAGCCACAGCAGCAGGGCCAGCGTCCCCAGCGCCACGCCGGGCAGGGCGATCGCCCACCGCCAGCCGAGCGCCGTGGCCAAGGGGACGGCCGCGGCCATGGTCGTGGTGACAGCGATGTTCACCGTGGCCGTGTAGGCGCTGCTGAGGAGTTCGGCGCGGTGGCGGAACTGGCGTCCAATCAGCATGGGGACGACGAGGTTGCCGATCGTCATGCCGACGCCGAGCAGCACGGTGCCGGCGAACACGGTCGCTACGCCGCCGGCCGAGCGCAGGATCGAGCCGGCGATGATGGCGCCCAGGCAATACAGGGCACCGTGGTTGATGCCGGTGCTGCGCAGCAGGCGGGACGCCGCGGGGGTGAGCAGCCCGAAGCAGAAGACCGGGACGCTGGTCAGCAGGCCGGCGGTGGCCGCGTCCAGACCGAGGTCGGCACGCACCTCGCCCAGGACGGGGGAGACGATCGTCACCGGCGCCCGCAGGACGAGAGTGAGCGCGAGCAGTGCTGCCACCGGGATGAGACGCCAGAGCAGGCTGCGGCGGGGGGATCCTGGCGGCACGCTTCCCTCGGGGTCGGGACGGAACCGGACGGACGCGCGTCCGGCACCCGCCATGCTCCCACCGTCGCCGAGCCGCGGTGGCCCGCGTCCATGGGGCACCCGGGTGGCCCGCCCGACGCCGAGAGCCACCCCTCACGTCCACAGCCAGCGTCCAGACCATGGCCCTCGACACGAACGATGGCCCTCGACCACGAACACGGGCCCTCGACGACAGCTGGGCAGCGCACGAGATCCCGGGTCAAGCCCGGGATGACAGGACCCGGGCACCGGATCCCCGCCCCATGCCCAGCCCAGAGCCGCAGACGGCGAGCACCCACCCCCCACCGTCATCCCGGGCGTGACCCGGGATCTCCCAAAGCACCCACCGACACCCCAGCCACCCGAGCGCCGAGAGCCACCCCTCACGTCCACAGCCAGCGCCCAGACCATGGCCCTCGACACGAACGATGGCCCTCGACCACGAACACGGGCCCTCGACGACAGCTGGGCAGCGCACGAGATCCCGGGTCAAGCCCGGGATGACAGGACCCGGGCACCGGATCCCCGCCCCATGCCCAGCCCAGAGCCGCAGACGGCGAGCACCCACCCCCCACCGTCATCCCGGGCGTGACCCGGGATCTCCCAAGGCACCCACCGCCACCCAGCCACCCAACGCCACACCCCACGTCCACCGCCAGCATCCAGACCATGGCCCTCGACGACAAGAGCCGCGTCGGGCCGCGCGTACTACCCTCGACGCATGGCGCTGAGCGTCTTCGACCTGCTCCGGGTGGGCATCGGGCCCTCGTCGTCCCATACCGTCGGCCCGATGAAGGCGGCCGGGCGCTTCGTCGCAGCCCTCGCCGCCGACGGTGTCCTGCCGCGCGTCGCCACCGTGCGGGTCGAGCTGTTCGGGTCGCTCGGGGCGACCGGCAAGGGGCACGGCAGCGTCCCGGCCGTGGTGCTCGGGCTGGCCGGCCACCACCCGGAGACCGTCGATCCTCCCTCGGTGCGTCCGCTGGTGGCCGAGATCCGCCGGACGCACCGCCTCGCGCTCGCCGGGGGCCCCGAGATCCCCTTCGACCCGGACGAGGATGTCGTCCTGTACGGGCGCCGCTCGCTGCCCGTCCACGCGAACGGGATGGTGTTCACCGCCTGCGACGCCGCGGGCCTGGAACTGGCCCGGCGCACGTACTACTCGGTCGGCGGTGGCTTCGTGCTCGACGAGTCCCAGACCGGCCCCGACCGGGTGGTTCCGGACACCACCGTCCTGCCGTTCCCGTTCCGCACGGGCGCGGAGCTCCTCTCCCACTGCGCGACGACCGGGTTCTCGGTGGCGCGGCTCATGCGCGAGAACGAGCGCACGTGGCGGACGGACGCGGAGATCGACGCCGGCCTGCTGCACATCTGGGCGGTGATGCAGGAATGCGTCCAGCACGGACTGGTCACCGAGGGCGTCCTTCCGGGCGGACTGAAGGTGCGGCGGCGGGCGCCCGAACTGCTGCGCCGCCTCCAGCTCGAGGCCGACACGACCGACCCGCTCCGGGGCATGGACTGGATCACGCTCTACGCGCTGGCGGTGAACGAGGAGAACGCGTCCGGTGGACGCGTCGTCACCGCCCCGACCAACGGTGCGGCGGGCGTAGTACCGGCGGTGTTGATGTATTACCGCAATTTCGTCCACGGCTGCAGCGACGACGGGGTGGTCCGGTTCCTGCTGACGGCGGGAGCGATCGGCGTGGTGATCAAGGAGCTCGCGTCCATCAGCGGCGCGGAGGTCGGCTGCCAGGGCGAGATCGGCGCGGCCTGCTCGATGGCGGCGGCCGGATTCTCGTGCGTGCTGGGCGGCACGCCGGAACAGGTCGAGAACGCCGCGGAGATCGGCATGGAACACAACCTCGGCCTGACCTGCGACCCCGTGGGCGGCCTCGTCCAGATCCCGTGCATCGAGCGCAACGCGATCGCGGCGGTGAAAGCGGTCACGGCGGCCCGGACCGCGCTGCGGGGCGACGGCCGGCACATCGTCAGCCTGGACTCGGTGCTGAAGACGATGCGCGAGACCGGCGCCGACATGAGCGTGAAGTACAAGGAGACCGCCCGCGGCGGCCTCGCCCTCAACGTGATCGAGTGCTGACGCGACACCCCTGGCACGCGTCCCGATCTCCTTCGACCGTTCCGCGCCGCTGAGCCCCGTCCCACCATCCCGACTCCCCGACCATCCCGACTCCCCGGCCGGCCCCCTGTCCACCGTCCGCCTGACCGCCCGTCCCCAGCGCACTCTGCTCGCGAAACCACCACCCTGCGCGCGATCTTTCGGGCGCAGAGTGACTTCTCGGGCGCAGAGTGGGGATCCCCGGGCTTGGCGCCAAGGGCGATGCGTCAGCCCGGCCCTGGGGGTGCCGGGGCGATGCGTCATCCCGGGCTTGACCCGGGATCTCCGCGTCCGTGCGGGTGGATGTTCGAACTGCCCTGCGGTTCTGCGCCGCCGATGCTCTGATCGTGGCACCACTGGCGACGGCGGCGCTCCTGCGGTGCGATTTCGCAGGGTCCGGGTGTGGGCCGGGCCGGCTCTGGCCATCCCGGATGCGCGGTGGGTCGCAGACCGGGCGGGACGCGGCGGCGAAAGGCTGGCGCGGCGCGGCCGTAGGATCGGCGGGAGCGACAGAAAGGTCACCGATGCCCATCCTGGACACGTACGTTCCCGATCCGGCCCGCTACGACGGACGCATGCCCTACCGGACGGTGGGCCGCAGCGGGCTGAAGCTGCCGGCGGTCTCGCTCGGGCTGTGGCACAACTTCGGCGACGACGTCCCGTTCGCCACCCAGCGGGCGACGCTGCGCCGGGCGTTCGAGCTGGGTGTGACCCACTTCGACCTCGCCAACAACTACGGGCCGCCCTACGGCTCGGCCGAGACGAACTTCGGACGCCACTTCCGCGAGGACTTCCGTCCGTACCGCGACGAGCTGGTCATCTCCACCAAGGCCGGCTGGGACATGTGGCCCGGACCCTACGGCGACCTCGGCTCCCGCAAGTACCTGCTGGCCTCCCTCGACCAGTCGCTGGCCAGGATGGGACTGGACTACGTCGACCTCTTCTACCACCACCACTACGACCCGACCACACCCATGGAGGAGACGATCCAGGCGCTGGACGCGGCCGTCCGGCAGGGCAAGGCGCTCTACGTCGGCATCTCTTCCTACTCGGGTGAGCGGACGCGCGAGGCCGTCGCGATCGCCCGCGAACTGGGCACGCCGCTGGTGATCCACCAGCCTTCGTACTCGATGCTGAACCGCTGGGTCGAGGAGGACCTGCTCGACGCCCTCGGGGACACGGGGCTCGGCGCGATCGCGTTCTCGCCGCTCGCGCAGGGCATGCTGACCGACAAGTACCTCGACGGCGTGCCGGCCGGCTCCCGGGCCGCGCAGGGCAAGTCGTTGTCGCCCGACCTGCTCACCGAGCAGAACCTCACCCACATCCGCGCGCTGAACGAGTTGGCGTCCGGACGCGGCCAGACGCTCGCGCAGCTGGCGATCGCGTGGGTGCTGAGGGACGAGCGGGTGGCGTCGGCGCTGATCGGCGCGTCCAGCGTGAAGCAGCTGGAGGACAGCGTCGGGGCGGTGGCGAACCTCTCCTTCACCGCCGACGAGCTCGCCCTGATCGACCGCTACGCCACCGAGGGCGGCATCAACCTCTGGGCCGGTCCGAGCACCGCGTAACCGTCCCGGCCCACTCCCGAGAGGAGCACGATGCAGCTCGCGACCTGCCCCGACACCACGTCCGCGCACCGGCTGGGGTCGGCCGTCCTGACGGTGACCGCCGCCGACGGGGCACCGGTGGCCGACACCGAGGTGGAGGTGGCCCAGCTGCGGCACGCGTTCGCGTTCGGCAACATCGGGTTCGACCTCATCGACCTGGCGAACGGGAGGGGTGCGGACGGGGACGCCGCGCTCGCCGACCGCTGGCTGGAGCTGTTCAACACCGCGACGCTGCCGTTTTACTGGGGCACGTTCGAGCCCGAGGAGGGGGCGACCCGCACCGGCGACCTGCTCGCGACCGCCGCGTGGTTCGCCGACCGCGGCGTCCGGCTGAAGGGCCACCCGCTGGTGTGGCACACCGTCCAGCCCCGCTGGCTGCTCGGCCGCCCGTCGGCCGAGGTCGAGCCGCTCCTGCGCGAGCGGATCCGCCGCGAGGTCACCGCGTTCCGCGAGTATGTCGGCGCGTGGGATGCGATCAACGAGGTCGTGATCATGCCGGTCTTCACGGCGGAGGAGAACGCGATCACGCCGCTGGCGAGGTCGAAGGGACGGATCGCGACGGTCCGGCTGGCGTTCGAGGAGGCGCGCGCCGCCGACCCGTCCGCGACCCTGCTGATCAACGACTTCGACCTGTCGAGTGCCTACGAGCGCCTGATCGAGGGCCTCCTCGAGGCCGGGGTGGGCATTGACGCGATCGGACTGCAGACCCACATGCACCAGGGCTACCGCGGCGAGGAGCAGGTGCAGGAGGTCGTCGAACGGTTCTCCCGGTTCGGGCTCCCGCTGCACTTCACCGAGACGTCCCTGGTGTCGGGCCACCTGATGCCGCCGGACATCGTGGACCTCAACGACTACGTCGTCGAGTCGTGGCCCAGCACGCCGGACGGGGAGGTGCGGCAGGCCGACGAGCTCGTCCGGCACTACCGCTGCCTGGTGGCGCAGCCGTCGGTGGAGGCGATCACCTACTGGGGCATCACGGACGCCGGCGCCTGGCTCGCCGCCCCGATCGGGCTCGTCCGTGCGGACGGCTCACCGAAGCCCTCGTTCGCGGCGCTGCGGGACCTGATCAAGGGCGAGTGGTGGCTGCCACCGACCCGCCTGCGCACGGACGCGGCCGGCCAGGTCGGCGTCCGCGGGTTCGCCGGCGACTACGAGGCCACGCTCGACGGCCATGCGACTGGCTTCACGCTGACGCCCGCCGCCGACGTCGACGTGGAGGTCCACCCGCTTCCCTGAGCCGGGCCGCCGCGAGCGCGGCACGCCAGGAACCGTCCCCATCGTGCCGCAACGGGTTGGCGCGAAACCGGGGACGGTTCTACTTCCCCGCCAGAACGCGGCACGCCAGGAACCGTCCCCATCGTGCCGGGCACGAAGGAACCGTCCCGGCGTACCCGGCACGAGGGGACGGTTCCGGTCGTGCCGTCAGGGGCACCAGGGCAGCGCGGTGAGGACGAGGTCGCGCGCGTACGGGGCGGCGACCTCCCGCAGGAACTTCGGGAAGTCGACGAGGGCGTCGGCGTCGGCGCTGTCGGAGATCGTGCGGGCGACGGCGAACGGGACGCCGGCCGTGTGGCACACCTGGGCGATCGCCGCGCCCTCCATCTCCACGGCGAGGACGTCGGGGAGGTCGCGGCGCAGCGCGTCCGACAGCTCGCTCGTCGCGACGAACACGTCCCCCGACGCGACCAGCCCGAGGTGCCAGTGCGGGTCACCCAGGCCCAGCGCGGCGAGCTCGGGACGGTGCTGTCCGACCACCACTTCTGCCGCCGCGGCGAGCGCGCCCGTCAGTGCCCGGTCGGCGGGGATCCGCGCGATGTCCAGGGACGGCACCACCCAGCGCTCCCACAGCGGGCGCGCGTCGAGGTCGTGCTGGATGAGTTCGGACGCGACCACCACGTCCCCGGGTCCGACGGACGCCCCGAGCCCGCCCGCGGTGCCGACCATGATCACGGCCGACACCTCCTGGGCCAGCAGCGTCGCCGTCGAGGCGGCCGCGACCTTGCCGACCCCGGACAGCGCGAGCACGACGTCGCGTCCGCACAGCCGGCCGGTGTGGAAGTCCCGCCCGGCCACCCGGCGCGTGCTGAGCGGCGCCTCCAGGGAGGCCGCCGTCCGGATCGCGGCCAGCTCATCGGGCAGTGCGGCAACGATCGCGATCATTCCGGCCTCCTCGCGCGTGGTCCTGCGACCACAGTCTGCTTCACCGGAGGAACAATGCGCGAAGCCTCCGGGTGGTGAAGCCGATTCCGAGCAACGACATCACCAGAAAGTATCCGAGGTGCACGGCGGTCGAGGCCTCGAAGTGGCCCACCGACAGTTGCCGCATCAGCTCCACGCCGTGCCACAGCGGCATCGCCATCACGAACCACTGCACGGGCTCGGGGAACACCGTGATCGGGAACAGCGTGGAGCTGAACATGAACATCGGCAGCAGCGCGATGTTGATCCAGTCCATCTGCTGGAAGGTCTCGAAGTAGCTGGTCAGGGCCATGCCGAGGGCGGCGAACCCGAGCGCGATCAGCAGCGCGACCGGGATCATCGCCAGCGCCCACCACGACGTCGCCAGCCCCATCACCGCGATCACGATCGTGAACCCCAGCGCGTACAGGAAGCCGCGGAACAGCGCCATGAAGATTTCGCCGGCCGCCACGTCGAGCGGCCCCAGCGACGTGGCGAGCATGCCCTGGTAGAGCTTGGCGAACTTCAGCTTGAAGAACACGTTCCACGTCGAGTCGTAGATCGCCCCGTTCATCGCGGACGTGGCCAGCAGCGCGGGCGCGATGTACGCGGCGTAGGCGATCGGACGCCCGTCCGGCCCGGCCACCGTCCCGATCAGCCCACCCAACCCGTAGCCCATCGCGAGCAGGTAGAACACCGGCTCGAAGAAGCCGGAGACCATCACGAGCCAGTTCTGCGACCGGATCACCGCGAACCCGCGCTCGATCACCGCCCCCGTGTTGCCCGACGAGTTCGACGCGATCCACGCCGACATCGGACGCCGACGCCGGACCCCCTCGGACGCGGCGCTCATCGGGCCAGCCTCCGGGTGAAGTTCCGGACAGCGACGACCGTGCCCCCGACGGTCAGCGCCAGCAGGAAGGCGAGGTGCACGACCACCATCCACCAGGGCACGGCCAGGCCGAACGCGAGTAGCCGCGCGATCTGGGTGCCGTGCCACATCGGCGAGATCCAGCCGATCCAGCGCAGGAACACCGGCATCGACTCCAGCGGGAAGAAGGTGCCGGCGAACAGGAACATCGGGTTGATGATGAACCGCTGCACCATGGCGAACTGGTAGCCCTCGTTCTCGATCGTGGACGCGTAGGCCATCAGCGGCGTCCCGAAGGACAGCCCGGCCAGCACGGCGACCAGGACGATCGGCCACGATCCGGGCCCGACCACGCCGGAGACCAGCAGCACCAGCCAGAAGACCAGGGAGATGCCGGCGAACTTGAGGGCGATCGCCACGATCTCGCCGATCGCGACCTGGGCGGCGGACGCGGCCGTCGCACTGCGCGCGTAGTAGAGCTTGCCCCACTTGAAGCCGTCGACCACGGGGAAGGTGGTCTCGCCGGCGGCGGCCATCACCACGCTGCTGACCAGCAGGCCGGGCGCGACGAAGGTGAGGTACGGCACCCCCTCGACCCCGCCGGACCCCGCGTCCACCAGGGTGCCCAGGCCGATGCCCATCGCGACCAGGTACAGGATCGGGGTGAGCACGGCGTAGCCGAGGGCGGACGACCAGTAGGCCTTCATGCCGGCCAGCCGCCACTCGGCCTGGTACCACCACCCCCACCGGCGGGCGCGGGCGGCCTGCCGGTCGGGGCGGAGCGCGCGGCCGGAGTAGGCGAGCGCGTTGCTGTCGACGAAGTCGGACGACAACAGCCCCGACCGCCCCGGAACGGAGGCGGCGGGTTCGTGGCCAGGCGTGGGGGACGAACCCCGAGGATCAGTCAACGAGGCTCCGTCCGGTCAGCCGGAGGAACACGTCCTCGAGGGACGAACGCCGCACCAGCGAGGTGACCGGGACCATGCCGTCGCGACGAATGGCCTCCAGCGTCGCCTCCCCGTCCGCCGTGTACAGCAGGACGCGGTCAGGCAGCGGCTCGAGGCGTTCAGCGAAGCCGGCCAGCCGCTCGACCAGGGCGGCGTTGCGGTCGGACCCGAACCGGAGCTCGACCACCTCCCGGGTCGAGTACTGCCGGATCAGGTCGGACGGGCTGCCCTCGGCGACGATCCGGCCGTGGTCCATCACGATCAGTCGGTCGCACAGCTGCTCGGCCTCGTCCATGAAGTGGGTGGTGACGATCAGGGTGACGCCCTGCTCCTTCAGCCGGAACAGCCGGTCCCACAGGATGTGCCGGGCCTGCGGGTCGAGGCCGGTGGTGGGCTCGTCCAGCAACAGGATGCGGGGCTCGTTGACCAGCGCCCTTGCGATCGTGAGCCGTCGCTTCATGCCGCCGGACAGGTTGTCGACCTTCTCCTTCGCCTTGTCGGTGAGCTGGGCGAAGGCGAGCAGCTCGTCCGCCTTGGGACGCAGGCAGTCGTACGGCAGCCCGAAGTAGCGCCCGTACATGATCAGGTTGTCGCGGGCCCGCAGCTCGTTGTCGAGGTTGTCGGTCTGGGGGACGACGCCGAGGCCCGCGCGGACCTCGGGCCCATGCACCTCGGGATCGAGCCCGTTGACGAGCAGCGTCCCGGACGTGCGCAGGCTGGTGCCACCGATCATCCGCATCGTGGTGGACTTTCCCGCGCCGTTCGGCCCGAGCAGCCCGAACGACTCCCCCGGCGCCACCTCGAACGAGATCGCGTCCACCGCGCGCAGATCGCCGAAGGTCTTGGTGAGCTCTCGCGCTTCGATCACAGGCACCCGGTCACCCTAACCGCCGCCACCGACACCGGTGAACGGGGACGAACCCCGGCGGACGCCGACCCTGGCGCGGAAGGAGAACCGTCCCCGGTTTCGCGCCACCCCGGGACGAGGTTGGCGCGGAAGGGGGGACGGTTCTGGTTTCGCGCCGCTCAGAACTCCTCGTGGACGGCGGGGTCGGCGTCGAAGAGGCGGCCGTCGGGGCGGCCCAGCGCGGTGATCGCGGCGACCTCCGCCTCGGTGAGCGTGAAGTCGAACACGGACAGGTTCTCCAGCTGGCGGCCGGCGGACGCGGCCTTCGGCAGCGGGAGCGTCCCCAGCTGCACGTGCCAGCGCAGCACCACCTGGACGGGCGTGCGGCCATGGGCCTGAGCGATGCCGGTCACGACCGGGTCGTGCATGACCTCGCCGGCGCGTCCGAGCGGGCTCCAGGCCTCGGTGAGGATGCCGCGCTCCGCGTCCACCTGGCGCTGGAGCACCTGCGGGAAGTACGGGTGCAGCTCGACCTGGTTGACCGCCGGCGTCACCCCGGTCTCTGCGATGATCCGGTCGAGGTGCTCGGGAAGGAAGTTGCTCACGCCGATCGAGCGCAGGACGCCCTCCCGCTGCAGGTCGACGAGCGCCTGCCACGCCTCGACGTACTTGTCCACGCCCGGGTTCGGCCAGTGGATCAGGTACAGGTCGATGTGGTCGAGCTGCATCCGGTACAGCGACTCGTGCACGCAGGTCTTCGCCTCGGCGTAGGCGTGGTGGCGTCCGGGCAGCTTGGACGTGACCAGCACCTCGTCCCGCGGCACCCCCGAGCGCCGGATCGCCTCGCCGACCGCGCCCTCGTTCTCGTAGTTCACCGCCGAGTCGATCAGCCGGTAGCCCTGGTGGAGCGCGCTGACCATCGCCGCGACCCCGCTCTCACCGCGCAGCGGGAACGTGCCGAAGCCGATCGCGGGCAGGGTGTGGCCGTCGTTCAGGGTGTGGGTCATGGCTCGACGCTAGCGCGCGCCGTCCGCGTCCCCAAACCTCGTGACGCGATCCCGCCACTCCTTGCGTCCCACCTGTCCCTGATGGCGCATCCCGGGGCGTCGGTGGCCGGATCGCGTCACGCAGTCAGCCGGCCCTACGTCCGGTTGGCGCGGTACCGCAGCGGGTTGGGACGGCACGGCGCCTCGGTGGCGATCTTCATGGCCGCGATGCGTCCCTCGTCGCGCAGCGCGTACAGCTGCGGCACGATCCGGTCGCGCAGCGCGTAGGGGTCGATGGTGTTGAGGTAGATCTTCGTCGCGCCCTCGAAGCCGGCCACGGTCGAGACCCGCCACTTCAGCATCACGCGCCACGGCATCGGCAGGTCGGAGTCGACCGGACGGTAGTGCCACTCCTCGTTGCACGGCACCGCCACCCCGGACGCGGCGTGCATGGCGTGCACCATGTCCGACATCGCCCGGAGTTCCTCCGGGGTGTGGTTCCACGGGTCGGGGGCCTCGGACTTGGAGTAGATCTCGATCGTCGGGTAGCGGTGGCCGAAGCCCGCGAACGCGATCGCGTGGTCGTTCTCCGCGATCACAAGGTTCTTGTACGCGGCGTAGTTCACCCCGTACTCGTTGTAGATGTTGGCGTTGGCCCGCAGCCGCTCCATCGCCTGCTCGTGCTGCGTGCCGCGCTCGTCGATCGCCACGAGTTGCTTGTGCAGGTGGTCGAACGACGCCCCGGCCGGACGCAGCCAGTTCTGGAACACCGCCACGTACCGGGCGTACCGGTTGAGGTCGAACAGCGCGGCGGTCGACTCCACGGTGAACGCCATGAAGTGCTCGTGCTCCTCCGGCGTCAGCGTCCCGGAGGACGCCAGCTGGGTGTTGTCGGTGGCCCCGTCCACGAAGTGCCGGCGGGCGACGATCACGTCGTGCCCGCCGCCGAAGAAGCCGGACGCCGCCTCCAGCTGCCCCTCGACGCCCATCGCGTCAATGACGGCGTCGCTGCGTCCGCCCGCCTTCAGCTTGGCGCGGACCACGGCGAGCACGTGGTCACGGCCGGCGTCCGAGGCGAGGTAGGCGGTCTTGCGCTCCCGCACCCGGGAGGGGAGTTCGTAGCCGTAGTTCAGGTGCCAGTAGTCGTAGGAGAGGATCTCGAACAGGTTGGGGACGCGGCGGAACTCGGCGACGGTCGCCTCGAGCTGGTCGGCGGACGTGCGGTAGCGAGTCTCCCAGCCGCCGTCGTCGTGGCGGATGACCCGGGACTTCTCCGGCGGGGTGTCCAGGTAGCGCCGCTCGCAGAACGCGCAGTGCCGGCCGTGCTGGGCGGGGTCGAGCGGCACCGGGTCGGGCAGCGCGACGCCGAGCGGACGGTTGCCGCGCCCGGCCACCGTCCACACCTCGGTGCCGCTGAACGGGTTCAGCTGCTTGACCGTGCCGTCCTTCAGCTGCGTGATGAACTCCGGCTCACGCAGGTACGGCTGCACCACGTCGACCCCCTCCCTCGTTGTACCGATTCAGGGTAGTGCTCCGGCGACGCGTCAGGGCGAGAGCGGGGCCGCGTGGCCGTGCGTCCGGACCCGGTCGGCGGACTGCGGCCACTCGGAGGCGAGCACCGCGTACGGGTACGTGTCCTTCCACACCGGTCGGCCCTCGGCGTCGGAGGCGAAGCTCGCGTTCTGGCGCAGGTGGCCCTCCCTGCGCAGGCCGAGCCGTTCCAGCAACCGCCACGACGCCGGGTTGGCCGGGTCGCAATGGGCGACGACACGGTGCGCACCCTGCGCGAAACATCGGTCGAGCAGCGCGGCCGCCGACTCGTGTGCGTAGCCACGTCCCCAGTGGTCGGGGTGGAAGACGTACCCGAGTTCCCAGGTCCGCCAGGCCACCGGCTCCTCGGGATGCAGGTAGAGGTTGCCGATGAGGACGTCGCCAAGACAGACGGCCCAGAAGTCGGGGTCCCGCGCACGCTCGGCGGCCAGCCGTTCGCAGGCGTCCGCCGACTGCACCGGGTAGGGCTCGAACGCCACCGCCTCCGGGCGGGAGAGGTACGCGTGCAGGCCGGGCCCGTCCGTGGGCAGGAACCGACGGACGGAGAGTCGCGGTGTCAGGAACCCGGCGTCCACGCCCCCACCCTAGGGGGAGCGGACGCCGGCCCGTGGCTCAGGACGCGAGCCGGCTCGGCTCCGGGACGCGCCGACTCGCGCGCCGGACGCCGAACCAGCGGTCGAGCTCCTGCGCGGTCCCGCGCTCGGCGAAGCAGCCGGTGACGTGGTCGGCGGCCGCCCGGACCTCGGCGCAGGCGTCGCCGACGGCGACTCCGCGTCCGGCCCAGCCCAGCATCTCGATGTCGTTGCGGCCGTCGCCGATGGCCAGCACGTCCGCGGCAGTGAAGCCGAGGTCGGCCACCACCTCGGCCAGCGCGGTGGCCTTGTTGACGCCCGCGGGGGCGATGTCGAGCCAGGCGCTCCAGCCGACCGAGTAGCTCACGCCGTGCAGCCCGAGGCGTCCGGCGAGCTCGATGAACTCGGTGTCGGAGGACTCCGGGTCGCGCACGATGATCCGGGAGACGTCGCTACCGGCGAGTTCGTCTACGGTCACCGCCTCGATCGTGCCGGTGAGGTCGCCGTCCGGGAACTGCCGGGTGACCCGGTAGCCCTCTCCGACCACCTCCGCGGCGATCGCCGCGCTCGGGTGCTCACGCAGGACTCGCTCGATGACGTCGGCCGGGTTGAAGGTGATGACGTTGCGCAATTCGAACGGCGGGAACGCGACCGTCACCGCGCCGTTGGAGGACACAGCCGGCCCCGAAGGGAGCCCCAGCTGTTCGAAGACCGGACGCGTGGCATGCCAGCTGCGTCCCGTCGTGAGGACGACCGGAACCCCGGCCGCCGTGACTCGCCGAACCGATCGGCGTACTTCGGTGGGTAGCACTCCCTCGTGATCGACGAGCGTCCCGTCGATGTCCAGTGCCACCACTCGCGGCCTCCAGGCCGCCAGTTCACTGTTGTTCATATGTCTTCGAGGGTAGCGCGCCCCGGTGACAACGAGGTGAACCCGCCGCGAACACCTCGCGCGGCACGCTGGGGACGGTTCCTATCGTGCCGCTTTCGCGTCCGCGGCACGATAGGAACCGTCCCCAGCGTTCCCCCGACCTGCGAGGAGGTCAGCGGTCCTTCTCCGAGCGGGCGTAGAGCCAGGTGCCGACGACCAGGCAGATCGCGGTCAGGGCGACGATCGCGAACAGGCTGACCACCGGGTTGAACAGGACGACGGAGGCGTAGTCCGGCGTCCCGGCGTACACCACCGCACGACCCAGGTCGACGCAGTAGGTCATCGGCAGGATCCGGCTGAGCAGCCACAGGACGCCGGACGAGTTGCCGATCGGGATGATCACCCCGGACAGGAACATCTGCGGCATCGTGATCATCATCACCGCCATGTTGGCCATCTTGTTGCTCTTGATCGTGCCCATCACGATCATCGCCAGGGCACCGCCGGACAGGCACATCAGCGGGGCCAGCGCGAGCAGGGCCAGCAGCTGCCAGGGCGCCAGGGTGATGCCCATCACCAGGCCGACCACGAGCACACCCAGGCAGGAGACGATGGCGGCGAGCGACGACCCGAGGATCTTCCCGATCACGATCGAGTACCGCGAGACGGGGGAGACCAGCAGTTCGGCGGAGTAGTTGTCGTCGCTGTCGTCGACCAGGGTGACCATGCCCATCGTGGTCATCATGAACAGCATGTTGATCAGCATCCCGACCAGCATGAACGTGCCGAAGTCGAAGCCGAGGCCGCCGGTCATGTTCTGCATCAGGTTGCCGCCGATCATGCCCATCATCATCAGCGGCATGACCAGGCTCAGCACCAGCGTGCCCGGGCTCTTCAGGGTGATCGTGATGTCGCGGGCGGCGACGGCCGCGACGGCGTTCAGCTCGCGGGCGAACCGCGACGTGAGCGGACGGACGGTGCCGGCATTCAGGGTGACGGTGCTCATCAGGCCGCCCCCCGCTCCAGGTCGAGGGCGTCCAGGTGGTCGGCGCCGTCGCGGCGAAGGAAGTCGACGTAGGCGTCCTCGAGGCTGGCCGCGCCGAGGTCGGCCTTCATCTGCTCCGGCGGATAGCACAGGGCGATCCGTCCCCGGTTGATCAGGCACACGGTGTCGGCCGCCTCGGCCTCGTCGATGTAGTGGGTGGTCAGGAACACCGTCGTCCCCCACTCGCGGCGGACGCGGTCGAGGTAGTCCCACAGATCGTGGCGGGCCACGGCGTCCAGGCCCTGGGTGGGCTCGTCGAGGAACAGGACGTGCGGGGTGTGCATCAGCGAGCGGACGACCTCGAACTTGCGCGCCATACCCCCGGACAGCTTGCCCACCTTCGTGAACAGGGAGTCCCGCATGCCGACGACCTCCGCCAGCATCTCGACGCGGTCGCGGTAGGCGGGCGGCATCATCCGGTACGTCGGCCGGTAGCCGAACAGGCCGTAGAGGCAGGCGTGGATGCGGATGTTCTCCTCGGCGGTCAACGAGCGGTCCAGGCTCGGCCGCTGGGCGATCACGCCGATGTGCTCGCGCACGTGCCGGTCCTGGGTCTCGACGTCGTACCCGGCGATCCGGACGCTGCCGGACGTCAGGCTGAGCGTCGTCGTCAGGATCGAGATCGTGGTCGTCTTGCCGGCCCCGTTGGGGCCGAGGAACGCGAAGAACTCGCCCTCGGCGACACTGAAGCTCACCCCGTCGACTGCGGGGCGCTCCGCCTTCTTGTACTGCTTGACGAGGTCGTGGACCTCGATCACCGGTGCCATGACCGTCCTCCTTGCGTCTGCGTGTTGACGCCAGTCTGCGGAGGGGAGGTCAACCCACCATCAACCGCGTGACAACGGAATGTAAACGGGGACGGGGAGCGTGACGGTGAACGTCGAACCGACCCCGGGCTCGCTGCGGACCGCGACCGTGCCGCCGTGCAGGTCGACCACCCGCTTGACCAGCGACAGCCCGAGCCCGCTGCCCTCGCCGGATCGGGCCTTGTCGGCGCGGAAGAACCGTTCGAACACCCGCGGCAGGTCGTCGGCGTCGATCCCGACGCCGGTGTCGGCCACCGTGACCCGGCAGCCCTCGGCGTCCTGCCCGACGGAGATCCGCACCCGGCCGCCCGCGGAGGTGTACCGGATCGCGTTGTTGACGAGGTTGATCCACACCTGGTGCAGCATGTCGGCGTCCGCCGCGACCACCACCGGCACCGCGCCCAGCTCGACGTCGAGGCCCTTGTCCACCCACTGCGGCTCGAGCATCAGCACGACGCTGCGGAGCTGCTCGTCCACCCGGACCTCGGCGCGCTCGATGCCGTCGGCGCTGTCGAGGGCGGACAGGCGCAGCAGGTTGTCGCTCAGCCGGGACAGTCGGCCGGCCTCCGCGGTGATCACGTCCAGGTAGTGGAGCCGGGTCTCCTCGTCGATGCCCGGCTCGCGAAGGAGTGCGGCGAAGCCCCCGATCGAGGTCAGCGGCGACTGGAGCTCGTGGGAGACGTTGGAGATGAACTCCTGTCGCTGCTGCTCGACGTTGCCCAGTCCCGTGGCCATGTTGTTCACCGCCTCCACGACCTCTGAGAGCCCCCGCCCGCGCGGCGCACGGATCCGGACGGAGAAGTCGCCGTGCGAGATCCGGTCGATGGCGTCCTGCAACTCAGCCCAGACGCGCTCCGGCTCGTCCTCCCACCGGCCGGTCGCCCGCCCGATGATCGCCGCGACAATGCCGGCGAGCAGGACGCCGAGCACGATCGAGACCCAGAAGGCCAGCAGCGCCGGCGGTCGACCCGTGACCCGGAAGACCAGCTCGGCCACCCACCAGCCGGCGGACAGCGCGAGGGCCCCGAGCACGAAGTTGCGCGTCATCTCCAGTTGCGACGGCGCGATCTGGGTCGGCTCGCGCCCCTCCCTCCGGCGAGGTCGTCCCCGCTGGCCGCTCACCCTTCCTCCAGCCGGTAGCCGAGGCCGCGGACGGTGACGATCCGGAAGCCGTTCGCGTCCCCGAAGCGGTCCCGCAGCCGGTTGATGTGGACGTCGAGAGTGCGGGTGTTGCCCTCGAAGTCGAAGCCCCACACCTCGTCGAGGATGAAGTCGCGGGTGAGCGTCCGTCCCGGGTGGGCGGCGAGCAGGAACAGCAGCGCGAACTCCTTCAGCGGCAGGTCCACCGGCTGCCCGTCCAGCGTGGCGACGTGGCTGTCGTTGTCGAGGACGAGGCGTCCGACACGCGCGGTCGACTCGACCACCTTGCGGTAGCGGCGCAGGAGCGCCTTCGCCCGCATGACCAGCTCCGCGCCCTCGAACGGCTTGACCAGGTAGTCGTCGGCGCCGGCGTCGAAGCCGCGGGCCTTGTCACCGAGCTGGCCCTTCGCGGTCAGCATCAGCAGGGGCAGGTCGGGGTGGTACCGGCGGGCGGCGCGGCAGAACTCGACGCCGTCCAGGTTCGGCATCATCGCGTCGACGATGCACAGGTCGACCTGGGTCTCGCCGAGGACGCGCAGCGCGAGCCGTCCGTCCGCCGCCGTCGCGGTCGGATAACCGGCACGGTCGAGCAGCGCGACCACGAGCTCGCGGATGTGCGGGTCGTCGTCGATGACCAGGACGGCACCCATCGAACTCCCTTCGGACGCCGCCCAGTATCCGCCGACCACGTAAACGCAGCGTCAACCGCCGCCCCGTCCGTGGCGGGACGGCGACGTCAGGCGGTCGGCGCCAGGTACTCGCGGCCGCCGAGGTAGGGCCGCAGCGCCTCCGGCACGTACACCGAGCCGTCGGCCTGCTGGTGGTTCTCCAGCAGCATGATGATCGGGCGGGCCATCGAGCACAGCGTCCCGTTGAGGGTGGCCAGGGAGCTCACCTTGTCCCCGTCCCGCATCCGGATGTTCAGCCGGCGGGCCTGGAACTCGGTGCAGTTCGAGGTGGAGGTGATCTCGCGGTAGCGGCCCTGGCTGGGGACGTAGCCGTAGCAGTCGTACTTGCGGGCCGCCGACAGCCCCAGGTCGCCGGACGCGACGTCGAGCACCTGGAACGGGATCTCGAGCAGCTTGATGAACTCCTTCTCGAAGCCGAGCAGCTTCTGGTGCCACGCCTCGGCGTCGGCCGGGTCGCAGTAGACGAACATCTCGACCTTGTCGAACCAGTGGACGCGGAAGATGCCCTTGGTGTCCTTGCCGTACGAGCCGGCCTCCCGGCGGTAGCAGGGCGAGAACGCGACGTACTGCCGCGGCAGGCTGGTCGCGTCCAGGATCTCCTCGGAGTGGTAGGCGGCCAGCGCGACCTCGCTCGTCCCGACGAGGTACAGGTCGTCCCGCTCCAGGTAGTACACGTCCTCTGCCGCCTGGCCGAGGAACCCCGTCCCCTCCATGGCGGACGGACGCACCAGCGCCGGCGGGATCATCGGGGTGAAGCCCCACTCGGCGGCCTTCGCCATGGCCAGGTTCAGCAGCGCGAACTCGAGCTGCGCGCCCACGCCGGTGAGGAAGTAGAAGCGCGCGCCGGACACCTTGGAGCCGCGCTCCATGTCGATCGCCTTCAGCCCCTCGGCGATCTCGATGTGGTCCTTGACCTCGATCCCCTCGGCGGCGAAGTCGCGCGGGGTCCCGACGGTCTCCAGGACGTACAGGTCGTCCTCGCCGCCGGTGGGCACGCCGTCGATGACGAGGTTCGGCAGCCGCAGCATGAGGTCGTCGAAGGTGAGCTTGGCCGCCTCGGCCTCGGCGGCCGCGTCCTTCACCTGCTGGGAGAGCTCCCTCGTCCGGGCGAGCAGGGCCGGCTTCTCCTCCACGGACGCCTTCGGCACCTGCCGGGAGAGCTCCTTCTGTTCCGCCCGCATCGACTCCGAGGACGCGATCAGCGCCCGGCGCCGCTCGTCCGCCGCGACGAGGTCGTCCACGAGCGAGGCGGACTCCCCGCGGGCCTCCTGCGAGCGCTTGATGCGGTCAGGGTCGGTGCGCAGCAGCTTCGGGTCGATCACGGTCGCCAAGCCTATCGTCCCGCCGTCGCCACCCTCGCTGGCGACCCGGTCAGGGTCAGTCGTCCTCGGGGTGGACGAGGGTCGCGTACCACTCGCGGGCGGCCACGAAGTCGGCGTCGGTGAAGCCGCGGGCCACCTCCGGACGCACGCCGTCGGCCCGCGGGTACGAGCCGAGGAAGATCACGTCCTCACAGATCCGGTGCAGGCCGAGCATCGCCTCGGCGACGCGCGGGTCGCGCAGGTGGCCCTCGGCGTCGATGCTGAAGCAGTAGTTGCCCATGCCGGTCTTGGTCGGACGCGACTCGATCCGGCACAACGACACCCCGCGCCCGGAGAACTGCTCGAGGATCTCGAGCAGGGCACCCGAATGGTCGGCGTGCATGTACGCGACCAGGGTCGTCTTGTCGGCGCCGGTCGGCTCGGGTGGCTCGGTCGGACGCGACACGAGGACGAACCGGGTCACCGCGGACGGGTTGTCGGCGATCGCGGTCGCGATCGGGACCAGCCCGTACTGCTCGCCGGCCATCTCCCCGCAGATCGCCGCGTCGAAGCGGGACGCCGGGTCGGCCACCTCCTGCGCGGCCGCGGCGTTCGAGCCGCCCTCGGTGACCGCGACGTGCGGCAGGTTCGCCGCCGTCCAGTACCGGGTCTGCGCGGCGGAGTGCGGGTGGGTGATCACGCGCTGCACGTCGGCGAGGGTGGTTCCCGGGCGCGCGTAGAGGTTGAACTGGACGGGCACCAGCACCTCGCGGGCGATCATCAGCCGGCCACCGCTGGCCAGGGTGTCCAGGGTCGCGGACACCCCGCCCTCGACCGAGTTCTCGATCGGCACCATCGCTGCCTCGACCTCGCCGCAGCGCACCGCGTCCAGCGCCTGCGGGACGCTCGGGTAGGCGATCGCCTCGTCCGCGGAGATCGTCAGCAGCGCCTGGTGGGTGAAGGTCCCCGCGGGTCCGAAGTAGCCGAGCACCCGCTCAGCGTAGTGGCGCGGCGGCCGGTTCTCGCGTCCGTCCCCGCCCCCGCAGCCAGCCGGGGAGCTTCGGCAGCTCGCGACCCCACGTCCACCACCAGTGCACGATCAGGACGAGGACGAGGATCTGGGCGCCCGAGCACAGCTGGTTGCGGACGAAGTCGGAGACGGCGCCCATCTGGTCGCTGAACTGGACCGACCGTCCGGTGACGTAGGCGACCGAGAGCCAGAACCCGCGCCACATCATCATCACGTCCAGCCGCGACGCCATCATCAGCCCCAGCGGCACCCAGGTGGTCAGGTCGTACCAGCTGAGCGTGTAGGGGGAGGTCACCAGCCAGGCGGCGGTGAGGATCGCTGCCGTCCGGACGGCGATCGTGAGCGGGTCTCGGCGCGGGTCCTCGTCGTCGGGGACGCCGGGGACGTGCCGCCACGGCATGACCCGGGACAGCATCCAGATGACGATGGCCATCATCACCCAGCCGGCCCAGCCGATGATGCTGCGGGTGGGCAGGTCGCCGATCAGGGGCGTGAGCAGCCACTGCAGCGCGGGCGCCCACGACCCGGCGGAGATGTAGCCGGTGTTGCGGCCGGCGGCCAGCAGGGCACGCGGCACCACCAGCCCGTACGCGATCGCGAGCGGGATCGCCGCGCCGACGGCGAGCTGCAACAGCTTGCGCCAGTCGCGCCGGTAGCCCCAGGCCATGGCGATGCCGTAGAAGACCAGCGAGACCTTCACCGTCCCCGCGATCCCGATGCCGAGGCCGGCCAGGAACGGGCTGCGGCGCATGAACATCAGCCCCACGATCGCGAAGACGAGCGTGAACGCCTCGTTGTGCGCGCCGGCGAGGACCGACCAGATCATCAGCGGGTTGAGGACGGTGAACAGGATCGCCCGCGTCTGGATCCTGTGGTTGTCGTGGGCGAGGACGACCGCGATGGCCCCGATCACGAGGAACGGCAGCAGCGCGAACATCTGCAGCCAGAAGACGGTGTCGTGCATGTTGCCGTTGCCCAGCCACGCGGCCAGCCACTGCGACCACGACGCCAGTGGGCCGTAGACGCTCGGGGTGTCCTGCCAGGGGCGCTCCGTCCAGATCAGGACGGGGTCGTACTCCTGCCGGAAGATCTCCGCGGGGGTGATGTTGTACGGGTCGAGGCCGAGCACCTGGAGGCGCCCGTACGCGGCGTACATCAGGACGTCGGCGGACGTCATCGGCGGGACGAGGCAGGTCAGGATGCTGAGGACGGAGCCGAGGAGGAACAGCCGGCGGTTGTTCGGACGCCAGCCGAGGTTGACCGCCCGCCAGCAGATGAACAGGCCGATCGTGCCGAGCGCGAGGGCCAGCCAGAGCACGGGCACGGCCACCCACTCGTTGAGCTCGACCATGCCGACCGGCAGGTACCACGGCGGCAGGTAGCTGACCCGTGGCCCGAGCTTGAGGGCGACGGAGGACGGGCCGCAGAACGCGACCGCGAGGATCAGGACGGCCCCGGCGATGATCAGCCCGATGCCCAGTCGGGCGTTCCTGGCCCAGGGTGCGGCGAGGACTGCGCGCAGTCGCGCCGCCACACCACCGATCCCGATTCTCATCGCCTGCCTCGACCTCATCCCAGAAGCAGGCTACCGGCTGCCCGCCGCCCGATCCGGCCCCGCCCGGACCCGAGACCGGACCGTTACCTTGCCCCGCCCGAAGAGGTTCGCGAGCGAACCGACACCTGAACGGCCCCTGAGGAGGTTCGCGAGCGCAGCGAGCGAACCGTCACGAAGGGCCGCCGCCACACACAACGCAACCGACCGCGCCCCCACACTGTCATCCCGGCGAAAGCCGGGATCTCAACGACACAGCCGACCCCACCCACCCGGAGATCCCGGGTCGAGCCCGGGACGACAAGACCCGCCCACCCGTCATCCCGGCGAAAGCCGGGATCTCGACGACACAGCCGACCGCGCCCGCACGGAGATCCCCGGTCAAGCCCGGGATGACAGGGCCGGGCGGGCCGCCGCCACCCACGACGCAACCGACGCGGCCCCCACGCTGTCATCCCGGCGAAAGCCGGGATCTCGACGACGCAGCCGACCGCGCCCGCACGGGATCCCGGGTCAAGCCCGGGACGACAGGGGCGGGACGGAGATCCCGGGTCAAGCCCCGGACGACAAGGGCGCGGGACGGAGATCCCGGGTCAAGCCCCGGACGACAAGGGGGCGGGACGGAGATGCCGGGTCGAGGCTCGCCGCCGCAGCGGCCCTACCCCTCCCGGCGTTGGGTGGCCTGCTTGACGCCCTGCTCCGCGAGGATCCGGACGAGCTGCGTGCCCGGGACGAAGATGTTGACGGCCTCGACGCCGACGTCCAGCAGGAAGCGGGGCTCGAGGATCTTGCCGAGGTACTGCTCGAACGTGGCGCCGTCGGGACGGATGTCACCGGTGAGGCCGTCGAACTCGATCACGGCCTCCTTGCCGGCGTGCCGGTACCGGAACGCGAAGACGGGCCGGTAGACGAGGTCGACCAGGTCGACGGTGACCCGCTCCTCCAGCACCCGGTCCGCGTCGATCTTGCCGATGGCCGCCGACATCACCTCGCGCACCAGCATGGACGCCTTGTTCTCCGGCGGCACCACGACGATGCCGCCGCGCGCGGCCTCCGCGAGCGCCTCCGCGTCCGTCACCGTCCCCGGATAGGACAGGTAGGACGCGAGCGCGGGGTTCTCGGCGCGGGACAGCCCGTCGAACAGGTACTGGCGCGAGGTCTCGTCGCGGCACGACTCCAGGCCGGACAGGCGGAACTGGCCGGCTTCGGCCGCCACGTCCTCGCCGCTGATCCGGACGCTGCGAACGCTCGGCGACACGGCGACCGTGTAGGTGCGCGTTCGTTCGTACCCGGCGACAGCGGTGGCGTGGAGGTGCCAGAACGGCTGCAGCCGGCGCTCCCGGTACACGCACTCGTAGTCCTCCGAGGCCGACCGGTTCAGCAGGCCGCCGAGCCGGGCGACGGTGCCGAACGCGTCCGCGCGTCGCGCCCAGGCCCTGCCCTCGGCGTGGTCGAGGCTGAACCGCTCGGTGAGGACGAAGATGCGTTCCTCTGCGATCTCGACGTCCACGATGACCCCCCTTGTCGATCAGGGGTCAGCCTAGGCCGGGACGGGGTGCGTACGGCAGGGGCAATACGTCCCCTCCCGGCAGGACGGGCGAAACTGCTTCACCGTCAGATCGCGCCACCTCACACGTCGCGCCGCGCTACTTCAGCAGCCGCGACAGCCGCCGGTCGGCCAGCGGCTTCCCTCCGGTCTGGCAGCCCGGGCAGTACTGCAGCGAGCTGTCGGCGAACGACACCTCCGCGATCGTGGTGCCGCACACCGGGCAGGGCTGGCCGGTGCGCCCGTGGACGCGGAGGTTCAGCTTCTTGTCGCCCTTGAGCTCCTTCGCCGCCAGCCCGGCCGACCGCGCGACCGCGTCCGCCAGTTCGGAGCGGATCGCCGCGTACAGGGTCTCCCGCTCGGCGTCCGACAGCCCGTTGGACGGCTTGAACGGGCTCATCCGGGCGGCGTGCAGGATCTCGTCGGAGTAGGCGTTGCCGATGCCGGCGATGATCCGCTGGTCGCGCAGGACCCCCTTCAGCTGCGCGCGTCCGGCCCGCGCCAGGATCGCGTCCAGCACCGCGGGCGTGAAGTCGTCCGCCAACGGGTCGGGGCCCAGCGTCGCGATGCCGGGGACGTCCTCGAGCGTCTTCACCACGTACACGGCGAGCCGCTTCTGGGTGCCGGCTTCGGTGAGGTCGAAGCCGGAGTCGTCGTCGAACACCACCCGCAGCGCCAGCGGTCCGCGGCCCGGACGCGCGGGCGCCTGCGGCATCGCGTCCTTCCAGGTCAGCCAGCCGCCCCTGGCCAGGTGGAACACCAGCCACAGCCCGTCGACGGAGAGGCAGACGAACTTGCCGCGGCGCTCGACCCCGTCCACCTCGAGCCCGTTGAGGGCGCTCAAAGGCAGTTCGAACGTCTTCAGGCACGCGAACGCAACCAGCTCGGAGCGGGCGACGACCTTGCCCACACACGCGCCCGTCAGGAAGCCGCGCAGCGCCTCCACCTCCGGCAGTTCAGGCATCCGGCCTCCTTCCTCGCGTCCACACCGGCGACGGCACCGTCAACAACTCCGCCAGCAGGCCGAGGTACTCCTCGCGCTCCACCTCGATCACCCCGAGGCTGGCCAGGTGGTCGGTCTGCCACTGGACGTCGATGATCCGGTCGTCCGCGTGCTCGTCGGACAGGGCGTCGACCAGAGCCACGAGAGCGACCTTGGACGCGTCCCGCCCGAGCTCGGCGTCGTGGAACATGGACTCGCCGGCGAACATCCCGCCCAGAGAGATCCCGTAGAGGCCGCCGACCAGGCGCCCGTCCGCGTTCCAGGTCTCGACGGAGTGCGCGTACCCGGCCCGGTGCAGAGCCGTGTAGACGCGGCGGATGTCGGCGTCGATCCACCCGAAGGGACGCCGCGGGTCCGCGCACCGGTCGAGCACGTCGGCGAACGCCGCGTCGACCGTGGTGGTGTAGTGCCGGGCGGACTTGCGCAGCGACCGGGTGACCCGGAGCGCGTCCAGCGGGAGCACGCCGCGGGACAGCGGCGACCACCAGCCCATCTGCCCGAAGCCCGACTCGTGCAGCGGCATCGGGAAGACGCCCTCGGTGTAGGCGGCCAGCACCAGGGCCTCGTCGAACTCCGCCGAGAACGCGATCATGTCCTGCGCGGGCCAGCCCGACGACGGCCCGAAGATGCCCGGACGCCGTGCCATGTGCCGATTGTGCCAGCCTGCCCCGACAACGCCCCGGATCGGCCCGGGTCGGATCGGGGGTGGATGGGGGAAGAGCCCCCATGCCCCCACCACCGGTGCGCGCCTACGCTGGGAGCCTGACAGCGAGAGGAACCCGATGGCCAACGCGGCGTCCGACTTCGGCAAGCAACTGGTCACCCGCACGCCCGAGGTGGCCGGCGGCCTGCTGCGCAGCATCGTCGACTTCGCGCTCGACGGCAGTTCGGCGTTCCCCGGCGCGAAGGCCACCGCTGCCCGGTTCCTGCAGTCCCGCGGCGAGCGGGAGGCCGCGATCGACGGGCTCGTCACCTACCACGTGGGCATGGCGTCCGCGCAGGGCTTCGTGACCAGCGTCGGCGGCCTGATCACGCTGCCGGTGGGGCTGCCGGCCAACATCGCGGGGATGGCGGTGCTGAGCGTCCGCATGATCGGGTCGATCGCCCACCTGCGCGGCTACGACGTGTCCGACCGGCGCGTCCGGGCGGCCCTCACGCTGGCGATGCTCGGCGACGACGAGGTCCGCAAGCTCGTCGCGGACGGACGCCTGCCGACCTCGCCCCTGGCCATTGCGACCGCCCCGATGTTCGACCCCGCGCTCGAGCGGCTGATCAGCGAACGGGTGATGGGCTCGTTGGCCGGACGGATGGGCGGCAAGCACCTCGCCGTGGTCGTGGTCCGGCGGATCCCGCTGGTCGGCGGCGGCGTCGGCGCGGCGGTCGACGGCTGGCTCACCTTCGGGCTCGCCGGCTACGCGCGCCGCGAGTTCGTCGCCCGGCACCAGGCGTCCATCCCCCGCGAGTGACCGTGTGGACCGCTCAGGAGGCGATCGGCTCCGGCGGAACGGCGTCGCGGGCGACCCGGCGGGTGATCAGGCAGGTCACCTCGTAGGGGATCGTGCCCATCACCTCGGCGATCTCGGACGCGGTGATCTCCTCGGCGCCGCTGCGTCCGACCAGCACCACCTCGTCGGCGACGGCCACGTCGGTGTCCGGGCCGAGGTCCAGCATGGTCTGGTCCATGCAGACCCGGCCTGCGATCGGGTAGCTGCGTCCGCCGACCAGCATCCGGCCACGGTTCGACAGCAGCCGCGAGTACCCGTCCCCGTAGCCGACCGGGACGGTGCCGATCCACGTGTCCCGCGGCGCCGTCCACGTGCGCCCGTAGCCCACGGTCTCGCCCGCGCGGACCTGCTTGGTGAACGTCACCCGCGTGCGCCACTCCAGACCGGGCTGCAGGACGAGCGTCCGCTCGGCCTCGGGGTCGGGGTACGCGCCGTAGAGGATGATCCCGGGGCGGACGAGGTCGAACCACGCGTCGGGGTGGCCGAGCACCGCCCCGGAGTTTGCGAGGTGCTTCAGCAGCGGGCCGTGCACGGCCTCCACCGCCGCCGCGGTCTCCCGGAACAGGCTGATCTGGTCGGACGTGAACGCGGCCCCGCGCGGGGAGTCGGAGATCGGCAGGTGCGAGAACAGCCCGTCGAGGCGGACGCCGTCCGTGGCGTCGGCGAGCCGGGCGAGCGCAGGGGCCTCCGCGGGCTCACACCCGATCCGCCGCATGCCGGTGTCGACCTTCAGGTGCAGGCTCGCCGTCGTGCCCAGGGCGGACGCGGCCGCGGCCGCCTCCTCGATCGACGCGGCGTCGGTCACGCAGAGGGTCAGCCCGGCGGCGACGGCCGCGCGCACCTCCTCACCGCGGGCCACCGACAGCTTCAGGATCGGCATGGTGATCCCCGCCGTGCGCAGTTCCAGACCCTCGCCGACCGTGGCCACCCCCAGCCAGTCGGCCGCGCCCGTGCGCTCGATCATGCGCGACACCTCGACGGCGCCGTGGCCGTACGCGTCCGCCTTCACCGCGGCGAGCACCAGGCGGTCGCCGACGCGCTGCCGGATCGCGGCGAGATTGGCCCGGATGTGGTCGAGGCGGGTGGTCGCGACGCTGGACGCACCGACGGTCATCGGGCGTCCCCGGTCTCGACCGGACGCTCCGGGTCGCTCGACCAGCCCGACCACGACGGCGCGTAGAGGGCGGCGTCCACACCGAGGCTGGCCAGCGCCAGCACGGTCTGGGCTGCCGACACCCCCGACCCGCAGTAGACCGCCACGCTCGCGGTGTCCTGCGGCAGCACCAGCCGCTCCTCCAGTTCGTGCCGGGACGGGAGCAGGCCGTCCGCGTCCCACAGGCGGGAGACCGGCCGGTTGACCGCGCCCGGGATGTGGCCGGCACGGGCGTCGATCGGCTCGACCTCCCCCCGGAACCGCTCGGGGGCGCGGACGTCGATCAGGACCCCGTCGAAGGCAGCCACCTCGTCCGCGTCCAGCGTGGGCAGGTGGCCGGTGGTCAGTCTGAGCGGTGCCGCGGGGGCGAGGTCGGGCGCGCCGGTCTCGAGGTCCTGGCGCGCGGCCAGCCACGCCGTCAGCCCGCCGTCGAGCACGCGGACGTCCAGTCCGGCCCAGCGCAGCACCCACCACGCGCGACCCGCGGCGAAGGACCCGGGGACGTCGTAGACGACCACCGGACGAGCGGGGTCGATCCCCAGCAGGCCCAGGCCGACGCCGAGCCGGTGCGCGTCCGGCAGCGGGTGGCGGCCCGACTCCGGGTCGTCCAGCGGTCCGGTGAGGACGCCCTCGAGATCGAGGAACAGCGCCCCGGGGATGTGCCCGGCCACGTACTGCTCGTAGCCGGTGCCGGGTCGCTCGCCGAGCGTCCAGCGGACGTCGAGCAGCTGCGCGCCGGCCGACAGGGCGTCGGTGAGGTGGCTGACGGGGAGGAGGACGTCCGCTCGCGTGGTCACCCGCAGAACTCTAGGACCCCGCTCGTTCACCGCCGGGCCCGTCCGTCGCCGCCGGCCCGACGTGACCACCCGGTTTGCTCCCGAAAGACGGCCTTGCTCCCCGAATTCCGGGAGCAAGGCCGCCTTTCGGGAGCAGACGCAACGGGTGGGACGATTCGCGTGCTCCTGAGGCACACTGGACGCCACGCGACCGCGTCCGCCCCGGACCACGGCTACGCCCCTCAACTCTCCGAACGGCCGCCCATGCCTGAGACCACCCGCTCACCGCGTTCTGTGCGGTTGCCGTTTTCGGTGTTGGCGAAGCCGACGGGGGCGGCGTGCAATCTGGATTGTTCGTATTGCTTCTTCCTGTCCAAGGAGGTGTTGTGGGGGCAGGATTCGCAGCGGATGAGCGCGGAGGTGTTGGAGCGGTTCGTGCGGTCGTATCTGGACTCCCAGCCGGACGGGGAGGTGACGATCGGCTGGCAGGGTGGGGAACCGACGATGCGCGGGCTGGGGTTCTTCCGGGAAGCGGTCCGGCTGTCCGAGCAGTATCGGCGCCCGGGCCAGCGGGTGCAGCACGCGATCCAGACCAACGGCACCCTGCTGGACCAGGAGTGGGCCGAGTTCCTGGCCGAGCACCGGTTCCTGGTCGGGCTGTCGATGGACGGGCCCGAACCGCTGCACGACGCCTACCGGGTGAACAAGGCCGGCCGCGGCACCTACACCCAGGTCCGCCGCGGCTGGGACCTCCTCGCCGCGCACGGGGTGGACACCAACATCCTGTGCACCGTGAACACCGCGAACGCCGACCACCCGCTCCAGGTGTACCGCCACTTCCGCGACGAGCTCGGCGCCCGCTACCTGCAGTTCATCCCGATCGTCGAACGCGTCGAGACCGGCCACGAAACCGAAGCCGAACACGGCTACCGCGACCCCACCGGCCACCACATCCTGTACCGACAAACCGGTGACCAGGTCACCAGCCGCACCGTCCGCCCCCACCAATGGGGCACCTTCCTGGCCACCATCTTCGACGAATGGGTCACCCGCGACGTCGGGACCGTGTTCGTCCAACACTTCGACGTCACCCTCGGCGCCGTGTTCGGCCAGTACTCCCTGTGCGTCCACGCCCCCGAATGCGGCACCGCGATCGCCACCGAACACACCGGCGACGTCTACTCCTGCGACCACTACGTCGAACCCGACTACCGCCTGGGCAACCTCGCCCAACACACCCTCACCGAACTGGTCACCCTGCCCCAACAACGCCAATTCGGCCGCGACAAACGCACCACCCTGCCCACCCAATGCCAACAATGCCCCGTCCGCTGGGCCTGCAACGGCGGCTGCCCCAAAGACCGCTTCACCACCACCCCCGACGGCCAACCCGGCCTCAACTACCTGTGCGCCGGCTACTACCACTTCTTCACCCACACCCAACCCACCATCGAAACCATGGCCCACCTCATCCGCACCGGCCACACCCCCGCCGACATCATGACGATCCAAAACCCGCCCAGCCCGCCCGCCTGATCGGCTTCCCGGCACTCCACCCCTTGTCATCCCCGCGAAGACGGAGACCACGGACGCGCCCGCCAGCGAGCGCCACGGAGATACCCGGTCAAGCCCCGGATGACAGACGTGGCGGACGCGGAGAAGACCGCGGGCTGAAGCCCGGGGTGGGGCGGACGAATACACCCAGCACGAGTATTCGCCGTGTGCGCGACACGATGTGGACTATTTCCGAGTGTATTGGTGGGATTCATAGGTAATCGCGCTACTGTCCTACCTGCCACGCCGCTCGGCACCGGCATCGAGAACCCGTACGGAAGAGAACAGCCAATGACCGACAGCTTCACTCGCAGGAACTTCCTGGGCGGCACCCTCGCCCTCTCTGCCCTGGCCCTGGTCGGCTGCTCGACAGCCAGCGCGGACGACGGGTCCGGCACCAGGAGCAGCGCCTCACCGGCCGGCGCCGGCCTCCAGACCGTCAAGATCGGCATTGTCCCCACCCTCGAGCTCGGGTTCCTCACCATCGGCGAGCAGCAGGGCTACTTCTCGGCGGAGGGCCTCCAGCTCGAGGTCACGCCTGTGGACAGCGGCCCCAACGTCATCACCGGGCTGGTGGCCGGGCAGTACGACCTCGGCTACACCGCCTACGCCCCGCCGCTGGTCGCCCTCGCCGGCGGTCAGGACCTCCGCCTGGTCGAGCACCTCGGAGACATCGGTCCGAAGGGCACCAACGGCGGCATCCTGGTCGCGAAGGACTCCCCCATCACCTCGTGGAAGGACCTCGCCGGGACGAAGTTCGGCACCAACGCGCCGCGATCCTTCGGCGTGCTGTGGGTCCAGGCGGCGATCGCGTCCGAGGGCGGTGACCCGAGCACCCTCGAGCTCGTCCCGCTGCCGTTCAACCAGATCGCCGACAACGTCGCCTCCGGGAAGCTGGACGCCGGTCTCGCCCTCGAGCCGTACCTCACCCAGGCGCTGAAGACGCAGTCGAACAAGGTGCGCAACCTCGGGGACGCGGCCACCGCGGCCTTCGCCGAAGGGACACCGTCCGGCGGGATCTTCACCTCCGCGAACACCCTGACCTCCAAGGCGGACCTGATCAGCCGGTTCCGCGCCGGGCTGGAGAAGTCGATCGCCTACGGCAACGAGCACCTCGACGACGTCCGGGCCGCCGGCGCCACGCTCAGCGGCCTGTCCAGCGAGGACGCCGCCACGATCCGCCTCGACAAGATCGACACGTCAGTCACGGCCGCCGACTTCGAGCCGCTGCTCGCGGCGATGAAGAAGTTCGGCTGGATCACCACCGACATCGACATCAACACCTTCCTGGGCCAGTGAGCACTGCCACCTCCGACGCCGTCGGCGCCGCCCGCCTGGGTGGCGCCGCGCGGCGGGCGCGCGTCGCCAGCGCGTCCGGAGGCCTGAGGACCGGCCTGCTCGGTCTGATCGGGATCCTGGGAGCGGGGGCCCTCTGGGAACTGACCGTGCGGGCGGGCCTGCTGGGGACGTCTGCCGTCCCGACGCTGAGCGCCACCCTCGCCGACATGGTGACCCTGCTCGCCCTGCCCGGCTTCTGGGTCACGCTCGGCCACACGCTGGGTTCCGCCGGCCTGGGGCTGCTCCTCGCCCTGCTGATCGCGGTGCCGTTCGGGCTCGCGCTGGCCGAGAGCGCGTGGCTGCGCCGGATCTTCGGCGCCACCATCGACGCGGTGCGCCCCATCCCGCCGATCGTGGTGCTGCCCATCGCGATCCTCGTCATCGGTGGCGGTCTGGGCTTCAAGCTGGCCCTGGTCCTCCAGGGTGCGCTGTGGCCGCTGCTGATCCAGACCAGCTACGGCATCCGCGCCGTGGACCCGATGGTGCTGGACATGGCCCGCAGCTTCCGGATCGACCCGGTTCGCCGCCTCTTCCTGATCCGCATCCCCGCCGCGGCCCCGGTCATCCTCAGTGGCCTCCGGCTGGCCGCCAGCATCACGTTCGGCGTCTCGATCATGACCGAACTCGTCGGCGGCGAGCGCGGCCTCGGGTCCATCCTCGCCGTCGCGCAGAGCGGCAACAACATCGAGCGCGTCTACGCGATCACGATCGTCACAGGCCTGGTCGGACTGCTGATCTCGTGGGTCTTCGGACGCCTCCAGCACGTCCTGCTGCCGTGGGAGAGGGCGGGCCGGTGAGCGCCGTCGAAACCCCCCGCACCCCGGTCGTCGACCGGCTGTGGGCGCGCGTCCTCGTCCCCCTCGTGGTGCCGGCGCTCGCCCTGGCCGGCTACCAGGCCGTGGCCACGTCCGGCCGCAACCCGTACTTCCCCCCACTCGGGACGATCGCGGCCGCAGCGAACGAGCTGTGGTTCGGCGAGGGCCTCACGCGCGACGTGCTGCCCAGCCTCGCGAACCTCGCGGTGGGCTACGTCTCCGGGCTCACCCTCGGCCTCGTGGTGGGGCTGGTCCTCGGCCGGGTCCCCGTCGCACGCGCCATCATCCAGCCGCTGGTGTCGTTCGGACTCACCCTGCCGACAGTAGCGCTGCTCCCGGTGTTCCTGATCGTGTTCGGCGTCGGCGCCCAGATGCAGCAGGCCGTGATCGCCCTCTCGGTGTTCTTCGTCGCGGTGATCAACACCGCGGACGGCGTGCGCAGCACGGATCCCGTCCTGCTCGACCTCGTCCGGGTCTACCGGATCCCCCGGCTCCGGCGGACGTTCCAGGTGATCGTGCCCGCAGCGTCCACCCACATCCTGGCCGCAGCGCGAGTCGGCCTCTCGTCCGCACTGCTGGTGATGGTCGTCGGTGAGATGGTCGGCGCGTCCCACGGCATCGGGGCCGTCACCCTGCTCGCCCAGCAGGAGTTCGCGTACGCGCGGATGTGGGCGGGCATCGTCCTGCTCGCGGGGCTGGGCGTCCTGTTCAACCTCGGCTTCATGGCCGTCGAACGCCGGCTGACCGCCCGCCTCGGGCTGCCGCTGGCCAGTCCTGGAGGAACCAAGTGAGCACTCCCATCGTGCGGGTGAGCGGCCTGCACAAGACCTACGTCTCCGAGAAGGGCGACCACGTCGCTCTCTCCGGGGTGAGCTTCGAGGTCGAGCGCGGCGAGGTCGTCGCCATCGTCGGTCCGTCGGGCGCGGGCAAGACGACCGTCCTGCGCATCATCGCCGGCCTGCTCGAGCCGAGCGCGGGGCGCGCGGAGGTTGCGGGGCAGCTCGTGAACGGCGAGCCTCCGAAGGAGGTCGGCTTCGTCTTCCAGGACTACAGCCGGTCCCTGCTGCCGTGGCTCAGCGTGCTCGGCAACGTCACGTTCCCGTTGCGGTCGAAGGGGCTCCCCCGACCCGAAGCGGTCGCCAGGGCGCGCGAGGCCCTCGACGCGGTCGGTCTGGGCGGACGCGAGCGCGCCCACCCGCGCGAGCTGTCCGGCGGCATGCAGCAGCGGGTCGCGATCGCCCGCGCGATCGCCTACGAGCCCGAACTCCTCCTGATGGACGAGCCGTTCGCGTCCGTGGACGCCCAGACCCGGATGGACCTGGAGGATCTCGTGCTCCCCCTGCGTGACCGCTTCGGGGTGACCATCGTCTTCGTCACGCACGACGTCGACGAGGCCGTCTACCTGTCCGACCGGGTCGTGGTGCTGACCCCGCCGCCCTCGGTGGTGAGCCGGATCGTGGACGTCCCGCTGCCCCAACCACGCGAACAGCACGCGACCAAGTCCGACCCCCGGTTCGCCCAACTCCGCGGCGAGGTGCTCGACCTCGTCCGCGCCCCCGCCCTGGTGAAAGGTGCCTGAATGACCGTCTCCGCCGTCCCGCCCCTGCACGACCGCCGCGCGGCCTGGCAGCAGCCGGAAAGTGCGTTCGCCGCGCGCGGAGGGGCGCGCCCGACCCGCCCCAACGTGGTCTTCATCCTCGCCGACGACCTCGGCTGGGGGGACCTGGGCTGCTACGGCTCCCTGCACAACGAGACACCCGTGCTCGACCAGCTCGCCCGCGACGGCGTCCGCTTCACCCACGGGTACGCCACCTCGGCCACGTGCTCCCCCACCCGGATCGGGCTGTACACCGGTCGCTACCCCGGCCGCCTCACCGCCGGCCTCGAGGAGCCGCTGGGCACGAGAGACGCCGAACACGGCATCCCCGCCGACCACCCGACGCTGCCCTCCCTGCTGAAGGACGCGGGCTATCGCACGGCGATGATCGGCAAGTGGCACTGCGGGTGGATGCCGTGGTTCAGCCCGGTGAAGGCGGGCTTCGAGACCTTCTACGGCAACCTCGACGGCGCCGTGGACTACTTCGGCCACTACGACACCGCGGGCCTGCCGGACCTGTGGGACGGGGAGGAGCCGACCGCGGAGGACGGCTACTACACGCAGATCGTCAGCAGGCACGCGGCCGACTACGTCCGCTCGGTGGGAGACCAGCCGTTCTACCTGCAGGTGAACTTCACCGCACCGCACTGGCCGTGGGAGGGACCCGACGACCGTGAGTTGAGCGCGAGCATCACCCCGACCAACCCCGGCGACCGGATGGCTGCGTTGCGGGCCCTGTTCCACCCGGAGGGCGGGTCGCTGGCGAAGTACCGGGAGATGGTGGCCGCCCTCGACGCGGGCGTGGGCGAGGTGCTGCAGGCCCTGGACGACCAGGGGCTGCGCGACAGCACCGTGGTCGTCTTCGCCTCGGACAACGGCGGGGAGCGGTACGCCTTCCTGTGGCCGTTCGTGGGCGAGAAGGGCGACCTCGAGGAAGGCGGGATCCGGGTGCCGCTGATCGTGCGCTGGCCGGACGGCGTCAACGCCGGCCAGGTGAGCGACCTGCCGAACTCGACCTTCGACTGGACGGCCACGATCCTGGAGGCGGCCGGCGTGCGGCCGGCTGACACCCACCCGTTGGACGGCACGTCCCTGCTGTCGTGGTTGGTGGACGGCGCCGAGGCCCCCCAGCGGGACCTCCTGTGGCGCACGCGGGAGCAGGGTGCGGTGCGGCGAGGACGCTACAAGCTGCTGGTAGACCGCGAGCCGAAGGGCTGGTTCGCCCGCCTCTTCGGCGCCAAGGGGCCGACCTATCGCCTGTTCGACGTCACGACCGACGGCCGCGAGAAGGCCGACCTCTCCGCCGAGCACCCCGAACTCGTGGCCGAACTGCGCGCGGTGTGGGACGAGTTCGACCGTGGCCTGCTGCGCTACCCCGGCCAGGGCCCCTGGGACACCGCCGACGCGGCCGGCCGTCCCGACTGAGCCAGCCGTCCCACCCCCGGTTTGCTCCCGAAAGGCGGCCTTGCTCCCGGAGTTCGGGGAGCAAGGCCGCCCTTCGGGAGCACACGCAACGGGCGGGGCTCGTGGGACGGGGTCGGCCGGCGAGCCGAGGACGCGCCTCGGCGAGCGGCCTCAGAAGAGGAGCGCCAGCGCAGGGTCGGACATGATCGTGGACACGTCGGCGAGGAACTTCGAGCCCATCTCGCCGTCGACGAGGCGGTGGTCGAAGGTGATCGTCACCGTGCAGACGCTCCGCGGCTCGATGTGCTCGTTCTCGCCCGTGCCGACCACCCACGGCTTGCGCAGGATCGTGCCCAGGCACATGATCGCCGCTTCGCCGGTGTTGGGGATCGGCGTGCCGCCGTCCACCCCGAACACACCGACGTTGGTGATCGAGAACGTCCCGCCGCTGAGGGCGGACGGAGGCACCTTGCCCGTCCGGGCCAGCGGCACCAGCTCGTTGATCGCTGCGGTCAGTTCGAGCAGGTTGAGCTTGTCCGCGGCCTTGATGTTCGGCACGAGCAGGCCGCGCGGGGTGGCCGCGGCGATCCCGAGGTTCACGTCGTCGTGCAGGACGACCTCGTCGCGTTCGGCGTCGTAGCTGGAGTTGATCTCCGGCACCCGCTCGATCGCCAGGCAGGCGGCCTTGGCGAAGATCGCCAGCGGCGAGATCTTCAGGCCGGTGAAGTCGCGGCGGCGCTTGAGGGTGTCGATCAGCTCCATCGTCGCGGTCACGTCCACCTCGACGAAGGCGGTCGCCTGCGGGACGGCCAGCGACGCCGTCATCGAGCGGAACATCTGCTTGCGGACGCCCTTCAGCGGGATCCGCTTCTCCCCCGTCCCCCCGGCTGCGGCGACCACGTCGTCGATGGTCACCGTCCCCCCGGGCCCGGTCGGCTGGACGGCGGCGAGGTCGATCCCGAGGTCCCTGGCCACCCGGCGGACGGGCGGCTTGGCGCGCGGCGCAGCGGGTGCGGGCGAGGGGCTGGACGCGGACGCGGGGCTCGGCGCGGAGGCCGAGCTGGACGCCGAGACCGGGCTCGGCGCGGACACCGTCCGGGCGGCCGGAGCGGCGGGAGCCGGGCGAACCGGGGCTGCGGGCGCGGCGGGACGGGCCGGCGCGGCGGCCTCCGGCGCGGCCTTCCGCTGGCGCCGGCTCACCGCTCCCGACCGGGCGCCGTAGCCGACGAGGAAGGCCTCGCGCGACTCACCTGCGGGTACCGGGGCGGCCCCGGCAGGAGCGCTGGTCGGCGCACCGGCGGCCGCCGGCGCCGCCGAGGGCACGGACGCCGCGGGCGCGGCGGCCTCGTCGGCAGTGTCGGCGATCCGGATGATCGGCGTCCCCACATCGACCGTGCGGCCCTCGGCGACGAGGATCTCCGCGATCACCCCCGCGTACGGCGAGGGCAGTTCGACCAGCGACTTGGCCGTCTCGATCTCGACGAGGACGTCGTTGACCGCGACGGTGTCGCCGACGGCCACCTTCCACGACACGATGTCGGCCTCGAGCAGGCCCTCGCCGGGGTCGGGCAGCTTGAACTCGTGCATCTGCGCTCCTCAGTGGGCCAGCGAACGGTCGACGGCGTCGAGGACGCGGTCGAGATCGGGAAGGTAGCGGTCCTCCACCCGGCTGGGCGGGTAGGGCAGGTCGTAGCCGGTGACGCGCAGCACGGGAGCCTGCAGGTCGTAGAAGCACTGCTCCTGGATCCGGGCGGCGAGCTCCGCGCCCATGCCCAGCGTCCCCGGCGCCTCGTGGACGACGACGGCGTGCCCGGTGCGCCGGACGGACGCGAACACGACGGCGTCGTCGAGCGGGGAGAGCGAGCGGAGGTCGATCACCTCGAGGTTGCGGCCGTCCTGCGCAGCGGCGGCGGCCGCGTCCAGGCAGGTGCGGACCATCGGCCCATAGGCGATCAGGGTCGCGTCCGTGCCGGGCTTCGCGACCCGCGCGGCGTACAGGTCGAGGGCGGGGGCGGCGGCCGTGTCCACCTCGCCCTTCTCGTGGTACCGCCGCTTGGGCTCGAGGAAGATCACCGGGTCGTCGTCCGCGATGGCCTGCTGGATCATCCAGTAGGCGTCCGAGGACGTGGCCGGCGTGACGACCTTCAGCCCCGGGGTGTGCGCGAAGTAGGCCTCCGGCGACTCGCTGTGGTGCTCGATCGCGCCGATGCCGCCGGCGTAGGGGATCCGGATCACCATCGGGACGCCGAGGCGTCCGTGCGAGCGGAACCGCATCTTGGCGACCTGGGTGACGATCTGGTCGAACGCCGGGAACACGAAGCCGTCGAACTGGATCTCGACGACCGGACGGTAGCCGCGCAGGGCCAGGCCGATCGCCGTCCCCACGATGCCCGATTCGGCGAGCGGGGAGTCGATCACCCGGTCCGGGCCGAACTCGGCCTGGAGTCCCTCGGTCGCACGGAAGACGCCACCGAGCGGGCCGATGTCCTCGCCGGCGAGCAGCACCTTCGGGTTCTCGGCCAGCGCACGGCGCAGGCCGGCGTTGATGGCCTTGACCATCGTGAGCGTCCTGGTCGCCTGCTCGACGGCGGGCGCCGCCTCGGTCTGGGTGCTCATCAGGCCTCCTCGAAGGACGACTCGTAGGCGAGGTACGCCTCGCGCTGGGCGAGCAGGTGTTCGGTGGTGCGGGCGTGGACGAGTCCGAAATAGTCGGCGAGGTCCGGCTCCGGGAGGGCGACGCACCCCGCGCGCAGGCGCTCGGCGAGGGCGTCCGACTCGGCAGCGAGCCCGTCCAGCCAGGCCTGGTCGATCGCCCCCGTCGCCAGGAGGTAGGTCCTGACCCGCTCGATCGGGTCCTTGGCCAGCCACTCCTCCACCTCGGCGTCGAGGCGGTACTTGGTGGGGTCGTCGGACGTGGTGTGGGCGCCCATCCGGTAGGTGTACGCCTCGACCAGGACGGGGCCGAGGCCGCGGCGGGCGTGGTCGAGCGCCCATTCGGTGACGGCCTGGACGGCGAGGACGTCGTTGCCGTCCACGCGGACGCCCGGGAAGCCGAAGCCCTGCGCGCGCCGGTAGAGCGGGACGCGGGCCTGCAGGACGGTGGGCTCGCTGATCGCGTACTGGTTGTTCACGCAGAAGAACACGACCGGGGCGTCGCAGGAGGCGGCGAAGACGAAGGCCTCGTTCACGTCCCCCTGGCTGGTGGAGCCGTCGCCGAAGTAGACGATCGCGGCCGCGTTCGCCGCCGGGTCGTCGTTTCCGACCAGCCCGTCCCGCTGGAGCGCCATCGCCATCCCCACGGCGTGCAGGGTCTGGGTGCCGATCACGAACGAGTAGAGGTGGAGGTTGTCGGGGCGGGACGGCCAGTCCATCGATCCGGTGCCGCGGAAGGTCGAGAGGATGTCGACGGGGTCGACGCCCTTGCACCAGGCGACGCCGTGCTCGCGGTAGTACGGCACCACCAGGTCGGGGTCGCGGGTGGCGCGGACGGAGCCGATCTGCGCGGCCTCGTGCCCCAGCGACGGCGGCCACAGGCCCAACTCGCCCTTGCGCTGCAGGGCGGTCGCCTCGGTGTCGATGCGGCGGGTGAGCACCATGTCGCGCAGGTGGGCGGCGATCTCGGCGTCGGTGCCGGGGAAGGCGAAGTCCGGGTGGTCCACGCGGCGTCCGGTGGGGTCGAGGAGCTGGACGGGTACGTCGGCCACCGACGGTTCGCGGTTCGTGCCTGTGGGCTCGGTCAAGGGAACTCCTGGTCGAAGGGACACCGGCAGACCCTTAACTTACGGTTACGTAACCATAGGTGTCAATCAGTACTCCTCCGGCCCGCCCCTGTCATCCCGGCCACCACCCGCCCACCTGTCATCCCGGCGATAGCCGGGATCTCGACGACGACCAGCCCCCACGGACACCGAGATCCCGGGTCAAGCCCGGGATGACAACGCGCGGCGCACTCCACCCCACCTGTCATCCCGGCGAAAGCCGGGATCTCCGACGACAACCAGCCATCACCCACACCGAGATCCCCGGTCAAGCCCGGGATGACAACGCCCGGCGCACTCCACCCCACCTGTCATCCCGGCGAAAGCCGGGATCTCGGGCACGCGCCCCGTCGAGCGGTGCGCGCACGTACACCGAGATCCCGGGTCAAGCCCGGGATGACAAACACGCGGCACGCGGCACCCGCCCCCTGTCATCCCGGCGAAAGCCGGGATCTCGACGACGTACCCGCCACCACGACCACCGAGATCCCGGGTCAAACCCGGGAGGACAACACCCGGCGGCGGTCAGCTGGCCCAGCGGCCGGTGTAGAAGAGCCAGGCCCAGGCGGCCTGGACCACCAGCGCCACCACGACCACCACGCCGATGAGGGCGGCGCGCCACGCCGGAGGGCGTCCCTTCGTCGGGACGAGGCGGCCGAGTTCGGTCCACAACGGGAACCACAGCAGGACGGCCCTGTTCACGCTCATGAACCAGTACGACGTGCCGAACGCGACCACCTGGAGACCGACCCAGGTCGCCTCGCCCCAGCGGCGACGTACGAGGCAGACGATCGTGACCAGGAGCCCGACGGCCATGCTGATGATCTCGGCGAGGAACACCCAGTGCCATTCCGGGTGGTCGGCGTACGCGCCCGGCTCGAGGACGGCCAGCGTGTGCTTCAAGGACTCCCACGGCCAGGCGAACCCGCGTGCCCAGCCGGCCTCCTGCGCGTCCAGCCACGCCGTCCAGCTGCCCGTGACCACGTACAGGTAGCCGAGGTAGGCGGCGACCACAGCGACCGGGATCGCCAGCCAGAGCAGTCGTCGGCCGCGGTCCCGCACAGCCCCTGCCTGCGTGAGCGCGAGGACGGCGAGCGCAGCGATCAGGAACACCCCGGACACCCGGACGGACGCCGCGACCGCGGCCAGCACGGCTGCCGCACCCCACTGCTTCGCCGTCGCCCGCTCCCACGCCCAGAACGCCGCGGCGCAGAACACCGCCTCCGTGTAGGGCACCACCGTGAACACCGCCGTCGGCGCGAGCAGCCACGCGATCGCAGCCGGCGCCCCGCCGAGCCGGTACAGGGCCGCCGTGGCGAAGCCGGACGCCACCAGGGCCAGCAGGATGCCGACCACCAGCGCCGGCACCCCGGTCGTGGCCGCCAGCCGCACCAGCAGCGGCCAGCCCGGGAAGAACGCGATCGAGTTCGCCTCCGCGTAGCCGTTGGCCGCGATCCCGAGGTAGTGCACGACGTCCCAGTTGCCGAACACGTCGGACGCGCTGCGGTGGTCGTACACCATCACCCACGCTGCGATGAAGAAGATCACGAGCCGGGTCCCGAACCACGCCTGGACGACGAGGCGGGCATCGGCCGTCGTCTGGGCCCGCCGCCGGGACGGCCGACCGGGGCGGCGGGACGCCACGCGCGTGCCCGACGTGCTCACGGCCTGCTCATGACGAGACCGGGCCGCGGGTGAGTCGCGTCACCCACGTCGCGTCCGGCGCCTCGTCCAGGACGCCGCCGTCCGGGTCGTCGAGCCCGCCGGCCCGCACGATGTCGCGGCTGGGGTCGAACATGTCGCGCACCACCCGGGCGCAGATCCACAGCTGGACCCCGATCCGTACGAAGATCGCCAGCACGTAGAGGCGGTGGTCGCCCGCGCCGTTGGTCAACTGGCTGTCCAGGTGGCCCCACACGGCCGCGAAATAGGCGGTCTCCGCGATCGAGAAGGCGATCCAGTCCACCCACCGCGGCCGGGCCAGGACGAGCAGCGGCAGCAGCCACAGGACGTACTGCGGCGAGTACACCTTGTTCACCACGAGGAAGAGGGTGACGATCAGGAACGCGCCCTGGGCGAAGCGGGGACGCCGCGGCGCGAGCAGCAGCAGCGCGCAGATGACGACCGTGCCGGCCACCATCAGCCCGGCCTCCAGCCGGGACACCGAGGCGATGTCGATGCCGATCAGGCTCAGCGCGTACCAGACCGAGCCGAGGTCGCCGCCGCGATCGGCGTTGAACGTCCAGAAGTTCAGCCATCCCTCGGGAGCGGCGAGGTAGACCGGCAGGTTCACCGCCACCCAGGACGCGACCGTGCCGACGTAGGTGAGGGCGAGGGCCTTGAACCGGTTCGACCGGAAGCACAGCACGGTGAGCGGCACCAGCAGCAGCACGGGGTAGAGCTTCGCCGCGATCCCCAGTCCCAGCCAGAAGCCCGCCCAGAACGGCTTCCTCCGCGACCACGCCAGCATCGCGAGCGCGGTCATCGCGAGGACGAGCGCGTCCCAGTTGACCAGGCCGGCGGTCAGGATCGCGGGGGACGCAGCGATCATCAGCGCGTCCCACGGCCTGCTCATCTGCAGGTGCGCCCAGATCAGCACACCCATCAGCACGAACAGCAGCACCGCGTTGATCCCGAAGAACAGGTTCGTGGCGTGGGTGACGTCCTCGCTGCTCAGCCCGGGCTCGCTCTTCCCACCCAGGAACACCACCAGGCGGCGACAGAACTCCATGAAGGCGCCGGTCAGCACCGGGTACTCGAGGTCGGTCTGGAGGAAGGGGACCAGGCCGTCCTTCAGCCCGCGCCAGTAGTAGAGGATCGGGATGTCGGAGTAGCACATCCACGGCAGGTACTGGTCGCTGCTGCTCCGGCAGGGCACCTGCCTGATCATCACGATGAGCCAGGAAAGGGTGAGGGTCAGGAACGCGAACGGCGCAGGGGAGAACCACGTCCCTCCGGGACGGGCGTGCCGACCCATCGGACCGCCGAGGACCCTCGACAGGGCCGGTACGGGGCTGGTCACGCCGCGATCCTAGGACGAGAAGCCGGGACGAGGAGCGAGCGACGACCCGCGAGGAGCAAACGCCGACCGGGCACGCGTTACGGGCCCCCGCTGGACGAGCTCGTCGGCTTCGGCTCGCTCGACTTGGTCGGCTCGGTCGTCGGCTCGGTCGTGGTCGGCTCGGTCGACGGCTCGGTGGTCGGGGTGTCGGTGGCGCTCGGCGAGTCGGTCGCCGAGGCGGTGGCGGACGCCGTCGCCGTGGACGTGTGCGTCTTCTTCGGCGTGGGCGACTGTGTGGACGTGCGAGTGGTGGCCGGCTCGAAGGCGACCTTGTCCTTTCCCTCCATCGCGACCTTCATGTACTCCAGCCAGGTCGACAGCGGCCACGTGGCGCCGTAGAAGCCCGAGCCGAGGTCGCCCGTCCCCTGCTTGCCCTTCACGTACATGACCGCGGTGGTGACCTGCGCGGTGTACCCGACGAACCACGCCGCCCTGGTCTCCCGGACGGTCGTGGTGCCGTAGGCGGTCTTCTTCTCCACGCCGTAGCCGACCGTCCCGGTCTTGCCGGCGACCGGGTAGCCGAGGTAGGCCGCCCGCGAGCCGGTGCCGTCCTGGGTCACCTTCGTGAGCGCCTGGGTGGTGTCGATCGCGACGTCCATGTCGATGGTCTGGCTGCCCTCGGTGTCGGCGGCGTAGCTCTGGTCGCCGTTGGACTCGAAGACCTCCTTGACGACGTGCGCGTCCCTGCGCAGGCCCTGGTTGGCGAAGGTGGAGTAGGCGGCGGCCTGGTTCAGCGGGCTGACCTCGGTGTTGCCGAGCGCGATCCGGTTGCTGAGGTCCCAGTGGCCGCCCTCGGGGACGCCGGCGGCCTCGGCCATCCGCTGCACCTGCGACGGCCCGTCCTCGATCTGCGTGACGAGGTCGACGAACGCGGAGTTCACCGAGTGGGTGAGCGCGTACTGCATGGTGATCATGCCGAAGTTGCCGTCGGCGTTGCGGACGGGGACGGAGTCGCCCTTCGGCGTGAAGGAACTGCCGTTGAGCTTGTCGTTGAAGGTCCAGCCGTTCGCCAGCGCGGTGGCGAACGCGTAGGTCTTGAAGGTCGAGCCCGTCGGACGGGGGTTGGTGGCCCAGTTCCACTGGCTCTCCAGGAAATCGGGGCCGCCGTACAGCGCGAGCACCCCGCCGGTCGCGTTGTCGATGGACGCGAGTCCCGCGTGCAGGTTCTTGGCCGCCTTCTTGCTGCCCGCGGCCTGCAGGGTCATCTTCTGCGCGGCCTCGACGGCGGCGTCCTGCGCGGTGGCGTCGAAGGTGGTGACGACCTTGAGGCCGCCGCCGTTGATCTGCTCCTCGGTGAAGCCCTTCGCCAGCAGTTCGTTCTTGACCATGGTGAGGAGGAAGCCCTTCGGGCCACCGAAGGCCGAGTCCTTGGCGACCTTGGGGAACTTGGGGAGCTTGTCGTAGATCTCGGCGCGCTCGGACGCGGTGATCGCACCCATGTCGACCATGCCGTTGAGCGTGTACTGGTACCGCTCGAGGAGGTCGGCGGCCTGCTGGTCACCGTTGGCGGGGTCAAGGTTGCCCGGCGAGTTCACGATGGCGGCCAGCGCGACGGACTGGGCCAGAGTGAGCTTGGCCGCGGACACCTTGAAGTAGGCCTGCGCGGCCGCCTCGATGCCGTACGCGCCGCGTCCGAAGTAGACGGTGTTCAGGTAGCCCTCGAGGATGTCCTGCTTGCTGAGCTCCTGGCCCATCTTGGTCGCGAGCAGGAGTTCCTTCGCCTTGCGGGTGAAACTGCGCTCGGACGACAGGTACATCACCTTGATGTACTGCTGCGTGATCGTGGAGCCGCCGCCGGTGGCCGTCGCGTCCGCCGGTGACAGCCCGACGAGGCCGAGCGCCGCGCGGAGCAGGCCGGTGGGGGAGATGCCGGGGTCGGTCCAGAAGGTGCGGTTCTCCGCGGCGACGATCGCGTCCTTCACGTGCTGCGGCATGTCCTCGTAGCTGATCGACTGCCGGTTCTGGACCTGGAAGGACCCGATCTTGGTCTTGCCGTCGTTGTAGTACACGAAGGTCGTGTTGGTGCTGAAGTCGGAGTTGGGGTCGGGCAGCTTGATCGAGGTGTAGGCGTAGGCGACCACGCCGGCGCCGATCACGCCGACGACGAGCACGAGGGAGAGGATCCACAGGGGGATGCGCACCCACAGGCTGGTCTTCTTCCTCCCCTTCCGGGTCGTCTTCGCCTTCGGGGCGCTCCGCGGGCCCGCGGATCGCTTGGGGTCAGCCATAGATGTCCTCGACGGTGGACTGGCGGCGAGGGGGGCGGCGCTTGACGCCGTCGCCGAGGAGGTAGGAGGAGATCATGTGGTTCCAGCCGCAGTCGGTGCACACCTCGACGACGCGCACGGTGAACTCGCCGTACTCGCCCTGCATCTCCTCGAGTTCGGGCGTGGACTTGATGCGTCCGGAGTACTGCCCGAGCTGCTCACCGAACACGTAGTTCAGGTTCAGCAGGCGGGGCGCCTCGCAGATCGGGCACGGCACCGTCGACTCCTCGCCGTGGTGCATCGCCGCCCGCAGCAGCAGGGGGTCGGCGTCGCACACGTCGCTGCCCTCGAGCGATCGTTGGGGACGCCGCAGCGCCTGCAGCGTGTTGCGCCGCTGCAGGGCGTAGTCGACCTCTTCCCGCCTGGACCACATGGGTTCAAGCGTAGATGCCCCATCCCAATCGGGCGATTCAGCGGCGCGGGGGCGCCGCCCGAACACCTCCCCGGAGGATTTGCGCGGTGGATGCCATCGAGGGCCCGAAGCGGCGAGGGTGAGCGCATCTGGAGCGCAGATCCGCAGTCGGCCCCCGACGGCGCCGGGTTTGGGCGCGACCCGCGCGGGATGCGAGAATGACGCCGCGAGGGGCATTAGCTCAGTTGGTAGAGCACCTGCTTTGCAAGCAGGGGGTCAGGGGTTCGAGTCCCCTATGCTCCACCCCGTCGCCCCTTGTCAGGCCCGCGTTCTGAGAACATCGACGGGCTTTGTCCGCGCCCGTGGCACGTACAACGGCTGACCGATCCGCCCCACTCAGACCAGCATCACCAGCGTGCCCGCGACGATCAGGACCAGCCCGACGAGGGCGCGGCGGGTCAGCCGCTCGTGCAGGACCAGGGCGGCGAGGGCGACGGTCACCACGATGCTGAGCTTGTCGATCGGGACGACGAGGCTGGCCGGGCCCTCCTGCAACGCCCGGTAGAAGCACAGCCACGACGCCCCCGTCGCGACGCCGGACAGCAGGATGAAGGTCAGGTCGCGCCGCGGCACCTCCCGCATCCGGCGGTGCTCGCCCGCCACCAGCACCACGACCCACGCCATCACGAGCACCACACCGGTCCGGATGGCCGTGCCGAGGTTGGACTCCACGTCCGTGATGCCGATCTTGCCCAGGATCGCGGTCAGCGCGGCGAACACCGCGGAGGCGACGGCGTAGAGCAGCCACGTCCGCCGTGGCGCCTTGCCGCTCCCCACGTCCCTTCGCCGCTCGACCATCAGGAAGGTGCCGACACCGATCACGGCGATGCCGGCCAGCCGCGTGGCCAGGTCCTGGGTCTCGCCCAGCAGCACGATCGCGAACAGGACGGTCAGGATGACGCTGGACTTGTCGATCGGCGCGACCTTGTTCACGTCACCCAGCTGCAGCGCCCGGAAATAGCACAGCCAGGACGCGCCCGTGGCGAGGCCCGACAGCACCAGGAACCCGATCGTGCCGCCCCCGAGCTGCCAGATCGTGGCCTGCGAGCCGACGAGGAACACCACCAGCCACGCGAACACCAGCACCACCCCGGTGCGGATCGCGGTGACCAGGTGGGACGGGGTGTGCCGCACCCCCACCTTCGCCAGGATCGCGGTCAGCCCGGCGAAGAACGCCGAGCCGAGGGCGAAGGCGAGCCACATCCGACACACCCTACGTCCCTGCGACCCTCGGAATCCGGCCAGAAGGGATCCCCACGACCTCCCGCGGGTACGGCGGTGCCGCGCGTCCGCGCCGATCCTGTGAAGGTCGTGTGCGTCCCGGCCACGGGGGTCGCTGGGGGCCCGCCCTCGACTAACGTTGCGCCATGCGGATCCAGGACGAGTACGTCGACGCCCTCATCGACGAGCTGGCGCCGTTCGGTTTCGAGTTCGATTCGGTGACGGACGCGGACGAGGGCGTGACCGAGGTCGTCTTCGAGGCCGAGCCCGAGTCGTTCATCCGAAGCTTCCGGGGCCTGGGGATCGAGGAGTCCTACGGCGACGCCTGGCCTCCGGCCAGCCTTGAACTCCGGCTGGCCTTCGACGAGCACGGCGACCCGGTCGAGATCGAGTTCGAGGTGTTCGACCTCCTCCTGTGGACGGCGTCCACCGACCCCGAGCTGCACGCACGCCTGAGCTCGATGGAGGATCCCGAGGACCACGCCATCGCCGTCGGGGAGGCCCTGCGCGAGGTCCTCACCGCCCAGCCGGGCACCGGGGACGACTTCCTGGAGTGATCCTGGCCGCCGGCGATGCGGGCCGGTCAGCGCAGGGCGTCCGTCCCTTCGGCCCAGGCCCTGGCTGCGGGACGATCGGCCGCGTAACGGAACCACCAGACGAGCGCCCCACCGGCGCCCACCAGCAACAGCGTCCCGAACAGCCCCGAGGCGAGCCGCCCCCTGCACCGTGTCCTCACCCGGCCGACCTTACCGGCCTCAGCGCGGGCTGCTGGTCGTCGTGGTCGCGATCCGCTGGTCAGGGGTGCCGGTCGGCTGCGGCGAGGTACTGACCGTGGGCACGACGGCCGTGGGGCTCGGCGACCCCGTGGCGGACGCGGCGGACCGGGTCGTCGCGGGGGCCTGCGTCGCCGCGAACGCGTCCTCGGCGAACGCCGTCCGGAGGGCGGCCAGCGCCACGTCGTCCGGTTCTGCCCCGGCGTTCGTCGCGGTGGTGGCCAGCGACCAGGTGGCGATCCGGTCCGCCCGCACGCGGGATTCGACGATCGTCCCCCTGATCTCGTCACTGGTCAGCGCAGAGTCCACCGTGAGGCAGGGCGTGAGGGCGTCCATCACCTTGTCGAACCGGGTCGGGTCGGCGATCGTCGAGCTGAGGCTGGCCCTGGCGAACGCCGCCTGCAGCAGGTCGGCCGTGCGCACCGACCGCGTCAACGCGTCGGGGGCGGAGTTCAGCAGGGAGACCACCTGCTCGCCGTTGAGTGCCGCGCCGTTGATCGCGATGCCGCCGAGGCTGTCGACCACGCCCGCGAACCCGTCGAGGTCGAGGTGCGCCTGGTGGTCCATACGGGCCCCGGTCAACGACTCGACCGCCCGTGCCGTCTGCAGCGGGTCCCGGACGAAGCTCGCGGCGAGCGTCGTGGCCCCGCTGCCGTCGTCGACGAGGAGGTCGGACGGGAGCGCGACCATGGTCAGGTCGCGCCGGGAGGAGGACAGGTGGACGATGACGACAGCCTCGAGCGTGCCCGCCTCATCGGTCGTCGTCAGCAGGTAGTTCACCGCGTCCACCCCGTCCACGCCGACCGCGCTGGGGCGGCCGGCGTAGGAGGCGAGGGGGTCCACCCGCTGCAGGCCCGCGACGGCGTCCCCGAGCCTGTTCAGGTACACGGTGAGCAGCGCGACGCCACCGATCGAGACGACGAGGACGCCGAGGAGGGCGCCGATCGCCAGGCGGTCGACGAGACCGCGACCGGTCGACTCCGTCGGTCCGTTCGGCTCCATCTCACCTCCTGACATCCGCGCCCAGCCTAGGAGCCCGGGCCAACCCCACCGCACCGGCACTACCCTGTGCAGCATGGCTGAGGAGAGCCGGCGCCAGGCGGACGCGCGTCGAAGGCACGAGCTGGCACAGGCGTCCGCGCAGGCGGAGGCGAGGGCCGCGCAGACCCAGCTGGACGCGTTTGTCGCCCGCCTCGGCGAGGCCGGCGCCGCGCCCGAGCCGCTGCAGGCCACCCTGCTGAACGGGACGAGGGTGAAGACCCCTCTGGTCGGCTGGTACCTGAACCGCGCGCGGACACTCGCCGTCGCACCCGACGGCCGCTACTACCAGCTGATCACCACGGGATCCGCGCTGGCCCGGTTCACCGGGGTGACACCGCAGCCGAGCGACCCGACGCTCGTGATCGGACGAGGGGGCCGGGACGGCGAGACCGGCGACCTGGCCGAGTTCCTGGAACGCGCCTTCGCCGAGTACACCAGCCGCTGACGCGCCCCTGAACGGCACCAGGGGGACGCTGGATATCCGAGCGTCCCCCTGGGCGAACGTGATGACGGTCGGGCCGTCAACCCCCTGGATGAGTACGTCACCATCGTACGACTTTTCGCACGTTTCAACCGCCTGCGGGGAGGCGTCGTTGCCGAATCGTTAGAAAGCCCCGAGAGCCGCTCAGCAGCCACACAGGATTCGCGGCGGACCACACCCCGGTGGACGGCGGACAACACCGTGCCCCTGTCGGGCAACACTGTGGGCAACACCGGTTCGCGACGCTGTCCGGCATGGACGCACACCGGTCACTGGCAGCACTGGACGACGAGTGGCGTGACCTCGCCGCCCGCCCGATCGGGGACTGGGCCGGGGAACCCGCGCTGGCCGCGGCTGCGAACGTCGGCGCCGTGCTCGGACTGGTCCGCGCGAGCCCCGACAGCGTCCTGGCCGCCCTGCTGCGGCTCGGCGCGGCCGGCGACGGCCTCGCCCATCGCGTCGTGCTGCAGTCGATGCTGGGCAAGGCGGTGCTGCTGTGCGCAGGACGAGCGGGGAGCATCCCGGACGTGATCGCCGAGCTGTGGCTGGCGATCGCCGAGTACCCGCTGGACCGGCGCCCGCGCGCCATCGCCGCCAACCTCGCCTGGGCGATGCGGCGCAGCCTCGCGCGGCGTCCCTTCCCGCCCCCGGTCGACGGCCTCGATCCCCCGGCTCCGCTCGCGGAGGCCGACGCCACGGCGACGCTGCGGGATGCACGGAACCTCGGTCTGATCGACGCCGACACGCATCGCGTGCTGTGGACGGTGTACGTCGCCGGCCGCACGAGCGCGCAGGCGGCGGGCGAACTGGGAACCACGCCCGAGGCCGTCCGCTGGCGCTGCTCGCACGCCCTGCGCCGGCTCGCCCGCCACGCGGAGTTGCTCGCCGAGCCTGCCTGAAATCGGCGCGCGGGCGGCTGAGACAGTGCGTCCCGGATCCCTGGTGCGGCACAATGGCCGGGTTACACGGAAGGATTCGGGTGGCTGAGCCGAAGCTGAGCAGGTACACGTCCGCGGGACCGGGGTCCGCCCGGTTCATCGCGCAGCACCTGATCATGAAGCCGTACATCTGGTCCGCGCTCACCGTGCACGAGCACGGCGTGCGGAACCTGGAGGGGCTGAGGGAGCCGTTCGTCGTGGTTGCGAACCACTCCAGCCACCTCGACGCGCCGCTCATCTACGGCGCACTGCCGCGGCGGCTGTCGAAGAACCTCGCTGCAGCGACCGCCGGCGACTACTTCTTCAGCAACTGGTACACCGCGCTGCCCACGACGCTGTTCTTCAACTCGTTCCCCGTGCAACGCCAGGGGCACGCGAACCGCACCGGCCTGCGCGGCCTCGCCGCGCGGCTGGTCAGCGAGGGCGTGCCGATCCTGATCTTTCCCGAGGGGACGAGGTCGCGCACCGGCGCGATGGCGAACTTCACCCCGGGCGCTGCCGCGCTGAGCATCTCCCGCAACGTGCCCGTGCTGCCGATCGCGCTGGTCGGCGCGTACGCGGCGATGCCGTACGGGGCGAACGTGCCCGTGCCGGGGCGTCCGCACGTCCACGTGGTGTTCGGACGGCCGCTCCGCGCCGCCCCCGGCGAGATCGCCCACCAGTTCTCCGAGCGCCTGCACCGCTACGTGGTGGAGATGCACGACACCACGGCGCGCGCCTACGGCATGCCCACGCAGGCCGACTTCGCCCGCGCCGTCGCCCTCCGCGCCGCCGCAGCGCAGGCCGAGCGCGCGGCCGCGTCCCGCCAGGCCGAGGTCGGCACCGGCGTCGCCCCGCTCCAGCCCCCCGACCCCGTCGAGCCGGCCGAGCCCGTCGAGTCCCACCAGCAGGGCTAGCACCGACCCCGCGTCCTGCCCCCTCTCGTCCGCTTCACTCACAAACGCTCCCGAAACTCGCAGAAGCTCCCGAGATTTCGGGAGCGTTTGCTTCTTTCGGGAGCGTTTGTGGCGGGACCGACCCGATCCCTGACGTGCAGTCAGCACCGTCCCGGAGATCCCGGGTCAAGCCCGGGATGACGACAACTGCCAACCGCGATGACAGCAGCCACCCAAGCCCGGGACGGCAGCGCGGCCGGTCAGGCGGCGGCGAGGACGGCGGCCAGCGTCGTCGTGCGGCGGCGGGCGACGGCGACGGCGCTCGCGGTCAACCCGAGGATGAGCCAGCCCACCAGGACGAAGGCCGACGTGGTGGCTCCGCTCGACTCCGTGACGATGGCCCGGATCGAGTCCAACGCGGGCGTCAGCGGCGAGAAGCCCCGCAGCGTCGCGAACACCTCCGGCGCGGCCCCCACCAGCGCGGATGCGGTCGTCAGGACGGCGAACAGCAGCGCGATCAGGCGTCCGATGCCGCCCAGCCACGCGACCAGCGCGTGGTTCACCACCACGAAGGTCGCGCCCGCGAGCAGCAGGACGCCGGTCACGGCCAGCCACTTCTGCGGGGAGAGGTCGAGCCCGAACTGGGCGAGCGCCGCGACCACCACGGCCTGGACGCCGACGATCACCAGGCCCGGCACCAGCGCACGGGCGATCAGGACGGCCGTCGACTCCGCGGAGTTCAGCAGCCCGGTGCCGATCGCCTTCACCACCGACCACGTGGCCATCGCTCCGAGCCACAGCGCGAGCACCAGCAGCAGGCTGATCCAGCCCACGTTGGCGTTCGCAAGACCGTTCAGCGACGACGTGTCGATCGGGGCGGCGACCACCGTGGAGAGGTTCTCCCGGTCGGACTTGCTGTAGCTGGGCAGCTGGTCCTTGCCGTCGGCGATCCCGTCCGCCATCTCGCGCATGCCGTCGGCCAGCTTCTGGCCGCCGTCGGACGCCGCGATCAAGCCGGCTCCGAGCGCGTCGACGCCGTCGGCGAGCTGGCTCGCCCCGTCCGCGCTCTTGGCGATGCCCTTCACCAGCGCCGGCATGCTGTCGGCCAGCTCGTCGGTCCCGGACGCCAGCTTCTTGCCGCCGGCCTTCAGCTGGGCGAGTTGGGCGGCGGTGTCCTTGTCGTTCGCCGCGGCCTCGAGGCCCTGACGGAACTGGGTGAGTCCCGCCCCGAACTGCTCGACGCCCTGTTGCGCAGCCTGGCCGGCAGCGTTGACGCCCACGTTCGCGCCGACGTCCGTCCCCGCGGTGAGCCCGGCCTTGAAGCCCTGGCACATCGCGGTCTGGGTGGCCTCGTCGGCGCTGAAGGTGGGGCAGGACACCTGCCCCGCCGCGGCCTCCGCCGCCTGGGTGGCTCCCTGGACGAGCTGGGTGTTCGAGCCGAAGTTCCCGAACGAGGTCGCCATCTGGTCGGCCCCGTCCTCGAACTGCTTGACCGTCGAGATCATCGTCTGCTGGCCGGCCACCGAGGAGTCGACGAGCGTGTTCACGCCGTCCACGTAGTCACTGACGCCGTCGGCGAGCTTGCGGATCTGCTTCGGCATGGACGCGGTCTTGTCGGCCATCTCGCCCAGCCCATCGGCCAGCTGGCGCTGTCCCTTGTACAGCTCCTGCGTGCCGTCGGACGCCTTGCTGATCCCGTCGGCCAGCTTCTGGGCCCCGTCCGCCAACTGGTCCGACCCGTCGGCCAGCGTGACGAACTGCTTGCCGGTCTCGTTGAAGCCGATGTAGATCTGCTTCAGGTAGGCCTCGGTGAGCGTCGAGTTCAGCATGGACGCGGCCTCGCTGGCCACCAGCCGACCCAGCGTCGCGTCCGCCACGCCTGCCACCGGGGACGTGTACACCTGGATCGTCGCCTGCTCGGCGGTGTCACCGTCGTTGTCGGAGAACGAGGTCGCCGCGGCCGAGAAGTTCTTCGGGATGATCACCATCGCCGCGTACTCGCCGGTGGCCAGCCCTGCGCGCGCGTTCGTCTCGTTCTGGAGCACCCAGGTGAGGTTCTCGGTCCGGTCGGAGTCGACCAGGTTGGCGGTGAGCTGGCGACCCAGCGGCGTGTACTGCCCGTCGATCGTCACCGCCTCGTCGAGGTTCACGACCGCGGCCTGCACGGTGTGCAGGCGGCTGTCCGCGTTCACCCCGGCGAGCAGGAAACCACCGGCGACCAGCAGCGGCACCAGCACCAGCCCCAGCACCGTGTACCAGCGCACGGGACGGGAGTCCAGGCGTTCGACGTTCATCGGTTCGTTCCTTCCAGAGCGAGGTGGGATGCCAGCTTCAGTACCTGGAACGGCACCGGCAGCTGGGCCTCGAGATCAGAGCCGGGCAGGACGCCGAGGACCCACGTCACCGGCTCCCCCTCCCCCGCGGCTTCGGCGGACGCGGCCAGCGCGCGGCGCAACGACCGGTCCTGGGTGTCGGAGAGCTCGTCCGCCCCGTCCACGACCACGACACCGCCGGCCTGCTTCTTCAGCACCCGCCCGAAGTGGGACACGGACGCGCCGAGGACCGGGATCCGGTTGCGCACGACCGGCGCCTCTTCCGGCAGGACGTGGCCGAGCACCTTCAGGTTTCCGCCGGTGAGCCGGACGCGGCCGGCCAGCGCGAGCAGGAGCGCGCGGCGCGGCGCGTGCTCGCCCTCGACGACCAGCACCTGGCCGGGCTCGACCCGGACCGCGAGGTCGGCGAACAGCGTCCGCTCCCCCACCTCTGCGGTGAGCCCCTCGCCGACGATCGCCGCGCTGTCACCAGCGGCGGGCCAATCGGCGAGGTGCACCTGGCGGGTGAGGGACTCACCCTCGATGTCGAAAGACGGCAGCCGGGCGTCGAGCCACGAAGGCAGCCACCACGCGTGGCGTCCGAGCAGCTTCATCACCGCGGGCACCAGCGTCATCCGGACGACGAACGCGTCCAGGGCCACGCCCACGGCGAGCGCGAAGGCGATCGGCTTGATCGCACCCTCGCCGGCCGGCACGAAGAACGCGAACACGCTGAACATGATCAGCGCGGCAGCGACGACGACCTTCGAGGAGTGGATGAACCCGTCCTCGACCGAGCGCTCGGTGTTGCCGTGGACGAACTCCTCACGCATCCGCGAGACGAGGAACACCTCGTAGTCCATCGCCAGGCCGAACAGCAGGCCCATCAGGATGATCGGCAGGAAGCTGATCACCGGGCCCGCCTCGGGCAGGTTGATCACCTCCTTGAACCAGCCCTGGTTGAATACCAGGGTGGTCGCGCCGAACGCGCCGCCCACGCTGAGCAGGTAGCCCGCAGCGGCCTTGATCGGCACCCAGATCGAGCGGAACACCATCGTCAGCAGCACCAGCGACAGGCCGACGACGAAGATGCCGAACGGGAGCAGTGCTCCCCACAGCTGGTTGGTCACGTCGATCTGGACGGCGGTGAAGCCCGTGATGGCCGTGTCGATCCCGCAGGTCTGCTGCCAGTAGTCGTGGCGGTTGCGCAGTTCCTGGACGAGGTCGGCGGTCGCCGGGTCGTCCGGACCCGTGGTGGGGATGACCTGGACCATGCCGGTGTCGGCGTTCTCGTTGGGGGTGGCGGACGCGACCATCCGAACCCCGGGGATCTGCGTGATGTCGTCGCGCAGGCAGTCCATGATGTCGAGCGGCTCGTCGGACTCGACGATCGAGCCGGTGATGATCAGGGGTCCGTTGAAGCCGACGCCGAAGATGCGCGAGATCTCGTCGAACGTCTCGCGGTCCTGCGTGCCGGGCAGGGAGCGTCCGGACGTGGGCAGCGCCAGGTAGAGGTCCTTGGTCGGCAGCGCGAGCCCGCCCAGCCCGACGAGGACCAGCACGATCGTGACGATCGGCCACTTCGTGACCACGCCCACCCACCAGGCGGACGGGTTGAACCGCTTCCTCCCCTGCTCCTGCTCCGCAGCGGCCGGCGCGGCGGGGTTGGCCGCCGTCTCAGACCCGGCGGACGCTGCGACCGCGTCGGGCCCCCGACGGGAGCGCTTGGGCTTCGGACGCAGCCGCTCGCCGGCGAAACCGAGGAACGCCGGCAGCAGGGTGAGGGCGAGGAGCACCTCGAAGGCGACCGTGACGGCGGCGAAGATGCCCATCACGGCGAGGAAGGGGACGCGGGAGATGCTCAGGCCGATCAGGGCGATGATCACCGTGAGGCCGGCGAAGACCACCGCGGACCCGGCCGTCCCGATCGCGCGGGCCGCCGACTCCTCCGGCTCCATGCCCGCCGCGAGCTGGTCGCGGTGCCGCGACAGGATGAACAGGGCGTAGTCGATGCCGACCGCCAGGCCCAGCATGATCGCCAGCATCAGGGTGGTCGAGCTGATCGTGATCACCCCGGCGGCGACCTGCACGACGAGGACGCCGATGCCGACGCCGGCGATCGCCGTCCCGATCGGCATCATCGACGCGATCACCGAACCGAGCGTGATCAACAGGACGACCAGGGCCACCACCAGGCCGAGCGCCTCGACCACGGTGATGTGGGGGACGTGGATGGAGAAGACCTCGCCACCGATCAGCACCCGCGAGCCGGGGAGGGTCTGTTCGAGGGTCTCGACGGCGGTGGTGAGTTCCTCGCGTTGGGCGTCGGTGAACGTGGAGGACGTGCCCTCGACACGAACCATGACCCGTCCGCTGGTGTCGTCGGCGCTGATCAGCCCGTCCACGTAGTCGCTGTAGGGGCCGATCACGCCGTTCACCCAGGGGATGTCCTCCAGGGAATCCGACCAGTCCTCGACGGCCTTCCTCACGTCCTTGTCGGTGAGCAGCTTGCCCTCAGGGGTGGTGATCAGGACCGTGGCCGTCGCGTCCGCGGCCTCGGGGAAGGTGACCTTGAGCTCTGCCAGCGCGGTCGTCGACTCGGCGCCGGGGATCTCGAAGGTGTCGTTGAAGGCGCCGCCGAGCGTCGCGGCCAGCGTGCCCAGCAGCGCCAGCACCACCAGCCACCCGGCGAGGACGCGTCCGCGACGCCGATAGCTCGCCCGACCGATCCGATACAGGAACGACGACACCTGATCCCCTTTCGCGACAAGACGCGATACAGAACTGTATCCGATACGGAAGCGCATCCGATACACTGCTGTATCGAACGGACGGCGAGGCGACGAGGAGGTGTGCCATCACCACGGGAACAGTGAGCAGCCGCCGCCAGCACACCCGCGACCTGCTCATCGACGCGGCCACGGCGCTGTTCGCGGAGAAGAGCATCGAGGGTGCGAGCGTCGAGGAGATCTGCGAGCGTGCCGGTTTCACGCGCGGGGCCTTCTACTCGAACTTCGAGAGCAAGGAGGACCTCTGCCTCGAGATCGTCCGCCAGCGCGGCCAGCAACTCCTGGACACCACGCGCCGTGCCCTCGGGATGATCCCGGACGCGCCGGTCAGCGCGGCCCTGCTGGAGGAGGTCATCGCGCGGGTCGTCGCGGTCGTCGACATCGGGACCACGCTCGACGACAACTGGGTGCTGGTCCGGGCGGAACTGCGCCAGTACGCGTTCCGCCACCCGAGTTTCCGTCCGGCCCTGCTGGATGTCGAGGGCACCGCCATCCAGCTCGCGGTCGCCGACCTCGCACACGCGCTGGAACGGCACGGCGCCCGGCTGCTGATCCCGATCGACCAGCTGCTGCTCACCCTCGACGCCTACTGCGAGCGCACCCGGATCGACGCGATCCTGACCGGGGCGCCCGACACCGACCACGTCTGGCGCGACGGCATGGAGCGCCTCGTCCGCGCTGTCGTGGTCGTCCCGGACGATCCCGCCCCCGCCCTCCCGGGAGCGCACTGAGCACTAGGCTCTGTGCCATGACCGCAGAGTCCGTCGAAAGCCTGAACCTCGCCAACTCGAAGCTCACGGTGGTGGGCGCCGGCTCGGTCGGCACCTCGATCGCCTACGCCGCGCTGATCCGCGGTTCGGCGCGCCAGATCGCGCTGTACGACATCGACGCCAAGAAGGTGGACGCGGAGGTCCGCGACCTCGCCCACGGCACCCAGTTCACGCCCACGTCGATCGTCACCGGCGGTGCGGACATCAAGGTCGTGAAGGACTCCTCGGTGATCATCATCACCGCGGGCGCCCGGCAGAAGCCGGGCCAGACCCGCCTCGACCTGGCCGGGGTGAACGCGGGGATCATGTCCAAGCTCGTCCCCGAATTGCTCGAGCACGCCCCGAACGCGGTCCTCGTCCTGGTCACCAACCCCTGCGACGTGCTCACCGTCGTTGCGCAGAAGGTCAGCGGGCTGCCGGTCAGCCGCGTCCTCTCCACCGGCACCCTGCTGGACACGTCCCGGCTGCGCTGGGCGATCGCGCAGCGGGCCGGGGTGTCACTGTCGAACGTGCACGCCGCGATGTTCGGCGAGCACGGCGACACCGAGTTCCCGATCTGGTCGTCGGCGTCGATCGCGCAGATCCCGATCCGGGACTGGACGGACGAGTCGGGGCAGAAGCTGTTCAGCGAGGAGGAGCTCGCGCAGATCGCGTACGACACCGTCCACGCCGCCTACTCGATCATCGAGGGCAAGGGCGCGACGAACTACGCGATCGGGCTGGCCGGCGCGCGGCTGGCCGAGGCGATCCTCGGCGACCAGCACAAGATCTGGCCGCTCTCCAGCGTCCTGACCGACTATCGCGGCATCTCCGGCATCGCGCTGTCGGTGCCGAGCCTGGTCGGCCCGATGGGGATCGAGCGAGTCTACGAGTTCCCGATGGACGCCCACGAGATCGGCATGCTGAACAAGTCGGCGGCGGCGATCAGGGCCACGCTGCAGGCCATCGGCTACTGACCCATCTGGCGCTGAACCGGGGACGGTTCTCCTTTCGCGCCACCCGACCCTCGTCGACCAGGGAGACGTAATGACCACGGCGCTCGCCGCTGCCCAGGCAGCCCACCAGGAACTCGCGGCACTCGGGCTGAAGCTGAACCTCCAGCGCGGGCAACCCTCGGGCGCGGACTTCGACCTGTCCGACGGGCTGCTGTCGGCGGTCGCGCCGGGCGCCACGACCCAGGACGGGCTCGACCTGCGCAACTACCCCGGCGGGGTGGCCGGCCTGCCGAGCGCACGGGCGCTCTTCGGGCGGTACCTCGGGCTGGACGCGGCGAACGTGGTGGTCTGGAACAACTCCTCGCTGGAGCTGCAGGGGCTGGTGCTCGGGTTCGCGCTGCTGCACGGCGTCCGGTCCTCGCAGCGCGGGTGGGTGCACGAGCGGCCCCGAATGGTCGTGACCACGCCCGGCTACGACCGGCACTTCGAACTGCTCACCACGCTGGGCTTCGAGCTGGTCACGGTGGCGATGCAGGCCGACGGCCCGGACGTGGACGCGATCGCCGCGGCCGCGTCCGACCCCGCGGTGAAGGGCGTCCTGTTCGTGCCCACCTACTCCAACCCCGGTGGCGAGACGATCAGCCCGGCGAAGGCCGCGCAGCTGGCGTCCCTCGACGCCGCGGCACCGGACTTCACGATCTTCGCCGACGACGCCTACCGCGCCCATCACCTCGGTGAGCCGGCCGCGACGGTCGAGTTCGTCGGCCTGTGCGCGGCCGCCGGGCACCCGGACCGCGCGTTCGTGTTCGGCAGCACGAGCAAGGTCACCTACGCCAGTGGCGGGCTGGGATTCGTCGGCAGCTCGGTCGACAACATCGCCTGGCTGACCCGCTACCTGGCCGCGCAGAGCATCGGCCCGAACAAGGTCGAGCAGGCGCGGCACGTCCGCTTCCTCGAGGGCTACCCGGGCGGGCTGGACGGCCTGATGCGCGCGCACGCCGCGTTGATCGCGCCCAAGTTCGCCGTGGTCGACGAGGTCCTCGGCGCCGAACTCGGCACCGACGGCGCCTACGCCACCTGGACCACCCCGCGCGGGGGCTACTTCAGTTCGCTGTTCACCACAGAACCGGTGGCGGCCCGCGTGGTCGAACTCGCCAACGCCGCGGGCGTCTCGCTGACGCCGGCCGGCGCGACCTATCCCGGCGGGAAGGACCCGGAGAACCGCAACATCCGGCTGGCGCCGACGCGTCCGCCGGTCGTGGAGGTGCGCACGGCCATGCGGGTGGCTGCGGCCTGCGTCCGGCTGGCGACCGAGGAGTACCGCGCCGGCCTGGCGTGAGCGCGGCGCTCGCAGGCGTCGTAGCATCCGGGGCATGGAGGCCGAACAGCCGCTGGCCGGCGGCAACATGGGGCCCGTGACGCGGCTCGGCGACGAGGTGCGTCGGGTCGCGGGCCCGTGGACGCCGAACGTGCACCGGTTGCTCGAGCTGTACGCGTCCGCGGGGATCGCGGGGACGCCGCGTCCGCTCGGGTTCACTGACGACGGGCGGGAGCGGCTCAGCTTCGTCGCCGGTGTGGTGCCCGCGTATCCGATGCCGGCGTGGGTGTGGTCGGCGGAGGTGCTGGACGACGCCGCGAGGCTGCTGCGCCGGTTGCACGACGCGTCGCTCCCGCTGGCCGGGGTGAGGGACGGCTGGCGGGCGCCCGTCCGTGAGCCCGCCGAGGTGGTCTGCCACAACGACTTCGCGCCGTACAACCTGGTCTTCGTTCATGGCCGGCTGGCCGGCGTGATCGACTTCGACTACGCGACGCCGGGGCCCCGGGCGTGGGACCTGTCCTATCTCGCGTATCGGCTGGTGCCGCTGACCGGGTGGACCGATCCGGCTGAGCCGCCGGGCGAGGCTCGCCGGGAGCGTCTGGAACGCCTGCTCGCCACGTACGGTTCCCCGCTCAGCGCGGACGACCTGCTCCCCGTGGTGGTCGAGCGCCTGCACGCGCTCGCCGATTTCAGCGACGAGGCGTCCGTGCGGCTGGCGAACCCCGAGCTCGCCGAGCACGCCCGCGGCTACCGCGACGACGCCGCGCGGATCACGTCGGGCGTCCTCTGAGGCGACCGCGCTGCGGAATCGCCCCACAGAAGCGCCACGGTCGCCCGCACAGCCACCATCAGCCCCACTGCAGCGCGAATCCGCAGGGCAGCCCGATCATCCACCCGCACGAACACCGAGATCCCGGATCAAGCCCGGGATGACAAGAACCCGGGCCGACCCACACCCGGACCCCGCCAAATCGCACCACAGAAGCGCCACCGGCGCCCCCCAGGGCCACGGTCGGACGATCCGCGGCGCAGAACCGCAGGGCAGCCCGAACATCCGGTCGCACGAACACCGAGATCCCGGGTCAAGCCCGGGATGACAAGAACCCGGGCCAACCCACACCCGGACCCCGCCAAATCGCACCACAGAAGCGCCACCGGCGCCCACACAGCTTCGGTCGGACGATCCGCGGCGCAGAACCGCAGAGCAGCCCGAACATCCACCCGGACGAACACGGAGATCCCGGGTCAAGCCCGGGATGACGCCTCCCTTGTCATCCCGGCGAAGGCCGGGATCTCTGGGACGCTCACCCGCGGCGATCACACGGACTCCCGGGGCACGGGGGATGTCGCTCCGGATCGGGGAATCGTGGGCGATTCCTCCCGGGCCGGCGCGCCCTACTCCGCGCGGGACGCGAACAGGCCCAGGCCGAGCTCTCTGGCCAGTCGTGCGGCGGCCCGGACGCCGCGGACGCTGTTGCCCGCGGCGTCCAGCCGCGGCGAGAAGCTGCCCAGGCCACCCTTGCCGGGCGAGACCGTGACGATGCCGCCGCCGATCCCCGACTTCCCGGGCAGGCCGACGTCGTAGAGCCAGTCGCCGGAGTGCTCGTACATGCCCGCGGTCGCCATCACCGCCAGCACGTAGTGGCACAGGTCCCCCGGCACGACCTCCACCCGCGTCACCGGGTTCACGCCGCCGTCGGCGAGCGTGGCCCCCATCACCGCGAGGTCGTGGGCGGTGACCACGAGGCAGCTCTGCCGCGTGTACAGCTCGAGCGCGTCGTCGGGCTCGGACGCCAGCGCGCCCTGCCCAGCGAGCGCCGCCGTGATCTCCCGGTTGCGCAGGTTCGTCCCGTTGACGTTCTCGTACAGCTCTTGGTCCAGCGCGAGGTCACGGCCGGCGAACGCGGACAGGCCGGCCAGCAGGTGCGTCCACTGCTCATCCACGCCGTTCCCGGGAACCCGGCTGCAGGTGGCGATCGCGCCCGCGTTCACCATCGGGTTGGTGCGCCCCCCGGACGCGGCCAGCACCGGCTCCACGGCGTTGAACGCCTGGCCGGTGGCGTTCACCCCCAGCTCGGCACGGGCGCGCTCGGCGCCCAATGCCGCGCAGACGAGCCCGAACGTGAACGGCTTCGCGACACTCATCAGCGAGAAGCCCGTGTAGGCGTCGCCGCAGTCGAAGACGCGTCCGTCCGTGCCGACGACGCACAGCCCGAACTGCTCGGGGTCGGCGGCGGCGAGCGCGGGGTACACCGCGGAGTTCGCGCCGCCGGTGTCGGCGTTCGCCTCCGCCCAGGTGGCGTGGATGATGCGGCTCACGTCCGCGGTGGGGGCGAGGTGCCCGGTGGAGACGAAGGCGTCGGTCACGGCTGAGAGGTTAGTAGGGTTCGACGCATGACTCACGTGCTGGTCACCGGCGGCGTCCGGAGCGGGAAGTCCCGCTATGCCGAGTGCCTCATGGACGCGGCCGCGCCGGTCACCTACCTCACCCCCGGCTACCCCGCCGACCCGGCGAGGGACGCCGAGTGGGCAGCGCGCGTGGCCGCCCACCGACTGCGCCGTCCCGGTGCGTGGCGGACGGTCGAGACCCTCGCCCTCGCCGGCGAACTCGCCGCAGCCGATGGACCGGTCCTCGTCGACTGCCTCGGCACGTGGCTGACCCGCCTGCTGGACAGCTGGCAGGCGTGGGACGCCGACGACAACGCGTGGCTTTCAAGGCTCGCCGACGAGACCGACGCGCTGGCCGACGCCGTCCGCACCCACCCGCACGATGTGGTCCTGGTCACCAACGAGGTCGGTTGGGGCCTGGTCTCGGAGTACCGCGCCGGACGCCTGTTCGCCGACAACCTCGGCCGGATCAACCAGGCGATCGGCGCGGCCTGCGACCAGGTCGTCCTCCTGGTCGCCGGCCGCCCGCTCACGCTCTGACCCGGCCGCGAGTCCGGATCAAGGGACGATGACCGCGCGGTCGCCGGTGTGCGCCCACGCCGCGGCCGCGTCCTCGATCGCGAACGGGGTGTACGGGACGCGGAGGGTGCCGTCGGCGATCAGCCCGATCAGGCCCGGCAGGCCGGCGAGCAGCTCCTCGTTCGACACCGCACCGATCCCGCTTCCGACGATCCGGATCGGCCGGCTGCGGAGCAGGTCGGCGGGCACGGCGGCCAGGCGTCCGGCCAGCCCACCGATCTGGGTGTACACCGTCTCGATGCCCCCGTCCTCGTCGAAGCCGGACCGGTTCAGCGCGTCGAACGCGGCCTCCGCCGCGGGGCCCCACACGTAGTCCAGGACGATCGACGGACGCTCCCCCGCCAGTGCGTCGGCCAGCGCGGACGCGGCATCACCGCTCAGCGACACCGGGACGGCACCGAGCGCGGCGACCTCCTCCAGCCGCCCTGCGTCCCGTCCCGCCGCGACGACCCGATCGGCCCCGAGCGCGAACGCCGACTGCACGGCGAGACGGCCCGACATCCCGGTCGCGCCGATGACGAGGACGGTGCCGAGACCGCCGGCCTCCTGGTGCCGCTTCGCCAGCGGGAACCAGCCCGACATGGCCGGGTTGACCCCGGCGGCGACGGCGAGGGGGTCGGCGCCCTCGGGCAGGTCGATCCCCGCCCTCGCGGCCATCCGTTCGGCCATCGTCCCCCACGGCGGCCGGATCCAGCCGGTGTAGACCAGCCGGCCGTCGGCGGTCCGCGCGACGGCGTCCACCCCGGGGACGTTCGGGAACAGGCCTGCGCTGCTGTAGTGCGCGCCGGACGCCCGGGAGCGGACGACCTGGTGCACCCCCGCGCCGACGAGTTCGAGGACGTCCTCGCCGGGCCGCGGCTCCGGCTCGGCGAAGGTTCCTCCGGTCGGGTCCGCGCCCGGCGCGGTCATCACGACTGCTCTCATGACAGCTCCTTAACTAAGTTCAGGTACGTTCTCCAGAGTGCCTTAACGCTGTTAAGCTGTCAACGTGGCCAAGGGCATCAGCCGCGAACTCATCGTGCAGACGGCACTCGACCTCCTCGACGAGCAGGGCATCGACGGGGTGACCGCCCGGGCGCTCGCGCACCGCCTCGGGGTGAAGGCCCCCGCCCTCTACTGGCACATGTCGAGCAAGCAGGAGATCCTCGACGAGATGGGCACGGAGATCAGCCGCCGCGTCGCCCGCGCACTCGCCGACGAGTCGCTGGGCGCGTCCTGGTCGGAGGGCCTCGCCGCGTACGCGCGGGTGCTGCGCAGGGAGTACCTCGCCCACCGCGACGGCGCCCGGACGTTCAGCGGCACCAAGCTCACCGACCCGGACGTCCTGCGCGCGCAGGAGCCGTGGCTGGAGCACCTGGTCGCGTCCGGGATCAGCCTCGAACACGGGATCGCGGCCGCCCAGCTGGTGACGGCCTTCGTCGTCGGCTTCGTGATCGAGGAGCAGGAGCGGACGAGTGGCCGCTACCCGCTGGCCGAGCGGGACGCGGCCCTGGGCGACGACGCCCCCCTGGTGCGGGAGTCCGGTCGCCACCTGGTCAAGGACCCCACCGAACGGTTCGAGGCGTACCTCGACGTCGTGCTCGCGGGCGTCGCCGCGCGCTACGGGACGAAGGAGGACGGATGAGCCAGCCGCACGAGGCCCGGGGGATGGCCGAGTCCTTCGGCGTCGACCCCGCCCGGTACGACCGCGCCCGCCCCGAGTACCCGGCCGACCTGCTGGCGCGGGTGATCGCGGCGCTCCCGGGCACCGAGGTGCTGGACGTCGGCAGCGGGACGGGCATCCTGGCCCGCCAACTCGCGGCCGCGGGGTGCCTCGTCCGGGGCGTCGAGCCGGACGCGCGGATGGCTGCGTTCGCGCGCGACAGCGGGGTGGATGTCGACGTCGCGCGCTTCGAGGACTGGAACCCCGAAGGGCGGTCGTTCGACGGCGTCCTCGCCGGCACGGCCTGGCACTGGATCGACCCGGGCGCCGGGGCGACGAAGGCGGCCGACGTCCTGCGCCCGGGTGGCCTGCTGGCGCCGTTGTGGAACGTGGCCACCCCGGACGCGGCGGTCGCGGCCGCCTTCGCCGACGCGTTCGCCGACGTGGTGCCGGACGCGCCGTTCGACCTGCGGGGACGGGCGGGCGGCGCCGCGTCCTACCAGCCGGTGCTCGACCGGGCGGCGGACGGGATCCGCGCCGAAGGGCGGTTCACCGACCCAGAGCAGTGGAGCGCGGACTGGGAGGTGGACTACTCCCGCGACGAGTGGCTCGACCAGCTCCGCACGAGCGGCGCGATGACCCGCCTGGACGCCGCGCAGCAGGCCGCCGTCCTGGATCGGGTGGCGGCGACGATCGACGCCGGCGGCGGCACCGTCCGAGTCGCCTGGACGTGCCTCGCCCTCGTCGCAACCCGCACCTGAGCGAAGGTGGCGGACGCCCTTCGTGACACGTTCGCTCGTCCCTCGCGAACGCTCCTCAGGGAGCGTTGGGACGAGTGCCGCCACCCCGAACGGTCCCTGAGGAGCGAGCGCCAGCGAGCGCCCGCGTTGGGCCGCCGCGCCCCCGGACGATCACCCCTGCAGCGGAGACGCCGCCAGCACCACGAGCAGGACGCTGGCGGCCACCTCGACGAGGGCGCCGAGGACGTCGCCCGTGATCCCTCCGAAGCGGCGGACGCAGCGGCGCAGAAGCCACAGGCAGGCCAGCAGCGCGAGCGCCCACGCGAGCACCGGCTGCCACCAGGGCATTCCGGTCAGGAAGGCGGCTCCGCAGAGGGCCGCCGCGCCCAGTAGCCAGACCGCGACCGCGGCCGGCACCGGCACGCTGCCTGCCACCAGCGCGCCCAGTCCTCCGGGTCGCGCGGCCGGCACCCCGATCGCGCAGCCGAGCACGAGTGCCGCTCGCGACAGGCAGAGCAGCACGACCAGCAGCACCCAGCCCCACGGACGTTCCAGGACCACCCCGGACGCGATCGCCTGCGCGCCGAGCGAAAGCACCAGCGCCACCGTCCCCATCGGCCCGATGTCGCCGCGCTTCATGATCGCCAGCGCACCCTCGGCGTCCTTTCCGGAGCCGAGCGCGTCGGTGGTGTCGGCCAGTCCGTCCGCGTGCATGGCCCGGGTGCCGAGAGCGAGCCCAGCGACGACGAGCACTCCCGCCAGCGCGGACGGCAGCCCCACCACCATCGCGCCCCACCCGACCAAGGCGGACGCGAGCGCGACCGGGAGGACGGCCACCGGCGCGAGCAGCATCGCCGCGCGCGCCTCGGGGCGTCCGAGCTGCGCGGGCGGGCGGACCGGCACGACCGTCAGCAGGCCGACCGACAGCCGCAGCCCCGCGAGAGCGCTCACGTCAGGTCGGACAGCTGCGCGATCCCGGTGAGCGCGGCGACCGCCGAGCGGATCATCGGCACCGCGAGCACCGCGCCGCTGCCCTCGCCGAGGCGCATCGAGAAGTCCACGAGGGGCTTCAGGCCGAGCCGGTCGAGCGCGAGCGCCTGGCCGGGCTCGGTCGAACGGTGGCCGGCCTGCAGCCAGGCCTTCGTGCCGGGCGCGTAGTCCTCGGCGACGAGGGCCTCCGCGACCGCGATCACCCCGTCGAGCAGGACCGGGACGCCGCGGCGCGCCGCCCCCGAGATGAACCCGACCGCGGCGGCGAAGTCGGCGGCGCCGAGCGCTGCCAGCCTCTCGACCGGGTCGGCGACCCGGTCACCGGCCCGGGACAGCGCGGCCTCGATCAGCGCGGTCTTGTGGACCAGCGTGCTGTCGTCGATGCCAGTGCCACGTCCGGTCACCGCGGCCGGAGGGACGCCGAGCGTGGCGGCGATCAGCGCGGCGGCGATCGTGGTGTTGCCGATGCCGAGGTCGCCGGAGATCAGCAGCTGGGCGCCGACCGCGATCTGCTCGGCCGCGATCGTGTCGCCCGCGGCCAGGGCGGCCTCGACCTGCGCGCGCGTGAGCGCGTCTTCGAGGTGGATGGCACCGGACGAACGGCGCACCTTGAAGCGGCTGACCTCGTCGGGCAGGTCCGGGAAGTCGACGGCGACGCCGAGGTCGTAGATGGACACCGTCACGTCGTTCGCCGCGGCGAGCGCGGAGACGCCGGCGTGACCCCCGGCGATCCCGTAGACCATCGCGGGGGTGATCTCGACCGGGTAGGCGGACACCCCGTCCGTGGCGATCCCGTGGTCGCCGGCGAACACGACCACGCGCACGTCGTCGAGCTGGCGCGGCGGGCAGGTGCCCTGGCAGGACGCCACCCAGGCGGCCAGCGTCTCGAGGTCGCCCAGCGCGCCGAGGGGCTTGGCCTGGCCGTCGCTCAGCTGCCGGGCTGCGGCGAAGGCGGCGTCGCTCGGGGCGGCAACGCGGGTGCGGGGGGACGTGTCGGACGGCATCGGGACAGCTTCCTGCGAGGGTTCCGGTGCCACCGCGGCACCGCCGTTCCACCCTAGGACGTCCGGTGCCACTCCCGCGTCCGATCGCCCCGACGACCAGACCATGGACGGCGGGGGGTACGCGGGGACGGTTCCTTCGTGCCGGGAACGAAAGAACCGTCCCCTCGTTCCCCGGGCCGAGTGGTGGGGCGGGCAGGTTGGGACGGGGTTGGCACACTGGGCGGCAGACCCGGGTCCACCGGACGGGAGGAGGCGCCGTGCTCAACGCGATCGTCGGCATCGCGGTCGTCGTCGGCCTGCTCGGGATCGTCATCCCGGTCCTGCCGGGAACGATCCTGATCGCCCTCGCGATCCTCGCCTGGGGTGTGGTGACCGGGACGCCCGCGGCGTGGCTCATCACCGCGATCTGCCTGGTCCTGCTGGCCGGCGGGATGACGCTGACCTGGTACCTGACCACGCACCGCACCCGCGCGGCGGGAGTGCCGGGCAGTTCGCTCGTCGTCGCAGGGATCGCCGGCATCATCGGCTTCTTCGTCGTGCCCGTCGTCGGCCTGCTGCTGTTCTTCCCGCTGGGCCTGTTCGTCGCCGAGTACGTCCGGATCCACCGCATCGGCGACCCGAGTCCGGCGTCCCGGGCGTGGACGTCGGCACTCGTGGCGCTCAAGGCGACCGGGCTGGGCATGATCGGCGAGCTGGCGCTGGCGCTGGCCGCGGCCGGGACGTGGCTGGGTGCCGTCCTGAACGGCGTCTGAGGCTCTTCGAACCCGGGGAATGCCGCCCCGGGGGACGCGGTTGTCGGTAACGTCGAGTACGTCCGTCCGCCCCGGGGTAATGGCCACGGGGAAGCGCGGAACGCGAACGAAGGAGCACACGTATGGCCAAGAGCAAGTTCACCCTTCCGGGTCTCAGCCAGGAGAAGGCGAAGCAGGTCGTGGAGATCCTGCAGGAGCGCCTGAACAGCTACAACGACCTCTCGCTCACCCTCAAGCACGTGCACTGGAACGTGGTCGGCCCGAGCTTCATCGGCGTCCACGAGATGATCGACCCGCAGGTCGACGAGGTCCGGCTGAACGCGGACGCGGTCGCGGAGCGCATCGCAGCGCTCGGCTTCGCCCCGCGCGGGACCGTGGCCGAGATCACCCGCACGCGCGACTGGGACGACTACCCGCTGGACCGGGCGCTCGTTCCCGACCACCTGGCCGCTCTCGACCAGGAGTACGACCGGGTGATCGCCGAGAACCGCCAGGCGATCGCTGACGTCGAGGACCTCGACCTCGTCACGCAGGACCTCCTGATCGGGCAGACCGGCGGCCTGGAGAAGTTCCAGTGGTTCGTCCGGGCCCACCTGGAGAGTGCCGCGGGCACCATTCCGTCCTGACCGACACCGGTCCCCCGCCGCAATGGCGGGGTGACCGGGCGCCAATTCGCCGCCGTCCCCGCAGGTCCCATTTCGGGCCTGCGGGGACGGCGGCGTTTCGGCATTTTCGGACAACCTGCGCTCTCGCGGGGTGAGCGCAATTGCGTAGGACCGCGGTCGGATTTCTGCGCGAGCAGGCGGAAAGCCCGACGAAAGGCCATTGACCCGGCGCTTTCCCTCTGCCAGCGTGGGATTCAGTCTTGAGCGGTCAAACCACGTGCCGACTCCTGGCGTCCTTCAGAGAAGGAGACGACGATGGCACGTGGCCCCATGACCACCTCCAGCGTCACCGCTGTTCCCTCGTCCCGCGAACTCCGCACCGATGCGTTGCTGGAGCTCCTGACCGCCTGCACCGAGGAATCCGAGCGTGCAGCCATCACCGAGGAACTCGTCGAGCTGAACCTCGGCCTGTGCGACGCCCTCGCCAACCGCTACGCCCATCGCGGGGCCGATCGCGACGACCTCGTCCAGGTCGCCAGGGTCGCCCTCGTCCTGGCCGTGAGGCGCTTCCGTCCCGCAGAGGGACGCAGCTTCGTGGCCTTCGCCGTCCCGACCATCACCGGCGAGATCAAGCGGTACTTCCGGGACCATTGCTGGGTGGTGCGACCCCCGCGCCGGATCCAGGAGCTCCGCGCCAGGGCCAGCCAGCACGGCCAGCAGCTCGAGCAGCGGCTCGGCCGGCGGGCCAGCACGGCCGAACTCGTCACCGAGCTGGGCGTCGACGCCCAGCTGGTCCGGGAGGCGACGGCCGCCGACGGCAGCTACCGCCCGTGGTCGCTGGACGCGCCGCTGGACGCCGACGGCGAGATGACCTTCGGGGCCACGCTCGCCGAGGAGGCCGACACCGATCGCCTGGTCGACCGGATCGCTCTCCAGCGCGCGCTGTCCGGGCTGAGCGGCCGCGAGCAGCAGGTGCTGAAGTGGCGGTTCGAGGACGGCTGCACCCAGTCCGAGATCGGACGCCGGCTCGGCGTCTCCCAGATGCAGGTGTCGCGCATCCTGCGGCGCAGCCTGGATCGCGCCCGCGACGCTCTCACCGAGGATGAGCCGCTCGCCGGCTGAGTCCGTCCCGGGGATGGGTCATCCCCCTCCTGCCGCTCCCCCTCTGCGGCAACCGACCCGTCCCCGGGGCACCCTGGCGGGAAATCGGGAACCGTCCCCGGTTACGCGCCAACCCGGACGGCAGCGGCGTCAGGCGGCGTCGGGGTCGAGGCCGGTCTCCAGGACGCGTTCGGCGAGGTCCCTGATCCGGATGTTGCGGTCCTGGGACGCGCGGCGCAGCGACTGGAACGCCTGTGACGGCGTCAGCCGGTGCCTCTCGACGAGGACGCCGACGGCCTGGCCGATCAGTCGATGGCTCTCGATCGCACGCTCGAGGTTCGCCTGCTTGTCGGCGAGTTCGCCGACGGTCAGGACGCGGTCCACGGCCAGCGCGAACGCCCCGGCGAGCATGTCGGCGACGATCTGCTCGTCCGCCGCGACCGCACGCGGCTCCCCGAACTGCACCCACGCACGCGTCCCGCCGAGCGTGCTGGGCGGAACCAGCAGGATGCCCTGGACGACGCCGCCGGGCTCGCCCGGCTCCGCAGCGTCCGTCCCGGCCAGGCGCGCGGCGATCGCGGCCGGCAGACCGTCCAGCTCGATGGGTCCGGACGCGGTGAACGTCTGGACGACGCCCGGCCCGGCCACCTGCACGGTCGAGTCCCCGTCGAACAGCGCGTGCAGCCCGTCGACCGCGATGCCGACCAGCTGTTCGAGCGAATCGGCGGTCGTGAACTCCGCGCTGATCCGCGCCGCGTCCTGCCTGCGCACACGCGCGGCGTGGTCGCGCGTCACGTCCCTGAGCGTCTTCAGCACGGCGGCGCGGCCGCGTCCCGGCAGCTCCACCACGCTGCCGTTGTACGACGCCCACACCGTCCGTCCGCTGCGGTGGCGCAGCTGGAACTCGCCCTCCATCACCCCGTCGTCGAAGAGTTCACGGTTGGCCTGCTGGATCCTCTCGAAGGCGTCCGGATCGGTCTCGGGGTCCGGCCACCACGGGTACGGCGGGCTGAACGGACCGTCGGCCATGCTCCAGCCGACCAGGCGACGGAACGCGTCGTTGAACTCGGTGACGAGTCCGTCGGTGTCGGAGATCACCACCGCCTCGTGCAGCGACCGGATGATGGCCCGACGCCAGCTCGCGTCCGCCGAGCGGTCGGCCGCCCGCCGGATGTTGCTGGCCAGCCGCGCCCGCAGGTCGGCGAGGTCGAAGGGCTTCACCACGTAGTCGTCGGCGCCCTGTGCGAGGCCCGTCGTGGACGCCTCGAGCCCGGCGCGGGCGGACAGCAGCACGACCGGGAGGTCCCGCAACTGTGGGTCGGCGCGCACCTCCGCGACCAGCCCGAACCCGTCCAGCCCGGGCATCATCACGTCGGAGAGGATCGCATCGGGACGCCGCTGGCGCGCCATGGCCAGTGCCTGCAGACCGTCCGCTGCCACCGACACCTCGTAGGTGTCGGACAGCGCCTCGCGCAGGTAGCGGCTCAGGTCCGCGCTGTCCTCGACCACGAGCAGCAGCGGACGCTCCCCGGGCGCGACCACCGGCGCGGGCGCGACAGCCGAGGGCGCGGGGTCCCAGCTCTCGACGTCGGCGAGGAAGGCGGCCACACCGCGGGGGGTGACCGAACGGACGCCCTCCAGGGCGAGCGCGACCTCGGGCACGCGGTACGGCAGCCGGATCGTGAACGTGCTGCCGCGCGAGGGCGCGGAGCGGAGGTCGACGCGGCCGCCGAGGAGTTCACTGAGCTCCTTCACCATGGCGAGCCCGATCCCGGCGCCCTCGCTGCTGCGGGCGCGCGAGTGCCGCGGGAGTTGCTCGAACCGGGCGAAGACGCGCTCCTGGTCGCGGACCGCGATCCCGATCCCGGTGTCGGTGACGGCGATCTCGAACCCGTCGCGCACCGGCACCAGGGTGAGGGTGACCGAGCCGCGCGGGGTGTACTTCAGCGCGTTGGAGAGCAGGTTGAGCACGATCCGCTCGAGCATGTCCTGGTCGAGGAGTGCCGTGTGCGGGAGGTCGGGGATCTCCACGTCGAAGCGCAGCCCCGCGCGCTCGATCGCCGGGCCGAACGCCGCGACGATCGTCCGCAGCAGCGCGGGGACGTCGAGTTCGACGACGTTGGGGGCGATCCGTCCGGCCTCGATCCGGCTGAAGTCGAGCATCGCGTCGACCATCCGGGTCAGCCGGACCACCTGGGCGCGGACCATCGTGAGCCGGTCCCTCGCCGCCGCAGAGGCATCGCCGGCCTGCAACACGTCGTCGAGGGGAGCGGCGATCAGGGCCAGCGGGGTGCGCAGCTCGTGGCTGACGTTGGCGAGGAACGCCGACTTCGCCGCGTCCAGCTCTCGCAGGCTCTCCGACTGCTGCCGCTCCTGGGCGAGTTCGCGCAACCCGCCGTAGCCGGCGCCGAACAGGGCCGCGGCGAGCTCCAGGTAGTCGGCGAAGCCCGCGTCGCCGCTGAGCGGCTGGGTTGACCCGACGACGAGCACGAGGGACGGGGACGTCTGGCCCGGCTCGACGACCGGCTGGGCGTAGAGCTCGACGAGGTCCGGGCCGGCCAGCGGGTGCGCCTCCGGGCGTCCCGATCCGACGGTGGCGATCGCCAGCGCGTGCGCGTCCCGCGCGTGGACGTGGCCGGGATCGGCGACGGGCGCGTCCGCGAGCACGGTCGCCGCAGTGTCCCCGTAGCCGGGGTGCAGGACCTCGAGCAACCAGACCGCGGCGTGGTCGGCGTCGTTCTGGCGGAGGACGGCCACACCGCGCTGCGCCACCTGTTCGAGCGATTCGGCCAGTCCGACGGCGTCGGCCAGCCGGGCCAGGATGCCCAGCCGCAGCGCCGCTGCGTCCGCGCGTTCGGCGTCACTCACCCTGCGTCCCCCACTTCCACGTTTGCGGCCGTTCCCGACCGGGTAACCCCATCATGCACATCACGACAGGTCAGGAGGAATCCATGGGCATCGACGACAAGGTCAAGAACGCTGCGCAGGAAGCCAAGGGGAAGGTCGAGGAGGGCTGGGGCAAGCTCACCGGGAACGAGAAGCTCGAGGCCGAGGGCAAGCTCGACCAGGCCGGCGCGAACGTCAAGGAAGCCGGCGAGAACGTCAAGGACGCTTTCAAGAAGTAGTTCGACAGACAACAGGAGGTACACATGGCTCTACTGCTCTGGATCCTGGCCGCGGTGCTGGTCATCTCCGGCATCTTCGCCATCGTTCGAAAGCAGATCCTCTGGGGGATCGTCCTGATCGTGGTCGGACTCATCGTCGGCCCCGGAGGCGTGAGCATCTTCCACGTCAACTAGGCCCCTCCCCGTCCCCACAGACCCACCCCCGAACCGCCGTCCCCATCGCAGGGGACGGCGGTTCCTGCGTCGCAGCGGTCGTCCGGTGCGGGAGTCACAACGAAACGGTCCCTGAGGAGCGAGCGAAGCGAGCGTCACGAAGGGCCGCCGCCACGCAATGCCTCTGCGGACGGCACTCTCCCAGAGATCCCGGGTCAAGCCCGGGAAGACAAGAAAAGCGCGGCACCGCGCGATCCCTGTCATTCCGGGCTTGACCCCGGATCCCCACCGGCGCGGACCAGTGCGGCAGGGACAACTTGGGCCAGGTACCCTCCCGCGGACCTCCCCGACGGCTGCGCAGAGCGGGCCGTCCGGCGCGGTGGAACACGAGTCATACCTAGTCAAACGGTACTAGTGTCGTTTCATTGACGGTCGTTCCAGAGACTTCAAGTTGTCTCTACCCGACCAAGACAGGACTTCGTATGGTGAGCGGGACCTCAAGGAGGAGTCAGCAATGGATGCTGTCAACACCGTCGTGTGGACACCGCTCGACAGGGCCAGTTCCACGCCGGTCTGGCTCCAGATCTGCGGGCAGATCGAGCGCCTGATCCGCGAGGACACCTGGATCGAGGGGACCCGACTCCCCAGCGAACCGCAGCTGTGCGAACAGTTCGGGGCCTCCCGGACCAGCGTCCGCACAGCGATCGACCACCTCCGGTCGGCCGGGCTCGTCTACTCCCGACGGGGATCCGGCACCTACGTCGCCGGTCTGGCCGGCTCGCCCAACTGGGTGCTCCCGACGACGGCCAGCGTCCTGGGCGGGGTCAACCTGCACGGCAAGAGCCCGCTGGAGTCGATCGTGCTGAAGGGACGCATCGAGACCCTTCCCCCCTGGGCCGTCCGCCTGCTCGAGTGCAACGTGGGCGAGGAGGGGTTCGCGCTCGAGCGGCTCCGGTTCCTGCGCGGGCAGCCCGCCGTGCTCGTCACCGACTACCTTCCCCGGTGGTTCATCGGCCTCCTCGCCGACCTCAGGGACCCGCGCGCCAGCCTCTTCGAGAAGCTCGGCTCCGTGGCGGGCGTGAAGATCACGCACGTCCGACGCACCATCGAGGCGGCCTCGACCGACCACCACACGTCCCCGCTGCTGGAGATCGAGGAGGGCCGGCCGATCGCGATCGTCGAGGCGGTCGCGTTCGGAGACGGCGAACGTCCCGTGGCCGCGTCCCGTGCGCTCGTCCGCACCGACCGGCTGCGGCTGTGCGCCGACAGCATCGAGCCCGCCGGCGCCTGGGAGGCTCCCCGCGGTCCCGACCTCGCGGACGTCCCCCTCCGAACCGTCGCCAGTCCCGGCGGCGTCCACCGACGTCGCGCGAGCGCGAAGGAGCGTCATGTATTTCAGTGAATCGATCGTCCTGCTCCAGGACGCGGCGTCCGACCGGGACGAGGCCCTGCGGCGCCTGGCCGGCGAGTTCGTCTCCCGCGACCTCGTCCTGGCCAGCTTCCCCGACGCCGTGCTGGACCGCGAACAGCGCTACCCCACAGGACTGGACCTCGGCGACATCGCCGTGGCCATCCCCCACACCGACGCCGAGCACGTCAGGACCGACCAACTCGGCTTCATGTCGCTGCAGAACCCGGTCACCTTCCGGCAGATGGGCGACGACACCGCCACGGCCGAGGTCTCGCTGGTGATCATGCTCGCGCTCCACAAGACCGAGGACCAGATCCCCATGCTCCAGAAGCTCGTCGAGTTGATCCAGGACCGGACCAGCATCGACACCCTCCGCACCACGACCTCACCGCTCGAGGTGGTCGAGACGTTCGCCAGAGCCGGCCTGCGTTGACCACCGCGTCCACAACCAACACCGAAGACAGGAAGGGGAACCACATGAAGCGAATCCTGCTCGCCTGCGGGTCCGGGATCGTCACGTCCACGGCCGTGCGGTTCAAGATCGAGAAACAGCTGGATGAACGCGGCTACAAGGGTCAGTACAAGATCGAGCAGTGCAAGATCGCCGAGGTCGTGGCGAAGGCCCCCGGCAACGACTTCGTGATCTCCACCACCCTCAAACCGGACAACCTGAAGATCCCCTTCGTCCGCGCGGTCTCGTTCCTGACCGGCATCGGCACCGAGGAGACGGTGGCCGAGATCCTCGGCCTCATGGACGCCTGAATTCACCGTCCACCGCGATAGTCCACCGGGTCGGCGTCGTCAGCGCCGCCCTTTCCCTACTGCAGCACACCCTGAAACACCAACTCACACCTGAAAGCGAGGCAGTTGTAGGACCATGGACACCTTCCTGAGCGTATTCGAATTCATCAAGGACCTGGGGGCATCGGTGATGATGCCCATCATCATCCTGATCTTCGGCCTGTTCCTGCGAGCGGGCTTCGGCCGGTCGCTGCGAGCGGGCCTCACGGTCGGCGTCGGCTTCATCGGCCTGAACCTCGTCATCGGAGCCATGTCGGAGAACCTCGGCCCGGCCGTCCAGGCGATGGTCGAGCACTACGGCCTCAAGCTCTCGGTGATCGACGTGGGCTGGCCCGCCGCGGCCGCCATCGCGTTCGCGTCCACCGTCGGCCTGGTGATCATCCCGGTCGGCCTGCTCGTGAACGTCGTGATGCTCCTCACCAACACGACCCAGACCGTCGACATCGACATCTGGGACTACTGGCACTTCGCGTTCACGGGCGCGCTGGTCGCGATCCTCACCGGCAGCCAGGTCATCGGCGTGGTCGCCGCCGTCCTGAACATGATCATCATCATGGTGATCGGTGACGTCACCGCACCCCACGTGCAGAAGAGCCTCGACATGCCGGGCATCTCCCTCCCCCACGGATTCTCCGCTGCCTACGCCCCGATCGCCTGGGTCTTCAACAAGCTGTTCGAGATGATCCCGGGCGTCCGCGACATCAACATCAACATGGAGAAGGCGCAGCGCCGCTTCGGTGTCTTCGGCGAGCCGATCATCATCGGCACCGCACTCGGCCTCATCATCGGCATCGTTGCCGGGTATGACGTGAAGGGTGTGCTGGTGCTCGGCATCACGATGGGAGCAGTCCTCGTCCTGATCCCGAAGATGGCCGCACTGCTGATGGAGGGCCTGCTGCCGATCTCCGACGCAGCGTCCGACCTGATCAGCAAGAAGTTCCGCAACCGCGGCAAGATCTACATCGGCCTCGACTCCGCGGTCGGTGTCGGTCACCCGATCACCCTGTCGGTGTCGCTGATCCTGGTGCCGGTGGCCGTGTTCCTCGCCGTCATCCTGCCCGGCAACACCGTCCTGCCGTTCGCCGACCTGGCGGTGATCCCGTGGATGTTCGTGCTGATCACCCCGCTCGTGCGCGGCAACGGCTTCCGCGCGCTGGTGATCGGCGTGATCGTGCTGGCCGTCGGCCTGCTGATCTCGTCCAACCTCGCGCCCCTGTTCACCCAGGCCGCGATCGACGCCAACTTCACCATGCCGGACGGTGCCACGATGATCTCCAGCATCTGCGACGGCGCGAATCCGCTCACCTGGGCGATCGTGCGGCTGCAGGACCTCGGGATCTTCGGCCTGGTCATCGTGGGTGTCATCGCCCTCGGCCTGGCCTTCTGGAACCGCGTCCGGATCCTGAGGGAGGCGCGCGAGCTGCGCGAGCTGGCCGAGGTGGGCGCCGATGCCTGAGCAGACCGTGTTCACCCACAACTCGTCGCTCTACGCGTCCCGCGTCTACGCGGAGGGCATCCTCGCTGCGATCGTCGCCGTCGTGTCGGTGGAGCGGCTGATCAACGGCGGCGCGTGGTCGACCCTGTGGCTGATCCCGCTCGTGGTCGGCACGTACGCGGCACTGCGGCTCCTGCTCACCGGCAGCGTGCCGAGGACGATCGAGATCACCGAGGACAAGCTGGTGTTCTCGGACGCGCGGAAGTCCCGCGCGTACGCCGTCGCCGACCTGGCGGAGTTCCGCGTCCGCGAGTTCCGTGCGAGCGACACCGTGTACCTCCGGTTGCAGCAGAAGGGCGGACGCGAACAGAAGTACTGGATCGAGTGGAAGGCGTACTCCGACAGCGACGACCTGGTCGCAGGCATCCGTGCCATCGACATGCGGCTCCATCCCGACTCGCTCCAGGTGCGCGCAGGGCTGCCCGGCTACACCCCGGCAGAAGGCACGCGGCATGCATGAGCAGCAGAAGGAGGAGGTGATCAGCACCGGGCGGATGCTCGACCGCTACGGGCTGGTCGCCCTCTCCGGCGGCAATGTCAGCCTGCGGGTCGGTGAGCACATCCTGGTCACGCCCTCGGGACTGATGTACGAGCAGCTCACTCCGGACGACGTTCCCGTCCTGACCCCGGACGGGACCGTCGTGGAGGGCGCGCTCCGCCCTTCGGTGGACACCGGGGCGCTGCTGCACATCTACAACGCCATGCCGGAGGTGCAGGCGGTCATCCACACCCACCAGCCGTACGCGACTGCCCTCGGACTGTCGATGGACGAGCTCCCGTGCTGCGTCACCACGATGGCGAACGCGGTGAAGGGGTCGGTGCGGGTGGCGTCCTTCACCTCGGCGGCGACGGAGGAGATGGGCGTCCAGGCCGTGGCGAACCTGGCCGGCCGGCTGGCGGTCGTGCTGCGCAAGCACGGCGTCATCGCCGTCGGCTCCACCCTCAAGCAGGCGCTGTACGCGTGCGTGTACCTGGAGGAGGCGGCGAAGACCTACGCCGTCGCGAAGTCCCTGGGCGGACCCGTCGACATCCTCACCGAGGAGCAGGTTCGGGAGGCCGTCGGCGTCTTCGACGACTACGGGCAGAGTGGCGCGGGCGCCGACTTCCACCACGTCGGGGGCGCGGTCGTGAACTGATCGCGGTTCGTCGCCGAGCGCCGAGCGCCACCGTCGGTCCCGGGTCGGGACCGCGGTGGCGTTCGCGTCTGCGTCCCGAGATCCCGGGTCAAGCCCGGGATGACAAGAAACGGTCCCTGGGGAGCGAGCGTCCGCTACTCGCCGAGGGTGATGTCGACCAGGAGTTCGGCGGCGAGGCGCTCCAGGTCGGTCTGGATGCCGGCCGGGTCCGCACCGGGCGGGACGGCGGCGACCACCCGCGCCTCGAAGAGGCGGCCACCCGACATCGGGGCCTCGCGCGACTCGCTGGTGAGGCGCTCGATGCTCACCCCATGGCGGCTCAGGACGGCGGAGATGTCCCGGACGATGCCGGGGTGGTCGTTGCCGAGCACGTTCACGATGATCTCGCGCGGCGCCTCGGCCGCGGGCAGTTCCGTCCCCGCGTGCGCGGTGACGGTGAGCAGGCCGTCGAGCGCTCCGAACGCGGCGGTCAGGTCTTCCTTGCGGTCATCCGGGACGGAGACGACGACGATCCCGGCGAACGTGCCCGCGAGCTCCGCGAGTTCGCTGTGCTCCCAGTTGCCGCCGTGGGCGGACACGACGTCGGCGAGGGCGGCGACGAGGCCGGCGCGATCGTCGCCGACGACGGTGAGGACGAGGTTGGCCACGTCCGCATGCTACCCATTCGGCGTCCCTAGAAGGCGACCCGGGCGCTCCTCAGTACGGCGCCGAGCGGGTCCGCCACGCCGCCGAACAGCTCCGGATCGACCACGCGTCCGGACACGTGCCGCAGGAACTCGACGGCGTCCACCTCGACCTCCTCCCCTGAGCCAGTGGACGCGGCGTCGCCGAGCCGCCAGCTTCCTCCGGCGGTCCCGGTCAGTTTCAGCACGGATGCTGGTCCCCGCCAGTGCCGGCCGAGGTCCCGGACCACCTGCGCGACCACCTCGCCGTCGGTCGCGTCCTTCGCGGCCACGGACCCTGTGGCCCCGGCGATGTCCTGGCGGTGCATCCAGCAGTCGCGCGGGAGGACCACGTCGGCCAGGTAGCCGAAAGTTGCGTCCCCGGGCAGCCCTGCGACCCCCGGCAGGGGGATCCACCGCGCCCACCCCGGTGGTACCGCGCGTGGGGCGTCCCTGCGCAGCGCGTCGAGGAGCTGCATGGGCGTCCAGTCGGCGCGGGCGCGCAGCGCCGCCTCGTTGGTGCCGTCGAGGAAGCTGCGGTGGCGGTCGCGCAGGAGCCACGATGCGGTGAGCGGGACGTAGGCGAGCGGGTTGCGGGCGTAGACCAGTTCGCCGGCGATGTGTGCGGCGATGTCGCGGACGCGCCACGGCACGCACTCGGTCGCCGCGTCCCACTGGCCGGGAGCGAGTTGCTCGAGCTGGACGATCAGGGCGCGGCGCTGGGCGAGCGCGACCTGCCGCCCCCGTTCCGGCGTGGTGACCGGCAGATCGGCTGCGGCGGGTGCGGTCATGCTCGGCTCCTCGTCCCCGGAGCCGACGGCCGGCCCGTGCCCACACTCTGCGCCGCCGGTGGGGCGCGGACAAGACCTGAACTCGCCCCATTCCCCCGGAGACGGTTCGGTGTCATCCTGTGGAGATGACGGTGTCACCGTTACCGCGCCACGGGTCGTCGTTGACCGGCAGGGACCGGTCGGGGCGGACGCTGCGCGTCGCCCAGCACGCCGGGTCGTCCCGGGTGGTGCTCTCGATCTGGCAGGACGACACCTGCTTGGCCACCGTCCGGCTGGCGCCGGAGGACGTGGCAGCACTCGTCTCCGAACTCGCCCAAGCGCTCGTCCCTCCGGACGCCGAGGTGCGAGAGACGGGCTGACTCCCATGGTGTGAGTTCGTCCACCATGTTCCGTGGACGAACTCACAGTGAGTGGGGGACGCGGAGGATCCCGGGGCGCGGAGCCCTCGCCCTGGGCCGCTCCGGGTCAGACGTGGCCGGTGCGCGTCTCGCGGGCCCGCAGCCACGGCAGCGCCGCGACGAGCGTGATCGCACCCGTGACGCCGAAGGCCAGCGTGTAGCTGCCGTGGTCGACCAGCAAACCGGCGATGATCGGGCCGATGATCGACCCGGAGTCCTGGGCCATCTGGAACGCGGCCAGGGCGGGCCCGCCGTTGCGCTCGCGTCCCACCACGTCGGCGAGGACGGCCTGTTGGGCGGGGTTCAGGGCCCCGGCCCCGATCCCGGCGACGACCGAGAGCAGCACGAGCGCGACCAGGTCGCCGGCGAACCCGGTCAGCGCGGTCGCGAGCCCGGAGACGACGAGCCCGCCGACGATGAACGGCTTGCGGCCCGTCAGGTCTGCACGGCGTCCGGCGAAGAGGAGACCGGCGGCGTTGCCCACCGCGAAGACGGCGAGGGCCATCCCCGCCACCCACGGCTGCTTCCCGATGACGGCGGTCGCGAACAGCGGCAGGATCGCGTTGCGGACGCCGAAGTTGCCCCAGCCGTTGGCGAACCCGGATCCGAACGCAGCCCGGTAGGCGCTGTCGTGCCACGCGTCCCGCACGGTCATGGTCGGAAGGGTGGGGCTCCCCGGCGCCGGACGCAGCGCGGCGTGGCGGAGGAAGACGGCGACGATGGCCGCGGCGATGAGCAGGGTGACGGCGTAGACCAGGAAAGGCACGCGCAGGCCGAGGCTGCCGAGCGCCCCGCCGATCACCGGCCCGCCGACGCCTCCGAGAAGGAACGCGGTCGCGTAGGCCGAGGAGACGCGCGCCCGGATGCCCGGCGGGGCGAGGCGGACGAGGAGCGCGACCGCGGAGACCGTGAACATCGTCGAGCCGATGCCGCCGAGTCCGCGGAAGAGTAGGAGCTGCGCGTAGTTCTGGGCGAACGCGGTGGCTCCGGTGGAGACGGCGACGATGACCAGCCCCGCCAGGTAGACGGGGCGCTCACCGAGCCGGGCGATCAGGCGTCCGCCGGCAGGGGCGAACACCAGTCGGAAGAAGGCGAACGCGCTCACGACGACGCTGGACGCGAACGCGCCGACACCAAAGCTCTGCGCGAAGCTCGGCAGGACGGGGGTGATCAGCCCGAAGCCGACCGCGATCACGAACGCCGCGGCGACCAGCACCCAGATCTCTCGCGGGATCCGCGACGGCCCGTCCGGCGCGGCGACGACGGGTTCCTCGGACACGGTCACCCAGTATGCCGGTCGCGACGCGGGTGGGACGGGCGCGCGGAGGTTGCGGACGAGGACTGGCCTGCCGGGTGACGAGCCTCACCCCGACGCACGGCTCAGGCGACGACCTCCACCTCGACGACATGCTGCGCGCGCGGCGCGACCTGTTCCCACGGACGCCGCTGGGCCAGGCGGAGCGTGACGTGGCCGGGCGCTACCGCGGTGATGGCCAGCCGTTCGGGCGCACTCGCGCCGATCGGGCGCGGGGCGGCGGTGGCGTCCCCGCCGAAGCCTCGCGTCCAGGCCACGGCGACCACGCCATCCGGGCCGTCGACCGCGTCCTGCCAGATGTAGCCGGCCGTGCCGAGGCCCGGCAGCACCAGCTCGTGTTGCTCGCCGACGGCCAGAGTCAGGGTGGTCGGGGGCTCCGGAGAGGGCGTGCTCACGCGCAGTCCACCGTCCCGAGGGTGGTGGGTTCGCCGGTGAGCCGGACGCTGAGGTTGTCGAAGTCGGCCTGCCAAGTGCCGGTCGCGCTGCGCGAGATGTCACGGAGCTTGCCGTTGGCGATGCCCACCACCTGCAGCGTCGCGCCCACGTCCGCACAGGAGACAGCGGTGAGCGTGGTGGCCGTCCCGAGGCGCGTGAAGCTGCCCCAGGCGCCCGCTGTCGAGCGTTCGATGTGCCACGCCGCGCCCCCGGTGAGCGCGACCACGTTCAGCCGGCCGTCCACGCAGGCGGCGCCGACCGCGGTGAAGGCGCCGGGGACGACGCCGTCCGAGGGCGTGATCGCTGCGGGCGTCGACCACGTCCCGTTGCTCTTCCTGCCGGCGAGCCAGAGCGTGCCGCCGACGATCGTGACGAGCCGCGGCTTGCCGTCCATCGCCACGCAACTCAGCGCAGTGACGCCCGCGTTCGCCGGCGTCGCACGGACCCAGGCCTGCTGCCAGGTGCCGGACGCGCTGCGCCGGGTGTGCCAGACCGCACCGGCGGCCAGCCCGGTGACGTGGAGGGTGTCGCCGACGGCTGCGCAACCGAGGGCCGTCCACGGACCTGCTCCGGTGGGACGCGTCGAGGTCGGCCTGGCCCATTTCGCCCAGCCGGCGCCGGTGCGCTGACGGGAGTACCAGGCGGTGCCGCCGACGAGGCCGACGACATGGAGGCGATTGATGGTGGCTGCCGCCGTGACGGAGGTGAACGATCCGGGGTCGCTGGTAGCTGCGGTGTCGAGCCGGTTGACCGCCTTCTGCCAGGCCCCGTTGCCACCGCGCTTGGTGTGCCAGAGGTTGCCGGCGCCCGACGCGACCACCCGCAACGTGGTCCGCATCAGGGGCGAAGTGACCGTGCCGTCGATGCCCCACATCTCGGCGTCGATGCCCGCACTGCCGTAGTGGATCCGGAAGTAGCCGTCCTCGCCCCAGCCGGTCCCCCAGCTGTTCTTCGCGATCCAGCAGTGCTGGGCGTCGTCGTAGCCGACGATCTGGACGCAGTGGCCGCCGACCACGTCCCCCGCGGTCTTCTTGTGGTAGCTGTACACGCCACCGGTGTAGAAGTAGTAGAAGTCCTCGTAGATGGTGAAGCAGGCCGTCATCGGGCCGACGGTGGCCAGGTAGCGCTTCATCGAGGTGAGCGTGGTCTTGCGGGTCCAGCTGGAGTACTTGGTGAGCCGTGTCCTCCAGTCGGAGCCGCGTCCGCAGGCCTGGTCGGCGTCCGTGTAGGGGAAGTTGGCCTCGTCGGTGATGCCGGACTTCATCGCCGTGAGGGCGTCGTCGGGCCACCAGCCCCCGTCCGGGCAGGCGCCGGCGCCGTGCTTGGGGCCGAGGCAGAAGAACGCGTAGGCCTCGGAGAGGTCGACGTGGAGGGCGGGCTCCTTCGCGGCGATCCGCACCATCGACTCGAGGACGGCGGTGGTGCCGAAGGCGACGCAGGAGCCGCACCCGGCCTGGTCGCGGACGGCGGAGATGTAGCTGGCGCCGTCCACGTCCCTCCAGTCGAAGGCCGCGGGTGGCGGGGACGCCGCGAGCGCGGCCCGGGCGCCGGCCGCGTCCTCGGCCACCATCGCCGCCGCGGTGCGCTCACGCAGCTGGAGGACGGCGGCGCCGCCCGGGGGGACAGCGCCCAGCCGGGACCGGGCCTGGAGCAGGCTCGTCCCCGTGTGGCTCGTCGCGCCCGGGCGCCAGCCGAGCTGTTCGTCGCGTACCACCTGACGGAGTGCGGACAGTTCCAGGACCACGTCGATCGCCCCCTCGGACCAGGCACCGGTGCCTTGAGCACGACGATCCTCCGGGATGGTGCCGTCGGCAAGGCCGGGGTCTGAAGTGCTGAAGGCTTTCCGCCTCCGGCCGCCGGGCGGATCCGTGTCAGTTCATGGTTGTTACGGAAGGGTTGGAGGGCCCGATCGAAGGCGCGTGCCAGTTGGTGGTCGTTGTGGAGGGCTGGACGAGGCTGGGAACGACCATGGACTGGCACGGAGTTCGTGTCCGCCGGCTGAGGTCCGCCATATCCACCACCAACTGGCACGATGCCTGGGGTTCGACCACGGTGGTGGGGGAACAAGAATCCCGGGAGATCCGGTGGGCCTTACTGGACTTGAACCAGTGACCTCTGCCTTATCAGGGCAGCGCTCTAACCGTCTGAGCTAAAGGCCCGGGATGCGAAGCACGCAGGAGGCAACGTTACCGACTCCGCCCGGCTGGCTCAACTTGAGGCGGCGGCAGTGGGCGTCCACGACAAAGTGGACGCTTTCGCGTGACTACGCCGCACAACCGTCCACAACAGAGTGGACGGAGGCCTGCGCCCCGACAAGGTGGACGAAAAGGCGTGAACTCACCGCAACGGTGTCCACCTCAGAGTGGACGGGAGCTGTGCCCCGACCCCTGTCATCCCGGGCTTGACCCGGGATCTCACCGTCCACGCCGCCTCCCGCGTCACCGAGATCCCGGCCTTCGCCGGGATGACAGATCAGGTCTGCGGTACAGGTCACCTACGACGTCGCCCAGATCCCGGCCTTCGCCGGGATGACAGTCGGGGCCTGGAACCCCTGTCATCCCGGGCTTGACCCGGGATCTCACCGTCCACGCCGCCTCCCGCGTCACCGAGATGACGGAAGCGGCGTGCGGGTCAGTCCTCGGCGAGGGTGAGTTCCAGGCCGCCGAGGATGTTCGCGCTGAGGTTGTACAGGAACGCGGTCAGCGTGCCCAGCGCGGTCGAGATCACCACGTTGACGACGGCCAGCAGGGCCGTGATGCCGAGCACCTTGTTCGTGTTGATGTAGTCCTCGATGCGGAACGTGGACTGGGCGTTCGGGCTCGAGATGATGTTCACGATCGCCTCGTTGATGGCGTCGAACAGGCCCGAGCTCACGATCACGGTCCACACGACCGACACCGCCACCCAGAACATGATCCCGAACGCGATCGAGAACAGGAACGACGTCTTCATCACCGACCACGGGTCGATCTTCGACAGCCGCAGCCGCGCCTTCCGGGTGCGCCGCAGGCTCGACTTGGGCTTCGTCGCGTTCGCCGCGGCCGGCGCCGCAACAGCGGCCGCCATGGCGGGCGCCGCCATCGTCGGCTCGACGAACGAGGTCGGGCCGGCGAACGGGGACGCGGGCGCGGTCACCGCGGCCGGATGCTCCTCCGGCTTCGCGGCCCCGCCCTTGGCGGACGGCGCAGGTGCGGACGGCGCAGGTGCGGCCGGCGCGGGTGTCGACGGGACCGGCACGGGTCCGTCGTCGGTGATCTTCGGCAGCCGGACGACCGTGTCGCCCAGACCGCCGTCACCGTAGGACTCGGCGCCCTCGACGCTCCACTGCGGGTGGCTGTGCTCCGTCTCCGTCGCACCCCCTGCGGTGCCCTGTCGTTCAGTCACCCTGCTCCTCCTCGGCGCTCGACTCGTCAGCAGCTGTCACCGCCTGCGGCTCCTGGGCCTCAACCGTACCCTCCGCCGCGTCCTCGCCGACAGCCGGGACGTTCTCCGCCTCCTCAGCACTCGACTCGGGATTGAGGGCGATCACGGACACCGCGTCGTCCCCGGTGACGCCGACGAACTTCACGCCCATGGTGTCGCGTCCCTTCGCCGGCACCTCGGCCACCGCCGAACGGGTGATCTGCCCGCTCACCTTGATCGCGATCACCTCGGCCGACTCCTGCACGACCAGGCCGCCGACCAGCGAGCCCCTGTCCTCGTTCAGCTTCATCGCCTTGATGCCCAGGCCACCGCGTCCCTGCTGCCGGTACTCCCGGACGGGCGTCCGCTTGGCGAAGCCCCCATCGGTCACCGTGAACACGAACCGGTCGTCCTCCGGCATGTCCGCACCGATCACCGACATGCTCAGCAGCGCGTCGCCCGGCCGGAACTTCATGCCGGTCACGCCGGAGGTCGCCCGTCCCATCGGACGCAGCTGCTCGTCGTCCGCGGCGAACCGGATCGCCTGGCCCTTGCGGGAGACCAGCAGGACGTCGTCGACGGGGCTGCACAGAGCGGCCCCGATCAGCTCGTCGTCCGGCTCCCGGAAGTTCACCGCGATCACGCCGGCCTGCCGCGGCGAGTCGTACGCCCGCAGCTCGGTCTTCTTCACCAGCCCGTTGCGGGTCGCCAGCAGCAGGTACGGCGAGTCGTCGTAGGTGCGCAGCGTCAGCACCTCGGCGATCCGCTCGTCCGGGAGGAAGCTGAGCAGGCCGGCCACGTGGCCGCCCTTCGCGTCCCTGCCGGCCTCCGGCAGCTGCCAGACCTTCGCCCGGTACACCCGGCCCAGGTTGGTGAAGAACAGGATCCAGTGGTGGTTGGTCGTCGCGAACAGGTGGTCGACCTCGTCGTCCGCCCGCAGTGTTGCTCCGCGGACGCCCTTGCCGCCGCGCTTCTGCGTCCGGTACTGGTCCGACCGCGTCCGCTTGGCGTAGCCGCCGCGGGTGATCGTCACGACCATGTCGTCGTCGGGGATGAAGTCCTCGTCGCTCAGGTCGCCGTCGGCCGCCACGATCCGCGTCCTGCGGTCGTCGCCGTACTTGTCCACGATCTCCCCGAGCTCGTCGGAGATGATCTGTCGCTGCCGCTCCGGCTTGGCGAGGATGTCCTTCAGGTCCTCGATCAGTAGCTCGATCTCGGCCAGGCGGGCGACGATCTGCTCGATCTCCATCGCCGCCAACCGGCGCAGCTGCGTGTTCAGGATGTGCAGCGCCTGGTCGTCGTCGATGCCGAGCAGGTCCTTCAGGCCCTCGCGCGCGGCCTCCGCCGTCCGCGACGCCCGGATCAGCGCCAGCACCTCGTCCAGCCGGTTCAGCGCGGCGACCAGCCCGCGGTCCAGGTGGGCCCGCTTCTCCGCCTCCTCCAGGCGGTACTGCGTGCGCCGGCGGATCACCTGCACCTCGTGCTTGATCCAGTGGCTGATGAACTGGTCGAGCCGCAGCGTCCGCGGCACCTCGTCCACCAGCGCCAGCATGTTGCAGCCGAAGGTGTCCTGCAGCTGGGTGTGCTTGTAGAGGTTGTTCATCACCACGCGCGGCTGCGCGTCCCGCTTGAGCACGATCACCAGCCGCTGGCCGGTCCGGGCGGACGTGTCGTCGCGGATGTCGGCGATCCCGGTCAGCTTGCCGGCGTTGACCAGCTCGGCGATCTTCACCGCCAGGTTGTCCGGGTTGCACATGTACGGCAGCTCGGTGACGACGAGCAGAGTGCGACCGTTGCGGTCCTCCTCGATGTCGATCACCGCGCGCATCGTCACCGAGCCGCGGCCGGTGCGGTACGCGTCCTCGATGCCCTTGCGGCCCACGATCAGCGCGCCGTTGGGGAAGTCGGGGCCCTGGATCCGCTCCATGGCGGCCTCCAGCAGTTCCTCCTTGGACGCCTCCGGGTTCTCCAGCGACCACTGGACGGCCGCCGCGACCTCGCGCAGGTTGTGGGTGGGGATGTTGGTGGCCATGCCCACCGCGATGCCGGTCGAGCCGTTCACCAACAGGTTCGGGAACCGCGCGGGCAGGACGCTCGGCTCCATCTCCCTGTTGTCGTAGTTCGGCGTGAAGTCGACCGTGTTCTCGGTGATGTCGCGGACCATCTCCATGGCCAGAGGCGCCATCTTGCACTCGGTGTACCGCATGGCGGCGGCCGGGTCGTTGCCGGGCGAACCGAAGTTGCCCTGGCCGGCCACGAGCGGGTGCCGCATCACCCACGGCTGCGCGAGCCGGACGAGGGTGTCGTAGATCGCCGAGTCGCCGTGCGGGTGGTACAGGCCCATCACCTCGCCGACCACGCGGGAGCACTTGTTCCAGCCGCGGTCGGGACGGTACCCGCCGTCGTACATGGCGTACAGGACGCGGCGGTGCACGGGCTTCAGCCCGTCCCGGACGTCCGGGAGTGCGCGGCCCACGATCACGCTCATGGCGTAGTCGAGGTAGGACCGCTGGATCTCGACCTGGAGGTCGATCTCCTCGGTCTTCGCCTGGGTGGGGGCGAGCGCCTGCTCGTCCTCGGCAACGATCTCGACGTCGGTCGGTTCGTCGGGGCCGTCAGTCATCTGGGTTCTCCTTACGCCGGCCCTTCGTGACGCCTCGCTCGTACCTCACGAGGCTCCTCAGGGACCGTTGAACTGTGGGGTGGTGGGTCAGATGTCGAGGAAGCGGACGTCCTTGGCGTTCCGGGTGATGAAGTTCCGCCGCGGCTCCACCTCCTCGCCCATCAGGATCGAGAACATCTCGTCCGCGCCCGCTGCGTCCTCGAGGGTCACCTGGAGCAGCGAACGCTTGGCCGGGTCCATCGTGGTGTCCCACAGGTCGGCGGCGTCCATCTCGCCCAGGCCCTTGTAGCGCTGGATCGGGTTCACCTGCGGCAGCTTCTTGCCCGCCGCGATGCCGGCGTCCCGCAGGCTGTCGCGCTCCTCGTCGGAGTAGGCCAGCTCGTGCGGGGCGTTCGTCCAGCGCAGCCGGAACAGCGGCGGCTGGGCGAGGTAGACGAAGCCGCCCTGGATCAGAGGCTTCATGAACCGGAACAGCAGGGTCAGCAGCAGGGTGCGGATGTGGGCGCCGTCCACGTCGGCGTCGGCCATCAGGACGAGCTTGTGGTAGCGCAGCTTGTCGACGTCGAAGTCGTCCTGCACGCCGGTGCCGAGGGTGTTGAAGATCGCCTCGACCTCCTTGTTCTGCAGGATCTTGTCCAGGCGGGCCTTCTCGACGTTCAGGATCTTGCCGCGGATCGGCAGGATCGCCTGCGTGCGCGGGTCGCGTCCGCCCTTGGCCGAGCCGCCGGCGGAGTCACCCTCGACGATGAACACCTCGCACTCGGACGGCTCGGTGGACGAGCAGTCGCTCAACTTGCCGTACTGGCCCTTGTTCAGCAGGCCCTTGCGGCCGCGGGCCAGGTCGCGCGCCTTGCGGGCTGCCACCCGGGCGGTCGCGGCGGCCTGCGCCTTGCGGACGATGTCCTTGCCGTCGGACGGGTTCTTCTCGAACCAGTCGCCGAGCAGGTCGTTGACGACCTTCTGGACGAACGAGCGCGCCTCGGTGTTGCCGAGCTTGGTCTTGGTCTGGCCCTCGAACTGCGGCTCGGACAGCTTCACGGAGATGATCGCGGTGAGGCCCTCGCGGATGTCGTCGCCGGAGACCCGGTCCTCGCGCTTCTTGATCATCCCCCAGGTCTCGCCCCACTTGTTGACCGTGTTGGTCAGTGCGGCCCGGAAGCCCTCCTCGTGGGTGCCGCCCTCGTGGGTGTTGATCGTGTTGGCGAAGGTGTGGACGCTCTCGTTGAACGAGGTGTTCCACTGCATCGCGACCTCGAGGCTCATCTTCTGCTCCTCGGACGCCGCGTCGATCGCGATCACGCCGGGGTGGATGGTGTCCTTGCTGCCGGTGAGGTACTTCACGTAGTCGATCAGGCCGTCGGTGTACATGAAGGTCTGCTCGCGGAGCTTCGCCTCCGCGTCCAGCTCGTCCTCGTCCTCGTCCTCACCGACGGCGGCGGCGCGGCGGTCGGCGATCGTGATCTTCAGGCCCTTGTTGAGGAACGCCATCTCACGGAACCGGGTGGCCAGCGTCTCGTAGGAGTAGGTGGTGGTCTCGAAGATCGTGGGGCTGGCGTAGAAGGTGACGATCGTGCCGGTGTCCTCGCTGGCCTCCAGCTGCTCGAGCGGGCCGGTCGGGTCACCGAGGACGAAGCTCTGCCGCCAGTGGTAGCCGTCGCGGCGGACGTCCACGGTGAGGGAGTCGCTCAGCGCGTTCACGACCGAGACGCCGACACCGTGCAGACCGCCGGACACCTTGTAGCCGCCGTCGCCGAACTTGCCGCCGGCGTGCAGCATCGTCAACGCGACGGTGAGCGCGGAGATCTTCTCCTTCGGGTGCTCCTTGACCGGGATGCCGCGGCCGTTGTCGGTGACCCGGATGCCGCCGCCGTCCAGCAGTTCGACCAGGATCGCGTCGCAGTAGCCGGCCAGCGCCTCGTCCACCGCGTTGTCGACCACCTCGTACACCAGGTGGTGCAGGCCGCGCTCACCGGTCGAGCCGATGTACATGCCGGGACGCTTGCGGACGGCCTCCAGGCCCTCCAGCACGGTGATCGCGGACGCGTCGTAGCTGCCGGCCTCGACGTGGGCGGCATCGGCAGCGGACAGGGTGACGTTGGGCTCGTCAGTCACTGAGAACCTTTCGGACGTGAGAAAGCGCCACCGGCGAGGTCGTCGTCGCGGCGCGCTCCAGAACATCAACAGTCTACCCGATCACCCGCGAAATCCCGGGCTCCGAGACTGTCCGTTGCGGCCTGAGCGGCCTGATTTGGCGTTCCCGAGGCTCTCGCGGGGCCTCGGCCAAGGTCGGATACGCGTCCGGGGCCCCCAGACGGCCAGATCGGCCGATCCGGGAGCTGACACGGGCCCGTGACGCGATCCGTCCACTCGTCGCGTCCCACCGGTCACCGTGGTCACGGTCTGGGCGTTCCGTGGCCGGATCGCGTCAGCCTCGCGGGACGCCGATCGGGACGTCCGGCGCCCGTTCAGGCCTCGATCTCGGTGTGGTCGCCGGACCAGAGGGTGTGGAAGGTGCCGGGCTTGTCGACGCGGGCGTAGGTGTGGGCGCCGAACAGGTCGCGCTGGCCCTGGATGAGGGCCGCTGAACTGCGCTCGGCTCGTAGTCCGTCGTAGTACGAGAGGCTAGACGCGAACGCCGGAGCGGGGACACCGCTGGTCGCTGCCTGCGCCACCACCCGCCGCCAGGCGGCCAGCCCGTCCCCGACCACCTTCGCGAAGTACGGGTCGGCGATCAGCAGCGGCAGTTCGGGGTCGCGCTCGTACGCCTCGGTGATGCGGTTGAGGAACTGCGCACGGATGATGCAGCCACCCCGCCAGATCCGCGCCATCGCCCCGCGGTCGATGCTCCAGCCGTACGCGGCGCTGGCCGCGGCGATCTGGTCGAAGCCCTGGCTGTACGCCACCACCTTGGACGCGTAGAGCGCCTGGCGCACGTCCTCGATGAAGCCGGCCCGGTAGCCCACCACGATCGGCTGAGCGTTGGCGGGCAGCGACGCCCGGGCCGCCTCCCGCTGCGGCAGCGAGCTGGACAGCGCCCGCGCGAACGTGGCCTCGGCGATGCCGGTCACCGGGACGCCGAGGTCGAGCGCGTTCTGCACGGTCCAGCGCCCGGTGCCCTTCTGGCCGGCCTGGTCCACCACGACGTCGATGAACGGACGCCCGGTCGCCGCGTCCACGTGCCGCAGTACCTCCGCGGTGATCTCGATCAGGAACGACTCCAGGTCGCCGGAGTTCCACTCGGCGAAGATGTCGCCGAGCTCTGCGGGGGAGGCGCCGAGCCCCTGCCGGAGCAGGTCGTACGCCTCGCCGATCAGCTGCATGTCGGCGTACTCGATGCCGTTGTGCACCATCTTCACGAAGTGGCCGGCACCGTCGGGGCCGACGTGCGTGCAGCACGGGACGCCGTCCACATGCGCGGAGATCGACTCCAGCAACGGGCCCAGCGACGCGTAGGACTCGACCGGGCCGCCGGGCATGATCGCGGGACCGTTCAGCGCGCCCTCCTCGCCGCCGGAGATGCCCGCACCGACGAACAGCAGCCCCTTCGCCTTCAACGCCGCCTCACGGCGGATCGTGTCGGGGAAGTGGGAGTTGCCGCCGTCCACGATGATGTCGCCCGGCTCGAGGTACGGCACCAGCAGGTCGATCGTGGCGTCCGTCGGGGCCCCGGCCTTCACCATCAGGATCATCCGGCGCGGCCGCTTCAGGCTCGCCACGAAGCCGGCGAGGTCGTCCGAGGGGACGAACGCGCCCTCGCCACCGTGCTGGGCAATGAGCTCGTGGGTGCGGGCGGCCGTGCGGTTGAACAGCGCGACGGTGTGCCCGTGGTGGGCGAAGTTCCGCGCCAGGTTGCTGCCCATCACCGCGAGGCCCACCACGCCGATGTCTGCGGTGGCGAGGGGAGTGGTCTGGGTGCTGCTCATCACGGGCTCCTGCTCTCTGGACGTGCCGACTCTGGGTACCAATCAACTCCGGGTGCGCCCCGCAGACAAGCTGTGGCCGCGCGTCGAGGACCGGACGCGCTGGCCTAGGGAAGGCGTCCGAGGGCTTCAACCGCCCTGTCGACGACGGTGCGGACGTCGGCGTCCACGTCCACGACGACGCCCGCCTCGTCCGGCCCGAGCCGTTCGAGGGTGGCGAGTTGGGACGGCAGCAGCGACGCCGGCATGAAGTGCCCGGTCCGCGCGCCGATGCGCTGGGCGAGCAGGACCGGGTCTCCGTCGAGGTGGACGAAGACGGTCGAACCCGGCGCGGTGCGCAGCCGGTCGCGGTAGCACCGCCGCAGCGCCGAGCAGGTGAGGACGGTGTCCCGGCCCAGAGCCTCCTGCTGCGCCGTCCAGTCGACGATCGCGTCCAGCCAGGGCCACCGGTCGTCGTCGGTGAGCGGGATGCCCGCGGCCATCTTCGCGACGTTGGACTCGGGGTGGAACGCGTCGCCCTCGGCGAACACCCAGCCCAGCCTCTCGGCCAGGGCCACCGCGACCGTGGACTTGCCCGTGCCCGCCACGCCCATCACCACGAGGTGGGTGTGCGGTGACGTCGGCGGGTTCATCCCCGCCATCCTAGGAGGCCAGTCGGCTCTGGGCTCCTCGCAGAAGGGGTTCCGGCGAGGGGGACGTGACGCGATCTCGCCACGGAAGCCCCGATTCGTGACGCAGGAGGCGCCTGGGACGCGACGAGCGGCGGAATCGCGTCACCGGGCGACCGTGTCCCGCGCCGCGCCGCCCAGACCCCGGCGCCGCCTGACGTGATTCCGCCACTCCTTGCGTCCCACCCGTCACCGCCGTCCCGTTCTCGGGCACGAGTGGCGGGATCGCGTCAGCCGTAGGTGTCGCGGGGGCCCCGGCCGGGAACGGAGCGGCGGCCCTTCTTCCAGCTCGGCGCCTCGGGACCGACCACGAGCACGCGGGAGACGGTGCCCTGGCCGAGCTGCTCGTTCAGCGTGGCGACCAGCTGGGGAGCGATCGTGCGCAGCGACGTCGCCCACGTCGTCGACTCGGCCCGGACGGTGAGGACGGTGTCGGCATAGCCGACCGGCTGGGAGTGCTCGGCGTTCACCGGCCCGACCAGCGCCGGCCAGCGGGCGAGCAACTGGTGGACGCTGACCTCGCGCGTCCACCCCTCCTCCTCGATGACCTCCTTGAGCAGGTCGCCCAGCAGCGCCGGCTCGTCGGGACGCTGCGCGGGACCGCGCTTCTTCGGTGCCGGCCTGGGCGCCGCACCCCGGGCGGCCCGCGCGATCCGCTTGGCCAGGTCCATACCCTGCGGGTCGTGTTCGGGCTTCTCCGTGCTCATCGTCGCACCACGCCGCGCCCGGGGCAGGCCCTCACGAACCCTCCCCCGCGCCCTGCGCCGGCTCGTCCGCCGGCTCGTCCATCGGTGCCACCTCGCCAGCCTGCACCCGGAAACGACGACCCGCCAGCCGCGCGGGCACGTCGGCGGCGACCGCGGCCGTGATCAGGACCTGTTCGGCGTCGACGACCAGGTCGGCCAGGCGCTCGCGTCGGGTCTCGTCGAGCTCGGCGAAGACGTCGTCCAGCACCAGCACCGGCTCGACCCCGTCCTCCCGCAGCAGCGCGAAGGCGGCCAGCCGCAGCGCCAGCGCCGTCGACCACGACTCGCCGTGCGACGCGTACCCCTTCGTGGGCAGGTCCCCGAGCGAAAGGGTGAGGTCGTCGCGGTGCGGGCCGACCAGGCACAGGCCCCTGGCGATCTCCTCGCCCCGCCGATCGAGCATCGCCGCGGTCAGGACCCCCGCCAGTTCGGACGCCGCCGCGCCCGCGGCCACGACCTCCGGCGGCACCGACGACGACTTGTAGGCCACGCCGGCGACGTTGTTGGTCGGCGCGATGTCCGCGTAGGCCCGCACGAGGTGCGGACGCAGTGCCTCCAGCGTGGTCAGCCTGGCGGCCACGATCTCGGCACCGAAAGCCGCCAGCTGCCCGTCCCAGACGTCGAGGGTCGCGGCGACGTCCTCGGTGACCGCCCGCGGACCGCGTCCTGACAAGGACTTCAGCAACGTGGACCGCTGCCGCAGCACTCGGTCGTAGTCGGCCCGGACACCGGCCAGCCGCGGCCAGCGCGCGACCACGAGGTCGTCGATGAAGCGCCGGCGCTCGCTCGGGTCACCTTTCACGATCGCCAGGTCCTCGGGCGAGAACAGCACCACCCGCAGCGCGCCCAGCAGGTCACGGGGACGCCGCAACGGTGAGCGGTTCAGGGACGCCTTGTTCGCGCGGCCCGGGATGAGCTCGATCTCCAGCAGGAGGCTGCGGGGGTCATCGAGCCCGGCCTGGACGCGCGCCCTCACGATCGCACGCTCCGCGCCGGCGCGCACGAGCGGCGCCTCGGTCGCCACCCGGTGGGAGCCCAGCGTGGCCAGGAACTCGACCGCCTCGACCAGGTTGGTCTTCCCTTGGCCGTTGGCGCCGGTGAACACGGTTACACCGGACGCCAGCGGCACCTCGGCGAGGGAGTACGAGCGGAAGTCGGCGAGGCTCAGGTGGGTGACGAACACGTCCGCACCCCCTGTCGTCCTCCGTCATGTCGCGTTATACCGACGACCGGGCGAGTCGTGGCGGCGGTCCTTCGTGACGCTCGCTCCCCAGGGACCGTGAAAGCCCCTCGCACTTGCGTAGCCCCACTGTCATCCCGGGCTTGACCCGGGATCCCGCGTCTGCCGCAAACATTCACCATGACCGCGGCCCTTCGTGACACTCGCTGCGCTCGCTCCTCAGGGACCGTGAGAAGAACAACGCCCACTGGCACCCGCTCTTCGCCGGGCGTGAGCGGAGCACCATCGACTGCCCCCGAGGTCGGCTCACGCCGGCAGGCGCATCAGCATGATCACGTGCTTGTAGTCGGCGTTCGGCTCGCCGTCGAGCTCGTTCAGGCCGGTGAGCAGGCAGGGCTTGCCGGGCTGGGTGAACGAGAACTGGACGTACGGGGCGTCGAGCGCAGAGAGCGCATCGGAGAGGTAGTGCGGGTTGAACCCGGCCGCGGTCATCGACAGGCCGGTGCCGGTGGTGTCCTCGACGACGGCCTCCAACGCCTCGACGGCCTGCGCCTGGTCGCCGGTCGCCGCCTCGAGCGTGATCGAGCCCTCCCCGATGAGCATGCGCAGGGACGTGTTGCGCTCCGCGACCAGCGCGACGCGCTTCACCGCGGCGATCACCTCGGCGGTGTTGGCCCGGACGGCGACCGCCGCCTGCACGTTCATCAGGTGCCGGACCTTGGGGAACTCCCCGTCCAGCAGCCGGGTCGTGATCTGCCGCAGCCCGGCCGTCCCCGTCCCCTCGAAGCCGATCAGGCCGTCCCCGGTCGCTGCCGAGGACAGGCTCAGCGTGACGCTCTCCCCCGCGGTCATGCTCTTCGCGGTCTCGGCCAGCACACGAGCCGGCACGAGGGCCGCACCCTCACCGCTGCTGGAACGGGGAGCCCAGTCGAGCTCCTTCAGCGCCATCCGGTACCGGTCGGTCGCGAGCAGGGAGAGGGTGTCCCCCTCGATCTCCATCCGGACGCCGGTGAACACCGGGAGCAGCTCGTCGCGTCCCGCCGCGACGACGACCTGGCCGACCGCCTTCGCGAAGTCCTCGCTGGGGATGACGCCGGTGGCCTCGGGCATCTCGGGCAGCGCGGGGTAGTCGGCGACCGGCAGCGTCTGGAGCGTGAACCGGGCGGTCCCGCAGACCAGCTCCATCCGGGTCTCGTCGGAGCTGATGTCCACCGGCTTGTTCGGCAGGGAGCGGGCGATCTCGGCGAGCAGGCGTCCCGAGACCAGCGCGACGCCGTCGTCGGTCACGTCCGCCTTCACCGTGATCTGTGCGGACGTCTCGTAGTCGAAGCTGCTCATCACGACCTGGCCTCCGGACGCCTTGACCAGCAGACCGGCCAGGATCGGGACACTCGGACGGGTGGGCAGGCTGCGCGCCGCCCACTGGACTGCTTCGGCCAGGACGTCGCGATCGAGACGGATCTTCACCATTGCTCCCTTGGAACTACACGCGTGGTCGGTTGATCATATCGGCGCGGGGGCTTCCCACATGCGTGCCTCGGCTTTCCCCACCCTGTGCAGTGCGTGACTTTGAAGTTCAAGGGATCTAGATCAATTCGTCGTCATAACAGCGGGTGTGGATTCGGTGGACGGACGGTGAACGCACTGGTCGCACGGCGTGTCGGCTGTGGATCGCCGCTGTGGACAACCCGAAATCACACGGGGAGGATTTGGGGACGACGACCGAGCCCTGGTCGACGATGCACAGGAGGACCGGGTTTTCCCCCGGGTTATCCACAGCGGTGCACAGGGGCCACAGTCCCGACACAGATGTTGTGGGTCGCCCGACGCGGGCGCTCCCTGGTTCCCGGGGAGCTCGTCAAGGACCGTGGAAAAGGCCTCAGCGGAGCGGCGACTGCTTGATTCGGTTGGTCAGCTCGGTGATCTGGTTGAAGACGCTGCGGCGCTCGCGCAGCAACTGGCGGATCTTCCGGTCGGCGTGCATGACAGTGGTGTGGTCGCGGCCGCCGAACAGCTGGCCGATCTTCGGCAGCGACAGGTCGGTGAGCTCACGGCACAGGTACATCGCGATCTGGCGTGCCGTCACCAGCACATGCGTCCGGCTCTGCCCGCACAGTTCCTCGACCGTGATGCCGAAGTAGTCGGCGACGTTCGTCATGATCGCCGTGGACGAGATCTGCGTCTCGGCACCCTCGGGGATCAGGTCGCGCAGGACGACCTCGGCCAGGGTGAGGTCCACTTCCTGGCGGTTGAGGCTGGCGAAGGCCGTCACCCGGATCAGCGCACCCTCGAGCTCGCGGATGTTCGTCTGGATCTTCGACGCGATGAACTCCAGCACGTCCGGCCCCGCCGTGAGCCGCTCGGCGGCGGCCTTCTTGCGCAGGATCGCGATCCGGGTCTCGAGGTCAGGGGGCTGGATGTCGGTCATCAGTCCCCACTCGAACCGGCTCCGCAGCCGCGGTTCGAGCGCCTCGAGCGCCTTGGGCGGCCGGTCGGACGTGAGCACGATCTGCTTCTGCGCGGTGTGCAGTGTGTTGAAGGTGTGGAAGAACTCCTCCTGCGTCTGGATCTTCCCCTCCAGGAACTGGATGTCGTCGATCAGGAGGACGTCGACCTCGCGGTACTGCCGGCGGAACTCCGCCGTCCGGTTGTCCGAGACCGCGTTGATGAAGTCGTTGGTGAGCTCCTCCGTGGAGACGTACTTCACCCGAACCCGGTCGTAGTAGTTGCGGATGTAGTGGCCCACGGCGTGCAGGAGGTGCGTCTTGCCCAACCCCGAGTCGCCGTAGATCATCAGCGGGTTGTAGGCCTTGCCGGGCGCCTCGGCGACCGCGATCGCGGCCGCGTGCGCGAACCGGTTGGAGTTCCCGATCACGAAGGTCTCGAACGAGTACTTCGGGTTGAGGCGGTCTCCGCCGGCGCGTGCGTGGGTGTTCGGACGGCTCTCCGCGGGCGGCGGCTCGGGGGTGGACGCGGGCAGCGGCGCGGGATCGGCGTCGCCGATCGTTGGGTCCACGTCGATCGCGATCCGGATCGCCCGGGAGTAGAACTCGGACAGCTGCATCTCGATGGCCGGCCGCAGCCGGCTCTCCACGCGGTCCCTGGTGAACTCGTTGGGGACGGCGACGATGACCAGGGAGTCGTGGACCGTCACCGGTCGCATGCTCTCGAGCCACCCTCGGGCGGCGGGGTCGGAGGATGCCCAGACGTGCGACCACGCAGCGCCCAGATCGCCGGTGGCGGCGGGTTCTGTGCTGGCGGGAGGTTGCGTCATGGCTCCTGCTTCGGCTCCTCACTACCGGCCCCAGCCAGGTTTCCACACGGTTGTCCACAGACTGTGCATGAGTATGCACGAAAGTCGGGGGTGACGGTCCCCGGTGGCCGTAGAGCAACTTAGCGATGTCTGAGCGTCTCCGCAAACGGTTTTCAGGAAGATGCTGGCCACTACGGCGTGTCGGCTCGACGGCGACCCCGGGGACAGTCTGGTTTGCCCGCGCCGGTCCGTCCCGCGTAGAGTTGGGCAGTCGCTGTCGCGGCATCCGTGTGTCCGCGTGGGCGCATCTGATCCTTGAATACATCGAACTTGGGAGCACTCGCGTGAGCAAGCGCACTTTCCAGCCGAGCAACCGGCGTCGCAGCCGCACCCATGGCTTCCGTCTGCGGATGCGTACCCGTGCGGGGCGCGCCATCATCTCGGCCCGTCGCCGTCAGGGCCGCGTCCGTCTGGCCGGCTGAGCCGACCAGAGGTGTTGCCCGCCGAGTCGCGGTTGCGCAACGCTGCCGACTTCCGCGACACCATGCGCCAGGGCGTCCGCTGCGGACGCGCGAGCCTGGTGCTGCACGCACGGCGCTCGTCGCTGGCGTCGTCACGGGCGGGTTTCATCGTGTCGAAGGCCGTGGGCAACGCGGTCACCCGCAACCGGGTGAAGCGACGCCTGCGGCACCTCACAGCGGCTGAACTCAGGGCGACGCCGCTGGTCGTGGACGTGGTGGTGAGGGCGTTGCCCGCTGCCGCCGCGTCCGCCGACCTCGCCGACGACCTGCACTCGGCGCTGTCGACCTGCCTGGATCGGCTGGCGGCATGAAGTACGTCCTGATCGCGCTGCTGAAGGCCTACCGGGCGGTGATCAGCCCGTTGTACGGCAACGTGTGCAAGTACTACCCGTCCTGCTCGGCGTATGCGCTCGAGGCGGTCACCGTCCATGGCGCGGTGAAGGGCACCTGGCTGGCCACGCGCCGGCTGGCGAGCTGCCACCCGTGGGCGGCCGGCGGCTATGACCCCGTGCCGGGGACCCCGGCCGCACTTGCCTGGGCTGCCGAGCAGGCCGCCAGGGACACCATGGCCGATCCGGCCCCGAACCGGGCGTGCTCACATGCCCACGAGGTGAAATGAACGCACTCCTTCTCCTGCTCCCGCTGAACATGTGGGACGACTTCCTCGGACTGCTCTCGTCGATGATGACGCCGCTGTACTGGGCGGTGTCCGGCATCCTCGTCGGGTTCCACTCCGTGCTGACGTCCCTGGGCATGGGCGCGGACTGGGGCCTCACGTGGGCGCTGTCGATCATGCTGCTCACCGTCGTGATCCGGACGGCGCTGATCCCGCTGTTCGTCCGCCAGATCAACTCCTCGCGGAACATGCAGCTCATCCAGCCCAAGGTCAAGGAGCTGAACGAGAAGTACGGTCACGACCGGGAACGCCTCGGCCAGGAGACCATGAAGCTGTACAAGGACGAGGGCGTCAACCCGATGGCGTCCTGTCTGCCGCTGCTGCTCCAGATGCCGATCTTCCTCGCGCTGTTCTACGTCCTGAACAGCGTGTCGCGGACGCCGGACGCACCGCTCGGCTACTTCTTCCAGTCGAACCCTGAACTGGCGATGTCGCTGCACAACGCGACGATCTTCGGTGCGCAGCTGTCGTCCACGTTCCTCCCGATCGAGGGCGGCTTCGGTGCGACGCAGTGGGTGACGGCGACGCTGGTCGTGCTGATGACGGTAGTCCTGTTCTTCACCCAGCTGCAGCTGATGCGCAAGAACATGCCCCCGGAGGCGCTGACCGGCCAGATGGCGCAGCAGCAGAAGATGATGCTGTACATCTTCCCGTTCATGTACCTGTTCATGGGCGTGAACATCCCGATCGGCGTGCTGATCTACTGGCTCACGACGAACCTGTGGACGATGGGCCAGCAGTACATCCTGATCCACAACAACCCGGCTCCCGGCACGCCCGCGTACGTCGACTGGGAGGAGCGGATGCGCGCCAAGGGCAAGGACCCCGAGGCGATCGCCGCCCAGCGTCGTGGTGCGGCGCGCAAGCGTCCGGAGCCGGCCAACTACGACCCGACGAAGGTGGCGCGCCAGGGTGCGTCCTCGTCCGGGACCACATCGTCGTCGGCGGCGTCCGGCGATGGCGCCGACGGCAGTGAGCCGGCCGTGCAGCGCCAGGTGATCCAGCGGCAGCAGCCGAAGAAGAACAGCCGTGCTGCCCGCAAGCAGTCGTGAACAAGGAGTATGACGTGACCGAACAGCAGACCGATCCGGTCGAGGTCCTCGACGTGGCGGACGTGGAGGTGGAGGCGCCCGTGGAGGATGGGGCCCCCGCCGAGCCCGTGGTTCCGGCAGAGGACGCCGAGGACGCGGCGTCCGAGGACGCCCCGCGTTCGAAGAAGGAGACCGTCCTCGAGAACGAGGGCGAGATCGCCGCCGACTACCTGGAGGAACTGCTCGACATCGCAGACCTCGACGGTGACATCGACACCTTCATCGAGGGGGGACGCGCGCACATCTCGATCCTCACCGACGGCGACGTGCTGGTCGGCAAGGACGGCGAGGTGCTGGAGGCGCTCCAGGAGTTGGCGCGCCTGGCCGTGATGACCGAGACCGGGCACCGCAGCCGGCTGATGCTCGACATCGGCGGCCACCGGGACCGCCGCCGCCGGATCCTGCAGGACCTGGCGAAGGACGCCGTGGCAGAGGTGAACGAGTCCGGTGAGCCCGTGCGACTGGCGCCGATGAACCCGTTCGAGCGCAAGATCGTCCACGACTCGGTGGCGGCCGCCGGGCTGCTCAGCGAGTCGGAGGGCGAGGAGCCGAACCGCCGCGTCGTGGTGCTGCCGAAGGCCTGAGTCCTTTGGACGCCCGGGCCGCCGTCTTCGGGTCCGGCGCCGACACAGTAAGTCGGTATGTCGACATATTGGCAAGTCGAGGTATCGACTGGGGATTGATGGGTCCGCGGGAGGGCGACCGGCTCTGGGACCGACACGTCCTGAACTCGATCGCGTGCGCGGACCTTCTTCCGGAGGGCTCCTCGGTGGTCGACGTCGGCAGTGGCGCCGGGCTGCCGGGGATTGCGCTGGCGATCCTGCGTCCCGACCTGCGGGTGGTCCTGCTGGAGTCGCTGCTGCGCCGGGCCAACTTCCTGGAGTTGGCGGTGGAGGAACTTGCTCTGGGCGATCGGGTGTCGGTGGTGCGCGCGCGGGCCGAGGAACACCACGAGGTCTACGACGTGGTGGTGTCGCGAGCGGTCGCCCCTCTCCCCCGCCTGGTCGACTGGTGCGCTCCCCTGCTTGCTCGCCATGGTCGCATGGTGGCGCTGAAGGGGGAGACGGCCGGGGCAGAGTTGGCCGAGGCGGCGCCCCTGCTGCGGCGACGGGGACTGGTTGGCCGGGTGGTCGAACGCCCGGTACCCGCCACGGACGAGGTGTCGTGGGCGGTCGAACTGGAGCGCGCCGGCCGCTGATCGGCATGGTCTGCGATGTCCTCGGCACGCTCTATCCTGATGTTTCACGTGAATCGTCCGAGCAGGAGGACCATGTCGATCACTCCCCCGCCGACCCCTCGCAGAGTGGTGTTCGACGAGCCCGAGTTCAGTGTGAGGACCGAAGAGCCGGACGACCTGGCCTTCGCTGTTTCACGTGAAACAACCCTTCCGAAGCCCACGCGCACGCGCACCCTGGTCATCGCGAACCAGAAGGGCGGCGTCGGCAAGACGACGACAGCGGTGAACCTCGCCACGGCGCTCGCCCTCGGCGGGCTCAGCGTCCTGGTGATCGACCTCGACCCACAGGGCAACGCGTCCACCGCGCTGGGGATCGAGCACCAGGAGGGGGTGCAAGGCACCTATGAGGTCCTCACGGCCAACTCCCCCATCGAGAACCTGATCAAGCCCTCGCCCGAATCGGAAGGCTTGTGGGTCCTCCCCGCGACAATCGACCTCGCCGGCGCGGAGATCGGCCTCGTCAGCACGCCGGCGCGAGAGAGCCGCCTTCTCCATGCGTTGCGGAAGTTCAAGGCGAAGTACGAGCCGGACTACGTCTTCATCGACTGTCCGCCCTCGCTGGGCCTGCTCACCCTGAACGCCCTCGTGGCCGCGGATGAGATCCTGATCCCGATCCAGTGCGAGTACTACGCGTTGGAGGGCGTCTCCCAACTCTTGCGGACGATCAACCTGGTCAAGGGGTCGATGAACGACCACCTGCGGCTGTCGACCGTCCTGCTCACCATGTACGACGGGCGCACCCGGCTGGCATCACAGGTGGCCGCCGAGGTCCGGCAACACTTCCCGGCCGAGACGCTGACCGCGGCGATCCCGCGGTCGGTGCGCGTGTCGGAAGCACCGAGCTACGGGCAATCCGTACTCACCTACCACTCGGCGTCAGCCGGCGCGCAGGCCTACCTGGACGCGGCGGCCGAGTTGGCGGAGCGCGGCGCACACCTGGACGGACAGGAGAACTCATGAACACCCCCCGACACACCGGTCTGGGCCGCGGCCTGGGCGACCTGCTGCAGCGCACCGATCCAGAGCTGGCTCCGCACGGCGAGGGTCCCACGGCCCGGGTGCCCGAGGGTGCCCGCTTCGAGGAGATCGCGGTCGCGGACGTCCGCCCCAACCCGAAGCAGCCTCGCACGGTCTTCGACGAGGATGCGCTTGCCGAACTCGTGGAGTCGATCAGGGAGGTCGGCCTCCTGCAGCCCGTCGTCGTGCGACCGCTGGACGAGGGCGGCTACGAGCTGGTGATGGGGGAGCGGCGCCTGCGCGCGACCCAGCAGGCGGGGCTGGCGACCATCCCGGCGATCGTGCGGCGCACGGAGGACGCCGACCTGCTGCGGGACGCCCTCCTGGAGAACCTGCATCGCGCGCAGCTGAACCCGCTGGAGGAGGCGGCGGCCTACCAGCAGATGCTGAGCGACTTCCAGTGCACGCAGGAGGAGCTGTCGACGCGGATCAAGCGGTCGCGTCCGCAGATCTCGAACACGATCCGGCTGCTGCAGCTGCCTGCCCCCGTGCAGCGCCGGGTGGCCGCGGGCGTCCTGAGCGCCGGACACGCGCGGGCCATCCTGATGCTGCCGGACACCGCAGCGATGGAGCACCTGGCGACGCGCGTGGTCGCCGAGGGGCTGTCCGTCCGCGCGACGGAGGAGATCGTCTCGGTGGGGGAGCACGGCGCCAAACGGGCTCCCCGCTCGGCGGTGCCCAAGAGCCTCTCGGCGGCGGCGGAGAGGCTGCAGTCCGAGCTGACCGAGAAGCTCGACACCAGGGTGGTCGTCAGTGAGGGCCGCAGCCGGGGCCGGATCACCATCGAGTTCGCCGACGCCGAAGACCTGGAGCGACTTGCCGATCTATTGCTTTAGCGCTTTGTCGACATAGATACGAAAGCTGACGCGGCGGCCCTTCGTGACGCCGGCCGGCTCGTTCCTCGCCGTCCGGCTCCTCAGGGACCGTTGACGCGCGCGGGCCACACTTCGACACGCACCCGAGGAGCCAGGCCGCAGAATTCCTCTCACGCTCCCTGACGAGCGAGCGCTGGTGTTGCGCCCATTTCACGCTCCCTGAGGAGCGAGCGCCAGCGAGCGTCACGAAGGGCGTCCGACTCGGCCGGCAACACTCAGGGGGTGGACGGCGCCGGGGTCTCCACCGCGCGGAGCCGCGCCTGGACGTCGGTGCGGGCGGAGTGCTCGGCCCAGAACGAGAGGAACGGGACGGTGCCGCACAGCGCGATCAGGATCAGCCGGCCCCAGGGCCAGTGGACGCGCCGGCCGAGGTCGTACGCGGTGAACAGCAACACCATGTAGAGGTAGCCGTGCGGGACGCCGGTCATCGTCACGACGATCCCGTTCCCTGCGAGGTACTTCAACGGCATGCCCACCAGCACCAGCACGACCAGCAACGTCCCCACCAGGTAGGCCATCACGCGGTACCGGATCAGCGCGGCCCGGATGCCGGGCACCGCCTCCGGGGCGATCGCAGGGACGTCCTGGGTGGTCACATCGCTCATTCTTCCTCCTGGTCCGACAGCGTACCGAGCCCACCTGAGCGCCCGATCGCCCGGACGAAGCGGACGGTCATGAACGCCCCGAACGCCGCGAACACCCACCACTGCAGCGCGTACCCGATGTTCTGGATGGACCCGCTGCCCGTCGGCAGCGTGACCGCCGCCGCGCCGAGGCCCTGGGCCCGCGCGTCCTGCGCGGGCAGGGTGACGTAGCCGGGGATGAGCTGCTGCGGCCACGCCTGGGCGAGCTCGGCGAGCCGGACGGACGCCAGCGTGCCCGCAGGCACCGAGCGTCCCGGGTCGGCGGCCGACTCGGTGGCGAGGAACACCCCGGTGAGCTGGACCTCGCCCGCCGGCGGCGCCGGCACCGGGACGTCGACGGACGCCACCGTCCCCCGCACCACGGCGAGAACGCGGCCGTCCGCCAGCTCGAGGGCGGTGAGCACGCGCACCGACCCGTCCTCGTCGACGACGAGCTCCTGCTGGTCAGGGAGGTAGTGCCCCGCCGCGGTGACCTGGCGACCGTAGATGTCGCCGGTGGTGCCGTCCATGGCCACGTTGTCGACCAGCGAGACGGGCGGCTGCTGCGTCCGCAACTCGGCGGACGCGTCCTCCTTGCTCTCGAACACGCGCATCTGCCACAGGCCGAGCGCCACCATCGTGACGCAGATCGCCGTGCCGAGGACGGCGACCAGCAGTTGCTTGACGCGGATGCCCATCCCCGGGCCGGATCAGGCGATGTGGCGCGCCCAGGCGTTGTCCACCAGTTGCGCGCACAGGAGTCCGAAGTCGTAGCCCGCCGCCTCGACAGCCTGCGGCATCAGCGAGGTCTCCGTCATGCCGGGGGCGACGTTCGTCTCGATGAACACGGGCGTCCCGTCCGTCCGCACCACGATGTCGGCCCGGGAAAGGTCCCGCAGGCCGAACACCCGGTGCGCGGCGACTGCGAGCTCCTCGCACGCCGCCGCCTGCTCGTCGGTGAGCGTCGCGGGGACGATGAACCGGGTCTCGCCGGCGGTGTAGCGGGCCGTGTAGTCGTAGATGCCCGAGTTCGGCCGGATCTCGACCGCGGGCAGCGCGATCTGCTCGCCGTCGAGCTCGACGACGCCGACGGCGACCTCGGTGCCCTCGATGAACTCCTCGATCACCGCCAGGTCGCCGTAGGCGTACGCCCCGACCATCGCGGACGGGAGTTCCTCGAGGCTGTTGACCTTCGTGCAGCCCAGCGCCGAGCCGCTGCGGGCGGGCTTGACGACCATCGGGAACCCGATCCGCTCGCCGAGCGCGGCCATGATCGCGGCCGCGCCCAGCTCGCGGAACATGTCGTGGGGGAGAGCGGCCAGCTGGGGACGCGCGAGGCCCGCCTGCGCGATCAGCGGGCCGCCGACGGCCTTGTTGAACGACCGGCGGCACGCGGCCGGCTCGGAGCCGACGTACGGGACGTCCAGCAGCGTCAGCACCTGCTGCAGGCCCCCGTCCTCGCCCACTCCGCCGTGCAGGACGGGGAACGCCACCGGGTTCGGCAGGCCTCGCAGCAGGTCCACGAGGTCGGCGCCGATGTCGGACTCGACGACGTCGCGGCCCTGGTCTCGCAGGGACTGGGCGACCCGGCGGCCCGAGCGCAGGGACACGTCGCGCTCATGGGAGAGACCGCCGGCGAGGACGACGATCGGGCCGTGGGTGGGGGAGTCGGTCATGTTCGCTTCCTAGGTGATGTCCGGCGCCGGGCCGGTGGTGAGGTCGAAGTGCCGTGCGGTCTGCGGGCCGAGCCCGAAGGTGCGGTTCATCTCGAGTTCCTGCTCGAGCACCTCGCCGAGCCGGCGGGTGCCCTCGAGGATCCGCTCGGGGGTGGGGAAACAGAACGACAGGCGCATGTTGCGGCTGCCCAGGCCGTCGGCGTAGAAGGCCGTGCCGGTCGTGTACGCGACGCGGGCGCTGATCGCACGCGGCAGCATGGCCTGCGAGTCGAGCCCTTCGGGGAGCGTCACCCAGACGAAGAAGCCGCCGTGCGGGTGCGTCCAGGTGGTGCCCTGCGGCATGTGCTCGGTGAGGCCCAACAGCATGGCGTCCCTGCGCTCGCGGTACATGTCGCGGAACGTCGTGATCTGGCCGCGCCAGTCGAACTCGTCGAGGTAGGTCGAGATCGCGAACTGGCTGAACACCGGCGGGCAGAGCGTCGCGGCCTCCTGGGTCAGGACGAGCTTCTCCCTGACGGCGTGCGGCGCGAGCACCCAGCCGACCCGGAAGCCGGGCGCGAAGATCTTCGAGAACGAGCCGAGGTAGATGACGTTGTCGGCGTCCATCGACCGGAGTGCGGGCATGGGCTCGCCCTCGAGGGCGAGCAGCCCGTACGGGTTGTCCTCGACGATCAGCAGGTCGAACTCCCTGGCGATCGCGATGATCTCGCGCCGGCGCTCGATGGTCTGGGTGACGCCGGTCGGGTTCTGGAAGTTCGGGATCGTGTAGAGGAACTTCACGCGCTTGCCTGCGGCCCTCAGGCTGACCAGGGCGGCGCGGAGCGCGACCGGGTCGAGGCCGGCCTCGTCCATCGCGACGTGGACGATCTGGCACTGGTAGGCGCGGAACGTGCCCAGGGCGCCCACGTAGCTCGGGGCCTCGGCGAGGACGACGTCGCCCGGGTCGCAGAACACGCGGGTGACCAGGTCGAGGGCCTGCTGGGAGCCGCAGGAGACGACGACGTCGTCGGCGTGGGCGTGGATGCCCTCCTCGGCCATCACCTCGACGATCTTCTCGCGCATGAACGGTTCGCCCTGGCCCGACCCGTACTGCATGGCCTGCGTCCCGTTGTGCGCGATCAGCCGGTCGACGGCCTTCGCGAGCGCCTCGCGGGGGAGGTCGGTGATGTTCGGCATGCCGCCGGCCAGCGAGACCACCTCGGGACGGTTGGCGACGGCGAACAGGGCCCGGACGGCGGAGACCGTCAGGCCATGGGTTCGCTCGGCGTACTCGTCGATGTAGGGGTCCAGCCGCGTGTCGCGGCGGGACTGCTCAGGCAGGCTCACCGCACCAGACTGCCGCACGTCGGGCCTAGGATGAAACCGACCCACCCGAGGGGTGGAGATCCGCAACCGGGGGTGGCATGCCGAGACTGTCGATGGTGACGTTGGCGGAACTGCCCGGACTCAGCTGCCCGTACTGCGGCCGGACGGTTGGCGCGGACACCCCGTGGGCGATCCAGGCGGCGACGCTGTGGGGCTGGTGCGGCGTCAAATTGACCGAGGGCGACCGGGTGGACGGGCTGCTCCTGCTGTCCCCGACCGAGGAGCCCGGCCAGGCGCGGCTCGCCTGCCTGTGGGTGGGTCCGGGGAGCACCGGGGTCGGGCACGGCCGGCACCTCGTCCAGGCGGCGGCCGCAGGCCTCGCACAGCAGAAGGGCAGGGCCATCCTGGCCAGGGGCAGTCGCCAGACCGTGCGCTGCGATGCTCCGCCGCGCGACTTCCTGCGGGCCGTGGGGTTCACCAGGAGCCTGGACGAGCGCCTGTGGCACCTGGACCTCGATCGCACCGTGGCCGACCACAACGGCGTCAGGGGCGCGTTCGAGCGCTTCCTGCAGTCGCTGCGCCCCGTCCCGCCCAACCCTGCGGGTGGAGCGATCTCGGGACGCGCGAACCGCGGCTGAGCCGGCCCTCAGGCGGTCAGAGGTACTCCTCGATGGCCTTCAGCAGGACGGACTTGGGCTTGGCGCCGGTGAAGGACTTCACGACCTCGCCGCCGACGAACACCTGGATCGTGGGCAGGCCGAGGACCCCCTGCTGGGTGGGCACCTGGGTGCTGGTGTTGGTGTCGAGCTTGAGGAAGGTGACCTTGTCGCCGTAGTCCCGGGCGAGCTCGTCGATGATGGGGGAGAGCTGCTTGCAGGGCGCGCACCAGTCGGCCCAGTAGTCGACAACGACGGGCTTGGTGGACTTCACCACCAGGTCGTTGAAGGTGGCGTCCGTGACGTCGGCGACGTTCGACATGTGCGTAGCTCCTCAGGCGTTGGCAGGTTCGGGGGTGAGGCTAGCGGCCTCGTCCGACAGTGCGGCGAGGTAGCGCTCCGCGTCCAGGGCGGCAGCGCAGCCGGTGCCGGCGGCGGTGATCGCCTGCCGGTAGGTGTGGTCGACGAGGTCGCCGGCTGCGAACACGCCGGGGACGTTCGTGCGGGTGCTCGGGGCGTCCACCATCACGTAGCCGGCCGCGTCCACCTCGACCTGGCCGCGGACGATCTCCGAGCGCGGGTCGTGGCCGATCGCGACGAACAGGCCCTGGACGCCCAGCTCGCGCTGCTCGCCGGTGACGCTGTCGGTGAGGGTGACGCCGGCCAGGGACGTGTCCCCGTGCAGGTCGTGCACCACCGAGTTCCATGCGAACCGGATCTTCGGGTCGGACATCGCGCGGTCGACCATGATCTTCGACCCGCGCAGCTCGTCGCGGCGGTGGATCAGCGTGACCGAGTTCGCGAACCGGGTCAGGAAGGTGGCCTCCTCCAGGGCGGAGTCGCCGCCGCCGACCACGGCGATGTCCTTGTCACGGAAGAAGAAGCCGTCGCAGGTCGCGCACCACGACACGCCGCGTCCGCTGAACTCCTCCTCGCCGGGGACGTGGAGCTTGCGGTAGCCGGAGCCCATCGCGAGGATCACGGCCTTCGCGGAGTACGTGTGGCCCTCGGAGTCGGTGACGGTCTTCACGTCGCCCAGCAGGTCGACGGCGACGACGTCGTCGGTGATGATCTCCGCGCCGAACCGCTCGGCCTGGGCGCGCATGGCGAGCATCAGGTCGGGGCCCATGATGCCGTCGGTGAAGCCCGGGTAGTTCTCGACCTCTGTGGTGTTCATCAGCGCACCGCCGGCGGCGAGGGCGCCCTCGAACACCAGCGGGGCCAGGCCGGCGCGCGCGGTGTAAATGGCGGACGTGTAGCCGGTGGGGCCGGAGCCGATGATGATGACTTCACGGATGTCGGACATGGGCATTTCCTCGGCGGTCTCGGGTGGGTGCCCACTCTATTCGAGCCGGGGTGGGCACGCCGCCTCAACCATCCGGAGGCGTCCGACATTCCCGCGGTCAGCAGTCGGCGGCGTCCGCGTCCCTCCCGTCCGCGCCCGGAGCCCCACTTTGCGCGCGATCTGACCACTCTGCGCGCAAAAGGTCGGGCGCAGAGTGACTTTTCGGGCGCAGAGTGGCCTTCCGGGAGCCGCACGACACGGTCCGGGGCGATCTCGGCTACACCGACCAGGCCCACCTCACCAACGAGTTCGCCCGCGTGCTCGGGTTCACCCCCGGGCGTACCGCCGCGGGGCCCGAGGTTCGCGGCGTCGCTCAGGGCATCACGAGGTCGACCCGCAGCCAGGCCGCGAGGGACGCCAGCTCGTCGTGCACGGCCGACCGCCTCGCCCGCGTCCACTCCCCGTCCTCGTGGACGGCGTGGACCACCAGCTCCCCGAGCTCGCGGTCGGTCGTCGCGTCCACCTTGCCGACCAGGTCTTCGCCGTCGAGGACGGGGAGCGCCCAGTAGCCCCACCGCCGCGCGGCCGCGGGCTTGTACATCTCCAGCTGGTAGTCGAACGCGAACAGGTCGGCCGTCCGGGCGCGGTCGAACACCAGCCGGTCGAGCGGGGACAGCAGGGCGACCCTGCCACGGAACGGTTGGTCGAGTTGTGCGGGGTCGACGCGCCAGCGTCCGCGCACCCCCTCGACGATCGCCGGTTCTCCGGCCTCCCCGACGCCGTTGGGCTCGACGGGCGTCCGGGTCGCGCGGGCCCTGGCGATGCCGAGGGCGGCGAGTCGACGGCGGTCGCGCTCTGCCACCGCCTCCTCGCGCGGGACGGCCGGGTCGTCGGGGTAGACCCGCTCGGCGAGGTCGAACCAGCGCTCGCCGCCGTCGCGTCCGGACAGGGCCACCTCGCCGCGCTCGACGAGGAAGTCGAGCAGCCGGGAGAGGTTGCGCTGGTTGCTCCAGCCGGTCGAGCGCCACGGGCGCGCGCAGGTGTCGGGGAGGTCGCGGGTCGGCAGCGGGCCGTCCTCGCGGAGCCGCTGCAGCACGTCCATCCGGCAGGCGTTGTTGTCATCCACCCACTGGGCGACCGAGCGCTCCCAGGGGCTGTCGCCGACCGGCCAGGCGTCCATCTCGGCCCGGTACAGCCGCAGGTCGCCGGCCGGACGGATGTGCATCAGCACCTCGACGAGCGCCTGCTGGTCGAGCGCGTCCTGGACCTCGCGGCGGTCGTAGGACGGGCCGATCCTGCTCCACAGCACGAGGTCGTGGCTGGGTGCGACGGCGCGCGTCACGTCGTACTGGAGGAGGGTGAGGTGGCGGACGACCTCCAGCGGGTCGTCGGGACGGTCGTCGTCGAGGAGCTGGGCGCGCACGGCGATCCGGCGTGCGTCCGCCCGGGAGATCTCGTGGATCCGGCCCATCCCGGGAGTGTAGGCCGCCGCAGGGCTAGCGTGGACGCGTGCGCGCGGCAGGCAGGTGGACAGGACTCGCGCCGGCGTATGCGGAGACCTTCGCCGGGCAGTGCGAGCACGCGATCCCACCCCTGCTCGACGCGCTGGAGGCCGCGCCCGGCACGCGGCTGCTCGATGTGGGCACCGGCTGCGGCGGGGTCGCCGCGGCCGCTCTGGAGCGCGGCTGCCTGGTCACGGCGTGCGATCCCGAGGCGGACATGCTCGCCCTGGCCGCAGGCGCCGCTCCGGGCACCCGCCTCGTGCAGTGCGCCTTGCCCGGCCTCCCGTTCGCCGACGGCGCGTTCGAGCTCGTCAGCGCCAATTTCGTGGTGAACCACGTGCCCGATCCGCGGGCCGCGGTCGCTGAACTCGTCAGGGTCGCGGCGGTCGGCGGACGCGTGGCCGCCTCGATCTGGCCGTCCGAACCGGTACCCCTGCGGACGTTGTGGGACGACGTGGTTGCAGAGGCCGGCGTCGTCGCGCCGCCGGGGGCGGCGCTGCCCGCGTCCCTCGACTTCGCGCGGACGCCCGCCGGGCTCGCCGGCCTTCTGGAGGGCGCCGGTCTCCGCGGGGTGCGGGCGTGGACCGTGGCGTTCGTCCACGTGGTCGAGCCCGGGCTGTGGTGGAGCGGCGTGACCGGCGGTGTCGCCACGATCGGGCACACCTGGCGTGCTCAGGACGCGGCTGGCCGCGCGGCGATGGCGCGGGCCTACGACCGGGTGAGCGCGCAGTACCTCCACGAGGGTGTGCTGCACCTGCCCGGAGCGGCCGTGCTGGCGGTAGGGACGCGCTGAGACCGGCGGATTTGCACGGTGGATGGCTGCAGCGTCCCCCCAACGGCGGGGATGCGCCATCGACTGTGCAATTCCGTACGGGTGGGTGCCTGTTCGGTACGCTCTCGCGGGTGCTGATCCTGCTCTCGCCCGCGAAGTCGCTGGACTTCGAGTCCACGCTGCCGAAGGTGGCGGCCACCCAGCCGCGGCTGCTCGAGGAGTCCGAGCGGCTGGTCGAGGTGATGCGGACCAAGTCGGTGGCCGATCTCGCCGCCCTGGCGGGGATCTCGGACGAACTCGCGGCGCTGAACGCGGAGCGGTGGGCGGCGTTCCAGACGCCGTTCACCCGCAGGAACGCCCGTCCGGCCGTGCTTGCGTTCGCGGGGGACGTCTTCCAGGGCCTCGACGTGCGGCACCGCTTCGGCACCCGCGACCACACCGAGGCGCAGAAGACGGTCCGGATCCTGTCCGGGCTGTACGGCGTGCTGCGTCCGCTCGACCTGATGCAGGCCTACCGCCTGGAGATGGGGACGCGGCTGGCCACGTCCCGCGGCTCGTCGCTCTACGAGTGGTGGGGCTCGACGATCACCGACCTGCTCAACGAGGACCTGGCCGCGTCGCCGGGCGCGCGGGTGGTGGTCAACCTCGCGTCCACCGAGTACGCGTCGGCCGTGCGTCCGGCCGAACTGGACGCCCCGATGGTCTCACCCCGGTTCGAGGACACCGATCCCCGCGGCCGGCGCAGCGTGGTCTCGTTCTTCGCCAAGCGCGCCCGCGGCGAACTCGCCGGCTGGCTGGTCCGCAACAGGGTGCGCACCGCGTCCGCCCTGACCCGGTTCGACGGCGCGGGCTACCGCTACGACAAGGCCGCCTCGACCGCGGAGGTGCCGGTCTTCGTCCGCGCGTTCGCCGACCGCTGAGCGACGGCGGCCGCACCACCGTCCGGCACCACGACGGCCTCAGCCGGGGGCACGCTAGGAACCGTCCCCATCGTGCCGGGGGAACGCTGGGGACGGTTCCTGTCGTGCCGTCAGGAGAGGCCGTAGGCCTTGTGGACCATCCAGATCGGGTGCTCGGTGCGGACGCCGGACGACTGGCTGATCTGCCAGCGGCAGGTCTCGGTGTCGCACAGCGCGAGGTCGGGGTTCGTGGCCTTCACCATGTCGAACAGGGGCTTGCCGACGGCCTGGGCGATCTCGTACTTCTCCTTCTTCAGGCCGTAGGTGCCGGCGATGCCGCAGCACACCTTCTCGGAGTCGACCACGGTCAGCCCCGGGATCAGCCGCAGCACCTCCAGCGCCGGCTTGCCGATGCCCTGGCTCTTCAGCTGGCACGGCGCGTGGTACGGCACCGTCATCTCGATCGGCTGGAAGTCAGTGGGCAGTTCGCCCGCGTCGTGCAGGTCGAGCAGGAACTCCATGATGTCGCGGATCCGCGTCCCCACATCGTGCAGCGACTCGGCCGTGACGCCCATGATCTCGTGCGCCTCGTGCTTGAGCATGCCCGTGCACGAGCCCGACGAGGAGATGATCGTCAGGTCCGTCCCCGCGGCGCGGAGGTCGTCGCACAGCTTCAGGACGCTCTTCGTCGCGCTGTCGAACAGGCCGTTCGACTGCTGCGCCAGACCACAACAGCCCTGCTTGGGGACGATCACCTCGTAGCCCAGGTACTCGAGCACCTCGACCGACTTCTTCGAGGTCTCCACCTCGAAGTAGCCGCCCGCGCAGCCGTGGAAGAACACCACGGGCCCGCGCGTGGCCCGCGTCGACGGCTTCGGCCGCTTCGCCCACCAACTGGCGAACGTCTGCCCTTGTGGCGGCGGCATCGGAGCGTCCCTGTGTACCTTCACGACCGCCTCCATCGCGGTCCGCAGGGGCTTGTTGTGCAGGACGGCCCGCGCGATCGGCGCGACGGGCGTCATCACCGTCCCCATCAGCACCGTCTCGCCGATCAGCCGGTCCCGCAGCGGCATGTGGTCGGCCTTCATCACGGCGCGCGCCTGGCTGTTCAGCTCAGCGATCTGGACGCCCTGCGGGCAGACCAGCGTGCACGTCCCACAGCTGGAGCAGTAGTCGAGCGAGTGGTCGACGCTCGCCCCGTTGCGGAACCGTTCGGCCTGCGGACCCACGAACTTCGGGCCGGTGAACAGCGGCGTCACCGCCGACACCGGGCACTGGGTCTCGCAGATCGTGCACTTCACGCACGCGTCGAGGCTCGCCCTGGCCAACTCGTGACCGGCGAACTCGAGGCCGGGTCGCGTCGTCTCCTCCGGGGTGCTCATGACAGTTCCTCCAGGATCGTGTCGGCCGCTTGTAGTGCGCTGCCCAGCGCGATACCGTCGCCGGACTTCTCCGCCCAGCGCGACGAACCTCCGATGATGCCGCCCGCGGCGAACAGGTTGGGGTGGACGACCCCGCTCGACGCGTCCAGTACCCGCATGTCCCTGCCGACGCGCACGCCGACCCGGAAGAGCGGCTGCTCGGCGCCCCAGTAGTCGCCCTGGACGAGCGGGCCCGCGTCCAGCCCGGCCAACGGCAGCCCGAACAGGGTCTCGGTGACGGTCCCGTGCGAGTCGAAGTTCAGCGCCCCCGACTCGAAACCGCCGGTGGCGAGGACGAACGCGTCCCCGGCGAACTCCCGCGGGGCGCCGGACGTGGCCACGGTCACCGAACGGACGATGCCGTCCTCGACCCGTGAGGCGTACGTCCGCGTCCCGTTGACGAGCCGAACGCCGGCGTCCCTGCACGCGGCGGAGAGGGCCTCGTTGAGCCGCATGCCGGGGACCGAGGGGGGCGGCAGCGGGATCTCGAAGACCGGGTGGCCGAGCCGTTCGGCGAGGTCCTTCCAGGCGCCGTGGTCCTTCAGCCCGAGGACGGCGGGCAGACCGACCACCTCGCCGTCCGAGAGCAACGGGGCCAGCGCGGCGGCGAACCGGGCGCGGAACGCGGGGTCGTCGAAGGCGCGGGCGTAGGTCAGACCGGTGGAGTCGACCTCGCCGTCGCGGGCGGGGACGTCCACGAACAGCGGCCGCGCCTCGACCCTGCCCCCGTCGGGGAGGTCGGTGCGGGCGAGGTTCTCCGCGACCAGCTTCGGGTGGAAGTCCTTCAGCCGGCGCAGGCCGACGATCGCGACGCGCTGCCCGTCCGACAGGTGCCCGGCCAGCATGCTCGGCTGCGCGAGGCAGGTCGGACGGATCGCGCCGACCGCCGTCGGCAGCTGGTAGTTGGTCTCCGCGTCCCCGACGAGCAGGTCCGGCAGCAAGGCCTTGAGGTAGTCGATCCCGGCGTGGACGGGCGCGGCGCCGATCGCGGCGTACGGGTGCTCGGGCCGGGCGGACGCGAGCGCCGACAGCGTCAGGATCGGGTTGGTGACCCGGTCGGGGGAGTAGCCGAGGACGTCGATCGTCCCCTGGGCGAGTTGCAGCCCCCCGATGCCCTTGGTGAGCAGCGTCACCGGCAGGCCCCCGGTGGCGAGGCGGTGGGCGGCGACGAGGCCGGAGAGGCCGGCGCCGATGACGACCACGCGGCCCACAGGGGTGCTCTGGGGGGTGCTCACAGCGCCACCTCGCTCTCGGGCTGGGGCAGGTGCTCGACATCGAGCGTGCCCTGGAAGATCCAGTTGTCCAGGGCGGTCTGGCGGACCTGGTCGCCGTAGAGGATCGGCCACAGCCCGATCCAGCGGTTCTTGAGGAACAGCCGCAGCAGCCCGGTCGCCCGCTCGATGTCGATGTGGTCGGTCTCCAGCGCGATGCCGGTCGCCCGCATCGAGCAGAAGCCGCCCTGGCAGGGGCCCATGCCGAGCCGCAGCTGGCGCCGCAGGTCGTCGAACGTCCCCTTGGGCTGGGACTCCAGCGCCGCGGTGAACATCTTGCGGCTCATCAGCTCGCACTCGCAGATGATCTGGTCCTCGAAGCGGTCCTCCTCCCGGTCGTGCAGCCGGTGGGTGACCACGTAGTTCCTCGCCGACTCCGACCCGGGCAGCGCCTCGTCGGCCGTCCGGCACGCGCGCTTCTCACCGAGCTTGTCGCACATCGCGTCCACGATGTGCTCGGCCATCAGCCGGTAGGTGGTCAGCTTGCCGCCGCCGATGGTGAGCATGCCGTCCAGCCCGTCGCGGGTGGTGTGGTCGATCACGGCCATGCCGCGGCTCATGTGCCGGGTGTCGGAGGACGCCACCCGGTTGTCCTTGATCAGCGGACGCGCGCCCGCCCACGCGTGCAGCGCGCGCGAGGACCGGAAGCCGGGGATCAGCACCTCGCCGGCGTCCAGCATCTGCTGGACCTCGTCGTGCTCGATGGCCAGGTCGTCCGGGTCGTCGACCTTCACGTCGGTGGTGCCGATGATGCTCACCGTGTGCACGGGGACGAGGATGTCGCCGTCGGCGGGGTAGATGCAGCGGTTCACCACGCGGTTCACCAGGCGGTGGTTCATCGCGATCATGATGCCGCGTCCGGGGATCACGTCGACGGGATGGGCGCCGGCCATCGCGGCGATCTGGCCCGCCCACGGGCCCGCGCAGTTGAGGACGAAACCGGTCTCGATCAGGACGTCCTCGCCGCTCTTCAGGTCGGTGGCGTGGACGGCGGTGACGTGGCCGTCGGCCGTGTCGATCTTCGTGACCCTGTGGTAGGTCAGGATCTCCGCGCCGTACGCCTTCGCCGAGTTCGCCGCACCCCAGACCAGCTGCCAGCCGTCCACCGTCCCGTCCTGCACCTCGATCGCGCGCAGGATGCCGGGGTTGAGCCGCGGCTCGTTGCGGAGCGCTTCGGCGACGGGCACCTCGCGGGCGGGGACGCCGGTCGCGAGCGCGCCCTCGAGGAACTTGTCGGCGAAGGCGGGGTCGTCGCCGGGGCAGGTGACGAAGTAGCCGCCGGTGGCCTCGATCGCGCTGGCCTGGATCCGGGTCAGGATCGCGTTCTCCTGCGCGCACTCGGTGGCCGACAGCGGGTCGCTGACGACGTAGCGTCCGCCGGAGTGCAGCAGGCCGTGGAACCGTCCGGTCGTCCCCTGGCCGAGGTCGGCCCGCTCCAGCAGCACGGTGGTGTAGCCGCGCATCGCGACATCACGGACAACGCCGGCGCCGGTGGAGCCGCCACCGATGACGACGACGTCAACAGCGAGCCTTCTCACGTGGGCCTCCCCAGGTCATGGACGCCGGCCCCCGGCGCACCATCGACGACCGGGCAGCGCGAAGCGCCTCCTTTCCTGCAGGCTAGCCAGAGGCGGGTCGGGGATTCACCACCCCGCGACAAGGTCGGCCATGCGTGCACGGATGTGAACGACGCATGGGAAATCGACAGGCGGGGCGGACGCGGACGCGCCCTCTCGGCCCAAACGCTCCCGAAACTCGCAGAAGCTCCCGGAATTTCGGTGGCTTCTGCGCGTTTTGGGAGCGTTTGTGGGATCGAGTCGGAGGACGGACGCGGCCGAGCCGGCTCCGGCTAGAGGCGGGCGCGGTCGAGGACGGCGCGGGCGGTGCCCTCGTCCAGGACGAGGTCGGTGGCGGTTCCCGCACGCAGCGCCCCCACGACGGCAGGGGCCCGGGACGGGTCGGCGACCACGCAGATCCGGCGCGGGACGCGCTGGAGCTCCGCGGGGGTCAGGCCGGTGGCGCGCTCGTTGTAGGAGATGTCGGCGTACGAGCCGTCCTCGCGGAGCAGCACCGTGCAGACGTCCCCGACCACGCCGTCGGCGGCCAGCTGGCGCATGTCGGACGCGTCCATGTAGCCGGCCGAGTACACGTGGGAGGGGACGCGTCCCTCCAGACAGCCCACGCCGAAGACGGCCAGGTCGAGCTTCGAGTGCAGCTTGAGCACGTTCTGCACCGACCGCTCGCGCCACATCGCCTGCTTGGTGGCCGCGTAGTCGAAGAAGGCGGGGACGGGGAACAGCACCACCCGGGCGTCGAAGGCGTCCCCGATCGACTGGAGGATCTCGCCGATGTAGGGGATCCCGGAGCTGCGCTGGTTCGCCCCGCCGTTGATCTGGACGACCGTCGACCCGACCAGCGGGCGCCGGCCCAGGTGCTTCACGACGTGCGACAGAGTGACCCCCCAGGCCACCCCGATCAGCTGGTGGTCGTCCACGGCCTCGGTGAACAGGCGTCCGGCCAACCGCGCGACCTGGTCGAAGCGGACGTTCTCGTTGGCGTTCTCACGGACCGACACCATGTGCACCCGGACGCCGAAGTGCCGGCTGATCGCGGACGCGAGCGGTGACTGCGAGCCGCTGTGGTCGGCCAGGCTGATCCGGACCAGACCGGACTCGCGGGCGTCCTTCAGCAGCCGCGAGACCGACGAGCGGGAGAGCCGTAATTGGTGGGCGATGCTCTCCATCGTCTCGCCCTGGATGTAGTAGCGGGACGCCGCCTGGTACATGTCCTCGTAGCGCTCGTTCAAGCTTGCACCCTCTCCGTGCACGTTCGTGCACAGGTCTAGCGCATGCGTTCACGCGTTAGCAAGATGGGCGCTACGGGCGGGGTGAGAGCGTTTGACCTTGCCGTGCCTTATCGTCGTGGTTCAGCGGGTACGAAGGAGTCCGATGTTCCGATCAGCGGTCGGCGCGCGAGCGTCAGCGCTCGGAGACTCCGGATCCGGCATCAAGGAGGAGGCCGGCCCCGCTGGGCACCACCACCCCTCGCGTTCGCCACTGGGAGCCCTGGCGGACAGCGACCAGAGCGAGGCTCCTGTGGTACTGCTCACCACCACGTCAGCCCGGGCGCGCGCAACGCTGGGCTGTCCCGCCAGTACGTCCCGCCGGCCGCGCCCGCTCACTCGGGCCGCGCAACCTCTCCCGGCGGGTGTCTGCTCCCTGTAGTCAACCGTCTGTTTCCAAGAGACAAACCAACGTCTGCGTCCCGGAAGGGACGCCAAACTGACACCACAGAAGGTGTCGGAAAGTGAGACATCGTGACTCTCGGCACGATTTTCCTGTCAGAGACCGTCGGAACGGCAATGCTGCTGCTCCTCGGTGCTGGCGTCGTGGCCAACAACATCCTCCCGAAGAACAAGGGCAACGGAACCGGGTTCCTGATGGTGAACTTCGGCTGGGGCCTGGCCGTCTTCGCCGGCGTCCTGGTCTCGTACAAGTCGGGCGGTCACCTGAACCCCGCCGTGACCCTGGGCATCGTGGCCTCGGGCGCCAAGGAGTTCGTCGCCGGTATCCCGGTCGACGCGGCCTCGATCGCGACCTACATCGGCGCGCAGATGGTGGGTGCCTTCCTCGGCGCCTGCCTGGCGTGGCTGGCCTACAAGAAGCAGTTCGACGAGGACGCCCCCGACGGCTTCAAGCTCGGCGTCTTCTCGACCGGCCCCGAGGTCCGCAACCCGCTGTGGAACCTGGTCACTGAGGCCATCGCGACCTTCGTCCTGGTCTTCGTCGTCCTCGCCTCCGGCAAGTTCACCGGCAGCAACCCGACCCCGGCCGCGAACCTCGGCTGGCTCGGCGCCCTCGGCGTCGCCCTCCTGGTCGTCGGCATCGGCGCCAGCCTCGGTGGCCCCACCGGGTACGCCATCAACCCCGCCCGTGACCTCGGTCCCCGCATCGCCCACGCCGTCCTGCCGATCCCGAACAAGGGCTCCTCGGACTGGAACTACTCGTGGATCCCGGTCGTCGGCCCGATCATCGGCGGCGTCCTCGCCGGCCTGCTGAGCGGCGCGCTGCTGCCCGCCGTCGGCTGAACCCGACAGTCCCCGGCCGGGCGGGTGTGAACCGCCCGCCCGACCGGGCACCTGCCCCGCGTCCCCTGCAGAGCACAGTCGCTGCACAGTGAGGCCGGGTAGACCGGAATCGTCCCGCGCAGTGGCTGCGTCCCGGCGGTTCAGGAAAAGCACGAGCGGGCCGGTGACCGCCGACCCGCTCGCAGAAACATCATCATCGGCTCAACAACAATGACGTGGAAGGAATTATCCATGGCCGACAAGTACATCCTCGCGATTGACCAGGGAACGACCAGCTCCCGGGCGATCATCTTCAATCACGAGGGACGCATCGTCTCCGTGGGACAGAAGGAGCACGAGCAGATCTTCCCGAAGGCCGGGTGGGTCGAGCACAACGCCATCGAGGTCTGGGACGCGGTCCGCGAGGTCGTGGGCGAGGCCCTGGCGAAGGCGAGCCTGAACAAGGACAACATCCAGGCCGTCGGCATCACCAACCAGCGTGAGACCACCCTGGTCTGGAACAAGGAGACCGGCCAGCCCGTCTACAACGCGATCGTCTGGCAGGACACCCGTACCGCCAAGATCGTCGAGGAGCTCGGCGGCGCCGAGGGCCAGGACAAGTACAAGGCGCGGGTCGGCCTGCCGCTGGCGACCTACTTCTCCGGCCCCAAGGTCAAGTGGATCCTCGACAACGTCGAGGGTGCCCGTGCGGACGCCGAGGCCGGCAAGCTGGTCATGGGCAACATGGACACCTGGGTGATCTGGAACCTCACCGGCGGCGTCGACGGCGGCATCCATGTCACCGACCCGACCAACGCGTCCCGCACCATGCTGATGGACCTGGACACGCTGAGCTGGGACGCGGACATCGCGGCCGACATGGGCATCCCGATGAGCATGCTGCCCGAGATCAAGTCGTCCTCCGAGATCTACGGCTACGGGCGCGAGCAGGGCCTGCTCGGCGGCGTCCCCATCGCCGGTGACCTGGGCGACCAGCAGGCGGCCACGTTCGGCCAGGCCGCGTTCAACGTCGGCGACGCCAAGAACACCTACGGCACCGGCTGCTTCATGATCATGAACACCGGCACCGAGAAGGTCCCGTCGAAGAACGGCCTGCTGACCACCGTCTGCTACAAGATCGGCGACCAGCCGACCGTGTACGCGCTCGAGGGTTCGATCGCCGTCACCGGCTCGCTGGTGCAGTGGCTGCGCGACAACCTGAAGATGTTCTCGTCCGCTCCTGAGGTCGAGGAGCTGGCCGCGTCCGTCGAGGACAACGGTGGCGCGTACTTCGTGCCGGCGTTCTCCGGCCTGTTCGCCCCGTACTGGAAGGCCGACGCCCGCGGCGCGATCGTCGGTCTCACCCGGTTCGTCAACCGCGGCCACATCGCCCGCGCGGTCCTGGAGGCCACCGCCTTCCAGACCCGTGAGGTGCTGGACGCCATGGAGGCCGACTCCGGCGTGAAGCTCGCCGAGCTCAAGGTCGACGGCGGCATGACCCAGAACGAGCTGCTGATGCAGTTCCAGGCCGACCAGGTCGGCGTGCCGGTGGTGCGTCCGGTCGTGGCCGAGACCACCGCTCTGGGTGCGGCCTACGCTGCCGGCATCGCGACCGGCTACTGGGGCGGCGAGCAGGACGTCATCGACAACTGGGCCGAGGACAAGCGCTGGGAGCCCAAGATGGACCAGGACGAGCGCGAGCGCCTGTACCGCAACTGGAAGAAGGCCGTCACCAAGACCTTCGACTGGGTGGACGACGACGTCGAGTGACCTGTCACTGACACGCAACGGTGCCGCCGGGACCCACCAGATCCCGGCGGCACCGCCGTCTCCGGGCCCGGACGCACGGCTGCCCCCGGACGACGCGTCGTGAGCCTGCCAGGGGAGCGCGTGGGCGACGCTGTCGCGATCTCGCCGCTCTGGTCGTCCCTTTCGTCCCACCCGTGACGCCTGCGCCCGATCGTGGCGGGATCGCGTCACGGCCCGCCTGCGTGGCAGTCCCGTGATCGGGTCGGCGTCGGGGACGGACGCCGCCGAGCTGGCGACGGTCTGCCACCCTGGCCGACGACCAGCCCCGTCCGGTCCGCTTCAGGTGGTGACGGGATTCTGCCACTCCGGACGCCTGGCGTGACGGGTGAGACGAATGGGACGCAGCGAACGGCAGGATCGCGACAACGGGGACGCTGCCGTCCGCCCGGACGTCGAGATCCCGGCCTTCGCCGGGATGACAGCGCGCCGGACGCCGGCCGTCCCGAGCGACCCGGGCTCTCCGTGGGCATCGCGTCTGGTTGGCAGCGTCCTGTCAGCCCGGGCTTGACCCGGGACCTCCGGGACGCGGCTGACGGTACAGGCGGGGCTGTCGGGCTCGGTACCGCGAACGTGGTGGACGGTGTGATCGGGGCACCTCGACGGCACGGGAGGAACCGTCCCCGGCGTGCCGGGATCGTGAGCAGACGAGTCAGACGCCGGTGTAGACCGTGACCGGAGCGGACGCGCCGTAGCGGTTCTCGACGCGGACCTCCACCGTGCCGGAGACGCCGGCGGGGACGGTGACGTAGAGCCGCTTCGACGAGCTGACCCGCAGGCTGGTGCCCGCGACCCCGCCGAAGGTCACTGCCGTCACGCCGGAGAAGTAGCGTCCGGTGATCTTGAGCCGGAGGGCGCCCGATGACCCGACGGTGTTCGGCGTGATCGATGTCGACGACGACAGCCGCAGGACCTTCGCCACGTGGCCGTAGCGGTAGCGGACGGCCTTTCCCGACACCGACGTCCCGATCGGCGTGGTGACGCTGACGGCCACCGTCCGCGTCGACTGGGCGGGGGCGACGGCGATGATCTGCGTGTCGGAGACCACCTGGATGCCGGTCGCCGCTCGCGTGCCGAACCGCACCTGCGTCGCGCCGGTGAACGACCACCCGGTCAGGACGACCTGCGTCCCCCCGCGGACCGAGCCCGCCGACACCGAGAGGCCCCGCACCACGGCCGGAGGCTGGTAGGTCGCGGTTGCGGTGTTCGACGCCGACAGCTCGGTCAGGACCTGCACCGACACCTCGCCGGCGGCGGGTGCGGGCGCGGTCACGACCAGCGTGGACGCCGAGCGCACGTCGAACCCGGTCACCGGGCTGCCGTTCACGAGGACGGCCGTGACGCCGAGGAATCCGCTGCCGGAAACGGTGAGCCTGAGCTGGGAGCAGGTGCTGCCGAGTGGGCTGGCCGCGACGATGCTCGGCGCGATCGACAGCAGCCGGTTCGGCGTTCGCGCCGGGTTGCCGCCGATCAGCCCGGGTGTGCTGAGCGCGAGGACCCTGGCGGAGACCTTCGTCGCGCCCCACGAGGGATGCGCGCCGAGGACGAGGGCGGCGACTCCCGCGACGTGTGGGCTGGCCATGGAGGTGCCCGACTTCAGGACGGGAGTGGTGTCGGTGGCGGACGCCGAGAGGATCGACACCCCGGGCGCATAGAGGTCCACGCAGCGCCCGGAGTTCGAGAACGAGGCCCGCTGGTCGGCCGCGTCGGACGCCGCGACGGTCAGAGCGGCCTTCGCCGAGGCCGGCGAGGACTTGCAGGCGTCGACGCCCGCGTTGCCGGCGGCGGTCACGACGGTGACCCCCTCCTTGACCAGCTTCGCCACAAGGTCGTTCTCGGCCCGGTCGACCGGCCCGGTGATGCTGAGGTTCACCACGGCGGGCTGTCCGGACTGGTGGTCCTTCAGCACCCAGTCCAGCCCGAGCACGGTCCAGCTGCTGTCCCCGCTTCCGGTGCAGTCGAGCACGCGCACAGGGACGAGGGTCACTCCCGTGGCGACGCCGTAGGTCGACCCACCGACGGTGCCGGCGACATGGGTGCCGTGCCCCAGGCCGCAGTCCGTGGTCTGCGGTTCGCCCGGCACGAACGAGGCCCCGGCGGCGAGGCGTCCGGCGAACTCCCCGCTCGTCGCGCTGATGCCGGTGTCGACCACGTACACCTTCACCCCTGCGCCGGTCTGGCTGGTGGTGTAGGCGTTGTCGAGCGGCAGCATCGCCTGGTCGAGCCGGTCCAGGCCCCAGTCCGGGTCGGTCCGGGTGTCGGCCACCCGCACCCGGGTGTCGGGCTGGACGTAGGCCACGGCGGGATCGCCCGCGAGGGACGTGGCCTCGGCCTTCGTCAGGCTCGCGACGACCGCGTCGAGCCCGTCCACGTCGTGCACCGTCCGGCCGTGCGGGAGGTCGGCGTCCTCCGCAGCGGCGGACGAGCGGTACCGCACCACATAGTCGGCGCGCGGACCGTCCGACGTCGCGGCGGGGTCTGCGGTCGCCGTGGGTTCCGCGGTCGGGGCGGCGGACGCCGAATCGTCTGCGGTGGCACCGGGTGTCGTATCGCCGGCATGGTCGCCGGGCTCGGGGTCCGTGGCCGTCGCGCGGGGATCGGCGCTGACCTTCGAAGTGGGCTCTGCGCTGGGCTCGGCGCTGGCCGTGGAACTCGGCTCAGGGCTCTGAGCGGACGCGGTGCTCACCGCGACCGTAGGGCTGCTCTCGGGCGCGCCGGAACTCGTCGTGTCGGCCTGGGCCGACAGCGCCGTCGACAAGGTGATCGCGAGCGCAAGCCCGCAGATCGATACCCCCGTGCGCAGCTTTCCCAATGCTCCCCCCGAGCGTGCGGAAAAGTTCCCTCGGAGAGTCTAGGTGATGCCGGTCCCTCGTGCGAGGGACACCGCGCGCTCGGCTCCGCCCGCTCAGCGCCCGCTGACCACGATCTCGGCGATCCCGCCGCGGTAGTAGTCGTCCCCGATCGAGGGCAGGGAGGTCAGGTAGACCAGCAGGAAGCGGGTCTGGACGGGCTGCCCGGGGACGAGGGTGGTCCTCGACCCCGCGTCCGCCACGCTCGCCATGGAATCCCACCGCTCGACGGTCTTCATGGGGGCCGACTCCACCGGTTCGGACGGCACCTTCAGCGCGACGGCCGTCCCGGTGCCCTCGAGGGTGAGCTCGACCCGGGTCACCGTCCTGGTCTCCCCGAGGTCGAGGACCACGCCGACGCCCGGTTTGCGGGAGCCGAGGGCCGCCGAACGGTACTTCTCGGTGCGCCAGGCGGTCTCCGGGTCGCCGTCGACGGCCAGCTTCGCATTCTTGTTCGACTCGGACGCGTCGCCCCCGTCCGCCTTCGGGTCGAAGGCCGTCGCACTGGCCACGGTGAGGGTGTTCGACGTGGTCGCGGGCGTGGTCGGGGGCTCCCGGACGCTGAGCGCGACCGCGGCCACGATCCCGACGGTCAGCACCAGCGCGAGGGCTCCCAGCAGTACGGGCAGCCTCAGCGAACGGCGTGGCGCGGGCTGCGCCGTGGCCGACGGCTTGGCGTTCGCGGGGGGCGGGACGGGGGTGAACGACTCGCTGCGCTCCATCGCCGCGGCCACGAACGGCTGAGTGGAGTCCTCGCGGTCCTCGCCGTCCCCGGGGGGCGCGGCCGAGGGCAGCGAGGCGGACGTCGCGCTGAACCGCCCCACCGACGCGGGTGTGGGGCGCGGCGGCACCACCTGCGACACCGGTGCGGGCGCGTCGTCCGCGGGTGCGGCGTCCGCGCCGGGTTCCAGCCGCGCGCGGAGGTCCTGCGCTGCCCCCATTGGGCCGAGCACGAGGGACAGCTGGGTGGTCACGTCCTGCGCGGTGCCCAGCCGGGACGCGTGCCCGCGCGGCACCGGCGACAGCAGCCGGTCGACGACGCGGTCGACGGCGGGCGCGACGCCCCCGCGCACCTCGCTGGGCAGGACCCAGCTGCCGTCCGCCACCGGAGCGGCAGCCAGCCCGAACCGGTCCCCGCCCGGCCAGCGGGCGACGAGGCACGCGTACAGGAGCTGGCCCAGTGCCCGCACGTCCGCGGTCTCGCCGTTGGTCGCCGTCGCGGCGGGGCGGCCGGCGTCGTTCACCCCGAACCCGAGCACCTTCACGTTGCCCGACGTCGTGACGAGCACGGTCGCGGGGCTGAGGTGGCGGTGGAAGTGGCCCTGCGCGTGCAGGGCGATCAGCGCGTCGGCGACCTCGCGGACGATCCAGGCCGCTTCCACGCCGGTCAGCGGGCCGCGCCGCAGCACCTTCTCCAGGGTCTGTCCCGCCGCGTATTCGTAGACCAGGTAGGGCCCGACGTCCGGCTCGTCCTCGACCACGTCCAGCACCCGGAGGAAGCGGGCGTCGGTGGCCAGCGCCGCTTCGCGGGACAGGCGCAGGACGTCCGCCGTGCCCGGCTCGTCGGCGTCCAGCAGGTGCACCAGCACCGCCCGCCCGAGGACCAGGTCGTCAGCGCGCCACGTCTGGGTCCGGTTGCTGACCGCGAGCTGTTCGGCCAGGCGGTAGCGCCCGCCGAGCACCCGCGAGCCCTCCCGGGCCGCGGCCTCGGGCGAGCCGGCGATCGGCGGCGCGGGGATGTCGAGCACGTCCGAAGGGGGCGCGGACGGGGCCGCGCCGGGCACGGTGACGACCGACCCGTCCGGCCCGGCAGGGCGGACGATCGACCCGGCTGCGGGCGACCGGCCCCTGTCACCCTCCTCGTCGGCGCGGTCAGCGGCGACCTCCGCCGCGTCCGTCTGGCCGTCGTCGCCGCGGGACCGGCGCAGTTGCTGCAGGAGGGCGGTGGTCTCGGGGATGTGCAGGCGCTTGGCCGCGAAGAAGAACGCCAGCACGGCCACGACGCCGGCCAGGGCCAGCCCGAGGATCCGCAGCAGCAGGCTCGGGTACCGCTCGAACCACCACGAGATCACCCAGGCCAGGGCAGCGGCGGGCACGGTGGCCACCAGCAACCGGCCGAGGTGCGTCAGGGTGGCGCGACCGGGCAGCTCGGGCAGCCGGCGGCGCAGCACCTGGTGGGTTACGGCGACGCCGACGAAGTAGGAGATGCTGTAGGCCAGGGCCAGCCGCGCGGCGACGGTGGACGGGTCGTCCCACGGCAGCGCGAGGGCGAGCGCGGCCACGGCGTTCGCACCGCTGATCCAGATCTGCAGCAGGAACGGCGTGCGGGTGTTGTCCATCGCGAAGAAGGCCCGCAGGTAGAGGTACTGGATCGTGAACGGGACCAGGCCGATCGCGAAGGCCATCAGCGCCCAGGCGATGTAGATGTAGTCCTGTGCGCCGGTGCCGTTGCCGAACGCGAGCCGGGTGATCGGGTCGGCCAGCACGATCAGCCCGATGCTGGCCGGTAGCAGGAACGTCGTGGCCAGCCGCAGCGCCTGGTCGGTCTCCCTCGCGACGCCCGCACGGTCGCCGGCGACCGCGTAGCGGGACGCGCTCGGCAGCATCGCGGTGGCCAGGGAGACGGTGAGCAGCGAGTGCGGCAGGATCCAGATCAGGTAGGCGTTCTGGTACACCGTCCAGCCGGCGCCGCTCGCCGACGTGCTGTCGGACGCGGTCGCGCCCGAGGCGAGGTTGGCCACCAGCATCTGTACGAGGGTGGTCAGGGCGACGTAGCCGACCATCCACTTCGCGACGTGGAAGGTGCGGCCCAGCCCCGTCCCCTTCAGGTCGAAGCGGGGACGGTAGGTGAAGCCGGCCCGCTTGAGGTAGGGCAGCATCACCACGGTCTGGACGACGATGCCGAGCGTGGACCCGAGCGCCAGCAGCCACGCCTGCTGGTCGGTGAAGGGCTGCCCGCTGAGCGCGGTCTGGTTGCCCCAGATCGCCAGGTAGAGCGCGAACACCCCGATCGAGACCACGTTGTTGGCGATCGGCGCCCACATCATCGGACCGAACCGGTCGCGGGCGTTCAGCACCTGGCCGATCAGGAAGAACACGCCGTAGAAGAAGAGCTGCGGCATGCAGATGTAGCTCATCAGCAGCAGCGACCGCCAGTGGTCGGCCATCTCCGGCGCCGTCCAGGCCCGCGCGAACAGGCTCATCACGAACGGCGTCGCCAGCGTGACGACGAGCGTGAGCGCACCGAGGACCATCACGAACCCTGTGATGATCCGGTCCACGAACGCCTTGCCGCCGTCCTCGTCGTGGGTGACCGCGCGGACGATCTGCGGCACCAGGACGTTGTTCAGCGTCCCGCCGGCGAGGAGGAGGTAGAGGGTCGTCGGCACGGTGTTGGCGAAGTTGAACGCCTCCACCTGCCGGGTGCCGTTGCCGAGGACGAAGGCGATCAGCATCGCCCGGATCAGCCCGAGGACGCGCGAGACCATCGTCCCGGACGCCATGATCGCGGTCGCGTTGATCAGCCGGCGGCCGCCGGCGGCGTGGCTGTCGGTGCTCATGCGGGGTTCCCGCAGACTTGTTCGGGGGAGCGCAGCGGAGGAGAAGAAGTCTGTGGGGTGCTCATGGTTCGTCCGCCGGGGTCGGTTCCGTCGGGCTCGGTTCCGCTGGGGCGGCCGTGGCCTCCCTGCGCCGCACCTGCCGGATCCGCCACGCCGTCGCACCGATCAGGACCAGCGCGGAGACGGTCACGATCACCCAGGCGACCACGCCGAGGTCGGTGACCTCGATGATGATCGAGGTGTCGGGCGTGATCCGACGCCCGCTCTCCGTCGCCGCGTACGCGCGGGCGGTCACGACACCGTTGGAGGTGGCCTCCGGCCGGATGTTCACCGTGACGCTCTGGCCCGGCTCGACCGTCACGGGGTCGGAGTCGGGGACGGAGAGGCGTTGCGGGTTGTTGGACGCGACCACGATCCGGAGCGTGATCTCCTCGGTGAGGTTGTTCGTGACCGTGATCGGGAACTGGTTGGCGCGCGAGGACATCACGAACCGGGCGCTGGCGTCGAGGACGACCGCGCGGCCGAGCGCGGGCACCCCGACGAGGTCGTTCATGCCGGCCAGCTGCTCGTCGAAGCCGCGCGAGTCGTCCACCCACGCGGTGGCGATCGCGCGGGAGACCGCGGCGTCCGACTGCTCGGGGAGCGTGGAGCTGCGGGCGAGTTCTGCGTAGGCGGTGAAGTCGCTCTCGAGCCGGCTGATCGCGGCGAACTGCTGGCTGGTCAGGTGCGCGGGCTTCACCGCCTGCAGGTTCGCCGTGCGGTGGGAGGGGTCGGAGTCGAGGAGCTCGCCGAGGTCACGACGGACGGTCCACGAGGGCGAGTCGGCCTCGTCCGCGGCCACCTCCGCCGCCGTGGTGAGCAGCCGCGCCTCCCCGCGCTCGCCGGCGATCACGGTGGCAGCGAGCGCGTACTGGCGGCGCAGGTTCTCGGCCAGGGCGCCGTCGCCGGGGAACGCGGCCGACACCGCCAGCACGGCCGGCTCGTCGCCGTCGCCACCCTGGAGCGCTCCCGCCGTGGTCGTGTTGTCGGCCAGGGCGAGGTCGACGGACGAATCGGTCAGGGACGCGAGCGTGGCCGAGGTCAGCAGGAGCCCGTTGGGGACGGCGACCACGGGCAGGTCGTCGAGGCCGCTGACCGTCGCCGCGGCGCGCTCGGAGCGGCTCACGGCCAGGTCGTCCCCGGCGGCGCGGGCACCCTCGAGGTCGGGGTTGGCGAACAGCGTGCGGGCGCCGGCGTCCCGGTCCAGGGCGTCGAAGCGGTCCAGCCACTCCTCGGCGGCGGACGCCCCGGTTCCCGCGACCGTGCCGTCGCCCTTCTTCACCTGGTACCCGTCCGCCATGTCCCGCACCTCGTCGAGCAGGGCGGGGTCGATCAGCCAGCTCATCCCGGGCTCCGCGGCCGCGTCGAGCAGCGTGGAGAGGCGCCCAACGAGCTCAGAGGCGAGGTCGTCGTTGCGGAACAGGTTGTCGACGAGCTTGGTGGGGGCGGCGGACAGCAGGACGATCGACGTCACCGGCACCTTCGCCTTCGTCGGGATCGCCACGAAGGTGCGCAACTGGCCGACGGTGCGGTACTCGCCGGTGGGCTCGGCGTTCGCGATCACGTCGGCCCCGAACGCGAAGGCCGCTCCCCGGGTGTCGAAGCCCAGCTCGCCGATCGTCGCGCGCAGGGTCACCTGGGCCGTCTGGCCGGGGGTGAAGGCCTCGGCGGAGGTGGTGACCACCACGTAGTGGTCGGCGCTGATCGGCAGCCGGGAGCCGAGGATGGTGTTGCTGCTGGCCTGGCGAAGTGTCGCGAGGCTCTGGATCTCGTCCCGCGAGCGCCACAGGATCACCTGGACGCCGTAGGCGTTCACACTGCCGGTGTTGGTGACCGTGCCCTCAAGGGTGACGGTGTCGTCGGAGCCGTAGCCGGACACGTCCAGCGACGTCATCGTGAAGGACACCAGCGGCTGGTCCGCTGCCCGCGCGTCGGCGGCCGGCAGCCACAGCAGCAGTCCCGCCACGGCCGTGACCCAGGCGAGCACCAGGGCCAGGGCACGGTGCGTTCCCCCGGTGCCGTCGATCACCGTCCCATCGTACGGGGGCGGGGCGGGAGGTCTGTCCGCGCCACCCCCGGGTAGAGTGGTCGGCCGTGCCCGACCTGACCCCAGCCCAGCGCGCCGCCCTGGCGGACGTGCGGGCGCCGGGACCCCGCGTCCGCCTGCTCACGGGGCTGTTCGCCGATGCGGGACACGAGCTGTACCTGGTCGGCGGCTCGGTGCGGGACGCGCTGCTCGGCCGGCTGGGCAACGACCTCGACTACACGAGCTCCGCCCGTCCCGACGAGATCGAGGCGCTGGTCCGCCGCGTGACCAACGCGGTGTGGGACGTGGGCCGCGCGTTCGGGACGATCGCCTGCCGGGTGCGCGAGGACGACGGCACCGAATGGCTGGTCGAGATCACGACGTTCCGCGCCGACACCTATGTCGACCACTCGCGCAAGCCGGAGGTGGTGTTCGGCGACCACCTCGGCGGCGACCTGGTCCGGCGCGACTTCACGGTCAACGCGATGGCGCTGGACGTCGCGTCCGGGGAGCTGCTGGACCCGTTCGGCGGGATGGCCGACCTCGACGCGGGCCTGATCCGGACGCCGGCCGCGCCCGAGCTGTCCTTCTCCGACGACCCGCTGCGGATGATGAGGGCCGCGCGATTCACCTCCCAACTGGGCTTCCGCGCCGTCCCCGAGGTCGTGGACGCCATGCGCGCCGACGCGGAACGGATCACGATCGTGTCGGCGGAGCGGGTCAGGGACGAGCTGGTGAAGCTGCTGCTGACCGACGACCCGCGTCCCGGCCTGAACCTGCTGGTCGACACCGGGCTGGCCGACTTCGTGCTGCCCGAACTGCCGGCGCTGCGGATGGAGCGCGACGAGCACAACCGGCACAAGGACGTCTACGAGCACACCCTGACGGTGCTGGAGCAGGCGATCGAGCTGGAGAGGGCTCGCGGGCACGCGCCGGACCTCGTCAACCGGCTGGCCGCGCTGTTCCACGACATCGGCAAGCCGGGGACGCGCCGGTTCGAGCCGGGCGGCAAGGTGTCGTTCCACCACCACGACGTGGTCGGCGCCAAGCTCACCCGCAAGCGGATGCAGGCGCTGCACTTCTCGGTCGAGGAGACGAAGGCGGTGGCGAAGCTCGTCGAACTGCACCTGCGCTTCCACGGCTACGCGGACGCCGACTGGACGGACTCGGCCGTGCGCCGCTACGTCCGCGACGCCGGAGACCAGCTGGAGCGGCTGCACATCCTGACCCGGTCGGACTGCACCACCCGCAACCAGCGCAAGGCACAGAACCTGCGCAGGGCCTACGAGGAACTGGAGTGGCGGATCGACGAGTTGAGCGCCCAGGAGGAGCTGGACGCGATGCGTCCCGACCTGGACGGGACGCAGATCATGGCGGTGCTCGGGATCGGCCCCGGCCCCGTGGTGGGCGAGGCGTACAAGTTCCTGCTCGAGCGGCGGATCGACGACGGCCCGCTGGGCGCCGAGCGCGCCGAGAGTGAGCTCCGCGAGTGGTGGGCCGCCCGCGATGCCTGAGCCGTCCCCGTCCTGTCCGCCCGCCCCGTCCTCCCTGCCCGACCCGCAGACGCTCCCGAAACTCGCAAACGCTCCCGAAATTTCGGGAGCTTCTGCGAGTTTCGGGAGCGTTTGTGGGCAGGCGAGCGTTCGGGGCCTGGACGGGCTGAGGCCGGCGGGCATCGTGTTCGACTGCGACGGGCTGCTGATGGACACCGAGCCGTGCTGGACGGTGGCCGAGACGGCGGTGTTCGCTGCCCGCGGGTTGCCCTACGGCCTGGCGGAGAAGGCGCGGTTCATCGGGAAGAGCGTCCCCGCGACGGTCGCGCTGATGGCGGAGATCTTCGGCGAGGTGGGCACCGAGGCGGCGATCGAGGCCGAGGTACTGAGCACGATCGAGGACGTGATCGCGCGCGAGGCGCAGCCGATGCCGGGCGCGCTGGAGCTGGTCGCGGCACTGCGGGGGAGGCTGCCGATCGCCGTGGCGAGCAACTCCCCGCGCGCGGTTCTGGACGTGGCGCTGGCCCGTGCCGAGCTCGCGGACGCGTTCGGCGCCGTGGTCGCCGCCGACGAGGTGGCCGTTCCCAAGCCCGGCCCCGACCTGTACCTGGCGGCCTGCGAGCGGCTGGGGGTGGACGCGGCGCGGAGCCTCGCCTTCGAGGACACCACGACCGGAGTGGCGGCCGCTCGCGCGGCCGGGATGGCCGTTGTCGGCGTCCCCTCTCTCGACCCCGCCGGCTTCCCCGCCGACGTGGTCCTGGCCTCGCTGGCCGACCCGGCCGTCCTCGCCTGGGCCCGCTCGCTCTGACCCTGCCGCTCCTGCCGCTCCGAGCGCCGGGGCCCGATCCGGCGCGAAACCGGGGACGGTTCTCGTTCCTCACCACTTGGAATACTTAGCCGAACTAATGAGTTAAGCTAAGTATCATGACATCGATCCAGCACCTCGCGAACGACGTGCGAATGGCCTGCCAGAAGGTGAGCCGCCGCGTCCGGTTCGAGGCCGGCTCGGAGATCCCGCCGCACCAGGTCAGCGTCCTGTTCAAGCTGCAGGACGGGCCGCGGACGCCCGGGGAGCTCGCCGAAGCGGACCAGATCGCGCCCCCGTCCATGACGAAGACCGTGAACTGCCTGGCCGAGAAGGGCCTGGTCACCCGGGACGACAACCCCAGCGACGGGCGCTCCAAGCTCGTGACGCTGACGGACGCGGGACGCGCGGCGATCGACGAGGTCGTACGGGTGCGGGACGACTGGATGGTGCACAAGCTGGAAGGTCTTTCGGAGGCGGAGTTGGAGCTGTTGGGGCGGGCGACCGAACTGTTGAACCGGGTGGTGGCGAAGTGAGCGCCGTGGCGGCAGAGCGCGTGCCGATGTTCTCGTCCTTCGGGATCAGGAACTACCGGCTGTTCTGGACGGGCGGCTTCATCTCCAACATCGGCACCTGGATGGCCCGGATCGCCCAGGACTGGCTGGTGCTGACGATCCTCACCGCGAACTCTGCGATGGCGCTCGGCCTGACCACCGCCCTGCAGTTCCTGCCGGTGGCGCTGCTGGCGCCGTACGCGGGCTCGCTCGCCGACCGGTTCTCCAAGCGCAGGATGCTGATGGTCACCCAGCTCGCGCAGGCGCTGATCGGGCTCACCCTCGCCGGGCTGGTGCTCGGGGGCGTCGTGCAGCTGTGGCACGTGTACCTGCTCGCCACGCTGCTCGGTGTGGCCGCGGCGTTCGACGGGCCGGCGCGGCAGGCGATGGCGCCGGAGATGGTGCCGCAGACCCTGATCCCGAACGCGGTCGGGCTGAACACGACGAGCTTCCACTCCGCCCGCCTGATCGGCCCGGCGGTGGCCGGCCTGGTGATCGCGTGGTGGGGCGTCGGACCCGCGCTCCTGATCAACGGGATCAGCTTCGTCGCCGTCCTGATCGCACTGGCCATGATGCGCGAGGACGAACTCACCCCGTCGCCACGGGCGAAGGCGAAGGGCTCGATCGTGGCGGGGCTGCGTTACGTGAAGTCGCGTCCGGACATCATCCTGCTGATGTTCCTGGTCTTCATGCTGGGGACGTTCGGCCTGAACTTCCAGATCACGAACGCCCTGATGGCGACGTCGGTGTTCAACGTCGGCGCCGAGGACTACGGCGTCCTCAGCTCGATCATGGCGATCGGCTCCCTGGCCGCCGGGCTGATGGCGGCGCGTCGGACGCAGCTGCGGCTGCGGCTGATCATGGGCGCGCTGGCGCTGTTCGCGGTCTCCTGTGCGCTGCTCGCGATTGCGCCGAGCTACCTGTGGTATGCGATCTTCCTCGTCCCGGCCGGCTTCACCTCGCTGACGGTGATGACGGCGGCGAACGCGTCCGTCCAGCTGTCGACGACGCCGGTGATGCGCGGCAGGGTGATGGCTCTCTACCAGGCGATCTTCCTCGGCGGGACGCCCCTGGGCGCCCCGATCATCGGCTGGATCGGTGACGTCTGGGGCCCCCGCTGGACGGTGGCCGTGGGCGGCCTCATGTGCGCCGTCGCGGTCGTGGTGGCGTTCGCGTACATCGTCCGCCGCGCGGGCTGGGACGCGATGCCGTGGCACAACCACCGCGCCGACGCCGTCCTCGTCGAGGACTTCGAGGACGTCCGCTGACGGCCTGCGTGGCGCGATTACCCGCCGGGTCAGTGGGCGGCGAGGAACTCCTCGCGGACCTGCTTGCGGAGCACCTTGCCCAGCATCGAGCGGGGCAGGTCGTCGACGGCGGTGAAGTGGCGCGGCACCTTGTACGCGGCCAGGCGATCGTGGCACCAGGCGCGCAGCGCGTCCTCGTCCAGGCTCGCTCCCGGACGCAGGACCACGACGGCCGCCACCTTCTCGCCGCCGGAGGACGCGGGGACGCCGATCACCGACGCGTCCGCCAGGTCCGGATGCGTGCGCAGCACGTTCTCGACCTCGGACGGGGACACGTTGAAGCCCCCGGTGATGATCAGCTCCTTCACCCGGTCGACGATCGTCGTGAAGCCGTCGGCGTCCACCGTGACCACGTCGCCCGTGCGCAGCCAGCCGTCGGGCAGCAGCGTCCGCTCGGTCTCCTCCGGGTTGTTCCAGTAGCCGCCGAACACCTGCGGGCCCTTGATCAGCAACTCACCGCGCTCACCCTGCGGCACGTCCCGGGTCGGGTCGTCGGGGTCCACGACCCGCGTCCACGTGCTGGGGAACGGGACGCCGATCGTCCCCGTCCTGCGGCTCGGCGCGAACGGGTTGCCCAGGCACACCGGGGACGCCTCGGTCATGCCGTAGCCCTCGACCAGCAGGCCGCCGGACACGCTCTCCCACAGCTCGACCACGGAATCCGGCAGGTTCATCGCCCCCGAGATGCAGTACTTCGCCGAGCGCAACGAGAATGCCCCGCTCCTTCGCCCGACTGGCCGTCTTCTCGTAGATCGGTGGCACTGCGCAGTAGACGGTCGGCGGTGACTTCTTCGCCGCGTCCAGCACCAGGTCGACGTCGAAGCTGGGGAACAGCACGATCCGGGCCTGCTTGAGCACGCCGTAGGTGAGGAACAGCGTCATCCCGAACGCGTGGAACAGCGGCAGGATCGCGTAGAACACCTCCTTGCGGTACTCCGCGCCGTGCATCCACGCCTCGCCCTGGCGGGCGTTGGCAAACAGGTTGTAGTGGCTGAGCATCGCGCCCTTGGGGACGCCGGTCGTCCCGGACGTGTACTGGATCACCGCCAGGTCGTGCACCCCCGGCTTCGGGTGGGACGCGGCCAGGGGCGGCGCGTCGAGCAGCTTCTCCCACGGGATCGTCCCGGGCGCGGGCTGGGTGAGCCGGTCGCGGGTCGCGCGCAGCTTCTTCAGCGGCAGTCCGAGCGCCAGCCGCTTGATCGTCGGGAAGGCCTTGAGCAGGTTCACCGAGACGACCTGCTGCAGCGGGACGTCGTCAGGGAGCGCCTTCAGCTTGGCGACGGCCGCGTCCCAGCAGATCGCGACGCGGGCGGCGTGGTCCTCGAAGATGTGTCGCAACTCGCGCTCGGTGTACAGCGGGTTGTGTTCGACGACGACCGCGCCCAGCCGAAGCACGGCGTAGAACGCGACGACGTGCTGGGGGCAGTTCGGCAGGACGATGGCCACCCTGTCGCCGGCCTTCACCCCGAGCCGGCGCAGACCCTCCGCCGCCCGGGTGATCTGGTCGCCGAGCTGCGCGTAGGTCGTGGTGCGTCCGAAGAACTCGGTGGCGACGCAATCGCCGGCCTCCGCGACTGAGCGTTCATAGAGCGCCACCAGCGACTCGGTCGGCAGTTCGATCTCTGCCGGTACCCCCGGCTGGTAGTGCTTCACCCACGGCGCGTCCATGCCTGTTGACCCTAGCTGCCGCGGCCGCGTCCCGAGGACCGGACGTCGAATCGCCCACCGCCGCCGGCCCGTCCGGACGTCCGCGCGGGCCAGAATGGAGCTGGGCTGCAACGAATCCGGAGGACCGGCACTTGATCAGGGTGTGGGAGCAGCCAGAACCTCGGGAACGGCGGCCGTGATGTCGGCGCAGGCGGAGTTCACCGCCTTCGTCGAGCAGCGCGGCGACCGGTTGCTCGAGATCGCCTGGCTGGTCACCCGGCACCGCGAGGACGCCCGGGATGCCGTGCAGGACGCCCTCGCCGGCCTGTACGGGCGGTGGGCGCAGTTGCCCGCCGGTGACGAGTTCGAGGCGTACGTGTACCGCAGCGTCGTGAACGCGTGTCTCGGCGTGATCCGGCGCCGACCGCGCTCGCTGCCCGTCGCCGAACCCGAGCGGCTGCGTGCGGCGCCGGTGGCCGGCGACCCGACCGGTGCCGTCGATGATGCGGACGCGGTGTGGCGCCTGTGCGGCACGCTCAGCCCGGTCCAGCGGACGGCCGTCGTGCTGCGCTTCTACGGCGACCTCAGCTTCGCCGAGATCGCCGCGGCGCTCGGTTGCCGGGAGGCCACCGCCCGCTCCCACGTCCATCGGGCGACAGCCCTGCTGCGCTCGCGCACGGAAGGACGAGAGTCATGAGCGACATCGAGGAGCGGTTCCGCGCCGGGCTGCGGGAGGCGGTTGCGCGCGAACCCGGGCTGGGTCCCGTCGACGTCGACGACGTCCTGGCGCGGGCCGAGGCCGGTGCGCCGCACCCGGTCCGACGGCGGGCCCACCGGTGGCTCGGTGCCGCCGCTGCCCTGGCCCTGGTGGCCGGGGTCGGCGCCGCCGTGTGGCTGGGTCGGACGCCGGACGCCCTGCCCGCAGTGCCGGCCGGCGCGCCCTCCGGCTCGGCCACACCCCCGGCGTCGTCGTCCGCAGTGACGTCGGCTCCCGGGACGCCCGTGACGGCCGTGGACCAACTCACCGGGCGCCGCTGGTACGCGCTCGAGCTCGGCGGGCAGGCCGTGACCGCCGAGGGGGTGGACGTTCCCAGCCTGAAGTTCTTCGCCGAAGGCGGTCTGGTCGAGGGCAACGACTCGTGCAACAACGGCAGTGGCCGCTACAGCCTCGACGGCACCCGGCTGGCGATCACGAACTGGGCGTCCAGCGGCCAGGCCTGCGACGACACCGCCCTCCCTCAGCGCTTCCTCGACGCCCTCTTCGCGACGGTCGGCGCGCAGCGGGCGGGCACCGAACTGGAGTTGCTGTCCGCGTCCGGACAGGTGGTCGCGCGGTTCGGGCCACGGGTCGGAGACGCCGTGGAGGTGCGCGTGCGGAACGCGTCCGGCATCGACTTCACCTCCGTCGACGTGCAGTTCCCCGACGGAATGAGGGTGGAGTACGGCCCGCTCGCTGCAGGGGCCTCCTCCGACTACGCGGACGCAGGGGAGCCGGTCTACCGCTACGCCTCCGTGAAGGTCACCGCCGCAGGGGGCCCACCGGCCGACGGGCGTACGTTCGTCCTCCAGCCCACCGACTACGTCGGCGAGGAGGCGTTGGGTCCTGGTGAGTACACCTACGTCCTCACGATTCAGGGCGACCAGCTGGAACTCACCTTCGAGTAGGCGTGCGGCGGCCCATCACCGCAGGCGGGCACTACCATGAGCCGGCGGAAGGGAGCCGGCATGGGCGAGCGCTGCGGGTGGTGCGGGACGGATCCGCTCTACGTCGCCTACCACGACGACGAGTGGGGCGTGCCCGAACGCGACTCCCGGGCGTTGTACGAGAAGCTCATCCTCGACGGGTTCCAGGCCGGGCTGAGCTGGTACACGATCCTGCGCAAGCGCGAGAGCTTCCGGGCCGCGTTCGCGGGCTTCGACCCCGACGTGGTCGCCCACTGGGGCGAGCCGGACGTCGTCCGGCTGCTCGGGGACGCGGGCATCGTCCGTCACCGCGGCAAGATCGAGGCCGCGATCACCAACGCGCAGGCGTGGCAGCGGATCGAGGCCGACCACCCCGGCGGCTTCAGTGCGTTCATCTGGGACGCGGTGGACGGCAGCCCCGTCCAGCGGAACCCGGCTGACCTGTCGGGGGTGCCGGCGACCGATCCGCGCACCGACGCGCTGGCGAAGCAGCTGAAGAAGGCGGGCTTCCGGTTCTGCGGACCGACCATCGTCTACGCCTTCGCGCAGGCTGTCGGGCTGTTCAACGACCACGTCCTCGGGTGCCCCGCACAGGCCCGGTGCGCGGCTCTGGCATGAGAGTCACCCCACGGACAGCAGCCAAAGGACTGCCGGGCTGGCTGAACCCGGTCTGGCTGGTGCTCGGCGCGATCGTGTCCGTCCAGTTCGGCGCCGCGTTCGCCAAGTCACTGTTCACGCTGACCGCCCCGACCGCTGTGGCCTGGCTGCGGATGGCGGCCGCCGCGCTCATCTTCTGGGTGTTCGCGCGACCCCGGCTTCGGGGGCGCACCTGGCCGGAGTGGCGCGTGGTGATCGGCTACGGCATCGCGCTCGCCACGATGAACTGGTCGATCTACCTGTCGTTCTCCCGGATCCCGATCGGGCTGGCGGTGACGATCGAGTTCCTCGGGCCGCTGGCGGTCGCGTTGGTGGGCTCGCGGCGCGCGCGGGACCTGGTCTGGGTCGCGCTGGCCGCGATCGGCGTGGTGCTGCTCGGGGTGTTCCCCGCCACCGTGGACTGGATCGGGATCGGCTTCGCGCTGCTGGCCGGCGCGGCCTGGGCGGCCTACATCGTGCTGTCAGGTCCGACCGGAGCCGCGTGGGAGGGGGTCACCGGGGTGAGCGTCGGCAGCCTCGTCGGCGCGCTGATGTTCCTCGTCCCCGGTCTCCTCACCGGCGGGACGAGCCTGTGGCAGCCGCGGGTCGCACTGCTCGCCGTGCTGGTCGGTGTGCTCAGTTCGGTGATCCCGTACGGCCTGGAGATGGTCGCGCGGCGCAGCATCCCTGCCTCGGTGTTCGGCATCCTGATGAGCCTCGAGCCGGCCGCCGCGGCGCTGGCTGCCCTGCTGATCCTCGGCGAGCGGCTCAGTTGGGTCGAGGTCGTCGCAATGGCGTGCGTGATCGTGGCGTCCGTCGGCTCCACGCGGACGCTGGCGAAGGCTCCCGCCGTCAACGAGTAGGCGACCCTGCCGGTCGACCCGGTTCGCCGGCCGCCGCGCGCACCCGTCCGACGCGATCCTGCCGATCCTTTCGTCCCAGCGTGCGCAGCCGTCACCCCTCGGCGGTCTGATGGCCAAATCGCGTCATCGTCCCCGGCCTCGACCGGACGTGTGTGCCCCTCGGATCGTCCTCGCAGCTGCGGACGGGCCCGTTACTCGCCGTCACGCCGCGGCCAGGACGTGACGCGATCCTGCCGCTCGGTCCTCCAGCTGTGACATCAGGGACGTGTGGGACCGGCAACGCGGCAGGATCGCGTCAGCCGCGCTCGCCACGACGATCGCGCGATTTTCGGCACCGAATCACGGGCACGCTGGCTGTCACTCGAGCCACCTGCGGCTTTCGGCACCGAAAGAAGGACCCTGACTGGACGCCAGTGGTGCCGAAAGCCGCAAGAAGGCCTTGGGGGATCGGCGACGAGTCCGGATCCGTGCCGAAAGTCGCGGATGGGGGCCCAGCCGGCTGCCCGATCTACTGCGCGACCACGCCCAGGTTCGGGGCGGGGCTGCGGACGCCGGCCCTGCCGAGGGCCTGCAGCGACCGCTCGAGCAGCGAGCGCTGGACGCCCCAGTGCTGGTTCGGCGCGGTCTTCGCGGTCATCCGGATCGTCATCGCTGTCGCCGTGACCGCGTTCACGCCCGCCACCGTCGGCTTCTCCAGCAGGACGTCGGCGTAGGCCTCGTCCGCCTCCATCTCCTCCGCCACCGTCTCGAGGATCGCGATCACCCTGCCGGGGTCCTCGTCGTAGGCGACCGGGACGTCGACGATCGCCGTCGACCAGCCCTGGCTCTGGTTCCCGACCCGCAGGATCTCCCCGTTGCGCACGTACCAGACGGTGCCCGTGCCGTCCCGAAGGCGGGTCACCCGCAGGCCGACCTCCTCGACGGTGCCCTTCACCTCGCCGGTATCGATCAGGTCGCCCACCCCGTACTGGTCCTCCAGGATCATGAACGAGCCGGACAGGAAGTCCTTGACCAGGCTCTGCGCCCCGAACGCGAGGGCGATGCCGCCCACGCCGGCGGACGTCAGCAGGGGTGCCAGTGGAACGTCGAGGACGGCGAGGATCGTGAGCACCGCGATGATGCCGATGGTCACCGTGATCACGCTCGAGATCAGCGAGCCCATCGTCGCTGTCCGCTGCTCGTAGCGCTCCTGGTTCGCGCCGGTGGCAGCCGCGAGGATCTGGTCGGCTCGCGAACTGGTGCCCTTCCTGCGCCGTTCGGCGCGGTCGAGGGCGCGCTTGGTGAGCGTCTTGACCAGCCGCACCAGGAGGAACCGGCTCACGATCGCGACAGCGACCACGATGCCGATCACGATCAGGTCGCCCGTCAACGCGTCGAAGTCCATGACCCCATTCTGGCGGATTGGCCGCCCGGAATAGTCTGCGGGTTCAACGGGTTACCACAGATATTTGAATACGCAATCATCTGGAGCACACCATGCAGATCGGCCTCTTCAGCGTCGGCGACGTCACCACCGACCCGACCACCGGACGCACCCCGTCCGAGCACGAGCGGATCCGCGCCGCCGTCACGATCGCGAAGAAGGCCGAGGAGATCGGCCTGGACGTGTTCGCGACCGGCGAGCACCACAACCCGCCGTTCCACCCGTCCTCGCCGACCACCCTGCTGGGCTACATCGCCGCGCAGACCGACCGGATCATCCTGTCCACCGCCACCACGCTGATCACCACCAACGACCCAGTGAAGATCGCGGAGGACTACTCGGTGCTCCAGCACCTGGCCGACGGCCGCATCGACCTGATGATGGGACGCGGCAACACCGGCCCCGTCTACCCGTGGTTCGGCAAGGACATCCGCGACGGCATCGGCCTGGCGATCGAGAACTATGCGCTGCTGCGCAAGCTGTGGCGCGAGGAGGTCGTGAACTGGGAGGGCAAGTTCCGGACGCCGCTGCAGGGCTTCACCCTCGCGCCGCGCCCGCTCGACGACGTGCCCCCGTTCGTGTGGCACGGCTCGATCCGCAGCCCCGAGATCGCCGAGCAGGCTGCGTACTACGGCGACGGCTTCTTCCACAACAACATCTTCTGGAACATGGCCCACACCAAGCGCATGGTGAACCTCTACCGCCGCCGCTTCGAGTTCCACGGCCACGGCCCCGCCGACACCGCCATCGTGGGCCTCGGCGGCCAGTTCTTCATGCGCCGGAACAGCCAGGACGCGATCAACGAGTTCCGCCCGTTCTTCGACGTGGCACCGGTCTACGGCTACGGGCCGAGCCTGGAGGAGTTCATGGCCGAGACCCCGCTGACGGTCGGGTCGCCGCAGCAGGTGCTCGAGCGGACGCTGTCCTTCACCCGCGAGGTCGGCCACTACCAGCGCCAGCTGTTCCTGATCGACCACGCCGGCCTGCCGCTGAAGACCGTCCTGGAGCAGCTGGACCTGCTCGGCGAGATCCTGCCCGACCTGCGCGCCGGCTACGCCGAGGGCCGTCCCGCGCACATCCCGGACGCGCCCACGCACGCCAGCCTCGTCGCCGAGAGGGACGCCGCCGCGGCCGCGCAACGCGGCGTCGAGGTGGGCGCCGCGTCGTCTGCGACCGCCAGGGCCGTCGATGACGTCACCGGCCGCTCGCCGTACCCGGAGTCCGCCGACGCCGAGGCCACGCGATGACCAGCATCGTCGTGATCACGGCCGGCACGAGCATCCCCTCGTCCAGCCGGCTCCTTGGCGAGCGGCTGGGGGAGGCGGGCGTGGCCGCGCTCGCCGCGTCCGGCTCGTTGGGCGAGGTGACGCACATCGAACTGCGGACGCTCGCGACCGACCTCGCCCACCACCTGGCCACGCGCGTGCCGAGCGCCCGGCTGCGGGAGGCGTTCGACGCGGTCTGCGGCGCCGATGGCGTGATCGCGGTGACGCCGGTGTTCAACGGTTCGTACTCGGGCCTGTTCAAGCTGTTCTTCGACGCGCTCGACGAGGGTGTGATGAAGGGACGCCCCGTGCTGCTGGCCGCGACCGGGGGGTCGGCGCGGCACTCGCTGGTGATCGACCACGCGATGCTGCCGCTGTTCTTCTACCTTAAGGCCGTCGTGGCGCCGAACCCGGTGTTCGCGGCCACGAAGGACTGGGGGACGGAGGGCGGCAAGCTCGAGCGCCGGATCACCAAGGCCGCCCAGGAGTTCGCGCGGATCGTGCTGGCGGGGACGCCGGCCAAGAGCGACGACGACTTCGAGGTGACGGACTTCCGGGAGTTGCTGGGCGGCTGAGCTCGGTCCACCGTGTCGTTGGCGGGTAAGGAGAACCGTCCCCGAAAACGCGCAAACGCGCGGCCTTGGCTACTTCTTGACGCCCTTCAGGGAGCCCTTCACGCCACCGGTCGGGGAGCCGGCGCTGCAGACGATGCGGTGGTCGGCGACCTTCGTCCAGATGTCCTCGCCGGCGAGGAAGTAGGCGATCTCGTACTTCGACGCGCCGACGTCGAGGCCGACGAAGCTCTTGAAGCCGGCCAGGCACACCGAGGTGTACAGCTTCTGCTCCTCCTCGGCGGTCGGGGCCTTCTTCGAGTCGACCTGCTTGACCGCGTACACCTCGTAGTAGTGCTTGGCCGCACAGTCGATGATCTCGACCGACTGCGCAGCCACGTCCTGCGGGCCGGTGCACTGCCCCTTGACGGGGAAGACCAGGGTGTCGCCCTTGGCCGAGGCGGTCAGCTCGTTGTCCTCCGAACCGGCCAGGCACGTGATCACCCGGTTCTCCGGCGCCGCCCACGCGTTCTCGTCCCCGGTGAGGTAGGCGGACGTGAAGCGGCTGTACGCGGGCTCGACGCCGACGTACGCCTCGAAGCTGGCCGCACACGCGGTGTCGGCCTGGGCGGTGAGGGCGTCCGCGCCCGGGTAGGTGTCGCCGGCCACGTCCACGACCGCGTGCACCTCCCAGTGGTGGCCGCTCGTGCACGCGACGGTGGGGACGTCCGAGATCTGCGCGCCGCTGAGGTCGAGTTCCCCCGTGCAGTCGCCCACCTCCAGGTGGGAGATCGCGGACGCCGAGGGCGTGGCGGCGGACGGTGAAGACCCGGCGGGGCTCGTCGCGTCGACCGACGCGGTGCAGCCGGCCAGCAGGAGCGCGCCCAGCAGGGCGTGGACCACGCCCACGCGGCTCCCGCGTCGCTGCATCGGACTCCCCCGCGCCGGTCGCCGGTCCCTCCGGCGTTCCTGCCATGGTAACGGGCGCCGCCGAGCCTGCCCGTCCACCCCCTACGCTTGGCTGCGATGAAGCGTGACCTGCTCTTCCCGCCCGGTGCGACCCGGCACGACTGGGTGCTGGACGCTGCCCTCGCGGCCGGCCTCGGCCTGCTGACGGTCTCGCCCTACGGGGTGGTGACCCTCAACAGTGGCCCGACCCCGACCCAGCTCATGCACGCGGTGGTGCCGTTGGCGAGTGCCCTGATCATGATCGGGTCGCTGGTGCTGCGGCGCCACTCGCCGTTCCTGGCCCTGGCGGGGGTGACGTTCGCCGGTCTCGTGCAGCTGGTGGTCAGCGACCAGCCGATGGCCACACTGGTCGCCGTCCCCGTGGTCGCCTACACCGTCGCGCGCTGGATCCCCGGCCAGCCCGCCCGGATCGTGCTGGTCGTCGGGGCGATCGGCTCGCTGCTGGGACCGATCCGCTGGATCATCGACGACCCGTCCAACCCGAGCCTGCGCCAGATCATCTGGCTGGCACTGGCGTGGTTCGTCTGCACGGGCCTGGTGATCACCCCCTACGCGATCGGACGCCGCGTCCGCGAGTCGAGCGAGGCGCACCAGGACCGGGTCGCGGTGGCAGAGGAGCGCTACCGGACGATGCTGCTCGAGCGCGACCAGGAGACCAGGCTGGCCGAGTCGAGGGCGCGGACGCAGATCGCCCGCGAGCTGCACGACATCGTCGCCCACTCGCTGTCGGTGATGATCGTGCAGGCCGAGGGCGGCAAGGCGATGGCGGCGAAGAAGCCGGAGGCAGCGACCCAGGCGCTGACCACGATCGCCGAGACCGGACGCGAGGCGCTCAGCGAGATGCGCCGCATCCTCGGCGTCCTGCGCGAGGGTCCCGAGCCCGGCCGGCAGGCCGACTTCGCGCCCGCGCCGCGGCTGACCGACATCCCCGACCTCGTCGCCCGCACCAGCGACCGCGTCCAGCTGGCCATCCACGGCCAGCCGCCGAAGGTGACTCCCGCGCTGGAGCTGACCGTGTACCGGGTCGTGCAGGAGGCGCTGACGAACTTCCTCAAGCACGCGGGTCCGCAGGCGACGGCGATGGTGACGATCACGTACGGGATGCGGGAGATCGCGATCGACGTGCTGGACAATGGGCTGGCGAGCCCGTCCGTGGTGCCGCAGAACCCGGGCCACGGCCTGCGTGGGATGCACGAGCGGGTCGCGTCCATGGGGGGACGGCTGCTGACCAGGGCTCGTCCGAGCGGCGGGTTCCAGGTGACGGCCGTGCTGCCGATCCGGCCGGCGGCCGGCGGGCAGGGAGAGGAAGTGCGATGAGCCCGATCCGGGTGTTCCTGGCGGACGACCAGGAGCTGGTGCGCAGCGGTTTCCGGATGCTGATCGAGGCCGAGGAGGACCTCCAGGTCGTCGGCGAGGCGGCGGACGGCGCGCAGACGGTGGCCGGCGTGCTGTCGGTCGCCACCGACGTCGTGCTGATGGACATCCGGATGCCGGTGATGGACGGGGTCGAGGCCACCCGGCGGATCGTCGCGTCCGGCGTGCCGACCCGCGTGCTCGTCCTGACCACCTTCGACCTCGACGAGTACGTGTTCAGCGCGCTGAAGGCGGGCGCGAGCGGCTTCATGCTGAAGGACGCGCGTCCCGACGACCTGCTGAACGCGATCCGGACGGTGGCCGCCGGCGAGGCCGTGATGGCCCCCTCCGCGACCCGGCGGCTGCTCGACCACGTCGTCCCCACGCTCCCGACCAGCCCCGAGGGGGTCGACCCCCGGCTGGCCGTGCTCACCGACCGCGAGCAGGAGGTGCTGGTCGAGATCGCCGCCGGCGCCACCAACGCCGAGATCGCCCGCACGCTGTACATGGCCGAGGGGACGGTGAAGACCCACATCACCAGACTGCTGGCCAAGCTGCAGATCAGGGACAGGGTGGGGCTGGTGCTGTTCGCCTACGAGACGGGCCTCGTCCGACGCGCCTGATCGGCGTGGGACGCGGGGCTGGTCGTGGGTACGAGGGCTCCGTTAGGGTCGATCGCTCAGGAGGGATAGCCATGACCACACCCGAGAACCCCGAGGACACCAACCGGGGCGCTGACCACCAGGGCACGGAAGGGACGCAGTCGTCGAACCCGCCGCCGCAGGGCTATCCCGGGCAGTCGTTCGGGCAGCCCGCCGAGGGGTACCAGGGCGACAACCAGCAGCCCGCTGCGTACCCGACCCAGGGTGCCCAGCCGGCGCCGCCCTACCCCGGGCCGTCCGCAGCAGGGCAGTACCCGCAGGGCCAGGCGCCGCAGGGTCAGGTGCCACAGGGCGCGTACGGTCAGGTGCCCCCGGCGCAGGGCGCCTACGGTCAGGCGGGCCAAGTGCCGCAGGGCCAACCGTCCGGTCAGCAGTATCCCGGTCAGCCGGTCCAGGGCGGCTACCCGGGGGCGGGCCAACCCGGCCAGCCCTACGCGGGGCAGCCGTACCCCGGCCAGCCGTATCCGGGCCAGCCGGTGCCCGGACCCGCGCCGGCGAAGCCGTCCAAGGCCCGGACCTGGATCGTGCTGGGCATCGTGGCCGTCGTCGTGATCGGTGCGGTCATCGCCGGCCTGCTGTCCTTCAACGTGAGTGCCACGAAGGTGGGCGACTGCCTCGCCCAGGACGGCACCGACAGCGTGAAGTCGGTCCAGTGCGACTCGGCGGACGCCGACTACCAGGTGGTGGGGGTCATTCCGGACACCAACCAGCCCATCCGCGGCCTGTCGAACCCGTGCGAGGACTTCAGCGACGCGACCAGCTACTACTGGGAGGGACGCGAGGGCAGCAGCGGCACCCTGCTCTGCCTGAAGGAGCTCTGACCCGCCCGTCCGCCGCAGGTCGGGTGGCACGACGGGGACGGTTCCTGTCGTGCCGCGGTAGCGCGTCCAGCCCGTGTCCGGCACGGGCGTCCCACAGGATCGTGGGGCAGGGTGAGGGCGGGAAGGGAGGTCGTCGTGGCCGATGCCGTCGATGCGCGCCCCGAGCCGTCACGCCGGATCGTCCCGATCACCGCGGGGCTGCTCGCCGCGCTGGCCGTCCAGAACGCCGTGCCTCCGTTCGCCACGGACATGTACAGCCCGGCGTTTCCCGACGTGGCGACCGACCTCGGCGCGTCGGCCGCACTGGTCGGGCTGACCCTCACCACGTTCTTCCTCGGCTTCGGCGCCGGCCAGCTGGTCGGCGGGCCACTCTCCGACCAGCGCGGACGCCGCGTCCCCATGCTGGTCGGAGGAGTGATCTGCACCCTCGGGGGCATCGCCTGCGCGCTCGCCCCCTCGGTCGGGGTGCTGATCGCGGCGCGACTGCTCCAGGGGATCGGCGGCGGTGTCGCGTCGGTGTCCGGACGCGCGGTGCTGATCGATGTCGCCAAGGGCGACACGCTCGCGCGATGGATGTCGGTGATGGTCGCGATCGGCGGGCTCGCCCCGATGCTGGCGCCGGTGCTCGGCGCGGGCGTGCTGCTGGTCGGCACCTGGCGGACGGTGTTCTGGGTGCTCGCGGGGTTCGGGGTGGTGATGGTGCTCACCGCGTCCCTGTTCGTTCCCGAGACGCTGCCGCCGGAGGCCCGGCACGCGGGTGGGCTTCGCCACTCGGTGGCGGGGATCGGCGAGGTGCTGCGGATCCGCTCGTTCCTCGGCTTCATGCTCACCGCGGCGCTCGGCACGTTCTCGATGCTCGGCTACATCGCGGGCTCGTCGTTCGTCCTGCAGGAGATCAAGGGCCTGAGCGCCATGCAGTACGCGCTGTTCTTCAGCGGGAACGCGCTGCTGAACATCCTGTTGTCACTGGTCAACGCCCGGATCGTCGGCCGGTTCCGGCCGGAGAACCTGATGCTGGGCGGCATGGTCTCCTCGGCCACCGGCGTGCTGGTGCTGGGCATCGGGGTCTTCTTCTTCGGCACCCCGCTGGTGACCACGCTGGTGGGCTTCGTCCTGCTGGTCGGGTCGCAGGCGTTCATCATGGGCAACGCCGGCGCGCTGGCGGTATCGCGGACGCTGCACCTGGCCGGGGCGGCATCCGCCGTCCAGGGGGTCGCGAACTCGGTCGCGATGGCGATCGGCGCGCCGCTGGCCAGCTCCGGAGGCGGCACGACGGCGGTGCCGATGGTGCTGATGATGGCCTTCGGCGTGGTCGCGTCCTTCTCGTGCTACTTCGGGCTGGCGCGCCCCGCGCTGCGTCCGGGAACCGTGTCGCAGGGCTGACCCGGCGCGGCGGACGGTCGCGGCTACCCTTGCCGGATGGACGAGCAGCGCAGGCCCCGGAGGCCGAGCTTCCAGGACCCGGCCGCGCTCGAGGCGCTGGGCCAGCCGTCCGACCCGATCGCCGAGTTGCACGCCGCGCACGAGACCGCGGCCGTGCTGCTCCGGACCGGACGCGCTGCCGAGGACCCGGCGGTGACGGCGCGGCTGGTCGCGCTGTCGGACGAGATCGGGCTCGACACCCTCGCCGACCTGTGGGCGTCCCGTCCGGCGCGGACGCTGCCCGGCGTGCTGTGGAGGCTGTACCTGCTGCGCGAATGGGTCTCGACCGACCCGCACGGCGCCGCGCGCGAGTATGCGGCGGGGATCCGGTTCACCGAGCCCAACCACGCGGTCGCCGGCGTCGAGCCGCCGGGGCCGGACGAGGTGCGCAGGGTGGCGGACGAGATCCTGCGCGGCGCGTTCTCCGGCGACTTCGCTGTCGCGCTGGAGCGGGCCGCGGCGTTCTGCCACGTTGTCGCGTCCGGCCGGGCCGACGTCACGGTGGGCACCCGCGCGGTCTTCCAGGCGCTCCGCCTGCAGGACATGGCCGGCGACCTGACCTCGTCCGCCGCCCTCTGGCGAGCGGGGAAGCTGAAGTAGGACCGCGGTCCGCGCTGCTCGCCCGTCGCCGCCAGCCGAGGATCTCCGGCTCCGACCCCGTCATCCCGGGCTTGCCCCCGGATCTGTGGCACACCCCAACCCTGTCATCCCGGGCTTGACCCGGGATCTGTGGTGTCGGCCTGCTGGCGGCTGGTTGTCGTCGAGATCCCGGCTTTCGCCGGGATGACAGTGGGGTTGGGCTCCCCGGTTCTTGTCATCCCGGGCTTGACCCGGGATCTGTGGCGGGCGCCACGCAACCGTCATCCCGGGCTTGACCCGGGGTCTGTGTTGTCGGCGTGCTGGCGGCTGGTTGTCGTCGAGATCCCGGCTTTCGCCGGGATGACAGGGAAGTGGGTGGGATGACGGGGCGTAGTTCGTCCGGGTGGTGGCGTCCCACCGCTCGGGGAGTCGGGCTTGGATCCTTGGCCGGCGCGGCCTATCCTTCATCAGTCGTCGGGCCGCGGTAGCCCCGGGCTCCAACTTTCTCCGCTACGAGCGGCCACGCGCCGAGAGGCGCTCCCGGCCCGACGTCACCCCCACGGAGCGCCGCAGGTCAGCGGTGTCCGTTGCCGTCCGTGCCCGGACAGGGCGTTCAGAGGAGCGCGAGCAACGCCTCGGGGTTGTGCCGATAGGTGTCCAGCGGGACGGTGCCGTCGCTGAGCGACTCCAGGGTCTCGGTGAGGACGCGGTTCACCGGCGTCGGGACGCCGAGTTCCTCGCCGTGGCGGACCACGGCGCCGTTGAGGTAGCGCACCTCCGTGCGGCCGCGTCCGGAGTACAGGTCGATGTGGAAGGACGGCATCTTCGCCCCGCGTCCGCCGCCGAGCAACCGCGTCAGGATCGGCTGGCCGACGAACCGGGGGATCCGCGTCGCCGCGAGCGCGAGCGCGCGGACGGGGGTGCCGGGGAGGTCGACGGGCTGGTAGCCGAGGGCGTCCATCACGGCCAGGCACTCGCGCAGCACGGCGATCTCGACGTCGTACAGCCGGCGATCGCCAAACAGGCGGGCCACCGACTCGTCCAGGATCGCGGAGGTGGCGTTGCCCTGCAGGTTGGTCAGCAGCTTCGACCACTTCATCGGGCCGGGACGCCGGTAACCGCGGCCGTGCAGGCGGGCGTCGTTCAGCGCGGCGATGAGCCTCTCGCCCAGCGGATGGTCGGTGCCGATGCCGATGCCGCGGCGCTTCTCCTCGATCACCTGCCCGGTGCCCGGCTTGCCGACCGCGGTGGTGACCGTGCCGGTGATCACCCGGTCGGCGCCAAGCCGGTCGGCGATCAGCGGCTCGTTGTCGACGCCGTTCTGCAGGGAGAGGACGGGCGGGACCGGCAGGCCGGTCGCGAGCAGGCCGTCGAGGGCGGCGGCGGTGTCGAACGACTTCAGGGCGAACACGCAGGCGTCGTAGGGCCCCGCGGCGAGCGCTTCGGCGGCCGAGGCGTGGATCGCGAAGGTGCGGACGGGTGTGGTGCGGCCGTCGCGGGTCAGCCGCAGGCCCGTCCCCGCGATCGCCGCGGCCGCGTCCGGCTGCTCGCTGTAGGCGACCTCGTGCCCGGCGACCGCCAGCGACCCGCCGACGTAGGTGCCGATCGCGCCCGCACCGATGAACAACAACCGCATGACGCAGTCCTTCCCTGGCTCCTTCGCTCGCAGAGTGTCCCCGCAGCGTCGACATCGACCCTGCCGGGACACGGTGGGCTCAGGACGCCGACTGCTCCTGCTCGAGCCGGTCGAGGATCCATGAGCGGACGAGGGTGGACGCCGGCAGGTGCCGGGCGTCCGCGATCTTCTGGATGGCGTTGCTCTCGGCCGGGCTGAGCCGGACGGAGTAGACGAGGGTGCGACGCTGCGGTGAAGCCATGTAGTACAGGGTAATACCGGACGCCGGCGTTCGTCCGCTTCCGCGCAAACGCTCCCGAAATTCGTCCGCGCTCCCGAAATTTCGGGAGCTTCTGCGTGTTTCGGGAGCGTTTGTGTGGGGACGGGGCGAGCTCGGCGCGAACGGAGCGGGGCTCCGGGGTCAGGGCGGGTCAGGGTGCGGGGTGGGGTCGGGGGTTCGCGCGCCAGGGCGCGCCGAGGGCGACGAACGCGGACGGGGGCGTGGCGGCGAGCGCCTCGTCGCTCGGCAGCCCGCGGGCGAGGCCGGCGTGGTAGGCGGCCATGACGGACGCGGTCTCGTCGTCGGGGACGGGGGCGACCGCGGCGACGACCGAGCCCACACCCAGCGAGAGCAGCGTGTGCGCGAGGCCCAATGGTTCGTCGCCCGGACGCACCTGCGCGGTGCCCACGTCGCAGGCCGACAGCACGACGTGGCCGGCCCGGACGTCGCCGGTGGGCAGTTCGTGGGCGAACACGTCGCCGTCGGCCATCCGCAGCGACGAGAACAGCGGGCTGGCCGGTTGGTGCTGGCCGTGCGCTGCGACGTGCACGACGCCGGGGCTGGCCAGCGCGGAGACCAGATCGGCGGCCCGCGCGTCCGGGTGCACCCGCGCGTCCGCCCAGGCGGACGCGACCTCGGCCGCCTCGGCGGACGCGAACCGCAGCCCGGGCCCGACCACCACCTCGACCGGCGGCCGGACGACCTCGAGCCGACGTCCCGCCCACTCGGTGACCGAGCGCGCGACGGTCACGGGGACGCCGGCCAGCGACGGCAGCATCCCCCACGGCACGGACGCGACGGCGTGGGTGCCGACCACCACCAGCCCCGCGGAGCGGCGTCGCCACGGTCGCACCACCACCTCGTCCAGCCAGGCCAGCCCCGAGCGCAGGGACGCGCCGATCGCGTCCCGCAGCGGCCCCGACGGCTGGTAGGCGAGCGCCCGCAGGTCGGCCTGCAGCCGCCGGGTGGTCTCCAGACAGCGGTCGAGGTCGGCCAGCCGGGCCAGACGCCGGCGTCCGGCCGCCACCCCGACCCCCCACAGGCCACCGTCGTGCGGGAAGAGCCACAGCAGGTCCCGATCGGTCGTCGTGAGCGCGGGCAGCGCCTCGGCGAGGCCGGGCAGGGGAGCGGCGGAGGAGGCGTCCTGCCGCTGTGCGAGTCCGATGTCGGTGAGCTCCTGTTGCAGCGACGCCATCTCCGCCCTCCGCGCCGCGGTCGCCGGCCCACCCGGCTCGTCGCGGACGGCCTGGGACAACGACCGCAGCCGCTGGGTGAGGTCAGCCTGCCGCGGGTCCTCCGGCGGACGGACGACCGGCAGCCCCAGGCTGCTCCAGCGCTCCAGCGTGCGCAGGACGTCGGTGGGCCCGCGGCCGACGGCGAGCCCCACGTCGAGGTCGGCCAGCCGCAGGCTGAGCACCTTCCGCGCGGCCCGCGAGTCCAGCGACGCGCTCACCGCCTGGCTGGCGGCGAGGTCGCGGGCGGCGGCGGCGAGCCGGTGCCGAGGCGACCGTCCGGACGCGAGGTCGGTGACGGCGGCGGCGTAGACGCGTCGCAACTGGATCACCAGGCCGTGCGACCCGGCGGGGTAGCGCCGCAGCGCCGCGCGCGCCACGTCCGGTCGGCCGAGCCGGGCGGCGGCCTCCGCCGCGACGGCCACGCTTCGGGCGGCCAGATCGGTGTCACCGAGTTCGCGGGCCACCTCGTCGAGCAGGAGCGACCCGTCCAGCACGGCCCGCAGCCGACGCCCGCGACTGAGGTCGCAGTCCAGCACGATGAGTGCAGCGGTCGAGGCAGGGCCGGTCGCCCCGAGCCGGGCGAAGCGGTTCCTCGCGGAGCGAGCGGCAGCCGCTGCCTCGTCGTAGTCGCCGGTCAGCCGCAGCACCACGGCGCGCTCACGTTCGATCTCCGCGCGCAGCATCCGGTCCGGTCGGGAAACCTCCCGCGCCCGGTCCAGCACCTCGATCGCCCGGTCGAGCAGCCCGGCTTCGCCGAGCACTCGGCCCAGTGAGAACAGGGACGGCCCCCGGAACACGTCGGCGGGAAGTGCGTCCGCAGCCGATATTGCGGCGAGCGCGCCCGGCAGGTCCCCGTTGAGATAGCGGGCGTATCCCAAGTTGTGTTCCGCCATGAAGAGCAGCCTGTCGTCGCCGATTTCGCTGGCCAGCCGGGACGCATCCGACCAGACGGTCAACGCCTCGGCGGGTCGGCCCAGTTCGAAGGCGATGCTGCCGAGGCTGAGACCGATCGCCGCCCTTTCGGCTGATGAGAACCACTGCGGCTCGGCTCTGACAACGGCCAGGTCAGGAGCTGCAGCCGCAAAGTCGCCGGCGCGCAGGAGCACATTTCCCCGCTGGCAACGCCATCGGGCAGTGAGCTCGGGGTCACCGCCGACCAGGCCGCCCGCTTCGCCGATCCTGGCCAGCGCGGCGTCGAGTCCGGCGGTCGTCAGCTCTGCCATGGCCAGCGTGAGGAGGCACGCCACCCTTACAGCGTCGGCGTCGCGGCTCGACGCCGGCTCTGGAAGGAGCTTCAGTGCGGCGTGCAGGGAGCGGGCGGCCCGGGCATGGCGTCCGGCCGTGTTGTGGGCAAGGCCCGCGAGCCGCAACTCGCGGGCTCGGGCGATCGCGTCCTCGCCCACTGTCGAATCCGCCGTCAGAGCTCCATCGACGGCGTGATCACCGGCCGGTAGCCGTCCCTGCGCACCACGAAGTGGACCCGGCCGCGGGGAAGGTCGTCGAGGGCGAACCGGCCGGAATCGTCGGTGACAGAGCTGCGGGTGACGCCCTCCGCCACCGCGTCCACCGTTGCGCCGGGACTGGTCACCCAGCCGTCGATCCGGACGTGGTGGGCGGCGACCACGGTGGTCACCATCAGGCTCAGTGAGCCGCTGGTGAAGGTGACCGAGTCGGTCTCCTCGCCGCGGACGCCGACCAGTTCACCGCGGGTGAGCTCGGCGATGTCGGCCTCGAGCTCGGCGACGGCGAGGGTGAAGTCGATCCGTTCGGCCAGATCGGCTGGCACGGGGTCGATGGTCTCGTACAGCGTGGCCAGGCCCGCGAGGATGCGGTCGTCGGTGGCGTCGAGCAGGTCGTCGGCGCCGGGGTAGGTGTCGTCAGCCATGTCAGGCCTCCCAGCTCGGATCGGAAAGGAGTGCGGTGCGCAGTTTCGCGAGACAACGCCCGCGGGTGGGGCCGATGCTGCCGATCGGCATGCCCAGGCTGGCGGCGACGCCGGCGTAGTCGGGCGTCGCGGCGAAGGCGATCACCCGCAGCAACGCCCGGCAGCGTTCGGGCAGGTCCTCGACGTGGCGCCACAGGACGCGCTGCTGCTCGGTGGCGATGCTGAGCGACTCAGGCGTGACCTCGTCGGCCACGTCGGGGACGCCCGCCTCCGGGGCGACCTCGCGTCCGGCGAGTCGCAGCAGCCGCCAGGTCTCCCGCTTCACCGTCACGACGAGCCACGACACGACGCCGCGTGGGTCGGCGATCGTCGCCGCCCCGTCCACCAGGCGTAGCCACGCGGTCTGGATGGCCTCCTCGGCGATGTGCTGGGGTGCGCGCTGGGCGCGGGCGGTGTGCCACAGGAGAGGCGTGAGCAGCCCGACGAGGACGCGCAACTGGTCGCGGTCGCCCTCCCGGTAGGCGACGAAGGCGCTCGCTGCCTGCGCACCGAGCGGCGCGGTGGTGTTCACAATCGCCTCAGCGGTCGAAGGATGGTGGCCAGCGCCGACCAGCCGCGCGTGCGCAGCGAGTCGAGGTCGACGGCGTCCGTGCCCTCACCGACCAGGGCCTGGGCGAGCTGGCCAGCCAGCAGCGGCGCGGAGAAGGACGTCCCGCTCCACACGCCGAAGCCGCCGGAGAAGTCGTCCATGTCGATCGTGGACCGGTCCGCGGGCGCGGCCGCCTTGCCCGCTTCGACAGCCTGCTTCGCGGCGCCGGTGAGCGTGTCGACGCCCGCCACGTCCGAGGACGACTGGGAGCTGGCGTTCTGGAGTCGGGGCAGGGTGGAGACGATCGCCGCGCCGTGGCGGTACGTGGTGACCCAGGTGCCTCCGTTGGAGAACAGGGAGACCGTGCTGCGGTTCGGGTTGAGCGAACCGACGCTGACCAGCGGCAGGTCGCCCGAGCCGGTGCCGGTGTCCCCGGCGAGGGCCGCCGGGAGGAACGGACGGCTGGTGCCGTCGTTGCCCGCTCCGGCGACCACCAGGATGCCGGCTCGACCGAGATCCCGCAGCAAGGTGCCGAGGCTGGTGGGCGGCAGGGTCGACGGGTCGCTGTCCTCGTCAGGCAGGTCCTCGTGGTAGTAGCCGAAGGAGAGGGTGACGACGTCGACGATCGCGTCCGCATGGCCACCCGCGAGCGCGGCGACCTGTTGGTCGAGGACGTCCTGCAGCACGTCGAGGGCGTCGTCCTCTGCGACGAGGCCCTCCGACGACATCACGGCGTAGGACGTGAGGCGTGCTGCCGGGCAGGCCTGACGCACGATGCCTGCGATGAAGGTGCCGTGGCCGGCGAGTCGGTCGAACTGCCCGGTCAGCCGCGCGGTGATGCCGGGCTCGCGATCAGCGACCGGGTCACCGAACACTCGAACCCCCAGCGACCCAGGCTGCGCCGGATTGATCCCGACCTTGGCCTCGTCCGGGAACCACGGGTGCCGGCCGATCCCGGTGTCGGGCATCACGACGACCGGCGGACGGGTGAGTCGCGGGGCTGTCTTCGAGGGATCGGCCACGATCAGCGCGACCGGGGCCTTACCGCCGTAGCCGGGCATGCCGAACTCGTCGGGACCCAGCCCGATGCCCGGGATGTAGGTTCCGCCCTTGCCGATGCCCGGGATGTAGGTTCCGCCCTTGCCGATGCCCGGGATGTAGGTACCGCCCTTGCCCACGCCCGACCACGTGTCGGCGGCGACCATGACGTGCACGAGTTCGTAGGACACGGCAGCCTCGGGCGCGGCCGTCCGGATCTGCTGGAGGGCGGTCCAGGCGTCCGGGGCGAGCGTCGGGGCGTCCGTGATGATCCTGAGATCGAGGCCCGCCACCTGGGTCGATTCCCTGTCGAAGCCGGAACTGCGGGGCTCGCGCCTCGGGACGCCCTTCTCGCCGTACTTCTCGGGGACGTGGAGCCCCCAGCCGAGCTCGGCCAGCGCCTTGTCGACGCGCGGGTCACGCTCCCAGAGCTCGGAGTTCCGCACGAGCAGCCGGTCGGAGACGTAGGCGGTCGCGCCCACCTCCTGTCCGGGGCGGACGACGGCGGTGGTGGGGTCGAGTACTCGGATCACGGGGACCTCCTGGGGACCGGCGGTGTCAAGCCTAGGCAGCCGCCTCTTCCACCGGTAGAGCGGCGGCTACGCACTCTGATACCTGCGGGCGGTGAAAAGTCCGTTGGATCGGGATGTATCAGGGCGTCGGAGGGACGCTCCGATGGGGCGTCCGGTCGGCAGGCCGGCACCCGCGAGGAGGGACGCGGGTGAGCCGCCGACCGAGGTTCGTGCACGGCGTCGGGCACCCGCGGGGTGAGGGGACCCGCCGCGGGACGATCGCCTGCGGGGTTCGGGGGGACCGCCGCAGGCCCGCCCGACGCCGTGCGTGAAGCCCCGCCGCCGCCACGACTGCGGTGGCGGCGGGCGTCGACGGTTGTCGAATCGCGTCCGTCCTCATCAAGGTGGACGGTTTGTCGTGAGTTCGCCGCAGTCTGGTCCACCTTGTGGTGGGCGCGGAGCTGTCCCGGTCAAAGTGGACGGTTTGTCGTGAGTTCACGGCGTTTGCGTCCACCACAACGTGGACGGTGGCGGTTGTGACGGGTGGGTGCGCACGTCCGCCTGCGTTGTTGTCATCCCGGGCTTGACCCGGGATCTCCGCGTCGGTGCTGGCCGCTGCGTCGTCGAGATCCCGGCTTTCGCCGGGATGACAGGGTGGGTGGGTCATCGTCCATCATCAAGATGGACGGTTTGTCGTGAGTTCACGGCGTTTGAGTCCACCACAACGTGGACGGTGGCGGTGGTGGCGTGACGGCGGCCCTTCGTGACGGTTCGCTCGCTGCGCTCACGAACCTCCTCAGGGGCCGTTCTGCCTCGCCGGCGTTGTTGTCATCCCGGGCTTGACCCGGGATCTCCGCGTTGGTGCCGGGTGCTGTGTCGTGGAGCCCCGGGTCCGCGGGGCGGCCACCCTCAGAGGGCGGTCACGTCCCAGACCCGGGTTGGCGCCAGCGCGTCGAGGAGCGCGCGGTCGTGGGTGACGACCAGCAGGGTGCCGCCGAAGGCGACGAGCGCGGCCTGGAGTTGGTCGATCGCGGCGGCGTCGAGGTGGTTGGTCGGCTCGTCGAGGACGAGGACGTTCACGGCCCGCGCCTGAAGGACGGCGAGCGCCGCCCGCGTCCGCTCGCCCAGCGAGAGGCTGTCGCACGGACGCCCGACGTGCTCGGGCCCGAGGCCGAACTTGGCCAGCAGCGTCCGCACGGCGGCTGGGTCGGGCTCGCCGACAGCCACCTGCACGGCGTCCCGCAGACTTACGGCGCCGCCGATCGCATCCCTGGCCTGGTCGAGCGTGCCGAGGACGGTCCGCGTCCCCCACGACACCCGGCCGGACGCGACTTCGCCACTGCCCAGCAGCGCCCGTAGCAGGGTGGTCTTGCCCGAGCCGTTCGGCCCGACCAGCGCCACCCGGTCGCCACGGGCAACCTGGGCGGAGACCGGGCCCACTCTGAAGTCGCCGGCCCGCGCCACCACGGCGTCCAGGGTCAGGACCACGTCGGCGGACGGCGGCGCCTCCGCGATGGAGAACCGCAACTCCCACTCCTTGCGTGGCTGCTCGACCTCCTCCAGCCGCTCGGCGGCGTCGCGGACGCGGGCCGCGCGCTGGTCCATCCGGCGGGCGCGGTCCTCCCGGTACTTCTTCTCCAGCGCGCTGCCGGGTGGCAGCCGGGACGCCTTCGCCCGCCCCTGCCGCGCCCACTCGGTCCTGCGCCGGGCCTGCTCGGCCAGGTCGTCGCGGCGCTGGGCGTAGGTCTCGTACGCCTCGTCCGCCTGCGCGCGGGCCAGGGCCTTCGCCGCCCTGTACTCCGTCCAGCCGCCGGCGTAGTGGTGGACCGCCTGCTGCGGCAGGTCGAGTTCGAGCACGGACGTGGCCACCTCGTCGAGGAACGCGCGGTCATGGGACGCGACCAGCACCGGCGAGCGGACCTCCCGCACGAAGAACGTCAGCGCCGCGAGCCCGTCCGCGTCCAGGTTGTTCGTCGGCTCGTCCAGCAGCAGGACGTCGTACTGGCTGATCAGGATGGACGCCAGCGCAGCCCGCGCGGCCTGACCGCCCGACAGGGTGCCGAGCGGACGCTCCAGGTCCACCTGCAGGTCCAGCCGGGCGAGCACATCGGCCAGGCGGACCTCGAGGTCGGCGCCGCCGAGCACCAGCCAGCGGTCGAGGGCGTGGGCGTAGCGGTCGTCCGCCCCCGGCGTACCGGACGCGAGCGCACCCGTCGCGGCCTCGAACTCGGCCTCCGCGCGGGCGACGCCCGTGCGACGGCGGGCGTAGGCGAGCAGCGACTCGTCCGGCGAGGGAGCCGCCTGGGGCAGGTAGCCGATCGTGGCGTCAGGCGGCGCCAATCGCACCGTCCCCGCGTCGGCGGCGTACTCGCCGGCGACGATCCGCAGCAGCGTCGTCTTGCCCGAGCCGTTCGGGCCGACGAGCGCGGTGACGTCACCGGCGGCGACGGTCGCGTCCAGGCCGTCGAAGAGGGCATGGGCGCCGAAGGACGCGGCAACGCCGGAAAGGAAGAGGGTGGCGGACACGGAAGACCTCGATCGCTGGAAGGAGCAGGGCGAGAGGTCAGATCCACATGCCTTCAGAGTGCGGGACGCGTGGGCGCCCCGTCAAACCGCGCCGCGCCCGAGCTGGTTGTCATCCCGGGCCTGACCCGGGATCCGGGGTGGTGCCGTCGGGCTCGTCTGCGAGATCCCGGCTTTCGCCGGGATGACAGGGGTGGGGGTGGGGCCGGCACGCGTGCCGTCTTGTCATCCCGGGCTTGACCCGGGATCTCCGCGTCCGTGCCGTCGGGCTCGTCTGCGAGATCCCGGCTTCCGCCGGGATGACAGGGGGGGTGGGTCCGGCGTGCGTGCGTGGTTGTCGTCCCGGGCTTGACCCGGGGTCTGGGGTGACGGCGGCCCTTCGTGACGTCGCGGGTCTCGTTCCTCGCCCCGCGACTCCTCAGGGACCGTTTCTGGGGTGCTGCCGTCCTGTCATCCCGGGCTTGACCCGGGATCTCCGTTTCGGTGCCGACTGGCTCGTCTGCGAGATCCCGGCTTTCGCCGGGATGACAGGGGGTGGCGGAGCGCAGGCCCTTCACGACCGACAGAACGTCGTCGGTGCCTGTGTCTTCGATGAATTTCCCCGCGGGGTCTCGGCAGAATCGCGTCCGACTGGCAGGATTGTCCTCATCAGTCGTCCGGAGCGGACGTGGGGGCGTCCGGAATGGTGCGGCTGTTCGATCCTGGGGGGGACGAAAGATGGCTGGATCACGCTTCACGGATGCGCGTACGCTCGCGCACTTTCCCGAACTCGTAGAGTTCACGCCCGACCGGGCGCCACGAGTACGGCTGGCGTTCTTCGGGATGGCCATGGTCGCCGCGTCGACCGCGCTCTTCCTGCTGCCCGCCGTGCCGCTGGCCGGTATCAACATCCTCGCCGTACTCGGCTGGGTGGGGCTGGCGTTCTTCATCCCTGCGACCACCTACGCGGTCGTCCGCGCCGTCCAGCCGCACGTCGCGCTGCGGCTGGCGCCGGAGGGGCTGACCGACGGATCGTCCATGTCCGCGGTCGGCTTCGTCCCGTGGCAACGGGTGTCGGGCGTCGGCACGACCGAGATCTCGGGCAGCCGCCTGGTCGGGATCTACCTCGACGACCCGGATGCCTTCATCGCTGGCCTCGACCCGGTCCGCCGGATCGCGGCCAGGACGAACCTGCGGATGTTCGGATCACCGGTGTGGATCAGCGCCAACGGGCTCCCGCCCGCCGACGACCTCGCCGCCCTGATCGACGTGTACCGGCGCGGCTGGGTGCTCCACGGCCAGGCCGCGCCGCGTCCCACCAACGCCTGAGCCACCAGCCCCGAACCTGCCTGCGAACCACCGGCCGACCGCTCCGCGGCCGAACCGGAAATGGGGTCTGCCCATCCCGATTACGCGGTGCTAGTGTCATTTCCGAGCTAGGCTCAACCAGTTTGTTTCCCATCGCGGGGCAGGACCTGAGGGGCGCGTACACGCGCGTGCGCCTCGGGTCTTTTGTTTTCCGAACCAGGAAGGGAAAGGCAATGGGGTCGACAGCAGAACAGATCGTGGACGCGGTAGGCGGACCGGACAACATCGTCAGCCTCACCCACTGCGCAACGCGGCTGCGGTTCGAGTTGCACGACGCGTCGGGCATCGACCAGGCGGCGGTGGAGAAGATCCCCGGCGTGATGGGCGCGGTACCCCAGTCCGGGGACCGCTACCAGGTGGTCATCGGCGGAGCCGTGGCGACCACGTTCAACGAGATCATGAACCTGCCCTCGATGGCCGGCGGCGGCAAGACCCTCTCGGACGCCGACATCAAGGCGCGGGAACGGGCGAAGGTGCGCGGCAAGTTCGCCTGGCTGGACGCGTTCTTCGAGTACCTCTCGGACTCGTTCCGTCCGCTGCTGGGCGTCCTGCTCGGTTCCTCGCTGATCATCGCGATCGCCGCCATCCTCGACGCCTTCCACATCGTCCCGTTCCAGGGCGTCGACCGGCTGAAGGACGCCGGCGCCACCTGGGTGTTCTGGGACGCGATGTGGCGCTCGGTGCTGTACTTCCTGCCGATCATGGTCGCGTACAACGCGGCCAAGAAGCTGAACGTCGACCCGTGGATCGGCGCGGCGATCATGGCCGCGATGTTCACGCCGAACTACCTGTCGCTGAGCGGCGCCGCCGACACCGTCTGCACGACGAACGACCTCGGCACGCAGTGCGTGGCCCAGATCGCCGGCCTCCCGATGCAGCTGAACGACTACGGCGGCCAGGTGTTCGTGCCGCTGATCATGGTCGCCCTGCTCGCCCAGCTCTACAAGCTGCTGAAACGGATCTTCCCCGAGAACCTGCAGATGGTCTTCGTGCCGTTCTTCTGCCTGCTGATCATGATCCCGATCACCGGCTTCATCATCGGCCCGATCAGCATCTGGCTGGGCAGCGGCCTCGGCGCCGGCCTGGCCTGGCTGAACAACACGGTGCCGCTGCTGTTCGCCGTCCTGATCCCGATGATCTACCCCTTCCTGGTGCCCCTGGGCCTGCACTGGCCGCTGAACGCGCTGATGCTGGCCAACATCAGCACCCTGGGCTACGACTTCATCCAGGGCCCGATGGGCACGTGGAACTTCGCCTGCTTCGGCGCCACGGCCGGCGTCCTGGTGGTCTCCAGCAGGGCCCGTGACAACGAGGTGCGCCAGACCGCGATCGGCGCGCTCGCCGCCGGCCTGCTGGGCGGCATCTCCGAGCCGTCCCTGTACGGCATCCACCTGCGCTACAAGCGGATCTACCCGCGCATGCTGGTCGGCTGTGCGACCGGCGGCCTGACGATCGGCATCCTGGGCTGGATCTTCGGGACGGTGAAGACCAGCGCCTTCGCGTTCACCTCGCTGCTCACCATCCCCGTGTTCGCCCCGACCTGGATCTACGTGATCGCGATCGCCGCCGCGTTCGTCGTCTCGATGCTCCTGGTGATCGCCTCCGACTACCGCACGGCAGAGCAGAAGGCCGAGTGGGAGGCGACGCAGGCCGAGAACGAGGCCGACCTGGCCCTCGAGCGGACGCGGAAGGCCGCGGCTCCCGCTGCCGCCGCGGGCGTGGTCGCCGCGGAAGGTGCTGCTGCCGACACCGCTGCCACCGGTGGCGGGGTCGCCACCCTCGTGCGGACCGACGAGGTGCTCGCCCCGATCGCCGGCACCGTCGTCGCACTGGCGGAGGTGAACGACAAGGTGTTCGCGTCCAAGGCGCTCGGTGACGGGGTCGGGATTGTGCCGTCGGACGGCCACGTGATCGCCCCGGTCAGCGGCGTCCTGATCACCGTCCCCGACAGTGGCCACGCGTTCGGGATCCGGACCGACGACGGGGTGGAGGTCCTCGTCCACGTGGGCATCGACACCGTCCAGCTCGAGGGCAAGGGGTTCTCCGTCAAGGTCGCTGCCGACGAGCGGGTCGAGGTCGGGGACGAACTGGCCACGGTCGACCTCGACAGCGTGAAGGCCGCCGGCTACGACACCACGACGATCGTCGTCGTGATCAACACGGCGACGCTGGCCTCGGTCACCCCGCACCCCGCGGGCACGGTGGCTGCCGGGGACCCGGTGATTGACGTCACACCGTAGTCAGGATCGAACAGTCAGATCCCGAACCAGGCGGACGCGGAAGCTCGCGCCCGCTCGGTGAGGACGGAGAACGGGACCGGCTCGCGGCCGGCGTCGACGACCTCCTGGGTCAGCAGGTCGCGCAGGCGCCAGACATCCACGGGGTCGGCCCCGTTCACCGTGAGCGTGGCGGTGAGGCGGGCCTGCGTCCAGCCGGTGAGCCCGCGCAGGTCGGCGCTGGACAGGCCCGAGCGCTCGAAGTTCGCCTGCAGTTCGGCAGCCGTGCGGGCGACCTGGGCCCTGTCGAGCGACACTCAGCGGCCCTGTTCGAGCAGCGCCTTGATGTCGTCCTCGATCGCCTCGGGAGCGGTGGTCGGCGGGTAGCGCTTCACGACGTTGCCCTCGCGGTCGACGAGGAACTTGGTGAAGTTCCACTTGATCGCGTCGCCGAGCACGCCGCCCTTCTCGGTGCGCAGCCACGCGTAGAGCGGGTGCGCGTCCCTGCCGTTGACGTCGATCTTGGCGAACATCGGGAAGCTCACGCCGTAGTTGAGCTGGCAGAAGTCCGCGGTCTCCGCGTCGTTGTCGAACTCCTGGTTCGCGAACTGGTCGCACGGGAACCCGAGCACGACGAGGCCTTTGTCCTTCAGGTTGTCGTAGAGCTTCTCCAGACCGCCGAACTGCGGGGTGAAGCCGCACTTCGACGCGGTGTTCACCACCAGCACCACCTTGCCGAGGTACTCCGCCAGCCGCTGGTCCTGCCCGGTGATCGTCTTCGCCTCGAAGCTGCCCAGGTTCGTCATTCGTCCTCCATCCTTCCTCTTCCACAAGCATGGGGCCGGGCCGGGTATTCCCGTGCCGGTTCCGGCGGACGGGCCTGTTCGTCGTTCCCGTTGACCGGCTGGGGTACGGTTCGGTGCATCGATCAACGAGGGAGTTTGGTCATGGGCGGGACGGGTGGCAGCACGGTCACGATGAAGACCGTCGCCGAGGCGCTGGGCGTCTCGGTCACGACCGTCTCCAACGCGTACAGCAAGCCGGACCGGCTCTCCTCGGCGCTGCGCGAGCAGATCCTGAGCAAGGCCGGCGAGCTCGGCTACTGCGGACCGAGCGCCGCGGGCAGGGCACTGCGGTCGGGGAAGAACGACGTCTGCGGGTTCCTGTTCGGCGGGGAGTTGTCGCACGCGTTCTCCGACCCGTACGCGGTGCTGTTCCTCGCCGGGCTCAGCGAGGCGGTCGAGGAGTTCGGCGCGTCCGTGCTGCTCCTGCGCGGGGCGGGGGATCCCGAGGACGAGGCCACCCGGTTGCAGAGGGCAGCGATCGACGCGCTCGTCGTGAGTTCCCCCTCGGCGCAGCGGCGCGGGGTCGAGCTGCTGCGGGGACGCGGCGTCCGGGTGGTCGGGACGCAGCGGACGGACGAGGGCGACTGGGTGGCGATCAACGACACCAAGGCCGGACGGCTCGTCGGCAAGCACCTCGCGCGGCTCGGGCACAGGGACGTGGTCGTGGTCACGTCGTCGGCGTCCCACGACCCGCTGCAGGAGTTCGACTACCGCCCGGGGCGCACCGGCGCGGGGCTGCGTCCCGGCACGTTCGAGGACGAGCGGATGCGCGGACTGTCCGAGAAGGTGCCGGACGCGCGGATCCGGGTGGTCGCCGCCCCCTTCCACAGTCGGGAGTCCGGACGCGAGGCCGCCGGCTACGCGCTCGACGTCCAGGACCGTCCGACCGCGATCGTCGCGCTGAGTGACGTGCTGGCCCTCGGCGTGTGGGACGCGGTGCGCGAGCGCGGGCTGACGCCGGGCCGGGACGTCTCGGTCGTTGGCTTCGATGACATCCCCGACGCGGGGTTCCTCGGGATCTCGACCGTCCGCCAGCCGATCCGGGAGAAGGGCCGGCTCGCGGGCCGGCTCGCCTTCGACCCCGAACTCGTCGAGCGCCGGATCACGCTCCCGATCGAGCTGGTCGTGCGGGCCAGTTCGGGCCCGGCGCCGCACTGAGGGTGCGCGGAACGCTCCCTGAGAAGCCGACGCTGGGGGACGAGTCTCCGAATCACACGCGTGTAGTTATCCCCACTGTGGACAACTCCTGTGGACAACCCGGGTCCGGTGCCCACGCCGAGACCGGCGGGCGAGTGTCGTTGCAGCGCGCAAGACTGGGCACGCGCCGGGCGTCCGGCCGCGGGGAGGGCGGGGACGGATGAGCGTCACGAACGGCCGGGTGTCGTTCTGGTGGAGCCAGGTCGGGCAGCCGGCACCGCGCCCGGCACTTCCCGGCTCGATGGACGCGGACGTGTGCATCGTCGGCGGCGGCTTCACCGGGCTGTGGACCGCGTACTACCTGAAGCAGACTGCCCCCGACGCGCGCATCGTCGTCCTCGAGCAGCGCTTCGCGGGCTTCGGGGCGTCCGGACGAAACGGCGGCTGGTGCACGAACTCGATCACCGGCAGCCGCGAACGCTACGCCGACAGCCACGGGCGGGACGCGGCGATCCGGTTCCAGCGCGCCATGAACGACACCGTGGACGAGGTGATCCGGGTCGCGGGCGCCGAGGGCATCGACGCCGGGATCGTGAAGGGCGGCGAGCTCACCATCGCCCGCACCCCCGCCCAGTTGGCCCGGCTGCGGGACTGGTACGACAGCGAGTCCGAATGGCCGGTCACCGACATCGAGTTCCTGGCCGCCGACGCGGCCCGCGAGCGCGTCGCGGTCAACGGCGTGCTGGGCGCGACGTGGCACCCGCACTGCGCGCGCGTCCACCCGGCGCGGCTCGTCCGCGGGTTGGCGGACGCGGTCGAGCGCCTCGGCGTCCTGCTGTACGAGGACACCCGGGTCGAGGAGATCGTCGCGGGCGAGGCCCGCACCCCTCGGGGCGTCGTGCGGGCGCCCGCGATCGTGCGCGCCACGGAGGGGTTCACCGCCGACCTGCGCGGCGAGCACCGCACCTGGCTGCCGATGAACTCCTCGATGATCGCGACCGAGCCGATCCCCGCCGACCTGTGGGACGCGATCGGCTGGCGCGGCGGCGAGGTGCTCGGCGACGAGGCGCACGTGTACATGTACGCGCAGCGCACGGCCGACGACCGGATCGCGTTCGGCGGACGCGGCGTCCCGTACCGCTACGGGTCGCGGGTCGACCAGGACGGCGTGACCCAGGCCCGCACGGTCGAGAACCTGACCGCGCTGCTGCGGGACTTCTTCCCCGCCGCGACAGACGTGCTGATCGCCCACGCGTGGGCGGGCGTCCTCGGCGTCCCCAGGGACTGGACGGCCACCGTCGGCTTCGACCGGGCCACGGGGCTCGGCTGGGCCGGCGGGTACGTCGGCACAGGTGTCGCCACCACCAACCTCGCCGGCCGCACGCTCGCGGACCTCATTCTCGACCGCGACACCGAGCTGACCGGCCTGCCGTGGGTGGGACGCCGGGTGCGCCGCTGGGAACCCGAGCCGCTGCGCTGGCTCGCCGTCCAGGCCATCTACGCCGCCTACCGCACGGCCGACCGACAGGAGCAGGACGGCCGCTCGTCCACGGCCCCCGTCGCCCGGCTCGCCGACCTGATCTCCGGCCGCTGACGCCCCCGAGAGCTAGTCCGCGTCCACGGCTCCGTCGACGCCGCGTGGGAACCGCCCCCCACAGACGCTCCCGAAACACGCAAACGCTCCCGAAATTTCGGGAGCGTTTGCGCGTTTCGGGAGCGTCTGCGGCGAGAGCGGTGCGGAGGGCCGTCAGCTGATGGCGGCCTTCGTCTCGCGGGCCATGGCGAGTTCCTCGTTGGTGGGGACGACGAGGACGGTGATCGGCGACTCGGGGGTGGAGATCACGCGGGCGTCCCTGGCCCTGGCCTGGTTGGCCTGCTCGTCGAGGATCGCGCCGATGCCGGCGAGGCGGCCGATGACCTTGGCGCGGACGAGGGCGTCGTTCTCGCCCACGCCGGCGGTGAAGCTGATCACGTCGACCCCGCCGAGGACGGCGATGTAGGCGCCGATGAAGCTGATCAGCCGGTGGCAGTACACGTCCAGCGCCAGCGCGGCGGCCTGGTCGCCCTCCTCGATCAGCTCGTTGAGGTCACGGAAGTCGGTCACCCCGGCCAGGCCGAGCATGCCGGACTTCTTGTTCAGCAGGTTGTCGACCTCCTGCAGGTCCATGCCGAGCTCGCGGCCGAGGAACGCGTGCAGCCCCGGGTCCACGTCCCCGGAGCGGGTGCCCATCACGAGGCCGGCCAGCGGGGTGAGGCCCATGGAGGTCTCCACCGCGACGCCGTTCTCGATCGCGGAGATGGACGCGCCGTTGCCCAGGTGGCACACGATCTGCTTCAGGTCGCCGTAGTCACGGCCCAGGAACTCGGCCGCCTTCTTCGACACGAAGCTGTGCGAGGTGCCGTGGAACCCGTACTTGCGGATGCCGTGCGCCTTCGCCAGGTCGGTCGGCACCGCGTAGGTGTACGCCTCCGGCGGCAGGGTCGCGAAGAACGCGGTGTCGAAGATCGCCACGTGCGGCACGTCCGGCAGCGCCTCCCGCGCGGCCTCGATGCCGGCGATGCCCGGCGGGTTGTGCAGCGGCGCGAGCGGGCTGAGCTCCTTCAGCTTCTCCAGCACCGCGTCGTCGATCACGACCGTCGACCGGAACGCCTCGCCGCCGTGGACGGTGCGGTGCCCGACCGCGCGGATCGTGTCCAGGTCCGGGCCGTGCGCGTTGAACACCCGGACGAGGTAGTTCAGCGCCCTGGCGTGGTTGGGGAAGCCGCGGTCGACGTGCACGGTCTCCCCGTCCAGCTTGTGGTCCAGCGTCCCGGACTCCTCGCCGATCCGCTGGATGATCCCGGACGCGATCACCGCCTCGGAATCGGCGTCGATCACCTTGTACTTGATCGAACTCGAACCACAGTTCAACAACAGGACGGGGGTACTCACGAGCGTTCTCCTCGAGTGACGACGTTCTTCGGTCCGGGGTGGTGGGTGACGATCACGCCTGCGCCTGGATGGCGGTGATGGCCACGGTGTTCACGATGTCCTCGACCAGCGCGCCGCGCGACAGGTCGTTGACGGCCTTGTTCAGGCCCTGCAGGACGGGGCCGATCGCGACGGCTCCCGAGCTGCGCTGCACGGCCTTGTAGGTGTTGTTGCCGGTGTTCAGGTCCGGGAAGATGAACACCGTCGCACGCCCGGCGACGGGGGAGTCAGGCAGCTTCGTCCGGGCCACGACCGGGTCGACGGCCGCGTCGAACTGGATCGGTCCCTCCAGTGCGAGGTCGGGACGCCGCTCGCGGACCAGCTCGGTCGCCGCCCGCACCTTGTCCACGTCCGCACCGCTGCCGGACGTGCCGGTCGAGTAGCTCAACATCGCCACCCGCGGCTCGATCCCGAACGCCACCGCCGTCTCCGCGGAGCTGATCGCGATGTCGGCCAGCTGCTCGGCCGACGGGTCGGGGTTCACCGCGCAGTCGGCGTACACGACCACCCGGTCGGGCATGCACATCAGGAACGACCCGGACACCACGGTCACACCGGGCTTGGTCTTGATGAACTCCAGGCTGGGACGGATCGTGTTCGCCGTGGTGTTGATCGCCCCCGACACCATGCCGTCCGCCATGCCGAGGTGGACCATCATCGTGCCGAAGTAGCTCAGGTCCTTCAGCTTCTCGCGCGCCTGTTCGAGGGTGACGCCCTTCTTCTCGCGCAGCCGCGCGTACTCGGCGGCGAACCGCTCGACGAGCTCGGCGTCGGTCGGGTCGACCACCTGCACCCCGGCCAGGCTGAGCCCGAGCTGGGTGGCCCGCAGCTTGATGTCCTGCGCGTCGCCGAGCAGCACGAGGTTCGCCACGCCGCGGCGCAGCAGGATGTCGGCGGACGTGAGGATCCGGTCGTCGGTCGACTCCGGCATCACGATGGTCCGCCGGTCGGAGCGGGCGATGTCCTGCAGCTGGTGCTCGAACATCAGCGGCGTGATGACGTCCGAGCGGTGCACCTGTAGCGCCTTCAGGAGGGCGGGCACGTCCACGTGCTCGGAGAAGAGGCGTCGGGCCACCTCGACCTTGCGGGGCGAGGACGTCATCGCGCCCTCCAGGCCGAACAGCCGCTCTGCCGCGGTGTAGGTGCCCAGCGGGCTCATCCCGATCGGCAACTCGTTGTGGATGCTGGAGATCAGGCGCGCGATCGTGTCGGGGATCTCGTAGCCGCCCAGCAGGATGATGCCGGCCAGGGGCGGGAACGAGCCGGACGAGTGCGCGAGCAGCAGCCCCGGCAGCAGGTCGGAGCGGTCGCCCGGCATGATCACGGTCGACTCGGTGGTGAGCCGACGCAGCACGTTGGGCAGGGTCATCGCGGCGACGAGGACGTCCTGCGCCTCGCGGTCGAGCAGTTCGGGGTTGCCGAGGACGAGGTTCGCGCCGATCGCCTCGAACTGGGCGCTGAGCACCGGCGCGGCGAGCATCCGGTCAGCGGGCAGCGCGGCGGTGACGACGCCGGGGAGCTTGTCCAGCTCGGCCTTGACCGCCGCCAGGTCGGCAGGGTCGACCTCGTCGCTGGCCGCGCGGTCGGCGGACGCGACGCGGTTGGCGATCACGGCGATCACCTTCGCGTGGTGGGCGGCGAACTCCGCGAGTCCGCCCTCGGCCGCCGAGCGCACCTCCTCCGGCGTGCGGTGTCTGCCGGAGACGACCAGCACGACCGGCACGTTCAGGTTCGCGGCCACGCGGGCGTTGAAGGTGAGCTCGGTCGGGGAGGTGGTCTCGGTGTAGTCCGAGCCGAGGATCACCACGGACTCGAACTTCTCCCTGATGCCGGCGTACTTCTCCACCAGCGCGTGCAGAGCGGCGTCCGCATCGGCATGGACGTCCTCGTAGGTGACGCCGACCGCCTCGTCGTAGGTCTGCTCGACGCCGGGCTGCTCGAGCAGCGTGTGCAGGATGTCGTCGTCGGCGCCGCTGCGCACCACCGGACGGAACACTCCGACCGAGCCGACCGTCCTGGTCAGGGCCTCGATCATGCCCACCGCCACCATGGACTTGCCTGTCAGCCCCTCCGGTGCGGCCACGTAGATGCTGTTGCTCACGGGGTCAGGCTATCGTCGCCCGCCGGTTGGTCTGACCAGAGCGACTGGTTTGGAACGTTTCACGCGCAGGATGCGCATCACGCGTCCCGTAATTCGAATGGCTCAGCCGACCCGCTCGCGCAGCCACTCTAGGTCGGCGCTCTGGCCCTCGACGCCGCCGGGGGTTTCGACCACGACCGGGGCTCCCGCCTGCCCGACAACCTCCGCGATGCCGGCCGGGTCGCACAGCCCCTCACCGAGCGTGGTGTGCCGGTCGGCCCCGGAGTCGAAGGCGTCGCGGGAGTCGTTGGCGTGGACGAGGTCGATCCGGCCGGTGATCGCCAGGATGCGCCCGACCAGCCCGAGCAACTCGTTGCCGCCCGCGTGGGCGTGGCAGGTGTCCAGGCAGAAGCCGACCCGGTCGGCGTTCGGGGACCCGGAGATCGCGTCCCACAGCTGCGCGATCCGGTCGAGGTGGCGCGCCATCGCGTTCGCCCCACCCGCGGTGTTCTCGATCAGCAGCGGTACGTCGATCGTGAGCCCGTCGATCGCCTTGCGCCAGTTCTCGAACCCGACCTCGGGGTCGTCGGAGGCGAGCACGTGGCCGCCGTGGACGATCACGCCGGCCGCGCCGATCTCCGCCGCGGCGGTGAGTTGCTTCTGCAGGTGCTGGCGACTGGGGATCCGGATCCGGTTGTTCGTCGATGCGAGGTTCAGCACGTACGGCGCGTGCACGTAGAGCGCGACGCCGGCGGCCTCCGCGTCCGCCCTGAGCGCGGCCGCGCCACCGGGGTAGGCGACCTTCGGCCCCTTCCACGCCTGCGGATCGCCGAGGAAGAACTGGCTCAGTCCCGCTCCCCGTGCGCGGGCTTCCGCGATCGGGTCCTCCTGGTCGACGTGACCACCCATCAACACCATGCGCAGCAGTCTAGGCAGCCGCACGGACACGGCGTTTCTCCCGCAACCTACGCTGGAGTAAGTTCTGTCCCACACCGCTGCGAAGGAGCGCCGATGGACGCCGGACACCTGGCCGTCAGGTTCGCCGACTCGGCGTCCGCCCACGCCGGCCGCCCCGCGACGAGGATCGCGAACGGCGACGGCTGGGACGTGCGGACCTACGCGGAACTGCACGAGGACGTCCGCCGGCTGGCGGCCCGCCTCGTCGACCTCGGCCTGGCCGCAGGGGACCGGGTGGCCCTCTTCGCCGTCAACCGCCCCGAGTGGACGCTGGTCGACCTCGCCTGCGCGACGGCCGGCCTGGTGTCGGTCCCGCTGTACTCGACCAGCACCCCCGACCAGGTCGCGCACATCATGGCGGATTCGGGCTGCCGGGTGGCGTTCGTCGGCGGCTCGGAGGAGCTGCACAAGGTCGCCGAGGCGAGGGACCGGATCCCGACGCTGGAGCGGGTGGTCACGTTCGACCCCGTCCCCGACACCCCGACGCTGGCGGAGGAACTCGACGCCGCGCCCGAAGCGCGGTCCGAGGTGGACGCCCGCCTGGCCGCTGCGTCCGCCGACGACCTGGCCACGATCATCTACACCTCCGGCACGACCGGTGAGCCCAAGGGCGTCATGCTCAGCCATCGCGGCTTCTCGTTCCAGGTCGACGTGCTGAGCGACTACTTCCCGCTCGCCGACACCGACTCCTCGCTGTGCTTCCTCCCGCTCAGCCACGCCCTTGAGCGGGCCTGGACGTACGTCGTGCTCAGCACCGGCGCCCTGAACACCTACGTGCCCGACCCACGGACCGTGGCCGAGGCGATGGTGGACGCCCGGCCCAACCTCATGGTGAGCGTGCCGCGGCTGTACGAGAAGGTCTTCCTCGCGGCGAAGGACAAGGTCGCGGACTCCCCGCTCAAGCAGCGGCTGATGGCCTGGGCGCTCCGGGTGGGCGGGGAGTTCCACGCCGCCGTACTCGAGGGACGCCCGCGCAGCCGGTCGCTGATCGTGCGGTTCAAGCTCGCCGACAAGCTGGTGCTGTCCAGCGTCCGTGAAGCCGTCGGCGGACCCAAGAAGGTGCTGGCGTGCGGCGGCGCGCCCCTGCGTCCGGAGATCCAGGACTTCTTCACGGCGTGCGGCCTGCTGCTGCTGTCCGGCTACGGCCTCACCGAGGCGTCGCCGCTGGTCAGCTTCCCCTCCGCCGCGGCCTACCGCTCGGGCACGGTCGGACGCGTCGTGGACGGCGGTGAGGTGCGGATCGGGGCCGAGGGCGAGATTCTGCTACCGCGGCCCCAACGTCATGCTCGGCTACTGGGGGCGTCCGGACGACACCGCCGCCGTGCTCGAGGACGGCTGGCTGCGCACGGGCGACGTCGGGCACCTCGACGCGGACGGCTTCCTGATGATCACCGACCGGATCAAGGACCTGATCGTCACCAGCAACGGCAAGAACGTCGCGCCGTCGTCCATCGAGGCGCTGCTGGCCGCCGACCCGCTCTTCGAGTACACGCTGATCCTGGGCGACAACCGTCCCTACCTCACCCTGCTGGTCGCCCCGTCGATGCCGAACCTCGAGGACATCGGACGCCAGCTCCAGCTCACCTGGGAGCACCGGGACGAGTTGCTCTCCCACCCGGCGATCCTCGAGGAACTGCGCCGCCGCGCGGGGGAGCTCACGGCGAAGCTCGCCAAGCACGAGCAGATCCGCGACCTGCGCCTCCTCGTCGAGGAGTTCACCCAGGAGAACGGCCTGCTCACCCCGACGCTGAAGGTGAAGCGCAAGGAGGTCGAGCGCCGCTTCGCCCAGCTCGTCGACGACATGTACGCGCGGGCGGGCAAGGAGCGGAAGTAACGCCAGATACCCCTGGGGGTATACAGTGACCGCATGAGGACGGTCATTGTGGGTGGGGTTGCGGGCGGCATGTCGGCGGCGACGAGGCTGCGACGGCTGGACGAGGCCGCGGAGATCGTGGTGCTGGAACGCTCCGGCCACGTCTCGTTCGCGAATTGCGGGTTGCCGTACTACGTGGGCGGGGTGATCGCAGAGCGCGATGCGCTGCTCCTGCAGACGCCGGCCAGCCTGGCGGCGCGCTTCCGGATCGACGTCCGGGTCGGCCAGGAGGTGACCGCGATCGATCGTGCGGCGAAGACGGTCGATGTCACGGACCTGCGGAGCGGCGCGCGCTACACCGAGGCCTACGACTTCCTCGTCCTCGCTCCCGGCGCCGCGCCCTTCGTGCCGCCGGTGCCCGGGGTCGAGCGGGCGCTCACGCTGCGCGACATGGCCGACACCGACCGACTGGCTGCCGCCGTCGCCGTGGAGCTGGACCGTCCCGAGCCGACCGCGGTGATCATGGGCGGTGGCTTCATCGGCCTGGAGCTGGCCGAGAACCTGACCGGACGCGGCCTCGCGGTCACGATCGTCGAACTGGCCGACCAGGTCCTCGCCCCTCTCGACGTCGAGCTGGCCGCGCGGGTCGAGAAGCACCTGGCGGTGCACGGCGTGGCGGTGCTCACGGGGGTCTCGGTGGCGTCGGTCTGCGATGACCACGTGGTCCTCTCCGACGGTCGGCGCCTGCCCGCCGGTCTGGTGGTGGCTGCGATCGGCGTCCGGCCCGAGACCGGCCTCGCCGCGGCTGCGGGACTGGCGCTCGGCGAGCGGGGCGGCATCCTCGTCGACGACCACCAGCGGACGTCCGACCCGGCGATCTTCGCCGTGGGAGACGCGGCGGTGAAGCGGGACGCCCTCACCGGCGGCCAGGCGCTGGTTCCGCTGGCCGGGCCGGCCAACCGCCACGGCAGGCTGGTCGCGGACGTGATCGCCGGTCGCTCCGTCGCCGCCCACCCCGTGCAGGGCACGGCGATCGTGGGGGTGTTCGGCCTCGTCGCCGCCGCGACAGGGTGGACGGAGAAGCGCGCACGGGCCGCGGGCCGCAGCGTCCGGCTCATCCACACGCATCCGGCCAACCACGCCGGCTACTACCCGGGCGCGGAGTCGATGAGCCTGAAGCTCGTCGTGGACGCGGAGACCGACGCGATCCTCGGCGCGCAGGGCGTCGGCGGTGCGGGCGTCGACAAGCGGATCGACGTGATCGCCACCGCCATGGCGGGCGGCGTCACCGCGTCCGGGCTGGCCGACCTCGAGCTCAGCTACGCGCCCCCGTTCGGATCGGCGAAGGACCCGGTGAACATGCTGGGCTTCATCGCGGAGAACCTGAGGGACGGACTGGCCGAGACCGTCCAGTGGCACGAGGTCGCGGGAGCGGTCGAACGCGGCAGCGGGCTCGTCGACGTGCGTAGTTCAACGGAGTACACACGAGGAACCGTCGACGGCGCGGTCAACGTCCCGCTGGACGAGCTCCGCAGCCGGCTCGACGAGGTGCCCCAGGACGTGATCGTGCACTGCCAGGTGGGGCTGCGCGGGTATGTCGCCGCCCGGATCCTGGCCCAGGAGGGCAGGCGGGTGCGCAACCTCGACGGGGGCTACCGCACCTGGGCACGGGTGTGAGCCTCCGCGCTGCCGGAATTCCTCGCGGGGTGTATGACTCTGTACGAGATCGGCGGGCCGGACGGGGTTACGCCGCAGGGGAGCGCTTCACTGGACCTGCAGGTTCGGGCATCTGGGCTGGGGAGCCGATGTGACGTCGAACCGCACGCGGAGGGGGACCGCGGCCATGGCGGTGGTCGCAGCGATGCTTCCGTGCGGCCGGCGCGATCGGCCGCCGACCCGGTGCGCCCTGCACGTTGTCTGTCCGCCGGTCCGGTGACCCCGGTCCGGCCACACCCCCGACAGGAGCACTGTGCAATTCCAGCCGACCCGTGCGGAGCTGGCAGAGCTGGTCAACCAGGCCCGCCTCGACCGTCACATCTCGATCCGCACGGCGGCCCGGATCGCGGGGGTCCCTCCGGCCACCGCGCAGGGCTGGCTCGCCGGCCGACACTTCCCGACACCGGCCCTGCGGCCCAAGTTCCTGCTGCTCGTCGACGCCCTCGGGCTCAGCGACCACGTCCACCCCGCGTTGTGGTTCGAGGAGACCATCGAGACCAGGAAGGCTGAATAGGCACTCACGGGCGGGGCGCACTGACAGAATCGCAGCATGCCCTCCGCAGCGAGCAGACAGGAGTTCGCCGGGCTGGTCAACGAGGCCAGGTGCCGGCAGCACCTGTCCATCCGCGCGGTCGCACGGATCGCGGAGGTGCCGGCGACCACCGCGCAGGGCTGGCTCAACGGCAAGCACTTCCCCACCCCGGCCCTGCGGGGCAACTACCTCAAGCTGCTGGAGCACCTGGGACTCACCCACGCCGTGCCCCCGGACCTCTGGGACGACTCGTGGGACGGGCTCGTCCCGCTGAAGTCGGGGACCTCCCCCTACCTGGGCCTGCGGGCGTACCGGGCCGGTGACAGGGACCTGTTCTTCGGCCGGTCCGGTCCGACCTCACGCCTGGCGACGGCGGTGCGCGACCTCGGCGAGGGCGCCGGCGCGGGGATGGTCGCGCTGGTCGGGGCGTCCGGGAGCGGCAAGTCGTCCCTGCTCGCCGCCGGCCTGCTCGGCCGGGAGCTGGACGGCGGCCTGCTGGCGGGCTGGAGCGGCACGTCCGTCGAGGTGATCCGCCTCCTGGCCGAGCCCGAGCCGGCGCTCGGCGGGGAGCAGGGACGACGGCTGGTGGTGATCGACCAGGTCGAGGACGCGCTGGCGCTGCCGCCGGAGCCGCGCGGACGGTTCCTCGACGCGGTCGCAGCGCTGGCGACGCGTGCGGTGGTGGTCCTCGGGGTGCGGTCCGAGGCCTTCGCGTCCGCTGCGTCCGAACCCGTGCTGGACGAGGCGATGGCGAGCCCGATCCTGCTCCCCGCGATGACGACGGAGGAGCTTGCTGAGGTCATCGTTCGTCCGGCCGAGGTGCTCGACGTTGCGGTCGAGGACGACCTGGTCCGGGTGCTGCTGGAGGAGCTGGCGCCGACCCCCGGCGACCGGATCGCCCCCGGCGCGCTGCCGCTGCTGTCGAATGCGCTGCTCCTGATCTGGGCGGTGAGCAACGGGCGGCGGCTCACGCTGGCCGATTACCACGCCGCCGGTGGCATCGCGAGCGCGGTCGAGCGGCTCGCCGAGCAGGTGTACCTCTCCCTGGAGCCCGCGCAGAAGGCGGCGGCCGAACGGATGTTCCTGCGTCTCGTCCGGGTCACGGGCGACGTCCCCGTGCGGGAGACGCTGCCGCTGGCTGAGGTGGACGCGAACACCCGGGTCGCGATGGACGCGTTCGTCGCCGCCCGGATGCTCACCACCGTCGACCAGGAGGTGCGGATCAGCCACCAGGCGCTGCTCGTCCACTGGCGGCGGCTCGGCGCCTGGCTGGCCGAGCACAGGGACGACCTGGTCGTGATGGAGCGGCTCCGCGGCGCCGCCGGCCTGTGGGAGGCGTCCGGCCGCCGGGACGCGGCGCTGATCCCGGTCAAGGACCTGGAACTGTTCACGGACTGGCTGGGGCGGGCCAGCCGCAAGCAACTCCTCACCGACGCGGAGCGCGAGTTCGTGGCTGCAGCGGACGCCCACTTCGCTGCGCTCGCTGACACCGCCCGCGCCGAGCGCGAGCAACGCCGCCGCTGGATGATCGCCGCGGCCGTCCTCGGCTCCCTCGCCGCCGTCCTCGCCGTCGTCGTCGGAATCCTCCTCCTGCTGGCCCAGACCCCCTGACCGGGCGACGCCGCTTTGGTGTCGTCCCGGGCCTGACCCGGGATCTCCGGGAGAAGGCCGTCGGCACTGGTCGTCGGGATGACAGGGAGGGTTGGTCGTCTGGGGTTCTTGTCATCCAGGGCTTGACCCGGGATCTCCGGGAGAAGGCTGACGGCAGTGGTCGTCGGGATGACAGGGAGGGTTGGTCGCCGCCGTTTCTTGTCATCCCGGGCTTGACCCGGGATCTCCGGGAGAAGGCTGACGGCAGTGGTCGTCGAGATCCCGGCTTTCGCCGGGATGACAGGGAGGGGGTTGGTCGTATGGGTTCTTGTCATCCCGGGCTTGACCCGGGATCTCCGGCCGGGATGACAGGGAGGGCGTTGGGCGTGAACGTCGCGGTGAGTTGGGCGGGGTCCCTTTGACATCCCGGGCTTGACCCGGGATCTCCGGCAGACGGCTGACCGCACCGGAGGTGGGCGTCCCGCTCAGGCTGGGGCGATCGCCACTGGTTCCGAGCGGACGTAGGTCGTGGTGAAGCCGCTCCTGGTCGCCTTCACGCGCACGACGATCTCCTTGCCGGCCTGGCTGCTTGCGACCGTGAACGTGGCCTTGGTGGCCTTCTTGATCGCCTTGCCTGCGACGTACCACTGGTAGGAGAACTTCGTCGGCGTCGGGTCCCACGTGCCGGGGTCGGCGGTGAGGACGCCGCCGGCGACCGCGTCCCCGCTGACGGTCGGCACCGGAGCGGTGGTGAACGTCCCCTTCGCGACCTTCACCGTGGCCGACGTGCGGGAGACGGTGACGTAGCCGGACCTGCGGGCCGTCACGGTGACGCTCAGCTTCTTCCCGGTGTCGGACGCGGTCAGCGTGTAGCTGGTCGCGCCCACCCCGCTCGCACCCTTGATGGCCTTGCCGTTGCGCTGCCAGGTGATCGTGAGGCTGTCGGGCGTCGCTGTCCACGTCCCGGGGTCGACCACCACGGTCTGGCCGGTGGCCGCCGTGCCACCGATGACGGGCTTCGGCGTGGTGCCGAACCGCGCCTTGAGCACGTCGGTCATGACGTCCGAGGTCCTGGTCGTGGTGCCGTCGGCCGTGACCCGGACGCGGATCCCCTTGCCGAGCTGGTCCGGGGTGACGACGAAGGTGGACGCGGTCGCGCCGGCGATGTCCTTGCCGTCAGCCGTCCACTGGTAGGCGAGCTGTGCGCCGTCCGGGACCCAGGTGCCGGGGACGGCGGTCAGCGTCCGGTCGACCTGGGGATCGCCGCCGATGCCGGGGACCTTCCACGGCGCGGGCAGGAAGCTCTCCGGCACCACGGTGGTCTGGTACGGCCAGGCGAGGGACGTCCGGGCGATCGTCGGGAGGCACGCGCGGGCCCCGTTCACGCCGCACTTGCTGTTCAGCGGGGTGGTGATCGGCACGCCCGTCCACCACGAGGTCTGCTTCATCGCGCCGTCCCACGACAGCGAGATGTGCACGTGGTTCTTGTGGTTGGCCGTGTACGAGCCGCGGTCCGCCATCTTCCGCCAGCCGAGTTCGGGGTAGTACAGCGACCAGATGTGCTGGTTCCAGATGATGTACATCACGCCCAGCCGGTAAGCGACCTCGCCGTTGTTCGCCGTCAGCCAGTCCAGTGCCTGCGCGACCCGCTTGCGCTGGCTCGCGCTCTTCACGTCCATGTGCCAGTCGAGCGCGCGGCCCTCCTTGTGCTCGGACGTGGTGCCGACGCTGCAGGCCCGCGAGATGCCCGAGGAGCCGCCGCCCCAGGTGGCGATCAGGGCCTTGAGCAGCGCGGTGGTGCCCGGCTTGGCCGCTGGCGAGCAGGTGGACTGCGGCATGTAGCCGAGGTGGGCGTCGATGGTGTTCGTGGCCAGCGACTTCGGCGGTGGCGGGTTCTTCGCGTCCGCAGGGGCGGGCGTCGCCCACAGCAGGGAGACGGCGGTGATCGCGGCGATGGTGGCGGCCAGTCGTCGGCGCATGGGTCACTCCTTCGTCCCCCGGGCTTTGGGGAAGGGTAACGGCAGGGGGCCCGGCGCGCGGAGGATCTCGGCTGACGTGATCCGTCCACGCGTTGGCCCCTCCGGGACGGGAGGGACGGCGGGGACCGCTCGAGCGGCAGGATCGCGTCAGCGTCCCCCGGAACACCCACCGATTCGCTGCGGACGGGGTGCGCCCGGTAGGCTTGCTCCTCGGTCGTCCCCTGCGGCGACCTGCTACGCCCTCCTGCCACGGGAACTGCCCGTGGCCGCTCGAGACCAGAGGAGGTGGAGTTCGCGTATGCGCAAGTACGAAGTCGTGGTGATCATCGATCCCGACGTCGACGACCGCCAGGTGAGCGGTCTGCTCGACAAGCCCCTGTCCGGACTGACGAAGGCCGGCGGCACCGTGGACAACATTGATGTGTGGGGCCGTCGTCGCCTCGCCTACGACATCAAGAAGAAGTCCGAGGGCATCTACGCCGTCATCAACGTGACCGCTGAGCCGGCCGTGGTGAAGGAGCTGGACCGCCAGTTCACCCTGAACGAGCAGATCATGCGGACGAAGGTCATCCGCCCCGACCTGCACTGATCGCTTCCACCCCTCGCGGAATGTCAGCCCCGGCTGACAGGCTGTGGGGGACCGAGCAAAGTCCGACTCCGAAAGACACCAACATGGCTGGCGAGACCCTCATCACCCTGGTCGGCAACCTGACCGCCGACCCGGAACTGCGCTTCACCCCTTCGGGGGCTCCTGTGGCGAACTTCACCGTCGCCTCGACGCCTCGCAACTTCGACCGTGCCACCAATGAGTGGAAGGACGGAGATGCCATGTTCCTCAACTGCGCGGTCTGGCGCCAGGCGGCCGAGAACGTGGCCGAATCCCTCACCAAGGGGATGCGGGTCATCGTTCAGGGCCGGCTGCGCTCGCGCACGTACGAGACCCGGGAAGGTGAGAAGCGCACCGTCTTCGAGGTGGACGTCGAGGAGATCGGTCCCGCGCTGAAGTACGCGACCGCGAAGGTCACCCGTTCCTCGGGTGGCGGCGGCGGGAGCTACTCCGGCGGTGGCTCGTCCGGCGGCTCCAGCGGTGGCTGGGGCAACTCGGGCGGCCAGAGCGACCGGTCCGCCGGTTCCGACCCCTGGGCGTCCGCCCAGAGCGAGGAACCCCCGTTCTGATCGCGCTCCGCCGTCCCTCGGGTGCCTGTCACCTCCGGGCGGCGAACCGTAACCAACAGACCACGTCATTCCGGCGAGAGCCGGGCTTTCAACCAAGGAGAGCACCACAATGGCCCAACAGCGCAAGCCGCTGAAGTCAAAGAAGGTGGCGCCGGCGAAGAGCATTCGCATCGGCCACATCGACTACAAGGACACCGCCACGCTGCGGAAGTTCATCTCCGAGCGGGGCAAGATCCGCGCTCGTCGTGTCACCGGACTCTCGGTGCAGGAGCAGCGCAAGGTCGCCATCGCGGTGAAGAACGCCCGCGAACTGGCGCTGCTGCCCTACGCCTCGACCGCTCGCTGACCAGGGAGGGAAAGATGAAGCTCATCCTCACCGCCCCCGTCGAGCACCTGGGCGTCCCCGGTGACGTCGTCGAGGTCAAGGACGGCTACGGCCGCAACTACCTGCTGCCGCGCAGCTTCGCGATCAAGTGGACGCGGGGCGCCGAGAAGCAGATCGACGGCATCAAGCGGGCGCGTGACGCCCGTGAGATCCGTGGCGTCGAGCACGCCACCCAGGTGCGCGAGCAGCTGGAGGCCCTCGCGGTCGTCCTGCCCGCTCGCGCTGGTGATTCCGGCAAGCTGTTCGGTGCCGTGACCCCCGCCGACATCGCCCTCGCGGTGAAGAAGGCCGGCGGTCCCGCCATCGACAAGCGTTCCGTCGAGATCGCCAAGCCGATCAAGGACGTGGGCAAGCACACCGTCGGGATCAAGCTGACCGCCGGTGTGGTCGCGCACATCCCGGTGGACGTCGTTTCCGCCTGATCTGCAGCGCACAGCACGAAGCGCCGGTCGCCCCTCGGGCGGCCGGCGCTTCTGCGTCCCGGGCCCCAGCGGTCCTCGCCGCCCCGGACGTCCCGGCGCACAATCGGGGACGGTTCTCCTTTCGCGCCACCTCCGCGGCGACGTCACGGCCGCCCCGCGCAGCTCCGTCTAGGCTGGGCAGGTGACAGAGCCCACCCCGCCGAGCCGCTGGTCGGCCTTCCGCGCGCGGCGGCAGGGTCGGGACGCCGGCAAGTCCCTCGGGTCTCGCTTCAACCCGCTGGTCGTGGCGTCGATCGTGATCGGGGTGGTGCTCGTCCTTGCGCTGGCGGTCTGGGTGAACGCTCTCACCGCGCCGGTGGAGCGGGAGGGGAGGCCGACCGCCTCGGTGACCCCGATCCCCGCGCCGACGACCGCGACCCCGACGCCCACCCTGACGCCGACGCCGACGTCGGGCGGGACGGAGAGCGCCACGCCCGCGCCGACACCGAGCTCGACGCTGCCGAAGGTGAAGGCGTCCGGGAAGTTCGACACGGCCGGGGTGAACGTGGCGGCCGCCAACTCCTCCGGCGAACTGCGGCGCTTCAGCGTGAGGGTGGAGACCACCACCGCACTCGACGCCGACAAGGTGGGGACGCAGATCGCCGGCGTCCTCAACGACCCACGGAGCTGGGCGGGCAGCGGCAACGTCCGGTTCGCCCTCGTCGGCGACCCCGGCAAGGCGGACTTCACGATCTCGATCGCGGCGCCGGCCACGGCGAAGAAGTCGTGCGCGCCCGAGCCCAGCACCTGTGTGGACGGCGGCGACCTCGTCATCGACGCGTCCTACTGGCTCGGTGGGCAGCCGCCCGAGTACCCCAGCAAGAGCCAGTGGCAGGCCTACCTGGTGAACCACGCCGTTGGACACCTGCTCGGCGAGAAGCACGAGGGCTGCGCGAAGAAGGGCAAGGCGGCTCCGGCGATGATGCCCCAGGAGGGCGACCTCGACGGCTGCACCCCGAACCCCTGGCCCTTCCCGTAACGGCGGACTTCCCGGGCTGTGGGACGGAGTGCGTCGGCGGCCCTTCGTGACGGCTCGTTCGCTGCGCTCGCGAACCTCCTCAGGGACCGTGGGGACGCGTCCGCCCCGTCAGTGGCGAGCGCCGGTGGGTGTGGTGCCGGGAAGACGGCCCAACTCCTGTCATCCCGGGCTTGACCCGGGATCTGGCGTGTCGCGGGGGTGAGATGCCGGGTCGAGCCCGGCATGACGGGGTGGGGGACGGTCGGGCTTGGTGCGGGATCTGGCGTTTCGCGGGGGTGGGATGCCGGGTCGAGCCCGGCATGACGGGGTGGGGGACGGTCGGGCTTGGTGCGGGATCTGGCGTGTCGCGGGGGTGGGATGCCGGGTCGAGCCCGGCATGACGGGGTTGCGTCAGGTGGTCGTGGTGGGGTGGCGGTGCTGGCCGCACCAGGCGGCCCCCATCTCTGTCATCCCGGACTTGATCCGGGATCTCGGGTCCTCGCGGGGGTGAGATGCCGGGTCAAGCCCGGCATGACGGGGACAGGGGGTGTCGGCGGCTCTTCGTGTCGGTTCGCTGCGCTCGCGAACCTCGTCAGGACGGTCAGTGGGCGGCGGACAGGGCTGAGGACGGGCGGTACGCCTCGGGACCGGGTTCGCCGCCGAGGGCTCCGGCGAGGAGCTCGCGGGCACGGCTGAGGTGCTCGTCGAGGAGGGTGGCGGCGCCGGTGGCGTCCCCCGCCTCGATCAGGTCGGCCAGGCGCGCGTGCTCGGCGATGATGATGTCGGGGCTGAGCCGCTGGCTGCCCTGGAGCTGGGCCATGCACAGCTTCACCTCGAAGGCCAGCGAGCCGTACACCGAGCTGGTGCGGGCACTGCCGAGGGAGTCGATCAGGGCGGTGTGGAAGCGCATGTCGGGGTCGACGATGTCCCACTCGCCCTGCTGCCACAGCGCGTCGATCTCGGCGTTCGCCACCCGCGCCTCCACCGGCACCGTGCGGCGCTCGGCGAGCCGCCGCAGCACCTCCGACTCCAGGTAGGCGCGCGTCCGGTAGATGTCGCGGACGTCGTCCGGCCCGAGCTGGACGACCCTCGCCGTCTTGTGGTTCTTGCGGACGAGCACCTTCTCCGCGACCAGCCGCTCGATCGCAGCCTTCGCTGTCGAGCGGGCGATGTCGTAGCGGGCGGCCACATCGGCCTCGGTGAGCGCCGTCCCCGGGCCGAGTTCCGCGGCCAGCACCTGCGACTTCAGGTCATCGACCACGGCGTCGATGACGGACGTGACCACGATGCTCCGGACCACCTCTTCACCCCCGAACCGCTCAGCAGACCGATCTTAGTCCAGCAATTACTCCGGAACCCCTTGCATAGCCAGTGCACTTGTCCGACAATCCTACCTGTTGGTCAATCTCAGTGAGGAGATACCCCGGTGCTTTCCCTGTTCATCCAGCCGCCGTCACCGGTCGGGGGCAGTCTGGCCCTCTCGGCCCTGGTCGCAGCCCTTCCGCTGCTCGTCCTGTTCGTGATGCTCGGCGTCTTCAAGATCCCCGCGTGGAAGTCGGCCCTTGTCGCCGTCGTCACCGCGGTCATCCTGGCCGTGGCGGTGTGGGGCATGCCTGCTGCCACCGCGGCCACCGCCACGGCCGAGGGCATCTTCTTCGGCATCTTCCAGATCATGTGGATCCTGGTCAGCGCGATCTGGCTCTACAACCTGTCCGTGAAGCACGGCTGGGACAAGGTGCTCGGCGAACTCGTCCAGTCGATCTCCAGCGACATGCGCATCCTGGCGATCCTGATCGCGTTCTGCTTCGGCGCCCTGCTCGAGGCCCTCGCCGGCTTCGGCGCCCCGGTCGCCATCACCGCGGCGATGCTCGTCGCCGCCGGCATGAAGCCGATCAAGGCCGCCGTCGTCTGCATGGTCGCGAACACCGCCCCGGTCGCGTTCGGCGCCATGGGCGCCCCGATCACCGCCCTCGGCAACTCCGCCTTCCCGATCCTGACCCAGGGCCACTTCGCCAACGCGTACGCCGCCTCGGTCACCTTCGGCCACATGGCCGGCCGCCAGTCGCCGATCATGGCCCTGTTCATCCCGCTTTTCCTGGTCTGGCTGGTGGACGGTGTCCGCGGTCTCAAGCAGACCTGGGGCGTCGCCCTGACCGCCGGCGCGGTGTTCGCCGTCTGCCAGTTCGTCGCGTCCAACTTCATCGCGTACGAGGTCACCGACGTGATCGCGTCCGTGGTCACCATCGTGGTCATCATCGTGGTGCTGCGGTTCGTGAAGAGCAGCGAGCCCTCCGAGGAGCACGCGGCCACCAAGGTCACCGTCGACGAGAACCTCGTCGCGGCCAAGGCGACCGGTGGGGCGCGGGTCTGGGGCGCCATCGCCCCCTACGTGATCGTCGTCGGCGTGTTCGCGATCAGCCAGATCCCCGTGATCAAGACGTGGTTGTCGACCACGCTCGGCTACATCTTCAACTGGCCCGGCCTGCAGGGCGCCAACTTCCCGAAGGCGGACGGAAAGGTCGTCCCGCAGCCGCTGGACTTCTGCGGCATCGTCACCGCCTCCCAGGCCAAGGCCGGGACGGTCGCGAGCTGCACCCTCGGCCAGGTGAACCTGTACTCGGTGCTGTCCACCGGCACCCTGCTGTTCCTGTCCGGCGTGATCACCGCGCTGGTGTACCGGATGAGCGTCAAGGAGGCGGCCGGCGTCTTCGGCAAGACCGTGAAGAGCCTCGCGTTCACGATCATCACGGTTGCGTCCGTGCTGGCCATCGCCTACATCATGAACGGCTCCGGCATGACGATCTCCCTCGGTTCGGCCCTGGCCGCCGCGGGTGCGGCCTTCGCCGTGATGTCGCCGGTGCTCGGCTGGCTGGGCGTGGCGATCACCGGCTCCGACACCTCGGCGAACGCGCTGTTCGGCGGCATGCAGGTTGCCGCGGCGCAGGGCGTGTGGCCGGGCTCCCTGCCGCACGAGATCCTGATGGCCACCTCGAACTCGACCGGTGGCGTGATGGGCAAGATGATCTCCCCGCAGAGCCTGTCCGTGGCTGCCGCAGCCACCGGCATGCTCAACCAGGAGGGCGAGATCTTCCGCAAGGTCGTGGGCTGGTCGCTCGTCCTGCTGGCGGTGTTCGCCGTCATCGTGGTGCTGCAGTCCACCATCCTGATCGGGATGGTCCCGGTACCGTGACGGCTGTGAAGTCCGAGGGCGCCCTGGCCGGCCTGCTGGCCGGGTGCGTCGCGGACGCGTCCCAGATCCGCACCGGAGAGCTGGACCGCCGGGCGCTCGCGCACGACGCGTCCCACTTCCTGCTGCTGCCCTCGGCGATCGTCGCCCCCCGCGACGCCGAGGAGGTGGCCCGGTTGCTCCGGGCCACCGCGGCAGCGCGGATCCCGCTCACGTTCCGTTCGGGTGGGACGAGCCTGTCCGGCCAGGCCGCCACCGACGGGGTCCTGGCCGACGTGCGCAAGCACTTCAAGGGCGTCGAGATCCTCGACGACGGCGCCAGGGTGCGGGTGCAGCCGGGCGTGACGGTCAAGCAGTTGAACGCCTACCTCGCCCCCTACGGACGCAAGTTCGGGCCCGACCCGGCCAGCGAGGCCGCCTGCACGATCGGCGGCGTCGTCGCCAACAACTCCTCCGGCATGGCCTGCGGCACGGTCGAGAACAGCTACCGGACGCTGGAGTCGGTGGTCGCCGTACTGCCGTCCGGCACCGTGATCGACACCGGCGCGGCGGACGCGGACGAGAAGCTCCGCGCTCTCGAGCCGGCCCTCCACGAGGGCCTGCTGAAGCTGCGCGCCCGGGTGCTGGCCAACCCGGCCTCGGTGGCGAAGATCGCCCAGCAGTTCTCGATGAAGAACACCATGGGCTACGGGATCAACGCCCTGGTCGACTTCGACACCGTCCCCGCGATCCTCACCCACCTGATCGTGGGCAGCGAGGGGACGCTGGCGTTCGTCGCGTCCGCGACCTTCCGGACGATCGAGGTGCGCAACGAGGTCACCTCGGCACTGGTCGTCTTCGACAACCTCTACGACGCCAACGCCGCCCTGCCGGGACTGGTCGCCACCGGTGCGGCCACACTGGAACTGATGGACGCGACGTCGCTGCGGGTGGGCCAGGCGTTCCCCGACACCCCCGCGATGATCAAGGAACTGGACGTCACGGAGCAGGCGGCCCTGCTGGTGGAGTACCAGGCCACCACGGCCGCGGAGCTGGAGCACCTCGCGCAGGGCGCCCAGCCGACGCTGCGACAGTTGCCCGTGCGCGAGCCCGTCCAGCTCACGTCCGACCCCGTGCTGCGCGGCAAGCTCTGGAAGCTGCGCAAGGGCCTGTACACCTCGGTGGCGGGCGCCCGGACGTCCGGCACCACCGCCCTGCTCGAGGACGTGGTGGTCCCCGTCGCGAAGCTCGCGGACACCTGCCGCGACCTGGCCGGCCTGTTCGACCGGTACGCCTACCGCGACTCGGTGATCTTCGGCCACGCCAAGGACGGCAACATCCACTTCATGCTGACCGACCGGTTCGAGGACGAGCAGCAGATGCGCCGCTACATCGGCTTCACCGAGGAGATGGTGGCGCTGGTCCTGGCCAACGACGGCTCGCTGAAGGCCGAGCACGGCACCGGGCGCGTCATGTCGCCCTACGTCCGTCGCCAGTACGGCGACGAGCTGTACGAGGTGATGGTCGCGATCAAAGACCTGTTCGACCCGACCCGGCTGCTCAACGTCGGCACGATCATCACCGACGACCCCGAACTGCACCTCAAGCACATCAAGCTGCCGCCGTCGATCGACAGCGAGATCGACCGCTGCGTCGAGTGCGGCTACTGCGAGCCGGTCTGCCCGTCCCGCGACCTCACGCTCACGCCGCGGCAGCGGATCGCCCTGCGCAGGGAGATCCGCAACGCCGAACTCGCCGGGGACGAGGCGCTCGCCGACCGCCTGGCGAAGGGCTACGAGTACGCGGGCGTCCACACGTGCGCGGTGGACGGGATGTGCGTCACCGCCTGCCCCGTGCTGATCAACACCGGCCTGTTCGTGAAGAAGCTGCGCCGCGAGCAGACCACCCCGGCCGCGACGAAGGCGGTGTGGACGACCCTGGCGAAGCACTGGACGGGCACCACCGCCACCTTCTCGACGGTGATGGGGATCACCGACGCCCTTCCCGGGCCGCTGGAGAGCGCGCTGATCGGGGTCAACAGGGTCGGCAGGGCGATCCTCGGGGACGACAACATCCCGCTGTGGTCGCGCGAGCTGCCCGGCGGGGGCGCGTCCCGGGCCCGGCCCGCCGTCGCGAAGGACACGGTGGACGCCGTGTACCTGCCGGCGTGCGTGAACGTCATGTTCGGGCCGGCGGACGGGGGCCAGGGCGTCCAGCTCAGCTTCGAGGCGCTGTGCGCGAAGGCGGGGCTGACGCTGTACGTGCCGGAGGAGATCAGCTCGCTGTGCTGCGGCACGCCGTGGTCGAGCAAGGGGATCCCGGACGGCTACGAGGCCATGCGCGCGAAAGTGCTGCCTGTGATCAGGGCGGCCTCCGACAACGGGCGGCTGACCGTGGTGTGTGACGCGTCCAGCTGCACGGAGGGCTTCCGGCACATGCTGGAGACCGAGCCCGACCTGCACGTGGAGATGGTGGACGCGGTCGCGTTCGTCGCGAAGCACGTCCTGCCGGTGCTCGGCGAGTACCGCAAGCTGGACTCGCTGACCATCCACCCGACCTGCTCCTCGACCCAGATGGGGCTCAACCCCGACCTGGTCGCCGTGTCGAAGGCCGTCGCGGAGGTCGTGAACGTCCCCGTCAACACCGGCTGCTGCGCGTTCGCCGGCGACCGGGGGATGCTGCATCCCGAGCTCACCTACGCGGCGACCCGGCCCGAGGCGGCCGAGGTCGAGCGGCTCGACGCGTCCGCCCACGCCAGCTGCAACCGGACCTGCGAGCTCGGCATGACGCGGGCGACGGGGAAGCAGTACCGCCATGTTCTCGAACTGCTCGCGGAGCAGGCGTTGGAGGAGGAGCATTCGAGCTAGGCGAACCGGCCCCGCCACGGGCGACCGCGGCGGGGCCGGGCGCACCCACCCCCCTGAAAGAGGCGCTGAACCCAGCCCGGGCGTCCGTCCGGGCCAGCGATAGAGGAAGGATGAGGGATGGACCCGAAGACCACTGCTCTGGTGCTGATCGAGTTCCAGAACGACTTCACCAGCGAGGGTGGCACGCTCCACGGGGCGGTCTCCGAAGTGATGGACGCGACCGGCACCCTGCCGCACGCGAAGGAGGCGCTGGACGCCGCGCACGCCGCCGGCGCGACAGTCATCCACAGCCCGATCTCGTTCGCGCCCGGCTACTACGAGATCAGCGCCCACCCGTACGGCATCCTCGCCGGCGTGGTCAGCAGCAACTCGTTCGTGAAGGGCACGTGGGGCTGCGAGATCGTCGGCGAGATGGCACCGTCCGGCGAGGACATCGTCCTGGAGGGCAAGCGTGGCCTGGACGCGTTCGGCTCGACGAACCTCGACTTCATCCTGCGCAGCAAGGGCATCCAGACCGTGGTGCTGGCCGGCTTCTTGACCAACTGCTGCGTTGAGTCGACGATGCGCTCGGCGTACGAGAAGGGCTTCGAGGTCTACACCCTGACCGACGCGGTCGGCGCGACCTCCCCCGAGGAGCACGCGAACGCGATCAGGTTCGACTACCCGATGTTCTCCAAGCCGATCACGACCGCGGAGTTCGCGGCCCAGCTGGCCGGCGAGGAGGCGGGCGCCGACACGTCGCGCGGCTACTGAGCCCGACGGTCCGGGCTCGCGCCGTCCCCACCCACCCGGGGTGGCGCGGACTCGGGCGGATCTCCCGCGCGGCTCCTGAGACCGGGCGGCGGGAGGTGCCAGTATTCAACCAGCCACCGTTGTCCGTCCCCCGGCGGACGTCCAGGTGCCCTGAGCGCGGTGGCGGCCGAAAACCCCTCCCGGCCGCCATCGCCCGGCACCGTCGCGCGAGCCTGCCGCCGTCCCACTCGTCCCTCTCGCTGCAGACGCTCCCGAAACTCGCAGAAGCCACCGAAATTTCGGGAGCGTCTGCGTGTTTCGGGAGCGTTTGTGGCGGACGGACGGGCGAAGTCAGGAGGGGTCGGCTGGTCGGGGACGGCGGTCGGGCCGGGGTCGGGTCGGTGGCTCAGCCGCTGATCCGGGGCAGCAGGACGGTGCCCTCGCTGTCGGTGACCTCGGCGTCCTCCTCGGGAGGGGTGCTCGAACCGGGGAGACGGATCGTGAACTCCGCGCCGCCGGACGCGCTGCGTCCCGCCTTCACCCAGCCGCCGTGCGCCTTGATCGTCTGGGCGACGATGGACAGCCCCAGGCCCGAGCCGGGGGTGTTGCGGGCCTTGTCGGAGCGGTAGAAGCGGTCGAAGACGTGCGGCAGGTCCGACTCGGCGATCCCCGGCCCCTCGTCGCTGATCCGCAGCCGGTCCCCGACCAGCCGGACGGTCACCGTCCCCCCGGGCGGGGAGAACTTCACGGCGTTGTCGAGCAGGTTGGTGATCGCGCGCTCCAGGCTGTCCGGCTCACCGACGAGGAACAGCGGGTCGAGCTCCACGTCGAAGACCAGGCCCGGGCCGCGCCGCCGGGCCCGCGTCACCGAGCTGTTCACGACGTCGCGCAGGTCGATCGGCTCGGGGTGGGCCTCCACCTTGTCCTCCCGGGACAGGTGGACGAGGTCGCCGATCAGCTGCGTGAACTCGCCGAGCTGGGCGGCGATGTCGCGCAGGATCTCGCCACGCGCGCCCGGCGGGAGCATGCCCTGCCGGTCGTCGGCGGTGAGCAGTTCCACGTTCGTGCGCAGCGACGTGAGCGGCGTCCGCAACTCGTGGCCCGCGTCCGCGATCAGCCGGCTCTGCCGGTCGCGCGAGGACGCGAGCGTCCCCAGCATCGTGTTGAACGACCGGGTGAGGTCGGTCAGCTCGTCCATGCCGCCCAGCTCGATCGGCTTCAGCTGGTCGGTCTCGGTCACCCGGATCACCGCGTCGGTGAGGCGCTGGATCGGCTGCAGGCCCGACCGGGCGATCACCCAGCCGATGGCGCCCGCGACGAGGACGGCCAGCAGGCCGAAGGTCAGCAGCGAGAAGGCGAGGATCCGCAGGATCTGGTCGGTCGGTCCGAGCGGACGCCCCAGGAGCAGCGCGTACTGCTGGTTGCCGTCCTCCAGCGGGATCGCGACGATCCGGTAGGCCGTCCCCTCCGTGTCGACGCCGGTCCGGGCGGACGTGCCGATCTGGGTGCGGGCGATCGCGCGCTCGTCCGCGCTCGGCACGAGGTGGGAGCCGGGGCCCGGAGGAAAGATCTCCTGGTTGTCGGCGCGCACCAGCATCATGGTCACGTTCGCGGTCTGCAGGGCGTCGTTGTTCAGCCCGCCCATCGCCTCGGCGTCCCCTCGGATCCAGTCGGCGGTCAGCCCCGCGATGTCGAGCAGCTCACCGTCCAGCTGGTTGTACACCGCGACGGTCGTGATGATGTACGCGGCCACGCCGGTGATCGCCACCGCGCCGGCGACCGCCGCGGCCACGAGCGCCGCGAGCCGGTCGTGGAGCGGCCGGTTGTTGACCGAGAGAACCGAGCGGAGCCAGCGGATCACGGCGGGGTCTCGCGCAGCACGTAGCCGATGCCGCGCACGGTGTGGATCAGTCGGGCCTCACCCTCGCCCTCGGTCTTGCGGCGCAGGTAGCCGATGTAGACCTCCAGCGAGTTCGCGGTCGTGGGGAAGTCGAACCCCCACACCTCGTTCAGCAGCCAGCTGCGCTCGAGCACCCTGCGGGGGTTCTCCAGGAACGTCTGGAGCAGGGCGAACTCGGTCCGGGTCAGGCTGATCCGGCGCCCGCCCCTGGTCACCTCGCGGGTCTGCAGGTCCAGGCTCAGGTCGGCGAAGCTGAGCACCTCCGCGCCCACCTCGTCCCCGACCGGCCGGACGCCGCCGGGTCAGCGCGCGCAGCCGCGCCTGCAGTTCCTCGAACGAGAACGGCTTGGCCATGTAGTCGTCGGCGCCGGCGTCGAGGCCGTCGACGCGGTCGCCGACCGCGTCCCTGGCGGTCAGCACGAGGATCGGCACGTCGTTGCCGGACGCCCGCAGCGACCGGGTGGTCTCCAGGCCGTCGAGGCGGGGCATCATCACGTCCATGATGACGGCGTCCGGGCGCATGGCCGAAAGGCGGGCGAGCGCCTCGACCCCGTCGCCGGCGGTGGTCACCTCCCAGCCGGAGTAGTGCAGCGACCGGGCGAGCGAGTCACGAACCGCCTGGTCGTCATCGACAACGAGGATGTGCATGGCACCAGCCTGCCATGTCCCGGGCGTCGCCGGGCCGAGGCGGACCGCGGGGGACGCCTCACCGCGTCCCCGATCAGGGGGTGAGGAGCTCCTTCGCCCTCCGGATCAGCTCGGGCATGGCCGCCTCGATCTGCTCCAGGGTCGTGGTGAAGTCGCTGTCGTCGCCGTACCAGGGGTCCTCGATGGCCGAGCCGGGGACCGCGTCCGGGTTGAAGTCGCTGAGCAGGTAGAGCGGATGCGCGTCCGGCACCATCTCGCGGATCTTGCGCAGGTGGATGGTCTGCATGCCGATCACCATCGAGGCGGAGCGGATCTCGTCGGGGGTCATCCGGTGCGCACTGAACGGGCCGGGCTCGAAGCCGGCGGCCTGCAGGGTCGCGATCGCGCGCGGGTCCATCCCGTGTCCGCTCTCCTCCGCGCTCACGCCCGCGCTGGTGAACGTGACGCCGGTCACGTCCTCGCGCTTCGCGTACGCGTCCGCGACGACCTTGGCCATCGGTGAGCGGCAGATGTTGCCCCAGCAGACGAACAGCACCACGGGATCGCTCACCGGTGCTCCTCACCCTTCTTGAAGGGGGCGTTCAGCAGGAAGCTCACGATCGAGACGATCAGCGCTCCCCAGAACGCGGAACTCCAGTCGTCGACGTGCCAGCCCAGGCCGAACTCGCCGGACGCCCACGACACCAGCTCCAGCAGCAGCGCGTTGATCACGAGGAGGAACAGCCCGAGGCTGAGGAAGATCAGCGGCGCGGCCACGAACTTGAACATCGGTTTGATCAGGCTGTTCACGACGCCGAAGATCGCGGCCACGAGCAGCATGGTGCCCGCGCGGTTCCAATCGTCGCCGTTGGTCAGGGTGATTCCCGGCACCAGCCAGGTGGCCACGGCGAGCGCTGCGGCACTGGCGAGGAAGCGGACGAGCATGGCCCCATGCTGTCACGAATGGCAAAGTTCTCCCATCGGTTGAGATCCAGGAGAGGCAGTGGGGACGTGGCGATGGACCTGAAGGGCAGGCACTTCCTGAAGGAACAGGACTTCACCCCGGACGAGTGGCGTCACCTGCTCGACCTCACCGCCGACCTGAAGGCGGCCCGGCGAGCGGGCACCGAGGTCCAGCACCTGAGCGGTGCGAACCTTGCGCTGATCTTCGAGAAGACGTCGACCCGCACCCGGTCGGCCTTCGAGGTCGCCGCGCACGACCAGGGCGCCCACGTGACCCAGATGGACGGGAACTCCTCCCAGCTCGGCCACAAGGAGTCGCCGGCGGACACCGCGCGCGTGCTGTCGCGGCTCTTCGACGGCATCGAGTACCGCGGTACGCACCAGTCGACGGTGGAGAAGATCGCCGCGTACTCCTCCGTCCCGGTCTGGAACGGGCTGACCGACGAGTGGCACCCCACCCAGAGCCTGTGCGACATGTTCACCATGCGCGAGGCGTCCGGGCGGGACGACCACGACATCACCTACGCCTACGTGGGGGACGCGCGGTTCAACGTCGGCTGCTCGCTGCTGCTCGGCGGGGCACTGTTGGGCATGGACGTCCGGTTGGTCGCGCCGACCAAGCTGCTGCCGCCGGAGTCGGTGGTGCGCACCGCGCGGGAGCTCGCAGAGCAGACCGGGGCCCGGATCACGCTCACCGAGGACATCGACGCCGTCCGGGGCTGCCAGTTCATCCACACCGACATCTGGGTGTCGATGGGTGAGCCGGAGAGCGTCTGGACCGAGCGCATCCTGCTGCTGCGGGACTACCAGGTGAACACCGCGCTGCTGGAGCGCACCGGGGTGTCGGACGTGAAGTTCATGCACTGCCTGCCCGCCTACCACAACCGCGAGACGACGGTCGGGGAGGCGATCTACTCCCGCTTCGGCCTGGAGGAACTCGAGGTCACCGACGAGGTGTTCGAGTCGGACGCGTCCATCGTCTTCGACCAGGCCGAGAACCGCATGCACTCGATCAAGGCTGTCCTGGTCGCCACGCTGTCCTGAGCGTCGGTGGCGGCGGCCCTTCGTGACGGTTCGCTCGCTGCGCTCCCGAATCTCCTCAGGGACCGTTGAGCCGGGAGCGCGGCAGTCCGGCTGCCTCGCGACCGGCCGTTGTTGTCATCCCGGGCTTGACCCGGGATCTCCGTGTCAGCGCTGGCGTGTGTGTGGTCGATGACGGTGGCGAGTGTCACTCGGCGCGGACGCCGTGCGCCTCCAGGGCGGCGACGGCGGCGTCCGGACGGGTCAGGACGGGCTGGGCGATCACCTGCCGGCCACACCGCAGGACGAGGTGGCCGAAGCGTCCCGGCTGGTCGGCGGGCGGATCGACGACCGCGAAGGACGTGATCCGCGCGAACGGGATCGTGGTCGTGTTGGTGGCGTAGTTCGTGCGCCGGAAGCGCGACCGGACCGGGCTGTCGCGGTCGACGACCACGAGCGCCGTGGGGGTCTCCAGGACGAGCACGCCGCTGGAGACGCGCCGCCGCCCGCGATCGTCACGGCAGGGACGCAGGGGCTCCTCCACGTGCACGGGCCGGACGGGGTCGTCGGTGGCGGCGGAGATGTCGCCGAGCCGGCTGCGGAAGAAGTGGTCGCTGATCGTCACCGCCGGCTCGCGGGACGCCGGACGGACGTCGGTGGCGGGGCTGCGGAGTACGTAACGGTCGAGTTCCGCGATCTCCCGTTCGCTGACGCTGTTGAAGGGGACGTCGAACCCGGAGCCGTCGGCGAGCAGCAGCGTCCAGCACCCTGCCAGCAGGTTGCCGTACACCCGGGTGGCGACGACGTCGGCGAGGGCGATGTCGGCCCTGGCGACGCCGGGAGCGTCCGGAACCTCTGCGTTCAGCACCACGACATGGTCGGCGAAGACCGCGAGGACGCTCCGGTACAGGTCCATGCCCGGACGGACCTGGGCCCGGTCGAGGTCGCGGGGAACCTTGACCAGGTGGGTCGCCCCGGCGAGCTCGGGGTACCAGGGACGGAACCGGCGCGGCAGGTCTCTCTGCTGGTGCACCCGGTCCAGCCACGGCCCGAATCTGTCGTACTCGCGCAGGTCGTCGGGGTCGGCGGCGGCGCGCCACGCGCTCGCCCGTACCACGGCCATCGCCCTCTCCTTCCTCTGCCTCCCGAGCCTAGGCCGGTGGGCAGCGCCGAGAGCCACGGGCGCGAAACCGGGGACGGTTCTCTTTTCGCGCCACCTCAGCGAGGGCCACCACTCGGCGTCGGAGCGTGCGAACCGTGGGACCGGATCGTCCTGGGTCGCAGGGCGTCGGTGGGGCGGGTGGCTGGATCGCGGGGACGGGGAGCCCTAGGTTGAGCGCATGGCTTTCCCACAGGTTCTGCCCACGTCCCGCGTCCCCGAACTGACCGCGGCGCCGCCGCTGCGCTGGGGCATCCTCGCGCCGGGCTGGATCGCCGGCGGCTTCGCGTCCGCGCTGCGGTCGTACACCCGGCAGGAGCTGGTCGCGGTCGGCTCCCGGACGCGGTCGCGCGCGGAGGAGTTTGCGTCCCGGTTCGGCATCCCGAACGTGCACGAGGGTTACCGCTCGCTCGTCGAGGACCCGCAGGTCGACGCCGTCTACGTCGCGTCCCCGCACAGCCAGCACGCCGAGCTGGCGCTGCTCGCGATCGAGGCGGGCAAGCACGTCCTGGTCGAGAAGCCGTTCACCCGCAACGCGGCAGAGGCGCGCACCGTGGTGGACGCGGCCCGCGCGCGGGGCGTCGCGCTGATGGAGGCGATGTGGACGCGGTTCCTGCCACGCCACGACATCGTCCGCCAGTTGCTGGCCGACGGCGCGCTGGGCGAGCTCGAGTTCTTGGCGGCCGACCACGGCCAGCCGATCTCCCACGTGCCGCGGATGCAGGACCCGGCGCTGGCCGGCGGCGCCCTGCTGGACCTGGGCATCTACCCGGTCTCGTTCGCCTGCTTCGTCCTGGGGATCCCCGGTGCGATCACCGCGTCCGGCACCCTCACCGCCGCCGGCGTCGACCGCCAGGTGGCGTCCGTCTTCGGCGACTTCGCCGGGCACCCCGGCGTCCACGCGCAGGTCAGCTGCACGATGGGCGCGAAGACGCCGACGACGGCCGTCGTGACCGGGTCGGAGGCCCGGATCGAGCTCGACGGCGAGTTCTACGCGCCCGGCAGCGTCCGGGTGGTCACTGCGGGCGGCGAGCGGATCACCAGCGCGGAGCCGGAGCTGCACAGCCATCACGCGCTCGCCTTCGAGGGCGCCCACTTCGCCCAGCTGGTGGCCGACGGACGCACCGAGTCGCCCCTGCTGCCGCTGGACGAGACCGTCGCGATCATGGACGTGCTCGACCGGATCCGCGGCCAGGTCGGCGTCGTCTACCCCGGGGAGTAGGCGGCTGCAACGAACCCGTCCCCCCACGCGTGGGTGGGACGTGACGGTCTGGCAGGGGGTGCTGGTGAGCGAGCCGACGGCAGCTGCCGCCGGCACCGCCACGTCCTTCGACGACTACGTCCTCACCCGTTCCGCGGCGCTGCAACGGTTCGCCTACCTCGTCACCCGCAACCGCGAGGACGCGCTCGACGCCGTCCAGGAGGCGCTCGCCGGCCTGTACCCGCGCTGGGCGCGGGTGTCCGCCTCCGGCGAGGTGGACGCGTACGTGCGGCGCAGCATCGTCAACGCCCACATCTCCGCCTGGCGGAAGGTGCGCCGCCTCTCCCCCAGCGAGGACCCGACCCTGTCGGCGTCCGCGCCCGTCGTGCCGGACGCGGCGAACGCCATCGCGGACGCCGACCAGGCGCTGCGACTGTGCGGTGAACTGCCTCCCGTCCAGCGCGCGGCCGTCGTGCTGCGCTTCTACGAGGACCGCAGCTTCGCCGAGATCGGACGGATCCTCGGCTGCCCCGAGGCGACCGCCCGCTCCCACGTCCACCGGGCGCTCGTGGCCCTGCGCGCACGGCTGGGGGGCGAGGATGGCTGACTTCGAGCGCGGTGAGGGTTCCGGGCCCCAGGACGACTTCGCGCGGGAGGAGCGCGCGTTCGCGGAGGCGTTGCGCGCGTCGGCCGAGGCGGAGGGGTTCACCCCGTTCGACCCGGCGACGGTGCGGCGGAGCTCGCCCGCACCCTCCCGGCCGGCGTGGGCCGCATGGGGACGCGGGCTGGCCGCCGCCGCGTCCGTCGTGGTCCTGGTCGCGGGGCTGGCCTTCGTGCTGCCGCGCCTGGTCGGGGGAGTCCAGGGCTCGGCGAGTTCGGCGTCGGGTGCCGGGGGGGCCGCGGCGCCCGAGGTCACGGTGGCCGATGCCGGCAGCCGCGAGCCGACCGCGGACGCGTCCGCGGGCCCGTGGCTGAGCGTCGCCACCCCACCGCTCTCGCCGCGGGTCGACGTCGCCGGCGTGTGGTTCGAGGGCAGCTTCTACCTCGTCGGCGGACGGAAGGCGTCCTCGTGCCCCAAGGGTGCGCCTTGCCCGATGGGGCTGAACACGCTCACGGACGGCGCGTCCTACGATCCGGGGGACGACACGTGGACGGTGCTCGCCGACGCGCCGATCGTCGTCGACCCCGACCCGCCGGCCGTCGCGGGTGGCCGGTTCTACTACCTCGGTCGTGACGCGGCCGGACGGAGCGCGGCGGCGTCCTACGACCCGTCGGACGGGTCGTGGCGGGAGCTGCCCGCTCCCGGCATCGAGGTGTCGGGTCTGGTGGCAGCGGGGGACGTGGTGGTCGCCGTCGCGCAGGCCGACGAGTCCGCGGCCAGCGTCGACGAGGTGTTCGACCCGGCGCTGGGCCGCTGGGCCGACCTGGCCGCGGACCCGTTCGGGAAGGCCTCCGACCGGTCGATGGTCTGGGTGGACGGCCGGCTGTACCTGTTCTCCCGCTCAGTCGGTGGGACGGTGCGCGCGGCGGTGGCCGACGCTTCGCTGGGGGGTTGGACGCGGCTTGACGACCCGCCGTCCGTGGGGGGTGGCCCGTTCGTGGTCGGCGACCGGATCGTGTGGCTGGCCATGGGCCGCGCCGTCCCTGCGCGGTGGTTCCAGCCGGCCACGTCCGAGACGGGCCGGGCCGCGTCCCCTCCGGCCGGCGAGGGCCTGGACCAGGTGGACGGTGTGGTGGCCGGCGGCCGCTTCGGCGCGTCCGGCCACCTCTACGACCCGGCGGCGGGGACGTGGACGGAACTGTCCGCGCCGCCGCAGGGGAACCTGCCCTGGCAGGACGTCATCGGGGGTGAGGACGGGCTGCTGGTCGTGGCGGTCGACGCGCCCGGGGAGGCAGCTGTCTCCTACCTGCCGCTGGGGTGACCGCATCGCGGCCCGGGTTCGGGGCGCGTCCTACACTCGCGCCATGACTGCTGAGCGAAGGAAGCTGGATCTTTGGTTCGACCCGCTGTGCCCCTGGGCGTGGATGACCTCGCGCTGGGCTCTGGAGGTGGCGAAGGTCCGCGATGTGGACGTCGAGTTCCACGTGATGAGCCTCTCCGTCCTCAACGAGGGCCGTGACCTGCCGCCGGACTACCGCGCGGGCATGGACGCGGCGTGGGGCGGGGTGCGGGTGGCGCTGGCCGTCCAGCAGCAGTACCCGGAGAAGCTGACCGACTTCTACACCGCGCTGGGCACCCGGATCCACCTCCGCAAGGAGTCGAACAGCCGGCCCGCCCACGAGGCGGCGCTGGCGGAGGTCGGGCTGCCGGTCGAGCTCGCCGACGCCGCCGACACCGACGCGAACGACGCGGCGCTGCGAGCCGCGCAGGCCGAGGTCACGGCCGCCGTCGGGGACGAGGTCGGCACCCCGGTGATCCGCGTCGACGGCGGGCTGAGCCTGTTCGGCCCGGTGATCTCGCCCGCGCCCAAGGGCGAGGAGGCGGGCCGCCTGTGGGACGGCTTCGTCAACGTGTGCGCCTACCCCGGCTTCTTCGAGCTCAAGCGGACGCGGACCGTCGGCCCGATCTTCGACTGACCGTCCCGCCACAGACCGTCCCGGCTCCTCGGCACACAGACGCTCCCGAAACACGCAAACGCTCCCGAAATTTCGGTGGCTTCTGCGAGTTTCGGGAGCGTTTGTCGGGAGCAGACGGGAGCGGCGGGGGTGGGCGGGCAGCGGTGCGTCGTGGCTGTCATCCCGGGCCTGACCCGGGATCTCCGTGTCGGTGCCTACCGGCTCGTCATCGAGATCCCGGCTTTCGCCGGGATGACAGGGACTGGCGGCGTCCGGGACGATCCGCTGTGCGGCGCAGGGACAGGCGGGCCGCGCCGGGCAGGATGCGGGGAAGCCACCAGGCCGCCCAGGCGGCGCCGGCGATGCTCGTCCAGCCGGTGGCGATGCTGGCGGTGACCACTCCGGCGACGCCGCTGGCCGCGGCCACCATCGCGGGTCCGACCAGAGCGCCCGCGTTGGTCAGGCTGTTCCACAGGCCCAGCCAGCTGGCCCGGTTGCGGGCGGGGGTCATGTCGGCGCTGAGCGTCTTGTTGATCCCCGCGCCGAGGCCGTTGCCGACAGCGAAGACGAGCGAGATGCCGACGAACCCCGGCAGCGTCGCCGCCTGCCCGGCGAGCAGGAAGCCGACACCCATCAGCGCCAGGCAGGGGACGAGGACGGCCGCGCGTCCGAACCGGTCCATCAGCGTGCCGGCGGGAAGGATGAACGCCAGTTCGACGACCGCGGCCACGGCGAACACCAGCGACACCGTCGCCCCGGAGTGCCCGTAGGCGTTGCCGAGCAGCGGCAGCAGCAGGTCGCGGTTGGTCCGGGCGACGGTGAGCACGAGCACCGCGAGCCCGACCAGCAGCAGCGGACGGAGGATGTCGGACCGGGCGGGCGCCGGCTCGTCGGCGTCCCCCGTGACCGACATGGACGCGGTCGCGTACGGCGCGACGAAGGCCACGATCAGGGTCAGGCTGACCACGGCGGCGACGAGGTGGACGATGAACGCCGCAGATGCGCCCGCCGTGGCGATCACGGCCGCGCCGACCAGCGGGCCGAGGATCCGTCCGACCCGCATCATGCCGCCGAACAGCGTCATGGCCCTGGCCCGCAAGTGCGCGGGCACCTCGTCGGCGAGGTAGGTCTGGCGGCCGAGGTCCCAGGTGAGGTCGCCGAGGCTCATCACCAGGATCCCCGCGCAGAAGAGCGGGGCGGCCCATGCCGGCACCGCGCCCGGCGTCCCCGCCCGCGCAGCGATCAGGCACGCGACGATCGACGCGATGGAGACCAGCCCGCCGATCACCAGCGCCGCCCGTTCTCCGATCCTCGCCACCAGCTGGCCGGTCGGCAGCGGCCCGACCACGACCACCAGGCCCGCGACCGTGCTGAGCAGGGCGACCTGCGTCACGCTGAGCCCGAGGTCGAGCCCGATCAGGGGCAGGACGGGAACGATCGCCGACGCGCCGGAGGCGTACAGGACGGTCGGGAGGTAGATCGGCAGGGCCAGCCGCCGCAGCAGGACGGAGAGCTCGCTCGCCATCGACTCCACCTCCCAACTATCTCGATATCAAGATATCTCGTTCTCCGCCGCGTCCCGTCTCGTGGTACCCCGTTCGAGACCGGCACGGTCGGGCCGGGCGATAGGTTGCGCGCATGCTGGACATCGTCGTGCGGGCCCTCTCGCTGGTCGCGATCGTCGGCATCGGGGTCGCGATCAAGCGCGCCGGCTGGGTGGGCAGGGAGGACTTCGGGAAGTTCTCGAAGATCGTGCTCGGCGTGACCCTGCCGTGTGCCCTGTTCACCAGCTTCAACGACTACCACCTCGAGTACGCGCTGCTCGGGCTCACCGTCCTGGCGTTCGGGCTGAACGTCGCCCAGCAGCTGATCGGGTACGCGATGGCGGCCCGGCGGGGACGCCGTGAGCAGGCGTTCGCCGTCCTCAACTCGGGCAGCTACAACATCGGCGCGTTCGCCACGCCGTACCTCTCCGGGTTCATGGGCCCCCACGCGATGGTGTACTCGACGCTCTTCGACTTCGGCGGCGCGTTCTCGTCCGCCGGCCTCGCGTACGGGTGGGGGATGACGCTGGCCAGCGAGCCCGGCACGCACGGGCGGCGGGAGCTCGTCCGTACGCTCGCGGGTTCGCCGGTGTTCGTCACCTACGTCGTCCTGCTGGCGATGCGGCTGCTCGACCTGCGGCTGCCGGACGCGGTGATCACGTTCACCTCGATCGTGGGCGCCGCGAATCCGTTCCTGGCGATGCTGATGATCGGGATCGGCCTCGAACTCCGGCTGCACCCGACGAAGTACCGGGCCGCCGCCCGGATGCTCGGCGTCCGGTACGCGTTCGCGGCGGTGGCCGCCGTCGCCTGCTGGTTCCTGCTGCCGCTGCCCGCCGACGCGCGCCTGGTGGTGGTGATGGTCCTGTTCTCGCCGATCGCGTCCATGATGCCGGTGTTCACCGCCCGCGCCGGCCTCGACGTCGAGCTGTCCACGCTGATGAACTCGGTCAGCATCCTGGTCGGCATCGTCGCGATGCCCACCCTCTACCTCGCCCTGCACGCCGTCTGAGCGCGGCCACCCACCGGCCGGCCGAATACGCGCCGGTCAGTAGCGCAGGCCGTCGCCGTAGCGGAACAGCGGGTCGGCGGTGTCGAACGGGACGTCGGGGCGGCTCGCCTCGACGGCGGCCATCGAGCGCGGGAGGTCGAACGGCAGGTTGCCCTGCGGGGCCGCCACGCCGGTGACCACGTCGAGCAGGGCCGCGTCGCTGACCCCGAAGGTCACCAGCAGCGCGGCGACGGCGTCCGCGAACGGCGTGAGGATCGCCGGGCGGTCGCAGAACACGTCCACCACGGTCGGGACGGCGACGGCCACCTCGCGGACGTGCGCCACCACGTCCTCGGGGAAGTCCAGCGAGCCGGAGTGGAAGCGGTTCTCGAACGCCGTCGGACGTTCCTCCCACGGCGCCTGGAGCCGCAGCAGCGCCACGTCCGCCTCGGCCGGGGTGGCCACGAGGGTGGCGTAGCCGGACGCGATGTCGGGGGAGACCCCCTCGACGTAGAGGCGGAGATCCCGGGTCGAGCCCGGGATGGTCGAGGCCGCGGCGGCGGAACGCAGCGGAAGGATGTCCCGGTTCACCAGCAGCACCACGGACGCCCGCTGGGCGGCCAGGCCCGCCTCGACGAACTCCGGCTTGCCGACGACCAGGCGCGCGGCGTCGGCGTCCACGTACGGCCGATCGAACAGACCGAGGACGAACTTCTCGCGCAGCAGTCGTCGAACCGACACGTCCAGCCGCTCCTCCGCCACCTCACCGTCGCGGACCGACTCGACCAGCAGCTCGGGGCACGCCTCGCCGCCGAACTGGTCGACGCCCGCGTCCAGCAGGCGTACGATCCGCTCGCGCGGGGTGAGGTGCTCGACGCCCCACGCGCGGGCCGGGAACGGGTCGCCCATGATGAAGGAGTCCGTGATCAGGCCCCAGTCGGTGCAGACGATGCCGTCGAAACCGAACCGCCCGCGCAGGAGCTGGGTCACCACCGTCTTGTTGAAGGCGAAGCCGACCTCCTCCAGGTCGGTGTCCACCGGCATGCCGTAGTAGGGCATCACCTGGCTGACGCCGACGGCGAACGCGTCCTCGAACGGCTTCAGGTGCAGCTCGAACTCCCCGCCCGGGTACACCTGCTCGCGGCCGTGCGCGAAGTGCGGGTCCTCGCCGTCCTTCTGCGGGCCGCCGCCGGGGAAGTGCTTGACCATGGCCGAGACCGACTCCGGGCCGAGCACCGGGCCCTGGAACCCCCGGATGTACGCGGCGCCGAGGGTCGAGGCGAGCTCGACGCCCTCGCCGAAGGTCTGCAACTGGCGCGACCAGCGCGGCTCGGTGGCGAGGTCGACCTGCGGGTGCAGCGCCAGCCGGATCCCGACCGCCACGTACTCCTGCCGCGCCACGTCGCCGAACCGCTCCACCAGCGCCTCGTCGCCCACCGCGGCCAGGCCGAGCGGTTCCGGCCACGCAGAGAAGCTGCCGGCCGACAGCGCGGCACCGGGGTTGTCGGACGAGGTGTGGCGCGGGTCGGAGGAGAGCGTGACCGGGATGCCGAGCCGGGTGGACGCGGCCAGCTCCTGCAGCCGGTTGTGCCAGGCGGCCAGCAGCCCGGCCTCCGGCGCGGCGCCGAGCACGTTGAAGTGGTTCATGTGGCGCTCGCGGACGTACTCGTCCGCGCCGGGCAGCCCGAAGGCCGCGTTGCCGGGCGACAGCTCCCCGTCCTGGCCGGGCAGGATCATGTTCTGGAAGAACAGCCCGGCCTTCTCCTCCAGCGTCAGCTGCCCCAGCAGGACCTCCACCCGTTCGTCGACGGACAGGGACGCGTCCCGGTAGCGGAAGTCGATCGGGTCGCTCATGGGTGTTCCCCTGTCTCGAAGCGGCGGTGCACGCCGGGCTTGATGCTGCGGACGGTGTCCGCCACGTCGGTGATGGCGAGGTCGGGATGGGTGCGGGCCAGTTTGGCGAGGTAGCGGGTGCCGGCGCGGGCCAGCCGCTCCCGGATCACCTCCGGTGTCGTCCGGAGGGCCTCGGCGGCCTCCGCGTCGGTCAGTTCGTCCCAGAACCGGAGCTGGACCAGCTCGCGGTCGGCGTGCCGGAGCCGACTGAGCGCGGACAGGAAGTCGTCCGCGGGGGTGCGGGTGCGCCGCGGCCCGCCGATCGTCGCACCGTCGCGCAGCCGCTCGAGCACGCTGAACTGGTCGGAGTAGCGCTGGTAGCTGGCCAGGACCACCCTGTCGATGGACGCGTACAGGTCGTGCAGGTCGTGGTCGGCGTCCTGGTCGAGCTGCCGGAAGACCTCGTCGGCCATCGCGCGCGGGTCGGCGACGCCGACGGCCCTCCACTCGCAGGCCGCGACGACGAGCCCGCGGTAGGCGGCCACCATGCCGGCGACGTTCACGTCGCCAACCTAGACGAAAGTGGACCGTGGACGCGCCGCCGTCCCCGCAGATCTGAACGGGGGGAGCGGTGGGGGTCGGAATGGGTGTCCCGCGCGCCGGCGTCGGCGGGCTGCCGCGCCGGCGTCCGGCGTGCGACCATGGGCACGAGCCGGGTGCGCGAGACGAGGAGGGCCGATGGCCGAGGAGCAGTTCCGGGTCCTGGTGATCGAGGACGACCCCGACGCGGCCCTGTTCACCTGCACAGCGCTCGAACGGGTGGGGGGCATGTCCACGGTGCTCGCCAGGACCGCGGCGGCAGGGCTCCAGGCCCTCTCCGAGGCGACGTTCGACCTGGTGCTCAGCGACATCGAGCTCCCCGGCGAGTCAGGGCTGGACATCCTGCCGGAGGTGCACCGGTTGGCTCCGGGCGTGCCGGTCGTCATGCTCACCGCCCACGCCAGCGTCGACTACGCGGTGGACGCGCTGCGGGCGGGGGTCGACGAGTTCCTCAGCAAGCCGATCGGGGTGGAGGCGCTGGTGGACCGGGTGAACACCCTGGCCTCCGACGGCAGGGAACGTCGCGCCCGCTCGCCCCGGGCGCGGACGGTGCTGGCCGTCGGCGCGCACCCCGACGACGTCGAGATCGGCGTCGGCGCCGCGCTCGGTGCCCATCGCGCCGCGGGTGACGAGATCGTGATCCTCACGCTGTCGGGAGGCGGGGTCGGCGGCGACACCGCCGCACGCCAGGCCGAGGCCAGGGCGGCCGCGGCCATCGTGGGCGCCCGGCTGATCCACCTCGACTTCCCGGACACCCGGATCGACCCGGCGGACGGCGTGATCACCGCGATCGAGGGCGTGATCGCCGAGGTGCGGCCGGACCAGCTCTACACCCACACCGCGCACGACCGGCACCAGGACCACCGCGCCGTGAACGAGGCCGTGCAGGTGGCTGCGCGGTCGATTCCGAACCTCGCCTGCTACCAGAGCCCCTCGAGCACGGTGGACTTCCGGCCGAACCGGTTCGTCGACGTCGAGGGCCACCTCGACACGAAGCTCGCGATGCTGGCAGCGTTCGCGTCCCAGAGCCACCGCGGCTACATGCAGCCCGACATCGTGCTGGCCACGTGCCGGTACTGGTCGCGGTACGGGGTCAGCCGCTTCGTCGAGCCGCTCGAGGCGATCAGGTCGACCGTCCAGCTGGCCCCGGTGGTCGGCCCGGCCGGCGAGCTCTCGCCGGAGGGTTGAGCCCGTGACCGTGACCGAGGACCCGGACGACGTCGCCAGCCCGGCCGGCTCGCTGGCGGCCAGGGTGGCCGCCCGGGTCGACCCGTTCCTCGAGTCCTGGTTCGACCCGGACGCGGTCGCGATCCGGCAGGTGCCGTTCACCGTCGCCTTCCTGACCTCCTTCGTGCTCACCCTGGCGATGGTGCCGGAACGGGCGCCCTGGATGTGGGTGGGCCTGGCGCTCGTGCTGCTCGTCCAGCTCGCCGGCGTCGTCGTGCCCTGGCAGCGGTTCCGCCCTTCCGCGCAGATGGTGCTGCCCCTGGTCCAGATGCTCTCCCTGGTCCTGCTGGAGCTCGGGTCCAGCACGGTGCGCACCTACTTCACCGCCCTGGTGTTCATCCCCGTGGTCAGCCTGGCGCTCCAGCGGAGCCTGTGGGGAGTGGTGCTGGGCACGGCCGGCGCGTACGGGGCGACCCAGGCCATCGCGCTGTTCCGTGGCGAGAACGAGTGGGACGTGGCGGTCACCCGGACCGTCGTCGTGCCGATCACCGCGTTGCTGGTCGGCCTGACGGTGTACGGGGTGACCAACCGCCTGCGGAGCAGGACCAGGGCGTTGCAGGCCCTCCGGCGGGAGCAGGACGCCACCCTCGAGCAGGTGCGGCGCAACAGGGACGAGTTGCAGTCCATGGCCGAACAGCTCCGTTCCACCTCGGAGCTGATGTCCGGGTTGGTGGACGCCGCGCGGCTGCACGCCGTCGTCGCCGTCGAGCCGGACGGCCGGATCTCGGTGTTCAACAAGGGTGCCGCCTCCATGCTGGGCTACACGGCCGAAGAGGCGAGGGGGATGCGCGTCTTCGACCTGTACGACCCCGACGAGCTCGACGCGGCCGTCCGCGACCACCGGGCCTCCTCGGACGCGTCCGGCCGGCTGGCGACCGTGGTCGGTGAGGCCGCCGACGGCGGCACCAGCGTGCGCGAGTGGCACCTGCGGCGCCGCGACGCGGAGACCGTGCCGTGCCAGGTGGTGGTGACCATGCGTCCCGCCCAGCTGGACGGCACGCCGTCGGGGTACCTGCTCGTGGCCACCGACAACACCGAGCGGCGGGAGTCCGACCGGCTGCAGGACGAGTTCGTCGGTCTGGTCAGCCACGAGCTGCGGACGCCACTGACCGGGATCCTGGGCTACGTCGAGCTGCTCCGGCTCGGCGGCGGACTGGGCGAGGAACAGCTGTCCGACCTCGAGGTGATCGAGCGGAACGCCAAGCGCCTGCAGCGGCTGGTCAGCGACCTGCTGCTCAGCGTCCAGCTGTCGGCGGGGACGTTCGGGCTGTTGTCGGATGAGGTCGACCTGTCCGCGGTGGCGCGGTCGTGCGCGGCCACCATCGCCTCCTCGGCCGACGTCGCCGGGGTGGACCTCGTGCTGGAGTGCGACGAGGAGGTGCCGGTGTACGGGGACGCGGTGCGGCTCGCGCAGGTGGTCGACAACCTGCTCAGCAACGCGGTGAAGTTCACCCCCGCCGGCGGCACGGTGAGGATGCGCACGCGTCCGGGCGGCCCGGCGGAGGCCCGTCTCGCCGTGGTCGAGGTGAGCGACACCGGCATCGGGATCAGCCCCGACGAGGTGGACCGGCTGACCGAGCGCTTCTACCGGGCCCGCTCTGCGCGCGGGAAGCGGATCCGTGGCATCGGACTGGGCCTGTCGATCACCCAGGCGATCATCGACGCCCACCACGGTCGCATGGACGTCCGCAGCGCACTCGGCGCGGGCACGACGTTCACGGTGTCGATCCCGATCGTCCCGCCGTCCTGAGCCGCAACGGGGGCACGACGGGGACGGTTCCTGTCGTGCCCCGCTCCGGGACGGGCCCTACTTTGGCCAGCTGGTCCAGACTCCCGCGAGCGCGTCCCAGTGGGCCTGCGTCATCAGGGTGACCGGGGTCGCGTTGACCGACGTCAACCCTGCGCTGGTGGCGACCCCCACGGCCTCGGCGAGCTCCGCCGGGGTGATCACCGACTGCTCGTCCTCCCCCGACCACAGGCCGACCGAGACGGCGAACCGCTCCGTCGGCACCTTGGATGCCTGCAGCGCCGCGCCGAGGTTGCCGAAGTCGGCCGGAGTGCGGCCCTCCGTGCCGAAGTAGCCCCACAGGATGATCCGGTCGACCGCGCCGTAGAGCACGTCGTAGTCGTCGCCGACGTCGGGACGGCCGGCAGTCGGGTCGTCCCAGTTCACGAGCACGTCGGTGCCCAGCTCGACGCGGTGGCCGACCTGGTCGGTGACCTCGTCCAGCGCCTGCCGCACGCGGGCCAGCAGGTCGTAGAGCACCTCTGAGCGCCACGCCCCGATCAGTGGGGAGTCCTCGTCGATCGCCCCGGAGCGGGTCCGCGGCCAGTCCTTCGCGCCGGTCATCCGCTGGTACAGGGCCAGGTCGTCCGCGCCGAACGTCTCGTTGTCGAACATGAACTCGGAGAACGTGATCTCGGTGGGCCGGTAGCGGACGGACAGGTCCCTGGCCAGTTCGACGTAGCGGTCGCCCACCTCGCCGTCGTGGATGGCGGACGCGGACGGTGTGTACGTGGCCCGCTTGCCCTTCGCGTCCACGCCGGCGATGGACGGGTCGGCGGCGATCCAGCTCGGCACGAGCGCATCGATCAGCAGGTCGACCTTGCGCGTGCCGCCGTTCGCCATCGGGGTGAGCGCGGCGATGGCCTCGGCGAGGTGGTCGGTGCCGGAGTCGGCGGCGACCTCGGGGTGCGCGGCCCAGTCGAAGGCCGTCCACTCCACCCGGCCCGCCGAGAGGTGCAGGACGTTCACGTGCGCCTCGTCGAGGTCCGAGCGCAGCGCCGACCAGTGGGCGGCCTGTTCGTCGGCGTCGAGGACGATGTCCTCGATCCCCAGGCTCACCGAGTGCCGGGACGCGGGCAGGCCGGCCTCCTCGTCCTCCGAGTCCGCCTCGACGGCCGTGGTCACGACGGGCGAGTACCCGGCCTTGTCGTCGCCCCGGGCCGGCTTGTAGACCCGGGTCTCCACCTCACCGGTCGAATCCGGCGTCCACGCGAACAGGTAGGCGCCGGAATCGTCCAGCGTGAGCCGCTTCACCGTCGTCCAGGTGGAGGTCCCCGCGTCGCGTTGCTGCACGTAGACGTCCGGGGAGGACGCGACGTACGGCGTCACCGTGCCCCGGATGGTGGTGGCGAGGTTGACGGTGGCGGGGCTGTCCCCCTGCGCCGTGACGGTCACGGTCCGCTTGTCGACCACGATCTTCGAGGTCTTGGCGCTGGCCTTCGTGTACCCCTTCCGGGCCGGGAGGTACGCGCGGTAGTAGCGGTCGGTGTCGTTGCCCGGCGTGACCGTCGTCGACCAGGTGCCGGCCTTCGTGGTGGTCACGGTCTTCACCGTCCGCCAGGCCGACGAGCCGGCGTTGCGCTGCTGGATGCGGACCTTCTTGGCTGCGGCCTTCGGGGTGGTCTTCCCGCTCAGGGCGACCTTCTGGCCCACCTCGGCGGCGGTGGTACCGGCCACGATGGTCACCGACTGCCTCGTCGCCGCCTCCGCGGGCGGGCTCGCCATCAGGGTGAGCAGCAGGGTGAGTCCACAGAGCGTGGCGAACGTGCGGCGGTGCAGGGTCATGCGGGTCGGGAGCCTCTCCGTGGCGGCGGTCGGGTCCGGTTCATGCTACCCGCACCCCGTGGAGGGCCAGATCTGGGGCATCCTTGACGTGACCGGGCACGACCCGGTGGCCGGAAGGAGGAAGGGATGGGGCAGGGCACACAGCCGTCCGGTGACGCCGGCCACGGATCCCACCGACGCGGCATCCTCATCTCGTTCTCGTTCCTGCTCGCCATCGCCGTGGTCGTCATCGCGGCGCAGGTCCTGCGGCCGGTCCTCCAGGAGCCTTCGGCGTCGGTGCCGCCCCCGTCCACCGCCGTCCCCTCGACGCTGCCCACCTTCCGCCCCGGTGCCCCGCTCGACCGGATCCGCTCGGTGAGCCTGGACTTCGACATCGTGGACAACCTGCACACCGACTGGCAGGGCGTCGACGCCCGGCTGGACCAGGTCGGTGCGACCACGGTGAACCTCAACGCCGGCAGGGTGGAGTTCACGGCGTTCGACTGGCCGGCGCACCCGGACGCCGCCGCTGTCCCGGGGGTCGACCACCTCGCGGTCGCGGCGAACGCGCTCCACCTCAACGCGGACGGCAGTGACCGGGAGATCAACCTGATCCTCGACACCTACGTGCCCGAGTGGATCAAGGAGGACCCGTCGCTCGCCGGCGTCGATGCGCGTGGACGCCGCTCGACCTACACCGCGTCCGCGGCGCAGATCCTCGAGGGCGAGGTGGGACAACGGCTCCGCGACTACGCGGTCGCCCTCGCCGACCGCTACCACCCCAACCAGATCGAGGTCACCGAACTCTTCCTGAACGTGTTCTCCTTCGGCGCGGACGACCTCGCCCTCTACCAGCGGATGACGGGGGCCAAGGACTGGCCGCGGTCGAAGGGCGGCGAGATCAACACGGACGCGCCCGCACTCGGCACCTGGCGTTCGGAGGTGCTGCGCGACTTCATGGCGAAGATGCGGACGGCCGTCGATGCGGTCGAGGGCGGTTCGCAGATCGAGCTCGCGCTGGACGTCCGGGTGAGCTGGCGGGACCCGGCGGGAGGACGCCCGGAGAGCGGGCACGACTACGCGATCCTGCTGGAGTCGGGCATCCGCCTCCAGCTGTGGACCTATTTCGGCAGGGCGGGCCAGCCTCCCGAGCAGATCCGCTCGGTGACCGCGGCCCTGAAGGACGCCGGGTTCGACATGACCCGCTTCATCATCTCGGTCGGACTCTGGAAGGGCGACACCCAGGTGGAGAACTTGGACTCCATCAGCGCTGCCGAACTCGGGGTCGCTGTCGGGGAGGCCGCGACGAACGGGATCATCGACGTGAACGTGACCCCGTACTCGTTGATGACCGACGCGCACTGGGCGTCGCTCGAGACGGCCTGGGGCTGACCGGAGCCGTTCCGGCCGGGTGGGGCCGCGCAGGGCGACCCGTCGGCCCGTGGCTCAGGACCCGGCCCCACCGGGAGGGATCGACACCGTCCCGGTCCGGTCGAGCTTGTTCCACCGGTTCTCGGCGTGGCTCACCTCCAGCCACACGGCGCGCAGCATCACGGCGGTCATCAGGGCCGAGTAGACCGGCCACAGCGGCAGCGTCCACAGGTGCCGCAGGTCCTCGGGCGCGCGGTCGAGCCACAGGGCGAGCAGCAGCAGCGCCACCGAGATCGGCAGTCCGAGGAAGAGGATCAGCTGCCACAGGCCCAGCGGAACGTTCTCCCGCGTGCCGAGCAGCGCGATCACGACCATCACGATGATGGCCAGCACCTGCAGGAACGGCACCAGCACCTGGGTGAGGTAGTTGATCGCGAGGTAGATCCCGAAGAAGCCGTAGCGCGGGTTGCCCACCATGTCACCGTGGTGGCCCACCGTCTGCAGCAGGCCGCGCGCCCAGCGCACCCGCTGGCGCCACAGGCCTCGCAGGGTGGAGGGCGACTCCGCGTACACGAGGGCGGTCGGACGGAACGCGACCCGGTAGCCGGCCCGGTAGATCCGCCAGGTGAGTTCGAGGTCCTCCCCGACGGTGTCGGTGCGCAGCAGGCCGGTCTGGTCGAGGACGTCCCTGCGGAAGGCTCCGGTGTTGCCGGACACCACGGGCAGCGCGTGCAGCACGTCCAGTGCCCTCCGCATCAGACCGGTGCCGACGTGGCTGACCAGGGCGAGGAAGCGGGTCTGGACGCGGTCGAGGTTCACCGGTCGGTCGTCGCCGCACACCGCGCCGACCTGCTCGTCGGTGAACCCGCGAACCATCTCGGTGAGCGTGCGGGCCCCGAACACCCCGTCGGAGTCGACGAGGATGAGCACGTCGCCGGTCGACAGCCCGATCCCGTGGTTGAGCGCCGCACCCTTGCCCGCGTTCTCCTGCCGGACAGCGGTGAGGCCGGGGAGTTCCGCCGCCAGGCGCTGGGCGATCGCGAAGGTGTTGTCGCTGGAACCGTCGTCGACGCAGATCACCTGGAAGTCCGGGTAGTCGCTCGCCATGATCGAGCGCAGGCAGTTCTCGAGCACCACCTCTTCGTTGTACGCGGGGACGACGACAGTCACCGACGGCGGGGCGTCGAAGATCGAGCCGGCCTCGATGGGGGCGTCGTCGGGCAGGCGTCGGTGCCTCACCTCGTGGACCAGGGCGAAGGGGACCTGCGCCAGCCGCACCACGCCCGTGACGAGGATGGTCACCCCGAAGACGAGGGCGATCGAGCCCAGGACCTCACCCAGCACGGTCAGGCCAGCCACTCCGCCAGCACCGCGGCCAGGAGCTCCGGCGCGTTCTGCGAGTTGGCGCCGAACCGGGAGTTCACCTCCAGCACGACCGGGGTGCCGTCGGCGTCGCGCCGGATGTCCATGTCGACGGGGCCGACCAGGTCGAGTGCCTGCGCGGTGGCGATCGCCGTGGCCACGACGTCGGCGACGGCGTCCCCGTCCACCCGCTGCGTGGTGAGCGCGTTGCCGACCCGCCCCTCCTTGAGCTCGGTCTTGTGCAGCACCACGACCGTGCACTCCCCGGTCAGCGGCGAACGGTACAGCTGGGGGCTGTACTCGTCGCCGCCGGCGAACGTCTGCACGATCTGGGCGGGACCGGTCTGCGTCCAGTCGAGGTCGCCGGGCTTCTCGACGAGGACGACCCCGCGTCCGCCGCGGGAGATGCGGGGTTTGACGACCACCGGACCCTCGCCCCAGGCGATGGCCGAGGCGGTGTCGGCGAAGTCCGTCGTCGCGGCGAACCGGGGGATCGGGACCCGGGCGCGCTCGAGCACCCACATGGTGAGCAGTTTGTCGGCGGCGATGGCGCTGGGGCCCGCGGCGGAGATCATGATCGAAGGGCCGTCGGTGAGTCCGGGGGCACGCAGGCCCAGTGCCTCGGCGAGGACGGCGAGTTGCGGCAGCTCGTCCGAGACCGTCGGGATGAGCAGGTCCGGACGGTAGCGGGCGATGGCCTCGTGCATGCCGTGCGGGTAGTCGGGGTCGTCGGCGCGCGGAACCAGCGACGTGACCGGGAAGTTCGGGTCGTCGAGCCCGACGATGTCGACCCCGATCCACTCCAGGTCGAGGTCGCCCGCGCCGGCGGCCAGCTGCGCGCCGAGGGCGATGCCGGCCGGGCCTCCCGCGCCGGTGATCAGGAGGCGCCTCATCGCAGGATCCTTCGTGGGGCGGTCATCGGGGCTCCTTCCGGCGGGGGCGGACGGTGCCGCCGTCCCGACTGAGTCTACGGAGTTGTCCACAGCCTTGGCGCAGGGCCTAGGAACGGGAACCCCGTGTCCCCTACGATCGCCTGATCGTCGGCACGGCCTGCCACCACCCCCGGTCCGCACCGTGGCGGCGCGAGGGGGCTGCGATGGCCGGGCAGGGAGCATCCGGCGGGGCCGTGCGCGCCCGCCGCAACGTGCGCTGGATGGCGGTCGGCGTGATGGCGATCTGCCTGGGCGGCCTGGGGGCGGCGCTCCTGTACGGCAACCTCAGCAACGCCCACAGCGTGATCACCGTGACGCGGACGGTGTTCCGGGACCAGGTGATCACCGCCGACGACCTCGGCGTGACGTCGGCCGCCGACGTCGCGGGGGTGGAGACCGTCCCCGTCGAACGCCTCGACGAGGTGGTGGGACGCACGGCGCTGCAGGACCTCACCGGGGGCAGCCTGCTCAGCCCGCGCGCCTACGGGGAGCCGGCCGTCGAGGCCGGCAGCGTCCGGGTGGGGCTGCGGCTCGCGGCCGGCCGGATCCCGTCCTCGCCGATGCCGCCGGGCACCGAGGTCCTGCTGGTGCCGGTGGCGAGGGACGGCGGGGAGGTGCCGGTGGGCGCGAGCGTGGCGGGACGGATCGCGACGGAGGCGTCGACCCTGCCCGACGGTGCGTCCGTGGTGGACGTGACGGTGGCGGCGTCGGAGGCGGAGCGGGTCGCGCGGCTGGCGGCCGGCGACCAGCTGGTCCTGGTGCGGCTGGCGGGCGGGCCGCGGTGAGCGTCCTGCTGCTCACCTCGGCAGGGCACGCGCCGGGGGTGACCGCGCTGGGGGTCGCGCTGGCGGTGACCTGGCCCGAGCCCGTGCTGTTCGTCGACGCGAACCGCGAGCCCGACCAGACGGTGCTGGCCGGTCACCTGCAGGGCAGCGATCCCGGGGGACGCGGGCTGGGCGGCCTGCTGCAGGCGCACCGCGAGCGGCGTCCGCTGGCCGCCTGCCTCGACGCCATGACGGTGCCGCTGGCCGACGGCGGGCGGGATTTCCTGCCGGGCTTCTCGCACCCCGGGATGGTGGCGCTGTTCGGCCCGGCGTGGACCGAGCTGGCGCGGGCACTGGAGGACGCGGGGCGGACGGTGCTGGTCGACGCCGGACGGATCACGCCGGACGGACTGCCGCCGGCGCTCGTCGCCGCGTCCAGCGGGGTGGCGGTGGTGACCGGCAGCCGCCTGGTCGACCTGGCCGCGCTGCGGCTGTACCTGCCGCTGGTCGTGGCCGCGGCCGGCGAGGAGCGGGTGGGGCTGGTGGTGGTCGGGCCGGGGCGTCCGTACGGGTCGGGGGAGATCGGGCACCGCTTCGGCGTCCCGGTGTGGGGCAAGGTCGCCTGGCAGCCCGTGGAGGCCGGGGTGTTCGCGTCCGGGGAGCCTGCGCCGCGCCGGCTCCTGAGCAGCGCGTACGTGGCCGATGTCCGGGCGCTCGGCGCGGTGCTGGCCGCCAGGGCGACGGATCGGCGGGCGCTGCTGCGCGAGCCGGGGCGCTCCTCCGTCCCGCACCACGCCACGGGTCGCGGGTCGCCGGCCTCCTAGGCTGTGGGCGTGCCCGATCTCGCTCCCGCGCTGGCCGCGTGGTACCGCGAGAACGCGCGCGACCTGCCGTGGCGGCGGCCGGGGTTCGGGGCGTGGGGAGTGCTCGTCAGCGAGTTCATGCTGCAGCAGACCCCGGTGAACAGGGTGGTCCCGCACCTGGCGGCGTGGCTGGAGCGGTGGCCGACGCCGGAGGCGCTCGCGTCCGCGACACCGGCGGACGTGCTGCGGCAGTGGGCGAACCTCGGCTACCCGCGCAGGGCGCTGTGGCTGCACATCGCTGCGGGGGAGATCTGTGAGCGCCACGGCGGGGTGGTGCCGCGGGACGTCGACGCGCTGCTCGCGCTGAGCGGGGTGGGCGACTACACGGCGCGGGCGGTGGCGGCGTTCGCGTACGGGGAGCGGCAGCCGGTGGTCGACACGAACACGCGGCGGGTGCTGGCCAGGGCGGTGGACGGGCGGTCGCAGCCGGGGCCACCGTCGCGTCGGGACCTCGCCGTGATGGCCGCGCTGCTGCCGGAGGACCCGGCCGAGGCGGCGGTGGTGAACGCCGCGACGATGGAGCTGGGCGCGACGACGTGCCTGGCGAGGGCGCCGCGGTGCGGGGACTGCCCGGTGTCGGCGGAGTGCGCCTGGCACGGGGCGGGCCACCCGGACACCGGGGACGAGCGGCGCCGACAGGCCAGGTACGAGGGCAGCGACCGGCAGGCGCGCGGGGCCGTCCTGCGCATCCTGCGGGAGACGGGGGCGCCGGTGGAGCTGGCCGACCTCCTCCCCGACTGGCCGGACGCCGCGCAGCGTGATCGCGCCGTCGCGTCCCTCGTCGCCGACGGTCTCGCCGTCCGGACCCCGACCACGCTTGCCCTGCCGCACTGACCGTCCACCTTGAAGTGGACGGTTCTGCGGTGTACTCGCGATGATGCGTCCACTTTGTGGTGGGCGGCGGGTGGTCCACGTTGTGGTGGACGGATGTGCGGTGAACTCGCGACGATCGGTCCACTTTGTGGTGGACGGGAATGGCGTGTTCGCCGCGGCTCTGGCCCACCTTGTTGTGGACGGACTGTACGAGTGCGGGAAGTTATCCACAATTTGGCGGGGACTACTTGTGGGGGCGGGTGGGGGGTCGCCTACGATCCTCGGATTCGCGGGTCAGCGTGGCCACCCCCGGCCAGCCGGGCCCGCGGTACAGGGGGTCGGGCGATGGCCGGACTGGTCCCGGGCGGCAGCCCGGTGTGGAGAAGCTCCGTGGAGTGCCCGACGCCCGTGAGCGGTGAGCGACCGTGAAGCGGTTGGCGGAGGTGGACCTCCTGGCCGGCGCGGTGTCGTTCGACCAGGTGGTCACCAGGGAGCGGCTGATCGAGGCGCGGCCCGAGCAGCCGCCGGTCGATTGGCAGCTGGTGGTGGTGCTTCGCCGCAGGGCGTCGGAGCGGATCACCGCCGCGATCGCCGATCGACAGGGCCCGCTGACCGAGGTGGACCGTCGCCTGCTCGGCCGCTCGATCGTGCGGACGGTGGTCCGCGACCACGTCGACGCGCTGAGCACGCGAGGTGAGGCGCTGTGGCCGATCGCTGTCGAGCAGGCGTACGCGGATGCGGTGGAGAACGCGATCTTCGGGTTCGGCCGCTTGCAGCCGCTGTTCGAGATCCCCCACGCGGAGAACGTGGAGATCCATGGCTGCGACTCCGTCGTCGTCCAGTTCGGGGACGGCCACAGGGAGAGCCGTCCGCCGGTCGCCGACAGCGACGAGGAACTCGTCGAGGCGATCCGCTTCCTGGGCGAGACCGTGTCGCCGGCTCGTCCGTTCGATGACACGCACCCGATGATGACGCTCGCCCTCGGTGACCGGCACCGGCTCCACGCGATCGGTTTCGGACTGAGTTACCGGGGTTGATCACGACTCGTCGCTGGCTAGGTGTGTCGGTGGTCGCCGGAGGTCGGCGTTCACAGCGTCCACGCCAGGTGTTTACAGGGGGCTTTACAGCGGGTCGCACGATGATAGGTCGGGGCGAGGCAGCGATCTCGGTCTGACGGCAGGACGGTGCCCCACGGGGGTGTTTGGTACGGGTTGCCTCTTGGCGCCGCCGCAGTGATCCACGATGGTCGCTAGCGAGAACGTCCGTGCCGCCCCTAGTGCCTGGGTTGAGTCGAACGAGAGTGGTCCGGATGGCTCAGTGCTGCTTGAGGCTGACCCTAAGGCGGCCACCCATCTCGGGCCAGTACTGACTCACGATCCCAGCAGTCTTCATCCTTTCGAGGACGAGACGATGCGGCTCATCGTGCGGGAAACTGGGCCTTGCGTACCCAACGTCTGCGATGAGCGCATAGTCGCCGCCGAGGTCGCGCAGCGTGGCCCGGAGGTCTTCGGTGGGAAGGTTCGGCGCGTTGGCTAGGAGGTGGATCATCACCGTGCCTGAGACGCCGCCCGTTGCCAGGATCTCGAGCGGTGGCCGGTCGAGTTCGACCCGGCTGTGGTATGCGTATCGAGCTACAGCCGCAAGTTCAGCCGACTCGGCTTCCTCGGTGTACTCATCGAGATGATCCAGTACCTCGAGCTTGATTGACTCGAGGATGGTGCTGTCGAAGAGGTGGCCTAGGTCGTCGGCACGAATGAGGTCGGGGCTCATGAACTCGACGAACCGAGCGGAGCACTCGATGGCGTTCTCCAGTGTGGCCCAGTCAGGCATGAAATCAGGGGTGAAGGTGCTGGCTTCGTCGGCGACGAGTCCGGCGCGGATTAGGAGTCCGGCGAGAGGTCCAGACTCTACGCCGATCTGAGATACCGGCAATGGGGCTTCGAGGTCGAGGCTCTCTGCGAGGACTACCCGAGCTTCGGGGTCTGGCAACACGTCTCGCGCTTGGAGTATCCGAAGTGCGAGGTCTTGGCGTTCGGCAGCGGACGCCAAGTCGGCTTCAGTGATTCTCCTGCAAGTGGCTAGAAGCGCTGCGAGGGGCTCATCGACTCTGCCGGTTAACCGGATGTAGTTCGTTACGTTCGTGTACGTGGGCGTGACCCGTTGAGCTGCCACCAGCGGCGTCCAGGCGCCCTCCGGTAGCGCTTCGTTGAGACTGGTTACCTTACAGTCCGGCGACGCGGACCTGATGACCCTTTCGATCTCATCGGCGCTGGCGCGACGTGCAGCGTCGGCAACGACGTCGCTGTACTTATCCGGGCTGGCGACGCTGAGGCGTGTCGAGGCCGCACTTCGAAGAACTTCCAGGTACGTGCCGAGGTGGCGGATGAGGTAGTTGTAGACGTTCTCGTTACCGGCGAGAACGGTGTCGAGGGCGATGTCCGAACACGCAGCCGCCAGAAGGATGTTGTCTTCGCTGATTCTGTAGGTGCTGCGCTTCACGACGTGTGGGCGCGAAGTGGCGCTCAGGTCGGCCAGGCTCTCAAGGCGCACACCCGCGACAGCCAGGATCCCCGCTGCCCGCTCTGCCGCCTCCAGCGGAAGTTCGCGATCGCTTGTGAGAACGGGCATGCGGAGGTATTCGGTCTCGAGATAGTCACCGAGCTCGCCTGCGACCTTGTAGGTGAGTTCGCTGCTGCAGTTCGTCAGGGCAGCATCAACCAGGTCGACTCTGGTGTCCTCGTCAACTGGCGCATCCTTCACGAGGTGCAGGAAGATCTCCGGATCGTGGGGGGATACGAGTTCGATGAGTTCACGCCGGTGGACGCCCTGGGCTAGGTAGATATCGAGGAACTCGTGGGTTGGTTGGGCTCCATTGGTGAGTTGTCCGATGACAGGCTTCATGAGCGGCGATTTCGTTTCGAGGAGATGGTCGACGACCGAAATGTTGAGCATGCATCGCTCGTGGAGGACGCCTTCGCCACGTTCGGCCAAGATCGCTTCCACGTCCTCTGGACTCAGACTGTAGGTGGGGTCAGGCTCGTTCTTGTCGATGGCGTGAACGATGAAGTTCAGTGCGTCGCGGTGAAGGTGCTGGCCGTAGTACTGCGAGACATAGAGGCTGAAGTAGTCGTTGATGTAGCCGCGGCGGACCAGCTGCTGGGCCAGCTCGGATTCGAGCTTGTCGACCTGAGTCTTGAAGGTCTCTCGTGGAGCATCGTTGCCCTTTGGCGCGAGATGAGGACTGCTGTACGCCTGTGACCACTCATGATGACGGAGGAACTCGATGACCCGATTGCAGCCCTCGATGTCCTCCTCGATAGCGCCTCGGTCGATGTCGGCCCAGAGTTCGGCACGGACTTCAACACCGAGGAGCGACTCGAGCGCGCTGACCGGAACTTGGATGCTGGCTTGGCTACGCCCAATGCCGTAGGTGATGTCGATCGTGCTCTGACCTTGGAGGACTCGGGACCAGAACTCGGCTGACCGGAGTTCGTCCTCGCCATACAGGGTGCCGGCCAAGCTGACCTGCGTGCTCCCGTTGGCTGGATACCTTGTGGCGTTGAGTCCCGCTGCAAACGCGATGAGGCGTGCGCCCAGGTGGGCACTAGCCCGGGCAGAGGCCGATGGCCCCTCGGACTCCTTCCACAGAGCAGCCAGCTCCTTCGACTTGATTGCTAGGGAGTCGGCAACGAGCCCGCGCCACTTCACGTGCAGGTCGTCGAGAGCGCTCCGGCCAAGCCTGATGCGCTCAAAGTCGGTCATGTGAACGCTCTTGTACAGGAGCAGCGCGAACAGCCGGTCCGGATCAAGGCCCGGCACCGGATCGTCAATGTCGAGGAGTCGGTGGGAAAAGATGTCGTACTCGTTGCGGAGGTTCCAGATCAGGCGCATGTCGGCGATGTGCCCGGCAGCCAGATCGATCAGGTCCGCTGAGACACCCGTCCCGTCCATGGCCCTGGTCATGAGGTCCCGGGCGTTCTTGTGTGTGATGAACGGCACGACCGGGATGACGAGGTCGAAGAACTTGGTTCGGTTGGCGCGCTCCACCTCTCGCTGGGCGGCATCGGGCAGGTCGCCCAGCGGATCGGCACCGAGTCTCTCGAACACACTGTCCCGCAGGGCGTATATGAACCTGACCTCCTTCTGAACCTGCGAAGAGCCGTTGAGGATTGTGTTCAGCGCTCGCAGTGTCTCGAAGATGCGGACATTTTCGAACCTGTCGAGGTCCTCAAGGATGAGGATGTCACGCTGGCTTACCTCGAAGTAGTACACGATCTCATCCAGGTACTTGTCGAAGTAGGACGACGACTGGGAGTTCAGGGTGACGGCGGCAGGACCTGCTGTGAGTTTGTCGAGAGTGACCCGGCCGTGGGTGGCACGGAGCAAGACAAGGATGGCGGCGGTGATCGCGAGCCAGAGCATCGTGTAGGCGAGGACGCCGAGTGCAGGGTCGGGACCGCTAATAGCCTCGATCGGCTTGCCTGAGCCGGTGAGCCAGATGATCCCGGTGATCACCAGCGAGATGACCGCGGACTGGAGGGCTGCCAGCCCAAACTTGAACTGCGACACCCGGGGGAATCTCGATCCAGGGGTCTTCGATGGCTTCTCTTTGTAGAGGATCTGCTTGACAATCTCCTTCTGGATGAGGTTCGTCTGCTCCTCCAAGGTTGTCACGTCGGGCTCACCACCCGTGGGCGCCGGAGGGTCGCCGACCGACGAGAGTGAGACCTCCACCACCCGCTGCGGACATTGCCGTGCCAGCTCCGTGAGAATGCTGCTCTTGCCCGTTCCGTATGCGCCGGTGAGGGCGATGTTGCGAATCCCGGGTCGGTTGTTGACGGCGTCCTTGAGTGCCGCAAGGTAGATGCCGTGATGGTCGGGGTCGAACTGAGGCGAGAGACTGTGCAGGGAAATGCCATCACCCACCGGGCCGTCTCGAGTTTCGCGAGTGCTCACGAGCAGATGCTATTGCTGCACTACGACAGGCTTCCGGTGCGGCGCGGCCGGGTTCTGTTGCGCGTAGCTTCAAGGTGGGCCGCCTCATCCGGTGTGGACACGCTCTCGGCGGGCGGTTGGGCCTCCGCCGGATGATTCCGCGAAACAGCCAGACACGAACCAATGCGTGTCGCCCCAACCGGCACGATGGTAGTCAGAATCTGATTCCGAGTTCATCGCGTGATCACCTGTTCAGGTCTAGGCGCAGAACACCGGTCGGGGGCGCTGGTTGCGTCGTTCGGGTGGCGGCACCAGGTCGAGGGTGGTAGCCGCGCAGATTCGCGGCGTTGCGGGTACGGCCGGCATCGTGCCGGACCGCTCGAAGCAGGTCGGCTATGACGCTTTGGCGATCGGGTGGGTGATCCCAAGCCTGAAGGCCGCGTTGTCGCTGAGGATCTTGTCAATCTCGGCAAGCAGGGCTCGGCCCTCATCGCGTGGCCCTAGCATCTCCGCGAGGGTCAGGAAGGCTCCGTACATAGACTTTGGCTGCACGCTGCTGCGAAGCGACTCCGGGAACACTTTCGGGATCTTGGGCGTGTAGGCGGTGGGGCGCATCCAGAGCCGAGAGTGATGGGCGACGAGGTTTCGGAGCACCGTCATTGCCTCAAGCTTGCCCATGACTGTTGTCGCGCTGACCCCGAGTGACGTTGCGACTTCCTTCCAAAGTCGTCGTTCGTCGCTCTGTCGAGCGCAGGTCGCGGGTACGGTTTCGCAGATCACCCGGCTGAGGGCACCGAACGACCACGTGTCGACCACAGCCCACACCGGTAGCGCGCCTGCGTCGTCGCTGTTCGCGAAGTGCTCGACCAGATACGGTTCACGGGATCGGCGGATGTGCTTCTCGAGGATTCCGGCGAGCGGGGGAAGATCAGCTTTGAACACTCGGTAGTGGTTGGCCTTGAGGTAGCAGGCATCGGGGCTGAACAGCGCGCAATGGTGCTCCACAAACAGGGCACGTAGCTTCCACTCAAGCATCCGCAGGCCGCGAAACACAGAGATTGCCAGTTCGCGGTCAGCGTCGACGATGTCGAACACCCTGTCAAGAGCGTCATCAGTAGGCACCCTTCCAGTCGACCCGAGAAGCCGGTAGTTGCGGGCGTAGCCGAGGAGGTAGTGGAAATTGACTCCCGCCAGTCGTTCCTGCGCTCGTTCGGAGGGGATGCTGTCGAACAGGTAGTTCTTGCGGCGCAGGTAGTCCACACGCTCGTCGAGCGTGAGGAAGGGCCGCGCTGGCGTCGACAAGCTCCACTCCTGACAAGGAAGGACCCCCGCAGGGCGCATCGTGGAGAGGCGGCGGGGGGACTGTTGACTTCAGTCTAGCCACTATCTCTGACAGCCGCGCGCATCTCGATGCATCTTGACTTCAAGAGCCCACAAGGTCGGGCCGCCTGCGCTCGCTACTCGGGCCATGGCCAGCCTGGCGGAAGCGGCCCGGTGATCATGGGAGGACCCCAGATGGCCACGACCTGATCGATCCAGCGCATCAGTTCACCGTCGGCCTGGAAGTACTCGTTGAAGCCGCCGACCGAGATGTGCCCGAACCTGGAGTGCCGCTCTTCCTCCAGCGGACCATCACCCGGCTCTGTCGCGAGGACTTCCGGTCGGCCGCCGTACTTTGCGGTGAGCTGGCTCAATCGCTGGGTGAGGTCCTCTGTATGGCCGATCTTGATCAATCCGGCTTTCGGTGACTGCTCGGGCATTCGCAGGTAGTAGACGACCCGCTGCGAATCGAGGGCGCGTCCCCGGATCGCTTCTCGCTTCATGTACCTGCGCTGCAACTGGATCGGGATCGAGTCTGGAACGGTTGACCAGATCGTCTCGTGCAGCAACGGATGGTCGTAACGCGCGGCACCCTGACGCTTCTCACTCATAGGGCCCATTATCGGGCGGACACGGTTCTGCTCGGGGTGAGACGGGTTGACCAGCCGACCACGCGCGTACGCCGGTCTTTCACCGTGCATCGTGTTGGCGTCCTCTGAGGGCCCGTCCGCCCGGTCAGCGTGATGCACGTAAGCCTCGTACGGTGAGATGCACGTTGTGGGGGTGCCAACTGCAACACTCCAGCGCATGAGGATCGGGTACGCGAGAGTGTCGACAAGTGGTCAGGACCTGACCGGGCAGTACAACGGGCTACAGCTCCCGGTATCGATCAGGGCATCATCCATGTCGATCACGGGCTGACCGGCACGACCGGGCACGCCCCGTCCTCCGGGAACCCTTGGCCGCGGTCAGGGCGGGCGACACGCTGGTCGTCACCAAGCTCGACCGACTCGCTCGATCGCTGCCGGACGCCCGTGACATCGCCGACGAACTGACCCGCAAAGGGGTCGCGCTCAGCATCGGCGGCAGCGTCTACGACCCAACCGATCCCGTCGGCAGGCTCCTGTTCAACGTCCTCGGCATGGTTGCCGAGTTCGAGGCCGACCTCATCCGGATGCGCACCCGCGAAGGCATGGCAGTCGCCAAAGCAAAGGGCCGGCTCCGCGGCAAACAGCCAAAGCTGACCCCGGCACAACGACGGCACCTCCTCGCCCTGGATGCGGCCGGCGAGCACACCCAAGCTGAACTGGCCGAACTTTTCGGGGTCTCTCGGACCACGATCTATCGGGAGGTCCGGCGGGCGGCCGCGTCCTGAACTTCTCGACCGGATGGCGCGGCTTCAGCCGTCTACTTCTTGTCGCGGGGCGGGAACGGGTCGTTGCCAGGCGCGATCGTGTCCGAGTCGCGGATCTTGCCGTCACGGCCATGCGTCACGACCTCGCCGCCGCCGGCGTTCTCGACGATCTCGCGAGCCCGGTCCTGGGCGGCCTTCTGGGTGTCGGTGTGGCACTGGCACGCTTCGCGTCCGGCGCCACAACGTCCCAACCTCCATTCAGGTTCGACACCACGTGGCGTTCGTTGCCGTTGGGCATCGGGCCCCCGATCTGCACTCGCACGAGTGCGCCAGTTGTTCGTCCCGATCTACCTGTCCGGGCTCGGATGATCGAGCGTGTCGTGCCCCTCCGGTCGAGGTGTGGCCGGCGCGCAACCCACCCCAGGAGCACGCCGACCCACGACATGTCAGGCTACCGACCCGACGCCCAACGGATGAGACCTATCCGTGAGTGTCGTCGCAAGCCGACCAAGCGTTCATCCTGCCTGAATTGCACCTTGGATTGATGAGCCCTTGTTGTCCTCTTCCTGAAAATCCCAGCGCAACGATAGGTAGGTCCGGTAGCGTGAAGACAAAGGTGACGCCTTGGGGATTGAGACCCGCGGCTCCTGATGCCTTCCGGAGGTAGAAGATGGGTGGAACGAGCAGGCTGCTCACCACAGCGGTATTGGTTGGCGCGGCGTTCGTAGGTTCGCTGGTAGGAGCTACTCCTGCGAGCGCCTATGCGCTCAACGGTTGCAAACTGCCGAGCACGTCGACGACGGTGTACAACGGCGCCAGTATCGCGAAGTATGTCACAGCGACAAACACGGCGAAGAGTCGGTGGAATGCCGAGAGCCAGCCGGTGACGTTCACGACAGCTTCAAGCGCCTCCTCGGCGAAGGTGTGGGTGACCGGGATCAGTGCGGTGGACACCTACTACGCCGTCACCTCGGGTACTTGCTCATCCAGCGGCAAGTGGTCAGGTCAAGTCACGGTAACCTGGAACTCGACTGGATCTTCCGGGCTCACGACCGCGCAGCTGCGGATGGTCGCAGTCCACGAGTTCGGCCACGTCCTGGGTCTGGCCCACGTCAGCCGCACCTGTAGCGATACCAAGTCGGTCATGGTACAGGGCACGACGAAGTGGACTTGCGACTGGGGTAACGACGATCCATGGGCAGACGATGTCAAAGGCGTCAACGCGATCTACTGAGAAGGAGACAGACAATGCAGAAGATCGTGATTCGGGCGGCCGTTGTGGCGACAGCGAGCCTGCTTCTGGCAGGGTGCAGCTCATCGCTTGCGACATCCCCAGGCACGGCCAATAGCAACGGCGAGCAGAGAATCGTGTCGGTTGACGGGCCGGAGTTCGGATCAGTGGAGCAACTCGCCGCAGAAGCGGACCTGGTCGTCAAGGGTCACTTCGGAGCCCGCTCTGAGGCCGTCACCGAAGGTGCACTCAACGGCGGTGACTGGGAGGGCTTGCCGATGGAGCTATGGGGTTTCGTTGTGGACGAGGTCGTCGCCGGCGACGAAACCCTCGCCGGAACGACCATCCAGGTCTCCCAGGTGACCACGGACGTCGACGGCGCGATTCGCCCCGCTTCCGACGGCGCAAGTGCAGTCCTGTTCCTCAAGCCGTATCCTTCGGGTGCTTACGCGATCGTCGGGCTTGGTGCCGGAACCATTTTCGTCGACGAGAGCGGGGATCTGTCAGTTCCCGACGATGTCCCCGCGACACTTGAGAAAGACGTCGAGAAACTCACATCGGCCACGGTCGAGCGGACAATCGAGAATTCCTTCGCCAAGTAGATCCCCCTCGCTGGGGCCTCGGAACGAGTCCCGTGTCGTCTGCGATCTGCCCACCTGCAGTGGCGGTTTTGGGCAAGGGTGTGATCAGCATGGCGGCGGCGATCACTGTCAGCGCATGGGGCCGGAACTGCGTGGTCGGCCACGTAATTTGCCGGCTTGGTCGGACGCGCGACGATCAGCCCGACGTCCTCCATGGGGTGGACGTGACTCCATCGCGTCGCCGAGAAGATGACAGTCGGCTTGTCCGGGCCGAAGTCGATCCATGTGGACAGCCGAGATCCCTGAAGTCTGGCCACCTGGCCAGCCGCTGGGCGGGATGGCCGGTCCTAGCCTCGGAGGTGGCGGCACTCGCGCGGTCGCGACCGCTGAAGGAAGGACTGACGATGGCCATCAGGTGCACGCCGTACCACTCGATCGACCTGCGGGATCCGCGGGTTTGCCACGACTACCGCGACTGCCCCAACGGTGAGCAGATCGAGAAGAAGAACCTCGCCTCCGGTACCGGTGGGCTACCCCGATGCGGAGGATGCAAGCGCCTCGACTGATCTGCGCGCCTTTGCCCATGGCCGGCTGAGATTCAGCACCCTCGTGTCCCGCGAGGCCCGGACTTTTCACTGGCTGGCGGGCAGAGTTCCGCCCCAGCAGCATTCGTCCTGGCCGGAGATCGTTGAACGCCGCACATCACACCTAGGCGGTGTGCGGCCGCTCGCTTGTAGCAAGGCGTCACCCGGACGGGGTCTGGGGATCGCGGTCCCAGGTCGGTAATCTCAATCCTCGGCCTTCCCCGGGTTCCGCCAAGCTCCGGGGACGCAACTCACGCCGACCAGTCGGGGGGCAGCCGGCACACGAGTTGTGAGCTGGTGGACGCGCCCGCCGATCGTGGGATAGCCGTCTGGCGCGCCCCCAGCAGGCTAGGCGTCCGGCCAGCGCACCGGCAGCCGAACCTACGAGTCGTGATCGTTGGTGGCTGCGGACTGCACCGGATCCTTCGCGACACCGGATATCCAGAACTCGATGCCCGCGTACAGCAGCACTAGCCCGAACCAGGTCCACACCAAGACCGCTGGTGCGACGGCAATGCCCTCTGCCGCGGCGACAAGGAACGCCTCGAAACCGATGAATAGCAGCACGACGAACGCCCACTGCAGCCGGGGATCTGACCAGCGGAACCGCTTGTTAGATCGCCTTGGGCGTCGGCGCACATCGTCAGCTGAGGATCGCGCCATATGGCTGCCGCGGACCGCGAAGGTCAGCAAGAACACGGGCACGATCTGGGCGAGCAGAGCGCATGTTGCAGGGGTCACGTTCACGGCAGGACTCTAGACGTGACGGCCGCTCGGGTTCGCCGCCGGGACAACTGAGCGGGTGCTCACCTGGTGGCCGGAGTCAGCAATCGTGTGACCAGCAGATCCTCGGCGGCCTGATAGAAGGCCACGCCTAAGCTCAGCGCCGACTGGACGACGCGCGGGTCGGCCGTCATCCGGGTGACCTTGAGTCTGGACGTGGTACCTGGCAACTCTTCGACACGCGAGAACGCGAGCCCACGGGTGCTGGATGGATGGCTGAGACCGCTCACCATGTGCCAGATGCTCCGCGAATAGGCGCCGGGCACACCTAGCGCGATTGATGCGTCCTCCAGGAGCGGGCCGTAGCCCGGCGTTCCTTCTGAAGTTGCTGCTGCCGTGATTCCGGCCTCACCGGCGAGCCGGGCGACCGTCTTATCCCACCATTTGGCGGCAATGGCAGCGTCCTGTCGGGCGGTGGCCTTCGCCTTCCGGACCTGAGGAGAGTCGGAGTCGTCTGGCGCGTTCATCAGCTGGCGCAGGCCCAGTTCGTGTTTCACCTCGCCGCGCCGCGCTCGAAGCGTACGAGCGATGCGTTCGCGCGACTCGTTCGGTCGCAACATCCAGACTGCCTGGGCGCTCGACTCGATCACGGCACGAATGAGTGGATACGCGCCATACTGTGGCAGGAAGATCCCCGGAGGCTTCGCCCGTAGGAGAAGCTCGAGGGAACGCAGATTGTCGATGGCCACGTTCTGGCAGTAGGTGACCATGTGAGACAGCTCCGTTGGGTTGGTGGCTGCGTCATCCACTCCGATCTGGCTGGTCGGCTTCGGCCTCACCCGGACATGGCTCTCACGAACGCGATGAAGCTCTGGCACCGCGTCAAGCAGGTCGCGGATCTGCGAGAGGTAGATGATCTCCGTGGCGGTGTAGTTGTCGCCCGGCGAGCGCTCCATCGCCCTAGTCACGAAGCAGAGCCTAAGCCCGCCAGGAGCATGGTCCTTGGTCGACCCCAAAAGCGCGCGGTCAAGACGCAGTGCCGGTTGGGCTCGTCCGCGGACGAGCACGGCCATGGGGCGTGGGGGGGCCTGCGTCGTCATCCGAGGCGAGCTGACGGGCGAGCGGCTCAAGCGACGTGATCGGCATGTCGAACACGTTGAGCAGCCGCAGAACTGTGATCACGCTCACGCCACTGGCCCGCCCGGCCTCGAACTTTCGAAGGCTGGACGTGCCCATCCCCGCTCGGGCCGCGAGCTGTTCCTGCGTCATGCCTGAACCCTCGCGGCGCGCGCGAATCGCAGTGCCGAGCGGTGCCAGCGGGGAGGTCATGGTGGTAGAATAATAGCGCTCGAATAAGAACGCTATGAGAATGTCACCAGAGATCCCCAAATGTGGAGATGGCTGAGGTGAGTGGAAGGATGGCGCACATGAATGTGGCTCAGGGCATGGGGCAGAGAACGTGTTCCCTTCTCAGGGCCGTATGCGCCGTCGCGGCGAACCGGTGGGTGCAGGCTGGAGGGCGGGTGGCGTGAGCGAGGACCTGGTCGCCCGAGCGGCCCAACCGCTGGGACGGCTTTCGTACCTGTCGCTGGGGTCGACGACCCTGCAGCAGCTTCGCAAGAGCCGGTTCATCCGTTCGACGCTTTCGCCAGAGGAGGAAAAGCGGAAGCCTGATGGCATCGTGTTTCTGCCCGTGGGTGGGATCAAGGCGGTTGTCGAGATCAAGCAGCCGAAAGAACTCACGGCAGGCAAGTTGGCGGCGGTCGTTGAAAAGTATGCCCCGATCGCGAATGCTGTCTGCCGGCTCCTGATCTTGACTGATGGCAAGAAGAGCCACTGGTACAACGCGGCTACCCGGCGGCCCGTCATCGGACAAGATGGCCACCCGGTCCAGCGCCTATTCGACCCGGCAGCCGTGTCGTCGGGCACGATCAGTTCGCAGGACGCGGCTGAGATCGTCTCCCTGATCGAGATGGCCGAGCATTCGCTCCGGGCCGACAACGACCAGTTGCTGCCGCGCGCGGTGATTGACCCGACCAACCTCTCGAAGAAGGTTTGGCAGAAGATCTGGGTGAACACCGGAAAGGAGCCCGAGAAGTGTCTCTACAACGTGGTCGAGATCTTGGTCTTCAAGTTCTTGTCCGACACGGGCGTATTGACCGGCCAGCACTCGTTCAAGTCGGTAGTCGAAGTGCTCGCCAACGAGGGCGCGAACACGGCGCTGGAGCAGTACGCCAACATGTGTCGACCTCGGATCCGGACCCTGTTCCCCAAGTCCGAGGACGGTACGACGATTATCAACGGCACGATCTTCGTCAACGAGAAAGGCGACCCGAACAAGGCCCAAGCGTCACTGTTCGGAGAGGTCATCGAGGCGTTCCAAGCGTTCGACAACGAGAGCGGGTCGCTGAAGTACATCGACCGCCAGTTCAAGACCCGCCTGTATGAGTCGTTCCTGCGGCAGCAGGCCGGGATCCGGTCGCTGGGGCAGTACTTCACTCCGCGCAATGTGGTGCAAGAGATCGTGAGGATGTCACGGGCAGGGTCGCTGACCGACGGCGCGGCGATCTGCGACCCATTCTGCGGGGTTGGCGGGTTCTTGTTGGAGGCGATCGCGGAGAACCCGAACCTGCTGGATCAGTTCCGCCCGCAAGACGGAGTCGTTGCACCCAGGATCACGTTCCGTGGCTACGACAAAGGCACCGACGAGAAGGAGGATGAGCGGACCATCATCCTCGCCAAGGCGAACATGCTGGTCTATCTGTCCGACCTCCTGGCCGAGTACCACTCTGAGAACGTCCTGGATCAGTTCGCCCGACACGCGTTCAACGACACCTTCCAGCTGCTCCGCTCCAACCTCGGCACCTTTGGCCGTGTCGATCCGTCGGAACGCTACGACCTGATCTTGACGAACCCTCCGTACGTCACGAGCGGCTCGGCGTCGCTGCGCACAGCCCTGGAGGCCGCCAACCTGACCAACGAGTACACCGTAGGTGGGCGCGGCACGGAATCCTTGGCGATCCAGTGGATCGTGAACCACCTCAAGCCCAAGGTGGGTCAGGCGTTCGTCGTGGTGCCTGACGGTCTGCTAAACCAGGCACCGATCCTGAGGTTCGTCGAGGAGAAGGCAATGGTCCGGGCGATCGTCGCGCTCCCGTCCAGGACCTTCTACTCGACTCCGAAGAAGACGTTCATCCTCGCGGTCGACGCCAAGCCCGAACCCGGCGTGACCCAGACCGAACCAGTGTTTACGTACCTGGTCTCCGAGATCGGAGAGTCGCGGGACACCCGGCGGATCCCGATCAACGACAACGACCTGCCAACCATGCGCGAGCAGTTCGGCTACTTCAGTACCAACCGTGCCGGCTACACGTCCAGCGACCCTCGATGCAAGATCGTTGCCTTCGACGATCTTCGAGGTAAGGGCAACTGGTTGATCGACCGTAACTGGAGCGCCGAGGAGAAGGTGAGCCTTGGAATCGTCGAGGAGGCCATCGAAGTAGACGCAGACACGCTCAAGAAGCTGATCGACGAGGCGCGCCAGTCTCTTGAGGATCTGCTCGGGGAACTGGCATGACCGAAATGCGGGAGGTGCGCGTCGGAGACCTCTTCACGCCGACGCCGGGTCGGTTCGATCTTGTCCGCTCCTACCTCGAAGCTTACCCAGGGAAGTACCCCGTCTTCTCGGCGTCCCTGACGCGGACCTTCGGCTCGATCGACTCGTTCGACTACGACGGAAAGTACTTGACCTGGGTCCGAAGCGGCTATGCCGGCCGGATGCGGATCATCGAAGGACGGTTCAGCACCAACCACGACCGGTGTGTGCTGGTGCCGCGCGACGGCGTGCGAACGCCTTCACTCACCTACCTGCGCTTCGCTCTAGAACCACTGCTCACTGCCCAGGCGGTTGGGCGGCGAGTCGATGGCAGACGAAACGAGTACACGAAGCTCTACCCGTCAACGGTGGCAGACATCGTTGTCACACTGCCGGTGGAGCCCTTGACCGGTGAGCTGGACTACGACGCCATGGAGGAACTGGGGCGCAGGCTTGAGCGCGTCAACGCGATCAGATCACAGCTATCCGCGATCGCGACAGACATTTCCGAGGCTGAGTTGACCTTCGCCGAACCTGCCGAGTCCAGCCTGCTGTCTATGGGCGACAGAAGTGTATTCCGGCTCAGTATCGGCCAACGACTCGTGCTCAAAGACATCCGGAGTCCCCACAGCCACGGCGTGCCGGTCTACTCAGCGAACGTACGCCGAGTCTTCGGACGCGTCGAGTCCGCCGGCGAGCTGACCTTCGAACACCCCTCCCTCCTCTGGGGGATCGACGGCGTCTTCGACTGGAGCCTGCTCCCTGCAGGTGAGGAGTTCGTGCCCACCGACCATTGCGGGCGCGCCGAAATCCTGGACAAGCGGATCGACCCCGAGTACCTGTGCTTCGCTCTCCGAGCCACCCGCTCCGAGTACGGCTTCGACAGGGTCTTCCGCGCCAACCTGACCAACGTCGCTCAGCTCGTCCACGCCACCATCCCTCTAGATCCAGCGGGCCAGCCATGCCTAGCAAGCCAACAACGGATGGCAGACGAGCACCGACGCCTGCTTCGATTCAAGCAGTCCGCCCTTCAAGCCATTGACGAGGTCCTCGATGCACGTCTTGCCCCGCAGCTGGCGGGCTGAGACTTCGCTCAGGACGAGCCCGCTATACCGACAAGGCGGTCTCGACTAGCAGTACCCCTGTGGCGGACACCACATGGTCGCGAACGCGAGCGGGGGTGTCAGTGGTGTAGATCAGGATCGCGGTCATGGACACATTGATGCTGGACGAACACCTGGCTGCGGGCTGGTATCTGGTCGAGTCGGATTCAGCAACCCGGTACGCGTTGCGGTGGGGGCAGGGCCGGCTGCACATGGTCCGGATCACCGGGCCCGGGACGCACGGCCGTGCGTGGTGGGACGACCAGGTGGTGCCGCTGCTGGGCATCTGGTCGATCAGCGGTGACGGCGCCGAGCCGCTGCCCGGCATGGTCCGAGTCGGCTGCCGGCATCGGTGGCTGGCTGATCCTGAGGGCACGTTTGGGGAGAGCGACTGGTGGTGGCTGCAGCGGACGTGCACCGGTTTCCGGAAGGTGGGCGAGGCCGAGATGGCACGGTTGCGGGCCGGGACGGCGGGAGGCGACGCATGATCGTGCGTGTTGAGACGGCGTCTGGTAGCTGCCACGAGGTCGACTTCGACACGCTCGCCTACCGGCGGCTTCAGCTGCCGGTCGACCCGGCCGAGGGCGTCGACCGGGCAACTCTTCGCCGTGACGGGGACGAGTTGCGGCTGCTTCAGCGGCCGGCCGATCCGGTGATCGGCAAGCGGTGGCTGCTGTTCCTCGAGCCGTTGGACCCGGCTTACGACGTGACCGTCCGGGAAACAACGCCGGTCGTCGCGGTCGAAGTGATCGACGTGCCGTGAACCGGCCCGGCGTCTACTTCGACCGTCCCACCCGTCTGGTACGGGCGCAGAGGGTCCACCCGTGACGGCCTCACTTGCTGGGCGGTGGCTCGGCGACAGCCCGGATCGTGCTCTGTTGGTTGGTGACTTGCACCGGTCCTGGCATGCCCCCGAGGTCATCCGGTATGCCGCACGGGTGGGTGCCAAGGTGGTGGTGCAGGTGGGTGATCTTGGTTGGGAGATGGTCCGGCCCGGCGCCACGATCACGCCGTCGCTGGAGATCGAGACGACGATCCCGGAGGCGGTCGCCGAGACCGGCATCCCGTTCTTCTGGATTGAGGGGAACCATGACCGGCACGACCTGCTCGCTGCGATGCGCACCGAACAGTGTCTGGGGCCGGGTGCGCTGTTGGAGGTGGCGCCGGGGGTGGTGCATCTGCCGCGCGGCTACCGGCTGCCGTGGGGTGAGCGCGGCTGGTTGTGTATCGGCGGCGCGGTCAGCATCAGCGGCCGGCCTGTCGCCGGCGAAGCGGTCAGCGACACCGAGGCCAACGAGATCATCGCGGGCAACCCGGACCCGGCACAGGTGGTGGTGGCGCACGACACGCTGTGGAGCGCTCCGCTTACCGGCGGGACACCCTCGGGGCCGCTGGCCCGGTCGCTGGGGCAGGACCTGCCGTGGCCGGAACGCATCGAGGCGACTTGGTGGGATGAGGACCGGATCGTGGCGTCGGATGAGCATCAGCGGCGGCTGCGCCGGATCGCCGACCGGTGCCTGGTCCCGGGCGGGGTGTGGGTCCACGGCCATCACCATCTGCGGTACAGCCTGCGGATCGAGCCTGCCGGCTGGCAGGTGGAGGGTCTCGGGACGGCCGGCCAGCCGATCAGCGACCTGACCCTGCTGGTCGACATCCACGGCCGGCCCGCGTCGCAGCCCACAGATCAGGACCGCGAACTGTGAACACGCAACACCTGGTGCTGGCCGACCAGCCTCATGGTCTGTTCGCTGTCTACGGTGATCAGCCGGGCGGCGCGATCTGGGTTCTGGACTGGCACGGGCGTCGGTATGGCCAGTCCCGCGCGATCCGGATCCGCGGCACGGCTGGGAACGTTGGCTATGACGACAACCAGTGGCTGCGGCTGGCCGATGTCGCCGGCCGGAACCCCGACGACCCCGACGACATCCGGCACTGGGAGTTCCGGGTCGGGTGGCGGCACCGCTGGACCCGCACCTATTCCGACGGCTGGTACGACCAGACTCGCTGCACCCGGATCGAACCAACCGAACAGGGCCAGGTCGAAGAATGGCTGAAGGCCGCCCTCGACCTACCGCGCCGTCCGGTCAGCCCCGCGATGGACCCCGTCGAGCAGCTTGACCCGCGGCTGCGGCGCCTCCTCGGTCTCGAGGGTCCGCCCGCCTCCGACGACAGCCGCTAGACCCACGGCAGCGGGCCCCTGTCCGCCGGCCCCAGCCCGATCAGCTCAACCAGAGTCTCCTCAGGGACGGGTTGGCCGCCCCACGCGTCGACACCGACGTTGATCTGGCGGCCGTGCTGTCGCCAGTCGGAGTGGACGTGGCCGCACAGCAGCCAGCCCCCGTCGTCGACCGGTCGCCACCGGGCGAACTTGTCCGCCCCCTGGTGCCCGTGCCGTTCCTCCACACCCGGCACGGACGGGTCACCGTAAGGGAAGTGGGAGACCTGCACGCTGGTGCCGTCTGCCAACGTCAGCCGAGTGTTCGTCAGCACCAAGCCAGCCAGCCGGCACCGATCCCGGTACACGCCGGTGAACTGTTCGGCCCGCTGCCCGTAGTACGGGTGGACCCGGTCATGGTTGCCTGCCACGAGGGTGACCGGTACGCCGAGCATGGCGAGGAACGGCAGGTTCGAGTCGAGGTGGCCGAGCGCAACGTCACCCAGATGCCACACCTCATCCTCGGCGTGCAGCGGCGCCGCGAGTCGCGCAACCAGGTCGATGTTCATCCGGTTGAGGTCGGTCCACGGCCGGGACGGCTCGAACCGAAGGATGTTGGCATGCCCGAAGTGCGTGTCGGAGGTGAACCAGCGCACAGTCACACCTCCAACCGGGCGGCGTGCCGCCGTGACCCGATCAGGACCCCCGGCACTCCTTGGCCCGCAACGAGCCGGTGCACACCTTCATGGTCGTAGGCGTGCGGTTGGGGGTCGTTCGAGATCCGGTCGGCCGTGCCACGTTCCCGCAGCACCCACAGCTGGGTCGTGACGGGCTCGACCAGGTCCACATCGTCCACACCCGACTCGTAGCCCGGCACCACCACAACCGCGTCCGGGTCCAGCGCCTGCAACCGGACGACCAGCTCCGCCACCCTCACCGCGGCACCCCTTCCATCTCGCCGGCCTGCCGGGTGGGCACCGTCCACCGGTCGGGGCGGCCGTTGAACCGCCAATGGTTGCGGACGTGTTCGGGACGGATCTCCCACAAGACTGCCTGGACCGGCCACACGTCGGGCCGGACCCGAAGGCACGCCTGCCACGACCCGACAACCCTGGCCTTCAGGTCGGGTGCCGCGTCCCAGTCGCCGAACCGGATACCGCGCGCGTCGACCTCGCGTTCGAACCGGCGCCAGTCCCGGCCGTCGTACCAGCCGTTCAACGGGACATGCCAATGGTTGAGGTCGCTCAACAACACCTGCTCGGCCGGCACCTGGAGTTCGAGCATCACCCCAGGGACGTCTGGCCGCATCCGGCGAAGGTCCGGACGCCGGTTCGGCCGAGCCGGATCGCAGGTGTGCCACGCCCACACCGGCCACATGCCCGGCACCGGCGGCGCAGTCCTCGCTGCGAGCTGCCCTGCGAGCCAGTTGTACGCCACCCCGTACTCCGCCGAATGGTCGGCGATCTGTGCTGCTTCCACGATCTGCCGATCCGTCCGGTACACGCCGCCGGCCCGCAGCACATCCCACACCTCCAGGTCCTGCAGCGACCATAAGGTGATGGTGCTAGCCATGCCGGCCCCACTCGAGCAGATCCCCAACCTGCCGTTCCGTCATTCCGACCTGCGGCCGGGTCCTGACCAGCATCAGATCGTCCCTGCGGATCGCCGGGGTGTGCTGGATCGTCCACTCCCACCGTTTGCCGGGCAGCCGTCCCGCAAGCCACGGCTCCGACAAAGCATCAACATCCGCATCGCTGACCTCGTCGTCGATCCACGCGAACCTCGTGACGCGCGTGCCGGCGGCCCACCGGCGCACCTGCGGGGTCTTCCAGCAGAACCAGAACGGCTCACCCCGCCCGCGCACCGGCAACAGGATCTGCGGCAGATCGGTCGGCAGACCCACCAGCGGGCTGATCGCCTCGTTCGCGTTCCGCCACGTCGTGCACCACACAATCCCGAACGTGTCGGCGAGTTCGGCCAGCCATCCGCGCACCTCCGGCTCGACCCAGACCGTCCACTCGACACCGTCCTCGTCCCGCGGCCGGTACACCTCCACACCAGACCGGGCACCATTCCCGGGCCCGGGATAGCTGTTGATCACCCCATCCACATCCAGCAGCAACACCGGCCTCACTCGTCGACCTCCACGATCGGCCAGCCGTCACCATCCACCAGCAGCGTGCGGGCCGACAGCGGATCCGCATCCATGCCCAGCCCGAACACCTCGACCTGGCCATGACCGGCGTCCAGCACGTCCCGGTACGCGATGTGATGGTGGCCATGGAACACCCGCTTGGCCTGCACCCCCTCCACGAGCCGGCGGACGCGGCGCTGGTGCTCATCCGAACGCATCAGCACGCCGGTCGGCCACGCTGACTCGCGCCGCCACGCCGGGAGCTCCTGATGCAGCAGCCGCCGCAGGAACGGCACCCCCAGCGGCGCGTCATGGGCGACCACCATGTCCGCCGGCCCGTCGGCGATGATCCGGTCCACCTCGGCGCCGGTCAGCTCCTCCTGCGGAAACCAGTCGACGCCCTCGGTCCGATAGTTGCGGTCGACGCTCACCGCCCCACCCGCCGCCACCCACACCGTGTCGCCCCACCGCCACCGGAAGCCGCGCGGCAGATGCCACACATGGTCACTGATCCTGCGGCGGCCATCCGGGCCGACCGGCAGCACGTTCAACCGGTCGAAGTCCTCGTGGTTCCCGTCGACCCACCACAACTCCAGACCGCGTGCCGCCAGCCGTGCCTCCACCTTCCGCAGGAACTTCTGCCCCTGCCTCCAGAACCCGAAATCCCCAAGCTGCAAGATCAGATCAACATGGAGCGCGGCCGCATGATCGATCACCGCAAGCGCCGCGCCGGTGTTCCCATGCATGTCGCCAGCAAGCAGAAGCCGCTCCACCGGTAGATCCACGAACATTGCTAGCCCCCTCGGGCGGCCGCCAGGTACAGCCGCCGCCCTGAGGCTGATGGTGGCAGGGCGGTCTGACAGGCTGTCAGGTGTCGCGGCGCGTCAGCAGGCCAAGTTCGTGGGCGCGGGCGACCACGCCGATCCGGGACGGTGCGTCGAGTTTGTCCATCAGGTCACTCAGATGGTTCTTGACCGTGGAGGCCGATACGAACATTGCCTGTCCGATCTGCCGGTTGTTGAGCCCGGCGGCCAAGAGGTCGAGGACTTGGCGTTCCCGTTCGGTCAGCACCGGGGCGACGGGCCGGCGCCGCGACTGGCCCCACCGGCGGATCGGGTCGGCCGGATAGACGGTGAGGCCGTTGTGGGCCGCCTTGATCGCCTGGATCAGCGCCTGCGGCTTGGTGTTCTTGATCAAGAACCCGGCGGCGCCGGCGTTCAGCATTTCGGCGACAGCGTCATCGTCGCCGAAAGAGGTGAGCGCGACGACCTTGACGGCCGGGGCGATCGCTCCGATGGCTGCTGTCGCCTGTATGCCGTCCATGATCGGCATCTGGATGTCCATCAAGACGACATCGGGCGGGTTGCGCCTGACCATTTCGACGGCTTCGGCCCCGCTCGAACAGGTCGCCACGAGCACCAGGTCGGTCGAGGCGGCCAGGTAGTCGCGCAGGTGTTCGCGGACGAACAGGTCGTCGTCGACCGCCATGACGCGGATGGGAGGATCTGCGGAGCTCACCTCAGGCCACCTTCTCGGGCGGGCTGCCGTCCTGGGCGAGCGGGACCCGGACCCGTGCCGACCACTGGTCGGGCTGGCGTTCCACGACCAGTTCTCCGCCCAGCTGCTCCACGCGCCCGCGGACGTTCGACAGGCCCATGGATCCGAACCTGCTCGGCTCGCGCGCCTCGCTGCGCGGCCGGTTCACGAACACCATCTCTGCGTCCTGCTCGCCCACCTTGACGATGATGGCGCATGCCGTGCCCGGCTCGGCGTGTTTGACGATGTTGCCGCAGGCTTCCGCGGCGATGGCGCCGAGTAGTTCGCTCTGCGTCCGGCTGAGCCGCTCGAATCCTCCCTCGGCGCTCATGGCGACAACGAAACCGTGGCTCGCCAAGTCGGTCTGGGCTTCGGTGAGAGCCCGGTCCAGGGGTGTCGGGTCTTCCACGTTGAGTTCGGCGTCCTCGTCCGGATCGCGCAGCAGAGCCATCAGCCAACGAAGCTCGTCGGTGCTCCGGGCAGCCGCGTCTGAGATGAGCGCGAGATCCGCGCCGGACGCATGCCCGCGCAGCTGGGCCGCCTCGGCCGCCATCACCACACGTGTCAAGGATCGCGCCACGGTGTCGTGGAGGCTGCGGGCCAGCGCCTGCCGCTGAAGCACCAGTTCAGCCTTCTTCCCGGCTCGAAGCGCATGGATCGTCGCGAAATAGACGTTGCCGATCAGCCACAGCACAGCGATCAGCACCGCCCAGGCGATCCAGCCGATCACCGGGGTCCGGCCAGCCGGATCGTCAGTGACCGCCTCGGCGCACAGAATCACGAAGTAGGCGAGCGTCATGAACAGCCGTGTGCGACGGCTGCCTCTCATACCGGTGCCGAGGATCGGGATCAGCAGCGAGTACTCACCCAAAGTGCCCCACGACGCCGGAATGAACACGTAGAGGGTCAGCACCGCACCAAGCGAAACCCCAGCCGCCCGCGGCCACCGCGGCGTCAAGCCCGCCAGCACGCACGCGGTCAGGTCGAGCGCGACAGGCTGCCACGGCTGAGCCGTCAACCCGTCCAGCAGGACGACCAGCACTGCGAGCAGGCCCGCGAGCGCAGCCTCCAGCGTCCCGCTGTCCACCATCCGCGCTAGCCAGCTGACCTGGTCCGGCGCGGCACGCCGACGGCTCATCATTCCTTCCGATCCTCACCGCTCCGAACCGAACTCGCCTGGCGGGTCGGCTGGCTCCATTCCCCGAGCAAGAAGGTAGCCCACATGGACACTCAAATGAACCCACCGATGTCCAACTGGATCATGCCCATTACCCACCCGGACACTCACCTGTGATCCGGGCCGTGCCGCTCGGTGGCGCGCTGAATGATCGCGCCATGGCACTCCTCCTGACTCGTCTGGCCGCCGCGTTCACGCTGAGCCTCACCATCGCCCTTCCGGCACACCCGGCAACCGCCGGCACCGTTCACGCCGACACCATCTGCGACTACTTCCCCTCCTGGCCCGGCTGCCACTAGCAACTCACCGAATCCATCCCCCGCAGCCGCATCCAGGCCCGGGTATCCCACCCCCCGCTCCAGGAGACACAACGAACATGAGCCGCAGACGCTCCGCCGCAGCCTTCACAGCACTCGCTGTCGTAACAGGTCTGCTGATGGTCCCTCCGCCAGCCGGGATCGCCGACCCCGCCGACACCCCCGCCGCGGCCGCCCAGCTGAACGCCGACCAGGCGATGGCCAAGGCCAAGCGCACCGGTGAGCCCGTGGTGGCCGGAGCGCTCACTGACGAGCACACTCTGATCACCGCAGACCCGGCGACCGGGCTGATGCGAGCCGAACTCACAGCCGGAGTGGCGCGGGTTCCCGACGGCAACGGCGGATGGCAGGAACCCTCGACCACCCTCACCGAGGGCTCGGACGGGACCTTCCACCCGGCCGCGGCGGCGGCCGACATCACGATCTCCGGAGGCGGATCAGGCTCCATCGCAGTCGTCGGAGACGGTGACAACACGGTGTCGCTCAACTGGCCGTCCCCGCTGCCGACCCCCAGCATCGACGGCGACCTCGCCACCTACCCGGAGGTGTCGCCCGGCATTGACCTCGTCGTCAAAGCGACCGTGGAGGGCGCGGAAACCTACTTGGTGGTCAAGAACGCAGACGCTGCGCAATCCCCAACCGCGCAGCAGGTGCCGATCAGCGTCTCAGCCTCCGACCTTGACGCTGCCAAGCACGCCGACGGTGCCGTGATCTACACAGGGGACGACGCCAGCAGCCAGATCGCTGTCAGGCCCGCCTACATCTGGGACTCCACCGGCCAGGACGACAACGCCACCATCCAGGATGTCCTCGAACCCGCCGAAGGTGCCCAAGTCGCTTCGCTTCCGGTCACCGTGTCCCAGGCCAGCGACACCGCCACCTTCACGACAGGCACCGACGCCAAGTCGATCCTCGACGATCCAGGGACCACCTACCCCGTCGTGATCGATCCGTCCGCCGCAGTTCTCGACCAGAGCTACGCCGTCCGCGTCACGCAGGAGTTCAACAAGTACAACGACGACATCGGCGACCGCGGCAAGATCGGCTACAACGGCTGGACATCGCCGTACTACAAGTCCCGGATGTACTACCAGTTCCACTGGCCGACGAACACCAGCGGAGCCCCGTTCGTCGCGGCGCAGATCGCCGGAGGCAAGTTCCAGTACACCCAGACCCACTCCCCGCAGCACTCCCCGTGCAAGTCGACATCGACCAGCTACCCCGGCGAGAAAGTGAAGCTGTTCAACGCGATCGGCAGTGACACCACATGGAGCAACCTGCCCGACTCGCACGACTGGTCCCCGGTTACCACCTACCTCGCCGTCGGCCACGAGGACTACTGCGACACGACCGAGGTGCAGGAGTGGAACATCACCGGGATGCTGCAGGACGAACGCGGTGTCTACGGAACCCGCACCACCGTCACCGTCGGTATCTACTCCGCCGACGAGACCGACAAGATGGGCTGGCGGGAGTACAAGAACACCTCCACCTCCCCCAAACTTGTCCTTGACTACGAACCCGAGCCGCCCGCCCCCACCGCGTTCACCATCGACAACCCGGTCAGCGACCCGCAGGGTCTGCTTGTCACCACACGCGCCGACGTCAATCTCGGAGTCACGGCAACCCTCGCCAGCGGCTACGGATGCCGCGGAGCCAACTCAAGGTGCGTTCAGGCTGTCTACACCGTGACTCGCGGTTCGACTGCCATCGTGACGGACCAGCACTCCGCAGGTGTACTTGCCGACGCCACCGAGAAGGCACAGATCGGCCTCACCGGGCTCACCTCGGGGGCATACCAGGTCAGCGTGCGCACCTACAACAGCTACACCGGCCTGTACACACTCACGGCGAACGTGCCCACGTTCAAGTTCACCGTCGACCTGACCCCGAAGCAGCCCACCTGGACGTGGACGAAGCCTGCCGGCTGGACGAGCACCACCACGCTTCCCGCTTCGCAGAATCTCACGATGCACGTGACGCCCGACGCCTCAGACTCGGGCAGGACGGGCCTCGAAGCCTGCGTCACCATCGACGGCGCCCCATTCGACCTCAACGCCGCCGACACCAGCGACAACTGCCCGGTACTGCCGGGCGACGGGAACCTGACCATCCCGGCCGGAACCTTCGGGATGGGCCAGACCCCGGTGGTCGGCGTCGCGATCAAGAACGCCCACTCGACCAGTTCCGCAGCGCTGAACCAGACCATCCAGTTCACCTGACCCGTCCATTCACCCAGCACTCGAGACGTGAGGCCGCTGATGCGCGCAAAGGTTCGTACCGCCACAACCCTTCTGGTGTTCCCGCTCGCCATCGGGCTGCAGCACTGGGCAGCAGCGCCTGCCATGGCGGCCGGATGGAAACCCGACCTCCAAAGCGTCACGAGCGTGGCCGTGAAGGACAGCCCGGCGGCCGCCCGGAAGACTGTCCGCAAGCCTGGCGCCTACGCCGCCCGGCCAGTCACCTGGCCGGCGGCGCAGCAGGCGAGCATCGACCTTGCAAGCGTCAAGCACGGGGACATGGCACAAGCAGGCACGACACCGATCCGGATCGGCACCCCGGCCGGCACGAGCCCGGCCGCAAACCGGGCCACAGTCACGGTCCTGGACAGGCAGTCCAGCGACAAACTCGTCGGGCCCGGCGTGGTGGCGAAACTCCAGACCGCTCCGGGTTCAGTCCAGACCGTCAGCCTCGACTACTCCGGCTTCGCCGACGCCTCCGGCGCCGGATACGGCAGCCGCCTCCGACTCGTCGCACTCCCCGAATGCGCCCTGACCACGCCCGACGAGCCGCAATGCCAGACCCAGACCGACCTCGGCGCCGTCAACGACACCCAAACCGAGCAGCTCACCGCAACCATCACGGCACCCGCCGGCGAAGACAGCAATCCCTCAGCGCAGCCGACAGCCACCACATCACCCAGCCCGACGGAGACCGCGGCTGCACAGCCCACCGCGACCGAGGCGACCCAACCCACCGCGACCGCGTCAGCCACATCCAGCCCCTCCGCGTCCAGCACAGACACCACACAGACCGCCGACACCGCCGTCATGGTGCTCGCTGCAGTCGCCTCCACGTCCAGCGACCAGGGCGACTACGGCGCCACCTCGCTCAAGCCATCCTCCAGCTGGTCCGCCGGCGGATCATCCGGCGACTTCCACTGGACCTACCCGCTGCGCGTGCCGGCCGTGCCGAGTGCCCTAACCCCGAACCTTGTCGTCTCCTACTCCTCCGGAGGAACCGACGGCGGAGTGTCGAACACGAACAACCAAGCCTCCTGGGTCGGTGAAGGTTTCGAACTGTCCAACTCGTTCATCGAACGCAAGTACGCAGGCTGCTACGACGACAGGTCCGGGGCATCAAACAAGTCCTCCAACGCGGTAGACCTGTGCTGGTACACCGACTCGAAGAAGACGAACGACCAGCCATGGGACAACGCCTTCCTCTCTATGGACGGGCACTCCGGCGAGCTGGTCCGCGACGGGAACACCGCCAACTGGCGGCTTGAAGCCGACGACGGCACCCGGGTCGCCAAGATCGGCAACACGACCGACAACAACGAGTACTGGCGGGTCACCACCCCCGACGGCACCCAGTACTTCTTCGGGAAGGGCAAGTCAGACGCCACCAGCGCCGCAGCCACCAACTCGGTGTGGAGCGTCCCCGTCGCTGCCAACAACTCTGGCGAACCTGGCTACAGCTCGACCTTCTCCAAGAGCTTCAAGCAGCGGCCCTGGCGGTGGAACCTCGACTACGTCGTGTCCCCGACCGGCACCACCGTCACCTACACGTATGCGAAGGAGGCGAACAAGTACAAGGAGAACCTGTCGACCTCGACGTCCTACGACCGGGGCGGCTACCTCGCCAGCATCCAGTACGGCGAACGTCAAGGATCCGAAACCAGCGACGGCTCACCAGCCAAGGTGACCTTCACCGTCGAAGAACGCTGCGACACCACCGTCTCGTCCAGCTGCAAGACGGCTGCTCCCAAGAGTTCGACCGCGAAAGCGTGGCCTGACGTCCCCATGGACGCCTACTGCCAGTCCGACTACTGCCCCAGCGAGAAGACCTCGCCGACGTTCTTCTCCCGCAAACGGCTGTCCCAGATCGACACGTACACCCGCAACGCTGCCGGAACCGGCTGGGACACGGTCGACTCCTGGTCGCTGGCCGGCTCGTTCCCCGCACCCGCCGACGGAGGCGCAACACCATCGTTGTGGCTGGCGAGCATCACCCACACCGGCAAGGCCGGGACCGCCATCTCCACCCCAGCTGTCACCCTCACCCCCGCCATGCTGGACTCACGCATCAGCGGCTCCAGTGTCGCCCTCGAGAAGCCGCGCCTGGCCGTCGTCACCGCCGAAACCGGCGCCCAGACGATCGTCACCTACGCCGACCCCGAATGCACCGCGTCCACCGTGCCCACCACCGCGCAGATCCCTACAAACACGACCCGCTGCATGCCCGTGTGGTACTCCGACGGCACCGCCGACCCTAGCTTGCAGTGGTTCAACAAGTACGTCGTGAAGTCCGTCACCGTCCACGACCCAGTCGCCGCCAGTGACGTGAACCTCACCAGCCTCAACCTTGACATCTCCGCGGACCAGGTGACCAGCTACACCTACACGGGCGGCGCCGCATGGCGCTACAGCGACTCGCCCATGATCAAGACCAAGTACCGCACCTGGGGCGAATGGCGCGGCTACGGCAGGGTCACCACCGTCAGCGGATCCGGGGCCACCCAGGACGTCAGCGAAGACACCTTCTTCCGCGGCATGAACGGAGACCGCGCCAACGACTCCGGCGGCACCAAGACCGTCACCGTTACAGACTCCACCGGCGCTACCTGGCCCGACGACGACTGGCTGTCCGGCATCACCCGGGAGTCACGCACCCTCACCGCTGCTGGCGGCACCGAGGACTCCGGCACGATCACCGACCCCCACGTGACCACCGGCATCAGCGACGGCCGGCTCACCTCCCGCCAGATCGGGACAGCCAAGACCGTCAGCCGTCAGAAGCTCGCTACCGGCGGGACCCGCACCGGCATCGACACGACCCTCGCCTGGGACAGCTACGGGCAGCCCACCGAGTCCGAATCACAGGGCGACACCAGCGTCACCGGCGACGAAACGTGCACACGTACCAGCTACGCCGCCCCGTCGAACACAGCCACCGGCCCAATCGACAAGGTCGCCGAGACCAGCACCATGCCGGCGCTCTGCTCCACCGGCACCGACCAGAACCAGGTCCTCACCGCGACACGCCACTACTACGGCACCGCGGCCTACACCGACCCGGTCGCGGCGCCCGCGCTCGAAACCAAGACCCAGAAGCTCACCGGCTCCGGCACCAGCCGCGCCTGGACCACCACCGGCACAAGCACCTACGACCAGTGGGGACGCGTCACCTCGGCCACCGACAGTCTCGGCAACACCACCACGACGACGTTCACCCAGACAACAGGCGGCCTGCTCTCCACCATGGCCACCACCACGCCAGACCCGGACGGCTCCGGAACCGGCACGCCCCTCACCACCACCATCACCTACGACACCCGCTGGAACTCCCCCGTCAAGACCGTCGACGCCGGCGGGCAGATCACCGAAGCAGCGATCGATGCCCTCGGGCGGATCACCTCTGTCTGGAAGCCAGGCCGCGACAAGGCCACCCAGACCGCCACAACCACATACGCCTACACGATCAGCAACACCGCACCCAGCAGCGTCACCACCAAAACCCTGCTGCCCAACGGCACCGACTACTCCACCAGTGTCGAACTCGTCGACTCGCTGCTGCGCACCCGCCAGGTCCAAAGCCAAGCCGCGATCAGCGGAAGGCTCATCAGCGACACCCGCTACGACTCCAGAGGAAACGCCGTCCTCGAGGACAGCTACTACAACTCAGACGCCCCATCCTCGACCCTCGTCCAGCCGACCGTCCGCACCAGCATCCTGAACTCCCACCGGTACACCTTCGACTTCGCCGACCGGCAGACCCGAGACGCGTTCTACAGCGCCGAAACGTACAAGTGGCAGACACTCAGCAGCTACGGCGGCGACCGTACCGACGTCACGCCGCCAAACGGCGGTACCCCGACCACAACCGTCACCGACATTCAGGGCCGGACCACACAGCTCACCCAGCATCTCGGCACCGACACCAACGCCACCGGCATCACCACCAGCTACACCTACGACCCTGCCGGGAACCTCACCCGCATGAGCGACACCAAGGGCAACAAGTGGGACTACACCTACGACCTGTCAGGAAACAAGCTGACCGCCAGTGACCCCGACAAGGGCCTCACCACGATGAGCTACAACACCGGCAACCAGCTCACCAGCACCACCGACGCCCGCGGAACAACCCTGAAGTACTTCTACGACAACCTCGGCAGAGCCACCAAGACCACCAAGGGCGACGGCACCACCGTCCTCACCGACACCGTCTACGACACCGTCAAGAAGGGATTGGTCACCTCCACCAGCCGCCACCTCGATGGCGGCACCATCACCAACCGCGTCGACAGCTACGACAACGCCGGCCGGGCGACCAGCACAACCACCGTCGTGCCCCAGATCGACGGCCTCATCGGATCCCAGCTGGCCGGCAGCTACACCTCGACCACCACCTACAACGCCGACGGCAGCACCAACAGCCAGACACTGCCCGCAGCCGGACCCGTCCCCGCGGAAACCCTCACCTACGGGTACACCGCTACCGGGCTGCCCAAGACACTCACCGGCACCCTCGGCAGCACCACCGCCACCTACGTCACCAACACCTACTACCTGCAATGGGCAAGCCTGTCCGGCCTCGTCCTCGGCACCCAGGCCGGCAACGCCATCATGACCAGCTACAGCTACGACCTGGCGACCATGCGGCTCACCGGCACACAGCTGAACCGCGAAGTCAGCCCTGGCGTCACCGACGAACACACAGACCTCGGCTACGACAACGCCGGCAACGTCACCCAGGTCAAAGCCACCGAAGCCGACGGCCAGGTCGACAACCAGTGCTTCAGCTACGACTACCAGCAGCAACTCACCGAAGCATGGACGCCGAACACCGCAACCTGCGACACCGCGGCCCGAAGCCAAGCGAACCTGTCCGGGCCCTCCCCGTACTGGACAAGCTGGACAACAGGCACCACCGGCAAGACGGCCAGCCGCACCGACCGGACCAAGACCACCAGCTCCACCACCACCTACTCCTACCCGAACGACGGCGCCAGCTCGGTCACCCCCCACTTCATCACCGGCACCACGACGACCGGCAGCGCAACCGGAACAGGCACCTACAGCGCCGACCAAGCTGGCAACACCACCAGCCGACCCGGAGCTGATGGCAACCAGCAAACCCTCGTGTGGGACGACACCAACCAGCTCACCCAGGTAAAGGAAGGAGCCGCCACAGTCGCCCGCATGGTCTATGACGCCAGCGGCAACCGGATCATCCGCCAGGAGAAGAACACCACCACCCTCTATCTCGGCGGCACCGAACTCACTGTCACCGGATCCGGCACCCAGCCCCCGCAGACCGGCGGCACCACCACCCTCACGGCCCTGCGCTACTACAGCCACGCTGGGAAGACCCTCGCGGTCCGGACCGGAGCCAGCAACGACACCGTCACCATCCTGATCCCCGACTGGCAGGGCACCACCCACCAGCAGGTCAACAACACCACCGGTGCCGTCCAAACCACATGGCAGGATCCCTACGGCCAGACCCGTGGCACCGCACCGACAACATGGACAGGCGAACGTGGCTTCGTCGGTGGAACCAAGGACGCCACCGGGCTCACGCGAGTCGGGGCACGCGACTATGACCCCGCACTGGGCAGATTCATCACGGTAGACCCGGTCCAGGACGCCAGCGACCCGCTGCAATGGAACCCGTACCTGTACGCGAACAACACGCCCGTCACCCAGGCCGACCCGACCGGCCAGTGGTACCGGATGTGCATCGACACCTGCAATTCAAAGGCCGACCGCGCAGCGAACCGCTGGCTAATGCGACGGCTCGCCATCGCTGCCGCGAAGGCACGGGCTGCCGCGGCGGCCAGGGCACGGGCTGCCGCGGCGGCCAGGGCGCGTGCAGCGCAGGCTGCCTTCTTCCGTCTCCGCCAGCGCGAGATCCACGACTACAACCAAAAGCCATGGGTAGCGCCACCACCCACTACCGCCCCACCACCAGACCCGGAAGCTTCCTGGAACGCCCTTCACGGCGGGAACTCGAACTCCTATCAGAGCCCCAGCCTGGGAAACGTCAAGCCGGTCGAGAACGTGGACCCCAACGTGACGATCCAAGACGCGCTGGTTCAGCTCGCAGGAGGAGTCGCGATCATCGCTGGCGTCGCGCTCCTTGCGGCAGCTTGTGTAGGAACCGGTGGACTTGCCTGTGCGGCGGAGAGCGTCGCCGCTGGCACACTCGATTTCGCCTCCGGTGGTTCGGTCGCTGGAGGGGTATCTCTGATCGGAACTGGTGCGCGTATCGAGGCAAGTGGCGCGGATGTGGTCGCTAGCGCCGAGTCTCCTCTGGTCCGCCTCTCCAGCGAGGAGAGCTGGGCCAATCCGAACACTCTCGCAGACCACTTTGCGCGTCACGGAGGTGACTTTGGGGCGAACTCGGCCGACGAGTATGCACAGATGGCATCCGAGTTCCTCCAGCGGAGCGGCAAGGCGAACCTACCCACGAAGATCGGTCCCGATGGGACGATCCGGATCTACGACCCAGCGTCTAACACCTTCGGATCGTTCAGTGCGTCTGGACAAACCAAGACCTTCTTCAAACCAACGAGCGCAACCTACTGGGACCGCCAGCCCGGGACAATGGTGCCATGACCGAGTTCACCTGCCCTGTGTGCGGCTGGCCTCATCTGAGCGAGAGGCCGCGCTCGGAAGATGGAGCATCCTACGAGATCTGCTGGAGCTGCGGCTTCGAGTTCGGTGTGACCGACGACGACCTCGGATACTCCTACGAAGCTTGGCGCCAGCAGTGGGTGCAGCGTGGAATGCCGTGGGCAAGTGAACTGCTACGGCGGCCTCCAGATCACTGGGATCCGGTGTCCCAGCTTCGACTCGTTGGGTGGAGCGGATGAGCATCGCTCAGGCTCGACCTGCCGAGTCGCATGCGGATCGACCGGTCGGTTGAGTGGTTGCGCCCTGAGCCCCTCATGGTGCAGGCGGGTGTTTCGTCGGGCACTCCTCCCATCGACCAGGTCGGCGCAGATGCCTCGCCGCGACGAGTCGATCCGTGACCTCTGAAGGAGCAAGAATGAACGAAGCCGTCAGTCACAGCCGTCCTGAGCCGACTCGTGAGTCGGGCGTGCTCGGAACGCAGCCTTCGGTGCTGCCCGGCAGCTATGAGGACGGCCAGAAGGCGGGCGTGCAGGCTTGGCTTCGTGCCACCAGGGCGCCTCGCGTCGTCGGCCTCATTGGCATCCTTTGCGCCGTTGCCGGAGAGTTCATCCGGTACCTCGCGCGGCCCGTTCCAGCGCTGCTGTTCGGGCCAGTCATCTACCTGATCGCGGCCGCGGTGATCGTTGCTGGACTGTCGAAGCGGCTCGCGCCGCCACCCACTGGGCGGCAGCTTGCCGACAGGCAGTTCGTCCTGGGTTGGAGGTACGCCGTGACAGTGGTCAGCGGAGGACGCCGCCGGAACGCCATCATCTTCGCGGTGCTGTCCGCGGCGATGATCTTCGAGTTGCTGTTCGCCTCGTCCGCGCTTGGCAAGCTGGGCAGCTGGATCGCGGCCTCCGGCTTCCTGATCGTCTTCGTCGCCTGCCTCATCTATCTGGGGGTGTTCTCACGATGGTGGAGCCCTCGCACGGCCGCGCTCAGACTCGTCGCCGACGCACCCCAGATCTGAAGTCTCCCGCCGGCTCGTTGTGAACCGCTGGTCTGGGCGAGCCCAGTCGCCCGGGCTGTGCACGATCTCCGTAGGGATCACGAGAGTGCCAGCGTGCCCCGGGCACCGTCTCGGATAGTCGCCGACCGGGGCGCCCGACTCGATGCGCCCTGCCGCGACTTGTCGTCAGCCGTGCCGTACGGACAGCACGTCGACGTGGAGCGTTCTTTCCAACATGGTGCGTGGCCTCAAGTCGGAACCCCGTGCATTCGGGCGCCGCGTTCAGGCACCGCCCAGATGGGGCGCGCGCATCTCAGGGCGGGGGGCATGTGTCCAGCGCATCTGGAGTGCGTGGCCCGTGAGGGCGGCGCCGGCGAGCACGTGTACGCCCAGTGCGTCTCCCAGGGCGGTCGCGTCATCCAGTCTCATCCATGTCTCTCCGCGGATGAGCCGGCCAACGCGAGCCGCCCCCAAGCCCGACTCCCGCCCAAGCTTCGCGTTGGACCACTTGCGCTCTCTCGACCACGCGGCGACCGTGTGCATCGTTGCCGCCTGGATCTTCGCCGCCGACAGCCCGCTGCGCTCCGCCGAAGACGCTTGGTCGAGCGGCGCCCATCGCAGGCTTCGCGGTTCAGAGAACCGCCACGGCTCGACGCAATAGGTGTTCGGGGCCCGGCCTTCTCTCACATTCCCAGAGAGTAGGGCGTGTGCAGGGTCGGTGCTGTCACCAGCAGGACGGTGAGAATGTCTGCAGCATCGTCCTGATTTCGTCATCATCCGGCGATTTCCGGCGCCCGATACCCGGATGATTGCGGCACGCCGCCCACCACTACGGACGTGAACAACAGCAACGAACTGACAGCTGCCGGGCGGCAGATGCTGAGGGGCCCCGTCTCAGCGAGCTTCGCCGTCACCATCACCGACGTCATCGGCCCGGTTGACATGGCCTACTTCGTCACCAGCCGCGGCCGAGTGCTTCCCGGACGTTCCGACGTCTGGCCACAAGCGAACTTTCAGCCCGGCCTCCAGGAGGGCGACGGTGCGGGCATCGGGCCACGCCTCGCCGCTGACGATTTTCCCGATGGCCGCGTGGTTCACTCCGGTGACAGCGGTGACCTGACGGAGGCTGAGAGGGCCGATGGCGTCGCCGAGCGCAAGCACGAAGAGCCTGATGGCCTCAGCGGCGGGGTCGCCGCTGGGGACCTCCGGCCAGTCGTCAGTCAGCTCCCGCGGAGCGCGACGCGGACGGGAACTCATGCCCGCACGCTACGAGAGCGGCAGCGCAGCGGCCGCCTCCGACTCACCTTGTCTGCCGCGACAGACAATGCAGCTGCCGAGGATGACACGGATGGGAGCATTCACGACGGGTGGCGGGCCATCGAGGTAGCCGACGGCATCCCGGTGCCCACCCGGCATCGACCACCCCAGCGCGACATCACCGACCTCGACCGGCAGACGGTCGCCGCCTACTGCCCAGCAAGTCTCCCCGAGCATGCCTGGTCCCGTGTGGCACCGTTCGTCAGGCAAGCCGTCCTCGACTACCTCCCCCACTCCCGACAGCGGCAGCCGCGAAAGCTGCTGAGCGCACTCGCCCCCTACGTCGTGTGGGCGAACACCGCTGCAGGATGCGACCTCACCCGTGAAAGCGTGTTCGACCCCCAGCAGATTTCGTACTACGCGACATCCGTTCTCACCGGGATGACCGACAACACGCGGGCAGCGGTCCGTGCGCGGCTGCTCCGGATGGCCGACTTTCTTGAGCCGGCCGGACGCCGCGCCGTCCGGATGACCAGCTTCGCACGGCAGGTAACCGCCCCATACTCGACCCGCGAGGTCTCAATGGTCAGGGCGTGGCCGCTGCAACTGTCGTCCGCCTACCGTAAGCACGCCGCCGCGTGCATCGTGAACTTCGGCCTCGGTGCCGGTCTCCGCGCCGGTGAGCTGAGCACCATCACCCGCGAGGACGTCACACGCGACGAACACGGTGTCCTCGTGAACGTGACCACCGGCATGGCACCCCGCGCAGTCCCCATCCTCGCCGCCTACGAAAGCCAGTGCCTTGCTCTCGCCCAAGCCGTACGGCCGGGGTCCTTGGTGTTCCGTTCCGAGCGGGTAGGAACAAGCTCAAACTCGGCCATCGCCAAGTGGGGAGGAAAGCTTGAGACCGACAGCGGGTTTCCCATCAACCTGGGCCGGCTACGAGCCACATGGATTCTGAGCCACCTCAACCGAGACGTGCCGCCGGAGACCGTACTTCTGGCGGCAGGCATCAGCGGTATCACCTCACTCGGCAGGTTCCGCCCGTGGATTGACCCTGGTTCGCTCGATGCTTTCGATGAGGCATTCGATGCCGCGAACCGCGCGAACGCCAACGCCTACCACCACAGGTACCGCGAGTTCAGGCTCGCGTCGCTCGCGCAGCAGGCCAAGCAGAGGAAGGCCCGGACCCAGGCCGGAGGGAAGACCCGATGAGCCGGGTCCATCTGTCAGAGCACATCATCGCCAGGACCGAACACGTCGCGCGGGCTGTCGCACTCATCGAGGATTCCGGCGCGGCCGCGATGCTCGACGGCTGGCGGTCCGACGACAAGCGGTCCAGCGGGCGCACCGGCAAGGGCGGCATGCCTGCATGGCTCGACGACGCGGCTGTGCTCGCGCTGCTGTACACCGTGACCAGCGCGAGCCGGCCCCAGACCGTTAATGCCATGGCGAGCCTCGTCTACCACGGGCTCGAAAGGGAGGCACTTCTGCTGCTCGGCGTCGACCCCTCCGGGATGGGCCCCAGGGACGTGAGGGAGCGAGTCAGCCGGTCGCTCCACCGGCTGCTGGACGTGCTCGACCCGCACCCCGGCACCAAGAAGGAGCGCAAGCTCGTTACGGAACAGCGTGAGTACGAGGAATCACTCGACCGCACCGTGGAAGCAGAGCGTCTCCAGCGGCTGCACGAACTGAGCAACGCCATCGTGATGGCCTCTGTCAGGCTTCTGCCCAGCACCTACCTGGCGAGATGGAACGGAAACTGCAGCGTCGACTCAACCTTCGTTCCTGCCTACACCAGCGCAGGCAACCCACGCCGTGAAGACGCCGACGGCAGCCGCGTCGTCTCCATCGAGCCGTTCGCGGGCTGGTACGTCCGCGACAGCTTCGACCATGGGCTCACCCCGGAAATGCTCGCCGCGAAGGATGCCAAGACGAAGTGGATGGTCCGCGAGGCGAAGTGGGGCTGGGAGGCGACGACCATCCTGATGGGGATGGAGGACCCCCAGCGGGAACCGACGTACCCTCTGCTGTGCCTCGGCATGAGTTTCCACAAGCCTGGCTTCGAACCCGGGCCGAACGCGGTCAGGGCATTGCGCCTGGTGCGCTCCGCCGGGATGCCCGCCGGCTATCTTGTCGGCGACCGTGCGTACGGGTATTCGCCGCTGCTGGAGCACTTCGCAGGTCCCGCGAGAGAACTCGGGTACAAGCTGGTGTGGGAACTGAAGGACGAAGACCTGGGCAAGGCCCAGATGGTCAATGGTGCGGTCCTGCTGGAAGGCAACCTGTACTGCCCGGCCATCATGCGCAACAGCGGACTGGTCAACGCGACCCGGAGCCATCGCGTCGGCGACCCGGCCACGAAGGAGAAGACCACCTTCGGGGACTGGAAGGCGTCGGTGGACGTCCGCGCGAAGCTGCTCCTCAAGCCGCATGGCCGCATGGAGGCCGATGGCTGCGCACGGTTCCGGTGCCCGGCATCCGGAGACGCGCCGACCGTCATCTGCCCCCTCCGTCCGCGTGACGACGCCAAGTCGGCGAGCCTTCACAACGTGAAGAGGGCAGAGCTGCCCCGCAAGGACGAACGCAGCGGCCTGTGCTCGAGCCTCGGCGGCACTGTGACGATGAAGCCAGGAGCCACATATCCGCGCTATTTCCAGGAACTCCACTTCGGCTCCCGGGAGTGGTACGAGACTTACACCCGGATGCGGCAGACCGTCGAGTCGTTCAACAACCAGGTCAAGGACGGAGCCTTCACTGCACTCGCCTCGGCCGACCGCCGCAGGGTGAGGGGCTTCGCCGCACAGCAACTCTGTGTCGCGATGATTCTCGCGGCGGGCAACGACCGGAAAATCGAGCGCTGGCTCCAGAGCCCGGTCCAGCCCGATTCGGAGGGGCGCGGCCCGCTCTCCATAAGGAAGCTTCGTAGGCGCGACGACGTGGGCTACGGCCCCCGCGGGAAACGCACCGGGACAGTGAGCGTCGACGCAAGGGACCGCGAAGAGGCGGCCTAGGAGCGCGCGGACGCGGATGCAGAGCCGGGGTCCGGCCGCTGTCTGTTGCAGTAGACAGCAGGCGGGGCACGGCCGTATGGTGCAACAGACGACGGGATTCCCGTCGTCTGTTGCTTGGGGGGAAACGCAAGATGGCAAGTCGACGCAGAGCAGCCGAGAAACCCTCGGACACCGCCCTGGCGATGATCAGCGCATACCAGCCGAGGAACATGCCGGCCGACCAATGGCGGCCGGTCGAAGAGTTCGTCAAGTCACAAGCGTCGGACTACTTCTCACGCGCCGCCCGTGCGAACGCACGCGCCTACCTGTCCAGCCTCGCCCAGTACGCAGCCTGGGCGTTCGGAACGGCCGGCTGCGCCCTCACGCGGGCGGACATCTTCGACCACGAGCGGATCGCGTTCTACACCGCACACGTCATGGCCCGGAACTCGTACAGCTCAAGGATCGCCCATCGAGCCTGCCTTCTGGCCATGGCCGACGTACTGGTCCCAGAGCATCGCCGCGGCATCCGGATGCCGCCCAACGCCAACCCGGACGCCAGCGCGCCCTACCGCGAAGACCAGATCCGGATGATTCGCGCCTGGCCCCAAGAGCAGTCGACCCCCTACCGCCGAAGAGCCGCCAGCTGCATCGTGGCATTCGGGCTCGGTGCCGGTCTCCGTACCGGCGAGCTTGGCGAACTCCAGCCCGAAGATGTGACACGCGACAACGAAGGTGTGCTCGTAGCGGTCAGAGGCGCCCACGCGCGGCTCGTCCCCGTCCTGGCCGAATACGAAGAACTGTGCGTGAACCTGGCCAGCACCACCCAGCCCGGAAGCAAAGTCCTGCGCGCGTACCGCGCACCCGACAATCCCGTCTACCGCCCAGGCTGGAATGTCCGCCTCGACACCGACACAGGGTTCCCGATCACCGGCCGCAGGCTCCGCGCCACCTGGATTGTGGGCCACCTCAGCCGTGGAGTGGCAGCAGATGCGCTACGGATTGCTGCCGGGTTCGACACGTTCACCGCCATCGACAGGTACCTCCCCTGGGTAGAGACAGCGCCGCTCAACGACTACCGGACAGCCTTCCGCAACCTTCACCGCGCCCCCGACTCAACCGTCTGCACAACCCTGGACTCCCCACCAAGACCATCCGAACAACCGCCCGAATCGGATCAAGACGTCAACGAAGGCCAAACCAGATGACGATCTCACGAGAATCGCGGCACGTGCGCGCCGACCCGGACCAAGTCAGAGACGCGCTCGGCCTCGTGCGCCGCTCCGGCGTACCCGACCTGCTCCGCAACTGGCGCAACGACGACCGGCGACGCGCTGGACAGGTCAGCCGAGGCGGAATGCCATCGTGGCTGTCGGATGAGCAAGTACTCACAGTCCTGCATCTCGTCACCAGCAGCGGCCACCCGCAGACCGTCGACTCCATGGCCAGTCTCATCCTGCGAGGACTCGACAGTGAAAGCCTCACCCTTCTCGGGCTCGACACGGCCGGAGCAACCTTCAACGAAATCCGGGCCAGGGTCAGCCGATCACTCCACCGGACCCTCGACGTCATCGACCCCCACCCAGGCCCCAAGAAACTCAAGCAAACGTTCGCAGAACTCAGAAGGTACGAGCTGTCACTCCCAGACGGGCTCGTCGAGGAACGCAAGCGCAGGCTCCTCGAACTGACCAACGCGCTCCTCGCCGAAACCTACCGGGCCGTCCCCGAGCAGTACCGCCAACGATGGCAAGGCAACTGCTGCGTCGACGCCACCTTCGTCCAAGCCTTCTGCGGCAAAGGAACCCCCTGGGCGAGTGCCATCGGCGACGACGACCTCGTCGCAAGCGAACCCTTCGCCGGCTACTACATCCGACGCAAAGACCACGGAGTCTCCGGGGAAGACCTCCGAACAATGAGCCGAGCCGAACGAACCAAACTCGGCAAGATCTCGTGGGGATGGGAGACGACCCTCGTCGTCATGGCCGCCAACTTCCCCGACGAAGTCGCCACATTCCCGCTCCTCGTCGTCGGCATGAACTTCCACCCGCCCGGCATCAGCCCGGGACGGCACGCCATCGACGCGCTACGCCGCATGCACGCGGCCGGAATGCCCGCCAGCTACCTCGCAGGAGACAGGGCCTACGGACCGAAACCGGTGACAGAGGACTACGCCGGACCAGCACGCGAACTCGGCTACAAACTGCTGTGGGACCTGACCGAGAAGGAGACCGCCAGAACGCGGCGGATCCAAGGCGCCCTGCTACTCGAAGGGAACCTCTACTGCCCAGCCATGGCCGCGAGCGAGAAGCTGATCACTGCGACACAGGACCTGCGCTACGGCGACGCCGTCAATGGACGACGAATCACCCAAGCCGAATACGACCAGCGTGTCGCACAGCGAGGCCGCTACCTCCTCAAGCCTCACGGGGGAATCCAGCCGAACGGGACCGGCCGCTTCATGTGCCCCGCCGCAGGCCCAGCACCCACAGTCACATGCCCGCTCCGCCCCCGCGAAGATCCCAAGACAGTCGGACTGTGGCCGATCAGAACCAGAGAACTACCAGACGAGCACGACCGAAGCGCGCTGTGCACCTCAATATCCGGTGTCGTGACCTTCAAAGCCACCAGCAGGTTCCCCAGGCTCATCCAGGACAAACAGTACGGAACACCAGAGTGGCTCGCCTGGTACACCACACTTCGGCAGTCCATCGAGTCATTCAACAGCTACCTCAAACTCGGCACCGCCACCGCGATGCACATCGCCGACCGCCGCCGGGTACGCGGATTCGCAGCCGCGAACCTGTTCGTCGCCATGGACGTCGTCGCCATCAACCTCCGCAAGACAGAACGCTGGCTCCAAGATCCCGTCCCCGTCGACGCCAAAGGACGAGGGCCCACGAAGGCGCAGAAGGAACGTCGAAGGGAAAAGCTCGGCTACGGCCCCCGCCTCCCTCGTGATCGGGGAACTCGCTGAGGGCACCCGATTGCATCACTTCTCGCCCTCGTCCTATGTAGAACCCGGCAGTATGCGCCGCTGCGGCTCAAAGCATCTCGGATGCTACGTCCGCCCACTCTTCAGGCTTGGTCGCCACAAGAGCCTCGAGGCTCTCGGCCACAGCCTGGAGGCGGGCATCGTCCCAAGTCACGGACGGGTCCTCTTCCAGAAGAGCAGTCGCGATGGACGCGAAGCCAAGGGCTGGGTACGACCACTCGGCGATCTGGCCAGTGAGGAAGGGATCGATGACGAATCGACGCCCCGCAAGCTCAGGAGTGGACGAGGCAGTTAGGGCTAGCCCTATCACGATCGCCTCACCGAGGGCCGCAAACTCATCCAAGCCGACAGGCTCAACTGAGTCGCGGAACTTGAACCCAAGGAGATCCCTCAACTTGCCGTAGAAGCTCGCCATTCTGTCGATGAAGCCTCGCTGCGATTTCCCCAGCGCCTCGCGCATCCGTTGCTGGAACTGGTTGCCGGGGAGTGACAGCAACGTTGCGTGAAGCGCCATGTAGGTCTGCCACTCTGAGCGCTCGACGAGAGTGTTGAAGTTCTGGAGTGCCCCAAGGCGGCACATCTCGATGAAGAGGGATCGCCGACCATCGGTCGAACTGAGCCAATCGGAATGCTCCGATGCCAGACCGACCGCCGTCCGGATCGTCTCCAGGTCAAAGGCGGCGATCACCGGATGTGTCTCTCCGGCGAGCCGAAGCAGCAGTTCGACGTAGAACAGGTCCTTGCTCTGCCAGATCTTGTACACGGCAGATCGCGAGACGCCCGCCGCAACGATGACATCTTCGAATCGGGCCAGATCGAAGCTCACTCTCAAGCCCTGCTCAGCGGCCATCCGCACGCCAGCTTCAATCATGCGTCGCGTGGTCTCGTCCTCGCTCAATCGCTGTCGCGAAGCCCCGCGGCCCAGCGGATCGTCATCCAGCACTATCTCAGCCTTTCCTTAACAGACATGAAGTCTGAAGTCTTGTATCCGAAGTTTGGAGTCTGTCATTCTAGTTGAGACAGCAAGCCATGGCCATGACCGACGTCAAGACATCACAACTCTGCCTAGAAGGAGGAAGAGATGAACCGAGTTCTTCGTGTACTTGCGCTCTCCCTCGCCAGCGTGATCATGTGCGCTGGGTGGGGACTCAATGGCGCAACCAGCGCCGCCGCAGCAACCCGTGTGTCAGGAACGGTGACCTGCATCAACAGCACCGTCCAGGGCGTCTGGATCCAGGCCGAATCCAGCACATCGGGCTGGGCGTCATGGTCGATGCCGTACGTTCTCGGCGGGCTATCGCAAGCCAACTATGCCTACACGCTCAACGCCGGAGGGCGTTACCAAGTCCACGTTGGGTGCGGCGGTTCGCGTCAGTCCTGGGCGGTGGACGCAAGGTCGGGATACGTCAGCGGGACCGTCAACAACTTCCGGTGCAATGACATCCCTTGGTACCTGCGAGCACTAGGGTCGGCCGCGCTGAGACAGATCCTAGGCTTCCGTGTCGACCTCGCACAGGGAATAGCCTACGGGACGTGCCAGAAGGTGTAGTCCGCCATGAGCGGCACGGCGTAGCAGGTCGGGTGGACTAGCAAGGTCCAGGCGTAGGGCATTGAAGGTGGCATGGCCGCGAGAGGTTAGGCGGCGCGCCGAGGTGGCGTTCCTCGATCGAGGAACGCCACCTCGGTTTGTGAGCTGGCCTTCGGTCGTTCAGCCTAAGCGAACAGACAGCGTCTTGAGCCGCGCCGCCGACTCTTCGCTCCATGCGTTCAGAAGCGGATAGATCGAGGATCTGCGTTCCATCCACGAGGCTGCCAGCACCCTGAGTCGTGAACATCTCACGCCTGAGTCGTGAACATTTCGGCTGTTGAGTCGTGATCGGCCCTACCGGCCGAGCGTCACGATTCGTCAGCACACGCTGGTCGACATCGACCTGCGCCGCCTCGCCGCGGGCGGCATGATGCCGCAGGAGGTGGCGCGGTTCCTCCATGCGGCCGTCCTCGCCCGCAAGTCCATGGTGATCTCCGGCGACCAACCGCCCGAGGTTAAACCACTATTCAGTGTCCTCAGCCCGCGCGTCGTTCGACGGACATGCGGCCCAGCACCCAGGCATCGACAGCCTCGGCGCGTACACGCACGTTAAGGCCCTTCTCGCCTCCAGGCACCAACGAGCCGTCGCCGATCTGGTAATGCGCATCGGTAAGGTTGATGAAGTTGTGGGGGGCAGCCACAGCCTTGCGCTGGTCCTCCGTCCGCTCCTCGTCCGGCAGATCGCTGATCCGCTTGTACTCGGCTTCCTCCTCCGCGAGTTCCTTCGCGAAGTCTTCCAGCCCCACCGACCCGTCAACGTCCAGCTGCTCCACCACCGCCTTGCGGTAGAAGTCCGACACCTTGGTGATGTTGCCCGTGATCACGACGCCCTTGACGAATAGCGTGATGGAGAGCCCGATCCCGCCTCCACTCTCCAAGAAGGTCTCGAGCATGAAATCGGGGACACGCTTGTTCTTTGCCATGACTGGAAGGTATCGGGAGCCGCTGACAGTTCGCGGGCATGAGCGCAGCTTCGTACACCATGAGACAGCAGCGAGGGTCGATCTCAGATTGAGACCGACCCTCGTTGGTAGTTGTCTACCGCGACGTCTCGCGGCAGTATGAGGTTGGTTGCGAAACCGGACCCGGGAATCCAACTACAAGGTTCCCTGCCACTCTGTTGTGGCTGACGATCCGCCAGGTTGCCGCCTGACGAACCGTGGGGCGAGCGCACTGCGTCCAGCTACTCGGGGCGCTCGCCCGATCAACTTTTGGCCATCACGTATCCCCCAACAAATCGCTGTCCCGGATCGCCCGGTAGTGGTCGTCGTCGACCTGGACGACCTCGCCCTTGTTGATGGCCCGTCCAATCGCCGTGCGGACGGCACCCTCGGGGTTCTGCATTGACGACGTAGCTCCGGCACGCTCGAACGCCCGAAGGATCTCCTCGAACCCCCAGACGCGAGGGTCTTCGGTCAGTAGGTCAGTGACGAACTTGGTCGATCGGAACCGCTTGCGGTTGGGGAACGTGGTCTCGATGGGCACCTCTGTGAAGGCCAGGTCGATCCACGGCTGCTTGCTGGGCAGCGATTCGGCGTAAGGCTGAGCATCCGGGCCATCCTCGTCGCGCGGCGTGGGCTGGTCGAGGTCGGCGGCCACCGGCTTCGGATTGCTCTCCGCGTCGGGCTGCGGTTGGGGAACCGGCGTCGTCTCGGACTGCGCGAGGACCTTCTTCAGTCCTTCCATGGCTTGGCTGATCGGCTCAAGCTTCTCCCGGATGACGGCAAGCTGCGCCTGCAGCTGCTGGGCCTGCGAGCGCAGCTGACGAGCCTGCTCCTCCAGCTGCCTCAGCACAGCCTCCATCTCAGGGTTCTTCATGACATCAGATCCTCCCATGGACATGGGCCGAGTGCAAGCACATGGGGATGGAACATTCGAACAGGCGTACACCGCGCGGATGGGATGACGAAGTTACGACATGTGGACGGCCTGTGGATAACCACCCACACCATGTGGATAACATGGCCGAAGCCGCTTCGGACCGGCACGCGGCGCGCCGAACGAGATGCCTCTGACAAGGCGCGATGGCGATGTTCCTTGCTGGGTCGGTAGTGCCTTCACGCGCTAGCCTTGGAGTCAGCAACTTAGGTCCGCGAGTCGAAGCGCCAATGCCGGAGAGACAGCCGGGATGCGTGAGGCCCGGCACCCGTTGATACGGGTGACTGGAGGGTGAGCCGTTCACATCGGAGGGACGGCACCTGCCCAAGAGGGCAGTTGGGCCTAGCCATCACCCAGGAGACTCCGATGTCTGACCCCGTGCTTGTGGCCCGGTCGGCGCTTGCCCGAGCGCACATGAAGATCGGCAACCGTCCGCCTGACCTCGAACTGATCGCTGAACTGGAGCGCGACCTCCGCGCCGCCAAGCTGGAGCGTCACGTCCGCGAGGTGATGGCCGCCGAGCCGCGCCTGTCCTCGGATCAGCGCCAGCGCCTGGCCCTCCTGCTGCTGGGCGGTGAGGGTGCGTGACCGACGACTTCCTCGCGCAGCTGGACCTCCTCGGCGTCCCTGTGTTCAGTCTGCCCCGCCAGAAGGGTGGGGCGATCAAGGGTCGGTACCGGGCGCCCAAGGGGTGGCAGACCTCCAGCCCTGACCAGAACGACCGCGTCCTGGCCGCACTGCGGCCAACCGAGGGAGTCGGCGTCCTCGGCGGTGGGGCGGTGGACATCATCGACGTGGACCCCCGCAATGGTGGCGATCAGTCGCTAGCCCGGCTCACCGCCGACAACCTCCTGCCCGAGCCGGTGGCCGTCGTTGCGACACCCTCTGGTGGCTGGCATGTGTACGTCCCTGCGCTCGGGCTGGAGAGCTCCAAGCCGCTGCCCGGCATCGACCTCCAGAGCTCAGGGCGCTTCGTCCTGGCCCCGCCCACGGAGGGATACCGGGTGCTGCCGCGCGACGAGTGGCCGGACCTCGGCCAGCATCCGGCGGATGCTGCCAACCGTCTCCGCCATGTGATCGGGACGAGGCTCCCTTCTCCGGAGGCGGAGGCTGAGAGCCCTGACGCTGGTACCCCTCCGACGCCCCAGGAGCTCGACAAGGCGCGCGCGGTGTTGGACAAGGCCTGCCGCGAGGTGCGGTTGGCTGAGGGCGGGCGCAACAACTCCGTCAGCCGCCACCTGCTCCCGCTCTACAACTTCGTGCTCGCGGACTGCCTCGACCAGGACGAGGTTGGGGACCGGCTCTGGGAGGCGGTGCAGGACGCGCCCGGCGACCACCCGTACACCCGAGCCGAGTTCGATGCCTCCTGCGAGTCAGCCATGAGCAAGGCCCGCCCCGAGCGCCCCCGCGTCGAGAGCCCGGAGGCCGACTTCGACTCGCTGCCCGACGCCAAGCACGACGGCGTCCTCGACCGGTTCCCCCGGATGTCCCTGGCCGAACTGCTCAACCCCAACCAGCCACCGCGCGAGTACGTCGTAGAGCCCATGATCCTGGCCGGGGTGTCCGTCGCCTTTGTGGCGCCAGCGGGTCACCGGAAGTCGCTGATCGCTCTTGGCCTCGCCGTCGCCGTCGCCAAGGGTGAGCCGACGTTCGCTGGCATGACGATCCCCAAGGCCCGGCGCGTCCTGTACGTGGACATGGAGAACACCCCCGACGACCTGCGCGACCGCCTGCTGTCCTTCGGCTTGACGCCTACTGATCGGCTCGACCGGCTGGTCCTCCTATCGCTGCCGGCACTCAGCCCGCTGGACACCAAGACCGGCGGCGACGACCTCATGGCGATCCTCGATGCGTACGGCATGGAGCGAGGCGACCTGGTTGTGCTGGACAGCTACCAGCGCGTCACCGAGGCGGGAGAGAACGACTCCGACACGACGCGCGGCTACTACCGCCACACCGGCGTCCGACTGAAGGCGCGCGGCCTCACCGTGATCCGCACCGACAACACAGGCAAGGACGTCGCCAGGGGCGCTCGCGGTTCCTCGGGGAAGCGCGACGACGTGGACGTGGAGTACCTGATGGAGTCGCACGGCGACCTGGTGCAGGTCAGCACCGGCAAGGTGCGCCAGCGCGGCGTCGGTGAACTCACCATCCACGTCCGCCAAGACGCCGACGGCTACACCACCTTCAGCAGCGACCACACCCGCCCGGCCCAGCGCCGACTCGATGAGTGCGTGGCGTGGCTCGACTCCCTCGGCCTCGACGCCCGGCTGGGCCAGGACAAGGCCTGGGCCTGGATCAAGGGGCAGGGCGAGCCGTGCAGCTTCAGCCGGGCCGTCGTGCGTGAGGCCGTCGCCTTTCGCCGAGATCGAGAAGCGGACTTCGAGCCCATCGAGGGCCACGCCGTGGCGGTTGCGGGCGACGGGCTCGGTTCGGTCACGCCGGAGGACAGCGGCGTGGCACGGCGTGAAGGAGCCGAGAAGTGATGAAGCGCGAAGTCAGAGCCCACGCCGTAGCGGAACGGCGTGACCCGGCGTGGCAGCTTCCGCGGCCATTCCGCGCCCCACGCCGCCGCCGCCCCCCTCTTAGGGGCGGCGTAGCGGCGTGGCGTGAGGCCCAGCAGGGCGTGTCTGTGATCGAGACCAACCGGCAACCGGAGGAGGAGCAGTGAGGAGTGCAGGACCACTTTGGCCGCGTCATCGAGTGAAGGCCCGAGCCCAGAGGGAGCAGCGTCGGCGGATGGGGCGAGCCCCGAGGAAGAGGTGCCGTCGTCCGAGAGCCCATGAGGCTCCTGAACCCATGAGCCAGCCCTAGTTCGGGAGCTCCAGAGTAAGTGTCATCTCTCAGGACATCGGTGACGGTTCTGCGTCAGGACATCGGTGACGGTTCCGGGGTTCTTGGTGGTGACACTTCCTCGGCAGGGTTGGCCGGATGGCTGCCAACGACCCCATCGATCCTGTTGTCCGTCTCGCGATCGCCGAGTGGCCCGACGACGCCCCTCGTGGTGCGGTGTCGACGTTCTGTGCCGAGCACGGAATCTCGCGCAAGTCGTTCTACGAGCTGCGCAAACGGGCACGGGTCAACGGGCAGGCGGCGGTCCTCGAACCGAGGTCGCGGCGGCCGAGGTCGTCCCCGACGCGGCTGAGCGAGCAGGTGAAGGCGCAGGCGGTCGCGGTCCGCAAGGTGCTGGAGTCCTCCGGGTTGGATCACGGCCCGATCAGCGTGCACGACAAGATGACCGCGATGGGCCTGCCGGTGGTGCCCTCCACCGCAGCGTTGGCCCGCATCTTCCGCCAGGCCGGCGTGGCCCGGGCCGAGCCGAAGAAGAGGCCACGGGCCGCGTGGCGCCGGTTCGTCTATCCGGCACCGAACGCGTGCTGGCAGCTCGACGCGACCGAGTACGTGCTCACCGGTGGCCGAAAGTGTGTGGTCTTCCAGCTGATCGATGACCACTCCCGCTACGCGGTCGCCTCCCACGTCGCCTGGAGCGAAACCTCCGCTGCGGCGATCGCGGTGGTCGACAAGGGCATCGCCGCCCACGGCGTCCCCCAACGCCTCCTCAGTGACAACGGTGCCGCGCTCAACCCGTCCCGGCGCGGTGTCACCGGACAACTCTTCACCCACGTGACCCGGATGGGCATCCACGCGATCACCGGCAAGCCCTACAAGCCGACCACCCAGGGCAAGAACGAACGCTTCCACCAAACCCTGTTCCGCTGGCTCGACGCCCAACCCCTCGCCGAGTCCCTGGCGGAACTGCAAGCCCAGGTCGACACCTTCGACCGGATCTACAACACCCAGCGGCCCCACCAAGGCCTGCCCGGCCGGGTCACCCCCGAGACCGCCTGGCTCGCCACTCCGAAAGCCGCACCACCCCGCCCCCTGACCAGCCAGCCGACCCCTCCCCGCCCCCGCAAGCGACGCCGACCCGCACCGGCGCCCGACCTGCCCGCCGGCACCGTGATCCGCCACCTGACCAGCCAAGGAACCTTCGGACTCGACAACGTCCGATACCTCGTCGGCCCCGAACACGGCCTCGCCGAAGTCCTCGTCCAGCAACACGACGACCAGATCACCGTCATCGACCACAACGGCGAGATCCTCCTGGAAACCACCCGACCAGCGGCCGGGGTGACCTACGTCGGCCGGACCCGCAGCACCCACCGAACGTCACCGAAGTCCTGACACACGATCCGTCACCGATGTCCTGATGCTGAACTGTCACCGCTGTCCTGAGACATCACAGAGCTCCAGAGTAAGCACCAGGGCACGCGTAATCGAACAGATGTTCGGCTAACGTTCGCTAGCAACCGCACGTTTCCCGGCGATGACAAGGAGAAATGCACCGATGAAGGCAGTTGGGTACGCCCGGGTCAGTAAGGCTGACCGGGACAAGACCGACGAGGACCAGCGCCTGTCGATCCGACAGCAGCGCGACGCCATCACGGCTGCCTGCGCAGTCAAGGGCTGGGAGCTCCTGGACATCTACGAGGACTTCGCCCGCTCCGGCACCGACGACGAGCGCGTGGACTACAAGCGGGTCCAGCGCCTCATCGACGCCGGGGAGGCCGACGTCGTGGTGGTCACCCGCCTGGACCGGCTCAGCCGCAAGGCGTGGCGGCTCCTGTGGCTGATCGAGGAGAAGGGCTGGAACATCTTCGCCATCGAGCAGTCCTTCGACACCCGGGAGCCCGAGGGCTGGCTCGCCGCCGCCATCCACGCACTCATGGCCGACTACGAGCGGCGGCTCATCGCCAAGCGCACCCGCCAGGCCCTCGCCCAACTCCGGCGTGAGGGCAAGCACCTGGGCCGTCCCTCAGCCATCCCCGCCGAGGTGGAGGACCGCATCGCTGACATGCACGCGGACGGCGTCAGCGCCTCCGCCATCGCGGCGCTACTGGAGGCCGAGGGCGTGGCCCGACCCACCAACACATGCAAGGCCTGGCACCACGCACACGTGCTGGCCGCCATTCGTCGCGTCGAGGTCCGACGCGCCGCAACGAACGGAGTTACCCGATGACCAGAGCACCACTCATCCCGTCCGATGAACGCCGCTGCAAGGCCAAGTGCAACGCCACCGGCGAGCGCTGCCGTGGCTGGGCGATCTCAGGCGGGACCGTCTGCAACAAGCACGGCGGGAGCGCCCCACAGGTGCGCGCCAAGGCCAAGGAGCGCGTTACCCGGGCCGAGTTGTTGGCCGAGGCCAAGGCCGATCCGACGCTGGCTGACGCCACACCGGCGGAGATGCTGCTGCACGCCGCCCACTCCACGGGGCGCGTGGTGCTGATGCTTCAGAAGCAGGGGGCCGGGCACAGCCTCGACCCCGCCAACCTGGACCTCCTGGGGGAGTGGCTTGATCGGCTGAGCAAGGCCGCGTCGGTCGTGGTGTCCTCCAAGGCGGACGAGCTCGTGATCGCGCAGCAGGCCCGGATCGCTGAGGGCCAGGCCCGCCAGATCGCCGAGGTGATGAACAGGGTGCTGAACGCGCTGGGCCTCACCGCTGAGCAGGCAGCCCGGGTGCCCGACGCCCTCGGTTCCGCCCTCGCCTCCCTCGGTCTCATCCCCAAGCCGAGCGCCAGCGGACGCCCTGCCAACTCCTCAGATCGGAACCTCGCCATGCTCACCGCCACTGGAGGCCGCGATGCCTGAACCCCTAGACCCCCGGTCGCGGATGTCGGAGGAGCAATACGACACCGCTCTGTACGTGGTGACCGAGTTGCTGGATGTGGTGCCGGACAACGAGCTCGAAGAGGCCAAGGGCTTCCTGCTAGATGCCGCCGCGCGCAAGGCAATGAACCTGCGTGCGTTCGGGAACAAGGCGACTCGGACGGACCTGCTCCCATGACCGCCGAGGTGTGGACGACCCTGCTCGACCTGATGGGCGGGGAGTCCGAGCGTGCCGCCCGGGCCGCCGACCCGGTGGCTTGGGCTGAGGGCAACGGGATCGAGTTGTGGTCCAAGCAGCGCGAGGTGATGGCCTCGGTGCGGGACAACCGGCGCACCGTGGTGCGGGCTGGGCACGGCGTCAGCAAGTCGTTCACTGCGTCGCTGTTGGCGGCGTGGTGGGTGTCGCGGTTCCCGGTGGGGGAGGCCCTGGTCGTGACGACCGCGCCGACCCAGCGTCAGGTGTCCACCATCCTGTGGGGCGAGCTTCGCCGGCTGCATGCCCGGCTCGGGCTGCCGGGCACTATCGGTCTCGACAACGTGTGGCGCATCGGCGGCACCCTCGTTGCGATCGGCCAGAAGCCCGCCGACCAAGACGAGGTCGCCTTCCAGGGACTCCACGCCCGCCACGTGCTGGCGATCCTGGACGAGGCCGCAGGCTTACCCGACCCGCTGTGGGACGCCGTCGCCGGTGTGGTGACCTCGGCCACCTCCCGGCAGTTGGCAATCGGGAACCCCGACAGCCGAGGCGGACGTTTTGAGAAGGCGTTCGAGCCTGGGTCTGGCTGGGAGCCGATCCACGTACCCGTGACCGCCAGCCCGGCGTTCACCGGGGAGGCTGTGAGCGACGACCTGCTGGCCGTGCTGCCCGCCCGGGAATGGGTCGAGGACGCCCGTCGCGGCTGGGGTGAGAACAGCCCGCAGTACGCGTCCCGCGTGCTCGGAGAGTTCCCCGCCAAGGATGCAGACGCGCTGGTGTCGTGGGATCAGATCAAGGCCGGGCAGCGGTTCACCTACCCGGGCAGGCCGCACCCGTTCATCATCGGCTGCGACGTCGCCCGGTTCGGCGGCGACTCCACCGTGATCGCGCTTCGGCAGGGCTGGTCGGTTCGGATTATGGAGAGCGTGCGTGGCTGGGCCACCACCCAGACCGCCGGGCTGCTCACCAACCTGAGCCGCCGGTTCAACAACTGCGTCGTGCGGGTCGATGACACCGGCGTCGGTGGCGGCGTCACCGACATGCTCAACGAGAACCGGGTGAACGTCGAGCCGATCATCGCCGCCGCTCAGGCAGCTGACCCGAAGCTGTTCGCCAACGCCCGGGCAGAGGGCTACTGGCGCGTGCGGCAGGCGCTCGAGGTCGGGATTCTGGACATCGACCCCGCCGACGACGAACTCGCCCGCCAACTGGCCCGGCTCCGCTACAGGCTCGACTCCAAGGGCCGAGTCCTCATCGAATCCAAGGACGCTATGCGCGCCCGGGGCGAGCCGTCCCCTGACCGGGCCGACGCCGTCGCGCTCACCCTCACCGAGCCGCCCGGCCCCAGGCCCGGCACCACCTACAGCTTCCAGTGAAAGGACCAGAAGTGACCACCGCAACCGCAACAGAAGGAACGGCAATGACCGACAACACCACCACCCGGGCGCTTACCGCCACCCGCACCATCCACCAGCTGGGAGGCCTCCAGCGGGCCACCTACGGCAGCAGCGCCACCGTGCCCGTCGGCTCCGACGAACTGCTGCGCCTGCTGGGCGTGTTCGCCAAGCTGCACCTGGAGGTGCCCGCCGAGGTGGCCGACACCCTGGAGGCCACCGCCACCATCGCCCAGCGCGCCCACAAGCTGAAGGTCGCCTCGCCCATCTTCGACAAGAGCGACCTCGCGGCCGACGACTGGGAGGACCGGTTCACCACCGCCATGACCGGCAGACTCCGGGAGATGGCGAAGGCCGACGCCCTCATCAACGCCGCCAAGACGACCGCCATCAACGAGGCCGCCGCCACGATCCGCGCCGCCAGCCCGGCCCTGATCGGCATCCTCAACACGGCGTACCGTCCGTACGCCGCCGCCGAGCACCGCAACGCGGGGCAAGGCATCCACGAGGCGCACCAGACCCTCCTGTCCTGGCAGCCCGGCCAGCCGTTGTGGAAGGCCCGCAACGACTACGCCGCTGAGTGGTGCATCCTGTTCGCCTGGACTCAGGACGCCTGGAACCGGCTCGCCACGGACACCCGGGCACAGATGGAGCTCCCCGGGAACTGGACCAGCCGCTACGAGTTCGCCATCGAATGCGGCGGCGTCCCCTATCTGACCCCGAGCGTGAAGGACACCTTCGACCGCTCCGAGGCCCACAGGCACGCCTTCCGGAACTGGCAGGAAGAGCAGTCGGCCGAGGCCCGGCAGGAGTGGGCGCAGGGCCAGTTCAACGATCAGGTCGCCCAGGCCGAAGCCGAGCACCGGCGGGCCGTCCGCAACCAGGAGGCCATCGCCGCCGCCCTGGTCGCTGCGGAGGCGGCAGCCGCCGAGTAGACCAGCGGACCCCGGGGCGTTCTCGTCACTCGCCCCGGACCCTCCGCACCATCCCCAAGGCCCTCCGCGGAACGGTACGCGGAGGGCCTTGGTGTTGCCCAGGGTGTTGTCACGGGTGATGGCTCGGGGTTCCTCAGAACGGAACCTCGGGATGCTCGTTCACCACTCGCGCGATGGTGTCCCTGGCAGGCGTGCGGCTGCAGGTCCGTCTCCCCAGAGGTCGTCGACGATGTCGCGATCGTCCGCTGCTTTCGCCCGGGCGACTGCGTCTCGCGCCTTTGCCTCCTTCTTCAGAGCATCGGTAAGCGGAGCGAGAGCGTCCTCGTTGAACAGGCTGTACGGATGAATGAGTGTCTGGCTGCCGTCTCGACCCGTACGGACGGCATAGCCATGCTTCCTGAAGATGGCAGCAATGGCGTTGACCCGTTGTCCCCTGAAGAAGTCGTAGAGGGTGAAGGTCACAGCACGGTTCCGTGCGGTGTCTTCCGACGAACCAGGCCACTTGATCTTGCCGACGGCTCCGCGAACGTCGGCCGCCAGCACTGATGACGCGCGGGCCAACTCGTCTCGGAACTGTACGACGCCTTCTTTGCCGAGGGCCTTTGTGACCTCTGGCTGGGCCTGTGCTGCGGCACGCGCCAAGGCGTCGACAGCGTCGGGAATGCCCGCTGCAATCGCTTCAAGGTGCGTTTGCTTCAACTCGTCGGCGAGGCCTGATGCCTCGTCCAGTCTCGCCTGCGCCTCTTTCAGCGCAAGGCGTGTTTCCTCGCTCATGCTCCTGAGGCTAGAGGGTCCCGCCGACAGCCGGGGGGAATCGGCCAACGGTGCACTGCGTTACCCGGTGACCGTGGCGCCCCAGGCCGCGAGCTCCGCGTCGCTCGGCTCGGACACCTGCCCAGCGGGCAGCCAGTCGAAGGTCAGTCGGGCGAGCCTCAGCGCATCGCCCTTGTCACCCTGCCGGCCTCGGCGCACCAGCACGCGGTCGAGGGCGTGACCGAGGATCAGCCGCCGCTCCTCATCGGTCTGCGCTGCCTCCCAGTCCTCCGCAAAGGTCCGCGTCTCGCCGCCGACCGGCACGTACTGAACCTGCGGCGGCTGGTGCCGGGCCTCCTCCTGCACCTCCTTGAGCCGGGTCATCTCAGCCACGATCTCAACAGCCCGCTCGGGGGTGGCGTTGACCACTTCGCGCCCGAGTTCGGCCAGCCGAACGGACGCCTCCTGCAACTGCACCGAGCCGCCCTCAACGACTTCTTCGACCATGTTGAGGTGCAGGACGTCGCCTCGCTGGGTCAGGAACTCCGCGATCACCAGATCGTCGGGAGTGGAGAACGATTGGTGGCACTCGCGGCATTGGTAGGCCAGGCGGGGCCTGTCCTTCGTCCCGAGCGACGCCCGCCACATCCTCACGGGCTCGGCGTGCTCAGCGCACCACATCAGGCCCGACAGCAGACCGGAGTTCTTGCGGCGGAGGGCTACCGGCGTCCGCTGGGCACGCGAGGGCTCGGCCAGCTTGGCCTGCATCGCCCGCCACTGACTGACCGGCATGATCGCCAGCGACTCATCGACCACGGGCAGGCCGTCCTCATCGCGCACGACATCGTCCCCTCGAACCTTGCTGGTCGTGTTGCCGGGGTTGTGCGGCACCATGCCCGCCAGCAGCGGGTGTCGGATGATCCGCTCCACGGTCGCGTAGCGCCACTTCTCCGACCCCTTGGACGTCGGCGCTCCGACCTCCTCCAGCCACTGCATCGTGGAGTAGATCGACAGCCCGGCGAGCGTGCGCCGCACCATCTCCCGGACGTAGCCGATGCGCTCCTCGTCATGCACCAGCAGGTAGCCCGCCCCATCAGGGTTCGGGACGCTCCGGTAGCCGTACAGCGGCACACCGCCCGGGTACCGGCCCACCCGCAGCAGGTAGTTGCGCGCCGCCCGCTGCCGGTCCCGCATCGCGGCCGACTCCATCTGACCGAACACCGCGAGCATGATCGCGAACGCCTCACCCTGCGCCGTGGTCATGTCGATGGGGTCCTCGACCGCGACGATGCCCGCACCCTTGGCCTTGACCGACTCGTTGGCGTTCAGGAAGTCGATCACCCGCCGGGCGAGCCGGTCCACCTTCCACACCACGACGGCATCGAACCGGGTGGAGGAGTCGAGCAGCGCCCGCCAGCCCGCCCGGTCCTCCGGCTTGTTGTGCGTGGCCGACACGCCCTCGTCCTTGAAGATCCCGACCACCTTCCAGCCTCGGGCAGTTGCGTACGCCTCCCCGGCCTCGATCTGCCGGGCGATGCTGACCGACTCATCGGTACGCAGGCTGATGCGCACGTACAGGACGCAGGTACGGACCTTCTTCGGTGACATGCTGGAACTCCTCGGTGGCTGGCGCGGTGGGCGCGGCTACAAGGGTAGTGGTTTACCCTCCGCCGGGCAGGGCGCGGGCAAGACCACCCTGCTGCGCGCGCTGATCGCCGCGATCCCGGAGACCGAGCGGTTCGGGACGCTGGAAACCGACTACGAGTTGCTCACCCACCTGCAGCCGCACCGGCGGAACATGGTGGCGCTGCAGGCCCGGGTCGGGATGGGTGAGGTGCTCCATGGGCGTCGCCTCGGCGAGTTCACGGTCGCTGACCTGATCCCCGAGGCGCTGCGGCAGAACCTCTCCCGGCTGGTCGTCGGCGAGGTGCGTGGCGGCGAGGCGGGCGCCATGTTCGAGGCGATGACGGCGGGCGCGGGCACGTTGAGCACGACGCACTCGCACTCCGCCGCGTCCACGATGGACCGGCTCGCGTCCCGGGTGGCCCAGGGCGGCGTGCTCAGCATGGACGAGGCGTACCGCCAGATCGCCCACCACATCGCGCTGCTGGTCCACGTCCGGCTCGTCGACGACACCTGGTGCGGCGGCCTTCGGACGCGCACCGTCGCCGAGATCCGCCAACTCACCGGTGGCCTCGAGGACGGGCGCCCCGTGACGCACGTGGTCTACCGGTCCGACGACGGTGAGGACTGGTTCAACCCCGAGCCCGGCCTGCTGGCGGAGCTGGCGCCCTACACCACGGCGTGGGAGGCGTGATGGGAACCTTCCTCGCCGCCCTCTGCGGCGTCCTGGTCGTCGGCGGCATCGTCCTGTTCATCGCGGGTTTCCACACCCCTCCCGCTGCGGGCGGGTCCTCATCCACAGGCCTGTGGACAAGTCTTGTGGACGGTCGTCTTGGCCGGGCCGTCCGGCGGCGCTGGTGGCAGGTGCTGCTGGCCGTCGTGGCCGGGGTCGTCGTCGCCTCCGTGACGGGGTGGCCGCTGCTCGCCGTACTCGTTCCTGTCGTCGGCTACGGCCTGCCGCTGGTGCTGTCCGCCCCGGCCAACCGCGACTTCGCACTGCTCGAGGCCCTCGACCGCTGGGTACGGACGCTGGCGTCCCTGCTGCCCACCGGACGCTCGATCTCCGACGCCATCCGGGTCTCCGTCCGGCAGGCTCCCACGCCGATCGCGTCCGACCTCCGCCTGCTGATCGCCCGACTCGACGACCGCTGGACGATCGAGCAGGCACTGTTCGCGCTCGCCGACGACCTCGACAGCGCGGACGCGGACGCCGTCCTCGCCGCTCTCGCGCTGGCCGCCCAGCGCGGCGGCACCGGTGCGAGCACCACCCTGGCCGCGCTCGCCGACAACATCCAGGACCGCCTGCGTGCCCTGCGAGAGATCGAGACCGAGCGGGCCAAGCCCCGGTTCGTCGTCCGTCAGGTGACGGTGATCACCGCCGTCGTCCTCGCGCTCGCGCTGGCCTTCGGCGGCTCGTTCTTCGCCCCCTACGGCACCGACATCGGCCAGGTCCTCCTGCTCGCCCTCGTCACCGCCTACCTCGGCTCGCTGCTCCTGCTGCGCCGGATGACCCTCCCACGACCGCGCCAGCGCATCCTCGCCGGACGCCCGGCCCCCGTCGCCGTCGAGGCGCACCCCGAGCCCCGGCGGACGCCATGAACCCGCTCGTTCTGGCGATCGTGACCGGTGCCCTGCTCGGCTTCGGGGTGTGGGCCGTCGCCGGCGTCGCGCTCCCCGTCCGGCCGCGGCTGGCCGACGCGCTCGACCTTCTGGACGGGCGGCTCGCCGTCCCCACCGGGGAGCCCCGCACCGGCATCGACCGGCTCGGCGGCTGGCTGCGCGCACGGCTGCGGCGTCCGGTGCCGGCCGCCACGCTGCGGCGGCTCCGGCTCACCGGACGCAGCGTCGAGCGCCACGACGCACACAAGGTCATCGGCGCGCTGGTCGGACTGTTCCTGCCCGCCCTGTTCGGCGCAGCACTCTCGCTCCTCCTCGGGACCAGCCTCGCCGTCCCCGCCTTCGTCGGGCTCGCCGGGGCCGTGGTCGGCTTCTTCGTCCCGGACCTCCTTCTGCGCGGCGCGGACGCCGAGCGTACCGAGGACGCCACCGAGGCCCTCCTCACCTACTTCGACCTCGTCACCCTCGAGCGGCTGGCCAACGCCTCGGGCAGCCAGGCCCTGCGCGCGGCCGCAGCCGTCAGCGACGTCACGGTGTTCGCCGCCATCAGGGACGCGCTCGAGCGCGCCCGCCTCGAGCAACGTCCGCCCTACCCTGAGCTCCGCCGGCTCGGCGCCGAACTCGAACTCCCCGCCCTGGTCGACGTCGCCGACGTGATGGCCCTCGACGAGGCCGGCGCTTCCCTCTCGGTCGCGCTCCGCGCCCGCGTGAGGGAGTTGCGCGACGCCCACCTGACCCAGGCAAGGATCGCCGCGTCCGCCGTGTCCGAGCGGATGGCGCTGTTCATGGTCGTTCCGTCGCTCGTTTTCGGCCTGTTCTTTCTCGTTCCCCCGATCCTGCGGTTGCTCGGCGGTTGAGCCGGGCGGAGGAGGCACTGCACATGAGGTTCCTGCACCTGCTGGTGGCCACCCTGGTCGGGCCACCACCACGCCGCGACCAGCGCGGCCTCTCCCAGTCCACGGAGACGGCCATCCTGCTCGGCGGGGCGGTGCTCGTCGCCGCGGCCGTCGTCGCGGCCGTGACCGTCTACGTGAACGCCAAGCTGCCGAGGCCGTGAACCCCGCCTCGCCGGTCGCGCCGAGCCGTGCCACCCGGCACCCCGGCGGCGTCCGGACGCGGAGCGAGCGCGGTGTGGCCGAGTCGACCCAGTGGGCGATCCTCCTGCCGACGCTCCTGCTGCTCGTGCTCGGACTCGTCCAGGTGGGTGTCTGGCTCTACTCCCGGACGGTCGCCGCCCAGGCCGCCGCCACGGTGGCCGACCTGCGCGTCACCGGGGCGGCCGCGGACGCTGCAGCCCGGGAGGCCGGCCTGCGGATCGCGACGGACGGCGGGCTGCAGGACGTCCAGATCGGCGTGGACGCCGCTGCGGGGCACCTGGTCGTGACGGTCAGCGGGCGCGCGCCGGTCTTCTTCGACGTGGGGCAGGGACGGATCGTCGAGCGCGCCGTGCTGCCGCTGGAGCGGGTGACCCCACCATGACCGCCAGCGAGCGCGGTTCCGCCGCCGTCGAGTTCGCGATGATCGTGCCGGTCGTGGTGCTGTTGTTCGGCCTGGTCGTGGGCGGCGCGCGGGTCTGGCTGGCGCGCGGCGTCGTCGAGCAGGCCGCCGCAGCGGCCGCCCGGGGCGTCTCGCAGGCCCGCACCCCCGCCGACGCGCGGCAGGCCGCGAGGGACCTCGCGTCCGCCCAGGCCGCGGTCGACGGCCTGCGTTGCGACCGCTGGGTCGTGGAGGTCGACGCCACCGCCCTCGCCACCGCGCCCGGCACGCCCGGGGCGGTGTCCGCCACCGTGACCTGCGCGGTGCCGCTGGCCGACGTGCTCGTGCCGGGCTGGCCCGGCTCGATCGACGTGCGCGCGACCTCCACGTCCATCGTGGACCGGTACCGGGGGAGGCAGTGATGCGCTGGCTGAAGGGTCTGGGCGCGGGCGCGGCTCTCCTCCTGGCGCTGGTCGGCGCCCCGCTCGCGCTTCTCGCGTGGGGCCGGCTGCCGTCCGGGTGGGCCGACCTCATCCGCCCCGACGACGGCACGCTGCTGCTGGGCGTCCTCACCGTGGCCGGCTGGATCGCGTGGGCAGCCTTCGCCGCATCCACCCTCGTCGAGGCCGTGCGCCTCGGTGACCGCGAGCACCGTCCGCTCCGGCTGCCGCTGCTGGGCGGGCTCCAGGGCGTCAGCGCCGGCCTGCTGCTCGCGGTCCTCGCGCTCGCGCCGAGCGGGACGCCGTCCCAGACGGCGGGGGACGCGTTGGTCGTCGCCGCTCCGCGGGAACCGGTCGCGCCACCGCCGGAAGGCGCGGTGGAAGCACCCACGGAGCAGGTCGAGCAGGACGCCGACCACTACACCGTCGAGCCCGGTGACGACCTGTGGTCGATCAGCGTCCGGCTGCTGGGGGACGGCGCGCGGTGGCGCGAACTCGCCGCCGCCAACCCGGCGCACCTCCACGACCCGACCACGCGGCTGGCGCCCGGCACCTGGCTCACGCTCCCCGCGTCGGTCGCCCGGGCCGCGACCCACGTCCGGGTCGAGCGGGGCGACACGCTCAGCGGCCTCGCGCTGGAGTACCTCGGCGACGCCGGACGCTGGCCGCGGATCGCCGAGGCGAACGCGCACCTGGTCGAGGATCCCGACCACATCGAGGTCGGCTGGCGGCTGACCGTCCCCGGCGCGGCTGCGACGGACCGCGCCACCCCGGAGCGACAGGACGACCACGATGAGCGGTCGTCCGCCTCCCGCGACGGTGAGGGGGGTGCGCGGGAGCCGTCTTCCCCCGATGGCGAGGCTGGCCACGGGCGGACCTCCCGGGACGACGAGACCGAGGTCGGGCGGGCCTCCCGGGACGACGAGACGGAGGTCGGGCGGGCCTCCCGGGACGACGAGACGGAGGTCGGGCGGTCCTCCCCGGCCCCGTCCCCTGACGTTCCCCCGGAACGGGTGGACGCGCCCACCGCGTCGACGGGCGCGGCCGACGACGCGCAGGCCCCCGCTCCTGCGCTCCCGCTGCTCGGCACGCTCGGCACCCTCGCCGCTGCGGCGATCCTCGGGGTCGTGGAGACCCGGCGCACGCTGCGGCTGCGGGAGCGCCCCGTGGGCCGCCGGCTGATCCCTCCGGACGAGGAGGCCACCCGGCTCAGGGCGGGGCTCGGTGCGCGGCAGCGACCCCGTCCGCTCACCGTCCTCGACGCTGCGCTGCGGGCCGTCGGCCGACACTGCCACGTCCGCAGGATCCCCTTGCCCGACCTGGCGCGCGCCGTGGTCGGGCCGACCTCCGTGGTTCTGGAGTGGGCGTCGCCGACGGTGCTGCCGCCCGCCGGTTTCACCGGCACGCGCGACCGGTGGGAGGCCGCGTTGGCCGAGCCGCCGGACGTTGGGGACCACCCGTGCCCGTTCCCTGCGCTGGTCAGCCTCGGCAGCACGGCGGACGGGGACCGGCTCGTGCTGGTGGACGCGGAGCGGTCGCGCGTGCTCGCTGTCGCGTCCGACGACCCCGAACTGCGGCGCTCGGCGCTGGCGGCGATGGCCGTGGAACTGGCGTGCGCGCCGTGGTCGGCAGAGGCGCGGCTGGTCGTGGTCGGCGCGGACGCCCGGCTGGTGGCCCTGGCCGGCGGCGACCGCGTCCACACCGCACAGCCGGACGAGGCGCTCGGCGACCTGCGGACGCTCGTGGCCCGCCGAAGGGCGGCGCTGGGCGACGAGCCGCTCGCCGCACTGCGCGTCGACCCCGACCGGGCGGACGCGGTCGCGCCGGTCGTGGTCTGCCTGCTCGACGACGTCCCGCCCGACGTGGCGGAGGAACTGGACGAGGTGCTCGCCGGCCCGGCGACGGGGACGGCGGTGCTGCTGGGCACGCGATCGGAGGCTGCCGCGCAGTGGCAGGTCGGCGGCGGGGCCGACGCCCCGACCGGACGGTTGGCCGGCGTGGGCGAGCAGCTCGTCGCCCACGCGATCCCTGAAGCCACGAGGGCGGGGGTCGTGCGGCTGCTCGCGGCGGCCGACGACCCGTCCACCACTCCCGCGCCGTGGTGGGGCGGCGAGGACGACGGCGCCGGCAACGTGCGGACCCTGCCCCCGCGTGCCCAGCGAGGAGGAGACGTGGACATCGTCAGGCTGGTCGCCAGCGCCGAGAACCCACAAGTGCTGTTGCTCGGGCCCGCCGAGCTGACCGGCGCCCCCGGCCCGGAGCCGACCCGCTCCCGCCAGCAGCTCGTCGAACTGTGCGCGTGGCTGCTGGAGCACCCGGCCAGCACAGCGACGGCGATGGCCGCCGGTCTGGCCGTCGCGGAGAGCACCCGCCGCTCGAACCTGAGCAGGCTCCGGGCGTGGCTGGGCGATGCTCCCGACGGGAAGCCCTACCTCCCCGACGCCTACTCCGGCCGCGTGGTGCTGCACCCGGGGGTCGGTTCCGACTGGCACCGGCTGCAGCTGTTGCTCGCCCCGGGCGTCGACCGGGTCGGTGACAGCACGCTGGTCGCCGCGCTGGAACTGGTCCGCGGCGCGCCGCTCGCCGACGCCGCACCCAGCCAGTGGCACTGGGCGGAGGAGTTGCGCACGGACGCGTCCAGCGCGCTGAGGGACGTCGGCGTCGTCCTCGCGGAGCGCGCGCTGGCAAGGGGCGACATCGACCTGGCCCGGTGGGCGGCCGCCCGCGCGCTGGCCGCGGCCCCGGACGACGAGTTGTTGCTCTGCGCACGGATCCGCACCGAGCACAGGGCGGGCAACGCCGCTGAGGTGGAGCGGCTCGTCCGACAGGTCACCGGGAGCGCCCGGACGCTGGGCGTCGACCTGTTGCCCGAGACCGTCGAGCTCTGCCAGCAGGTGATCGAGGGACGCCTCCGCGCTCGCGCCTGACGGTGGGCGCCGCCCCGCGCGTCGTCGCTGGACGGCCTGCGCGGACCGGTCCGAACGCAGTATGCTGAGAAAAGACTGAAGGGCTGCTCAGGAAGCTCTTGGCTCACCGGTACGACGTATGAGGGGTCATGCACACGTTCCTTGGAGATGTCCGTTTCCGGACGGCCCGCGCGATCCTGCTCGCGCTCCTGATCTCGCTGATGACGGCGATCCTCGTCGGCCTCCCCGCGTCCGTCGCCGACGCTCCCGGCCTCGCCAGCCTCGTCGCCCGCTGAGGGGTTCGTCGCAGGCCGGCCCGTCTGACCGGCGCCGCCCTGTCCGTCCACCTTGTAGTGGACGGTATTGCGGTGTACTCGCCCCAAAGCGTCCACCTTGTGGTGAAGCAAGAGCCGGTCCACGCTGTAGTGGACGCTTCTGCGGTGTAGTCGCGACAAAGGGTCCACCTTGTGGTGGAGCGGGTGGCGTCCACGCCTTCCCCGTCCTGTCATCCCGGCGGAGGCCGGGATCTCGATGTTGCTGGTGTCGGCGTCGACGCGGAGATCCCGGGTCAGGCCCGGGATGACGGGCGAGTGCCGGCTCCCCTCACGCTGAAGTGGACGCTTCTGCGGTGTAGTCGCGACAAAGCGTCCACCTTGTGGTGGAGCAGGTGGAGTCCACGCCTCTCCCGTCCTGTCATCGCGGCGGAGGCCGGGATCTCGGTGCTGCTGGTGTCGGCGTCGATGCGGAGATCCCGGGTCAAGCGCGGGATGACGGTCACGAGTGGCGCCTGCCGGCCCTTCTCACGCTGTAGTGGACGCTTCTGCCGCGTAGTCGCGACAAAGGGTCCACCTTGTGGTGGAGCGGGTGGCGTCCACGCCTCCCAATCCTGTCATCCCGGCGGAGGCCGGGATCTCGATGTTGCTGGTGTCGGCGTCGACGCGGAGATCCCGGGTCAAGCCCGGGATGACGGGCGAGTGCCGGCTCCCCTCACGCTGAAGTGGACGCTTCTGCGGCGTAGTCACGACAAAGCGTCCACCTTGTGGTGGACGCGGCCTCAGCGGGGGTGCTCGGCGAGCCAGCGGTCGCGGTACGTGCTCAGGATCGCCGGCCAGTCGGTCTGGACGGCGTCCACGCCGAGGGCGAGGATCGGCGCGTAGGCCGCCTCGGGGCCGGCGAGGAGGGCGAGTTCGTCGTCGAGGCCGCCGAACATCGGGATGCCGGTCGTCAGCGTCACCGCGTTCACGAAGACGAACAGGTCCTGAGCGTGCAGCTCCTCGATCACCGCCGGGTCGAACCAGGGGTGGTCACGCGTGGTGGTGATCAGCTCGACCCCGACCGTGTTCAGCCGGGGGTCGCCGGCCACCCTGCGCACGTCCTCCGGGGTCGCACAGATCGGCACGAACGGGTACTTCACCCCGAACTGGCGCAGTCGGTCGAGCGCCGCGGACTCCCAGGCCGGGCACTTCAGCACCAGCTGCGGCGCCATTCCGAGCCCCTCCAGCGCCTTCAGCAGATGGGGCCACCGCCACCACGACCGGTCGATGTTGAACAGGGCGCGGGTGTCCTTGAACTCCCGCAGCATCGGCAGCAACCGCTCGACGCGGGCCACCCGCCCGGGCCGGTCCACCCACTGGTAGGACGCGTGGTCGATCTCCGCAGCCGTCAGCGTCTGGACGTTGGCTGCGAACCCCAGCGCCTCGGGCTCGTAGCCGTCGTGGAAGCAGTAGAACTCGCCGTCGCGGGACGCGGACACGTCCAGCTCCACCATGCCCGCACCCTGCAGGAGCGCCGCGCGGACGGCCAGGCCGGTGTTCACCATCACGCTGCCGCCGCCGCTGCCCCGATGGGCGGCCACCAGCACCCTCTCCTCGGTGAGGACGTCGTTCACGAGCGCGTTCATGCCGGCGAATCGGGACTGGCCGAACATCGAACCTCCGTGGGGCGGGTGTCACGCGCCGACCTCGTCGTCGGCACAGTCCCGATGGTACCCACGTCCACGTCCGGCTATCCGTGTTCGGCAGTGCGGCGCGTCCCCCGGTGGAAGGATGGACGGCGGCTCGACAACGGCTCGAATGAAGGAGTGTCATGGCCGAATTCCGCTACGAGGACATGCTGCCGCTCGGCGACGACCCCACCCCCTACCGGCTCCTCACCACCGAGGGCGTGGAGACCGTCGAGGGCCCGGACGGACGGACGTTCCTGAAGGTTGCGCCGGAGGCGCTGGAGCTGCTGGCCGAGACCGCCATGCACGACATCGCGCACTACCTGCGTCCGGCGCACTTGACGCAGCTGCGCACGATCCTGGACGACCCGGAGGCCAGCCCGAACGACAAGTTCGTCGCGCTCGACCTGATGAAGAACGCCAACATCGCCGCCGGCGGCGTCCTGCCGATGTGCCAGGACACGGGCACCGCGATCATCATGGGCAAGCGCGGCCAGCAGGTGCTCAGCGAGGGGACGGACGAGCGTCCGCTCAGCAAGGGCGTGTTCGACGCCTACACGAAGTTGAACCTGCGCTACTCCCAGAACGCGCCGCTGACGATGTGGGACGAGAAGAACACCGGCTCCAACCTGCCCGCGCAGATCGAGCTGTACGCCGACACCGCGCCCGGGCACGAGATCACCTACAAGTTCCTGTTCATGGCCAAGGGCGGCGGCTCGGCGAACAAGAGCTACCTGTACCAGGAGACCAAGGCGATCCTGAACCCCGCGTCGATGATGAAGTTCCTCGACGAGAAGATCCGCTCGCTGGGGACGGCGGCGTGCCCGCCCTACCACCTGGCCATCGTCGTCGGCGGCACCTCGGCCGAGTTCGCGCTGAAGACGGCCAAGTACGCGTCCGCCAAGTACCTCGACTCGCTGCCCACGTCCGGCTCGATGAGCGCGCACGGCTTCCGTGACGTCGAGCTGGAGGCGCAGGTGCTCGAGCTGACCCGGCAGATGGGCATCGGCGCCCAGTTCGGCGGCAAGTACTTCTGCCATGACGTCCGGGTGGTCCGGCTGCCGCGCCACGGCGCGTCCCTGCCGGTCGCGATCGCGGTGTCCTGCTCGGCCGACCGCCAGTGCCTGGGCAAGATCACGCCGGAGGGCGTGTTCATCGAGCAGCTCGAGCGGGAGCCCGCCCACTACCTGCCCGAGACGACCGACGAGCACCTCGAGGGTGGCGACGTGGTCGAGATCGACCTCCGCAAGCCGATGGACGAGGTGCTGGCCGAGCTGAGCAGGTACCCGGTGAAGACCCGGCTGAGCCTGAACGGCACGGTGATCGTGGGACGCGACATCGCGCACGCCAAGATCAAGGAGCGGCTGGACGCGGGCGAGGAGATGCCGCAGTACCTGAAGGACCACCCGGTGTACTACGCGGGGCCGGCCAAGACGCCCGAGGGCATGCCGTCCGGCTCCTTCGGGCCGACGACCGCGGGCCGGATGGACTCCTACGTCGACCAGTTCCAGGCCGCCGGCGGCTCGATGGTCATGCTGGCGAAGGGCAACCGGTCCAAGGCCGTGACGGACGCCTGCCACAACCACGGCGGCTTCTACCTCGGCTCGATCGGCGGCCCCGCCGCGCGGCTCGCCCAGGACTGCATCACCAGCGTCGAGCTGCTGGAGTACCCCGAGCTCGGCATGGAGGCGATCTGGAAGATCGAGGTAAAGGACTTCCCGGCCTTCATCGTGGTGGACGACAAGGGCAACGACTTCTTCGCCGACGTCAGCCGCCCGACCGTCCTCCACCTCCAGGGCCCGACGAAGTCCTGACCGGCGCGAAACGAGAACCGTCCCCGCTCTCGCACCACCCGGGTTGGCCGGGCTGCGGCACGAGGGGACGGTTCCTATCGTGCCGCCAGCACCGCAGGGGGAACGATGGGGACGGTTCCTGTCGTGCCATCCTGACCCCTCGTCCGGTCAGCTGAGCGCGAGCACCGAGCAGCCGGCGACTGCGAGCGCGATACCCGCGAGGTGGCCGCGCGTCAGGGTCTCGCCCAGCACCGATCGCGCGAGCGCGACCGTGGTGAGCGGGTAGAGGCACACGACCACGCCGACGACGGCGAGCTGGCCGTTCCACAGTGCGTACATGAGAGTGATGTTCGCCGCGCCCTGCAGGGCCCCTGCGACGAGGCCCGAGCGGACGCCGACCGCCCCGCCCGCGCGCGTCGGGGTCAGCCCGATCCCGACCGCGAAGCGGCGCATGCCCGGTGCGACCCGGATCACGGCCAGCAGCCCTGCCGTGAGCGCGAGGCCGCCGGCGACCTCGACGGTGGGGGCAAGGAGACCGGACGCGTGTGGCGCGGCGGCGAGGGCCACCACGGCGAGCCCGAAGGAGACGCCCGCCGCGCCGGCCAGCAGCACGGGGACGAGAGCGGCGCGTCCGTGGTCCCCTCCGGCCGCGCCCACGATCACGGCGCCGGCCGCGGCGGCGACCAGGCCGAGCCAGCCCGCAGGTGGGAGGGACTCTCCGCGGAGTCCCACGCCCACGACGACAGGGACGACCACCTCACCCGCGGCGACGATGGCCGTGGCGACGCCCATGGGGGCCCGGGCGAGGCTGGCGTAGAAGGCCACGAAGCCGATCGCGCTGCACAGTGCCGCCGCCGTCCCGGCGGCCAGTGCCGCCGGGGAGAAGGTGCCACCCGTCCACGCGAGGGCCGCGAGCGACCCGACGCTGGCCCCGAGGTAGGACCACACGGCGGCCCGCAGTGGACCCGCGCCGCGGGCGCTCACCCCGGCCGCGAAGTCCGAGCCGCCCCACAGGACACTCGAGAGGAGTGCGGCCACCAGCCCGATCATGTAACCATTGTAATGATTTCGCTGGTTACATGGGAAGATGGACGCATGCCGCAGCGCGATGCCGAACTGGTCGTCGACTTCCTGAACACGGTCGACCTCGAGGCCGGCACCGACCTGCTGGACGATCCCGGGGCGTTTGCGGCCTGGTGCGCGGCGCACGGCACCGTTCCCGGTGACCTCGGGTTCGCGCGCGAGGTGCGGGACGTGCTGCGCCGCGCGGTGACCCGTCCGGTGGCTGGCGACCTCTCGATGCCGGTCGTGGCCCTGCACGCCACGGTGGGACCGGACGGGGTGGACGTGGCTGGCCTGGACGCGGCCGGTGCGGTGCTGGCGTGCGCAGGACGGCTCACCGCCCGCGGGGAGTGGAGCCGGGTCAAGCTCTGCCCCGGGGACGACTGCGGCGAGGCCTTCTACGACCGCTCGCGGAACCACTCCCGGGTCTGGTGCGACATGGCCGTCTGCGGCAACGTCGCAAAGGTCCGCACCAGCCGCCGGAGGCACGCCGCCGGAGCCTGATCTCACCTCGCCCCCGAGATCCCGGGCTTGACCCGGGATCTCGGTGTCTGTGGGGTCCGCGTCGTACACCGAGATCCCCGCTTTCGCGGGGATGACAAGGGGTAGGGCGTCATCCGGGGCGTGACCCGGGATCTCGGTGTCTGTGGGGTCCGCGTCGTACACCGAGATCCCCGCTTTCGCGGGGATGACAAGGGGTAGGGCGTCATCCCGGGCGTGACCCGGGATCTGGGTGTCTGTGGGGTCCGCGTCGTACACCGGGATCCCCGCTTTCGCGGGGATGACAAGGGGTAGGGCGTCATCCCGGGCGTGACCCGCGATCTCGGCTCGCTCGGCGAGCCCGCTGGTCAGGGCCGGTGGGTGATCGTCACCCCGGCGAGCCGGCGGTAGCGCTCGGCCTGCTTCGCGGTCAGGTTCACGGTCTTCGTGCCGACCTTCTTCCACGCACCGGCCTTCCAGACCGACGTCACGATCGTGCCCTTCCAGTGGCTGCCGTGGGGGAAGAGCTCGAACTCGCGGACGTGGCGTTTCCCGTCCACCGTGCTGAAGCGGTACCCGAACCGCGCCGCCTCGACATCGACGAGGTACCAGCCCAGCGTGCCCTTGGCCAGTGAGGAGGGCGCGCGCTCGAACACCAGCGCGTGGTTGCGCCAGGTCAGCACCCGGAAAGTAACCCCGTCACCGCCGGACGTGAGCAGTAGGAGTTCCTTGCCCTTGACGTGGTCGAGCTTCGCTGCGCCGTACCAGGGCTCGACGCCCCAGTCGTCGATGATGGACGACGTCACGGTCGTCACTGCGCTCTCCGACGCCGCGGTCACGACGTTGACGACGAAGGTCTGGGGAGCGCTCTGCTCGATCGTGACGGCGTCCGCGGCGCCGTCCCCGTCGACGTCGACGCTCACAGAGCGGGTCGCGACCTGCGTCGCGGACGGGGCGGCGATCGCCGCGTGGGTGGACGGTACGAGCATCCCGCCGGCCACGGCGAGCGCGCCGCCGAGGGCGGCCAGTCTCACGATCAGCATGGCTCCTCCTGAGGTCTCCTGACCGTGGGAGGCGCAGCGACCGGTCCTGATACGGCCGGCGCGGCACGATAGGAACCGTCCCCACCGTGCCGGGCACGAAAGAACCGTCCCCGCGTGCCGGGCACGCGGGGACGGTTCCTGACGGTTCAGGCGCGCTGGTCCAGCGGGACGAACGCGCGTTCCACCTCGCCGACGTAGACCTGGCGGGGCCGGTTGATCTTGGTGGCCGGGTCGGTGAACTGCTCGCGCCAGTGCGCGATCCAGCCGGGGAGCCGGCCGAGGGCGAACAGGACGGTGAACATGTTCTGCGGGAACCCCATCGCCTGGTAGATCAGGCCGGTGTAGAAGTCCACGTTCGGGTAGAGCTTGCGCTCCTGGAAGTACGGGTCGCTGAGCGCGGCGTCCTCGAGCTCCAGCGCCAGGTCGAGCAGCTCGTCCTGCGTCCCGGTCAGCGTGCGCAGGATCGCGTCCGCGTGCTTCTTCACGATCGCGGCGCGCGGGTCGTAGTTCTTGTAGATGCGGTGGCCGAAGCCCATCAGCTTGGTGGTGTCCTTCTTGTCCTTCACCTTGCGGACGTAGGCCTTCACGTCCCCGCCGTCGTCCTTGATGCCCTGCAGCATCTCCAGCACGGCCTGGTTCGCCCCGCCGTGCAGCGGCCCGGACAGTGCGCTGACGCCCGCGGCGATCGAGACGTAGATGTTCGCCCCGGACGAGCCGACCATCCGGACCGTGGAGGTCGAGCAGTTCTGCTCGTGGTCGGCGTGCAGGATCAGCAGGACGTCCAGCGCCCGGGTGATCGCGTCGTCGAACGGATACGGCCCGGACGGGAGCCCGAACGACATCCGCAGGAAGTTCTCGATGTAGGACAGCGAGTCGTCGGCGTAGAGGAACGGCTGGCCGACGGAGTTCTTGTAGCCGTACGCGGCCAGCGTGGGCACGGCGCCCATCAGGATCCGGGTGGCCTGCTCGGCCTCGTACGCCGCGTCCCCGTACCGCGAGACGGCGAACGTCGACAGCGCGTTGATCGAGGCGGAGAGGACCGGCATCGGGTGGGACTTGCGGGGCATCGTGCGGAACATCTCCCGCATCCGCTCGTCGACGATGTGGTGGCGGGCGATGCCCTTGCTGAACACCTCCAGCTGCTCGGCGTTCGGCAACTCGCCGTACAGGACGAGGTAGGACACCTCGAGGAAGCTCGAATTCTCGGCCAGCTGCTCGATCGGGTACCCGCGGTAGCGCAGGATGCCGGCGTCGCCGTCGATGAAGGTGATGGCCGACTGGCACGACGCCGTGTTCGCGAACCCGACGTCCAGCGTGGTGTCGCCGGTGGCTCCCAGCAGCTTGGTGATGTCGTAGCCGTTGTTGCCCTGTGTTGCCGCCACCAGGGGGAGGTCAAGGCGCACGTCATCGTGGCTGAAAGTCGCTGTGCTCATCCATCCTCCGTTGGTCGACGAACTGCAGGCGCGGCGCGCCGCGCGTGAGTGTGCGGCCACCTTACCCCCGCTCGCTCGCCCTCCGTCAGGCGTGTTTCGCCAGCTGCTGAATGGGTAGTTGACGCATCAACAATGACGAGGTACCCTTTAGTTGACAGTTCAACAATGCAAGGAGATCCCCAGATGACCACTGCAACGATCAGCACCGTCCGCGACCTGAGCGGCACCTACACCCTCGACGGCTCGCACTCCCGCGTCGGCTTCGTCGCCCGCCACGCGATGATCGCCAAGGTCCGCGGCGCGTTCAACGAGGTGTCCGGCACGGCCACCATCGACGGCGCGAACCCGTCCGCCTCGAGCCTCGAGGTCACCATCCAGGTCGCCAGCGTCGACACCCGTGACGCCAACCGCGACGGCCACCTGCAGAGCCCTGACTTCTTCGACGCCGCCAGCTACCCGACGATCACCTTCACGGGCACCGGCTTCGAGATCGCCGATGACGAGACCGTCAACGTGACCGGCGACCTGACCATCAAGGGCGTCACCAAGTCCGTGACCGTCCCCTTCACCTTCGGCGGCGCCGCCACCGACCCGTTCGGCAACAGCCGGATCGGCTTCGAGGGCGACGTCACCGTCAACCGCAAGGACTGGGGCCTGACCTGGAACGCCGCGCTGGAGACCGGCGGCGTGCTGGTCAGCGACAAGGTCGTCCTCGAGCTCGAGGTCTCGGCCATCAAGGCCGCCTGAGCCCACCCGACGGGGCGGGCCCGTCTCTGGGGTGACGGGTCCGTCCGCACTCCTCCACCTCTGCAAGCCGGTCCGGGACGTGATGTCCCGGACCGGTTTCGCGTCCCCTGCCGGACGCGGTCCCGGCACGAACTTCTCCTGGCGGGGTCGGCGGCCCGGTGCGCGCCGCCGGATCCGCCCCCGTCAGTAGGGTGCTGTCAGCGCAGGCGGGGGAGGACGGGGAATGGCGGGATCGCGAGGCAGGGCGAGCAGCACGGATCGCTGGTGGGATCGCGTGCTGCTGGCGGGCTTCCTGGTCTCCTTCGCCCTCGTTCGCGCCGGACGGGTGGCCGAGCGGGACCCGTTCTGGCAGATCCGCGCCGGCCTGGAGAACCTGGCCGGCGTCCCGCTGGCGCGTCCGGACACCTGGTCCTGGTCAGGGGTGCCGGGCGACTGGTATCCCAACTCGCCGCTGTGGAACGTGCTCCTCGCCCTCTCCTACCAGGCGGGCGGGTTCTGGGGCTTCTTCGCGTTCTCCGCGCTCGTGCTGCTCGCGCTGCTGGTGGTCAGCGCACTGCTCGCCGCCCGGCTCGGCGCCCGGCCGCTGCCCGGCCTGATCGGGCTCTTCGCGATCTTCGCCGGTGCCCTCCCCTACCTGGGCGCCCGCGCGACGATCGGTGCCCAGGTCCTGATCCTGCTCGCCGTGTGGGCCGGGCTGTGGCTGAGCGATCGGGTGGCCGTCCTGCCACCCCGTGCTCTGGCCGCGGCCACAGCGGGCGTCGCGCTGGCGCTGTCCGTCCTCGGCAACTGGATCCACCTCTCCTTCCTCCTCGTGGGGCCTGCGCTGGCGGTGGTCTGGGCCGTGATCTGGTGGCTGACCCCGGGGGTCTCGACGGGTCGCCGGACCCTGTTGGTGGTCCTCGGCGGTCTCGGGTGGGCCCTCGGTCCGCTGTTGTCACCGTTCGGCGTCGTCGGCGGGCTCGAGCGGGCCCGCGCGGTGCAGGACGCCAGCCAGGGCCTGCTGACCGAGTGGAGCTCGCCGTTCGATCCCATCCAGGGCGGCGCCTACACCGGGATGGTCGTGATCGCCCTGCTCGTGGCGGGCGCGTCCTCGTGGTGGCTGTACCGCGAGTGGCGACGCGGTGCGGACGTCCGCCTCCTCGCCGCGCTCACCATGATCGGGGTGCCGGCGTCGCTGGCCGGACTGGTCGCGCTGCGGTTCCTGGGCATCGGCCCGTTGACCCTCGCGCCGGTGGTGGCCGCGCTGGCCACCCACGGGGTCGACCGTCTGCGCCGGTGGCTGCGGGCAGGAGCGGGGCGGGGACGCGTCCAGCGGGTCCTCGGCGACTACACCGCGGGTCGGTTCTGGAGGGTCGTCCTCTCCGTGGTGCTGGTCGGCCTGTCCCCGGCCGTGGTGCTGCTGGCCGGGGAGCACGGGGTGCCCTCGGAGAGCGCGATCGTCGCCCGGCTGCCCGAGGGTTGCCGACTGTTCTCCGCTCCCGACATCGGCGGCGCCGTCGTCCTGCTCCGGCCCGATGTGAAGGTCTGGATGGACGGCAGGGCCGACTTCTTCGGACGCGACCTGCTCGAACAGAGCATCGCCTACTACTCCGGTGTCACCGACGACGTCGTCCCCGCGGGTGCCACGTGCGTCCTGGTGAACACCGCCAACGAGGTGACCTCCGGGTTGCGGGAGCGCCTGGCCGGCTCGCCGCAGTGGCGCCTCGACACGGAGGACCGCACCTACGAACTCTGGCTGCCGACCACCGGCTGAACGCGGGCCGCCCGGGCCGCGAACGTCACCCGATCGCCGCCCCCACGGCCACCGCCCCGGCCTCGGCCCCGGCCTCGGCGAGGACCTCGGCCAGCGCGTCGACGGCCAGGTCCAGCTCCTCGCGGGTGATCACCAGCGGGGGTGCCATCCGGACGGTCTGGCCGTGGGTGTCCTTGGCGATGACGCCGTGCGCGAGCAGCCGCTCGCAGATCTGGCGGCCGGTGCCCAGCGCCGGGTCGATGTCGACGCCTGCCCACAGGCCGATGCCGCGGACCTCGGTGACGCCGCGTCCGACGAGCGCGGCCAGCCGGTCGTGCAGGTAGGCGCCGAGCTCGCGCGACCGCGCCTGCAGTTCGCCGGTCTCGAGCATCCGCACGACCGCCAGCCCGACGGCCGCGCCGAGCGGGTTGCCCCCGAAGGTCGAGCCGTGCTGGCCCGGCTTCAGCAGCCCGAGCACCTCCGCGTTCCCCACGACCGCCGAGACGGGGACGATGCCGCCGCCGAGCGCCTTGCCGAGCAGGTACAGGTCGGGGACGACGCCCACCTGGTCGCAGTAGAACGTGCTGCCCGTGCGGCCGAGCCCGGACTGGATCTCGTCGGCGATCATCAGGACGCCGTGCCGGTCGGCGAGCTCGCGGACGCCCGGCAGGAACCCTGGCGGGGGAGTGATCACACCGGCCTCGCCCTGGATCGGCTCGACGAGGATCGCGACCGTGTCGGCGTCCATCGCCTGCTCGATCGCCTCGAGGTCGCCGTAGGGCACCTTCACGAAACCGGGGGTGAACGGCCCGTAGCTGCCGGTCGCGTCGTCGTCGGAGGAGAACGAGATCACGCTGATCGTGCGGCCGTGGAAGTTGCCCTCCATGACGATGATGTTCGCCCGGTCCTCGGGCACGCCCTTCACCTCGTAGCCCCACTTGCGGGCGAGCTTGAGCGACGACTCGACGGCCTCGACGCCGGTGTTCATCGGCAGCACCATGTCCTTGCCGCACAGTTTCGCGAGCGCCTCGACGAACGGGCCGAAGGTCGCCGAGTAGACCGCCCGGGACGTGATCGACACCTTGGCCAGCTGCGCGACGGCCACCTTCACCAGTTCCGGGTTCGAGTGCCCGAAGTTCACCGCGGAGTAGGCGGAGAGGAAGTCGAGGTAGCGGTTGCCGTCGACGTCGGTCAGCCAGGCGCCCTCGCCGCTCTCCACCACGACCGGCAGCGGGTGGTAGTTGTGGGAGCTGAACGTCTCGATCTGCGCGATGGCCGTCTCGGCAGCGCCGTGGGCGGTGGTCATGGGTTCCTTCCTGGTGCCAGACCAGTGATCATACGGCTGCGGGCGGTCGGCCGATCGCCTCCCTGACGAGGTCGGCCAGGCGCTCGGGGGCGTGCGGACGCAGCGTGAACGCGGCCCGCGCCACCGGCCGGTCGAGGTCGAGGACGGAGGCCAGGCCCGTCCGGGTGGCGTCGATGACGGCCTCGCTCGGCGTCGCGGAGAGGGTGGCGGCCAGATCGGCCAGCAGGCGCGGGTCGCGTCCGAACGCGGGCAGGATCGACTGCGCCTCCGGGTGCCGGGCATACACCTCGACGAGGCCGCCGACGGCCTGGGGCAGCGGGCTGATGATCCCGGAGACCCCGAGCTGGTGCGCGGCGACCGTCCCCGCCCCCGGCCGAAGGCCAGCGAGGGTGAGCGCGACCTCCTCCTCCACCACCACGACGGTGCGTCCGGAGACGCCGCCGCCGCCCTCGACGACCACGGGGGTGTCGGCGGTGAGCAGGTCGGCGCCGGGGTTGAGCCGGCGGACGATCCGTTCGACACCCGCCCGCTGCTCGGCTGTCGCGGTGTCGCCGCCGGTGATGATCACCACGTCCGCCATCCGCAACCCGACCTCGCCGGGCAGGTAGTCGGACTCCTCGTCCACCCGCTGCGGGTCGGTCACCACGACGTGCAGCGTGGGTTCGACGAACGGGAGGTCGCTGTCCGCGCCGTCCCAGAGCACGACGTCGGCGTCCTCCTGCGCTGCGGCCAGGACGGACCCGAAGTCCAGCCCCGAGAACACCCGGACGCCGGGGATCGCGGCGAACGGCTCGCTGAGTGGCGCGGCGCCGGCGTCGACGATCGTGTCGTCGAGCCGGGCGAGGTCCTGCTCGTGGTCGGTGAAGGTCAGCGCGCGGACGGGGTGGTGGACGACCGCGACCCTGCGTCCCCACGAGTGCAGCAGCGCGGCCAGGTAGCTGACCGTGGGGGACTTGCCCGTGCCCGACCGCGCGGAGGTCACCGCGATGACCGGACGCGACGAGCGCAGCATCGCGCGCCGGGGGTTCGCCAGGTGGAAGTCGGCGCCTGCGGCGAGGGTGCGGGCGGCGAGCCGGGTGACGACCTCGCTGTCGATCTCGGAGTAGGCGAAGACGACCTGTGCCACCGACTCCGCGGCGATGATCCGCTCCAGGTCGGACTCGGGCAGGATCGGAAGGCCGTCGGGGTACAGCGGCCCGGACAGGCAGGCGGGGTAGTGGCCCTGCTGGTCCGGCCCGAGGTCGGTGGAGGTGAAGGCGACCACCGTGTGGTCGGGGTTGTCGCGGTAGAGCGTGTTGAACACGTGGAAGTCCCTGCCCGCGGTGCCGACGATCAGGATCCTCATGGCGGTTCCTCCTGGTTCCATTCTCCCTCGCCCGCGAGCATGTGGCGCCGCCGAGTTGCACCCGCCCTCGCCCATCGCCACCCTTCCGGTCGAGGGCCCGCGTCCGGACGGGGGTTCTCGACGCGAGGGGTGGCGCTCGCGCCCGAGGGGTGGCCGTGGCCGTTCGCGCCGCCAGCCCTCCCCCGCGGGCGCGCGGCGTGGCTAGAGTCGGTGCATGGCAGAGGCCCCGATCGTGATCGGCTTTGACGGCTCCGACTTCGCTGCGGAGGCGCTGCGCAAGGGCCTGTGGCTGGCGTCGAAGCTCGGCGCGCCGGCCCGGGTCGTGCGGGCGTGGACGATCAGCAACGCGCCGCGTCCGCGCACCTGGGAGCCCGGCTACGTGCCCCCGGTGGACGACTTCGCCGCAGCGGTCCTCGAGCAACTGAAGGACCAGACCGCGGCGATCGTCGCGGAGTTCCCCGGCGTGGACGTGGCCTACGAGGCGCCGCACGGCGCGGCGGGACGCGAACTGATCCGCGCGTCCGAGGGCGCCCGGATCGTCGTGGTGGGGACGCGGGGCCTGGGCGGCTTCTCGGGGCTGCTGCTCGGCTCGGTCAGCGACCAGGTCGTCGAGCACGCGCCCTGCGACGTCCTGGTCACCCGGCGCCGGTCCGGCGACCAGTCCCCGCCCCGCAGCCTGCAACTCGACCAGGTGATCGCCCCCGAGGGGTCGTGACCACGAGCGAGGTGGCCCGGAGTCACCCCTGAGGGGTCTCGCGGCGCCGGCCGGCAGGTGGGTAGCGTTTGCTGCTCACTCGGGAGGGTCGTGATGCGGAATCGCCAGGCGGTCGCAGGGGTGCCGCCGCAGGAAGCGCCCGCCCCGGTCGTCCCGTCAGGCCGGACGACCCGGCGCCTCCACGCAGTGCTGGTCGGCGCGGTCGTGGTGGGCGTGGTCGGGGCGGCGTTCCCCGCCCCCTGGCCGGACACGGGCTGGCTGGACCTGCGCGTCTACCGCGCGGCGATCGACGCGGCGCTGTCGGGGGGCAGCCTCTACGACGTGGCGCTCCCTGACCCGGGGTCCGCACCCGCGCCGTTCCTCTACCCGCCGTTCGCCGCGCTGCTGGGGGCACCCTTCAGCGTCCTCCCGCTCGGCTCGGCTGCGACGATCTGGGCCCTGTGCCAGCTGGCGATGGCCGGCCTCCTGGTCGGGGTGCTCGCGCGGTCGCAGGGATGGCCGGGGGCCGTCCGCAGCATCGGGACAGCGCTCACCGCCGGCCTCGTGTGGGTCCTGTTCGTCGGTAGCCGTCCGGTCCTGGCCGGCGTCCTGCTCGGCCAGGTGAGCCTCCTGGTGACCACGCTGGTGGTGATCGACCTGATGGCCCTCCCCCCACGGTGGAAGGGTGTCCTCGTCGGTCTGGCCGGGGCGGTCAAGCTCACGCCGATGGTGTTCCTCGCGTACTTCCTGGTCACCCGGCAGTGGCGGGCTGCGGTGAACGCGCTGGTCGCCTTCCTCGCTGCCACGGCGCTGGGCTTTGCGGTCTGGCCCGCGGACTCGCTCCGCTACTGGACGAGCGTCATCCTCGACGCCGCGAGGGTTCCCGGCCTCGGAGCGCAGACCAACCTCTCCCTGGTGGGCCAGCTCAGGTTCTGGGGAGTTCCGGACGCGTTCGTCCTGCCCGCGTGGGTGGCCCTCGGCGCGGTCGTCCTCACCCTCGCCCTGCGTCAGGCCGCGCGTCGACACGTCGCCGGTGACGAGGCGTCCGCACTGCTCACGATGGGGGCGGCCTCGGCGCTGGTGAGTCCGGTGGCCTGGGACCACTACCAGGTCTGGCTGCCGCTCGCCGCGGTCCTCCTCGTGTTCTCCCGCGGACGCGGGATCAGGGCGGGCGGCTGGACGCTGCTGGTCGCACTGGGGGTGCTGTCGCCGTTGTGGCCAGAGCCGATCGGGCCGCTGGACGTGCCCGTGCTGGGCCTCTTCCCGGTCGTCCTCGCCCTCTGGATCAGCCTCGGCGGGCTCCCGCTGCGCGGGCAGCGCCCCCTGCCGGAGGGCTGACCCCCACGGGATTACCAGCTGAGGACGGCGCCCGCCCAGAAGACGCCGAGGACGGCGCCGAGGATGAGGAACGGGCCGAAGGCGAACGAACCCTTCCGGCCGCGGCGGCGGGCTGCCATCAACGCCAGCCCGGCGACGGCGAAGGTGATCCAGCCGGCCCCGAAGCCCAACACCACCGCTCCCCAGCCGAACCAGCCACCGAAAGCGCCCGCCGCCGCGGCGAGCTTCACGTCCCCGAACCCCAAGTCGGGGGAGAACACCGCCATCACGAAGTAGAGGACGAACAGCGCGACCGCGGCCAGCCCCGCGCGACCGAGCGCGCCCCACGCTCCGGTGGTCCAGGCGGCGAGGGTGAGCAGGACCGCCGTCAGCCCGATCAGGGGCAGCACGATCCGGTCCGGCAGCCGCTCCTCCGCCAGGTCGATCACCGTGAGCAGTCCGGACGCGACGGCGAGGACGACGAAGGCCAGCATCTCCGCCCAGCTGTGCGCGAGCCCGGCCAGACCGCCGAGCGCCGCGGCCACCGGGACGTGCACCCAGCGGCGCAGGATCGGGGCGTCCGAGGTCGCGCAGCGGCGAAGGAACCCGGTCAGCGCCCACGCGGCGACGGCCGCGACGAGCGCGCAGAGCAGGACCGCCACGAGGCTCGACCCGGTCACCCGATGCCGGCGAAGGAGTGGACGATCCCGATCACGCCCGGCCCCATCACGACGATGAACATGGCCGGCATGATGAACAGGATCAGCGGGAACACGACCTTGACCGGGATCTCCATGGCCTTGCGCTCCGCGTACTGGCGGCGCTCCATGCGGAGCTCGTCCGCCTGCGCCTGCAGGACGTCGGACAACGCGATGCCGTACGCCTCGGCCTGGATGATCGAGCGGACGAACCGGCGCAGGGTCTCCACCCCGGTGCGCTCGGCGAGGTCCTCGTAGGCCGCGCGGCGGGTCAGGCCCACCGAGATGTCCTGCAGGGTGCGGACCAACTCGCTGGAGAGTTCGCCCTTGCCGTTCTTCGCCACCCGCATCATGGCGGCGTCGAAGCCCAGCCCCGCGTTGACGGCGATGCTCATCTGGTCGAGCGTGTCCGGCAACTGCCGCTTGATCGCCTCCTGGCGGTCCTTGCCCGCGCTCTGCAGGCGGACCATGGGGAGGAAGAAGCCGAGCAGGCACACCGCGATCCCGATCAGGATCCCCAGCGGGGGCTGCACCTGCCGCGAAATCAGGACCCCGGCCACCGCACCGAGCAGGCCCAGCATCCCCATGTTGGCCAGGATCCGGTCGGGGGTGTTGTTCTCCGGGCGCCCGGCGCCCGCCCACAACCTGGTGATGGTCCCGATCAGGGGGGCGGGCATGACCCGGCGCATGGTCGCGGCGAGGCCGCCGGCCTTCTTCTCGCCGGCCAGCGTCGGGCCGGCGGCCTGCTTGGGCTTGTCGAGCTGGCGGCGGAGGTTGGCGAGCATCTGGCGCCGGGTCATGGTGGCGCCGCCGAACGCGAACCAGAGCAGGACGCCGATGCTGGCGGCGACGAGCACGATCCCGAGGTAGGCCTGTGGTTGCACGGGTCCTCCTTCAGTACTTCAGGTTGATGAGCTTGGTCAGCCAGAAACCGCCGATGCCGAGCATCACGATGCCGGCGCCCAGCATCATCCAGCCGAGTGGGTCGGTGAACAGCTTCATGATGTAGCCGGGGTTCGAGAGGAAGAGGAACAGCGAGACCACGAACGGCAGCAACATCAGGATGATCGCCGACAGTTTGCCGTCCGCGGCCAGCGCAGCGACCTGGCGCTTCATCGCCGTGCGTTCGCGGATCGTCTTGCTGACGTTGTCGAGGACGTCGGCAAGGTTCCCGCCGACCTCGCGGTTGATGCCGATCGCCTGCGTGATCCAGTAGAAGTCCTCGTTGCGCATCCGGGTGGCGACGTCGTTGAGGGAATCCATCATCGAGCGTCCGACCCGGGCCTCGTTGGTGACCCGCGCGAACTCCTGCGACACCGGCGCCCCGGCCTCCTGCGCGATCGTGGCCACGGCCTGCGGGAGGCTGTAGCCGGCACGCAGGCTGCCGGCCATCATCTGGAGGACCTCGTCGAGCTGCTTGCCGAACTCCTTGCGGCGCCGGTCGGCCAGCGTCGAGAGCAGCATCCGTCCGATGATCGGGCAGAGCAGGGCGAGCAGCAGGCCGATCACGGGCTGGCCGAGGACCAGGCCGAGCGCGAACGCGGCCAGCGCTGCCGCGCCGACGATCACGATCAGGTCCTTGATCGGCGTGGTGACGCCGGCCTCCTCGAGGATCGTGTCGAACGACGTGTTGCGGCCGCGGATCATCTTCTCCACCGCGCCGGTGGCGGCGTCCGCCATGCGCTGGATGCCCGAGCCCTGTGGTGCCGACCCCGGGCGGCGCCGGTCCAGCGGGAGCCGGTTGTTCGGCATCGTCACCAGGACGACGGTGGTCAGGCCGGCGATCCCCAGCAGGACCCACCCGAGGGTCAGCGCTGCGGACGAGGAGAGGAAGGCGGTCATCAGCGGTGCCCCGCCGACCACAGGCCGCCGTTCCCGAAGACGTTCGGCGACAGCTTGATGCCGTAGTCGTCGAACTTCTGGGTGAAGGTCGGACGGACGCCGGTCGGCCGGCAGCTGCCGAGGAACTTGCCGTCGGGCGACAGCCCGGCGGAGTAGTCGAACTCGAACACGTCCTGCATCGTGACGACCTGGCCCTCCATGCCGTTCACCTCGCTGACCGAGGTCACGCGCCGGGTGCCGTCGCGGAGACGGGTGAGCTGGACGATCACGTCGATGGCGCTGCAGACCTGCTCGCGGATGGCCCGCAGCGGCAGGTCCATGCCGGCCATCAGGACGAGGGTCTCGAGGCGGGCGAGCGCGTCGCGGGTGGTGTTGGCGTGGATGGTCGACAGCGAGCCGTCGTGGCCGGTGTTCATGGCCTGGAGCATGTCGAGGGCCTCGCCGCCACGACACTCGCCGACGATGATCCGGTCGGGACGCATACGCAGGGAGTTCTTGACCAGGTCACGGATGGTGACCTCGCCCTTGCCCTCCACGTTCGGCGGACGCGACTCGAGTCGCACCACGTGGTCCTGCTGCAGCTGGAGCTCCACCGCGTCCTCGATCGAGACGATCCGCTCGTCGTTCGGGATGAAGCTGGACAGCACGTTGAGCAGCGTGGTCTTGCCGGTGCCGGTACCGCCGGAGACGATGATGTTCAGCCGGGCGGACACGCAGGCGTGCAGGAGTTCGGCGATCTCGGGGCTCAGCGAGCGCTTCTCGATCAGGTCGGGGACGGTCAGCGCGTCCTTGGAGAACTTCCGGATCGTCAACGTGGAACCGCTCACCGCCAGCGGCGGGATGATCGCGTTGACGCGGGAGCCGTCCTCGAGGCGGGCGTCCACCAGCGGCGACGACTCGTCGATGCGGCGACCGACCTTGGTGACGATCCGCTCGATCACGCGCCGCAGGTGCGGCTCGTCCTTGAAGCGGACCTGGCTCAGCGTCAGCTTGCCCGCCCGCTCGATGTAGACCTTGTACGGGCCGTTCACCATGATCTCGGTCACGGCCTTGTCGGTGATCAGCGGCTCGAGCGGTCCGAGGCCGAGGACGTCGTCGTGGACCTCCCGGATCAGGCGCTGCCGCTCCCGCGCGGTCAGGGGCAGCTTGCCGCCCTCGATGATCGCGTTCAGCTCGGCCTGCACGAGCCCCTGCAGCGCGGACTCGTCGAGCGTCGAGTCGGTCAGGCGGTTGCCCATCCGCTCGAAGAGCTGCTCGACCGCGTCCTCCTTGATCCGCGCCAGCGCGTCGTGGGTCTCCACGACCACCGGTGCGGTGGAGGCACGATTGACCAGGCGGTGGTCCTCGGCGGCCGGAGCGGACGTCGGCGGCACCCAGGTCACGGTCGGCGCCGCGGCCGACGAGGGCTGGCTCGCGCTCTCCGGCACCGGCAGCCACGGCGCGGGCGGAGCGTTGTCGGCGGGTGCCGCCGGGTTGGCCGCACCGGGCGCCGGAATGCTGGTGAAGGCCCGCGTCGGGCTGGAGGTGGAGCGGGGAGCGTCCGGTTCCCGGGGGATGCCGCGCTCGCCCTTCTGGGCGGCGAGGACCCGTTCTGCGAGGTTCACTGCTACGCCTCCTTCTTGTGGCCGAAGTCGAAGAAGCGGCGGCCCTTCTCGCCGGCCTTCTCACCGGCATCGACCGCGTCGACGAGCGCCTTGAGCTGCTTGGCGACCGGGTCACGACTGCCGGCCTGCAGCAGCGGGATGCCCTGGTTGACCGAGATCGGCACGGAGTTCGACTGCGGGATCTGGAAGTCGACCTTGCGGTCGATGGACGCCTCGACGTCCGCGACCGAGATGCCGCGGCTCGGGTGCATGAAGTTCAGGACGACCGACCGCGACTCGACCATCAGCCCGATGTCACGCAGGGTGTCGAGCTCCTTGCGCAGCCCGCGGACCCCCGGGACGTCCAGGCTGGTCACCAGCACGAGGATGTCGGTCTGGTCGAGGACGGCCAGGGTGTGCTCGCTCAGGCCGGGGGCGGTGTCGACCACCACGTACTTGAACTGCCCTGCGAGGGTGTCGAGCAGGTTCACGACGTCCTTGCTCGTCACCGCGTCGGCGGCGGCGGGCGACTCCGAACCGGGCACGACGTACAGGCCGGTCTGGTGCTGGAAGAGGTAGGACTTCAACGCCAGCGGGTCGTGCGCGGCCGGGCCGTGCGCCATGTCGGGAAGGCTGTACTCCGCCGTGATGTTCAGGGCGCTGCCGACGTCACCGAAGTGGACGTCGAGGTCGACGAGCACCGTCGACTGCGGCAGGCGCTGGGCGAGACCCACAGCGAGGTTGGTGGACACGGTGGTCTTGCCCACGCCACCTTTGGGCGAAGCCACCGTGACCACCTTCCCCCGCTGGGTCGACACAGCACCGGGAACGCCGAGCGTCCCCTGCTGCATCACCCGCGGCCCGGAGTGGGTGGCGGCCCGCTCCAAGGCCTTCTTCATCTCCTCGACCGGCGCACCGGGCATGACGATGTCACGCACGCCGGCACGCATGGCGTCGAGGCTCACCTCTGCGCCCAGGTCAGTGACCAGCACGGAGGAGATGGTGAAGTTCTGATCGAGTTCCACGGCCAGCGAGAGTGCGGCCGGGACCTGTTCGCCCGGATCGAGGACGGCGACCGCGGGCAGCGGCGCCCCCTGCAGGTGGTTCAGCAGGACCTGGACCTTGTCCGGAAACTGGTCCGGGGCGATCGCGTAGCCGTCCGGACCCCACGCCTGTTGGACCAGGCCCACGACGTGGGGGTTGCGGCTGATGACGAGGACGGGGCTCATTTGAGCACGGTCTTCCCTGTGATCACGGGGAACGAGTTGGTGCTGCCGTCCTTCGGCTCCAGCGCGGCCCAGATCTTCGCGTTCTCCGCACCCCAGACCACGCGGGTGACGTCCTCGGGGTCGAGCGCGAGCGTCAGGGTCAGGGTGTTGCCGGCGGCCGCGTCGTCCGAGCCCTCCGTGGAGGCTCCCTGGACGTTCACGACGAGCACGTTGCGCAGCGCCTGCGCGGTGACCGTGTCGTCCTTGTCCTTGAGGGGACCGGTGATCAGCAGAGCGACCTTGTCACCGGCCTGGATCGTGCCCCCGACCGTGCGGGTGCCCTCGAGGGCGATGCTGACCTGCTGGAGGTTCGCGGGGACCTCGACACTGCCGGTGCTGGTGGTGTTGGGGGTGATGAAGCGGCTCGACAGGACCTGCTCGCCGACGGCGAGGGCGCTGTCGGTGACCAGGTCGGCCACGGACGAGGTGTCGGTGAGAGCCCCGTCGACGACTGCCATCCTGGGCAACTGCTTGAGCTGCACGTAGGGCGTCAGGCTCGCGCCGGAGGTACCGGCGGGCACAGCCTGGGTGACGACCAGCACGCCGGTCGTCTCCATGTTGGCCATCGCGCGCTTGTCGGCGTTGCTGACGTAGTTGTACAGAAGGACCGCGCCGATGCCGGCGAGGAGGACTGCCGCGACAGCGGCGATGATTCGGCGTTGCATGAGGACCGCCTCGGTGCTCGAGTGGACAAGACAATCGTCGGCAGCGGTGCTGCCGGGTGGCGCTCGTCCCCCCTGCCGCCAGCAGGGCGTTGACGAGTATTGAATTCCGTGAGCCGGGTCCAGATGCAGGTCCGGCGGTGGCCCGGGTCCTTGTCATCCTTTCGGGTGACAATGTCGTCCGTGCCGCAATGATTTGGTGAGTCACTCTCCGGGAAGCGGCGCCGGTGTGGCCGGCGGGTCCTCGGAACGGGGAACGAATGTCCTCCGTGCGGGTGACTGGATTGTGCGGGAGGAAATGGGGGGCATTTCCTGGGTTGATGCCTTTCGAGGCGCCCCGGGCGTCTGCGCGGGGCGCCTCGAATCAGGCTCGACGTGGAGCCAGAACCCGGTGGGTCCTAGATCGCGGTGCCGATGTTGGAGAACAGGTTGGTCAGGTTGGTGCCGAGGGTGGCGACGACCGTGATGATCACGGCGGCGATCAGGGCGACCATGATGCCGTACTCGACGGCGGTGGCGCCGCGCTCCTTGGTGGCAACGACCGAACCGACGGTCTTCGCAACGATATTGCTCATGACTAGGCCTTTCCGGGTATCCGGCGAATCAGATCGCGGTGCCGATGTTGGAGAACAGGTGGGTCAGGTTGGTGCCGAGGGTGGCGACGACCGTGATGATCACGGCGGCGATGAGAGCGACCATGATGCCGTACTCGACGGCGGTGGCGCCGCGGTCCTTGGTGGCGACGACCGAACCGATGATCTTGGCGGGCAGGTTCTTCATGAGAGACCCCTTTCAGGTGGTGTGGGATAGGTCCGCTGGAGCCTGGAAACCATCCACCAGAACTCCGTCGTGAAGAATGATTACATCGCTGAGTGAGTGATGTCAAAGGGTTTCTTCAAGAACTTCGAGATCCGTACTAAAGTGGTGTTCACAAGGCCACTTGCGGTCCCCCAAAGGAGGACGTAGGGCAGGCAATGAATGCCGAAAATGTCCCCCGAAGGAGGACATGGCCTCAGAATTTGATGCGTCTTTGTCACCCGGAAGAGGACATAAGGGGGAACTGGTGCGGAACTGGACGAGATGGCTGGTGCCGGTCGCGGGGCTGCTGTGCTTCGGACTGGGTGCGCCGGCGACGGCCCACGCGGGCACCGACGTGGATGACGTCGTGTCGGCGTTGGGGCTCACCGCGGAGCCGGCGGACTACGTGCTCCTTGTCGACACCTCGGGCTCGATGCAGGCCGACGGACGCTACACCTCCGTGCGCAACCAGCTCGCCACGCTCGTGAAGGGGCTCTCGCCCAAGGACAGGGTGTCACTGCTCACCTTCGATACCACGGTCACCCCCCGGTTCCGTGGTGAGGTGGGCAAGGACGGCGGAGCTGTCCTCGCCGAGCTGCCGGCCAAGGCCGCCGGCGAGCACACCGACATCGGCGCGGCGATCTCGGCAGGGCTCACCGAACTGGAGAGGTCGGACACGCGCCGCCTGGCGGCCCTGATCCTGATCACCGACGGCAAGCTCGACGCCCCCGGGTCGAAGTACGCGGACGTGAAGTCGTCGGCGTGGAAGGAACTCAAGACGCGGGCCGGCGCCCTCGGGACCGACCACCAGGTGGCCGCGTACGCCGTCTCCCTCATGGCGAGCACGGACGCGGGGCTGCTCAAGAAGGTGTTGCCGCAGGCCACGGAGGTGGACGCGGCGGACGTCGGGGATCGCTTCGCCGCGGTCGGGAGCGACCTGGTCAGGCTGCAGGCTGCGCAGGCGCTGAAGAGCGAACTCGCCCAGCCGATCGTCGTGAACTGGCACGGTGATCTCGGCGCCGCTCTCGCCGAAGGGACGCCGGCTGCCGTCCAGCTCGAGTTCGTCTCCCCCTACCCGCACGTCCCGGTCCAGCTGTCGAAGCTGGCCGTCCAGACGGCCCCCGGCCTGCACGTGACCCTCACCGGCCTCCCGGACAAGGTCACCCTCGACCCGAACGGGCACGCGGACGTGTCGGCGACGGCGACGGTGTCGGGCAGTGGCGGTCCGGATGCCACGGTCGGACTGACCGCCGTCGTGACCTCGTCGTGGAGCGATGCGCTCACCGGTGACCTCGGGCTCGAGTTCGCGCCCGCGATCCAGGGGACGGCCACCGTGCCCGCGGCGCCGATCAAGGTTCCGCCCACCCTGCTGCCCACTGTGGCCGGCGTCGCCGGTGGGCTCGCCGTGGCGTTCGTCCTCTTCCTGTTCGTCCGTGCCCTCTTCACGCCGTCGCTGAGCGGCCTCCTCACGATCCGCCGCAACGGCAGGGACCTGGCCGACATCGTGCTGGAAGGGCGCCGGATGAAGCTCACCGCCCCGGAGGCGGTGCCCGACCTGGCCGGGCTGACCGGCGCGGTCGCCGGGTCGCGCGGGGGAGGAAAGGGGCAGCGCGCCGTCCGGGTGAACCTGCGGTTCGGGGCGACCAGCGCCAGGGGTGTGGTTCGTGACGGGTCCTCGGTCGCGCTGGGCGACCTCGACGTGGAGTACACGAGCGGGCGGCGCCGGATCCTCGACAAGATCGGCCTCCCGCGTCCGGGAACGGGCGCTTCGGTCGAGGCCGGCGCTGGCGCCACGGCCGCCGCGGTGCTTTCCCCGGTGTCCCCCTGACGGGTGACACGGAATCTATTTCTGGCGTCCCCTCACGGGTGACAACGACTCATTTCTCTGGCATTTTCTGGTCATGTCATCCAAAAGGGTGACACCGGAAATGATTGGTGCGGGCCCAGTCCCTCGCTTGGCCGTGCACACCGGTTTGACTAGGGGTGTTGCGTCGAAGTGGGGCGACACACCGAGCGGGAAATCCGCGACCCGACGAGCCGGGCGCAGTAATCTGGACGGTTCGCCGCCGATCATTGACACTGCCCGAGCAGCCCACCTAGACTCACAGTAATTCTGGAGGGGTCCGGAGAATTCGGCAGAACAAAACTGGAGTATGCGTGGATACCAAGAGGCGTTCGCGCAAGTCGCAGCGTGGGGCCGCTGCACTTGAGTTCGCGATCATACTGCCCGTCCTCATGCTGCTTGTGTTCGGCATGGTGGACTTCGCCATGACGTTCAACGCGCAGTCGACCGTCGCCAACGCGGCGCGGGACGGCGCCCGGGCGGCGAGCCTGGGCAAGAAGTACGCGGCCGCGGGCACGCAGATCAGGGGCGAGACGAGTGCCCTGCTGAACAGCTCCACGATCGCCTACACGATCTGCACGGCCGCCACGATCGACGCCACCACCTGGTCGTGCAGCGGGACGGCGTCCGGCGACTCCACCACCTACGACAGCAAGGCCGCGATCGACGCGATCGTCCGGGTCACGGTCAGCTACCGGTACTCCTGGATCACTCCGCTGCCGGGGTGGGTGGGCATGAGCAACCCCGTCACGGTCAGCCAGACCAGCTACATGAGAATCGAGTCCACCTCATGAGTGCACAGGCCCGGCGACGCCGGCACAACCAGCGCGGCGCCAGTGCCGTCGTCCTCTCCCTCGTGATGATGGTCCTGATCGCGGCCGGCGCGCTCGGCTTCGACATCGCGAAGCTCGTCTACGAGCGGCAGCAGGTGCGTGCCGCGGTCGACGCCGCCGCCCAGATCGGCGCGGCGCGGCTCACGTCGACGGCGATGGGGACCTCCGCAGCCGCCGACATGGTCGCTCTGATCAAGAGCGCGGCGGTCGCCAACTACGGCACGGCCACCTACGGTCCCAAGCTGACCACGGCCAACGTGACCGTGGCGTTCTACTGCGTGGTCGCCAACACGTCCGGCAGCTCGGCCGTGGTGAGCCCCAACACCAACCAGATCCCGAGCACCTGTCGGCCCAACCCGAGCTCGACCGACTACACCACGGGCACCAAGTGCAGCGGGACCTCCTGCGCGATCCCGTGCTCACCGACCACGATCGCGGGCGCGGTGTGCAACGCGGTCCAGGTCAGCGCGAGCAAGACCGTCCAGTTCGTGTTCGGACCGGCGATCAACATCGACCACGGCTCGGCCGCCGCCTCGACGGTCTCGTGCCGCGGCAGCTGCGGCGGCGAGGCGACGCCCAACCCGATGAACGTCGTCGTGATGGCCGACCGGACGCCGTCCATGTGGGGCACCCTGACCTCCGTCAACTCCTCCACCGGCAAGGTGACAGGCACCGGCAACGACTCCAACCTGAGCGCCCTCCGTTCTGGCATCGAGGGGATGCTCCAGATCATGACGCCGAACCAGCAGTACGTCGCCTTCGGCGCCCTGCACCAGAGCACGACGGTCACGAACACTTCTGCCGCCGACAACCTGACGAAGCCGCTGGCATCGGGCGGGAAGATCTTCGGCGAGACGACCAGCACCTCCTACACCTATTCCAACCAGGTCACGGGCACGACCTACAACTCACAGACGAAGTGCGAGAAGTACAGCTACTACTGGTACAACAGCGCCTGCTACAAGACGCGCACGACGGTGACGACGGCTGCCCGCACGAACCAGTTCGCGGGCACCTGGGTACCGGTCGGGTTCACCAAGACCTACCTGAACTCCGACAAGAGCCTCAACACGAGCACCGACCTCTACGCGAGCGTTCACAACCTGGCGTACTCGAACCTGACGACGTCGGGGACGAACGGGTCCAGCGCCACCTACTTCTGGAACAGCCAGCTCGGCGATGACGGAACCTACTCCAACGCTGGTACCGGCACCCACCTCGCGTCCGCACTGAAGGGTGCGGCCCGGTACCTGCTGGCCAACGTCGACTCGAACAACTACGTGTCGAGCCTGGACTCCGACGGCTTCCGCGCCGACCTCAAGATCCCGGTGAGGAACGTGATCATTTTCGAGACCGACGGGCAGCCGGACGAGGTCTTCACCGACGCCTCCACCGACGCGGCCACGCCCCTGGCACTGACCAACGCCGACGACATCGGCTCGACCGACGACTACCGGGCGTGCCAGAACTTCAAGAAGGTGGCCGACGAGGTGAAGGCGGCCGGCATCCTGATGGTCACGATCGGCTTCGGCTCGGTGAACAGCGCCTCTTGCAGCAACTCGAGCGGGTCATCGGCGACGGCGCGCTCGGTGCTCGCGTACGCCGCGTCCACCAACACCTCGGTGACCGGGACCGGCACGGCGGACAGCACCTGCAGCAACTCGACGCAGATCGCTGCCGAGAACAGCGACTCCGACTACTACTACTGCGCGGCGTCGGCCTCGGACCTCACGTCGGTGTTCGCCGCGGCGATGGGCAACATCTCCAAGAACACCAAGTTCATGGCGATCGACGGCGTCAGCGACTGAGGCTCGCAGCGGCCGGGCCGGTCTGGCCGTGACGTGATCCTGCCACTGTGTCCGGCCCAGGCGGCACACCCGTCCCGCCGGGGCCGTTGGACGGCAGGATCGCGTCAGCCCAGGTAGGCCTCGAGCCCGTCCGCGATCGCCCTGGCGGCCTGCGTGCGGAACTTCGCGGAGCCGAGCAGTGCGGCGTCCGTGGCGTGCCGCATGTTGCCCATCTCGAGCATGACGGCGGTGCGCTTCGACAGGTTCAGGGTGCCGAGGTCGTTGCGGAAGCTCAGCGCGGTGCCGCCGCCGATGTAGGTCGAGCGCGGCATCGCCGTCTCGGTCTCCAGCGCGCGGCGCAGCCGCTTCGCCAGCGCGGTCGACTCCTTCTCCACCGCCGACCCGCCGACCATCGTCGTGCTCACGATGACGTGGAAACCGCGCGCACCGCTGGCGAAGCTGCCGTCGGCGTGGATGGACACGAGCGCGTCCGCCTTGAGCTCGTTCGCCAGGGCTGAGCGGAGGTTCACGCACGGCCCCTCGCCGTGGTCGTTCGGACGCGTCAGCCGGACGGTGGCGCCGCGCGCCCGCAGTTCCTTCGCCAGCGCGTTCGCCTGCGCCCAGTTGTAGGCGTGCTCGGCGTAGCCGGCGTTGGTCGCGGTTCCCGAGGAGTTGCACTCCTTGGAGCGGCCGTTTCCGCTGGGCACCTTGCGCAGTTCGCGCTTCGTCCACACGCCGTTGTGGCCGGGGTCGATGACGATCGTCCTGCCCGCCAGCGGCAGCGCGTCCTGCGTCGGGGACATCGTCGGCGTGGGCGCCGCCGTGGCACTCGTCGCCGAGGCGGACGGGCCCGGTGTGGCCGGTGACCCCGAGGGACTCGCGGACGCGGGGCTCTCCGCGACCACGGGAGCGGACGGGACCACGGGATCAGACGCGGCCACCTGGCACCCGGTCAGCGCCACCGAGAGGGCGATCGCAACCGCCGCCCCCCGCACTCCTCGCACCCGATGACGATACCCGTCGGCCGGCTGGCGGCCGGAATAGGGCCTCCCCCTCCCTCGTTGAGCGTCGCATGAGCGAGGAGTTCACCCACAACGCCGCCGCGCACCAGTTCGAGGTGACCGTCGACGGCCGCTTCGCCGGCGAGGCCCACTACACGGTGCGCGATGGCGTCGCCGCGTTCGACCACACGATGGTGCCCTCCGAGTTCGGCGGGCGCGGGGTCGCCGGCCGCCTCGTCCAGTACGCGATGGACGAGGTCCGCGCGGCGGGGGAGTGGAAGGTGCGGCCGGTCTGCTCCTACGTCGTGTACTGGTTCGACCGGCACCCCGACTACGCCGATCTGCTGGCCTGACTTCCGCACCCGCTCCGAGATCCCGGGTCGAGCCCGGGATGACAGCAGTGGGCACTGTCCACTGGGCGGGCCGTGCGCAGACGGCCCCTGTCATCCCGGCGAAAGCCGGGATCTCGACGACACAACCCGACATCAGCAACACCGAGATCCCGGGTCACGCCCGGGATGACAGCAGTGGGGCACTGTCCGCTGGGCGGGCCGTGCGCAGACGGCCCCTGTCATCCCGGCGAAAGCCGGGATCTCGACGACACAACCCGACACCACCCGCTCCGAGATCCCGGGTCGAGCCCGGGATGACAGCAGCGGGCTCCGTCCACTGTGACCGCACCCGCCGGCGCGCTCCGTTGCGTAGCCGGTGGGCAATTCGAAGCATTGCCGGGGGTGTCCCGCCGGCGAAGAATTCATCACCGGGGGCGAGATGCTGGATCAGCCGACAGTTGCCGCCGACCTGGCGGCCCTGCGACGCCGGGCGGAGGCGGGCATCGCGGACGGCACGTTCGACGTGGCCGACACCGCCTATGCCGAGCTCCATCGGCTCGGCGGCCTCGACCGCGTCGACGCCGGGAACTGGTTGCGGACGCTGCGCGCGCTCGGCGTCCGGCGCCCGCAGCCGAGCCTCGCCGAACTGGTGGCCAGCTTCCCTGACGACCAGGACATCCTCGAATTCGTGGCCGCAGAGTTGTGGCAACGGGCCGAGACGAGGGCTGCCGACGCCGAGTCCGACGACGACGACCTCGCCAGGGAGGCGTGGTCGGCGGCGCTGAAGATGGCCGGGCCGGTGCCGCGGACGGACGCGGAGGGCGTCCGGCTGATCGGGCTGCTGGACCGGTTCTTCCAGGCCGGGCGCAGGCAGCGGACGCCGATCGGCAGCTACGCGGAGTTCGAGAGCGCCCTGAAACGGTTCGCCGCTGCGGGACCGGAATCGACCCTCCGCGCGGCCGACCTGCTGGCTGCCGAGAGCCCGGTGACCGCCCTCGAGCTCGTCACCGGTGCGGAGCTGAGCGCTGCGGCGGTCCTCGTCCGCGCGGTCGCGTCCGCCGAGCTGGACGATTTCACGACGTCGGCACGGCTGTTCGACCAGCTCGCCGCCGACTGGGGCGTCGGCGTCCGCGACCTCGACGTGGAGGACCGCTCCCGGTGGGTGCAGGCCATGACGGACGTGGGCCGCTTCGCCGAGGCCGAGGAGGCGTGTCTGCGCACGATCGCCGTGGTCGAGGGACGCCCCGGGGACGCGGGAGGCTGGACCGCGGCGGGGATGGCCCAGGACTCGTTCGCCCACTGGCGCCACGTCTACCGGTTGCTGGCCTACCGGCTTGCCGCGCAGCAGGGCCACTTCCGGGCGGCGTGGGACCACCTGCGCAAGTCGGTCGAGCTCGACGACACGTCCCTGCCGGACGAGTTGCGTCGCTCGATCCTGCGGATCCGCATCCTGCTCGCCGACCAGCCGATGGCGCTGGCGATCCTCGCCGAGCTGCGCCAGCTCGACACGCCCGACCCGTACAACACGTCGTACGCCGAGGCCTGCCTGTGGGCGGGGACGCAATGGGGGACGCCGACGTCGGAGGGCCGGCTGGTCGACCCGGACAACCCGTTCGCTGGTTCCCGGTACACGGGGCAGGCCGCTGCCAGGGCGCTGCTGGCCCAGGCGGGCCCGGAGGTGGACAGCCGGCAACTGCTGCGCCTCGCGCTGCTCGCCGGCGACGACGACAGGGCTGCGACGATGATCGCGGCCGAGCCGCTCACGCCGGCGGACCCGTGGTCGGTGCAGGTGCTCGGGGCGATGCTGCTGCTCCGCACCGGCGACGACGTCGCCGCCGACGCCCTGCTGGCCCAGGTGCTGCCGCTGCGGCGCCACGACCTCGACCTGCGCGTGCTGGACGCGCAGGCATCCCTCATCGCGGGGCGGTACAAGGAGGCGATGCGGGAGGCGATGGCGATCACCGACGCGGTCGGCGAGCACATCCTCGCCCGCACGATCCAGGCGGAGGGTGAGTTCGAGTCGGCGCTGGCGATGGCGGAGGGCCCGGAGGGCGGCACCGGCAACACGGGCTCGGTGGAGAACGCGCAGCAGTTGATGGTGGCCGTCGCCGACTACCGGATGGCTGCCGACCTGCACCGCGACACCCGGTACTACCTGGAGACCGGACGCGCACGGCCGGGCGGGAGGGTCGGCTCAGAGCCGCTGGCGCCGCGACTGTTCATCGAGGTGTGCCGACGGGGACTGCACGCGGCGATCCTCGCCCAGGAGGGCCTGGACCGGCTCGGCCTGAAGGGCGACGCACAACTGATCGACGACGCGCAGGACCTCGTCCAGCACCTGCGCTCGGTGAACCAGCCGTGCTGCCGGACGTGGGGGCCGCGCTGGCGGCGCCTGGTGCACCAGGTGCGGCACCTGCCCGATCGGGACGAGGCGTCCCGGCTCGCCCTGCTGATGATCGCCTACCGGTGGTCGAACTGGCGCAAGCGGCTTGTCAACGGTGCATTCCTGCTGCTCGGCGTCGTCGTCACCTACCTCGGGCTGACCAACCAGCTGCCAGGGCCCGAGTCGGACACGCTGCGGGTGATGGTGCTGGGCGTCGGCGTCCTGCTGCTGCTGATGCCGTTCGCTCGCAGCCTTAAGGTCGGCGTGGTCGAGCTCAGCAGGGACGCGGACGTGGCACCGCTGTCGGGACGGTCGAAGTCGCTGCGAACCAGCCGGCTGCTGCTGCGGGCCAACCACCTGGGGACGTTCGCGCTCCCGTCCCCCCCGGAGAAGGGACGTCGCGCCCACGCCCGCTCGCGCGAGGACGGGGCACCGTCCACCTCGCCGACGGCCTGACTCGCCACCCGGCGGGCGCGTTTCACGGCTCGTCCGGAGCCGGTCAGGCGGCCCGGCCGGTCCCGTACAACTCGCGCAGGTAGTTCGCGTACTGGCGCTTCCCGAGCACGGCCCACAGCAGCCGGGGGAGCGGCGGCAGGTTCTGCCGGACCCAGGCGGCCCGTTCGTCCGCGGGCAGCGCGTCGAGGATGGCGCCGAGCTGGATCAGCAGCCGGTTACGGGGGATGGCGCCCAGACCGTGCTCGGCCAGTTCGTCCCACTCCGCCTGCGTGAGGGTGGTGGCCGCGACCGGTGCGATCTGCTCCTCGTCCTGGCCCAGATGCGCCTGGAGGCTGGCCGCCACGGCCTCGACGGCGGCGGCCAGCTCTTCCCTGTCCGCGGCGGACGCGGTCGACCGCCAGGCCGGGAGCCTGGCGTTGACGTCGTCCAGCAGGCCGGAGATGGCCTCGTGCTGCGCGCGCATCTGGCCGACGTGCAGCGCGCAGGCCGGCGCGCGGGACTCGAGCCGGTCCCAGAGCAGGACGTCCTCGCCGTGGTGGTGGATGTGCAGGCCGGCGACGATCTCCTCGATGTGGAAGCCGACGACCTCTGACCGCGCGGTGTCGCCGTTCGTCACCCCGCGGATCAGCCCCGGCGCCTCGCCGTAGAGCCGACGGAACATGTTGTGGATCATGATCAGGTCCGACGTGTCGCACCCGACCTTCTGGGCACTCTCCGAGCGCATCTGCCCACCCCCTCTGGCATGCCGACGTCTCAGCATTCGGGCTCGTGCGGCACCGGTCAAGTGGCCGCTGTGCGTAGCCCCCGCGTGCCCCTTCTTGTCATTCCGGGCTTGACCCGGGATCTCGGTGTAGGGGGCCGTGGGCGGGGCACTTGTCATCCCGGGCTTGACCCGGGATCTCGGTGTGGGTGCGGGCTGGTTGTCGTCGAGATCCCGGCTTTCGCCGGGATGACAGGGCTGTCGGATTGTGTGTCCGGGTCAAGGTGGACGGTTTGTCGCGAGTTCGCCGCGGAGGCGTCCATTCTTGTGGTGGGTGGGGCGGTCCACCTCAGCTGACGAGGGCCGCCTGCTTCAGGCGGGTCTTCTCCGAGGCGGGGAGGAAGGACGCCTCGATGCTGTTCGCGGCGAGGGTGGCGAGCTGGTCGTCACTGAGGGCGAGGTCGCGGCGGACGGCGGCGAGGTTCGCGTCCAGGTAGCCGCCGAAGTAGGCGGGGTCGTCGGAGTTCACGCACGCGACGATGCCCGCGTCCAGCATGGCGGGCAGCGGGTGTGCGGCCAGGTCCGGCACCGCCTTCAGGCGCACGTTGGACAGCGGGCAGACCGTGAGCGGGATCCGGTTCCGGACGAGGTGCTCGACCAGGCTCGGGTCGCGCAGCGCGGTGATCCCGTGGTCGATCCGCTCCGCCCCGAGCGTCTCCAGGGCCTCCCACACGTACTCCGGGCCGCCCTCCTCCCCGGCGTGCGCGACCGTGTGCAGGCCGTCGGCCCGCGCCCGCGCGTACAGCGGGGCGAACGGCATCGCCGGGAAGCCGATCTCGGACGAGCACAGTCCGATGCCGAGCAGGTCGACGCCGGTGGTCAGCGCCTCGGCGTAGGCACGCTCGGCGTCCGCGGCCGGAAGGTGCCGCAGGAACGTCACGATCAGCCCCGAGCTCACCCCGTGGTCCGCCTCCGAGCGCGCGAGCGCGTCCGCGACCCCGGCGAGCGCCACCGGCGCGGGGACGCCGCGCGCCGTGTGCGCCTGCAGGTCGAAGAACACCTCGGCTCGCACCACCCCGGACGCGGCCGCCCGCGCCAGGTACGCGTCGGTGAGCTCGGCGAAATCTGCCTCCGTGCGCAGCACGGCCATGTTCGCGTAGTACACGTCGAGGAAGTCCTGGAGGCACCCGTACTCGTAGCGGCTGCGCAGGTCGTCCACGTCCTGCCACGGCAGCGCGATCCGGTTGCGCTCGGCCAGCTCGAACACCATGTCGGGCTCGAGCGTGCCCTCCAGGTGCAGGTGCAACTCCGCGAACGGCAGCATCAGGTTCCTTCCTCCGGTTGCCGCGATGCTAGCTCCGTCCGCCCCGCCGGGCGGACCGCATCGTGAACGCCGAACCCCCGGGCTCAGTGCTGGTGGAGTTCGATGCCGATCTGGTCGGCGTCGAGCTGGGCCAGCGCCGCGTCCAGCACCGTGGACGGGTATGCGCCGAGGTCGCGGAGGTCCAGCAGCGCGTCCCGCTGCGCGGCGATCAGGTCGAGGCGCAGCGTCCGGAACTGCTCCATGCGGGCCCGCACCGCCGGGCTGCCGGGACGGAAATCGTCCTCGTCCGAACGAGGCGCCCTCGCGATCCGCTCCCTGGCCTTCTCCACCATCTCGGGTGGGAAGCTCTCGAGCCTTCCGGAGGCGAGCCGGTCGAACGCCGCCCGGTTGAGCTCGGCCTGCAGGGCCTCCCACTGTCCGGGGTCGACCTCGCCCGCGCCGGTGAGCCCGAGCTTCGTCGCGAGCCAGCCCAGCGTCGACCCCTGGATGAGCAGCGTGCCGAGGGCCACCAGGGTCGCGACGAGGATCAGCAGCGACCGGTGCGGCGTGCCGGACGGCAGGGTCTGCGCCGCCGCGATCGTGACCGCCCCGCGCATGCCCGCCCACACCAGCATCACGCCTTCGCGCCAGCCGAGCTTCTCCGCGGCCAGGTAGTCCAGGTCCGCCACCCGCTTGCGCAGCATCTGCTGCCAGCGGCCGATCCGCTCCTCGCTGGTCGCGGTTCCCGCGGCCGCGCGCCGTTCCAGCCGGCGGGCCTTGCGCCGGGACGGCCGCCTGTCCCCGCGGCCCTGGGCGAGGTGCGGGTCGGACGCGCCGAAGTCCGGCACCTTCCCTTCCGCGATCTGGTCCTGGAGTTCGGTGAGGCGGTCGCGCACCTCGGGAGCCCTCCGGTTGCGTCGGGCCAGCGTCCACAGCGACCAGGCGACGAACCCCGACCGGACCGCGATCGCGCAGGTCGCGGCGAGGACGGCCACCAGGACCGCGAGTCCCAGACCACCGCCGGACGCCACGACGTCCGCCGCGAGGCTGGGCGCCTCGAGGCCGACGAGCAGGAACACCGCACTCTCCAGCAGCAGCTCGACGGTCCGCCACACGGTGCGTTCGGCGATCCGTTCCTCCGCGCCCAGCCGGCGTGGCGCCCCGTAGCCGGTGACGAGGCCCGCGGTGACGGTGGCGACCAGGCCGGACGCCTCGAGGTGCTCGGCGGGGAGGTAGGCGAGGAACGGGACCACCAGCGAGAGCGTGACGTTGCTGGTCACCTGGGTGATGCGCGCCCGGATGGCCAGGTTGAGCCTCCCCACGACCCAGCCGATCGCGACGGCGGCAGCGACGGCCCACAGGAAGTCCAGACCCACCTCCCAGACCGAGATCGAGACGCCGATCGCCGCGACGGCGGAGCGCAGCAGCACGAGCGCGGAGGCGTCGTTGAGCAGGCTCTCGCCCTCGAGCACGGTGACGATTCGGCGGGGCACTCCTGCCTGCCGGATCACGGAGGTCGCGACCGCGTCCGTCGGGCTGACGATGGCGCCGAGGGCGATCCCGATCCCCAGCGGGAGCCCGGGGGCGAGCGCGCAGGCGAGCAGGCCGACCAGAACCGACGTGATCACCACGAGGATCACGGAGAACAGCGAGATCAGCCGGAAGTCCCTGCGGAACTCCATGGACGGGGTGTTCACCGCTGTCGAGTACAGCAGCGGCGGCAGGATGCCGCCGAGGATCCACTCCGGGGGGATCGTGACGCGGTCCACGAACGGGAGGAACGTGACCGCGACGCCCAGCACGACCAGCAGCAGCGGTGCCGCCACGCCCACCCGTGGCGCGATCACGGACACCGCGACGACCAGCACCACCCCGACGATGGCGACCAGCTCCAGACTCATGGGCGGCTCCCGGTCGTGTTCATGGGTCGATCCTCCCGCACCCGTCACGGCCCGAGCTACCCGCCGCCACCGTCCACGTCCCACCACAGACGCTCCCGAAATTTCGGTGGCTTCTGCGCGTTTCGGGAGCGTTTGTGCGGGGCTGCCGGTCAGCCGAGGCGGGCCTCGGGGTGGTTGGCCAGGGCGACGGCCACCTGTTCGGCGTGCCGTTCCGACATCGCGGGGAGCGCCCCGACGGCGAAGAACGCGGCCTCGGACGCCTCCCCGTCGACGGGGTGGGGATCCCCGTCCACCCACCGGCAGCGGAAGACGTGGTCGATGTACTGGGTCTCGTCGCCGTTGGCGTAGGTGATCACCTCGGTCACGGTCAGCCAGACGAGGCGTTCCACCTCAGCGGTCACCCCCGCCTCCTCGGCCACCTCGCGGACGGCGGCGTCGTGCGGGTGCTCGCCCGGGTCGATGATGCCGGCCACGGGCGCCCATTCCCCGTCGTCGGCGCGCCGGACGAGGAGCACCTCCTCGCCGTCCCCGCCGTCCCTGACCACCACGGCAGTCGAGCCGGAGAGCCACAGCCGGGTGGTCCCGACCTTCTCCCGCAGGGCGAGGATGAACTCTGGAGTCGGCACAGGCGAACCCTACGCGCTGCCGCGGCGGTGGTTCAGTGCATCACCGGGGCCGTGGCGTCGTCGGCGTCCGCCGGCTTGCGGAGGAACACGATCGCGACGATGCCGAACAACCACAGCGCGCCCACGGTGAGGAAGGACGCGCGCGCACCCGCGGCCAGCGCGACCTCCGCGGGCGTCCCCGGCGGCTGGGCCGCGGCGACGGCCGACATCAGGGTCACGAACAGGGCCGTCCCCGCCGCGCCGGCGACCTGCTGGACGGTGCCGACGATCGCCGACCCGTGCCCGTACAGGTGCGGTGGGAGGGATCCGAGCGAGACGGTGAACAGCGGGGTGAACAGGGCGGCCAGGCCCAGGCTCAGCAGGATGTGCGCGATGAGCAGTTCCCACCACGGCGTCGACACCGACACCTGGGTGAACAGGCCGAACGAGCCGAGGACGGCGACCGCACCCGGCAGCATCAGCCAGCGGGGTCCGACCCGGTCGTAGAGCCGTCCGACGACCGGCCCGAGGAGGCCCATCAGCAGGGCGCCCGGGAGTGTGAGCAGGCCGACGTACAGCGGCGGGGCGTGCATCACCTGCTGCAGCACCAGCGGGAGGGCGATGATCGTGCCGAACAGGACGGCCATCGCGATCGCCATCACCCCGATCGACAGGGCGAAGATCGGACGGGTGAACGTGCGCAGGTCGAGCAGCGCCTCGTCCGTCCGCTGGAGGACGAGCTGGCGCCAGACGAACAGCGCCAGGCCGACCACCCCGACACCGAGCCCGACCTCCATGCCGGTGGTGTTCGCGCTGCCGACCTGGCTGAGCCCGTAGACGAGCCCGCCGAAGCCGAACGCGGTCAGCGGGATGCTCACGATGTCGAGCTTCACCGCGACCGGCTCGTTCAGGTTCGGGACCTGGCGGGCGCCGACGACGAGGATGGCCAGTGCGATCGGGAGGACGATCGCGAAGACGAACCGCCACGGCAGGAACTGCAGGATCACCCCGGACATGGTCGGGCCGATCGCGGGCGCCGCAGAGATGACGAGGCTGATCGTGCCCATCACCCTGCCGCGGCTGCGGGCGGGGACGAGTTCCATCACCGTCGTCATCAGCAGCGGCATCATGATCGCCGTCCCGCTGGCCTGGACGATGCGCCCGACCAGCAGGCTGGGGAAACCCCAGCCGACGGCGGCCACCAGCGTGCCCGCGCTGAACAGAGACATCGCGAGGGTGAACACGGTGCGGGTGGGCAGGCGTTCCATCAGCCAGCCGGTGACGGGGATGACCACGGCCATCGTGAGCATGAAGCCGGTGGTGAGCCACTGCGCGGTCCGCTCGTCGATGCCGAGGTCGGCCATGATCCGGGAGAGCGCCACGTTGAGCGCGGTCTCGTTGAGGATCACGACGAACGCGCCGACCAGTAGCACGGCCAGCACCCGGACAGTCTGGGCGGGGAGCCGGTCGGTCGTCGCGCGGGTCTCTTCGTCGATGGTCATGGTGGCCTTCGGGTGGGAGCTGGTCAGGGTGGGGGACCCGGAGGGTCGTGGTCGGAGATCTCGTGGTGGTAGGAGAACTCACTGTTGACGCAGGAGAAAAGGCGGAAGCCGGTCCGGATTATTCCGGACCGGCCTCGCCGTGTGGATTACCCGGGCCAGCTCGTCGACCCCCCCGAATCGCGAACCCGGCCAAGTGCCTTGCCACATCGGGTAGCCCCGAATCTAGGGAACCACCGTCCTGCCCTGTCAGGTCGGGCGCCAGATGCCAGTCACGTGCGCCCGGTCCCGAAATTCGAGGCCGATGTCCTGCTGTTCCCGAACGTTCCCCCCCGGTTCGTTTCCGATCCGATGGCTACCCGGTGACACTTGCTTACCCCCGGTGAATTCATCGTATTGGGTTCGGCGGCATGCTCCGTCCGTCTGGGACGGGTTGGAGCTACGCATTATTACGACCGCTGAGCGTGAGGGTGGCCATCTTCGTGCCGACGAGGGCCGACGAAGGGTTTTCGCAGGCAGCTAGACCAAGTAGTTCTCGATGCGGACGAGCTCCGCCTGATCCAGTACGAAATCCGCAGCGAGGGCGGAATCGGCGATCGACTCGGGACGCGACGCGCCGGGGATCGGGATGACCTGGGGTGCGAGGGCCAACTCCCACGCCAGCACCACCTGGTAGGGCGTCACGCCGCGCGCGCTGGCGATTTCCGACATCACGCTCTGGGTCCCGCCGACCTGGCCCGCGCGCCGGATCCCGCCCAGGGGGCTCCAGGGCAGGAAGGCGAGCCCGAGGGACGCGCAGTACTCGAGCTCGACGAGGCTGTCGGTGTGCTGCGGGCTGAACTGGTTCTGGACGGACACCAGGTCCTCGCCGAGGATGCCGCGGGCGACGTCGATCTGGGCGACGGAGGCGTTCGAGATGCCGGCCATCTGGATCAGGCCGGCGTCGAGGAGTCCGGCGAGGGCGCCGATCGAGTCGGCGTAGGGAACCTTCGGGTCGGGCCGGTGGAACTGGTAGAGCCCGATGCTCTCGACCCCCAGGCGTGCGGCGGAGGCTGCGGCGGCTGACTTGAGGTACGCGGGGTCGCCGTTCAGCTGCCAGCTGCCGTCGCCGGGACGCACGTGGCCACCCTTGGTTGCGACGAGGACGTGGCTGGTGTCCGCGCCGTAGGACCGCAGGGCCTCGGCGATCAGGACTTCGTTGTGCCCGACCTCGTCGGCGCCGAGGCAGTACGCGTCCGCCGTGTCGATGAGGGTGACGCCCGCGTCCAGTGCGGCGTGGATGGTGGCGATCGACCGCTGCCGGTCCGGCCGCCCCTCGATGGACATGGGCATCCCGCCCAGCCCGATCGCGCTGACCTGACGTCCTCCGATACTGCGCTGCTGCACGGCAGATCCTCCCGGTTGTCTCGTTCCCACCGTACGGCCAACCACCGACCCCCCGCCGACGGTGACCGAAATCGGCCCGAATGCGGCACGACAGGAACCGTCCCCAGCGTGCCGGGCACGAAAGAACCGTCCCCGCGTGCCGGGTACGAGGGGACGGTTCCTTCGTGCCGTGGTCGGCGTCAGCGGACGGGGAGCGTCTCCCTGGCGAGGCGGCGGCCCCACTCGGTGGCGCGGGTGAGCTCACCGTCCGCCAGCGGGCCCTCCATCCCGGTCACCCAGAAGGACGGGCCGACGGTGGTGCGGGCTCCCCGGCGACGCAGTGCCCTGGCCGCCGCGCGGGCCGCCGTCCCCAGCTGGATCCGGGAATGGACGGACGTGTCGAAGGTCGCCACGCTGACCCGGTCCGGGATCGTGACCTGCTCGATCCACTCACGGACACCGGCGTGCGCCTCCGTGGCCGCCCCCCTGCGCACGGCGTCGGCACGGGTCCCCGCGTTCGGCAATGAGAGTGTGTGGGTCGGTGCGCCCACGACCAGCAGGTCGAGGTCGGCCGGCAGGTCGCCCGGCGCACAGGACGCGTGCAGGACGCGGACGCTTCCGCGTCCCCGCACCTCGGCGATACCGGCGCCGATCGCCTCCGCGACGTGGAGGGTGTTCCCGAACAGCGATTCGGTGACGATCAGGACGCTCATGGTGCGCCCCACCCTAGGGCGCCGTCCCTCGCGGTCGGAGGGCTACCACGGACTGGATCCGGCTTCCGGGAATTTCCCGCCTGATCAGCGGCGATGCAGGTTGAATACGCAACAATGCGTAGGTTAGGCTAACCTCCGCCCGATGCAGAGTGGCATCGGACCCCCCAACAGATGGAGTGGAAATATGTCCAGTGTTTCGGCCAGCTCCGCCAAGAAGGTACGGACGCTCGGTCTCGTCAGCATCATCCTCGGCCTGGTCTTCGTCGTCGCCGGCGCGGTCACCTGGGGAATGGTGAGCAGCAAGCTCGCCGCCGAGAACATCACCGTGTCCTCCGACGCCTACATGCTCGCCGGTGCCAAGGTCGCAGACCCGATCACCGCCTTCGTCCAGGCCGACATGATCAACCACCACGCCCTCAAGGCGACCGGTGGCAAGACCTACGCCGAACTCGCGCAGGACGACCCGTTGCGGACCACCGCCATGAACGGCTCCTTCCTGCGGGCGTCGCTGTTCACCTCGGTGATCGCGTTCGGCGTCGCCCTGTTCGCCGTCGGGGTCGGCGTCCTCGCGGCCATCCTCGGCTGGGCGCTGCGCCTGTCCGTGGCAGAGGTCGCGGAGGAGAAGGTCGCCGCGACCGAGTAGCAGCAGCACGACCCACCGAGGGCCGGGACGCGATCGCGTCCCGGCCCTCGTCGCACTTCCGGCCTCGCGACGTCGGCTAGACCTCGGTGACCTCGGCGTCCCCGGCGTTCTTCTTGACCGACTCGATGCCCGCCCTGGCGTTGGCCTTGCTCGCGTAGCCCTGGCCGCCGGTCGCGATCACCTGGCCGTTGGACGCCTTCAACCGCCAGCGGTACTCGCCCTTGGCGTCGGCGTAGAGCTCGAACGTTCCTGCCATCACAGCCTCCTGTTCGCGGCGGACGCCGTTGCCCGCCACCGGCAACGCTAGACCGAGGCGGGCGTGGCTGTCTGCGTCGCGGTGCGGGGCCGGGCTCAGGCCAACTCCACCCAGACGGCGGTGTCGGTGGGCACCGCTCCGTCCGCCAGGTCGTCGCTGGCCAGCAGGACGCGGGCGCCGGCCGGCAGGGGCAGAGGCTCGGCGCCGAGGTTGACCCAGCAGCCGAAGCCCGGGTCGCGGGTGAACGCGACCGCGTCGGGACCGGCGTCCACCCAGGCCAGCGTGCCGTCGCCGAGCGCAGGGATCCGTGACCGCAGCGCCAGGGCCCTCCGGTACAGCGCCAGTGAGGAATCCGGGTCGGCCTCGGCGGCCTGTGCGCTGTAGGTGCCCCAGTCGGAGGGCTGCGGCAGCCACGGTGCGGCGGCGCCGTCCGGGCTGAACCCGAACGAGTCGCCGCCGGTCGTCCACGGCACCGGGACGCGGCAGCCGTCGCGTCCGATCTCCGCGCCGCCGGTGCCGGCGACGGTCGGGTCCTGTCGGGCCTCCATCGGGATGTCCTCGACCTCTGGCAGGCCGAACTCCTCACCCTCGTAGATGTAGGCGCCGCCGGGCAGCGCGAGGCTGAGCAGCGCGGCGGCGCGGGCACGCCGGCGGCCGACAGCGAGGTCGGACGGCAGCCCGAGGTAGTGCTGCAGGTTCGGGAATCCCGGGTCGATCTGCTCCTGCGGCCGGGCGTACCGGGACGCCGGCCGACACACGTCGTGGTTGCCGAGCACCCAGGTGGGCGGCGCGCCGACCGACGCGTGCGCGTCCAGCGTCGACGTGATCACCTCCCGCAGCGGGCCGGCCAGCCACGGGCAGGTGAGGAAGTTGAAGTTGAACGCGGTGTGCAGTTCGTCCGGACGCAGGTAGGCGGTGAGCCGGTGGGCGCGGCCGACCCAGATCTCGCCGCAGAACGCCTTGGGCTCGGCGTAGGAGTCGGCGATCGCGCGCCACTCGCGGAAGATCTCGTGGACGCCCGGCTGGTCCCAGTGGGGGTGTTCGACCCCGTCGGGGGTGTCGTCCGGGAGCGGGAAGGGCAACCCGGCGATGTCGCGCAGGTCGGCGTCCTTGACCAGGCCGTGGGCGACATCGATGCGGAAGCCGTCGATGCCGCGGTCGAACCAGAACCGCAGCGTCTCCGCGAACTCGGCGCGGACGTCCGGGTGGTTCCAGTTCACGTCCGGCTGGCCGGGGGCGAACAGCCGCAGGTACCACTGGCCGGGGCGGCCGTCGGCCTCGGTGACGCGCGTCCACGCGGGGCCGCCGAACTCGCTGCGCCAGTCGTTGGGCGGCTCGTCGCCGTGGGGGCCGCGTCCCTCGCGGAAGATGTAGCGGTCCCGCTCGGGCGACCCGGGCCCGGCGGCGAGCGCGGCCCGGAACCACCGGTGCTGGTCGGAGGTGTGGTTGGGGACGATGTCGAGGATCACCCGGATGCCGGCGTCGTGCGCCTCGGCGACCAGCGCCTCCGCGTCCGCCATCGTGCCGAAGACCGGCTCGATCGCGCGGTAGTCGGAGACGTCGTACCCGGCGTCCTCCATGGGGGAGGGGTACCACGGGTTGATCCAGATCGCGTCGACACCGAGCGAGGCGAGGTAGGGCAGCCGGGACCGGATGCCGTTGATGTCGCCCACGCCGTCGCCGTTGCTGTCGGCGAAGCTGCGCGGGTAGATCTGGTACACCACGGCGTGGCGCCACCAGTCGCGGTCAGCGGCGATTGCGGCGGGGAGGGGCATCGGGTCTCCTTCTTTACCGATACAGAACTGTACCGGTAAAGATATACTCGCAGGCAACGCCGTGCAAGCCGGGAGGACACGATGGCAAGGGTGACGTTGCAGTCGATCGCCGACCGGGTCGGCGTGAGCCGGATGACCGTCTCCAACGCGTTCTCGCGTCCCGACCAGCTCTCCGACGCGCTCCGGACGCGGATCCTCGCCGTGGCCGCCGAACTCGGCTACCTGGGGCCCGACCCGTCCGCACGGTCGCTGGCCACCGGCACGACCGGCACGATCGGCGTGCTCTGGGCGAGCGCGCTGCGGCTGGCGCTGGCGGACGAGGTGTCGGCGCGGTTCCTCGGCGCGGTGGCGGACGAGCTGGGGACCTCCGGGCTGGCCCTGACGCTGGTGCCGGCCAGCACGGACGGGCCGGTCGTCCCCGCCCGCGACGTGGCGCTGGACGGGGCGATCGCGTTCTCCTGCGACCCCGAACTGCCCGCGCTGGACTGGCTGCAGCGCCGCGAGTTGCCCGTGGTGTACGTGGACATGGACGCGCCGGCGGGGGACGTGGCGATCACGATCGACGACCGGGGCGGGGCCAGGGCCGCCGCGGCGCACATCGTCGAACGCGGGCACCGCAGGGTGGCACTGCTCACGCCGGGCTTCGGGCCCGAGCCGGGTGTGGTGGACGGTCCGCTCCCGGACGCCGCGGCACGGCATCGCGTGATCTCCGAGCGTCTCGCCGGCTGGCGGGAGGCGCTGTCGGCCGCCGGAGTGGAGCCGTGGGTGGTCAACCAGCCCGACGAGTCGCCCGCGCAGGCGATCGTGCCGCTGTTGACACGTCCGGACCGGCCCACGGCCGTGCTGTGCCTGACGGACGTGCTCGCCCAGAACGTGCTGGCCGCGGCGTCGGACGCGGGCCTGTCCGTCCCCGGCGACCTGGCCGTGGTCGGCTTCGACGACCACCCGCTCGCGCTGCGTACGCGTCCGACCCTCACCACCGTCCGCCAGGACGTGGACGCCAAGGGTCGGGCGGCGGCCCGAGCGCTGCTCGAGCTGGTCGCCGGTCGCGCGGACCCGGAGCGGCCGCGTCCGCGCAGTCGCCGGATGTCCGTCCACCTGGTCGTCAGGGAGAGCACCGCCGCCACGGCCTGACCCGGGCGGCACGACAGGAACCGTCCCCATCGTGCCGGAACCCGGGGACGGACCGATGGGGACGGTTCCTATCGTGCCGTCGCGTGCCTCCGGCGTCCGCGGGCAGGCGGGACGGGTCGACCCGCACGCGGCATGATGGACGCATGAGCACCCCACGGAGTTCTTCTCCTCCGCTCCGCTCCCCCGAACAACTCCGCGGGGACCCCGCATGAGCACCCCACGGAGTTCTTCTCCTCCGCTCCGCTCCCCCGAACAACTCCGCGGGGACCCCGCATGAGCACCCCACGGAGTTCTTCTCCTCCGCTCCGCTCCCCCGAACAACTCCGCGGGGACCCCGCATGAGCACCCCACGGAGTTCTTCTCCTCCGCTCCGCTCCCCCGAACAACTCCGCGGGGACCCCGCATGAGCACCCCACGGACCGAGCCTGCCCCCGGTTCGTCGGCGTCGCCGACGGTGTTCGCGCTCGCCAACGCGAACTTCGTGACCGACCGGCTGGCGGTCGGCGGCGACCTCTCGCCGCGGTTCGCCCTCGCGCGCCAGCAGCTGGACGAGCTCGTGACCGCGGGCATCACGCACATCGTGGACCTGCGCGAGGAGTGGAGCGACGAGACCCTCGTGGAGAACTGGGCGCCGCAGGTGCGCTACCTCCAGCACCGCGTCGCCGACGCGGGCCAGCAGATCGACGGCCCCTGGTTCGCCGACCTCGTGGCCTGGGTGGACGCCGCGCTCGCCGACCCCGCGGCCAAGGTGCTCGTGCACTGCCACATGGGGGTGAACCGGGCACCGTCGGCGATGCTCGCGATCCTGCTCGCGCAGGGGACGGGGCTGCGTCCCGCCCTGGACGCCATCCGCGCGTCCCGGCCGGTCGCGGTGATCGACTACGCGAGCAGCGCGCTGGGCTGGTACCTCGAGAGCACGGACGCGGACGCGCGGACGCGCCGCAACGCCCGCCGCACGCTCGCCCGTTGGCGGCGCGCCAACCAGCTCGACGTCGGCAAGGTTATCCGGTCGATCCGCGACACCGAGCACCCGCCCAACCGCTGGCTCGTCCACCTCGGCCCCGACGACCCGCACGCGCTCGCCGGCGTCCTCGACGAGGCCGGGGACGTGGCGGTGGGGCTGTCGATGCACACCTGCCCCGAGCAGCTGTCCCAGCTCGACGAGGTGGTCTTCCTCACCGACGACGGCCTCGTCGGACGCGCGCTGGTCGTGGGTCCGATGCAGCCGGCCGAGCCGCACGCGCTGCTGCTGCCCGTCGTGGTCACCAACCTCTTCGACCCGGTGCCCCTGAACCTGCCGCCGGCCGTTGAGGAGTGGCTCGCGGACGGCACCAACCCGAGGCTTCTCGAGCCCACCGAGTACGGGCGGCTCACCGTCCGCGCGGCCCCGGAGCCTGCCGACGACGCCGAGCCGCACGGCGGGCACGAGGAGCAGGACGAGGAAGGGACCGACGAAGCGGCCGAGGCCTAGCCGGGCGGGCCCGCGTCCCTACCGGGCCTGACGGTGTCCTCGTCGGCCTCCGGGACAGGGTCGTCCTCGCGTGTGGTGACCGCCGGGTCCGAGGCCACGGCAGGGACCTCCTCGCCCTCCTCCCGGGCGGACGCGCGCCACAGCCGCAGGGCCGCCTTGTCGAACGCGTCGAGGAACCGCCAGGCGGCGACGAGCAGGCCGACCAGGCCGGACAACAGCCCGACCCAGCCCAGCACGGTGAGGCCGTCGTCCTCGACGAGGGTCGCGTACAGCCGGAGCAGGTAGCCGGCCACCATGAGGCAGAATCCGGCGAGAAAGACACCGGCTGAGGGACGGGGCTGCGGATCGCGCACAGGGGCCTCCTAGGGTAGTCCTCCGAGGGTACGGCCGAGGGGTGCCGGACCGCGGCCGAACCGGCAATCCGGGTCCGTGCGGCGCGCGATGCCGCGTCCGGGGCAGAGTGGTACCCGGACGCCCGGCGCGGGCGCCACCGAGCAGGGGAAGTGACATGGCGCAGGAGATCAGCTGGCTGGCGGACCTGGGCAGGACGGACGTGGCCGTCGCCGGCGGCAAGGGTGCAAACCTCGGCGAGCTCGTCCGCGGCGGCTTCCCCGTGCCGGACGGGTTCGTGGTGACGACGGCGGCCTATGACCGCTTCGTCGCCGAGCACCACCTGGCGGACGCGATCGCGGACGCGGCTGCGGCCGTCACCGCGGGACAGCCGGCGGGCGCGGCGGCGTCCCGCGTCGCCGACCTGTTCAGCGGGGGAGCGCTCGACCCCGGCCTCGCCGAGGCCATCCGTGACGCGTACGCGCGGCTGGGCGGAGGGCCGGTCGCCGTCCGCTCGTCCGCGACGGCGGAGGACCTCGCCGAGGCCAGCTTCGCCGGCCAGCAGGACACCTACCTCAATGTGGTCGGCGATGACGCGCTGCTCGCCGCGGTGCGGGACTGCTGGGCGTCCCTGTGGGCCGACCGGGCGATCTGGTACCGCGCGCAGCACGGCGTCGGGGACGCGTCGCTGGCCGTCGTCGTGCAGCGGCTGGTCCCCGCGGAGGCTGCCGGCGTGATGTTCACGGCCAACCCCGCCAACGGCCGCACCGAGGAGACCGTGATCACGGCGGCCTGGGGCCTCGGCGAGGCCGTCGTCTCCGGGCTGGTCGACACCGACACGATCGTCGTCGACACCGACGGCGACCGCGTCCTCACCACGCACGTCGCCGACAAGGCCGTCCGGATCGACCCGGTCGTCAGTGACGCGCCGGAAACCGCCGGCTCCGATCGGGCCGCAGCCTCCGGCCGGACGCGGACCTCGCCCACCGGCGCCGAACGGAACCGCGCGGTCCTGGACGACGCCGCGGCACTGCGGCTGGCCGCACTCGGGGAACGGATCGCCGCGCACTTCGGGGCACCGCAGGACATCGAGTGGACGCTCGCCGGCGGGGAGTTCCAGCTCGTGCAGTCGCGTCCGATCACCGCGCTGCCGCCGCGCACCGGACCGATCCCGGTCGACTGGCCGGTGCCGCAGAAGGGGCTGTACTTCCGGGCGTCGATCACCGAGCAGCTGCCCGACCCGCTGACGCCCTTGTTCGCCGACCTGATGGCGACCGCGGTGCCGGCCGGCCTGAACCGGATGCTGGCGGAGCTCGTCCCCGGCGGCGCGTCCAGCGACATCGGCTTCCCCACGATCAACGGCTACGCGTTCTACCGGTACAGCTATTCGGCGTTCGGCGCGCTGCTGAAAATGACGCCGATGGCGATCCAGAAGGTGCTCGGCGGCGGCGGGTCGTGGATCGAGGACCGCTGGCGCGCCCGGCTGGCCGACTACCGGGCCGAGGTGGACGCCGAGGCGGCGCTCGAGGTCGGCGCTGTCTCCGCGTCCGAACTGCTGGCCGCCGTGGAACGCCTGGTGGACGCGGTCACCTACTACTACACGGCCGTCCAGACGATCATCCCGCTGGCGGCCACCGCCGAGCTGACCTGGACGGGCGTCTACGACAAGCTGCTGAAGCGTCCCGGCGACCCGTCCGCCGAGGTGTTCCTGCTCGGCTACGACTCCGAGCCGATCCGGGCGGACAAGGCGCTGTACGACCTCGCCCGGTGGGTGCGCGACCAGCCGGGCCTGGCGGAGGCCGTCGCGGATCCCTCCGTCGACGCGCTCGCCGACGACGCCCCCGGCGGAGTCTCGGGCGAGGTGTGGACGCAGTGGCGCGAGCGGGTGTCGCAGCATCTGTCCGAGCACGGCCACACGCTCTACAACCTCGACTTCGTGAACCCCGTGCCGGCCGACGACCCGACGCCGGTGCTCGGCGCGCTGCGCTACGACCTCGCCGACGACGCGCCCGACCCGCACGTGCGGCAGCAGCGGGCGGCGGCCGCGCGGGAGGACGCGGCGGCCGCACTGCTGGTCCGGCTGCAGGGCTGGCGGGCGGAGCGGGTGCGCTCGCTGCTCACCCGTGCCCAGCACACCGGGCCGCTGCGGGAGGACGCGCTGGCGGCGATGGGGTTGTTCCTCCCTCCCGCGCGCCGACTGCTGCGGGCCCTCGGGGACCGGCTGGTCGCCGCGGACGCGGTCGCAGAGCCGATGGACGTCTGCTGGCTCACCCTCGACGAGGCGCGCGGACTGGCTGCGTCCCTCGACGGCGGTGGCGAGGTGCCGGGCGACCTCCGCGACCGGATCGCCGCGCGTCAGGCCGAGGCCCGCGGCGAGCGGCTGGCCACGCCGCCGCAGTACCTGCCGAAGAACCGCACGATGGACGCCTTCGAGTGGATGTACCCGGCGACAGCGGGCGGAGCGGTCGGCGGGGTGCTCACCGGCACCGCAGGCAGCGGGGGCGTCGTGACCGCGCCGGCTCGCGTCCTGTCCGGGCCGGAGGACTTCGGGTTGTTCCGGCCGGGCGAGGTGCTGGTCGCGTCCATCACGACCCCCGCGTACACGCCGCTGTTCGCGATGGCGGCCGGGGTGGTCACCAACATCGGCGGGGTGCTCAGCCACGGCTCGATCGTGGCGCGCGAGTACGGCATCCCCGCCGTCCTGGGGACGGGCAGCGCCACCCGCGACATCCACACCGGCGACGAGATCACGGTGGACGGATCGGCCGGCACGGTCCGCCTCCCTGGCGCGGTGGACGCCGTCGAACAGCCCGCGCCCGGCCACCGCTGGCTGCTGGTCGCCGCCGGCGCCGCGCTGGTCGCCGCCGCCGTCGCCCACGTCTGGTACCACGCCCGCAAGCGCCGCTGACAGCTGCTGTCCTCCCTCTGCCCCCTTGTCATCCCGCTACCTCTCCGTCATCCCCTACCTCCCTGTCATCCCCGCGTAGGCGGGGATCTCGGGACGGCGGTCCCCCTCTCCTGTCATCCCCGCGAAAGCGGGGATCTCGGTGATGTTGGTGTCGGTATGGACGTCGAGATCCCGGGTCAAGCCCGGGATGACAGGGAGGAGGGAGTGTCATCCCCGCGTAGGCGGGGATCTCGGTGATGTTGGTGTCGGTATGGACGTCGAGATCCCGGGTCAAGCCCGGGATGACAGGGAGGCGGCGGCCCTTCGTGACGCGTTCGCTCGTTCCTCGCGAGCGCAGCCCCTTCGTGACGCCGGCTCGTTCCTCGCCGGCTCCTCAGGACCCGTGTCAGGAATGCTCGCGGCGCGCGAGGGCGAACGGTCCCTGAGGAGCGAGCGAAGCGAGCGTCACGAAGGGCCGCCGGCGGGCAGTTCCACCGTCTCGTTCAGGACGGCGGCGCGGGTGGGGAACCCCAGCCGCGCCGTCACCTCGCCGGCCAGGGCGGACGCGGACTCCGGTGTGCCGTGGACGGTGAACACCTGCGAGGGCGCGGGCGACAGGGCGGCCAGCCAGTCGAGCAGCTCCGAGCGGTCGGCGTGGACGGAGAACTCCTCGTCCTGGAGCACCTCCGCGCGCACCGGAACCTGGCGGCCGTGCATCTTCAGGTGGGTGGCGCCGTGGAGGAGCGCGCGTCCCCGCGTCCCCTCGGCCTGGTAGCCCGCCAGCACGACCGCGTTGCGACTGTCCGGCAGCAGGTGCTCGAGGTGGTGCAGGACGCGTCCGCCGGTCGCCATCCCCGAGGAGCTGATGATGATGCAGGGCATCTTCGGGTCGTTGAGCTGGATCGACTCCTCGGTGCTGCGCACCTCCCGCAGGTGTGGAAGGTCGACAAAGGAGGCGGCGTCGAGGTCGGGCCGCAGCTCTCCGGCGAACCGCCGGTCCCGGTACACCCGCAGCGCGGCGAGCGCCATCGGCGAGTTCACGAACACGGGCAGGTCGGGGATGCGTCCGTCCCTGAGCAGGAGGGTGAGTGTCTGCAGGACCACCTCGGTGCGGTCGACAGCGAACGCGGGGATCAGCACCGAACCGCCGCGCCGGGCCGTCCGGCGGACCAGGTCGGCGAGCGGCTCGTGCGCCGCCCCGTCCGGCTCGAAGTGCTCGCGGTTGCCGTAGGTCGACTCGATCAGGACGGTGTCGGCCCCCGCGGGGACTTCCCGCGACCGCAGGACGGGGTGCTCGGCGCGGCCCAGGTCGCCGGAGAACAGGACGGACGCGTCCGGCGTGGTCACCCGGATGCTGGCCGAGCCGAGGATGTGGCCGGCGCGCGTCCACCGCGCGACCCAGCCGGCGCCGAGGTCGACGTCGGTGTCGTAGTCGATGACCCGCAACTGCTGCAGGGTGCGCTCCGCGTCCGCGGTCGTGAACAGGGGCAGGGGCGGGGTGTGCTTGGAGTAGCCGCGCTCTGCGGCGTGCGCCGCGTCCCGCTCCGCGAGGAACGCGGCGTCCCGCAGGACGATCTCCGCCAACTCGCACGTGGCCTCGGTGGCGAGGATGTCGCCGGTGAACCCGTCCCTGACCAGGGCGGGCAGGTAGCCGACGTGGTCGGTGTGCGCGTGGGTGACCAGGATCGTGTCGATGGACGCGGGCGGGACGGGGAACGGCTGCCAGTTGAGCTCGCGGAACCGCTTCTCGCCCTGGAAGACGCCCGCGTCGACGAGGACGCGTCGGTTCTCCCTCGTCAGCAGGTACTTGGAACCGGTCACGGTGCCGGCTCCCCCGATGAAGGTCAGCGACGTAGCCATGACTCCATCGTGTACCCGCGGGGAAAGCCGTGGGCGCTACTTGATGCCCTCGCAGAGCTTGGGGTTGTCGCTGTGGCCGAATCGGTAGTCGTACTGCTTGCCGCCCGCGCTGACGACGACCTGCAGGCCGTCCACCAGCGCCTGGGTGTACATCTTGCCGGGCTGCGGACAGCCCAGCGCCCCGCTGTTCCAGGTCACGGTGCGGGCGCTCACCACCTGGACGTCGTCCGTCGGGACGCCACGTTTCTCCAGATCGGCGAGGATCGCCGTCCATCGCGCCGCGGGGACCGCGTTGGTCCCGGTGGGGCTGGGGGACGCGCTCGCCGGCGTGCCCGACGCGGACGGTGTGGGAGTGCTCATCGCGGTACCTCCGGACGCACACCCGGACAGCAGGACCACCAGTGCCACCGCCACGGCTGCTCGCCTCATGTCGTCCTCCTGTGTGCGCCTTCCAGAGTAGACGGTGGGTTTCCCGAGACGCGCAAGCGGCTCGGGAAACCCACCGTCTCGACGAGCGGTGAGGAACGAACCGCGAGGAACACTTGCCGAGTCCCACGGCCTCCGGGGCCCCTCCGGGTTGCCCCTCCTCATCGAGAGCTCCCCTTCTGGATCGAGAGCTTCTGTTCGCGCCCAGGACCACGGTCCGGACAAGGGCTGTCGACGGGAAGGGTGGCTCTGGAACGGGAACGGTGGCCCTCGACGAGGACGGTGCTTCCCGCTTCTGTCATCCCCGCGAAGGCGGGGATCTCGGGGACGTTGCTGACGGCACCGACGTCGAGATCCCGGGTCAAGCCCGGGATGACAGGTGGGGTGGTTGCCCCGCGGACGGTGCTCCCCCCGCTTCTGTCATCCCCGCGGATGCGGGGATCTCGGGGACGTTGCTGTTGGCTCCGACGTCGAGATCCCGGGTCAAGCCCGGGATGACAGGTTGGGGGTGGTCGCGGATGCGGGGATCTCAGGGACGTTGCTGTTGGCTCCGACGTCGAGATCCCGGGTCAAGCCCGGGATGACAGGTGAGGTGGTCACTCGAGCCCCGGGACGGCAGGTGGGGGTGGCTACTCCAAGCCCGGGAGGACAGGTGGGGTAGCCAATCCACGTCCGGGAGGACAGGTGGGGTGGTTGCCCGGCGGGGGGTCAGTCGGTGGCCTCTTGCGCGATGCGTTCGAGCTTCGCGGCGTGGTCGCGCCAGGCGGCGGCGTTCCACGACGGGAGGTTGGTCACCCCGGGCAGCAGGCCGGCTGCGCCGTCGATCGCCTCGCGGGCGAGGTCGGCGTGGCCGGCGTGCCGGTGGGTCTCGGCGATCATGTGCACGAGGACCTGGTGGAGCGTCACCGTGCGCCGGGCCGGCGACCACCACGGGACGCTGCCCTCGGCGTCCAGCGCGAGCGCATCGATCGTCGCGTCCGAGTTCGCGCAGGCCGCGCGGTAGCCGGCGACCAGGCCATCAACCGATTCCTCCGCGGTCGCGTAGAGGTCGCGGTTGGGGTCCTCGTCATCGTCGGTGAGCACCCAGTCAGGCACGTCGTCGGGGAGGCGGTCGAAGGTGATCCCGAAATAGCCGTACTCGCACGAGGTGAGGTGCTTGACCAGGCCGAGCAGGCTCGTGCCGGTCGGGGTCAGCGGACGCCGCGCGTCGTAGGGCGACAGGCCGTCCAGCTTCCAGAGCAGCGCGTCGCGTCCGTCCTGCAGGTAGCTGGCGAGGGTGAGCTTGGGATCCATGCCGACCACCCTGCCAGCCAGGGCCGACACCCGGAAGCCTCAGCCGAGAGCCTTCGCCTCCCGCGCCGCCGCCCTGCTGCCCTCGGCATCGCCCAGCCGCCAGCGCAGCCCGACCAGGGCCTCCAACGACGCGGCGAGTTCGGGCCGCAGGGACGCGTCCGCGGCGGCGAGCGGACGCAGCACGTCCGCCAACCACTCCCGGGCGGCGGCCACCCGAGCGGCATCGTCCCCGGCGATGCGGACGGCGTCCCTGGCCCGGTCGAGTTCCGCCGCTGCGGCGAGGGCGACGTCAGGATCGACGTCGGGCCGGTGCTCCTCGGCCAGCAACCGGCGGCGCTCCTCTGCGGCCGCACGTGCCGTCTCCTCCTCGCGGGCCGACCGCTCCGCCGCCCGCGCGGCCTCCTCGCGCCGGGCCGCGGCCTGCTCGGCCCGCGCCGCGTCGGCCTCCGCCTCGGCGACGCGCTCCGCCTCCGCCTGCGCGGCCGCGCGCTCAGCCGCGTCCGCCTCTGCCCGCTCCCTGAGGACCGCCTCGCTGCGCTCGGCGTCTGCGCGCGCCGCGACGCCCGCGAACACCGCGGACTGCTCGGCCCGCTGCCAGCGGGTGACGGCGTCCGGGTCTTCGGCCGGGGCGAGCGTCGCGGACGCGGGGAGCGCCTCCCAGGCGAGCTGCGGTCCCGGCGGCGGAGCGCTCACCGGACGGTGCGACACCGGTCCGCGGGCCTCGGCCTCGGCCCGTTCCGCCTCGGCCTCTGTCTCACGGCCGGCCGCGGCGAGCGCGTCCGCCAGCCCCGCCCGCGCTGGCGGGAGGAACTCGTCATCACCGAACCGCTCGAGGAGCGTGACCTCGGCGCGCCGGACGGCGATGCCGCCGGTCCGGTCACCGCTCGCGTCCAGCCGCTGCGCGTAGGGCTCGTGCAGGGCGGGGACCGGTGCGGCGGCCATCCTCCTCACGGCGGGACGGGTCGTCCGCCCCAGTCCCGCGACGGCGTCGGCGTGCGCGGCGAGGGCGAGCCGGTGGTGGGCGAGGGAGGAGTCGGGCCGACCCGCGGCCCAGCGCGCGTCGGCGACAGCGAGGTGCGCGGCGATGGCCAGGTACGGTGCGGGGTCGGTCATGCCGTGCAGCCGCTGCTCGGCCGCGTCCGCCCACGCGTTGGCCGACGCCGGGTCGGCGTCCAGCACCGCCCGCGCCCTGGCCAGCAAGGCCCAGACGACGACCTCGGCGGGAAGGTTCTCGGCGAGGGGGAGCCGGGAGCCCTGCGCGCGCCAGGCGTCCAGCCCGTCGAGCGTGCGTCCCGCGGCCTCGGCCTGCCCTAATCCTGCCTGCACCGCGGCGAGCAGCGCCGTCGCGGTGAAGTACCGGACCGCGTCGGGCACCGACGCGTAGGGCCCGGAAGGCCCGCGGGAGGCCAGCAGGCGTGCCGACAGCACGACCGACTCCGGGGCGTCGGTCGCCGCCTCGGCGAAGTCCCAGGCCAGGAGCCGGCCGGCGGTGAGCTCGACGAGCGCGTCGGCCAGGTCGTCGGCGCGCTGCGGGTCGGACGTCGCCGCCACCCGCAGCCGCTTCACGGCGGACGCCAGTTCGCGGCGTCCGGTCTCGCTGTCTTCCAGAGTCATCCCTTCCCATCCTGCCCCACGGGTGGGAGTCGCGGCGCCCGGCGTCCCAGCCGACCCGGATCACGGCAATCGTGGGACGCCTCCTCGGCGGCCGCGTTGGCGCGAAACCGGGGACGGTTCTCCTTTCGCGCCAAGGTTCCGCTCCGACGCGGTTGGCGCGAAACTGGAACCGTCCCCGGTTTCGCGCCGGTGGTGGTGAGGAGATGGGCCGATGACCCAGTGGGAGAACCTGCCCGAACCCGTGCGGCAGCCGGCGTCCACCCCGGCGGTGCCGTCGTGGGCGGGGTTCGGCGCCGACCCGCGAGTGCCGGCGAACCAGCCCCTGCGCGCGTCGGACGCCGACCGCGACTTCGCGACAACGCTGATCCAGCAGGCGCGCGTGGACGGACGGCTGGACGCGGCCGAGACCGACGGACGCCTGCTGGCCGTCCGCCAGTCCCGGACTCTCGGCGAGCTCGCCCCACAGGTCGCCGACCTGATGGTGGCCAGCGCGGCGCAGGGCGCGCCGCAGGCCGGCAGCAACCGGTTCGCCCGCGCAGGGGTCCGGGGCTGGCTGGGCCTCGCCGTGCTGTTCAACGCGATCTGGTTGATGACCGTCCTCACCACGGGCCGGATGCTCTACTACTGGCCGATGTGGCCGATGCTGGGCACCGGGATCCCGGTCGTGATGGCGCTGATGTGGCAGGGTTCCGGCCGGTCGGACGAGCGGCGCGACGAGCGCGACAGTCGCCGAAGCCTCCGCCACGCCCAACGGGACGAGCGGCGCGCGCTCCGCTACGGCGGCACGATCGGCCTGCCGCCCGCGACTCCCGCGCCGAAGGACGACGACCTGCGCTGAGCCGGCCGCCGTCCCGCCCGTCCCGGCCGTCCCGGTTGGCCCACCCACCCACAAACGCTCCCGAAACGCGCAAACGCTCCCGAAATTCCGGGAGCTTATGCGCGTTTCGGGAGCGTCTGTGGTGGGACGCGGGACGAGAGCGCGGCGAGCCGCTCAGTCGGTGATCCGGTGTCCGGAATCCAGGTAGACGCGGGCGCGCCGCGCGGACGCCCGCGACAGCCACGCGTCCTCGACGAGCTCGGCGAGTTCGAGGCGGGTCAGCTCTGCCAGCCGGCTCAACCGGACCAGGACCGCGTCGTACCCGTCGAAGTGCGGGGTGGTGAAGAACGGCGTGGCCGGGTCCTGGACGAGCGCCTGCTTGGCGTCCTCACCGTCCACGCGCAGGATCACCACGTCGTCGTAGCGCTCGCCGGTCACCGGGTCGAACGCGTCGGGGCGAGGGGTGCGGAAGTACACGAAGGATTTCCGTCCCACCTGGTAGATCGGGTTGCCGGACGGGCCGTGGACGAGCTCGACGTGCGGCAGCGCGCGGGCGAGGTCGTGGAGGTCGTGCTCTGCGGCCGGCGCGGCGGGTGCGTCCATGCGCCCACCCTGCCAGCCGCCGCCGACACCGGCGCAGCCCCTGGGCAGATGTGCTTGCATGGGGACCAGGGAGGTCCGTCGTGGAGAAGATCGAACTGCCGGGGCTGGTGCTCCGCCGCATCGCCGTCGGTGGCATGGACAACAACGTCTACCTGATCACGGCCGGGGACGGCGCGCAGTTGCTGGTCGATGCCGCGGCCGAGCCGGACGCGATCGAGGCGCTGCTCGACGCCGCGTCCCCCGACGCCCCGGAGCCGCGGCTGCGGTACCTGCTGACCACCCACTCCCACCACGACCACATCGGTGCGCTCGCCGCCGTCGCGTCCGCCCACCCGGAGGCCGAGGTGGTCGCCGGGGACGCGGACGCCGACGCGATCACCGCCGGGACCGGCGTCCGGGTCACCCGCCGGCTGCGGGACGGCGACACGCTCGTCCTCGGCGACCTGGAGCTCGCCGTGATCGGGCTGCGCGGCCACACGCCCGGCTCGGTGGCGGTCGCCCTGACCCCGTCCGGTGCGCCGGCGCAACTGGTGACCGGCGACTCGCTGTTCCCCGGTGGCGTGGGAAACACCGGACGCGACCCGCAGCGCTTCGCCCGCCTCTTCGCGGACGTGGTCGACCGCGTCTTCGACCGCTACCCCGACGACACGGTCGTGTGGCCCGGCCACGGGCTGCCGACCACTCTCGGCGCGGAGCGTCCACACCTTGCCGAGTGGGCCGCCCGCGGCTGGTGATCGTGCGGAGCAGAGCGGGGTACAGGTCGGGCATGCGAACGGTGGGGGTCGAGGAGGAGTTCCTGCTGGTGGACGCCCACGGGTACCCGGTGGGCGTGGCCGGCGCGGCGGCGGACGACGCCCAGGTCGAGCTCGAGCTGATGGAGCAGATGGTGGAGACCGGCACCTCCCCGTGCCTCGACGCCGGTGACCTCGCCGAGCAGCTGCGCCAGCGCCGGCACGTCGTCGCGCGCGCTGCCGCGGACGCCGGCGCCCGCCTGGTGGCCGTCGCCACGTCCCCCCAACCTGTGCGCAGCAGCGTCACCGCGACCGCGCGTTACCAGCACATCCTCGCCGAGTTCGGCCTGACCGCCCGCGAGCAGCTGACCTGCGGCTGCCACGTCCACGTCGAGGTGGCGGACGCGGACGAGGGCGTCGCCGTCCTCGACCGGATCGGACCCTGGCTGCCGACCCTGCTGGCGCTGAGCGCCAACTCCCCGTTCTGGCAGGGCCAGGACAGCGGCTACGCGAGCTACCGCTCGCAGGTGTGGCGGCGCTGGCCGACGGCGGGCCCGAGCGACCCGTTCGGCAGCGCGGACGCCTACGAGGCGGTGCTCGAAGGGCTGATCGCCAGCGGCGCGGCACTGGATTCCGGGATGGTCTACTTCGACGCCCGGCTGTCCCAGCGCTACCCGACGGTGGAGGTGCGGGTGGCCGACGTCTGCCTGCGCTCCCCGCACGCGCTGCTGCTGGCCCTCCTCGCCCGGGCGCTGGTCGAGACCGCGGCGCGCGGCGAGCTGGCCACCGGCCCGGCGGCGGGCGGCCGCGCCGAACTCCTCCGTGCCGCGGCGTGGCGGGCCGCGCGATCAGGGCTCCGGGGGCCGCTCGTCCACCCGCTGACGCTGCGCCAGGAGCCGGCGGACGCGGTGGTCGCGGCCCTGCTCGAGCAGCTGCGTCCCGTGCTCGCCGAGCAGGCGGAGTGGGAACTCGCCCAGGTCCTGTGGACGGACGTCCTCACGCGCGGCACCGGCGCGCAGGAGCAGCGCGGGTGGGCGTCCGGCGGGCTCAGCGAGGTGCTGCGGCACGCGGCCGAGGCCACGCTGGCGTCCCACGGTCGCTGAGGAGGCTGCCTACTTCCCCCGACGTCGGAACAGGCGTCCGACCAGGTGCCAGGTCGTGGGCGGGTTCGCCCTGGTGAACGCCCATTCGGGGTCGGTGAGCATGCGGGCGCCGGCCAGTCCGGCGACCATCGCGATCGCGGCCAGGACGGTGGCCACGCCGTTCTGCATGGCCTGCACCACGTCGGCCTGGTCGAAGTAGATCAGCGTCCGCAGGGCGGAGGCGCCCGGGATCGAGACCAGCACCGTCGGCACGGTCATGATGATCTTCTCCATGTCGAACAGCCGGGCGGCCAGCGCGCACAGCAGCCCCATCAGGAAGCAGCCGACGAACGTGGCCACGTGCGTCTTCGCCCCGTGCTCGAGCATCAACAGACGGGGGACGTTGCCGACCATCGCGGCCACCCCGGACGCGAGCGCCATCCGCCACGGCGAGTTGAACATCATCGCCCAGCCGAAGACGGCGAAGAAGCTGGCGGCCAGCAGGGCGAGCCACACCCCGGCCGGGGGCCCGTCCAGCGCGGGGACGATGTCGGGGGAGACGCCGCTGACCGTGACGATCGTCCAGACCCCGATCGTGATCGACAGCAGCACCATGGCCGCGTAGGCGAGCCGGGGGACGCCGGCGAGCAGGTCGATCCGGGTGAGGTCGAGGCCGGCGGTGACCAACGGGAAGCCGGGGATCAGGAAGATCGCCGCGCAGACCAGGCCGGCGGCCATCCGCGGGCTCGGCGCGCCGAAGGCGAGGTCGAGCAGCCGGGTGAAGACCAGGTACAGGCCGGTCGCGGTCGCCGCGGCGATCAGCACGACGGCGAGGTGGTTCAACTGGAAGCCACTGAGCGTCCGGTGCAGCCAGTAGGCGAGTGCGGACGCCGGCAGGACCGCCAGCACCTCCCGCACCCCACCGTTGGTGAGGACAGTCACCGAGGCGCAGGCGACCGCGACCAGCAGGACGAGCAGCCAGGTCGGGTAGAGCCGCGGTGTGCGCTCGATGCGGTCGAGCATCGCGTCCACTTCTGCCACGGTGGCGCGGGTGGGCAGGTTCTGCGCGAAGTCCTTGACCATCGCGATCCGGTGCGCGTTCACGCCGGGGGCGGTGATCTCGGCGACCTGCGTGCGGAAGATGCCGCGGCGCTGCACGGTGAGGACGATGTCGGTGTAGGTGACCTGCGCCCTGATCCGGCCGATGCCGACGGTCCGGGCGACGGCCTGCATCACCTCGCGGACCCGCAGGCCGGACGTCCCGGCGCCGAGCATCAGGATGCCCGCGCGCAGCACCACGTCGGAGCGGCGGATCAGGTGCCGGGGTTCCAGGGCGTCCTCGTGCTCGTGCTCGTCGAAGCTGGGCTCGCTCTCCACAGGCGCAACGCTACGACAGCACGTCCGGAGCCGGTCACGGGCGGTGCGTGCCGAGACTCGAGCGTCGATCGGAATGGGCGCTGAATCGTTGCTCGTCGCGATCGGCTTCGCAGGGCTGCGTCCCGCCGCGGGTGTGCGGCACCACCCGGCGTCGGAATCGCGCACTCGATGCCCTGGCAGGCCCGATTCGGGCCGCCCTCGGGCAACGACTGTGCAATTCCGACGCTACGTCCGCGGGCCCGTGCAGGCACCCGGGCGCTCAGGACGCCGGGCGCAGCGAGCCCCAGTCGCCGAGCGCGCCCTGGAGGGCACCCAGCGCCGCCTCGACCAGCGGAGCGCGATCTGCAGCCGGACAGCCGGCGTCCACCCACTGCTGCGCTGCCGCGCCGAGGAAGCCGAGGAAGCCCACGATCGCCAGCCGGGCGCGGCGGTGGCCGGGGTTGTCGAGGCGCTCGGTGAGGCCGGCGACCAGTTCGTCGCGGTAGTGCCGGCGCAGGTCCTGGACGGCCACCGGCTCGTACGCGCCGGTGAAGAACGGGGACGCCCACGCGACCCGCAGGTCCTGGACGTGGTCGAGCACGGCATCGACGGTGACCCGCACCTGGTCGCGGGCGCTGGAGTTCTCCGGCAGCGCCGCGACCGCAGCGGACTGCCGGGTGGCGAGCCGGTCGAGTCGGGCGCGCACGACGGCGGTGTAGAGGCCGGCCTTGCTGTCGAAGTACTTGTAGACCAGCGCCTCGGACGCGCCGGACGCGGCGGCGACCGCTCCGACCGAGACCTGGTCGTAGGTGCCGCGGGTGAACGCTTCGGTGGCAGCGGCGAGGATCGCGTCGGTGCGTGCCCGGGGGTCGAGGCGTTGCCTCGCGCGACGGTCACCGGTTCTCACGGTGGACATCCTAGCGTTTATTGAGCTAGTCTCAATAACGTATTGAGGATGACTCACTTGAGGAGAACGAGATGGCCTGGGCCGACAGCGTGATCTGGTGGCACTGCTATCCGCTGCGCTTCGTCGACGCGGAGCGCGAGGAGATCGACCACGTCGAGCACCGGCTGTGGCGGCTGGCGAACTACCTCGACTACGTGGTCGGGCTGGGTGCGAACGGTCTGCTGCTGGCGCCCGTGTTCGCGTCCCGGACGCACGGCTATGACACGCTCGACCACTACCGGATCGACCCGCGGCTGGGCGACGACGGCGACTTCGCCGACCTGCTGGCGCGGGCGAGGGAGCGCGGCGTCCGGGTGCTGCTGGACGGGGTGTTCAACCACGTCAGCGCGGAGCACCCGATCGTCCGGCGCGCGCTCGCGGGCGGCCCCGGGTCGGCGGACGGCGCGTGGATCCGGTGGGTGGGGGAGTACCCGCGCGGCTTCGAGGGCAACCTCGACCTCGTCGAGCTCGACCTCGGCAACGCCGCCGTGCAGGACTACGTGGTGGACGTGATGAACCACTGGCTGGACCGCGGCGTGGACGGGTGGCGCCTCGACGCCGCCTACTCCCCCGGGGCGGACGCGTGGCGTCCGATCATCGAGCGGGTGAGGGCCGCGCACCCGGACGCGTGGATCCTCGCCGAGGTGATCCACGGCGACTACGTGGACTTCGTGGAGCGTTCCGGCGTCGACTCGGTCACCGAGTACGAGCTGTGGAAGTCCGTCTGGAGCTCCCTGAACGACCACAACCTGCACGAGCTGGCGTGGACGCTCGGTCGGCACGCGCAGTTCGCGAGCCGGTTCCGTCCGCTGAACTTCCTCGGCAACCACGACACGACCCGGATCGCCACGAAGCTGGTCGACCCCCGCCACCTGCCGCTCGCTCACGCGGTGGCGATGCTGCTGCCGGGCGTCCCTGCGATCTACGCGGGCGACGAGCAGGGGTTCACGGGCGAGAAGACGGACGGTCCGACCGGCGACGACGCGGTGCGGCCGCCGTTCCCGGAGAGCCCGGACGGGCTGGCCGGCTTCGGCCGCGGCGTCCACGACCTCGTCCAGCACCTGATCCACCTGCGCCGGACCCACCCGTGGCTGGCCTGGGCGGGCCTGTCGGTGGCCGAGGTGACCGACGACGCGATCGCGATCACCCTCGACGGTGGCCACGAGCGCCTCACGCTGGCCCTCAACGCCGGCGACTCCCCGGTCGACCTGCCCGGCGCGCACGGCCCCGTCCACGTCGACCCGCACGACTGGGCCCTCGCCTGACGGCGAATCGGGGGTACGAGGGGACGGTTCCTTCGTACCCGGCACGAAAGAACCGTCCCCTCGTGCCGTCCCCGGTCAGATGACGTCGACCACGTCGTCCAGCGACGGCAGGGACGGGACGGTCGCCTGGATCACCGAGCCGTCCTCACGGAGCGTGCCGACGATGTCCCCGACCGTCGGCTGGCCGGACAGGAGCGGCGGCGGGTCCAGCGGGACCACCAGCGGCGCCTCGCGGGTCACGTGCAGGTGGCGTCCCTGCACGGTCACCGGCAGGCCCGTGGCGGTCCCGGTCTCCAGCGTGAACGTGATCGTCTCGTGCTCGACCCGCACCCGCAGCCGGTTGCCCTGCAGCGTGAGCGGGAACTCCAGCGCCGCCCAGTCCGCCGGCAGGCGCGGGTCGAACGACCACACAGACAGGTAGTCGCGCAGGCCGCCGAACCCGGCCACCAGCGCCTGCCACAGGCCGCCGAGGGACGCGACGTGCACGCCCGCGTCGGTGTTGTGGTGCAGGTCGGCCAGGTCCACGTACAGCGCCGAGCGGAAGTACTTCTCGGCCAGTTCGGCGTAGCCGACCTCCGCGGCGATGATCGACTGCACGACCGCCGACAGCGTCGAGTCGCCGGTGGTCAGCGGGTCGTAGTACTCGAAGTCGGCCCGCTTCTCCTCCAGGCTGAACTCGTCCCCCTGCAGGTAGGCGGCCAGCACGATGTCGGCCTGCTTGAGCACCTGGTGCCGGTAGATCACCAGCGGGTGGTAGTGCAGCAGCAGCGGACGCTTGTCCGGCGGCGTGTTCGGCAGGTCCCACAGCTCCTTGGACAGGAAGTCGTCGTCCTGCGGGTGGATCCCCAGCCGCTCGTCGTAGGGGACGTGCATGGCCTCCGCCACCCGGGCGAACTCCTCGATCTCGTCCGCGGTCAGCGACAGCCGCGCGAGCACGCGCGCGTACGCGTCCAGGTCGTGCTCCTCGATCCAGCGCAGGTTGCGGACGGCCGCGCGCAGGTTCGCCCGTGCCATCACGTTCGTGAACAGGTTGTCGTTCACGACCGCCGTGTACTCGTCCGGCCCGGTCACCCCGTGGATGTGGAACAGCTCGTCGCCGTTGTCCGTCCGCCGCCAGAACCCGAGGTCGGCCCACAGCCGCGCGGTCTCGACGAGGATGTCGATCGCCTCCCGGATCAGGAAGTCGCGGTCCCCGGACGCCGCCACGTACTGCGACACCGCGTGCGCGATGTCGGCGTCGATGTGGTACTGCGCTGTGCCCGCCGCGTAGTAGGCGGACGCCTCCTCGCCGTTGATCGTGCGCCAGGGGTACAGGGCGCCGCGCTGGTTCAGCTCGCCCGCCCGCCGCCGCGCCGCGTCCAGCATCGTGTAGCGGAACCGCAGCGCGTTCCGGGCGTAGCCGGGCGACGTGTAGGTGAGGAACGGGACGACGTAGATCTCGGTGTCCCAGAAGTAGTGGCCGTCGTAGCCCGACCCGGTCTGGCCCTTGGCGGGGATGCCCGCGCCCTCCGCGCGCGCCGACGCCTGGACCAGCTGGAACAGGTTCCAGCGGACGCCCTGCTGGATCGCCGGCTGGCCCTCCACCACGACGTCGCTGCGCTCCCAGAACGCGTCCAGCCACTCGCGCTGCTGGGCGAGGATCGCCTCGGTGCCGGACTCGGCCGCCCTGTCGAGGGTGCGCCGGCAGCGGTCGATCAGCTCCAGCGGCGGCACCACCCGGGAGGTGTGGTAGCTCACGGTCTTGGTGATCCGGGTCGTGGTGCCCGCGGTGCCGTTGATCCGGTACACGTGCTTGGCGATGTCGTCGTCGACGAGCGTGCGCATCGCGTAGGAGTCGGTCGTCTCGATGCTGTGGTCGGCGGCCACGGCGAGCGTCATCCCGGACGCCGCGACGCGGTAGCCGAGGACGGCGCGTCCGCCACCCTCCCACTTGGACACCGGCTCGAGGACGCGTCCGGGCAGCTGCGCGGCGCGACGGGGGTCCCAGCCGGCGCCCATCGCCGCGGAGGGGACGTGGAACTCGTCCTGCCCGTCCTGCCGGTTCAGGATCTCGCAGCTGACCACGATCGGCGCGTCGGCGTCGAGCAGGGTGATCTCGTAGTCCATCAGGGCGAGGTGCCGCTCGGCCAGCGACACCATCCGGCGCGACCGCAGCTGGACGAGCTTGCCACCCGGCGTGCGCCACAGCAGCTCGCGGACGAGGACGCCGTCGCGGAACGACAGCGTCCGCTCGTACCGGCGCAGGTCCGCGACGCTCAGCAGCAGCGGCTCGTCGTCGACGTAGAGCCGCATGATCTTCGCGTCCGGGACGTTCACGATCGTCTGGCCGACCTTCGCGAAGCCGTACGCCTCCTCGGCGTGGTGGATCGGCCACACCTCGTGGAAGCCGTTGATGAAGGTGCCGTGCGCGAACGCGTCCCTGCCCTCCTCGACGTTGCCGCGCAGGCCGAGGTAGCCGTTCGCAACCGAGAACAGGGTCTCGGTGACGCCGAGGTCGTCGCCGTCGTAGCGGGTCTCGCGCAGCGCCCACGGGTCGATCGGGAACCGGGTGCGGTCGAGCGGGTCGAAGACGTCACTGGTCACGGGCACCTCCCGGGTGTGGCTGGTGCCGAGGCTACTGCCGGCCGGGCCGCCGGCGACAGGTGCTCAGCCGGTGGTGTGGTGGACGTAGCACCAGCGCCAGTCCTCGCCGGGCTGGGCGGACTGCATCACCGGGTGGCTGGTGGCGTGGAAGTGGGCGGTCGCGTGCCGGCCGGGCGAGGAGTCGCAACAGCCGACGTGGCCGCACTCCAGGCACTGCCGCAGCGCCACCCAGGTGAGCCCCTCCTCCAGGCAGTGCGGGCACGCGTCGGCCGGCTCGATCGCCGCGACCGGGTAGCGGTCGAGGTCGGCACACCCCTCGCCGGTGCGGTGGACGCTGAGCGCCGCGGGAGCGTCCGTCCGTTCGGGCTGGGCCTCGTCGATCATCGATTCCTCCAGGTCGAGGGTGGCCAGGACGTCGGCGACCACCTCGGACGGCACCTGGCCGAGCGAGCGCACCTGCAGCACGCGCTCGCGCTCTGCAGCCAGCAGTTCGGTGCGGACGCGGGCGTACAGCTCGCTCGGCGTCTCCTGCTCGGCGACCGTGTCGAGCCGTTCCCAGGCGGCGAAGTTGCGCTGCTCGCTGCGCTGGCGGATCAGGTCCCGGACGCCGTGGGGGTCGTCGAACTCCATCTCCGCGAGCCTGTGCTCCGCGGCGGCGGACGCCTGGTCGAGCAGGGTGGCCCGCGCCAGCGCATCCTCCCTCGGATCGGGGGAGCGGACGTGCAGCCGCCGCACCAGCCACGGCAGCGACGATCCCTGGATGAGCAGGGTGCCGGCCACGACGGTGAACGCCGCGAGCAGCAGCACCTCGCGGTACGGGGTGTCGGTCGGGATGACGAACGCGGCGGCGAGCGTGACGACCCCGCGCATGCCCGCCCAGCCGAGGATGAACGTGTTCGCGACCGGCGGCTTCTCGCCGGTGGCGAGGTCACGCGGCCGGATCAGCAGGTAGCGGGCGGGGAACACCCAGGCCAGCCGCAGCACGATCACCGCGCCCAGCGTGGCCAGGCAGACGCCGAGGACGAGCCCGAGCGGGACGCCGGAGCGGACCACGTCCTCGATGATCCACTTGGCCTGCAGCCCGATCAGGGCGAACACGGCGTTCTCGAGGACGAAGGCGATCGTGCGCCAGTTCGTCCGCTCGGTGACGCGGGACTTCGCGGTCTGCAGCAGCGGGGCCTTGTGGCCCAGGAGGAGTCCGGCGACCACGACGGCCAGCACGCCGGAGGCGTGGACGGCTTCGGCGGCCAGGTAGGCGACGAACGGCACGACGAAGGACACGGCGGTGTCGAGGACGGGGTCGGTGATCCGGGGACGGAACCACGCGACGACTTTGAAGGTGAGGAAGCCGGCCAGCGCACCGCCGCCGGCGGCGAGCAGGAAGTCGACGCCGACCTGCCAGGCGGCGACCGTGGCCCCGATGGCGGCGACGGCCGTGCGCAGCGCGACGAGGGCGGTCGCGTCGTTGAGCAGGGACTCGCCCTCGAGGATGGTGACCAGCTGGCGGGGCAGCCCGATCCGGCGGCCGATGGCGGTGGCCGCGACCGCGTCCGGCGGAGCGACGACGGCGCCGATCGCGAAGGCCGCGGGCCAGCCGATCGCCGGCAGCAGGGCGTGCACGACCACGCCGACCCCCAGGGTGGTGAACGCGACCAGCCCGATCGAGAGCAGCAGGATCGTGCGGCGGTTCCGGGCGAAGTCCACCAGCGAGGTCTGGACAGCGGTCGCGTAGAGCAGCGGCGGGAGCAGGCCGAGCAGGACGACCTCCGGCTCCAGGTGCACCTCGGGGACGCCGGGGACATAGCTGACCGCGACACCGGCGACGATGAGCAGCAGCGGGGTGGGGACGCCGATCCGTCCGGCGAGGGCGGCGCCGGCCAGCACGCCGACCAGCAGCACGACCACGAACAGGGCGCTCTCCATCGCGCCATTCTCGCCGCGACCGCCGGCGGACGGGACCCGTCTCGGCCGCGGGCGGGCCCGCGTCCACCAAGACACGTGACGGTCATGGGAAACGCACAGGAGGCTCATGGGATCCAGCGGTGTGCTTGATCACAAGGAGGACATCATGAGCACCTACCAGAACTATCCCGGCACGAGCTCGGATGCCGTCGAGCGGTATCGCTACCTGCTGCGGACGGCGTCGCCGGACCAGATCGAGCAGGCGCACGCCGAGGCGTTCGCGCAGATGGACGCGGAGGAGCGCCGGCAGGTGCTGGCGGCGCTCGCACGCACCGACGAGGTGCCGAAGGACGACTCGCCGGCAGCGCTGGCCCGTTCGGCCACCCGGCTGGAGGTGCGCCAGCCCGGCGCGCTGGACCAGCTGTTCGGCGGCTACGGCGCCGGCCGCACGGTGCTCGCGTCCCTGGCGGCGGGCTTCGTGGGTTCGGCCGTCTTCGACCTGCTCTTCGACCGCCCGGGAGGCATCTTCGGATTCGGCCGCGGCCTGTTCGGCATGGGCGGCGGTGGCTGGGGCGGCCCCGGCTTCGGAGGTGGCTTTGGTGGCCCCGGAGGCTTCGGCGGAGGCCCTGGCGGCTTCGGCGGCGGTGGTTTCGGTGGCGGAGGCGGTTTCGGCGGCGGTCCAGGCGGCCCGTAGCCGCCGCCCGCCGGCGCGGTCGCTGTCGGTCATCGCGCTGTCCTGTCGCGGCGAGTTCCTGTCATCCCGGGCTTGACCCGGGATCTCGTCGAGAGCCTGCCTTCGCGTCGAGGGCCATGGTCCGGACAGGGGCTGTCGACGGGAAGGGTGGCTCTGGAGCGTGAGGGGTGGCCCTCGATGCCGTGGCTCGGCGTCCGGCCGTCGGTGGGTGTTCGTCGAGATCCCGGCTTTCGCCGGGATGACAGGGAAACACTGCCCCTTGTCATCCCGGGTCTGACCCCGGGAACGGAGGCTCTGGAACACGAAGGATGACGCTCCCCCTCCCTTGTCATCCCGGGCTTGACCCGGGATCTCCGCGTTCTCGCCGGCGGCGGGTACGGGCAGTGGCGGCTTCGCAGCGAACGGCCGGCCGTCGGCGGGTGTTCGTCGGGATCCCGGCCTGCGCCGGGATGACAGGGAGACCCTGTCCCTGGGTCATCCCGGGTCTGGCCCCGGGAACGGTGGCTCTGGAGCGCGAAGGGTGGCGCTCAGCCCCTCCCTTGTCATCCCGGGCTTGACCCGGGATCTCCGCGTTCTCGCCCTCGGCGGCTACGGGCAGTGGCGGCTTCGCGGCGAACGGCTGGCCGTCGGCGGGTGCTCGTCGGGATCCCGGCCTACGCCGGGATGACAGAGAGACCCTGTCCCTGGGTCATCCCGGGTCTGGCCCCGGGACCGGTGGCTCTGGAGCGCGAAGGATGACGCTCCCCCGACCTTGTCATCCCGGGCTTGACCCGGGATCTCCGCGTTCGCGCCGGCGGCGGGTACGGGCAGTGGCGGCTTCGCAGCGAACGGCCGGCCGTCCGGCTACGCGAACAGCTCGGCGGCGGTCGTGACGCCGGCCTCGCGTCCGGGGGCGGACTGGAACTGCCAGTAGAGGTTCGTGTGGGCGATCACCGCGGCGGGCGGCGGGGCGCCCCACTCGGTCAGGTCCTCGGTCGTGTGGGCGTCCGAGACGAGGACGGTGTCGTAGCCGCGGGTGAACGCCCCGTGCAGCGTCGAGCGGACGCAGGCGTCGGTCTGCGCACCCGCGATGTAGAGGCGCCCCACGCCGCGTCCGGCAAGGATCTCCTCCAGGTCGGTGGCCTCGAACGAGTCCCCGTACTCCTTCTGGACGCGGGGCTCGTCGTCCGCCGGATCGAGTTCGGCGACGATCCGCCACGCTTCGCTGCCAGGCTCGCGATCCTCGGCGACGTCCTGCACCCAGACGACGGGGACCCCCGCCGCCCTCGCCCGGTGCACGGCCGTGTCGATGTTCTCGAGCACCTTCGCGCGGTCGTGGGCCTGCGCCACCACGCCGTTCTGGACGTCGATCACGACGAGGGCCTCGCCGGCACGGTCGGTCAGGGTGGTCATGCTGCCTCCTCGTCCTCGGACGCCTCGAACCGTACCCCTCGCCCCCGACACCAACCACCCGCGCTGGTGCGGGCTTGCGCGCGGGCGGCAGACTCACTGCCATGACCCACCAGAACCTGCTGCCCGGACCCGAGCCGACCTTCCTTCCCGCCGAGGGCCCGGACGCGATCGCCCGCGCCGCCCTCGCCGCGGCCACGTCGCCGCGCGCCGCCGTCCCGTCCGCCCCCGCCGCGTCGCTGCTGTGGGCGCTGCTGGCCGAGGAGGCACTGGGGACGGACCCGGTCGCCGGCTACGCCTACGCCCGCACCGGCTACCACCGCGGCCTGGACGCGCTGCGTCGCGCGGGCTGGCGCGGCCAGGGCCCGATCCCGGCCGGCCACGTGCCCAACCAGGGCTTCCTGCGCGCGCTGCTCGCGCTGGCCGAGGCGGCCGCGGCGATCGGCGAGACCGAGGAGGCCGACCGCTGCCAGCAGTTCCTGCGCGACTCCGGCACCTCCGCCGAGGAGGTCGCGGCGCTGCGCTGAGACGCGGTAGGGCGCGCGCGGACAGCTCCCGGCCGCCGATGAGAGCTGTCGTGCACCGTTGTTGACCGAGTTCGGTCAGAAACGGTGCACGCTGATCAGTCGAGGCTGACGCGCAGTGCGGACGCGGCGTCGCGGGCCCGCTGCCTGGCCTCGGCGACGTCGGCACCGCGGGCCAGCGTGACCGCGACCCGGCGGCGTCCCGCGACCGACGGCTTGCCGAACAGCCGCACCTGGGAGGTGGGGACGGCCAGGGCGGCGTCCACACCGCCGAACCGGGGCACGCCCGTCCCTTCGGCCAGCACCGCGCACGACGCGGCGGCCGGCTCGGCGGGGCCTCCGATCCGGACGGCACCGCCCGCGGGCAGGCCGAGCATCGCGCGGGCGTGCAGCGCGAACTCGGAGAGGTCCTGGCTGACCATCGTCACCATCCCGGTGTCGTGCGGACGCGGGCTGACCTCGGAGAACAGCACCTCGTCGCCGACGATGAACAACTCGACGCCGAACAGGCCCCAGCCGCCGAGCGCAGCGGTGACCTTCGCCGCGACCTCCTGCGCCTTCGCCAGCGCGGACGCCGAGAGCGCCGCCGGCTGCCACGACTCGCGGTAGTCGCCGTCGACCTGGACGTGCCCGACCGGGTCGAGGAACGACGTCCCGCCGACGTGGCGGACGGTCAGCAGGGTGATCTCGGAGTCGAACTCGACGAAGCCCTCGACGATGCAGCGCCCCGCGCCCGCGCGTCCGCCCTCCTGCGCGTACCGCCAGGCGGACGCGACGTCGCCGGCCGAGCGCAGCACCGACTGGCCCTTGCCGGAGGACGACATCACCGGCTTCACGACGCACGGGAGGCCAAGGCTCGCGGCTGCGTCCGCCAGTTCGGCCTCGGATTCGACGAACCGGTACGGCGAGGTTGGCAGGCCGAGCTCCTCGGCGGCCAGCCGCCGGATGCCCTCGCGGTTCATCGTCAGCTGCGTCGCGCGAGCGGTGGGGACGACCAGGGTGCCGGCGGCCTCGACCTCGGCCAGCACGGACGTGGCGATCGCCTCCACCTCGGGCACGACGACGTGCGGCTGCTCGGCGGCCAGGACCGCGCGCAGGGCGTCCGGGTCGAGCATGTCCACGACGTGGGCGCGGTGCGCGACCTGCATCGCCGGGGCGTCGAGGTAACGATCGACAGCCACCACCTCCGCACCGAGGCGCTGCAGTTCGACGGCGACCTCCTTGCCCAGCTCACCCGCGCCCAGCAGCAGCACCCTGGTGGCGGACGCGGACAGCGGCGTCCCGATCTCGACGAAGCCCTCGCTCACGCGTCCATCCAACCAACCGGGCGCCGCGCGGGCGCCACCCGTCCAGAACACGGCACGTCAGGAACCGTGCCCATCGTTCCCCCGGCACGTTAGGAACCGTCCCCATCGTGCCGGACTCGGGGACGGCACGATGGGGACGGTTCCTAACGTGCCGCCGGTCAGGCGTCGAGAAAGCCGTGCCGGGCCAGGACCGCGTCCACGAACTCCTCGAGGGCCGGCTTCGCGGCGGTGTTGGCGTACTTCACGCTCACCGAGCCCTTGCCGCCGAACGCGCCGGGGATCGCCGCCTGCGCGTCCGCGACCAGGTCGAAGTCGATCGCGTGCGCGGAGAAGTGGCCCTTGGCAGCGGTGAACATCACGTAGCCCTTGAGGTAGCTGTCCGAGAACTTCCACATCGGGACGCCCCGGAAGATCGTCGGCTCCAGCCGCGGCGCCCGGCGGCCGACGTACGACCAGAACTCCTCCAGCCAGGGCCGGCCCGCGTCCGGTGCGGTCTCCAGGTAGTCCTGCGCTGATTCGGCCACGTCACTGCCCCCTTCGGACGCCTATCCTGCTCGCGTGTCCCCATCCTCGCCCATCGCCGTCAGCGCTGTCGTGCTCCGCGACGGGGCGGGCCGCGTGCTGACCGTCCGCAAGCGCGGCACGACCCGGTTCATGTTCCCCGGCGGCAAGCCCGAGCCGGGCGAGTCGCCCGCGCAGGCCGCCGTCCGCGAGGCCGCCGAGGAGGTCGGCGCGGTCCTCGACCCCGCCTCCCTGGCGCACCTCGGACGGTTCACCTCCGCCGCGGCCAACGAGCAGGGACGCGACGTGGTGGCTGAGGTCTTCAGCCACCCCGGCGTCCCGGTCGGGGAGCCGTCGGCCGAGATCGAGGAGCTCCGCTGGCAGGACGCGGCCGGCCCCTACCCCGCCGACCTCGCACCGCTGCTGGCCGACGCCGTCCTGCCCGCCCTGGCTCGGTCGTAGGCCCGTCATCGTGCCCGCACCGTCCGCGCTGTTGAGGGACGCCGCCGTCCGCCTGCTCCTCCCGACCGCGGCGCTCGTGGCCGTCAACGTCGCCGTGGGCAGGACCATCGCCCGCAGCCGGCCGCTGCGGGCCCGCGAGACCGCCGCCATCCTCCGCCTCCAGCAGCACCGGACGCCGGCCCGCGACCGGCTGGCGAAGGTCGTCTCGAACGCCGCGGACGTGCCCGCCAGCGTCGCGCACGGGCTGGTCGCCGCCACGCTGATCGGCCTGCGCACCCGCGACCCGCGGACCGCGTCCCTGCCGGCGATCGCGCTGGTCGTGGAGGCGACCACCTACCTCGCCGCGGGTGCGCTGGTCGACCGGCCCCGCCCCGACGCCCCGCGGCTCGACCACGAGCAGCCGACCTCGTCCTTCCCCTCCGGGCACATCGGGGCGACCGTCGCCCTGATGGTCGTCTACGCCGCACTGGCGAGGGACGTCCGCTCGCCCGCCCTCCACGCGGCCATCGGCACGGCGACCCTTGCCTGGCCGACCCTGCTGGCGTGGGCCCGGGTCCACACCGGGATGCACTACCCGAGCGACGTCGTCGCCGGCGCGGCCAACGGCGTGGTCGCCGGGCTGCTGGCCGTGGCCTACGCGGGCAGCGGCGGACGCGCGGACGACGGCAGCGCCGGCTGAGCCGGCTCCGCGGGGTCGAACGGCGCGGTCACCCTGCGGGTGGGGAACACCCGCCGCCCGAACTCGGGAGCGATCCCCTCCGAGATCGCGACGTCACGTCCGGCCGCCATGTCCTCGTAGATCCCGATCATCTCCCGCGACTGGTTGGCGATCGTCCAGCGTGCGGCGAGCTCCCGGCTGCGCGCGGACGCCGACGCCCGGAACGCCGGGTCGGCGAGCGCGTCGATCATCGACAGCATGGCCCCGGCCAGCGACACGGCGTTGGGACGGGCGAGGACGGCGTTGGCGCCCGGGTCCACCACCAGGCGCAGCTCGTGGTCGACCATCACGAACGGCAGGCCGGCGTGCGCGGCCTCGTGCAGCACCAGCGCCTGCGTGTCGGTGATGGACGCGAACACGAACGCGTCCCCCGACGCGTACCAGGCGCCGAGTTTCTCCCGCGGGATCTGGCCCGGGAGGATCACCCCGCCCGAGCGGGCCGCTCTCTGCAGCTGCCGACGCAGTCCCGCGGACGTGTTCTTCCAGTCCCCGACGATGGCGAGTTCGGCGTCGGGACGCTCGTCCCTGACCAGCTCGAACGCGGCCAGGACGAGGTCGATGCTCTTCTCCAGCGAGATCCGCCCGACGTAGATCAGCCGCGGCCCGCGTCCCCTGCGTACCGGGGGGAGCTCCGGCAGGGCGTCGGTGCCGTTGGGCACCACCCGCACCCGCGCCGACGGTGCGATCTCCAGCACCCGTTTGGCTGTCTTGCCCGAAGGGGTGGTGACCAGGTCGGCGTCCGTCAGCATCTTGGACGCCACCTCCAGCAGCGCGACCTGGGCGCCGCCGCGGCGCGGACGCTTCAGCTTGAGCTTCTTCAGCTCCGCCCAGGTGCTCTCCGCGCGGTGCAGCTCCTGGAGCTTGTAGGCGGCGTTGAGGAACGGCGCGACGTGCCAGTAGTGGTCGGCGTAGGCCTCGAAGTCGGTGTGCCAGGTGACCAGCAGCGGCCGGCCCGTCCGCTCGGCCACCCACATCCCGAGCAGCCCGATCGGACCGAGGCCGTGGACGTGGATCACGTCCGGCGGGTTGGCGACCATCTGCGCGAGCCGGTAGTCGAAGTCCTGGCCCATGCTCAGCCGCACGTTCATGCCGGGGATCGCCACGCTCGGCAGCCGGATCTCGCGCCGGTTCGGGTGGCCGGCGTGGGGGTTCGGCCCCTTCGCCTCCGGCGCGACCAGCAGCACCTTGTGTCCTGCGGCGAGCACCTGCTCCTCCAGGAACTGCACGGCGTACAGGATCCCCGAGTGCGCGGGACCGTAGTTGTCCGTGAACTCGGCGATCGTCAGCCGCTGCGGAGCGGACGGGCTGGCCTCTGGCATGTCCCCAATGCTGGCACGCCGATCCACCCCCTGCATCCAGGGCAGTGGGAGAGCGTCAGCGCCGCCCGGCCCGGACGTCCTCCCACGCGTCGACCGGCGACACCGGCGTGATCGTCAGGCTGCGGGGGTGGCGCGGGCCGGACGCCTCCAGCGGGGGCAGGTCCTCGAACCGGTCCAGGTCGGACGCGCCGTGCCGCTTGTGGGCGGTGGCGACCATCAGCTTGATCCGGTTGAGCTGGTTCGTCGCCGACGCGCCCGGGTCGTAGTCGACGCTGACGACGTTCGCCTCGGGGTGGCGGCGGCGCAGCTCGGCGAACATGCCGCGTCCGACGACGTGGTTGGGCAGGCACGCGAACGGCTGCGCGCAGATGATGTTCGGCGCGCCGATCTCGATCAGCTCGACCATCTCCGCGGTCAGCAGCCAGCCCTCACCGGCGCGGGTGCCGAGCGAGATGATCCCGTCCGCCTTCGCGGCGAGGTCGGCCATCCGCGGCGGCACGTCGAACTTCCCGGTCCGGCCCAGCGCGGTCACCACCGGCTGCTGGAACTTCTCGATCAGCCAGGTGGCGAGCTTCTTGGCGTGGTGCGAGCGGGGGCCGATGCCGAGCGTCTCGAACTGGTAGGCCGACGAGTACAGCGGCATCATGAAGAACTGCAGCATGCCGGGCAGGACGGCCTCGCAGTCCTCGGCCTCGACCACGTTCACCACGTGGTTGTTGGCGTCCGGGTGGAACTTCACGAGGATCTCGCCGACGATCCCCACCCGCGGCTTACGGGGGATGTCGCGCAGCGGCAGCGCGTCGAAGTCCTTCACGATCCGGCGGATCAGCGCGGTGTAGCCGATGCTGCGTCCCAGCGTCGCCGAGTAGCCGCCGTACTGGAGGAACTCCTGGCAGACCCGGTCCCACCGGTCGTAGAGCGCCTTCGCGCTGCCGGGCCGGGCTTCGTAGGGACGCACGCGCAGCAGCACGGTCTGGAGCAGGTCGCCCAGCACGAGCGCCTGGACGGCGGGGACCAGCAGCGCGGGCGTGATCTTGAACCCCGGGTTCTTCTCCAGCCCCTGCACGCTGATCGCGAGCACCGGCACCTGCGGGTAGCCGGCGTCGGCGAGGGCCTTGCGGAGCAGGCCGACGTAGTTCGTGGCCCTGCACATGCCGCCGGTCTGGGTGATCGCCACGCTGGTCCGATCGGGGTCGGCCTCGCCGGAGCGGATCTTGTTGACCAGCTGGCCGACCACCATGATCGCGGGGAAGCAGGCGTCGTTGTTGACGTACTTCAGGCCGACCTCGATGTCGTCGGCGGACGCGTGCTCGAGCAGCTGGACGTTCAGGCCGAGCTTGCGCATCACCGGGATCACCAGCCGGAAGTGCACCGGCGCCATCTGCGGGGCGTAGATCGTGTGGGTCCTGCGGGCCTCCTCGTCGAAGAGGCGGCGCTCGGCCAGCGGGCCGAAGGTGCTGATCGTCGCCGAGCCGCGCCGTTCGGCCGCTGCCGCCTTCATCGACCGCAGCCGGATCGTGGCCGCGCCCAGGTTCGACACCTCGTCGATCTTGAGCAGCGTGTACATGTCGTCGGCGCGCTCGAGGATCTCCTGCACCTGGTCGGTGGTGATCGCGTCCACCCCGCAGCCGAACGAGTTCAGCTGGACGAGGTGCAGGTCGGGCGCCCCGGCCACCCGGGCGGCCGCCTCGTAGAGCCGGGTGTGGTAGGTCCACTGGTCGCGCACGCGCAGCGGCCGGGTGAGCATGGTCTCGCCGGGGTCGACGATCGCGTCCTCGGTGAGGACGGCCATGCCGAGCCCGTTGATCAGGCTGGGGATGCCGTGGTTCACCTCGGGGTCGACGTGGTAGGGACGTCCGGCCAGGACGATGCCCTTGATCCCGCGCTCGGCGATGTACTCCAGCGCGCGGCGTCCCTCGGCGCGGATGTCGGCCTTCACCCGCGCGTCCTCGGCGTAACCGGCCTCGACGGCGGCGGTCGCCTCCTCCAGCGTGACGTTCCAGTCGGCGAACACCTCGACCAGGCGGGACGCGAGGAACTCCGGCTCGGCCAGGTTCAGCATCGGCGCGAGGTAGCGGATGCCCGGCTCCTGCAGGCGGGCCAGGTTCTTCTCGATCACCTGCGGGTAGAACGCGACGACCGGGCAGTTGAAGTGGTTGTCGGACGCGGCCGACTCCCTGGCCTCCAGCGGCACGCACGGGTAGAAGATCGTGCGGATCCCCTTGTCGAGCAGGTGTTCGATGTGCCCGTGGGCGAGCTTGGCCGGGTAACAGACGTTCTCCGATGCGATCGACTCCATGCCGGTCTCGAAGAGCTCGTGGCTGGAGCGTCCCGAGATCGTCACCCGGAAGCCGAGGCTGCTCAGGATCGTGAACCACAGCGGGTAGTTCTCGTACATGTTCAGCACCCGCGGGATGCCGATGTCGCCGCGCGGGGCCTTGTCGCCGGTCAGGCGGCGGTAGCCGAAGATCCGCTTGTACTTGTAGTCGAACAGGTTCGGCAGCTCCGACTTCGGCGGCACCTTCTCGGTGCTCGCGCCGCGCTCGCAGCGGTTGCCCGACACGTGCCGGGTGCCGTCGCCGAACGTGGAGATCGTCAGCTGGCAGTGGTTCTGGCACAGCCGGCAGGTGTCGAGCTTCGTGTCGACGGCGAAGTCGTCCAGCTCCTCCAGCGCCAGCGCCTGCGTCCGCTCGCCGTCCTGCCAGTTCCGCTGCGCGGTGAGCGCGGCGCCGTAGGCGCCCATCAGCCCCGCGATGTCCGGACGCACGACCTGCGCGCCGGTCTGGAGCTCGAACGCCCGCAGCACGGCGTTGTTCAGGAACGTCCCGCCCTGCACGACGACGGTGTCGCCGAGCTGGCCGACGTCCTTGAGCTTGATCACCTTGTAGAGCGCGTTCCGTACGACGGAGTAGGACAGCCCGGCGGCGATGTCCCCCTGGCTGGCGCCCTCGCGCTGCGCCTGCTTGACCGAGGAGTTCATGAACACCGTGCAGCGGGTGCCGAGGTCGACCGGGGCGTCCGAGGCCAGCGCGCTGCGGGCGAAGCTCTGCACGTCGGTGCCCATGGACGCGGCGAAGGTCTGCAGGAACGAGCCGCAGCCCGACGAGCACGCCTCGTTGACCGAGATCGAGTCGACGGCGCCGTTGCGGATCTTCAGGTACTTCATGTCCTGCCCGCCGATGTCGATCACGCTGGTCACGCCCGGCGCGACCCGTTCGGCCGCGCGGTAGTGGGCCATGGTCTCGATCTCGCCGTCGTCGAGCCGAAGTGCTGCCCGGACCAGGCCCTCGCCGTAGCCGGTCACGCAGGCGCGGGCGAGGTAGGCGTCCGCCGGCAGGCCACTGAGGATGCGGCGCAGGATGCCCAGCGACAGGTGGACGGGGTCGTTGCTGCCCTCGTAGTGGTCGAACACGATCCGGCCGTCCTGCGTGAGCAGCACGGCCTTCACGGTGGTCGAGCCCGCGTCGATGCCCAGGAACAGCGGGCCGGAGGCGTCGGCGAGGCTGCCCTTCGGGATGCTCGCCCGCGCATGCCGGGTGGTGAACTCGTCGCGCTCGGCGTCATCGCGGAACAGCGGACGCAGCCGCGCGCTGGCCAGCGGGATCACGACCCGCTCGCGCAGCCGTGCGACGAGGTCGTCGACCCGGACGGCAGGAGTCGGGCCGCCCTTGCGTCCGGTCGAGCCGGCGAGCAGCGCGGCGCCGATCGCGACGTAGAGGTGCGCGTTCTCCGGCGTGGTGAACGAGCCCACCTGGTCGGCGAGGGCCCGCTCGTAGGCCGCGCGCAGCTGTGGCAGGAAGTGCAGCGGGCCGCCGAGGAAGACGACGTTGCCCCGGATCGGGTGCCCGCAGGCGAGGCCTGCGATGGTCTGGGTCGCGACGGCGGCGAAGACGGACGCGGCGAGGTCGGTGTGCGCGGCGCCCTGGTTGAGCAGCGGCTGGAGGTCGGACTTGGCGAAGACGCCGCAGCGGGACGCGATCGGGTACAGGTGCCGGTGCTCGGCGGCCAGCGCATCCAGCCCGCCGGCGTCGGTGTGCAGCAGGGTGGCCATCTGGTCGATGAACGCGCCGGTGCCGCCCGCGCAGGTGCCGTTCATCCGCTGCTCGACGACCGGGTGCAGGAACGTGATTTTGGCGTCCTCGCCGCCGAGTTCGATCACGACGTCGGCCTGGGGCACGAACCGCTCGATCGCCTCGGTGGAGGCGATCACCTCCTGGACGAACTCGACCTTCATCACGTCGGCGACGCCGAGCCCGGCGGAGCCGGTCACCGCGCAGCGCAGTTCGGCGCCGGGGAACCGCTCGGCGATCTCGGCGAGGAGCCCGCGCAGGGCGCCGCGGGCGTCCGCGTTGTGGCGGCGGTAGGCGTGGAAGAGCATCGCGGTGCCGTCGAGCACGACGGCCTTCACCGTGGTCGACCCGATGTCGAGCCCCAGCGCGATCGCGTTGTCCATGCCCGCCTCCGTCCAGAACGATCGTTCTGTTCCCGGGCACCACCGTACCGCAGATACGCACAAGTGCGGATAGTCTGACTGTATGGACGTCACCGAGCGGCGGGCCCCTGGGGCCAGGGAGGCGATTCTGGGCGCCGCGACGGCGCTGATCCGCGACCGCGGCGTGGCCGGCACGTCGATCTCGGACGTGATCGCGGCCTCGGGCACGTCAGCCGGCGCGATCTACCACCACTTCGGCAGCAAGGAGCGGCTGGTCCTCGAGGTGGGGCGCGGGGCGATGGCCGTGCCGATGGGGATGATCATGTCGACCTCGACGGGGCTGTCGCCGGTCGAGCTGTTCGAGGCGGCGCTGAGCCGGGTCTCTGAGGACGACACGACGCCGGAACTGCTGCTCCAGATCTGGGCGGGCGCCAAGTCGGAGCCGCTGCTGTGGGAGCTGCTGAAGGGCGAGGTCTCCACGGTCAAGGCCAGCATCGTCTCGTTCATCCAGGGCTGGTGCCTCGCGAACGCCCCCGCCGCGGACGCGTCCTCGATCGCCCACGTGATCATGTCGCTGATCACCGGCTACGCCGTCCAGCGCGGGCTCGGGCTCGGCGTCGACCACGTCGCCTACCGCGACCTCGGCGTCCGCATGCTCACCGCGGCGCTGGAAGGAACGCCCGCCGCGTCCTGAGGTGGGCCGACCCTCGACGTGCTGCCGAGGTGTGGGGGAGCGTCGCTGCCCGAGGGTGGGGACGCTGCGGGCTCCTCTGCGATGATGGCGCGATGCGGCAGCAACGACGACGGCCACAGCTGGTGGCCGGCCTCCTCCTCGCACTGGCGGTCCTCGTCGGCCCTTCGGCCGTCCCCTCCGTCGCCTTCGTCCCCTCCGACGGGGTGCGGCCCGGCGCGGTCCTCGCCGCCGCCGACGACGCCACCGCCCCGCTGCCCGACCCTGCGGTGCTGACCGCCCTGCTGAAGAAGGTCTCGAGGTCGGGCATCGGGACGGTCGGGCTGGTGGTCACGACCACCGACGGGACGGTGCTGGCCGACCGCGGCGCCGACACCCCGCTCACCCCCGCGTCGACGATGAAGGTCCTCTCGACGATGACGGCCCTGGACGCCCTCGGCGCCGACCGGACGTTCGCGACGCGCGTGCTGGACTCCGGGTCCGGCCGGATCGTGCTCGTGGGGGGCGGCGACCCGCTGCTGACGGACAAGACGTCCACGTCGACGTACAAGACGGCGTCGCTGCAGAAGCTGGCGAAGGCGACCGCCGCGGCGCTGAAGGCGGCGGGACGGACGAAGGTCTCCCTGCGCTACGACGCGTCCCTGTTCAGCGGTCCGACGTGGAACCCGTCGTGGAAGTCCTACTGGAAGGGCTGGGAGGCGAAAGTCGCCGCGCTGGAGATCAACTCCGGCAAGATCTCCGGCGGACGCGCGTCCGCGAACCCGGCGAAGACGGCGGCCACGGCGTTCGCCAAGCGGCTCAGGGCCGCGGGCATCACGGTGTCCTCCGTCGCCTCGGGGACGGCAGTGTCCGGGAGCGCGGAACTGGCCCGCGTCACGTCCACCTCGCTGGACCGGATCATCCACCGCACCCTGCGGCAGAGCGACAACGTGGCGGCCGAGACGCTGTCGAGGCACGCGGCGATCGCGAGCGGCAGGGCGGGCAGTTTCAGTGGCGCGGCGGCGAACGTGAAGGCGTGGCTGACCGCGCGCGGGCTGTGGACGTCCGGGCTGACGCTGGTCGACGGCAGCGGGCTCGCGCCGTCGAACAAGCTCACCGCGACCGTGCTGGCGTCCGCGGTGAGGATCGCTCTGGCGGAGGACGAGTTCGCACCGATCGTGGACGGCTTCCCCGTGGCGGGGGAGAGCGGGACGTTGAAGAGCCGCTTCGACGACCCGTCCGAGAAGGCGGGGCGCCACGTCGTCCATGCGAAGACGGGGACGCTCAGCGGCCTCGCCGCCCTCGCCGGCTACGTGACGACCGCGGACGGCGCCACGCTCGTCTTCGCCGAGATCGGCAACAAGTCCTCGAGCTACTACCGCGTCTACAACTGGCTCGACCGCGAGGCCGCCGTCCTGGCCCGCTGCGGCTGCCGCTGACCGGCGCCCGCGTCCCGGCACGCTGGGGACGGTTCCTGGCGTGCCACCCTCACGTAACGTGAAGGTGGACCGAAGGAACCGTCCCCGCGCGCCGGTTACGGGGGGACGGTTCTTCCGTACCCGGCACGAAGGAACCGTGCCCTCGTGCCGTCCCGACGCAAAGGGCTAGCCTGCACTTCCGTGTCGACGTCTGGGGCTGGACGGATCCGCGGCAGCGCGCTGGTGGGCGTGCTGCTGATCGCGCTGTGCCTGCGGCCGGCGATCACGTCCGTCGGGCCGGTGCTCGGCGAGATCGGGACGGACCTGGGGCTCGGCGCTGTCGCGCAGGGCGTCCTCGGCTCGATCCCGCTGCTGTGCTTCGCCGCCGCGTCCGCCCTCGTCCACGCGCTCACCGCTCGCACCGGCCACCATCGCGCGGTCACGATCGCGCTCGCCGGCATCGCGGTCGCGATCGGGATCCGCTCGCTGGCCGTCCCGGGAGCGCTCTGGCTGGGCACGATCCTGATCGGCCTGTCGATCGCCATCGGCAACGTCGTCGTCTCCGGCATCGTGAAGCGCGAGTTCGCGCGCCGGGTGTCGCTGGCGACCGGCATCTACACCGCCGTGATGGGCGTCGCGGCGTCCCTCGCCTCCGGGCTGTCGGAGCCGTTGAGCTCGGCCCTCGGCGGCTGGCGGCCCGGCCTCGCCGTGTGGGCGATCCCGACGGTGGTCGCGCTCGCCGCCTGGCTCGTCACCTCGCGCCGCATGGACGCGGCCGCGCCCGCGCCGGCGGTCGCCGACGCCGCCCCGACCCCGTGGCGCTCGCCGCTGGCGTGGCAGGTCACCGGCTTCTTCGGGCTCCAGTCGCTGTCGTTCTACCTGGTCGTCACCTGGCTACCGACGATGGCGGCCTCGCTCGGCATGGACGCGGCCACCGCGGGCTGGCTGCTGTTCTGGTTCCAGGTGGTCGGGGTGGCCGCCGGGCCGATCGCCGCAGCCTGGGCCGACCGGCTCGGCGACCAGCGGTTGCTCTGCGCAGGCACCGGCGCCGTGCTCGCGCTGGCCGCGCTCGGTGCGCTCGCCGTCCCCGGCTGGCTGTGGCTGTGGGTCACGCTCGCCGGTGTTTCGGCGGGCGCGTCGTTCGCGCTCGCGCTCGCGTTGCCGCCGCTGCGCACGCGGACCCCGGCGCAGACCGTCCGGCTCGCGGGCATGGCGCAGGCCATCGGCTACCTGATCGCCGCGGTGGGCCCCATCGCAGCCGGCGCGCTCGCCGGCGCCACGAATTCGGGGCGTCGTCGTGGCCGCCGTCGCGGCGCTGGCCCTGGCCCAGGCGTTCCTCGGGCTGGGGGCGGGGCGGGCCCGGCTGACGTGATCCGTCCACTCTCGGCCAGGAATGGGGCCTCCGAGCCTCGTGGGACGCGACGAACGGACGGATCGCGTCAGGCGAAGGTCGTGTAGCTGAACGCAGGCTTCCCGCGCAGTTCGTCGAGCTCGGCGAGGTCCTGAGCGCTCGGCACCCACTCGCCGGCCGCCGCGTTCGCGGCGACCTGCTCGGGCCGGGTGACCCCGCAGATCACGCTGCCCACCGCCTCCCGCGCGGCCAGCCCGCCGACCGCAAGGGTGAGCAGGGGGACGCCGCGCGCGTCCGCGAACGACTGCAGGGCGTCGAGGCGGTCCCAGTCGGCGCCGGCGAAGCGGGACGCGTGGTCATCGCGGGCGAGCCGCGAGCCCTCCGGGGCGTGCTCGTCGCGCCGGTACTTGCCCGTGAGCAGGCCGTAGGCGAGCGGGAAGTACGGCAGGATCCCGACTCCCACCCTGTCGCAGGCGGGTACCAGCTCCCGCTCGGCCTCCGGGTTGTACAGCGAGTACTCGTTCTGGGCGGAGACGAACCGGTGCAGGCCGGACGTCCGCGCCACCCAGTCGGCGTCCACGACCTGCCACGCCGAGAAGTTGGACGAGCCCAGGTAGCGCACCTTGCCCTCCGCGACGAGTTCGCCCATCGCCTCCAGGGTCTCCTCGATCGGCGTGACCGGGTCGGGCCGATGCAGCTGGTAGAGGTCGATGTAGTCGGTGCCGAGCCTGCGCAGGCTGGCCTCCACGGCGCGGCGGACGTAGCGACGCCCGCCGTGCGCGCCGAAGTGCTCGGCGGTGTGGTCGCCCATCCCGAACTTGGTCGCAACGATGACGTCCTCGCGCCGCCCGCCGAGCGCCCGGCCGAGCAGTTCCTCGCTGGCTCCGTCGCCGTAGGAGTCGGCGGTGTCGAACAGCGTGATGCCTGCGTCGATGGCCGCGTCCACCACGGCCTGCACCTGCTCGGGGCCGATCCGCGCCCCGAACGCGTTGCAGCCCACCCCGACCGCGGACACCATCAGTCCGCTCCTGCCCAGCGATCCGTACCTCATGGCCGAAGGCTATCCCGGCCCCGGAGCCCGTTCAGCGTGAGCCGGACGCGAGCGCGGGCAGCAGCGACAGCCCCTCCGGCAGCAGCGGACGCACCTCGCGCACGATCAGCCGGGCCAGCTCGGCCTGGCGCGCGTCGGTCATCCTGCTCGCGAGGGCGGTGATCGACAGGGCTGCCACCGGCGCGGAGTCCCGCAGGATGGCCGTGCCGAGGCAGGCCACGTCCGGCTCGTTCTCGCCGAGTTCGGTGGAGTACCCCCGGCGCCGGGCGTCCGTCACGGCCTCGCGCAGGCGTTCGGGGGTCACGTGGCGGTCGGGCGGGAGCGCGCGCAGGTACCCGCCGAGCGCCTGGTCGGGGACGTCGCGGGCGGCCAGCAGCGCGCGTCCCAGCGAGCTGCTCGCCACCGGCACCCGCTGGCCGACGGCCGACCACACCCGGATCGCCCGCTGCGGCTCGACCTTGTCGACGTAGAGCACCTGGTCGCCCTCGAGGACGCCGAGGTGGACGAGCTCGTCGGCCGCGCCCGACAGCGCCACCAGCGCGGGGTGCAGGGCCTGCGCGAGGTTCTGCGGCGCGTACACGCGGTCGCCGAGTGCGAACCCCGCCGGGCCGAGCCGGTAGAAGCCGGTCGCCTCGTCCTGCGCGGCGAACCCGCGGACCCGCAGCGTCGACAGGGCCCGGTAGGCCGTCGACTTGTTCTGCCCGACGCCCTCGGCCAGCTGGGCGAGGGACGCGCCGTCGGGGCCGGCGTCCGCCAGGGCCTCGAGCAGCTGCAGCGCCCGGTCGACCGCCTCGACCACCGGCGCCTGCGTCTGTGTCATGGGCCCCTCCTCGCGTGTATCGCGACCTCTCGGACGAATTCTGCCCTGCCTCTTGCCAAACACCATTGAAACGATGCAAGCTTGTGCCGCTGAACAAAACGTAGCGTTTCATACAGTGAAACGCAAGACCCAAGGAGGGGTCATGCAGACCGATTCAGTCCTGGCCGAGGCCCGGATCATTCCCGTGGTGGTGATCAACAGGGCGAACCGTGCGCAGGCGCTGGCCGAGGCGCTCGTCGCCGGCGGCATCCCCTTCGCCGAGGTCACCTTCCGCACCGACGCCGCCGCGGCCTCCATCCGGGCGATGGCGGCCGATCCCTCGCTGTGCGTCGGCGCAGGGACGGTGGTCACCCCGGCCCAGGTGGACGAGGCGGCCGACGCGGGCGCCCGGTTCATCGTGAGCCCCGGCTTCAGCGCCGCGGTCGTCCGCCGCGCGCAGGAACACGGCCTGCCGTTCTTCCCCGGCGCAGTCACCCCGACCGAGATCATCGCCGCGCTGGACGCGGGGCTGAGCACGCTGAAGTTCTTCCCCGCGGGCCTCTACGGCGGCCCCGCGGCGCTGACGGCGCTCGGCGCGCCGTTCCCGCAGGTGCGGTTCATCCCGACGGGCGGGGTGTCGGCGGCGAACCTCTCCGAGTACCTGTCCCTGCCCAACGTCGCGGCCGTCGGCGGCTCCTGGATGGTGCCCGCGGACGCGGTCGACGCCGGCGACGTCCCGACGATCACCCGCCTGTGCGCGCAGGCCGTCGCCGCGCTGCCGACCCCGGCGGAGGTGGCGTGATGTCGGTCCTCGACCTGCGCCCGTCCGCCGAGTGCCGCTACGAGGCCGTCGGCCTCGGCGAGGTCATGCTGCGCCTCGACCCGGGTGACCTGCGGATCCGCAGCGCCCGCAGCTTCGCCGCCTGGGAGGGCGGCGGCGAGTACAACGTCGTGCGCGGCCTGTCCCGGGTGTTCGGGCTCCCCACGACCGTCGTCACCGCGCTGGTGGACGACGAGGTCGGCCACCTGATCGAGGGGTTCATCCTCGCCGGCGGGGTGGACGCGCGCTGGATCAGCTGGGCGGCCTCCGACGGGGTCGGACGCGCCGTCCGCAACGGCCTGAACTTCACCGAGCGCGGCTTCGGGGTCCGGGGCGCGAAGGGGGTCTCCGACCGTGGCCACACCGCGATCGCGCAGCTGCGTCCCGAGGAGATCGACTTCGACCGGCTGTTCGGTGAGGTCGGCGTCCGCTGGCTGCACACCGGGGGCATCTACGCCGCGCTGAGCGAGCAGAGCGCCGCCACCTGCCTGGCCGCGTTGCAGGCGGCGAAGCGGCACGGCACGGTGGTCTCCTACGACCTCAACTACCGGCCCAGCCTGTGGCAGGCGATCGGCGGCCAGGCCCGGGCCCGCGAGGTGAACCGCGAGCTCGCCTCCTACGTCGACGTCATGATCGGCAACGAGGAGGACTTCACCGCCGCGCTGGGCTTCGACGTCGAGGGCGTGGACGCGGACCTCTCCGACCTCCCCGTGGACGGCTTCGCCGCGATGATCGACCAGGTCGCGGCGGCGTACCCGAACCTGCAGGTGATCGCCACCACGCTGCGCACCGTCCGCTCGGCCTCCCTGAACGACTGGGGCGCCGTCGCGTGGTCGCGGCAGGCCGGGCTCGTCCAGGCCACGCACCGCCGCGAACTGGAGATCTTCGACCGGGTCGGCGGCGGGGACTCCTTCGCCTCCGGTCTCGTCTACGGACTGCTCACCGGCGCCGACCTTCAGCGCAGCGTCGACCTCGGCGCTGCCCACGGCGCCCTCGCCATGACCACGCCCGGCGACACCTCGATGGTGACCGCCGCCGAGGTCCTCAAGCTCGCCGACGGGGGCAACGCCCGCGTCGACCGCTGACCCCCGTCCACCCCAACCCCCCGACCATCCCCTACCAGAGATCGAACCAAGAATCCTCGAGAGACCGGTCCCGGTCGCTCGTCAACGATGACGAAAGGAAACCCAGATGAGTTCCCCTGAGCTCACCCGACCCGGGGCCGAAGACGCCACCCGGAACGTCAAGCGCGCCGCGGCCAGCGGCTGGATCGGCAGCGCGCTGGAGTACTACGACTTCGCGCTCTACTCGACCGCGGCGGCGCTGGTCTTCCCGAAGATCTTCTTCACCTCCGAGAACCCCACGGTCGCGGTGATCGCCTCGCTGGCCACGTACGCCGTCGGCTACGTGATGCGTCCGGTCGGCGCCGTCGTGCTGGGCGCCTGGGGCGACCGGCACGGCCGCAAGAACGTGCTCGTTCTCGCCATGCTGCTGATGGGCTTCTCGACCTTCGCCGTCGGCCTGCTGCCGACGTACGCGCAGGTCGGCGTGCTGGCGCCGGTGCTGCTGGTGCTGCTCCGCCTCGTCCAGGGCTTCGCCGTCGCCGGCGAACTCGGCGGCTCCAACGCGATGATCGTCGAGCATGCGCCGGACGCGCGGCGCGGCTTCTTCGCCAGCTTCAGCCTGCAGGGCACCCAGGCCGGCTCGATCCTGGCCACCGCGGCCATGCTGCCGCTCGCGTCCCTGCTGCCCGAGGCCGCGTGGCTCGGCTGGGGCTGGCGGATCCCGTTCCTGCTCAGCGCCATCGTGATCGTCGCCGGCTACATCATCCGCGCCCGGGTGAGCGAGCCGCCGGCCTTCCAGACCGGAGTGGCGGACAACGCCGAGGCGAAGAAGCGGTTCCCGTTCGTCGAACTGCTGCGCACCAAGCCGCTGGTCACCCTGCTGTGCATCGTGATGACCTTCACCAACGTGATCGGCACCACCACCCTGGTGTTCGGCGTCTCCTTCGGCACCTCGAAGATCTACGGCATCGGCTTCACCTCGTCCGACATGCTGTGGGTGACCCTGCTCACCAACATCACCGCCGTGATCACCATCCCGATCTGGGGCGCGCTGTCGGACCGCATCGGACGCCGCGTGTTCATGATCGTCGGCGGCCTCGGCGGCGGCCTGCTCTCGGGTGTCTACCTGTGGTCGGTCACGCAGAAGAACCTCGCGCTGGTCATCGTGATGGCGATCATCGTGCAGGGCATCCTGTTCCAGATGTGGAACGCGACGTTCGCGACCTTCTACCAGGAGCAGTTCCCGATGCGGATCCGCGTCACCGGGTTCGCGGTGTCGCAGAACGTCGGCCTGATGATCGCCTCGTTCTTCCCGAGCATCTTCACCGCGGTCGCGCAGCCCGGGTCGAACGTTCCGCTGGTGATCGGCGCGACGACCTTCGCGATCACCGTTGTCGCCGCCGTCGCCGCGCTGCTGTCCAAGGAGACCAGGGGCAAGAGCCTGGCCGACCTGGAGACCGCAGAGGTCACGCCCGAGCCCAGCGTGGCGCAGGCCTGAGTGCCACTCTTGGTGGGGTCGGTGGACGGGGCGCTCCCGTCCACCGGCTCGGCCGGATCGACGACGACGGAGACCTCGATGGAACACAAGACCTGGCCGGTGGCGCACAGCCCGCTGCTGCGCGCGCCGGAGCGGTTCATCTCCCGCGGCGGGCTGCAGGAGCTCGTGCAGCGGCTGACCACCAACCTGGTGAACATCAGCGACCCCACCGGCGAGTTCCTGCTGCGGCTGGACGACGGCAGGGTGATCGACACCAAGGGCTGGGCGGGCTGGGAGTGGACGCACGGCATCGGGCTGTACGGGATCTGGCAGTACTGGGACCAGACCGGTGACACCCGGATGCGCGACATCATCGACGAGTGGTTCGCGGCGCGGCTGGCCGAGGGCACGACGAAGAACGTGAACACGATGTCGCCCTTCCTCACCCTCGCCCACCGCTACGAGGAGACCGGCGACCGGACGCTGCTGCCGTGGCTGGACTCGTGGGCGGAGTGGGCGATGCGCGCGATGCCGCGGACCCCGCACGGCGGCATGCAGCACATCACGCTGGCCGAGGAGAACCACCACCAGCTGTGGGACGACACCCTGATGATGACGGTGCTGCCGCTGGCCAAGATCGGGCTGCTGCTGGACCGTCCGGCGTACGTGAAGGAGGCGACGTTCCAGTTCCTCACCCACGTCGCCTACCTGATGGACCGGGAGACCGGGCTGTGGTTCCACGGCTGGACCTTCGAGGGCCACCACAACTTCGCCAGGGCGCGGTGGGCGCGGGGCAACTCGTGGCTGACGATGGTGGTGCCGGACTTCCTGGAGTTGCTCGACCTGCCCGCGGACGACCCCGTCCGCCGGTTCCTCGTCGAGGTGCTGGACGCCCAGGTCTCGGCGCTCGCCGACCTGCAGGACGCGTCCGGCCTGTGGCACACGCTGCTGGACGACCCGGACTCCTACCTGGAGGCGTCGGCCACCGCGGGGTTCGCGTACGGGATCCTCAAGGCGGTCCGCAAGGGCTACCTCGACGCCCGGTACGCGGAGGTCGCGGAGCGGGCCGTCCGGGCGATCATCGCCAACATCTCCGCCGACGGTGAGCTCGAGCAGGTGTCGTTCGGCACCGGCATGGGCCCCGACCTCGACTTCTACCGCACCATCCCGCGCACCTCGATGCCCTACGGGCAGGCCATGGCGATCCTCTGCCTGGCCGAGTACCTGCGCACCTACTACTGACCGCCCCGGACCGGACACCGACTACTGGAGGACGCATGATTCTCGACTCGTTCCGACTCGACGGGAAGGTCGCCGTCGTGACCGGCTCGTCCCGCGGCCTGGGGCAGGGGGCAGCGGTCGCACTGGCCGAGGCGGGCGCGGACGTGGCCCTCATCGACCGCACCCCGGCCGCGGACACCGCTGACCGCGTGCGGGCGCTGGGACGCCGCGTGCACCAGGTCGAACTCGACCTGGTCTCCGCGACGCCCGAGCAGCTGGAGGACGCGGTGGCGTCCGTGGTGGCCGCGCTCGGCCGGATCGACATCCTGGTGAACAACGCCGGGATCATCCGGCGGGCGCCGCTGCTGGAGCACTCCGCGTCCGACTGGGACGAGGTGCTCGCGATCAACCTGGACACGGTGTTCCACCTGTCGCAGTCGGCAGCGCGCCGGTTCGTGGCGCAGGGCAGCGGGAAGATCATCAACGTCGCGTCGATGCTGTCGTTCCAGGGCGGCATCCTTGTCCCGGGCTACGCCGCGTCCAAGCACGCGGTGGCCGGGCTCACGAAGAGCTTCGCGAACGAGCTCGCCGCGCACGGGGTGAACGCGAACGCGATCGCGCCGGGCTACATGGCCACCGACAACACCGCGGCGCTGCGGTCCGACGAGGACCGGCAGGCCTCGATCCTGGCCCGGATCCCGGCCGGACGCTGGGGCACCCCGGCCGACCTGCAGGGGCCGTTCGTGTTCCTCGCCTCGCCCGCGTCCGACTACCTCAACGGCGCGATCATCCCCGTCGACGGCGGCTGGCTCGTCCGCTAGAAGTCCACCGCCGCGCCCCATCAACCAACGAAGGAAGAACCCATGGAACAGCGCTACGCCACCAACCCGGCCCAGGTGCCCGGCTTCACCACGCAGGACCTGCGCGACACCTACCTGGTCGAGGAGGTGTTCGTGCCCGGGGAGGTGAAGGTCGTCTACACCCACCACGACCGGATCGTCCTCGGCGGCGCGGTGCCGAACGGCGCCGACCTCCCCCTCCCCACGTTCGACGAACTGCGCGCCGAGTACTTCCTCGCCAACCGCGAGCTAGGCATCGTCAACGTCGGTGAGGTGGGGACAGTGACCGCGGACGGCACCACCTACCAGCTGCCGAACGGGGCCTGCCTGTACATCGGACGCGGCACGAAGGACGTCGTCTTCGCGGGCCAGGACGCCCAGTTCTACCTGTTCAGCGCCCCCGCGCACACCACCTACCCGACCACGCTCGCGCTGCCCGACCAGGGCACCGTCCGCGAGCTGGGTGACCAGGTCACCAGCAACCGCCGGACGCTCACGCAGTACATCCATGAGAACGGGATCCAGTCCTGCCAGGTGGTGATGGGCGTCACCCGGCTCCACCCCGGCTCGATGTGGAACACGATGCCCGCCCACACCCACGACCGCCGCACCGAGTGCTACCTGTACTTCGACGTGCCCGCCGACGCCAGGGTGATCCACCTGATGGGCGAGCCGGCCGAGACCCGTCACCTCGTCGTCGCCGACCGGCAGGCCGTCATCTCCCCGTCCTGGTCGCTGCACTCCGGCGTCGGCACCGCCGCCTACTCCTTCGTCTGGGCGATGGCCGGCGAGAACAAGTCGTTCAACGACATGGACGCGGTGCCGCCGGTCTCAATCCTCTGACGCCGCAGAACCGGCACGAAAGAACCGTCCCCGCGTGCCGGGCACTGAGGGCCACCCTTCGTCGCCGAGAGCCACCGCTCCCGTCGAGGGCTCTTGTCCGGACACTGGCTCTCGACGAGAACGGTGGCCCTCGGGCACCAACACGGGCCGTCGATGGGTGGAACCGACGGACGCCAGGCCGTCGCCACCCGGGCGGCGGTCCCGGCGCGCCGCTGACGTGATCCTGCCGCTCTGCGTTGCCGATGTGGCGTCTGGTGTCACATCACAGGCAGCCAATGGACGGATCGCGTCGGGTGGCGGGGTACTTCGTGACGCGCCGGGGTTCGTTCCTCACCCCGGTGCTCCTCAGGGGCCGTGGCGCGGCGTCGGCTCGGCGGCGAATCTCAGTTGCTGACGGCGACCCGGTAGTGCCAGACCTCGCTGGCGGTGCCGACGGGGCGCGGGCGGGACGGGTCGGGAGCCTCGCCGGGGCCGTGGCCGTGTCCCTGGCGGAAGTCGGCGGACGCGAGCCACGCCTGGTAGGACTCCTCGTCGTCCCAGCGGGTCACGACCAGCCACTGCTCGCGGTCGTCGGTGGGCTGCAGCAGCTCGAAGCCGCCGAAGCCCGGCTGCCCGTCCACCGCCCCCAGACGGGCGGCGAACCGGTGGGCGAGCTCATCCCCGGTCTCCTTCGGCACGGTGATGGCGTTGATCTTGATCACGGTCATGCCGCCATTGTGCCCACGCCGCGGGCCGGCTCAGGACGCGTCGTCCACCACCTCGGCGGTGACCCGGACCGGAACGGCCAGCGAGTTGGCGATGAAGCAGCCCTGGTGGCCGGCCTCCACCAGCGCACGGACGACGTCGTGGTCGGTGCCGGGAGCCACCGTGATCCGGGTGTGCAGCGCGATCGCCGTGAGCGCCGGACGCGCCAGGCTGGCGTCAAGCACCGCGTCGGCGTCGTCGGTGTAGGCGCGCACGTCCACCTTCTTCAGCGCCGCCTCGGCCAGGAACGACAGCAGCTGGCAGCTACTGGCCGCCGCGAGGACCAGTTGCTCGGGGTTGAGCCGGTCCGGCGTCCCCAGGAACGCAGGGTCCGCGGTGAGGGCCAGGTCGAGCGCTGAGGCCGTCGCCGGTCCTGGCGCCGCATCCTCGGCGACCGCGACCAGCCGATGCGCGCGGTCGTAGTGCCGGTAGCCGGCGCCGGTCGACCCCGACCACTCCAGCCGGGTCCGGTAGCGGTGCTGCGAGAACCGTGAGCTCATTGCGCGAGCCTATGCCAGCACCGGGGCGGCACCTTCACCCCAGCCCCAGGAACTCCCGCCAGCGCGGCACCTCGCGCCGGGACTGCGCCAGCCCCGCCTCGTGGCTGGCCCGCAGCAGGGCCACGTCCCTGGTGCTGTTGCTGACCGGCATCCGGTCGGGCACGAACAGCAGCGCGTCCCCGGACCGCTCGAGGTCGAACAGCTCCTCCCGGGTGCGGTTGTAGTTGGTGTGCCGGACGCGGAGCGCCTCGGCGACGGCGGGGTAGCGGCGGAACCACGTCCGGTACACCGCGGGGGCCGACGTCGGACGCTTCACGTAGCCGCGCTCCTGCGTGAGGACGACGAAGAATCGGGTGAATCCGTCCGCCTTCGCCGCGTCCAGCGCGATGCCCCCGTTGCCGGCGAGCGCCCCGTCCACGTAGACGTGCCCGTCCAGCCGCACCGGCGGCATGATCACCGGCATCGTCGAGGACGCCCGGACGCGCCGCATCAGGTCGGGCAGGGCCGCGATGTCGTCGCGCGTCCAGGTGACGCCCCGGCCGGTGTCGCACTCGAACGCCCCGATCCGCAGCCGGGCGGGGTTCGCGGCGAACGTCGCGAAGTCGTACGGCAGCGCCTGGTCGGGGGCGGACGTCTGCTCGTAGATGTAGGCCGCGTTGAACAGCCCCTGGCCACGCAGGAAGCTGCCCCAGTTCCCGAACCGCGGGTCGGCGGCGAACTCGACGAACGACCGCCGGGCGCGGGCGCCGTCACGGGCCAGGTAGTTGGCAAGGTTGCTGGCACCGGCGGAGATCCCGGCCACCCAGTCGACGTGGATGCCCTCGGCCAGCAGAGTGGCCACGACGGCCGAGGTGTAGCTGGCCCGCATGCCGCCGCCCTCGAAGATGAGGGCGACGTCGGCCACGTTGCTCGTGAGCACCTCGGGCACGCGTCCTCCCCCTTCCGCCCGCACTGTAGCCCCGCTCAGCGCGGCCGCGTCCCGGCCCTCCGTCCGCGGGCGGCGCGGGCAGCCCAGCGTCCGTCGTGGTGGTGCACCTCGATCGGGTGGTCGAACGCCGCGGAGACGTTGGCCGTGTCGAGGACGGTGGCCGCGGGCCCGGCGGCCACGACGCGTCCGGCCGACAGCAGCAGCGCGTGGGTGGTGCTGGCCGGCAGCTCCTCGAGGTGGTGGGTGACGAGGATCGACGTCAGGTCCGGACGGTCGTCGGCGAGGTCGTCGAGCGTCTCCAGCAGTTGCTCGCGGGCCGACACGTCCAGGCCCGTGGACGGCTCGTCGAGGAGCAGCAGGGAGGGCTCACAGATCAGGGCGCGGGCGATCAGCGTGCGGCCGCGCTCACCCTGGGACAGCGTCGGCCAGCGGTCGCCGGAGCGCGCGGCGAGCCCGAGCGTCCCGATCAGCGCGTCGGCGTGGGCGAGCTCGGCAGCCGACGGCGCCCAGCGCAGCGGTGTCTCGATCGTGCCGGTGATCCCGGTGAGCACGACCTCGCGCACGGTCAGCGGTGAGCGCAGCGGGTGGCGGGGATTGACGTGGCCGATGTGCCGGCGCAGCTCCTGCAGCTCGACCCGGCCGAGCTGCCTGCCGAGGACGCGGACGGTGCCGGAGCTCGGGTGCGTGACCGCCCCGCAGAACCCGAGGACGGTGCTCTTCCCGGCGCCGTTGGGGCCCAGCAGCGCCCAGTGCTCCCCGGCGCGGACGGTGAGGCCGACGCCGGTGAGGATCTCCTTGCCGTCCCTGCGGAAGCAGACGTCGTCGAGCTGGAGCACCGGTTCGGTGGCGTCGCGCTCGTCCATGCAGCACTCCTTCCCGCGCCGACGGCGCCGGGACGAGGATCGGGTTCCGGGTCAGGCTAGCCGTCCGTCCGGCTCGGACCGTCCCTGCTCCCGCGGGTGTTCAGTGTCCGGATTCGGAATTGGCGCCACGAGACTTGCGTAATTAGGTTAGGCTCGCCTTACGAAATACCGGGAGTGCCCGGGACGGCGTGCGCGCCGGCCCTCCGCTCACCGGCACAGCCGACTCCAGGGGGTCTCGTGGAAGACGTCGAAACCACGATCTCGGTCATGCACGACGAAGCGCTGCGCGCCCGCTCGGTCTCCCTGGTCCACCGATTGCTCTCCGGCGCCGGCCGTGCGTCCGTCGTGGCCTACGACCTGGCCCCGGTCGTCGAGGCCGAGGCGATCACCCATGCGCTCAGCGACGTCGGCGAACTGATGGTGGCCTGCGTCGCGGACGAGGACGTCCCGCTCAGCACGGGGGGGCAGTTGCCCGTCCGCGTCCGCATGGACGTCGTCAAGGAGGCCCCCGAGTGGTCGGTGCGGATCACGGCCTGCGCCGCGCACCTGCTCGGCGTCCTGGAATGGCTGGACGGTGACGTCCGCGACAGCTACCTGACCGGTGCCGGGCTGCCCGCCCGCATGGTCGAACTCGCCTCCGCTCGCGGCGGCCGGCTCGGGATCGTGCGGACAGAGCGCGTCCTGCTCCACGACGCGACCGGCGTCACGCCCGTCCCGTTCGACGAGATCGCGGACCTGGCGGTCAGCGCCACCCCGTCCTTCCCCGACGCCGATGACGAGTGGGCGGCGCGGGAACTGTTCGCCCGGCTCTCCCCGTCCGATGTGTCCGATCTCCTGGACGCCGCGGCCGCCGGCTGGGACGCGGCGTTCCCGCTGTCCGTGCGCGAGCAGGGCGGCTGCCCGCACCTGGACGGGCAAGTCTTCTGCGTGGACGTCGACAGCAACGGCCTGACCGTGATGGATGTCGACTCCGGGCTCACGACCGTCGTGCTCTTCACCTTCGACACCCCGGCGAAAAGCGTCGAGGAGCTGGCCGATCGACTCGGCCAGCTCCTCGACGGGTGCGCGGGATTCAGCTCGCTTCGTAGCTGAGGCAGTCGGCGGTGTCGCCGGCGACGTCGATCGCCCCGGCGGTGCACAGCAGGTCGGTGTTGTGCACGCACTCGAGGCGCTTGCAGGCGCCCACCTGACCGCTCGGGGTCGACAGCGCTGCGCGCGCGTCGAGGGCGACGAAGGTGTCACAGGAGGCCTTCGCGCCCGAGCCGCCGACGGTGATCGCGAGTGCGGTGCAGCCGCCGTCGTTGAACGCGCAGGCGGTGGTGGTGCAGGACTTGACGGTCGTCATGGTCATGATCTGGGGTCCTTCCGTGTGGTGCCACGTCGTGAATACGCATTCACCATAACTCCGGTTTTCCGTCCCCACAAGCAATATTAGCCTTACCTAACTTCGCGCGCATTAGGCAAAGGGGGGCTTTCGTAAATCGGCACCGCCCCGATTCTCGGCCCTGTGGCTAGGTGAGTTGTGCTCGTCGCGCGGCCTCTGGGCCGAACGGAAACCGGGATCAAAAAGGCCACTCCCCTTTTTCGTAAATCGGGTGTCACGAATCATCTACGTACTATTGAGCAATCACGCCTGAGTCGCCGCCAGCTCGGCCAGGTCGGCCGCGGTCAGGGCGACGTCGGCGGCGCGGAGGTTCTCCTCGAGGTGGACGACGCGGGAGGTGCCCGGGATGAGCAGGATGTTCTCGCGGTGTCCGAGCAGCCAGGCCAGCCCGACCTGCGCGGGAGTGACGCCGTGGCGGGTGGCGACGGCGCGGACGGTCTCGTCCTCGGTCACCTTCGGGGTGTGCGGGAAGGCCGAGCCGAGCGGGAAGTAGGGGACGTAGGCGATCCCGCGCTGGTGGCACAGCTCGAGGACGTCGGCGTCGGAGCGGTCGAGCAGGCTGAACGCGTTCTGGACGCACGCGATCCCGACGAGGTCGTCGGCCGCCTCGACCTGCGCACTGCTCGCGGTGGAGATGCCGATGCCGGCGAGCTTGCCCTCCGCGCGCAGGGCGGCGAGTTCCCCGAGCTGGTCCTCCAGTGGCACGCGCTGCGCGGGGTCGGCGGCGGGGTGGTCCATCAGGCGCAGGTTCACCGCGCCGAGGCGCTCGACGCCGAGGCTGCGCAGGTTGTCCTCGACCGCCTCGCGCAGTTGCGCGGGTCGCTGGGCGGGGAGCCAGGCGCCCTCCGCGTCCCGGAGCGAACCCACCTTGGTGACCAGGACGAGCGTGTCGGGGTACGGGTGGAGGGCGGCGCGGATCAGCTCGTTGGAGACGTCCGGGCCGTAGTACTGGGCGGTGTCGATGTGGTCGACCCCGAGTTCGATCGCGCGCCGCAGCACGGCGAGCTCCTCGGCGCGGTCCCTGGGCGGCCCCATCACCCCGCGGCCGGGCAGTTGCATCGCGCCGAACCCGATCCGGTGCACGCTGAGGTCTCCGATGGCGTAGGTGTCCATGGACGGAATCTAGCCCGGGCCGGTGACACCGGGGGCCTCAGCGGCGGGGGTCGGCTCTCTGCCCGCGCCTAGACTGCCGTGCCATGGCAGTGGGGATCATCGGGTTGGGCCGCCTCGGCGGCGCGCTGGCGAAGGGTCTGGCCCGGGCGGGCGGCTTCGAGGTGTACGCGTTCAGCCGCACGGCCGCGTCCGCGCGGGACCTGCTCGCGGGCACGGAGGGCATCGCGCTGCTCGACTCGGCGGAGGCGGTGTTCGAGCGCTGTGACGTAGTGTTCGTCTGGATGGGGCCCGACGACGCGCGCGCCGTGCTCGCCTCCTGCGCGGAGGTCGTGGCGCGGCGGCGTCCGTTCCTGGTCAGCAGCACGCCCGGCGTCCGCTTCGACGAGTTCGGCCCGCGCTGGGCGACCACGCTCCCGAACGTGAACCTCTCCGTGGGTCAGGGGGCGACGCTGCTCACGTGGGGCGAGGTCCCGTCCGACGCCGATCGGGAGGCCGTGCTGGCGCCGCTGCGGGCGTGCGGCGCGGTGTACGAGGTGGACGCGGAGGACCTCGGGTTCTACTGCGGGCTGACCAGCAACGGCCCCGCGCTGTACGCGAGGGTGATGGACGGCTGGGCCGACACCGTCGCCGACCGGCACGGCTACGACCGGCAGCTGTGCCGCGAGATGGTCCGGCAGACGGTCGCGGGCACGATCGCTCTCCAAGCTGGCGAGGGCATCGACGCCGCCGAGGTGATCCGGCGGGTGGCGCACCCCGGCGCCAGCACCGAGCAGGGCCTCCGCGTCCTCGACGCCCACGTCGAGCCGGTCTCCGAAGAGGTCCTCCGCGCGATGGGTCAGTGGTAGCCGCTCGCACAAACGCTCCCGAAACTCGCAGAAGCCACCGAAAATTCGGGAGCTTCTGCGGGTTTCGGGAGCGTTTGTGGGGTGGTCCGGGATGGTCGGGCCGGGATGACGGACGTGAGTGCAGTGCCTTTCGCCGCCTTGTCATCCCTGCGGAGGCCGGAATCTCGGTGTGGGTGCGGTGGGTGGTCGGAGAGATCCCGGGTCAAGCCCGGGATGACAGGGGGGGCCGCGGTTCCTGAGGGGTGGGCGCCGGCGATCTTCGCCGCCTTGTGGGTGCGGTGGGTGGTCGGAGAGATCCCGGGTCAAGCCCGGGATGACGGCTGTCGCGTTGGTCATGGCTGTTGGGGCGTGGGCGCCCGTGCTTTTCGCCGCCTTGTCATCCCGGCGGAAGCCGGGATCTCCGTGTCGGTGCGGCCGGGAGGGAGAGAGATCCCGGGTCAAGCCCGGGATGGCAAGGAGTCGGCAGCGGGCGTGGGACCATGGCGAGCGTCTGTTTCCGACCCGATCTGGAGGGTTCGTGTCCGTACATCGTGAGGTGGTGATCCTTGCCACCGGGGGCACCATCGACACCGTCTACAGCCGGGACGGGCGACTCGAGATCGGGCCTCCGGCTGCACCCGCGCTCCTCGCGCCGGCCGGCCTGGCCGGAAGCGTTCCGGTCGCCTCCGTGGTGGCGAAGGAGTCGTCCGACCTCACCGCGGACGATCGTGAGGCGCTCGTCGCGCACCTCGCCGCGCTCGCCGACGTCGGCGTGGTGGTCACCCACGGCACCGACACCATGACCGTCACCGCCGAGTACCTGCTCGCCCACCCGGACGTGCCCGACAGCCTGACCGTCGTGCTCACTGGCGCCATGCAGCCGGCCGTCATGCGCGACAGCGACGCACCCTTCAACCTCGGTGGCGCGGTCATCGCCGCCCAGACGCTGCCGCCCGGCATCTACCTCGTGATGAGCGGACGGGTCTTTCGCGCGGGCGAGGTCACCAAGAATCGCGCCGAGGGACGATTCGAGGACCTCCGGCCCTGAGCGTCACCAGCCGAGGAACACCCCGATCGCCTCGTTCACCGGGCCCGGAGCGTCCTGGTTCGCGTTGTGCGCGGCGTCCGCGATGACGACGAGCCGTGCCCGCGGGTCCCGCTCCGGCCAGCGGCGGAGGGCGGCGGCGATGTTCCCGCTGCGGTCGTGCTCGCCGAGCACGAGCAGGGTCGGCACCGGAAGCCGATAGCCGAGGTCCGGGGTGACGGCCTCCCGTCCGAACCCCATCACCTCGAGGAACCGCGTCCGCCCGGTCGCAGAGAGGGCGTTCGCAGCGTACGTACGGGTCTCCGCACGGGTACCGCACGCCTCGGCCGACTGACGGACGGCGAGCTCCCACGGGTAGCAGGCCAGGATCGGCACGGCGAGGGAGAGCAGGAACCGTTCGACACCGCTCAGCGGGCCGTGGTTGTCGGTGCAGTCGATCAGCACCAGCCGCTGCACGGCGTCCGGACGGGACGCGACGAGGGTCTGGGCGAGATTGCCGCCCATCGACTGGCCGACCAGCACCACCTCGGACGCGTCCACACTCGCCAGCAACGCGGTCAGGTCGTCGACCAGGTCGGCGTAGCGGAACCGGCCGGCGAGCGTGGACGCGCCGTGCCCGCGGGCGTCCCACGCGCAGATGCCCCAGTCGTCAGGCACGGCCGGGAACTGGGCGTCGAACATCTCGCCGTCCATGCCCGCGCCGTGCAGGAACACGACCCAGCGGCCGTCGCGGGCGTCCCTGCGGCGCACGAGGACCTCGCAGCCGGGGCGGGCCAGGCGGGTGTCGACGAGGGGACGCACGGCGGCAGGCTCAGTGCTGCATGTCGACGAACCGGCTGTAGTGGCCCTGGAAGGCGACGGTCACGGTCTTGGTCTGGCCGTTGCGGTGCTTGGCGACGATGAAGTCGGCCTCCCCGGAACGCTCGGACGCGTTGTTGTACATGTCGTCGCGGTGCAACAGGATCACCATGTCGGCGTCCTGCTCCAGCGAGCCGGACTCGCGCAGGTCGGACAGCATCGGCTTCTTGTCGGTGCGCTGCTCGGGACCGCGGTTCAGCTGCGACAGCGCCACGACCGGCACCTCGAGCTCCTTGGCCAGCAGCTTCATCTGCCGGGAGAACTCCGAGACCTCCAGCTGGCGGCTCTCCACCCGCTTGCCCGAGCTCATCAGCTGCATGTAGTCGACGATCACGAGCTTCAGGTCGTTGCGCTGCTTGAGCCGGCGGGCCTTCGCCCTGATCTCCATCATCGTGAGGTTGGGCGAGTCGTCGATGTAGAGCGGCGCGCTCGACACGTCGGCGGTCTTCCTGGCGATCCGCGCCCAGTTCTCGTCGCTCATGTGGCCCTTGCGGATGTCCTGCAACGGCACCTGGGCCTCGGCCGAGATCAGCCGCATCACGATCTCGGTCTTCGTCATCTCCAGGCTGAAGAACGCCGAGCACAGGCCGTGCTGGATCGCCGCCGCCCGCGCCAGGTCGAGCCCCAGCGTGGACTTTCCGACGCCCGGACGCGCGGCGACGATCACCATCTGGCCGGGGTGGAGGCCGTTCGTCAGCTCGTCTAGGTCGACGAAGCCGGTGGGGACGCCCGCCATGACGCCGTGCGCGCTGAGCGCCTCGATCTCGTCGAGCGTGGACTCCATCAGCGCGCTCAGCGGCTCGTAGTCCTCGCCGGCCTTGCCCTCGGCCACCTCGTAGATCGCCTGCTGCGCGGCGTCCACGATGCCGGCGACGTCGCCCTGGCCGGCGTACCCCAGCTGGCTGATCCTGATCGACGCCTCGACGAGCCGCCGAAGGATCGCCTTCTCCCGGACGATCTCGGCGTAGTACGCGGCGTTGGACGCGATCGAGACCGTCGACAGCAGGTCGTGCAGGTAGATGTGCCCGCCGACCCGGCCGAGCTCGCCCCGCTTCGCCAGTTCGTCGGCGACGGTGATCGCATCGGCCGGCTCGCCGCGGCCGTACAGGTTGAGGATGGCGTCGTAGATCGTCTCGTGGGCGGGCCGGTAGAAGTCGCGGCCCTTGACGATCTCGGCGACGTCGCCGATCGCGTCCTTGCTCAGCAGCATCGCCCCGAGCACGCTCTGCTCGGCGGCGACGTCCTGCGGCGGGGTGCGGTCGGGCCCTGCGTACTCAGCCTCGCTGTCGTAGGGCATGACCTCCGCGAGCGACACTTCTCCCACTCCCTCCAGGGCTCGATCCGTCTGTGGCACAGGCTAGGACGAGCCTCTGACAGTCGGTCCGGACGGCGCCTGCGCCGTCGCTCCAGATGTCCCGACCCGCGCCAAACTAGACCCTTCTCAGGCTCCTCTCAACGGCGTTGTCCACAGGCCCTGTGGACAACGTGGGGACAAGTGTGGAGGCGCGCCGTTGGCCCTGTGCACGACGACGTGCCGAGGCTGTGGACAGCGTCGGTGAACGGTGTTCACTTTCGCTCTGGCTAGGGGTGATGGTCGACCTGGCTTGTGGACGCAAAGAACTTTTCGGATCTCGTGGACGTCTGGTCGGGCGGCTTGACACGCGACGCTGGGCGGGGTGTATAGGCCATGGTCAGACCAAGTTATGCACACGGTTTCCACACCCGATGGGCGCCCTCACATACCCATGGGGGGTATAGTGACTAGGGTAGATGGAGGTGGGCATGGAACACACGGAACAGGTGTCACACGAGAGCGACTGCCACCACGACGCCGGGCACGGCTATCTCGACCACAAGGACGAGTACCTGCGCCGCCTGAAGCGCATCGAGGGGCAGGCGAGAGGCCTGCAGCGGATGGTTGACGAGGAGCAGTACTGCATCGACATCCTCACCCAGGTGTCGGCCATGACGAAGGCGCTGGAGGCCCTCGCCCTGGCCATGCTCGACGAACACCTCAGCCACTGCGTGGTCCGCGCGGCCCGCGCCGGTGGCGACGAGGCCGAAGAGAAACTCCGTGAGGCGTCCCAGGCGATCGCCCGCCTCGTCCGCTCCTGACCGGCCACCGGCCCGGAATACCCCCTTGTTCCCAACCATGGAAGGAAGACCAATGATCACCAGCTACACCGTCTCCGGCATGACCTGCCACCACTGCGCGAACGCCATCACCGAGGAGGTCTCGGCTGTCCCGGGCGTCACGGGAGTGGAGGTCTCGCTCGAGGACGCGAAGATGGACGTCACCTCCGAGGCCCCGGTCGATTTCGACCGCCTCGTGGAGGCCGTCTACGAGGCCGGCGAGCAGTACAGCATCGCCTGACCGGCATTCCGCGCGCCCGGCTTCGGGCACGTCCTCACGACACAGAGCAGGGAGCAGGAGCGTGACCACGCAGCAGCGTGAAGCCGTCGAACTCGACATCCAGGGCATGACCTGCGCCTCGTGCGCGGCCCGGATCGAGAAGAAGCTGAACAAGCTCGACGGCGTCCAGGCCTCGGTGAACTACGCCACCGAGAAGGCGCTCGTGCTGTACCCGGCGCCGGTGCACGTGGACGACCTGATCAGGGTCGTCCAGAACACCGGTTACGACGCGTCCCTGCCCGATCCCGCCGCCGAGCCGGTCGACCACGCCGCGGCCCTGCGGACCCGGCTGGTCTGGGCCGCGGTCCTCGGCGTCCCCGTGGTCCTGCTGGCGATGGTGTCGGCCTGGCAGTTCCCGGGCTGGCAGTGGCTGAGCCTGGCGCTCACCGTCCCCGTGTACGGGTGGGCGGCCTGGCCGTTCCACCGCTCCGCGTTCGTGAACGCCCGCCACGGCGCGACCACGATGGACACGCTGATCAGCCTCGGCACCACGGCGGCCTTCGGGTGGTCCCTCTACGCGCTGCTGTTCACCGACGCCGGACGGATCGGCTACACCCACCCGTTCGAGCTCTCCCTCATGCGCGGGCACGGGGCGGCGGCGATCTACCTGGAGGCCGTCGCCGGGATCGTGGTCTTCCTCCTGCTGGGCCGCTACATCGAGGCCCGCTCGAAGGCTGCCGCGGGCGAGGCCGTCCGCGCGCTGCTCACCCTCGGGGCGACCGAGGCCACCGTGCTGCGGGACGGACGCGAGGCCCGCGTCCCGATCGACCAGCTGCGGGTCGGCGACACCTTCGTGGTGAAGCCGGGGGAGAAGGTCGCCACCGACGGTGAGGTGGTCGAGGGGTACTCCGCCGTGGACGCGTCGCTGGTCACCGGGGAGTCGGTGCCGGTGGACGTCGTGCCGGGCGACGCCGTGATCGGCGCCACCCTGAACACGACCGGGCGGCTGCTGGTGCGGGCGACCCGCGTCGGCAGGGACACCCAGCTCGCCCACATCGCCCGGCTCGTCGAGGAGGCGCAGACCGGCAAGGCACCCGTGCAGGCGCTGGCCGACCGGATCTCCGCGGTCTTCGTCCCGGTCGTGATCGCGCTGTCGGTGGTCGTATTCTTCGGCTGGCTGCTGGCCGGGGAGAGCCTGTACTTCGCCGCGGCCGCCGGCGTCGCCGTGCTGATCATCGCCTGCCCCTGTGCGCTCGGCCTGGCCACGCCGACCGCGCTGCTGGTCGGCACCGGACGCGGCGCCCAGCTCGGCATCGTGATCCGCGGGGCGGAGGCTCTCGAGCGCGCCCGCGACGTCGACGTGGTGGTGCTGGACAAGACCGGCACGGTCACGACCGGCGAGATGTCGGTGGTCGAGGTCGTGCCCGAGTCGGGCGTGGAGGCCGACGAACTGCTCCGGTACGCCGGCGCCGCCGAGTCGGGTTCCGAGCACCCGGTCGCGCGGGCGATCGCGTCCCTGGCTGCCAGCGACCTGACGGTCTCCGCACTCACCAACACCCCCGGCCAGGGCATCCGGGCGGTGGTCGACGGACGCGAGGTCCTCGCCGGCCGTCCCCGCTGGGTCCATGACGCGATCCTGCCGCCGGACGCGTCCCACCCGTCCCCCCCGTCACGATCCGGGCCTTCCGTGGCGGAATCGCGTCAGGCCACCGAGGTCGCCGTCGCCTGGGACGGACAGCTGCGCGGCACGATCCGGGTCGCCGACACGGTCAAACCCACCTCGGCGGACGCCGTCCGTCGCTTCCGGGCACTCGGCCTGGCCCCCGTCCTGCTCACCGGCGACAACCGGCCGACCGCCGAAGCCGTCGCCGCCGAGGTCGGAATCAGCGACGTGATCGCAGAAGTGCTGCCGCAGGACAAGGTGGCCGAGGTCCGTCGCCTGCAGGCCGAGGGACGGCGGGTGGCCATGGTGGGTGACGGCGTGAACGACTCGGCAGCGCTCGCGCAGGCCGACCTCGGGATCGCGCTCGGCACCGGCACGGACGCCGCGATCCAGGCCGCCGACCTCACGCTGATGCGGGGCGACCTCCGGGTGGCCGCGGACGCGGTCCGCCTGTCGCGGGCCACGTTGGGCACCATCAAGGCGAACCTGTTCTGGGCGTTCGCGTACAACGTGGCCGCCATCCCGCTGGCCGCGTTCGGCTTCCTCAACCCGATGATCGCCGGCGCGGCCATGGCGTTCTCGAGCGTGTTCGTGGTGCTGAACAGCCTGCGGCTGCGTGGGTTCCGCCCCGCAGCCTGAGGCGGTCGCCCCCACCCTTCACAGGAACCTCACAAGAGACTCCTGTGTCTGCGGACATGAACGGCTGGCTAACTGGTGGACAACACAGCGCACACCACCAGGAGAACCCGATGTCCCCCATCCTCGTCGCGGCCGACCTCGTCGCCATCCTCGTCCTCGTCTTCGGCCTGTTCGTACCCCGGCACAAGCGCCGGGACCTGGTGGTGGCCTACCTGATCGTCAACGTGGGGGTGCTCGCCCTGATGGCCACCCTCAGTTCCATCTCCACCAGCGTCGGCGTCGGCCTCGGCCTGTTCGGCGTGCTGTCGATCATCCGGCTGCGCTCGGAGGAACTCGCCCAGCACGAGGTCGCCTACTACTTCGCCGCGCTGGTGCTCGGCCTGCTCGCCGGCGGTTCGGCGCTCGGCGTCGAGGTGACGCTCGGCCTGATGGCCGCCGTCCTGGTCGTCCTGTTCGCCGGCGACCACCCGCGGGTGGCCAAGCGGACGAGCCGTCAGCAGCTCACCCTCGACCACGCCTACCCCGACGACCCGGACCTGCGGGCCCGCGTCGAGGCGCTGGTCGGCGGCCAGGTGCAGGACGTCCGCGTCCTGCGCACCGACCTCGTCAACGACACCACCGTCGTGGAGGTCCGTTACGTGCCTTCCGCCACGCCGGCTCGGGAGCAGGTGGAGGCCCGATGACAGCCCTCGCCCCCCACCCGGACACCGTGACCGAGGTCTCGCTCGACGCCCTGCCCGCCGTCGGCCTCCCCGAACTGCTCGAGCGGGCTGCCCTGCAGACGCGCGTCGACCGCAAGTACCTGCTGGGTGCCGACCGGCTGCCCGCGGTCCTCGGAGCGGTGGACGGGAGCCTGCGCGTCCTCGAGATCGACGGACGTCGCGACTTCGGCTACCGCTCGACCTACTTCGACACCCCGGCGCTCGATGGCTTCCTCCGGGCGGGGCGCGGACGCCGCCGCCGGTTCAAGGTGCGCACCCGCACCTACCGCGAGTCCGGCGAGACCTGGCTGGAGGTGAAGACCCGCACCGCCCGTGGGGAGACCGTGAAGGACCGCCTGCCCTACGACCTGGCCGACGCCGGACGCCTCACCGACGCGGGGCGTGACTTCGTCGCCGGGATCGTGGCGGACCGCGCCGCCGGTGAGGTGGACGCCACCGCGCTCGTCCCCGTCCTGCACACCCGGTATCGCCGCGCGACCGTCCTGGTCACCGCCCGCGCCGACCGACCCGGGCAGGGTCTGGTCGCCGCACCGGACGCCAGCCGCGTCACGATCGACTCCGGGCTGGCCTGGCGCCGCCCGGGCTCGGAGGAGCGGCTCTCTCTGCCCGGCGAAGTGGTCGTCGAGACCAAGGGGGGCACCCGGCCGTCCGTCTTCGACCACGCGCTGTGGGACGCGGGAGTCCGGCCGTCCCGGGTCAGCAAGTACGGGGTCGGCCTGGCCGCGCTGGACGACCTCCCCGCCCTGAAGTGGCACCGCATCGTCAACGACTACCTGTCGAATCCTCCGGAAAGGAACCAGCCATGACCTCCGACCGCACGCCCATGAAGAAGCTGGCGGCCGCGATCGCCGCGATCGCCGCGGGGGTGGTGCTGGCCGGCTGCTCGATCACCGGCGCCACCACGTCCGCCAGCACCGACTCCACGACAGTCACGGCCACGTCCGCCACCGTGGACGCGCTCCTGGCCGACAACGCCGAGAGCCACGCCGACTCCAACGACGCCGACTACGACGCGTCCGATGCCACCACGATCACGCTCGCCGACGGCGCGTCCACGACCAGCTCGGACGACGGCGTCACGATCGACGGCGACACGATCACGATCACGGCGCCCGGTACCTACATCCTCAGCGGCACGCTCAGCGACGGCCAGGTCGTCGTGAACAGCGCCGACGACGGCAAGGTGAAGCTCGTGCTCGACAACGCGTCCATCACCAACACCAAGGGCTCCGCGGTCGTGATCACCGAGGCCGACGAGGCCGTGGTGGTGCTCGCGGACGGGACGTCCAACAGCATCACCGACGGCACGGGCTACGACACCTCCGCCGACGACGCACCGAACGCGGCCCTGTTCTCGATGGCCGACCTCACGATCGGCGGCACCGGCTCGCTGACCGTCACCGGCAACACGAACGACGGCATCGCCAGCAAGGACGGTCTGGTCATCCTCAGCGGCACGATCACCGTGACCGCGGCGGACGACGGCATCCGCGGCAAGGACTACCTGATCGTCACCGACGGCACGGTCACCGTGACCGCGAAGGGCGACGGGCTGAAGTCCGACAACGAGGACGACGACACCGTCGGCTACATCCTGATCCAGGACGGGACGGTGAAGGTCTCGGCCGGCGACGACGGCATGCACGCCGAGGGCGACCTCGCGATCCAGGGCGGGAAGGTCACCGTCACGACCTCGAACGAGGCGCTCGAGGGCGCCAACGTGATCATCGCCGGCGGCGAGACGGACGTGACCGCGTCCGACGACGGCCTGAACGCCACCGCGGGCACCAGCTCCGACAGCGGCGGCATGGGCGGTGGCGGCATGCAGGACGACGGCTCGCTGCTGGCCATCACCGGTGGCACCCTGCTCGTGAACGCCGAGGGCGACGGCCTGGACTCCAACGGCTCCCTGCTGGTCACCGGCGGCACGACCGTCGTGTCCGGTCCCACGGGCAACGGCAACGGCGCGCTCGACTCCAACGGCGGCATCACGGTGACCGGCGGGACGGTCGTCGCGGCCGGCAGCTCCGGCATGGCCGAGACGCCCGGCGAGGACTCGACCACCGGCTGGGTGTCGATCACCTTCAGCGAGCAGCTGGCCGCCGGTGAGACCGTCAGCATCGTGAAGGACGGGACGGTGACCGCGTCCTACACCACGGTGAAGCAGGTGGCGTCCCTGATCGTCGCCGACCCCGACATCACGTCCGGCGAGAGCTACGACGTCTACGTCGGCGGGAAGCTCGCCGGCACGACCGTCGGCACCTACTCCGACTCCGGCGACATCTCCGGCGCGACGAAGAACACGTCCGTGACCGCCGGCGAGGGCGGCTCCACCGGCATGGGTGGCGGTCAGGGCGGCGGCCCCGGCGGCGGAGGCGGCCAGGGCGGCGACAGCGGCCGCTGACGCCCCGTCCCTGCCCCCGCGCGCTCTCTCACAGACGCTCCCGAAACTCGCAGAAGCTACCGAAATTTCGGGAGCGTTTGCGAGTTTCGGGAGCGTTTGGGCGAGGAACGCGTTGGTGAGGGAGGCACGGTGAGGGATCGGGTCAGGCGCGGACGATTCACTCCGGCGGCACGCCGGCCTCACAGCGGGTCCACAAGGGACGCGCCTGAACTGGAGGCATGACCGCACCGACCAGATCGCAGGCCCCCGAGTCGCCGGCCGACGCCGGGTTCGGTCCGTCCGACCCGCCACCGGCCGGCCCGGACGCGGCCCCACCGTCCGGGCGTGAGCCCCGGCCGCTGCGGCGGCGGGCCTTCCTCACGGCGGGGATCGGCGGCGTCGTCGCAGTCGGCGGGGGCGCGGCCTGGGCGCTGGACCGCTACGTCATCGAGCACGTCGAGGTGACCAACACCTCGTCACTGCAGGCGGACGTGACCGTCGCCACGGCGGACGCGGACGGCACGAGCACGGCGAACAGCTACACCTCCGACACCGCGTCCATCACGATCACGAAGCACACCTCGGGCTCCGGCGACGACGCGCTGGCCTGGTTCGTCGCCGACATCACGGTGAGCGACGCGACCATCGTGCGCTCGGCGTTCGCGAACGACGAGTTCGGCGAGAACATCATCGCCGACCCCTCCGACATCGCCGCCGACGTGAACGCCGTGCTCGCCATCAACGGCGACTACTACGGCTTCCGCGACACCGGCATCGTGATCCGCAACGGGGTCGCCTACCGTGACGTCGGCGCCCGGCAGGGCCTGGTGTTCGGCACGGACGGGTCGATGCGGCTCTACGACGAGACCACGACCAACGCGGCGAAGCTGCTTGCCGGCGGCGCGTGGAACACGCTCTCCTTCGGCCCCGGCCTGGTGGAGGACGGCGCCGTGATCGACGGGATCGACGACGTCGAGATCGACACCAACTTCGGCAACCACTCCGTCCAGGGCCGCCAGCCGCGCACCGGCGTCGGCGTGATCGAGGAGAACCACTTCCTGTTCGTCGTGGTGGACGGACGCAGCACCGGCTACAGCCGCGGCGTCACCATGAGCGAGTTCGCCCAGCTGTTCGTCGACCTCGGCGCCGACGTCGCGTACAACCTGGACGGCGGCGGGTCGTCGGCGATGGTGTTCAACGCCGAGCTCGTCAACAACCCGCTCGGCCGCGAGCAGGAACGCGGCACCTCCGACATCCTCTACGTGGCGGGGTGAGGCCATGATCGTCCTGATCCCGAGCTACGAGCCGGACGAGCGGCTGCCCCAGCTGGTGGCCGACCTGACCGGCGTCGACGGGCTGCGCGTGGTCGTCGTGGACGACGGCAGCGGACCCGCGTACGCCACCCACTTCGACGCCGCCCGCCGCGCGGGCGCGGAGGTGCTCACCCACCCGCGGAACCGGGGCAAGGGCGCGGCGTTGCGGACGGGCTTCGCCCACGTCCTCGACACCCGCCCCGGCGAGCCGGTGGTCTGCGCGGACAGCGACGGCCAGCACACGCTGCTCGACATCCTGAAGGTCGCCGCGGCCATCGACGGGGAGTCCGACATGGTGCTCGGCGCCCGCCGGTTCACCGGACGCGTCCCGCTGCGCAGCCGGTTCGGCAACGCCGTAACGCGCGGCGTCTTCGCGCTGGTGACCGGGAAGCGCCTGCACGACACCCAGACCGGCCTGCGCGGCTACCCCCACCGCATGCTCGGCTGGCTGCTGGCCGTGCCGGGCGACCGCTTCGAGTACGAGCTGGAGCTCCTGCTGCGCGCGAGCCGGGAGGGCCTGCGCGTCCGCGAGGTCGAGATCGCGACGGTCTACCTGGCCGGCAACGCGTCCTCGCACTTCCGGCCGGTGCGTGACTCGCTGCGGATCTACCGTCCGCTGCTGGCGTTCGCCGGCTCCTCGCTGGCCGGGTTCGCCGTGGACGCGACCCTGGTGTTCGCGCTCTACGCGCTGACGGCGAACCTCGCGCTCTCGGTGGTGGCTGCCCGGCTGATCAGCGGCACGGTCAACTTCCTGCTCAACCGCCGCCTGGTCTTCGCCGCGACGGATGTCCCGCTGTGGCCGTCGGTCCGCCGTTACGTCCTCCTGGCGGCAGCCGTCCTGCTCGCCAACCTCGGCCTGATGGAGCTGCTCACGCCCGTCCTCGGGGTGGTGGCGGCCAAGCTGCTCACGGAGGTGTCACTGTTCCTGGCCGGCTACGTGGTGCAGCGGAGGGTGGTGTTCACCCGGACGCCGGTCGACCGTGCGCGTTCGGTCGTGCCGCTCCCGGAGCGGTCGGCGGCCCTCCACGAACAGGTACCGGGCGCGCGCTGAGAGCGATCCGTGCCCGGGGCTGCTCAGCGGCGTCCCCGCTGCGCGGCGAGCCGGGCCTCGATCCCGTCCATCACGAACTCGAGGCCGCCCAGGAACTGCTCCCGCTCGCTGTGCCGCCGGTAGGTGGAGAGCGTGCGGCTGACGAAGGGGAACTCCGCGGGGTCGAGGGACGCGAACTCGCCGGCCGCCCGGCTCAGCCGCGCGTCCCTGTCGTCGGTGCTCCGGGCGTTGTTGACGGCGCCCAGCCCGGCCACGCCGAACACGCCCATCAGCGCGGTGCCCGCGTCGAACGCCGCCTCGTCACTCAGCCCGAGGGTGGTGAGGAGCTGCCCGAACCGGTCCCAGGCCAGGATCACGATCTCCCCGCGCTGCTCCCCGGCCATGAGCTCCACGACCCAGGGGTGGGCCTCGAACACCGCGAAGATCGCCAGGGCCGCCGTCCGGACGCCCTCTCGCCAGTGCGAGGGGTCGATCGGACGCTCCAGCGCCTCACGGACGGGCGGTCCGGCGACGGCTTCGTAGGCCAGCCGCAGCAGTTCGTCCTTGTCGTCGACGTGCCAGTACACCGACGCCGCGCCGGCGCCGAGCTCGCTCGCCAGCCTGCGGATGGTCAGCCCTTCGGTCCCGTCGGCGTCGAGGATGCGGGTCGCGCGCGCGAGGATCGCCTCCAGGGTCAGGGACGTCCGCGTCCCTCGTGACGACGTCCGGCGCTCGCTCGGACGCTGCCGCGCGGCGGCCAGGGCCTCCCTGCGTTTCTCGCGGGTGGAGGCCACGAACTCCTCGCGCGCCTCCCGGGCGGACGCGATGGCGTCCCGCCTGCGTTCGCGGAGCTCGTCCGCGTGGTCGTCCTGCGTCGCCATGCCTGCACCCTCCGTCCACTTGCGAACATCGTACGACAGTCGTACCGTGTTCGTTAGTCAAACAGTGTTCGATAACAGTTCGACGTTCGACGGAGGGGGAGTCGATGGACGAGTCGCAGGGCGTGGCAACCCGGGACGAGGGGAAGATCGGTGACCGCTGGCCGATCCTGGGCGCCCTGATGCTGGCGGCGATGGTGATCATGCTCGACAACTCGGTGCTGAACGTCGCCCTCCCGACGATCGGCAGCGCCCTGCACGCGGGCACCGCCGAGCTGCAATGGGTGGTCACCGCCTATTCGCTCACGTTCGGCGGCCTGCTGCTGACCACCGGCAACCTCGCTGACCGGCTGGGCCGCAAGCGGGTGCTCGCCGCCGGACTCGTGGTGATGGCCGCAGGCTCGCTGCTGGTGCTGCTCGCCCAGTCCGCCACCGCGCTGGCGCTGATCCGGGGCCTGATCGGGGTCGGAGCGGCGCTGGCGATGCCGAGCACGCTCTCGTTGATCTACTCCACCTTCACCGGGGCGGCGCGGCTGAAGGCGGCCGGACTGTGGAGCGCGGTCACGATGCTGGGGTTCGTGATCGGCCCGGTGCTCGCCGGGCTCATGCTCACGCACCTGTCCTGGCAGTGGCTGTTCCTGATCAACGTTCCCGTCGCGGTCGTGGCGGTGCCGGTGATCCTGGCGGTGATTCCCGAGTCGCGGGAGGCGACCGGCGAACGGGTCGACCTGGCCGGCGCCGTGCTCTCGGTCGGCGTCCTCGCCGCCCTCATCTACGCGCTGAGCACCGGCGGGGACGCGGGGTGGCTATCCCTGCCCGTCCTCGGCTCCTTCGCGGGCGCCGGGGCGCTGCTGGCCCTGTTCTGCTGGCGGGAGCTCACGGCCGCCCAGCCCATGCTCGACCTGCGCCACGTGGCCACGCGGGCCTTCGCGGTGCCCGCGGTCGTCGAGGCGACGGCCTTCCTCGCGGTCTCGTCCGTCCTGTTCATCCAGACGCAGCTGGTCCAGCTCGTCCTCGGCTACACGCCGCTGCAGGCCGGCCTGCTCACGCTGCCGCCGGTGGTCGTGATGGTGGCGGGCAACAGCCTGATCGCGCGGCTCGGGACGCGGGTGCCCGCGCGGTTCATGATCGCGGGCGGCCTGACCGTGGTCGCGTCCGGGACGCTGGTGATCGCGCTCTGGCCCACGTCCGTCGTGGCGATCATCGCGGGGATGTCGGTGATCATGGTCGGCGTCCGGGCCGCACTGACGACGGTGGCGATCGAGGTGATCAACGCGCTGCCGCGCGAGCGGATGGGCATGGGATCGGCGCTGAACGACACGTTCCAGGAGATCGGCGGCGCGATCGGTGTGGCCCTGCTCGGGGCGGTGCTCAACCAGGCGTACCGGTCGGCGCTCCCCGCGGACGCGCCCGCGTCCGTGCTGGCCTCGCTCGCGGCTGCGGCCAACGACCCGGCCTGGTTCGCCAGGGCGCAGGCGGCCTTCGCCCACGGGGCGAGCGTCGCGCTCGGGGTGGGGGCGGTCCTGATGGTGGCCGTCGGCGTGGCCGCAGCCGTGCTGCACCGTCCGGCCCCGGACCGTCCCGGGGACGACCGTCCCGCCGCGGACGCGGAAGCTCAGCCCGCCGACCTCGAGAACGCGGCCCTCGCCGACACGACCAGCCCGCGAGGAGCGAACGCGAGCCCGGCCAGCAGCACCGTGGAGAACAGCAGCCCCCAGTAGGTGTTGTCGGGGCGGCCGACAACCATGAGCGCCCCGGCGAGCAGGACGCACGTCGCCACCACGGGACGCGCCAGCGGGCCGGCGAAGCACCACCCGAAGAGGGCCAGGGGGACCACGACGGCCGCGACGGCCAACGGGAGCGCGGAGAGGAGCGAGCCCGTCCGCACGCAGGCCAGCACGAATGACCAGCCGCCGAACTCGACCCAGCCGTTGGACGCCACCGGCGTGGGCGGCTGGGCGGCCTGGACGGCGAGGGCGTGGGCGGCGAGGACCGCGGCGAAGACCCCGATGGCCGCCAGCCAGGCCCAGGCCTCCCTGCGGCGCTGCGGCCACGCGAGGACGGCCATCACCACGAGGTACGGCAGCGCGAGCTCCCGGAAGCAGACCGCCACCAGCGCCAGCAGCACGCTCGGCCACCACCGCCGGGGCGAGTGGACGGCGATCGCGAGCAGCACCAGCACTCCGGCCCAGGCTTCGTGGAACCACGCGACCGGCCCGACCGCGAGGAGCGCGACCCCCAGGCCGAGCAGGACGACGGCGGCGATCCGCTCGGCCCGTCCCCGCCCGTCCCGGTCCAGCCGGACCGCCATCGCGAGCACACCGGCGACGCCGAGGGCGACGAGCAGGACGGTCGCGCCGGTCTCGCCGAGCGCGAGGTGCAGGGAGGTGAGCGTGGGCAGGCGTACGGCGAGGAACGGGGTGGTCGGGTAGCCGTGGGCGAGTTGGGACGCGATGGCCGCGGCGTAGTAGTCGCTGCCGGCGGCGACCCGCTGCGCGATCTCGCGGTACAGGTCCACGTCGCCGAACGCCTTCACCCCGGGGCCGGCTGTGCCGCCGGAGGCGGCCGTCCACACTCCCCAGAGGATCAGCGCGCAGAGCCCGGCCAGCAGGGCCCGGGACACCGTCCGCCCCGGCCACGCGGGATCGGTCATCCGCTCGTCCCCTCGCCGTCCGGTGGTGTCCGGGTCACCGTATCGCCCGCGACGACGCGGCACGCCAGGAACCGTCCCCAGCGTGCCGGGGGAACGATGGGGACGGTTCCTGTCGTGCCGTCAGGCGCGGAGCGAGCCGTACGTCGCCTTCGCCTTCTCCAGGGCGGCGACGTAGCCGGAGCGGGCGAGGCCGCCCGCGTCCGCCTCGGGCGGGACGGCGAGCAGGCCGCGGAAGTCCGAGACCGAGCGGAACTGCTTGCGCGCCATCCACTCGTCCAGTCCCTCCAGCAGGCGGCGGGCGTAGCCGGCGCCGTGCCGGACCAGCGAGGACGTGGTCATCACCACGTCCGCCCCGGCCAGCAGGTAGGCGACCACGTCCTCGGGCGTCTCCACCCCGGACGTCGCGGCCAGCGAGGCCGTCGTCCGGTGGCGCAGGGACGCGATCCAGGTGCGGGGGACGCGCGCGTCCGCCGGCGAGGAGAGCGTGACCCCGGGGACGACCGCCAGCTGCTCGACGTCGACCGCCGGCTGCAGGAACCGGTTGAACAGGACCAGCCCGTCCGCGCCCGCCTCGACCAGCCGCAGCGCGAAGTTGCCGGGGCTGGAGAAGAACGGCGACAGCTTCACCGCCACCGGGATGTCGACCGCCTGCGTCACCGCGGCGACGATCTCCAGGTGCCGCTCCTCCACGTCCGCCCCGGTGAGCGCGAGGTCGCCGGGCACGAAGTAGATGTTGCACTCCAGCGCCGCGGCGCCCGCGTCTGCCAGCTGCTGGGCGAAGTCCACCCAGCTCCCCGTCCCGGACGCGTTCAGGCTGGCGATCAGCGGGATGTCGATCGCGGACGCGGCCCGCTCGACCAGGCTGAGGTACGCGGCGGCCGGGTTGACCACCTCGGGGTCGGCAATGGCGGGGAAGTAGCTGGTGGCCTCGGGGAACGACTCGTCGTTCAGCTCCTCCAGCAGCGTGTCCCGCTCGGCCTGCGCGAGCACCTGCTCCTCGAACAGCGAGTAGAGCACCACCGCGCCGAGCCCGGTGTCGGCGAGTTCCTTGACCCCGTCCACGGTCTGCGACAGCGGCCCGGCCGAGGCGACCAGGGGGCTGCGCAGCTCCATGCCCAGATACGTCGTGCCCATCGTTCAGCTCCCCGCAACCTCTGCGAAGCGCTCCGCGCCGCGCGTGGCCATCTCCTCGTACTCCGCCCAGCGCCGGTTGACCTGCTCCTGGCCGAGGTCGAGCAGGCGCTCAGCGTTCTCGGGGTCGGAGTTCATCAGCATCCGGAACCGCAGCTCCTTCATGTGGTACTCCCGCAGCGGCAGCCGGGGACGCGGCGAGTCGAGCAGGAACGGGTTCTTGCCCGCCGCCCGCAGCACCGGGTTGTACCGCATCAGCGGCCAGTGCCCGGACGCGACGGCCGCGTACTGCTGGTCGAGGCCCTTGCGCATGTCGATGCCGTGGGCGATGCAGTGGCTGTAGGCCAGGATCAGGCTCGGCCCCTCGTACGCCTCCGCCTCGCGGAACGCCTTCAGCGTCTGCTGCGGGTCGGCCCCCATCGCCACCCTGGCCACGTACACGTTGCCGTAGGCGGTCGCCTGCAGTGCCATGTCCTTCTTGGACGTGCCCTTGCCTGCGGCGGCGAACTTCGCGACCGCGCCCATCGGCGTCGACTTGGACGCCTGGCCGCCGGTGTTGGAGTACACCTCGGTGTCGAGCACCAGCACGTTCACGTTGCGTCCGGACGCCAGCACGTGGTCGACGCCGGCCGAGCCGATGTCGTAGGCCCAGCCGTCGCCGCCGACGATCCACACCGAGCGGCGCAGCAGGTGGTCGGCGACCGAGCGGAGGTCCTCGACCAGCGGCCCGGACATGGTGTCGAGCAGCGCCTTCAGCGCGTCCACCCTGGCTCGCTGCTGGCTGAGCTCGGACTCGTACTGCTGCGGCGCGTTGAGGATCCCGTCCACGATCGCGTCGCCCAGTTCGTCGCGCAGCGCCTCGAGCTGCCGCCGGGCGGTCTGGGTGTGCAGGTCGGCAGCGAGCCGCAGTCCCAGGCCGAACTCCGCGTTGTCCTCGAACAGCGAGTTCGACCACGCGGGGCCGCGTCCGTACTTGTTGCTCGCCCACGGCGTGGTCGGCAGGTTGCCGCCGTAGATGGACGAGCAGCCGGTCGCGTTCGCCACGGTCGCGCGGCCGCCGAACAGCTGGGTGAGCAGCTTCAGGTACGGCGTCTCCCCGCAGCCCGAGCACGCGCCGGAGAACTCGAACAGCGGCTCGAGGAACTGGGTGCCGCGGACGTTCGCGAAGTCGACGCGCGAGCGCCGGTTCACCGGGATCGTCTCGAAGAAGGCGACGTTCTGCTTCTCCTTCGTGCGCTCCAGCACGGGGGCGAGGTTGATCGCCTTGCGCGAGCCGCCCGAGCCGAGCGGCTTCACCGGGCACGCCTCCACGCACAGGCCGCAGCCCGTGCAGTCCTCCGCGTAGACCTGCAGGGTGTACCGCGAGCCGGGGAAGCCGGCCGCGTTCAGCGGCGCCGACTGGAAGCCGTCGGGGGCGCCCTCCAGGGACGACTCGGTGTAGTACTTCGCGCGCAGGACGGCGTGCGGGCAGACGAACGCGCAGTTGCCGCACTGGATGCAGGCGTCCGGGTCCCACTCGGCGATGACGTCGGAGATGTTCCGCTTCTCGAACTTCGTCGTGCCGGACGGGTACGTGCCGTCCACCGGCAGCGCGCTGACCGGCAGGCTGTCGCCGGTGCCGAGCAGCATGGACGCGGTCACGCTGCGCACGAACTCGGGCGCGGTGTCCGGGACCGGCGGGATCATCGCCGTCGCGCCGACCGGCGCGGCCGGCACCTCGATCCGGTGCAGGTTCTCCACCGACGCGTCGACGGCGGCCTCGTTCTTGACCACGACGTCGGCGCCCTTGCGGCCGTAGGTCTTGCGGATGGTCCGCTTGACCTCCTCGATCGCCTCTGCGCGCGGCAGCACCTTCGAGATCGCGAAGAAGCAGGTCTGCAGGACGGTGTTGGTGCGGCGGCCCATGCCGGCCTTGCGGGCCACCATGTTCGCGTCGATCGCCCACAGCTCGACCCCGAGCGCGATGATCTTCTCCTGCATGGGCACGGGCAGGTGCTCGAACACCTCGCGCGGCTCGTACGGGGTGTTGATCAGCAGCACGGTGCCGGGGCGCGCGAACTCCAGCACGTCCACCCGCTCCAGAATCGACCAGTGGTGGCAGCCGATGAAGCCGGCCTGGCTGACCAGGTAGGGCGCCTCGATCGGGTGCGGCCCGAAGCGCAGGTGCGAGACCGTCCGCGAGCCGGACTTCTTCGAATCGTAGACGTAGTAGCCCTGCGCGTAGGTGTCCTCGATCGCCCCGATGATCTTCACGGAGTTCTTGTTCGCGCCGACGGTGCCGTCCGAGCCGAGGCCGTAGAAGACCGCCCGCAGCGTGGCCGGGTCCTCGAGGTCGACGGTTGGGTCGTAGGGCAGGCTCAGCATCGTCACGTCGTCGTTGATGCCGATCGTGAACCGCGGTCGGGGGCTGGCCTGGGCGAGCTCGTCGAACACGCCCACCACCATGGCCGGGGTGAACTCCTTGCTGGACAGGCCGTAGCGGCCGCCGACCAGCAGCGGCAACTTCTCCCGCTTGCCCGCGGCGTGCGCCTCGCCGAGGGCCGCGGCGATGTCGAGGAACAGTGGCTCCCCGCCGGCGCCGGGCTCCTTGGTGCGGTCCATCACCGCGACGACCCGGGCGGACGCGGGGATCGCGGCGAGGATCTGCTCGACCGGGAAGGGGCGGTACAGCCGCAGCTGGATCACGCCGACCTTCTCGCCCTGGGCGACCAGGTGATCCACGGTCGAACGGACGGTCTGCGCGCCCGAGCCCATGATCACGAGGACGCGGTCGGCCTCGGGGTCGCCGTAGTACTCGACCAAGCCGTAGCGGCGCCCGGTCAGCGCGGCGAACTCGTCCATCGCGGTCTCGACGATGCCGGGTACTTCGGTGTAGTACGGGTTGGCAGCCTCGCGTCCCTGGAAGTAGGTGTCGGGGTTCTGGGCGGTGCCACGGATGTAGGGGTGCTCGGGCGACAGCGCGCGGCGGCGGTGGGCGCGGACGAGCGCCTCCGGCACCAGGGTGAGCAGCTGCTCGTCGGTGAGCAGCTCGACGGAGTTCTCCTCGTGGCTGGTCCGGAAGCCGTCGAAGAAGTGCACGAACGGCACCCGCGAGCGCAGGGTGGCCAGCTGGGCGATCGCCGCGGTGTCGTGCGCCTCCTGGACGCTCGAGGAGCTCAGCATCGCGAACCCGGTCTGCCGGACCGCCATCACGTCCTGGTGGTCGCCGTAGATGCTCAGCCCCTGCGCGGCGAGCGAGCGGGCCGCGACGTGCAGCACCGTCGAGGTGAGCTCGCCGGCGATCTTGTACATGTTCGGGATCATCAGCAGCAGGCCCTGCGACGCGGTGAACGTCGTGCTCAGCGCGCCGCCCTGCAGGGCGCCGTGGAGGGCGCCGGCCGCGCCGCCCTCGGACTGCATCTCGATGACCGAGGGGACCATGCCGTACACGTTTCGGCGTCTGCGCGCCGACCACTCGTCGGCGAGTTCTGCCATTGTCGAGCTGGGCGTGATCGGGTAGATGCTGCACAGCTCGTTCAGGCGGAACGCGGCCGAGGCGGCCGCCTCGTTGCCGTCGATGATGACGCGGCTCATCGGTTCTCCTCGATCATCTCGATGGCGTGCACGGGGCACTGTTCGTAGCAGGTGGCGCAGCCGGTGCACTTGTCGTAGTCGAACCGGTAGCGGAAGCCCTTGCCGAGCTTGATCACCGCGTCCTCGGGGCAGGCGCCGAGGCACCCGTCGCACTCGAAGCAGTTGCCGCAGGACAGGCAGCGGGCGGCCTCCATGTGGGCCTGGTCGTCGGACAGGCCGCCGACGATCTCGTCGAAGTCGGTGATCCGCTCGGACGGCTCCAGCTCGGGCTGGGTGCTGCGGCGGGCGTCGCCGAAGTACCACAGGTGGAGCTTCTCGAAGTCGGCGAGGTCGTGCTTGGGGCGTCCGGGGGACTCCCGGTGGCCGAGCCAGGCGTCGATCTGCTGGGCGGCGCGCTTGCCGTGGCCGACGCCGACCGTGACCGTGCGCTCGGAAGGAACGGCGTCGCCGCCGGCGAAGATCCCGTCGACGTCGGTCATCAGCGTGCGCGGGTCGACCCGCACGACGTCGTGCTCGAAGTGCATGCCGGGGATCCGGCGCAGGAAGTTGGAGTCGGTCTCCTGGCCGAGCGCCAGGATGACCGTGTCCGCCTCGAGCTTCTCGAACCGGCCGGTGCCGCGGGCGCGTCCGTTCTCGTCGAGTTCCATGATCTCGACGGTCAGGTCGGATTCGTCCATCGAGCTGATCGTGCGCAGCCAGTTCATCCGGACGCCCTCGCGCATCGCGCCCTCGCGCTCCTCGGCGTGGGCGGGCATCTGCTCCTCAGTGCGTCGGTAGACCACGATGGACTCCTCGGCACCGAGGCGGCGGGCCACGCGCGCGGCGTCCATGGCGGTGTTGCCGCCGCCGTAGACGGCGACCTTACGTCCGATCATGGGGCGCTCGCCGGACGCGACGTCGCGCAGGAAGCTGACTGCGTCCACGATCCTGGACGCGTCGCGGTTGGGGATGTCGACGCGCTTGGACAGGTGCGCCCCGATGGCGACGAAGACGGCCTCGAAGCCGCCCTCGGCCTGGTCGGCGAGCAGGTCCTTGACCGTGTAGTTGTTCACGATCCGCACGCCGAGGTCGAGGAGGCGGGCGACCTCCGCGTCCAGCACGTTGCGGGGGAGGCGGTACTCGGGGATGCCGTAGCGCATCATGCCGCCGGGGGAGTCGGAGGAGTCGCGGATCTCCACCTCGTGGCCCATCTTGGCCAGCTGGTAGGCCGCGCTCAGCCCGGAAGGGCCGGCGCCGATGACGAGGACGCGGCGGCCGGAGGAGAAGCGCGGCTTCTCGAACGTCCAGCCCCTCTCGATGGCGAGGTCGCCGAGGTAGCGCTCGACGGAGTGGATCGAGACGGCGCCGTCCAGCTCCTCCCGGTTGCAGGCCGCTTCACACGGGTGGTAGCAGACGCGTCCGTGGATCGCGGGGAAGGGGTTGTTCTTCGTGATCTCGCGCCAGGCGGCCTCCTCCTGGCCGGCCTTCACCAGCCGGAGCCACTCCTGGATGTTCTCGCCCGCGGGGCAGGCGTTGTTGCACGGGGGCAGGAGGTCGACGTAGATCGGCATCCGGGTGCGGACGGGGGCGACCCGTCCCCCTTCCGTGGCCAGGTCGGGAAGACCGGTGATATCGCGGGCCATGGGCACGCCCTTCGTTGGGTTTGCGTGGTAGTCGACAGCAATCTACCCCCGCTCGGAGTTGCCTGTTGACAAGGGGATTTACGCAAAGTCAATGCATCGTTATTACTCACAATTGCGAACGCCTCCGTCCGGGCCGATCGCGCCACCCGGATGTGGTGGCGGTCGGTGCGGACGGAGGCGCTCGACGACGCGTGGGCGGCGTCAGTCGGAGTCCCCGTGAGGGCTCAGGACAGCGCCTTCGCCTTCAGCTTCGTGTACTCCTCGGTGGTGATGGTGCCGGCGTCCAGCAGGGCCTTGGCGCGGGCGATCTCGTCGGCGGGGCTGCCGGCGACAGAGCGGATGTAGTCGTCGGTGGCGTCCTTGGCCTGCTTGGCCTGGGCCTGCGCGCGCTCGGCCATGCCGCCGCCGCGGGCGATCAGGTAGACCAGCGCGGTGATGAAGGGGAACACGATCAGGAAGAAGATCCAGACGGCCTTCATGCCGCCGGACAGCTTGCTGTCCCGGAACAGGTCGCCCACGATCGAGAACAGGGCGAACAGGTAGGAGATGAAGATGACGATCGTCAGGGTGTACCAGATGATGCTGCCCAGGTTGACGAAGAAATCGGGCACGGGATGCCTTTCCGTTGGCGGACGCGAAATCGCGGGCGAATACCGCCCGTCGCGGGGAGCTTAACGGAAGAATCCCAACGTAGCCCAAGAGGTCATTCAGCAACCCGTCAGGCTGCCCCGTCCGGGTTCGCGGCACGGTGCTAGCCTCCTCGCGTAACCGGACGCAGAGGAGCAGGTCGCCATGGCCGACGCCGTCCCCGACAGGGCGTGGTTTCGTAGGGTGATGCCGCTCGCCGCGCCTCCGGCGGGGCAGCCGGACCCGGCTGCGGATGCGGAATCCGCACTCGCCCGGCTCGCGGAGTTGTCGGCGCTGGACGAGGGGATCCCGGACGCGACGAGGTCGCGCCTGTACGAGCCGGACGGGGAGTGCGTCGCCACGCTGGTGATCTGGCACGGATTCACCAATGCGCCGTCCCAATTCAGCGCCGTCGCCGAGTACTTGCGCGACCGCGGATTTCGCGTCCTCGTTCCGCGGATGCCGTTCCACGGTGAATCCGATGTCCTGAATCGGGACATGCTGCAACTCACTCCCGCGATGCTCGTCGACCACCTGCACACCGTCATTGACATCGCTGTGGGCTTCGGCGACCCGGTCTGGGTGGTCGGGCTGTCCGCGGGCGCGACGATGGCCGGCTGGGCCGCGGCGACCCGTTCAGAGGTCAGCCGCGTGGTGCTCGCAGCGCCGCTGGTGGCGCCGGTCGGGTTCCCGATGTGGCTGGTCCGACTGTTCGCGAAGTTCCCGCGGATCGTGCCCCGGATCTACTGGTGGTGGGACCCGCGGGTGAAGGCGGAGATCAAGGGCAGCCCGTACGCCTACCCCGGCTTCCCGCTCCCCGGCATCATGCCGTTCCTGCACCTGTCGGAGTGGCTCTACGACGCCACCGTGCGGGTGGGCCACGACCTCGACCGCGCCGTGCTGGTCACCAACCCCAGCGACTTCGCGATCCGCAAGGACGCCGCGCGCGCGTTCGCGTCCGAGGTGTTCGCACCGCGGGCGGCGTCGTTCGGCGAGGCGGTGATCGACCCCGAGCTGAAGTGGATGCACGACTTCGTCGACCCCCGCTCGGACGGCTCGGGCACCACCGACCAGGTCGTCGCGGTCCTGCTGGCGTCCCTCGGCACCGGCGACCCCGCCGCCGGCGGCGTCCTGGTGCCCCCGCTGGTCGCCCCGCTCCCCGCCTGACGCCGCGTCCACCACAAGGTGGACGGTTTGTCGTGAGTTCGCGGCAGTTGCGTCCACTTTGTGGTGGACGGGTGGTGTCCGGGGCGCTGTTGCCGCCACTGTCACCCCGGGCTTGACCCGGGGTCTCGTCGTCCGTCCGGCTCATGGTGGACGCTTTGTCGTGAGTTCGCGGCAGTTGCGTCCACCTTGTGGTGGACGGGTGGTGTCCGGGGCGCTGTTGCCGCCACTGTCACCCCGGGCTTGACCCGGGGTCTCGTCGTCCGTCCGGCTCATGGTGGACGCTTTGTCGTGAGTTCGCCGCCGTTGCGTCCACCTTGTGGTGGACGGGCTCAGCGGGACGCGCAGTCGGCGCAGGTGCCGAAGAACTCCACCTCGTGGTCGACCTGGGCGAAGCCCTCCTGGGCGGCCAGCGTCCGCACCTGCGCCTCCAGGCTGGGGATGCTCACCTCGACGGTGCGTCCGCACGAGCGGCAGATCAGGTGGTGGTGGTGGCCCGGCGAGCACGTCCGGTAGGCGACCTGGCCGTCGGGGGTGCGGATCGCGTCGAGTTCGCCCGCGGACGCGAGCGCCTGCAGCGTCCGGTACACGGTCGCCAGCCCGACGCCGGAGCCCTCGTGCCGGAGCCGGTCGTGGATGTCCTGGGCGGTGGCGAAGTTGGCCAGGGCCTCGACCGCCTGCCGGATCTCGGTGCGCTGCCGCGTGTTCCGCGGAGGGGCGGTGTGGTCAGTGTTCGTCATAGTGGTCCTCGTGCGCGGCGTGCCGGTGGCCGTCGTGGATGTAGTCGACATGCCCGGCGTGCTGGACGGCCAAGTGGCCGCAGTGGTCGCTGTGCTCGTGCGGGTGCGTCCCCGCGGACTCGTGGGGAAGCGGCTCGCCCTCGTCCACCAGTTCGACGAGCGGACGGTGCCGCCGCTGCAGCAGCCGAGACAGCGGCCAGCTGAGGGCGAACACGCCGATCGCGATCACGACGATCAGCGGCCCGGGCGCGGTGTTGAGGTAGTAGGAGCCGACCGCTCCGCTCACCGCGGCGACCGCGCCGAGGCCCATCGCGAGGAACAGCCCGTTGCGGAACCCCACCACGAGGTGGTTGGACGTCGCCACCGGCACCACCATCAGCGCGCTGACCAGCAGCAGGCCGACCGTCCGCATGGACACCGTCACAGTGATCGCGGCGAGGCTCACCACGACGATGTTGAGCAGCCGGACGGGCAGCCCGATCGAGCGGGCGAACGGCTCGTCCGCGCTGACGGCGAACAGCTGGGGGAGCAGCCCGATCGTCACGCTGAGCACGACGATCCCGAGGATCGTGATGTACCACAGGTCGGCCGCGCTGATCGTGAGCAGCGAGCCGAACAGGTACGCCGACAGCGTCCCCGTCCCCTGCCCCGCCAGCCCGGCCAGCAGCAGGCCCGCCGACAGGCCGCCGTAGAACAGGATCGCCAGGCCCACGTCGCCGCTGGCGCGACCGGACTCGCGGAGCAGTTCGATGCCGATCGAGCCGAGGACGCAGATCGCCACCGCCAGCGGCAGCGGGGCGGTGCCGGTCAGGATCGCCAGCCCGACCCCGGCGACGGCGAGGTGCCCGAGGCCGTCGCCGAGCAGGCTGAGCTTGCGCTGGACGAGGAACGTCCCGATCGCGGGGGCGGTGACGCCGGTGATCAGGGCGGCGATCAGCGCCCGCTGCATGAACGCGAGGGTGAGCCACTCCATCAGCCGACCTCCAGTCCCGTGTGGTGGGTGTGCGGACGCTCGACCTCGTCCACCTCGTGGCCGCCGTGGGCGCCGAGCGCGTGCGCGTGGTCGTGGTGGTCGTGGTCGGGCGGAAGGACGCGTCCGTCCGCGAGCACGATGCTGCGGTCGATCAGCTCGGCGAACGGGCCGAGTTCGTGCAGCACCATCACGATCGTGGTGCCCTGTGCCTTCAGCCGGGCGGCGACGCCGGCGAGCAGGTCCTGGGTGCGGGCGTCGACGCCGGCGAGCGGCTCGTCCCAGGCCATCAGGTCGGCGCCGGTGGCGAGCGCTCTGGCGATCAGGACGCGCTGCTGCTGGCCGCCCGACAGCCGGACGAACGGGTAGCGCGTGCGATCGGCCAGCCCGACCTCGGCCAGCGCGTCGTCGACGGCCCTGCGGTCGGCGGCGGACGCGGGCAGGAACGGGCGCCGGCGCCCGAGGCGTCCACTGGCCACCACCTCCCGGGCCGTGGCCTGCTGGACGAGGATGCCGCCGCGCTGCGGGACGTAGCCCACCCGGCGCCAGTGGTGGAACTGGGCGAGCGGCGTCCCGAACAGGGACAGGTCGCCGAGGTGCGGCACGAGGCCGAGCAGCGCCCGCATGAGCGTGGTCTTGCCCGAGCCGTTGTTGCCCATGATCGCGACGAGTTCGCCCTTGTGGATCTCCAGGGACGCGCCGCGCACGATCGGGATGCCGTTCAGGACGACGTCGACTGCCTCGGCGTGGATGACGGGAGCCCCGTCCGCCCCGGGGTGGGAGCCGGGATCGACCGGCGCCCCGGCCTCGTTCAGGAGCACTGGTTCGCCTCCTTCAGGGCAGAGCCGTTGGCACGCATGACCTCAAGGTAATCGGCGCCGGGCGAGGCGGACGTGATCCCCTCGAGCGGGTCGAGGACGGCGGTCTTCAGGCCGAGGTCGCCGGCGACCGACTGGGCGACGACGGGAGAGACGAGCGTCTCGAAGAAGATGGTGGTGACGCCGTTGTCCTTCGCGATCTGCTGCACCTGCGCGATCCGGGCCGCGCTGGGTTCGACGTCCGGCTCGACACCGTTGATGCCGATCTGGGTGAGGCCGTAGCGCTTGGCGAAGTAGCCGAAGGCGGCGTGGGAGGTGATGAACGGCTGGATCCGGCAGCCGGTGAGGTCGGCCTTGAGCGTTGCGTCGAGGTCCGTGAGGTCGGCGATCAGGGCCGTCGTGTTGGCGGCGAACGCGTCGGCGTCGGCGGGACGGGCCTCAGTGAGGGCGTCACGGACATGCTCTGCGACCGTGACCATGTTGGTCGGGTCGAGCCAGGTGTGCGGGTCGTCCGCGCCGTGGTCGTGGTCGTCGGCGTCGTGGTCCTCGTCCTCTGCGCCGTCGCTGCTGGCCTTGAGCAGCGTCAGGAAGGACGCGGTGTCGACCGTCCGCGCCGGCTTGGCCTGTTCGACCGCCGTGTCGACGGCCGGCTGGAAGCCGGACTGATAGACGACGAGGTCGACGGTGGACAGCGAGGCGACCTGCTGCGGCGTGAGCTCGAGGTCGTGCGGCTCGGCGCCCGGCGCGGTGAGGTTCTCGACGTCGACCAGGTCGCCGCCGATCCTCTCCGCGATGAACTGGAACGGGTAGAACGCCACCGCCACCTGCACGGTGCCCGTCCCTGTGCCGGGGGCGGACGCCGAGGTCGCGGGCGCGTCCGAGTAGGCCGCGCAGGAGGCGAGGCTGAACAGCGAGCCGGCGGTCGCGACGGCCAGTGCCGCTCTCCACATCTTCATGACAATCATTCTCATAATCATCTACGGCCCTGTCAAACCGATGGGGTGGCCCGCGCGATGGCACGTTAGGAACCGTCCCCATCGTGCCGGGGGATCGATGGGGACGGTTCCCAACGTGCCATCGCCGCGATCGGTCGTCCGTCGCTGGGGCAGGAGCGCGCGATCAGCCGAGCGCCACCACGCGGTCGCAGCGGGCGACGAGGTCGGCGTCGTGGGTGATCACGAGGACGGGGAGCGCGGCGCTGGTTGTCCAGATGTCGTCGATCAGGGCGGCGGCCGTGGCGCCATCCAGGTGCTCAGTGGGCTCGTCGAGCAGGAGCACCTGGTAGCGGCCGACCAGCAGCCGGGCGAGCGCCACCCTGCGGGCCTCGCCGCCCGACAACGCCTCACCGCCCTCGCCGACGATGCGCTTCGGGTCGAGCGCCAGCCCGGCACGGCCCAGCGCCTCGGCCACGTCGGACGCGGTCGCGTCGCGTTTCCCGATCCGGACGTTCTCCTCGACCGTGGTGGTGAAGATGTGCGCGTCCTGGGCGAGGTAGCCGATGCGTCCCTCGACGTCCACCCGTCCGGCGAGCGCGGGGATCAGCCCCAGCACGGTTGCAGCGACGGTCGTCTTGCCGACACCGCTCGGCCCGACCAGCGCGACCTTCTCCCCTGCGGCCACCGTGAACGACAGCCCGTCCACCACGGACGGCTGGCCCGGCCAGCCCGCGGAAAGGCCCTCGACGCCCAGGGACGGATCCGCCACGGCGACGCCCGGGTCGGTGAGGTCGCCGGCGCCGATCGCCGGCGCGTCCAGCACCTCCTCCACGCGCTGCAGCGCGGCTCTGGCCCGGGTGCGGGTCTGGGCGGACGCGATCAGGGTCGAGAGTGCCTCGTGCAGCGCGAGCGGGGTCAGGACGGCGACCGCGAGCATGGTGTGGTTCAGCGTTCCGGACGCGACCTGGTGGCCGGCGATCGCCAGCGCGCCGACCACGGCCGTACCGGCGGCGAGCACCTGCGCGCCCGCGCCGATCCCCCGCACGAGCGCCGACCTCGCCGATGCGACCCGGAGTTCCTCGTCGATGTCGGTGAAGCGGGCCAGCCGGTCGGCGGCCGCGCCGTAGGCGACCAGGTCGGTCGCTGTCCGCGACAGCTCGCGGGCCGAGTCGGCGAGTGCGCCGCGCAGGGGGAGCGCGGCCGCGTCCGCCCGTGCCGAGGCACGTTGCGCGATCCGGGGGACGAGGAACGCCGCCGCGAGCGAGGTCGCCAGCAGGACGAGGGCAGAGCCCGGCGAGAAGAACGCGATCCCGATCGTGGCTGCGACGAGCACGGCCGCCGACGCCGAGAACGGGATCCACACCCGCACGACCAGGTCCTGGATCGCCTCCACGTCCGCGATCACGCGGGACAGCAGGTCGCCCCGGTGCGTGCCGAGCAGGGTGGTGCGGGCGAGGGTCGAGTAGGTCTCCAGGCGCAGCGCAGACTGGAGCTTCAGCGCGACGTCGTGGCTGACCAGCCGCTCGGTGTAGCGGAACGCCCCCCGGGAGATGCCGAAGAAGCGGACGCCGACCGCCGCCGCCTCGAGGTAGAGGACGGGCGGGTGCTCGGCGGCGAAGGACAGCAGCCAGGCCGACACCGCCATCAGCGCGACCGAGGCCGCCGTCGCACTGAAGGCCAGCGCGATCGACCCCGCCAGCTGCACGCGCGCCCGCGGGACAGCGTCCATCAGGCGCTTCAGCAGCGGCTTCCCGGACGCCGGCGTCGTGGCGGGCGGCCCTTCGTGACGTTCCCGGGTTCGTCCCTCACCCGGGAGCTCCTCAGGGGCCGTGGCGGGCCCTTCGTGACGCTGTCCGGCTGGTTCCTCGCCGGTCAGCTCCTCAGGGGCCGTCCGGGTGGCGGGTGCCCGGTGTTGCTGGGGGGCTCGTTCCCCGCCCGCCTCGGGCAGTTGAGCGTGCACGCTCCCTGAGGAGCCGGCGGCCGAGCGTGCGAGGCCGGCGGCGTCACGAAGGGCGTCCGTCACCATCGTCGGCTCGATCCGGACCACCCGGTCGGCCTCAGCGAGCACGGCCGGACGGTGGGTCACCACCAGCGCCGCCACCCCGAGCCGGCGCAGCGAGGCCAGCAGGGCGCCCTCGGTGTCGGCGTCGAGGCCGGCGGTCGGTTCATCGAGGACGAGGAGCCGCGCGCGTCCCAGCGTGACCCGCAGCAGCGCCCGGGCCACGGCGATCCGCCGCCGTTCGCCGGCGGACACACCCTCCGCGTCGTCCCCGATCACCTGGTCCGGGGGCAGGTCGGCGGCCCCGGCCTGCCGCAGCGCGTCGGCGACGGCCGCCTCCCTCGCGTGCGGGAAGCCGAGCCGGACGTTGTCGGCGACGGTCCCGGACACCAGCCCCGGCTCCTGGCCGACGTAGGCCAGCTGGTCGCGCCAGCGCGGCTGCCGCCCGATCGGCTCGCCGCCGCCCAGGACCTCGCCCCCGGTCGGCGCGAGGAAACCCATCACCGCGTTCAGGAGGGTGGTCTTGCCCGCGCCGCTCGGTCCGGCCAGCGCGACGATCTCCCCGGCCCGGACGTCGAACGACACGGCCGCGAGGGCCGGTGCCGCGCCGCCGGGATAGGTATGCGTGAGCTCGCGGACGGAGAGCAGCGCCGCGCCCCGCGACGCCGCCGGCTGGTCCCCCGCCGGCTCGCGGGCTGGCGCTACCGGGGACGGGGTGCCCTCAGCGGGGGCGTCGGCGTCCTCGTCGATCAGGGCGAACGCCGACTCGACGGCGGCCAGGCCGTCGGCGGCGTCGTGGTAGTGGACGCCGACCTGGCGGACGGGCAGGTACGCCTCAGGCGCGAGCACGAGGATGAACAGCGCGGTGGCCAGGTCGAGCTGCCCGTAGACCACCCGGAAGCCGATCGTGACGGCGATCACCGCGACGCTGAGGGTGGCCAGCAGTTCCAGCACGAGCGCGGAGAGGAACGAGACCCGCAGCGTCCGCATCGTCTCCGAGCGGTGGGCGGCCTCGCTGCGCCGCAGCCCCTCCGCCTGTGCCTTCGCGCGTCCGAACACCTGCAGGGTGGGCAGCCCGGCGATCAGGTCGGCGAAGTGGTTGGCCAGCCGGGTCTGGACGGCCCAGCGGCGCTTGGTGAGGGCTTCGGTCGTCCAGCCGACCAGCGCCATGAACAGCGGGATCAGCGGCAGCGTCAGCGCGAGGATGACCGCCGACAGCAGGTCGGAGGTGAGCACGGCCACACCGATCAGCAGCGGCACCGTGACCGCCAGCAGCAGCTGCGGCAGGTACTTGCTGAAGTAGCCGTCCAGCGCGTCGAGGCCCTGGGTGACCAGCGTGACGAGGCCGCCGGACGACGTCGCGTCGAGCGGACGCTCCAGGCGTGCGGCCATGATGTCGCGGCGCAGTTGCGACTTCACCGCCGCGGACGCCCGCTGGCCCAGCCACTCGCTGGCCCACGCCAGCACGGCCTTGCCTCCGAAGACCAGCGCGAGTCCGGCGACGGCCCACCCGAGGGTGGCCAGCGTCCCGGTCGCGAAGATGTCGGTGATGGAACGCGACAACAGCCATGCCTGACCGATGGTCAGGATGGCTGTTGCGCTGCCGACCGCGACCCCGGCGACCAGGTAACCCCTGGTCGCGCGGGCCCTGCGGAGGAGGCGTGGGTCGATCGGCCCCGCCATCAGCCAGCGAGCGCTGGCGTGGCCGGCTCGTCGTCAGGGATGTTCTCGACGCCGAGCCGACGGCGGAACACGGTGTACGCCCACGCCGTGTAGGCCAGGACGATCGGGACGAAGATGCACGCCGCGACGGTCATCAGTACCAGGGTCAGCTGGCTCGACGACGCGTTCATCGCGTTGATCGGGGACGCCGCCCCGCCGACGCCGATGAAGCCCAGCCCCGGCCACATGGTCAGGAAGATCCCGACCGCGACGAACAGGACGGTCGCGGTGGTCGAGACGAACGCGATCCCGTCGCGTCCCTTGCCGTTGAACCACCACGCGGACGCGAGCCCTGCGGCGGCCAGCACCAGCAGCACCCAGCCGAGGATGCCGGTCGGGTGCAGCAGGTTCTGCGAGACGAGGAAGATCGCGCCGAGGCCGATCGAGACCAGGCCGACCTTGCTGGCGAACGCCTGCGCCCGCTCGTGCACGACGCCCTTGGTCTTCAGGGCGAGGAACAGCGAGCCGTGGAACAGGAACAGCGCGACCAGGCACAGCCCGCCGAGCAGGCCGAACCAGCTGAACAGCTGCCAGAAGTACGGGCTCGGGGTGAGCACGAACAGGTTGGGGCTGGCCGCGTCGTTGGTGACCGGGAGGCCGAGGATGAAGTTCGCGAAGCCGACGCCGAAGACCAGCGGGACGATGAACGAGCCGATCGCCGCCATCCAGTCGAAGGCGTTGCGCCACTTCGCGTCCGGGTGCTTGGCGCGGTACTCGAACGCCACGCCCCGGATGATCAGGCCGACCAGGACGAGGAACAGCGGCAGGTACAGGCCGGAGAAGAGCGTCGCGTACCAGGCGGGAAAGGCGGCGAAGGTGGCGCCGCCCGCGGTGAGCAGCCAGACCTCGTTGCCGTCCCAGACCGGACCGATCGTGTTCACGATGACCCGGCGCTCCTTCTCGTTCTTGCCGAGGAACGGGATGAGCATCGCGACGCCGTAGTCGAAGCCCTCGAGGACGAGGTAGCCGATCCACAGCACGGCGATGAGGATGAACCACAGGACTTGCAGGCCGAACGCCGCGCCGGTGGGAGGAACTTCCAGGATGATGTTCATGGTTCGTCGCCTCTCAGTACGCGAAGGTCAGGGGAGCGTCGTCGTCGGTGAGCACTTGTGGCTCCACCACGTCGGGCAGCCCGAGCTTGATGTAGTGCATCAGCAGGCCGACCTCGACGACGGCGAGGGCGCCGTAGATCACCGTGTAGAGCACCATGGACAGGCCGACCTCGAAGGCCGAGACGCCGGGGGAGGACGCGGCCGCGGTCGGTAGGACGCCGTAGACGATGAACGGCTGGCGTCCCATCTCGGTGAAGATCCAGCCGAAGGAGTTGCCGAACAGCGGGGCGAGCGGGGCGGCGAACATCGCCGCCGTCCACAGCGGGCCCGCCTTCGGGACGTTGTCCTTGCGGGTCGCCCACAGCGCCCACAGGCCGATCGCCATCGCCAGGAAGCCGAGCCCCATCATCAGGCGGAAGCTCCAGTAGGTGACCGGCAGGTTCGGCACCCAGTCGGTGACACCCACCTTGGCGAGCCGGTCGGAGACCTCCTTCTGCAGCTGGACGTCGGAGTTCGTGAACGCCTCGGACTCCATCTTCTTCACGAGGTCGTTGATGCCGTAGACCTTGCCGTTGGGGTCGCCGGTGGCCAGGAAGGACAGCACGTAGGGCACCTTCCACGACCAGACCTCGCTCTTGCCGTCGAGGCTGCCGATCGTGAGGATCGAGAAGGACGCGGGCTGCTCGGTCGTCCACAGTGCCTCGGCCGCCGCCATCTTCATGGGCTGGACCTCGGTCATGATCTTGCCCTGGATGTCGCCGGTGATGATGCTGCCGACGCCGGCGGCCAGGAGCACCCAGGCGCCGAACTTCGTCGCCCAGCGGTACGCGGCGGCGTCCTTGACCTGCTTCTCGGTCTCAGGCTTGCCGATCTTCGCGAGGTGCCAGCCGGCCACGCCGAGGATCAGGCCGCCCGCGGTCAGGTACGCGGCCGTGAGCACGTGCGGCAGCGTGACGAGGGCGACGGGGTTGGTGAGCACGGCGAGGAGCGAGGTCATCTCGGCGCGGTCGGTGGTGGCGTTGTAGTGGGCGCCGAGCGGGTTCTGCATCCACGAGTTCGCGGCGAGGATGAAGATCGCCGACAGCATGGTGCCGATGGCGGCCAGCCAGATCATCGCCAGGTGGACCTTCTTGGGCAGGCGGTCCCAGCCGAAGATCCACAGGCCGATGAAGACCGACTCCAGGAAGAAGGCGAGCAGCGCCTCGAGCGCGAGCGGGGCACCGAAGATGTCGCCGACGAAGCGGGAGTACTCGCTCCAGTTCATGCCGAACTGGAACTCCTGGACGATGCCGGTGACGACGCCCATCGCGAAGTTGATCAGGAAGAGCTTGCCGAAGAACTTCGTCAGCCGGAGGAACTTTTCGTCACCGGTGCGTACCCAAATTGTCTGGATGACCGCGACCAGCAGTGACAGGGCGATCGTGATGGGGACGAAGAAGTAGTGATAGACAGTTGTGATCCCGAACTGCCATCTGGCAAGGGTTTCCGCGCTCATGGCGCGCAATGTACTACGGGGTGTCGTAGTCCGCAATCGAGGCCTTAGCATGGGTGTCGTGGTCGTGAACGGCGAGTTGGAACTGGCGGTGATGGACATTCTTTGGTCCCACGCCGGGGCCCTTTCCGTGCGCGATGTCCACGACCAGATCTCCGCTGATCGCGACCTCGCCTACACCACCGTGATGACGGTGCTGGACCGGCTCGCCAAGAAGGGCGCCGTGGTGAGGAATTTGGACGGCCGGGCCTGGCTGTACCGTCCGGCGCGGTCAAAGGTGGCGGAAGTGGCGGCCGAAGCGCTCGAACTGCTGTCCCGGCTCGACGAGTGGGAGCGCAAGGAGGTGCTGGCCGAGCTGAACCGGGCGGCGGCCGCACCGTCCACAGTGGTGAGTTCCGGCTGAGCGTGGGACGCGACGTCCCCGTTTGCGGCGCTGTCCGGAGCCCGCGAGGGGGCTGCTCGCTAGCGTGGCGGTATGACGATTCCGGACTGGTTGGCGCCGTTCCTGACCATGGACATATCGCTGTGGGAAAAGGTCCTGCGTACCGTTGTGGTGTACCTCGGCATCGCGATCCTCGTGCGGGTCGCGGGCAAACGGCTGCTCGCCCAAATGAACTCTCTCGACCTCGTGGTGGTACTTCTACTTAGTAACGTCGTACAGAACGCGATCATCGGCCCGGACAACTCGGTCCTCGGCGGAGTGGTCGGCGCGATCGTCCTGATTGCGTTCAACGGATTCCTCGACCGCTTCTCCGGGGCCAGTCCGTTCTGGCGCTGGTTGCTGGTCGGGAAGGGCACCGACCTGATCGTGGACGGCGAACTCGACGAGGCGGCGCTGACGAAGCTCGGTCTCACCCGCACGGAACTCGACCTCGCGTTGCGGCACCAGGGCGCGGACGCCGTCAGCGAGGTGCAGAAGGCCGCACTGGAGCCCGAGGGCGACATCGTGGTCTCCCTCAAGCCGGGCGAGCGCACCGTCAACCGCAACGACCTCGACCGCGCCGTCGCCGAGCTGAAGGCGCTGATCCTCTCGTCCCGCTGACGGCGGCTTGTCATCCCGGGCCTGACCGGGGATCTCCGGGAGGTTGCTGTCGGCTGTGTCGCGGAGATCCCGGCTTTCGCCGGGATGACAGGGGTGGGGTGTCATCCCGGGCTTGACCCGGGATCTCCGGGGAAATGGCCGCCGGAACTCATCGACGGGACGCGGCGATCCCCGGGACGAGCCGCGACGGCTCCTCCCGGGACGCGTCCGCTCAGCCGGCGTAGGCGTCGAGGCGGTCGGCGAGGGCGAGGGCCTCCGCCTTCAGCATCAGCGCGCCGTCCACGTCCCCGAGGTCGCGGTAGCGGGCGGACTCCTCGAGCCGCCGCGTCACCTCGCCGCGGGCGAGCGCCATCATCTGCTGGTCGTCCAGCGCTCGCACGACGCGCTCGGCCTGCCCGAACCGCACGCCGCCCGCGACGAACTCGCTCGCGGCCGCGACGGTGGCCGGCGTCGTCACGTAGCTGGTCTCGGCGTTCTGGATGGCGCCGATCGCGTCCCTCACGGCGCGCAGGGCGACCTTCTCGCGGCGCTTCATCAGGCGCACCAGGTCCTCGCGCAGATAGGTCATCAGGTCCATCGTGTCCTCCTCTTCTCGGTACGAAGGACGCTAAAGGCTCACGTAACGTGAAGGTCAAGCAGCCGCTGCGCGACGGCGTGAAGGGCAGGGTCGGCGAGCGCCCGCTCGAGCTCGGGCCGGGCGGACGGACCGAGTTCTCCGAGCGCGAGGAGCGCGCCGAGCCGGACGTCCGACTCCGGGTCGGCGAGCAACCCGGCCAGGACACTGTGGATTCGTCCACCGTGTTCGGTGGACGAACCCACAGCCAGGCGTCCCAGGGCGTCCGCAGTCGCCGATCGGACATCTGCCAGGGGGGACGCCGCCGCGATCGCCAGCGGCTCGACGGCCGCCGACCCAGCCGCGGCGATCGCGTCCACCAGGTCGGCCTCGGGGACGGCGGGACTGCCGAGCAGCCCGACCAGCGCGGACGCCGACGCGGGCGCGGCGATGCTCCCGAGGGCGCGGACGGTGGCGGTCACGACCCGCGGTTCGGAGTCGGCCAGCAGAGGAAGCAGCGCGGAGACGGACGTGGGGTCGTGCAGCTTGGCGAGCAGCCGCACCATCAGGCACCGGATGTCGGGGTTCGGGTCGGAGAGTCGTGCCACCGCGGCCGGCGCCGAGTCGGGCTGCCGGGCGAGGGACCAGATCAGGACCTCCTGCACGGCCGGGTCGGGCTCGGCGGTCAGAGCAGCGAGGAGCTCGGGCACGGACCCGGTGGCGTCGAACGCGGCCCGGATCCGGACGGTCGGGTCGGGGTGGGCGAGCTGGCGGGTTGCGGCGATCGCGTCCAGGACCTCGTCCCAGCTCGGTGCGGACGCCGCCGCGAGCCGGCGCAGCCGGGTGGCCAGCGACTGCTCGGCGGCGATCCGCTGCTCGAGGTGGTCGAGGTGCGACCGCAGGGTCGACCCGGCGTCGAGGTCGGGGTCGGCGAGGGCGTCCGCGATCTCTGCCAGCGAGAGCCCGAGCGCCTTCAGGTTCTGGATCTGCAGCAGCCGCAGCAGGTCGGCCTCGTCGTACAGCCGGTAGTCACCCCAGCTGCGCGCGGACGGCACGAGCAGGCCGAGCTCGTCGTAGTGCCGCAGCGTCCGCCGGGTCAGCCCCGTCCGCTCCGCGACCTCGCCGATCCGCCACGTCCTGCCCACGCCGCGAGCCTAACGGCACGACAGGAACCGTCCCCATCGTGCCGGGCACGAAGGAACCGTCCCCTCGTGCCGGCCCGGGTCAGGCGGCGTCCTCCTCGGTGATCGCGGCGGCGAACTGCGACTGGTACAGGCGGTAGTAGGCGCCGTGCGCGGCGAGCAGTTCGTCATGGTTGCCCTGCTCGACGATGGCGCCGTTCTCCATCACCAGGATCACGTCGGCGTCGCGGATCGTGCTCAGCCGGTGCGCGATCACGAAGCTCGTCCGGTCGGCCCGCAGCTTGCCCATGGCCTTCTGCACGAGCACCTCGGTGCGAGTGTCGACCGAGCTGGTCGCCTCGTCCAGGATCAGGATGGACGGGTCGGAGAGGAAGGCCCGGGCAATGGTGATCAGCTGCTTCTCGCCCGCAGACAGGTTGGACGCCTCCTCGTTGATCACCGTGTCGTAGCCGTCCGGCAGCGCGTGCACGAACCGGTCCACGTAGGTGGCCTTCGCCGCGGCGATGATCTCGTCCTCGGTCGCCCCCACCTTGCCGTAGGCGATGTTGTCCCGGATCGTGCCGCCGAACAGCCAGGTGTCCTGCAGCACCATCCCGATCTCGTCGCGCAGCACCCGCCGGGGCACGGACGCGACGTCGACGCCGTCGATGGTGATCCGTCCGCCCTGCACGTCGTAGAAGCGCAGGATCAGGTTCACCAGCGTGGTCTTGCCCGCGCCGGTCGGCCCCACGATCGCGACCGTGGAACCGGGCTCCGCGACCAGGTTCAGGTCGGTGATCAGCGGCTTGGTCGGCAGGTAGGAGAACGTCACGTGCTCGAACGCCACGCGCCCGGTCACCGGGGACGGCAGGGTGCCGTTCTCGTCCGGGGTCTCCTCCTCCGCGTCCAGCACCTCGAACACCCGTTCCGCGGACGCGACGCCCGACTGCAGCAGGTTCGCCATGGACGCCAGCGAGGTGATCGGCTGGGTGAACATCCGCGAGTACTGGATGAACGCCTGGACGCCGCCGATGGTCATCGACCCGCCGGTCACCATCAGCCCGCCGACGACGGCGATCACCACGTAGTTGAGGTTCCCGACGAAGAACATCACCGGCATGATGATCCCGGAGATGAACTGCGCGCCGAACGACGCCTCGAACAGTTCGTCGTTCTTCGCCCGGAACCGGGCGGCCACCTCGCGGCGGCGGCCGAACACCGTGACCAGGTCGTGCCCGGAGTAGGTCTCCTCGATCTGGCTGTTCAGTTCGCCGGTCGACTTCCAGGTCTGGGCGAACAGCTTCTGCGACCGCGACCCGATGAACACCGTCACGCCCATCCCGATCGGGATCGTGACCAGCGCGATCAGCGCCAGCGTCCACGACAGGTAGAACATCATCACCAGGACGCCGATCAGCGTGAACAGGTTGTTCAGGATCTGCGACAGCGTCTGCTGCAGCGACTGGGAGATGTTGTCGACGTCGTTCGTGACCCGGCTGAGCAGTTCGCCGCGAGGCTGGCCGTCGAAGTACTTCAGTGGCAGCCCGTCGATCTTCTCGCTCACCTGCTTGCGCATCCGGTACACCGAGCGCTGCACGACGGCGTTGATGATGAAGCCGGCCAGCCAGCTGAGCAGGAAGTAGGTCAGGTACAGCGCCAGCGCGAGCAGCAGCACCCGGGACAGCGCGGTGAAGTCGATGGCGGTGTGCGTGACCACTACCGCGTCGTAGATCAGGTTGGTGCCCTGGCCGAGGATGGCGGGGCCCACCGAGTTCATCACGGTCGCGACCGCGACCATCACCACGACGGCGATGATCCAGGTGCGTTCGGGACGCAGGTGGCCCAGCAGCCGCTTGAGGGACGGGACGAACGAGACGGCCTTCTCGCCCGTGCCCTGCCCGTGACCCGGGCCGGGCCCGCGGTGCTGGGGCGCGTACTTGGGCCGCTCGTTGGCCTTCTTGACCGGCGCGCCGGATGCCGCGCCGTCGGTCGTCGCCGGGGTCGTCATGGTGTCGTCCTTCCGCTGCTCGCTCATGCCGCCACCCCGGTCCGGAACTGGCTGTCGACGATCTCGGCGTAGGTCGGGCAGCTCTCCAGCAGTTCGTCGTGGGTGCCGGTGCCGACGATCTGGCCGCCCTCGAGGACGACGATCCGCTCGGCGTTGCGGATCGTGGAGACCCGCTGGGCGACGACCACGACGGCCGCGTCTCTGGTCTCGACGGCCAGCGCCGCGCGCAGGGCGGCGTCGGTCGCGACGTCGAGCGCGGAGAACGAGTCATCGAACACGTAGATCTCCGGACGTCGGACCAGCGCCCTGGCGATCGCCAGTCGTTGGCGCTGGCCGCCGGAGACGTTGGTCCCGCCCTGGCTGATCGGCGAGTCGATGCCGTCGGGCATGCGTTCGACGAAGTCCCGGGCCTGGGCGATCTCGAGCGCATGCCACAGCTCGGCGTCCGTCGCGTCCGGCTTGCCCATCCTCAGGTTGGACGCGACCGTCCCGCTGAACAGGTAGGGACGCTGCGGCACCAGTCCGATCCGGCCCCACAGCAGGTCGGGGTCGAGGTCGCGCACGTCCACGCCGTCGACGCTCACGACGCCCTCCGTGGTGTCGAACAGCCGGGGGATCAGGTTCACCAGCGTGGTCTTACCCGCGCCGGTCGAACCGATGATCGCGGTGGTCTCGCCCGGCCGGGCCTCGAAGCTGATCCCGCTGAGAACGGGGTGCGTCGCGCCTGGGTAGGCGAACGAGACCGCGTCGAACCGCAGCCGGCCGTGCTCGGTGACCGCCGTCACCGGGGCGCTCGGCGGCGCGACGGAGGAGTCGGTGTCGAGGACCTGGTTGATCCGGTCGGCCGCGACCGTGGCCCGCGGCGCGATCATGAACATCATCGTGGCCATCATCACGCTCATCAGGATCTGGGCGATGTAGGAGAGGTAGGCGGTCAGCTGGCCCACCTGCAGGTCGCCGTCAGCGATCCGGAACGCGCCGAACCAGACCACGGCGACGCTGGAGAGGTTCATCACCAGGAAGACCGAGGGGAACATGGTCTGCATCCGGCGACCGACTCGCGTGGCGGTGTCGGCGAGCTCGTGGTTGGCCGTGTCGAACCGGACGGACTCGGTGTCCTCGCGGACGAAGGCCCTGATCACCCGCAGGCCGGAGATGCGCTCGCGGAGCACCCGGTTGAGGGTGTCGATCCGCACCTGCATCGACTTGAACAGCGGCGTCATCTGGCTGAACAGGATGCCGATGATCGTGCCGAGCACGGCGACGGCGACGACGATCAGCCAGCTCAGCCCCACGTCCTCGCGCAACGCCATGAACACGCCGCCGATCATGGTCAGCGGAGCGCTCAGGATCATGGTCGCGGTCATCAGGACGAGCTGCTGGACCTGCTGCACGTCGTTGGTGTTGCGGGTGATCAGGCTCGGTGCGCCGAAGGTGTTGACCTCCTTGGCGGAGAAGGTGAGCGCCTTGTCGAAGATGCCCTGCCGCAGGTCGCGGCCGAAGCTCATCGACGTGCGCGCGCCGAACCACGTCGCGCCGACCATGCCGAGGACCTGGAGGAGCGAGACGGCGAGCATCAGCCCGCCCGTCCGCCAGATGTAGCCGGTGTCACCGGTGGCGACGCCGGCGTCGATGATCGAGGCGTTCAGGCTCGGCAGGTACAGGGACGCGCCGACCTGGACGAGCTGGAGGAGGATGACGGCGGCGAGGAGCCACGCGTAGGGCCGCAGGTAGCGGATGAGCAGGCGGATCATTTGTCTCCTTTGGCGATGCCGTGGAGGACCAGGCGGGCCAGGTTGTGGGGGTCGGGTCCGGTCTGGTCGATACCCAGACTGAAGTTGGTTGCGAACGAGAGGGCGCTGAGCAGTTGGGCCGCGGTGGCGGTCGGGACGCCGAGTTCGTCGGCATAGGGGTCCAGGGCCGCGGCCGCAGCCGTGATCACTCGGGTGCGACCGTCGTGGTGGTGGTGCTGCTTCGGCTTCGGCGGGCCGCCGGGGTGGGGGTCGAAGCCGGCCTTGGCCAGGTGGGCGAACAACGAGCGCACCCGCTGCAGGTCCGCGGACAGGATCTCCAGGATGGCGGACACCCTGTCCTCGAGCGGCTGCGGGCCGAGCGCGGCGAGCGACGCGAGCGTTGCGGTCGGCTGCATCGCCTCCTCGACCACGGACTGGATCAGGTCGTCCTTGGTCTCGAAGACCCGGAAGATCGTTCCCTCGGCCACCCCGGACGCCTGGGCGATCTCGCGGGTGGTGAGGTCGGGGCCACGGTCGAGCAGCAGCGGGAGGGTGGCCCCGATGATGGCCTGGCGCCGTTCGTCGGGCGCCATGGGTGTTGCTCTGCTCACCCCTCCACTGTAGTGAGTGAGCACTCACTCATCAAATGCGAGCCGGGCTCGCAGGGCAATTCTGCGCACCGGCATGAGCGGCCTCGCACCCTGGGTGTATGGATCACAGGCCGTGGCGTCCGGAGGAATTCACCAGGCGTTACGCTGCCAGCGTGCGAGCCGAAAACCTGCCCCTGCTCAACTCGCCGTCCGCACCAGCCGTCCACCCCGACGGCTCCCATGCCGTGGTCTCGGTCGTCCGGCCGGACCTCGACGCGGACGCGTACGTCGGACAACTGTGGCGCGTCCCGCTGGTCGGCGACGGCGCCCCGCTCCGGATCACCCGGGGCTTTCGTGACACCTCGCCGAAGTTCTCCCCGGACGGACGGATCCTCGGCTTCCTCCGCGCCCAACCCGATGGGCCGCCGCAGGTGGCGCTGGTGCCGGCCGAGGGGGGCGAGCCCGTGGTGGTCACCGACGCGCGGCTCGGCGTGTGCTCGTTCGCCTTCAGCGGGGACGGCACCCGACTGGCCTACACCGCGCCGGTGCCCGAGCCGGGGCGGTTCGGCACGACCGAGGGGGTGGCGGCCGACCACGAGGACCCGCGGCTGACCAGCTCCCTGCAGTTCCAGTTCAACGGGTCGGGCTTCCTGGCCGACCGGCGCGCGCACGTCTTCGTGCTCGACGTCCCGGACCCGCGCGCCGAGCCGCCCGTCCGGCCAGTCGGACGGGCCGCCAAGGCTGGGGAGCCGTTCCGCGGGGTGCCCGAGGCCCGCCAGGTCTCCTCCGGGGACGTCGACCACTACTGCCCGGTGTGGGACGGCGAGCGGGTGGTGGTCGCCGCGTCCCGCCACGACAGCAGGGACACCGACCTGCGGGTCGACCTCTACCGGTTCGACCCGAGCGGGGGCGAGCCGATCCTCGTCACGGATTCCGCGGCGGGCGACAGCGTGATCTCCTCTCCGGTGGTGGCCGGGGAGCACCTCTTCTTCATCGGCGGGCACACGGGCACGGACGGACGGACGTTCTTCGCGCAGAACCCCGGCGTGTTCGCCGTCCCGCGCGCCGGGGGCCCCGTGCTGCGGCTCACCGACGCCGAGACCGTGCACGTGGAGACGCTGGTCGCGGACGGCGACGGCGTCCTCGGGGTGGACCTCGTCCGGGGCAGCGGGGTCGCGTTCCGGGTGGACGCCTCCGGCGCGCAGCAGCGCTGGGACCTGCCGGGTTCCGTGGTGTCCCTGGGCGCAGGCGGTGGCGTCCGGGTCGCCGTCTGCGCGGACGCGTCCAGCCCCGGCGAACTCCTCCTGCTCGACTCTCCCAACGCTGTCATCCCGGCCAACGCCGGGATCTCCCCCCTCACGAGCTTCGCGTCCGCCCTGCAAGCGTCGGCGAGGCCGCTCACCCCGCTCGAACTCGTCGCGACCGCCCCGGACGGCTACCCCGTCCACGGCTGGGTGGTGAGCCCGGAGGGTGAGGGTCCGCACCCGGTCCTGCTGTTGATCCACGGCGGGCCCTTCGCTGCGTTCGGGCCGTCCTTCTTCGACGAGGCGCAGGTGTACGCCGGGGCCGGCTATGCGGTGGTGATGTGCAACCCGCGCGGCTCGGCCGGCTATGGGCAGGCGCACGCGGCGGCCATCCACGAGGCGTTCGGCGACCGCGACATGGTGGACGTGCTGGCGTTCCTCGACCACGCGCTGGCGACCGTGCCGGGCCTGGCCGCCGACCGGGTCGGGGTGATGGGGGGCTCGTACGGCGGATACCTCACCGCCTGGCTGATCGCCCACGATCACCGGTTCCGGGGGGCCGTCGTGGAGCGGGGCTACCTCGATCCGCGCTCGTTCATCGGTCCGTCCGACATCGGCTGGTACTTCGCGGACGGCTGCCACGGCAGCTACGAGCAGATGGACGCGCAGTCGCCGCTGCTGCTCGTGGACCGGGTCCGGACGCCGACGCTGGTGATCCACTCCGAGCAGGACCTGCGCTGCCCGATCGCCACGTCGCAGCGCTACTTCACCGAGCTGAAGCGCAACGGCGTCGAGGCGGAGCTGCTGGTCTTCCCCGGCGAGGACCACGAACTGTCCCGGTCCGGCACCCCGCACCACCGCAGGGCGAGGTTCGAGCACATCCTGCGCTGGTGGGGTGACCACCTGCCGGTCGCCGCGTCCTGACCCCGCGGCACGCCAGGAACCGTCCCCATCGTGCCGGACCCGAAAGACGGCACGCTGGGGACGGTTCCTATCGTGCCGTCCCGCCGCGCCCTGGTCCGGGGGGATCGGCGCGACTCGGTAACCTAATCGCCGTGACTGAGCCGACGCCCGCGAACCCGTCCCTCTCCGAGCAGGAGCAGGTGCGCCACGACAAGCGCGCCCGGCTGCTCGCGGACGGGACTGCGCCGTACCCGATCACCGTCCCGCGGACGCACAGCGCCGCGCAGGTGCACGCAGGGTGGGGGCAGCTGACAGCGGGTGAGGAGACCGCCGAGGTCGTCAGCGTGAGCGGACGGGTCGTCTTCATCCGGAACACGGGCAAGCTCTGCTTCGCGACGATCCAGGACGGGTTCACGCAGGCCGACTCCGGCGTCCGCCTGCAGGTGATGCTGTCGCTGGCCGAGGTCGGCCAGGCGCGGCTGGACGCGTGGAAGGCCGACGTCGACCTGGGCGACTTCGTGTCGGTGACCGGACGCGTGATCTCGTCCAAGAGGGGCGAACTCAGCGTGCTGGCCACCGGCTGGGTGCTGGCGTCGAAGGCGCTGCGTCCGCTGCCGACCCTGCACAAGGAACTCGGCGAGGAGACCCGCGTCCGGCAGCGGTACGCCGACCTGGTCGCGCGCCCGGAGGCCAGGGACATGGTGCGGACGCGGGCGGCGGTCACCCGCAGCATCCGCGAGACGCTGCACGCGGACGGCTACCTCGAGATCGAGACCCCCGTCCTGCAGCTCGTGCACGGCGGCGCGGCCGCGCGTCCGTTCAACACCCACCTGAACGCGTTCGACATCGACATGACGATGCGGATCGCCCTCGAACTGTTCCTCAAGCGCGCGATGGTCGGCGGGGCCGACCGGGTCTACGAGATCGGACGGATCTTCCGCAACGAGGGCATCGACTCCTCGCACTCGGCGGAGTTCACCATGCTGGAGGCCTACCAGGCGTGGGGCGACCAGTTCTCGATCGCCGACCTGACCCGCCGGGTGATCCAGAACGCCGCGGACGCGGCCCTCGGCACGCGGCTGCTCCAGACCCCGGCAGGGGAGATCGACCTGGACGGTGAGTGGGAGTGGAAGCCGGTCTACCCGACGCTCTCCGCGGCGGTGGGCGAGGAGATCACGCCGGCGACGGACGCGTCCGTGCTGCGCGGGATCGCGGACGCCCGTGGCGTGGAGTACGACCCGGTGTGGCCGGCGCAGAAGCTGGTGATGGAGCTGTTCGGCGAGATCGTGGAGCCGGGGCTGCTGCAGCCGACCTTCGTGTGCGACTACCCGCCGATCGCGCAGCCGCTGGCGCGCCAGCACCGCAGCGACCCCGACCTGATCGAGGCGTGGGACCTGATCGTCGGCGGCGTCGAGCGGGCGACGGGGTTCTCCGAGCTGATCGACCCGGTGGTCCAGCGCGAACGGCTGGTCGCCCAGTCGCTGAAGGCTGCGGCGGGCGATCCCGAGGCCATGCAGCTGGACGAGGACTTCCTGGCTGCCCTGGAGTTCGGCGCCCCGCCGATGGGCGGCATGGGCCTGGGCCTGGACCGCGTGATGATGCTGCTCACCGGCCACGGCATCCGCGAGACGATCCTGTTCCCGCTGCTCAAGCCGCAGGGCTGACCGTCCGCTGCAGACGCTCCCGAAACGCGCAGAAGCTCCCGAAGTTCCGGGAGCTTCTGTGGTTTTCGGGAGCGTTTGTGGTCGTGGACGCAGCGGTCGTCCCGAGGGGCGCGCCTACTTCCAGAGGGTGGCGATCGCGAACGCTGCGGCCATGCCGCCCATGCCGATCAGGACGTTCCAGGCGCCGAGGTCGGTCATGACGGGGATCGTCACGCCCACCGACGCCGTGATGTAGTACACGACCAGCCAGAGCACGCCGAGCAGGCCGACGGTGATGAAGGTCGGCGGCACCCACTGCCTGCTGCCGGGAGCGGCGACCGTCCGCTTCGTCTCGTCCCGCTTCTGGGCGAGCTGCGCGCGGTCGCTGTTCTTCTTCTTCTCGGCAGCGGCCTTGCGGGTCTTCGACTCGGGCACGGGAACTCCTCTGGACGGAAACCCCCTCAGGATACCGGACAACCCCGGCACCACCGACTCTCCGGAGCGGCGGGCACCGCGGCCGATGGGGGAGAATGGACGCCATGGCGCGGATCCTCGTGGTCGACAACTACGACTCGTTCGTCTACAACCTCGTCCAGTACCTGGGCCAGATCGGCGCGGACGTCGAGGTGTGGCGCAACGACGACCCGCGGTTCGCCGCGCCCGGCTGGGCGGACGGCTTCGACGGCATCCTGCTCTCGCCCGGTCCGGGCACGCCCGAGGACGCCGGCGTGTGCATCGACATCGTCCGCGAGCAGGGCGGACGCGTCCCGATCTTCGGCGTCTGCCTGGGCCTGCAGTCGATGTCGGTGGCGATGGGCGGAGTCGTCAACCGGGCGCCCGAGCTGCTGCACGGCAAGACCTCGCTCGTCCACCACGACGGACGCGGCGTGTTCGCCGGGTTGCCCAATCCGCTCCGCGCGACCCGCTACCACTCGCTCGCGCTCGATCCGGCCACCGTCCCCGACGACCTCGAGGTGAGCGCGTCCACCGAATCGGGTGTGATCATGGCGGTCCGGCACCGCACGCTACCGATCGAGAGCGTGCAGTTCCACCCCGAATCGGTGCTCACCGAGGGCGGCTACCAGCTGCTCGCCAACTGGCTCGCGGCGTGTGGGGACGCGGACGCGCCCCGCCGCGCGGAAGGGCTCACGCCGTTGATGGCGCTGCACGCCGACTGACCCGTCGCGGGGCGTCGGGTCGAGGGATCCGCACCCCCGGAATCAGGGCGTGGCCGTGTCCGTGGGATCCGGGGTGGCACTGTCCGTCGGGGTGGCGCTCGGGCTCGGCGCCGTCGCGATGGTGAGGGTGATCTTCGCCGTCCGCTTCACCATCGTGAGCGCGTCAGGACTCTGGCTGATCACCGTCCCCGCCGTCTGGGTCGACTCCTCGTACTTGACCGTGACGTTCGAGAAACCGGCGTTACCGAGCATCGACCTGGCCGCGGACTCGGTGAACCCGATCACCTGGGGCAGCTTGCTCTTGCCGGTCGCGTAGTACAACGTGATCGCGGTGTCGAGGGTGATCTTGGTGCCCTCACCGGGGTCCACGCTGAGCACCTCGTTCGCGGTGTCGTCGCTGGACTCCGTCGGCGACGGGGCGGTCTGGACGTTGGTGAAGCTGTTGTCCTCGAGCAGCTTCTTCGCGTCGTCGACGTCCATCCCGATGATCCCCTGCGGGACCGTGCCCTTGCTCGGGCCGACGTTGATGGTGATCGTCACCTCGGTGCCGACCGGAACCGACGTCTCCGCGGCGACGCTCTGCGCGATGACCCGCCCGACGGTCTCGTCGTCCGCGCCGTTCACCTGTTCCTCGACGGGCTGGAGCTTGGCGTCGGTCAGCACCTGCTCGGCGTCCGCGGTGAGGCGGTTGACGACGTTGGGGACGGCGACGGTCTCCACCCGGTTGGCGTTCACCATGAAATAGATCCCGATGCCGGCGGCCAGCAGGACCAGGGCGACCAGGAAGGCCATCAGCCCCCAGCGGCGGCGCGGCTCCTCGTCCTCGACCGCCCGGGTGGCGGTGTGCTCTGCGGGCTGCAGGACGGCGGTCGCGTCACCGGCCGAGGCGGGGACGGCCAAGGGGACGGCTGCGACGACCGGGACGGTGGCGGCGACGGCCTGGCCGGCCAGCAGCCGGCCGATGTCGGCGCGCATGGCGGCCGCGGTCTGGTAGCGGTCGGCGGGGTCCTTGGCGAGCGCCTTCAGGGTGATCGCGTCCATCGCCGGCGTGATCTCGGGGTCGAGGTGGCTGGGCGGGACGGGTGCCTCGCGCACGTGCTGGTAGGCGACGCTGACGGGGGAGTCGCCCTGGAACGGCGGGCGTCCGACCAGCAGCTCGTACAGCAGGCAGCCGGCGGAGTAGATGTCACTGCGGGAGTCGACCGTCTCGCCGCGGGCCTGCTCGGGCGAGAGGTACTGGGCGGTGCCGATCACCGCAGCGGTCTGGGTCATGGTGGCGGACGTGTCGGCGACGGCCCTGGCGATGCCGAAGTCCATCACCTTCACCTGCCCGGTCGAGGTGAGCATGACGTTCGCCGGCTTGATGTCGCGGTGGACGATGCCTGCCTTGTGGCTGTAGCTCAGGGCGTCCAGCACGCCCTGGGTGAACTCGAGCGCCTTGGCCGGAACGATCTGGCGGCCGGTGCGCAGGATCTCCCTGAGCGTGTGGCCCTCGACCAGCTCCATCACGATGTAGGGCACCTGGACCCCGGAGTGGGGGTCGGCCTCCTCGCCGGTGTCGTAGACGGCGACGATGTTCGGGTGGTTGAGCCCGGCCGCGGCCTGGGCCTCCCGGCGGAAGCGGGCCTGGAACGTGGGATCGGAGGCCAGGTCGATCCGCAGCTGCTTGACCGCCACGTCGCGTCCGAGCCGCAGGTCACGAGCCCGGCGCACCTCGGCCATCCCGCCCCGGCCGAGCACGGGGCCCAGCTGGTAGCGGCCCCCGAGGAGCCTGGGTTCTTCGGTCATCCGTCGATTCCTTTCCACCCGGCGGCCCGTTCAGGGCACCCGGCTGCACACCGTGCCCATTGTGGCCGAAGCCGCGTCAGGTTCCGAATGAGAATCACCTGAGCGCCTCGATCACGGCCTTGGCGATGGGAGCGGCCACCGCGCCGCCCGCGATCTCCGTCGCGGGGATGTCCGCGTCCTCGACGAACGCGCACACCGCGACGGACGGGTCGTCGGCCCACGCGGTGAACCACGCGTACGGGTTCCGCTCGGAGCTGGTGCGGGCCGTCCCGGTCTTGCCCCCGACGGTCACCCCGGGGATCTGGGCGCGGTAACCGGTGCCGTTCTCGACGACCTGCACCATCATCTTCTTCAGCTCGGAGGAGTTCCCCGAGCTGAGCGCGACCGACTGCTGCTGCGGACGCGTTTGGCTGACCACCTTCAGGTCGTTGTCGAGCACCTGGTCGACGATGTAGGGGTCCATCACCACGCCGTCGTTGGCGATCGCCGCGGACACCATCGCCATCTGCAGCGGGGACGCCTGGGTCTCGTACTCGCCGATGGCGCTCATCGCGGTCTGGGCGGCGTCGAGGTCGTCGGGGAAGACGCTGGCCGACGAGCCGATGTCGGAGAGGAACGCGGTGCCGAACCCGAACTTCTCCGCCTGCTCGCGGATCGCGTCGTCCCCCAGCTCGGCGCCGAGTCGTGCGAACGCGGGGTTGCACGAGGTCTCCAGCGCCTGGGTGAGGGTGATCTTGGTGCCGCCGCAGTTCTGCGAGATCACCTTGGTCGAGCCCGGCAGCTTGTACGAGGACGCGTCCAGGATCGTGTCGGCGTCCATGCCGGAGTCGAGCGCCGCGGCGGCCGTGACGAGCTTGAAGGTGGAGCCGGGGGCGTAGATCTCCTTCGTCGCGCGGTTCGCCAGCGGCCTGCTGCTGTCCGCGTTGAGCTTGTCCCAGGCCTTCGTGGACGCGGCGAGGTCGTGGGTCGCGAGGTCGTTCGGGTCGTAGCTGGGGTAGGTCACCAACGCCTTGATCGCCCCGGTCTTGTAGTCGATCGCGACGACGGCGCCCTTGCGGCCGTCGAGCGCGTCCCACGCCGCCTTCTGGGCCTTGGCGTCCAGGGTGGTCTCGACGGTCCCGCCGCGCTGGCTGGAACCGGACAGGGTGTTGACCAGCCGGTTCAGGAACTGGGAGTCGTCCACCCCGGCGAGCTGGGCCGAGTAGGACGACTCCAGCGCAGAGGTGCGGTACAGGTAGGAGTAGAACCCGGTGACCGGGGCGTAGAGCTTGCCGGAGGAATAGGTGCGCTGGAACTTGTAGCGGTCCTTGACGGCCTCCGACTGCGCGACCGGGGTGTTGCCGACCATGATCGGGCCGCGGTCCTGGCCGAACCGGGCGTCGGCGACCCTGCGGTTCTCCGGACGTTCGTTGAGGTAGCCCTGCTGGCCGACGTAGAGGTAGCTGAGGTTCGCCATCAGGGCGAAGAACATCACCATCGCGGTCACGGCGACGCCGCGGATCGGGCGGTTCACGGTCGGTCCTCCTTCACCGGGGGACGGAAGATCGTCTCCCCGGGGTCGGGGTCTGGGTCGGCGGCCGGGGCGACAGAGGGGACGTCGGCGGTGGGCTCGTCCGCGTCCGAAGCGGTCGCCCGGTCGGGGGAGGTGGGGGACGCGGGAGACGGGGACGCGGGCGACGTGGACGGGGCGCCGACCGGGATCAGCTGGGTGGTCTCTGCGCCGAGCCACTGCACGGGTTCGGCGGCCTCGACCATCGGGCTGCGGATCTGGTGGGTGACCACGAGCAGCAGTCCGACCATCACCCAGTTCGCGACCAGGGACGAGCCGCCCTGGGACATGAACGGCGTGGTCAGGCCGGTCAGGGGCAGCAGCCGGGTGACCCCGCCGAGGATCGCGAACACCTGGATCGCGAACACGAACGACAGGCCGGCGGCCAGGAGCTTGCCGAACGGGTCCCTGGCGACGAGGGACGCCCGCAGCCCGCGTGCGACGATCAGCCCGTAGACGAGCATGACCGCGGTCAGCCCGGCGATGCCGAGTTCCTCCCCGATCGCCGCGGCGATGAAGTCGGTCTTGGCGAGCGGGGTGAGGTTGGGGCGGCCGAGGCCCCAGCCGGTGCCCAGGGCCCCGCCCCAGGCGATGCCGAACTGGCCATTGATGACCTGGTAGTTCTGCTGGTAGTTCGAGAACGGGTCCAGCCACGACGACACGCGGACCTGCACATGGCTGAAGAACAGGTAGCCCAGGTAGGCGCCGATCGCGAACAGCAGCGTCCCGAGGATCGCCCAGGCGGGCTTCTCCGTGGCGACGTAGAGCATCATCACGAAGAGCCCGAAGAACAGCAGCGACGTGCCGAGGTCCTTCTGGAAGACCAGGACGGCCAGGCTGGCCAGCCACATCAGCAGGATCGGGCCGAGGTCGCGGGGGCGGGGGAGCTCGATGCCGAGGAAGCGGCCACCGGCGAGGGCCAGCACCTCCCGCTTCTCGACGAGGTAGGACGCGAAGGCGATGGAGAGCACGAGCTTCGCCAGCTCGGCCGGCTGGAAGCTGTACTGGCCGAGGTGGATCCAGATCCGGGCGCCGTTCTTCTCCAGGCCGAGGCCGGGGACCAGCGGCAGCATGAGCAGGGCCATGCCGAACAGGAACAACGTGTATGTATAACGCTGTAGTACACGGTAGTCGCGCAGGACGATGACGACGGTGCAGCAGGCGACGACGGCGATGCTCGTCCACATCAGCTGGAGTTCGGCCGAGTGCATGCGGGGGTCGGACGCGAGGTCGAGCCGGTGGATCATCGCCAGGCCCAGCCCGTTCAGCAGCATGACCAGCGGCAGGATGAGCGGGTCGGCGTACGGGGTGCGCCAACGGATCACGAGGTGCAGGACGAGGCCGATCCCGGCGAGGATCGCGACCGCCCACGGCCACTCCGAGGGAAGCTTCGCGTCCTGGTTGAGGTGGGTGATCAGGTACCCGCCGAGCCCGAGCGCGATCGCGAAGGCGAGCATGAACGCCTCCACGCCACGACGCTTCCGGTAACCGACGACGTCGCTCATCAGCACTCCGTGGGTGCTGCCGGGGTGGAGGTGTCCGACGGGGTCGGGGCCGCGGTGGGGCTGGACGGGGTCACCGAGGCGCTGCCGGTGGGGCTCGCAGAGCCCTTCGGGCTCGCCGAGTCGCTGGGTGTCGCGCTGTCGCTGGGGCTCGGGGTCGCGGTGGCGGTCTCCCGCTGCTCGCGCTGCGCGATGCACGCCTCGGCCTTGACCCGGAGGGTGGCGAGAGCGTCCTCCGCGGCCTCGTAGCTGTTGGCGGGCAGCGTGTCGCGGACCTGCTCCTGGTAGTAGAGCGGAAGGTCGGCGACCCGCGTGGTGTCGGTGGTGACGACGTGGGAGAGCGGCAGGTTGAACACCGGCTCCGGGATGCCCTGGAAGATCGCGAGGAGCTCGTTGTTGGCGCCCACGTAGAACTGGCGTTGGGTGTAGCCGTACCACGCCCAGCCGGCCCCGCCGATGGCGAGGAGGGGGAGCAGCACGAGCAGGGTGAGCTTCACCCACACCGACGCCCTTCGTCGGGCGAGCGGGGCGTACCGGGCGACCTCACCGGCGGCGGGGTCGGGGCGGGGGGTGCCGTCGGCGGGGAGGTCGGGGATCGGGGCGGTGGCCTCGCTGAGGTTGTCGAGGTCGAGCAGGGCCGCGGCGCCGAGGACCTCGGTGGCGCCCTCCGGTTCTCCCTCGACGATGTCGGCGAGGATGATCGTGATGTTGTCCTGGCCGCCCTCGGAGTGGGCGAGGCCGACGAGGGCGTTCATGACGTCGTCGCGGTCGCCGTCCATCCGGGCGGCGATGACGTCGTCGGTGACGAACCCGCACAGGCCGTCGGAGCAGACCAGGAGGCGGTCGCCGGCGAGCGCGTCGACGAGTTCGAGGTCGGGCTGGTGCTGCGGTTGGCCGTTGATCACCTTGAGGATCAGGGAGCGGTGGGGGTGCTCGAGGGCCTCGGCCTCGGTGATCCGTCCCTCGTCGACGAGGGTCTGGACCCAGGAGTGGTCGCGGGTGAGCCGGGTGAGCCGGCCGTCGCGGTAGCGGTAGGCGCGCGAGTCGCCGATATTGGCCAGGCCGAGTTGCTCGCCGTCGAACATGACGCCGCACACGGTGCTGCCCATGCCGTCGAGGCGGGGATCGGAGTCGACCAGGTCACTGATCGCGTCGGACGCGGCGTCGATCGCTGTCGAGAGGGTGTCGAGCATCAACTCGCCGCTGCGGGGGGCGTCCGCTGCCCGCAGTTCGCGGACGGCGACGGCGGAGGCGAGGTCGCCCGCGGCGGCGCCGCCCATTCCGTCCGCGACGATCAGCATCGTCGGGGAGGTGTAGGCGGAGTCCTGGTTGTTCTTCCGGACGAGGCCGACCTCGGAGTGGGCGGTGTAGCGGAGGGCGAGGGTCATCTAGCGCTCCACGCCCATCAGGGTCCGACCGATGCGCAGGGTGTCGTCGACGCCGAAGGGGGTGGGGGCGCTGATCCGCTGGTTGTTGACGAAGGTGCCGTTGGTCGAGCCGAGGTCCTCGACCTGGAAACCGGCGGGGGTGCGGCTGATCCTCGCGTGGCGGGTGGAGACGTAGTCGTCGTCGAGGATCAGTTGGCAGTCACTGGCGCGTCCGATCAGGACAGCTTCACCCAGGGGGAGTTGCAGGCCGGCCTGCTTGCCGTGGGTGACGGTCAGGGTCTTCGGCAGTTGCTTGAGGGTGCGTCGGGAGACCTTGGGGGGCTTGGCCGCCGCCGCACCCTGCGTGGGCGCGGCCTGCGCGCGGGCGAGTTCGGCCGCGGACACCTTGCGTCCGAACAGGTCGGTGCGGATCACGTTGCCCGTGAACAGGATGAACAGCCACAGCAGGGCCAGGAACCCGACTTTGAGGCCGAGGACGACCAGCTCAGACATCGGACACCGGCGAGGTGATCGCCAGCCTCGTCGAGCCGATCTCGATGCGGCTGCCGAGGGCAAGGGTCGCCTGCCGGGTGCGCTGGCCGTCGACGGTGACCCCGTTGGTGGAGCCGAGGTCCTCGATGCTGAGCTGCTGGCCGGCACCGGTACCGATGACGTTGATCCGCGCGTGCAGGCGGGAGACGCCCGGATCGTTGATCCGCAGGTCGGCCTCGGTGCCGCGTCCGATGGTGAGGCCGGGAGGGGTGAGGGGGTGGCGGACGCCGTTCACCTCGACGACGAGGTTCGCCGCGCGGATCTCGCTGGGGCTGGCGTCCTCATCCGCGTCCACCCCTGCGACGGCGGAGGACGCGACGGTGAACCGGCCGACCGGGAGGCTGGCGTCGAGGACGTAGTCGATGGTCACGGGACCGTTGAAGATGTAGCCGGCATCGGAGGCGTACTCGCGGAGCTGGGGGCCGATCTCGGCGTTCAGCGTCTTGCTGTACGGCGTGAGCCGGTCGTAGTCGTGGGTGGAGAGCGAGACGCGGAAGTCGTTGGGAACGAGCTTCCGGTCACGACTGAGGAGCTTGGCCTCGGAGTCGAGTTCGCGCTGCAGCCGGGCGGTGATCTCCACGGGCTGGACATCGCCCTTGAACGCCCTGGCGAAGGCACCGCTGACAGCATTCTCGAGCTTCTTCTCGACGCGGTCGAAGACCCCCATCCGCTCCTCCTCTCCATGCGCTCGGCGCGGACAAGCCTATCCAGCCCCGAATCGCCAGCCTACGCGACGGACTGTGGTCGCCGTGGCGTGGCGAGACCGGTGTGCCCGCCGGGGCGCCCGCTACAGCCTTCGCCGCGGATTCGGGGCACAACCCCTTCTCGTGCTAGCCTTCTTCGGCTGGCTCCCCCGGGAGCCGGGCGCGAGTGGCGGAATGGCAGACGCGCACGGTTCAGGTCCGTGTGTCCGAAAGGACGTGGAGGTTCAACTCCTCTCTCGCGCACTTATTGGTCAAGTGCCCCTGACGAGGGCAAACAGCATCTGACAAGCGATTTCACCCCGATCAGGGGTCCGCTCAGACGTACCCTCCAGAGCCTATCGGGGGCACTTCCTGCCCCACGTGCCCCACGGAAATGGCACGAAATGGCATACCCACAAGGGTATCCGTCGACGAACCTCTGGCAGAGGCGTGTGCCGCCGCGAGGCGACGCGGGGTACGCGTGTGAGTCTGTCGACGACAGTCCCGGGCTGAAACCACCAGCAGAGGACACCATCGACCGGATCATCGCCGCAGTCGATGAAGCGAAGGGCGGACAGGTGACCATCCGGATGCTGCCTGCGGGACGCCGCCTGGCCGTGGCCGCCGTCCTCGACGATGGTCCCGTCAGCAGGCTCGAGTTCACCGAGTAGACCGGCAGGCGCAGAGCTCCCCAGAACTGGGGATATCGCACCGCGCCGGCGAGCTCGTAGTGTGTCGTGACGGCGTCCGTCGGACGGTGTCAGCTGCACGCTGAGCGACAAAGGATTCACATGGGCGATTTCCTGTCCCACATCTGGGACTTCATCTGGATGTTCTTCACGATCTTCGTGCTCTTCGCGTGGCTGATGGCACTGTTCAGCATCATCTCCGACCTGTTCCGGGACAAGACGCTGTCCGGCTGGGCGAAGGCGGTCTGGCTCCTGTTCCTGATCTTCGTGCCGTTCCTGACCGCTCTGGTCTACCTGATCGCTCGCGGCTCCGGGATGGCCGAGCGGGCTTCGGCGCAGGCTAGTGCGCAGAAGGCAGCGGCCGACGACTACATCCGCTCGGTCTCGGGCGGCGCCGCCGGCGAGATCGCCCAGGCGAAAGCCCTGCTGGACGCGGGCACCATCTCGCCGGCCGAGTTCGACGCGCTGAAGGCCAAAGCCCTCGCTTGATCGTCGTGGCGAGGGTGGTCGAGGCGGTCGATCATGAGCGCGGCTCCGAGGCCGAGCCGAGCAGGTCCAGCCCCAGGTCGGCAGCCAGCCGTCGGGCGACCAACTGGCCACGCACGGAGTTGCCGGCTCCGTCGAGCAACGGGGAGAACACCCCGAGGCCGCCCTTGCCGGGCGAGACCGCCATCAGGCCGCCGCTGATCCCGCTCTTGGCGGGGACACCGACATCGAGCAGCCAGTCGCCGGAGGTCTCGTACATTCCGGCGATGCTCATCACCGCCAGAGTCGCCCGCGCCACATCTGCGCTGACCACCTGTTCGCCGGTGACCGGGTTCACCCCGCCGTCGGCGAGGGTCGCGCCCATCACGGCGAGGTCCACGCAGCTGACCAGCAAGCAGCACTGCCGGGTGTACAGGTCCACGGCCTCGAGCGGGTCGCCGGCCAGGCCTCCCGCATCCCGGACGAGGGTCGCGATCCCCCGGTTGCGGAAGTTGGTCTCCCGGGCGGAGGCCAGCGTGGTCTCGTCGAGGTCAAGCGGGTGACCGGCGAAACGCCCCAGGCCGTCGCGTAGCCAAGCCCAGCGATCCTCGTCGGTGGCCCCGGGGGCGAGGCTGGTGGTGGAGATCGCCCCGGAGTTCACCATCGGGTTGGTGCGTCCGCCTTCCGCCCGGGCGACCGCCTCGATCGAGTTGAACGGCATACCGGTGGCGTTCACCCCGATCACACGCCGCACCTCGTCGATGCCGCGATCGGCACACGCCAGGGCGAAAGCGAACGGCTTGGAGACGCTCATCAGTGTGACGGCCACTCCGGCGTCGCCGACCTGGTGAACGACACCTTCGACCGTGGCCAGCGCGATCCCGAACTGGTCGGGGTCGGCTGCGGCCAGCGCTGGATAGACGCTGGACAGCTGACCTTCGGAGACGGCGGCGAACTCTTCGCGGGCGCTGGCGATCAGATCCTCAACATGGGTCGCTGCGGGGAGTACGCCGGTGGATACGAACCGGCCGGGCCGGACGGGACTGGACATGACCCTCAGGCCAGCGGATGCCGCAGACCGGCGAGCAGGCGTCCGTTCCAGATCTCGGCGGTGATCTCGTTCGGCCGCACGGCGCGGACCTCGCCCCCGTTGCGCAGGACCGCGAGGGCGATCTGCGTCAGCAGGTCGTCGCCATCCGGCTCGAAGCGGATCTCCCCGGTGCCGTGGTCGAGCGAGCCCTTCGCGTCGGCGTCCACCGCGTAGAACAGTGTTCCCACGGCTCCCGCGACGGCGGCACGGGCGACCTGCGCGGTGTCGATGGAGGCCAGTCCGCGCGCAAAGCCGTCGCCGATCTCGTCGGCCCGCCGACTCGCCTCGGCGCTGTTCAGCGCTCCGATCCGCTCCCGAACCGCCTCGTCCAGTTCGTCGGGACGCAGCTCGTCGGGCGCGCCACGCACCAATTCGATCTGCCAGGGCAGGTCCTGGTTCTGGATCAGCGATCCGAGAGGATCGTTGGCGAACACGAACAGCGGCAGCCCTGCCGACGGGTCCAGCCGTCCGAGTTCGCTGCGGACGGCGTCCGCGACCACCTGGGCATAGCGCTCCAGCAGCACCTTCTGGCCCTCGTCGCCGCCCAGGCGGCGCAGCAGCTTTCGTCCGCGGATGCTCATGCGGTTGGTGGCGTCGGCGGCATCGTCGGCGTAGTCGCCGACCAGTTCGAGCTCCGCGATCCGGGCCGCGGCGGTGGCGCGCCAAAGGTTCCAGCCGTTACTGGACAGGGTCAGTGCGAAGGCGTCCTGCGGAGTAGTCACGGCGCGCACCAACGGGGCGAGGTCGAAGTGCTTCCCGAAGCTGCGGCGCTCGTCGAACGCGTTGGCAACGACGTATTCCTCACTGAAGCCCGGTGACAGAAAGACCGCAAGGGACCGTCCCAGGTTGCCCCACAGCCCGGTGTCTTCGGTGAGTGCCACCCACTCCGCGCGCAGCCCATCCTCCACCGACCGAGGCCGGCCCTTGTCCCGCAGTGTCTGGATGGCCTCGTCCACGGCGCTCTTCACGGCCGTCAGGGCCGCGTTGCGGCCGGCGGGGGTCGGCTCGGTGGGCAGGTAGACCGACATCGCGTCGAGCCGGGGCTCGCCGAGCCGGAGCAGGTCGTCGATGCTGGGCAGGGTGTAGCGGATCACACGGAACTCCAGGGGCCGAGGGACGGGCAGGGCGCGGCCGGCGGTCGGTGCCGCTGGCTGTTCCACACTAGGAGCCGAAGACGGCGACCGGAATCCCCAGTTCTGGGGACGGTTCAGGCGGATCGATAGTCGGGTCGTGCACCTGCCGTGAACAACGGCTCGGTTGCCAGCTCGTAGGCGTGGGCCACCCGGAAGGCGAGCTCGTCGGCGTACGGAGCGGTGATGATCTGCAGGCCGACCGGCATCCCGCGTCCCGTACGTCCGGCGGGTACGGAGATCACCGGATGGCTGTTGAGGATGTTCCAGGGTGCGGTCAGGGCCGCGGTGAACTGGGGGTGCGCCGGGACGCCATCGATGCTGAAGCTGTGCAGTGATGGGTCGAAGTCCGCGGGCACGTGGGAGTCGGCCAGTGTCGGCGTGACCAGGACGTCGTAGCCTCGGTTCCAGACCTGATCGACGAGACGTGTGTAGAGCCGGCGCATCCACAGCTCGAAGGCGGCGTTGTCCGCCCCACCGTAGCGGGAGGTCTTGAGCATGTCGAAGATTGCCGCCGCGTACGGCGACATCGCCTCGGTGTGGTCGCTGAGTTGCTCCAACGCTCCGCCCATGGAGCCCGCCCAGAACGCCCGGAAGAACATGTCGGCAAGGTCGTCCATCGAGGTGCCAAGGTCGAGCTCGATCCCGGTCACCTCTGCGCCGAGCTCCTGGAGCCGGAGTGCTGCCGCGCCCGCGACTTCCCTGGTGTCCACGCTGACCGGCAGCAGTCCCAGATCGGGCGAGTAGGCGATCCGCAGACCATTCACGCCGTCGTAGTCCAGCGGCAAGGTCTGCTTGGGCAGGGTCATCGGGGCGTACGTCGTTGGCCCGGCCATGGCGTTCTGGAAGCGGACCAGGTCGGCGAAAGTCCTTGCCAACGGCCCGGTGCCGGCATACTGCTCCAGCGGCAGCTCGGTACTCACCCGTCCGTAGGGCGGCTTGAAGCCGTACAGCCCGCAGAACGCCGACGGCAGCCGGACCGAGCCGCCCATGTCGGAGCCGGTCGCCAGAGTCGTCATGCCGGCAGCCAGCGCGGCGCCGGAGCCGCCGGAGGACCCGCCGACGGTGAAGGACAGGTTCCACGGGTTGCGGGTGACGCCCCAGTGCACGGAGTGGGTCAGGCCGATCAGGTAGAACTCGGGAACGGTCGTCTGCAGGTGTGTGACGACGCCGGCGTCCTTGAGGAGTGCGGTGACCTCGTCGGTGTAGTCCTTCACCTGGTCGGCCAGCAGCGCCGAGCCGCTGGTGATCGTCATTCCGGCCTCGTGGTGTTCGTCCTTGAGCGCGCAGGTGATGCCCTCCAGCGGCCGCGCCTCACCGCGTCGCCAGCGGTCCTCGGACTCCCTGGCCTCGGCCCTGGCCTTGTCGAAGTGGGTGAACGTCACCGCGTTGACCAGTCCGTTGTGATGCTCGTACTGGGAGATTCTGCGCTTCCAGCACGTCGACGGGAGACAACTGGCGCGTGCTGAACAGTTCCAGCTGGCGCGATGCGGGCAGGTAGGCGAGATCCTCGCCCTCACTCGTGTGGCTCGGCATGGTCACCTTTCTCCACCGGACGCCCGGGGGTGGGGGCACGTTGCTCACCACCGAGGCTAGGAAGGCCCCTCACGGACGAGCCATCCCCACATCTGGGGGGTCAGCACGGTGGCCGGTGGCCGGTACCGTGACCGGTGTGAGAACGGTCCTGGACTGCCCGGCGTGTGGTACCCCGTTGTGGATCGAGAGTCTGGAGTGCGGGTCGTGTGCGCAGCCGGTGTTGCTGGATCCGGTGACGAAGCGGGCGTACGCGCTGGGCGAGCCGGGGTTGGAGCCGTGCGCCAACCGGCGGTGGGGCTGCAACTGGGCTGTCCGGGCGGGCGGCCCGCACGTGGAGTGCTATTCGTGCCGGCTGACGCGCCGCCGTCCTGACCTCGACGACACGGTGGCGATGGGGAAGCTGGCGGTCACCGAGACGGCGAAGCGCCGGTTGTTGATCGGCCTGGCGGATCTGGCGTTGCCGATCCGGCCGCAGTGGGTGGCCGACGGTGGGCTGGCGTTCGACCTGCTCGCGTCCCGGGAGGGTGTGCCGGTGGTCATCGGGCACGCGGACGGGGTGATCACGATCGACCTGACCGAGAGCCTGGACGACCACCGCGAGCGGCTGCGGATCACCCTGGGTGAGCCGTACCGGACGATGCTGGGCCACTTCCGCCACGAGGTCGGCCACTACTACCAGTGGCAGCTGGTCGAGGAGCCGGGCGGGACGCTGCTGGAGGAGTGCCGGACGCTGTTCGGGGACGAGCGCGCGTCCTACGCGGAGGCGCTGGAACGGCACTATCGCGACGGGGCCCCGTCCGACTGGCCGGAGAACTACATCTCCTCCTACGCGACGATGCACCCGTGGGAGGACTTCGCCGAGACGTTCGCGCACTACCAGCACATCCTGGCGACGCTGGGCATCACCGCGAACGGCGGCCTGCTGATGAGCAGACAGGCCCAGCCCGCGCTACCGTCCGACATCCGTCCGCGGACCGACTACACCGACGTCCCGATGGCGGACGCCCTGACCGACTGGACGTGGGTGTCACACCTGCTCAACCGCGCCAACCACGCCATGGGCAAAGGCGACCTGTACCCCTTCACCATCCCCCAACCGGTCGCCGAGAAACTCGACTTCGTCCACCGCGTCGTCGTCGCCTCCCGCGTCCACGAACCCTTCATCGGGCTCGACGCCCAAGCACGAGAACCTCTCCCCAAGAGTTGAAAGGAACAACCATGTCCGACGCCGTCACACCTCCCGAGCCCACTCCCGTCGGCCCCGCCGCACCTGGTTCCGCAACCGGTGTGGAGCCGACCGCAACGGTCGTGTCCGGCGTCACCGCGGACGGCGTGCCTGTTGTTGCGTTCGGCGCCGCCAGTGGGGACGATCGGGTCTCGATCGCCGCGACCACGGACGGTGATCTCGATCTCGTGGTCGCCGAGGCGACCGACGGCGACACCAGTGTTGCCGGCGCGTTGCTCTCCGACGGCGCCTGGAGCCTGCTCGTCGCGGACTTCTCCGAGAAGCACCTCGCCCTGGAGGCATACAGCGAACTCCGCCAGGCAGCGGACGCGAACCGGCTACGCATCGAGGGTGCCTTCGTGCTGGCGAAGGACCAGAACGGAGAACTGACGATCGACCAGGCCACCGATCTTCGGACCCGCCGCGGTCTTCGCTGGGGGCTGGTGACCGGTGCGATCGTGGGACTTCTCTTCCCGCCCTCACTGCTGGCCGGCCTGGCCGTGGGCGGCGCTGTCGGTGCCGGCGTCGGCCGCCTGCGCCACAACCAGGTGGCGGGCGAACTCGCTGAGGAACTGTCCGCGGCGGTCGAGCCCGGTCACTCCGGCCTCATGATGCTCGTCTCCGACCCTGCCATGGTCGAGTTGCAGAAAGCCCTGGCCAAGGCGGATCGGATCGTTCAGCGCGCTGTCGACAGGGCGGTGGTGGAGGAGATCACCTCCCGGGTGGACGCCGCCGAGCAGGCGAAGCCCACGAGCGAGCCGGACGACTGAGCGTCGGGAACGGGCATCAGAAGCGGTAGGGATGATGGCCACCAAGGTTGCCGAGCTCCGGTTGAAAGTGCGGATCGATGAGGGCAGCGGACCTGTGGTCGTGCTCCTGCACGGGATCAACTCGACCGCCGACGACATGCGTCCGTTGGTGGCGCTGCTGACGCTGGACTACCGGGTGATCGCCCCGGACCTGCTGGGGTTCGGGGGTTCGCCGAAACCGCTGGACATCGACTACACCACCGATGAGCACGTGGCTGTGCTGGCGGCAACCCTGGATGACCTGGATCTGCCGGGGCGCTTCCTGTTGCTCGGCTACTCGCTGGGCGGTGACATCGCGGCGCGCTACGCCGCGCACCACCCCGAACGAGTGCGACGCCTTTTCCTGTTGTCGACGCCGTTCTACCTGCCGCCGGAGAACTACGTGAAGCACCGGTTCGGCACGTCGTATGTCAAGGCGGTGTTCTGGACGTGGCTGTGGCGGGTCATCGGCGACCAGAAGCAGCGCAACACCCCGTTCTACGCTCTCGCGGCAGGGCCGCTCCGTGGACCGGTGGAGGAGTACATCCGGGCCGAGGAACTCCCCATCCACTGGGAGGTGATGGCCAGGACGCTGCAGAACACCATCACTGCGACGACCCTCGTGGACGATCTCCCGAAGCTGACCATGCCGACAACCTTCGCCCTCGGAGTCAAGGACCCACTGGTGCGGCCCTACGAGTTGTTGGGCCTCCAGCGGCTCAAGCCCGATCTGGACGTTCGTCGAATCGGGGGCCTGACGGCCGATCACCTGCTCATCGTCAACGTGCCCGACCGCGTGGCGGAGGAGGTCCGGCGGGCCGAGGAGAATCAGCTCAGTGTCGGGCTCCGCACCGGCGCGGGCGAGCCGTTGGTGCTGCTGCCCGACCTCGGAAACACCTGGCGGATCTGGCAGGACGCGGCGGACAATCTCGCCGCCGACCACGAAGTGGTCGTCCTCGACCTGCTCGGGTTCGGCGACTCGCCGGCGCCGACAGCCAACGCGTACTCCCTCGAGGACCATGCGGGCGCTGTGCTGGCCACCGCCCGCATCGTGTTCGGTGACCGCCGGTTCACGGTGGCGGGCACCGGGTTCGGTGCGGATGTCGCGCTCGCCTGCGCCGCCATCGACCCGCAGGCCGTCGCCGGCGTGGTCGCACTCGCCCCGCCGTTGCCCACTCCTGACGCGTCTGGCCCCAATCCTGCGTATGCCGGCCTGCTGGCGAGCCGGGATGCTGCGGTTTCCGCCGCCGGCGACGAGCGGTTCCGCAGGGCGGCGGGCGGTCGTCTTGAGTCCGAGTTGCTGGCGACGGTTCGATCGGTGGACCGGCTCGCTGCCACCGATGCCCGGCAGCTGATGTCTCGGTTGGCGGTACCGGTGAGGTTCGTGATGCCCGAAGCGCCGGGGAGTGTGCCCGGCTGGCTCACCTCCTGGGCGGCGTCCGAGCCGGAGCGGGTGGCGCTGGAGCGCTGCCCCGTTGTCCCGGGACCGGGCGAGAACAGCCGCTTCGCGGTCTCGGCGATCCGGGGCGAGGCTCTGCCACAGCCAGCGGGGGCGCTGACCGGTCGTCTCCCAGCCGCTCGCCGCGACCCGCTGTCGGCCCGGCTGGGCCGGGTCAACGTCCGGATGCTGTTGCGCAGTGTCGTCCCGCTGCTCGTGGGCGTCCCCCTCCTGGTCTGGCCTGGCACCATACCTGTCGCCTGGGTGGCGGTGATGCTCGCGATCTGGCTCGCCGCCGAAGCCGTCCACACCCTTGTCGGGGCGATCGCCGAATTGCGTCGGGGCCAGCCCTGGCTGGTGTGGGCGGTCCTGGCTGCCGTAGCGGTCGTCTGTGCGGTGGCCCTGGCCATCGGCAACCTGGTCGCGATCGACGTCGCACGGTGGATCGTGGTGGTCGTCGTCGGGTTGCGCGGGCTGGCCCAGCTGATCGCGGCGGCAACGGCCTCGTCGGCCCCGGTCGGGCGCGGGGTCCTGGTCCTCGATGGCTTACTGTCCCTCGCCATCGCCGTCGCGATGATCTTCTGGCCGCCGCTGGGAAACCGGCTGCTGCGATACACCATCGGCGGCTATCTGGCTGCAACAGGCATCGCCGGGCTCGCCGCCTTCGCGGGCAGCCGGCGGGCCGCACGCGCGCGACTTCGTCACTACCTGTACCTGGATCCAGCACCCTGACCACCCGAGAGAACGCAGGATCTGACAGCGGGATCCGCGACGAACAGTCCTGATCCTCACCAGGCACCCGGCCGCGCCCAAGAGCGGATCTTCTCACCCCATCATCCGCGCGAAGCCGCGACCCGCTGCTGACTACTCGTCGAACTCGAGCCGGGTCACCGTGGCGTCGTCGAGGACGAGGGTGACGGCCGGACGGCGTCCGTCGGGCTGCACGCGGATAGTGACGCGGCCGCCGGCGGCGGCGGCCACCGCCTCGGCCAGTCGCCGGATGGTGGCCTCGCTCAGCGGACGCAACCCGGAACTGTCGTCCAAGAGCCTGACCCGGACGCCGCGGTCACGGGCGTCCGCGCAGATGCGGGCCAGACTGCCGGTAGCCAGGGCGGGGGCCCGCAGCAGGTCGCGGACGGAGGCCGCCGCGATCAGGCACGACTCGGCCAGCCCCGCGTCCACGGCCTCGCCAGCAACCACCGCGGTGAGGCTGGGCAGGCTCAGTCGGGCGACCTCGACCCGCAGGCCCCTGGCGCGCTCCGCTGCGTCCCGTGCGGCGTGCTGAGCGGCAATCGCCTGCGCCTCAGCGTCCCGGGCGGCAAGAGTGGCCGTCATCGTGCGGCTCACCACCCGGTACAGCAGCGATGCCGCTATCACGGCAACTACCGGCGACACCAGCACGGCGACGCCGGCTCCGACCTGCCCCATTCCGAGGGTCATGGGCAGTACGACCGCGACGCTGAGCAGGATTCCGGCCGCGCCGGCGCGGACGCGTCCACGCAGCGCGAGGAGCGCGCCGACGTCCGCACCGAGTTGCAGCAGCCAGACCTGCTCCGGCAACACCTGCGTCCACTGGACAAGCAGGCAGGCGGCGGTCACCGCGGGCGTCAGCGCCGCCACGACCACCGTGGGGGCGCCGGGCAGCGTCGTCGACGGACGCGTCACCATGAACAGCGCGATCAGCAGCCAGGCGACCGCAGCCACTGTCAACGCAGGTGCGGGCAGGCTGGGCCAGGACTGCGCCACCCACGCCAGACCGGCACCCCAGCAGAGCAGGAGGCACACGCGGGCCGCGCGGCTGGTGACGCCCGTCGCGGTGCCGATGTCGGGCAGGGGGAGAGCCACCGGCGACGGCGTCCGCTGAGCCGGCTTCCGGTCGGCGGCTCGCCACGATATCCGCACGGTGGTGCCCTCGCCGGGGGCGGATCCCACCACGGCGTCGCCGCCGTCCAGAGCGCGCATCCGGCCCAGCACCGAGGTCTGGAGGCCAAGCCGGGTCTCGGGGACCGCGTCCGGGTCGAACCCCACGCCGTCGTCCACAACCTCGACCACCACGCTTGCGGGCGCGAGGTCGACTCGCATCGTGCGGGCGGCTGCCGTCCCGGCGTGCTCGACACTGTTGCGCGCAGCCTGGGCAGTGGCGGCAATGACGGCTTCTCCGACCTCGCCCGGATACCGCACCTCGGCAGCGGGCGCGGCGAGCGTGAAGTCGAAGCGGTTGGCCAGCGCCACTGCCCGCAGATCGTCCCGGATGACGAGGGACTCATCCGTAACGGTCAGGTGGTCGGCGAGCAGTTCGAGGGAGTTCTCCGCCGCGGCGACGAGGTCCGCGTGGCCCACGCCACCCCGTCCGACCGCGCTGAGGGTGCCCAGGACCTGGTCGTGGATGAGGGCTGTCAACCTATCCCGCTCAGCCCGCCAGGCCTGCTCGAGCAGGGCGGCCCGCTCCTCGTCGGCGAGGCGTCGGGCGGCATGCCAGGTCTGCAGCAGGTGGCTGCGGGCGGCGACGACCAGCACGGCGAAGATCGAGTTGCCCAGCCCCAGGGCGATCATGGACGCAAGCCCCGGCGTCAGTACGCCGCCGGAGACGGCGACGGCCAGCACCACGAGGATGGGCGCGATCCCGATCGCGACGGCCGGGACGAGGCTCCAGCGGAGGGCGGCGATTGCGATGGCCAGCGGCGCGAGGTCCCAGGTCCAGGGCATGAGAGACGCGCCCGGAACCTGCGAGGGGCCGAGCACCGTCCACGCGATCGCGGACAGCGCCCACCCGACCGGGTAGATCGCCCAGCCGGCGCGCAGAACCGCCCGCGGAGCGCGGGTGCCGACCAGGATGGCCACGGTGCCCAGAGCGACCAGCAAGGAGGCGGCCTGCCACCCGGCTGGCGTGTCGGTGACCGACGGAACCTCCCCGACGAGGCCGATGAGTTCCAGCAGTCCGTACACCAGCGAGAAGATCCAGGCGATCTGGCGCGAGATAGTCTCGGCGGCCTCCGACGCAGCCGTCGGCGGGCCCTCCCGCCAGGCGAGCGACCCGAGGTCGAGGCTCACTGCGGGCCTTCGAGGATGCCGTCCTCCACCGCGCGGCGGTACAGATCGATCTTCGTCCCTGCCGGACGCGAGGCCGCGGCGTACTTCGTCCTCACGTTCTGAATGTGGTCAAGCACGGTGTCCCGCGAGATGCCCAACAGGCGGGCGACGCGGTCGGCCTTTTCCCCGGACGCGTACAACTGCAACACCTGGGTCTCTCGGGGCGTCAGCCCCACCGTCGCGACCTCGCCGTCGCCGTCCAGAGCGGCAGCCCAGTCGGTGGAGGCGACCACGCACCCCTGAAGTGCCTGCCGGACTGCCTGGATCAGTTCTGCGCGCGACTCGCTCTTCGTGACGACGCCGATGATGTCGGCCCGGGCGGCCTCGCGCAGCAGCGCCGGGCTCTCCGCCGATGTGTAGGCGAGCACCTCGATGCCTGCCGCGCGCAGCCGTCCGACGTTCTCGGCGGGACGGGTAGCGTCCCCCAGCCGTAGGTCGAGCAGAACGAGATCGACATCCACACCGAGGGCGAGGAACTCGTCAACCGTCCGTGCGCTGGCCACCAGGTGCACGTCGGCCAGGTCGGCGACGGCAGCGGCGACCCCCTCGGCGATCAACTCGTGGTCGTCGATCACAGCGATGCGGCTGCCGGGAGTGGGTTCAGTCATCATGTCGTCTTCGTGGGCGTCCAGTGTGCGACCATTGTGGCAACTTCAACCCAGGGACGCGTGAAGTTCCCGCTCCGCAGGGATCATTGCGGAGACGGCCTTGACAGCGAAGGCGGACGAGCTCAGACGCCGGACTACCGCGGCAGTCTGCGACGAAGACTCCTGATTCGCACCCGGCACCCGGCCGCGCCCAAGAGCGGAATCTCCCCATCCGCGCGCGAAGCCGGGACCCGGTGCTGACTAGGAGGATCCCCATAACTGGGGGGTAGGCAAGTCGGCTCAGCCGTCTCACCATGAGGCGTGACCGAAAGCCAGACCACCACCCTTTCTCCCAACGTGGAAGTCGCCCGTCAGGCGTGGCACTCGATGGCGCCGCAGGACGTTTCCGCCGCGCTGGGAGTGAACCCTGAACTCGGCCTGGACGCCGCAGGCGTCCAGGCCAGCCGCGCGAAAGCCGGCGAGAACAAGATCGCATCGGAGCCACCGCCGACGCGCTGGACGATCGCGATCCGCGAGCTGGGCGACCCGATGAACCTCATGCTGGTGGCAGTCGCTGTCATCAGCCTGGCCATCGGGCAGCGCCCGGTGGGCATTCTGGTGGCCGTCCTGGTCATCCTCAACGTCGTGCTCGGGACACAGCAGGAACTGAAGGCGCTCGCCGCCGTCGATGCGCTGTCGAAGATGCAGACCCCGCGGGTTCGGGTCGTCCGCGACGGCAGCCTGGCCGAGATCGCCGCCACCGACCTGGTGCCCGGCGACATCGTCCAGCTGGAAGCCGGTGACCTGGTTCCCGCGGACGGGCGCATCCTGCGTTCCGCCAGCTGCGAGACCCAGGAGGCCGCACTCACCGGCGAGAGCGCGCCGATCCCCAAGGGAAGTGCGCCCAACCCGGCCGGTGACGTGGCGCTGGGCGATCGCACCGCCATGCTGTTCCAGAACACCTCGGTCACCCGGGGCACGGCCGTCATGGTGGTGACCGAAACCGGCATGAACACCGAGATGGGACAGATCGCGTCCATGCTTGCGGCGGTCCCACCGTCGAAGTCCCCGCTCCAGCGGGAACTGGCGTCTCTGACCAAGGTTCTGGGGATCATCGCCTGGATCGCCGTGGCGATCATCGTGATCCTCGGTCTCGTCCGCGGCCAGCGACTCGAGGCCGTGCTGCTGCTCGGCATCTCGATGGCAGTCTCGGCGATCCCGACGGGCATGCCGACCTTTGTGCAGGCGATGCTCGCCTTCGGGGCCAAGAAACTCGCCGAGGCCAAGGCCGTGGTCAAGAACCTGGGGGACGTCGAGACACTGGGCGCCACCAGCGCGATCAACTCCGACAAGACGGGCACCCTCACCCTCAACGAGATGATGGTCCGCAAGCTGTACTACCGCGGGGAGTGGTTCAACGTCTCGGGCGACGGCTACGAGAAGTCCGGCCAGATCACCGGCATCGCTGGCGTTCCCGTCCCCGACTTCACCCGTCTTGCGTACGCACTGTGCCTCGACTCCGATGCGACGGTTTCCGACCTCGGAGCCGTGGTCGGCGATCCCACTGAGGCAGCCTTGGTCGTCCTGGCCGCCAAGCTGGGCGTCGATGCCGAGGAGACCCGCCGGGCGTACCCGCGCGTCGCGGAGGTGCCGTTCGACTCCGACTACAAATTCATGGTCACCTACCACGACGTGCTGCTGCCAGAAGGCGAGAGGTTCGTCGGACTGCTCAAGGGCGGGCCGGACGTGGTGCTCGACCGCTGCTCCCACGTGCAGCGGGCCGACGGCAGCGAGGTTGCGATCGAACAGGTCCGCGACCAGATTCTGGACGCGAACCGCGAGATGTCTGAGCAGGGCTTGCGGGTGCTCGCCTTCGGCCTGCGTGACGTGACCGGCCAGACCGATGCCGTGACCGCCGATCCCATGGGCCACGTGGAGCAGTTCTCCTTCGTCGGCATGGTGGGCATCATCGACCCGTTGCGTCCCTCGTCGCTGGAGGCGGTCCGGGTCGCCCATTCCGCCGGGATCGACGTCCGGATGATCACCGGTGACCACGCGATCACCGCGGGCGCGATCGGGGCGGAGCTGGGTCTGGGTGAGGGCGCGATCAGCGGCGCCGAACTCCAGCAGATGAACGACGACGAAGTGAAAGCGGCGCTGCCCCGGTTGCACGTCTTCGGCCGGGTCACTCCGCAGGACAAGCTCCGCCTTGCCCGGCTGATGCAGGAGACCGGCGAGGTGGTCGCGATGACCGGCGATGCCGTGAACGACGCCGCAGCACTCAAACAGGCAGATATCGGCGTTGCCATGGGATCGGGCAGCGAGGTCACCAAACAGGCTGCCAAGATGATCCTGACCGACGACAATTTCGGCACGCTCGTCCACGCGATCACGCTGGGTAGAGGCATCTACGAGAAGGTCACGGCGTACATCCGCTTTCAGATGACCCAGTTGTTCTCGCTGATCCTGCTGTTCCTCGTCGCCAGCATTTTCAACATCAATCAGGGCATGCCGCTGACACCGTTGATGGTGCTCTACCTGAACTTCTTCGTCGCGGTCGCACCGCTCGTCATGATCATGCTTGATCCGACACCGGACGACATCATGAACCGTCCCCCGCGCAACGTCGCAGAGGGCATCGCGAACAAGCGGGCGATCGGCGAGTGGCTGTTCTACGGTGTTGTGCTCTTCGGCGTCACCATCGGGGCGCTGTTGACGACGCCCGGAACGATGAGCCCGACAGAGCCGAACGTGCCGGTGACGATGGCGTTCGCGGTGATGGGCCTTGGGACGGTGTTCAGCGCACTGGTGCTGCGTCGCTTCCCGACCTCCGGGCTCGCCGCACCCGTCGTCGGCGCGCTCAGGATCCTGGTGATCCCGACGCTTCTCCTCGTGGCAGGCGTCGAGTGGAGCTGGCTGCGCGGGCTCCTCGGCACCGCTCCCCTCACGAGCGACCAGTGGATCGCGGTGCTCGGGTGGTCGCTGATCCTGCCTGTGGTCATCGAGATCTACAAGGCGGTCCGCCGCGCGAAGGCAAACCCCGCTGGTCACTCGCCGTCAGGTCTGGGCAGCATCCTGCCCGAGCGGGCACTCGTGACCACCGACGCCGGCAAGTAACGGAAGCAGAGGGAACGGCAGTGAAGAACAAGGCATACGCCAAGCAGCTCAAGCGTCTCCACGGTGAACTGGTCGAGTTGCAGGAATGGGTCAAGCAGTCGGGAGCGAAGGTCTGCATCGTCTTTGAGGGTCGCGACTCGGCGGGCAAGGGTGGAGTCATCAAGGCGATCACCGAACGGGTGAGCCCGCGAGTGTTCAGGGTGGTGGCCCTCCCGGCACCGACCGAGCGCGAGAAGAGCCAGATGTACGTTCAGCGTTACCTCCCGCATCTCCCGGCGGGGGGCGAGGTGGTGATCTTCGACCGGAGCTGGTACAACCGGGCCGGCGTCGAACGGGTGTTCGGCTTCTGCACCACGCAGGAGGTCCGGGAGTTCCTCGGCCTCGTCCCGTCCGTCGAGAAACTGATCACCGACTCCGGCATCATCCTGCTGAAGTACTGGCTTGACGTAAGTCCCGAGCAGCAGACGCTTCGGCTGGAGAGCCGGATCAACGATCCGCGCAAGATCTGGAAGCTCTCCGACATGGACATCGCTTCCTACCGCCGATGGGATCAGTACACCAAGGCGCGCGACGACATGCTGACGCAGACCGACAGCGAATGGGCGCCATGGCGCACCGTGCGCAGCGACGACAAGAAATCGGCGCGTCTGAACATCATTGCCGACATCCTCTCGCGAGTGCCCTACCAGCCGCTGGACAGGACGGTCACCACGCTTCCCAAGCGCTCGGTCATACCCGATCCCAACCCCGACATCGTCGACAGCCGGCTCGTCGAGACTCGCTACCAAGCATGACCGGCAGTACCCGCATCCTGTTGCGAGGGGCTCACGCCGGTCTGTTGAGAGCGTGCCTGACGGCGAGGGAGGGCCAACGGTGAGCGACGTCACCCGTGTTCTGCTCGACAACAGGGCGCGGATCCGTGAGGTCTACGAGGTGTTGGCCCGCTACGGCTTGGGCGCACTGGCTGACCACGCGGCCGCAGCCGCCGCCGGCGGAGATCGGACACTGCTGGTCGAGCGCCGGCTGGCAGCCTCGGTCGACCCGGTGGTGGCAGCGATGTCGCCGGGCGAGCGTGTTGGGGCAGCGCTGGTCGCCCTGGGGCCGACCTTCGTGAAGCTCGGGCAGATGCTCTCACAGAGACCGGACGTGGTGGGCTCCGAGATCGCGCAGGCGCTCGAGGCCCTTCAGGCATCGGTGCCGGCCGACCCGCCGGGCTCTGCGGAGCAGCGGATCGCGGACGAACTGGGTGCGCCGGTGACCGAGTTGTTCGCCGAGTTCGAGCCCGTACCGATCGCGTCGGCCTCCATCGGCCAGGTGCACCGGGCAATGCTCGTCGACTCGCGCCGCGTGGTCGTCAAGGTGATGCACTCAGGGGCTGAGCGGAACGTGATCGCCGACCTCGAGCTGATGTCCGCGCTGGCGGCGTATGCCGCGGGTGCCGACCCCGGGTTGGCGGCTCATCATCCGGTCGAACTGATCGCCCAGTTCGCCACCATGATGCGCGACGCCATCGACCTGCGGGTCGAGCTTGCCTCGATGCAGCACTTCGAGGCCGCGTTCGCGGGGGAAGACGAACTCACCATCCCGCATCCCCACCCCGACTTGTCGAGCCGGGGCGTGCTCACGATGGACCTGATCGAGGGGTACCCGGTACGCGACCGGGGCGACCTCGAGGCCGAAGGCTTCGACGTGGACGCCGTCGTGGGCCGCGTCCTGGACATCTACCTCACGATGCTGTTCCGTGACGGGGTCTTCCACGCCGATCCACACCCGGGCAACTTCATGCTGCAGCGTCCAGACCGAATCGCTCTCCTCGACTACGGGGACGTCGGACGGCTGACCTCGACGCGGCAGACCCAGCTGGAGGAGGTCATGCTCGCCCTGGCCGTGCGCGACAATCGGGGGTTTGCGGATCTCGTCCTCGCCATGTGTCAGGCTCCCGCGACGATCGATCGCGAAACCTTCGCCGGCGAGATCGATCTCTGGCTCGCCAAGTACGTCTATGTCGGCATGGGCGAAGGCGATGTCCGTGCCACCATCAACGCCAGTTCGGCGATCCTGCGGAAGTTCGGCCTGCAGCTGCCGCCGGACATGGCGCTGGTGTTCCGGGTCCTCGTCCGGCTCCAGGGGCTCGCCCAGAGCATGGGCGTGCGCACGACCATCGACCGGGCGCTTCAGCCCTACCTGAGCCGGATGGTGCAGCATCGGCTCGATCCGCGCCGGATCGCCGGTGAACTGGCCGGGGTGATGCGCAGCTGGCACAGCCTTGCCCGATCGTTCCCCAACGATCTGAGCAACGTCCTGCGGCAGCTCAGCCGTGGCGAGGCGGCGGTGGACATTCGGCTCCATGACCCGGACCGGGTGGCTGACCGCGTGGTCGACGGTCTGGTGGCCGCCAGCGCGCTTCTCGCCGGTGCGTTCCTGTGGTCGAGCGGTGCCAAACCGACGTTGAAGGGCCTTCCGCTACCTGGGCTGATCGCCACCGGGATCGGCGTCGGCACGTGGCTCGGAATGATCTCTCAGCGCGGCGAGGGCAGGACGAAGGCGGCATCGGTGCCGATAGCGGTGACCCGCGCAGTTCGACACGCACGCCGGAAGAGGCCGATGGATTCGCCCGGAGCGGCCGACTCAGGGCGCTCCTGACCAGGGGCACAAGCTGACAGCCAGCCTGTTGTGCCGCACCTCACGGCCGAGATGTCTCGCGGGGACGGTCCCCGCGGATTCAGAAAGGATACGAAGATGGGCAAGAGCAAGAAGGACAAGAAGAAGGACAAGAAGAAGGGCAAGAAGAAGTAGGCCCAACGGTCTCGGGTCCCCCGCACGTCCGTACGCTCTGGCGCACACAAACTCTCATTGTTGCCAGAGTGGAGGCAGTCCGGGGGCACCCGAGTCTGCCGACAACTCTAGGCCGGCTCGCTCGCTCGGGAGCAGACCTCGCTGGGCGTCGGAGCTGCGGGTGGCATGCGTGGATCTGCGGAGGTAGCGCCAGCTGAGCGTTGCGGTGGCCAAGGCTGCGACGGTGGCCGAACCGACGCGGGGCAGGGTTCTTCTACCGATACGTCATCTGACTGGCCGCCACGCTCTGGGCCATCGGGCGCTGTTCCGGTGGCGGAGGCCAAGCTCTGCCCCTCATCTGCCCCACGAGCCTGACGCAGCGACCCGAAAACTGTACAAATCACGTAGTGAGGGCCATGTTGGCTCGTGCCCCACGGTAGGTTCGACTCCTCCCTCGCGCATCGTAAGGTGCCCTTGACAAGGGAAAACACAGAAACGCGAATCCTCTCTCGTGATCATTATTGACTAGGCCCGAATCTGTCTGGCTAGGGCTTTCGCTCGGCGTGGTTGGCCGTCTCGGGTCAGGTGAGCCATCTCGTGACCACTCTCACCCCACGGGAATGGCACGGCGAAAGCCGCCTGTGACTAGGTGCGGAAGGCGTTTGGACGTCCCGGGACGGGCCGCTCTGCCCCACGTCTGCCCCACGGCCAGCCGAAGGCTGGTACGGCTCACTGGCTGCGGGGAGAGCCTTGTCTTGCCGGCGATCGAGGGCTGGCGTTGCTGGCCATCGCGCTGCTACGGCCTCGCCCGGTGAGCTTCGTGGACTGGCGACGAGAATCTCAATGACGGAGCGTCCAGATGCGCAGTCTGATGTCGTCCGAGTGCTGCGGACGAGTTCACACGTTCGTCGACGTTTCCGTGTTGACGGCATGTGGCGCTCTGACTCACCGCGTCTTGCGTCGGCGCAGGGGTGGTACCTCAAGGGTGGGGATGGCGCGACGGAGGAACCGGTCGAAGTGGGGGACGGTGAACGCGGCGTAGCCGTGTTCGGGAGTGTAGAGCAGGCCCATGTTGATCAGTTCGGCTCGGGTTGGGCCGAGGTTGGTGGAGGTCCGTCCCATGACGTTGGCGACGTCGCTGGCCTTCTGTGGTGCGCTGCCGAGCTCGGCCATGGCGCGCAGGTAGGCGCGTTGCAGTTCGGTCGCCCGGTCGAGGCGGACGCGGAAGAACGACGCGTCGAGCTTGGCCTCGTACCCCGGCTCGGCGGCGAGGATGTCGTCGCGGGTGATGGCTGGCCCTTCGGCGACCGTCCAGGTCGCGTAGCCGAGTTCCTGGATGAAGTACGGGTAGCCGCCGGTGATCCTGACTGCCTCGTCGAGGGCTTCCGGGGTGTAGTTGACCCCTTCCTCGGCGGCGGGCAGGACGAGGGCCTCCTTGGCGTAGACGGGTTCGAGGTCGCCGAGCTGGGGGAAGGTGAACAGGCGTTCGGCGTAGGACTTGGCGTCGCCGGCGAGTTCGGCGATCTGGGGCAGTCCGGCCGCGACCATCGTGATCGGGAGCGCGCGCTGGACCATTTTGTGGAGGGCCTGGATGAGCGCCTCCAGCTGGGACGGCTTCAGGAACTGCACCTCGTCGAACAGCAGGACGACGCCCTTGCCGTGCTCCTTTGCGGTCTCGCCGACGGCCAGGAACAGGTCGGTCAGGTCCAGGGTCAGGTCGAGGTGGTCGGCGAAGCCCTCAGCGGCCTGAACGTCGAGCCCAGCGGTCCACGTGCCCATCGGATCGACGCTGACCGAGAACGACTTCAGGACAGCGGCAGCGTGCCTGGCCCGCTCCGTCCACCGGACGCGTGGCGACAGCTCGAGCAGGGCCGAACGCATCCGGACGGCGATGTCGCGCCGGAACTCGGTGTCGTCGTGCTTGCTGACCTCGAGTTCAACGACCACCCAGTCCCGGGCGAGCGCCTCTTGCCGGAACAGCCCGAGCAGCACGGTCTTGCCGACACCGCGAAGGCCGCTGACGATCATCGACTGCTCGCTGCGTCCCTTCTCGATCCGGGCCAGCAGCAGGTCGAAAGACTCCAGCTGGTCGTTCCGTCCGACGAGCGCCTGGGGTTGCGCCCCCGCGTTCGGCGTGTACGGGTTGAGGATGGCCTTCACATCGGAGACCTTACAGGTCTTAGGATACTTTATCTAGAGAAGATAAAGCGCCCTAAAGCCGTTAAGGGCGTTCTGTCGCACGAGGCGCCCGCCTGAACAGATGGCTGAGGGGCCTCAGGGACCCATACCTCGGCCTGGCGGCTTCTTTGGTTCCGGGCGGAGCGGCGTGTGCACTCGGGTGACTTGTCCGAGGCAGCCCCTATGTTGTTGTCCTGCGGGGAGGTGAGCATGACGGAAGAACAGCCAGAGTCCGACGAGGGTCGCTCGCCGCTGTCGCCCTGGGACATGCTGGGGCTTCCCGGTCAGGTTCAGTGCGCCTCCTTCATCGGCCGCGAAGTTCGCAATACTGACGCCGAGCGGCTGGGGGCGGTTCGAGTGAAGAATGTCGCCTTGCTCGCTCTGGTGCCGTAGCTGGGTCGGGTTGACGAGCACCCTAGCCAGCACTCTCCGTGTCGGCGACCGCGAAATCCTGCCCCTCGTCTGCCCCACGCGCCTCGTCCGACAGCAGACGAACTGTACATAATGCCTAGTCAAACGCAGGTTGGCTCGTGCCCCGCGGTAGGTTCAACTCCTCTCTCGCGCACCGTAAGGTGCTGCTGACTAGGGCAAACAGTCAGGGCCATCGCCATGTCCGGGGCCTTTCACAACATGCGCTCAACATCTCTGAGGGCCGGGGGCGCTGTTGTCGGCAGAAGGATGCTGTCGTCCGGCTGACCCGGATCATCGCCGGACGGATTCGCACGGACCCAGGGGCTCTCACACGCTGGGGCTTGCGACTCTTTCCGGGTTCGGTGGCGCCGGCGCGACGCGTAGTCGCGAGACGGTCGCGCCCACGGCTCGCCTCGGCAAGGCCGCCATGTGTTGGTGGGCGGTCGTGTGAATAGCTCTCAGAGAGGTCGACCTTGGCCAAGGCCTCGCGGCGTCCGGTGGCCGGCGAAAGTCGGCTCAGTTGGGCATCAGCACGGCGTCGACGACGTGAATGACACCGTTGCTCGCCATGATGTCGGTCTGGGTGACCTTCACGGTGTTGCCCGCGCCGTCCACAAGGCTGACACCGTCATCGCCGACCTTGACGGTGAAGGTGCCGCCCTCCAGCGTCTTCACCTCCTTGCCGTCCAGACCCATCACCTGATCCGCGGTCACTTCTCCGGCCACCACGTGGTAGGTCAGGATCTTGGTGAGTAGCTTCTTGTCCGCGAGGACCTTGTCGAGGGTGCCCTTCGGCAGGGTGGCGAACGCCTCGTCCGTCGGCGCGAACACCGTGAACGGCCCCGGGCCCTTGAGGGTGTCGACCAGGCCAGCCGCGGTGAGCGCCTTCGTCAGGGTGGTGAAGTCGCCGGCCGCGATCGTGGTGTCGACGATGTCCTTGGCCTGCGCCGATGGCGACGGCGAAGGGGTCATCGTCGGAGTCGACGATGCCGCGGACGGAGGCATCGTCGAAACGGAGGGCGTTGGCGTACCGCCGGAGCAACCGGACAGCACGGTGATGCTGAGAACAACCCCAGCGGCGAGGAGTCGCTTCATGTCGAGAGCCTTTCTGGTCGACGGTCTTGCCTGCACTTCGCCGCCGGGTGGCCCCGCAGATGCGCGCAGGCCAGTTCCTTCGTGATCTTGCTTACCTGTGCATCCGTGGGCCAGCCCAACAACGAAGACCGGATGAGTTGCCCGACCCGGGCAGCCACCACAGAAGGGACGAAGCCATGAAACTGCGACGCATGCTGGCCGGTCTGCTGGTCTCGCTACTGGGCGCCTCGCTCGCCTCCGGGCTGGTCGCATCCCCCGCCCGGGCGGCCGAGCCGGTGGGAACGCAAAGCCTGGCGGCCGTGTTGCTGGCGGAAGGAAACGGCACCTTCGACCGCAATTGGGGTGACTACGACATCGTCACCCAGGCCGTGCTGGCTGTTCTGGCAGCCAAGCCCGACAGCCCGGTGAAGGTGCTCACCGACGGCTCGGTGGCGCTGACCGCGTTTCTCCCGAACGACCGGGCGTTCCAGCTCCTGGCGTTCGACGTCACCCGCCGCTGGTACACCTCGGAGGAGAAGGTGTTCACCGTTCTGGCCGGCAAGCTCGGCATCGACGCGATCGAGAGCGTTCTGCTCTACCACGTCGTCCCGGGTGCGACCATCACCGCGAAGGACGCGGTCAACGCCGACGGTGCGAAGCTGACCACAGCTCTGGGCCCGACCATCACGGTGGACGTGGTGAGCAAGCGGCTGCCCCTGATCGTGCTGAAGGATCGGGATCGCAACGACGCCAACCCGGTGGTGCTGCCGTGGGCGCTCGACATCAATCGGGGCAACGTCCAGATCGCGCACGGCATCGCTCTGGTCCTGCGCCCGTCGGACCTGTGACCGGTGCCACGGACCCGGTCGTCCCCATCGGACCTTAGGCTGGGTGCGTGCAGACCGACGACGGCGGGGACCTCGGCGACGAGGCCCTCGCCGTTCGGCTGCGTTCGGGGGACCACGAAGCTTTCGAGCAGGCGTATGCCGCCCACAGCCGGCTGGTCTACAGCTTGGCGTTGCGCGGCCTCGGCTCGCCCGACGACGCCGAGGAGGCCACCCAGCAGGTGTTCGTCGCTGCGTGGCGCGGACGCGAACACCTGGACTCGACCCGGGGGAGCCTGGCCGGCTGGCTGGTCGGCATCACCCGGCATGTGATCGCGGACGCCCTCCGGCAGCGGTCCCGCACTCTCCGGAACCTGCAGGTCGTCGCGGAGCGGGGAGATTCCCCGGCAGCTGGCGGCGTGGACGCTGCCGTCGTCCAGCAACTCGTGGTCGCTCACGCGCTCGCCAGACTCGGTGAACCGCGGCGGACCGTGGTGCGCCTGGCGGTGCTGGAGGAACGGACGCATGAGCAGATAGCGAGTGAACTGGGGATGGCACTGGGCACGGTGAAGAGCCATGTACGGCGTGGCCTGCTCCAGTTGCGCGGCATCATGGGGGAGGTGGCGAACGATGCATCCTGATCAAGAGTTGCTGGCGGCCCTCGCATTGGGCGAGACGATACCCACCGAGGCCGCCGCGCACGCGCTCGAATGTCCGACGTGTGCAGCGGAGGTGGCGGAACTTCGGCACACCGCGGCCCTCGCCCGCGCGTCCCGTCAGGCCGACCTGCTCGCTCCCCCGACCTCGGTGTGGGCGGCGATCGCGGCCAGGACCGCGAACGACCAGTCCGAGCCGGCCGGGCTCGAACGCGACGACACCGAGCAGGCTGATTCCGGGATCCCTGGCGTGGCTGGCGACGAGCTCGCCGTCCGCAGGGCCCGCCGACGCGGGGTACGGCGCTGGGTTCTCGCCGGAACGGCGGCCGGCGTAGCGCTCGGCGTGCTCGGCACTCAGGTGGTGGGCGCCCTGCGGAGTCCTGAACCGACCGTGGTGGCGTCCGCGCCACTGAAGACTCTGGACGGCGCCACGCTCGGCGGGGACGCCGAACTGGTCGACAAGCCGACAGGGCTCACCCTGAGGCTGAGCGTGGAACCCCTGGACGCGAAGGGGGGCTACCTCGAGGTCTGGCTGATCAACACCGATCTCACCCGGATGGTGTCGGTCGGCGTGCTGCCGAACAACGACACCACAGCAACGTTCCTTGTCGCGCCCGGGATGATGGACCAGGGCTACCGGATCATCGACATCTCTCGCGAGCAGTTCGACGACCGCCCGCAACACTCCGGCGACAGCCTGCTCCGCGGCACCCTGGCCTGACGTCGACCAGGTGGCGAGGGTGAGGATGATGCCGGCGGCGTGGGCGGGAGTGCGGTGGCCGGTGTGGTCGTTGAAGTCGTGGCGACGTAGCCGGGGATGACGGCGCTGACCTTTCTTACCACTACCGCCAGACGCCCGGGCTTCCTAGGCTGGAACCAGCCCGTGGAGAGGGAGGCGGCCGTGAACGGCGTCGCCGGGGAAACCACCGCCGCGAGCAGACGGCGGCTTCGTCGTGGTGCGGCGAGAGTGGCTGTCGCCATGACCATGGCCGTGGCCGGCTCGGTGGCGCTCGCGCCCCCCGTCCATGCCATCGCCTCCCGCACCGTCGCGTTCTACAGCATGGACGAGGCGCGGGGGGCGACGGTGCTGCGCGACTCGTCCGGGAACGGTCGCGACGGGACGATCGGCGCCGACGTGACGTCCGGCGTGGTCGTGGCCGGCGCGACCGCGCAGCGATTCGCCACGCACCTGCCCAGTGACGGCGCCTTCCCCGGCCACGTCGACCGCGTCCCGGCGACCACAGCCTTCAATCCCGACACCGGCGACTTCTCGATCGAGGTGCGACTGCGCACCACCTACCCGTTCGGCAACATCATGCAGAAGGGCCAGGGGACGGCCGCTGGCGGCTACTGGAAGCTGGAGAACCCGGCGGGCAAGCCGCGCTGCCTGTTCCGGGGCAGCAACGGCGAGTCCCGGACGGGCTACTCCACGGTCGAGATCGATGACGGCCAGTGGCACGTGATCCACTGCAACCGCACGTCGACCTTCGTCGAGATGTACGTCGACGGCGTGCGCCAGAGCCGTCTCACCGGATCCACGGGGACGATCTCCAACTCGTGGGGCCTCTCCATCGGCGGCAAGGGTGAGTGCGACGGGGTGACGGTCACCTGTGACTACTTCGTCGGCGACATCGACTACGTGCGGATCGAGAAGGGCGCCGCCACCACAGCGAACGTCCCACCCGTCGCGGTCTCGGACGTGGACTGCACGGGCCTCATCTGCGCGATGAGCGGATCGGCGTCCACCGACTCCGACGGGGCGATCCAGCGCTACGCCTGGAGCTTCGGTGACGGTTCCGCCTACGACGGCGTCAGCGTCCCGACCGTCACGCACACCTACGCGTCCGCAGGCACCTACACGGTGACGCTGACCGTCACCGACGACAGGGGCGCGTCGTCCGCGACGACGCGACAGGTCTCCGTTGCGCCTGCCGCGGAGACCATCTCCTTCGTCGGCCAGTCCACGAGCAACGCCAACGCGACCACCCACAGCGTCGTCGTGCCCGGCGCGGTCAGGGCCGGGGACACCCTGCTGCTGTTCGTCAGCCAGAACAACTCGGCGACCCTCAGCGGCCCCACCGGCGTCACCGGCTGGACCCGGCTGGACCGGGTGGCGCAGGGCTACGGGGCCACGACCGCCTGGGTGAAGGTGGCCGCGGCTGGTGACGCCGGGGCCGCCGCCCGGGTCAGCTTCTCCAGCACCTCGAAGGCCAACGTCGTGCTGGCCGCCTACCACGGCACCGATCCCGGCGCGCCCGTCGACGCGTTCGCGGGGATGGGCGATCCGGTGAGTTCGGCCGCCCGGGTGACGCCGATGTCTGCGGTGACGCACGCCCGGAGTTGGGCGGTGTCGTACTGGATGCACGGCGACTCCACGTCCACCAGCCTGGCTCCCCCGTCCGACGTCGCGGTGCGCAGCAACGGCTCCCAGACCGGAAGTGGGCGGGTCACCGGCCTGCTCGCGGACACGGCGGCAGGCCTGCCGACGGCCCCGTACGGCGGCAAGGTCGCGACGGGGGCGACCGCCAGCACGACCAACACCACGTGGACGGTGATCCTGCGGCCCGACGACGGCGGGACGCAGAACGAGCCGCCGACGGCGTCGTTCCAGGTGGACTGCGCCGACCTGACCTGCACCTTCGACGGTTCCGCCTCCAACGACCCCGACGGCGCGCTGGCGTCCTACGCCTGGGAGTTCGGCGACGGCGACACCAGGACGACCTCGAACTCCACCGTGTCGCACACCTACGCCGCGGCGGGCAGCTACGAGGCGCGGCTCGTGGTCACCGACGACGGAGGGCTGACCGACGGCACGACACGAACCTTCGACGTGTCCGCCCCGCCGCCGGAGCCGAGTTCCGTGGACTTCGTGGCCGCCGCCAGCGCGAACGCGACCGCCAGCACCCACACCGTGACCGTGCCGGCCGCGGTGCGGGCAGGGGACACCCTCCTGCTCTACCTGGGGATCGCCTCCGCATCGACGATCACCGACCCGGCCGGGGGCTGGCAGCGGCTCGACACGGTCGACAACGACAAGCTGCGCACCAGCGTCTGGTGGAAGACGGCAGCGGCGTCCGATGCGGGCGCGTCCGTGTCGGTCGGGCTCGGGGCGTCCGCCAAGGGCAACCTGATGGTGGCGGCCTATCGCGGCGTGGCGCCCCGGGCCCCCCTCTTCCGGAGTGCGGTCAGCGCGGGGGACAGCGCCGTGCGAACCACCCCGGACGCCCCGGTCGCGGTGGCCGGCTCCTGGGCGGTGTCGTACTGGGCGCACCGGGACGGTTCCACGACGGCGCTCGTGCCGCCGACGGACGTGCAGCCCCGGAGCACCGGAACCCAGAGCGGAGGCGGTCGGGTGACCACGCTGCTGGCCGACTCCGCCGGGTCGGTCGCGACCGGCAGCTACGGCGGCAAGTCGGCCACGGCCGCGGCTACCAGCAGCTACGGAGTGACCTGGACCGTGGTGCTCGCGCCGGAGGGCTGAGGCCGGCTCAGGCGGCGAACGCGCCCGCCCGACGGCGCAGACGCGTCATCGTCACCTGTGGTGATCCGGACGGCGAATCCGTTGCCGCGGAGCACCGGTCCGGTTAGGTTCATGCTGAGCGGGTTGCGCACCACCCTCCACGGCGTTGCACGTGCCCGACGATCCCACAGTGAGGTGACCATGGGTACACCGTCTGCCGAACAGCTACGCACTGCGATCTCGGGGCTGATGCCCGAGATCATCGAGGAGTTGAAGGCGATGGTGGCGATCCCGTCCGTCGCCTTCCCTGCCTTCCCTTCCGAGCCCGTGCTCGCGATGGCGCAACGGGCCGTGGACGCCTTCGCCCGCTACGGCGTCGACGCCCACCTGGAGGAGATCCCGGACGGGTACCCGGCCGTCTGGGCCGAGATCGCCGGGCCGCCGGGAGCCCCGACCGTCCTGCTGTACGGGCACTACGACGTCCAGCCGGCGCCGGCCGACGGCTGGGACTCCGACCCGTGGGTGCCCACCGAGAAGGACGGACGCATCTTCGGACGCGGCGCCGCCGACGACAAGTCGGGCATCGCGATCCACCTGGCCACGCTGGCCGCGTTCGGCGGCCGGCCGCCGGTGAACATCACGCTCGTCCTGGAGGGCGAGGAGGAGACGGTCTCGCACCTGGAGGCCTTCGTCGCCGCGCACCCCGAGCGCTTCGCCGCGGACGTGATGCTGGTGGCCGACATGGGCAACCTGACCGTCGGCGAGCCGGTGCTCTCGACCGGGCTGCGCGGCCACGTGAAGGCGATCGTCGAGGTCGAGACGCTCGCCGACCCGGTGCACTCAGGCCTGTTCGGCGGCGCCGCCCCGGATGCCCTGATGGCCCTGATCAAGCTGCTCGCGACGGTGGCCGGGGACGACGGCGCCTCCGCGATTCCCGGCATCAGCGGGTTCGAGTGGGAGGGCGCCGACTACAGCGAGGAGATGCTGCGCGCCAACGCCGGCGTGCTGGACGGGGTCGAACTGGTCGGCTCCGGACCGATCGCGTCCCGGCTGTGGAGCCGTCCGTCCATCTCGGTGCTGGGCATCGACGCCCCCAGCGTGGACGAGGGCGGCAACGTCCTCCAGCCGCGGGCGCGGGCGGTGGTCGCGATGCGGATCCCGCCCGGCCAGGACCCGGACGCCGCGATGGACGCGCTGGTCGGCTTCCTGGAGGCGAACGTCCCGTGGCACGCGAAGGTGACGGTGACGCCGAACAAGAAGTCGCCGCCGTTCAGCCAGGGGACAGACGGCACCGCGTTCGCCGCGATGCGCGAGGCACTGGCCGAGGCGTACGGCACCGAGGTGGGCCAGGTCGGGTCGGGCGGCTCGATCCCGCTGCTGGACGAACTCCGCAAGGCCAGCCCGGACGCCGACTTCCTGCTCATCGGAGCCGAGGACGCCGAACTCTCCCGGATCCACGGGCCGAACGAGAGCGTGGACGTGACCGAGATCGAGCACATGGCGCTCGCCCAGGCGTTGCTGCTGGCCAGGCTCGGGGATCGCTGACATGACCACCGTGCAGCTCGTCGTGATGATCGCCGAGGCGCTGGTGGTCGTCGGCGCGATCTACATGGGCGTCCGCACCGGCGGGGTCGGGCTCGGCCTGTGGGGTGCGGTGGGCGTCCTCGTGCTGGTGTTCGTGTTCCACGCCCAGCCCGGCTCGATCCCGTCCAGCGCGATCCTGGTCATCATCGCGGTGATCACGGCGGCGTCGGCGATGCAGGCCGCCGGCGGCATCGACTACCTGGTCAGCGTCGCGGAGCGGGTGATCCGCTCGCAGCCGAGGCTCGTGAACTTCCTCGCGCCGCTGACCGCGCTGCTGTTCTGCGCGGCCGCGGGGACCGGCAACATCGTCTTCCCGCTGCTGCCGGTGATCTACGAGGTCGCCTACGGACGCGGCATCCGTCCCGAACGGGTGCTCGGGCCGGCGGTCGCGGCGTCCGGGGTGGCGCTGGCCGCGAGCCCGGTGTCGGCGGCGATGGCGGCGTTCATCGGACTCACGTCCGGGGCGGACGGCGCGCTGGCGCTCGGCCAGATCATGCTGATCACGCTCCCCGCGGCGATCGTGGGGACGCTGGTGTCGGCGCTCGTCTACCTGAAGTGGGGTCCGGACCTCGCCGATGACCCGGTCTACCAGCAGCGGCTGGCCAGCGGCGAGCTGGACGCCCCGTCCGCCGCCGAGACCGGGGACACGCCGCTGCGCCCGCGCGCGAAGCCGGCGTCGCTGGTGTTCCTCGGTGGCGTGCTGCTGGTCGTCGTCCTGGGCGCGTTCGGGTCCCTGCTGCCGAGCTGGGACGTGAACGGATCGACCGTCCGCCTCGACATGACGAGCCTGCTGATCATGGTGATGCTGGGCGTGGCGCTCGCCGTGATGGTGGTCGGGCAGATCAAGCCGGCCGACATCCTGGACGCCCCGCTGACGAAGTCGGGGCTGACCGCGATCATCGCGCTGCTGGGCATCGCGTGGCTGGCCAACACGTTCATCGACTCCAACTCGACGTTCATCATCGGCGGGCTGAGCGACCTGACCGAGCACGCACCGTGGTTCCTCGCGGTCGGCATCTTCCTGGTCGCGGCGATGACGACGAGCCAGTCGGCGTCCGTGAACTCGATGATCCCGCTGGGGCTCAGCCTGGGCATCCCGGTCGGGTTCCTGGCCGCGTACCTGCCGGCGATGGGCGGGGTGATGACGCTGCCGGCGAACGGCTCGCAGCTGGCGGCTGTCGAGATTGACCGCACCGGCAGCACCCGGATCGGCAAGTACGTGGTGAACCACTCGTTCATCGTGCCCACGCTGGTCAGCTGTGCGGTCTCGGTCGCCGTGGCCATCGGGATCGCCTCGCTCGTCCACTGAGCGTGGGCGGGCTCCCGACGGAGAGTCGTCGCTCGGGGCGGGCGGTTCGGGGGCAATCAGTGATCGTTCGCCCTCTGCCGGTCGTGGTCATCGAGGGCCACTGTTGCGGTCGAGGGCATGTGTCTGGACAGGGGCTGTCGACGGGAAGGGTGGCTCTCGGCGCGAGGGTGTGACGGGTGTGCGGTTGCCCTTTCCTGTCATCCCGGCGAAGGCCGGGATCTCGGTGAGGGTGGCTCGGCTGTCTTCCGGGGATCCCGGGTCAAGCCCGGGATGACAGGGGATGGGGCTGCCGTGGTCGTCCGCCCTCTGTCGGGTTGTCGTCGAGGGCCACTGTTCCCGTCGAGGGCCTGTGTCTGGACAAGGGCTGTCGACGGGAAGGGTGGCTTTCGAGCGGGTAGGTGGACGGGTGCGCGGTCGTCCCGTCCTGTCATCCCGGCGAAAGCCGGGATCTCGGTGAGGGTGGCTCGGCTGTCTACCGGGGATCCCGGGTCAAGCCCGGGATGACAAGGGAGGGGCTGCCGGTCGCTCTCGTCGAGGGCCACCGTCCCGCGTCGAGGGCCACTGTTCCGGTCGAGGGCCTGTGTCTGGACAGGGGCTGTCGACGGGAAGGGGGGCTCTCGGCGCGAGGGTGTGACGGGTGCGCGGTCGTCCCGTCCTGTCATCCCGGCGAAAGCCGGGATCTCGGTGAGGGTGGCTGAGCTGTCTTCCGGAGATCCCGGGTCAAGCCCGGGATGACAGGGAGGGGTCGTTGTGATCGTCCGCCCTCTGCCGGGCGTGCGGCGTGGTCAGCGGACGGAGATCGCGGCCAGGTCGGCGCGGACCTCGGCGGGCTCCTCGGTCAGGGGCATGTTCGGGGCGTCCGAGACCGCGTCCAGCGCACCGGACGGGTCGGCGGCCAACGCGGCGAACGCCGGGTCGAGGTCGGCCTGGGCCGGACCGTCCTCCGACACCAGTTCCAGCGTCTTGTGCCGGGCGGCGTCGCTGGTCAGTGCGCTGACGAGGACGCGCGCGATCCCACTGCGCGCGACCACCCCGTCCGCGGGCGTGCCGGCCTGGCGGCGGTCGCCCTGCAGGAACACCAGCCGGTCCTGGCCGGCATCGTTGTCGTCGAACCAGCCCGGGCGAACGATCGTGTACTCGCACCCGCTCGCCCGCACCAGCCGTTCCGAACGACGCTTCCAGTCGTGCGCCTGCGTCGAGCGGTTGTAGCTGCCCTCGCGGTTCGTCACCCCGATCGCCGTCATCAGCGCCACCCGGACGGGCCGCCCGTCGAGGGCGGCCAGGACGTTGCGGACGCCCTCGTAGTCGATCGTCCGCGCGCCGGTCGCCCCCTGGCCGTCCGAGCCGAGGGTGAGGACGACCGCGTCGATGCCCTCCACGGCCGCAACGAGCGTCGAAGGACGGGTGACGTCCCCGATCACCGCCTCCGCGCCGGCGGGGAGCGTCCCCGCCTTCGCCGCGCTGCGGACCAGTGCCCGCACCCGGTGCCCGGCGGCGAGCGCCTCGGTGACGACGTGGGCTCCGATGCTGCCGGTGGCGCCGACGACGAGGACGGTGAGCGGGGTCATGGGGTCTCCTGGGGTTCGGTTGTCCCTCGGGTCCGATTCCATGTCCCGACGCTAACCCGCTCCCGCGCCGCGGAGGAGTGACTGCCAGTACCCCTGTCGGGGCGCCGCCCGCCTACAGCGAGGCCGCCTCCGTCGGACGCGTGAGCGTGCCGTCACCGTGGTGCTCGGCGATGAAGGCGGACGCGCGGGCGGACAGCGCCATGATCGTCAGGGCGGGCCCGACGGTGCTGCCCGACACGAACGACGCGGCGTCGGGGACGAACACGTTGGGGACGTCCCACAGCTGGTTCACCCCGTTGGTGACGGCCATCTTCGGGTCGTTGCCCATCCGGGCGCCGCCGGTCTCGTGGATGGCGGCGCCGAGGATGATCGACAGCTTGATGCCCTGCTTGAAGATCGCGCGCTGCAGCGGGTTGAAGTCGGGCCACACGTCCTTCGACTCCAGTCCTGCGGCCGAGCCGATGAAGTTCACCCGCAGGCCGGTCTCGTCGGCCATCTCCCGCAGCATCGTCATGGTCCGTTCCAGCAGCAGCCGGTCGTTCTCGCCCATCGACAGGTCGATGTACGGCAGCGGCATGCCCCACTTGTCCTTGCGGACGCGATCGAGCCGGACGTGGTTGTCGAACCGGGCCAGCATCTCCCCGGAGCCGCCCAGGCCGAACATCGGGCCGTGGTCGGGCGGGGTGGGGAAGCGGCCGCCGAGCCCCTGGAACGAGATGCCCCGCTTGAACTGGCCCGACTGCTCGGCGCCGAGGTTCTCCCAGCGCGGGATCAGGATGCCGCCGGGAACCCCGTAGAAGGGGTCGGCCGGCATGTTGTCGGGGGAGTCCCACGTGCCGGCGAACCGCGGGGCATCGAAGAAGCCGACGCTGATCGTCTGGTCCATGAAGTAGTGGCCGAGGATGCCGGAGGAGTTGCCCAGACCGTTCGGGTGCTTCGCCGAGCCGGAGTTCAGCAGCAGCCGGATCGACTCGATCGTGGACGCGCAGAGCACGACGACGTCGGCGAAGACCCGGTGCTCGCGCTTCGTGTTGCGGTCGACGAAGACCGCTCCGGTGGCCAGGCCGGTGGTCTCGTCGGTGGTGATCCGGACGACCTCGGCCTCGGTGCGGATCGTCAGTCGGCCGGTGGCCTTCGCGTCCGCGATGCCCGGCGGGACGCGGTCGGGGAACGGCGCCTGGACGCGCCAGGAGATCACCTTCCGCTCGGGCCAGCGACCCTCGACCTTCTCCTTGAAGTCCTTCTCCACGGTGGAGAGGAAGCCGGGGCCGCGGTACCTGCCGTCCGGCGGGTGGACGAGGCCGTCCGCGTCCCCGTAGACGCCGACGGTCTCCTCGACCCGGTCGTACCAGGGCTCCAGATCGGCGTACGAGATCGGCCAGTCGGTGCCGTACCCGTCCAGGCTGGCGGCGTGGAAGTCGGCGTCCGACATCCGCTGCAGGACGCGCCCGTAGCTGTGCATCCGTCCGCCGAGCAGCTTGGAGCGCACCCACAGGTAGGGCCGGGTCAGCGGCGTCGAGTAGGGGTCCTCGAAGTCGTTCACGAGGAAGCGGTTGGACGACTCGGAGAAGTACGGGCGGCACGCCTGCCGGAACTGGCCCCCGGCCATCGCCTTCGCCCGCGGCAGCAGGTCCATGCCCATCGGCGCCGGCTTCTTCTTCGAGTAGTCCGGCGGGACGAAGTCCTCCTCGCGCAACTCGCGGCCGGCGTCCAGCAGGAGCACGTCCAGCCCACGCTCGGTGAGCTCCTTGGCCGCACTGCTGCCACCCGGCCCCGAGCCGATCACGACGGCGTCGAAGCGGCGCTCGATGTTGGCCATGGCTCTCTTCCTTCCTAGACCGCGACGGTGCGGGTGCGCTCCCCGCCGAAGGGGACGGGGATGTAGGCGACGCGGATCTTCAGGCGCAGGGTGACCTCGTGGTCGCCCTGGGGCAGCGCGCCCGTCCGGCGGATGGACAGCGGGGTGCCGTACTCCCAACGGTAGGTCGTGACGGTCGTGGCCTCGTCGAGCGTGAACCAGTCGGTGCCGTTGGGCGAGATGGTGATCTCCTCGCGGGGGACGTCGGTGCCGTCGATGACCAGCTGCACGTCGTGCACCATCGACAGCGGGATGCCGCGGTAGTAGGTGATCAGCGTCTCCAGCTGGAAGGCGGCGCTGCCGTCGGCCAGGGTGGTGTTGCGGGCCGAGCCCTCGGTGAACACATAGCTGTCGAACATGGTTACTTCCCGTCGTTGAGGTGGGCGGCGAGCATGGCCTGGTGCGACCGGACCTGCCCCTGGTCGTCGACGGGGACGTCGATCGGGGTGAAGCGGTTGCCCTCGTACTCGCTGGCGATGTAGCCGTCGTAGCCGAGCTGGTTCAGCCGGGTGATCACCTTCGGGTAGTCAATCGAGTACTCGGTGCCGTCGGGGAGCATCTCGTAGAACTTGCCGTGGAAGTGGCGGATGTAGTTGATGTGCTCGTCCAGGCACTCCAGGGGCGTGTTCTCGTAGCCGGTGGAGAAGAAGGAGTACTCCCCGTCCACCTCGCCGCGGAACAGGCTGGTCAGCTCGGGCGGGAAGTTCATGCCGTGGTCGGAACCGTCTCCGAACGCCCGGAGGGTGTCGCCGTTGGCGGCGTACAGTTCGTCGATCTTGTCGGCGACGGCCGGCGTCAGCCCGATGCTCGTGAAGTAGTTCGTCGAGACCCGCGGGTGCCGCTCGCAGAAGATGCCGAAGTCGATGACGAGCCCGAGGCGCTCGGACTGTGCCTTCTTCATCATGTCGATCCACTGCGCGGTGAGGGTGCCGGCGAAGCTCATCCCTGCGTGGATCTCCAGCGCCATGGTGACGCCGATGCTCTCGGCGTAGGGGAGCGCGGCCAGCGTCACCTCGGCGGAGGTGTCGGAGACGAGGCGGACGAGGTCGAAGCCGAGCAGCTTGCTGACGTCCAGGTCACGCTGGAGGAGTTCGACCTGCTCGGGGACGCGCAGCGTCCGGTTCCGATAGATGGTGGAGTTGATAAAGATGTCGTTGCAGACCGGCACCAGCCCGGACGCCTCCAGCGCCGTGCGCCAGGTGCGGACGGTCTCCTCGCTCGGGTGCGGGGTGCTGGGGATCATCTGGTCGCTGATCAGCTCGACGCCCTGCGCGCCGGTGGACGCGATGAACTCCAGCACGCTGGGCAGGTCGAGCCGGCCGCGGGCGTAGGAGTCCTGCAGGCTGTAGCAGCTGACCGCTGTCTTGATCTGGCTCATGGGTGCTCCTCAGGCGTGGACGGGTTGGGCGGCGGGGGTGCGGGCTGAGTCGGCGGCGCCGATGATCCCGGCGTTGTTGGCGAGCTTCGCGGTGAGGATCGCGGGTTCGCCGCGGTAGCCGCGTCCGGACAGGTTGGCCAGGTAGTGCTCGCGGGCGGTCGGCAGGATCAGGTCGCCGGCCGCGGTGGTGATCCCCCCGCCGATCACGAACACCTCGGGGTCGGTGACGGCGGTGAGGGTCGCCATCCCGTAGCCGAGCCAGCGTCCGAACTCGGCCAGCAGCCCGAGCGCGGCCGGGTCGCCGAGCCGGGCGGCCGCGCCGACGTGGGCGCCGGTGAGCGGCTGGCCGGCGGCCTGGTCGAGCATGGTCTTGGCGGCCGGGATGTACTCGTAGGCGAACCGTTGCGCGGCTCTCGCCAGGGCGGTGCCGGACGCGTAGGCCTCCCAGCAGCCCCGCTGCCCGCAGCCGCACACGTGACCGTCGGGCACGATCTTCACATGCCCGAGTTCGGCGGCGGCTCCGAACGCGCCCCGGACGAGTTGGCCGTTGCTGATCACGGCCCCGCCCAGGCCGGTGCCCAGGGTGAGCATCACCATCTCGGTGGTGCCCGCTCCGTTGCCGAACCGGTACTCGGCCCACGCGGCGGCGTTGGCGTCGTTCTCGATCACGACCGGGTGCCCGATCAGGGCTTCGAGCCGGTCAGCCAAAGGGTGGTCACGCCAGGCGATGTTCGGGGCGAACAGCAGCTTCCTGCGGTCGGCCGACACGAACCCGGCCGCCGCGACCCCCACCCCGGCCACCTCGTAGGAGGCCATCAGTTCGGCGACGGCCTCGGCGACCGCCTCCTCGATCTGGGTGGGGTCGGACGGGTCGGTCGCCCGGCGGGTCGTCGCCACGATCTCCCCGGTCGGGGTGACGACCCCGGCCAGGATGTTCGTGCCGCCGATGTCGACACCAATGGTCAGTTCAGTCATCACAGGGTCCTCAGTGCTGGGAGAAGGCGGCGTCGAAGGCCGCGCTGGGCGGGGTGAACAGGTGTTCGCGGACGAACGCGAGGGCCTGGGGGGCGCCCTGGAGGCGGTCCATGGCGGCGTCCTCCCACTCCACCGAGATCGGGCCCGTGTAGCCGATGCCCTCGATGGTGCGGAAGATCGCTTCCCAGTCGATGTCGCCGCGTCCGGCCGACACGAAGTCCCAGCCGCGCCGCGGGTCACCCCAGGCCAGGTGCGAACCGAGCGGGGCGTTGCGGCCGTTGAAGCGGCGCTTGGAGTCCTTGCAGTGCACGTGGTAGATCCGGTCGGCGAAGTCGACCAGGAACCCGGCCGGGTCGATCTGCTGCCAGTTCATGTGGGACGGGTCGAAGTTCAGCCCGAACACCTCCCGGTGCCCGATCGCCTCCAACGTGGCCTTGCTCGTCCAATAGTCGTACGCGATCTCGGAGGGGTGCACCTCGAGGGCGAACTTCACGCCCTGCTGTTCGTAGGTGTCCATGATCGGGTTCCACCGCTCGGCGAAGTCGGCGTAGCCGTCAGCGATCATCTCCGCCGACGCCGGCGGGAACATCGCCACGTACTTCCAGATCTTCGACCCGGTGAACCCGGTCACGACCTTCGCGCCCAGCCGGGCCGCGGCCACCGCGGTCACCTTCAACTCCTCCGCGGCCCGCTGCCGCACCCCCTCGGGGTCACCATCACCCCACGTGCGGGCCGACACGATGCCCTGGTGCCGGGAATCGATCGGGTCGTCACACACGCACTGCCCGGTCAGATGGTTTGAGATCGCGTACACCGACAGGCCGTACCGCTCCAGCGTCGCCTTCTTCGCCGCCAGGTAGTCGTCGTCCTCGGCGGCGGCGAACACGTCCAGGTGATCACCAGAACACGCGATCTCCAGACCGTCGAACCCCCACTCAGAGGCGAGCCGGCACACCTCCTCGAACGGCAGATCCGCCCACTGGCCAGTGAACAGGGTGACAGGACGAGACATCAGGAACCTCCGGAACTCTTCGGTGAGCGGCAGGCGCTGCCGATGTTGGCTGCTGCTGCGGCGCAAGAGGTCGATGATCTCCTGCACTTGTGCACATAGTATGCATAAGTACAGGAGGTCCGCAAGTAAGTCCCGAGCCCGACGGATCCTGGCGATCGGGCGTCGCGGCCCGGCGACCGCGAGTTTCCGCACCGAATGGTGGCCCGCCCGCCGGGCGATCCACAGACTCGCGGCTTTCGGCCCCGATGAAGGCGCGCTGACAGGGTGCGGACGGGGCCGAACTCCGCACTTCGCTTCCAGGAGGCCCGGCCCGGCCGGGATTCGGTGCCGAAAGTCGCGACCGATCCGACGGACCGACCTCGGCCGGCGTCAGCGCGACTGGCGCGCCAGCAGCACCTCCACGTCGATCGGGAAGCCCTCGGGACCCCACTCCGCGAGGTAGTCGGGGGACAGCAGGGCGTCGACCACCATCGTGTTCGCGCCGGTGACCTCCTCGAACCGGTCCGACCTGCCCTGCCGCAGTTCGAGGTTCTGCACGGACGCCGCGAGCGCCTGCGCGTGCAGGGTGCGGCTCACCGTGCCGAGGAAGAGGCTGCTGTCGGCCAGTTCGTTGCCGCCGACCACGACCCGGCGCGGGTTGAACCACGTGACGACCGAGGCGAGTGCCCGGCCCATCGCGTCCGCAGCCCTGACCACGAGCTCGGTGCAGGTGGGATCGCCTGCGTCCGCCCCCGCGACGACGTCGGCCAGAGTGAGGGCGGACGCGTCCACGGCCGCGAGGTGGGGGCTCCGGCCCTCCGCCACGGCGCGCCGGGCGTCGGCCTCGATCGCCCACCGGGACGCGTAGGCGTCCAGGCAGCCGACGCGTCCGCACAGGCAGATCCGGTCGGAGTCGGGGTTCACCACGATGTGGGTGATCTCGCCCGCGATCCAGTCGGCGCCGCGGTGCAGCCGTCCGTCCGAGATGATCCCGCTGCCGACGCCACGGTCGAGGCGGACGAAGACGAGGTCCGACGGCGCTCCCGGCTCGGCGGCCGCCCCGAGCGCGGCGAGGTTGGACACCGATTCCACCCAGACCGGGGCCTGCATCCTCCGGGTGAGCCAGGTGCGGACGTCGAACTCCCTCGGCCAGCGGATGTTCGGAGTGCTCGACGTGACGGGGTCCGCGCTCCTTCCGGTGGAGAAGTCGACCGGCGCCAGCACGCCGAGGCCGATCCCCCACGCGCGTCCGCCGGCGTGGTGGCGGGCGAGCATGCCCTCCATCTCGGTGGCCATCAGCTCGCAACTCTGGATCGGATCGATGGTCAGCGGGGACGGGATCCGCCGGTCCTCGATGACCCGGTTGGCGAGGTCGCTCAGGGTCACCCGCAGCCCGGTCAGGCCGATCAGCCCGGTGAGGACGCGGCCCTCGTGGCCGCTGAACTCCCACACGTCCGCCGCTCGCCCGCCCCGTGAGCGCTGGGTGCCCGACGGGCGGACCAGGTCGAGCTCCTGGGCGGCCTGGACGCGCTGCGTGATGATGTTGCGCCCGAGCCGGGTGGCGTCGGCGAGCTCTGGACGGGTCTGGGCCTCGCCGGTGCGGATCAGCCGGACGACCTCGGCCACCTGCACCCACGGGTCCTGCGGCGATACGGGGTACACGTCGCCTCTTCCTCTGTCAGCTGGGGACTTCATCATAAGGGTCTTGACTTACGCACGACGGATGCATATGGTTACCACCGTTATGATCCGAACGATCATAAGAAACGGCTTTGGAAGGTACTTCAATGACGAAACTTCGGATCGGCATCGTGGGCCTGGGCTTCATCGGAACCCAGAAGCACCTCGTCGGCCTCTCCCAGCACCTCGACAAGTGCGAGATCGTGGGTTTCTGCGACCTCGACGTCGAGCGGGCGCAGGCGGCCAAGGACTCCCACGGTTCGCCGGACTCCTACGTGACCACCGACTACCACGACCTCCTCAACGACCCGACCATCGACGTGATCCACGTCTGCACCTGGAACGTGTCGCACTGCGAGATCACCTGCGCGGCCCTGGAGGCCGGCAAGCACGTGCTGGTCGAGAAGCCGATGGCGGTCACCGGTGCGGACGCCCGCAAGATGCGTGACACCGCCGAGCGCACCGGCAAGAAGCTGTCGGTCGGCTTCCAGTACCGGTTCCGCAACGAGTCCCAGTTCCTGCGCAAGGCGGTGGACGAGGGCCGGTTCGGCGAGATCTACGCGTCGAAGGCCCACGCGGTGCGTCGTCGTGGCGTCCCGATCTGGGGCGTGTTCACCGACAAGTCCAAGCAGGGCGGCGGCCCGCTGATCGACCTCGGCGGCCACGCGATCGACCTGACCCTGTGGTACATGGACAACTACGACGTCGAGTCGGTCACCGGTGTCGTGAACTACAAGCTGGGCGACAAGCCCGAGGGCAACATGGCCGGCCCGTGGGACCCCGAGACCTACACGGTCGAGGACTCCGCCTTCGGCTTCGTGAAGTTCACCAACGGCGCGTCGATGTTCGTCGAGGCGGCCTGGGCGCTGAACGTGCAGGACTCCCGCGAGGCCTGCGTGACCCTGTGCGGCACCGAGGGCGGCGCGGACACCATCCAGAACCCCGGCACCTCCGACCTGCTGGTCACCCTGAACAACGTCCAGGGCGGCGAGCTGGTCAAGACCAAGCCGGACACCGGCTCGGGCTACTTCGGCGCGGGCGGCGTGCCGCTGAGCGGGTTCGCCTACATGGGCGGCCTGGAGGCCGAGTCCTGGCTGAACGCGATCATCAACGACACCGAGCCCTACGTGACCGCGAAGCAGGCGTGCGTGGTCACCGAGATCCTGGACGCGATCTACACCTCCGCCGAGACCGGCCAGCCGGTCGTCTTCACCAAGTAGTCCACGGGCCCGCCAGGGCTCCCCGAGGTCGCTTCGGCGAACCCGCCACGTCCGCGGCAACGGACGTGGCGGGCCCTCACCCCAACGGATCCAGCGCCGCTCGATCCGGCCGGCAGGAGCCGGCAACACAATGTGGTGTTACGAGAAAGAGAAACACTCGAAATGGCTGAACAGCAAACCGTGGGGGCCCGGGTGGCCACCTCCGTCGCTGCCGGTGACAAGCTCACCTTCGGCACCAAGCTGGCCTACGGTCTCGGCGACTTCGCCAGCCAGCTGATGTGGACGCTCGCGTCCAGCTACCTCGTCCTCTTCTACACCGACAACGTCGGCCTCGCGGCCGCGTCCGTCGGCATCCTGATGCTCGTCGCCCGTGTCGCCGACGCGATCTTCGACCCGATGCTCGGCGCCTTCGCCGAGCGGCACCCGACCCGGTGGGGACGCTTCCGTCCCTGGCTGCTGTTCGGCTCCCCGATCCTGGCCGTGAGCGTGATCCTCACCTTCATGACCATCCCGACCGGTGACGTCGGCAAGATGATCTGGGCGGGCGTGACCTACCTGTTCATGGGCTTCATGTACTCCGCGGTGAACCTGCCCTACGGCGCGCTCTCCACCGTCATGACCCGCGACCCCGGCGAGCGCGTCTCGCTGAACTCGTTCCGCATGATCGGCACCAACCTCGGCGCTGTCGCACTGAGCGCGTTCACGATGCCGCTGATCCTGCACTTCAGCGGGGTGGGCGACGGCCAGACCACCAACGTCATGGGCTACACGATCACGGCGGGGATCATGGCCCTCGTGGCCGTCCCGATGTTCTGGATCGTCTACGCCAAGTGCAAGGAGGTCATCCAGCCCGACATCACCGCGACCAAGGTCCCCCTGTCGACCACCCTCAAGGTCGTGCTCGGCAACAAGCCGCTGATGCTGGTGGCCCTGGCGCTGTTCTTCGTCCTCACCGGCCTCTTCGGACGCCTCGCGGTGGCGGTCTACTACTACATCTACATGATGCACCGGTTCGACCTGATCGCCTGGCTGATGATGCTGCCCTCGATCGCCGGAGCCATCGGCATCGCGCTGTTCGCCCGGCTGTCGAAGACGCTCGGCAAGAAGAAGACGATCAACATCTCGATGATCGTGACTGCCGTGCCGACGATCATCCTGTTCTTCGTCGACCCGTCGAACGTGCCGATGGTGTTCGTGCTCACCGCCCTCTACGGCCTGGGCAACTTCGCCGCCCCCGTGATCATGTCGATGGTTCCGGACGCGATCGACTACGCCGAGGACTCCACCGGCGTGCGCAGCGACGGCACGGCGTACGCCGCGGTCAGTCTCGGCACGAAGATCGCCTCGGCGGTCGGCGCGGCGATGGGCGCGATCCTGCTGGGGGCGTTCGGCTACGTGGCCAACGCCCACGAGCAGTCCGCGCTGGCGGCGACGGGCATCAACTTCACCGTGAACATCGTGCCGGCGGCCTTCAGCCTCCTCGCGATCATCCCGGTGGCGCTGTACCCGATCACCGAGAAGAAGTACGAGGAGATTCGGGCACGGCTCGAGGCCAAGCGGGCCGCGGCGGAAGCCTGATCGCAACGTCGGGGGCCGGTTCGGTCCGGCCCCCGACCCACGATTGCAGTAGCAGTGCACACGAACGTACGGGAAGGGCAGGGTCCACAGATGCACCAGCCGGGTAGCGCAGGGGAGATCCTGACGATCCTGAGGGACGGCAGGGCACGGACGAAGCGCGACCTCGCCCTGCTCACAGGGCAGGCCCGTACGACGGTCGCACAGCGGCTGGCCGTCCTCGAGGACGCCGGCCTGGTCCGCGAGACGGACGAAGCCGCCTCGACCGGCGGACGCCCGTCCGCAGCCTTCGCGTTCAACGCCGCCGACAAGGTCGTCCTCGCCGTCGACCTCGGCGCGAACCACGCCGCCTACGCCGTCACCGACCTGTTCGGCACCGTCCTCGCCCATGCCGGGGACGACGTCCGGATCAGCGAGGGGCCGGGACGGGTCATGGACCTGGTCCTCACCCGGCTCGACGCGCTCCGCGTCGACCCGGCGGTAGCCGGACGCGAGGTCATCGCCGTCGGGATCGGCCTGCCGGGCCCGGTCGAGCAGGGCTCGGGCCGTCCCACCAGCCCTCCGATCATGCCCGGCTGGGACGGCTACGACGTCCGGGCGGTGCTCTCCGAGCGCTACGGCTGCCCGGTGTTCGTCGACAACGACGCCAACGTGCTCGCCCTCGGCGAGCGGGCGCTGGCCTGGCCCGGCGTGCAGGACCTGATCTACGTGAAGGTGGCCACCGGCATCGGCGCGGGCATCTTCAGCGGCGGCCACCTGCTGCACGGCGCGGAGGGCGCGGCCGGAGACCTCGGCCACGTGTACACCGCCGCGGCTGGGGACCGTCCCTGCCGGTGCGGCAACCGCGGCTGCCTGGAGTCCCTGGCCGGCGGGATGAGCATCGCCGCGACCCTCACCGCCCAAGGCGTCCCGGCCAGCTCGCCGCGGGACATCGTCGAACTCGTCCGCGCGGGCAACATCGAGGCCGTGGTGGCGCTGCGGGACGCCGGCCGCGCGCTCGGCGAGGTCCTCGCCGCGTGCACGGCGCTGCTGAACCCGCGGGTGATCGTGATCGGTGGCGAGATCGTCGAGGTCGGCGAGCCGCTGCTGGCCGGCGTCCGGGAGTCCGTCTACTCGCGCGCGCTGCCGCTGGCCAGCCGCAACCTCCGGGTGACGGTCGCCCAGTCCGGCGCGCTCGGCGGCGTCATCGGTGCTGCCCACCTGGCGATCGACGCGGTGTTCTCACCCCCGTTCCTCGAGGCGGCGCTGGACAGAGAGCCGGCGGCCGTCGGCTGACGTCCGCCTGAACCACTCCGTCCGCCCTCCCCGACCCCACCGACCACTCGACGCCCGACCCGGCGTCCTCCCACTGGCGGCAGCGACGCCGCCGGGGGAGTTCCCCCAAGGAGAACCCCATGCTCAACCGCGACATCATCCAGAACACCGGCTTCACCAACACCGTCGAGGACGGTGCCGTCACCGGCTTCCAGCTCGTCCTGCGCAACCCCAACTACCGCGGCCTATCCGGCAGCCTCGTCGACGGGGTGGACGTGACCGTCGACGGCCACACCTGGTCGCACGAGGACACGACCCTCGTCCTGCAGGGCACCAGCTACGACCTCGACACCCTGCGGCACTCCTCGGGCGTCCGTTGGTCGCTGATGGACGCCATGGTCGTCCGCGTCCCGCTGCCCGGAGGGCTCGCCGCCGGCGTCCACCGGGTCGCCGTCGACGTCCGGCTGCGGGCGCCGTACATCCCGATCGAGTTCCAGCCCGGCATCACCCACGCCGAACGCGACCTCGCGCTGGTGGCCCCGATCGCGTCCCCGACGTTCTCCTACGGCGTCTCGCTGTACAGCTACACCGGCGACATGTACACGCTGCTGACGCTGGAGGACGCGATGGCCGAGATCGCCGACCTCGGCGCGACCGGCATCGAGATCCTCGGCGAGGGCAACATCCCCGGCTACCCCGACCCGTCCCCGGCCTGGATCGACGAGTGGCAGCGGCTGCTGGCGAAGTACTCCCTCACCCCCACCAACTACGGCTCGTGGATCGACTCCCGGATGTGGCTCGACCGCGACCTGACCGCGCAGGAGGGGGCGGCCCAGCTCGCCCACGACGTGCGGCTCGCGCACGAACTCGGCTTCAGCACGGTGCGTCCCAAGATCGGCGTGATCACCGAGGACCTGGTGCCGCACCCGATCTGGGACGAGGCCGTCGAGCGCACCCTCGACCTCGCCCACGACCTCGGCATCGTGATCTGCCCCGAGATCCACAGCCCGACCCCGATCCGGCACCCGGTGGTGGACAGCTACATCGACTTCATCGAGCGGACGGGGACGACCAACTTCGGCCTGCTCATCGACACCGGCATCTTCATGACCAAGACCGCGTTCCTCGGCTGGGACGGGCTGCCTCCGGAGTCCGAGGACGACGTGCCGGTGCCGCTGCGTCCGCTCTCGGTGCCGGCGTCCGACCTGGTCGACATCATGAAGTACGTCGTGTTCATCCAGGCCAAGTTCTACGACGTGGGGACCGACCTCGTCGATCCGCACATCCCGTGGCGGGACGTGTTCCGCGTCCTCGCCGAGACCGGCTACACCGGCTACCTGTCCAGCGAGTACGAGGGCGACCGCTCCCCGTACCGCGGCATCGAGCAGGTCCGTCGCCAGCACGCCATGTTCGGTCAGCTCGAGCGCGAGCTGTTCCAGCACTGACCCACAAGGAAGAGAAGAGAAGACCATGCCCACGCTGTTCATGAAGCTCCCCCACGAGGAGAAGGTGCTGCACCCCGGGTCGCTGCGCGAGCTGCGCCTCGGTGAGGCGGTGGCCGGGTTCACCCTCGACATCGGCCTCAACTACTACCGCGGCATGCCGCTGTCGTCGGTCGAGAAGCTGGAGCTGACCGTCGACGGCACGCCGGTGCCGGCCGAGCTGATGCTGTTCGAGTACAACGAGAAGCTGTTCATGCCCGACCAGCTGAGCCTGGCGTTCACCGAGTTCTGGGACATCAAGCACGACCTGCGCGTCAACGTCTACAACGGCGGCCTGGCCGAGGGCGATCACGAGGTCGGCGTGGAGCTGCACGTGCGCAACGTCTACATGCAGTTCGGGCTGGGCGCCTACGGCATGGTGGACGGGTCGGCCACCCGCACCCTGACCCTGGAGCACGGCCCCGCCGCGCCGCAGCGCTCGGTGATCGAGGCGAGCACCGGCGTGACGGTGCCCCGCGAGGAGGGCGTCGCGACGGCCACGATCGGGACGATCGAGCAGGCGGTGTCGCTGTACGGCTTCGAGGAGCGGCTCGTCGACGACCCCGACTTCGGGCTGGCCGACATGTTCGCCGAGCTGAACTCCCTCGGCGTGAAGAAGTACGAGCTGATCGGCTCGATGGTGTTCAGCCAGTACCCGCACCCGACCCAGGCCGAGATCGCAGCCGTCCGGGCGCTGTCGGAGCAGTACGGCGTCCAGATCAACAGCTACGGCGGCTACCTCGACAAGGGTCGGATCACCGGGCACGACGCGACCGACGCCGACCTGATCCTCGACATCACCTCGGACCTGATGACCGCCCGTGACCTCGGCGCGACCTTCCTGCGCTCGGGGGACATCCCGCTGCACCTGCTGGAGGCGTCCGCCGCGATGGCCGAGCGCTACGGCGTCCGGATCGGCATCGAGGTGCACGCGCCGCACACGCCGAGCGACGCGAGCGTCCAGGCGATGCTGGCGAAGATGGACGAGATCGACAGCCCCTACCTCGGCCTGGTGCCGGACTTCGGCTGCTTCATCGAGCGCCCGGCGCAGCCGGCGCTGGACCGGCACATCGCGAACGGGGCCAGCCCCGAGCTGCTCGACTACGTGATCGCGCACCGCCACGACGGCCTGGACGAGGCCGGGATGCAGGCGAAGATCGCCGAGATGGGCGGCGGCGAGGCCGAGAAGTGGGCGATCAGCGAGATGTTCGGGTTCCTGTCCTTCGGGCCGGCCGACATCGAGGGCTTCAAGACCCTGCTGCACCGCGTCCAGTACTTCCACTCGAAGTTCTACCACGTGACCGAGGACCTGACCGACCCGCAGATCCCGGTGGAGAAGCTGCTCGCCGCGATCGTCGAGTCCGGCTTCTCCGGCGTCCTGCTGAGCGAGTACGAGGGCCACGCGTTCCACCTCAACGACGCCCACGAGCAGCTCGCCCGCCACCTGAAGCTCGAGCAGAAGGTCCTCACCGCCCTGGCCTGAGCTCCGGCAACGGTCCCTGAGGAGCCGGCGAGGAACGAGCCGGCGTCACGAAGGGCCGCCGCCACGACTTCCGGTCTGTCATCCCGGCGGAGGCCGGGATCTCGGCGTCATGGTCGCCATGGTTGTCGTGGGGATCCCGGGTCAAGCCCGGGATGACAGAGTGGGGCTTGGTCTGTCATCCCGGCGAAGGCCGGGATCTCGGCGTCATGGTCGCCATGGTGGTCGTGGAGATCCCGGGTCAAGCCCGGGATGACGGGGTGGGCTCCTCAGGGACCGTTGAACCTGCTGATCTGATAGAATCTTCAATGTCTTGGCCGGGCGGATCCCGGTGGTGGTCGGACGCGGTGAGCGTGCCGATCGAGGGCTCGAAACCCGCCTGACATCCCGTCTCGACAAGGGATTTCACAATGCCAGGACCTTCTACTTCCACGTCGCGTCGGTGGTGGACGCTCGCCACCGTCTCGCTCACCCAGCTGCTGATGGTGCTCGACGGCACCATCGTCAACGTCGCCCTGCCGAGCGCGCAGGCCGACCTCGGCTTCACCGACGCGAGCCGCCAGTGGGTGGTCACCGCCTACGCGCTCGCGTTCGGCTCGTTCCTCCTGCTCGGCGGACGCGTCGCGGACTTCGTCGGCCGCAAGCGGGTGTTCCTCGCCGGCCTCGCCGTGTTCGCGATCGGCTCCGCGTGGGGCGGCCTGACCCACAGCGGCGCGGAACTCCTCGCCGCCCGCGGGCTGCAGGGCCTCGCCGCCGCCTTCATGGCTCCCGCGGCGCTCGCCTTCGTCACCCTCACGTTCCCCGACGGCAACGAGCGCAACAAGGCGTTCGCCATCTTCGGGTCGCTCGCCGGCGCCGGGTCGGCGATCGGCATGCTGCTCGGCGGCGTCCTCACCGAGTTCTTCTCGTGGCGCTGGTGCCTGCTCGTCAACGTCCCCTTCGCCATCGCAGGGCTGGTCGCGGGCTTCGTCCTGCTGCCCGAGAGCCGCGCCCAGGGCGACCGGCGCTACGACATCGCGGGCGCGCTCACCGCAACCCTCGGCTTCGGCGCGCTGGTCTACGGGCTCACGCTGGCCGAGCAGTCGTGGACCTCGGTGTGGACGGTCGGCTCGATCGTGCTCGGCCTGGTCCTGATCGCCGGCTTCGTCGTGATCGAGGGACGGGTCGCCCACCCGCTGCTGCCGCTGCGCATCCTCACCCACCGGACGCGCGCCGCGTCCTTCACCGTGCAGGCGCTGCTCGGCGTGGTGGGCGTCGGGGCGATGGTCTACCTCGCGCTGCACCTCCAGCTCGTGCTGAAGCTGCCGCCGCTGCTCGCCGGGCTGGGGACGCTGCCGTTCACGCTCTCCCTGATGACCGCGGTGCCGTTCGCGATCCGCCTCATCGACCGGTTCGGGCCGCGTCGCCAGATGATCTTCGGCCCGCTGATCAGCGCGATCGGCGTCTTCCTGCTCAGCCGGATCACCGTCGGCGGCGACTACTGGACGCAGGTGCTGCCCGGCGTCGTCCTGATGGGGCTGGGCATGGGCTTCACCGTCGTGCCGCTGAACAACCTGGCGCTGGCGGGGATCGACCCGCACGACGCGGGCGTCGCGTCCGCCACAGCCACGGCGACGAACCAGCTCGGCGGCTCGATCGGGCTGGCCGCGCTCACGGCGCTCTACGTCGCGGTGGCAGGCAAGGCGGGCGAGGGCGTGGCGGCGATGGTCGCGGGCTATTCGGCGGTGTTCACGGCGGGCGCGGTGGTCTTCGTCGCTGCTGCCGTCACCGCAGCGCTGCTGCTCAAGCCCAGCCGCGAGGCCGTGGCCGAGGTGGGCGAACCGGTCGCGCCCGTCCTCGGCTAGGCCGTCCGGGGCTGCGTCCTCAGCCGCGAACCTGGTCCACCCCGAGGTTGGCCAGCTGGTCGGCGCGCTCGTTGCCGGGGTCGCCGGCGTGGCCCTTCACCCACTCCCAGCGCACCTGGTGCTTCCCGATCAGGGCCTCGAGCTCCTGCCACAGTTCGGCGTTCTTGACCGGCTTCTTGTCGGCGGTGCGCCAGCCGTTGCGCTTCCAGCCGTGGATCCACTTCGTCATGCCGTTCATGACGTAGGACGAGTCGACGTGGAGGTGCACGTCGCTGGGCCGGGTCAGCGACTCCAGCCCGCGGATCACCGCCAGCAGTTCCATCCGGTTGTTGGTGGTCAGCGGGTCGCCGCCGAACATCTCCTTGGTGTGCTCGCCGTAGGTCATCAGGACGCCCCAGCCGCCCGGCCCGGGGTTGCCCTTGCAGGCGCCGTCGGTCCACATGTGGACGGTGGTCTGGTCAGTCATCGCCGTCACCCTAGCCGTCCGCGCTCGCGGGTGAGGAACGCGGCCAGTGCGCCGACCGCGGTGCCGATCAGGGTCTCGACGAGCCGGGCCTCGAGCACGGGCAGGACGGGACCGGTGTGCCCCAGCGATCCCAGCAGAAGGGCGAGCGGGGTGATGAACACCAGCGCGAGCCCGTAGTGGCGCACGACCAGGAGTTCGGCGGCGCCCTGCAGGAGGACGACGGCGACGACCACGGCCGGCCCGGGCAGCTGCAGGGCGAGCAGCACGCCGGCCAACAGGACGCCGACAAGCGTCCCGAGAACCCGGTGCAGGGCGCGGGTGAGCTGGTGGCCCAACCCGGGCACGGTGAGGGGGACGACGGCGGCGATCATCGCCCAGTAGGGACGCTCGATGCCGGCGAGCGTGGAGATGAGGCCCGCCACCATCACCGCCATGCTGCAGCGGACGGCCTGGACGCGCCAGCGCTCCCAGCGGATGGCCCAGGCCGGGTGGTCGTCGTCGGTGCCGCCCCAGATCGCGACCTCTGCCGCGCCGAGGAGGACGGCGAGTGTGGCGGTGGCCGCGCAGGCCAGCGCGGCAAGGCCGACGGTGGTTGCGCTGACCGGGATGGCCGCACTGGTGGCGACGGCGAACACGAAGAACAGCGGGCCGGGCGGACGCCAGCGGTACCGGTCGGACAGCGCCGCGGCCAGCGCCGTCCATGCTCCGGCCACGGGGATCACCAGCCAGGCGGCGATCGGCGTGGTGGCGACGAGGCAGCCGCTGGTGACGGCGAGGGTGAGCAGGACGCCCTGGCGGGCCTGGAACGGCCACCGGTCGTGGCGGCGAAGGGCTCCGCCGTAGAGGGACGCGAACGCGCCGAAGCTGGCGTAGGGGGCGAGGTCGATGCGGCCGAGCGCGAGCAGCGTGGACAGCGCCACGAGCAGCACGAGCATCACCCGCGCCGCCACCCGGTGCGCGCCCGGAGCCTCGCGCCACGTGAACAGCGCCGTCCGCAGCCGCCCACCGGCCCGCCGCCACGCCCCGTCCGCTCCCACGCCGCCATTATCGCCAGATCCCGCCCCCGCCCCGTCCACCACAAGGTGAACGGAAACTCGTGAGTTCGCCGCGGAACGGTCCACTTTGTGGTGGACGGGGGCCGGGCCGCCGTCAAGGTGGACGGATAGTCGTGAGTTCGCCGCAGAAGCGTCCACCTTGTAGTGGACAGGAGCTGGCCCCTGTTGTGGTGGGCGCCGCCGCCACTGTCACCCCGGGCTTGACCCGGGGTCTCGCCTTCCCGTCCACGTTGTGGTGGACGGGGGCTGGCTCGAGGTGCGCTGGGCGTCGGCCCGGTCCACGTTGTGGTGGACGGATAGTCGTGAGTTCGCCGCACAACCGTCCACCTTGTAGTGGACGGGGCCGGGGCGGCGTCAAAGTGGACGGAAAACCGCGAGTTCACCGCGGAAGCGTCCACTCTGTGGTGGACGGGTGCCGCGGTGGTGGGGGCGTCGGCCCGGTCCACGTTGTGGTGGACGGAAAGTCGCGAGTTCGCCGCAGAACGGTCCACCTTGTGGTGGACGCGACCGCGGTAGCCGTCAAGGTGGACGGAAAGTCGTGAGTTCGCCGCAGAACCGTCCACTTTGTGGTGGACGCGACCGCACAGGCACCCAAGCGCGGCACGACAGGAACCGTCCCCATCGTGCCGCGGACGGGTCAGAGATCAGTAAGCGACGGTGAAGCGCTGGCGGGAGTGCTTCGGAGTCTCGATCTCGTCGACGAGGGCGACCGCGAAGTCGGAGCCGGTGATCGTGGAGCGGCCGTCGGCGTCGGCCACGACCAGGTCGCCACCGCTGCGGTACGCGCCGGTGCGCGGGCCGTCCGCCCACGGGCCGAACTCGACGGCCGGGCTGACGAAGAACCAGTCCAGCGCGTCCTCGCGGGCGCGCAGGTCGTCCAGGACGCCGGCCAGCTGCAGGGCCTCCGGACGGTACTCCTCGGCGAACGCGTCGGTGTCGACCAGTCGCGGGCCGCCCTCCTCGACCAGCAGCGACCCGGCGCCGCCGACCACGCCGAGCCGGGCGCCCGCCTGCGCGGCGAGATCGGCCAGCTGCGCAGCCAGCCCGCGCACCTTCCCGACCAGTTCGCCACGCGGCGACAACGTCTCGACGACGACATCCGCGCCCTCGACGACAGCGGCCAGCGTCCCGTCCTCGAGCACGGAACCGGTGCGGTAGGTCACGCCTTCGACGGGCTGCGCGGGCTCGTGGCGCGACCACGACGTCACCTCGTGGCCGCGCGCTGCGGCCTCGGCGACGATGTGGGCGCCCGCGTAACCGGTGCCTCCGAGGACGGTGATCTTTGCCATTCTGCTGCTTCCTTCCGAGTGGTCTTCACATCTGTGACTTCACTACTTACGATAGGTAACCAACTAACCGTGAGCAAGAAGGCACCTGAAGGTAACCAATGAACAGTTCGGTGACCATGACCCGACCGGCCTTCGACCCGTACGCCCGCGAATGTCCCAGCCGGCGCCTGCTCGACCTGATCGGCGACCGCTGGACGGTGCTCGTCGTCGGCACGCTCGCGGACGGACCACTGCGGTTCTCGGAGATCACCCGTCGGATCGGCGGCATCTCGCAGAAGATGCTCACCCAGACCCTGCGCAACCTGGAGCGCGACGGCCTGGCCACCCGCACTGTCCACGCCGAGGTGCCGCCGCGGGTGGAGTACGAGCTGACCGCCGCCGGCCATTCGCTCCGCGAGCCGCTGCACGCGCTGGAGGAGTGGGCGGTCGCCCACGCCGACGGCGTGCTCAGCGCGCAGCGCAGCTACGACGAGCGGTAGCGCCACACCCCGGACGCCGGGCGAGAGCGGGGCGTCCGGCAGCAACTCAGCCCGCCGACGCCCGCGCCACGAAGGCCGCGACCTCGTCGAGCATCTCGACCAGGTGCTCGGGCTGCCCCGTCCACACCGGACGCGAGGTGGGCAACCCGGCCACGATCATGGACGCGGACAGGTCGTCGACGGCCATCCCGCGGGGTGCCGGACGCGCGGCGATCACGGCCGCCCGCGCCCTCTGCTCCGCGCTGAGGCTGTCCCACCACGCCCGCAACGTCTGCTCGTCGGTCACGCCGCCGACCGTACCGCCTCCACGACGTGGTCGAGGGCGGTGTGGAAGCCCACGTCGGACGCGACCTCCCGGCGCACGACCTCCGCGCGGCGCACGTCCAGGCCCAGGTCGGTGAGCATCGCGGCGAGACGGTCGGGCGTGGTGAGCAGGTCGGGGTCCTGCGGGCCGCCCCAGCCGCCCTCGAGGTTGGCCGAGTCGCAGCCGACGACCAGGACGGTGCCGCCCACCGCGAGCGCAGGGACGGTGTGGCCGAGGACGCGGCGCAACTGCGGCTCGGGCAGCTCGAGGTAGCTGAGCAGGATCAGGTCGAAGCTGTCCGGACGCGGCTGGTACGCCAGCGCGTCCGCGACGATGGCGTCCACCGGCCGGTTGAGCAGCGCGGAGCGGCCCTGGATGCGTCCGATGGAGACGGTGGCACGGTCGACGGCGGTGACGTGCCAGCCGCGTCCGGCCAGCCAGATGGCGTTGCCGCCCTCGCCGGCGCCGAGGTCGAGGGCACGTCCCGGACGCAGGCGTCGGCACGCCGCCACCACGAACGGGTTGGGGGTGATCTCCCAGGCCGTCGCGGCTGCGGCGAGGCTGTCCCGCCAGCTCGCTGCGTCCGTCATGCCCACCTTCCTGCGGCGAGGCTAGGCGGGAAAAGCGGACGGCACGCCTCCTGCAACAGAGCCGTACCTAACCTGTAACCATGTCGTCCCTTTTCGACCCGCTGACGCTGCGCGGCCTCACCATCCCGAACCGGATCTTCCTGGCGCCGATGTGCCAGTACCAGTGCGAGGGGAAGGACGGGGTGCCGACCGACTGGCACCTCGTCCACCTCGGCGCGCGGGCGTGCGGCGGCTTCGGCCTGTTGATCGCCGAGGCGACCGGCGTGCTGCCCGAGGGCCGGATCACGCCGCAGTGCACGGGGATCTGGGACGACCGGCAGCGGGACGCGTGGGCGCGCATCGTCGGCTTCTGCCACGGGCAGGGCGCGACGATGGGCATCCAGCTCGCGCACGCGGGGCGCAAGGCGTCCACGTATCGCGACTTCGACGCGCCCGGGTCGGGTTCGGTGCCGCTGTCGGACGGGGGCTGGGAGACGTTCGGGCCGTCGGCGATCCCGTTCCCTGGGCTGGTGACGCCGACCGCGGCCGACGACTCCTACCTGGCCCGCGTGGTGGACGGGTTCGCCGCGGCGGCACGGCGGGCGGACGAGGCGGGCTTCGACGTGGTCGAGGTCCATGCCGCGCACGGCTACCTGCTGCACGAGTTCCTCTCGCCGCTGTCGAACCACCGCACCGACGGCTACGGCGGCGACCTCGCCGGACGGTCCCGGCTGCTCGTTGAGGTGGTGGACGCGGTGCGCGCGGCCTGGCCGGAGGACAAGCCGCTGTTCGTGCGGTTGTCGGCGACCGAGTGGACCGAGGGCGGCCTCGGGGTCGAGGAGACCACCGAGCTCGCCGGAATCCTGGCCGGCCACGGCGTCGACCTGGTGCACGTGTCGTCGGGCGGCAACGTGGTCGCGCACATCCCGGCCGGACCCGGCTACCAGGTGCCGCTGGCCCGCGCCGTCCGCAAGGCCGGGCTGCCGGTGTGCGCTGTCGGCCTGATCACCGAGCCCGCGCAGGCGCAGGCGATCCTCGACGAGGGTTCGGCGGACGCGGTCGCACTCGCCCGCGTCGCGCTGCGCGAGCCGTCCTGGCCGCTGCGCGCCGCCGCCGAACTCGACTGCGAGCGGGGCGCCCGCTACCCCGCGTCCTACCTCCGCGGCCGCTGGCCGGCCGCCGAACCCGTCCGCTGACGGCACGCTAGGAACCGTCCCCATCGTGCCAGTACGCGGGACGGCACGATGGGGACGGTTCCTAACGTGCCGCATTGGGGGATCGCGGTGAGCCGACGACCGGTTCGGCTCCACCTCGACATCGCCGAGAGCCACCGTTCCCGTCGAGGGCCCTTGTCTGGACGCGGGGCCCTCGACGGGAACGCGGGCTCTCGGACACGAACGGTGGCCCTCGACGTCTCGGGCGGGCGCCCTTCGTGACGCGTTCGCTCGTCCCTCACGACCGCTCCTCAGGGACCGCCCAGAGAGATCGCCATCCCCGCACCCGCCTCTGGACGGCACCGCGCCAGGCGCCACCAATGAGGAGCCCGGCCTGAAGCAACGGTCCCTGAGGAGGCTGACGGGTGAGGAACGAACCCGCCGGCCGTCACGAAGGGCCGCCCGCACGAAGGAACCGTCCCCTCGGACCCGGCACGAAGGAACCGTCCCCTCGTACCGTCGCCCGCCGTCAGCCGACGACCAGGCGTCCGTCCTCGACGCGGACGGGGAGGGGGTCGATGATGCGGCCGCCGAAGCTGCCGTCGGGCTCCTGGTCGACGAACGCGAGGAACCGCCACTCCCCGGTGTCGCGCAGCTGGACGAGGCGTCCCACGTAGAGCCCGGGCGGCGAGATCACCTCGGCGCCGGCGAGGTCGAAGGGTCCGAGTGGGCCGTCCGCGCGCGCCGCCCAGCTGCCGCCGGGGGTCGTGCCCTTGCGGGCGTCGGAGACGTCCTTGCCGAGGCAACTGAACAGCAGGAACCACTGCCCGTCCACCTCGACGGTGTGCATCACCTCGAGCTGGCCGAACCCCTGACCCACCTCTGAGGCGGGCGGACGGACCTCCCACGTGCGCAGGTCGGGGCTCCAGCAGTGTCCGGCCACGCCACGGTCGTCGATCGGGCCGGTGCTCCCGCGCGCGGTCACCAGCAGGTGCCAGCCGTCCCCGCCGGGGTCGGCGAACACCCACGGGTCACGGAACGCCCAGTCGTTCCAGCCGCCGTCCAGCTCCTCGTACCAGCGCGGGTCGGCCTCCGCGACCATGCCCTGTCGCGTCCACGTGAACAGGTCGGGGGACGTGGCCAGCCCCACCCGCTGCATGTTGCTGCCGGACGCGGCGAAGGACGTCCCCGTGTAGAAGAGGTACCACGTGCCGTCCGGGTGCCGGATCACCGACCCGGTCCACGTGGCGACGTCGTCGAACGTCCCGGCCTCCCCGTGGACGAGCGCGTCCTCGACCCGCGTCCACGTGGTCAGGTCGGTCGAGACCGCGTGGCCGATCCCCGCCCGGAAGTGCCGAGCGTCCGGATCGTGCAGCGCCCGGGACGCGAAAAGGAAGAACAGGTGGTACCGCTCACCGTCGTCGGCCGTCCAGAAGTCCCAGACCCATGAATCGGGCAGTGCGAACACCCCGAACCCCTTTCAACTCGTCGCGGCGAGGACGCCGACTCCCGCGAACACCATGATGACGCCGACCACCTGCACGGCGCGCAGCCTCTCGTGGTGCACCCACCAGCCGAGCAGGGCGGTCACCACGGGGAACAGGGACGCGAACACCGCCACCACCGACAGCGCCCCGGACCGGCTGGCCAGCGCGAAGCACAGGTTCGCGCCGAACCCGAGGACGCCGATCGCGGCGATCCCGGCCAGGTCGCGTCCGGACGCCCGCGGCACGTGCCGCCGGACGAGCGCGACGACGACGTACACGACCAGCGTCGTGACCATGTTGGCCAGCAGCGTCGTGGTGACGTGGTGGCTGCTGCCCAGCGCGATCGTGAGGTTGGAGACGCCGAAGCCGAGCGCGGACAGCAGCGCCAGCACGATCGGACGGGCGCCCGAGCCCTTCCGCCCCGTTCCCGCCCGCAGTTCCGGCCCGCTGGCCAGCACCGTCCCCGCCACCGCGACGACGATCCCCGCCACCAGCGCCGGCGTGACCGGGTCGCCGCCGGCCACCCCCGCCACCACCGGCACGACCACGCTCAGCGCGGCGATCGGGGCGACGACGCCCATCGTCCCCGTCGCGAGCGCCTCGTAGAGGCAGGAGACCCCGACCGCGACCGCCAGCCCGCCGACGACTCCCCACAGCAGCGCCGGCCCCACATCGCCGGGCGCCTCGCCGCTGCCCAGCCGGGTCAACGTCACCAGCACCCCGACCACCTGCGAGAGCAGCAGGACGGTGAGCAGCGGCACGCGCCGGCTCAGCGTCCCCCCGAGGAAGTCGGACGTGCCGAAGCACACCGAGGCGAGCAGGCCGAGCAGGAGGACCCCGGTCATCAGCCGGCTTCGTCGGCGAAGGCGTCCACGAAGGCCTCCACCCGCAGCGGGCGCCGCGTCCAGCCCAGGTGGTCGGCCAGCCGGAACAGCTGGGGCGGCTCCACTGCGGCGAGCGCCAGCGCCCCCGACTGTCCGAACACGTCCTCGGGGTGGCCGTCGGCCTGCACCTGCCCCTGCGCCATCACGATCACGCGGTCGAAGTGCTCGGCGCAGAAGTCCATGTCGTGGGTGATCGCGATCACCGTGCGTCCCTCGGCCTCCAGGCCCTCGACGACGCCGGCGATCATGTCGATGCCGCGCGCGTCCTGGCCGGTGGTGGGCTCGTCCAGCACGACGACCGGGGTCGCCATCGCCAGCACGCCGGCCAGCGCGACCCGCTTGCGCTCGCTGAGCGACAGGTGCAGCGGGTGGTTCTCCGCCTCCGCGGCCAGCCCGACGGTGGCCAGCGCGGCCATCGCCCGCTCGGTGGTCTCCGAGGCGCTCATCCCGAGGTTGCGCGGCCCGAACTCGACGTCGGCGCGGACGGTGCTGGCGAAGATCTGCTCGTCGGGGTTCTGGAACACGTACCCGACCTGCGCGGCCAGCTGCGCGATCGAGCGGTCGGTGGTGGGCGCGTCCCCGACCACCACGGTCCCGGACGTGGGCCGGAAGATGCCGTTGAGGTGCCGCACCAGCGTGGTCTTGCCTGCGCCGTTCTGGCCGACGATCGCGACCCGCTCGCCCGGCCCGACCGCCAGGGTCACGCCCTGGATCGCCTCGACACCGCTCGGGTAGCGGAAGCGCAGGTCCTCGAAGCGGACGCCGATGCTCATCACGACCTCCCGTCGCGCGAGAAGGTGGCCACCGCCTGGTCGAACGAGACCGGCAGCGGGGTGGACGCGGGCAGCAGCCCCCGCTCGCGGGCGAGCCGTCCGGCGCGGGTGTAGCGGGTGGCGCCCACCCCCCACTCGGCCGTGCGGGGGTCGGCGAGGATCGCGGTCGGCTCGCCGGACGCGGCGATCGTGCGGTCGGCGACCACCAGCAGCCGCGACGCGTGCTCGTGCAGCAGTTCGAGCTTGTGCTCGAAGATGATCACGGTCACGCCCGCGTCGGTCAGCCTCGACAGCACGTCGAAGACCAGCCGGGTGCCGGCGGGGTCCAGCTGGGACGTGGGCTCGTCCATCACCAGCACGGGCGTGCGCAGGACGAGCATGGACGCGATCGCGACCAGCTGCATCTGCCCGCCTGACAGTGCGTAGGGGGACCGGTCGAGCAGCGGCGTGATCCGCAGCAGCTCGGCGACCTCGGCGACCCGCTCGGCCATCTCCTCCCGCGGTGTCCCGAAGTTCTCCAGGCCGAACGCGATCTCCTCTCGCACCGAGTAGCGGGCGCCGGAGATCTGGTTGAAGGGGTTCTGGATCACCAGCCCCACCCGCGACACCGCCTCGACGAGCGTCAGCCCGGTGAGGTCGCGTCCGTCCACCTCGATCGCCCCGGTCAGGTCCCCGCCGTCCACCTGCGGGATGAACCCGGCGATGATCTTGGCCAGCGTCGTCTTGCCGGCCCCGGACGCGCCGAGGACGCCGGTGATCGTCCCCTTCTCGACCTCGAGGCTGACATGCTCGAGCGTGGGCCGGGGGGCGTCCGGATAGGTGTAGGTGACGTCGGTGAGGCGGATCACAGGGCTTCCAGGATGAGCGGGACGACGATCGCTGCGAGCGCGATCAGGGGCATGATCCAGCGCGCGACGCGCTGGGCGGGGCTGTCGGCGACGGGGACGAGGGACGTGCGCCGCGCGGTGGAACCGAAGCCGCGCGCCTCCATGGCCGTGGAGCGCTCCTCGACGTCGGTGAACATGCCGAGGACGAGTGGCCCGAGCAGCGGCATCAGCACCGGCAGCCGCCGGACGGGGTTCTTCGGCACGGTCAGGCCGCGCGCCTGCTGGGCGAGCAGGATGCTGTCGGCCCGGTCGCGGAAGGCGGGGATCAGCTGCAGCGTCGAGCTGATGATGTAGCTGAACTTCGGCGACATGCCGCGCTCGGTGAGCGCCGACATCAGGTCGCCCGGGTGCGTGGTCAGCACGAGCAGCACGGACGCGAGCACGAGGCAGATGATCCGCGCCCCGATGTTCAGCGCGAAGACCAGCCCCTCCGAGGTGACGGTCAGGACGCCCCACTGCCACACCGGCGTCTCGCCGCCGGGGAACGTGAGGCCCTGCACGATGACCAGCACGAGCACGATCGGGAGCAGGATCTGCCCGCCGATCCGGGCCAGCCTGCCGCCGCAGCGGGACGCCACGGCGGCGGGGACGATGACCACGACCAGCACGATCGCCGCCGCCCACCACACCGGGATCGCGAAGACGATCACGATGATGCACAGCAGCGCGACCAGCTTGGTCACCGGGTTGAGCCGGTGGACCGGGGAGGGCTGGTCGACGTAGAGGGTCGAGGCCACGTCCGGCTCAGGCCTGCGTGGTCGTCTCGGCGGGCGCGGCGGCCTTCCTGCTGAACACCCTGTGCTCGCGGACGAACGGGAACCGTTGCAGGAACCGGGTCGGCAGCGCGGTGAGGATGAGCGCGACGACCGTGAACGTGATCAGCTTGTCGAGCGGGTCGGACAGCAGGCCCTGCAGGGTCGTCGCGGCGAGCAGCGACTGGCCCATCGCCTGGAACGCGCCCACGATCGCGCCGGTGCCGCCGCCCGTCGCGCCGCCGTAGATGAAGGCGGAGATCGGGGCGGAGATCATGGCCGCGACGACGCCGGTGATCGCGCCGGCGATCGGCGCGAGGTAGACCTTGCGGAACATGCCGAGCCGGGCCGCGTTGCCGGCGAGGACGCCGATGGCGACCTGGACGACCGCGTACGGCAGGGCGATCGGGCTGAGCGTGAGGCCCCAGATCACGTTGGTGAGGATGCCGGTGACGACACCGGCCGCTGGTCCGGCCAGCGCGGAGACGAGCACCGTCCCGATCGAATCGAGGTAGACCGGGAGCCCGAGGGTGGCGACGATCTGGCCGACGACGATGTTGAGGGCGATCGCGACCGGGATCATGGCGATCGTGGTCGTGGGCAGCCGGTGGATCGAGCCGGCGGCGAGCAGGACGGCGCCGATCAGGTAGCCGGCGATCGCGATCAGCGACGCGCGGCTGGTGCTGGACTCGGCCACCTCCGCGGGCTGGCCGAGGACGAGGTAGAGGTAGGTCGCGACGACGATGATCGTGCCGGCCGTGACGAGGATGAGGTTTCGGGTCCGGGCCGGGTCGGGAGTCGTGGTGGTCATTGGTGTTCCTCCTTGCATCTGGTCGATCGGGTGAACAGGGATCAGGCGATGCTGCGGGCGAGGGCCCCGACGCGCTCGATGGTGCGACGGAAGAACTCGTCGGGGTCGGTGTCGACAACGATGTCAGCGTTCGGGCCCCGTCCCCACATGCCACGCCAGTCGGCGACGGTCTGGCCGCGGGTGAGCGTTCCGGCCAGCTCGAGGTCGACGGTCGCGGCGCGGGTGGTGGCCAGGGAGGGGTCGAGCGCGACCGCCGCGGCGAACGGGTCGTGCATGTGGGCGATGAAGCCGCCCTGGTCGTAGGCGCGGTGGAACTCCATGTAGAAGCGCACCGCGTCGCTGAGGTGCCGCACGACGGGGTTGGACGCCGTCGAGCGGGTGCCCGGCTCGTCGTCCGGCGAGACGACCTCCGCCGGCGTGCTGCCGGCCACCTCGGCGAGTTCGGCGATGTGGGCGGGCGTCATGACGATCCGCTCGGTGACGTCCAGCGCGCACACCACGGGCCGCCGGTCCTCGGGGACGACGGAGAACGCGTCGAAGACGATCTTGGCCGCGTCCGGGTCGACGGCGATGTTCCACTCGGTGGTGGGACGGGTGTTGCCGGGGTGGTTGAACGCGCCGCCCATGATCACGATCCGCTTGAGCAGGAGGGGAAGTTCGGGTTCGAGCTTCACGGCGAGCGCGAGGTTGGTCAGCGGGCCGGTGATCAGGCCCGTGATCTCGCCCGGACGCCGGCGGGCGTTGTCGATCCAGACCTCGGTGGCGTGCCGGGACGAGAGCGGGCGGGTCGGCTCGGGCAGCTCGGCATAGCCGATGCCCTGGGGGCCGTGGGTCTCCTCCGTGGTCACCAGCGGCTGGACGATCGGGACCTCGGCGCCGAGGGCGACCTCCACGTCCGCGTAGTCGCACAACTCGAGCCAAGCGAGGTTGTTCTTCGCCACCTGGCGGGCCGCGACGTTGCCGGCGGTGCAGGTGATGGCGAGCAGTTCGGCCTCGGGGCTGGCCATCAGGTACAGCAGCGCGAGGGAGTCGTCGATGCCGGTGTCGACGTCGGCGATCAGGGGCACTCGGGTACGGCGGGGTTCGGCCACGGTCTCTCCTGGGACGTGAGGGCGAGCGGAATGGTCTGGATCATGCTGTACGGTCTCGGCCTGCGCACGGTGCGTCCCGCGCGTGTCGGCTCCGACCTATCCAGACAATGACTCCCCTGTCATCGTGGCGGCCACCGCCGACCGCGGGATCACCATACAGACGCCCGCGGTGAGGGTCTAGGGTCGCTGCGCGGAGCCGGAAGGGAGATCGGACGTGCTGCTCGCGCTGGTGCTGGGGTTGGTCGCTGGCGGGGTCATCCCCCTGCAGACCTCGATCAACTCCCGGCTGTCGGGTCGGCTGGGGGCGATCCTGCCCGCGTCGCTGGTCTCGTTCACGGTGGGGACGCTCGCGCTGGCTGCGGCCGTGCTGGTGACGGGGACGGCGGTGCCGTGGGCGGCGACGGCCGCGTCCCAGCCGTGGTGGATCTGGGTCGGCGGCCTGTGCGGGCTGGTCTTCCTGACGCTGAACATCGTCCTGTTGCCGCGGATCGGCGCGTCGGCGACGGTGGTGCTGCCGCTGGTGGGCCAGGTGTTCGGCGGGCTGTTGATTGACGGGACGGGCGCCTTCGGCGCCGGCGTGCACCCGTTGACGTGGGTGCGGGCGCTGGGCGCAGCGCTGGTGGTGGGTGGGGCGGTGCTGGTGAACCTCGCGGGCCGACCGGCGGGGACGCAGCCGCAGCCGGGCCACGCGCGCAGCCACGTGGTGCTGTGGGTGGTGGCCGTGCTGGCGGGGTCGCTCGGCGCGATCCAGACGACGGTGAACGGCCGGCTGGGCCAGTCGATGGGGTCGGCGCTCGCCGCGGCGATGGTCTCGTTCCTGGTCGGGGCGGTGGGCCTGGCGGTGATCTGCGTCGTCACGCGGCAGCGCGTCCGCCGGTCGGGGGAGTTTAAGCCGTGGCACTTCACCGGCGGCCTGCTCGGCGCGATGTTCGTGCTGGTGAACGCCTACAACGCCCCGATGATCGGGACGTCGCTGGCGGTCAGCATCACGCTGCTCGGCCAGGTGGTCACCGGCCTGCTGTTCGACCACGGCGGATGGATGGGCGTCCCCCGCCGCCCGGTGACGCCACTGCGCATCGTCGGCGCCGCCCTCGTCGTCCTCGGCGTCGCCCTCGTCCGCTTCGGCTGATCGTCATCCCGGGCTTGACCCGGGATCTCCGCGGGATGACTGGTGGGTTGCTCTGTCATCCCGGGCTTGACCCGGGATCTCCGTGTGGTTGCCGTCGGCTGTGTCCGCGAGATCCCGGCTTTCGCCGGGATGACGGGGTGAAGTGGGCTTGTTATCCCGGGCTTGACCCGGGATCTCCGTGTTGATGCCGTCGGCTGTGTCCGCGAGATCCCGGCTTTCGCCGGGATGACAGGAGGGGGTGCGCGTAACCCGGGATCTCCGGGAGAACGCCGTCCGCAGCGTCCCGCGCTACTCGGCGTCCATCGCCTCGGCGATGCGGGCGCGGAGGTTGGCGAGCTGGTCGGTGAGGGCGGCGGGCACCTTGTCGCCGAACTGGGCGAAGTACTCCTCGGTGAGGTCGGCCTCCTTGCCCCAGGCCTGCGGGTCGAGGGCGAACAGGGCGGCGAGGTCGTCGTCGCTGATGTCGAGTCCGTCGAGGTTGAGGTCGCCGGGGGCGGGGATGCGTCCGGAGATCGCGTCGAGGGCGTCGATCTCGCCGGCGACGCGGCGCAGGGCCCACTCGATCGGACGGGAGTTCTCGCCGAAGCCGGGCCACAGCCACTTGCCGTTCTCGTCCTTGCGGAACCAGTTCACCTGGAAGATGCGGGGCGCCGCCTCCCCGAGGGTGGCGCCCATGTCGAGCCAGTGGGCCCAGTAGTCGGCCATGTTGTAGCCGCAGAAGGGCAGCATGGCGAAGGGGTCGCGGCGCAGGGCGCCGACGGTGCCCTCGGCGGCGGCGGTCTGTTCGGAGGAGACGGTAGCGCCGACGAAGACGCCGTGCTCCCAGTCGTAGGCCTCGCTGATCAGGGGGACGTTGCGGGCGCGGCGTCCGCCGAAGAGGATCACGTCGATCGGGACGCCGGCGGGGGCCTCCCAGTCGGGGGCGATCGACTCGGCCTGGGCGGCCGGGACGGTGAACCGGGCGTTGGGGTGGGCGGCGGGACGGCCGCAGCCGGGCGTCCAGTCGTTGCCCTGCCAGTCGAGGAGGTGGGCGGGCGGCTCGGCGGTGAGCCCCTCCCACCAGACGTCGCCGTCGTCAGTGAGGGCGGTGTTGGTGAAGATCGTGTTGTGGCGCAGGGCGTGCAGGCAGGTGGGGTTGGTCTCCTCGGAGGTGCCGGGGGCGACGCCGAAGAAGCCGGCCTCGGGGTTGATCGCGTAGAGGCGTCCGTCCGGGCCGGGGCGCATCCAGGCGATGTCGTCGCCGACGGTCTCGACCTTCCAGCCGGGGATGGTGGGACGCAGCATGGCGAGGTTGGTCTTGCCGCAGGCGGAGGGGAAGGCGGCGGTGAGGTGGAACTCCTTGCCGGCGGGGGAGGTGATCTTGAGGATCAGCATGTGCTCGGCCATCCAGCCCTCGTCGCGGGCCATCACCGAGGCGATCCGCAGGGCGTAGCACTTCTTGCCGAGGAGGGCGTTGCCGCCGTAGCCGGAGCCGTAGGACCAGATCTCGCGGGTCTCGGGGAAGTGGGTGATGTACTTGGTGTCACTGCAGGGCCAGGGCACGTCGGGACGGGCGGTGCCCTCGGCGTCGACGAGCGGGTAGCCGACCGTGTGGACGGCGGGCACCCAGGCGGCGCCGGCGGCGATCGCGTCCAGGGCGGGGGTGCCGATCCGGGTCATCATGCGCATGCTGACGACGACGTAGGGGCTGTCGGTGATCTCGACGCCGAGCCGGGTGATGTCGCCGCCGAGGGGGCCCATCGTGAAGGGGATGACGTACATGGTGCGTCCGCGCATCGCACCGCTGAACAGCTCGGTCAGGGTCTGCTTCATGGCGGCGGGCTCGGCCCAGTTGTTGGTGGGGCCGGCGTCCTCGGGGTTCTCCGAGCAGATGAAGGTGCGGGCCTCGACGCGGGCGACGTCGGCGGGGTCGGAGCGGGTGAGGTAGGAGTCCGGACGCAGGGCGGGGTTCAGCTTGATGAAGGTGCCGGAGGTGACCATCTCGTCGTACAGCCGGTCCCGCTCGGCCTCGGACCCGTCGCACCACTGGACGGCGTCGGGACGGGTGAGGGCGGCGATCTCGGAGACCCAGGCGAGCAGATCGGCGGGGGTGTTCGCGGGGGCGTTCTGGGTGATCGTGATGTCCTGCAGAGTCACGGGCGTCTCCTCGGCGTTGGCCGCTGCTGTGCGGCGGAGTTCGATGCGCCAATGTCGCATTCGTGCACGCCGTGTGGCAGGCCTTTGGTCATTCGTGCAGTTCTTCTCGCGCATCTTCCATTTTGCGCGTCGATGCGCTATAAGCTGGGCGGTGTCGCCGGTCAGCCTCTGGGGGTTGCTTCGTCCACGGTAGCTCTGGCAGGGACGGGGATCCAGACCCGGCGTCGGCCGTCCGCCCGGGCCCGGTTGGACGCCCCCCGACGCAGTCGAGTAGTCTGGACGACGCTTACCGGCGCCTGTGGCTCAATGGATAGAGCATCTGACTACGGATCAGAAGGTTGGGGGTTCGAGTCCCTCCAGGCGCGCGTTGCAAGGGCTGGGCGTCAACGCCCGGCCCTTCGTGCATTCCGGCGGCGATCTCGATCTTCAGAGTGCCGGAGTTGCGATTCGGCCTTGCGCGCGGCGGCGTTGTACTCCGCCCTCTCGGTCGCGCTCATCTGGGCGAGGCGCTGGTCACGCAGTTCCTCCCAGGATGTGGTCTCTGACATGGTCGAATCCTACGATCGCCGGCCCCGGGCCCGGCGTGACAAGAAATCCGAATCGTGACCCACGGAACAGACCAATCGATTCGTTGTAGTGATGGCGTACGAGATTCCGACTTCGAGCACGTAGTCGGATGGCGGATGAAACCATGTCGTCATGGGGGAGCCCAGAGGGGGCTGGAGAGAGGCCTGGCCGCCGGACGAGCCTGTCTACGCGCACACGCCCGGCCATAACGGAACTTGGCACGACTTCGCCGCGCACTCACTTTCCACAGCTCAGCTCGCAGCCGAGTTCGCCCTGGCATTTGGTGGCGAGCGCGTCGCTTACCTCGCCGGTCTGTTGCACGATGCTGGCAAGTTGAGCGCTGACGTTCAGAACGCCCTGCGCCGTCGAGCCGTTGACGGCGGCCCACGCCTTGGGGTGCCGCACAAGCGGGAGGGTGTTGGTCTCGCTGCTCGATACCTGCAAGAGAACGTGGTGGCAAGGGTCGTCGTCGAGCAGGTGATCTGGGGTCATCACCACGCTCTGTCGCGCTATGGCGCAGAGGTACTCGATGCGGCTGACGCGGCAATCGCCTTCCCGACGGGGCTCGAGCCGGTCGCGAGCCGCACGGCGTGTGAGTTGGCCGATTGTCTGACGTCGGCTATCAGCGGTGTAGCTGTGCCGGCGTTCCTGACGCGTGACCACTCGGTCGACACCCGTCGTGACATCGAGTTGTTCGTTCGCATGGTTCACTCCGCTCTCGTCGATGCGGACTTCCTCGACACCGCCGCGCACTTCGCGAGTCTGTCGACCCCGCGGGTGTCGTCGCCGCGAGGTATGACGTGCCTGAGAGATCACTTCATGGCCTGGCACGCGGACCGCTACGCGTCGGCGCCGGCGTCGGCGCTCAACGAGCTACGAACCGGCGTGTTCGCAAGATGCGTTGCCGCTGCGACGCAAGCAATGGACGCGAAGGTGTTCAGGCTGCCGGCCCCGACGGGATCGGGCAAGACGATGGCCGCGGCGGCCTTCGCGCTCAACCACGCAGCAGTCTTGGGCCAAGACCGGGTTATCGTCGCCGTGCCGTTCACATCCATCACAACGCAGAACGCCGCGGAGTATCGACGAGCTTTCGAGCACTTGGACGTACAGGTGGTGCTCGAACACCACAGCAACGTCGTTGACCCCGAGATCGCTGAGGACAGGTGGCGACGGCTGAGCTCAGAGAACTGGGACGCCGAGTTCATCGTCACGACAACGGTGCAGTTGTTCGAGTCGATCTTCAGCGGTACGCCGGCCTCGGCGCGAAAGCTCCACCGGATCGCCAACTCCGTCATCGTGTTCGACGAGATCCAGGCGCTTCCGTACGAATTCCTGCCGACGATTCTCCAGGTGCTACGGCAGCTCACGGAGAACTTCGGGGTCACAGTGCTGCTTGCCTCGGCCACCCAGCCTGCGTTCTGGAAGCTGCCCGTCTGGCAGGACGTACCGCACCTCGACATCCTTCCGGTGGACTCGGTTGCGGCGGTGAGCCAGCGGGCGGCCTATGACGTCAGGCCCGATCCATGCACATGGGAATCGATCGCCGAAGAGGTGAGCTCGCTCAGGCAAGCGTTGGTCATTGTCAACTCAACCGGCGACGCGCAACTCCTGCATCGACTGGTCGCCGAGGGGCGCCATGCCCACGTTCTCCACCTCTCGACGAGAATGTGTGGGCAGCACCGCACCGATGTGCTGGCACGGGTTCGGAGCCTTCTGGCGGCGGGCGAACCGGTGATCCTGGTTTCGACACAGCTGATCGAGGCCGGCGTCGACATCGACTTCCCCGTCGTCTTCCGGGCCATGGCGCCAGCGGAGTCCTTGGTCCAGAGCGCCGGCCGCTGCAACCGCGAAGGCTCCCTCGGTGTGTGCGGCGGCCGCGTCGTCGTGTTCGACCCGGCCGACGGGCAGATCCCCGGCGGTATCTACCAACGTGCCACAACCATCACAAGAGACCTCTTCGCCCGGCGAGGCCGAAGCCTCGCCGATCCGCGGGCCCTCACCGAGTACTACATTCAGTTCTACAGCGGAGTGGCTGCCGGCAGCGAGCGATCGCGCCTTGTGGATGAAGCCCGGCCGGCCTGGGACTTCCCGACGGTTCGGGAGAACTTCCAGATGATCGACGACAAGAGCATCTCGGTCGTCGTCACCGACTACGGACCTGTTGGTGATCGTGAGGCGGTGGCCGCGCTGCTGAACCGACTCAGAACTCAACCTGCGACAGTCCTCTGGGCCGCCGAGCGCCAGCTACTCCAGCGGTACAGCGCCGCGGTGTCGCGGTTCCGCGCTGACGAGAGGCCGGAGATCGAAAGCCTGGCGGGAGTGACTGTCTGGGGCGGTGATTACCATCCCGACCGTGGGCTGGTTCTGGATTCGGTTGGGACGATCTGGTGAGATCGATGGACGCAGCGCCCGTCGCTGGGAGTCCCAACCCTTATCTGTGGGTGTCCGAGAGTACGCCCCGGGTCAGACCTGGCCCGGGGTTCTTTCGTGTCCACCGATCATGTAGGCTCCACTCACAGTAAGGGAAGGAATGGACATGGACGTCCATGACTGGTCCGGGCTGGAGGTCCCCAAGACCTTCAGATACCCGCCTGTGGTCTTGCAGGTGAAGGGCGACTACGCCGCCTTCACCAGGCCCGAATTCGCAAGCGAACGGGTCGGCTATCCGGTGCCCACGCCAACCGCGGCAATCGGCCTGTTGTCGGCAATTTTCTGGAAGCCACAGATGCGCTGGGTGATCGAACAGATCGACGTCCTGGCGCGCGTGCGCTGGGTCAGCATTCGCCGCAACGAGGCGGCGATCCCGATCACGAGAGAAGGCATCCGACAGGGCTACCTCGATGTGGACGGAGCAGTTCAGCAACGCATGACCACCCTCCTTCGCGACGTCCACTACCGTGTTCACGCGCACGTGTGGGTGCACCCAGATGCGACCGAGCGTGATCCTGCCAAATGGCGCGCTCAGTTCCACCGGCGTCTCCAGCGCGGACAGACCTTCCGCACGCCATTCCTCGGCATGCGCGAGTTCCATGCGGACATCGTCCCCGTGGATGACACTCCGCCGATCGACTGGACGGAGGATCTCGGCATCATGCTCCATTCGATCCACTACGACCAGCGCGGCAGCGAGACCTACGAATGGTTCAACGCTCAGGTCGACCATGGGGTACTTCGTGTCCCCCGGCGCGGGATTTCGGTGGGGGCACATCAACAATGATTCTGAACGCACTGTCGAGGTATCAGCCCGAGACCGGCATCGTCCCACCGGGCTACGCGCGGAAACCGCTCGGGTTCCAACTCGTGATCACGGACCGTGGAGCGGGCTGCAGGCTGGAGAGTCTCTACACGGAACAGCAGGACGGAAAGAAGAGCTGGGCTGCGCATGTCAGGGCCGTGCCAGACATGACCAGGTCGAACAATCCACCGCCCCTGCTTGCTTGCGACAATGCGGCGTTCGTCCTGGGACGGCCGAAGCCAGGTGCAGACGCGGGCACTGATCGCCAGCGTGAGTCGGCAGCCAAGAAGCATGGGCAGTTCGTCCAGCTGCTTGCGGAGTATCGCGATGACTCCGGTGACGCTGACGCAGATGCCTATCTCCAGTGGGTTCAGGGAGGAATGCCGGGGCTCGATGCGCAGGTGGAAGCCCTTCCGCCACACGCTGCGAAGCGTTTGGACCTAGACCTGATCGCAGTCAAGGCCGAAGAATCGGACACCCTCATTGTCGACAAGGTGCGAGCCCAGGCCTTCTGGGCTCGCCGGGCGGCATTGGCGAAGGGTGGTGGCGAATCAAGAGTCTGCCTGTGCTGTGGGCAGGTCGCTCCGGTTGTCGACACCCTGCCCCAGGCGCTCTCCGGTCGCTGGATTCCAGGAACAGACACCGCGCAGGTGGCACTGGTGAGCGCGAACTTCGCGGCTGCAATGCGTGGGGCCAGCGGGTCGGGGCTGAAGTCGGTGCCGATCTGTGCGTCCTGCGCTGGCCGTGCGGTAGCTGCGTTCAATGACTTGGCATCGAACTCTGCTCATCGATTCCGGCTGAGCGACCGTGAGGCAGCGATCTGGTGGTCGACGGCCGCTGAAGTCGACGACTGGATTCGTCAGATCGACGGAGTTGGTGATCCGCAGCAAGTACGCGAACTGTTGGCGTCGATCCATGGCGGAACCAAGGCGCACAAGCCGAAGGGTGAGTTCTTCCTGCTGGTGTTCTCGGGGAATGTCGCCCGTCTGGTGGTTCGACGTTGGGTCAGCTTGGAGCTCAGCGGCTTCGAGGCCAATGTTGCGAGGTGGTTCGACGATGTCGAAGTGGCCGATCGCGAGCGGCCCTATCGAACACCATCGGCGATGGCTCGATCGCTGGGCCCCTTCCCTGTGGGCGACCACAACGAGACCGCGCCCGACGGCGCTTTCGCTTCGTTCCTGATGGCTGCGCTCGCTGGAGCGTCTCCCCCGGCCGAGTACCTGCGGTCCGCGGTCGCACGATCGGTTGCGGAAGTGCGTCGGCTGGATGGCGACGACCCGTGGGCAGCACGTCAACGAGCCATGGACCGCCTGGCTGTCATTCGCTTGATCCTCAACAGAACTCCAACGAACAAGGGGCACATAATGACCGCGCTTCTCGATGACGCCCGAAGCGATCCTGCCTACCTCAGCGGGAGGATCTTTGCTATCGGCCAGAGTCTTCAGCGCGCGGCTCTGGGCGACGTCAACGCATCCATTGTCGACCGATACTTCGCCCGCGCTGTCCAGCACCCGGCAAGCGTGGACGCGGTTCTGGCGACCCTCCAGATGCAGCACACCGCATCCCTTCGGAGAAAGGGCAGTGGTGCCCTCGCGCACAGCTACGAGGTTCGCATCGGAGAGTTGCGAGCCCGAATGGGCGATGCGCCCGGTCGACTCGGTCTCGCCGAGCAGGCGGCATGGATCGCGGGGTACTTCCAGCAACGTGAGTCCGCATTCAGCTCTGCGAAGGCGAGCGATCGCACACAAACCAAGGGCCGCGATGACGCGGACCGCATGATTGAGGAAGGCTGACATGTCTGACGCACACCTGAACCCGGCGGTCAAACACGACGCGCTGTTCGTGTTCGACGCTATCGACTCAAATCCGAACGGTGACCCGGACAACGCTGGCAAGCCACGCACCGATCTCGATACCGGCCAGGGTGTCGTCTCGGATGCGAGCCTGAAGCGAAAGATCCGCGACACGGTTCAGTTCCAGGTGGATCAGGGCATGCTCGCACCGGAGCGCTACGGGATCTTCATTCGGCGCGGAGTGTCGCTCAATGAGCAGTTGGAGGAGGCATATCGCCAACTGAGGCAGCCGCTCGCCGACGCCAAGAATAAGAACTCCGCCGAGCAGATCGAGAATGCTGCGGGCTACATGATTGACAGGTACTTCGACGTGCGATGCTTCGGTGCCGTCATGTCGACGGGCCAGGCTTCAGCGGGGAAGGTGACCGGGCCTGTCACCGTGGGTCTGGGGCGATCGTTCGATCCCGTCCTGCCGATGGAGATGGGGATCACGAGGACAGCCTCGACGAAGGAGGAGGCCAAGGACAACGCATCCCAGATGGGCTCGAAGTCCGTGGTTCCCTACGGTCTGTACGCTGCTCGAGTCCACTACCAACCGACGCGGAACAACCAGGTCACAGCGGAGGACCTCCAAGTCCTGTGGCGGAGCCTCATTTCCCTGTTCGAGGTGACTCGCAGCGCAGCACGGCCGGATGTCAACACGCGAGGCGTGTTCGTGTTCAGTCACGACAGCGCGTTGGGCAGCGCCCCTGCTCGGAGTCTCCTTGACAAGGTCGTAATCCAGCGCGTCGACCTTGCCGACACAAAACCCCCCACCCGGTTCGAGGACTACGTGATTACAGAGCCCACCGACCTTCCACCGGGGGTGACATACGTCCGACTCGCATGATGAGCGCGAGTGGCTTCTGATCTCGTCTCTTCAGCACTACGCCTATTGCCCTAGTCAGGCATCTCTGATCCGGGACGGTGTCTGGCTCGACAACCACCTGACGGTCAGTGGTGACCTGGCACACGAGCGAGTGGACCAGTTGGGTACGGATCGACGGCGAGGGAAGCGCGCTCATCACCGGGTTTCACTCGTCAGCCACAGACTTGGGATACACGGGATCGCCGACACCATTGAGGAGGACGACTTCGGACAGCTATCGCCCGTCGAGCACAAATGGGGCCGCGGAGCCAAGGACCTGTTTCCGACGATTGCCCAGGTCGTGGCTCAGGCGCTCTGCCTAGAGGAGATGACTGGGCGTCATGTCCGAGAGTGCGCTGTGTTCGTCGTGCAGGAGCGCATCCGCGAGCCGGTGGACGTCGATGCGCACCGCGACGCCGTCGAGAACCTCATCGTGGCGGCACGTAAGGATCTGGCCGGGGTACCCCCGCGGCCCGTGTACGTGGCGCGGCGTTGCCGATCGTGCAGCGTCCTCAACGCATGCCAACCGAAAGGAGCGATCTGGATGTGAGCGAGTACTTGCTCCGAACACTCTTCGTTCACACGCCGGGAACTCGGCTCGTTCTCGACGGCGACGCGGTGAGAGCGCTGCGAGAGGACGCGCCAACGAAGCGCCTCCCGCTCTTGTCGATCGACTCGATCGTTGTCACCGCGGGGGTGGACGTGTCCAACCCGCTTCTGCTCCGTTGCGCGGATGACGGACGCTTGGTGGCCTTCCTCAGCAGGTTCGGCAGACCACGAGCAGTGGTTGAGGGGCCATTCGATGGACGGGGACGGCTTCGGCGACAGCAGTACGGCCTCCATGCGGACCCGGGGGCTCGGGACCGGATGAGCGGTGCGCTTGTGTCGGGCAAGATTGCGCAGATGTCGTGGGCGCTCCGCCAATGGGCGCGGGACATGGATGACGGCGCGACGGCTGGGCGGCTTCGTGCCCAGGCCACGGCCCTCGCAGGTCATCGTGAGAAGGCGGACTCGCTGCTCTCTCGAGGGCAGCTCCTCGGTATCGAGGGAGTGGCGAGCCGAAGCTACTTCGAGGGCATGGGCTGGGCGCTGAGGGATCGGACGTGGTCAGGGCGACGGCGAAGACCCACGACAGATCCTGTGAACGCCGCATTGTCCTTCCTCTATGGGATGGCTCGGATAGCAGTTCACGGTGGCATCCACGTCGCTGGACTCGATCCCTACTGTGGCTTCCTGCACGGCGACGCCGACGCCCAGCCGTCATTGGTGCTGGATCTCATGGAGGAGTTTCGGCCTGGTGTGGATCGTTTGGTCGTCGGTCTGTTCAACAAGCGCCAACTGAGGGACGAGCATTTCGAGTCGGATGCCCTCGGAGCCGTGACGCTGAGCAAGGCGGGTCGTGAGGTTGTGATGGACGCGTGGCACGCCCACCGCATGTCCAACGTGGAGGTTTCCGGCATCGTTGAGTCGGTCCCCCGTGCCGTTCTGCCGCTCGTGCAGGCAAACGCCATGGCGAACGCTATCCGTTACGGATCGCCCTATGCTGCTCACAGGTTGGTTGTGTCATGAACGTGCTCGTGGCGTACGACGTCGGGACGACCGACGAGCCGGGAAAGCGTCGTCTTCAACGGGTTGCGAAGATATGCGAGGGGTATGGACAGCGGGTCCAGTACTCCGTGTTCGAGGTGAGTTGTTCCAGAGCGGACTATCTGAGGCTGCTGAGCGCACTTCGCTCTGCGATGAAGGAAGATGAGGACAGCCTGCGGATCTATCATTTCGATCGCAATGGCTTCGACGACGTGGTGCGGATTGGCCGGCAGTTGTCGTTCGGACCACGCGACGCGTGGACCGTCTAGCGATGGGGGACCAGCCGTGATGCACCTGCACGCTCGCCCAACTACGTCCCTCGCGTCGCTCTTGTACTATCGCGTCACAGGCGGCGCTCGTCAGAGCAGCTTGCCGGCGCATCCGGCCTAGCCGTTTGCCGTGCTGGCCGTCGTACCGTCGGCCAGGGAGTCCCAACCTCGAGGACATGGACGTGGTCGCGGACTACTGCGGCGTGCTGGCCGTCGTACCGTCGGCCAGGGAGTCCCAACTCCACCAACGACATCAGGGCGTTCGAGGAGCTGCCGTGCTGGCCGTCGTACCGTCGGCCAGGGAGTCCCAACGTGCCACGCCATGATGACGCACCGGTGCCCGGACGGGTGCTGGCCGTCGTACCGTCGGCCAGGGAGTCCCAACGCCCACGTGAGCTTCTTCCAGACGCTCGAGGCCGCGCTGGTGCTGGCCGTCGTACCGTCGGCCAGGGAGTCCCAACCGGGGCCGGAACCGGGGCGGCTGGCCTCAGTGCACGTGCTGGCCGTCGTACCGTCGGCCAGGGAGTCCCAACAAGGCCCTGATGATCTACGAGACGCACGACGACATGTGCTGGCCGTCGTACCGTCGGCCAGGGAGTCCCAACAGCGGCGTCCTGACCGCCCGCCGGTTCCGCATGTGCTGGCCGTCGTACCGTCGGCCAGGGAGTCCCAACAGGTCGCAGACCTTGGTGAGCAGCCACGACCACGACGGGTGCTGGCCGTCGTACCGTCGGCCAGGGAGTCCCAACTGGCTGGTGCTCGGGGAGCACACGCCTCCGGATCATGTGCTGGCCGTCGTACCGTCGGCCAGGGAGTCCCAACTTGACGGATCACGGCGTACCAGTGTTGCCGGATGAGCCGTGCTGGCCGTCGTACCGTCGGCCAGGGAGTCCCAACCGCACCGACCTCGAGCAGGCCATCGCCGCCCACAACGGTGCTGGCCGTCGTACCGTCGGCCAGGGAGTCCCAACATCCGCACCGCCACCCAGTCCCTCGCGGCTGCGATCGTGCTGGCCGTCGTACCGTCGGCCAGGGAGTCCCAACTTTGCCGGGCTCCTCGGTCTAGGCGGTGTGGCCTGCGTGCTGGCCGTCGTACCGTCGGCCAGGGAGTCCCAACGCCCAGGTGTGGCCGTAGTCGTACCGGTCGGCGCGCAGGTGCTGGCCGTCGTACCGTCGGCCAGGGAGTCCCAACGCCAGGGCCGCCAGCTCCACGTCAGTGGCCTGCCAGTGCTGGCCGTCGTACCGTCGGCCAGGGAGTCCCAACCCGGGGGCGATCGACGGCCACCTGTCGGCCCGTCGGTGCTGGCCGTCGTACCGTCGGCCAGGGAGTCCCAACGGACGCAACGGCACCCCGATCGGTGACCTCGCCGCTGCCGTGCTGGCCGTCGTACCGTCGGCCAGGGAGTCCCAACACCTTGCCTGCCGACGGCCCGCCCGTGTTGTCCTGGTGCTGGCCGTCGTACCGTCGGCCAGGGAGTCCCAACTCCACGAAGCCCCCAGTCCGCCTCGGCTGCCGTGAGTGCTGGCCGTCGTACCGTCGGCTAGGGAGTCCCAACAGGGGGTGGCGGTGCGTAAAGTCACGACGGCGGGTGCTGGCCGTCGTACCGTCGGCCAGGGAGTCCCAACCGCTACCGGCTCTCCGAGGGCGTGCTCGTGCTGGGCGTGTGCTGGCCGTCGTACCGTCGGCCAGGGAGTCCCAACGTGGTGTGGGTGATCGTGATCGTGCTGCCCGACGGGGTGCTGGCCGTCGTACCGTCGGCCAGGGAGTCCCAACTCCGCCGACCTGGTGAGTGCTGAACTGGCCGCGCTGGGTGTTGGCCGTCGTACCGTCGGCCAGGGAGTCCCAACACCTCGAAAAGCCCGAGCGGGTCACGGCCTGACGCCGTGCTGGCCGTCGTACCGTCGGCCAGGGAGTCCCAACCCCATCCACGAGTCGGGGACCTGCACGCCGATGCCCACCGTGCTGGCCGTCGTACCGTCGGCCAGGGAGTCCCAACCTGTCTTAGGCGGCTGGGTCGGCTATCCACAGCAGCTGTGCTGGCCGTCGTACCGTCGGCCAGGGAGTCCCAACCCCTTGATCCCGCCGATCCATTCGGCGACCTTGGAGTGCTGGCCGTCGTACCGTCGGCCAGGGAGTCCCAACTCGACTTCAGGCGACGCGAGCTTTCGCCTTCGCCAACGGTGCTGGCCGTCGTACCGTCGGCCAGGGAGTCCCAACCCGGCGCCGGGATCGTCGGCTGGATCGTGCGTCGGCTGTGCTGGCCGTCGTACCGTCGGCCAGGGAGTCCCAACGATTGGGGGTTGGCTGGCCCGACCCCCCGCCGGGCCGTGCTGGCCGTCGTACCGTCGGCCAGGGAGTCCCAACCCGTCAGAGCGGGTCGCCGTGTAGGTCTGGCCGTCGTAGTGCTGGCCGTCGTACCGTCGGCCAGGGAGTCCCAACACGTCCTGCGCAACGCCACGCGGCCGCCACTCAGCAGTGCTGGCCGTCGTACCGTCGGCCAGGGAGTCCCAACGTGGTGGTGGTGGCGGCGGTTGCGCTCATGCCGTTTCCCCGTGCTGGCCGTCGTACCGTCGGCCAGGGAGTCCCAACTCGTGGGTGGAGCAGTGACCACCAAGCCCGTCCCTGGTGCTGGCCGTCGTACCGTCGGCCAGGGAGTCCCAACCTGCACATGGTCGGGATCCTCGAGAAGAAGTCCTGGGCGTGCTGGCCGTCGTACCGTCGGCCAGGGAGTCCCAACATCAAGGCGGCCACGGCGATGGGGATGAGCCGGGACGGTGCTGGCCGTCGTAACGTCGGCCAGGGAGTCCCAACAAGCTCGTGCCCGTCCCGGACGGCAGCCTCACCGTGGGGTGCTGGTCGTCGTATCGTCGGCCAGGGAATCCCAACACGGTGATGGTGGGCGGGGTGATCGACGCAGCCGCCCGTGCCGGCCGTTGTACCGTCGGCGCTGGAGTCCCGACGCCGGAACGGCGCCCTCGGACTACACGATCCCGGGCTGGCGAGGCGAAGCTCGGTGCCGCCGAAGGCGCAGATCCCTCCCTTCCTACCCCCGTGGCAGTCGCACCCTCACCATGGTGTCACCCGGGACCGAAGTGATCTCGATCGTGCCGTCGTGGCGTTCCACCACGATCCGGCGGGCGATGTCCAGGCCGAGGCCGGTGCCCGAGCCGACCTCCTTGGTGGTGAAGAACGGCTCGAACGCGCGTCCGGCGACCTCCGGCGGCATGCCGGGACCGGTGTCGCCGATCTCGACGACCACGTGGGTGTCGTCGGCGCTCGCGGTGATCCGCAACGTGCCCGAACCGTCCATCGCGTCGGCGGCGTTGTCGATCAGGTTGGTCCACACCTGGTTCAGCTCGCCGGGGAACGCCTCGATCTCCGGCAGGTCGGGGGCGTACTCGCGGACCACTGTGATGCCCGCCGTGAGCTTGTGGCCGAGCATCACCACCGTGTTGTCGAGGCCTTCGGTGACCAGCACCCGCTGCCTCGACGCCCGGTCCATCTGCGAGTATGAACGGACGGACGCCACCAGTTCCGACACCCGATGGGTCGACTCCCGCACCTCTCCGAGCAGCCCTTCCGCCTCGACGGTGTGGACGACCCACTGCAGCGCCGGCTCCGTGGCCTCGCCCGGTAGCTCCTCCGCCACGCGGTCGCACCAGGCCACGTCGGCCTGTGCCCTGGCCAGCGCCCTCGCCAGCCGCCACGCCCCGCCCACCCGGCGCCGCTCCAGCCAGGCCTGCAGCTCCTCCTCGCGATCGGCCAGCTCCAGAGCGTCCAGGTGCGTCGCGCCCGGCTGCAACTGGCCGCGGAGCTGCTCCAGCGCCGCGAACTGGGCGGCCGTGATGTCGCGTCCGGCCAGCCGGCCGAGCGCATCCAGCAGCCCTCGGCTGGACGTCGCCAGCGCGTCCGCGGCCCTCGTCGCGGCCGCCGCCGGGTTGTTCAGCTCGTGCGCGAGCCCCGCGGCCAGCGTGCCCAGCGTGATCAGCGAACTGCGCTGCAGCGCCGTCGACTCGATCGAGCGCGCCGTGTGGTACACCCCTCCGATCAGGTGCGCGCCGAACGGGAACCACGCCGCGAACCGGTCGCGCAGCACCTCCGCCGGCAGCCGGAACACCCGCCCCGGCGTCCCGCCCCGTCCGGTCGCCAGGTAGGTGCCCTGCTCGTCCCACGCGCGGAAGCCACCCGCCCACCGGCCCGGCACGTCCATCCGGGCCACCACGACGTCCTCGCGCCCGATGTGGCGGACCAGCTCGATCGTGCCGTCCAGCAGCACCCACCACGCCTCCGCCGGCTGCCCCTGGACGAACAGGTCGACACCCGCCGTGATCCGCACGGCCTCTCCCGCGGACGCGAGCTCGACCAACTGCTCGTCGCTCAACCCGGTGAACAGCGGCAGCGGACGCAGGTCCGCGAGCGTCACCCCCGACGTCCCCGCGCCCTCGCTCATCAGATGGTCGCCAGGTAGCGGTGGACCAGGTGCACGGCCATCGCACCCTCGCCGACGGCCGACGCGACCCGCTTCATCGAGTCGAGGCGGACGTCGCCCGCGGCGAACACCCCGGGCACGCTCGTCTCGAGCGCGAACGGCGCCCGCGCCTCGCGCCACCGTCCCTCGACCGCGGCCATCTCCGGCCCGGTGACCACGAACCCATGCTCGTCGCGGAGCACGTCCTCGCCCAGCCACTCGGTGCGCGGGACAGCGCCGATGAACACGTACAGCCAGGTGGCGGGAAGCGCCGCCTCGTCCCCGGTGTCGCGATGGCGAACCGTGATCGTTTCCAGGTGCCCGGTGCCGTCGGCGGCCACGACCTCCGTCCGGACCCGGACGTCGATGTTCGGCGCGGCCTCGATCCGCGCGATCAGGTACTGCGACATCGTCGCCTCCAGCGACGGCCCGCGGACCAGCATCGTCACCCTGCTGGCGTACCTCGCGAAGTTCAGCGCCGCCTGACCGGCGGAGTTGGCCGCGCCGACCAGGAAGACCTCGTCGCCGGCCGTCTGCGGGGCCTCGGCGGCCGTCGCGCCGTAGAAGACGCCGCGTCCCACCAGGTCCCCCGCGCCGGGCGCGTCCAGCCGGCGGTACGACACCCCGCTCGCCACGATCACCGACCGGGCCTCGATCTCGCCGGCATCGAGCCGGACGGCGCGCACCGGCCCGCGCGTCTCCAGCGCGGTCACGGAACGGGCGAGCACCATCTCCGCGCCGAAGCGGGACACCTGCGCGAGCGCCCGCTGCGCGAGGTCGCCGCCGCTCAGCCCGCGCGGGAAGCCGAGGTAGTTCTCGATCGCGGCACTCTGCCCGGCCTGGCCGCCGGGCGCCTCCCGCTCCACAACCACGGTCGAGAGGCCCTCGGACGCCGCGTAGACGGCGGCCGCCAGCCCGGCCGGCCCGCCACCGACGATGCACACGTCGTAGATCGGCTGCTTCGCCGTCGTGTTCAGCCCCAGCGCGGTGGCCAGCTCGACCAGCGTGGGGGCGCGCATCGGCCTGCCCCCGGCCGGCAGCACGAGCGGCAGGTCGTCGGGGGTCGCGTCGGCCAGCGCGCGCAGGCGTTCGCCCTCGTCGTCCTTCTCCACGTCGTACCAGCGGTAGGGGACGTGGTTGCGGGTCAGGAACATCTTCAGGTCGTGGGCGCGCTCCGACCACCGGTTGCCGACGATGCGCAGTTCCGAGGTCTGGTCGGGGTGCGCGGCCTGCCAGTCGCCCAGCAGGTCGTCCACGACCGGGTAGAGGCGGTCCTCCGGCGGGTCCCACGGCTTCAGCAGGTAGTAGTCGAGGCCGATCTCGTTGATGGCGGTGATCGCCACGTCGGTGTCGGCGTACGCGGTCAGCAGCAACAGCTTCGCGTCCGGGGCGTGGGTGCGGGACGCGGCCATCAACTCGGTGCCGGTCATCCGCGGCATCCGCTGGTCGGCCACGAGCAGGGCCACCGGCTCGTCACGCAGCGCGACCCTGGCCAGCACGTCGAGTGCCTCCGCGCCGGAGGTCACCCCGATCACCCGGTAGGTCTCTCCGTACCGTTCGGCCAGGTCGCGGCTGATGGCCGAGGAGACGGCCGCATCGTCGTCGACGGTGAGGATGACCGGTTTCGCCATGGACGGGGACGCCTCCCGCCGGCCCTTCCGCGGGAGGGACCTGGCCCGCGATGGGCCCCCGGTGACCGACTTCGGCCGAGCATAGTGGCTCGTCGCCGCCGCTTCGAGGGGCCGCCCGCCGGGCGTCCGCGCCGGGTGCGCGGGGCGGCTCCCGAGTCGGTGCCGTGCCCCGCGCCTCGCCATCTGGCAACCTAGATCCTGTGAGTCGACACTTCGCGTCCCCGGAGGATCCCTGGTTCCGGATCGGCAGCGTGGACGTGTCGACGTCCGTGCTCGTCGCGGCGATCGGGCTGGTGTCCGGCATCGTGTGGGTGGTCAGCCCCGAGATCATCTACGCCCTCGCTTACTGGCCGGGCGCCGTGGTCGCCGGCGAACCTTGGCGCATCCTCACCTGGCCGCTCGCCAACACGATCAGCGTCGTGTTCACGTCCCTCATGCTGTGGTACTTCGGGACGGAACTCGAGCGCCTGATCGGACGCACGCGCATGCTCTGGCTGCTCGTCGGGGCGTGGGCCGGGCTGACGATCGCGTCCACGCTGGTGAGCCTGATCCCCGGGCTGAGCGGCACCGTCCTCGCGGGACTCGGGCTCATCCAGCTCGCCGTGCTCCTGCTGTGGATCGCGGAGTACCCCAACCGGCCGTTCTTCTTCGGCATCCCCGCGTGGGTCTTCGGCATGGCGATCGTCGCCGTCCAGGCGCTCAGCATGATCGCCTACCGCGACTTCGGATCCCTGCTGAGCCTCGTGTTCAGCCTCATCCTCGTCGCCGTGATGGCCCGCCGCTTCGGCCTCCTCGGCGCCTACGACTGGATCCCCGGACGCCCGGTCACCCGCAAGCCCGCCCCCGCGCGGACGCGGCACGTCCCCCGCTCCGAGGTCCGCCAGGAGATGCGCCGCCTGTCCGACCGCGAGCAGCTGGACGCCCTGCTCGACCAGATCAACGCCAAGGGCATCCAGAGCCTCACCGACGCCCAGCGCAAGGAGCTGATGAAGCTGCGCGAGCGGCTGCGCAAGGGCTGAGTCGCTGGCGAATGTCCGGCTTCTCCTGCGGCGTCAGCGATGGCGCGAAATGATCCTTCTGTTGACGATGCAGGAGGAACGATGGCGTTCGAGGATGCACTGGGCGACCTGTCCACCAAGGTGGCCGACTATGTGGCGACGCTGACCACCGAAGAGGCGACCAAGACGGCGGTGGTCCTGCCCTTCATCAGTCGCGTGCTGGGTTATGACGTCTTCAACCCGGCCGAGGTTGTGCCCGAGTTCGTCTGCGACGTGGGGACCAAGAAGGGCGAGAAGATCGACTACGCGATCGTCCGCGACGGAAAGGTCCAGGTCCTCGTCGAAGCGAAGAAGATCGGTGAGCCGCTCAACCTCGCGCACGCGGGCCAGTTGGTTCGCTACTTTCACGTGTCGAACGCGCGCATCGCCGTCCTGACGAACGGCCAGCTGTGGCACTTCTACACCGACCTGGACCGGCCGAACCTGATGGACGAGCAACCGTTCCTCCGTCTGGACCTCCTCAACATCGACCCCTATGCGCTGCCCGAACTCCGCAAGCTCACCAAGGACGAGTTCGACCTCGACTCCGTTCTCGCGGCGGCGGAGGAACTCAAGTACGTCAGCGCGGTCAAGCGGGCGGTCAACGACATGTTCGTCGAGCCGCCCGACGATTTCGTCCGCCTTCTTGTCTCGAGGGTCTATCAAGGACCGATCACGGCGAAGGTGCGGGAGTTGTTCACCGGCATCGTCCGCAAGTCGCTCGCGCAGTTCGTCAATGACCGAGTCAACGACAGGCTCAAGACCGCCCTCCAGGGGCATGCGCCCGCCGTCGGAGTGACCGCCACGCCCGTCGAGCGAGCCGGCGACGCTCCGGACTCCTTGCGCGACGAGATCGAAACGACCATGGAAGAGGTCGATGGCTTCAACATCGTCCGGGCCATCGTTGTGAGCGACGTCGACTACGCGCGGGTGGTGGCCAGAGACACGAAGTCGTACTGCGGCATTCTTCTCGACGACAACAACAGGAAGCCTCTCTGCCGGCTGCACTTCAACCGGACGCAGAAGTACCTGGGCCTCTTCGATGAGAACAAGGTCGAGGAGCGCATACCGATCGATCGTGTGGGCGACATCTACCGCTACGCCGACCGGCTCCGGGAGACCGCGCGCCAGTACTGACGCCTCGATTGGGGGCCCAACGCGTAGTGTCAGAGGCGACCTCTAGCCTGTCTTTGTGGATGAATTCTGCGGAGCGGATGCGCGGGGGACGCTGGGTCGCCTCGGGGAGCTGGTCCGCGCGCAGGCGGCGATCGAGGCCGAGCAGGTCCGCGCGATCGCGCACCTGGCAGACGTGTACGGCCCGCTGAGCGCGGACGAGGCGAGTTCGGGGCTGGAGCGGCTCGCCGTGCACGGGGCCGCGGCTGTCCAGCTCGGGGCGGACGGAACCCCGCCGATCTCGGAGTTCCTCGCTCTGGAGATCGCGCCGATCCTGCGGCTCTCGCCGATGGCAGCAGGCCTCTTTCTCGTCGATGTGCTGAATTGTCGGGCACGGCACCCCCGGTTGTGGCAAGCCGTGCAGGAAGGAAGCGTCCGGTTCTGGCAGGCCCGCGAGGTGGTCTCGCTCGTCGCGCGGGCCGAGCTCGACCAGGCGTCCGCCCGGCGGATCGACGACGCGATGGCCGACGCCGTCGAGCGCGTCGGCTGGACGCGCGCCCGGCGCCTGCTGAAGGGCCTGATCGTGGCCGAGGACCCCCAGGCGGCGGCCCGTCGTGAGAGCGAGTACGCGCGCGCTCGATTCGTCCATCGCACCGACCCGGTCGACGGCCTGTCCACCATCGTGGCCCGCCTCGACCAGGGCGACGCGCTCCGCTTCGAGGCCATGGTGGCCCGCGTGGCGGAGATCCTCGGCTCCCGCGGCGACAGCGACGACGTGGACGTCCGGCGTGCGCAGGCGTTCGGGATCATGGCGAGCCCTGCCCGGGCCCTCGCGCTGCTGCAGTCCGCCGTGCCCGCGAACGAGGCCGACGGGCACGCCACCTTCGGGGACGGGAGCGAGCCCGAACTGCCCGGCCTGACCGCCTGCGCAGGGCACACCTGCGGCACGATCACCGTCGACCCCGACCGGCTGTTACCGAGCGCCACCCTCGTCGTCCACCTCAGCGACACCGCCCTGATGACCGGAACGGGGGTCGCCCGCGCAGAGAAGCTGGGCCCGGTGCCACTGCAGCGGCTCCGCGCGCTCCTGGGCGACACCCGCCTCACCGTTCGCCCGGTCTTCGACCCTTCGAGGGTTGCTCCGGTCGACTGCTACGAGATCCCGGACCGGATGCGCACCGCGGTGCTGCTGCGGGACCCGCACGAGGTGTTCCCCTACGCCTCGAGAACCTCGACCGGCCTCGACCTCGACCACACCGTGCCCTACGCGTGGGGCCGTGACGCTCCGCCGGGCCAGACGCGGCCCGACAACCTGGGGCCGCTCGGACGCCGCGTCCATCGCGCCAAGACCCACACCGGGTGGAGAGTGCGCCAGCCGGCTCCCGGCTTCTTCGCGTGGACGTCGCCGGCCGGGTTCCACTATCTCGTCGGACCGCACGGCACGATCGCCGAACCGACGGCCGGCGCCGCCTGACCTCGGCGTCCCGGCTCACCCGATCGGCGGCACCTCCTCGCCCGGACGCACCGGGCCCGGGGGAGCGCCGTCACCGAACGGCCGGCCGCCGAGTTCCTCGCGTCCGTGCGGCTCGAGCCAGCCGGACAGGTCCGGCCCCTTCGGCACGATGCCGGTCGGATTGATGTCGCGGTGCACCACGTAGTAGTGCGTCTTGATCTGGCTGAAGTCCACCGTGTCGCCGAACCCCGGTGTCTGGAACAGGTCGCGCGCGTACGCCCACAGCACCGGCATCTCGTCCAGCGTGTTCCGGTTGCACTTGAAGTGGCCGTGGTACACCGGGTCGAACCGCACCAGCGTCGTGAACAGCCGCACGTCCGCCTCGGTGAGCTGGTCCCCGACCAGGTACCGCCGCGTCGCCAGCCGCTCCTCCAGCCGGTCCAGCGCCGCGAACAGCCGGTCGTACGCCGCGTCGTAGGACGCCTGCTTGCCCGCGAAGCCACACCGGTACACCCCGTTGTTCACCTCGGTGTACACCCACGAGTTCACCTCGTCGATCTGTGCCCGCAGGTGCTCCGGGTACAGCTGCGGCGCCCCTTCGCGGTGGAACTGCGTCCACTCGAGCTCGAAGTCGATCGTGATCCACGGGAAGTCATTCGTCACCACCCCGCCGCTCGGGACGTCCACGATCGCCGGCACCGTGATCCCCTTCGGGTAGTCGGGGAACCGCGCGAAGTACGCCTGCTGGAGCCGCTCGATCCCCAGCACCGGGTCAACACCGCCCGGGTCCAGGTCGAACGTCCAAGACCGTGGGTCGTGCGTCGGCCCGCACAGGCCCTGGCTGATCGCGTCCTCCAGTCCCAGCAACCGCCGGACGATGATCGCCCGGCTCGCCCACGGGCATGCCCGCGCCGCCACCAGCCGGTACCGTCCGGCCTCCACCGGCCAGCCGTCGCGCGCGTCCCGCGTGATCCGGTCCGGGATGTACCTCGTGTCGCGCTGGTACTCCGGCTCCACATAACCCTTCGCCATCGCTCCTCCTCTCCTCCTGCTTACCCGATGTGACGCGATCCGGCCACACGTCCGCCCAGCTGGGACACCAGGAAGCTCGTGGGACGCGAGGAGTGGCGGGATCGCGTCACGGATGCCGCAGGGACGCGGCCGCGCCCGCCCGGACCGCCGCGGCCACCGCGTCGAGGCTCGCGGTCTGCAGCGACCACTGCTGCCAGTACAGCGCCACGTCGTGGTTCGCCAGGCACGAACCCGGCACCGCCGCCAGGTCGACCCCGTCCCACACCCGCCCCTCGAGGTCCGGCAGCATCCCCCACCCGTACCCGTAGCGGACCGCCTCCGAGAACTGCGTGCTGGCCGGAACCATGTGCCACGGCGCGGTGCCCCACGCCACCCCGGCCTCCTCCAGCCGCTCGGTCTGCAGCCGGTCGTGGTCGTCGAACACCACCACCGGAGCGGCCGCCAGCGCGGCCGGACCCACCCCGTCGGCGAACCACCGCGCCGCGAACTCCCGCGACGCGATCGGTCGGTACCGCATCGCCCCCAGGCTCTCCACCGTGCAGCCCTGCACCGGGGTCCGCTGGCTCGTGATCGCCGCCATCACTGACCCGTCCCGGAGCAGGTCGGCCGTGTGGTCCTGGTCCTCCCGGACGAACGTGATCCGCACCTCGCCCGCCACCGACGCCAGCGCCGGCAGCACCCACGTCGCCAGCGAGTCCGCGTTGACCGCCAGCCGCACCACCGGACGCGTCGTCGCCGCGGACTCCAGCACCGCCTCGGCGTCGGTCGTCAGCGCGGCCAGCTGCCGGGCCAGCAGCAGGACCGGGCGCCCCGCGTCCGTCGGTGTCACCGGCCGCGTCCGGCGCAGCAGCACCGCGCCCACCGACCGCTCCAGCGCCTTCAGCCGCTGGCTCACTGCCGACGGCGTCAGGTGCAGCTCCCTGGACGCCGCCTCCAGCGTCCCGTGGTCGGCCACCGCGGCGAGTGCCCGCAACTGGGCGAGGTCCCACTCCATGTTCACATCTTAAGCAGCGCTACAGATACCCAAGAAACATTCGCTGGACTGCACGAGAATCCACCCGTAGCGTCGAACCGTGCTCACCACCGCCCTGTCCGGGTTCGGCTTCGGCTCCAGCCTCATCGTCGCCATCGGCGCCCAGAACGCCTACGTGATGCGGCAGGGCCTGCGCCGCGAGCACGTCGGCATGGTCGTGGCGATCTGCGCACTGAGCGACGTGATCCTGATCAGCCTCGGCACCGCGGGGGTCGGCGCAGTCATCGCCGCCCACTCCGCCGTCCTGGTCACCGTCACCGTGCTCGGCAGTGCGGTCCTGCTCTGGTACGCGGTCGCCGCCCTGCGCCGCGCGCTGCGTACAGAGGTCCTGGTCGCGGACGGGACGGGCGAGCCCGCGCGGCTGCTTCCGGTGGCGCTGGCCGCGCTCGGCTTCACCTGGCTCAACCCGCACGTGTACCTGGACACCCTCGTCCTGCTCGGCTCGATCGCCTCGACCTATCCGGCACCGTGGGTGTTCGCCGTCGGCGCGATGGCCGCCAGCGTCGTGTGGTTCTCGCTGCTCGGCTTCGGCGCGCGCGTGCTGCGTCCGTTGTTCGCCCGGCCGCTCGCCTGGCGGGTGTTCGACCTGTGCGTGGCCGCGATCATGGTGAGCGTGGCCGCCGGCCTCCTGCTCAGCCTGCGAACGGTGGCCTGACCCGGTCGGTCAGGACGCGCACAGGGCCTGCAGCGACGACACGTCCTGCAGCAGCCCGCCTGCGGCGCTCGTCACCGTCCCCACCTTGGTCGGGTCCTTGACCACCTCGCCCAGGCTGTCGACCAGCGACTGCACCGAGGCGGCCAGCTTCTCGAGCTGTGCCCGCACCTGCGCGTTGTCCAGCTTCTTCGCGACCTTGGCCAGGCTCTTCTGCCGCTTCTCCATGATCTTCTGCGCCTTGGCGGGGTTCGTCGCGGCCACGGAGATCGCGGTCTGGAGGTCGGAGTAGGCGCCCTGCAACTCCGTGCTGATCGCCGCGCAGGCCGCCTTCACCTGCGGGTTGGCACTGACGCTCGCCGTGGGGGTGGGGCTGCTGCCCAGCCCCGGGATCGCGACCCCCGAGCACCCGGCCAGCAGGACGGCCGACGCCGTGACGCCGATCACACCGACGAACGCTCTGCGACCAGTCATGGCGCTCCTCCCCCGAAAGCTGCGGGAGCAACTGTAGGCGAGGACGCCCCCGATCAGCCGGTGCAGACGGTGCCGAGCTCGGTCATCTCCGACTGGAACTCGGTCACGACGTCCTGGAGCGACGCGGCCTTCGTCGGATCCTTGATCACGGCCTCGAGCGCGGACACCATCTTCTTCGTCGCGGCGAGCGCCTTCTCGGCCTGGGCCTTCACCTCGGCGTTGTCCACGGACGCGACCGAGTCGGCGAAGGTCTGCTCGAACGCCTCGAGCGCCTTCACGGCCTGGCTGGGGTCGGAGCCGATCTCGGACATCGCGGACTGCATGGTGCTGGTCGCATCGGCCATCGCGGCGTTCAGCGCGTTGCACGCCTCGGAGATGCTCTGCGTGCCGGTGCCGGACGTCGCTTCGGAGGTCGCCGCGGTCGGCGTCGCCGACTCGCTCGACGCGGCCGTCGTCGGCGCGGTGGCGGGCGCGGTCGCAGAGCAACCGACCAGCAGCAGGGCGGACGCGAGGCAGGTGGCCACGCGGGTCAGAACGGACATGTGGGTCTCCTGTGAGGGTGGTTCCTGCCCACGACTCTAGAGGAGTCGAGCGTCCTGCACCGGCTGCGCCGGATTCCTCCGGTCAGGACGCGGACGGCGCGGCGAGCGCGCGCACGGTGTCGATCGTGTCGGCCTCCTCGGCCCGTTTGTCGTCGCGGTAGCGCACCACGCGCGCGAACCGCAGGGCGATCCCGCCCTGGTACCGCGTCGAGCGCTGGAGGCCGTCGAACGCGATCTCGACCACCTGTTCGGGCCGGACGTGGACGACGTGGCCCTCCCGGGACGTCTCCAGGCCGAGGAACCGCTCGGTCTGCCACGCGAGCATCTCGTCGGTCATGCCCTTGAACGTCTTGCCGAGCATCACGAAGCCGCCCGTCGCCGGGTCCCGGGCGCCGAGGTGGATGTTCGACAGCCAGCCCTGGCGGCGTCCACTGCCCCACTCGACGGCGAGCACGACCAGGTCGAGGGTGTGCACGGGCTTCACCTTCACCCAGTTCGCCCCCCGACGTCCCGCGGCGTAGCCGCCGTCCAGCGCCTTGATCACGACACCCTCGTGGCCCGCGGCGAGCACCCGACGCGAGAACGCCTCGGCCTCCGCGACGTCGGACGTCACCAGCCGCTCGACCCGCAGGTCGTCCGGGACCACCCGGGCCAGCTGTTCCTGACGGATCGCGGTCGGTTCGTCCACCAGATCGCGGTCGTCGACGTGCAGCAGGTCGAAGAAGAACGGGACCAGCTCCGCCTGCGCGGACGCGGTGTCCTGGAACAGCATCGGCCGCCCGTCCGGACGCAGCGCGAGCGCCTCCCCGTCCAGCACCAGCCGGCGGGCCGGCAGCGCGGCGACAGCGGCCACGACCGCGGGCAGCCGGGCGGTGATGTCGTCGAGGCTGCGGCTGTGGACGGCGATGGCCTCCCCGTCGCGGTGCACCTGGATCCGGATGCCGTCCAGCTTGGCCTCCACGGCCACCGGCGTCCCCGCGCCGAACCGGTCGAGGGCCTCCGCGACCGTGGGCGCGCTGGACGCCAGCATCGGCAGCACCGGGCGTCCCACCTGCAGGGTGATCGCCGCCAGCGCGGTCTCGCCGCCCGCCCGTGCGGCCACCGCCACCACCGGGATCGACCCGGCGAACATCGCCGCCCTGCGCACGGCGTCCAGCGGGACGGAGTTGGCCTCGGCGACGGCGGCCAGCAGCAGGCCCTCCAGCGCGCCCTGCCTCGTCTCCCCGGTGACCAGACCGGCGAGGAAGGTCTGCTCCGCGGCGGTCGCGGCGCCCATCAGCTCGGCCAGCAGGCCCTGCCGCGCGACCTGCGAACCCGCGCCGGCGAGCTGGGCCAGTTCGGCGAAGGCCGCGTCCACCTCGAGCACGGTCAGCGTCGGGACGTCGGCAGCCGGCGGCCGGTCGACCAGCGAGCGCCAGCCGACCCCGGTGCGGCGCTGCCTCAGCGACCCGGACAGGTAGAACGCGACAACCTCCAGCTCGTCGGGCTCCGCCGCGGCGAGCGCGTCGGCCAGCGCGGCGACCTTCGCCGTCCGCGACCGCGTGGCCGCCACCCGGGCCGACGCCCGGACCACCTCGTCGAAGAGCACGGCACCACTATGCGGGACGGCCCGGCCGAGCCGTCAACGGCCAGGTGTCGTCGGGCTCGTCCGGGACGTCGGCGCGCAGGTGCGCGAGCAGCGGTCCGTCCAGCGCGCCCCTGTGCAGTTCGTCGGGCTCCATAGCCAGCACCTCGCCGCCGCGGGCGAGGACGTCGACGGCGATCCGCGCGAGCACGTCCGCCCCGGACGCGTCTCGCAGCGACGCCGTGCTGTCGTACACCAGCAGGTCGACCCGACCGTGCTGCGCGGCTCTGGCCACCTCGTCGACGTCCCTGCTCGGCAGGCCGGGAAGGCTCTCGTCCGAGATCCGTGCCAGGTGCTCGCTCAGCTGGCGGCGGACTCGTGCCTCGGCGTACCCCCGCAGCGTCCGTCCGATGTCGCTGGTGCGCAGCGTCGCCGGATCGTGGGGCGACACGGTCGCGCGCCACGGCAGGCGGGCAGCGAGCTGGTCGCCGAGCGGCGGAGGGCCGAACACGACCATCGGGGCGGAGTAATCGGGGTCGAACGGTTCGAGGCGTGCCCGGACGGTGCGTGCCACGGCGGACAGGTAGGACCGACGGGTCATCAGGAACGCCCTGCTCCAGGTGAGCGCGCGCCACAACTGGCCCAGCCGGTACCGGACGCCGCCGGCGAAGCTGGCCATGTTCTCCCTGGTGCCGCTCGTCACGGCCTGCACGGGCGCGGTCCCGGAGGCCCACCACAGGCCCCAGTCCTCCTCACCGACGGTGACGGCGTAGGCGGTCTGAGGGGAGCTGACCGCGCGCACCAGCGGGCCGAGGTCGAACCTGTCGCCGGCGCGCCACTCGGCGGCGAGGTGGTCGGGCAGGACGAAGGCCTCCGCCCGCTCGGGACAGGCGAACACCGCCACGCAGTGGCCCTCGCTGGCGGTGCGACCGAGCGCCTCCACGTGGTCCGCGATGGCGCGCCGGGCGGACGAGGGGACGCCCGTCCCGGCCAACCGGTGCAGGGCGAGCCGCAGGGGTTCGCGGATCGCCGCGGCGACATCAGTGCCGTCGGTGCGGTGCGGTTCGAGCGGCTGGTAGACGGTCACCGCCTGCGGCTGCGGGCGGCTGAGGTCGACCAGTTGCGGGACGGTGGGCCTGCCGACGTGGAGCACGGCGGCAGGCTACCGGTCGCCGCCGCTCAGACCAGCGGGTGCCGCAGCTGCGCGAGCGCGCGCCCGTCCCAGATGTCCGCCCACACCTCGTCGGGACGGACGGCGATCGCCTCGCCGCCGAACCGCAGCACCAGCACGGCGATCCGCGACAGCAGGTCGTAGCCGTCCTCGGCGTAGCGCAGCTCGCCCGTGGACTCGTCCAGCGTGCCGAGCACGTCGACGGTGAAGTCGTAGATCAGCGTCCCCACCGCGCCCGCGCACGCGGCCTTCGCGATCTGGGCGAGGTCGGTCGCGGCCAGGCCGGACGCGAACCCGTTCCCGATCTGCTCCGCACGCCCGCTCAGCCGCTTCGACGTGATCTCGCCGATCCGCGCCCGGATGGCCTCGTCGACCTGGTCGGGTCGCAGCTCGTCCGGCGCGCCCGGCACCGCGACCACAGGCCAGGCCAGGTTCTCGGCCTGGATCATCGACAGCAGCGGCTCGGTCGCGAACACGAACAGCGGGCGGGCCGCGTTCGGGTCGAGCCGGCCGAGCTCCGTCCTCACCGCGTCGGCGACCGTGCGGGCGTACCGCTCCAGCAGTACCTTCCTGCCCTCGTCACCGACCAGTCGGCGCTCGTGCCCGCGGCCGCGGATGGTCATCCGGTTGGTCGCGTCGGCGGCGTCCTCCGCGTACGCCTCACCGAGGTCGAGTTCTGCCGCCCGCGCGGTCGCGGACGCGCGCCACAGGTTCCAGCCGTTGCCGGAGAGGGTGAGCGCGAACGCCTCCTGCGGCGTGGTCACCGCACGGACGAGCTGCCCGATGTCGAACCAGTCGCCGACCTGGGTCTGCGGCTCGAGGTCGTTGGGCAGCACCCAGTCCTCGGCCAGTTCGGGCGAGACGAACACCGCCAGCGAGCCCGAGAGGTTGCCCCACAGGTGGGTGTCGGCGGACAGCACCTCGCCGTGCAGGCGGACGGCCTCCTGGACGTCCGCGTCCGCGCCGGCGGCACGCAACTGTCGGATCGCGTCGTCGACCGCGCTCTTCAGCGCGGTCGCGGATTGCGCGCGCCCCGCGGGCGTCGGCGAGGTGGGGACATAGATGGTCACCGCGTGGGCGTGGGGTTCGCCCAGGCGGACCAGGTCGTCGGTGGTCGGCAGGTCGTAACGGATCACGGCTTCTCCTTCGGTGGTTGGCCCGTGGTCTTTCATGCTTACCAGACGGGTGGGAATCCGCCTGTGGGAGCCGGGGGCTACCGTGGCCGCGTGCCCGCATCCCTGCGCCGCGACTGGCGTCCCGACTGGCCCTGCCCGGTCGGCCAGGTGTGGGGCACGTTCCGGCGCGGTGTCACCGACCCCACCTATCGGGTCCACGAGGGACGCCACTGGCGCGCGCTGAACACGCCGTCCGGCGTGGCGACGCTGGCCGTCCGTCCGCTCGGCGCCTCCGGCGTGATCGCCGCCGAGGCCTGGGGCGAGGGCGCGGAGTGGGCGATCGAACGGTTCCCCGTCCTGCTGGGGGCGGACGACGACCCGTCGGGCTTCCGTCCCGTCCACCCGCTCGTCGCGGAGCTGCACCGGCAGCGTCCGCACTGGCGGATCGGACGGACCGCCAGCGTGTGGGACGCGCTGGTGCCGGTCGTCATCGAGCAGAAGGTGACCGGGCAGGAGGCCACCTTCGGGATCCGCTCGCTGCTCGGCCGGCACGGCGTCCCCGCCCCCGGGCCGGGCGCCGACCTCGGCCTGCGCACCTTCCCGACCCCGCGGGCGGTCGCGCTGATCCCGTCGTGGGACTGGCTGGGCCTGCACATCGACCCCGCCCGCTCCCGGACGTTGGTCGGGGCGGCGAAGGTGGCCGACAGCCTCGAACGCGTCCTGGCCGCCGAGCCGGACCGGGCGGACGCGCGGCTGCGCAGCCTGCCCGGCATCGGGGTGTGGACGAGCGCGGAGGTCCGGGCCCGGGCGCTCGGCGACGCGGACGCGATCAGCTTCGGCGACTACCACATCGCCCGCGACATCGGCTGGGCGCTGACCGGGGAGCCCGTCGACGACGCCGGGCTGGCCGACCTGCTGGAGCCGTACCGTCCGCACCGCCTCCGCGTCCAGCGCCTGGTCGGGATGGCGGGGATCGCGGTGCCGCGCCGCGGCCCGCGGCTCGCCCCCCGGACACACCTGCCGTGAGGGCCTGTCGGAGGGCGGAAGGGCGCGCCTAAGCTGGCGCAAGGCACGTCCGGGAGGGCAGCGATGACGCAGGCGGACGCCCTGGAACGGGCATCGGTGGACGATGCGCTGGCCGCCGTGGCCAACGACCTCGCCGGGGAGTTCCGGCTGCAGCCCCTGCTGGAGCGCATCCTGCGCAGCGCGGTCGAGCTGCTCGGCTGCCACAGCGGGTCGTTGTGCCTGATCGACGCGTCCAGCCAGACCTACCGCAAGGAGATCGACCTCGACGCGGGCTGCCAGGCCGGCCGGATCTTCCCGCTCGACGAGGGCTGCACGGGCGCGGTCGCGCGGGCGGGCAAGCCAGTGGTCTTCGACAGCTACTCCCGGATCGGCAAGGGTCACATCCGCCCGGACGAGGCGCGCTACCACCGGGCGGTGATCGGCGTCCCGATCCTCGTCCGGACGAACCTGATCGGGGCCTGCATCGTGTTCGCGGCCACCGACGAGCAGCGGTTCGACGCCGCGGACGCCCAGCTGTTGCAGCGGTTCGCGACCCACGCCGCGATCGCGATCACCAACTCGCGGCTGCATGCGGAGTCGTCCGAGCGCGCCAAGGCTGCCGCGGTCGCCGCCGAGCGTGAACGGGCGATGCTCGAGGTCCACGACAGCATCGGACGCGGCCTGGCCACGGTCGCGCTGCGGATCGCGGACGCCCACTCCGCCGTGAGCAGGGGCGCCGACCCGTCCCCGGCCCTGATCGAGGCCCAGGTCGCCGCCCAGGAGACGATGAACGAGGGCCGCAGGGCGGTCTGGGGGCTGGGGCCGGCCGGGATGGCCGGGCGTCCGATCGAGGAGACGATCGGCCTCGAGCTCGACTGGGTGCGGGCGACGTCCGACCTGACCGCGACCTTCCGGGTGTTCGGCGACCCGCAGCCGCTGTCCCGGGCGGTGGAGGGCCAGGTGCTGCGGATCGTCCAGGAGTCGCTCACCAACGTCGTGCAGCACGCGCGGGCGTCCTCGGTGCGGGTGGGCCTGGTCTACGGCGGGGACGGGCTGGCGCTGATCGTGGAGGACGACGGCTGCGGCTTCGACGCGGAGGCGGTCGCCGGCCACGGCGTGGGGCTGACGGGGCTCGTCGCCCGATCCGCGCAGGTCGGCGGGCGCGTACGGATCGACTCCACGGCGGGGTGGGGGACCCGGATCCGGGCCGACCTCCCGTACCGCGAGGTCGTCAACGACCACGTCGGCAGCCCCCGGCTGCGGGTGGTCGTGGTGCACCCGCTGCCGGCGATGCGCGCGGGCCTGGTGCGGCTGCTGGACGCCAGCGAACCCGGCGTCCAGGTGGTCGCGGAGGTGGCGGGCTTCGAGCAGGCGGTGGAGGCCGTGCGGCTGCTTCGTCCGGACGTGGTGCTCGCGGGCACCCACGTGGACGGGGCGAGCGGGGCGGAGCTGGTCGCAGGGCTGCGCGCCGCGTCCCCCTCGGCCGGGGTGGTGGGCGTGATCGACGCCGGCACGCCCGAGACCGAACTGCGCGACTGGGCGGCGGCGGGCGTCCGCGGCTTCGTGCAGGCGGACGCGGACGCGACCACGCTGGGCCGCGTGGTGGTGGGGGTCGCGCGCGGCGACGTCCTGGTGTTCGGCGGCGTGCTCGCCCAGCTCGGCGGGCTGCCGGCGGTCGACGGCGACCGCCTCACCGGCCGTGAGCTGGAGGTGCGTCGCCTGATCGACCAGGGCCTGCCCGACAAGCAGATCGCGTCCCGCCTGGGCATCTCGGTGAAGACGGTGGAGAAGCACGTCAGCGCGATCCTGCGCAAGGGCGGCGTCCGCTCCCGCACCGAGCTCCTCGCCCGCGCCTGACGCCCCCACCCCCGACCCCCAGAGGGGGTGGGGGGAACACCCCATACCGGGGGCGGGGGACGGCACCTAGCGTGGGCACGTCCCTCAGTGTCGAGAGGAGCCACGGATGGCCGTCCAGCCTCTATCGGAGATCCTCCGGCCTGCCTTCGAGCAGCGCTACGGGGTGCCGGCGATCAACATCGTCAACGACCTCACGATCGAGAACGTGCTCGCGGGTGCCGTGGAGGCGTCCTCGCCGGTGATCCTGCAGACCTCGGTGAAGACCGTCCGCCAGATCGGGGTGGACGTGCTGTTCGCGATGTGGACGTCGATGACCGCCGGCATCGAGGTCCCGTGCGCCCTGCACCTCGACCACTGTCCCGACCGGCAGGTGATCAGCGACTGCCTGGCCGCCGGCTGGAACTCCGTGCTGTTCGACGCGTCCGCCCTGCCCGTGGAGGAGAACCAGCGCCAGACCGTCGAGGTCGTCGCCGAGGCCCGCCGCTACGGCGCGGACGTCGAGGGCGAGATCGAGTCGATCACCGGCCAGGAGGACGGCGTCGGCTCCGACGAGGAGTCGAAGCGCCAGACCCTGGAGGTCCAGCTGCGCTACCTGGAGGCGACCGGCGTGGACGTGTTCGCGCCCGCCATCGGCAACGCCCACGGCACCTACAAGCGGGCGCCGGTCCTCGACTTCCAGCGGGTCTCCGACCTCGTCGCCGCGCACCCCGTCCCGATCGCGCTGCACGGCGGCAGCGGGCTGAGCGACGAGCAGTTCCGCGACTGCATCGCCCGCGGCTGCGCGAAGGTGAACATCTCCACGGCGCTCAAGGAGACCTACATGCGCTCGAACCTCGCGTTCCTGAAGGACGCCGAGGCCGCCGGCAAGTGGGACCCGCCCTCGCTGTTCTCCCACGTCGCCGCGGACGTGCGCGCGATGACCCGGCACTTCGCCGAGGTCTTCGGAAGCGCGGGCAGGGCCTGAGATGCCCGCCCTGGTCTTCGACTGCGACGGCGTGCTCGCCGACACCGAGAAGTACGGCCACCTGCCCGCCTTCAACGAAACGTTCGCCGAGTTCGGCCTGCCCGTCCGCTGGGACGACGCCACGTACGCGGAGAAGGTGAAGATCGGCGGCGGCAAGGAGCGGATGGCCTCCGAGCTGCCGGACGCGGACGCCGACCTGCTCAAGCGGATGCACCTGGCCAAGACCGAGCGATTCAGGGCCCTGGTCGCGGAGGGCCGGCTGCCCGGACGCCCCGGCATCCACCGCCTGATCACGGAAACCCTCGCTGCCGGCTGGACGGTGGCCGTCGCGTCCACTTCGGCCGAGCCGTCCGTGCGGGCGGTGCTCGAACACGCCGCCGGGCCGGACGCCGCCGCCCGCGTCCATGTCTTCGCCGGCGACATCGTGCCCCGCAAGAAGCCCGCCCCGGACATCTACCTGAAGGTGCTCGAGGACCTCCACCTCGACCCGTCCGCGTGTGTGGTCGTGGAGGACTCCGGCATCGGCGTCCGGGCGGCCACGGGGGCGGGCCTCACCACGGTCGTGACGGTCAGCGCCTACACCGGTGGGGACGACTTCACCGGCGCGGCCCTCGTCCTGTCCGACCTCGGCGACCCGGGCGCACCCGCAACGGTCGTCGCCGCGCCGGCCGGTGTCCGCCCCGAAGGGATGGTCACGATCGACACCCTCTCCCAGCTGCTCGCAACCAACCAGGAGGAAGCCAGATGAGCGGATCCATCACCGACGTCGAGTTCGTGATGCGCAACCTCGCCGAGAACATCGTCGCGAACGAGCAGTACTTCGGGGAGTTGGACGCGGTCGTCGGCGACGGCGACTTCGGCTACTCGCTCGCCCGCGGCTTCGAGATCGTCCTCGACCAGTGGGACGACTTCGACCGCAGCGACCCCGGGGTCTTCCTGACCAAGATCGCCGCGGCGACCTCGGCCCGGATCGGCGGCACGTCCGGCCCGATCTGGGGGACGGCGATGCTGCGGGCGGGCGTCCAGTTGAAGGAGCACCCCGAGATCGAGGGGACCGACATCGTGCGGGCCCTGCGGGCGTCCATCGAGGGGATCAAGGCCCGTGGCAAGGCCGATCTCGGCGACAAGACGCTCCTCGACGCGCTCGTCCCCGCCGTCGACACCCTCGAGGCGGAGGTCGCCGCCGGCCACGGGGCGAAGGAGACCGTGGCGGCGATGGCGAGGACCGCCGACGAGGCGGCGGAGAACACCAAGGCGTTGCAGGCCATGCGTGGTCGGGCGTCCTACACCGGCGAACGCAGCATCGGCTCCGTGGACGCGGGCGCGAAGGCGGTCGCCGTCCTGCTCAGGTCCCTGTCCGACGCCTGGCCCGAATAGGAACGGTCCCCGAGGAGCGAGCGTCACACCGAACGGTCCCTGAGGAGCGAGCGCAGCGAGCGTCACGAAGGGCCGCCGTCACACCGAACGGTCCCTGAGGAGCGAGCGCAGCGAGCGTCACGAAGGGCCGCCGTCACACCGAACGGTCCCTGAGGAGCGAGCGCAGCGAGCGTCACGAAGGGCCGCCATCACAACACCAACCCAACGAAGGGAAGTGCAATGAAGAAGTTCGTCAACGACCCCAAGCAGTTCGTCCCCGAGATGCTCAAGGGCATCGCGCTCGCGAACCCCGACACGATCAAGTACGTGCCCGAGTACAACCTGATCATGCGGGCCGATGCCCCGAACAACGACAAGGTGAGCATTGTGCAGGGGTCCGGCTCCGGCCACGAGCCGGCGCACGTGATGGTGGTCGGCCCCGGCATGCTGGACGCCGCCTGCCCCGGCGACGTGTTCGCCGCGCCGCCGTCCGACTACGTGTACCAGACCGCCAAGCTCGTCGAGTCCGAGAAGGGCGTCCTGCTGCTGGTGAACAACTACACCGGTGACCGGATGGCGTTCGAGATGGCGCAGGAGCTGGCCGAGGCCGAGGGCATGAAGGTCGACACGCTGTTCATCAACGACGACGTCGCGGTCCAGGACTCCACGTGGACGGTCGGACGCCGCGGCGTGGCCGGCAACTTCTTCGTGATGAAGGCGGTCGGCGCGAAGGCCGAGCAGGGCGGGTCGCTGGAGGAGGTCAAGGCGATCGGCGAGAAGGTGAACTCGGTGACCCGGACGATGGGCATCGCGCTCACCGCGTGCACCCCGCCGGCGAAGGGCAGCCCGCTGTTCGAGCTGGCCGACGACGAGATGGAGGTCGGCGTGGGCATCCACGGCGAGCCCGGACGCCGCCGCGCCAAGCTGGTCAGCGCGAACGAGATCGTCGACGAACTGCTCGGCGCGGTCGTCCCCGACCTGCCGTTCTCTTCCGGTGACCGGGTCGCCCTGATGATCAACGGCCTCGGCGGTACGCCGATCAGCGAGCTGTACCTGCTGTTCGGCATCGCGGCGGAGAAGCTGGCCGACCAGGGCATCACCGTGGCGAAGAGCTACGTCGGCGAGTACTGCACGAGCCTGGAGATGGCCGGCGCCTCCCTGACGCTGGTCAAGCTGGACGACGAGATCGAGGAGCTGCTGAACGCCCCGGCGTCCATCGTGAACCGCATCTTCTGATCCGGCGACCCGCCACAAACGCTCCCGAAAGCCGCAAACGCTCCCGAAATTTCGGGAGCGTTTGCGCGTTTCGGGAGCGTCTGCGACGGGGGAGCCCGCCTCAGGCCTGGCGGCGCAGCCGGAGGAGGATCGCGCCGGCGGTGATGGCGGTGAGGCCGAGGATGCCGGCCACGCCCACCCCTGCCCCGACACCGGTGAAGGCCAGGGTGTCGTCGGGATCGTCACCGCCGGAGCCGGCGGCCCCGCTCGTCGGGGAGGTCGTCCCCGTGGGATCGGTCGTGGGTTCGCTGGTGGGCTGGGTCGTCGGACCGCTGCTGGGTTCGCCGGTGGGTTCCGTCGTCGGGCCATCGGTCGGTTCGATGGTCGGTCCGGTGGTCGGCTCGCTGGTGGGCTGGGTCGTCGGCTCGGTGCCGGAGCAGTCCAGGTGGCCGCGGAACAGGTACGCGTGCGTCTCGCCGGAGCCCGGCGTCGTGACCAGGTTGCGGGTCAGGATCTGGCCGTCGAGGGGGGCGAAGCTGGCGGTGAGGTCGACCTCGGGACCGTACACCGAGCCGTCCACCCGCGACGGCGAGCCGAATGCGACCGGCCCGCTGAGGGCCGACAAGTCCCACATCACGAAGGACGCGTACTCGCCGGAGCCGCCGAAGGTGGACCCGGCCACCGTTGTCGTCCCCGGGGCGACCCGGACGATGAGCGGCGTGTCGGCCGCCGGCGTCGCACCGGCGTAGACGACCTGGGACGCCATGGCGCCCTGCCAGCCGACCAGGAGGTCCGCGTAGTCGACCACGTTGGGGACGCCCGCCACCAACTCGAGGCGCGCCTTTCCGCCGTCCTCGGTCACGCGGACGCGGTGCGCCCGGGAACCGGACGGGTCGGCGAGACCGGCGAGGCAGGCTGCGCCCGCGGCGAATCCCGGGCCCTCCTCGACGTAGGCGGCGACGCTGTCCCGCGCGGTGCGGAAGGTCTCGCCGGCCTGGTTCTGCGACCACGGCTGGTTGATCCCGTCGATGGCAGGACCCTGCGCGGCCGAGTTCGCGTTGCCCAGGTCGCGGTACTGCGTGTATCCACCACGCTCCGCGAAGCCGAACGGGGCGTCGGGCGAGACGATCTTCGCGTACCCGAGCGCCGTACCGGCCGTGCCGCCGGTGCCCTTGACCTGGACCACGCCGGACGCGGCAGAGTACGAGCCGATGAGCAGGCGGGTGGGGTCACCGTCCACCGTGGGCACCGGGTAGTCACCGGTTCCAGCGATCACGTGCACCAGCGCGTAGGCGCCGCCGTCACTGCGGACGGTGAGCGTGCCGCCGACGGCGATCGCCCCTTCGGTCTCGTGGTTGTTCAGCACGGCATCCTCGCGGACGTAGACGCTGAACGCTCCGGCGTCGTCGAACGGGTTCGTCCCCGCCGCGCTGGCCGTCGGCGCGGTCTGGACGAGAAGTAGCAGCGCCAGGGTGACCGCAGCTCCCGCTGGCGCCCCCGTCCGCACCCATCTCCCTGCACCACCACTCGCGTGATTCGCCTGGCCCACGACACTCCTCCCTCCATCCGCCCCCTCAGCGGGTTCCCGACTCACCCTGTCAGCGGCTGCCCGCGGACCGATCGGCGGCTAGCATCAGAGGTTCACCGAGGCGCTCAGGAAACACACAGCTGCAGGGTCGCGCCCGGGGTTCGTTGGCGTTTGTCACCGCGGGAAGCCCTGCGGCGGAAGGTGGGGGGAGAGATGGACGGCACCCGGCGGCGGGCGCTGGTGACCCTCCGTGCCCTGGCGGTGGCAGCGGTCGGCGGCGGGGTCGACGACGGGTGGGACGAGTTCGAGGACGCGTGCGATGTCGTGGCGTACGGTGCGCGCGAGACCATCGTCGAGGCCGGCGCGCGCCATCGCTACGCCTACCTCATCGACACCGGGCTGGTGAAGCTCGCCCGGGCCGGACGGAACCCGTCCACCCTGTGGCTGGCCGCCGAGGGCCAGGTGGTCACGCTGTTCGGCGCGAACCCCCTGTCCCTGCCCGGGCAGGTGTTCGACCTGAACCTCGCCCACGGCCACTACCCGCTGCCGCGACGGAGGTCCGGGGACCTGCCGCTGGAGCTGGTGGCCGTCGAGCCGACAACGGCGCTCCGGATGGACCTCGCGAAGATCGAGACGCTGGCCGGCCGCAACATCGCGTGGGGCCAGTTGGTGAACCTGGCGCTCAACGCGGAGCTGGCGTTCTTCACCCGGCTGGCGCTGTGGTTGCGCGCCGGCTCGGCAGAGCAGCGTTACGAGCGCTTCGTGTCGGAGTTCCCCGACCTCACCCGTCGGGTGAGCCAGAAGGAGCTCGCGCTGCTCCTGGATGTCTCGCCGGTGACGCTGAGCCGGGTCACCGCCCGGCTGCGCGACCGGGCGACACAGCGCTCAGTCGCGCAGCCCCAGCGCCAGCGGGAGCACGGACAGGGGCACTGACCCGAGGTTCAACGCGCGGGTGTGGAAGTCCTTGAGGCTGAACTCCCGCCCGGATGCCTCCGCGGCAGCCTTCGACTGGGCGCGGTAGGTCTCCCACAGCCGCTGTCCCACCTTGTAGGACGGCGCCTGGCCCGGCCAGCCGAGGTAGCGATTCAGCTCGAACCGCAGGAACGCCTCGTCCATGTTCACGTTGGCCTTGAAGCAGTCCCAGGCCTTCGCCGCGTCCCACGTGCCGCCGCCCCATTGCGCGGGCGCCGGCTTGCGCAGGTGCACCCCGATGTCGAGCACGACGCGGGTCGCCCGCATCCGTTGGCCGTCGACCAGCCCGAGCCGGTCGCCGAGGTCGTCCATGAAGCCGAACTCCTCCATCAGCCGCTCGGCGTACAGCGCCCAGCCCTCGCCGTGGCCGGAGCTCCAGCTCGCCAGTCGGCGCCACAGGTTCAGTTCGTCGCGGTTGAGCACCGCCTGCGCGATCTGGAGGTGGTGGCCGGGGACGCCCTCGTGGTAGACGGTCGTCTTCTCCCGCCAGGTGCTGAACTCGGTCACGCCCGGCGGCACCGACCACCACATCCGGCCGGGACGGGAGAAGTCGTCGCTCGGGCCGGTGTAGTAGATGCCTCCGGTCTCGGTCGGAGCGATCATGCACTCGATCCGCCGCATCGCCTCGGGGATGTCGAAGTGGACGCCGTCGAGGGCGCGGGTCGCCTCGTCGGCGGTGGCCTGCATCCACTCCTGCAGCGCGGCCTTGCCGTGCAGGGCACGGGACGGGTCGGCCTCCAGCTTCGCCACCGCGTCGTGGATGGACGCCCCCGGCCCGGCGATCTCTGCGACGACCGCGTCCTGCTCCGCCGCCATCCGGGCGAGCTCGTCCAGCCCCCACTCGTAGGTCTCGTCGAGATCGATGGACGCGCCGACGAACGCCCGCGACCACAGGGCGTAGCGGTCGCGTCCGACGGCGTCGTCGGCGGGGGCCTGCGGGCCGAGTTCGTCCTCGAGGAAGGTGACCAGTTCGCCGTAGGCCGCGGCCGCCTTGCGTCCGGCCATCGCCAGGTCGTTCGCCAGCGGCCCGGACGCGGGAGTCCCGTCCGGTGTGGCGGACGCGAGGAACGTCACGAAGAAGCTGGACGAAGGGTCGGCCAGCTCGGACGCCTGCTTGATGCACTCGCTGACCTGGAGTTGCGCCGCGACCAGACCGCGCGCCGCCGCCGTCCGCAGCGACTCGATGTAGCCCTGCACGGCCCACGGCACCTGGCTGACCCGGGCGGCGATGTTCGCCCAGTCGTCGGTCGTCGCGGTCGGCATGATGTCGAGGATGTCGCGCAGGCCCTGGACCGGGGAGGCGATCACGTTCAGGCTGGCCAGCGACTCGCCCGCCTCGTCGAGTTCGAGGGCCAGGCCGAGCCGGTCGGTCATCGCGGCGATCGTGACCCGGTCCACCTCGTCGAGCGGTGCGGCAGCGGCCAGCGCCGCCAGCGTGGCCCTGTCGAGATCGGCCCGTTCGGCGTAGCCGGAGGGGGAGTGGTCGGTCATCTGGTGGTCATGGCCGGGGATCCCCATGCCGGTGGCCTCCAGCGGGTCCAGTTCAGCGAGGCGCCGGGTGTAGGAGTCGGCGATGGCGTCGACAGGGGTGGGTTGGCGTACAGTCACGGTCCGACCATAGGCGACAGGAGTGCCATGACGCAGGTCTGGGGCCATCGTGGAGCCCGGCGTGAGGCGCCGGAGAACACCGTGTCCTCCTTCCGCCGGGCGCTCGAGCTGGGGGTCGACGGGGTCGAGTTCGACGTCCAGCTCACCGCCGACGGCGAGCTGGTGGTGATCCACGACGAGACCGTCGAGCGCACGACGTCCGGCAACGGCCACGTGAACAGCTTCAGCCTCGCGCAGCTGCAGCGCCTGGACGCCTCCGCGGGGATCGAGGGTTTCGCCGGCGTGCCGATCCCGACGCTCGCCGAGGTGCTGGACGTCGTCGCGCCGTCCGGGGTGTTGCTCAACATCGAGCTGAAGAACTCGGTGGAGGAGTACCCGGGCCTGGAGGAGAAGGTCCTGGCGGCGGTCGCCGCCTACGGGATCGCCGACCGCGTGGTGCTGTCCAGCTTCAACCACTACTCGCTGAAGCACCTGCTCGACCTCGGCACCACCTGCGAGGTCGCGATGCTGTACACCGACCCGCTGTACCGCCCGTGGCGGTACGCGGAGGACCTCGGGGTCGCCGCCATCCACCCGCCGGCGCGCTACGTCGTCCGGGAACGGACGGTGAAGAAGGTGCACAAGCACGGGATGGCGATCCGTCCCTGGGTGGTGAACAGCGAGTACCGGCTCTCCCAGATGTTCCGCTGGGGGGTCGACGCGGTGTTCACCGACGTCCCCGACGTCGCGCTGCGGCTGCGGGACGCCGGGTCGCTAGCCTGAGCGCATGACCAACCCCTGGCAGCCCGAGCGCTGGCAGCCCGTCGACGGCTTCGCGTTCACCGACATCACCTACCACCGGGCCGTGGACGTCCCGGCCGTGCGGGTGGCGTTCAACCGGCCCGAGGTGCGCAACGCGTTCCGTCCGCACACGGTCGACGAGCTGTACACCGCGCTCGACCACGCCCGGATGAGTTCCGATGTCGGTTGCGTCCTGCTCACCGGGAACGGGCCGTCCCCGAAGGACGGCGGCTGGGCGTTCTGCTCCGGCGGCGACCAGCGCATTCGCGGGCGTTCGGGCTACCAGTACGCCGACGGGGAGACCGCGGAGACCGTGGACGCTCGGCGGGCCGCCGCCGAGGGGGGACGCCTGCACATCCTCGAGGTGCAGCGGCTGATCCGGTTCATGCCCAAGGTGGTGATCGCCCTCGTCAGCGGCTGGGCGGCCGGCGGCGGGCACTCCCTGCACGTGGTCTGCGACCTGACGCTGGCGTCCGCGGAGCACGCGCGGTTCAAGCAGACCGATGCCGACGTCGGCTCCTTCGACGCCGGTTTCGGCTCGGCGTACCTCGCCCGGCAGGTGGGGCAGAAGGTGGCCCGGGAGATCTTCTTCCTCGGTGAGACCTACGACGCGCAGCGGGCCTACGAGATGGGGACGGTGAACCGGGTCGTCCCGCACGCCGACCTGGAGACCGTCGGCCTGGAGTGGGCGGCGAAGATCTGCCAGAAGTCACCGACAGCGCAGCGGATGCTGAAGTTCGCGTTCAACGCCATCGACGACGGCCTGGTCGGCCAGCAGGTCTTCGCCGGCGAGACCACCCGGCTCGCGTACATGACCGACGAGGCCGTCGAGGGCCGCGACGCCTTCCTGGAGAAGCGCTCCCCGGACTGGACGGCCTTCCCCTACTACTACTGAAGCGGCGGTCGCCGGCGGTCTGGCTGCATGGCCAGATCCCGGATCCGTCGCTTTCTGAAATCCAGGATTCGTCGTGCGTGAAATCCGAGGTTCGTCGGATCTCTGGCCGGACGGGTGAGGTGCACGTACCTGGCCGGGGCGGCTTCGGATGGCCGCGCGATGTGGTTCGATGCTCGTGATGGGTTCCCTGTGATCGGCCAGGCTCTGACGAGCCTCTGACGAGGTGGGAGGCGCGTGTGATGTCGGGACTGCTGACGCGGGTGACGGCGGAGGACGTCGAGCGCATGATGAGCCGGCTGCTCCTCACCGAGGGTGACGACCGGCAGCGGAAGCTGTCCGCGTTCTGGGTGCTGATCATCCTCGCGACGGTGATCGCCAGCGCCGGCGTGATGGCCGACTCCACGGCAACCGTGATCGGCGCCATGATCGTCGCCCCGCTGATGACCCCCATCCTCGGCACGGCGCTCTCGGTCGTGCTGTCCCGGCGACGCCTGATCCTGGTCAACCTCGGCATGGTCGTGGCCGGCGCTGCCTGCGTCGTGGCGATCGCCTTCCTGCTGGGAATGACCAACCAGGTGCACCTCGTCGCCGACACCAACTCCCAGATCGCCGCTCGGGTCACGCCCCGGCTGATCGACCTGCTGGCCGCCCTCGCCACGGGCGTCGTGGGCGCGTTCGCCATGGTCCGCTCCGACATCTCCGACACCCTCCCCGGCGTCGCGATCGCGATCTCGCTGGTGCCGCCGCTGGCGGTGGTCGGCCTGACCCTGGAGTCGGGTGCCCCCGAGCAGGCGCTCGGCGCGCTGCTGCTGTTCGGCACGAACGTCACCGCGATCATCGCGACCGGCACGGTGGTGTTCCTCGCCTACGGCGTCCGCCGCGCGGCGATCGAGCTGCACACGGATGTGGGTCGCCTCCGGGCAGGGACGCTCGCGGTGGTGATCGGCGCGGTGCTGCTGCTCACGGTGCCGCTGGGGATCGGCAGCGCGGTCGTCGTCCAGCAGGAGTTGATCACGGCCCGCGCCGCCCCGGTCGCCAAGGAGTGGGCGGAGGCGCAGGGCTGGCAGATCCAGGACATCAGCGTCCGGCAGGGCACCCTGCACATCGTCGCGCTCGGCCCCCCGCCGACCATCCAGGACGCCGGCCTGCGCGACCGGCTGGACGCGGCGGGCCTGCGCAGCGTGGACGTCCGCGTCACCCTCGTCCTGGGCGGCAGCGTCGTGCTGTCCGGCGGGCGCTGACGAGGACCGCCGCTACTCGGGCACCGGGTCGTCCGCGGTGGGCGGCGGCGCCGTCCTCGCGTCCTGGCGCGGGACGTAGACGTTCTTCAGCAGGATGAGCAGGGACGCGGTGAGCGGGACGGCGAGCAGCGCGCCGAGGAGGCCCAGCAGGGTCGCGCCGACCATGGCGCCGATCAGGACCAGGGACCCGGGCACCGAGACCGCCTTGCTCATGATCCGCGGTGTGATCACGTAGGCCTCGAGCTGGGTGTAGACCAGATAGACCACGGCGAAGATGAGCGCGCTCACCCAGGAGTCCAGCAGGCAGAACGCGGTGCCGATGATCCAGAAGAGGATCGAGCCGATCATCGGTATCAGGGTCACCAGCAGGCAGATGAAGGTGAGCAGGACGAGGTAGGGCGTGCCGAGCAGGGCCAGCAGGATGAGCGAGAACCCCGCGTTCAGCACGGACTGCTGGATGCCGCCACCGATGAAGGCGCCGACCGACGTCGTGATCTGCTCCGTGAGCTGGGCGGCCTTCGTCCGGCGGTAGGCCGGCAGGAGGTTGTAGAACGCCTGCTTCATCGACTCCATCGAGACCAGGAAGTACAGCGTGAGGGCGGTCACGATCGCTGTCCCCGAGATGCCGTTGATCAGCCCGGTGCCCAGCGAGATCACCCCGCCGCCGACCGCCAGCAGGTGCGAGGGGTCGGACAGCCAGGCCTGCAGCCGGGCGAGGACGCCGGCGTAGGCCTCGCTGCCGCCGATGCCGCCCGTCCAGGACTGGAACCAGGCCTGCTCCTGGAGAGCCGCCAGGTAGCCAGGGGCCGCCCGGGCGAAGGCGATCACCTGGTCGACGGCAGCGGGCACCACGACGGCCAGCCCGATCCCTGCCACCGCGAGGACGCAGCCGGACACGATCAGGATGCTCTGGCCCCGGGAGAGGCCTCGTCGCTGCAGGCCCTTCACGGGCGGGTCCAGCGCCAGGGCGAGGAACAGCGACACCGTGATCGTGACGAACACGTCGCTGAGGGACACGGCCGCGCCGCCGAGCGCCAGCCCCAGCAGCACGCCGATCGTGCCCGCGAAGGCCCACGCGAACGGGTTGGTCAGCCGCGCGAGGACGGCCAGTGGACGGCGCTCCTCCGACGGTGCCGATGCCGCTGGGAGGTCGGACTCGTGGCTGTCGTCGGTGGGGGGTCGATCCTGTTCGTCCATGGGTCAGTCCTCTTTCGGTGTCGCTACCCCGTCTCCGCGCAGAGCCGGTCGTGCTGGCCTCGCACGGGTCGGGGTGGCGATCCTTCGCGACACGGGCACCGTCCGCAGGGGTTGGGGTGAACCCGGACGGGGGCGGCGGCCGGCCATGGCGCCACCCTAGGCCCGGCGGAGTCCGGCCGGAAGGTGTGCGAAGCCGGTTCTGCCGCGCCGTGACCGATGGCATTGCGTCGGTGAGAGCGGGCCGGCGTCCGCAGGGGGCTGCCTAGACTCCGGACATGTTCGCCAGCCTCAACCCCGTCCCCGCGCTCGAGCGCCCCGACCTGCTGCCGCCGGCGGTGTACGCCGCGGTCCGCGACCACGTCCCTTCCGCGCAGGTGTTCCCCGTCGACCCCGCCCACGCCGACACCGAGACGCTGTGCCGCGTGTACGACCTTCCCCTGGACGTGATGGCGAACGCCGTCCTCGTGCTGGGCCGCCGCGGAGGAGACGACCGTTACGCGTGCTGCATGACCCTCGCCCACCGAAGGGTGGACGTGAACAACGTCGTCCGCCGCCGCCTCGACGTCCGCAAGGCCTCCTTCGCCCCGATGGACTACGCGGTCGAGGTGTCCGGCATGGAGTACGGCGGCATCACGCCGGTGGGGCTGCCGTCCGACTGGCCGGTGTGGGTCGACGGGGCGGTCGCCGACACCGAACTGGTCTGCATCGGCGCGGGCATCCGTGGCGCCAAGCTGCTCCTGCCGGGGGCCGACCTGTTGAACCTGCCCACCGCGGAACGCGTGGACGATCTCGCCCGCGACCTCGGCTGAGCCTGCGGAATCGCCCCGTGGATCGCCGGAGGGGGCGGCCCGCGGCCGTGGAACGCATCCAGCGCGCGTTTCCGCAGGGCGTCGTCAGCTGGCGGCCCTGGGTTGCGTCCTCAGCTGTCCGTCGCGGGACCGTCCTGGTCGAGGCCGATGAACCTGCGGAACGCCTCCACGCCGGTCACGGTGAGCTCGGGGCCGCGGACGAACGTCTCCCGCGTCAGCACCCACTGCTGGCTGGGGTGCCACTCGCCGAGGCGGCGGGTCTTCCGCAGCACGCCGTTCGGTTGGTAGCCGACCTTCCGGCTGACCGCGTTCGACGCGGGGTTGTCGGTGTAGGCGGCCGACGTGATCTCCTCCGCGTCGAGGTGGTCGAACACGAACGCGCAGATCGCCTGGCGCATCTCCGTCCCGATCCCGCGGCCCTGGAACTCCCGCCCCAGCCACGAGCCGGTCTCGCCGGTCCGTGTGACCAGGTAGGACCCGGTCATGAACCCCTGGCAGCCGACCAGCCGGCCCTCGTGCTCGACGGCGAACTCCAGGTCCCACAGGTCCCGGTTCCAGTTCGAGCGGACGCCCCAGTGGAAGCGCGCGTAGTTCAGCGGCTGGTCCTCGACCGGCGCGTTCGTCCAGGGGTAGAAGAACGGCATCGCGTCGGGGTCGTGGATGCCGCGCATCGACAGCTCCACCAGGGCGGGCAGCAGCTCGTCGGTGATCGGACGCAGCACCAGCGGCCCCGCCTCGACCCGGAGGCCGATCGGCGGGAAGATGTCGGCCAGTTCCATGGCTACTGGGCGAGCCCGTACAGGCGGTCGCCCGCGTCCCCGAGCCCCGGCACGATGTAGCCGACCTCGTTCAGGCGCTCGTCCAGCGCCGCGCACACCAGGGTGCACGGGACACCGATCGGGTCGACCAGCTCGCGCATCCGCTGCACGCCCTCGGGTGCGGCGATCAGGCAGATGCAGGTGATGTGGTCCGCGCCGCGGTCGACGAGGAACTTCACGGTGCCGCCGAGCGAGCCGCCGGTGGCCAGCATCGGGTCGAGCACGTAGCACTGCCGTCCGGACAGGTCCTTCGGCAGCCGCTCGGCGTAGGTGAACGGCTGCAGGGTCTCCTCGTCGCGCACCATGCCGACGAAGCCGACCTCCGCGGTCGGGATCAGCCGCATCATGCCCTCGAGCATGCCGAGGCCCGCGCGCAGGATGGGCACGACCAGCGGGCGCGGACGGCTCAGCTCGACGCCCGTCGTCGTCGTGATCGGGGTCTTCACCTTGACCTCGTCCACCCGCACCTCGCGGGTCGCCTCGTAGGCCAGCAGGGTGACCAGCTCCTCGACGAGCTGGCGGAACGTGGCGCTCGCGGTGTTCTCGTCCCTCAGGAGACTGACCTTGTGCGCGACCAGGGGATGCTCGATGACACGTAGTTCCACGTCCGATAGGTTCCCACACCTCGGGGTGGGGTGAATGCCCTGCCCGGACTGTGCTCCGTCGCCGACTTCTGACACGATGGGGAGGTGTACGGGGTGAGGAGGCGGTGGTGAGCACGTCCGATGAGGTGGAGTTCGAGATGCCGAATCGTGGGGACGACCGCCCGGGCCTTGACGATCTCGACGACCTGGTCACCGGCGAGGAGCTGGACGCGGACGACGACCTCGACGAGGACGACGCCGATGAGGCCGAGGACGAGGACGAATACCCCGAGGACGCGACCGAGGACGACATCGACCTCGTGATCGCCTGCTACCGCGAGGACGGGCTGCCGGTCGCCGTGCCGCTCGAACTCGACCTGGCGAACGACCTGGACGGGCTGATCGACCAGCTGCGGCGGATCCCCGGGGACGCGGGCGCGGTCGGCATGGTCTCGGTGGCCGGCGACGTGTTCGTGATCGTGCGGGTGCGCGGCAAGCGCGTGCAGGTGTTCTGCTCCGACGGTCTGGCAGCCGACGACTGGCCGATCGTGCACGACGTGGTCGACTTCCTCGACGCCGAACTCCCCGACGACGACAGCGACGACCCGTACCCGCTGGGCGACGCCGACATCCTGTCCGACGCCGGCCTGCCCGACTTCGAACTGGAGGCGATGGCCGAGGACGTCGACGTCGACTCGGCCACCCTGCTGGAGCGGATCGCCGTGAAGCTGGGCTTCAAGGCCCAGTTCGGCAAGGCGCTCGCGTCCTTCGAGTGAGCCGCTGGGACGCCGCCATGGCCGCGGCGCTCGCCGAGGCCGCGCTGGCTCCCGTCCACGGTGACGTGCCGATCGGTGCGGTGGTGGTGGACGCGTCCGGGGCAGTGGTGGCCCGGGCCCACAACGAGCGCGAGCTGACCGGCGACCCGACGGCCCACGCCGAGGTGCTGGCACTGCGCAGGGCCGCGGACGCTGCCGGCGGTTGGCGGCTGGACGACCACACGCTGGTCGTCACCCTCGAGCCGTGCACGATGTGCGCGGGCGCCCTGGTCCTGTCCCGCGTGCAGCGCGTGGTGTTCGGCGCCTACGACCCGAAGGCGGGCGCGATCGCGTCCCTGTGGGACGTGGTGCGCGACCCCCGCCTGAACCACCGTGTGGAGGTCGTCGGCGGCATCGAGGCGGACGCCTGTGCCGCCGTCCTGCGGGACTTCTTCGCCGGCCACCGCTGACGGCCTCCCCGCACCCGGTCCGCGGGGACGGTTCTCCCGTGCCCGGCACGATGGGGACGGTTCCTGCCGTGCCGCCCCCGATTGGCCCTGCCCGCCCCCGGCTCGGTACACTCCTCCGCGGTGGCGTGTCTGAGCGGCCTAAAGAGCGCGCCTCGAAAGCGCGTGAGGGGAAACCCTCCGAGGGTTCAAATCCCTCCGCCACCGCCGCTGGACCGGAAGGGGATCATCCCCTTCCGGTCCTCGTGTCTCCGGAGCAGGGCTCGCCCGTGCCGCGGCCACCACGCGGTGGCCGGTCACCCGTTCACGGGTCGGGGTGCGCGTGAACGAAAGTGCGCGTCGGCAGACCTTTTGCGCCGACCCCGGACGCGGCAGAGTTGGCACTGCCCACCCACAACGCGTCTCAAAGGAGAGCCCTGTGAAGAAACTCATCAATGACCCCGAGAACGTGGTCGCCGAGACCCTGGCCGGCTTCCAGGCCGCATTCGCCGATCTGGTCACCGTCCATTTCGACCCTGACTACGTGGTTCGCGCGGACGCGCCGGTGAAGGGCAAGGTGGGCCTGGTGTCCGGCGGCGGCTCGGGTCACGAACCGCTGCACGCCGGCTACGTGGGCAAGGGCATGCTGGACGCTGCCGTGCCGGGCGCGGTCTTCACCTCCCCGACCCCCGACCCGATCCTCGAGGCCACGAAGGCCGTCGACGGCGGCGCGGGCGTGCTGCACATCGTGAAGAACTACACCGGCGACGTCCTCAACTTCGAGACCGCAGCCGAGATGGCCGACATGGAGGGCATCACCGTCAAGGCCGTCGTCATCAACGACGACGTCGCCGTCGAGGACTCGACCTGGACCGCCGGCCGCCGTGGCGTCGCGGGCACCGTCCTGGTGGAGAAGATCGCCGGTGCGGCCGCCGAGCGCGGAGACGACCTGGACGGCGTCGTCGCGATCGCCGAGAAGGTGAACGCCCAGGTGCGTTCGATGGGCGTCGCGCTCACCGCCTGCACCGTCCCGCACGCCGGCAAGCCGTCGTTCGAGCTCGGTGAGGACGAGATCGAGATCGGCATCGGCATCCACGGCGAGCCCGGACGCCACCGCATCCCGATGGCCCCGGCCGACTCGATCACCGACCAGCTGGTCGACCCGATCCTGGCCGACCTCAAGCCCGCCGCGGGCAGCAAGGTGCTGCTGTTCGTGAACGGCATGGGCGGCACGCCCGAGGCCGAGCTGTTCATCGTCTACAACCACGCCCGTCAGCGCCTCGTCGACGCAGGGCTGGACGTCACCCGCTCGCTGGTCGGCAACTACATCACCTCGCTGGAGATGCAGGGCTGCTCGATCACCGTCCTGGTGCTGGACGACGAACTGACCGAGCTGTGGGACGCTCCTGTCCTGACCCCGGCATTCCGTCGCGGGCTGTGAGGTAAGGAGCCTCGTGAGCGACACACTGTCCTACGCCTGGGCCGAGGCCTGGATCCGCAAGGCCCAGGCCGTCCTGGCCGAACACCGGATGGAGCTGATCGACCTCGACCGCGCCATCGGCGACGGTGACCACGGCGAGAACATGGACCGCGGCTTCAAGGCCGTGGTGGCCAAGCTGGACGAGGGTGGCATCACCGACGTCCAGGGCGTGCTGAAGCTGGTCGCGTCCACCCTGATGTCCAAGGTCGGCGGCGCCGCCGGTCCGCTCTACGGGACGGCGTTCCTGCGGGCGGCGAAGGCGGCCGAAGGCGATCTGGACTCGGCAGGGGTGGTGGCGGTCATCGAGGGCGCCCTGGACGGGATCGTCTCCCGCGGCAAGGCGACCACGGGCGAGAAGACCATGGTGGACGCGTGGACGCCCGCGCTGGAGGCGGCCCGGGAGGCCGCCGACAGCGGGGCGACCCCCGCGGCGACCCTGCGGGCTGCCGCGGATGCGGCGGCCAAGGGTGCCGAGGACACGATCCCGCTGCAGGCCACGAAGGGTCGCGCGTCCTACCTGGGCGAGCGGTCGATAGGCCACCAGGATCCGGGTGCCACGTCGACCGCGTACATCCTCGGCGCGGCCGCAGACACGGCGGAGGCAGTGTGAGCGTCGCGCTGGTGATCGTCTCGCACTCCGTGAAGCTCGCGGAGGGCGTGGTGGAGCTGGCCTCCCAGATGGCGAAGGACGTCGCCATCCGGGCGGCCGGCGGCACCGAGGACGGCCGCATCGGCACGTCCTTCGACAAGGTCAACGACGCCATGACCGAGCTGCGCGCAGCCGGTCACGACGTCGCGATCCTGACCGACCTCGGCTCGGCGACCATGACGGTGGAGTCGGTCCTCGACTTCCTCGACGAGGACGAGGCCGAGCACGTGAAGTTCGCCGACGGCCCGCTCGTCGAGGGCGCCGTGGCCGCAGCCGTCACCGCCCAGGTGGGGGGCGACCTCGACGCCGTCGTCGTCGCAGCCAAGGCCAGGGAGCTGTTCACGCAGGGGTAGGTGGTCACCGCGGCCGTCCAGCTCGGCCCGCGTCCGGGATCCGCGCCCTCCCACAAACGCTCCCGAAACACGCAAACGCTCCCGAAATTTCGGGAGCGTTTGCGTGTTTCGGGAGCGTTTGCCTGTTCCGGGCCGGGCCGCATCCCGGAGTTCGGGCCGTTAGAATCCCGGGAAAGGGGGCCGCGTGGAACTGGACCAGGTGTTGTTGCTGGGTTCGGTCGTCCTGCTCGTCTCCATCGGTGCCGCCCGGCTGGGCACCCGGCTCGGCCTGCCGTCGCTGCTGCTGTTCCTCGGGCTCGGGGTGCTGGTCGGGGAGCTCGGACTGGACTTCCACGACGCGGGCCTCGCCCACTCGCTCGGCTTCGCCGCCCTCGTCCTGATCCTGGCCGAGGGCGGTTTCACGACCCGCTGGGTGGAGATCAAGGGCGCGCTGCCGAGTGCGATCCTGCTCGCCACGATCGGCGTCGGAATCTCGGTCGCCGTCGTGGGCGCCTTCGCGCACTACGTGCTCGGGCTGGACTGGGCGACCGCCGTCCTGCTCGGCGCGATCACCTCACCGACGGACGCGGCCGCGATCTTCTCCGTGCTGAGGCGCGTCCCGCTGCCCGCGAAGCTACGGGCGACGATCGAGGCGGAGTCGGGCCTCAACGACGCCCCGATCGTGCTGCTGGTCGCGACCGCGACGAGCTGGTCGCTCGGCCAGGGCATCGACGGCGGCCCCGTGTGGATGGTGGCGCTGGTCATCCTCGAGCTGGTCGGCGGCGTGGCCGTCGGCGTCGCGATCGGCTGGGTGGCCGTGCAGGCGATGCGGCGGATCGCGCTGCCCGCGTCCGGCCTGTATCCACTGGCGGCGATCGGCTGGGCCGTCCTCGCCTACGGGCTGGGCAGCTGGCTGCACCTGTCCGGTTTCGCTGCGGTCTACGTCACGGCGCTGGTGCTGGGCAACGGCGAGTTGCCGCACCGGCACGCCACCCGGTCGTTCGCCGAGGGCATCGGCTGGATCGCGCAGATCGGCCTGTTCGTGATGCTGGGCATGCTGGCCGACCCGGTGGACGTGTCCGGCCCGGCCGTGCTGGCCGGCGTCGCGGCGGGTGCGGTGCTGACGTTCGTCGCGCGTCCACTGTCGGTGGTGCTGTGCCTGGCGTGGTTCAAGGTGCCGTGGCGGGAACAGGCGTTCATCTCGTGGGCGGGGCTGCGCGGGGCGGTCCCGATCATCATGGCGACCGTGCCGCTGGCCGCGGGCGCGCCGCGGGCGAGCGAGCTGTTCGACATGGTGTTCGCGTTCGTGGTGGTGTTCACGCTGCTGCAGTCGCCGACCCTGCCGTGGGTGGCCCGGCTGCTCGAGGTGAGCACGGGCGAGGACGCGACCGACGTCGAGATCGAGTTCGCGCCGCTGGACACGATCAAGGCCGACATGATGCAGGTGCACGTCCCGGACGGTTCGCGCCTGCACGGCGTGACGATCCGCGAGCTGCGGTTGCCGAAGAACTCCGTGGTCTCGCTGATCGTCCGCGAGAACGAGCCGTTCACGCCGAAGCCCGACCAGATTGTCCGCACCGGCGACGACCTGCTGATCGTCACCAACGGCGCGGACCGCCGCAAGGTGGAGTCACGGCTGCGCAGCATCTCCTCCGGCGGCCGGCTGGGCGGCTGGTCGCGCTGAGGCGGCACGACAGGAACCGTCCCCAGCGTGCCATGGAACGACGGGGACGGTTCCTATCGTGCGGTGGCTACTTCTTCTTGGTCGACTTCGCGGTCGGCGTGGTGGACGCGGTTGGGGTCTCCGACGCCGACGCCGACGGGGACGCGGACTCCGTCGCGGAGGCCGTGATCGGGGGCAGGCAGACCGGGCCGACCACGGGGATGCTGGTCGGGATCTTGTCGACCATCCCGAAGCGGGTCGGGAGGATGACGTCGACGATGTGGTCAACGCGGCCGTCGCCCTCGGTGGCCACCGGCGCCTTGAACGCCTGCGCGACCAGCTTCACCTCGGGGTCGTCCGCGGAGTTGCCGATGATCGTCACCTGATCGACCTCTCGGTCGGAATTGTTGTACGAGACGATGTGGTAGCCCCAGCTCAGGAGCGTGAACCGCGTCGTCTTTGCTGCGCCGCCCTGCTCACCACCGTTCAACACGCGGACGGAGACCTTGTCCGAGGTGAGTTCGCCGCCCACGTCCTGCACGACACAGACGGTCTCGGGACTGGCCGTGTCCAGCGTGACCTGGTGGTAGCCCCAGTACGCGCCGTAGCCGAGGATGGCCAGGAGCAGCAGCAGTGTCACCGGGGTCTTCAAGACCCGGATCACCTTCCGCACCGGCACTCCTCTCCTTGGTGGCGACGAACCCGGCCCAGCCTACGCCAGCTCGAGAATGCGGGCGTGCATGGTCTGGCGCTGCTGGAGCGCGGCGCGCAGGGCGCGGTGCAGCCCGTCCTCCAGGAACAGCTCGCCGTTGTACTTCACGACGTGGGCGAACAGGTCCCCGTAGAAGGTGGAGTCCTCCTCGAGCAGCGCCTCCAGGTCGAGCGTGCGCTTAGTGGTGACCAGCTCGTCCAGCCGCACCTGCTGCGGGGCGATCGCCGCCCACTGCTTCTGCACATAGCCGTGCTCGGGGTACGGACGGGAGTCACCCACGCGCTTGAAGATCACGCCCCGAGTCTACGGGACGCGCACGCCTGCGCTCCGGGTGCTCCGCTCGGCCCCCACACGGCCGGGCCGCCGTGACAGCGAGGTTTCCCGGCTTATGGGCCTCGTTTCCGGAGCTGGTGGAGAACACCGCGATGTTGCCCGGCTTATGGCGAGGCTCCGACGCCCCATAAACCGGGCAACGTCGCGGTCAGGTTGGTGCGTCCTCGACACGGGCCCGATAAGCCGGGCAACGTGGCGGTTGCGCCCGGCAGGAGCTGGTCAGCGACTCCGGACGGCGGCCTCAGCGGCCGGTGCCGGCGTAGACGATCGCCTCGCCGTCGGCGTCCAGGCCGAAGGCGGTGTGGCCGGCACGGACGGCACGGTCGACGTCGTCGATGTCGACCACCACAGAGATCCGGATCTCGGAGGTGGAGATCATGCCGATGTTGACGTCCGCCGCGGCGAGCGCGCGGAAGAAGCGTGCCGTCACGCCCGGGTGCGAGCGCATGCCGACACCCACGACCGACACCTTGCCGACCTTGTCGTCGTAGATGACGTCGGCGAAGCCGATCCGCTCCTGCGCGGCCTTCAGCGCGGCGATCGCCCGCGCCCCGTCCGCCTGCGCGAGGGTGAAGGAGATGTCGGTGGCCTGCTCGTGCTCACGGGACACGTTCTGCACGATCATGTCGATGTTCACGTCCGCGTCCGCGATCACCGTGAAGATGTCGGCGGCCTCGCCGACCCGGTCGGGCACTCCGACGATCGTGATCTTGGCCTCGCTGCGGTCGTGCGCGATGCCTTCGATGAGCGGCTGCTCCATGCCCGTCTCCTCGTAGTCGATGTCCTTCACCCAGGTGCCCGGCTTGTCCGAGAAGGACGAGCGGACGTGCACGGGGACGTGCTCGCGGCGCGCGTACTCGACGCAGCGCAGGTGCAGGATCTTGGCGCCGTTGGCCGCCAGTTCCAGCATGTCCTCGTAGCCGATCTGCGGGATCTGCTTCGCTCCCGGCACGATCCGCGGGTCGGCGGTGAACACCCCGTCCACGTCGGAGTAGATCTCGCAGTACGCGGCGTCCAGCGCGGCCGCCAGCGCGACGGCCGTGGTGTCGGACGCGCCGCGGCCGAGCGTGGTCACGTCCTTCGTGGTCTGCGAGACGCCCTGGAAGCCGGCCACGATCACGACGTCGCCCTCGGCGAGGGCGTTCACGATCCGGCCGGGGGTGATGTCGATGATCCGGGCGTTGCCGTGCGTCCCTGTCGTGATCACGCCGGCCTGCGAGCCGGTGAACGACCGGGCGGTCGCACCGAGGTCGTTGATCGCCATCGCGAGCAGCGCGGCGCTCATCCGCTCACCGGCGGTGAGCAGCATGTCGAGTTCGCGGGGACGGGGCTCCGGCGACACCTGGAGCGCCAGGTCCATCAGCTCGTCGGTCGTGTCGCCCATCGCGGAGATGACGACGACGACCTCGTTGCCCTCGGCCTGGGCAGCGACGATCCGTCGCGCCACCCGCTTGATGCTCTCGGCGTCCGCAACGGAGGAGCCGCCGAACTTCTGAACCACCCGCACCGTTCCACTCTGCCAGAGTCGGGACGCGGACCGCGAACGGACTCACGGACCGGGAGGGCTGACATCGGCACCGCGTCTGGCCAGGAAGGGGATCCGTTCGGGGCTCAGGCGTCGATGATGGTCGCGACGACGCCCCGGATCTGTCGGAGCGCGACCGGGCCGACGTTTCCGATCCGTGCACTGACGCGGGTCGTGGCGACGGATCGGATGTGCTGGCACTGCGCGGCGGACGGTCCGCTGAGCCCGTTGTGGGGGTCGGGCTCGATGACGACCTCCGCGCCGCTCTCGCGAGTCGTGCTGGTCAGCGGCACGACCTGGACGACGTTGGGTCCGCCGCGAAGGAGCTGTCCCGCGGTGATCACCACGGCCGGCCTGCGCAGGCCGGCCTCGGAGCCGGCAGGTGTGCCGAGGTCGAGTTCGACCACGTCACCCGGCGTCAGCATCGAGCCAGTCGAGTTCGTCGTCGCGCAGCGGGGTGGCGAGGTCTCGCCCGATGGTGTCCTGTTCGAGCAGCCGCGCCGCACGCAGGACGGTGTCGGCGAGGGTCGCGCCCCGTCTGGCCGCCAGGTCGTTGAGGGCATCCCTCGTGGCGCGGCTGACCCGAATCGTCGTGGTGTCGCCCATGTCCTTCAGGTTAGGTGGTGTAGACAAGGCTGTCTACAGCCATGGGGCCGCTGTTCAGGGACGCCTACGGGCTCCACCCCATTGGGTGGGACGGAGCCGCGACCTAGCCTTGGTCCATGACCGCAGACCGCACCGAGGAGCAGCGCTGGGAACAGCCGACCTTCGACCCCGCAGAACCGCCGGTGACCGGCGTCGTGCTCACGGGCGTCCAGGGTGTCCCCGGCGCGGGTGCCCGGGTGCTCGTCGCCCCGCCCACCCAGGAGGAGCAGACCATCGCCACGATCCGACGGCTGCTCTGGCCAGTGGCCCTGGTGCTCGCGATCGTCACCGGCAACTGGCTCGGGCCGCTCGTCCTCGCCATCGTGGTCGGCGGGATCCTGCGTCGTCGGCTCTGGCAGCTGCGCGTGCAGCGGCTGCGGACGGCGCCGGACCTGCGCTGACCGGTCCTACGATGAGGGGGTGAGTGGCACACCTCCGACCTGGGAGCCCGAGCAACGCTGGCAGCAGCCCGCGTTCGGTGAGCCCGTGTCCGGTGCGCAGCCCGTCCCGGCGCTGCCGGTGCCCGTGGCGCCAGAGCCGCCGGGGACGGTCGAAAAGCTCGCGGGGCGACTTCACGGGTTGGTCTGGGTGATCGCCATCGCGCTCGTGATCTTCATCCACACGTCCCTTGTCGCGACGGTTGTCGTCGCCACGGTGGCCGGCTTCGTGCTGAACCACATCCGTCGGGACCTGCGCAGGCAACGGCTTGCCCGCGCTGGGTCACCCGTGCCACGACCGCCCGATCAGGAGGAGCTCAGATGACCGTTCGCTGGGGGATCGCAGGGCCGGGACGCATCGCCGCGACGATGGCGGCCGAGTTCGCCCACGTCCCGGACGCAGAGCTGGTGGCGGTCGGGTCACGGTCGGCGGACCGGGCGCAGCTGTTCGCCGACCGGTACGGCATCCCGCGGGCGTTCGGCAGCTACGACGAGCTGTTCGCGTCCGACGTGGACGCGATCTACCTGGCCACCCCGCACGCGCAGCACACCGAGCTGGCGCTGGCCGCGATCGCCGCGGGCAAGGCACTGCTGGTTGAGAAGTCGTTCACCGCGACGGTCGAGGACACCGCAGCGATCATCGACGCGTCGCGCACCCGTGGCGTCTTCGTGATGGAGGCGATGTGGACGCGGTTCCTGCCGGCGATCACGCACCTGCGCGGGCTGGTCGCGTCCGGCGCGCTCGGGGAGGTGCGGTCGGTGTACGGCGACCTGCTCGCCTTCCGTGAGTTCGACCCGTCCGACCGGCTGTTCAACCCCGCGCTCGGCGGCGGCGCGGTGCTCGACCTCGGCGTCTACGTCATCTCGTTCGCCCAGCAGTTCCTCGGTACCCCGGAGGTCGTGCACGCGGTCGGTGGGGTTTTCCCGAACGGGGTCGAGGCCGAGGCCGGGATCCTGCTCGGCTGGCCGGACGGCCGCTACTCCACCCAGGCGATCGGCTTCACTGCGCCCGGCCCGGGACGCCAGGTCGTCGCCGGCACGAAGGGCTGGGTGGAGGTGAAGCCGCGGTTCCATCGTGCCGAGGAGTTGTCCGTCCACCTGCTCGGCGAGCCCGCGCAGGAGCTGGTGTTCCCCAAGACGGGCACCGGCTACAGCCATGAACTCGCCCACGTGTGCGAGTGCCTGGCGGACCGACTCACGGAGAGCCCGGTGATGCCGCTCGCCGACACCCTCGCCGTCCAGCAGGTGATGGCCGAGGTGCTCAGCCAGCTCGGCCGCTGAACTCCCTGGCGACCCCTTTCTTCCCGCAGAAACCGGGGATCTCGGCGACGACCCTGATCGCACCTACACCGAGATCCCGGGTCAAGCCCGGGATGACATCTCCCCTTTCCTGTCATCCCGGCGAAAGCCGGGATCTCGGCGACGACCCTGATCGCACCTACACCGAGATCCCGGGTCAAGCCCGGGATGGCATCTCCCCTTTCCTGTCATCCCGGCGAAAGCCGGGATCTCGACGACAACGCTGATCGCACCTACACCGGCATCCCGGGTCACGCCCGGGATGACAGGTGGGCGGTGGGCCGCCGTCGTCAACGGTCCCTGAGGAGCGGGCGGGTGAGGGACGAGCCCGGCCGCGTCACGAAGGGCCGCCGCCACCGGACGGCACCGGCAGCCCGTCCACCAGGTCGCGGACGAGGCGGCGTCCGATCGCGTCGCGGTCCGCCCGTGGCAGCGTCCGGAACGGGCCGCGCGTGGCCAGGTCGGCGAAGCCGTGGACGGTCGACCAGCAGGTGACGGCGATCTCCTGGGTCCGGCCCGCGTCGATGCGCCCGTGGGTCGTGAGGTCGGCGATCGCGTCCGTGAGGAGCTCGAAGGGGGTGCGTCCGCTGCCGCCGGCGGAGTCGGGATCCCGGGCGTCCGCCAGCGTGCGGAGGCCGAACATCGCGGTGCCGAACACGCCGGGCTCGTCGAGGGCGAGCGCGAGGTAGCCGTCCCCGACCGCGACCAGGCGCTCGTGCGCCCGCTCGGCGGGATCGGTGGCGACCACCCGGGCCTGGTACTCCTCCATCGATCGCGCGAGGTCGCCGAGGGCGCGGGCACCGACCGCCCGAAGCAGGTCGTCGTGGGACGCGAAGTGCCGGTAGGCGGCCGTCGCGGTCACGCCCGCCCTGCGGGTGGCCGCGCGCAGGGTCACCGCCGCGGGGCCACCCTCACGGGCAAGCTCGTACCCGGCCCGGAGCAGGGCAGGACGCAGGTCGCCATGGTGGTAACTGCGCGTACTGGCGTCCCCTGTCGGCCCCACACAGCGAAGTGTACGGTGTCAACATTGCAATGTGAACGATGTCAACACGGGAGGACGTCCATGTCGCTCGCACTCACCGCCTACGCCAACTTCCCCTCCGGCAAGACCGGGGAGGCGATGAACTACTACCAGGGGATCTTCGGCGGGAAGCTGGAGATCTCGACGTTCGGCGACTTCGGTATGGAGGGCATGCCCGCCGACGGCGTCATGCACAGCCAGCTGATCACCGACCACTTCTCGCTGATGGCCTCGGACGCCATGCCGGGCGCGGAGTCGACCTGGGGCGGGACGCGGATCTACTTGGCGCTGATGGGTGATGACGTCGCAACGCTGACCGGCTGGTTCGACGCGCTGGCCGCCGACGGCTCGGTCGGCATGCCGCTGGAGAAGCAGGTGTGGGGCGACACCTACGGCATCCTGATGGACAAGTACGGCCTGGAGTGGATGTTCAACATCTCCACGCCCGCCTGAGCGCCTGAGGAGCGGGCCGCCTCAGTCCATCACCTCGGGCTCGATCACGAGGTCGCGACCGCGGGCGGCCCGCAGGCTGTCAACGGTCAGGACGACCAGCGCCACCCAGACCAGCCCGAAGCCGATCCAGCGCGGCGTCGGCATCACCTCGTGGTTCAGCCACACCCCGATCGAGAACTGGATCACCGGCGTCAGGTACTGGATCAGCCCCATCATGCTCAGCGGGATCCGGCTGGACGCGGCCGCGAACAGCAGCAGCGGAATCGCCGTCACCACCCCGGCGAGCGTCAGCCCGATCGTCAGGCCCGACCCCTCGGAGAGGTAGTGGCCGGCGCCGGAGAGCTGCAGCCAGCCGAGGAACACCAGCGCGACCGGGGCCAGCAGCATGGTCTCGATGGTGAGGCCGGCCAGCGGCGAGACGATGCCGCCGACCTGCTTCTTCACCAGCCCGTACAGCCCGAAGGTGGCAGCCAGCGACAGCGCCACCCACGGCACCTGCCCGTACCCGACCGCGATCACGACCACCGCGACCAGCCCGATCCCGACCGCCACCTTCTGGGCGGTCCGCAGCTTCTCCTTCAGCACCAGCACGGCGAGCGTGACCGTCACGAGCGGGTTGATGAAGTAGCCGAGGGCCGCGTCGACGATGTGGTCGTTCAGCACGCCCCACACGTAGATCGTCCAGTTGGCCGAGACGAGGACGCCGGCACCGGTGAGCCCCCAGAAGAGCTTCCGGTTCGCCATCACCTCGCGGAGGTGCCCCCACTCGCGCCAGACCAGGACCCCGATCACGCAGAACAGGAACGTCCACAGGATGCGGTGGCCGATGATCTCGAACGCGCCGGCGGGGGAGAGCAGCTCGAAGTAGAGCGGGAACGCGCCCCACAGCAGGTACGCGGAGAAGGCGAGCGCCAACCCCTTCGAGTCGAGCGCGGGTGGTCGGTCTGGCACGCGCTCACCCTAAGGGACGCCGGCGCTGCCGCCGGTCGCCGTCTGCCGGCCGCGTCCCGCGGATCAGGAGAGGAAGTCGACCAGCAGCCGGTTGTACGCGTCCGGCGCCTCGAGGCTGGGGTTCGCCGCCGCGCCGGCCAGCTCCTCCAGCCGCGCGTTCGGCAGCTGGGACGCCAACTGCCGCGCGGCGGGCAGCCCCGGGTCCGCCGCGCCCGCGACGATCAGCACCGGCACCGTGATGTCCTTCAGGTGGGAGCCGAAGTCGGCGGTCGCCATCAGGTCGAGCGCCCGGACGAGGTCCTCCTTGGTCGCCCCCGAATCGGCCAGCGCCCGGTTCGGCATCACCCGGATCAGCGACTTCTGCAGGGCGAGGGCGACCTTTCCGGGCGTGGCGAACGCCCCGGACAGCACGAGCGCGGCCACCCGTTCCGGCTCGGCGGAGGCGACCTCCAGTGCCACCATCGCGCCGAGCTGGTGCCCGACCAGGCGCGCGCTCTCCATCCCGTAGCGGTCGAGCGTGCTGACCACCTCCGCCGCGGCGAGGTTCAGCGACAGCTCCCCCGGTCGCCCGGGACGCAGCCCCGCCAGCCACGGTGCGATCGCGCGCACGTCCGTGCCGTCGTCGGGCTGCAGGAGCGTCGCGACCGCCTCCACCTGGCTCTGCCACATCTGCGGCGTGAGCCCTGCGGAGTGCAGGAAGACGACCGGCGTCGGGGCCTGGCCCATCAGGACCGCGCCACCTTCGCGACCGAGAACCGGAAGCCCAGGTCGTCGTCGGCGAACCCCTCGGCCGCGTCCGACTCGGTGACCTCGACGGCCAGCACCTCCTCGCCGATCAGCGCCGAGTGGGTGCGCAGCGCGTCCGCCGTGTCGGGGTCGGACGCGGACCAGGCGAGCCGGATCCGGTCGGACACCTCGAAGCCCGACGCCTTCCGCGCATCCTGCACGGCCCGGATGAACTCCCGCGCCACCCCGGCCCGGACCAGTTCGGGGGTCAGCTCCAGGTCGAGCGCAACCGTCTCGCCCTGCTCGTTCACCACCGACCAGCCCTCGCGCGGGCGCTCGGAGACGATCACCTCCTCCGGCGACACCTCCACCTCGCCGATCTCGGTGACCAGCACGTTCGCCCTGCCGTGGGTGGCCAGGTCGGCGGCCAGCACCGCGGCGTCCGCGGACGCGATCGCGCCGGCGACCAGCGGCGTCTGCTTGCCGAACCGCTTGCCGAGCGCCCGGAAGTTGCCCTTCGCCGAGTGGTCGACGAGGTCACCGGCGGACGCGAACGACTCCACCCGCTCGACGTTCAGCTCCGCCATCACCTCCGCGCGCAGGTCCGCGTCAAGCAGCCCGAACGCGCTGGAGGGGATCAGCGCGCGCCGCAGCGGCTGGCGCGTCTTCACCTTCGCCTCGCTGCGGGCCGAGCGGCCCAGCTCGACGATCCGGCGGGTCAACTGCATGGCCTCGTCGAGCCTCTCGTCGACAGCCAGCGGGTCGGCCACCGGCCAGCTCGCCAGGTGCACGGACGCGGGCGCGCCGGGGTCGGTGGACACGACCAGGTCCTGCCACACCCGCTCGGTGAGGAACGGCACCAGCGGCGCCATCAGCCGCGTGACGACGTCGATCGTGTCGTGCAGCGTCTGCAGCGCGCCCGGGTCTCCGTCCCAGAACCGCCGGCGGGAGCGCCGCACGTACCAGTTCGACAGGTCGTCGACGAAGCTCGCCAGCAGGGCGCCCGCGCGCTGGGTGTCGAAGTCCTCCAGCGCGTCGGTGACCTGCTGCACGAGCACGTTGCGGGCGCTGACCAGCCAGCGATCGAGCACGTGCGAGGCGGCCGCCGCACCGGAGGCGGGCGTCCACCCGTTCGCCCGCGCGTACAGGCTCTGGAAGGACACCGTGTTCAGGTAGGTCATCAGGACCTTCCGGACGGTCTCCTGGATCGTCTGGTGGCCCACCCGCCGGGACGCCCACGGCGAGCCGCCCGCGGCCATGAACCAGCGCACCGCGTCCGCCCCGTGCTTGTCCATCAGCGGGATCGGCTCGAGGATGTTGCCGAGGTGCTTGCTCATCTTGCGGCCGTCCTCGGCGAGGATGTGGCCCAGGCACAGCACGTTCTTGTACGACGACTGGTCGAACACCAGCGTCCCGACGGCCATCAGAGAGTAGAACCACCCGCGGGTCTGGTCGATCGCCTCGCAGATGAAGTCGGCGGGATAGGCCGCGCCGAACGCGTCCTTCGAGCCCTCTGCCCACGGGTAGCCCCACTGGGCGAACGGCATCGAGCCGCTGTCGAACCACGCGTCGATCACCTCGGGCACCCGGTGCGACGGCTCGCCGCATTCGGGGCAGGCGAACACCACGTCGTCAACGAACGGACGGTGCGGGTCGAGCGCGGACAGGTCGCGTCCGGTCAACGCCGAGAGCTCCTCCCTCGAGCCCACGCAGGTCTGGTGCTTGTTCGCGCACCGCCAGATCGGCAGCGGCGTCCCCCAGTAGCGCGAGCGCGACAGAGCCCAGTCGATGTTGTTGTTCAGCCAGTCGCCGTAGCGTCCCCACTTGATCGTCTCGGGGTACCAGCTGGTGTTGGCGTTCTCGCGCAGCAACGCGTCCTTGATCGCGGTCGTGCGGATGTACCAGGACGGCTGCGCGTAGTACAGCAGCGGCGTGTGGCAGCGCCAGCAGTGCGGGTAGGAGTGGTCGTACGGCAGGACCCGGTACATCAGGCCGCGCGTGGTCAGGTCGTCGACGATCACGGCGTCGGCGGCCTTGAAGAACAGGCCGCCGACGAGGTCGAGGTCGGCCTCGAAGGTGCCGTCGGGGAGGATCGGGTTCACCAGCGGCAGCCCGTAGGCGCGGCAGACCGCCATGTCATCCTCGCCGAAGGCCGGCGCCTGGTGGACGAGGCCGGTGCCGTCCTCGGTGGTCACGTAGTCGGCCAGCACGACGTAGTTCACGCCGCCCACGACGTCGGGGAACTCGACGAGGTCCAGCGGACGCGCGTACCGCCAGTGCTCCAGCTCGGCTCCGGTGAACGTCTGGCCGAGTGCCCAGCCGTCGCCCAGGACCTTCTCGACCAGCGGTTCGGCGACGACGAGGGTCTCGCCCTCGGCGGCGTCCTTCGTCGCGACGACGTAGGTGACGTCGGGGTGGACGGCGACCGCCGTGTTGCTGACCAGCGTCCACGGCGTGGTCGTCCACACCAGCAGGGACGCGCGGCCGGCGAGCGGGCCGGAGGTGACGGGGAACCGGACGTAGACGCTGGGGTCGGTGACGTCCTCGTAGCCCTGGGCGAGCTCGTGGTCGCTCAGCGTGGTGCCGCAGCGCGGGCAGTAGGGAGCGACCCGGTAGTCCTCGACGAGCAGGCCCTTGGAGTGGATCTGCTTGAGCGCCCACCAGACCGACTCGACGAAGCCGGGGTCCATCGTCCAGTACGCCTCGTCGAGGTTCACCCAGTAGCCCATCCGCGTGGTGAGCTCGGTGAACGCGTCCACGTGGCGCGAGACGGACGCGCGGCACTTCGCGTTGAACGCCTCGACGCCGAAGGCCTCGATGTCGGGCTTGCCGTTGAAGCCGAGTTCCTTCTCCACCGCCAGCTCGACGGGCAGGCCGTGGCAGTCCCAGCCGGCCTTGCGGTCGACGCGGTACCCCTGCATGGTCTTGAACCGGGGGAACACGTCCTTGAAGACGCGGGCCTCGATGTGGTGGGTGCCGGGCATGCCGTTGGCGGTGGGCGGGCCCTCGTAGAACGTCCACGGCTTGCCGGTGGCGGTGCGCTCCAGCGACGCGGCGAAGGTGCCGTTCTCGGACCAGAAGTCCAGGATCTCGTGTTCCATCGCCGGCAGGTCGAGCATGGCGGGCACCGCGCGGTACTGGCCCGTCCGCGCGTCTTCCGCAGTGCCGCGGGAGGAGGATTCGGTGGTCATGGTCATCCTTCGTCGTCGATCCGTGCGACGAAGGGACGAGCCGGAGGCCCGCGGTACCACCCTTCTTGGACGCCCTGAGGCGCCCCACTTCGTTACCGTCCGCCGCCGGTTCTAGTGGGGGCTCGCGCCCTGTTCTTCCGGCAGCTCCGGGGTGATGGCCCCATCGTCGCCGTGCGGACCCGGCCAGTCTAGGCGTCCGGCACAGCCCGCTCCAAGCCGTCGGCCGGCACGTCAGGAACCGTCCCCATCGTTCCATGGAACGATGGGGACGGTTCCTAACGTGCCGCGAGAGGGCGGGGGACCGAGTTCAGTCCACAACAAGGTGGACGGAAGGTCGCGAGTACGCGGCTCGAGGGTCCACCTTGTCGGCTCGGGGTGCACCACGCCGGCTTCCGCAAAGGAAAGGACCCGGACGGTCCAGTCGTCCGGGTCCTTTCCGCCGAGGCGGGGGCGGGGAGGAGGTGGCGTCCGTCACCCGCTTCGGTGGTCGTCAGATGCCGGGGTCGTCCCCCGCGTCCGACGTCGGTTCGTCCGCCGGCTTCGGCGGGGTGGGCGCCTGCGGCGTCCACTCGTTGGTGGCGGGCCCCTGGGACCCCAGCAGCGCGGCCTTGCGGGTCATGTAGTCCTCGACCTCGATCTCGCCACGGGCGAGCCGTTCGTCCAGGATCTGCAGGGCCGGCGGCAGGAACGGACGGTGGTGCGGGTGGTGGCCCATCGGGCCGGAACCGCCGGGTCCGAACTTCTTCTGCTTGGCCTTCTTGACCAGGAAGACGACGAGCAGGGCCAGGAGGGCCAGCACCACCAGCGTGCCGATGAACCCCATGAAGCCCCACAGCATGCTGCTGCCGCCCATGCCGCCTCCCGGACCGGGGAAGTGACGCATACCAAACCTCCTCTGGTTCGTGCAGTCCATCCATGGTGCCCGCCCAACCTGTGCTGGCACTGTGAGTGCGGTCTCAGGTTCCGAGAACACCAGGCTCCAGTGTCGCCGGAGCAGGAGCCACCCGGAAGTCACCCTGAGGGTGACCGGCGATGCCATCCCGCCCGACGCTCTCCTTGTCATCCCGGCGGAAGCCGGGATCTCGGCAACGACCAGCCGCCAGCTCGCCTCCGAGATCCCGGGTCAGGCCCGGGATGACGGTGGAGTGGTCGTTCTCTGAGATCCCGGGTCAAGCCCGGGATGACGGGAGGAAGGGCGTCCTCCGCGGGTCAGCGCAGCGCGGAGGATCAGCTCGATGCCGCGGGCGACGCCGTCGTCGTCGCTGGACGCGGTCTGCCAGTCGGCGGCGGCCAGCGCCTCGGGAACCGCGTTGCCCATGGCCACACCGAGGCCCGCCCAGGTGAGCAGTTCGATGTCGTTCTTCGCGTCGCCGAACGCGGCGACCTCCGTCCGGTCGACGCCCAGCAGGTCACACAGCCGGGCGACGCCGGACGCCTTGGTCACCCCGGCGTTGCCGATCTCGAGGAACGGTGCGCCGGACGTCGTGGCGTGGAAGCCGGTCAGGCCGGACCCGGCCAGCACGGCCAGCAGGTCGTCGGCACTGAGCCGCGGGTGCCGCGCGGTGAGCTTCAACGTGGGCTCGCCCAGGACGTCGGGGAGCGGCGCCACGTCCACCGTCCATTCGCCGTCGCGCTCGCGCGGCGTGAGGAGGTCGAGGTAGCCGGGTTCGGCGGCGTGGCCCGCGCCGTGGTCACGGACCGCGGAGAACCCGACGCCGGGTGCCGCACTGGTCAGGAAATCGGCGAGTTCAAGCAGCGTGGCCACCGGCAGCAGGTCCTCGAACAGCACCTCGCCGGTGTGCAGGTCGCCCGCGATGCTGCCGTTGCTGCCGACGACGTAGCGGATGGCGGCGGGACGGATCAGCGGCGGCACCTGCGGAACCTGCCGTCCGGTCGCGACGACGACCGGCACGCCCGCCGCACCGGCGGCGTCGATCGCCGCGACCGAGCGTGCGCTGACCGTGCGGTGGTCCACCAGCAGCGTGCCGTCGAGGTCGGACGCGACCAGCCGGATCGGGCGGTCGAGGTCGGGGAGGCGGAGGTGGGTGCGGTCTGCGGTGGAGGTCATTCGGCTCTCTGGTCAGGCGGTCAGTTGGCGGCGTCCCTGGAAGGCGCGGCCGAGGGTGACCTCGTCGGCGTACTCGAGGTCGCCACCGACGGGCAGCCCGCTGGCCAGCCGGGAAACGGTGACCCCCATCGGGATCAACAGCCGCGAGATGTACGTGGCCGTCGCCTCACCTTCCAGGTTGGGGTCTGTGGCAAGGATAACCTCCGTCACCGTGCCGTCGGCCAGGCGCTGGCACAGCTCGCGGATCCGCAGGTCGGCGGGGCCGACGTTGTCGATGGGGCTGATCGCACCGCCGAGCACGTGGTAGAGGCCGCGGAACTCGTGCGTCCGCTCGATCGCCATCACGTCCTTCGACTCCTCGACGACACAGATCGCGGTCCGGTCGCGGCGCGGGTCGCGGCAGACCCGGCAGGTCTCCTCCTCGGAGATGTTGAAGCACACCTCGCAGAACCGCACCTTCTCCGTCACCTCGCGCAGCGTCGCGGCGAGGCGCTCCACGTCCGCCTTGTCGGTGGCGAGGATGTGGAACGCGATCCGCTGGGCACCCTTCGGGCCGATCCCGGGCAGGCGGCCCAGTTCGTCGATCAGGTCCTGGATCGGGCCTTCGTACACAGTGTTTCCTCGTCAGTTCTCGGAAGGGCCCTTCGTGGCGCGCTCGCCTGTTTCTCGCGAGCGCTCCTCAGGGGCCGGGGAGCCGCTACAGGCCCAGTTCGGGCAGCGGCGGCATGGTGGCCTGGGCGAGCGCCATCGCCTGGTGGTTGGCGTCCCGGACGGCCGCGACGACGAGGTCGGCGAGCGTCTCGGTGTCGGTCGGGTCGCACGCCTCGGGCTTGATCACGAGACCGACGAGCTCGCCGGTGCCGGTCACGGTGGCCTCGACGAGGTCGCCGCCGGCAGTGCCCTTGACCGTCTTCGCCGCGAGTTCGGCCTGCGCCTGCTCCAGCTGGTCCTGCATCGCCTGCGCCTGGGCCATCAGGCCCTGGAGGTCGATGCTGCCGGGATCGAACATGCTGTGCTCCTGTCGTGGTGAACGTGGCTCATCGTAGTTCGCGAAGGGTGCTCACTCGTCGTCCTCGGCGATCAGCTCGGCGCCGAGGTGCTTCCTGATCAGCTCGTCGGCGGACGCCGCGTCCTCTGCGACCGCGACGTCGTCACGGCTCGGCTCCTCCTCGGGCTCCGGCTCGGTCGGCGTCGCCTGCGACCGGGTCGCCCGCAGGTTGGCGCGCGCCGCTTCCGCCGCGGCGGAACGCGGCGGGCTGGCCGGCGAGGCGGGGGGCTCGGCGGGTGCGGACGCAGGAGCGCTGGGCGAGGGCGTGGGTTCGGCGGTCGCGTCCACGATCGGGTTGATGTGGAGGGCCGCGCCCAGCACCTCGATCACCGCCTCGCGGAGCACGTCCGGGCTGCCGCCGCGGCCGAAGCTGTCCCGGGCGCCCGCGTTGGACAGGCCCAGGGTGAGGACGCCGTCGCGCACCTCGACCACCTGCGCGTTCTGGCTGAGCAGGATCCAGGTGAACCGGCGACGGTTCTTCACGTTGTCGAGGATCTGCGGCCAGAACCGGCGGACGTCCGCCGTGCCAAGGCCGCCGGCGTCGCCGGTTGGGGCGGGCGCGGGTGGTTCGGGAGCCGTGGTCGCTTCGGCCGGACGAGACGCGGGCGGCCCTTCGTGACGCCGCGGGGCTCGTTCCTCGCTCCGCGGCTCCTCAGGGGCCGGGGTGGCTGCTGCGCTTCCGGATTGTTCGGGTGCAGCGGCGGGTGCGGGGTCGACGTCCCAGGGTGGGGCGTCGGTGGTTGTCACCGCGGGTTCGGGTGACGGCGGCCCTTCGTGACGCCGCGGGGCTCGTTCCTCACCCCGCGGCTCCTCAGGGACCGTGGAAGGTGCGGCCGCTCGGTTCCGCGGCTCCTCAGGGACCGTGGAAGGCGCGGCCGCTCGGTTCCGCGGCTCCTCAGGGACCGTGGAAGGGGCTGGGGTCACCGACCGCTGCGGCTCCGCGGTGGCGGAAGGGGCGGCCGCGGCGGCGACGGGTCGATCCCCTGGCTCTGCGCCGGCGGGGACGCCCATGCTGAGGCGGCGCTCGAGGCGGTCGAGGCGCGCGTGCAGGCCGCGTCCGTCCACGTCGGCGCCGGGCAGCAGGACGCGCGCGCACATCAACTCGAGGTGGAGGCGGGGAGCAGTGGTGCCGCGCATCTCGGTGAGGCCGACGGCGATCACCTCCGCGGCGCGGGTGAGCTCGCCGGGGCCCAGCGCGTTGGCCTGGGCGGCGAGGCGATCGGCCTGGTCACCGGCCACGTCCACCAGCCCACTGCTGAGGGCTTCGGGGACGGCGGCGACGATGATCAGGTCGCGTAGGCGACGCAGCAGGTCCTCGGCGAAGCGGCGGGGGTCCTGGCCGACCTCGATGACCTTGTCGACGGCGGCGAACACACCCTGGGCGTCCCCGGCGGCGAAGGCGTCCACGATCTCGTCGAGCAGGGCGTCGGGGGTGTAGCCGAGCAGGGACGTGGCCTGGCTGTAGCTGACCCCGTCGTCGGCGGCGCCGCCGAGGAGCTGGTCGAGCACGGACAGGGAGTCACGCACCGAACCGGCGCCCGCGCGCACGACGAGCGGGAGCACGGCCGGCTCGACGGCGATGCCCTCGGCCTCGCAGAGCTTGGCGAGGTAGGCCTGAAGGGTCTTCGGCGGCACGAGCCGGAACGGGTAGTGGTGGGTGCGCGAACGGATCGTGCCGAGCACCTTGTCGGGCTCTGTAGTGGCGAACACGAACCGGACGTGGGGCGGCGGCTCCTCGACGACCTTCAGCAGGGCGTTGAAGCCCTGCGGGGTGACCATGTGGGCCTCGTCGATGATGTAGATCTTGTAGCGCGAGTGGACGGGGGCGAAGAAGGCCCGTTCGCGCAGGTCGCGGGCGTCGTCCACGCCGCCGTGGGACGCGGCGTCGATCTCGATCACGTCGATGCCGCCGGCTCCGCCGCGGGCGAGGTCGCGGCACGACTGGCACTTTCCGCACGGGGTGGGGGTGGGACCCTCCGCGCAGTTCAGGCAGCGGGCGAGGATGCGGGCGCTGGTGGTCTTGCCGCAGCCGCGCGGGCCGGAGAACAGGTAGGCGTGGTTGACCCGGTTGTTGGTGAGCGCGCGCTGCAGGGGCTCGGTGACGTGCTCCTGGCCGATCACGTCGGCGAAGGCGTCGGGACGGTAGCGGCGGTACAGCGCGAGCGGGGTTTCGGGGCGGGTGATCTGATCGCTGGAGGGCTGGCGGAGGGCGTCCACGACCTCCATCAGGGAGGCGGTGACCTCCTCATCGGAGCGGCGGTGGGGGCCGACCTCGACCGGTGTGTCGGTGGCATCGGAGGGGAGGTCCTCGACGGCGGGAGAACCGCTCGCGTCCTCGTCGAAGAGGCCGGGACCGTCCTGCTCGAAGAGGTCGGGGCGGTCCTGGTCGAAGAGGTCCAGGGGGTCCTCCGCGAACAGGTCTTCGTCGCTGTCGTCCACGGTGTGAACCTTACGGGTAGCCGGTGACAGAACCGAAGTGGACCCCGGAAATGCAGCGGCCCCCGCGCACCCGGTAGAGCTCACTTACCCTTGCTGTCTTCCGACCCTGGGGGAGTTGGGCGAGGTACCGCCGCGCGGGGAACCGTGGACCAGCTTACCGGGCCGCGTCGCTGGTGCGCGAGCCGGGTGCCCGGGTCACCCGAGGCGGCGGGCGTGGCGGAGAACGGGGAGGCGCTCGCGGACGTCAGCAACAAGGTCGAGGTCGAGGTCGACGAGGGCCAGTTCGTCGGCGTCCCCGAGCTCGAGGAGGACCTCGCCGGTGGGGTCGACGACGATCGAGTGACCGACTCCGGTCGGCCTGCGGGAGCCCTCGGAGGAGGGGGAGAGGGACTGGTCGACGCCTACGATGAAGGCGGTGGAGTCCATGGCGCGGGCGGTGGCCAGTGTCCGCCACTGGTGCAGCTTGCCGGGGCCGGGCGCCCAGGAGGTGGGGACGACGACCAGGTCGGCGCCGAGGCGGGCGAGGTGGGTGAACAGGCCGGGGAAGCGGATGTCGTAGCAGGTGGCGAGGCCGATGATGTGGGTGCCGAGGGTGAAGGCGCCGGCCTCGGTGCCGGGCTCGATCTGGGCGGACTCGGCGTAGCCGAGGGCGTCGAAGAGGTGGACCTTGTCGTAGCGGGCCTCGGCGGCGCCGGTGACGAGCAGGGTGTTGCGGACGCGGTCGTCGCCGGTGGTGGTGAACATGCCGGCGACGATGGTGACGCCGAGGTCCGCGGCCGTCTGGCGCACGCCGGTGGCCCAGGGGCCATCGAAGGGTTCGGCCGCGTCCGCCCTGGCCCGGGCGAAGGAGCACATGGCGGCCTCGGGAAACACGACGAGCTCGGCGTCCTGCGCCGCGGCGTCCGCGGCGAGCCACCGGACGCGGGCGAGGTTGTCGGCCGGCTCGGTGGAGGCGGCGAACTGGGCGAGGGCGATCCGCACGCCCCCAGCGTGGCACGGCTGAGCGGAATTGCCCTCTCGATCCGCCCACCGGGGCGATTTCGCCCCCGAATCGCCATCGACAGGGCAAGTCCGCTCACGGCCTGCAACCTTTGGCCGCGGCACTGCGTAGTGCATGGTGTAGGTCGAGGAGAGAGGCGCCATGGCCGCATCGCCCACCCCCAGCCGGGACGCGGAGTACGTGGAGTTCGTGCGCGTCGCGTCCGGCTCGCTGACGCGCACGGCGTACCTGCTGACCGGGGACCGCGAGCTCGCGTCCGACCTGGTGCAGGAGGCGCTGGTGCGGACCTACCTGGCGTGGCGCAGGGTGCGCCACGGGGAGGCGACGGCGTACGCGCGGCGGGTTCTGGTGAACCTGAACATCGACCGTTGGCGGCGCCGCCCGCCGGTCCCGACGGAGCTGGCCGACCGCCCCGACCCGGGGGACGGGCACGGGCGCAGCGACGACAGGGACGAGGTGGTGAGGATGCTCGCCACGTTGCCCGAGCAGCAGCGGAGGGTGATCGTGCTGCGCTACTTCGAGGACCTGACCGAGGCCGACACCGCACACCAGCTGGGGATCAGCGTGGGTGCGGTGAAGTCGGCGGCGTCGCGGGGTCTGGCGACACTGCGGACGCGCTACGCGAGCGTGGGAGGAGAACGGTGATGAACGAGCTGGAGGATCGGCTCCGGGCGGAGCTGCAGACCGCGACGAGGGACATCGACTCTGACCTCGATCCGGAGGCGCTGCTGAGCGTGGGACGCCGCGTCCGGCGGAACCGGACGACGCGTAGGGTCACGGCCTCGGTGGCGGCGGTGCTGGCGGTGGGAGTGATCGGCTGGTTCGGGGTGGGCAGCGTGGTGGGCCGGGGGCAGCAGCCGGCGGTGGTGGTGGCGACGCCGTCGCCGATCCCGCCGTCCGCGACGGCCCCGATTCCGACGGCGCGGGCGTCGTCGGTCGCTCCGTCGCCGGGGTCGGCGCAGGCGGAGCTCCCGATGGGGGCGAGCTTCAACGGGGAGCCAGCGGCGTTCGACAAGGTGGAGATTGTGGCGACGTCGGACGGCACGACGATCACGACCAGGTTTCAGGCGACGAACGACGGAGAGAAGGTGGCGGAGGCCACGGTGACGCGGAAGCTGGACGAGGCGCGTGCGGAACTCGTCCGGCTGGGCAGCCACGGGGTGGTGGCGGTGGTGCCGGGTGAGGTGAAGGGGCAGAGCCTGTACGGGCCGGACACTTCGCAGGGTGGCAGCGCCGCGCTGGACCCGCTGGGGGCGACGGCGCTGGTGTTCCTCACTGAGCACGCCGTGGGGTCGAAGGATCCGGAGCTGGTGTGGGAGGACGGGAACGGTGTCCTGCAGTCCACGGTGGGGGTGGTCGCGAGCGCGAGCGTGGACCTTGGCGGGGAAGAGGTCACCGTGTTCCGGAGCGAGGCGCTGGACTCGCAGGGTGTCTGGGGTGATTGGTCGACCGCGGTGAAGGGGGCGAAGCCGTCCGACATGCTCCAGGGGAGCATCGCGAGGAGCAGAGGGCCGGGGCAGGCGAAGTGGCGGCTGACCCAGCTCGGCATGCTCGAGCCCGGATCCACCGATGTCGCGGTGACCCTGTCGTCAGCGGACGGGGACTGGGCCCAGGCCGCGCTCCCGGACGGTTGGATCGTGGTGGTCGCCGTATTGAACTCGGACGATGACAGCGTCGATCCGGTCACGTCGCTGGCATACACGGACGCGAAGGGCGTCCGGCACACCTACCCGGCCAAGTGAGTGGTCCCGGTCGGGAACCGGGCGCTGACAAGGCCCGATCCCCGGTTGGAGTTGGACGGTGCTCACCCGGTATCCTTCTCGGCGGAGGATTCGCCTAGAGGCCTATGGCGCTCGCTTGGAAAGCGGGTTGGGTTCACGCCCTCACGAGTTCGAATCTCGTATCCTCCGCCAATGGGATTGCCATCCCGACTAGGGCATATACACCGAAATTGGGCTAACCCTTTGCTTCCGAAGCCGATTTTGTGCCCCGAAAGTGCCCCGAAAGTTTGACGGCTTTCAGGCGACGGCCGACCTGCGGGCCCGATCTCGTATCCAGCGCTCGGCCCCGGACGGCCCAATCGAGGCGTCCGATCCGCATCGCGCGGCCGAGCGGGTGCAAGGCGCGGTTGGGGTGGGGCGGAGTCTCAGCTGAAGCTGAGGAGGGTACGCAAGGCGGCGGTTATCGAACAAGCGTTCGCCTCGGGATACTCTGGGTGATGGCCGGAGAGGAGGCGGTCGTGGGCAGCAACAAGCGCTACGCGGACCACTACGACCGGCTCATGGACGCCCGCATTGTCGACCGGATCGCTGCGACCGCCGGACCGTTGCAGTCGCTGACGGACGCAGAGTTGGAGTTGGACCGCGAGCCGGTGATGATTGCGCCACGTCCGCAGGCGGTGCGCGCATGGGTCCGGTTCGGGCCGACGGCTGTTCGGGTCGACGCGGAGTCCTGCCGTTGGACCGAACGCGCGATCGGGATCCGATTCACGGTCGGCGGCCGCGAACTTCGCGCCCGGGTGTGGTCATCCGCGGTCGAGTATAAGGAGTAGCACTACGCGCGCCGCGCATGAGGAGAGCCTTGACCTTGTACGCGTGCTGACGTCGGGAGGTGCGGCCCTGTTCGCCTCCGCGTAGGGGGTAGGGCCGGTACGTTTCTTCCTGACGCGACGGTGCGGCGAGTACGGCGGAACGGGAGGGGTCCTTTGTCTAGCTTCGCGAGCGAGAGCTGGCGCACCTTCGCTGCGCGGCTGGCGCAGGGACCAGCCGTGCTGCTACTCGGGCAAGCCTCCGTGGGAGAAGCCGCTGCGGACCTGTCGGAGGGCCTGCCGAGCAGGGGGGCGAAGTCGTCCGGCAGTCTGGATTCCGCGCAGTTCGCGTCTTTGGACGAGTTGCTGGCCGGCTACGCTTGGAACGCAATCGCCACATCTCGCACCGATGCCCGACTCGCCGCTGACCTTGCACGATCGTGGCGCACAGTAGGCCCGGTAGGGGCAGACTCGGTGCTCACGCGCAATGCGGCCGCGCTTCAGATTCAGTACCTGTTCGGTGGGTCCGCGCTTCCGCCTGACGATCAGCCACCTGCCGACCTCATCGATGAGAGCGACCGGTTTGTCAGAGTTCGCTCGGCAGTCGCGAGGCTCGTAACGGAGACCGTAACCCCGCGCGGGCTGATCGCGATCGAAGGGTGGCGACCTGACGACTGGCTCTCCGCTCAGGAGTTGATGCCGCTTATCAGGCGTCTTCCGCCGGGCCAGGCGCACCTCTTCTCGGTAGAGCCCGATCTGGGCGAGAACCCGTACGTTGCGGCTGCGGTTGCCTCCGGCGGACTGACGTTGCACTCAGAGTCGCTGGCCATGGTCTTGGCCGACCTTGCCGAGGAAGGCGCCCTACCGCGATCGAGTGTTGACCGACAGTCGTCCAGGACCCGGGTGATTGCGCTTGGCAGCGGGTTTGTGCAGGTCGACGTCCACACGTGGAACGAGGTGCGACGGTCCGCCCGCCCGATCGATATCGCGCTGCTCGAGCCGCCCGTGTTGGGTTCGAAGGCTGCCAAGTATCAAATCTTCAGAGAGTTCACGGGTGCCTCCGAGGGTGCAACGCCGTGGGAGGCGATCGCCGCGGGGATCCCCTACCGCCGCGAGTTCGAGCAGCAACTCGCGACGCGCGTTGCCGATTCGCTGGCAGGGCCAGACCTGCCGCGGCCCATCATCTTGGCCGGGCAGACGGCTACTGGCAAGAGCGTTGCACTGGCCAGGCTCGCGGCGAGTCTCGCACTGACCGGCGATGCCGCCGTTCTCCACCAAGCGAGGAGAGGCGAGCGGCCCTCGCTTGAAGATATCGACGCCTATGCCGATTGGGTCGAGAGTCATGGCGGCCACGCGGTCGTGCTGGTGTGGGACGGGATGGTGCCGGCGAGCGAGTACGACGCGCTCTCTAGGCAGCTGCGTGCCCGAGGTCGGCGAGTGCTGGTGGTCGGGTCGACTTATCCCGCTCAGGACGCCCCCCGAGACTGGGTTCAGGCGCCCGCGCAGTTGACGCGAGGCGAGCTCCACGGGCTCGTGCCCTGGTTCGCTAGTTTCGACATCCGCATCGCTGAACCCGCGAAGCTCGACGCGAGCTTCCTGGCGCTTCTCTACCGAGTTCTGCCCGAGACGGAACACCAGTTGAAGCGAGGCCTCGCTCTGGAGATCCGTGCGGCGGAGAAGAGTATGGAGGAGTCGGCCAAGGCGGTGAAGGCGGCAGCTCTACGACCCGAGCAGCGCCTAACGGCGATGGCCGAGGCGCTTCAGGCCGCGGGCGTCTCGCTGGCGGACTTGCGGCCCGCTTCTGATCCGGACCAGCCTGTTGCGGAGTTGAGTTTCGGCGCACGGAGCGCCATGCAGCAACTCAGCGGCTTGGTTCTGACCGCCGGTCGCCACGGCATACCTGTCCCGGTGGACCTTGCGCTCCGCGTGGTCGGCGGGAACGGTTCCCTCGTGGTGCGGGATGCCGTCCGCCATTTTGACATCCTCCGCTGGTTGGAGGACGACAGTGGTGAGTACTTCCTCACGGCCCGAACGAGCCTGGAGGCCGAACTCGCCGCCAGAGAGGACCTGACCCCACAGGTTGAGGTGGAGGTCATCTGCTCTGCGATTCGCGAGTTGAGGGCTTCGCAGGGGTGGTGTGCGGGCCAGGACGAGGTTCAGTTCATGGTCTCGCTGTTGGAGCGAGTTGGCCCCCAGAGCCCGCGCGGCGGAACCTATCAAGCGCACTACCTCGAGATTGCTGACGCACTCCGGGATCTGCGCATGCGCTCGGGGGTGGTGAACCCACGCCTCGTCTTGCAGGAGTCCAACTTCGCCCGTGCCCACGTTCACTGGCAGCAGAACACTCACGCGGGATCCCTGGACGAACGAATGGGGATCCTCGAAGACAACAGAGAACTCGTTCAGGAGGCGCTGAACGATCCTTCTGTGAGGGGTCCGATGCGGCTGTCTCTCGCAGTCGAGCTAGGTAGCACGCTCGGAGCGATGACACATGAATTGGTGGCAGCTGGGCACGCGGATGCGGAGGGCCAGATCAGCTCCCGGCTCAGCGACATCCTGGACGTCGTGAATGAGGCGCGTGCGATCGACCCAGAGAACATGTACCCCGTCGATGTTCTGGCTTGGTCGACGCGGGACGCAGTGGAGTCAGGCTCCCTGAGTCGTGATGAGCAGATCGACCGACTGGCGAATGCGGTCGCATCCATAGACTCCATCGACCGCAGCGTCCTGACCTCACGTCAGTCAGCCCAGCTGGACCGTAGAAGTGTCGAACTCAACCAGCTGCTCGGGAATCAGGAGGAGGTTTATCGCCACCTCCAGTCCCTGTCGAGAAGCGACGATCCGGCCGCAACCTACTTCCTGTGCAGATTCGACCTGCAAGCTGGCCCCTCCGGTGAGGCTGCGGCACTCAAGCGGCTCTTGGAGTCACCAGCCACGGTGAAGTCGGACTGGCGTTGCGCACAACTCCTCACGGGCCTGTTCTGGCGAAGCTTGACTGGGTCGAAGTTCCTCGCCGGGGAGCGGGAACTCTTGCGCCTCAGTCTGGCCGATTGGGAGCGCGTGCTGGCTATGGCGGCGGAACTGGCCGAGACCCCGATGCCCGACCAATACAGGCCGAGGTTCATGCAGGGTCTCGCGTTGTTCCACCTTGGGCGCTTCGTAGAGGCGAAGCACGTATTCCAGGATGTTGAACAGGCGACTCGCCAGATTCAGCGCCGCATCTTCACCGCCTACCTGGTGGCTCAGGCGACCGGTGAGCCGCGGGTCTTCACGGGCCGCGTGCGCTGGTCGAGGGGAAACGTGGCATCGGCATGGGTGAATGAACTGGCCACCGAGGTGTCCTTTGTGCCGGCAACCTTTTCGCCGAATCAGGAGTTCACGCGAGACCAGCCGCTGGCGCCGTTCCATATCGGGTTCAAGCTCCGCGGGGGCGCGGTGGCCGAACCTCGGCACTTCGCGAGCCGGGCGGCGCAGTGAACCCGCTCGAGGCACTCGACCACAACCGGTATCTCTGTACCGGGGTGGGGCTAGGACCGATCATCCGCATGGTCGAGGCGTCGAGTGTTTCGACGGAGGCCGACTTCAACGAGGTCGTGAATCAGTGCTACCAGCTGTGGCATGAGCAACTCGGCGCCGATGTTGCGTTCCTGGCCACCGCCGCGCGCGAACTCTGCGCCTTCACGGAGCGAGACAGGATCACCGACTTCGACGGCCTCATCGACCCGCTCAGGAATGGTTCCTTTCATTCTGGCGCAGCAAGGGCGAAACAGATCCGGAGCGTATGGGTGGATCGGCGGAAGCCTTGGTCAAGTGCGGCGAGCCAGATACTTCAGGAACTCGAGTCGGCTTTGGCCGCGTTGGCAATCGTCAGTGGCAAGGTCCGGATCGACGGCAGATTGAAGCAGGCTTGGAGCGATCGCACGGTGGTTGATCCAGCGAGCGTGTTCGCAGCAGTCGCCCGAGACATGGCGATCAACCTGCCTGCTCACGTGCAGAGCATGAAGATCAGCGACATCTCGAGGCGCGCGAAGCGTCTCGGACCAGATGACGATGTGCATGCGGCACTTGAGGACTTCGCGGTCGAAGAGTTGATTCAGCGGCCGAGGAGACTCCCGGTGGCGTACTACGACGTGCTCGACCGGCTGGGCGTGCTGGGGAGACGAGAGGCGAAGGGAGCGCTTCTGTTGGCCTTCGGCCTGGCGCAAACGACAAGGCTCGGTCCGGACGAGTTTCTGGATCGCGTTGAGCAGCTATGGACGGGCGCGAAGTAGCGCTCCCAGACCCGAGTTCGGGTTGCGAGTCGCGAAAGCCCCGACTAGCAGTTCGGCGTCCCATCTCAGGCCCATGGGTGAGATGCCAGCGTGGATGGCGTGCACGGAGATGGCCGCCGGCCTTCTACGTGCGGTACGTCGCACGTGAAGGCGGAACCGTGTCGGTGCATAGACGGGTAGACCTCGCGGGCCCCACCCAACGCCGGCTAGATGGAGCGCGGCTGTCCCGAAGACTCGCCATGTCCAGGCCCACATCCTCGCCTTCCTCAGCACAGCCCTCGGGTTCGCAATCGACATCCTCACCGGCATCCCTCTTGCGCTGTCGTCGACCGACAAACGCGTGCGTGGCAATCAGATCCTGGCGCGGCCTGTCAGATCACTGATCTGTTCCTGATCGGCATACCGACCGCCGCCGCAGTGATCGCAGCTTCGCCGTGCCGCTAGGCAAATCCTCACCAGACGGGGAACACCGACATGGACCCGCCGAAGCTATGGCTTGGCACCAATGGCCAACTCGCGGCACCAGCGTCAGGAGACGCGGCGTCGGAGCTGCTGGCCAACGGGGATCGGACGAAAGAGGTTGTCGAGGTCTTCGATCCGGACCTTGATGAGCCGGTCGCCGAAGCGGTAGGCGGGGAGCCTTCCCTCACGGATACGCCGCCTGAGCGTGTCAACGCTCACTCCGTGCAGCACAGCTGCCTGCTGGAGTGAGACCCACTCTGGAGCAGGCATTGTCGACTGGCCCGAGAACGGGCTCGAGAGGGGGAGCGTCCTGAGCTGTCGCTCGGAGAAGTTGGTCATGACGTTCCTTTCGCCGCCGGGCCTTCACTTCCCTAGGCCCACGAAGGGTCGCGATCGGGTCACCTGGAGCCAGAACGACGGCCCCGCTCGGACGTGACCGGTTGCGCAAGGCCTAGCCAGATCCGGACGCTCGACTTACTCTGAAAACCAGATCCGCGAGAAATCGCATGCGTTCGGATGTCCCGATCGTCGACCCTCGTGGGCCTAGGGAGGTAGAAGGAAGGGAGTCCGGCCATGGCGCCAACCCCAGCGCGCATCGCTGCTTTGGCCACGTGCATTCTGCTGTGCGGCTGCACCTCGACCACCCCGACGCCCTCTACCGCGCCGTCGCAGACTGCACCGTCGCCGTCCACCTCGGCCCCCTCGCCCACCGTCTCCGCGCCACCGACACCGACGCCGAGCTGGAGCCCCGAACAGAGTGCAGCTATCGCTGCAGTCGACGGCTACCGCGCCGCCAGTGACGAGATCGGCGCGAATCCGGCTGGCTTCACCGAGAGTCAGATGCGGACGTTGCTCGGCAAGTGGGCGGGTCCCGAGGTGGTGAGGTCGAATGTGGCCTCCTACCTCAAGCTCAAGAAGCAGGGCTTCCGCTACGACAGCGGCACGAAGGTGCTGACGACCACGGCGACGAGGGCGTCCGATGTCGGCTACGGCACCGAGGTGGTGATCACCCGCTGCATCGATCAGAGCCCGGCCCGAGTCCTAGACAAGGACGGTGAGGGGGTGAGCGAGGCGGAACTCGGCTACAAGATCCCGCAGTTCCTGCTTCGCCAGTACACGGCGCAGAAGCGGACGGACGACAAGACGTTCCGTGTCTACGGATTGGCTCCCACCAAGGGCGAGTGCGGCCCGTCATGACCAGGTTCATGGCTTGGCTGATCGTCTTGGGGCTGACCTTCACGCTCGGGCCACTGAGCGTTGCTCGCGCGGAGGACCCCGGTTGCGACGACAAAGTGGACGTCTGCGAGATCGTGATCGTCGAGCCAGGCGATCCGTCCGATCCGAAGCCGGGCGAGCCGGGGACGCCGAGGAAGAAGGTCGTTCCCGACTGCGCCGACATAGCGGCCGACGGTGTGGTCGCGCCGCTCGGGGTGACGCTCTCCGACCTCGGGTTGGACGACAGTGACCACTCCGGCTGGGTCCGCATGACCTGCTTGATCGCTGGTGAGGAGATGTGGTTGTGGTTCGACCCGGCGGAGAACGCCGAGTCGATCGCCCGCACGCTGCTGGCTCGGTTGCAGCTGCAGCCGCCGAAGGTGGGTTGGACGCCGACGACGACGGGCGCGATGGGTTACGTCGGCGTCCCCACTTGGTTGTGGGTAGCCGAGCCGGGCCGGTTGACGTGGGGGCCGGCGACGATCAGTGCGGCGGGGGTGTCGTTGACCGCGCGGGCGGAGTCGGTGACGTGGTCGATGGGCAACGGTGACGAGGTTCGGTGTGCGAACAAGGGCACGCCGTGGCGCAAGGGGATGGGCGCGGAGCCGTCCCCGACCTGCGGCTATCTGTATGAGCGGCAGGGGACGTATCGGGTGACGGCGACGGTGCATTGGGTTGCGCGGTGGTCGGGTTATGGCAGGTCCGGGGCGATCCCGTTGAGCCTGTCCCAGGAGCGGACGCTCGAAGTCGGCGAGATCCAGGTGATCGTGAACCGCTGACCCCGCGGGACAAGCTCCCGCATCTGCTGGCCTTCTACCCCAGGGGGACTGATGCAAGCCACCACCACAAGTTCAGCGCCGGTCACGGCGACCCCCGGTCCGAACGGGCACTCTGTCGGTTCCCACCCAGTGCCGGGCAAGCTGCGCCGCCGTCCGTTGATGGTGCTGGCCTGGGCGAGCCTGGTGCTGTTCGGCGCGGGCTTGGGTGTGGTGGTGTGGATGGGCTCGACGACCTCCAGTGAGGTGGTCGCGGTCAGGGCCGGCGTGGATCGTGGCGAGCTGATCACCACCGAGGACCTGATGGTGGTGCGGGTGTCGGTGGACCCGGCAGTGCAGGTGGTTCCTTCGTCCCAGCTGGAGTCCCTGGTGGGTCAGCGGGCGGCGAGCGATCTATCGGCGGGCACGCTGCTGAGCCCGGCCCAGGTGCAGCCGGACGTGCTGCCGCGGACCGGCGAGTCGGTGGTTGGGCTGGCGTTGGCGGTGGGCCAGCTGCCGGCTGAGCCATTGCGCGCTGGGGATCGGGTGCGTCTGGTGCAGACCCCGGCGGAGCAGGCCGAGGTGACTACGACCCCGGTGACGATCGACGCGGCCGTGCAATCGGTCACGAACTCCGCCGACGGCCAGCTCGTGGTCGTCGATGTGGTGGTGCCGTCGGCAAAGGCCGCGGAGGTGGCTGCCCGGGCCGCGACCGGCCGGGTAGCGGTGGTGCTCGATTCGCGGGAGCGCTGAGCCGTGTTGGTGTCTCTGGCGTCGGCTACCGGTGCTCCCGGGGTGACCGCGACGGCGCTCGGGCTGGGGTTGAACTGGCCGCGTCCGGTTGTGCTGGTCGAGGCGGACGCGAAGGGCGGCTCGGGGCTGTTGGCGGGGTTCTTCCGCGGCCAGCTGGACCAGCCGGGGCTGGTCGATCTGGTGCTGGCCCAGCGTTCCGACCTGGTGGCTGAGGCGTTGCCGAGACTGCTGTATCCGGTGCCGGACTCGTCGGTGTCTGTGCTGTTCGGCTCGCGGTCCCACGAGCAGGCCGGCGGGGTCGCCGCGTTATGGCAGCCGTTGCTGGACGCGCTGCGCGAGGTGGAGGCGACCGGGGCCGACGTGATCGTGGACGCCGGCCGGCTCGGTCTGCCGGGTTGGCCCAGGCCGCTGGTGTTCGGTTCGGATGTGGCCTTGCTGCTGGTTGGCAGCGATCTGCCCTGCCTTGCAGCAAGCCGGTCCTGGGCGGCGGCCCTTGCCGCAGAAGAGGCCCCCGGACACACCACCCGACTGCTTGTCGTCGGCGAGGGGCGTCCTTACAGCCGCCAGGAGTTGGCTCGGTCGCTGGGTGTGCCAGTGCTGGGGTCTGTGGAGTTCGCGCCCGACCAAGCGCGGGTCTACTCCCACGGCCAGCCGCCATCGGTCCCGCCGTGGTGGCGCCGCGTCGGACGCGGCCCGGACGCGGCCGGACAAGCGTTCACAGGCTCGGCCTACGTTCGGTCGCTGCGGGCGACCGCGGAGGCCCTGGTCGGGTTGTCGTACGCCGCGATCCGTGGAGTGCCTGAGCAGTTGAGGGTGTTGGCCGGAGGGAGGCGTGATGAGTGACGACGCGCGAGAGGCGGGCCCGCTGGACCCGCCGATGTTCGCCACCGGAGCCGCCCGCAACGGCCATCCGCGGCCGGGTCGCGTGCGATCGACCTTCCGACTGGCCGTCCCCGAGCCTGCGGCACCCGATCCGCCGACCGGACCTGTCGTGCCCAGCTCCTTGGTGCCTGCATCCGGCGTGCCGGCCCAGCTACATCCGAAACCACGGAGGGTGTCGACGCGCGACTGGGCTGAAGTCGCCCAGTTACGGGGCGAGGCCGCGGCAGCCCTGACCGACGCCATCGCCCGGCAGCCCGGCATGAGCCACGACGAGCAGCAGCAGGCCGGCCGCGGGATCATCGACCAGTTGCTGGACGCCCAGGACGCCGTGACGATCGTTGAAACCGGTCAGGCGCGGTCCCTGGTAGAGCGTGCCGCTTTGGCGGATGCGGTGTTCGACGCGTTGTTCCGGCTGGGCCGGTTGCAGCCGTTGCTGGACGACCCGGCGGTGGAGAACGTGGTGATCACCGGCCATGACCGGGTGGTGGTCGAGCATGCCGACGGCACCTTGGTGGACGCCGAGCCGGTCGCCGACAGCGACGAGGAACTGCTCGACTTCTTGTCCTTCGTGGCCGGCAGGGCGGACAACCCGCGCCCGTTCAGCTCGTCCCAGCCGTCCCTGCACCTGCGGCTGGAGGACGGCTCCCGGCTGGCCGCCGCCCAGGACACAGCCCGGCCGTCGGTGCTGATCCGGCGCCACCGCGTGCGCCGGGTGACGCTGGCCGATCTGGTCGACTGGCACGCGATCACGCCGGTGATGGCCAGCTTCCTGTCCGCCGCCGTGAAAGCCCGCCGCTCGATCGTGGTGTCCGGTGGGCAGGGCGACGGCAAGACCACCTTGGTGAGGGCGTTGTGCGCCGAGATCGACCCGTGGGAGTCGATCGGCACCTTCGAGACCGAACACGAACTGTTCCTCCACGACCTGCCCGAGCAGCACCGGATCGTCCACGCCTGGGAGGAGCGCCCCGGCTCCGGTGAGCGAACCGCCAACGGGCACTCGTCGGGCGAACGTCGCGCTCCTGAGCAGGTGATCGACAGCTTCCGGTTCACGTTGTCCCGCCAGATCCTCGGCGAGATCCGCGGCCCTGAGGTGTGGAGCATGATCAAGCTGATGGAGTCCGGCGCCGGGTCGCTGTCGACCACCCATTCGGCCGATGCGTACGCGACGATGCGCAAGCTGATCACCTGCGCGATGGAAGCCGGGCCGCACGTCACCATGGAACTGGCCGCGGCAAAGCTGGCCGACACCATCGACTTCATCGTCCATCTCCGCTGCCTGATCCTCCGCCCGACCAGCCCGGACGGGCTGGCGCGGAAAGTCCGCCAGGTCGCCGAGATCCTGGCCGTCGAACCCGGCGAGGACAACCGCCGCTACAGCCTCACCTCCGTCTTTCGGGACGTTCCCGGAGCGTGCGGGGTCGCCGACACCCCACCGCCACGACGGCTGCTGGACCGGCTCATCGACCACGGATTCGACTACGCCAGCTTCCTCGCCGAAGCCGAGGCCAACCCAAGGGTGCGGTCATGATCGCCGTCCTCGCCGCTTTCTCCGGGGCCCTGATCGTCGCCGGTGTCCTCGGCGTGATCCTCAGCCTGCGGCCCGCACCCGAGCCGCCGCCGAAGCCTGTGCGGCGGCCCCGGCGAGTGGCCTCCTTCTGGCGCGCACTGCCGGCCAGGCGGCGCGCCGCCGTGCTGGTGGCGCTGGCCGCTGGCTTGGTGGCCGGGCTGCTGACCGGGTGGCTGGTGCTGGCGGTGCTGCTGCCGGGGGCCGTGCTGGGGTTGCCGGTGCTTCTGGCCACCTCGCCCGAGACGCAGCGGATCGCCCGGCTGGACGGGATCGCGGAATGGACCCGGAACCTGTCCGGGGTGCTGACGGCCGGTCAGGGCTTGGAGCAGGCGCTGATCGCCAGCCTGCGCTCGACCCCGCAAGCGGTGCGCCCGGAAGTATCGGTTCTGGTGGCCCGGCTCAGGGGACGCTGGCCCACCGAAGCTGCGCTGCGGGCGTTCGCCGCCGACATCGATGACGCCACCGGTGACCTGGTCGCCGCCGCGCTCATCCTCGGCGCGAGCAAGCGTGGCCCCGGCCTGGCGGCGGTCCTGACCGGTCTGGCGGAGTCGACCGCCGCCGACGTCCGCGCCCGCCGCCAGATCGAGGCCGACCGGGCCAAGCCGCGCGCCACCGCCCACTGGGTGACGGTCCTGTCCGCCGGGGTCCTGGCGGTCCTGGCATTGTCGGGCCAGTTCCTCGCCCCCTACGCCAGCCCGATCGGCCAGGCCGTGCTGCTGGTACTGCTCGGCTGCTACGCCGCCTGCCTGGCGTGGATGCGGCGCATGGCCGCGGCGCCACCCCCGCCCCGGTTCCTCTCCGGGAGCAGCGAGTTCGCGAAAGCTGAGGCCCGGCGATGACCTCACTCCAGCTGCTGATCCTGTCCGGGATGCTGATCATGGCCGGCGTCGGCACCTTCATCTGGTGGGTCTCACCCGCCGAACCCGACCTGGCCAACGCGTTCGACCGGCTCTCACCCCGCCGCACACCAACCGCTCCGGCAACCGTCACAATCCCCGCCAGCGGCGGCGAACGGGCTGGGCTGTGGGCGATGCGCCGATTCCCGTCTGGGTGGGTGCGGCTACCGGTTCAGGATCTGGCGGTGCTGCGCAAGTCGGTGGCGTCGTTCTTCAGTGACAAGCTGGCCTTCACTGCCCTGGCTGCGCTGATGGTGCCGCTGCTGTCCTGGCTGATCTCCTGGGCGGTGGCGATCCCAGTCCCGATCCCGGTGATCGTCACCCTCGTCGCGATGGTCGCCGGCTGGTTCGTGCCGGACCTCAATGTCCGCCAGGACGCCGCCCAGGCCCGGGTCGAGTTCCGCCGGGCGTTGGGCGCCTACACCGACCTGGTCGCCCTCGAACGCCACGGCGGCGGATCCGGGTCGCGGCAGGCGATGGAGCTGGCCGCCGAGGTCGGCGACAGTTGGCCGTTCCGCCGGATCAGCGAAGAGCTGGCCCGCTCCCGGTTCTCCGGGCAACAGCCGTGGGACGCGTTGCGGAACCTCGCCGACGAACTCGCGATCCCCGACCTCAACGACCTGGCGGACATCATGCGGCTGTGCGGCGAAGAGGGCGCACAGGTCTACGACACGCTCCGCGCCCGCTCCGAAGCCGAACGCAACGCCATCCTCACCGCCGACCTCGGAGCGGCCAACGAAGTCGGCGAACGCATGTTCATCCCCGCCAGCCTCACCGCCGTCGTGTTCCTGGCCATCCTCATCATCCCCGCCATCGCCCGCCTGTTCACCACCTAACGAAGGAACGACCATGACCGAACTGGCCCAGCTGCTCGCAGCCCGCACCCACGCCCTCGTCGTCACCACCCGTCAGCGGCTCCTCCAGTTGAAGAAGGACGAACGCGGCTCGTTCACCGTCGAACAGGCACTGTGGGCCGCCGCCGCCATCGGGTTCGTCACCGCCGTCGTCGTCGCGATCACCGTCTACCTCAACAACCAGATCGCCAAGATCCGCTGACCGGCCATGACGACCAGGGCACTCCGGCGCCGCGCTCTCGATGAGCGCGGTTCGATGAGTGTCCAGATGGTCGTGCTGATGCCGCTGCTGTTCGGCATCGCGTTCACCGGCATGCAAGCCGGGCTGTTCTTCTACGGACGCTCCGCCGCCCTGTCGGCCGCCACCACCGGCGCCCGCGCAGCCGCCGCCGAACGCGGCACCACCACCGCCTGCCACCGGGCCGCGGAGGCGTTCCTCGCCCAGCTCGGCGACGTGCTCACCGACCCAAGCATCGACTGTACCCGCAACGCCACCACCGTCACCGTCAGAGTGGCCGGCACCACCCTCAGCGTCATCCCGGGCTGGCAACCCCGGGCCGAGCAGGTCGCCGTTAAACCGGTCGAGAGGATCACCCGATGAACCTCCGCGATGAGCGCGGCTCGGCCTCCATTGAGGCCGTGATCGCCGGCCCGGCCGTCGTCTTGCTAATCCTGCTGGTCGTGTTCGGCGGACGAGTCGCCCTCACCCACCAGAGCGTCCAGGCCGTCGCCGCCGACGCCGCCCGCGCCGCGTCCCTGGCCCGCACCCAGGCCGAAGCCCGCACCAGCGCGCAGGCCGCCGTCCAGGCCGGGCTCGACCAGCAGCTGCCCTGCGCCAGCCACACCTTCGACCTCGACCTCGACGGCTTCACCACCCCGCCCGGCACCCCGGCATCAGTCTCGGCCACCCTGTCCTGCCGCGTCGCCACCGCAGACCTGGGTCTTCCCGGCCTGCCCGACCTCACCATCCGGGCAACCCTGACCAGCCCCATCGATACCTACCGCGAAAGAGCCCGGCGATGACACCCGCACGTCGTCGAGAGCTGCGCTGCGACGAACGCGGCTCGGTCAGCGTCTGGGCAGTACTGATCGTCTTGGCGTTCACGCTGATCGTCGGCATCTCGGTCGACCTGGTCGGCCAGATCGCCGCCAAGCAACACGCAGCCGACATCGCCGCCCAAGCCGCCCGGATCGCCGGCCAACAGATCGACCCCGACGCCCTGATGTCCGGCAGACGCACCGTATCCGTCGACACCACCCGCGCCCGCCAAGCCGCACTCGACTACATCGCCGGTGCCGACATGACCGGCACCGCCACCATCGCCGCGAGCGGAACCGAACTCCAGATCACCACCACCGCCACTTACCGCCCGGTCTTCCTCGCAGCCATCGGTGTCGGACCCCTCACCGTGACCAGCACATCGACCGCTCGCCTCGTACGAGCCCAGGACGGAAGCGAGCGCTGACCATGCGACGAACCCTCACCGGCATCGGCGCCATCCTCCTCCTGGCGCTGCTCCTGATCGGCCTCCCCATCGTCCTGGTCGCTATCGCGCCGGTCGGCCTTCCTCACGTCGAACCGACGCTGTCCGGGCTGTGGACGGCGCTGCTGCGGCCCGACGACGGCACCCTGTTCCTCACTCTGGTCAAGGCGGCCGGCTGGATCATCTGGGCGCTGCTGGCGATTGCGGTCCTCACCGAGCTCGCCGTCGTCATCCGACAGCACCCGGCGCCGACCCTGCGCGGGCTCGGCCTTCCCCAAGGCCTCGCCCGCGCCCTGGTCGCGGCAGCGGTCGCGCTGTTCCTCAACACCAACACCACCCTCACCGCACCGCCCCCGGCCGCCGCCCACGGAACAGCACCCGCCGTCGCACCTGACGCGCCCACCCAGCCCCATACCGCCCCGGCAGCCGTCGAGAAGGCCAAGCCGACCTATGAGCGTCACATCGTTAAGAAGGGCGACATCCTCAGCCAGCTCGCCCTGGATCACCTCGGCGACGCCCGCCGCTATCCTGAGATCTTCGACGCGTCCAAACACCTGCGCCAACCCGGCGGCGCCCACCTCACCGACCCCGACGTCATCGACATCGGCTGGAAGCTCAACATTCCCACCAACGACAAGGCGCCGGAGAAGCCCGCCAAACGAACCCGGGCACCGGAAACAGAACCGGCCGAGCCCGACCCAACCGTCACCGTCCCCTCTGGACCGATCGCGCCCGCCACTCCCAGCCAGCCGCCGACCAGCGCGGCAGCCGCACCCACGACTGGCACCACCGCCGCAGGCGGGGACCAGGTCGAAGTCGACGAGGGCATTGCCCAACCGGCGTGGCTGCTGTCCGGGCTCGCCGGGGCAGGAGCCGTGCTGGCCGGATCGCTGTGGCTGGTGCTTCTGCGCCGCCGCGCCATCCAGCACCACCACCGCCGACCGGGCTACGCGACCGCACCACCCCGACCCCACACCATCCCGGTCGAGAAGACCCTCCGGCACCAAGGAGCGCCCCTAGGTGACCACCTCCTCCACATCGACGAATCCCTCCGCCGCCTCGCCGCCACTCTGATCGCCGCCGGACAACCCCTCCCCGTGCTGCTCGCCGTCGAAGCCACCCCGGCCGTCCTGCGAATCCACCTTGCCGAGGACGCGAAGCTGCCCGACCCCTGGCAGCAGGGAGACGCCGCGACCGTGTGGAGCCTGGACGTGGCCGACGTCCCAGACGACCTCGAACCGCTGGAACCCGACGGGCCCGCTCCCTGGCCACACCTCGCCACCGTCGGTGCCGACGACACCGGCCACCGCTGGCTGATCAATCTCGAAACCGCCGGCATCACCACCATCGGCGGCGACGTCGACTACGCCGAAGATCTCGGCCGCTACCTCGCCGCCGAACTCGCCACCAGCCCCTGGTCCAGAGACATCCGGGTCGACCTCATCGACGTCTTCGACGAACTCACCGACCTCGACCCCCGACGCCTCCGCCACCACACTGCCAACGGCATCGACGACACCATCCGCGCCGCCGTGGACACCATCGACCGACTCGGCCGACTCCACGAAACCGACCTCGCCGCCGCCCGCGCCAGCCAAGCCGGAGACGAAATCTGGCTCAATCGCGTCCTCATCGCCAACACCACCACCGGCCACTTCGACCAGCTCGCCAAGCTGATTCACGACCAGCCGCACCGGACGAGCACGGCGGCGGTGCTGATCGGCGTGACCGACAGCTCCGGCCCGGCGCTCCAGATCACCGTCGGCGCCGACGGCCGGGCACTGGTCCCGGCGCTCGGGCTGGACCTGATCGCCAACGGCATCACCCGCGACGAAGCCGCCGGCTGCGTCCAACTGATCCAGGCCGCCGAAGAACTCAGCGAGACCGACGTCCCGACCACCGACGGCGAGGACGGAAGCTGGCGCCAGTTCGGCGACCAAGCCGGACGACTCCGGCCGATCCTCACAGAACCACGCAACCCGAACGGAAGCCCCTACCCGTCCCGGAGCAACCTGCCCCAACCCGACGCCGCCATTTTGGCCACCGCGGCGACCACCAGCGCCGACCTTGCTGTACTCGCACCCGAGATCCCCGAACATCTGGCGCGTCAGATCGTCGATGCCGACCCCACGCTCGACACCGATCTGGATGAATGGTGGTCGAAGACCTGCCAACGGCCAAGGCTTTCCGTCCTTGGTCCAGTTCGCGTCCGGGTCGGGCCTACCGGAAAGCCCGCCGAAGCGGCCGGACGCAAGCCGTTCTACACCGAACTTGTCGCCTACCTCGCCACCAAGCCCGAGGGCGCGACCACCCAGCAGCTGTGCGACGCGTTCGCCACCACCCCGGCACGCATCCAGCGCGACCTCTCCGTCGTCCGCGCCTGGCTCGACTGCCACCCCGAAACCGGTCAACGGCACCTACCCGACGCCGCCCCCTCCAAGGACGGACGCAGGCGCTACCACCTGCACGACTTGCTCTACGACGCAGACCTGTTCCGCCGCCTCCGAACCCGCGGACAAACACGCGGTGAACAAGGCATCGACGACTACCTGCAAGCGCTCCGGCTTGTGACCGGCAGGCCGTACGCCGAGCTTCGACCAACCGGCGGAATCTGGATGGCCGCCGAACGCGATGACGAGAACCTGCTCGTTGGAATCGTCGACCTGGCCCACCTCACCGTAAGCATGGCGATGCAGACCGGAGACATGGAACTCGCTTGGAGGGCGGCTACGGTCGCCGCAACAGCAGCACCCGATGAGGCGATACCAAAGCTCGATTTGATCGCGATAAGCGATGCCACGGGCGACTCTCGTTCAGCCGCTGGGTCCCTTTCCAATCTAGTTCGAGAGAGAGACGCAGACGGACCAGTCGATCCAGGCCCACGTGCGGTTGATCTGATGGAGTCGCGAGGATGGGCACGAAGATCGCCTACGGGCTAGAACGAGCAGGGGCATGTTGAGGGCGCCGATGCGGCTCGCGGTTCTCCGCGTTGCACTCACGCCGCAGCCGGCCACGCCGGGTGATGAATGGAGCTCCAGGATTCTCGGGACCGCCCTGAGTCCGTCCGACGAGGGACAGGTCTCGCGGGAGGGCGTAGACCTCTTGCTGAGGTGCTTCTACCCGCGATTGGCGATGTCATCGAGGGTCCATTGCTCGACACCCAATCCACGCTTGAAGCCCCGGAGCAGCAGGTCGGCTGCCTCATCCAGGTCGTCCTCCAGCCTAGAAGCCGTAGTGAGTATGGCCTGGGTGTAGGTGTCTGCGGCGAACGGGGGGAAGTTGCCGAACGCCAGGCCGGTGCTCCGACGCTTTCCTCTGAGGCTGGTCACGTAGGCACCGATGCGCCACTGCCCCGAGTAGCCCATCTCCGCACTGAACTTCCGCACCATGGCGAGCGTTTGTCGGGTGATTACGACGACCAACCGGTCCAGGACGTCATGTCCAGTCTGCCCAGAGGGCGTTTCGTGGATGAAGGTCGCCCCGCCCTGGACTACTTCGATGCTGTCGTCCCTGTCCTTCACGGAGAAGTAGCACAGGCTGCGTTCGTACTTGGCAGGGGCGACCGAGCGGCTACTCATGAAGGCTTGCCCTTCGGGGTCGAACGCTTGATAAGTGCAGTCAGGTAGCGTCCCGCTCCAGTCGCCGGCCCACTGACTCCCCGCATAGCGCAGCTTCCCGACATCGAGGTCAGCGGGTCGTGGCGGAAGTGGCGCACACGGTTCGGCCAGGAAGTACATGTGGCCCTGCCCTGTTGGATGCCCCTCGGTGTAGTCGGCAAGGGGGTCACGGTTCACCATGTCGGTCAGTCGGGCACGGAAGTCGGTCTCGCTGGATGCGCGCGCCGCCATCAGTGCGCGGATCTCAGGGTCCGACAGCTTGCGCTTGCCGTCGCTGGATCGACCCCAGTAGAAGCCGTCAACCATGTGCGGGGCAACCGGCGACGCCGGCACCGACACGATGACGATCGACTTGCCTCCAGGGGTGCCAACCGCATCGTGAATCACGGGGGACAGCGGCGGGGTGATAGTCAGCTTCGCCACCTGCGAGATCCGGGATCGCAGTCCTTCGACGCCGTCGGAGTCGACACCGACGACTTCGAAGGTCTTGTCGGCGATCCCGACGATGAACACACCGCCGTACACCGACAGCGAGGCCAAGTCGCGGGCTAGTTCCAGGTTGGACTTCTTGTCGGACGGGGGGAGCATCAGCTTCAGCTCACACCACTGATTCTCCTCCAGCAGGCCACCTTGAGCGGCCGCCGCCACCTCGTCCCACGTTGACAAGGAGGTACGCGGACGGTCAGGGCCGAGGTAGTGCACGGCCCAAGCGTATCCAGCCTCGGTCCGGCCCTACCTCACCGTTGTCGGCGCCGTGGTCGCGTCGCCACTCTCAACCTCGGCGGCGGGACCGGACGACGGCCGCCCACTGTCGCATGAGAACAATTGGGCGCAGGCCGTTTCGTACGTTTTCGGCGGCTCGCTAGCGGCGCGAATCGAGCCAGCTCGCGTTCGTCGACCTGATCCGGGGGGAGGTTGAGGGAGGTTAGGGGAGGTTCGCTTGACTAGGACGAACGCTCGCGGCCTGTGGATAACGAATGTCGCTCCACGGGGTTCTGGGGACCGCTGGGGGGAGGTGCTTGTGATCGGTTGAAGTGGTCTTCAGGACCACGAAAGGACCCGATCATGAGTGTCGAGACAGCCCTTGGGCTTTCGGCCGGGATGGCCGCCCAGATCATCGATCAGCACTGGAACGACTGGGTCGCCGGCCGGCCCGGCCTGGCTTTGGCCGACCACGCGAACCTGCGCCGATGGTTGCGGGCCGCGCCCACCCCTGACGCCAACGCCGCCCTGCTCGACCTGGCGATGCTGGCCGCCAAGGACGGCGGTGACGACACCGATGCGGCGCTGCTGTTGGCGTTCTGCCTGCTGCCGTCGGCCTGTCGGATCGCGAACCACCTGGCCGATGTCGACCCGCGCGAGGTCGACCAGCTGGTCGCCTCGCAGCTGTGGATCGAGATCCGTACCTACAACTGGCGGCGCTGCGCCCGGGTCACCGGCACGATCTGCGCGAACCTGCGCCGCAACGTCTTGCGCGAGTGGAACCTCGACCCCGACCGCCCGCCCAGAACCACGGTGGGCGCGGGGATCGATGTCCGTGCCCAGCTGTGCGACGCGCCAATGGCGACCGTGTTGACCCCTCGGCAGGAGCTGATGCAGGCCCTGGACTGGGGTGTGGATTCCGGCACGATCGAGCCGTTCGACCGTGATCTGCTGCTGGAGCTGGTCGAGATCTCTGTAGTCGACCCGAAGCATCGAAGCCCGCGCCGGCCGTTGCTCGGTTCGGCGATCCTGGTCGGCCCCGAGTTCGGCGTCTCACCGCGGACGGTACGCCGCCGCAGCCGGCACGCCTTGGACGCGCTCGCCGCCCGGGCGAGCGAGATCACTCAAGTTCTCGACCAGCTCGCGTCCTGATCGCACCCCCTCGTGGGCCTAGGGAAGCGAGAGGAGTTCCGCGACATGTCCCAACCCATCACCCGCGGCCGCGTCCGGACGCCCGCCCGCCCGGTGCCCATCGGCGAGCTGCTCGACGCCTGGCTCGCCGTCCAGCGCGGCCAGTTCCGGCACTCCACCGCCACACCGCCGGTCCCAGCTCCTGCCACCGTCGCGTGGCAGCCAGCGCCGGGCGAGGTTCCCGTCCTGGTGGTGGGCTGCGGTGGCTCGGTGGGCGCCTCGACGGTCGCGCTGCTGTTGGCCGGTGCCATCGACCGGGCGCGGGTGGTGGACTGCGCGCCCGCGTCCCACTCAGGGCTTGCCGGAGCAAGCACCGCCGAACTCGGGGAGGCCGCGAACGGCTGGCTGGCCGGACGCCGCGACACCACCCTGATCCAGCGCCGCCACGACCAGCCGCCCACACCCCAAGGCCTCCCGGCGCCCCTGCCTGGCGACCCCGGCTGGCTCACCGTGGTCGACTCCTGGTGGGAGCCCCGCCAACTCCTGACTCAGGCAGGCTGGCTCGCCGACCTGGCCCGCACCTGCCCGCGGGTGGTGTTGGTGACGCGAGCGTCGATCCCCGGCATGGCCCGCCTCGAAGCCGTCCTGGCGACGTTCGGGCCGGAACGTTGCTGGGCCGTGGTGGTCGCCTCGCCTCACCGGCTTCCGAGTCCGGTCGAGCGCTCGCTCGGCTCCCGGACCGTGCAGCTCCGCGCTTCGGGCCGTCTTTTCTCGCTTCCGCCGAACCCCGTCCTGGCGATGTCAGGGATCACCACCGAACCGTTGCCCCGCGCCTTTGCGGCGACCGCCCACCAGTTGCTGGAAGGACTCCTGCCATGACCACCCTCGACCGCTTCCTACTCATCCCCCTGGAGATTTGCCCGAAGGCGCCGCCCGGCGCGCAGGCCATCGTCGATCAGGTCACCGGCAACGTCGCCTGGGGTGTGCTGGCGATCTTCGCCCTCGCCGGGCTGGTCTCGATCGGTGCGATCGCGGCCGGGAAGATGCTCAGCATGCACAACGCCTCCAAGTGGGGCGTGATCGGGCTGTGCGTCGTCGTGCTGGCCGCGATCTGCTACATGATCTGGCCCGGCACCCTCGACAGCATCGTCGGCAACGGCTGCATCTGAGCTGGTCACCATGCGAACCCACACGAGCCCTTCCGAACCGGCGCAGCCGTGGAGCCGCGCCCGCCTGCAGGGCGCCCTGATCGGAGCGGTCGCGATTGCTGTCGTGCTGGTCGCCGGGGTGGCTATCCTGATCGCCAGTTCGTTGCGGCCGACCCTGATCGTTGACGGCGGCGCGCCACCTGGGGGTGGGTTGGGTGCGCCGCCGTCAGCACATTCACGCGACGACATCGCCGCCGCACCGATGCCCAGCCTCGACCCGGGAGCCGCGACCCGTCCCGATCCCGCCCTCAGCCCAGCGCCGGCGATCCACCTGCCGAACGCGGTCGAGGGTCGCGGTCCGGCCGGCGTCCCGGTGTACGGACACAGCCCCGATGGAGCGGTCGCCCAGCTCGCCGCGATCGACGTCGCCGTCCTCGAGGCCATGGACGTCGCCTACACCGCCGAGACCTACCAGGCGTGGGTGACGGCGGGCGGGCCTGCCCTGGAGGAGTGGGATCTGGCCGTGAACGTGGCCGGGTTCCTGCGGGGCGCCCGGCAGGGCTCGGTGAAGGACGCGGCCACGATCGTCACCGTCGCGCCGGCCGGTGGCATGGTCAAGGGCAGCGATGGCCCGGACTGGGTGGTGGCCTGCGTCCTGCTCGACGTCCGCGCCACCATCGCCGCCGACTATCGGATGGGCTGGGGCCACTGCGCCCGCATGCAGTGGACGGACGGCCGCTGGCAGATCGCCCGCGGCACACCACCCGCAACTGCCCCGTCCGCGTGGCCCGGCTCGAAGGCCGCGGTCGCTGCTGGCTGGCTGACCTGGTCGAGTGCTGAGCAAGAGGCGCTGCGATGATCCCGCTGCCGAACCCCTTCGAGACGATGGGGTCGATCGCGGGCCGGATCGTGGTCGACGGCTGGACCGCAGCGATGCTGGCGGTGTGGAACTCCGGGCTGTGGGTGCTGCGGCTGATTCTGGGATGGGTCGACTCCCTGCTCACCCCCGACCTTTCGGAGAACGGCCCGGCCGGTGAGCTGTACCGGGTGACGTTCTGGCTGGCCGCCGCGCTGCTGCTGATCCTCGGCCTGGTGCAGCTCGGCATCGCCGCCGCCAAGCGGGACGGACGCGAACTCGCCCGCGCCCTGATCGGCCTGGTCCAGTTCGCTCTGGTGTGGGCCGCCTGGATCGGCTACACCGTCCTGATTGTGGCTGCCTCAAGTGGCTTGTCGCGCAGCCTGATGGAGTCGCTGCTGAACGTCACCAGCTGGCGCGACTGGCAGCCCTGGACGCCGATCGAAGCGAAGGACATCACCGACGCCGCGACCGCCACCATCCTGGGCGTGCTCGGCATCCTGGTTTGGATCGCCGCGATCGCCCACGTGGTGATGATGCTCACCCGCGCCGCCGCGCTGATGGTGATCGTCGCCACCACCCCGATCTCCGCCGCCGGGCTAGCCACCGAAACCACCCGGGTCTGGTTCTGGAAGTCGCTGCGCTGGTTCCACGCCGCCGCCCTCGCCCCCGTCATCACCGTCATGGTCACCGGCATCGGCACAAAGTTCGCCACCGGCGTCGCCACCGGCCAATCCGCCGGCGCGCTCGCCTCGATCGCCACCGCCATCCCCGCGGTGATCCTGATCTGCATCGCCTCCTTCGCCCCGCTGGCCCTGTTCAAGCTGCTCGCCTTCGTCGACCCCGGGACGGCGTCGGGTGCGGCGATGCGGGCCGGGCTGGCCGCCTCGGGTGGACTTCAGGGCCTGTTGCGCGGCAACCCGGCCGCGAGCGGCGATACGACCGCGGCTCAGGCCGATGACTCAGGACGCTCGGCCGGGGAGGCCAGCGCCGAAGCAACCACCACCAGCCGCGCGGCCGGTGGGGTCTCGTCAGGGCTCGGCGTCCTCGGACCGGTCGGGGCATTCGCTGCCGCTGGGATCGGCGCCATGACCAAGGTCGGTGCCACCGCCGCGGCCGTGATGGCCGACACCACGAATCAGGCCGGGGTCGGGAACAACAGCTACTACCCCGACCAGACCGGCAACATCAGTGGTGGCGCCCGCGCCAACCAGCAAGCCCAAGCCGGCAACCAGCCGCCTACCGCACCACCTCCTCGAACCCCGACCCAGGGCGGGCCTGGCGCGGGCCCGGGTGGCGGCAGCGGCGCGGGCTCGGCCACCACCGGTGGCACCGCTGCCGGCGGCACCAGCGCGGCCGAAGCGGCTGCGGTTGCAGTCTAGGAAGGAGACCCGATCATGGGTTCAGTTGTGTACGACGAGTACGCCAAGGACCGCACCGGCTACTTCTTCGGCCTGTCCGGGCCGCAGCTGATCGTCACCGTCGCCACCGGCATCCCCGCGGTGTGGGCGCTCAGCCGCCAGCAGTGGGGGCTCCTGCTCGGCTTCCTCGCCGCCTGGGCGCTGGCCGCGACTCTGGTGCTCGTCCCGATCGCTGGACGCACCGCGATCGGCTGGCTCGCCGCCACCCTGCGCCATACAGCCGGCGGGGTCGCTGGCTGGACCCGGTTCCGGGCCCGCGCCACCACCGGACAGGCTGGCGAGCTGGATGAGGCCGACCTGCCTGGGGTGCTGGCTGCGATCACCGTCCACGACGGACCGCCCCAAGGCATCGAGCAGCGGCGGGTCGCGATCATCCAGCACAACGCCACCCGCACCTGGGCAGTCACCGCCGCCATCACCCACCCGGGCCTGGCCACCGCCGACGCAGCAGAGCGCGCCAGCCAAGGAGCCGGGCTCACCGCACTGCTCAACGCGTGCGCCCGCACCGAACTCGTCAACGAACTGCTGTTCACCGTCCGCTCCGTGCCCGACGACGGCGCTGAACGCGACCAGTGGATGAACCGCCACCAACAACCCCACGCCCCCGACCTCGCCCGGCAGGTCAACCAAGGCCTGGCGGCTCTGCTGACCCGGGCCGCGGTACGCACCGAAGCGTTCGTCACCATCGTGGTGCCCGAAGGCCGCCTGGCCCGCGAAGCCCGCGAGTACGGCCGCGGCGTGGACGGACGGGCTCGCGCTTTGGCGATGGTGATGGACGAAGTCGAGGACCACCTGCGCGCGGGCCTGCGGATCCGCGAAGTCGAGTGGCTCACCTCACCCGAGCTTGCCGCCGCAGTCCGCACCGGCTTCGCCCCCGGCGACCGGGCCTCGATCGTGGACGCACTTACCGCACACGCCGCCAACCCGAATGTGAACCCGGACGTGCCGTGGGCGATGGCCGGGCCGTCCGGCGCCGACCTGGCGATCCGGCACTACAGCCACGACGCGTGGAACAGCATCAGCGCCACCATCAAGCTCCCCGCCCGTGGCGCGGTGATCGGCGCGCTCGCTCCGGTCCTGGCACCGACCGAACCAGAGGAACGTCGCTGCCTGCTTGTCGCGTTTCCGATCCTCGCCCAGAGCACGGCCGACAAGCAGACCGCCAGCGCCGAATGGGCCGCCGACATGGGCGAGGAACTCCGCGCCAAAGCCGGGGTCAAGACCCGAGCTAAGGACCGCATCGCGCTGGCCCGCACCCGCAGCCTCGACACCCGCCTGGCCACCGGCAACGCGCTCATCCGGCCCTACGCCGTCGCCACCGTCACCGCCCCCAAGACCCAACGCATCGCCGAATACGGACGCCGCCTCGACTCAGCCATCCGCCACGCCGGCTTCTCTCCACTCCGCCTCGACCTCGCCCAGGACGCAGCGTTCGCCGCCACCGCCACCCCGCTCGGCGCCAGCCTGTTGAGGACGGAATCGTGAGGTCCACGCCGCGAGGGAAACGCGGGTCCTACGAGGCGAGGTCTGTGGGCTGCGAGATGGAAGTCCAGCATAGTGTCAGCCTCACCGCGATGAGCAGCGCGGTGAGAAGGGGCTGCACAAGGGTGCCCGCGGCCAGTGCCGAAGCAGCTACGAGAGTCTGCTCGACTCGAGCGAGAGCTGTGTCGTGCTCAGCGAGCCAGAACATCGAGTGGCCCAAGATCCGTGCGCCGTGGCTCCGGAAGGTGTCGAATCGGTCGTTCACGCCAGGCTCTGTGCCTGGAGCCCGGAGTTGGCGCTCGGAGGGTGATGGGTCGCCTCGCGAGGACGGCCTCGCACCTACTCACGAATGGTCGAGATCGTGAGGAAGAGGCACCCGGTCTTGGATGGCCGAGGAGTACCTGAGCTGCTGACCGACTTCGGTCACGAGCTACCCACCCGCCCCACCCCGACCGACTCAGGACGCGAGCGCAGGCTGTTCACGATCGCCAACTCGCGCGGACCCCGGCGGCGCGGCCGCGGCTGGTCCCCGGCGTCGGCGCCGGTGTCGGTGTGGCGGATGACCGCCGACCAGGCGCCAGTGCTGTGGCCACTGGTCGCCGGCCCCGCCCTGCCACCGCGCGGCGCACAGATGGGGATCGACCTGTTCTCCCGCACCTCGTTCTATGCCGACCCCAACGGGTGGGTGCTCGACCCCAACATCTCCGTCAGCAATCCGAACGTGTTCTGCTTCGGCAAGCCCGGCATGGGCAAGTCCGCCACGGTGAAGGCGTTCTGCCTGCGCATGATGGGGTTCGGTTACCGCACGCTGGTGCTCGGCGACCCCAAGGACGAGTACGAGATCCTGTGCCGCACCCTCGGGGTCGAACCCATCGCCATCGGCCAGGGCCTCAACGCCCGGATCAATCCGCTTGCGTTCGGGCCGCTCGCCAAGGGCTGGGCGCAGCTCGACCCCGTCGAAGCCCGGCAACGGGCCACCATCGTGTTCAGCCGTTGGCTCACCCTGCTCCGCGGCCTGATCGGCTCCCAACGCGTCGGCGAGCATCGAGTGCCGGTAGGGCCCAGCGAAGAAGCCGTCCTCGACGCCGCCCTACGCCTGCTCACCGGCTACGCCACCGGCAACACCACTCTGGCCGAGACCACCATCCCCGCCCTGTGGCACCTGCTCGACGAACCACCAACGCTACTCGCCCAGGAGTGCCGGTTCGCGTCCGTCCGCCACTTCCTCGACGAGACCCGGCTTCTGCGCGACTCGCTCGGTCAGCTGGTCGGCGGCAGCCTGCGCGGCCTGTTCGATGACCACACCACCATCGACCTCGACTGGGACGCACCGATCCAGTCGCTGTCGCTGTCCCGGCTCGAGGGACTCGGCGACCAGGCAGTCGGCATGGCGCTGATGTGCCTCAACAGCTGGGGCCGGGCGATGCGCGAAGTCGCCGAACCCGGCGACCTGCGGATCGTGGTCCGCGACGAATCCTGGAAGCAGCTGCGGCTCGGAGTGGAAGCGGTGAAGAGCTTCGACGCCGACCTGCGCCTCTCCCGGCGCGACGGCGACATCCAGTTCGCGATCGCCCACAAACCCTCCGACATGCTCTCAGCCGGGGACGCGACCTCCCAGGCTGCGGCCATCGCCAAGGACCTGCTGCACCTGGCCGACACCAAGATCCTCCACGGCCAGGACCAGAAGGTCGCCGATGAACTCCAAACCCTCCTCGGCCTCCCGCCGATCGCCACCGGGCTGGTCACCGACTGGTGCCGCCAAGCCCCCGGCCGCGCCGTCTGGCTGGTCGGCGAGAGCGTCCACAAGGTGCAGACCGTCCTGCACCCCGCCGAACACGCCCTCACCTGGACCAACCAGGCGCTGGCCGCCGCCTCCTAGAACTCCGAGACGACCATGAAGACGCTCGCTCTGCTACTCGGCCCGATCCTCGCCCTCACCATCGGGCTCCCAATCGGGACGATCGCCATCGCCACCGCAGTCGTCGCCCCGGCCGTGGCCGAGCAGGTCCGGATCGACCCGTGCAGCGCTTACCTCGACCAGGCCAACTTGGACCTCACCGGCGGCGAGGAAGCCGGCGTCGGGTTCGAACTCCCCAAGTGGGGCAGTCCTCGCCACCAGTCGCTGACCAGCCCCGCCCAAGCGATCCCGGCAGCGGTGAGGAAGCTGTACCTGGCCGCTGGCGACGAGTATCAGGTGCCGTGGGAGTTGCTGGCCGGGATCGGGATGGCCGAGACCAGGCACGGCCGCAACAACGCCACCTCCAGCGTGGGCGCGCAGGGGCTGATGCAGTTCATGCCGCGCACCTTCGCCGCCTACGGCGTCGACGGCAACCACGACGGACGCCGCGACATCCACAACGACGCCGACAGCATCTTCTCCGCCGCCAACTACCTCACTGCTTCCGGCGTGAGTCGCGGCACGCAAGGCGTGATCAAGGCGCTGTGGGCCTACAACCACTCGATCAGCTACCGCAACGACGTCCTCTACTACGCGTGGAGCTACGCCGGCGCTGGCGGCAGCATCGTCGTGGCCGGTGACCATGAGGACTGCGGCGACGGCCTCGGTGACGGCAACCCCGACCTGCCCCCGCTGACCTCCGCGCGGGTCGCGGTCATGTTCGCCTGGGCCGCGAAGCAGAAGGGCAAGCCGTACGTGTGGGGCAGTGTCGGGCCGGGCGGCTATGACTGCTCCGGGTTCGTCGGTGCCGCGTTCCGCCAGATCGGCATCCGGCTGCCGCGTACCGCCGAATCGATGCGGCTGTGGGCCCACAAGAACGCCTACCGGATCCCCGCCTCCCGGGCCCGGCCCGGCGACCTGGTGTTCACCAACACCTGGCGCGGACCCCACAAAGCCGGCCACGTGATGCTCGTCTTCGACCCCGACAAACACACCAGCTGGGAAGCCCGCGGACGCGGCGTCCGGATCTACCACTACACCGACTTCGCCGGGCACCGGATGTACCAATTCTGGCGCATCGGCAACCTCAGCGACTGAGCCGCCAGCCCGAACGACACTCCACCCAGCCCACCAGTGAGGAGCCACACCATGGACCAGCCCGAGCCGATGCAGATCCGGGTCTCCAGCCCCGGCGACATCGCCCAACTCGTCCCCTACCTCGTGGGCTTCACCCCCGAAGAATCCCTGGTCGTCTCCGCCATCGAGGGCGGACGGGTCCAGGTCACCGCCCGCGTCGACCTTGCCGAGGTGACCGCCCCCGGCAGGCTCGAAGACCTCCTCGACCGGATCTGGAGCCGGTTCCCCGGCGCCGAAGCGACCGCCGTCGTCTACACCGCCGACCACCAGACCGGCTGGGAGACCCTGATCCGCTGCGAGGACACCCTGCCCCACGGCTGCCTGTCGATGCTCATCGACGGCGACACCTGGCACCTCCTCGACGGCACCACCGGCACCGTCGACCGGTACGGCGAAACCGCGGTCCAGGCCGCCGTCGCCGGACTCCGGCCCCTCAACCGCCGTACCGACCTCGCTGCCGCCTTCGCCAGCCCACCCGACAGCGACGAACTCGACCAGCGACTCGGAGCCGCCCTCGCCACCCTGCCCCCAGCCCAGGACAAGGCAGCCATCGTCGCCTTCACCGCCGAACTGCTGGCCCGCAACCTCCCCGCACGCGAACCGGGCGAAGCCGTCCCCGAGGCCAGGGCCGGAAGAGCCATGCCCGACGCGGACGCGATCCAGCTGTCCGTCCTCGCCCAGCACCCTGCCGCCCGCGACCTCGCGCTTCTGTCGATCAGCCGGGACAACGCACCCCAACACCTCCAGCTGTGGCAGCAAGTCGTCCGAGCCAGCCCCGCCTACGGTGCCGACATGCCGCTCTACCTCGCCGGCATGGCCGCCTGGGTCAGCGGTGACGGAGCGAGCGCCACCATCGCCCTGGAACGCATCTCGGATGCCGACCCGCCCCCGACCGATGCCCACCCCGCCCGGCTCCTCGAAGGACTGATCGACCAAGTCGTCCCCCCATCCGCGTGGGAATCGCTGCGGACCGCCGTCCGCGCTGACGTCGACCCCGTCGCCCGCCGAGCATTGGCAGCCGAACTGCGCGATAGGCCGGCCGATCGTGCCGGCTGGCCCCCAGCCCCGACGGCCACGACCGCGCGGCAGACCGAGCGCAACCAGCGACGCCCGCCCGCGCCCCGGATCGGACTCCAGCCATGACCGGCCTCCAGGCCGAACGCCGCCGCGACCCTTACCCGTTCACCTGGGAGCTCCCCCTCGGGGGATTGGTCGCGACGCTCGCGCTCGCCGGCTTCGGCGTCCAACTCGGACGAGCCGCCGCCCACTGGCAAGCCGGCGTCGGCTGGGTCTGGCCGAGGGGACGCGCCCTGCTCACCAGCATCCCCGCCGTCCTCACCGGCCACCCCACCGCCGGCCTCGACCCCACACCCCCGGTCCCGGCCAGCAGCGCGGCAGTGACCGGCTGGATCATCGCCATCGAGGCCGTCCTCGCGCTGCTGATGTTCGCCGCCGCCATCCTCGGCCTGCGTCGCTGGGGGCCGGCCCGGCTCAAAGGGATGGCCACCCCGGCCGAAGCCGAAGCCGCCCTCGGGCTCAGCCGGCTGCGCAAGCACCGCCACATCGTCCGCCCCGACCTCTACCCAACCCGCTCGCACCGGAGGAACCCATGACCAGCCAGGCCAACTCGGCTGAACCGCAGCCGGGAGGCGGGTCGGTGCCCGACCTGATCGGCAGCATTGGCACCTTTCTCACCTTCTCCGGCACGGTAACCGAATCGACTTGGCTGCCCGGCTTCCAGCGCGGCATTTCCAACCGGCGCCTCAAGGTCGAGCACCACGGCGTCCGCGTGAAGACCATCGTCGGCAGCGGCTGGGCCAGCAAGGTGAGCGTGGGCGACCAGCTCACCCTCCGCGGCCCGATCAAGGGCTACGAGATCTGGGCCGACGGCCTCATCATCGTCCTGGCCAAGACCCGCCCCATCCTCGGCGTCGGCGCCGACGCCGACGACCCGCTCCGCCTGCCCGACTGGCCACCCGCCGCCACCGCCGGCGCCAAACGCCGCCTCCGCAGCCAACGCGCCGCGCTGCTGCGCCCCGACCACACCAACCACACACCTACCGGAGAACACGATGACCCGGCCTGACCCCCGCCAGCTCGGCTGGCCGATCGGACGCTCCGCCGAACCCCACGCGGGGCAACTGTGGTGCCCCTGGGACCGCACCTGTGGCGTCATCGGCCCCCAAGGCTCCGGCAAGACCCTCGACCTGCTCACCCCCGCCCTCCTCGCCGCACCCGGCGCCGCCCTGGTCACCCTCACCAAGACCGACGACCTGCTCCTCACCCTCACCGCCCGCAGCGCCGAAGGACGGCCCTGCCTCGTGCTCGACCCGTTCGGACAGGCCGAAGGGCTCCCCGAACTCGTCTGGGACCCGATCGCCGGCTGCGTCGACCCGCTCACCGCCGAACGCCGCGCCAAAGCGTTCACCAACGGCACCATCCGCAACGCCACCACAGGTGGCTCCGGCGATTCCGCCGCCCGCTTCTACGCAGCCGAGGCCGCCAAAGTCGTCGCCTGCTACCTCCATGCCGCAGCCCTCGTCGGGCACCGCCTCGACCGAGTCCTGCGCTGGGTCGCCAACCCCCACGGCACGGCCGAGCCGGCCGACATCTTGCGCGAACACCCTCACGCCGCACCCCACTGGCACGGCCTTCTCCAAGGCGCCCTCCAAGGCGACGACCGCACCGCAGCCAACACCATCACCACCGTCCAGCAGGCCATGGAGCTGTTCTTCCAGCCCGCCATCCGAGACCGTTGCGTCCCCGGCCCCGGACGGCCGCCCACCGACATCGCTCAGGTGATCCGTGACCGCGGCACGTTCTACTTGCTCGGCCGTGAAGACCCCTACGCGTCCGCCTCTCCGCTGATGACCGCCCTCACCGAACACATCCTCGACACCGCCCTCCGGCTCGCCAACGACAGCCCCTGGGGACGACTCTGCCCACCGATGCTGGCCTGCCTGGACGAGCTACCGTCCACCGCGCCGCTGCCCACGTTGCGGACCCGGATGGCGAATGAGCGGGCGCTCGGGATCTCGATCATCTACGCCACCCAGACCTGGCGGCAGCTCGCCTCCCTGTTCGGCGACACCGAAGCCCGCGCCATCTTCGGACTCACCAACGTCCTGGCCCTGTTCGGCGGCAGCAAGGACGTCGCATTCAACAAGGAAGTCAGCGATCTGGTCGGCACCACCCGCGTCGCCCGCACCACCTGGCAACTCGGCTCCCGCGGCGGACGCTCCGCGTCCGGCGACGACATGCTCATCCTGAGGCCCGAAGAGATCCGCCAACTCCCCGAACGACACGCCCTCATCATCGCCGAGAACACCCGACCGATCATCGCCAAACTCCGACGCTGCGTTGACGGCAGACCAGGACGCCTACTCATCGCCCAGCAGGCGACCGTCCGACGAGTCCTCACCCAACGCCGAGCGACTCAGCCGGGGGACGCCGCCCGGGCCGTCGCCGCACTGGCGGCCGCCCGCGACCACACCCTGCTGGAGGAATAGACCATGGACGCCGAACCGCTCGTCGAGTCGTTCCCGATGCCGACCAGCGACCGGATCCGATCGGCCTACTGGGATCTCTACCTGTCCGAAGAAGGCACCGACAACCAGAAGAAGTGGCTCGGCGAAGCCGACCGGCTACCCCGACCCTGGGACATCGCCACCTGCACCGACCCCGACCTGCGCCGTGATGTCTGGGAGTGGTACGAAGCCGTCGTCACCTGGTTCAACCACGAATACGTCTGGGATCCCAACGCCGGCATGATCCCACCATGCTGGACACAGCATCCCCACCTCATCCACGACATCGGCGTCCTCGCCGACCAACGCCGCCTCGTGGCGCTGGCCACGAACAGCAACAGCCTCGAAGAATGGCACCGATATTCCGTACCGGCCTTTATCGAGCGCATGGCGGAACGCGTCAGGCAGCACTGCGACGACCAGCATCAGGCGTGGCCGGGGAAGGCAAGATTCTCCCGATATTCCAGCCAGCGGCCGAACAGGTCCCAGAACATCGCTATGGACAGCTCCTAGCCTGGGGGCACCGACTTCGGGTGGGCCTTCAGCAACGGGGTGGACTCGAAGCACCGCACCGGTGTCCCCGGAAGGCCCTACCTGCTTCCCGGTCACACCCATCTGATGGCTATGCGCTGGTACGAGTGGGGATGCCCGGGCCGGATCGATCCGGAGGACGAACCGACACCACCGACGTGGGCTCCGCTCGGTGCACAGGCGATCGTGCCGTTCGAAGGACGCCTGGGGTCGGGCGAGTTCGAGGGTTACTGGGCGGAGAATGCGAGTTCCGGCGACCGCCCCACCAGCTTCCGCAGGCAGACGGTCGGGCAAACCCTCGACTGGGTGAGCGACACCCTGGTCACGACTGCCGCTGACGACCCCAGGCTCACCCACAAACCCGGGCCGATCGGCTGCGAAGGCGAATAGCCGCTTCCGCGCCAGACCTCTCCAGTTGGATCAGGCCGGTCCGATGGGACCGACCTGGGGCCCGAAGGTGCCTCGCTCGTGACCGTTCCAGCGCCTGCAGACTTCCGGTGCCAGCGTGATGACTATGGCCCACACGGGGCCACTCCCGTCGCATCGAGTCAAGAACTGGAGGTTCGAGATGCGCATCAACACAGCCACATCGTTCCGAGGCGTCGCGCGGGGCGCCAGAAGAGCATTTGCCGCAGGCCTGTCGGCGCTGGTGCTCACCGTCGTGGGGGTTGGGCTAGGTGCCACCCCAGCCCATGCGGTGGACCAGTCGACAGCGACGTGCACGAAGTCCGGGTACGGGCTGGCGCTCGGATCCGGTATCCCCATGCACGTGCCGGAGACCTCTTCGGGGTCAGAGAACTGCCTGCTCAGCGCCAGCCAGTACGGATCGGGGGCCACCAAGGCCCTTCAGACCGCCATGAACAAGTGCTACGGCGAGAGTCTGACCGTCGACGGCGTCTTCGGATCGAAGACCACAGCCGCGCTCAAGCGAACCCAGACCAAGATCGGCGTCACCTCGGACGGCATCTACGGTGTGAAGACCCACAACAAGATGAAGTTCTACGAGGACGACACTGCCGACGGTGGGCCCTACTGCGCCAAGGTTGAGGCGCTGTAGCGCCGCACCGCTAAGGCAGTGCCTAGATGTACTCGGCCATCAGGTTGGTGACACCCGGCTGGTCGGGGGTTTGCCTTCGAGTGCGGTGTGTCGGCGTTGAGTGTTGTACTGCTCAAGCCAAGGGGCAAGGGCGTCGCGGCGTTCCTGGTTGCTGGTGAAGGGCTGCCGGTAGGCCCACTCGGTTTGCAGGGTGCGGTTGAACCTCTCCACTTTCCCGTTTTGCCAGGGGCAGTGGGCTCGGATGAACTTCTGGCGGGCACCGAGATCCGCGATCACGGCCAGGAACGCGGTGCCGTAGCGGTAGGCGAACGCGTTGTCGGTCATGACTCGTTCGATGTGGGTGATGCCGTGGGCGGCGAAGTAGGCGCCGGCCCGGGCCAGGAACGCCGCGCAGGTGGGTGCGGTCTCGTCGTCGTGGATCTCTGAGTAGGCCAGCCGGCTGTGGTCATCGACCATCGAGTGCACGTAGTCGTAGCCGATCTTGGTCCCTTTGCGCCGACCTTTGTCGGCGGCACGGCCGTGGAGTCGCCAGCCGCCGCCGTCGGGGATCTTGCCGAGCTTCTTCACGTCCACATGGACCAACTCACCGGGCCGGTCCCGTTCGTACCGGACCGCGGTCGCCTTCGAGGACCGGATGACCGCTCCGCTGATCGGATCCAGGCTGCACAGATAGGGCAGCTCGTGGCGGCGCAGGACCCGCGACACCGTCCGGGCCGGCACCCCGAGCTCGGCACCGAGCCAGTCCTGCCCACGACGATGCTCGACACGAGCAGCGACGATCCTGGCCTCCACCTCGGCGCTGGTCCGCCCAGGGCTGGTGTGCGGCCGTGACGACCGGTCCACCAGCCCAGCCTCGCCCTCGGCCCGCCACCGCGCGATCCAGCGGTGCGCACACTGACGCGACACCCCTTGGGCTTTCGCGGCGTGCGCGACCGGCCAGCCCTGCTCCACCACCCGGCTGACGAGCAGCCTCCTGCCGAACACGGTCAGATGAGCCCTACATTGAGACACGGGAGAACCTCTTCCTGGAGTAGTGAACCTTCGCAAGTCACACCCCAGTGGGGGTTCTCCTCTTCGTCAACCAGAAACTGTCACCAACGTCCCGGCCGAGTACACCTAGAGGGTACCGGAGCCGAGAATCGCGAAGACCCACTTCCCGACCTCACTGGTGACCGCTCGGCCGGTGGCGAAATCCGGAACGCGAGTCATCACGCACAACCGGTAGTTGCGTCCGTCACCCTCGACGCTGCCCATTGAGTTCACCGCCCACAGGTTGTCGGTGGACTTGAACTGCACCCAACCGTTCTTCAGGTGGACGTGGACGTTGGCCGATTTCGGTTGGCCAACTCCCCATGCCTGGTCGTCCTCGACCTGGCCCATCAGGTCGTAGATAAAGGTGGACTCGGCTGCGGTCAAGGCAGCGGTCTTGCCGGTGGCAAGGGTCTTTGCGAGCAGTACCTGGTCGGCGGGAGTGGTCCAGGTCCAGCTCCATTGATCCGCCCTGGTCTGATCGAGGTGGGTGTGGGTCATCTGGAGCTCGCGGGCCAGCGCGGCGTACGCCGAGGCGCCGCCGGAGGCGTCCCATAGCGCCTGAGCGGCGTCGTTGTCGGAGTGCCGGATGGCGTTCTCCGCATTCGCGGTGCTGTCGGTGCTCAGCCCACCGCTGGCCCGTGCCGCACGGAGGGCCATCGCAACGATCATCGGCTTCGCCATCGAAGCGTTCTGGCTGGAGTAGTCACCGTTGAAGCTGTAGGACCCGCCGGTGCGGACGTCCTCCACATAGACCCCGAAGGTGCTGCTGCGGTTGGCGATGATCGTCATCACCTGGTCGAGTTGCGTCTTGATGGGACCGGTGGGGGAAGCGGTCGGATGCGGAATGCTCGGCTCGCCGGAGCAGCCGGCGAGAGCGACCAGAGCCAAGGTGCCTCCAGCAGCGAGCAGGTTACGGCGGCTGATCACAGGTGCGGTGTCTTTTCGCGGGTCGTGGGAGGGATCGGCCCAATTCTAGCAACGCCAGACCCTTCACAACCCGGCCCCGTGGTGCCCAGCGCCCGCCCGAAGGTCTCGACCTTTGTGAAGTTTGGCCATCCTTCTCGCTGGGCCGAGTCGACGTGGCTGTCTCGGTGGCGCTGCGATCTTGATCGATCAGCCGGAATGGTCTTTGGGACTACTAGCGCAGGGCGGCGAGCCCGGGCCCGGCGATCGCCAGCGGCTCCACCGCCAGCAGGTCCGATGGGGGTGGGGGAGAGTTCGCCTTGACGGTGAGGCTGGCCCACACTGCGGTGCTGATCCACACCAGCCATCGTCGGCTACCTGGCTTATCGGGCTGCTGCTCCCGAACCCAGAGCCGTAACCCGCATATGAGCGGTACGAAGCCTGGGGCGATTCATGCTGCTGGCGAAGGTCGGCTGGATCGGGTGGGCGCTGGATCCTCACGGTCACGACCCGGAGGTGTTGGTGTTCTTCGATCGGGATCCGCGGATGGTGCTGACCGTGATAGGCCCTGATGCTAGCCGACCCGGAGCGGTGGAGCTGCGCCGCGTTCCGATCGGTGCGCTTCGTCGCACTACGGCGTGCTGGGACCTGGCTGGTCCCGCAGAGCGGGTGTCGCGTCGAGCGTCGACCTGGGCACCATTGAGCCGGCCGTCGGCGTGCTCCAGTGGCCGTGGGAACGGGCGCGAGGCTAGGGCTACCCGTCCGGTTCTAGAAGCCCCCCGACGCCAGCCGCTACCCCTCCGGCTGGCCCGGTCCCCTGGTTGTGGCGTGGGGTGCGCCCAGGCGGGGAACCACTTGGCGTTCCGGGCCGGCGTGGGGGCTGTGGTTGAGGGTGAGGAGGACGCGGTGGGTCCAGGTTGCTGCCATGGCAAGGGCGAGGATAAGGGCGGTGGTGTTGGTGACGATGGTCGACCAGGGCTGGATGTCTGGGGTGCCGGTTGGGGTGGCGAGGAGCAGGATGATCACCGGGGCGGCGAGGCTGGGGGCGAGGCTCCACCAGCGTCGTTGTGCGGCGAGCGCTCCGAGCAGGCCCATGCCGAGGCCGCACGGGATGGCGAGCAGTCCCCAGTAGAGCAGCCCTCCGCGGTCGAGGCCGCCGGTGTAGCCGGAGGTCCTGTCCGCCAGGTAGTAGGTGAGGTCGGCGATCAGGAGGCAGATCATGCCGGCTACGGGGCCCGTCCAGATGCGGCGGGCGAGCCAGCCGGCAAGGAATGCGGTGATCGACCACGCCCAGGTGGTGCCGAGCACCGCGGCGAGGACCTGGAGGGGCAGGATGCCTTCGGAGCTGAGGCTGACGGGGCTGTAGGGGGAGCCGAGGGAGTTGCTCAGGGAGTTGGCTGCGCCGAGGCAGAGGCCGAGCAGTGCGGCAGCGATGAGCCTGCTCATGGTGGAGCTCGGCCGGCGGCCTCGCCGGTTGGGCTGGGGAGTTTGGCTGGTCACAGTTCGATTATGCGGTCGGCGGCCGCGGCAACGACGGGATCGTGGGTGACGAGGAGCACGGTCTTGCCGTGGTCGCGAAGTCGGGCGAGCAGGGCGAGGATCACGTCGCGGTTGCTCGAGTCGAGGGACCCTGTGGGCTCGTCGGCGAGGACGAGGTCGCTGGGCTTGAGCATAAGCCGCGCCATCGCCAGCCGTTGTTGCTCGCCGCCGGACAGCTCGTACACCCTGCGGCTGGGGGCGGTGTCTAGGCCGACGTCGGCGAGTGCGTTGGTTCGCTGTCGGGCCTGCTCGGCTTTCGGGGCAGTGGTGAAGGCCTGGGCGAGTTTCAGGTTGGCCTCGATGCTGTCTTGGTCTATCAGTGCCGAGTTCTGGAACAGGTAGCCGATCTTGGTGCGCAGCAGGCGCAGCGCCGCAGGGCTGCCGATGCGGGGTGCGGACGCTCCGAAGAGGCGGATTTGGCCGGAATCGGGGTGTTCGAGGAGACCGGCCATGTTGAGCACCGTCGATTTCCCTGACCCGCTCGTGCCGACAAGGGCCACGATCTCTTCCTGGCGCACGGCGAAGCTGAGCTGTCTGATCACCTGGTGGGTCCGGAAGGCCTTGCTCACGTCCAGGAACTCGACGACGGGGGTACCGTCTGGTTCTCCGAGGGTCTCGGCTTCGGCCACTTCGAGGGTTGCAGCGTGCACTAGAACTCTCCTTTCAGGATTGCCGGCACACGGCGGTGTTCGGTCAGGGTGAGGGTGACGCCGGCGATCAGCAGTTCGGCGCCGGCGAACACGGCGGCGGCGAGGATCAGGCTTAGGTTCGGCTGGGGTAGTCCCCACCGGCCGTCCGCGACGCTCATCGCTACGGTCGCTGCGCCGGTCTGCACAGCCCAGGTCAGGGCGAGGATGAGCAAGAATCGGCGGTGCCTGCGTGCGAACCCGAGCCCGTGGAGCCGGCCGACGACGATGCGGCGTGCGTTCTGCTCAAACAACAGGGTGGCTGACTGGACGGCGACCAGTCCGAACAGCAACAGGGTGAGCAGCATGGTGGAGATGGCTTCGGCGAGCCCTTGCTGTGCGAGTTGCAGTTCCTCGAGTGCGTAGTCGTTCAGGGTGACCAGGTGGGTCAGATTGTCGTCGAGGCGGAGCTGGCGCAGGCTGCCCTGCAGCTGGGCGAGGGTCGTGGCGGGGTCTGCGTCGACGAGCTTGACCTTGACCGCGGCGCCGGGGCTTCCGGAGATGCCGTTCATGCGGTCGATGCCGACGCTGTTGGAGGTGGTCATGACGGCCACTATGGGGTCGGTGATCCGGTTGCCCTGGTCGGGGCCGACGTCGGGGTCGAAGCTGAAGATGTCCTGGTGGTCGGCGGTCCACACGATGCGCACCTTTTGGTTGCGGATCGCTGCAGGCGGGTCAACGCCGAACAGGCGCTTCTCCAGGGACATCACGGATTCGGGGGCGTCGGCGCCGCCGGTGCGTGATGCCTGGAACGAGGTTGTGATGGCCGCTGCCTGGTCGTGGAGGCTGGAGGGAACCAGTAGGACCCAGTCGGTGGTGTGGTCGTCGACGGCGACAGCGTTGCCGTCTTGGCCGGTGATCGGGTAGACCGCCAAGTAGTTCGGGTTGACGGTGATGGATCGGTAGCCGTCGACGGGCCCTTCGGCCAATGTCTGGGTTTCGTACTGGGTGGCGTCCACGTAGAGGGCGCCGCGGTTGTCGAGTGCGGGGTACAGGTCGTGCACCTCGGTCGAGGTGGAGGCCAGTCCGCCGGTTTGGAGTTCGTCCAGGTCGAGGCCGACGCTTTTGGGAACGAACACCCCGTATTGGCTGGTGGCTTGCCAGCTGCCGAGTTTGGCTTGGGCGGCGTTCATGGTGGCGTATCGGTCGGCGGCCGCGGTTCCCATGACGATCAGGGCCGCGGCCATGACGAACTTGAGGGCGAGGCTGAGCCAGGCGAGGAGCCGGGTGTCTTTGCGGTTCTTCAGGGCCTGGGCGAGGTTCAGTCCCTTGATGTAGGCGGTGGAGGCGAGGGTTGCGATGACCGCAAGAGAGCTGGCGCCAGCAACATTGGCGGCGACGGTGACCACGGTGGAGGTGGTGACGCCGGGTACGAGGGCTGCGGCGATGGTCGCACACACACCAGCGATGAGCATGGTAGTGAGGGTGAGTCGCCCTGAGACGGTGAACCAGGCGTGGAGTGCGCTGTGGCCGTGGAGCGTGAGGATCGCGGTGCGCTTGGCTTCGTACAGCTGGCGGAACGCGGCCAGGATGGCGACGGCTGCAACGATCGCCCAGATCAGTGCCCAGGTCCAGGGGGTTGCTGCGGGTGAGATCTCGCCGCGGACGGTGTTTGTGGTTTGCTCGAGGCCGTTGTGCTCGAGGTGCGCGCCGAGTCGGGTGAACTCTCCGGCGACTTGGTCGAGGAATCGCGTGCAGGCCTCGGGTTGTGGGCATTCGACGCCGTATTCGCCGGGGGCGGGGAGGGAGGCCAGCGCTGCTGCGAGCGGCCGGAGGTAGATCGTGTCGTTGTGTCCGATGTCGTCGACGACACCTACTTGCTCTGGTTGCCCGGTGGGCCGGCTGGCCAGGAACGCAGTTCCCGTGCGGGTTTCGGCAGCGGTGGGGAATCGGCCGTCTCGGAGCCGCAGAACATCGAAGAGGTGGCTCTTGTCGGCGGCGATGTAGGCGTAGTGGGTGGTCAGGGGCTGGTCGTTGGTGTCGTAACCCCATGAGGTGCGCAGCACGTTGACCTGGCTGGTGTCGGCGGCGTGTTGGAGCACACGCAGGACGAGGTCGGGGTCGGACAGGGCGGGCTGTACGGGGATGGTGAAGCGGGTGCCGATGCTGGTCCCGGCTTGCTGCAGCTGGACGCGTTCGGCCCGGTCGGCATCGGTCACACCCACGGCGAGAGCGGCTGCCGCGAGCCCGATGAGTGCTGCGATGAGGAGGCGTTTCAACAGCATCGGGCCGCCCTGCTCTGGTGGGGAAGATGGGGACACATCGGGACGGCACGGGCGCTGGTCACCCGTGCCGTCGTGATGCTGGCTGTTGTCTCAGCTGTGCCGGCGATCACCACCGATCAGTAGGTCGACCAGTAGGTGTAGCCGGTGTAGGAGCTGCTGTCGGTCGCGTTGGCGTTGGACCACACCGTGGCGTTGGCGAACTTCTTCACGTTCTTGGAGCCGATGATTGCCGTGGAGGAGTGGTACTTGGTGGGGTGGACGTAGTTCGACCACACGTACTTCGAGCTGCCGGTCACCGAGGTGCCGTAGTTCCAGGTGCCGCCGCCGACGTTCACGACCGTCGCGAAGGCCGGTGCTGCCGCGCCGATGGACAGCGCCAACGCGGCTCCGACTCCGATCGCCATCTTCTTGAACTTGCCCATGTCACCGTTCCTCTCGGTCGTGCGAGAACTGGCTCGTCCTCACCGGGCTGGAGCGTCTCTCCGGCCTGTTATGGGCACGGTAGGCAGGCCAACAGTCGAAAGTCACCGGCCATCAGGGCCGATCCGTGGGGGAGCTGTGCCAGGCGTGGCTGATGCGCGACGGTGGGTCATCTCCTGGAGCGAAGGTAGGGCCCGGCGTGGATGGCGAGCATGGTGCGGTTGGTGACGCCCATCCGTTCCATCAGCAGCGACACGTAATGCTTCACCGTGGACGGCGCGAGAGAGACCCGTTTTGCGATCTGGGGGTTGGTGAGGCCCAGGCAGATGAGGTCGAGGATTCTCCATCTCCATCTGGTTCAGGTGGGGCAGCCCGTCAGGCCTTTCCGCCGGGGGGCCGGCGACGGCTTGGGGGGACATCACGGCCAAGCCGAGGTGCGCGGCCTCGATGGCCCGGGCCATCGCCGGAACGGGAGTGTCCTTGAACAGGTAGCCGGCGGCGCCGGCCGCCTGCATCCGAGCTACCATTGCCGGTTCGGGCAGCGAGGTGAGCGCCAGGATCTTGACTTGTGGGGCGTCGCGGAAGATGCGTCGGGTCGCCTCGATGCCGTCCATGCCCGGCATGGTGATGTCCATCAAGATCACGTCGGGCGGCTCAACAGCGGCTGCGGCCACGGCGTCGGCCCCGTCAGCCAGGACCCCTGTGACTTCGAATGCACCGAATCTCGGGAGGAGTTCGGAGAGGTTCGAGCGGACGTACAGGTCGTCATCGACGATGAAGACCTTGATCATGGCGTTCGGTTGAGTGGGATCGTGATGTGCATCAGCCATGTTGAGCCTTCCTGTTGTGCCTCCAACTCGCCACCCAGCGGTGACAGCCGTTCACTAAGTCCGACGAGCCCCAGCCGGGCTCGGCCTGGCTCTGCATGCCGATCGCCGACCTCGTTCATCACCACGACGACAGCCTCGCGCTCGTTGACGCGCACGCTGATTGCGCAGGGTTGGTCGACCAGGCCGTGGCGTTCCACGTTTGCGACTGCCTCCCCGAGAGCGGCGGAGAGGGTGCTGCGGACAGATCCGGGTAGCAGACCGAGGTCACCGTCGATGGTGATGCTGGTGGGAAACCCGCGCCGCTCTAGTGAGTCGCGTGCTCTTTCGGTTGCGGTCAAGAAGGGATCGTCCCGGTCTGGCCCGGTAAGCGGCTCGGCGGCGCGCAGCAAGTCCAGTGACCTCCGCAGTTGGTCTGAGGCCAACCGAACGCCGGTCGCGAGTTCTTCGAACGCCGGACCTCCAGTCCCGTCGATCTGTGCGCGTTGGGCGTCGAGCAGGACCCGAGCCAGCGTCCGTGCAGTCGTGTCGTGAAGCTCGCGGGCCAATACAAGGCGCTCCTGCAGAACTGCGTAGGCGGCGGCGTCGAACTGCGCCCTCTTGTATGCGGTGAACAAGTTCCCGATTAGCCACAGCACTCCGATAAGGGCGAACCACACCATGACTCCGAGGAAGAACTGTGGGTCGGCGGGATAGTCGCGATAGGTCAGAGCGCCCAGTACGATCCCGAAGCCAGCACTCATCCACGCGCGTTGCCGCCGCTGCCCTCTCATCCCAGAACCCAGGATCGGGATAAGCGGTGCGTACTCTCCCATCGTGGGTGCGTTGTCCGGAAGGAACAGGTACCCGATGAGGAGCAGCCCGAGCGAAAGCCCTGCCCACACCGGACAGCGGGCAGTCAGCCCGGCCAGGACTGCAGCAAGGACGTCGAGGAGAATCCACCAACCGGCCCCCGCAGACTCGCCCAGTAGCACAGCCAACATCGCGAGCAGCGCTGCCAGAACGACTTCTAGTCGCCCACTGGCAAGCAGCGTTGAAAGCCCGCTTTGGCGATCCCTCACTACCGGTAGTCCGGCCACAGGCACCATCCTGCCGGCAAATGAGGTGAGGGTGGCTGATTGGGCCGCAGGATGCGACCATAGGGCCGACTTCATGGCCAGTAGTGCCAACTTTCAGAGGTGGCTCGTCGGCGGTGATTTGCGAATGTCATCGTCAACAGCATGTATAGGTCTCTCGTCGCGATCGCGTTGGCGATCGCCATTCCTCTTGGTGGCCCTGTTGTCAGGCCGGCCAGGACCGGAAACGCCGCAGCGGCCCCGGCCTCGATCTGCGACTACCTGCCCAAGTGGCCGGGTTGCCCCCCGAGGTAGCGGTTCATGTGAGGCATGGCGGGTCGTTGCTGGCCATGGCTTGGTGTGCTGCGTGCCCGACGAGATACCGGCGCAGGTAGGAGATCGTGAACTGGACTTTGCCGTAGCCGGCGGGGGTGACCATGGCCGGCGGCCATGAGGCGTGCCCGGTGGACGTTGGTGTACTGGGCCTCCTTGCCGATCCGTTGGGCGATGTCGGCGGTGCGCGAGCTGCTCTGGTCCTGGGCCATGGCGAGCAGGAGGGTCCGGTCGACCTCGGACAGCGCACGAAGGCCGGCGGCGTGGACTAGTGAACCCAGCCGGGTCTGCCAGGACTGGGTGGTGAACCCGACCGCCTCCGAACGGGCGTCGACGCAAAGACCCAAGATCAGAGCCGGATCTGGCGATGTGGGTCGCCCGCGGCGACGCAATCGTCGAGGTGACCAACTGCTGGAACGGCAAGATGCTCGACGGCTCGATGATCGACTTGCCAACCGCCCGGCGGGTCGCTCCTTGACGGCGACGCTCGCTCTGACCGGGGTCGGGCGCACCTACCGCCAGCTTTGGCTGGCCCAAGCCGGCGGTGCAGATCAGCGAGCGCGCTGCAGCCCTCGTTGCATGACCGGCTTCGGGTGTCTTGTGAACGGCCTGGCGGATGGCTGCGCGTTCGGCCTCGCGGCGATCGCGGCCTCCGGAGTGTTGGTTGCCGCCGCTCTCGGATCGGCGTTCCAGTTCTGGACTGCTGATGCGAGGGCGATCCGGACCAGGCCGATCGGGAGTTCCGCCGCTTGCGCGACGGCAGTCGAGGCAGTGTTCCAGTCCCTGGGTGGTCCGGCGGCGATGATCCTCGCGCAGCGCAGGACGTCCTCGGGTGCTGTGCCTGTCTCGAGCTGTTCGGCCAGGAGGCGGTCCGCGAGTGAACCCGCTCCGTCCAGTGCCTCGATGAGCTGGATCTGTCTTCCTTCCGCGAGCAGGCCGGCGGGGTCGGTGCCATCGGGCAGTTCTGCGTGGAGTGGGTTGAGTCGGTTGACGGTGAGGATCCAGTAGTCGCGTTCGGCTGCGGCTCGGCCAGCCTGGTCGGCGTCGGTTGCGACGATTGGATCGTGATGCCAGCCCAGCAACTCGACAACTTGGGGTTGGGTGAGACTGGTGCCGAGCGGCGCTGCGCCGATGTAGCGGCCGTTGGTCGCGAGGCTGACGGCGATGGCGTCAATCGGACCTTCGACGAGGACCGGTGTCGCCTCCGTCTGTCCGACGACGTAGAGCTGGTCGCCTTTGTGGAACAGGGGTGTGTCGGCGGTGTTGAGGTACTTCGGACCGTGCTTGGTGTCGTCCTCGTAGCCCGGGTTGCGTCGGCCGACGAACCCGAGGATCTGCCTGTCGTGACTGATGGGGAACACGAGTCGGTCGCGGAAGCGGTCGATTAGCTTGCCGGTGCTGGCTCGGGTGGCGACGCCGGCGGTGAGCATTTCGTCGTCGGTGACGCCGTACTGGTGGAGGTGCTGGACGAGGCTGGTCCAGCCGTCGGGGGCGTAGCCGGGCCGGATTTGGGGGTGGCCGGTGATGTCTTGGCGGAGTCGTCCGGTGAGGTAGGGCTGTGCCCAGCTCTCCGGTAGGCGGGCTTCGTAGAACTGGGTGATGAGTTCGTTGATTTGGGCAAGCCGTTCGGGGGTGTAGGGGCATTCGCGCCAGGCGTCGGCGCGGTCCTGCTGGCGGCGGATCTCAGCTGCGGACGGCTCAGGCGGGCCAATGGTCTTCCGGACCAGAGCTTCGATCGCGAGGATGCGTTCGGCTTCGGCGTCAGGGTCCTCGAACTCGGCCTGGAAGCCGGCCGGGTCGGGCTCGTTGTGATCGGTGGCCGCGGAGACGCTTTGGACCATGTCGATGAGGCGCTCGGGTGGCGTCCAGCCTTCGGCGAGGTCGTGCGGGGGCTCGTCGCGTGGGTCGTCGTGGTGCTCGTCGGGCATGTTCTGGGTGGCGATCGAGAGCCGCCAGACCCACGTTCGACAGGCATCGATCGATCCGGCCTGCTCGGTGGGTGCTTCGCCGATGAGCTGGTCGAGGGTCCAGCCTCGCTGGAGGGCGTGCTCGATGATGGTGACGAGGGCGGGCCACCAGGTGCTGTGCTGCAGGTCGTCGGTCGCGTGGCGTCCGAGGGTCTCGCCGAGTTTGGGCAGCCAGGTCGTCACCAGGTGATGGTCTGAGTCGAGATCTTGGCTGACAGCGGGGGTGAGCTGGCCGCTGATCCGCCACCATAGCGCGGCTGCGGTGTGTTCCTCGGGCAGCAGCCCCGCTGCTGCCGTCCGGCGCAGGAGCTGCTGGATGTCGATCCCGGCGCTTGCGACCTGCCCGACGCGGGTGGCGAGGACCGGCAGGTAGGGGTCGCAGGCCAGGAGGGGTTCGAGGCTGCAGAGCAGGCTGCCCCATTCGTCGAGGGCGGGGTTGGTGAGCCGGCCGAGCTGCCGGTCGAAGCGGTCTTTGCAGCGTCGGGCGCGGGTGCCGGGTTGGGGTTCGCCGGTGGGGCGTCGGTCGGTGTCGAGGATCTGGTTGCTGGCTCGCCAGATCTCGATGTCGGCGATGAGTTCGGTGGGTGGCCGGATGCCGTTTGTGGCCCACGCTGGCGGCGTCGTGCGCTGTTCGACCTGGGTCCGGAGTTGGTCGGCGAGGTCGCGGACGAGCCCGGCGCGGGCGGTCAGGTAGTCGCCCCAGACGGGGTGACGGGTGAGGCTGGCCGGGATGGGGTTGAGCCAGGGCAGCGGGCCGTTGCGGCGGCTCGTGCCGTCGAGCCGGGACGCCAGGATGGCGGCCGGGTCGCGTCCGGCCACGATGGGTTCGGCGGCGGCGCGGGTGAGTGCCTGGATGGGGTCGCGGTGGTCGGCGTTGATGCTGAGGAGTTGGGCGAACAGGGCAGGCCAGGCGTCTGCTCTGGTGATTCCGGGCAGCAGCCGACTGGCTGCGACTTCGATGGTGTGCCGGTCGGCGGGGCTGGTGGTGTGGTCGGCGGCGAACACGATCGCATCGGCGTAGCGGGCGGTGGCGTCGCCGAGCAGCAGGGCGGGGTCGTCGGCGTGTCGCAGGGTGGTGGTGGCGGACAGGGGTGATTCGTCGCGGGTGAGGATGCGCTCGAGTTGGTCGACGGCGGTGGCGGGGTGGACGACTTCGGGGTGGATGAGCGTGTGGGGGTCGCCGTCGCCGGTGACGGTGAGGTAGCAGGTGTTGGTGCGGCGTCCGCGGGTCAGCATGGTGTAGGCCTGCTGGCGGGTTTCGTCGCCGGTGAGCATGCCGTGGCAGGTGTCGGCGGTGACGCCTTGGGCGGTGTGGGTGGTGGTGGCGTAGCCGAGTTCGGCCCATTCGGCGATGTAGTCGTGGGGCAGGGTGATGTGGCGTGCGGTCTGGGTGTGGCGGACGCGGACACCGGCTGCGGTGATGGTCTGGATGGTCCAGCGGTCGCCGTTCTTGACCCAGTCGGTGGCGTTCAGCGCGAGCTTCCGGTTGTTGCGTCGGGTGATGATCACGTCCCCGGCACTCGCGCTGTTACCGTCGGCGAGTTTGACTTCGCCGTCCGGGGTGTCGCCGCCCAGGCGGTGGTCGCGGGCGCGCTGGTTGAGTTGGGAGACGAGGTCTCGGGTGGGGGCGAGCATGACGCTGTCGAGGCCGGCGGCGCGGTCGCCGGCCCAGTGTTCGAAGAGTTGGTCGAGCATGGTGTCGGGTGTGCCGACGTGGATGCGGTCGCGGTCGAGATAGAACCCGAGCGCTTCGGTGTGACCTTCGCGGAGGGCGAGCGAGGCGGAGCCTTCGGCGGGGTCGGTGAACCGGACGAGTTCGTTGAGGTGCAGGGCGCCGTGGGTGGCTTGGATGTCGCGCAGGACGCCGCCGGCGCCGATCGCGGCGAGTTGTTGGTCGTCGCCGATGAGCCGGACGCTGCCGCCGGCCTGGATTACGTGGTTGATGACGGCGTCGAGGGAGAGGGTGTCGGCCATGCCAGCTTCGTCGATCACGACGAGGCTGGTGGGTCCGATTTGGTTCATCCAGGCGGGTGGGTTGCCGTTGGTCAGGTGCCAGGCGAGCTTGGCGATGGTGTCGGAGTGGGCTCCGATCTGCTCGCCGAGCCCGGCTGCGGCGACCGCTGACGGGGCGAGGCCGATGACGGTGCCGCCGCTGTTGGTCCAGGCGCGGGCGAGGGCTTGCATTGCGGTGGTCTTCCCGGCGCCAGCGGGAGCGATCGCGAGCTGGACGCGGGCGGCTGAACTGGACATGGCGCGCACGAGGGCGATCTGGCCGGTGTTGAGCTGGACGCCGTTGGCGGCGGTTTCGAGCAGGGCGAGGTCGACGGCGGTGTCGGGCACAGTGCGTCCGTCGTGGCGGGCGGCGTGGCTGAGGATGCGTTGCTCGGCGGCGAGGATGCGGGTGGAGGTGTAGAGCCGGTTCCCGGCCACGGTGTAGACGCTGGCGCCGTCGAGGCGGCGCAGCGGCTCGGGCTCCTCGACCCCGTCCGTGGCGGGGCTGAGCGGGATGGAGAAGCGGTCGAGGACGTCGTTGGTGAGCCAGTCGACGATCTCGTCCACCCGATCAGCGGGCACGTTCTCGGCCCGGACGTGGCGCAGCGCTTCGGCCGTCACGTGCCAGCTCTGCCAGGCGGAGCGGTCGAGTTCGACCCGGGACAGGATGCGTTCAGACGCTTGGTCGAACCAGCCCGGGGTGAGACTGGCCTGTTCGGCCGGCGTGGGGTGGAGGGCGCGGTGGATCATGACGGCAATCGCGCCGTCGCCGCCGAGCACCTCGTGGGCCTGGGCTAGCCAGGCCGCGCGCTGCTCGGCCAGGCTGCGCGGCTCGTGCTTGGCCTCCCGGGTTTCGAGAGTCGCTTGTTGGGCGAGAGCGATCGCCTCGACGGGGGTGGGTGGGCGTCCGTGGTCGCGCTGGAAGGCGGTGGCCAATTCGGCCTGACGGGCCACGATTCGGTGCCTACGGACCGACCAGCGCTCGAGCAGCGCCGGTTCGACGCCGACGATCTCCCGCACAGGCCGCTTGCGCGGGTCGCCGCCGGCGCGGGGTTCGAAGCGGACGCCAACCGTCCGGCTGAGGTGGGTCTCCAAGGCGGTGTTATAGGCCTCGGAGGCGGCGGTGATGGCCTTGTGCAGGACGCGGCTGTCGATGGAGAGCCACTTGCCGTCGAGGGTCTGGACCTTGTTCGCGACCGCGACGTGGGTGTGCAAATCAGGGTCGCCGGCCCGGCTGTCGCGATGGGTGAACGTGCCACCAATCAAGCCCTGAACATCGACCTGCCGAACCCCGTGGGCTCCGGTCCGGGAGAATAGGGCGTGGGTCTCGATGAACCGCAGGGCGTCCGCCACCGCCGCGTGGTGGGCGCGCTCGATCGTGGCTGCGAGGTGTGGGTCGGCCAACGCCCACAAGGCCGAGACCGACTTGACCGGCGAGAACGTGAGGTCGAACCCGGCCACCGCAGTGGTCTTCTGCCGCGACAGCCGGGCGATGTGCCCGGACAGGTCGCGCTGGTTGAGCGGGGCGCGTCCGAAGTCGCGCCGGAACCACTCCAGGCCGACCTCGGTGCGCACCCGGGCACGCTCCTCGATCCCGACCGCAGCATCCCTGGGCCGGCCGGCGGCGACGTTCAGCGCGTGGAGGCGACGGGCGACCTCGATGCGGTAACCGCTGACGTCGTCAGCGTGCACGGCGAACGGCTTGCCGAGCCGGATCGCGTCCAGCACGTCCTGCTCGGTCGCGTTCGGGTCGGCCTCCAGCGCTGCTGAGAGCTCGGCGGCGAGCGGGTGGTGGCCGGAGCCGAACAGGGCCAGCATCTGCTCGGCGGTGACGATGTCGCCGGCGTCAAGCCCGTCGACCCCGGCCAGCCCGGAGCCGACCCACTGCCCGGGGACCTCGCCCTTCTCGGTGTAGTAGGACGCCAGCCCGGTATGGCCGCGCTCGGTCGAGTCCATGGCCGCGACCTGCCTGGTCAGGTAGTCATATCCCGACCCGGCAGTGATCCGGTGCAAAGACATCGTCACACTTCCCTAGGCCCACGAGGGTGGCCGATCGGGACACCCAGTCGCCCGTGGGGCACGGGCTATTCGCGATGGTTGAGAGCTCAGTGCCGAAGGTGTGTGCCACTTGCAATGGACTCTGACCTTGGGCAGGGGGCTTTCAGGGGAAGGTCGCGGTATCCGGAGCGATCGAACGGCATGACAGCCGGAAGCGCATCAGGTGCCGCGACCAAAGCAAGCCCCGGCGGCCATCAGGTGCTGGACTCCGGAAGCTCGCCTCTCGGCCAGTCATCCGGACGACCCGCGGCAGCCTCCGCCTGGTCGATCATCTCCTCGGCCACGTCGAGCAGCTCGTCCAGGCGGCCATCCGGCAGCACGAGGTCCTCATCGGCGTACCGTCCGGCGGCTCGGTAGCTGTGGAGATCACGTAGCGCGATCGCATGGCTCGCCGGCGCGTTCTCGTTGTCGGTCCAGGTCTCGATCCATCTCTGTCGGTCCCAATGCCGCTTGGTGCTTTGCTGCAGCAGAAGCATCTGCGCTTGCACCGCAAGCTCAGCCGCCGAGAAGGCGGTATCGCACGCGACCGCGGGAGCGGCGTCAGCGTCACGGCGCGCCGAGTTCAGAAACTCGCGAGCTCGCTCGACCAACACTGCCGCTCGCGCCCTGTTGTAGCGGAAGTCGAATGCCACTACCTGTTGGCCCTTGATCACTGCGAAGCAGATCCATCCGCTGTTCTCGCCGATCCCGCCCGGACGGACACTGTCGACCTGGTCGAAGTCGTCCTCGGTCACGTCCTCGCCGGCGGCGATCGCTCGCGTGGCCCTGACTCTCGCAACAACGGCAGCTTCGTCATTGATCGTGACGATTGGTCCGCTCGCGGTCGGGTCAAGCTCTGCCACGACCTTTCGGATCTCGTCTCGCGCGAGGTTGAGACCTCGTCGGGCTAGCTCCGGCCCAATCCACAGCTCGAACATCTGCTCAAGCAGGGTCGACCCGAAGCTCTGCTGTTCGGTCGGCTCTTCGTCGGTCACGACGCCAATTCTCGGCGGCCCGTCGCTTCCTCGCCAGAGGTTCCTAGACGGGCGTGGGACTGCGCGACCCACTGATCGTCGCGAAGTTCCTTCGAGGCGACGTCCCGATCGCCCTACCTCGTGGGCCTAGGGAAGTGAGAGGTCCCCCTTTTTCGGTGGAGGTGACGGTGATGGCGCAGACGTTGCGGCAGCAGGCTCGCAGGCAGGTGAACGAGGCCACGGCGACCCGCAAGCGTGAGTTCGCGGAGCGCGAAGCTCGGCTGGCTGAGGCCGCGGTCGAGGTGGTAACAGCGCTCGTGGCCCGGGACCGGGCCGAGGAGGCGGCGGCGAACGCGATCGCTGATATGGCGAAGGAGCACGTCAACCTGACCGAGATCAGTGACCGGTGCGGGCTGTCGCTGAAGGAGGTCGCCCGGCTGAAGCGCACCTACCTCGATGCGGAACCGTCCGGTGCCCGTCCGATCTCGGACGTGGCAGTCGCGCAGGAAGCTAGCCGGTCATGACGTGGCGGTGGGTGTGGCTCCGGTCGCGGCTGACTGCGATTGTCGCGAGTGCGTTGATCTGGATCGCGCTGCTGCCGCTGGTGCCCGATGTCGTGGCGGCGTTCGTGCTGCTCGGTGCGGCGTTGGTTGCCGGGTGGCGGGCGCGCCTGCTGCTGTGGTGGCGATTCGGTGTCCGTCGTGTCGGGCCGGCTGACGCCGAAGTTGTCTGGCGTGCGCTGGTTCCGTTCGAATGGCTGCGCGGACGCAACCAGCCGCAGCTGTGGAGCAGCAGCCGCAGCCACGCCGAGGTCGTCGCCGCTGACGCCCGGCAGCTCGTAATGAGTGAACGACTGATCGGGCAGGTCTCGCAGCATTCCGTGCCTGACCAGGATCTGCGCCGGCTCGTCGTCCGCGCGCTCGCGACGGCCGATGTCCATCGCTCCCGGCTGGGCGCCGCAGTCGAGGTGTTCTGCCTTCCCTGGTCGATCCTCGCCAGTGTGGGTCGGGCGGTCTCGCGTCCGCTGGCTTCGCTGCGACTGCCGACGCTGGCCTGGCATGGGCGGTGGCTGTTCGTGGCGCTCGCCGCAGCCGACCTCTACCGTCAGGCGCACTGGCCCGGCCTGGTGATGCTGCTGCTCGCCGCGATCGCAACCGTCACCACACCCCGCTGGAACCGCAGCTGGGCCGGCCGTCAGATCGTCATGGTGGACGCCTTCGAGTCTGACCACCCGACCACGCCGGCGTCACAGTCCCGGTCAGGCGCGACGACACCGCGCCGCGTCCGTGCTGGTCGTCCCGCCGATACTCGAGGAGCCGGCCGATGAGCATCACGCACGCTGGCCTGCGGTCGTGGGCGAAGGGTCTGTATCCGCTGGAGGCGGCGGTCGAGTTGCTGGTGCGGACGGCGGACGGCCGATTCGCCAGCCCGGGCTACCCGTGGATCCAGCCGTGCGACCAGCCCGGCTGGTGGTGGCTGGACCACGAGGCGATCACCGACGACAACCTCGTCGCGCTGTCCGGCGGGGAACAGCGCATCCTGCGGATCGTCGCCTCTCTGGCAGGCGGTCAGCCGGTCAACCTGTACGCCGACCTGCCCGGCCTGGACCGCGACCTGATGGGACTGGTGCTGGCTGCGATGGCCCACGCCAACGGCAGCCACGAACACGCCGACATCCGCATCGACCACGACCGCGGTGTCGCCGTACTCGGCGGACGGCTGCCGTCCCTGCATCCCTGGCCCGACAACCAGCAAGGAGACCACGATGACCGACCAGCCAACCCACCCCGCGCCCGAGCCGCTGCCGGACCTGCCGATCATCCGCGAGGAACTCCTGACCGAGATCGAGCAGCGGCGACGCGACGGAGCCCGGCCCTCTGAACTCGCCGACCTGTCCTGGCACTACCAGCAGGTCACCGGCCGGGAACTGTGATGGCCGGCCGCACCTACACCGCGGAGCAACGCGAGGCGGCCGAGGCCGCCCGCAGGCAGCAGGTCGAGGAGCTGCACGAACTGCTCGCCGAACGCGTAGGGTCGCTGGACAACGAGGCCGAATGGGAGGCCTACCTACGCTTCGCCCGCGGGTTCACCAACTACTCGTTCCTGAACCGCTTGGCCATCATGTGCCAGCGTCCGGACGCGACCGCGGTGGCCGGGTACCGCGCTTGGCAGGCCAAGGGCTACCATGTCCGCAGGGGCGAGAAGGCGATCCGCGTGCTCGGCCCGGTCACCCGCCGCGCCACCCTGCTCGACTCCGCCGGACACCCGGTGCTGGACGCGGAAGGACGACCGCGGGAGACTCGCCAGATCATCGGCGTGAAGCCGGTGTCGACTTTCGACATCAGCCAATGCGACGGCCCACCCGTCCCGGAGGCACCCAAGCCGATCCTGCTCACCGGGCAGGCGCCACCGGGGCTGTGGGAGCGGCTGTCCGAGTTGGTCGACCAGCAGGGCTACCGCCTCGAACGAGGTGACTGCGGCGAAGCCAACGGCATCACCAGCTACAGCGACCGGACCGTCCGCGTCCGCGACGACGTCGACGAGGCGATGAGTGTCCGGGTACTCGCCCATGAGCTGGGGCACGTCCTCATGGCTGATCCCACCACCGCTCAGGGTCTTGTCGACTGCCGAGGTGTCCGGGAGGTCGAAGCCGAGAGTGTGTCGTTCATGGTCGTCGGCGCGCACGGCCTGGACGCATCCCAGTACACCTTCCGCTACGTCACCGGCTGGGCCAGCCAAGCCGCCGGCGACCTCACCCCCGAGCAGGTTGTGCGTGCCACCGGACAACGTGTCATCGAGACCGTCGACAAGATCCTCGCCCACACCCAACCCCAACCGTCGCCGGCCGAGCAGGCACTCGACGCCTACGAAGTCGAGGTCGGACGGACGTTGGCCGCGCCCCGCTGGAACCCGAACACTCCGCCGGCGACATCTGGAGTGGAGCACGAGCGAGCCGCGCAGACGTGGGGACGCGACCGCAGCCGTGGGGTGGCGATCCGGCGATGACCGAGCCCCTCGCACTCGCCCTGGGCCACGTCCGCAACGCCGTCTGGCAACTGATGGGGAACAACCAACCCGACGGACTGACCCTCGGCCTGGAATGCCTCGACCTCGAAGCCATCCTCAACCCCGCCGACACCGAGCCAGGCGTTGTGCCCTGCGAAGCCACACCGGCCCAGTCACTGGCCGCGGCCCGCTCGGTGCTGGAGCAGATCCCCGACCAGGTCGCGCCCGCCGCGTGGGCCGTCCTGACGTCCCTGACCGCGAAGATGGGCTGAGCGATGGCCACCATCGGCGAACTCAGCCGCCGCCTCGACGATCAGGCGCGGACGCTCCGCGGACGGGGCCCCGACGACACCGTCCAGTCCCACGTCGCCGGCTGGCTCCTCCTCGCCCGGCCAACCCTGCGCGCGATCACAGCTCTACCGGTCGGCGGACGCAAGGACAAGATCAACGCCAGCCTCGAAGCAGTCCTCAAACCGCTAGCCACCGGCCCGCGCAAGGAACTACCCGGCGACCTCGCACCCGCGCCACATCTCGTGGAAGATCTCACGCACGGTGGGAGCCATCGGTGACGTCCTGGCCGACACCGGCATCAACTACTTCAGCCTCGGGCTGGTCGGCACTGAGGCCGTCCGCTTCGAGGCCAGCCTGCTCGCCTCCCTCCACCTCACCGCACGCTGGTCGAGAAGCACCCTGAACGAGCAGACCCTCGCCTCCACCAGGCACTCGCTGATGACATCACTCAACGACCTCGTCATCCTCACCGAGCCATGGGCGATGATCCCTCCCGCGAACAGAGCCAGCGCCTTCGAACACGTCCGGCTTCCCAACCCCGCCGCGCCAGGAATCGAAGGTGCCGTGGTGACCTGGGCCGACGAAGCCTGGCAGATCCTCCACGACCGCCACCGCGCCACCGGCTGGACCATGCAAGCCACCGCCGGCACCCTCGCCCTACTCACCCTCCTCGCCGGAGACGCCGTGGTGCGCGAGGGCCGAGCCACCGGGATGCCTCGCGACGCGATCGACGGTCTGATCGACACGCTCGCCCAAGCGGTGCAGGCTTGGCGGGCGGCAGCGACCTGGCCACCGAACTTGCGGCTCGGTGGAAGCACCGAGGACTTCAGACGGCTGACCCGCGACCTCCGCGAGACCATCGACGCTGGACCCAAACCCGACCTGGCCACAATGCGCCACCTCCTCGGCCTGATCCAGCCCGTCGGCCTCCTCCACACCACCACCATGACGAAGCTCGTCGCCGGCCGCGAACTCTGGATCCACGGCCACATCCCCGGAACCGTCGACTACGCCCGGAAATGGCAGCGCGTCCCCGCCTGGATCACCGTAGGAGAGCCGCTCGCCAGGGCCGCACAATCTGGCCACGAAGCCCTGAACCGGGCAGTCAAGGCACTCAACGCCACCGCTCATCGTGCCGATCAGGGGCGTTTGCCGCTGGGATGGCCGCCCACCCGAGCTGCGGACGTTCGTGCCGTCCAGCGCCGCGATGCAGGTGCGAACTTGGTTCGGCGAGGAGTGGAACGTTGATCAGCGACCCGCGGCGGCAGGTGATGGTGCTCTGCCTCGTCCCGGGCTCGAAGGAAAGGTCGACCGTGCGATCATGACCATCGTGCTCCCGTCGAACTACGACGCCACCCTTGACCGCATCAAGGGCTTGGTCCACCAGTCCCGGTACACGGCCCAGCGCAGAGTGAACACTGAACTGCTGCGGCTGTACTGGCAGATCGGGGACACGCTCAACGAGCGCCAGCGCGACGCAGCCTGGGGCGCCAACATCGTCGGCCAGCTCGCGGACGATCTGAGGGCCGAGTTCCCCACGATGAAGGGCTTCTCCAGGGCGAACCTGTTCTACATGAGGCGAGTCGCGGAGGCCTGGCCGGATGTCAACCGATTTGTCCAGCAGGCTGCTGGACAAATCCCGTGGACCCACCTGACGCTCATCCTGGACAAGGTCGACGACCCCGCGCTGCGCGATTGGTACGCCGGCAAGTCCGCCTCGCACGGGTGGTCCCGTGCCGTGCTTGGGCACCAGATCGCAACCAACCTGCACGACCGGCAAGGCGCCGCACCCACCAACTACGTCGCCGCTCTCGGGCAGACAGGTTCAGAGCTTGCCCAGGAGATCACCAAGGACCCCTACGCTCTCGGGTTCCTGGCCGTCGACAACGACATCAGCGAGGTGGAGCTCGAGAAGCGGCTGGTGGAGCGCATCATCGACACGCTTCGCGAATTCGGCCCGGGATTCGCATTCGTCGGTCGGCAGGTTCACTTCGAGGTGGACGGAGACGACTACTTCATCGACCTGCTGTTCTTTCACGTCGAACAGTTGCGCTACGTGGTGATCGAACTGAAGGCCAAGAAGTTCGACCCACGCGATGCCGGCCAGCTCAGCTTCTACGTGGCCCTTGTCGAGGATCGACTGCGTCGTCCCCAGCATCAATCGACCGTGGGCATGCTGCTGGTCGCTGACAAGAACGACTCCGTCGTCAGGTATGCGCTGGCAGGCACCTCCCAACCGATCGCAATCTCCCGGTACGAGCTATCGCCCTCCGTGCAAGCGGCGCTCCCCTCAGAGGACGCGATCACGCGAGCCGTCGCCATCGAGTTCGATGAGGTCGACGAGTAGCTCGTCCCGTCGCTGGGACCTGATGACGGACTTTGTCCAGCAGCCTGCTGGACAAGTTCTCGCACCACAGCTACGTCTTTCGACCTTGCCGGCGGGAACACCGGATACGGTGAGGTGAACCCCGTCGGAGAGGACCTTGAGTTGAGCGTTGCCAGTCGCACCGATGGTCGGCTCACTCAGGCGGACCTTGAGCGCGCGCTCTGGGCGGCCGCGAACGCCCTCCGTGGCCCGGTCGACGCCGGCGACTACAAGGCGTACGTGTTCCCGGTGATGTTCTTCAAGTGGATCAGCGACAACTGGGACTACCGCCACGCCCAGGCGCTCGCCGAGTGGGGCGACGAACTCACCCCGCAAATCGAGTACGCCGACTACCAGCCGTTCACCGTGCCGAACGCCTGTCACTGGGCCGACGTCCACGACACCGCGGTCAACGTCGGCGCGAAGCTCGGTGAGGCCCTCGACCGGATACAGGAGGCCAACCGCGACCTGGCCGGTGTCTTTGGGGATGTGCAGTGGGGGAACACCGACCGGCTGCCGGAATCCGCGCTGACCGCCCTGCTGGACACCTTCCATCCGCTGCGGCTCGACCCCGACCACGTTTCCGGCGACATCCTCGGCAATGCCTACGAGTACCTGCTGCGGGAGTTCGCCGAAGCCTCGGGCAAGAAGGCCGGCGAGTTCTTCACCCCGCGCCACGTCGTGCACCTGCTGGTGAGGATCCTCGACCCGCAGCCGGGCGAGGAGGTCGTCGACCCGGCCTGCGGCTCCGGCGGCATGCTCGTCGAGACCGTCAACGCCGTCCGCGAGGCCGGCGGCAACCCCGACTCGCTCCGGCTGCGCGGCCAGGAGATCAACCTGACCACCTCGGCCATCGCCAAGATGAACCTTTACCTGCACGGCCTTGAGGACTTTGAGATCCGCCGCGGCGACACCTTCCGCGAACCCAAGTTCACCGAACGCGGCCGGCTGAAGAAGTTCGACGTCGTCATCGCCAATCCGCCGTTCAGCCTGCAGAACTGGGGCGCCGGAATTTCGGGAGAAAGACCCCTACGGACGCGTCCTGTGCGCGGTGCCGCCGGCGAAGAACGGCGACTTCGCCTGGATCCAGCACATGGTCGCCTCCATGAAGGAGGACACCGGACGGGTCGGCGTGGTCATGCCGCACGGCGTCCTGTTCCGCGGCGGCAAGGAGGGCGAGATCCGCCGCTGCCTGCTCGAGAAGGACCTCCTCGAAGCCGCCGTCGGGCTGCCGCCCAACCTGTTCTACTCCACCTCCATCCCGGTCTGCCTGCTCATCTGGCGCCACACCAAGAGCGCAGAGCGACAGGGCAAGGTGCTGTTCATCGACGCCTCCAAGCGGCTCAAGCCCGGCAAGAACCAGAACACGATGGACGACGCAGACATCGCGGCTATCCATGCTGCCTACGCCCGCGGCGAGGACACGGACGGAGACGGGGGCGTCGCCGTCCGCTTGGTGAACCTGGACGAGATCGCCGGCAACGACTACGACCTCAAGATCGGCCGCTACCTGCAGTCGGCCCACACCGCCGAGGTCGACGTCGAAGCAGCCCTCGTGGCCTACCGGGACGCCCGTGAAGCCCTCCGCGCCGCCGAGCGCACACTGGACGCCAAACTGAGAGCCGCAGGCTTCGATGCGTGAGGGGTGGACGCTCACCCCTCTTGGGACTGTCACGCAACAGGCGATCGAGTCGATCGACCTGCAGCCAGATGTTCAGTACCGAAATCTCGGCGTGAAGTGGTACGCGGCCGGAACGTTCCTGCGAGACGCGAAGCCCGGGCGTGACATCAAAGCAAGTCGTCTGTTTCGAGTCCGACCTGGTCAGTTCGTCTACAACCGGCTGTTCGCGACCGAGGGCTCATTCGCGCTGATCGGCCCGGAAGATGCTGAAGCTGTGGTCTCCAACGAGTTTCCGGTCTTCGACGTCGACGCGAGACGACTGCTACCCGAGTACCTGTACCTGAACTTCCAGCAGGAGTCGGTGTGGCAGGAGGTCAATCGTCAATGCACCGGGACGACCAAGAGCCGGCTGCGCTGGAAGGAAGAGCGGTTCCGGGCGTTCACAATTGCCATGCCGCCGGTCTCCGAGCAGAGGCGCATCGTGGACCTGATCGGCGCACTCGACGACGCCATCGCGGCCGGCGAACGGGAAGCCGAGTGCGCTGCTGGGATGGCTGTTGCGATGCGACGCGCGCTTCCTGACGGCGACGAGATCGAGTTGGGCGATCTGTTGCGGGCGATCGAGTCCGGTGTGAGCACCAAGCCGGTCGACGGGCACGGAGATCGAGTGAGTCTCTTGTCCCTCGCCGCAGTGCGGCCGGCTCGGTTCTACCCAACCGAAACTAAGGATGTCGGCGCTGCGAAGCTCCCTGAGCGAGCTCGACTTCGGGAGGGCGACCTGCTGATCACGCGGTCCAACACGCCGGATCGCGTCGGATATGTGTGCGTGGCCCGTGGCGTTCCGAGCGACACGTTCTTGCCCGATCTGGTCTGGCGACTGGTGCCGGATGAGCAGCTCGTGAGTGCTGACTACCTCGAGCAGGTTCTTTCGTCGACGCAACTACGGGCGGCAATCACGTCCAGCGCCAGCGGTACAAGCGAGTCGATGCGGAAGATCAACAAGTCTGGGTTCGCACGGCTTCGAGTGCCCTTGCCTGATCGAGCGCAGCAGGATGCGTATACCAGGCCGCTTCGAGAGCTCGGGACTTTCCAGTTCCTGCAATGCGAAGCGGTAGCCAGGCTAAAGGATCTACGCGCACGCGTCCTCGCTGTGCTTCTGTCCAGCGAGCATGAGATCCCCGATTCCTACGACGAGCTGATGGAGGAAGCGTCATGACGAGCGCGTGGGTGGTCCGGGGCGGCAGCCGCGGCGAGCATGAGCAGTGGAATCTGGAGCGCGGACGGGCCACGATCGGGTGGGCGCCGATCGGTGACCTGGCTGGTTGTTCATCGCGAGGTGACGTCCAGGTCTTGGTCGACGGCGCGTACGCCGGCAACTCGGCCCAGAGTCGCGGCATGCAGACGGGCCAGTTGTGGGCGTTCCGGCACTCGATCCAGCCCGGAGACCTACTGGTGATGCCCCTGAAGAGCCGGCAGGGCTACGTGGCCCTGGGCCGCTGTGGGGGCCGCTACGGCTACGACGCATCCGCGGATCAGAACCGGCGGCACTTCCTGCCGGTGGAGTGGCAGCCCGAGCCGGTGTCGAAGACCGTTCTCAAGGATGATCTATTGGCGACCCTGAACGGGATGATGACGGTCTTCGCCCCGTCCCGGAACGGCGCAATCGCGCGGCTGGAGCAGGTCTGGGCGCGAGGGTCCGACCCGGGCCTGACCGGCGCGTCCTTTCCGCCGCCGTCCCCGTCCTCCGAGGCCGACGCCGTCAGCGATCCGCCGGCCGTCCCGACGCTGGACGCGATTCGCGATCGCATCCGAACCCGGATCGTGGAGAGCTTCGGCGGCCACAAGCTTACCCAGCTGGTCGCCGACATCCTCACCGCGCTCGGCTATGGATGCGAGGTGTCCCCGCCCGGGCCGGACGGTGGCATCGACATCCGCGCCGGCCGTGGTCCGCTCGGGCTGGACACCCTGACCATCGTCGAGGTGAAGTCCCAGCCGAGTCCGGTCGACGTGTTCGTGGTCCGCGGCCTGCACAGTGCGATCGGCCGCACGAGCGCGACCCAGGGCCTGCTGGTCGCCATGGGTGGCCTGAATTCGCCCGCCCGCAAGGAGTGGCTGGACCTGCGCAGCACGATCCAGGTGTGGGACTCCGAGGTGCTTCTGGAGAAGCTGTTCGAGACCTATCCCCGCTTATCGGAGGCAACGCGGGCAACGTTGCCGTTGAAGCAGGCGTGGGTGCTGGACGACGAGGCGGAGGGCTGAGGTCGATGCCCGGGATGAACGAGCACAACTCGGTGCAGCAGCCGCTGGTCGAGGAGCTGGTGCGGCTGGGCTGGACCTACGTCCCGGGCAAGGAGCTGGACCGCGAGCACGAACAGGTCTTCGTCGAGTCGGAGGTCGCGGCCGCGCTGGCCCGGCTGAATCCTGATGTTGCGGACGAGCCGTCCCGGGCGTCCGAGATCGTCAAGCAGCTGCGCAACCTCACGTTCTCGGTGGACGACGACGGGCTGGTGGAGACCAACAAGGACGCCACCGGGTGGCTCCGCGGCCTGCACGCCCACAAGTTCGTGGGCACGGACAGCTTCCGTCCCGTCCGGCTGATCGACTTCGAGGATCTGTCGAACAACCGGTTCATGGTGTCCGACGAGGTGGGCTACGGCGCGCCGGGAGCGAAGGCGCGGTTCGACATCGTCCTGTTCGTGAACGGGCTGCCGCTGGTGGTCGGCGAGACCAAGACCGCGTTCAGGCAGAAGGTGTCCTGGCTGACCGCGGCGAACGAGGTGGTCGAGCACTACGAGGCGAAGTACGCGCCGTTCTTCACCACGAACGTGTTCAGCTTCGCCACCGAGGGCCGCGAGCTGATGTACGGGGCCACCGGCGCGCCGGTTGAGCACTGGATGACGGCCGGGCCGGCGAAGGAGCATCCGCTACTCGCAGACGTGCTGGAGCCTGCGCGGTGGCTGCTGGCCCCGGCGTCGGTGTTGAAGCTGTTGTCGTCCTACACGTTGTTCGAGACGCCGGACGACAACTCCGGGGTGGCCTCGTTGAGGAAGCTGATCGCCCGCTACATGCAGTTCGACGCCGTCGAGCTGATGATCGCCCGCGCGCACGCCGGCCAGTCGCGGCGAGGTCTGATCTACCACACGCAGGGGTCGGGCAAGACGCTGGCGATGGTGTTCGCAGCCGGCCAACTGCTGCAGGATCCAGCGCTCGCCAACCCGACGATCGTCTTTGTCGCAGATCGGATCGAGCTGGTGCGCAACGCCTGGGACCAGTTCCGGACGACGAACATGCCGCGGCTGCTGGCTCCGTCCACGGCGAGGCAGTTGCACGAGATGCTGGGACACCAGGATCGGCGCGGGCTGGTGTTCACGACCGTCCACAAGTTCGCCGGCGCGGCCGCCGACCTGAACACGCGCAGCAATGTCGTCGTCCTGGTCGATGAGGCGCACCGCACTCAGGAGGGCAACCTTGGCCTGACGATGCGGGCCGCGCTGCCGAACGCGTTGTTCTTCGCGTTCACAGGGACGCCGATCGCCGAGCTCGACCGGAACACGTTCGCCACGTTCGGCGACGACGAGGACCCGAAGCGGACGCTGCATGCCTACACGTCCGACCAGTCGATCGCCGACGGCATGACCGTGCCCATTCATGTGGACCCGCGGCTGGTCACGTTCCAGCTCGACAAGGCCGCCGTGGACGAGGCGTTCGAGGAGTTGAAGGTCGCCGAGAACCTGGATGACGACCAGGCGGAGGTGCTGGCTCGGCGTGGTTCGCGGGTGGACGTGATCTTCGCCAACCCGTCCCGCATCGACGCGGTGTGCACCGACATCGTCGACCACTTCTACTCCACGGTCGACCCGCTAGGCGAGAAGGCGCAGATCGTCGTCTACGACCGGGCGGCGTGCGTGGCCTACAAGGCGCGGCTCGCTGAGCTGCTTTCGTTGCGGCACGCGGCGGGGAAGCCGCTGGACGAGGCGGCGGTGGTGATGAGCGTCACGGGCGGCAAGGACGAGGACGAGGCGTGGTCCGTCCATCGGCGGACGGAGTCGGAGGAGGCGGAGCTGCTGAGGCGGTTCCGGACGCACGGCGACCCGCTGAAGTTCCTTGTCGTCACCGCCCGGCTCGGCACGGGGTTCAATGCGCCGATCGAGGGGGCGTTGTACCTGGACAAGCCGATGAAGGACCACACCCTCTTCCAGACAATCACGCGGACGAACCGGACGTGGCGCAACCCGTCCACCGGGCAGGAGAAGCGGTACGGGCTGATCGTCGACTACGTGGGCCTGGGGTCCGGGTTCGCGCGGGCGATGGCGCCGGCGAACGGCGACCAGGACCCGCGCAGCATCGAGGTGGACGGGCTGATCGACCAGTTCGAGGCCGAGCTGGTGGCGACGATGCGCTGGTTCGCCGGGATCGACCACACGCTAATCGGCTCGACCACACTCCTGGAGGCGCAGCAGCGAATCGCGAAGGACGCCGACAGGGAGGCATTCGTGACGAGCTTCCTGATGCTGGAGGGCATCTGGGAGGCGTGCGCGCCGCACCTGCGGCTGGCGCCGCACCAGTCGGCGTACCGGTTCCTGGCGAAGATCTACGCGTCCATCGCGCCGATCGGGCCGCGGGCGGACCTGGTCTGGCAACGGCTCGGAACGAAGACGCTCGACATCGTGTTCGAGCACATGACCGACGTCAAGGTGACCCACACCGACGCGGTCGTGGTGGCGGACGCGGACACGATCCACCGCCTGGAAGAAGAAGGGCTGCTGCCGGGCATCGAGGACGTGGAGCACAAGACGGCGGCCGAGGTGCTGGACACGATCTATGCGCGGTTGAAGAAGCGCCTTCAGGGTCCGAACGGGAACCACCCGATCTACCGGTCGCTGGCCGAGCGGCTGGAAGACCTTCGAGCGCGGACGATCGCCGACGCGCAGCAGTCGATCGACTGGCTTCGGGATGCGTTCTCCGTCGCTCGGGACCTGCGAGCCGCGGAGAAGGCAGAAGACGAGGCTGGGGTCGATGGGCTGGACCTGCTGCCCGACCCGAACGTGTTCGCGTTGACGCAGATACTCCGCGAGTGCGCTCCGCCGGACACGCCCGTGCTGATCGAGCGGGTCGTGGCCGAGGTCGATGCCATCGTCAAGGAAGTCACCGCCGGCAACAGCGGCTGGGCCTCCACGCAGAAGGGCGACCGAGCCGTCCGCCGCGAAGTCCGCAACACCCTGCGCACCTACGGACTGCACACAGTCCCAGGTCTCTTCGAGCGCGCCTACGCCTACATCGCCGAGCACTATTGAGCTAGGGCGCCTAGACCGGCCCGGCTCCTTCACGCCTAACAGGCCGCACCCGAGCTGGGCGCGCAACGCAGTCCACCGTCAGCGGATATGGAAGGATGAGCCGAGCCATCAGCTGGATCAGAAAGGTGGACCGTGCCTGAACCGTTGGGCGCGCAGGGGGCAGCGGACACTGCGACGGGAGTCATGCACTTCGACGTCCATCCATCCGTTCTCTTCAAGCTCGGCCAAGACCTGATTACCGATGACGCGCAGGCGCTGGTCGAACTCATCAAGAACGCCTACGACGCCGACGCCAGCACGGTGCGAGTCGACATAGATACCCAAGGATGGTTCGACATCGCCACGGGCGAGCCAGTCCCTAAGGGCTCCGCGGCACCGGAGGGTGCGGTGCAAGGACGGCTCCGCGTTCAGGATGACGGCGTGGGGATGAGCATCGAAACTATCAAGAACGGTTGGCTCACTGTCTCCAACAGCGAGAAGCGCGACTTCAAGGCCACGGGTGCAGTCACTTCGCGCGGGCGCACCCCGCTCGGAGACAAAGGCTTGGGGCGGCTGGGCGTTCAGCGCCTTGGCCGAGTAGTGAGGCTAGAGACTGCAAGGGTTGGTGAGCGCGACGGCTTCGAAGCATACGAGGTTACGGTCGACTGGTATCGCTTCGAGGGCGCCAGGACCCTCACGTCGGTCCCTCTCGACGTGAAGCCGATCCGAAACGCAAACAAGGCCGGAACTGCCGTAGACGTCCTTGGCCTTCGCAATGTCGACTACTGGGAGGGTCGCGGCGAGTTGGATCTTCAGAAGCAGCTTGCTTCGATCCTCTCTCCCTACGAGAACGCGGCCGGTCTGCGTGTCTTCGTGAAGATCAACAACGCCGAGGTCGATACACGTGAGGAGGCTCGCCGCTTACTGGCGATCGCACCAAATCTGTTCAATTTCTCATACGAGCGTGGCGCCATTGCAATCACCGCTCTGTTGAGAAGCACGGAACTGCGCGGGCGAAACGCTGCTGAGCGCCGTGTCTATGAGCAGCTAGTCGCTCCAGACAACGGTTTCGCGTTTGCCGAGTGGTTGTTGAGCGCAAGGAGGGCGCAGGCCAGGGGAGTGGGCGCACAACTTGGTGACGACACGTATTTCTTACTGTTCTCGCGCTCGGTGACTCTTCACGGAGCCGCTGAGAAGGGTCGCACGGTTGCCGATCCGGGGCCGTTTCAAGGCCAGATCAGCGCGTTCAGCTACGATCGCGATGAGGACTCCGCGCTGGATAGCGCGAGTGAGCTGAGGGACTTTGCCAAGCAACTCTCGGGAATTCGAGTCTTTCGAGACGGATTTGGGATACGCCTAGACGATGACTGGCTGGGACTCTCGGCGCAACAAACTCACGGAGGTTCATTCTACGGGCTCCGACCCAAGAACACCGCCGGGTACGTGAACCTCTCGGCACGTGACAACGCGGTTCTCGAGGAAACATCGAGCCGGGAGGCATTCACAGATACACTAGCTTGGCGCGGTTTCTACGATCTAATGCGTGCGGTAGTCAGGTTCGCGGCGGACACGCGAGAGTTTGTGCGCCGCAATTGGCTGGTCTATCAGAGAGAGCGTTTGACTCCAACTCAAATCGATCCCGCGGCGACTCCAACGGAAATCTCCGAGCTAATTGCGACACGCGCGGGTCACGCCCAGGAAGTAAAGGTAAGGGCGCGCACGGTTCGTGAGTCTGTATCCCGGCTTGCGGGGGTCGTTACGGAACTACAAGAATCGCATAAGCGCGCAAATGATGGGATTTGGACTGATCCTGCTCTAGTGGCAGCTACAGAGAAGGCTGTCGCGGACATAAGTTCAGTCCAAGCACAGACTGAGTCGGCCCTCGAACAGGTCGAGCAGGTTGTGGCTACCTTCGAAGACCTTGTCGGCGCCGCGGAGTTGCTTCGCGAGAAACTCTCGGTGGCCGAGGAGCAGATAGAGCGAGCTTGGGAATCCGTCGCGCTGGGCTTGGGCGCTGAAGTACTGGCGCACGAGGTTGACCAGATCGCTGACCGCCTGCGGGGGCGGAGCCACCAGATTCTTGAGTATCTCCGCAGCAGACCCGAGCGCGACCCGCGCGTCATCGGCTTTGTCGAACACGTTCGAGCCTCCGCTTCGGAGATGTCACGCCAAGTGAGTCGTCTCAATCCCTCGTTGCGGTTCCGTCGTGAGACACGCAAGGTACATGTGGTCTCAGCTCTTGTGGTGAGCGCCGTGGACTACCATCTACCGCGGCTCGAGAGGTCCGGAATCCAGCTGAGGACGGATGTTCGAGGAGACTTCGCTATCAGGATGAACGAGGGCAAGTTCATGCAGATCATCGACAATCTGGTCAGAAACAGCGAGTATTGGTTAACCCGCGAGATTCAGGTAGGTCGGCTGCACGCCGGTTCGGTCGCGATCACGATCGACGCGCCGCGTATCTTGATCACGGACAACGGCCCGGGTGTCGAGCCGCGAGTGGTCGACACCTTATTTGAGCCTTTCGTAACCACCAAGCCCGGAAGTGACGGCCGCGGACTCGGGCTGTTTGTCGTGAGTCAGCTTCTCGACTCAGAGGGCTGCAGCATTCATCTGGGAAGCTCGTTGAACGAAGCAGGACACCCCAACACCTTTGTGGTGGATCTGACAGCCGTTCGAACCGAAGACACGCTTGAGGATCGTCATGGATGAGTTGTGTTCTGTCGACGGGTCGGATCTTCCGGGGACTGCGGCGGAACCGGCCATCAGTCAGCAGGATATTGACGCCACCAAGAAGCGGATAGGCGACCTGCTGAGCGCGATCGGCGTGACAATCGTGATCTCTATCGACGATCTCAACGCACCAGGCAGTCAGGCAGTCGCTGCCGAGCAGATCACCGAGGCGATGGCCGGCTCGGAAGAACTATCTAGGGCAGTGATCCAGGTCCTGCACGATGGGCAGGGAGCCGAGGGCTTTGGTGACGTTGACTCTGAGGATCCATCGAGTGTGGCCGACTTCATCAATGCCGGTTGGTCTGGCTTCGCTGCTCCGCTGCAGACCAAGCTGGGTCAACTCTACGACAACCTCCTGCAGGATCGGCAGGACCAACTGCCGGCCGAGTCGATAGCGAATGATCTCCAGTCGCGTGAAGTGCTTCGGCGCCTCTTCGATGGGGTTGCGGAGTATCGCCCCTTGTCGATGGCAGAATGGAGGGGTGTGCAGGAGGCCACCCTTAAGGAGCGATCGAACAAGTACCTAGTCCTTGTAGACCGCTCCTTCACTCGCGAAGGCGGTGACGCGACCTCTGGAGAGGTCCTCCTCGGCGATATCCTGGCTGCCGCTGGCGACAACGTCTGGGCAGGTCTTCTCACACAATCAGCCACAAACGAGGAAGGGGAGACCGACCTAACGAATCAGCTTCGCGGACGGTTTGGGGATCAAGCGACGCGAATCGCCGCCATTGGGAAGTTTCGCACGTCCAAGGTGACCACTCTGCCAGCGGGCCTGCGAGCGCTACTGCTAGTCCGGGAGATCTCGGCCTATCGGGACTTGGCGATGAGCGCCCTCGACAGTGCCTCAGCGCGTGCGCGGGAGAGCTTCGAAGCGCTCAACGACTACGTACTCATCGAAGCGATGGCGGCGGCCCGCAAGGAAGGCTTGTTCGAACTTGAGCACCCGCTGCGTGCCGCTCAACGTGCGTATGCCGAGACGCTTTCGCTCGAGGTGAGGGGCCAGGGCTTCGCCGACAAGCACCTTAGCTCGATCCGGGCCGGTGGGGTTGAGGCGTACAAGAACGCGCAGCGCGATGAAGAGCAGATACGCGAGACGCTGCGTGAGGACCGGTTCTTGCCCGATGGCTTCGTATCTTCCCTGGGGCTCCCGATTGAGATCGGCGACATCTTCATCGTTGAGTCCCTCTACCCCGCCGGCAAAGGTGCATCGGTGCCGGCCGCGCGCCACTATGTGCTACTTGGCCAAGCATGCGACCTGACGGTGCGGTCGTCTGGGCGTCGGGAACCCGAAATCCTGTCTGTCGTGCTCCACGAGATCACGCCGGAGCGTGCCCAGGCAGGCGAGGATGAGGAGGCGTTTCTGTACCCCAAGCGTGAGGTGGGATACCTGCAGTCCGGCGGAACTGATGTCTGGTCGGTCCGCTTCAAGAAACGCATCACTGTCCCGATCGACGCGGTGGACGCCACTGTCTTCAATCCAGACGGGAGAGCCGTCATCCCGGCGACGGTCAGTGAACCGAGACCGCTGGCACCGGGGTTGGTGCCGCGACTCGAACAACTTTCGGTCCGCGCAGGCAAGGTCATCGAGAAGTACGCGGCGGCTGAAGTGGCCATGGCGGAGATGGACCAAAGAGAGGACTGGTTGAGACACATCGGTGCGTCTCTGGCGGGCGCGAGCGCTGATGCGCGTGCCGGCGTCACCGCCGTTGTCCATACAGAGAGCCCGCGCGCCATCATCTACGGCATCCGACGAATCGGCCGCGTCCGAAACGAGTACGCGGCACGTCTTGCCGATTTGGCGACGGCCTTCCAGGGCCGCCCTGCATTCGAACCGGACGTGGTCGACGGAATCAGCCGCGAGCGTCCGGCGAGCTAGCGGACTTTCGCGGTCACCAGCACGTACTCACGGCTCATCGTGCTACCGATACTGTTCGTTCCAGCCATCCGCTTGCGCTTCAATGGGAGGCGACGAGTGATCAGATGCACCTTCTCCTGCCCGTGCTGAGCGAGTAGCTCTTCAGTGATCAGGATCAGCGGAACCTGCTCGCCTCCGACTCTCCGTTCGGCGAGCGTCCAGAAGCTGAAACCCCCAATCCTCAAAGGTGCTGAGGCTCGCGAAAGCGCCAAGTCGTAGTCCCGCGAGAAGGAAAGGACCTTTTTGATGAGATCTGGTCGGCCCTCAATCTTCGGCAAGAATGTGGCGAGAGTTGGCGACTTCGCTTCGAGATCTGCCCGACTCCCCAACGCGCCAAGCAAAGAGCCGCCAAGACTCAGGTGATCGATGCGACCCGTGGAGGCCAGTAGTGAAGGCTCCAGAGTCCCGACCAAGTCGCGCTCGTTGATCCAACGCAGCGGCAGGTAGCTGTGTTGGCCGTAGGTAACGGTGGTGTGGTTGTCACCGTATGGGGGGGACGACATGATGGCATCCACCACTGACGGGCCAACTATGTCGCTGAGGATTGACGCGCGCTGAAGCGTGACCTCAGGCGAGCGAACCTCGCTGCCACTCCGCGTTGACACGCGCTCCCAGTGGTCTCCTGCTCGATGTGAGTTCGCCATACCGATAGATGCGAAAGTCGACATCGCCTCCGGCTTGCGAGCGGCCAATTGCTCGGCGGAGTAGGCGTGTAGCTTTACAGTAGACGTGCGCGAACTTGATACCAGCCTGATTGTTTCCGCCATGCAAACCCAGAGGAATCGGCGAATCTCTAGCTCGGGCTCCCGCATAATGGCCTGGCGAAGTCTGGACAACTCAGAACGGACGGACGGCGTGAACCACTTCTGGATATTTGGAAAGTCGAAGTCGGGCGCGTCCGACTTCTTGGCACGATCTACGGTAGCTGCAACGGCCCGCGTTGCCGATTCGATGGACGGCGGTGCCGCCTTCACGTGGCTCAGCAGAACCGCCATCGGATTGATGTCGACGCCGAAGAAATCAAGTCCCCGGTATATGGACTCCAGCAGGACCGTGCCCGAGCCCATGAACGGGTCGAAAACAGACTTGACGTTAGGTTGGACTGCGAGGAGATCATCGAGGAGGGCGCCCTGTAATTCGGGGACCATCATCGCCGGATATTGGAAGAAGGCATGACCGCCGCCGCGGCGAGGTGAGTCCTCGAAATCCCAGAAGCTCGGGTCGTGACGCGTCCGATCTTCCAGTCGTTGCCTGAGCACTTCGGCGCAAGCGTCACGCTCGGTGGCCAGGGCGGGCGTCATGTGCACCTCATGTTCGCTGGCTGAAGCCAGCCCTCGACGGCTTTGTGGTCAACAGAGCGGAGCTCTGCTAGTCGAAGCGTATCGCTTCGCACCGTCGCGACATCCTCGGCTCCGGACGGGTCTCCCGCGCCGATCAAGCCAAGCCCACAAGCGGGGCGCAGCCGAGGTGCAAGCGGGTGACTCCGACCTCCACCCATTGGATGGACCTTCTAGCGAGTGGGTTCGTGATGCCCTCGGAGCAGTCTTGGCTATGTCCGGCCCATCTGCCAATCCAGGGTCGCCAGAGCAAACTCCGCCATGCTGCAAGCTTCGCGTACGACGAACAGCGCCTGTGTGGCCGAGACGCCTGTTGGGAGCGCTCTGCCATGGCCGGAGCCTTGGAGCCCGCGTAGAACGTTGACTTGGTGCGCGATAGTCCAAGCGGATTGCACGATGGTCTTTATGGATGCTGCACCAGGGACGTCCTGAGCAACCTGCTGCGGGAGGATTCCGAGCCTCTCGCGAGCGTGGTGCCACAACTCGTCGAAACTCATCTTCTCCGTGTACTCAACGTCCAATTCCTGAAGGATCAACTTCGCCGTTGCTTCAAGCATGTCCTTTGCGGTCCCCAATAGCGCGCCCGCATCGGAGGTGTTCTGCCGAAGCCGGCTCAGCTGCTCCTCGAGGGCGCTCCGGCCGCCGGTTGACACGTTGATCTCGCCGATCGGCGAGAGATCGCCGTCGTCGCTCAACAGCCACCCCTGTCGATCGAATGCTCTCCGAAGCGTTCGAAGCTTGCCGCCGTCGTAGCCGGGAGAATCTCGATCGAACGCACCGGACGTGCGAAGTGCCGAGAGGAGGCCGTCTACCAGCGGCCTCGCGGCCTCGGGGTGGCGGACGGCCGCCATGACAGTCCGCTGAACGCGGGCTTCCTTGTTCGGCCCGTCCGTCATGGAACCGCCGGCGTTTGGCGCCACGTCCCCAAGCCTGGCGCTCATGAAGATGGTGGTCAGCTTCGAGTGAGAAGGTCCGCTGCCTCCGAAGAAGTAGCTGGCGAGCGCAGCGGCAATGTCCTGGCTAGCTGGGTCGGCCATGCACCGCCTCCTTTCGATCTGCTCTCACGGGCCCCTTGATACAGGCCCCGAGTCCCCACTCGCCTGAACGCTAGTCCAAGCGGGAGCTCCTTCGCGCCGGACATGCAATGATCCCGCCCGTGTGTGCCTTTCGAAGGACGGGAGAGTGCGGCGAACCGCTCCACCCTGCACCGCTCAACGCGGTGGGCCATCCGCGAAGCCCGACCGGAAAGGGCTACCCGCTCCGCGACATGGTCATCGCAGTGCTGATGTGGCCGCGGTTCGTTGAGGGTGTGCCGGCGTTCGTTATCTGGCGCGAGGCTGGCCGGGTCACCGTCGGGTAGTCAACACGGCGCGCCTGAACCGGATCACGTGGCTGCTGCCGGCAGAGGATGTGCGCCCTAGGATCCCGCTTAGGCCAGCGTGTCGAGCGGAACGGCGAGGGTTCCGACAACGCGTTTCCCCTAGCCACGAAGATGCGCTCTGTCTCAAGCTGACTGTGCGGGCTCACTTCTTTCAGCCGGTCTCGTTGGAGATCACGATTCAGCAGTGTTCTCGATCATTTTGGAGACGTTCGCCGCAATGGCCGCCAGGTAGTCGACGTCGGCCCGCTGGTAGCGCAGCGCGGTCTTGGACGATGTGTGCCCTCCGATGGCCTGGACGGCCTTGAGGTTGCCGCCGGAAAGCCGGTAGCTCCAGGTGAGGCCGGTGACTCGGGTGCCGTGAAAGATGTAGCCGCCCTGGTCCGTGAGGAGTTCGCGGATGCGCTGGGACTCGTCGCTTTCGGGTTCGCCAGTCGCAGCGGTCAGCTTGATCGCCTCGGCTTCGAGATCGGATGCAACTTGGGCGCACGCCTTCTTGAAGATCTTGAGCCAGGCCGCGGAGCGGATCGGATCACCGTCGGATGCGCGCCAGAACAGCAAGCCAGAACGTCCGATCTGGGTGTGGTCTCGCAGATGGACCTTCACGGCATCCAGGAGTGCTGCGGGGATGGGGAGAGTGCGTGAGGCGATTCCGTTGCGCGCGGTCTTCAGCGCACCAATCTCGACCTTGCCCTCGGCCTCCTTCACCGCGCGTGTCACGGTGACGGTCGGTATGTTGCCCCCGAGGCTGAAGTCGCGCCGTTGCAGGGCACGGACCTCGCCGGAGCGGAGGCCAAGCACGCCGCCGAGGAGCACGCCGAGCCGCAGACGCTCGGGCATCGCATCGGCGACCCGGTACAGCACAGGTATTGGTAGGGGCGCCAAGTCGCGTTCGCGAGACACCTGGGCCTGGGCAGCGGCCTTCACCTTCACCGGGTTGTTGTCAATGAGTTCCTCCTCGACGGCGGCGTTCATGATCGCCCGCAGTAGGTCGTAGGCCTGCCGGCAGGATGACTCCCGGGTCTTCACCGGCATGTTCTGCCACCAAGCGCGGACGTGGCCACGGGTGAGTTCGGTGACCCGGATGTCGCCGAGGCCATGCTGCACGACGGACGCGCCTTTGGTCATCCCCCGGCGGTTCGAGGTGGCGGGTTCTCCCAGGATGTAGTGCTTCAGGAGGCCCCGGTACCGCTCGCGGGTGCCGGCGGAGAGGTCGTCGCGTTCGACATACTGCCGGCCGTACACTTCGATGGTCGGCAGCGCCTCAGCGGCTCGCCTGGCCCGCTCGGCCTCGATGCGCTCCTGCTCCAGCTGCTGGTATCGCTCGAACGGGGGAGTCCAGGTGCCCCGGTCGATCAGCTCGCGCTCCCGGCCCAGCCAAGCCCACGCGTCGCCACTGGTGTCGAACGTCGACAGGGCCGTGAAGCGCGTTCCCTCAGTAACACCCCAGACGCCTCCGTGAACGTAGGACGCCTGAAAGCGGCCGGACCGCGTCTTGCGGACCTTGCCCCAGTTTCGCCTGCTTTCAACCACCTGTTACCACCGCGATTCGCGCATCTCGTATCCTCCGGCGCGCTCAGGACCAGCGTTCCGTGCCCCGAAAGTGCCCCGAAAGTCCGTCTGCATACCTATGAAGAGCTAGGCTCTCCCGCGCAACCGACGGGTAAAAGACCTAGTCAGAGGCCAGTTTACGCCCCCGATTAGGGGATCGCAACGAGCCCGCCGTCGAGTTCGAATCTCGTATCCTCCGCCACTTGACTACGGGAAACGCTCCGACCGCGAGGTCCGCGGGAGGAGCGTTCGAGAGTTGAGTCGTAGTTCACGTCTCAACTGGACCCACTTCCGGGCATCGACAGGATCGGGTCGCGCCTGACCGACCTGGCGAACCCGCGGACGACTCCGACCCAACCGAGGTGCGTTGCGTGCGCCCTGCAGGGCCGTTGGTCAAGAAGGGCCGCATCCGGCCTCGAACGACTCCGCCACCACGGCCGGCAATCCTGCGGGATTCGCCGCGCACTGCCACACATCCTCCCTTGCACCTGACATGGTGCAGGCGGGTGCAATGCACTTTCGGCTCCGCATCCGATGACGTTCAAGTGCAGCCGGGGACGTCGTAGATTCGTCCTCGCCCACGAGGCAACCCATCAACGGAGAGGGAATCTGGAAGTGCTGCGGCTGTTCATCGGGTCCCACGGGCGATTCGCCTCTGGACTTCTCGGAGCCGTCGAGGTCCTCCTCGGCTCGCAGCGTGCAGTTACCACCTACGACGCGTACCTGGACGACACGACGGTCGCTGATGCGGTCGACGCCTTCTACGCAACGGTGCAAGCGGCCGACCAGGTGGTGCTCATGTCCGACCTGTACGGCGGAAGCGTCAACACCGCGCTCTGCGCCTACCTCGATCGTCCAAACACCACCCTTGTGTCGGGCGTCAACCTGGCGTTCGTGCTCGCGATCGCCCTCGAGCCCGCTCCGGTTGCCGATCAGCGAATTCGTGAGCTGGTCGAGCAATCCCGAGACCAGCTTCGCGTCGTCCTCCTCGATGAGGCGCCTGTGGACGCTGGTCAGGACTTCTTCGACGAGTAGGAGAACGAATGATCAAGATGGTCAGGCTCGACGAGCGACTGATCCACGGCCAGGTCGCGATCAAGTGGTCGCGGCACCTGGCGGTGGATCGGATCGTGGTGGCCAATGACGATGCCGCGAGGAGCGAGCTGATTCAGCAATCGTTACTGATGGCCGCCCCGCCGACGGCGAAGGTCGCGATTCGTAGCGTGGAGGACGCGATCACGCTTCTGTCTGATCCGCGTGCCGGCAAGCTCAGCATCCTTGTGGTCGTCGCGACGCCGGAAGACCTGCTGGCCGTAGCCTCCCGCGTCCCGGACATCGCCAGGATCAACGTCGGCAACTACGGGCGGACGGCCAACCGTGTCGACAACGCTCCACGTCCGAGCTATGGCCCGAACCTCTATCTGTATCCCGAAGAGGCCGCGAGCCTGCAGAAGGTCGTGGACACCGGTGTTCCGGTCGTCGTCCAGACCACACCCGAGGACAACCCCACCAATCTCGCCGGCGTCCTGGCGACTCGACGATAGAAAGGAGATCCAGCTGTGATGATCCAAGCGGCGATCGCTGTCTCGATTGCCTACTTCGTGCTGACCGCGATCGACCCGTACTTCATCAGTTGGCAGTGCCTCACCCGCCCGATCGTGATCGCGCCAGTGACCGGACTTCTCCTGGGCGATCCCGCCCAGGGCATCATCATGGGCGCTGCGCTGGAGTCGATCTTCATGGGAATCTCGGCCATCGGTGGCCAGATCCCCGCGGACGCAACGACCGCTTCGGTGATTGCCGTCGCCTACACCATCCTCACCGGTGCCGACACGGAGGCTGGACTCGCTCTCGCGTTGCCGATCGGCACCGCGATGGCTGCAGTCGTGTACAGCCTGATGACGCCCGTGTGGGCAGCATTCGCGCCGCACTGGGAGCGTCTGGCGGCGTCCGGCAACCCCAGAAAGTTCAACATCCAGGTGATGGCGATTTCGATCCTGATGGCGCTGGTGCCGACAGTGATTCTCTTCTTCGCCGTGGCTTTCGGGGTCACCGGGCTGAACAACCTGCTGGCTGCACTGCCCAGCTGGGTCATGGCGGGACTCTCCGCCGCCGGCTCGATGATGGTCGGTATCGGCTTCGCGATCCTGATCTCGATGATCTGGTCGCGGACGGCAGGGGCCTTCTTCTTCCTTGGCTACGTCCTGGTCGCCTACCTGAAGCTGGACACGCTTCCGGTCGCCATCCTCGGCGCAGTCGCCGCGCTCACCCTGTTCTTCATTGACAAGGACATCATCGAGGCCAAGGCGAGGGTGCAGACCGCGCAGTTGGCCGACACTGACGAGGAGTTCTTCTGATGGACCATCGCTCACTCACGACCGAGGAGCGCGCCGTCCTGCGGCGGATGTTCCTCCGCTCACATCTGGTGTTCCAGGGCTTCAACATGGTGAAGATGGAAGCCAACGGGTTCACGATGACGATGCAGCCCGCCATCGAGTCCCTCTACAAGGATGACCCGGAGGGTCGCAAGGAGGCTTACCTTCGCCACCAGTCGTTCTTCAACACGCATGCCGTGCCGTTCTCCTTCATCGCCGGAGTCTCGTACGCGATGGAGCGCGACCTGAAGGAGAAGAAGGCGGTGGACGGGGCAACGATCGCCTCGATCAAAGCTGCCCTGATGGGGCCGACGGCGGGCATGTTCGACTCGCTGTTCTTCAACGCGCTGCGGATCATCGCCGCCGGCATCGCCATTGGGCTGGCAGCCCAGGGCAATGTGCTGGGGCCGATCCTGTTTGTGCTGCTGTACGGCGTGAGCCAGTCCGTGGTGAAGTACTACTTCACCAACTGGGGTTACACCCTCGGCACGTCGATGATCGACACCGTGTTCAAGTCGGGACTGATGGCAGCACTCACCAAGGCTGCGGCCGTCCTCGGCCTGACCATGATGGGGGCGATGACAGCGAAGATGGTCAACGTGCCACTGCAGTGGACCATCCAGATCGGTGGTGCGTCGCTGGTCGTGCAGGACGTGATCAACTCGATCATGCCGGGGCTGCTGTCGGTGCTTCTGGTCTTTGGTCTGGTCGCACTCATCCGACGCGGCGTACGGCCCACCTGGCTCGTGGTGATCATCCTGGCCACCGGTGTGCTCGGAGCCCTTGTCGGGATCTTCGGGACGGCGGCCTGACATGTCCCACAAGCTCCTCTGCCAAGCGGACGACTACGGGATCACCGATGCCGTCTCTGCCGGCATCCGCAAGGGCATCCGGGACGGGCTCATCCGAAATACCGGGCTGTTCACGAACATGCCCTCCAGTGTGAGCGCTGTCGCCGATCTCGACGTCGACGTGTGTCTGGGCCAGGACTTCAACTTCGTCACGGGCCGACCACTCTGCAGCCCGGCGGAGGTCCCGGACCTGGTCGACTCGTCAGGACGGTTCCGCACTTCGGGGGCTGTGGTCGCAGCCGGGACCGTGGTGGGGTCGCAGGGCGGGATCATGCTGGAGTTCGAACAGGATCCGTACCCGATTGACCAGGTCATGCGGGAGGCGAACGCCCAGTACGAACGGTTCCTGGACTTGGTCGGGAAAAAGCCGGAGTACCTCCATCCCCATTCGCTCGTGACCGCGAACACGCATGCAGTGATCGCGGAACTCGCCGAGCGACACGGAATCGTCTTCGCCATGGACCACGCCGACCAGATCGGCGCTCACTTCCTCACCAACACATGGAATCCGAAGCCGTTTCCGCTCGAGCGGCAGCTCGGAACCAATGTCGAGGAGGAGGTGCTGGCCGTGATCCCGGAGGTTCTTGACCACGACACCACGCTCATGATCGCCCACCCCGGCTTCCTGGATGACGAACTGTTCCAGATCACCACCTACACGGTGATCCGAATGAAGGATCTGGCCATGTACTGCTCACCGAGGTTGCGTGAGTGGGTCGAGTCGCACGACGTCGAGTTGGTCAGCTGGCGTGACGTGGGTTGATGCCGGATCGGGTTGCCGCTGGACACGCTCAGATTGAGACAATCGCCCCATGTCCAGCGGCAACCCACGGATCGCGGCGATCCTCCACGTTCTCGCACACGCGGAGTCCCCGGTCACGGCCCGCCAGCTTGCCCGCCGGCTCTCGGTGTCGGAGCGGACGATCAAGACGGACATGTCGGCGCTTCGCGCCCAGGCACGAGACCTTGGAGCCGACCTGCGAGCACGGAAGGGGCGCGGGTACTGGCTGGAGGTCTCCGACAGCGCCCGCTTCGCCGAAGGTGTCGAACAGCTCGACATCAGGGCGGCGTTCCGGGGTTTCGGTGGCGCCGCATCACGGGCTCGCACGCGGGAGGTCCTCGCTCGGCTCCTTCTCGCTGAGGGCTGGACCACCATCGACGAACTCGCCGAAAGTATGTTCGTCTCTCGCAGTGCTTTGCGACCCGACCTCCGCGGAGTTCGGGAGTTTCTCGCCGGGTTCGGGCTCCAGCTGGAGTCGCGGCCGAGCGCCGGCATTCGGGTGTCAGGCACGGAGTTCGCTCGACGGTTGTGCCTCACCCACCTTCTCGAGCTCGCGTTCCACAGGTCGCGCCCAACGCTCGCGCACGGCGTCTCGCCACTCGACCTCGACGAGTTCACGATGCTGCGGCAACGGCTCCTGACGGAGCTGCGGAACTCGACGGTGCGGATCGCCGACACCCGCACCCAGCGGCTCGCCCAGTACCTCGCGATCACAGCCATGAGACTGCGGGGAGGGCACGGTGTCGAGGAGGAGGCGGCCTGGGTGGAGTTGGCCGAGGCCACACCACAACACGATGTCGCGGCCCGGGTCCTGGCTGCGGTCCCCGGAGGAGACGCCGACCCACCGCGCAGCGCGGAGATTCTCAGCCTTCGCCGTGCTGCTGCTGATGTGGACGGATGCCGTTGTCGAAGCAACGAACACACCCTGCAGCCGGGCCGCTGCCCGCCGGGCAGACGGCCTCGTGACGGTCGTCCACGAGGACCTCGCTCGCGCGTTCGGCGTCCGCATCTTCGAGATCCCTGCCGCACGAGCTGCACTCGTGGCGGGAGTGGTGCCCATCCTCGCCCGACTCAGTGCGGGTCTGGGGTCTGCGCAGTTCCAGACCGGAACGCAGTCATCCATGGACGAGGTCGCCTCGCCGGTTGCACTCGCGCTCGCGCGTCGTGCCGCCGTTGTCCTGTCACCGATGGCGCCCCTCGCCACAGATGCCGTGATCGACCTCGCCAACCGGATCGCGGTGGTGGTCGACTCCGTCAAGAGGAATTTCCAGCCTCGCCGGCTCGCCGTCTGCAGCGGCCACGGCCTCGTCGGCGCCGAGCAACTCAGGGCGGAAGTCCTGGATCGGTACCCGGTTGACCGCTACTTCGCGGCGCTCGATGCCTACGAACTCTACGAGCTCAGAGGCGTGCCGGTGGCACAGTACGACGCCGTGGCGTACGACGGCGCGTTCGTCGCCTACCGCTACGACTGGCCGGTCGTCCAGCTGGGGAGGCCTGTCGACGGCGCCGGGCTCCAGCGCTTCCACGACGTGGTCATCGCTCCCGGATTCGGATACCGAGCGGCCGCTGAGCGGCTGGGGTTGGACGATCTGGTGGTCTTCCGCAACCTGAGGGTGTCGTCTCTCGACACGCTCGCGGCAACCGTGGGGTTCCGCCTCGCCGCAGACCCCGAGGCTGCGGAACACCTTGAGGCGGATATTCTTCGTTCCTTCGAGACCAGCATCTACTCACGTGCCTGCGTCCTCGTCCTTCCGCAGCATCCCGGCGCGACGAACCACTTCGAGCTCTACGAGCTCGCCAACCCCGTGGCAGGGGGAGGTATCGAGGTGCATCACGTGCTGCTCTGTGTGGTCGACATGCAGGGGGACAATCAGCTGTTGCGTCTTCTCGACGACGTTCTCACGCAGGTGATCCACGATCAGGACTCGATCGAGACTCTCCTGAGCGCGGGGAGCTTCGATCCGATCCTGTCGCGGGTGGCGGCGCGGGCACGATAGGCCGCGAGAACGGGGCTCGTGAAGCCCCGCATGGCCCGCATCCCACAAGTGGTTCGCGATCCCCCATCCGCTGCACAGGAAGTCGGCCAGGACCGGGATCCCCTCCCCTGGTTCAGCCTTTGACCGCGCCCCCGAGCAGCCCGGCGATGAACTGCTTCTGGAAGAAGAGGAACACCAGCAGGAGCGGGATCGTCGCGAGCAGCGAGCCGAGCATCAGCCCGGAGTAGTCGACGCGGGTGAGACCGATCATCCGGTTGAGCGCGAGCGGGACGGTGTAGTTCGACTCCGTGTTCAACATCAGCAGGGGCCAGATGAAGGCGTTCCACTGACTCATGAATGTATAGATCACCAGGGCTGCCAGTTGCGGCAGCGCGACCGGCAGGACGACGCGGTAGAACGTCCGGAGTTCGCCGGCTCCGTCGATGCGGGCGGCCTCCACCAGCGAGTCGGGGAAGTCCAGGAACGCCTGCCGCATCAGGAAGATGCCGAACGCGTTGGCCAGGAAAGGCAGGATCACCGCCTGGTAGCTGTCGATCCAGCCGACGCTCGACATCATCTGGAACAGCGGGACGAGCAGCACCTGCATCGGGATCATCATCGTGAGCAGCACCAGGCCGAGCAGAAGGCCGCGTCCGCGGAAGCGGAACTTGGCCAACCCGTAGCCCGCCATGGCCGACACCAGAGTGCTGAAGGCGGTGTAGACGACGGCGACGCCCAGCGAGTTGAGCATCACCCGCGCGAAGCCGGTGCTCTGCTGCAGCCTGGCCAGGTTCGCCAGGAGCTCGGCGCCGGGCAGCCACGGCAGGGGTGTGGCGAACAGCTCGGACGTCGTGTGGGTCGAGGCGATCGCCATCCACCAGAACGGCAACAGGCTCACCACGGCGCCCAGCCCGAGCGCGACGTAGAGGACGGTGAGGCCCACTGTGCGCCTCATCGCGCACCGCCCCGCGCGCGGGGTTCACGTTCGCGCATGAACCAGAACTGCAGCGCGGACGCCAGCGTGATGATCACGACCAGCAGCCACGCGATCGCGGACGCGTACCCGAAGTCGAACTGCCGGAAGGCGACCTTGTAGAGGTAGAGCACAGGCGTCAGCGTCGCGTTGTTCGGGCCGCCGGCAGTGAGGATGTAGTTCTCGTCGAACAGCTGCAGGGCACCGATCGTGGAGGTGACCGTGGTGAACACCAGGACCGCCTTCAACTGTGGCACGACCACCTTGCTGAAGGTGGCCCACCAGCCCGCCCCGTCCACCTTCGCAGCCTCGTACTGCTCGCCGGGGATCGCCTGCAGGCCGGCGAGGATGATCACCATGTTGTAGCCCGTCCAGCGCCAGGTGATGGACGCGATCAGGGCGACCTTGGCCCACAGCTCGTTGTTCAGCCAGTCCACCGCAGGGATGCCGACCACGCCCAGCAGCTGATTGACCAGCCCGCCGTCTGTGGCGAGCATGACCCGAAAAACCATGGAGTAGGCCACGAGCGTGGTCACCGCAGGCAGGAAGTACGCCAGCCGGAAGCCGGTCCGCAGCTTCAGCCACGACTGGTTCAGCACGTACGCGATCCCCAGGGCGAGCACGATCATCAGCGGCACCTGCACCACCAGGATGATGCCCGCGTTGGCGAGGCTCTGCGCCACCAGCGGGTCCTGGGTCAGCCGCAGGTAGTTGGCCAGGCCGACCGGTCGGGACACCCCGCCCTTCGTCGTGAAGAAGCTCTGCAGGAGCGAGGCGACCAGCGGGTAGGCGAAGAAGAGGCAGAACAGCGCGAAGGCGGGCAGGGAGAACCACAGGCCGGGGCGCGCGAGCCGGCGGCCGAGGCGGGAGGGGCTCCGCCTCGGCCGGCCGGCGGGCGCCGACGTCGCGGCCATCAGCCGGCGATCTGCCGGCCCGTCGCGGTCGCGATCTGTTTCGCCGCGTCGTCCAGCACCGCCTTCGGGTCCTTTCCGTTCAGCACGGCGGCGACCACCGCGTTGCCGACGATGTCGGACGCCTTGGCGTAGTCGCTGGTGTAGTTCACCGGCGGGATCTTGGCGGTCTGGTCGGCGAACAGCTCGTAAACCTTCTGGCCGCCGAAGTAGGCCGACGGTTCGGTGAAGATCGACTCCTTCAGCGCGGGCAGGTAGGACGGGAAGAGGCCCTCGTTCTCCATCATCGACGCCTGGTTCTTCGCGTCCGCGAGCACCCAGGCAGCGAAGTCGGCGGCCAGGACGGGGTTCTTCGCCTGCGCAGGCACGGCGAGGTTGGAGCCGCCGTTGGCCGCGGTCCGGGCGCTGTCGCCGAAGGCGGGCAGCGGCACCACCCCGAACTTGCCGGAGAGTTCCTTCATCTCGCTCTCCAGGGTGCCGATCCACCAGACCGCCTCGGGATGGACGGCGGAGTCGCCGGCCTTGGTCGAGCTGACCCGGCCGTCCCAGCCCTTCACGTTCTTCAGCAGCCCCTTGTCCTGGATGGTCTTCAGGACGGTCAGCGCGGCCACGGCCTGGTCGCTGTTCACCGCGACGTTGCCGTTCGCGTCGAAGATCCAGGCGCCCTGCTGCTGCATCAGCATGCCGAACGTGGCGCCCGAGGAGACGTCGATCGACATCAGGGTGTGTCCGGTGGCGGCCTTGATCTTCTCGCCCGCGGCGATCAGCGCGTCCCAGGTCGTCAGGGAGTTCGGGTCCACCCCGGCGGCCTTCAGGTAGTCGGAGCGGTAGTATAGCGCGACCGTCCCCGAGTCCCACGGCACCATGTAGATGCCGCCGTCCGTGCCGGTCGCCGCGGCCCACTTGGACGGATCGAAGACGGCCTTCTTGTCCCCGATCACCGAGTCGAGCTTCACGAAGCCCTGCGGGAACTCGCCGAGGTAACCGGACGCGTGGTCGGTCTCGATGGTGAGCAGGTCGGGCAGGCCGCTGCCGGCCTGCAGGCCGACGGAGATCTTGTCGTAGGCATTGTCGTAGCCGATGTCGACGACGTTGATGGTGGTGCCGGGATGGCTGGACTGGTACTCCGTCCCCAGCCGCTTCAATGCGGTGGCCGCGACGTCCCACGACCAGACGGTGATCTCACCGGTGGGGGCGGCGGACGCGGTGACGGCGGGCGCAGAACTGGCCGCGGGGGCGGTGCCGCCCATCGCGCAGCCGGTGAGCGAAAGGGCTGTCGCGGCCGCGAGGGCGACGGCGATACGGGACTTCATCAGGCGACCTCCTCGTTGAGTTCTTCATACTGTATTCAGAATACGAAGACTCGTACAGGGGTCGGCGGTCACAGTTGGGTCACGCGCTGAGGTAGCGACTGCTCGCCTGGAGCAGGATGCGCTTGGCGCCGTTCACCCAGTTGGCCTTCAGCGCGGCCTGGGCGCCGGGGACGTCGCCCTCGATCAGACACGCGGCGATCGCGGCGTGCTCGGCGGCGACCCGTTCGACCACGGCCTCGTTGGGAACCAGCAGGGACTCGTACCGATGGAACGACAGCCGGACCGTCGCGATCAGGGCGAGCAGTCGCTCGTTCGGGCAGGCGCTCAGCATCACCCCGTGCCACTCGTCGTCGCGGGTCATGATCATCGAGTGCGCGGCGGACTCGGTGTCGAAGTCGGCGGCGAGCCTCGCGAGCCGCTGGCCCAGCTTCTGCATCTTCGGCCCCGGGCTGAGTTCGATGGCCAGGCCTTCCAGCGCCGAGATCACCGGCGCGAGTTCCTCGAACTCCCGCGCGCTCATCGCGACGAAACGGAACCCCTTGCCGCTCTCGCTCTCGATCTGGCCCTCGGTCTCCAGCGCGATCAGTGCCTCGCGGAGGGGGGTCCGGCTGACCCCGATCTCGGCGGCCAGTTGCACCTCGTTGATGCCCTCACCCGGCTTGACCGCCCCTGTACGCATGCGGCTGAGGAGTTCGTCGCGGACCTGCTCGCGCAGTGCGCGCCGCTCGATGGGCATGGTCTCCTCCTGCGGGGTTGTGCGCAGCATACGGCCTGCGCTGTCGCCCCGTGGTGCAGAGAGGGCCCTTGGGGTTGCGGTTCTGTATTCAGTATTCTTAGTGTGGCCGTTGCATTCGATGTCTGCAAGACGGAGGAGGGACGATGACGCACCCGTGGGCCGATCAGTCCGCGCTGCACAGTGGGCGGCTCCCTGCTCGTGCCTACTTCGTCGGCTACCCGGACGCCGCGTCTGCGCTGACCTTCGATCGGGGGCTGAGCGACCAGTGGCTGAGCCTGGACGGCGTGTGGCGGTTCCGGCTGTTCGACCGGCCCGAAGACGTGCCGGGGGAGATCTGGCGCGAATCGCAGGACTGGCCGGGGATCGACGTGCCGGGGTGGTGGCAGACGCAGGGCCACGGGCGACTGCAGTACACCGACGAACTCTTCCCCTTCCCGGTCGACCCACCGAATCCGCCGGCCGACAACCCGACGGGGGCCTACCAGCGCACGTTCTGGCTGCGACCCGAGGACCTGCAGCGGCAGGCGGTCCTGCGCCTCGACGGCGTGGAGAGCTTCGTCGAGGTGGCGGTGAACGGCCACCAGGTGGGCTTCTCGAAGGGCAGCCGGCTCGCTGCCGAGTTCGATGTGACGCCTTTCGTCCGCGACGGTGAGAACCTGCTCTCGCTGCGGGTCCTCCAGTTCTGCGACGGCAGCTACCTGGAGGACCAGGACATGTGGTGGGCGGGGGGCGTCATCCGTCCGGTGTCGCTGCTGCTGCGTCCTGCCGCGCACCTGGACGACTTCTGCGTCCGCACGACGGTCGCGGCCAACGGCGTGGACGCCGCGGTCGCTCTCGAGGCCTTCTGTTCCGGCGCCACCGGGAGCGTCGAGTGGCAACTGGCGGACGCAGGGGGACGCGTCGTGGCGTCAGGATCGTCCGCGGGTGCGCACCTGAGGTGCGACATTGAACTACGCGATGCCCACCTGTGGTCCGCGGAGGACCCGTACCTGTACACCCTGCTGATCACGGCGCGCGATACGCACGGCGCGGTGGCGGAGGTGGTGCCGCACCGACTCGGCGTCCGCCAGGTGGAGATCGTCGACGGCGAGCTGCTGCTGAACGGTCGCCACCTCGTGCTGCACGGGGTGAACCGGCACGACCACGACGACCACGACGGACGCGCGGTCGGTCTGGCCCGCCTCGAGCGCGACATCCTCACCATGAAGCGGCACAACATCAACGCGGTGCGCACCTCCCACTACCCGAACGACCCGCGCTTCTACGAGCTCTGCGATCGGTATGGGCTTTTTGTCCTCGCTGAGACCGACCTGGAGTGCCACGGCTTCGCGTGCGTCGGCGACATCTCCCGGATCACCGATGACCCCACCTGGCAGGACGCCTACGTCGACCGGATCGAGCGGCACGTGCTCGCCCAACGCAACCACGCGTCGGTCGTGATGTGGTCGCTCGGCAACGAGTCCGGTTACGGCGTGAACATTCCGGCGATGTACGCGCGCTGCCGCGAACTCGACCCGACCCGACCCGTGCACTACGAGGAGGACAGGGACGCCGACGTGGTCGACGTGGTGTCCACGATGTACTCCCGGATCCCCCAGCTGAACGACTTCGGTGAACACCGCCACCCCAAGCCGAGGATCATCTGTGAGTACTCGCACGCGATGGGCAACGGGCCCGGCGGCCTGTGGGAGTACCAGCAGGTGATCGACCGCTGGCCGGGCATCCAGGGGCACTTCGTCTGGGAGTGGTGTGACCACGGCATCCTCACCCACACCGACGACGGTGTGCCCTTCCACGCCTACGGCGGAGACTTCGGCGACGAGCCGAACAACGGCAACTTCTGCATCGACGGTCTCGTCCTTCCGGACGGCACCCCCAGCCCGGGCCTGGCCGAGTACAAGCAGGTGCTGTGCCCGGTTCGGGTCGCGCTCGACGGCGACCAATTGGTGCTCTCAAGCCGGTTCCAGTGCACCGCCCCGGACGACCTCGATCTCGCGCTGTCCTGGCTGGTGGACGGAGAGCAGGCCAGCGCGGCGGCGATCGCGGTGCCCCCGATCGAGCCGGGCGGGAGCACCCGCCTGCCGGTCCCGTCCCGAGAGATCGGATGGGCCGGCGAGGCGCTGCTCACCGTCCGCGTCCTGCACCGTGCGGCGACGCCGTGGGCGGACGCCGGCCACGAGCTGGGTGCCTTCCAGTTCGAGCTGGGCACGCGTCCAAGACCTCCGCTCGTCCGCCGTGGCGTCCGGTGGACAACAGCGCTGCGCGATGGCTTGCTGGAGGCACGCGCCGGTGATGGCGTGATCCGGTGGGACCGGGCGCGTGGCCACCTGGCTGGCTGGACCGTCGCCGGGCGCGACCTGGTCACCGCGCCCCTGCGTTTCCACCTGACCAAACCCCTGATCGACAACCATCGCACGCTGTACGAGCGGCTCTGGGAGCCGCGGGCGCTCGGCCGGGCGGTCGAGCGTTGCCTGGGCTTCGAGTGGCACCGCGAGGACGGGGCGGTGGTGGCGGTGGCGACCGCGCGGTTCGCGCCACCCGCGGGAGACTGGAGCCTCGCCCTGACCACCCGGTACACGGCCCGACCCGACGGCTCGGTGCAGCTGGACGTTGCGGGAGAGCCGAACGGCTACTCCGACCTCGTCGCGGTGATCGGTGCCGAATTGGGGGTCAACCGCCGCTTCGCGCGGGCCATTTGGTACGGCCGTGGGCCGGGGGAGAACTACCCCGACTCCCGCCAGGCGGCCCTGCTGGGACGCTGGGAGGCCGACGTGGCCGACCTGAACGTCCCGTACGTGATGCCGCAGGACACCGGGAACCGCGGTGACGTGCGCTGGTTCGCGCTGCGCGACCGGCAGGGGCGCGGTCTCGTGGTGAGCGCGGCCTCCCCGGTGAACGTGAGCGCCTGGCCGTGGCCGGCGTCCGTCCTCGACCACGCCCGGCACCGCCCCGATCTCGTGGAGGACCCGCGCAGCATCACGCTCAACGTCGACCACGCGGTCCTCGGGCTCGGCTCGAACTCGTGGGGCCAGGAGGTGCTCGAGGCGCACCGGGTACGCCTGGAGCCGTTCCGGTACTCGTTCCTGCTGGCACCGTTGGTCGGCGGGGTGGATCCGGGAGACCTGTGGCGCGGGCTCGGCGAGGGGAGCGGGTCATGCTGAAGCTCTCCGGCGTCGAGGCTGTCGCGGACGCGTTCGGCGGTGGCGTGAAAGGGCGCCGCGTGGTGGAGGCGATCCAACGCTCCGACCTCGTCCTGCCCGAGGTGACCTTCTCCCTGGGCGACTCGCTGACGTACCGGTCGACCACGCGCCCGGACTGTCCCGTCCTCACCGGCCATCGCCGCTATCTGGAGGTGCGGGCCGTGGTGGACGGGCGCGCGGTCTTCGAGGTCGCGCCGCTTGAGGACCTCTCGTCGAGCGACGACTACGACGACCTGAGCGACCGGCAGCACTTCACCGGCCGTGGAGCGCAGTGGGAACTCGGTGCAGACGAAGTTCTCGTCGTGGCAGCGGAGGAAGCGATCCGGGACGTTCTGGTCGAGGGGAGGATGGTCGTCCTCCGGGTCACCGTCGAGTGCAGGTAACGATCCGGTAAGGAACCGCCGAACCCATTGACGAGGCAGAACACTGTATGCAAAATACAGATATCGAGCGTCGTCCAGTAGAGAGGCCCATCACGATGCGCTCACGAACCCTGAAACTTCTCGCCGGCTTCGCCGCGGCGACCCTGGCCCTCGGGCTGGCCGGCTGCAGCGGCGGCGGCGGTGCGGCGTCCGCTCCTGCGTCCGGGGCGAGCGGTGCTGCCGGCACCCCTTCCGGCACGGTGGTGTGGTCGACCTGGGGCACGCCCGAGGAACTGACCCGGTACAAGGACTTCGACACCCAGTTCATGAAGAAGTACCCGCAGATCAAGGTCACGCTGAACCCGGTCGCGTCCTACTCCGACTACCACTCCAAGCTGCTGGCCCAGCTGACCAGCAACACCGCTCCCGACGTCTTCTACATCGGCGACGACAAGCTCGGGCAGTTCGTCAGCGCCAACGTGCTGATGCCGCTGAACGACCGCATGGCCGCGGCCGGCAGTGAGATTCTCGAAGGACGACTTCTACCCCGGCCTGTTCGGCGCCGCGGAGAGCGGCGGAGAGACCTACGCCGCCCCCAACGACGTCAATCCCGACATGTTCTGGTACGACAAGAAGGCGCTGGCCGCTGCTGGCATCACCGAGGACCCGGCCACCCTTGCCGCGAGCGACCAGTGGACCACTGCGACGTTCCTCCAGATGTGCGACAAGCTCAAGGCCGCGGGCCTCACCGGAGCGATGTTCTGGAACTACTGGGCCACCCACTACAGCTGGATCTCCGCGCAGGGTGGCAAGGCCTACGACGGCGACAGCTTCGTCGGCGCCACCGATGCCACGACCGTGTCTGCCGTGACCACGCTCGGCCAGTACTTCCAGAGCAAGACGTTCGTCGTCGCGGACAGCCTGCCCGAGGGCGCCGGTGCCGACAGCCTGTTCGTGCGCCACAAGGCCGGCTTCTTCGTCCAGGGCCGGTACACGATCGGCACGCTCAAGTCCGCCGGAGTGCAGGACGACTACGACGTGGTCCGGTGGCCCACCGTGGACGGCAAGGCGGCCTCGACCGGTGTCGCGGCCTCCTACCTCGCGATCAACAAGAACACGAAGAACGCGGACGCGGCCTACCTGTTCTGGAGCGAGTTCCTGAACGCCGAAGGACAGAAGTTCCGGCTGCAGGGTGGCGGCAACGCGGTCCCCTCGGTGAAGGGTGCCGACTCCGTGGTGCTCGAGGGCTACCCGGCCCACGCGCAGTCCATCCTCGATGCACGGGACATCGGCTTCGTGAACTACGCGGCCGAGGCCAAGGTCCCGGGACTGTCCTCCGACATCAGTGACCTGTTCCTGAAGCTCTACGAGGGCAAGGCGGACGCACAGGGCACCCTCGACGCCGTGGCCGCTCTCGCTACGGAGAAGATCGGCAAGTGAGCGCGCCCAGCCCCGCGCCGGCCGCCCCGGCCCCCCGCCGCACCGCGGCATGGCGCCGACGCGACCGGCGTTGGGGCTGGGTCTTCGTCGGGCCACAGCTGATCGGGATGCTGCTGTTCATCCTGGGGCCGTTCGCAGCCAGTCTCGTGCTCGCCTTCGCTTCCTGGGACGGCCTCACAGAACTGAAGTGGGTGGGGTGGCAGAACTTCATCGACCAACTCGGCGACGAACTCCTGCTGAAGTCCATCGTGAACACCCTGCTGATTGCGGTGATCACGGTGCCGGTCGGTCTGGCGCTGGCGCTGCTGATCGCCGTGGCCCTGCAGAATCTCCGGACCCGATCCCTCTACCTGGTCCTGTTCTTCGCGCCCGTGGTCACGAGTACGGTGGCCGTGGCGATGATCTGGCAGCAGCTGTTCCGCTCCGACGGTGTGCTGAGCAGCTTCATCGCGTCCACCTTCCACGTCGATCCCCCGGACTGGCTGGGCGACCCCCACCTGGCGCTGATCTCTGTGTGCATCGTCACCATCTGGAGTTCCGTCGGCCTGAACTCGGTGATCTTCCTCGCGGGGCTCCAGGGCATCTCCCCCTCGGTGATCGAAGCGGCGCGGATCGACGGGGCCGGCGCGTGGTCGCTGCTCACGAGGATCCGGATGCCGCTGATTTCCCCGATCATTTTCTTCTCCACGATCGTGGCGTTCATCTCCTCGCTGCAGACGTTCGACACCGTCTTCGTGCTCACCTCTGACGCGGGCCCGGACAACGCGACCCGCACGATCGTTTACCACATCTATGACCTCGGCTTCGGCCGCTTCGAGTTCGGCCCGTCCAGCGCGGCGTCAGTGATCCTGCTGTTCCTGACGCTGGTGATCACCGCTCTGCAGTTCGGAGCCCAGAAGCGCTTCGTGCACTACGAGAGCGAGTGAATATGGCCACCCTCGACACCACCGCCCCCGCCGCTTCGCAGGGGCGCGCAGCGCGCAGCGCGCGCCAGGTCCTGCTCCATCTGGTGCTCCTGGCCGGGGGTCTCGCCATGGTGTTCCCGTTCGTGTGGATGCTTCTGACCTCGTTCAAGACGCTGCCGCAGCTGCTCGACGACCCGCTCAGCCTCCTTCCCGATCCCTGGACGATCGCCAACTACGTGCAGGCGTGGACGGCGGTGCCGTTCGGCCAGGCCTACCTGAACAGCATCTACATCTGTCTGCTCTCGGTCGCCGGCACGCTGCTCACCGCGTCCATGGCAGGCTACGCGTTCGCCCGGATCGAGTTCCGTGGGTCGAAGGCGCTGTTCTGGATCTTCCTGGCCACCCAGATGATCCCCAAGCAGGTCACGCTGATCCCGTTCTACCTGCTCATGACGAAGTTCGGCTGGGTCGACTCGCACCTTTCCCTGATCGTGCCGGCTATGCTGGTCAACCCTTTCGCCGTGTTCCTGATGCGCCAGTTCGTGCTCACCCTGCCCAAGGAACTGGAGGAGGCCGCGCGGGTGGACGGCTGCGGGCGCTGGCGGATGTTCTGGCGGATCGTCCTGCCCAACCTGCGCCCGGGCCTGGCCGCGCTGGCGATCATCGTGGCGCTGGACGTGTGGAACAGCTTCCTGTTCCCGCTGGTACTGCTGAACACGCCCGACCTGTTCACGGTGCCGCTGCTGCTGACCAGCTTCCGTGGCCAGTTCGGGACGATCAACTACGGGTTGGTGATGGCGGCCAGCGCGATCGCCACCGTGCCCATGCTGATCGCGTTCGTGCTCGGCCAGCGCCGGATCATCAGTTCGCTGGCGTCCTCGGGGCTGGGCGGACAGTGACCGCCGCCGAGCGATTCGCCGAGGCGGGCACCTTCCTCGACCTGCGTCGGGTGCCGTTCACCCTGCCCGGCTCGAGGCTCCTTGTTCGCCGCGCGGACGAAGGGCTCTCGGTGAGCCGCGCCGAGTACGAGGTGGACGCCGACGACGCGATCGTGGTGGCGTCCCTGACTCTTCGGGATCCGGACGGCAGCCCGCTGCCGGTGACGTCGGTGCAGGTCGACCGGATCGGCTTCGGCGACGGGGCGGCAACGCTCACCTTCGGCGGGCCGATGGAACTCAGTCTCGGCGGCTCCTCGATGGTCGACCTCGGCGACGGGTCGCCGCTGTACGACCTCAGCGAGTCGGACGTGCTGCTCGTCGTCGGTGACGACCGGCGGGTTGACGCGCAGCGGGACCATGGCCACGCCCGCCGCCTCGCGGGCACGCAAGAGTTGTGGCTGGACTGGTTCGCACGGTGCCCGGACGTTCGTCCCGACTTGGCAGCCACTGCCGCCCACTGCTGGTGGGTGCTCGGCGCCAACCAGGTGGAACTGGGTCTCGTTCCCGGTTCCCGCGCCGTGGTGCCCTCGAAACTCGGGTACGTCGCGCTGTGGCAGTGGGACGCCTATTTCATCGCGATCGGGCTGCGCCACGGCGATCTCGTGCTGGCCGCCGAGCAGCTGGAACTCGCCCTCCGCTTCGCCACCCTCGACGGCCAACTGCCCGACGTGGTGCATGACACCGGCGTCCTGTCGAGCAGCGACGACCTGCCCCCGGCCGACCTCGCCCGGCTGCGCGAGCTCGGTTCGCCGGCCGCCGACCCGACGGTGCCGGTGCCGCTGACCAAGCCGCCGCTCGCCGCGCTCGCGCTGGCGCTCCTGGCCGACTCCGGGCTCGACCGGCCGCAGGTCGAGGCCCTGCTGGCCCCGGTGGTCGCGTCCCAGCGTTGGTGGCTCGAGTCCTGCCTCGCCTCGGACGGCCTGCCCGAGTACGCGCACCCGTACTCGTCGGGGCTGGACGACAGCCCCGTCTTCGACACCGATCTGCCGGTGGCAACTCCCGATCTCGCCGCCTACCTGGAACTCCAGGACCTGTTGCTGGCCGACCTCCTGGACGCACTCCGGCGCACCGAGGCGGCGGCACGCCACCGCGCCCGGGCGCGGGCGAGCGCGGAGCGGCTCCTGCGGCTGTGGCGTACGGAGGAGCAGAGGTTCGGTCCCCGTGGCGGCTCTGGTCCGCTGCGGTCGCACACGGTGCTCGACCTGCTCCCCCTGCTGACGGGAACCCTGCCTGCGGAGGTCGTCCGTGCCCTGGTCGCGGACCTCGCGGACCCGGCATCCTTCGCCGCGCCTCACCCCGTCCCCACGGTGGCGATGAACGAACCCGCGTTCTCGGCCCGGCGGATGTGGCGAGGGCCGACCTGGGTGAACACGAACTGGCTGCTCATCGAGGGCCTGCTGCGCAGCGGCGAGCCGGAGCGGGCGGCCTGCCTGGCCAACCTCACCCTGGCGTTGGTGGTCGACGCCGGGGGTGCGTTCGAGTACTACGACCCTCGCACCGGACGCCCGGCTCCCGCGGCGGCCCCGGCCTTCGCGTGGACGGCGGCACTGTTCCTCGACCTCGCCGTACGGTTCGCACCCTCTTGACCCGGATGAGATCCACAGTATTCTGAATACAACATACAACCCGCGCAGCTGGAAGGGATGGTGAAGCCGATGGGCTCCCCGTACACCCACCCCTACATCCCGAACACGGCGCCCGAGGCGAGGGCGGCGATGCTGGCCGCGGTCGGCGCGGAGTCCGTCGAGGAGTTCTACGCCGACGTGCCGGACGCGCTCCGCCTGCACCGTCCGCTCGACCTGCCGCCCGCGCTGGTGGCCGAGCAGGACCTGACCCGTCACGTCACCGGGCTGCTCGACCGCAACCGTCCGCTCGCACCGGGCCGCAGCTTCCTCGGCGCAGGGACGTACCACCACCACGTGCCCGCCGTCGTCGACGAGGTGATCGGACGCAGCGAGTTCCTCACCGCCTACGCCGGTGAGCCGTACGAGGACCACGGACGTTTCCAGGCCCTGTTCGAGTACGAGTCGCTGATGGCCGAACTGCTGGCGATGGACGTGGTCACGGTGCCCACGTACGACAGTTTCCAGGCCGCCTCGACCGCTCTGGCGATGGCGGGGCGGATCACCGGCCGACGCACCGTCCTGGTGGCCAGCGACGTCCTGCCGGACCGTCGGTCGCGGGTGCACGACTTCGTCCGTCCGCACCTCGACCTCGTCGACGTGCCGACCCGGGACGCGGTCGCCGACCTCGCCGCGGTGTCGACCCGACTCGACGCGTCGGTGGCCGCGGTCTGGGTCGAGACACCCGGCCTCACCGGAGCGATCGAGACCGGACTGGCCGCGCTCGCCGAGGCCGCGCACGCCGTGGGCGCCATCCTGGTGGTGGGCACCGAGCCGCTCTGCTACGGGGTGCTCACCCCGCCGTCCGCCCAGGGTGCCGACATCGTGTGCGGCGACCTCCAGTCGCTCGGTCTGCACCCGTACTACGGCGGCACCCACGCCGGCTTCCTGGCCGTGCACGACGACCCCCGCTTCGTGATGGAGCTGCCGTCGCGGCTGTTCGGGTTGGCGACCACGGACGTGCCCGGCGAGTACGGCTTCGGCGACGTCGCCTACGAGCGCACCTCTTTCGCCCAGCGCGAGGAGGGCAAGGAGTGGGTGGGCACCGCAGCCGCCCTGTGGGGCATCGCCGCGGGTGTCTTCCTCGCCCTGCACGGCCCCCGAGGCATGGCGGAACTGGGCGAGACGATCCTGGCCAGGACGCGCTACGCGCAGCAGCGGTTGCAGGCGGTACCGGGTGTCCGGCTGGGCGACGACGCCGTCCACTTCCGTGAGTTCACGATCGACCTGTCGGACACCGCAATCCAGCCGTCCGCGGTGGTCGAGCGGTTGCGTCCGCTCGGCTTCGCCCCTGGCGTCCCGCTGGATGCCGACCGACTGCTGGTGTGCGTCACCGAACTGAACACCGCCGCCGACATCGACGCACTGGCCGCGGCGATCACCGACGTTATCGAGGAGGAGCGGCGATGAGCCTTCCGGTTACCCCGAAGCCGCCCCTGCGACGGTTCCACCAGGCCCGCTGGGACGAACCGATCGTTTTCGAACTCCACGCCTCCGGCGAGCGGGGGGTGGTGCCCGGTCAGGTTGAGCCCGAAGTGCGCGCCGTGGTCGGGGACGTGCTCACGGGGCTTCCGGACGGGCTGCGCCGAGCCGAGGCGCCGGGCCTGCCCGAGATCGGCCAGATGCGGGTGCTCAAACACTACCTGCGGCTCTCGCAGGAGAACCTCGGTGCCGACCTGAACGTCGACATCGGCCAGGGCACCTGCACGATGAAGTACTCGCCCAAGGTGAACGACCGGCTCGCGGCCCACCTCGGCCTCACCGAGTTGCACCCGCTGCAGGATCCGGCCGACGCCCAGGGCGTGCTGGAGATCTTCTGGCGCACCCAGCGGATGCTGGCCGAGATCTCGGGCATGGCCGAGGTCGGCCTGCACACGCAGGGTGGCTCGGCGGCGATCTGGGCGAACATCGCGATGATCCGCGCGTACTTCGAGCACCGCGGGGAGGCCGCGCAGCGCACCGAGGTGATCACGACCATCTTCAGCCACCCGTCCAATGCGGCGGCGGCGAAGGCGGCCGGCTACGACGTGATCACGATCTACCCGGACCCGGACGGCTACCCCGACATCGAGGCGCTGCGGCGGGCGCTGTCTCCACGCACGGCGGCGATCATGGTTACCAATCCCGAGGACACCGGCATCTACAACCCACGGATCGCCGAATGGGTCGACCTGGCGCACTCGGTGGGGGCGCTGGCGTCCTACGACCAGGCCAATGCCAACGGCATCCTGGGGATCACTCGCGCTCGCGACGCCGGCTTCGATGTCTGCCACTTCAACCTGCACAAGACCTTCGGCACGCCGCACGGCTGTGGTGGGCCCGGCGCGGGCGCGAACGGGGTGGCCGAGCACCTGGTGCCGTTCCTGCCGCGGCCGATCGTCGTGCAGAGGGAGGACGGCAGCTTCCGGCTCGACGACGACCGGCCGCTGTCGATCGGCAAGGTGGCCCCCTTCTACGGCGTGGTGCCGAACATCGCCCGCGCCTACGCCTGGATCCGTGCGCTCGGGGCGGACGGCCTGCGCGCGGTCGCCGAGACAGCCGTACTGAACAACAACTACCTCCTCCACCGTGTGCTGCAGATCCCTGGCGCGTCCGCGCCGTACGCCACCGGGCGGCGCCGGATCGAGCAGGTGCGCTACTCATGGCAGGAGTTGTCCGAGCAAACCGGGATCAGTTCGGAGGAGATCGGCGTTCGGGCGTCCGACTACGGAATGCACTACTGGACGAGCCACCACCCGTACGTCGTGCCCCAGCCGTTCACGCTGGAGCCGACAGAGTCGTACTCGATGGCCGAACTCGACGAGTACGTCGCCGTTCTGGCAGAGGTCGCCCGCCAGGCGAGGGAGGAGCCGGACGTGGTGCGCACGGCGCCGCACCGCCAGACCGTCCACCACACCCACCACGACGACCTGGACGACCCGGAACGCTGGGTGACGAGCTGGCGCGCCTATCGACGCAAGTACTTCGCCGAGGGGCAGTGAGTCGCAGGCTCGGGCTCGTGGTGAATCCCGTCGCCGGCCTTGGCGGCCCGGCCGGGCTGAAGGGGAGCGACGGTGCGGCGATCCAGGCGCTGGCCCTGCAACGGGGGTCGCGGTCGCGCGCCCAGGAACGGGCCGAACGGATGCTGCAGGTGGTGGCGGCCGCCGTCCCGGACGCCGCGATCGTGACCGCGGGCGGCCCGATGGGCGCGACGGCCGTGTCGGCTGCCGAACTGCGGGCAGTGGTCACGTTCGACCCGCCGCCGCACACCGATGCTCGCGACACGAGGTCGGCGGTGGTCGACCTGGTCGACGCCGGCGCCGGCCTGGTGCTCTTCGTCGGCGGGGACGGGACGGCACGGGACGTGGCGGCCGACCTACCCCGGGGCGTGCCGATACTCGGAGTTCCCGCCGGGGTGAAGATGTACTCGTCCTGCTTCGCCACCGGCCCCGAGACGGCGGGGGCGATCGCTGCCCGCTGGCTGGCCGGTGAGCTCCCGGTGCGGACGGCCGAGGTGCTCGACGTGGACGAGGACGCCCTGCGCGAGGGCGTGGTGCAACCCCGGCTGCACGCCTTGGTCGAGATTCCGGAAGTGCCCGGACGCACGCAGGCCCGTAAGGCGGCGACCCCCGGATCCGAGGCCGCGGCGGTGGCCGCGGCGGCGCGGGGCATGGCGCGCCGGCTCGAGCCGGGCGTCCGTTACCTGCTCGGACCCGGGGGCACCATCGCCGAACTCGGTCGCCAGCTCGGACTCGACCTGTCGCCGCTGGGCGTGGATGTCGTCCTGGACGGCCGGCTGGTGGTTCGCGACGCGTCCGAGGCCGAACTGTTCGCGCAGGTCGCTGCAGGTCCCGCCCGCGCGCTCGTGACGGTGATCGGTGGGCAGGGGTTCGTGCTCGGCCGAGGAAACCAGCAGCTCTCGCCGCGTGTGATCGGTGCGCTGGGGACCGACCCGCTGCTGGTGGTCGCCACGGAGCAGAAGCTCATCGAACTCGCCGGACGGCCGCTGCTGGTGGACACCGGCGACCGTGGGCTGGATGCCGCGTTGTCCGGTCATGTGCGGGTCGTCACTGGTCCCGGCACCGTGGCCGTCTACCCGATTGCTTCGCCAGAATGAGAAGTCGAGATACAGGAGAAGAGATGAGACTGGACGGCAGGGTCGCCATCGTCACCGGCGGGGGCGGCGGCATTGGACGGGCGACCGCACTCGCCTTCGCCGCGGAGGGTGCGAAGGTCGCGGTGGTGGACATCAACCCGGCGGCTGCAGCCGAGACCGTCGCTCGGATCGAGGCGGCCGGTGGCACCGCGCTGGCCGCGCCGGCGGACGTCTCGAGCGAGGCGGACATCAAGGCGGTGGTGGCTCTGGTGGTGGACAGTTGGGGGACGGTCAACGTCGTGTTCAACAACGCCGGCATTATCCGCCGCACCACTGTCGAAGACATCTCCGTGGACGAGTGGGACCGGGTGTTCGCGGTGAACGTCCGTTCGATCTACCTGATGTGCCGCGAGGTGGTGCCGATCATGGCCGCGGCCGGCGGTGGTTCGATCATCAACACCGGTTCGGGTTGGGGACTCAAGGGCGGTGGACGGGCCGTGTCGTACTGCGCGTCCAAGGGGGCGGTGGTGAACCTGACCAGGGCCCTGGCGATCGATCACGGCCCGCAGGGCATTCGGGTGAACTCGGTCAATCCCGGCGACGTGAACACCGACATGCTCCGCAACGAGGCCAGCCAGCTGCACCAGGACGCCCAGAGCTTCCTCGCCGAGGCCGCCGATCGACCGCTCGGGCGGATGGGCGAGGCGTCCGAGATCGCTGCTGCGGTCGTATGGCTGGCCAGCAATGAGGCCAGCTACGTCACGGGCTCTGCGCTCAGCGTCGACGGCGGAGGAAACGCCTAGGGTTCGGGGAGTGGCGGGGGAGCTGGGCACTCGCACGCTCGCGGCGGACGCCGGAGGATGACTCCAGGTGCCCTGTCCAGATCTTCCCTTGTGGTGGTGACGAGAGGCACGCCAGCCCGGAGCGGGCGGGCCATCGGCGGCGCTCTCACTCTGCTTGCATGAGTTGGCTGAGCTCGGTGAGGAACTCCGACAGTCGGTGGCCGCGCTCGATGAGGCGCCGGACGTTGCCGGGTTCGGTGAGGGCGATCACGAGTTGGTCGAACGTGTCGCGGAAGAGGTTTCTGTCCCGGGCGCTGAACGCGACGAGCAGAACGAGGCGGACGGGACTGCCGCCCCAGTCGACGGGCGCGTGGAAGGTGGCCACCGCGATGCTGGTCCGTTCGGCGGGCATGCCGAGGGTGTGGGGTATCGCGACGATGTCGTTGAAGGCGGTACCCGAGAGTTCTTCACGCTGCTGGACTTGGGCGAGGAACCCGGGTGGCACGGCGCCGTGGCTCTCGAGCGCCTGGCAGAGGAGTTCGAGCACCTGATCGCGGTTCGCCGCGTTGGGTGAGGTGAAGAAGAGGCCGTCGTGGAACAGTTCGTGCAGCTGTCCGGTCAGGCGCATCCAGCTGTTCCGTCGTTGCTGGGCGCGCACCTGGGCGTCGATCAGGTCGAGGTCGGCCTGGCTGAGCAGCGGACTGATCAGCACTTGTCGCGCGGGGTGGAGGTCGGGGATCGGTATCGGGGTGATCACAAGTTCCCCGGTGAGCGTCGCCGCGCGAGGTTCGACGGTCTCTACAACCTGCTGCACCGTGGCCCGTTCGCCGACCTGAGTGGTGATTCGGTCGGCCACGAGCTGAGCGAGGTCGTGGTAACCGGGCGAGACCACGCTGATGCTGACAGCACTGCCGCTGCGCCGGCGGCGGTCCAGTGCCGATCCCAGGTGGAAAGCGATGAACCCGGTTTCGTCGGGATGGATCTGCGTGCCTGTCTCGCGCTCGAGTTCACTGGTGAAGAACACGGCGAGTTCGTGAACCAGCGGGTGGCTGCTCCGGATCACCGCGGCAAGGGGGTTGGGCTGTGGACGCCCGGCCCGTGCTCGCAGGAGCATGTTGTGGACGTGGAGCGCGAGGCTGGTCACGAACGCGTCGTCGGTGAGGTCGACGAGGTAGGTGTCATCGAGTCGCGACAGGACCTCCCGAACGAGGTTCACCAGTTCCGGGCCGACGTGGTCGGCGACCACGTCGTGGTCGGTGGCTCCCCGCAGGAGGGTTGTCTTGCTGGCGAGGAGGAGGGCCACGGCATCGGTCTCGGCCGGGCCGAAGCTGACCCCGTACGCGCGTGCGAGGTAGGCCGTCACGGCGCGCGCGGCTCGCCGGAGCCGGGGATCTTGTTGTGCGGCGTGGTCGGTCGCCGGCGGGTCGAGGACGTGGTCGTCGGTGATCCGGTCCGTCGCGATGACCAGATCCAGGATGAGCGGATTGAGGGTGTAGTCGTTGCAGTTCAGCCCGTTGGCGGTGAGTGCCTGGACGACGTGGCGTTTGATGTCGCGGACGTCGTAGGAGGGATAGGCCGCCTCGAGCTGATCGGTCGCGAGGATGGTGGCGGGGTTCTCGGCGTCCATGATCGATCGGCGCATGAGCTGGCGCTGGTCCTCCTCACGCCCTCGAACCTCGATGACAGTGCCGGTGCGGGTGATCTTGACCTGGTGAGGTGCTGCCAGCCGGGAAAGGTGGCGAAGGTCGTTCTCGATCGTGGACTCGCTGACGTCGAGACTGTTCGCGAGGTCGTACACGCTCATGGGGATGGCTGAGGTCAGGATCGTTCGGAGCATCGCGTGGGTTCGGGTGGACGATCGGCCCGATGGGGGTTGGGCTGTGGCGTTGGCCGGACTGCGCGCGAGTCGGTAGCCCTTCGTGGTGCGCTCGACCAACTCACCTCCAGGCCCGCCGTTGACTCGCTGCACATAGTTGCGAATGCTGCGATCGGTCACTCCCAGCGCGGTAGCGAGCTCGGCGGAGCTCCACGCCCCCGGGTGCGCGGACAGCCATGCCACGAGCCGCCGTTGCGGATCGTCCGCCATCTGCGACCTCCTCGTCGTTCTCCACCACGATCATTCTCGGCCCCTCCATGTCCCGGATCGACCAGCAGCCTTTCCGCTCTCCGGAAAGCCGCCTACTGGTCGGGGTGCAGCGTCCGGCTGCAGTCTGGGGACACACTCGTTCCGGGCTGTTCGCCGACGGGACGCCGAGACTAGGAGATGTGACGATGACGACACGAGTGCTCGTGGTCTGTGGAGGAGGAGCCTCCAGCGGCTTTCTCGCCCAGAGCATCCGCAAGGCCGCCAAGCAGGCCGCCACAGAGATCGTTGTGGACGCCCGCAGCGAGACCGAGATCGACGAGTACGTCGACCGCATCGAGGTGCTGCTGATCGGCCCCCACTTGGCCTACATGGAGGACAAGCTGCGCGCGAAGGCGGAGCCCCACGGGATCAAGGTGGCGATGCTGCCGCACAAGATCTACGGCCGCCTCGACGGTGCGGGCGCGTTCAAGCTGGTGCAGGACCTGGTCGGGCAGGAGGCCCAGGCATGAAGAAGCTGGGCACTTGGATGGAATCCCTCACCGACTGGATGACCGACGAGTTCGCGCCCCGGGCGAACAAGGTGACCGGCAACCTGTGGGTCAAGGCCCTCCAGGAAGCGATCATGGCGGTCGTGCCGATGATCCTGGTCGGCTCCCTGATCACCCTGGTCTCCATCCTGAACAACTTCTTCTCCTGGATGCCGAACCTGACCCCGATCAACCAGTTCTCGTTCGGACTGATGGGCCTGTTCGTGGCCTTCCTGATCCCCTACCACGTCATGCAGCACAAGGACTTCCGCGATCGCAGGCTCGTTGCAGGCATGGCCGGCGTCGCGGTCTTCCTGATGCTGATCGGGCCGACCTTCAGCGAGGACGGTGGGTCGATCACCTTCACGTTCGAGCGGTTCGGCGCGACCGGCATGTTCACCAGCATCCTCGCCGGCCTCGCCGTTGCGGCGGTTTTCAACCTGTTCGCGAAGCTCAAGATGTTCAAGAACTCCACCGCCCTGCCCGACTTCATCATCGTCTGGTTCGACTCGATGCTGCCGATCCTGCTCAGCCTGCTCGTCACGTGGCTGCTGGTGGACGTCGCGCACCTGGACATCTACGCCGGGCTGCTCGCGATCTTCTCCCCGCTCACCGCGATCGTCCAGAGCTTCTGGGGCTTCGTGATCCTCTACTTCATCGGCGCGTTCCTGTACTCGTTCGGGATGAGTGCCTGGATCCTGTTCCCGATCGTCTACCCACTTCAGCTGCAGGGCATCCAGGACAACATGGCCGCCGTCGCCGCCGGGCATCCCGCGACCAACATCAACACCTACGAAGTCCTGTACTCCGGATGGGTCGGAATCGGTGGGATCGGCGCCACCCTGCCGCTGGTGATCATGATGGCCTTCTGGGCCCGCTCGGCGAGATTGAAGGCAATCGGACGCGCGTCCCTGGCTCCGAGCATCTTCAACATCAACGAGCCGATCGTCTTCGGCGCACCGATCGCGTTCAACCCGATCCTGATGGTCCCGTTCTGGATCAACTCCATCGTTCCGCCGGTCCTCACCTATTGGGCGCTCTCCTCGGGCCTGGTGCCGATCCCGTCCCAGCTGTTCCAGATGTGGTACACGCCCTTCCCGTTCGCCACCTGGATCGTCTCTCCCGGTCTGGCGAGCATGGTGCTCCTGGCTGTGATCACCGCACTGGTCACGCTCACCTGGTTGCCCTTCTTCCGGGCCTACGACCGGCAGGCTGTGGCCGAGGACGAGGCCGAGGAAGCCGAAGAACTCAACGCGGCTGACACGGCGGGCGCGGCGGCATGACCACCGAAGGAGTCATCATGGACGACGACCTGACCACCACAGCGATGACGATCATCCTGCACGCGGGCGACGCGCGCTCGTCCGTCCGCAAGGCCTACGAGGCGCTCGCCGCCGGCGACCAGGAGGCCGCCACCGCGGCTCTCGCGGTCGCCCGCGACGAGATCAAGCAGGCTCACCAGGCCCAGACCGAGGTCATCCAGGCCGAGGCCGCCGGGGCCGGGCGTGCCCTGACCCTGCTGTTCAGCCACGCGCAGGACACCCTGATGACCATCAACAGCGAGGTCATCACGGCCAACAACCTGTTCGCGGTCTTCGGGGCGTTCGAGCGGCGACTGGCAGCACTGGAAGCGGCGGGGGCGACGGCGTGAGCTTCCCGGACGGATTCCTGTGGGGTTTCGCCATCGCGGCGAACCAGGCCGAAGGAGCCTGGCAAGCCGGCGGCAAGGGGCCCTGCCAGGCCGACGTGATGAAGTGGGACCCGTCCGTCGACCCCCATGACATCGCCATGATCACCTCAAGGGAGCAGCTCGAGGCGGCACTCGCTGACACTGAAGGGGTCTACCCCAAGAGGGACGGGATCGACTTCTTCCACACCTACCCGGCCGACCTCGACCTGCTGGCCGGCATGGGCGCAAACGCTTTCCGCACCTCCATCAACTGGGCCCGGATCTTCCCCCGCGGCGACGAGCCCGAGCCCAACCCGGAAGGACTCGCGTTCTACGACGCGCTGATCGACAAGCTCAACGCCGTGGGGCTCAAGCCAGTGATCACCCTTTCCCACTACGAGATGCCGCTCGCCCTGATCACCGAGTACGGCGGCTGGGCCAACCGCCAGGTGCTGGACTTCTTCAACCGCTACGCCGATCTCGTGGTCGACCGGTACTCCGGCAAAGTGGCGTACTGGATGGGCTTCAACCAGATCAACACCGGACTGATGGATCCCTATCTGGCGCTCGGCCTCCTGGAGGACGAGGTCGGGAGCATCACGCAGGCGAAGCTGCAGGCGACCCACCATCAGCTGCTCGCCAACGCCCACCTCGTGGCGACCGTACACCGGGTCGATCCTCAAGCCAGGGCCGGTTCGATGATCCTGGACATGACCGCCTACCCGGCCTCCACCCGTCCCGAGGACGTCCTCGCCGTACAGAAGGCGGACCAGGAGGTGTTTTACGCCGCCGACGTCCTGGTGCGCGGCGAGTACCCCGGCTGGTTCGCGCCGTACTGCGCCGAGCACGGCATCGAACTACAGATCAGCGATGCCGACGCCGCACTCCTGGCCGAGAACGTCTCCGACTACCTGGCGATCAGCTACTACGTGACCCGGGTCATCGGCGCCAACCGCGCTTCCATCCTCGACAGCACCGGCTGGAACGTACTCGGGGACCTGCCGAACCCGCACCTGCCCAGCACCCGCTGGGGCTGGCAGATCGACCCCACCGGGTTCGAACTCGCCCTGCTCAAACTCGCGGACCGCTACCCCGGAGTGCCGATCCTGATCGCCGAGAACGGCCTGGGCAACATCGACGTCCTCGACGCCGACGGCAGGATTCACGACGACTACCGCACCGAATACATCCGGGACCACGTGGCCGCGATGCGCCGCGCAGTGGCGCAGGGCGTCAACGTCGCCGGCTACCTCGTCTGGTCAGGCATCGACATCGTGAGCGCATCCTCCAACGAACGCACAAAACGCTACGGCTTCGTCTACGTCGACCTGGACGACCAGGGCAACGGCACCGCCCGCCGTATCCCCAAGGACAGCTACGACTACTTCCGCCAGGTCGCCACATCGAACGGGCGCATGTCCTAGCCCCAGCCGTTCTGGCTGGCCCCCAGACCGGTCGACGGCGTTTCGCCGCCGGCCGGCCGACCCGGCGCGCTCCTGAGCTGGGCCGGCGAACACCCCATCCCCTTGGCGGCGGGCTCCGCCGCATCGTCAGATTCAGAGAGGAATCACCATGGAACGAACTCACACTCCGCCGCGGAGCCGAGCCAGATGGGCGATGGCTGCGGCTGCCGCGCTGACTGCAGCGCTCACCCTCGGCCTTGTCGGCGCGACCGCTCCGGCGCAGGCGGCGAAGGTCGCGCCGGGCATCAGTGGCCTGAGGATCCTGCTCACCAACGACGACTCCATGCAGGCGGCGAAAGCGAGCAACAGCGACGGCCTGGGTCTCTACGAGCTCCGCAAGCAGTTGTGTGCGCGGGGCGCCGATGTGGTTGTGATTGCCCCGTGGTCGGTCCAGAGCGGAAAGGGGTCGGCGGTCACCAACAGCGGCAGCTTCCGGCTCGGCCAGACGGCTCTGCCTGCGGGCTACGAGTCCGACTGCGCCTCTGCCCCTGCGAAGGGCGCGGTGTACGGCGTGTGCACCGGCACGGACGCGTGCTCCTCCACCAGTGGGAGCGCAACACCGGCCGACACCGTGATGTTCGCCACTCGTGGCGGCCTCGCCGCCACTGTGGGCTGGAGCAGCCCTGACCTGATCGTGTCCGGAACCAACGCGGGGTCCAACTACGCCAACTCGGTGAACGATTCCGGGACGGTGGGCGCGGCAATCACCGCGAATACTGTGCGGATCCCGGCCGTCGCGTTCAGCTCGTCCAACGCCAGCGACTGGTCGATGCCTGTCGCGAACTACCAGGCGACCGCCAAGTGGGGCGCGGACTTCCTCGCCGCGCTGAACAACAAGGGCCTGCTGCTCCAGAACAAGTTCGTCCTCAACGTCAACTACCCGGACGTGTCCGCGGGTGCCCCTGCGCGCCGGGCGAAGTGGGCCAGGGTCGGCGATTCCACGGCGTGGGCCCACACCTACGTCCCGCAGTCCGACGGCAGCTACGCGATCGAGTTCGAGCTGTGCACCGGCATGAAGATCTGCACCGAACACCGCAAGGACTCCGACTGGCTGCTCCTCAACAAGGGCCACATCACGGTCGTGCCGCTGAGCTGGGACCGCACCTACGGGGTCACCGAGGGCGGGCGGACGTACCAGCGTGTGAAGTCCTTCGTCGAGCACTACAAAGCCACCGCCTAGTGATCGCTGTTCCGGCACGGGCCATTGGCGCGTGCCGGAACAGCGTCACCATCGCCTACCGAGAGCCTGACCACGACAAGGAGCGAAGGAATGCAGTACCGAGAACCCAAGCCTTTCCCCGAGGGCTTCCTGTGGAGCGCCGCCACTGCGGCCTACCAGATCGAGGGCGCCTGGGATGCTGACGGCAAGGGGCCGTCCATCATCGACACGTGGACGCCGCCAGAAGGCACCTCCGACTTCACGGTCGCGTCCGATCACTACCACCGCTACGGCGAGGATGTGGCTCTGCTGGCCGAACTCGGCCTGAAGGCCTACAGGTTCTCGATCTCCTGGCCCCGGATCATCCCCGACGGCACGGGCGAGGTGAACCCGGCTGGGATCGCGTTCTACCACCGCCTGATCGATGCGCTGGTCGAACACGGGATCGAGCCTATCGTCACGATGTACCACTTCGACCTGCCCCTCGCCCTCGACCAGCAGGGCGCCTGGAGCAACCGGGCGACCATCGAGGCGTTCGCGAAGTACGCGGAGATCCTGTTCCGCGAGTACGGGGAAAAGGTCAAGTACTGGCTCACAATCAACGAGCAGAACAACATGATCCTGTACGGGGACGTGATCGGCACCTCCAAGCCCGGCACCTCCAAGCGGGAGCTCTATCAGACCAACCACCACCTGGCACTCGCCCAGGCCCGGGCGTTCCAGCTGTGCCACGCGCTGGTCCCCGGAGGGAAGATCGGCCCGGCACCGAACTTCGCACTGGTCTACCCCGAGACCTGCCACCCCCTGGACGTTCTGGCCGCCGACGACCTGAACGTGATCCGGCACTGGCTCTACTTCGACCTGGCAGTGGACGGCGTGTACAACTCGATCGCCTGGTCCTACCTTGAGGAGAAGGGCGCGACTCCCGACATCCTCCCCGGCGACCTGGAGACCCTCTCCGCTGGTCGTCCGGACTTCCTCGGCTTCAACTACTACAACACCCAGACAGTCGCCCGCCCCAGCGAGGACGACACGCAGCGGCAGTCGAAGGTGGCCGACCAGCAGATGTCGCCGGGAGAGGCCGGTGTCTATGACAGTGCCGACAATCCGTACCTGGCCAAGACCGAGTTCGGCTGGGAGGTGGACCCGATCGGGCTCCGGGCGAGCTTTCGTGCGCTCTGGAACCGCTACCGGCTTCCGCTGCTGGTCACGGAGAACGGGCTCGGCGCGTTCGACCGGCTCGAGGACGGCCACGTCCACGACCAGTACCGCATCGACTATCTGCGCGACCACGTCGCGCAGATCCGGCTTGCGATCGGTGACGGTGTCGACGCCCTCGGCTACTGCCCGTGGTCGGCCATCGACCTGGTCTCCACCCACCAGGGCGTCGCCAAGCGCTACGGGTTCGTCTACGTCGACCGCGACGAGTTCGACCTCAAGGACCTCACCCGCCACCGAAAGGACTCGTTCTACTGGTACCAACGGCTCATCGCCAGCAACGGCGGAGATCTCGCCTGAGCTTTGGGGCCCGTCGCGGCCTGAACTCGCACAGGACGGCACCGGGACAACCCAAGTGACTGGCTGGCCAGTCGCATGACCGGAATACCAGCCGATCCGCTGGCATCCTCGTCACGTGGTGTCTGGTGAGCCCTTCGGCGGGTAGTTCACTGGAGCAGGTAGCGCCGTGCTGACGGTCCTGTTGCGGACCGGAGCTCCGCTGACCGGGGCAAGGTGAATGGCCTGGTTCGGGACGATCACAGTCTGTGGTCGGTTCAGCAGGTGCTGGCCGAATTAGCCGCGCTCGGGCTGTCGAGAGCAGCCGGTCGGTGGGGCGACCTGTACACGATCAACGAGAAGCCCTTCGCGATCGGGCGGCTGAGGGTTCTGCTGGATCCGCTGGCCGCGTTGCGTGACGTGGCTGCGGGGGCTGGCTCCAGTGATCCGTTTCGGGTCGCTCGCTCGTGGCGAGGCGACTGCCAGCAGTGATCGACCTGGCTGTCCTCGCTGGCCTCGGTTGTACGGAGGGTCGAGTCCGACGCCGGCCCGTCACCATCCGGAAGGTAGAAGGCGGTAGCCGCTTGATTCGACGCCCGCCGCACTGAGGTCGAGGTCACCCGGATCACGGACCTCTCGCCTCGGTTCCGCCCTCGCCAGCGTCGCCCGCGGTCGTCTCCTGCCTGCTCCGTCCCTGGCCGAGGAATCGGGCGCCCGTCGAAGGCTGTGCACAGGCACGAAGTTATCCACAGATTCTTCTGCGGCAGAGGGAACTGTCAGCGCCGGTCCTCATTCTGGTTGGCATGACGACATCCATTGAGCCGTTCCACACGGACGAGGACCGCGCGCGCGTCCTCACTGAGATCCTCCGGCAGGGCGGAGCCACCTCCGGTACCACCCTCGTCGGCTACGTCGATCGCACCACGCTCGAGGTGCTGTCGGTGCGAAGCCTCGTCACCCCCGATGCCACGCTGGACGAGTGACGCGTTGTGCGCGATCGCCCAGTCGTGCGCCCCCGCCCGGGCCTGGAGCGGGAACCGATGGAGCCCGATCACGGGTGACCTGGTCACCGTCGTGTGCCGCGAGGGCGAGGCCGCGATCACGGCGACCGAGGTCCAGTTCCACTGGGGGTGGCGCTACAGCAATCACCTCACCTCCGCGTTCGAGAGCGAGGTGTACGCCGTCACACCACACGGCTGGGCGAGCCTCTACGGGCAGTTGTCGGGTACCGATCCGGCGCTCCCGCCCGTCCTCAGTCTCGCGGCGTCGAACTCGATCCTCGAGGAGGCGGAGGGTCTCGTCGCCCAGATCTCGTCCGCCCTTCTCGGCCCTCGGGTCGCTGAGTGCGTGCTCTGCTACGTCCACCGCATGATCACGGAGTTCGGCTGCGACTGCCGGTTGAGATTCGCCACGCACTACCGTGACGTGCGCGCGCCACGCGCCACCGGTCTGGAACGGCGTCTGGGCCGGGTGGGCGGCTACTGCGACTGCGAGATCTTCCTGAACGGTTACGAACCCCGCCCGCAGTACTGGGTGCCTGTGGCTGGAGCCGAGCTCGACGAGGACGAGGAGTCGGACTTCACCTGGCCGGACCCTCTGCCGGACTGTGCCGGCGTCCGTGCGGGGTCCACGCAGCCCTGCTCCCTCTGGTGGCGTCAGCAGCGAAGGTGGTGAGCATCATGATGACGGGGGCAGCCCGGCTCCCGGATCCACCGGGACCGACCGAGTGCTGGGTCAGGGATCTCACTTTCGGCGCGCATTTCGGACTGTCGGTCCTGATGGCCGTTGCGGACGAGAAGGTGATGCAACGGGTGATCGCGTGCCATGGCGAAGCTGTGGGCCGCGCGCTTGCGCTGCTCGACTCCGAGGCTTCGTTCGCGCACGTGGGGCCGAGATACATGGACTCGCGCGGACTCCGCACCGCCGCCGAGTGGCACATCGCAGGCGTGGAAGGGCACCCGTATCTCCACAGCCACGTGTTCGTTTTCTCACTCGTGGAGGCTCTCGATGGCCGGCTCGTTCCGGTCGATCTGCGTCTGCTCGACGATGCCTGGGAGGCTGCTCATTCGACCTATCTCACGGTGCTGGAGGCGAACGCGCGCGAGAGCCTTTCGGTGGACTTCGAGGATCGGGGAGGTGAAAGGGACGTCGTCGGTACCGACGAAAGGCTGCGGGGGATGTGGCTGCCCGCGCGATGCCACCGAGGAATTGAGCAGCGCACGATGGGTCCGGCGGCACACTAGCGAGAATCGGCGGGGCCGGACGCCGCCGTCGACGGCCCCAACAGTACCCGGGCCCGGCCTATGGTTTCCGCATGGACCCGACTCTTCCGCCCCGGCTCCATCCCGGCTCGCACATCCGGGTGATCGCGCCCGCCCGCTCCCGCGCGATGGTGCTCGAGCACGACCACTCCGCCCTGATCGAGCGCAGGCTCGGTGACCTCGGGTTCACGGTGTCCTATGGCGCGCACGTCGACGAGCGCGACCGTCACGACTCCTCGTCCGTCGCGTCCCGCCTCGCCGATCTGCATGCCGCTTTCGCCGACCCCGACGTGGACGGCGTGCTGACCGTGATCGGTGGCTTCAACAGCAACGAACTCCTGCCCGGGATCGACTACGACCTGATCGCGGCGAACCCGAAGGTGCTGTGCGGCTACTCCGACATCACCGCGCTGCAGAACGCCCTGCTCGCCCGCTCTGGCCTGGTGAGCTACTCGGGACCGCACTGGTCATCGTTCGGCATGCGTGACTTCTTCGACGACACCCTGGCCCGGTTCACGGCCGCCGTCATGGACTCGGCACCGATCGAGCTGCGCGCGTCCGACTGGTTCACCGACGACCTCTGGTTCCTCGACCAGGACGATCGCACCCGCTACCCGACCGGCGGCTGGTGGGAGCTCCAGCCGGGCGTCGCCGAGGGACGCATCGTCGGCGGCAACCTGTGCACGCTGAACCTGCTCCAGGGCACGCCGTTCATGCCCTCGCTCGACGGCGCGCTGCTGTTCGTCGAGGACGACGAGCTGACCGACCCGGTCGAGTTCCGCCGCGACCTGTTCTCGCTCCTGCAACTCCCGGACGCGCCCGGCGTGACCGGCCTGGTGATCGGACGCTTCCAGCGCGCCAGCAACGTCACCCGCGAGGACCTCGCCGACCTGGTCGCCGCCGTGCCCGCGCTGCACGGCAAGCCCGTGCTGGCCAATGCCGACTTCGGGCACACCAACCCCCAGATCACCTTCCCGATCGGGGGCCGGGCCCGGCTCGCGGTGGGAGGTCCCACCACCCTGACGATCACGCATTAGGGCGTGTTGCTGAACGCTTCCGATGGGCTGTTCGGTGAGTCCCGGATCGACGGAACAAGCCCGGTGGGATCGCGACCCGCTCGGTCAGGCTCACCCGGAACTGTCACGCCGGTCGCTGCCTCGCCGCCACAATGCACTGGCCAAGGTCACAGATCGCGCACGCCATAGCGCTGGAGGACCGCAGCCCGCCGCTCCGTCGAGTCCCGGTCGGGATACATCCAGATACTCGGGGCGACGATCTCACTCGCTCCACGGACAGCCGAATCACCGAGCGGACGGGGAAGGCGTCGCCTGCGAGTTCGATGAGGGGAGCCGACAGCACGTCCCACTCGGGTTCTCCGGCTCGGATCACGTCGGCCACGCCGTATACCTGAAGGCCGCGCTGCTCGAAGACATCGATCACGGCGACGCAGGCCTGTGCGTTCTGAATGACGTTGCGCGTCGATCGGGGCGAAGCGATGTCCGCGATGAGGATCTCATCCGGTGATCTGACAAAGAAGATCTCCTTCGGTGACACCGAAGGGTTCCCGCTCACGTCGGCCGTTGCGAGCCAGCACAGGACCGCACCAGAGAGCAGCTTGATCGACTCGGAATCCAACACCCGACCATCATCCTTCACGTCGGAAGGGCCGAACGTACCGGAAGCTCTCGCAACACGGCTCAGGGGCACGCTCATCCCACGTCCACCGGTCCCGCTGGAGCCAGCGGTGCCGCCCGACTGTCCACCGCCGGTCGATCGGGGGCCCTCGTGGTAGATGCTTAGTATCACTAAGATAATCTGGACCAGTTCCGGGTGACGGAAAGGAGCGGCCCGATGGAGGTCGAGGAGGTCGCGACACAGCTGCGGCTCGGCGTGACGCGGCTCTACAGCCGGTTCCGGTCGGAGCGGCTCGAGGGCGAGGTGCCCGATGCCGCACTCCTCGTCCTGCTGGCGCTCGACAGGCACGACCGCATGAGCCTCACCGCGCTCGCCGAGGCCGCGCACGTCACGCTGGGCTCGATCAGCCAGACGGCGCGCCGTCTCGAGGAGCAGGAGTACGTCGCCAAGGCTCGCGACACCGCGGACCGTCGACGCGTCCTGTTCGCACTGACGGACGAGGGCAGGCTCGCCGTCACCGCGTCGCGGCGGCACCGCCGCGACTGGCTGAACGGTCGGGTCGCCGAGCTCACCCCCGACGAACGCGCAGCGGTCGCACGCGTCGCGCCGCTGTTGATCCGAATGGCCGATTCCTGAACTGGAGCACACCTTGCACCCTCTCGAAGCACTGCTGCTCCCGCTGGGAAGGCTGTTCCGCGGCCGCCACGCCGACGAGGCCCGGAGCATCTCGCATCGCCCCGAACTGGCCACCACGTCCTCGCTCGGCTTCGGCTCGCCGCGGTTCGGCGACGGTCAGGAGATCCCCGCCCGCTACTGCGGACGCCTCATCGGCGACAACCTCTCGCCCGCGCTCAGCTGGACGAACCTTCCTGCCGCCACCGCCGACCTCCTGCTCGTGATGGAGGACCTGGACAGTCCCGGAGAGTCCCCCCGGTTGCACGCCGTCGCCGCGTTCGCGCCCGAACCGGGGCGGCTCGACGACGGCGCGCTCAACGCCGGCTCGTCGCAGGCACGGTTCCTCCGGGATGGGCACGGGCCGCTCGCCTACTCCGGGCCGCGCCCGCTGCCGGGCCACGGTCCCCACCACTACCGGTTCCACCTCTGCGCCCTCGACCGGCGCATCGACATCGACCAGCTGGACGCGGTCGGCCCCCTCCTCGCTGCCGTCCAGGGGCACGTCCTCGCCTCCGCCACCATCACGGGCACCCGCGAGACCTGACGCCCCCGCATCGTGGGTGGATCCCGCACGGTCCGGCATGGTGGCGAGGGGAACTCCGGAGTTACCGTGGGGCATCCCGTCCCCCGCTGACCCCGGGGACGCGAACACCCGCTCCCCGGGAGGGCGTCGATGAGTCAACCGCTGATCGCTGTGACCGGTGCGACCGGCCACGTGGGCGGCCTGGTCGCGGACCAGCTCGCCGCGAAGGGGACGCGGTTGCGGCTCGTCGTCCGTGACCCGGGTCGACTTCCGGCAGGAAGGACCGGTGGGACGGAGGTGGTCCGCGCCACGTACGCCGACTCGGCCGAGACCCGCGCGGCACTGGCCGACGTCGACGTCCTGTTCATGGTGTCGGCCAGCGAGAGCGAGGACCGGCTCGCCCAGCACTTCGGGCTGATCGACGCCGCAGCGGCGGCCGGCGTCCGCCAGGTCGTGTACACGTCGTTCCTGGGCGCCGGCCCGGACGCGACCTTCACCCTGGCCAGGGACCACTGGGCCACCGAGGAGCACCTGCGCGGGTCCGGAATGGCTCCGACATTGCTGCGCGACTCGTTCTACCTCGACTTCCTGCCGACGATGGCCGGGGATGATGGCGTGATCCGCGGACCGGCCGGCACCGGCAGGGTCGGAGCGGTCGCCCGCGCCGACGTCGCGCGGGTGGCGGCGACCGTCCTCGGCGACCCCGCCCGTCATGCCGGGGCGACCTACGACCTGACCGGGCCCGAAGCGCTCAGCCTCGCGGACGTCGCCGCCGTCGTGACCCGCGTGACCGGACGGCCGACCTCGTACGCGGAGGAGACCGTCGAGGAGGCGTATGCCTCCCGCGCGCACTACGGAGCGCCCGCCTGGCAGGTGGACGCGTGGGTGTCGACCTACACCGCGATCGCGAACGGCGAGCTCTCCGCCGTCACGGACGCGGTCCGCAACCTCACCGGCGCCGCGCCTCTCAGCCTGAGCGACCTGTTGCTCGCAGCTCGGCCGTGACGCGTCCTGCCGTGCCCTGTGAAGGCGTGCTCCTGCGATCTCGTGCGCCCGAATCGGATACCGTCTATCCGTTTGGTGCTAGAGTGGGCACATGCCCAGTCCCGCCGGTCGCGTCGAACGCAGTGATGCGCGCGCCAACCGGCAGCGGCTGCTGGACGCGGCCAGCGAGCTGATCGCCGAACGCGGCGTGGGCGTCACGCTGAACGACATCGCCCACCACGCCGGCGTGGGGGTGGGGACGGCCTACCGGAAGTTCGCCAACAAGACCGAGGTCATCGACGCCCTGTTCGACGAGCGGCTCGCCGCCGTCGTCGCGCTGGCGCAGGAGTGCCTGGCCGATCCGGACGCGTGGGCCGGGTTCGTCCGGTTCCTGGAGGGCTCGCTGCGGATGCAGGCCCAGGATCGCGGGCTGAAGGACGTCCTCAACCATCCCTCGTTGGGCGGCGATCGGCTGGAGCTGTCCCGGCGCACGGTGTCGCCGCTGGTCGCGGAGATCGTGGCCCGCGCCCAGCGGGCAGGGGCCCTGCGGCCGGACGTGACAGCCAGCGACGTGATCGTGGCCCAGCTCGCCCTGCACGCGCTGATGGATTTCAGCCGGGGAATCGAGCCGGACCTGTACCGGCGGTACCTGTCGATCGTCCTCGACGGGCTGCGCGCCGACCACGCGCTGACCGCGCTGCCGGTGGCGGCCCTCGATGACGACCAGACCCAGGCGGTGACCAGCAACTCCGTCCGCCTGTCCACCTGACCGGTCCGTCCACTTCCCGTTTCTCCCACCCGACCTCCCGAAGGAACCCATGATGACCACCGCGTCTGACACCACCCGGCTCGCCAACGGCACCCCGATCCCGCGGATCGGGTTCGGCACCTGGCTGTTGAAGGAGGGTGAGGAGTGCTACCGGGCGGTGAGCGACGCCCTGGACCTCGGCTATCGGCACATCGACACCGCCCGGGCCTACCACAACGAGGCGTCCGTGGGACGTGCCGTGCGTGACGCGGGGATTCCGCGGGAGCAGCTGTTCGTCACGTCCAAGTTGCCCGCCGAGGCGAAGAGCCACGAGGCGGCCGTGGCCGAGTTCGAGATCACGATGGACCAGATCGGCCTGGACTACCTCGACCTCTATCTCGTGCACGCCCCGTGGCCGTGGGACGAGATGGGCAAGGACTGCCGGGAGGAGAACAGGATCGTCTGGAAGGCGATGGAGGAGTTCCTCGCGTCCGGCCGCGTCCGTGCGATCGGCGTGTCGAACTTCACCCGCTCCGACCTGGACAGCCTGCTCCCTGCCTGCACGACCCTCCCGGTAGTGGACCAGATCCAGTGGTACGTGGGACTGGACGCCTCCGACACCGTCGCGGCCTGCGCCGAGCACGACATCGTTGTCGAGGCGTACTCGCCGTTCGCCCACGGACGGATCGTCAACCACCCCGAGATCGGCGACATCGCCGCCGGCTACGGGGTGTCCGCCCCGCAACTGTGCATCCGCTACCTCCTCCAGAAGGGCGCGGTCGTCCTGCCCAAGGCCACCTCGCGCGACCACATCCGGCAGAACGCCGATCTGGACTTCGAGATCAGCGCCGCCGACCTGGCCACCCTGGACGCGATGCGCGACACGGAGAAGCACGCCGAGGCCATGGAGTTCCGCTGGTCCTGACCGGCGGGGGATCGCTGCGCGACGTCACTCCACGGCGTCGTCGAGGCGTGGGCGCGCCACCGTCGCGCCGTGCTCGGGGATCAGGCCGAAGTCGGTGAGGAGCTCGCCCATCTGGGTGTTGTCGAGGCGATCGTAGAGCCGGCCCTTCAGGAAGTTCGGGCCGGGCAGGTCGACCGCGGCCCCGTCCCGCAGCCGGGAGGTGGCCTTCAGCAGGTAGCGGATGTCGTACGTCGAGTTGAACACCTCTGGCACGCCGCGATCGATGCCGAGCAGCTGGTACGCGGCCTCCATCGCCGTGCGCACCGAGTACTCGGTGGTGAAGATCGTGTCGCGCGTGGTCTCGGCGAACTGGCCGATGAACGCGAAGTTGACGCTGTTCGGCGGCACCACCTGCGGGCGGTCGCCCGCCTTGCGCGGCATGAAGAAGGACGTGACGTACGGCATCATCACCGGCACGCACTTCGCCCCGGACGCGGCCAGCTCGGCGATCTCGGCCTCGGGCACACCCAGGTGGTACAGCCACTCTGCGGTGATCTCCTCGCCCGTGCAGTCCTGCATCGGCTTCCTGACGTAGTCACCGGGCGTCTCGACGAACAACCCGTACACCCACACCACGATCTCGTTGGGCTTCTGCGCCTTGAAGTGCGGCTGGCGGTTCACCGTCCAGCTCATCAGCCACGCGGAGTCCTTCGCCGTCACGATGCCGCCGGTGACGACCCTGCCGGAGAACGGGTCCCGCTGGCAGATCTTCTCGATGTAGGCGGGGATCCGCTCGTCCACCGTCGTCACGGTCGCCGATTCCCACTTGGTCTTGGCGATGTCGCCACAGAACACCTCGGGACGGCCGAAGTCCGGCGAGTACGCCGCGATCTTCTTCCACAGGTCCCACGCCGGCGCCGGACCGTCCTTGATCACCGCTGCGGTGTGCTGGTCGCCGTCGTCGGAGTTCTCCGTCAGCGAGCCGATCGTGACCAGGCACAGGTCGTCGGCGGTCAGGTCGACCCCGCCCGGCCCGTCCGGCGTCACCCACTCGATCCGCGTCGCCCTGGTCTGTTCCGGCGTGATCTCGAAGCGGACGTCGGTGACCTCGTGCTCGAACCGGAACGTGACGCCCTGGTCGAGCAGCCAGCGGTACATCGGCAGCACCAGCGACTCGTACTGGTTGTACTTGGTGAACTTCAGCGCCGACAGGTCCGGCAGGCCCGAGATGTGGTGCATGAACCGGTGCAGGTACAGCTTCATCTCCAGCGCCGAGTGCCAGCTCTCGAACGCGAACATCGTGCGCCAGTACAGCCAGAAGTTGGACGCGAAGAAGTCCTCGCCGAACACCTCGTCGATCCGTTTGTCCTCCATCTCCTCCCGCGTCGCCATGATCACCTTGACGATGTCCTTCTGGGCCTTCTCGCTGAGCGTGAAGAGCTTGTTGCTGTGCGCGTCCTGCCCCTGCTTCTCCGTCACCCGGCACAGCGAGGAGTTCGGGTCGTCCTTGTTCAGCCAGTAGAACTCGTCGAGGACGCTGGCGCCCTCGACCTCCAGCGACGGCACCGAGCGGAACAGGTCCCACAGGCACTCCATGTGGTCCTCCATCTCGCGGCCACCGCGGATCACGAACCCCTTCTTCGGGTACTTGATCCCGTCCAGGGCGCCGCCGGGCAGCTTCAGTTCCTCGAGGATTGTGATCCGGTCGCCCGGCAGCTGCCCGTCGCGGATCATGAAGATCGCGCAGGCCATGTTGCCCAGGCCGGCTCCGACGAACCATGCGGTCTTGTCGTCGACGCCCTCGGGCTTGCGGGGACGGGCGAACGCCTCGTAATTGCCACTGCTGTAGTACATCGCCGGGCCTTCCTTCGCCCTCGGGCGGGCGTCGCGGAACGGGGTGGGTGCGAGCTCTCGACCAGCACGGGTCGCTCTCGACGCTACTACCCGCCCTCAGGCGCCGCCAGACACCTGGAGGGCCGAGGGCGCCGGGACCGGAACGGGACGGGCGATCAGTTCGGGGGGCGTCGCCGCCGTCGGAAGCTCCGTGCGCGGGTGGAAGCCGTCCACCAGAATGTCGATCGCCTCGGGGACGGCCCACCCGCCCACCACCGCTGCTGCCCACCACCCGCCCGCGCCGAGCGCGACCTGTGCGACGACGTGGCCGAGGAGCGCGGGAAAGGCCACGACACCGACCGCGGCCACGACGTCGGCCACGGCCGGACGCCGCCGCGCTTCCGTGGCCAGCCTGGACGGGGCGTGCGTCCGGGGCCGGAAGACCGTCCTGCCCGGCGCGACCCGGGCGGGCGTGTAGCCGGTGAGTGGAGAGCTGTGGATGGCCATGGTCCTCTGGAGACACCCGAGGGCGACCGATCCGACGCCGGCCCGGGCGACGTCACATTCCGGCCCGGCCGCGGGTCATCCCTCCGGGGCGCGTCGCCCACCACGAACTCAGGGGGACCGGGTGGAACGGATGGCGGGCTGGAGCGGGCTGGTGCGGCCGGTCGTCGGGGGGACGGCCGCACTGGGGGCGACCGCGCTGATCTCGTCCCGGACCGGCTCGGCCACGGCGGCGACGTCGGTGACCGGGTTCCTGGTGTTGTTCGCGGTTCTCGCCACCTCCGGCCGTGGGGGCCATCGACACGGGGGCAGCGATGAGCCCGCCGTCATGGGAGCCGTCTCGGGTCCTGACCAGCCGCCAGCTGGTCAGGACCCGACGCTGTGGCCCTTGTCCCCCGGCACTGGTCTGGCCCCGGAGGGTGGGGGATCGGGGGCCGGGTCCGCACCCCCAGTTTCGGGGGACTCCCGGCCGACGACGTCAGATCGGGGTGCCCGAGATGGTCTTCTGGAGGACCGCGGGCGCGCCGCGGGTGGAGGGGATCCGTTCTGATGTTCACGTCTGTTCGCCGATGTCTGTTGGCCCTGGCGGTGCTTATGGCTGCCGTCGCAGCCCTGTTCGCGCCGGCGTCCGGCACCGCCCAGGCGGCGGTGCCCGACCCGTCGGCGACGGAGTTCATCGCGCCGCTGTGCGAGGGCACCACGACAAGCAACCCTGCGTCCGCCTCGGGTGCTGTCACCAACCTGCGTCGCGTGTTCGGCCAGCGCCTGGTCGACTACAACGCCGGGAAGGTCGTGCACCTGTACAGCAGTTCCGGCACCAACGGCGGCGTCCCGTCGTGCGGCGTGCGCTACGTGGAGGGCGTCGGGCCGGTCTCGGAGTGGATGTACTGCACCGACCATGACGCTCGTCCCTGCGCCACGACCGAGGCCGACGGCTCGTTGGTCGACGCCGGCAGCCTGGAGCAGGTGCCCGCCAACTCCGGCCTGACCCAGGACCAGCTGCGCCTGATCTCCTACATCATCCGGCACGACCTGTCGGTGAGCGCTGTGGGCTCCCAGACGGTGACGACCGCCTCGAACGCCACGAGCGCTACCCGCACGGCCCGCCAGCTGCTGGTGTGGTGCATCTCCGACCCGAGTGCCATGGTCGTCACCGGCTACTGCGCGGCCAACATGAGTGCGTCCAGGCAGGCGACGCTCCTCGCCCTGGCGAGTGCGGTGACCCAGTTGGCGCTGACCAGCGCGGCGACCGCGGCGGACGTCGGGGACAGTGTCGAGGTCACCGTCACCACCAACATCATCGGTCAGCCGATCACGCTCACGGTGACGGGCGGGTCGGTGACACTGTGCGGCGGGGACGCCCTGCTCAGTGGATCCACGCTCACCCTCAACAGTGGGACGACCGCGACGCTGTGCCTGACCTCCGGGGCCGTGGGGACGGCGTCGATCTCCGCCACCGCGGACGCGATCGCGGGCGACTCGATCAGCTGGGTGCAGTCGGAGTCGACACTGGCTACCCCCTGCCAGGTCTTCGCCACCTTCGAGACCGAGGCGCCCGTGACCGTCAGCGGGGCGGTCGCCGTGTCCTTCGAAGCGGCTCCAGAGCCGACCGCGACGCCGACGGAGCCGACCGCGACGCCGACCGAGCCGACCGCGACGCCGACGGAGCCGACCGCGACGCCGACCGAGCCGACCGCGACGCCGACTGAGCCGACGACCACGCCGACCGAGCCCACGGCGACGCCGACCGAGCCGACCGCGACGCCGACGGAGCCGACGACCACGCCGACGGAGCCGACGACCACGCCGACGGAGCCGACGGCGACGCCGACGGAGCCGACGACCACGCCGACGGAGCCGACGACCACGCCGACGGAGCCGACGACCACGCCGACGGAGCCGACGACCACGCCGACGGAGCCGACGACCACGCCGACGGAGCCGACGGCGACGCCGACGGAGCCGACGACCACGCCGACCGAGCCGACGACCACGCCGACGGAGCCGACGGCGACGCCGACGGAGCCGACGGTGACGCCGACCGAGCCCACGTCGACGCCAACCGAGCCGACCGCAACGCCGACCGAGCCCACCCCCAGTGAGTCGCCGTCGGAGTCTGTGTCACCATCGCAGACTCCGACGACGACCGAGCCGACTGCGACCACGTCGACCAGCGAGAGCCCGAGCGCGCCCTCGACGACGACGGCGGCGTCGGATGACGATGACGACGAACTGGCCTACACCGGGGCCGAGGTGCTGCCCCTCGTGGGTCTGGCGGCCACCCTGATGGCCGCCGGTGGCGGGATGCTGTTCTGGCGTCGCCGTGACTGATCGTGCCGCGCACCACGGGTGGACGCCCGCGGTGGTGCTGCCCCGTGGTGAGGAGCCGTGGTGAGGGGAGCCCTCGCCACGGGGCGCATGCGCAGAGGGCGGGTGTTCCGTGGTGTGGCTGGTCTCCTCGGTGAGCTGTTGGTCACGCTGGGTGCGGTGTTGTTGTTGTTCGTGGGTTGGCAGTTGTGGTGGACGGATGTGACTTCGGATGCGGACGCGGCGCAGGTGGTGGACTCTCTGCAGGCCGGGTTCGACAGCCCGGGCTGGGTGCAGCCGAAGCAGGTGAAGGTGGGGGATGCGTACGCGATCGTCCGGATCCCGCGGTTCGGCGCCTCGTATGCGCGGCCCCTGTATGAGGGGACGACGGCGGCGGTGCTGGATCGGGGTGTGGGCCACTACGTCGGCACGGCGTTGCCGGGCGAGGTGGGCAATTTCGCGATGGCGGGGCACCGGACCACGTATGGGAAGCCGTTCAACCGGATCGCGGAGCTGAAGAAGGGCGACGTGGTCCTGGTGGAGACCGGTGAGTCGTGGTTCGTGTACCGGGTGACGGGGCATGAGATCGTGGCGCCCACGCAGGTGTCGGTGTTGTTGCCGGTGCCGAATGAGCCGGGTGTGGTGGCGAGCGAGGCGACGTTGACGATGACGAGTTGTCATCCCGAGTTCAGCGCCAGGCAGCGGTACGTGGTCCACGCCGTCCTGGAGGCGACCTACCCGCACGCCGACGGCGTCCCCGCCGCCGTCCTCGGGACAACCGGCTGACATGCACCACGACCAGCCACGGGCGTCCGGTCGGCACCGGACGCGGAGCGGCCGCCACCCCCACGGCCACGGAGGAGAGGTCGCTATGAGCGCCACGGGCGACTCCATCGGGACGGAGGCCCACCGCAGCCGGCTGGACGCGTTCGGTCAGGACGTCCTCAGGGGCGGGTTCGCGCAGTTGCTCTTCAACGCCTACGGCGAGGGTCTCCCGGAGCTGGAAGAGACCCTCGCGGCGGTGGGGGCGGACCGCGCGCGGAAGTACTTCGTGGACGCCGTGCGCCTCGCGCTCGCCGATCTCGACGGGTACTTCGCGTTCATGTCGGACTGGAACGCACCCGCCGGCGAAGGGCTGCGGGACCGATTGCACGTGTTGAGCGTCGAGTACCTGCACGGGACTCCGACCCTGGAGGATGAGACGCTGCTGTGGCGCCTCCTGAGCCTGTGACACCGACCGGCCGGCACGCTCGCCTGACTGTTCAGTCGCCGACACCCCCGGAATTGGGGGATCACACCCCCAGACGCCCCACCACAAGCGGGGGAAGCGCAGCTCGAGGCTTTCGGGCCGGGCCTCCCTGTGATCCGATCAGCTTGTTGACATGCGATCAGCAATGGGTGAGCAGGCCCCACCCGACCCTCCCTGGCGGGGGGCAAGCGCCGCGACGGCCCCCAGCCGGTGCGGCGACGATCTCCGTACCCCCGTGCGGAGGTCTCAGCAAGGATCCTGGGGCGCCGGTGAAGACCCCCTCCGGCGCCTCAGGCCGCGCTCGCCCGGGAACGGGAGAATTCGCTGTGTTCCCGCGTCAGATCGCCCTTCCGTGCGGTGTCTCTGGTGAGGACGCGCGTGTCCTCGCCGGAAGGCCGCCCGCATCCACTGGACGGAGAGGACTCACGCGGGGGGCGTCGTCCTCTCCGTCCGGCGGTGGTGAGCGCACGTGCGCGCCACGGCACGCGGTGCGGTGTTCGTGCCGCGAACGATCGAGGGGAGTTGCAGGACGATGAGCCTGGCGGCGGACGCTTTTCGCGCCGACGACGTCGACGACGTCGCAGGCCTGGACGATTCCGAGCTGCTCCAGCGCAGCCGGGGCGGTGACGCCACGGCGTTCGCGGAGCTGTTCGTGCGCTATCGCGCCCTGGCGGTGAGGATTGCGACCCGGACCTCGCGGGACGTCGACGCCGATGACGTGGCGGCCGAGGCCTTCGCACGGGTGTGGTCGGCGGTGTCCAGGGGCCGCGGTCCCGAGCGTGTGTTCCGCCCGTATCTGGCCGCGGCGGTCCGAAACGTCGCCCTGAACATGTGCCGCGGCGCGAGGGACGTCCCGACCGACCCCGTGATGCTCCCAGAGGTCGAGGTCATCGACGCCACCTCGACCGGCATCGCGGAGGCGGAGCGCATCCAGCAGGCCTTCGACGGCCTTCCACCCCGCTGGCGCGCAGCCCTCCAGGCGGTCGACATCGACGACGTCCCGGTCCAGGACTTCGCTCGTCGCAACGGTTTGTCCGCCAACGCGGCGTCCGCCCTGTGCCTGCGCGCGCGGGAAGGGCTGAAGGTGGCCTGGTTGCAGGGCCACGTGCAGCGGGCCGGCCGGAGCGAGGAGTGCACCTGGACGCTCGAACGGCTCGGCACGTTCCAGCGCGGCCGGCTCCCCGCCGCCCAGCGCGATCGCGTGGACGCACACCTGGCGGAGTGTGCGGACTGCCGGTCCACCCGCGGTCGGCTGGCCGTCGTCGCCGGCGCTCTCAAGGTCTCGACCCTCTTCGCGGGGACGGCGGGGGCTGCGCTCGCAGCGAAGGCTGCGCTGGGCGCGGCCGGTGCGACGGCCACGGTGACAGCGAGCGGGGCACCCCTGAGCGTCAACATCGTCGGTGCATGGACGAAGGCACTTCCCGCCTGGAAGGCCACCGCCACGGGGCTGCTCCAGACGGGTGCCGTGCAGGTCGCAGGCGGGGCCGTTGCAGCGGTCGCCCTCGTCGCGGGCGCCGTCGGGATTGCCTCCGCGTCGGAACAGCAGCCGGCCGGCTCGGCACAGGCGGCCGTCGTGGCCGCCACGACCCCGGCCCGTCCGGCCAGCGCGCCGGCCACGACGACGCCACCGACCCCCGAACCCACCAGGTCCCCGACCACGACGCCCACGCCCACGGCCAGGACGACCCCGACTCCCCGCGTGGAGTCGACAACGACCCAGAGGGTCAGGAAGAAGGCGACCCCGCGCGTCACCACCCCTGCCGATCCGACGCCGACCCCGTCCGCTCCAACCCCGTCCCGCACTCCCGTCGCGCCCACGGAGCCACCCCGGAACATTCCGATCCCCTCGCCCCCCGGTGACCCGGAGCCGGCGGGCTCACCGAAGCCCTCGCCGTCGCCCGCGGACGACCCCGAGCCGGCTCCGGTTCCCACAGGGACGCCCTCGACGGGGACGCCCGCAGGGCCGCCCTCGACGGGCCGTCCGCCGTGGCCGGGCGTCGGCCCTGGTCGTCCGTCGCCCACGTCGACGCCGGCCGGACGGTGACGTCCACACGCCGGCCCCTCGCGGGGGACCTCCCGCAGCCAGGAGCGGAATCGTCGTGGGAATGAAGCCGCAGCCGACCTCCGGGAAGGGGGGCCACCGATGAGCCGCACGCCCGTCCGTTGCATCGTCCTGACCTGCGACAGTTGCGGGACCCGCACGTCCAGCGAACGCGAGGCCGACTACTACCCGAGCCTTGCCCACGCGCGGGCAGACGGCTGGGAGACCGCGGACGGCAGCGACCTGTGCATCAGTTGCGCGGACGAACACCGCTGCGAACGCGAGCCGGGCGGCCACGACTGGGCACCCTGGTCCGCGGCGAGCGGTGCCGGCCGTTACCGCTCACGGGAGTGCCGACGATGCGCCAAGGAGCAGACGGCCGCCGTGTTGTCGCTGGTGGTGGCCTGAGGCCTCACGCCCGACGCGGGCCGTCCGCGGAGACACCCCGGGCGGCTCAAGCACGGGCTGAGGGCTCGGCGGGCCCCGGCGGCGACGCCAACGGACGGCCCTGGGCGTCGAGTTCCACTCGCTCGACCCCGCGTGCGGTCTCGAGCACCGCCGTCACGACTCCGGGGCGGCCCGGCGGCACCGCGCGAATCGTCGCGCTCCGCAGGTCCGGCTGATCGAGCGCATCGATGAGGTGTCGGACCACCCCGTCCGCGAGTGGTTCGGCAGGCAGTTCCCCGCGGCGGCCCAGGAGCAGCACGGAGACGCCGCGTGCTCGCGAGCGCGCCACTGCTGCGGCGAGGGCGGGGTGGCGGAGCTCCGCGGCGCGAAGGCGGTCGCGCACGTCCCCCTCGACGACGGCGAGGTGGCGGTGAAGGTCGGGGGTCAACGGCTCGCCGTCGGCGAGTTGGGTGAGGACCGGACGCACCTGGTCGGCGAGCTCGGCCATGCGTCGGCGGTACTCGACCTCCGCGACCGAGGCGGCCTCCACCTCCAGCTGCGCGGCGTCGGCCGTCCCGATCGCACGCCGCACCCGACGGACGATGGAGGCGAGCAGGACCGAGCAGGCGGACGCGGCGACGAGCGCGGTGACCGGCATCAGCAGGAGCTCGAAGAGGTCGGCGGGTGGCCTGCCGGTCACGGCACCCCAGGTCAACATGCCCGCGATCACCGCGCCGCCACCCGCGCCGCCGACGACCGGGTGGCCGCGCGGCATCAGCAGGACGAGGTAGTAGCAGCAGATGTTCACCAGGCCGTGGTCCTCGGCCCTCGTCATCTGCGCCACAGCGAGGGCTATCGGGACGATGGTGCAGACGAGCACGACGACCAGCTCGGTGCGACGCAACGGCACGTGGGGTGCCGTGATCGTGATCGCGGCGCCCAGGGGGAGCAGGTAGGCGATGACGCCCAGCCAGCCCGAGACGGCGAAACGTTCGGTGATCACCGCCTCGCCCACGCACCCTGCGGCCCACATCAGCACCATCGCCACCCGCGCGACCGGTTCGGTCAGGCCGGCGCCGCCCGACAGGGCGAAGTTCAGCCGCGCCATGACAGGTCCACCATCGTCCCGGTGCGCCCGGATTCGAGCACACAGTCGCCGCCGGGGAGCGCCTCCATCCTCGCGAGAATGCTCTCCCGCACACCGAGTCGTCCCTCAGGCAGCCGCTCGCTGTCGAAACCGGGCCCCGCGTCGCAGACGGCGACCCGCAACCGCTTCGGGCCCGCCTCGATCTCGGCCCACCGTGCCGCGGCGCCGGCGTGTCTGACGGTGTTGCGGGCCGCCTCGGAGGCGGCGAGCCGGATCGTCTCGACAGCGCGGACGGGGAGCTCGCCCGGATCGGACGTGACGACGATCTCCGTGTCGGGGGCGGCGTCGCGGATCGCCCGGACGAGGTTCTCGACGGCCTCGGCGACAGCCACCCGGGGGGTGTCCCGGCCGACGCGGGCGCCGTCGATCACCCCGATGGCGTGGCGCGCCTCCTGACGCAGTTCGGGTGGCGGTTCGCCCTCGAGCCGCATCGCCGCGGTGAGGGTGGCCAGCACCTCGTCGTGCACGACGCGGGCGAACTCGGCGTGCTGTGCGGTCCGGGCGCGGGCGACGACCGTCTCCCTCTGATGACGGCGGGCGTCTCGTTCGACGTCGGCGACGTTGGCCAGCAGGGCCCGGACACCCAGGAAGATGGCGAGGATCCCGACGTTGCCGACGTGCGTCGCCGCTTGACCGGCGATCGCCGCAGGGACAGTGCCGAAGGCGAGCCACGCCGACAGAACCGGCAGCAACCCCGACGCCACCTGTCCTGCGAGCGCGACACCGGGGCGGACGATCAGCACGAGGTAGCACATCACGGCGGTCTCGAAGCGCCACGCCCACAGCCCGCGGACCGCGTCGGGCGACCCGGTGTAGGCGAACGCCCAGGTGGCGAGGAGGGTGAGTTGCAGCAGCGGGGCGACGGTCCAGATCCATCGCAGCGTCCGGGTCGGGAGCGTCCAACTCGTGGCCGCCGTCATCACGATGAGCGCGGCGACGGCGAGCCCTGCAACGTTCCACCACACGGCCAGCGAAGCGTGGCTCTCCTGGAACCCGCCGACACCACCGGCGAGCAGGACCAGCCCCAGCATCGACGCCAACCAGCCGACCAGGGGATCGACCGGCGTCGGTCGCGTCCTCGCCCAGCGCAGCAGTGTCACGACGCAATTACAGCCCCACCGGGCGCGTGCGGGCAGCGACCTGCTGCGGGTCGGGCTCACGCGTCGTTCGGGACGATCCCGTCCTCGACGGCACGTCGGAACAGGTCCACCTTGGTCGGCGCGGCCCTGTCGGCGGCCGCGTACTTGGCACGAATCCGGCGAATGTGGTCGTAGACGGTCTCGCGGCTGACGACGAGGATGGCGGCCACGCGCTCTGCGGTCTCGCCCGAGGCATACAGCGCCAGCACCTCGGCCTCGCGCTTGGTCAGGTTCGCCGTGACGAACTCCTGGTCGGAGTCCAGCGCGTCCGCCCAGTCGGGGGTGGCCGCGACCTCGCCCCGCGCGACCGTACGGATGATCTCCGCGATCCGGGACGCCGACTCGGTCTTGCGGATCATGCCTGCTGCGCCTGCCCGGGAGGCCCGGCGGATGAGGTCGGCCCGGTCGCCGGACGTGAACGCGATCACGCTGGCCCCGAGCGGGGCGAGCATCGTGATGTTGGCCTCGGGAGACGACCCGTCCTCGAGGACGAGGTCGAGGAGGATCACGTCCAGACGCTGCCGCCAGGTGAGGAGCTCGAGCGGCGTCTGGGCGGAGGCGATGACGTACATGTCCGGCTGGGAGTTCAACATCGCGGTGGTGCCAAGGATGATCGCCGGATGGTCATCGACGATGCCGATCCTCAGCTTCCTGCCCTCGCGAGCCACGATCGAACGCTATCAGTGGCGGGGGATCCGGGGAACGCGCTGGCGCGGCTTCGGCGGCGGGGGTGGCCCGAGGCTGCGTGCCACTACGACGAGCCCCAGACGGCGCGGGCACCGCTGTCACCGGTGACGACGACCAGCGCGAGCCCCGCCACCGCGGCCACGACCGTGAGCGACGCGGCCACCCACCAGCCCGCCCTCGAGCGGGTGCGGAGCAGCAGGGCCGCCGGCAGCGCGATCGCCAGGGCGACGGTGGGGAACGGCACCAACTGGCCCCACATCCGGTGCGTGACGACGAGCGGCCCGGCGCCGAGGGCGTCCGCCAGCGCCTCACCCGAGAGCCGTGCCGCTACCGCGAATGCCGCTGCGGCAACGGCGAACGCCACGGTGAGCCAGCCGAAGTGCTCCCTGGCCCTTCCCCAGAGGATGACGGCCAGCGCCCCCAACGCCGACAGTGGCACCAGCACCACAGCCCCGTGCACGACCAGTGGGTGCAGGGGCAGTCCTCCGATCTCCATGGCTACTTCTTGACCGGATCGCCGTCGCGGTCGAGCACGAACCAGACGCTGTTGACGTTCTGGCCGGACACGTCGCCCGGCTTCGTGTCGCTCTGCCAGTAGTAGAGCGGCCAGCCGTTGTAGGTGGCCTGGGTGGTGCCGTCCGTCCGCGTGAACGATCCGAGCTTCGAGTCGTCCACCCCGCTGCCTGCGGTCGGGCTGCCCAGCAGCGGCGGCCAGGCGACGAGGCACTGGCCGCTGCAGGCGCTCGTGCCGGCGCTGTCCTTGGTGAACATGTACAGGGTCATGCCCTTGCCGTCGACGAGGATCGAGCCGAGGCTCGTGTCGGCCAGCGTGAGCGCCAGCGTTGCCGCGTCCGCCTGGCTCGCCGCGGCCGTTGCGGACGCAGACGCGGACGCTGACGCCGAGCCGGGGGCGGACGCAGGGCTTGCGGCAGCGGTGGCCACGGAGGCGGTGGGGCTCGGCGCGCCGGAACAGGCGCCGAGCAGGACGAGGCACAGGGCGGGGCCTGCGGCCATGGCGATACGTCGTGCGAGCATGGAGTCCTCCTCGTGTCGGGTGGTCTGCAGGTGATACGGCTCAACTCGCGTTCCGGATTGCGTCCGCGCGCAATCCGTTCGGGGCGTTCGTCCGTATCCCCTGATGTGACCGTGTTCTCGCTCGCCGACCGGGCGTCCGACGCCGCGCTGGTCGCCGCGCTGGCCCTGAACGACGAGCCCGCCGCGGTCGCGTTCGTCCGGCGCTTCCAGGGTCCGGTGTACGGGCTGGCGCTGTCGGTGACCCGCGATCCCGCGCTGGCGGAGGACGTGGCCCAGGAGGCGTTCCTGCGCGCGTGGCGCGCGGCGTCCAGCTACGACATCCGGCGGGGTTCCGTGCTGACCTGGCTGCTCACGATCACCCGCAACCTCGCGATCGACGCCATCCGGGCAAGGCGCAGCGCGCCGGTCGAGGCGGGGCAGCTCGAACAGCTGCTCTCCACCACCCTCGCCGGCCAGCCGCCCGACGGCACCGGGGGCCGGGTCGAGTCGATCGCTGCGGCGGAGCGGCTCGCCCGGCTCCCCGCCGAGCAGGCCCGGGCGGTGGTGCTGGCCGTCGTGGGCGGACGAACGGCCGCGGAGGTGGCCGCGTACGAGGGCATCCCGCTCGGCACGGCGAAGACGAGGATCCGCAGCGGCCTGCACCGCATGCGGCTTGCCATGGAGGCGGAACGTGACTGACTGGCATCCCGATCCCGACCAGCTGGTCGCCCTGGCGCTCGCCGATGTCGCCCCCGACGACGAGCAGCGGCTGGTCGCCCACCTCGCCGGCTGCCCCGCGTGCAGGGACGCCTACGCGGAGGTCTCCGACGGCGTGCAGCAGGCGCTCGCCGCCACCCCGGCGGTCGCCCCTCCGGCCGGGTTCTCCGGACGCGTCCTCGCCGGCATGGTCACGGACGAACCGGCCCTCCGGCCCCGGCGGCGAACGCCGCTGCTCCTCGTCGCGGCCGTCCTGCTCGGACTGCTGGCCGGCGTCGGTGGGACCCTTGCGGCGACGGCGTGGTTCTCGCGTCCGCCAGCCGCCGCCGGTCGTGCCCCGGTGGCGGCGTCCCTCGTCACGGACGCGGGGGACGCTGTCGGCTCGGTGGGCCTGGCGACCCTGTCGGGGCGCACCTACGTCCTGCTCAACGTCACTTCGGGCAAGCCCGACGTGCGCTACGAGTGCATCCTGGTGGGCGCCGACGGCACCCGCACCAGCGGCGGGGCATGGGCGCTGAACGACGAGTACGGCACCGGGACGGCGTCCGGCTCCTGGCTGGTGCCGCTGGCCGGCGACCCGCCGGTGAGCGTCGAACTCGTGGGCCCGTCGGGCGGGGTCTGGGCGCGCGCGAGCCTGTAGCCGAGGTCAGCGGTCGTCGAGGGCCGGCGTTCGTTGTCGAGCGCCGTCCGGAGCACGCAGCGCGGACCGCTCAGGTCCAGACGTCGCTGTGGTCGCGGACGAACTGGGCGAGCGACGTCGCCGGGTGACCGGTGAGGCGTCGGACGCTGTGGTTCGGCAGCGCCGAGACGTTGAGCCGGACGACCCGGTAGATCATCCGCTGCACGTCGAGGTAGTCCTGTGGCCAGCCCTCTCGGGCCAGCAGGTCCAGGTACTCGCGTTCGCTGGGTCGCGTGTAGGTGATCCGCCGACCGAGTTCGGCGGTCATCGTGCGGGCGACGGCCTCGTAGCCGAGGCTCTCCTCCCCGGAGAGCGTGTACGCGCGCCGGAGATGCCCGGGCTCGGTGAGGACGGCGGCGGCCACGCGTCCGATGTCGCGCGCGTCGATGAACGCGGTCCGTGCGCGTCCGGCCGGGACGACGATCTCGTCCCGCTCCCGGATCGGACCGGCCGGGGGCCCGGACAGGTTCTGCATGAAGAAGTTGGGGCGAAGAAAGGTGTACGGCGCGTCCCGCTCGCGCAGCCGCGCCTCGACCGCGTGGTGTGGGGTGGCACGGTTCGCCTGCACCCCCTGGAGTGAGAGGAAAACCACCTGCCTGATCCCCTGGGACGCGGCCACCTCGATCACGGGGAACAGGAACGTCCGGACGTCGGCGATGGCCGGTGGACGCATCAGGAAAAGGCGGTCGGAGCCGGCGAGGGCCTGAGCGAGTCGCTCGGGCGGGTCGCCGAACCGGAATGCGCGCCGCTCCGCGGCGGGAGGCAGGTCTGGTGCTCCGGCCGGGTCCCGGACGCCGGCGAGGACCCGCTCGCCGCGCTCCAGCAGTTCGGCCACGACGGCGGATCCAACCGTGCCCGTCGGACCGGTGACAAAGACCCCGCTCACCGCTCCAGTCTGGGGGAGCGAGGCGGGGCCGAGGTCGGGTCTCAGGCGCTGCGCAGCGCGGGAAGGAGGCGCCGGGCGGAGCGCTGGCCACGGCGCGCGGCGGAGCGGACCATGCGGGCGGGGCGGTGGGACGCGGGGGTGACGTCGGTGGCCGGGCGTGCGTCGCTGAGGGTGCGCTCCGAGAGTGCGATCTGGTGGGCGAACTGAACGATCATGACTACTGCTCCTACGGCCTGCCGATCATGAGTTGATCGATAAAGGCAACGTTACACTTTATCGATCAACTCGGCAAGTCGGCCCGAATGGTGGTGCGCCGCCGTTCGGGAGCCCACCCGGCTTACAGGACGCACAGCCACCGCACAGGACCGGCCGGCCGTCGGCACAGTGGCGGCTGTTTGCATGGTGGCGACCCCAGAGTTCCAGGACGGAGAATCCCCCATGAACGCGTTCACCCGGCGCAACTTCCTGATCGGTGTCGGCGGAGCCGCCGCCGGCATCGCCGCCGTCGGCCTGGTCGGCTGCACGGCCTCGACCTCGTCCTCGGCGACCGGTACGGCCTCGGCCGCCACCGCCACGCTGTCCTTCGACGGCGCGACCTGGAGCTACGACGAGACCAACGACGTCTACTACCAACTGGGTCGCTTCTACGTCGCGAAGCCACAGGCGTCCGACTACGAGACCCTCGGCGTCTACGTGCCCGGGAAGTACCTGACCGCGACGAAGAACAGCGACGGCACGTATTCCGCCACCGTGAACGCGTCCGGGAGCGTGGGCGACTACACCGCGGCGACCGCCCCGATCGTGTTCCCGGTGAACACGCCGGGCTACGCCGCGCAGAAGCCCCCGTCCAGCTACTCCTACGACGACGTGTCGGCCTACCTGAAGGAGGGGTTCGTCTACGTCGCCGCCGGCCTGCGCGGCAAGGACAGCAACACCGACTCCTACTCCGGCAACGCCCCGTGGGGCGTGACCGACCTCAAGGCCGCCGTCCGGTACCTGCGGTACAACGCCGACCTCATCCCCGGCGACAAGGACGCGATGTTCGTCTTCGGCCACTCCGGCGGCGGCGCGCAGAGCGCGGTGATGGGCTCCTCCGGCGACAGCGAGCTGTACACCCCCTACCTGGAGGCGATCGGCGCGGCCACGAAGGACGCGTCCGGCGCCGCCCTGAGCGACGCCATCGCAGGGGCGATGTGCTGGTGCCCGATCACCAACCTCGACTGGGCCAACGCCGCCTACGAGTGGAACATGGGCCAGTTCTCCACGTCGGGGACGCGCGCTGCCGGCACGTGGACAAAGGCGTACTCCGACGACCTCTCGGCGGCGTTCGCCGGCTACATCAACGACCTGGGCCTGACCGCGTCCGGGAAGAAGCTCGTCCTGGCGAAGTCGGACCAGGGCAGCTACCTCGCGGGCTCCTACTACGAGCACGTGATGAGCGTCATCGAGACCTCTCTGAACAACTTCCTCTCCGACACGACCTTCCCCTACACGCCGTCCAACAGCTTCATGGCCGGCATGGGCGGTGGCGCGCCGGCCGGCTCGGGTGGTGCCCCGTCCGGTGACATGCCCTCCGGCGGTGCGATGCCCAGCGGTGGTGCGATGCCCAGCGGTGGTGCGATGCCCAGCGGTGCTCCCAGTGGCGGCGCGATGCCGTCGGGGGGCGCGGGAGGTTCGGAGTCCTCGACCGAGTCGGTCACCTACGACACCGTGGACGACTACATCGACCACCTGAACAGCGACTCGACCTGGGTCGTCTACGACGCGGCGTCCCATACCGCGACGGTGACCGGGCTGGCGGGGTTCGTGACCAGCCAGAAGAACCCGTCCAAGGGCGTGGGGGCCTTCGACGCCCCCGATCGCAGCGCCACCGAGAACGTGGTGATGGGCCTGAACACCGCCGGGCTGCACTTCGCGCAGGTGTCGAAGGACGTGATCGCGGCCAACGAGGACGCCTACGCGAAGCTGACCGACTGGTCCGACGACTACGCGGCCAGCCAGTACACGTCCGACTTCGCCAAGACCGACAGCGTGGGCAAGGACGTCGCCTATCGCACCGACATGTACAACCCGCTCTACTACCTGTCCGACCACTACGACGGCAGCGCGAGTTCGACCGTGGCCCCGCACTGGCGGATCCGCACCGGGATCATGCAGGGCGACACGGCGAACACGACCGAGATCAACCTCGCCCTCGCCCTCGCTGCGCACGGCGTCGACCACGTCGACTTCGCCACCGTCTGGGGGATGGGCCACACGATGGCCGAACGCACCGGCGACGCGAGCACCAACTTCATCGCGTGGGTGAAGGAGGCCGTGGCCTGAACCGCGGCGCCCCGCGCGCAGGTCGGGTCAGCGGCGGCGGGCCGCCGCGTCCAACGCCGGGTTCACGTACGCGGAGTCGAAGGGGTTGGCCGTCGTGCCGGGGGTGACGATCGCGTCGATCCGGTCCAGGACGTCCGCGGACAGGTGGATGTCGGCGGCGGGCAACTGGGTGGTCAGCTGCTCCATCGTGCGCGGGCCGATGATCGCGCTGGTGACCGCGGGGTGGTTCACGACGAACGCGATCGCGAGTTCGACCAGCGTCAGCCCCTGCTCGTCGGCGAGGGACGCGAGCGCGTCCGCGGCCTCGAGCTTGCCGGCGTTCGCCGGGTCGTCGTGGTCGTAGCGCTGCCGGAACATCCCGTTCGCGCCGCGCCCGGCCGAGGGGGTCGGCGCGGCCGCGTCCTTGCGCCACTTGCCGCTGAGCCAGCCGCCGGCGAGCGGGGAGTAGCAGATCACGCTCATCCGGTGTCGCAGCGCGGTCGGCAGCACGTCCACCTCGGGGCTGCGGACGAGCAGCGAGTAGGACAGCTGCTCGCACACCGGCCGCACCAGCAGGCGCTCGCGCGCCGTCCACTGCGCCTCGACGAGCTGGCTCGCCTGGAACGCCGAGTGGCCGACGTAGAGCACCTTGCCCTGGTGGACGAGGTCGGTCAGGGCGGACAGCGTCTCCTCGATGTTCGTCCCCGGGTTGGGCCGGTGCAGCTGGTAGAGGTCGATGTGGTCGGTGCCGAGCCGGCGCAGCGAGTTCTCGACCTCGGCAACGATCCACCGCCGGGACGCGCCGCGCCGGTTGCGGTCGTCGCCCATCGCGCCCTGGAACTTCGTGGCGAGGATGACGTCGTCCCTGCGTCCGCGCAACGCCTTGCCGACGATCTCCTCCGACTCGCCCGCGGAGTACACGTCCGCCGTGTCGACGAAGTTGATGCCGGCGTCGAGCGCGGCGTGGATGATCCGGACGCAGTCGTCGTGGTCGGCGTTGTTCACCCCGCCGAACATCATCGTGCCGAGGCACAGGTTGCTGACCTCGACCCCGGTATCACCCAGGCTGCGGTACTCCATCGCGTGTTCCTCCCGATCGGGACGGCGCCGCGCCGTCCGTCCCGTCCATCCCAGCCGGGAAGGGGCGGGAAGGGAAGGGCTGGACGGGGTACGCCCGGTACCCCTGAGCGGGTAGTTGAACCGTCAACCAATCCGTCCTATGCTTGGTTGAAGACGCAACGATTCCGGCGGACGCCGGCGAGGAGGACCCGTGGACACCACGACCAGGACACCGTTCACGATCGGCGAGCGCTCGATCAACGCGGACACGGCGATGGACGCGGTCACGCTCCGGGTCGGTGACCTGGAGGGGATGAGCTCCTACTACGCCGACGCGTTCGCGATGGAACCGCTGGAGGAGCGCGCCCACGGCACCGAGGTGCACCGGGTGCTCGGCCGCGGCGCCACGCCGATGGTGCGGCTGATCCACACCCCTGACCTGCCCGAGGTCGACCCGCGGCAGGCCGGCCTGTTCCACACCGCGTTCCTCTTCGACGACGCGGCGGCGCTGGCGGCGACCGTCTACCGGGCGGCGACGGACGGGCGCAGCCGGTTCGTCGGGTCCAGCGACCACACGGTCAGCGAGGCGTTCTACTTCACCGACCCGGAGGGCAACGGCGTCGAGCTGTACACCGACCGTCCCCGCGAGCGGTGGGACTACCAGCGCGGCCAGATCTTCATGACCACCACCTACCTCGACCCCAACGCCTACCTGAAGGCGAACCTGAGCCAGGACGTGCTGGACGCGGGTCCCGCGCTGGCCGGCAGGGTCGGCCACGTCCACCTGCAGGTCGGCGACCTCGACGCGGCGGGGGAGTTCTACGCGGACACGCTCGGCTTCGACAGGACGATGACCGAGTACCGCGGCGCGCTGTTCGTGTCGGCGGGCGGGTACCACCACCACATCGCGATGAACACGTGGAACAGCGCGGGCGCCGGGCCGCGGGCCGCCAGCCTCGGTCTCGGCGAGGTCGCGATCACCGTCCCCGGACGTGCCGACCTGGACGCCGTCGCCGCGCGCCTGAACGAGCGCAGGCTGGCGTTCGCCGACGACGGCCGCTCGCTCACCGTGGACGACCCGTGGGGCACGAAGGTGACCCTGTCGCTGCCCGGCGCGTCCGTGGACGAGGTGCTGGCCCGGTGATCTCCGCCCGCCTGTCGGAGGCCGTCGGTGCGGCCGGGGACGCGCCGGTCGCCGTCCTGTTCCTGCACGGGTTCGGCTCGAACGAGGACGACCTGCCGGGGTTGGCACCCTTCGTTGCACCCGGCCTGCCGTGGGCGTCCCTGCGTGCGCCGATCACGCTGGGGCCGTCCAGCCACGCGTGGTTCGAGATCAGCACGCCCGGTGACCCGGCGCCCGAGCCGGTCGTCGCGGCCACCGACGCAATCTGGGAGTGGGTGGACACGAACCTGCCCGAGGCGGCGGCCGTGCTGCCGATCGGCTTCTCGCAGGGCGGGCTGATGGCGACCCAGCTGCTGCGGACGCGTCCGGAGCGGGTGGCGGGCACGGTTGTGCTGGGCGGCTTCGTGCTCGGCGCCGGCCAGCCGGCCGACGCGCTGCTCGCGGAGACCCGTCCGCCCGTCTTCTGGGGACGCGGCGAGCTCGACGCTGTGATCACGCCGGACGCGGTCGCCCGCACGGCGGCGTGGCTGTCCGCCCACACGACGCTCCAGGCCCGGACCTATCCCGGCCTCGCCCACGGCATCAACGCCGCCGAGGCCGCCGACGTCCTCACGTTCGTCGCGCAGGTCGCGTCCGTCCGCGCCTGATCGCGCAGGGCGGCACGTTGGGAACCGTCCCCAGCGAGCCGGGGGATCGATGGGGACGGTTCTTGGCGTGCCGCTTTTGGAGGAGGTCCGTCCCCGCGTGCCGGTTCCGCGGGGACGGTTCTTTCGTACCCGGCACGAAAGAACCGTCCCCTCGTACCGGGGTCAGGGGCGCGGGTGGTGGCGGCTGAACGGGGAGACCGAGGGGGTGCCTGTCGCCGGGTCGGGGACGACGAGCGCCTCGATGCCGAACACCTCGCGGACGAGCGCCGCGTCCACCACGTCGGCGGGGGCGCCGGCGGCGATCACCTCGCCGCCGCGCATCGCGATCAGGTGGTCGGCGTAGCGGCAGGCCAACGACAGCTCGTGCAGCACCATCACGATCGTCGTGCCGCGCTGGACGTTCAGGTCGGCCAGCAGGTCGAGGACGTCGATCTGATGGCTGATGTCCAGGTAGGTCGTCGGCTCGTCGAGCAGCAGCAGGTCCGCCTGCTGCGCGAGCGCCATCGCGATCCACACCCGCTGCCGCTGGCCGCCCGACAGGGCGTCCACCCGGCGCTCGGCGAGGTCCAGCACCCCCGCGGCCGCCATCGACGCGTCCACAATCTCGTCGTCGGTGGGCGAGCTGCGGCGCAGCCAGCCCTGGTGCGGGTAGCGTCCGCGCGAGACGAGGTCGGCGACCGTGATCGCCTCGGGGGCCAGCGGTGCCTGCGGCAGCAGCCCCAGCCGGCGCGCGACCTCGGTGGTCGGCAGCCGGTGGATGTCCGTTCCGTCCAGCAGCACCGTGCCGGCCCGCGGCGCCAGCAGCCGCGCCAGCCCCCGCAGCAGGGTCGACTTGCCGCACGCGTTCGCCCCGACGATCACCGTGGTCCGGCCCGGCGGCACCTGCAGGGTGAGCCCCTCGACGATGGCCACATCGTCGTAGCCGAGCGTCAGGTCGACCGCCTCCAGCGTGTGCGTGGTCGTCATGAGGAACCTCCCGGTCTGCGGACGGAGTCGTTGCGGGCCAGCACCCACGCCAGGTACGGGGCGCCGATCACCCCGGTCACCACACCCGCGGGCAGCGTGACGGACGGGATGGCGTGCTGCGCGATCAGGTCGGAGCCGGTCACCAGCGCGCCGCCGATCGCCGCGGACGCGACGAGCGACAGCGACGTCCGTCCGACCAGCCGCCGCGCCACCTGCGGCGCCATCAGCGCGACGAAGGCCAGCGGACCTGCGGCGCCGACGGCCACCGCGGCGAGCACCACGCCGGTCAGCAGCACCAGCGCCCGCGTCCGGTCGGGACGGATCCCCAGCGCGGTCGCGGTCTCGTCGCCCAGCTCGAGCGCCCGCAGCCCGCGCAGTTGCGGGACGAGCGCGACGGACGCCAGCGCGGCGAGCCCCGCGGTCACAGCGACCACCGGCCAGCCGGTGCCGTTCAGGCTGCCCACCAGCCAGGTGTAGGCGCTCGCGGCGTCCCGTAGGTCGGAGGTGGTCAGCAGGTAGGACGTGAGCGCGCCGGCGAACGCGGCCACACCCACGCCGACCAGGACCAGGCGCAACCCGGAGATCCCTCGGCGCCAGGTCAGCGCGGCGATCAGGAGCGCGCCCACCACGCCGCCGGCGATCGCCAGCAGCGAGAGCCTCAGGCCGGAGAGGTTCAGCGCCAGAACGCCCCACACACCGGCCGCCCCGGCGCTGCCGGTGACGCCCAGCACGTCCGGGCTGGCCAGCGGGTTGCGCAGCACGGACTGGAAGACCGCCCCCGCCAGCCCCAGGCAGACCCCCACCAGCACCGCGGCCAGGGCCCGGGGCAGGCGCAGGTCGAGCACCACGAAGCGGACGCTGCGGCTGGCCGTCCCCGTGAAACCCGACCACACCTCGGCGGGGGTCAGACCGGCGGCCCCGAGCAGCAGGGCCAGCACGAACAGGGCCAGCATCACGGCCAGAAGGACGGCGGAGACGGCGACCGTGCGGCGACGCAGCCCGGTGCGCCACGCCCTGGTGACGGCCCCGTGGGTGGTCGTGGTGCTCACAGCGTCACCGACCAGCCGCGGCGGACGAGCGCGATGAACACGGGGGCGCCGATGCCGGCGAGCACGATGCCGACCTGCACCTCACCGGGACGGGCGAGGACGCGTCCGGCCACGTCGGCGGCGACCAGCACCACGGCCGCAGCCGGCGCGGAGTAGGCCACCACCCAGCGGTAGTCCGGCCCGGTGAGCATCCGGACGAGGTGCGGCACGATCAGGCCGAGGAAGGCGATCGGCCCGCACACCGCCGTCGTCGCGCCGGCGAGAACGACGACCACGGCGCCGGCGAACAGGCGCGCGCGGTTGACCGGCAGGCCCAGACCGGCGGCGGTGTCGTCGCCCAGCGCGAGCAGGTTGAGCAGCCGGCCGCAGCACAGGGCGGCCACGATGCCGACCAGCAGGGCGGGCAGCGCGGGGAGCAGGACGTCGTAGCCGCGTCCCGCGACCGACCCGACCTGCCAGAACCGCATCCGGTCCAGCGACTCCTGGCTGGCGATCAGGATGCCGGAGACGAGGGAGAGGAAGGCGGCCGAGATCGCGGAGCCGGCCAGCGCCAGCTTCACCGGCGTGGCGCCGTCGCGTCCCCTGCCGGCGATGAGCCAGACCAGCACGGCGGCCACCGCGGCGCCGGCGAAGGCGAACCACAGGTACTGGGTGGGGGAGCTCGCGCCGAACACCCAGATGCCGATCACGACCGAGAGCGCGGCGCCCTCGTTCACACCGAGGATGCCGGGGTCGGCCAGCGGGTTGCGGGTGACGCCCTGCGCGACCGCGCCAGACAGGCCGAGGGCGGCGCCGCAGACCAGCCCGATGACCGTGCGGGGGAGCCGCTTCTCGACGACGGCGATGTGCTCGGGGTTGGCGGCGTCGTAGTGGAACAGCGCGTCCAGGACGGTCGGCCAGCTGATGTCGGCGGCCCCGATCGCGAGGCTCGCCACCGCGACAACGACGACTGCGGCCAGCAGCAGCACGGCCCCGAGGAGACGCCGACGCGCCGGGCGGGTCCGCGGTGTGCGGTCCGCCCGGCGCTGCAGAGGTTCGGTCTCAGCCGTCACTCTTGGCCGCCGCGGCAGCCAGCTGGGGCACGTACGCGTCCAGCATCCACGGGATCGAAAGGACGGTCGGCGCGCTGGACGCCATCACGAACGACTCGCCGACGATCGGGGCGAAGCGTCCCTCCTTGACCTGCGGCATCGCCGCGACCAGCGGGTCCTTGGCGAACGCGTCCGCCTCGTCCTGGCTGCCGAAGTAGGCGACCAGCACGTCGGAGTCGAGCTTCGACAGCTTCTCGAAGCTCAGCCCGTAGAAGTAGGTCTCGTCCGCCGGCTTGGGGTCGAGCTCGGCCACACTCGGGGCGACCTCCATGCCGAGCTCGACCAGCAGCTGCACGCGCGGGTCGCTCGCCCGGTAGATGTTGAACACCTCGGCCTCGTTGTTCGCCCCGTAGACGAAGGTCTTGCCCTTCAGCTCCGGGTGCGCGGACGCGAGCGCTGCGACCTTGTCGTTGGCGTCGGAGACCAGCTGCTCCGCCTCGGCCTCCAGGCCGAGGGCCTTGCCGACGATGGTGGCCTGGTCCTGCCAGCTGGTCGCCCACGGCTGGTCGGGGTAGGCCACGACGGGGGCGATCTTGCTGAGGGAGTCGAACTCCTCCTGAGTCAGGCCGGAATACGGCGCGAGGATGACGTCGGGCTTCGCCGCGACGAACTCCTCGACGTTCACCTCGCCGTTCTCGCCGCCCTTGAGCAGGGTCGGGGTGGTGCCGCCGAGGGCCTTGATCGCGTCCGCGTCCCACGGCAGCACGCCGTCGGTGCCGCCGTAGGTGTAGGCGGGCATCGCGACAGGGACGATGCCGAGCGCGAGCACGGCGTCCTGGCTGGACCAGCCCCACGTGGCGACGCGCTCCGGCTTGCTCTCGATCACCGCGTCCCCAAGGGCGGAGGTGATCGTCACGGGGAAGGCCGCGGCGCTCGCCGACGCCGACGCCGCCGGGGTGGACGCGGTCTCGGACGCGGGGCTGGTGCACGCGGCGAGGCTCGCGGCGAGTCCGAGTCCTGCGATCGAGGCAAGCAGTCGTCGGCGGGTGGTTCCTGGCACGGGGCGTTCCTCCTGGATGAGATTTAGGTAAGGCTAACCTAGCCTAAATCGGGCCGGGGTTGGACGCCCGTGTCGGCCGGGGAGGGACGGCTCTGGCGGCACGCCAGGAACCGTCCCCAGCGTGCCGGGGGAACGATGGGGACGGTTCCTATCGTGCCGACGACGCGGCTCCTCAGCGGAAGGGGAGCCTCTTGAGGCGGCAAGTGAAGAACCGTGGTGCGCCCCCGACGCCGAGGGCCACCCTTCCCGTCCAGAGCCCTCGTCCGGACAAGGGCCCTCGACGCGAACGGTGGCGCTCGTGCACGAGCGCTGGCCCTCGACGCGACTCGGCTTCCCTTCCCTGTCATCCCGGCGAAAGCCGGGATCTCGAGGACGTGCCCGTCGCCACCGACTCGGAGATCCCGGGTCAAGCCCGGGATGACAGGTGCGCGAGCCCAATCGCCGAGGGCCACTGTTCGCGTCCAGAGCCTCCGTCCGCACAGGGGCCCTCGACGCGACCCGGCCCCTTCCCTGTCATCCCGGCGCAGGCCGGGATCTCGACGACGTGCCCGCCACCACCGACTCGGAGATCCCGGGTCAAGCCCGGGAGGACAGGGAGAGGAAACGACGTCGTCCCGGGTCACGCCCGGGATGACCGGTGCCGCGCCCGTCAGCGGGAGGGCGGGGCGGTGGTGCTGCGGACGACGAGTTCGGTGGGGATCACCGTGCGGCCGTGGTGGCGCGGGCCGCGGGTGCCGAGCTGGTCGAGGGCGAGGCTGACCAGCTCCTGGCCGATCCGGCGGAAGTCCTGCTTCACCGTCGTCAGGGGCGGCGAGGAGAAGCCGCTGAGCGCGATGTCGTCGAAGCCCACCACCGAGATGTCCTCGGGGACGCGCAGGCCGTGCTCGTGGAGGGCCCGGATCAGCCCGAAGGCCATCTCGTCGTTCGCGCAGTACACGGCGGTCACGTCGCGGTTCTCCGCGATCCGCAGACCCGCCTCGTAGCCCGACCGGGCCGTCCAGTCGCCCCGCCAGGGCTCCGGCGGACGGATGCCGACCTCGGTCAGGCAGCGCTGCCAGGTGGCGAAGCGGACGTAGGCGGGCTCGGAGTCGTCCGGGCCGGCGATGTGGTGCACCTGCCGGTGCCCGAGGTCGAGCAGGTGGCGCGTCGCGTCCTCGCTGCCCTGCACCTGGTCGGCGACGACGGAAGGGTAGTGGCCGACCAGCCGCGAGTCCGAGACCGCCACGGCCATGCCGGCCGGCAGCGCCAGCGACTCCGGCGTGGCCTGTTCGGCCCGGATGATCACCAGCGCGTCGATCGCCTGGTGGGAGAGCCGGTGCGCGGCGTGCTCCCACTCGTCGGCCACGGGCTGCTGGACGCTGAGCAGCGTGACCGAGTAGCCCTGCTCCTCCGCGGCGCGCACGACGGCCTCCGTCGTCAGCGCCTCTCCCGTCCGCTCGAACCGGTAGGCGAGCAGTCCGATCGTGCCGAACGACCCGTTCCGCAGCGCCCGGGCGGCGCGGTTGGGCGAGTACCCCAACTGGTCCATCGCCCCGAGCACTCGCGCCCTGGTCTCCTCGCGGACGGCTTGCGATCCGGTGGACACCCGCGACACCGTCTGGGCCGAGACCCCGGCCAGGCGCGCGACATCCTCGATCGAGGGTCCGGTCTTGCGCCGACCGCGACCAGTCGTGCTGGGCATGCGCCGATGCTATCGCGTGGACCTGCAAAATGGGGACGTCAACATTGGGAACCCCTGTGACGGCCATCGTTATCGTTCTGTAACCGAGATTCGCCTGACAGGGACCGCGCGAAGGCGCTACGTTAACGTAAACATTCATGGACGACTCAGGGACGAGTGGAGGCGAGGGAGCCTTCCGGGACAGCACCGACCCGCACCTCGGTGGAGCATCGACAACAGAAGGAACACCCACTTCATGAACATCTTCAAGAAGGTTGCTGCGCTGGCACTGGTCGTGCCGCTGAGCGTTGCGCTCGCAGCCTGCAGCGGCGGATCCGCCGCCCCCGCCACGACCGCGGAGACGACCGCGGCCGCCGGCCCGAAGACCGGCACCCTCACCGTCTGGTGCTGGGACCCGACCTTCAACATCTACGCGATGAACGAGGCCGCGAAGATTTACCAGAAGGACAACCCCGACGTGAAGGTGAACGTCGTGGAGACCCCCTGGGACGACGTGCAGACCAAGCTGACCACCCTCGGCCAGTCCAACGAGACCAAGGAACTGCCCGACATCGTCCTGGTCCAGAACAACGCGTTCCAGAAGAACGTCATCAACTACCCGGACCTGTTCGCCGACTTCAGCAAGTCCGGCGTCGACTTCAGCCAGTTCCCCGAGGGTGTCGTCGCCTATTCGGTGATCGACAACATGAACTACGGCCTCCCGTTCGACAACGGCACCGCCATCACCGCCCTGCGCACGGACGTGCTCAAGGAGGCCGGGCTGACCGTCGATGACTTCACCGACATCACGTGGGACCAGTTCATCACCCTCGGCAAGCAGGTCAAGGAGAAGACCGGCAAGCCGCTGCTGTCCGGCCAGGCGGGCTCGTCCGACCTGATCACGATGATCCTGCAGAGCGCCGGCGCCAGCCTGTTCGACGATCAGGGCAACCCGACGATCACCAACAACGACGCGCTGCTCAAGGCCATTGACGTCTACCAGAAGCTGGTCAAGGACGGCATCCTCGTCGAGGTCAACAGCTGGGACGAGTACGTCGGCAGCTTCGTGAACTCCAACGTCGCCGGCACCATCAACGGCGTGTGGATCCTCGGCTCGATCCAGTCGGCCAAGGACCAGTCCGGCAAGTGGGCGATCACCAACCTGCCGAAGCTGGACGGCGTCGCCGGTGCCACGAACTACTCCGCCAACGGCGGGTCCTCGTGGGCGATCACCTCGAACGCGAACTACGAGCTCGCGTCCGACTTCCTGAACAAGACCTTCGCCGGCTCCAAGGAGCTGTACGAGACGATCCTGCCCTCCTCCGGCGCGCTGGCCAACTGGCTGCCGATGGCCGACAGCACCGTCTACGCCGAGCCGCAGAAGTTCTTCAGCGACCAGCCGGTGTTCTCCAAGGTGGTCGAGTTCTCCAAGCAGGTGCCCAAGAACAACACCGGTGCCTACTACTACGAGGGACGCGACGCGGTCAGCGCTGCGATCACCAAGATCATGAACGGCACGGATCCGGCAACCGCTCTGGAGGAGGCGCAGAAGACGGTCGAATTCGCGATGAAGTGATCCCATCCGTGATGTGATCCTTCTCGCCCGATGCAGATGGGTGGGGCCGGTGGACGCCGGCCCCACCCGGCGTGAAAAGGTGGAACTCCCGTGACCCAACCCGCACCGGCAGTGCTGCCGGACCGGCCCTCCCGCGTCCGCAGGAAGGCCGACACCCCCTCCGAGGACGGCGGACGAAGCCGGCGCAGGGGCCTCGAACAGCGCCGCAACGTCACCGGCTGGCTGTTCCTGATCCCCGCAGCGGTCCTGATCCTCTGGATGAACTTCTGGCCGATGTTCCAGGCGTTCCTGCTCTCCCTGCAGACCGGCCGCGGCAGCCGCCTGACCTGGGCGGACCCGCTCTGGTACAACTACGCGCGCCTGTTCGACGACGACATCTTCAAGATGACCGTCCAGAACACCTTCATCTACCTGATCGTCCAGGTGCCGATCATGCTGGTGCTGGCGCTGGTGCTGGCCAACCTGCTGAACGACCCGAACCTGCGGTTCAAGGGCCTGTGGCGCACCGCGATCTTCCTGCCGTGCGCGGTCTCGCTGGTCTCGTACTCCCTGGTCTTCCGGACGATGTTCGCCACCGATGGCATCGTCAACGACGCGCTGATGGGGCTGCACTTCATCGACTCGCCGATCAACTGGCTCGGCCAGACCGGCACGGCACGGCTGGTGATCATCCTCGGCCTGCTGTGGCGCTGGACCGGCTACAACATGGTCTTCTACCTCGCCGCGCTGCAGAACCTCGACTACTCCACGCTGGAGGCGGCCCGGATCGACGGTGCCGGGTCGTGGCGGACGTTCTGGTACGTGACCATCCCGCAGCTGCGTCCGATGATCCTGCTCACCGCGATCATGTCGACCAACGGCACCATCCAGCTGTTCGACGAGTCGTGGAACCTGACCCAGGGCGGGCCGGCGTACACGTCCATGACGATGTCGCACTACCTGTACGAGCTGTCGTTCCAGAAGAGCTCCAACGTCGGCTACGGCTCGGCGATCTCCTACGTGATCCTGATCATGGTCGCGATCCTGGCCTGGATCCAGATGAAGGTGGGTGACAAGCGTGACTAGGTCCGCGCTGCGCCGGGTGCCGAGCTACGCGTTCCTCGCGCTCTCGGCGATCCTCTCGGTCTTCCCGCTCTACTTCATGGTGGTCTCGGCCACGAACACCAGCCAGGACGTGCTGAGCTCGCGGCTGCTGCCCGGCTCGGCGCTCGCCGAGAACTTCGCCACCCTGGTCTCCCAGCAGGACGTGGCCGCGGCCATGTGGAACTCGACGGTCAACGCCGTCGCGACGACCGTGCTGGCGCTGGTCGTGTGCTCGATCGCCGGCTACGGCTTCGAGGTGTTCCACTCCCGGGGCAAGGACCGGCTGATGAGCGTCCTGCTGCTGGCGATGATGATCCCGTTCGCCGCGACGATGATCCCGCTGTTCCGGATGTTCGCCACCTTCGGGCTGACCAACACCACCTTCGCGGTCATCCTGCCCGCGATCGCGACGCCGTTCCTGGTGCTGCTGTTCCGGCAGGCGTCCCGGTCGTTCCCGCACGAGATCCTCGAGGCGGCGCGCATCGACGGACTCGGCGAGCTGAACATCTTCTTCCGGATCTTCCTCCCGACCATGAAGTCGACCTACGCCGCGGCTGCGGTGATCACCTTCATGGCGGCGTGGAACAACTTCCTCTGGCCGAAGGTGATCCTCATCAACAGCGCCTACCAGACCATGCCCATGCTGATCTCGAACCTCCGCGCGGGCTACGTGACCGACTACGGAATGCTGATGCTGGCGGTCCTGCTGGCCTCGCTGCCGACGATGGTGATCTTCCTCGTCCTGCAGCGCAGCTTCGCCCAGGGCATCACAGGAGCAATCAAGTGACTTTCGATTTCGACCGCATCGCCGATCCGACCTGGTTCGGCGAGTCCCGCCTGCCCGCCCACTCCGACCACCGCTGGTTCGCCGGCGCGGACGAGGCCGGACGGGGCGAGAGCAGCTTCGAGCAGTGCCTCAACGGCCTGTGGAAGTTCCACTACGCCAAGAACCCCGCGTCCACCGTGCCGGGGTTCGAGGCGCCGGACTTCGACTGCTCGGACTGGGACGACATCCCCGTCCCCGCCCACATCCAGCTGCAGGGCTACGACCGTCCGCAGTACACCAACGTGCAGTACCCGTGGGACGGGCACGAGAACGTGGTCCCCGGGCAGGTGCCGCAGCGCTACAACCCGGTCGGCAGCTACGTGACCAGCTTCACCCTCGACCACCCGCTGGCCGCGGGCGAGCGGCTCAGCGTGTCGTTCAAGGGCGCGGAGAGCGCGGTCGCGGTGTGGCTGAACGGGACGTACATCGGCTACGGCGCCGATTCGTTCACCCCGTCGGAGTTCGACCTCACCGACGCCCTGGTCGACGGGGACAACAAGCTCGCCGCGCAGGTGATCAAGTGGACGGCCGGCTCGTGGATCGAGGACCAGGACTTCTACCGGTTCTCCGGCCTGTTCCGTGACGTCGTGCTGTACCGGCGTCCGGCCGTCCACGTCGAGGACCTCCGGGTCACCACCGACGTGTCGGACGACCTCGCCGAGGCGACGGTGTCGCTGCGGGTCGCGCTGGCAGGGGACGGTCGCGTCCGGGCGACCCTGGCCGGGGTGGGCGAACTCGCCGCCGCCGAGGACGGGACGCTGTCGCTGAGCGTGGCGTCCCCCCGGCTGTGGAGCGCGGAGGACCCGTTCCTGTACGACCTGCTGGTCGAGGTCACCGACAGCTCCGGCACGGTCACCGAGGTCGTGCCGCAGCGGGTCGGCGTCCGTCGCTTCGGGATCGAGGACGGCCTGCTGCGGATCAACGGCAGCCGGGTCGTGTTCAACGGCGTGAACCGGCACGAGTTCGGGTTGGCCGGACGCGTGATGAGCCGCGAGCAGACCGAGGCCGACATCCGGCTGATGAAGGCGAACAACATCAACGCCGTCCGGACCAGCCACTACCCGAACAACTCCTTCTTCTACGAGCTGTGCGACACCTACGGCCTGTACGTGATCGACGAGATGAACCTCGAGTCGCACGGCTTGTGGGACCAGCACGGACGCGGCCTCACCACGCTGGAGGAACTGGTCCCCGGCGACCGCCCCGAGTGGCGCGACGTGCTGCTGGACCGGGCAGCGAACGTCCTCGAGCGGGACAAGAACCACGCCTGCGTGGTGATGTGGTCGTGCGGCAACGAGTCCTTCGGCGGGACGAACATCCTCGCCGTCGGCGACTGGTTCCGCGCCCACGACACCCGTCCGGTGCACTACGAGGGCGTGTACTGGGACCCGCGGTACCCCGAGACGTCCGACGTGGTCAGCCGGATGTACCCGCCGAGCACGGAGATCGAGGAGTACCTGGCCACCCACCGCGACAAGCCCTACATCCTGTGCGAGTACGCGCACGCGATGGGCAACTCGTTCGGGGCGGTCGACCGGTACGTCGACCTGGCCCACCGTGACCCGCTGTTCCAGGGCGGGTTCATCTGGGACTTCGCCGACCAGGCGATCGCGCTGGTCGACCGGTTCGGCGAGGACTACTTCGGCTACGGCGGCGACTGCGGCGAGGCGCCGCACGACGGCGACTTCAGCGCGAACGGCATCCTGTTCGCCGACCACACCCCCAAGCCGTTCCTGCAGGAGATGAAGTACCTGTACCAGGGCTTCCGGACGGTCGTCGGCAGGGACTCCTTCGAGGTGGAGAACCGGCACCTGTTCACCTCGACCTCCGCCTACGAGTGCGTGGTCACACTGCGCCGCGAGGGCCGGACGCTGGCCGCGGCGGTCGTCACGACCGACGTGGCGCCGGGGGAGCGCGGCAGCCACCCGCTGCCCTTCGCGCTGCCCCCGGAGCCGGGGGAGTACACGGTCGACGTGTCCTTCCGGCTCCGCGCGGGCACCGCCTGGGCGCAGGCCGGCCACGAGGTCGGCTACCAGCAGGGCGTGTTCACGGTGGCGGCACCGTCGCGTCCGACGAGGGCTGCGCGGACGCCGGAGGTCGTGACCGGCATCCACAACATCGGCGTGCGCGGCGAGCACTTCCTCGCGCTGTTCTCCGGCGTCCACGGCGGGCTGATCTCCTACCGGTACGGCCTGACCCACGACGGCGGGCGCGAGCTGTTGACGAGCATCCCGCGACCGAACTTCTGGCACGCCCCGACGTCCAACGAGCGGGGCTGGGACATGCCGTTCCGCGACGGCCCGTGGCTGCTCGCCAGCCGCTACGCACAGCGTCCCCCGATCGTCCCCACGCTCGAGGTCGTGGACGGGGCGGTGGAGGTGGGGTTCACCCACGTGCTGCCGACGACGCCCGGCAGCGAGTGCGACGTCACCTACCGCGTGGACGGCGACGGCCACATCGTGGTGACGATGGCGCTGCGTCCCGGCGAGGGGCTGCCGGACGTGCCGGAGTTCGGGCTGCTGCTCACCGCGGACGCGTCCCTGCGGCACCTGCGCTGGTACGGCGAGGGGCCCCAGGAGTCCTACGTCGACCGCAGGAACGGCGTCCGGGTGGACGTCCACACCGGCGACGTGCGGACCCAGTTCACGCGCTACGTCCGGCCGCAGGAGGCGGGCAGCCACACCGGCGTCCGCTGGGCCGAGGTGACCGACGACCGCGGCGCGGGCCTGCGCTTCGACGCGGAGGTCCCGATGGAGTTCTCCGCGCTGCCGTGGACGCCGTTCGAGATCGAGAACGCCCTGCACCCCAACGAACTGCCGCCCGTGCACCGCACCGTGCTGCGTCCCGCCCTGATGCGGCGCGGCGTCGCTGGCGACCACGCGTGGGGGGCGATGACCCATCCGGAGTACCGGGTGCCTTCGGGGCCCCTGGAGTTCCGGTTCGGGTTCCAGGGGGTCCGCCGCTGATCGCGGGCGCCGTGGCGTCCGTCCCGCCCGCCGGGAACCGCCGGGCCGGTGTCTCCCCTCACACCGGCCCGGCGCGGCGGTCGTCGGAAGGCTGGCCGCGGCGCTCCGGAGATGGCACGATCGGACGATGCGCGCTGACAGCCATGACCTGATCCGTGTCGTCGGTGCCCGCGAGCACAACCTGGCCGACGTGAGCGTGGAACTGCCCAAGCGGCGGCTGACGGTGTTCACCGGCGTCTCCGGCTCCGGCAAGAGTTCGCTGGTCTTCGCCACCATCGCCGCGGAGTCCCAGCGGCTGATCAACGAGACCTACTCGACGTTCGTGCAGGGGTTCATGCCGTCCCTGCCGCGCCCGGACGTGGACGTGCTCGACGGCCTGACCACCGCGATCGTCGTCGACCAGGAGCGGATGGGCGGCGACGTCCGCTCGACCGTCGGCACCGCGACCGACGCCTACGCGCTGCTCCGCGTCCTGTACAGCCGGATCGGGCGGCCCCACGTCGGCTCCGCGCAGGCGTTCTCCTTCAACGTCGCCTCGATCAGCGGGGCGGGCGCGGTCAGCGTCCAGCGGGGCGGGCGGACGGTGAAGGAGCGGCGCGACTTCGAGGTCGTCGGCGGCATGTGCCCGCGCTGCGAGGGGCGCGGCGAGGTGTCCGACTTCGACCTCACCGCGCTTTACGACGCGTCCCTCTCGATCCGGGAGGGTGCGCTGCTCGTCCCGGGCTACAGCGTGGACGGCTGGTACGGGCGGATCTTCACCAACTCCGGGTCGTTCGACCCCGACAAGCCGGTCCGCGACTTCACGAAGCGGGAGCTGGACGCGCTGCTGTACGCCGAGCCGAAGCGGATCAAGGTCGAGGGGATCAACGTCACCTACGAGGGCCTGATCCCGCGGATCACGAAGTCGATGCTCAGCAAGGACCCCGACTCGCTCCAGCCGCACATCCGCGCGTTCGTCGAGCGGGCGACCACGTTCGGGACGTGCCCCGAGTGCGGCGGCACCCGGCTCACCGAGCTCGCCCGCTCGGCGAAGGTTGCCGGGCTCAACATCGCGGAGGCCAGCGCGCTGCAGATCTCCGACCTCGCCGAATGGGCGCGGGGCATCGAGGACGCGTCCGTCGAACCGCTGCTGGAGAAGCTGCGCCACCACCTCGACGCGTTCACCGACATCGGCCTGGGTTACCTCTCGCTCGACCGGCCGGCCGGGACGCTGTCCGGCGGCGAGGCGCAGCGGACGAAGATGATCCGGCACCTCGGCTCGGCCCTCACCGACGTCACCTACGTGTTCGACGAGCCGACAGCGGGCCTGCACCCGCACGACGTCCAGCGGATGAACGGGCTGCTGCTCCAGCTGCGCGACGCCGGCAACACCGTCCTGGTGGTCGAGCACAAGCCGGCGGTGATCGAGATTGCCGACCACGTGGTCGACCTCGGGCCGGGGGCGGGCGCGGCGGGAGGGACGATCTGCTATGCCGGCGACGTGGCCGGGCTGCGGGCGTCCGGGACGATCACGGGCCGGCATCTGGACGACGCCGCGTCCCTGAAACCGTCCGCGCGGGTATGGCGGGAGGCGTTGGAAATCCGGGGCGCCCGCACGCACAACCTGCGCGACGTGGACGTCGACGTCCCGCTCGGTGTGCTGGTCGCGGTGACCGGGGTGGCGGGCTCGGGGAAGAGCTCGCTGATCGCGGGGTCGGTGTCGGGCCGCGAAGGGGTGGTGACGATCGACCAGGCGCCGATCCGGGGTTCGCGGCGGAGCAACCCGGCGACGTACACGGGGCTGCTGGAGCCGATCCGCAAGGCGTTCGCGAAGGCGAACGGCGTGAAGCCGGCGCTGTTCAGCTCGAACTCGGAGGGGGCGTGCCCGGCCTGCAACGGGGCGGGGGTGACGTACACCGACCTCGGCGTCATGGCCAGCGTCGCGGTCACCTGCGAGGTCTGCGAGGGCAGGCGATTCGATTCGTCCGTGCTGGCCTACAGTTTGGGCGGCCGCGACATCAGCGAGGTGCTGGCGATGTCCGCGTCCGACGCGCTCGGGTTCTTCGGCGAGGGAGAGGCGCGGACGCCGGCCGCGGTGGCGATCCTGGCCCGGCTCGTGGACGTGGGCCTTGGCTACCTCACGCTCGGCCAGCCGCTGACGACGCTGTCGGGCGGCGAGCGGCAGCGGATCAAGCTGGCCACGCACCTCGGCGAGAAGGGCGGGGTCTACGTCCTGGACGAGCCGACGGCCGGGCTGCACCTGGCCGACGTCGAGCAGTTGCTCGGCCTGCTCGACCGGCTGGTGGACGCGGGCAAGTCGGTGGTGGTCGTCGAGCACAACCTCGCGGTGATGGCCCACGCCGACTGGATCATCGACCTCGGCCCCGGCGCCGGCCACGACGGCGGCACGGTGGTCTTCACCGGTACGCCGGCCGAGCTCGTCGCGTCCCGCCAGACCCTGACCGGCCAGTACCTGGCCGCCCACGTCGGCGCCTGAGCGCCGGACAGGGCAGGGTACGCGGGGACGGTTCCTTCGTACCGGGTACGGGGGGACGGTTCCTTCGTGCCCGGCACGATGGGGACGGTTCCTGGCGTGCCGCCGACGCCGGCGCGTCCGGCCTAGGGTGGGCCCGTGACCACCCTGCTGCACCGGTTCAGCGTCAAGCCGCACCACCTCGACGCCTACCTGCCGGTGTGGGAGCAGGAGGTCGCGGTGCGGACGGACCACGGCTTCCAGATGCACCGTGCCTTCGTCGAGACGGACGCGGAGCCGAAGCTCACCTGGCTCTACTCGCACCCCGATCCCGCGGCCGGTGAGGCCGGCGTCCGCGCTGACCCGAGGGCGGCCGAGCTGGACGCCCGCAAGGCCGGGCACGTGTTCGGCAACGTGAAGGTGCGCCCCGTCCGGGTGGAGGTGCTGAACCCGCCCGGCGATCCGGGACGCACCGTGGTGATGCGCCGCTACTCGATCGTCGGGGAGTGGACGCGGTTCCTCGCGATCTGGCGCCGGGTGGTGTCCGTCCGCGAGAGGTACGGCTTCGACTGCCAGTTCGCCGTCGCCGACCAGCCGGAGAACATGTTCACCTGGGCCTTCGCCTTCGACGGGGAGTGGCCGGACTTCGCCGAGGCGCAGCGGCCGTACTACCACGACCCCGAGCGGGTCGCCCTGCGGGGTGTCTTCGACTTCATGGCCGACTACGACATCCACCCGGCCCGGGAACTCCCGCTCCCCGCGGGTCTGTCTGGCGCGTAATCGGGGACGGTTCTCCTTTCGCGCCGCGCCAAGGGTGGCGCGTAACAGGAACCGTCCCCGCGGACCCGGCACGAAAGAACCGTCCCCGCGTGCCGGGCACACGGGGACGGTTCTCGTGCCGGCATCTGCCGGCGGCGCGCGGACTGCTACGTGACCTTGTTGGACTTCTCCAGCTGACCGGCCAGGACGTCGATGTTCTTCGCCTGCTGCCCGTAGCTGAGGATCGACTGGCTGCGCTCGTAGATCTGGCCGGCGACCAGCGCGGGCGAGTCGGCGAAAGTGGCCTGCTTGAGCAGGTCGTCCTTCTGGAAGCCCTCGCTGGAGATCAGGATCACGTCGACGTTCTTGACCTTGCCGGCGTTCTCCCAGCTGTAGATGTCCCAGTAGTAGTCGCCGTCCGGGTTCGGGTCGAGGTAGTTCACGCCGAGGCTCGCGTAGAGCTGCGTCTCCGGCTCGTCCGCGGTCTTGACCAGGTAGACGCCGTCCGCGTCGGCGTACATCGCGGCCACGAGCAGGTTCTTCTCCTTGGCGACCTTGCTCAGGTTCGCCGCGGACGTCTCGTAGGCCTGCTTGTCGGCGTCCACCTTCGCCTGGTCTGCGCCGAGCGACAGCGCGAGCTTGGTGTTCGACTCGATCACGTCCAGGCCGGCGCCGCCGACCTTGATGGTCAGGATCGGGGCGATCGCCTCCAGCTTCTTCTGCTGCTCGAGGTCCTTCAGGCCGTAGAACGGCTCCTTGGGGTCGATCGTGCCCTCCCGGTCGGACGGGTACTGCGCGGTCACGATCAGGTCGGGCTGCAGGGCGGCCAGTGCCTCGAGGTCGATCTCGCCGTAGGTGTTGCCCAGGATGGTCACGTTGCTCATGTCGTACCCGGAGAACCGCGGGTCGCTGGCGACGTCCATGCGGCCGAAGACGCCGACCGGCTGCACGCCGTAGCTCATCAGCGACAGCGCCTGGTCGGCGAAGCCGACGATCCGGCTGGGGACGTGGTCGAGGCTGAAGGTGTGGCCCAGGTCGTCGGTGTACGTCCAGCCGGACGCGCTCGCCGAGCTGGCCGGAGCCGCCTCGGGAGTGGTGGAGCTGGCGCATCCGCCCAGGGCGAGCAGGAGGGCGACGGCGGGGACGAGAGCGACGCGGAGCGCGCGTTTCGTTGACGCGAGGAGAGGCATGAGATTTAGGTTAGCCTAACCTTAGCTAATTCGCATTTCAGCTTGTGGGGCGGACGCTGGTGGTCGCCGGCCCGCAGCGTCTGAGTCGTGTCGGCTGGTCGTCGCGGGGGTCCCGGCTTTCGCCGGGATGACGGGGTGGGGGGTGTCATCCCGGGCTTGACCCGGGATCTCGTCGTCTCTCAGCCGGCGGCCTCGACCAGGGTCAGCGACTCGGCGTCCTCGGGTTCGAGCGGGACGACCAGCGGCGTGCCGGAGCTCGGGTCGGGGATGACGTCGGCGGCCAGGCCGAACGCGGTCGACAGAACCTGCGGGGTGAGCACCGACCAGGGGTCGCCGTCGGCGAGGACGCCCCCGTCGTGCAGCACGACCAGGCGGTCGGAGTAGCGGGCGGCGAGGCTGAGGTCGTGCAGCACCATCACGATCGTGCTGCCCCGCTCGGCGTTGATCCGGCGGACGAGCCGCAGCACGTCGAGCTGGTGGGCGAGGTCGAGGAAGGTCGTCGGCTCGTCCAGCAGGATCGTCGGCGTCGCCTGCGCGAGGACGAGCGCGATCCACGCCCGCTGGAGCTGCCCACCGGACAGCGCGGCCACGTCCCGGTCGGCCACGTCGTCGACGCCGGTCGCGGCCATCGCCTCGGCGACCAGCTCCTGGTCCTCGTGGGTCCAGGGACGCAGCAGTCCCTGGTGCGGGTGACGTCCGCGCATCACGAGGTCGCGGACGGACGTGGCCGCGGGCGTGAGCGGCTTCTGCGGCAGCACGGCCAGCCGGCGGGCCACCTGGCGGGCGGAGAGGTGCCGGATCGGCGTCCCCTCCAGCCGGACGGTGCCGTGGCTCGGCGCGAGCAGGCGCCCGAACGCCTTCAGCAGGGTGGACTTGCCGCTGCCGTTCGCACCGATCAGGGTCGTGATCGACCCCTCCTCGATGGACAGGTCGAGGTCGGAGAAGACCGTCACCTGGTCGTAGCCGAGGGTGAGTCCCTCGGCCTGCAGGGCCATGGTCATGCCATCACTTCCTTGCGGTTGCGGCGGGTGAGGAGCCAGATCAGGTAGGGCGCGCCGATGATCGCGGTGAGGATGCCGACCGGCAGTTCGCCGGGGAACGCGGTGCGCGCAACGACGTCCGCCACGGCCACCAGCGTCGCGCCGACCAGGGCGGACGCCCACAGCGGCGGCCGGCCCGTCCCCGCGATCCGCCGGGCGACCTGCGGGGCGACGAACGCGACGAACTCGACCGGTCCGGCCGCGGACACGGCCATCGCGGTCAGCAGGACGGCGGCCGCGATCACCAGCAGCCGGTGCCGCTGCAGGGGCACGCCCAGGCTGGTGGAGAACTCGTCGCCGAGCTGGGTGATCCCCAGCGGCGCCGACTGGGCAAGGGCGATCGGCAGCACCACGACCAGCGCGACCACCATCGGCCACACGCTCGCCCACGACACCCCCGACAGGCTCCCGACCAGCCACTGGGTGGCCGCGGTCGCCTGGGTGATCTGGGCGCGGACGAGCAGGTAGCTGGTCAGGCCGCCGAGGCTGGCGGTGACGCCGATGCCGATCAGGATGATCCGGTAGCTGTCCACGCCGCCGCGCCAGGACAGGCCGTAGACGACCGCGGCGGCGACGAGGCCGCCGACCGTGGCCACGACCGGGATGCCGAAGCCGAGCAGCGACGAGCCGACCGAGTACCCGCCGCCGCCGATCACGATCGCGGTCACCGCGCCGGCGGACGCCCCGGACGTGACGCCGAGGATGTCGGGGGTGGCCAGCGGGTTGCGGGAGAACGTCTGGGTGAGCGCGCCGGCCAGGCCCAGGCACAGGCCGACAGCGACGCCGGCGGCCGCGCGCGGCAGCCGCAGCTCGAAGACGATGAACTGCTGCGGCTTCGTGCCCGCGCCGGCCAGCGTCCGCAGCACGTCGGTGACAGTCATGGTGGACGACCCGGCGGCGATCGCGATCACGAACGCGACCACGACGGCGAGCAGGCAGGCCAGCGTGGCGAGCAGGACGCGGAGCCGCCACGGTAGCCCCAGCGGCCCGATCCGCACCCCCGTCCGGGTGGGCTGCACCGTTTCCGACCGAACTCGGTCAGCAACGGTGCGCGGTGCGGGGGCGGTCACAGCGCCACCAGCTTCGCGCGGCGCACGATGGCGATGAACGCGACGCCACCGAGGGTGGCGAGCACGACGCCGACGGAGACCTCCGCCTGGCCGCCGATCAGGCGTCCGACCACGTCGCAGGCCAGCAGGGCGACGATCCCGACCAGCCCGGACGCGGGCAGCAGCCGGTAGTGGTTGCCGCCGACCAGCGCCCGGGCGACGTGCGGCGCGGTCAGGCCGATGAACCCGATCGGCCCGGCGAGCGCGACCGCTCCGGCGGACAGGAAGGTGATCGCGCCCAGCCCGACCAGCCGCGCGCGCCACAGGCTCTCGCCGAGGCCGCGGGCCATGTCAGTGCCGAGTGCGAGGTTGTTGAGGGAGCGGACGTTCCCCAGCGCACAGAGGAGCCCGAGGACGTAGAAGCCCAGCACCCAGCCGAGGCCGTCGAGCGTCCGGCCCGAGAGCGACCCGACCACCCAGATCCGGTAGGCCTCCAGGCTCTCCGGGTCGCGCAGGACCAGGAAGGAGGTCACCGCGCCCAGCAGCGCGGACACCGCCGTGCCCGCGATCGCGAGCGGGACGGGGCTGGCCAGGCCGCGTCCGAGCGCCGCGACGCCGAACACCACCACGCTGGCGACGACCGCTCCGGCCAGCGAGAGGCCCAGGGTGAGCAGCATCGAGTTCACCCCGAGGACGTAGACGCCCAGCACGACGGCGAGACTGGCGCCGGCAGAGACGCCGAACAGGCCGGGGTCGGCGAGCGGGTTGCCGGTCTGGCCCTGCATGACCGCCCCGGCGATGCCCAGCGCGCTCCCGACCAGCAGGCCCAGCAGCGTCCGCGGGACGCGTGAGCCCCACACGATCGACTGGGTGTCGGTGGACGGGTCGAGCAACCCCTGCAGGACGGTGGCCGGAGGGACGGGGTTGCTGCCGAGGAACAGGCTGGCGACGATGACGACCAGCACGCCGGCGAGCAGGAGGCTGAAGGCGGCGGCGGTTCCGCGTCCGTGCGCTGAGGGGTGCGTTCCTGCCCGGGCCGCGTGGTCGTCCGCGCGGGCGGCACGAGAGGAACCGTCCCCATCGTTCCCTGCGCCGGGCGCGGGGCGACGGAGCAGGGCGGACGGCATGGGAAGAGCGTAGTCCTATTAGGTAAGGTGAGCCTAACCTAAATGGATTCCGACCACTGAACGGACGGCTCGATGTCCCGCTACCCGCGCCTCATGCCCAGCGATCCGCGCCTGTTCCAGGCGTCCGTCGTCCACACCGAGACCGTCTCGCCGTCGTTCCAACGCGTCACGATCGCCGGCCCAGAGCTGGCGGAGTTCGAGTGGCTGGGACGCGACCACTGGTTCCGGCTGTTCCTGCCGCCGGAGCCGGGTGCGGCGCTGCGGCTGCCGAGCGTGAAGGGGCGGGCGTGGTACCGGTCGTACCTGCTGATCCCCGCGGCGGAGCGTCCGCACTGCAGCAACTACACGGTCGCGGCGTTCCGGCCGGCGGCCGACGGTGGCGAGCTCGACATCGACGTCGTCCTGCACTGGCACGACGGCGAGCTCGGTGGCGCGGTCGCGAAGTGGGCGGTCGGTGCGCAGGTGGGCAGCCCGGTCGGCTTCCTCGACCAGGGCGTGATCTTCGACCCGCCCGAGGACGCCGCAGAGATCTACGTCGCCTGTGACGAGACCGGCCTGCCGGCCGTGCGCGGCATCCTGCGCGACCTGCCCGCGGACGCGGTCGGGCGGGCGTTCCTCGAGGTGCCGTCGGAGGAGGACGCGGGCGCGATCGCCGCGCCCGACGGCGTCCGCGTGGAGTGGCTGGTGCGCAACGGCAGCGGCCGGCCCGCCGGTCAGTTCGCCCTGGCCGAGCTCCAGCAGGTCGCGCCGCGTCCGGACGCGTACGCGTTCGTCGTCGGGGAGTCCTCACTGGCCACCGGTGGCCGCAAGGCGCTGAAGAAGGCCGGCCTGGCCGCGTCCCGGATCAGCTTCACCGGCTACTGGAAGGCCTGACCGCCCGTCGAGGGCGTCACTCGTCCTCCGTCGGGAGCAGGTGGACGGTGCTGGCGGGGGCGCTGAGGAACGAGAAGGCGTGCTCCTCGATGGCCTGGTCCTCCGCGGTCAGCCGCGCCTGGTGCTGGTGCACGTGCTCGGCCCACGACGGCACCGTGAACACCTCCAGGTAGGTGTCCGGACGCTCGCCCGCGCGGTAGAGGTCCCAGCGGGACGCGCCGCTGCGCAGCCGTGAGCGGCGCATCGCGTCCATCGCGTCCCGCCAGCCGGCGTATTTCTCGGGGGCGACCAGGTAGGTGACCTGTACCTGGACGGGGCCGGCGTCCGGCTCGGGGTCGAACAGGAGTTGCGCCTCGCCCCAGTAGGCCAGCGGCGCCCGGTCGAGGCCCTCGCTCTCCGGGAAGTGCCAGGCGAACCCCGCGATCCCGCCGGCAGCGACCAGCCCGGCTGCCACCCAGACCGCGGCGGCGAGGCTCACGTGCTGGGCGACCAGGCCCCACACCGGGGAAGCGAGCGCCTGCGCGCCGGTGAACGTCATCATGTAGACGGCGACGGCGCGGGCGCGCACCCACCCGGGGAGGAACAGCTGCAGGTCGGCGTTCAGTGTGGCGGCGGTCGCCGTCCACGCGTAGCCGAGCACGACCAGCAGCGGCATCGCCGCCCACAGCCCGGGCACCACCATGGTGAGGGCGAAGGCCGCGCCGAAGACGATCCCCATCACGGCCAGCATGGTGTTGGCGGACAGGTGGCGGCCGAGGCGCCCGACCGTGAACGCCCCGGTGATCGCCCCGACGCCGAGGGCGCCGAACAGGAGGCCGTAGCCGTCTGCGCCGAGGCCGAGCTGCCGGTTCGCGATCAGCGGCAGCAGCGTCCACATGGCCGTGGCCGGGGCCACGAAGAGCGCCAGGCGGAACAGGATTCGGCGGACGTGCGGCTCGTGACGGACGTAGCGTCCGCCGGTGCGCAGGGCGGGCAGGAAGCGTTCGCGCGACGAGGTCGTCGCCGGACGCCGCGGCGCCTTCCGTCCGACGAGGGCGACGATCAGGAACAGCGTGAGCGCGGCGTTGATGGCGAACACCGGTGGGACGCCCCACGCCGCGATCACCAGGCCGGCGATCGCCGGCCCGATCGCGCGGGCGACGTTCACGCTGACCATGTCGAGGCGGATGGCCGCGGCAAGGTGGGTGCGCGGCACCAGCTCGGTGATCAGCGGCTGCCAGGCTGGACACCATCACCGCGTTCCCCACCCCGATGGCGAACGTGAAGGCGAGCAGCAGCAGCGGCGGCATCTTGCCGAGCGCCGTCAGCGCGGCCAGCAGCCCGGCCACGACGAGGAAGTACACCTGCACCCACAGCAGCATCCGGCGGCGGTCGAAGGCGTCCGACAGGACGCCCGCGGCGAGCGAGAACAGCACCATCGGCAGGGTCGCGGCGGTCTGGACGAGCGACACGATGGTGGCGGCGTTCGGGTCGTTGATGAACAGCCACTGTGCGCCGACGGTCTGCGCCCACGCGCCGATGCTGCTCAGCACCACGCCCACCCACAGCACGCCGAACGTCCGGTTCTCGAACGGCGCGAGCGCACCGACCCGTTCGGGTGCCGCGTCCTCACTCATGCGCACATCCTGCCCGCTCCGCCGTGCGCCCGCACGGACCGGGACCGTCAGAAGGAGCGCGGGATGTGCGGGGCGTAGTGCTCCTCCAGCGCGGCGACCTCGGCCTCGGTCAGGTGGACGTCGAGGGCCGCGGCGGCGTCGGTGAGGTGTGCCAGCTTCGTCGGGCCGACGATCGGCGCGCTGACCACCGGCTTCGACAGCACCCACGCCAGCGCGACCTGCGCCATCGGGATGCCGCGGTCCTCGGCGATCTTCGCCACGGCGTCCACGATCGGCGCGTCGGCGTCCTGGTCGTAGCGGCGGCCGACCGGGTCGGCGTCCATCCGCGCCGTCCGCTCACCCCAGGGGCGGCAGACGCGTCCCTTGGCCAGCGGCGAGAACGGGATCGAGCCCACTCCCTGGTCGGCGAGCAGGCCGAACATCTCCCGCTCCTCCTCGCGCATGATCAGGTTGTACTCGTCCTGCATCGAGACGAACCGCGTCCAGCCGTGCACCGTGGCCGTGTACTGCATCTTGGAGAACTGCCACGCCCACATCGCGGACGCGCCGAGGTAGCGGGCCTTCCCGGCCTTGACCACGTCGTGGAGCGCCTCCATGGTCTCCTCGACCGGGGTGTTCGGGTCGAACCGGTGGATCTGGTAGAGGTCGACGTAGTCGGTGCCCAGCCGCCTCAGGGACGCGTCGATGTTCTCCATGATCGCCTTGCGGCTCAGCCCCTGGCCGCCCGGGCCGTCGTGCATCCTGAAGTGCACCTTGGTGGCGAGCACGACGTCCTCGCGCCGGGAGTAGGTCGTGATGGCGCGGCCGACGATCTCCTCGGAGCTGCCGAGGTTGTAGACGTTCGCGGTGTCCCAGAACGTGATGCCGAGCTCGACGGCCTTCGCGAAGAACGGCTGCGCGTCCGCCTCGTTCAGCGACCACGTGTTGAAGCCGGACGACGTGTCGCCGAAGCTCATGCAGCCGAGCGCGATCCGGCTGACCTTGAGCCCGGACGAGCCGAGCCGGGTGTACTCCATCGCTCACGCCTCCTGCGCCGCGGCCGCGGCGGTTGCGTAGTCGTCGTCGCTGACGTGTTCCTGCCACGTCACCGCGTCCCTGGCCTCGGCCAGTTCGACCACGCCGCTCATCGCGAGGTGGCTCATCAGGTGGTCGGGGAGGGCGCCGTGCCAGTGCCGGACGTCCGGCGGCGTCCACACCGTCGACCCGGGACGCAGCAGGATCACCGCGTCTGCCGTGACGACCAGCCCGAGACCCTCGGTGCAGTGCAGCACCTGGCCCGCGGCGTGCGAGTGCCACGCGGTGTGCGCTCCCGGGGTGAAGTGGACGCGGCCGACGCTGAAGCCCTGCTCACCGCCGGGCACCACCATGTCGACGTACACGTCGCCGGTGAAGCGCTCCGCCGGTCCCTTGCCGGTCGGGGCGTCGGGGAATTGCTGCATGTCTCGTTCCTTCGTTGTGGTGGAGCTGGGTTCGTCCCTCACCCGTGGGCCCGGCTCGACGGGTTCGTCTCCTGCGTGGCGTCCCCGGACGCGGCGGGTGTCGCGGCCCAGCTGGCGAGCAGCGCGAGGCGCTCGGCCGTCTCCGAGTTCGGCTCGGCGACGTAGGCGTTCAGCCGGAGGTTGGGTTCGGCCGGCAGCGCCATCGACTCGTAGCGCAGGTCGAGGAGTCCGACCACCGGGTGGTTGATCCGCTTGGTCCCCGCGCGGTGCTGGCGCACGTTGTGCTCGGCCCACAACCGGGCGAACAGGCGGCTGCGGGTGCTCAGCTCGCCGACGAGCGCGCTGATCCCCTGGTCGTAGGGGAACTCCGCGGCCAGCATGCGCAGCGTCGCCGCCGAGTCGGCGGCCACCCGCTCCCACTCGACGAAGAACTCCGTCGCGGCGGGCTCGAGGAACGTGAACCGGATCATGTTCGGGCGCTGCATGGCGAACACCGGCGCGAACACCGCCCGGCCCATCGCGTTGGCTGCGAGCACGTCCATCCGGTTGTCGCGGACGTAGACGGGCGAGTCGGTCATCGCGTCCACGAGCCACTGCACCTCCGTCCGCACCCCCGGCCGGGAGCCGGACGAGCGGCCCGGCCGGGTGGACGCGACCCTGGCCAGGTCGAACAGGTGCGCGCGTTCGGCGTCGTCGAGCTGGAGGGCGCGGGCCACGGCGTCCAGCACCGCGTCCGACACCCCGGCGAGGTTCCCGCGCTCGAGCCGCACGTAGTAGTCGATGCTCACCCCGGCCAGGAGCGCGACCTCCTCGCGCCGCAGCCCGGCCACCCGGCGGTTCGTCCCCGCGAACGGCAGCCCGGCCTGCTGGGGGGTGAGCCGGGCGCGCCTCGTGACGAGGAACTCCCGGACCTCCTGCCTGATCTCCATGGCCGCCGCCCGCTCAGGGACGCAGCAGCGACTTGATGGCGCGGCGCTCGTCCATGGCGGCGTACGCCTCGGCGACCTCGGCCAGCGGCAGCTCCAGGTCGAAGACGAGCCCGGGGTTGATCGTCCGGTTCCAGACCAGCTCCATCAGGTGGGGCAGGTAGGCGCGGCAGTGGGCGGGGCCGCCCTTGATGCCGACGTTGCGCCAGAACAGCTCGTTGACGGGCAGGTCGCCGTGCGGCACGCCCACGAGCCCGATGTTCCCCCCGTCACGGACGGCCCCGACGGCCTGGAGCCGGGCGCCCTCGGTGCCCACGCACTCCAGCACGCAGTCGGCGCCGATGCCGTCGGTGAGCTCCTTCACCCTCGCGATGCCCGCGTCGTCCCGCTCCTCGACGATGTGGGTCGCGCCGAAGCTGCGGGCCACCTGCTGGCGGGCCTCATGCCGGCTCATCGCGATCACCGTGTCGGCGCCGAGCTGGACGGCCGCCAGCACCCCGCACAGCCCGACCGCCCCGTCGCCGACCACGGCGACGCTCTTGCCGGGGCCGACACCCGCGCTGACGGCGGCGTGCCAGCCGGTGCACATCACGTCCGAGAGGGCCAGCAGGCTCGGGACCAGGTCGTCGGCCGGCGGCGCGGGCGTCGCGACGAGCGTGCCGTCGGCCCACGGGATCCGGATCTGCTGCGCCTGCGCGCCGTCGTAGTGGGAGCCGTGCTGGCAGTTCGCCGTGGCGCCCTTGCGGCACACCGGGCAGGTGTTGTCGGACGGGTTGAACCCGCCCACGACGAAGTCGCCCGGCTTCACGGTCGTGACGTCCGCACCGACCTCGGTGACGACGCCGCAGAACTCGTGGCCGATCGGGGTGGGCTGGGCGACCGGCGCGATCCCGCGGTAGCGCCACAGGTCGGAGCCGCACACGCATGCGGCCACGGTGCGGACGACGGCGTCCGTCGGTTCGAGGATGGTGGGGTCGGGACGCTCCTCGTAGCGGACGTCCCCTGGGGCATGGATCACGGCTCCGAACATGGCACCAGCCCACCACAGGTTGGCCCGTGATGGGAGGCCCTGCGAACACCCCTCTCCGCAGGGGTCGTCCGAGAGGTGCGGGTCAGGACGCGAGGCGGCCGCCGGTCGCGGCCGCGAGGGACTCGGTGTGGCCGGCGGCCACCTGCAGCGAGAGGACGGTCCGGGCGGTGATGGTGCGTTCGAGCGAGCACCCGGGCTCGAGGACGAGCCCGCACCCCGCGCCGACGGCCAGCCGGAGCAGCGCCGCGCCGGTCAGCTCGCTGTGCCGCAGGGGCGGCCGGTCCTCGCCGCGCGTGAGGGGCAGCCGCGGGGTGGTGTAGGCGAGCAGCCGGCCCTGGTCGTCCTGGACCGGGACGGGGTCGCCGGCGGCGTCGGCCTCGGGGGAGCCGGAGCAGAGCAGGTAGAGGGTGGCCGGGCCCATCGCCGCACCGAGCTGGTAGAGGCTGCGGGGCGTCCACCCCACGGTCACGATCACGCGGAGTGCTGCCCGAACGGTCGTGATGGTCGTCACCGACGTCTCCTCTGAGGTCGATCTGCCCTGATCGACGCGCGTCGACAAATCGCGTCGACAGAATGGTGTCACACGCGCGCGGCGACCACAAGGGTGGGAGCAGGTCTCCTCAGCGAAGGGTGCGGACGCTGCCGCGCTCGATGATCGGCGCATCGAGCAGGACCGCCGTGCCGGGCAGCGGATGGTCCTCCACCATGGCGACGAGCATCCGGACCGCCGCGTCGGTGAGGGCGGACACCGGCGGCGTGATCGTGGTCAGCGGGGGGTCGAGTTCCGCCGCGTCCTCACCCATGCCGATGGAGACCAACGAGAGGTCGCCGGGGATCGAGCGTCCGTCCAGCTGGGCGGCATGGACCAGCCCGATGGTCGCCGGCTCGTTGAAGACGACGGCCGCAGTGGTGGGAGCACCGGACGCGACCAGCGCGCGATAGGCGGCGCGACCGGTGGCGTGCGAGCGGGGGCCGGTGAAGGTGGTCAGGGTGATCCCGAACCGGCGCGCGGTGGCCTCCAGTTCGTCCGCCGTGCGGACCATCGGGCCGTGGCCCTGGGCGACGCGGTCCTCGGCGACGAACAGGACGTCACGGTGGCCCCGATCGACCAGGTACTCCAGCGCCGTCCGCGCCGCCGCGCCGAAGTCGGTGTCCACGTAGGCGAGGCCGGACGGGTCCGCGGTGCGCCCCAGCAGGACGAAGCGGACGCCACGCTCGGTGAACAGGGCCACGCGGGGGTCGTCCCACTCGACCTCCATCACGATCACCCCGTCGACCAGTTGCTGGGCGACCAGGGCGCTCAACGTGCTGAGGTCGTGGGCGGCGTTGGGCCACAGCAGCAGGTGGAAGCCCAACTCGTGCGCCGCGGTGGTGGCGGTCTCGAAGTAGCGCACCTCCATCGGCGTCCAGCCGGCGTCCTTCAGGGGGTAGTTCAGGGCGAGGATCCCCTTGCGGGAGCCGGCCAGCCCCTGCGCGAACGCGTTCGGGGTGTAGTCGAGCTCGCGCATCGCGGCGAAGACCCGGTCCCTGGTCTCCTCGGAGATCCGGCGTCGGCCGCTGATCGCGTAGGAGACCGTGCTGGAGGAGACGCCCGCTAGGCGGGCCACGTCATCGCGGGTCGCCATCGCCGTCACCTCCGATCGGCTGCAGCCTAGCCGTGGTGCCCTGCGGATCTGCGCTCTCGATGCCGGATTCGGCGCCCGCGGACCGCGCCGGAGGATCGACGGTGCAGATCCGCAGGCCGGCGCGTCCCGCGCGGCACGATAGGAACCGTCCCCAACGATCCTCCGGCACGATGGGGACGGTTCCTATCGTGCCGCGGTCAGGCGCCGCGGTCGATCAGGCGGCTGAGCACGATCGCCGAGCGGGTGTGGTCGACCATCGCGGTGTGGCGGACACGTTCCAGCGCGCGCTCCAGCGACGGCATGTCGGCGGAGCGGATGTGCGCGAGCGCGTCCGCCTCGCCGGTGACCGTCACGGCGCCGACGACCTCGGGGACGGCGGTCAGCATGCGGCGCAGGTTGTCGGGGGTGACGTTGCCGCGGCAGAACAGCTCGACGTACGCCTCGGTCGAGCGGCCCTCCGCCGCGGGGTCGAGCAGGATCGTGAACCCGCGGATCGTGCCGTCCTCGACGAGCTTGTCGATGCGACGTTTCACCGCGGACGCGGACAGGCCGACCTCGGCGCCGATGTCCCCGTACGGTGCGCGGGCGTTCGCCTTGAGGGACTCGATGATGGCGCGGTCGACCTGGTCCATGGGGGCACGCTAGCGCAACAGATCGCCGCTGGACCCCGTCATTGCGCAAGGATCGTGCGCGGGATCGAGGGCATTCGTACCGGAACCGTTGTGATCATGGGGTCATGACGCTGATCGATGAGCCGATGGTGGACGCGCGCGCCGGGGCGCGTCCCCGGCTGGGCAGGGCCCGTCGGGTGCTGATGTGCCGTCCGGAGCACTTCACGGTGAGCTACCGGATCAACCCCTGGATGCATCCCGCGGTGCCCACCGACACCGCGCTCGCGCTGCGCCAGTGGCAGGAGCTGTACGACACCTACCTGCGGCTGGGGATCACGGTCGAGTTGATCGACCCGCTGCCGGGGCTGCCCGACATGGTGTACGCGGCCAACGGCGGGTTCGTCATCGACGGGACGGCCTACTCGGCCCGGTTCCGGTTCGAGGAGCGGGCTCCCGAGGGCCCCGCCTACGCGGCGTGGTTCGAGCAGCGCGGCCTGCGGGTCGCCCACGCGCGGCACGTGAACGAGGGGGAGGGCGACTTCCTGCCGGTCGGGGAGACGATCTTCGCCGGCACCGGGTTCCGCAGCGCCCCGTCCAGCCACCGCGAACTGTCCCGGGTCTTCGACCGGGAGGTCGTGCCGCTGCGCCTCGTCGACCCGAGCTACTACCACCTCGACACCGCGTTCGCCGTGCTCGACTCCGACGGCGGGCCGGCGTCCGTCGCGTACCTGCCGGACGCGTTCGACCAGGCCAGCCGGCGCGAACTGGAGCGCCGGTTCCCCGACGCCGTGCTCGCGACCAGGGCGGACGCGGCCGTCCTCGGCCTGAACTGCTTCAGCGACGGACGCAACGTCGTGATCGCGAGCAGGGCGACGACCTTCGGGCGCGACCTCGCCGACCGCGGCTACGTGCCGCACGGCGTCGACCTGTCCGAGCTCCTGCGCGGGGGCGGCGGCGTGAAGTGCTGCACGCTCGAACTGCGCCTGTGATCGCGATTCGTCGCTCGGCGCTCTGATCCACCGGGAGGGGTGCCCCGCTCCGTCCGGCCCAGGGGTGCCGGACGGAGCGTGCGGGCAGGACGCAACGGTCCTCCCGGTGCGAGGATCGGGGCATGGCATTCGATCCGTCCGTCCTGCTGCCCGACGACCTGCTCGCCCGCTTCCGTGAGCGGGCGGCCATGCACGACAGGGAGAACACCTTCCCCGACGACGACCTGGCCGAGCTGAAGGCGTCCGGCTACCTGGCGATCCTCGTGCCGCGAGAGCTCGGCGGTGCGGGGCTCGGGCTGGCCGAGGCGTCGGTCCTGCAGCAGCGGCTCGCGTCCGCCGCTCCGGCCACGGCGCTGGCCGTGAACATGCACCTGGTCTGGACGGGCGTGGCGAAGGTGCTCGGCGACCGGGGCGTCGACGGGCTGCGGTTCGTCCAGGAGGGGGCCGTGGCGGGGGAGGTGTTCGCGTTCGGGATCAGCGAGGCCGGCAACGACCTCGTCCTGTTCGGCAGCGACACCGTCGCCGAGCCGCTGGCGGACGGCGGGTACGCCTTCACCGGCACGAAGATCTTCACCTCGCTGGCGCCCGTGTGGACGCAACTGGGCCTGCACGGGCTGGACACCACCAGCCCCGACGGGCCGAAGCTGGTCTACGCCTTCGTGCCGCGGACGGACGCGGTGGTCACGCGCGACGACTGGGACACCCTCGGCATGAGGGGCACGCAGTCCCGCACGACCGAGCTGCACGGAGCGGTCGCGCCCGCCGACCGGGTGGTGCGCAGGGTCGACCCGGGCCCCAACCCCGACCCGATCGTGTTCGGCATCTTCAGCACGTTCGAGCTGCTCCTGGCCTCGGTGTACACCGGCATCGCGCGGCGGGCGCTCGACGTCGCCGTCGAGACGGTCGGGCGCCGGCGCTCGAAGAAGTCGGGCAGGGCGTACGGCCAGGACCCCGACATCCGCTGGCGGGTCGCCGACATGGCCCTGGCGTACGACGCGTTGCCGCCGCAGGTCGAGGGCCTGTGCAGGGACGTGGACGCGCTCGTCGACCACGGTCCCCGGTGGTTCTCGCTGCTCTCCGGCGTCAAGCACCGTGCGGTGACGACGGCGAAGGCGGTCGTGGACGACGCGGTGCTGGTCTGCGGTGGCTCGGCCTACTTCGCGTCCGCCGAACTCAGCCGGCTGTACCGCGACGTCCTCGCCGGCCTGTTCCACCCGTCCGACCCCGAGTCCGCGCACGCGACGGTCGCGTCCGCCTGGCTGGGCCCGCTGGAGCCCTGATCCCGATTACGCGCCGGTGAGGTCGAGGCCGACGACGGCACCGATCACGGTGAGGGCGGGCGGCTCGACACCGGCGGACGCGGCCAGGTCCGGCAGCGTCCCGACCGTGCCGCGGAGCACGCGCTGCTCGGGGCTCGCCGCGTGCGCGACGATCGCGGCGGGGGTGTCGGCCGCCATCCCGCGCGCGACCAGGCCCGTGCAGATCTCGGTCAGGTACTTCACGCCCATCAGGATCACGATCGTGCCCGAACTGGTCGCCAGCGCGTCCCAGTTCACCGTGGAGCCGGGGTGGTCGGGGCCGACGTGGCCCGACACCACAGAGAAGTTCTGGGTGAGCCCGCGGTGGGTGAGCGGGATGCCGGCCAGCGCGGGGCCCGCGATCGCCGACGACACCCCGGGGATCACGCGGACGGGGATGCCCGCCTCCGCGCACGCCTGCCACTCCTCCGACCCGCGCCCCAGCACGAACGGGTCGCCGCCCTTGAACCGGACCACCAGCGCGCCGGTCCGCGCGTGCTCGACGAGCAGCGCGTTGATGTCGGCCTGCGGGGTGTGGTGGCCGCGCGGGATCTTGCCCACGTCGACGAGCGTCGCGCCCGGCTTCGTCTCCGCCAGGCACGCGAGCGGGGCGAGGTGGTCATAGAGGACGACGTCGGCGGCCCGCAGCGCCTTCAGCCCTCCGACCGTCAGCAGGTCGGGGTCCCCGGGCCCGCCGCCGACCAGGACGACCTCGCCGACACCCATTCCACGTCTCCTTCGTCACTCGTGCCGCCGCGCCGCGACAGCCCGTCCATCATCGCAGGGTCACGACCGCCGCCGACGCGGGATCAGCCGGGCGGAGTTCAGGATGAACGCCGACTCGCTCCCCACGTGGACGATCGCGGCCAGCAGCGGCCCGAGCACGCCGACGGCGGCCAGCGCCATCCCGACCAGGTCGACGACGATCGTGCCGGCGAAGTTGGTCAGGACGATCCGCCGCGCCCTGCGGGCGGTCTCGAGCGCCCGGGTGAGGTCGGCGAGGTCGGAGCTGATCAGGACGACGTCCGCGCTCTCGATCGCCACGTGGGTGCCGTTGCCCATCGCGATCCCGACGTTCGCCGCCGCCAGAGCGGGCGCGTCGTTGACGCCGTCCCCCACCATCGCGACGCGGCTGCCCGCCTCCCGCAGCCCGCTGACGAGCGCCACCTTGTCGGTCGGCAGCAGTCCGGCGTGCACCTCCTCGATGCCGACCCGGGCCGCGACCTCGCGCGCGGCGGACGCGCCGTCGCCGGTCATCATCACCACGCGCACCCCGAGGGCTTCCAGCCGTTCCACACAGCCGGACGCGGAGTCGCGGACCGTGTCGCTGAGCAGGATCGTGCCCGCCCACGTGCCGTCGATCGCCACGTGCACGGCGGTTCCCGCCCGGCCGGGGCGGTCGGTGGCGCCGTGGACGAGGCCGGCGTTGCCCGCGGTCACGCGGCGTCCGGAAACGGTTGCCGATACTCCCAGCCCCGGCTGGGACGCGAACTCCTCGGGCGCGGCGATCTCGATGCCGGCGGCGCGGGCGTGCGCGACGATCGTCTGCCCGATCGGGTGCTCGGAGTACACCTCGGCGGCCGCGACGAGGGCGAGCAGCCGATCCTGCGGCACCCCCGGTGCCACGTCCACGCCGGAGACGACCGGCTGCCCATGGGTGAGCGTGCCGGTCTTGTCGAAGACGACGACGTCGACGGCGGAGAGCTCCTCCAGGTGCGTCCCGTCCTTGATGAACGCCCCGCTGCGGGCGGTGCGGGCGATCGCGGCGAGCACGGCCAGCGGCGTCCCCGCTGCCACCCCGCAGGCACCGGCGACGATGACCACGGAGATGGTGGCGGTCGCGTCCCGCGTGAACACCCAGGTCAGCGCCGCCCCGGCGAGCGCGACGTACACCAGCCAGCCGGCCAGCCGGTCGGCGAGGCGCTGGACGGGCGCCTCCGACGACTGCGCGGCCCGCACGGCCTCGACGATCTGCCCGTAGGACGACTCGGCGCCGACCTTCTCGCTGCGGACGACGATGGCGCCGGTCTGGTTCACCGAACCCGCCCAGACGGACGCGCCCACCGCGACGTCCACCGGCAGCGGCTCACCGGTGATGCGGGACGCGTCCACGCTGGACGCCCCCTCGACCACCGTGCCGTCGACGGGCACGCGTCCGCCGGGGGCCACGAGCACTTCGTCGCCGACCACCACCTCGTCGAGTTCGACCTCGACCAGGTCGCCGCCGGCGCGCACCCGCACCCGCGAGGGCAGGAAGCTGATCAGCTCGGTCAGCGCCTCGCGACCGCGGTCCATCGACAGGTCCTCGAGGATCTCGGCGGCCAGCACGAACGCGGTGATCACCAGCGCGGTCAGCCACTCGCCGATCAGCGCGGCCGCGACGATCGCCAGGAGCATCGACAGCTCCATGCTCATCCGGTGTTCGCGGACGTCCTCGACCGCTTCGGCGACGATCGGCCAGCAGCCGGTGACCAGGCCCGCGCCGGCGAGGGCCGCGGAGACCCACCACGGCGCGCCCAGCCCGGACGCCACCGCGGCCGCCACGGCGAGCGCGGCCACGACCGCCAACCGGACCAGGTCGTCGCGGTCGACCCGCTGCCACAGGGAGAGCGCGGACTCGGGGGCCAGCTCGTCCGTGGCCGCGGGAGTGGTGGACGGGGCGCTCACTGCGCGGCCGACGGCGCGGTGTCGGGACGGTGGTGCCGCGGCCAGAAGTCGATCACGTGCTCGGCCTGGAACACGGCCTGGTGGACGAGCTCGCGCGCGTGCTCGTCGATCAGGCTGTAGTAGACGCGGGTGCCCTCCTGGCGGGTCTGCACGACCTTCGCCCAGCGCAGCTTCGCGAGGTGCTGGGAGACCGCGGTCGGCGCCTTGCCCACCCGTTCGGCCAGCTCGCCGACCGGCAGCTCGCCGTCCTCGAGGGCGAGGATCAGCCGGATCCGGGTCGGATCGGACAGGAGCGAGAACACCTCCGCGGCGAGGTCGACGTACTCGCTGTCGGGGGACAGTGCGTCCGCGGGAAGGCTGCTTGCCTGCATAGCTGCGTCCATGCGCAGATAATGGCAGAACCGAGCCGGGCCTGCATCCCGTCCGGTGGGCGGCGCTACTCGTGGACGGGGTGTTCGTGCTCGCGGTGCGCCTCCGGTTCGAGCTGGAGGGTGCAGTGGCTGAGGTCGAAGTGGTGGTCGAGGCACTCCGACAGGGTGTCCAGCACCTCGCCGGTGCGGTCGTCGGCCAGGCACTCGGCGTCCACGACGATGTGCGCGGTGAGGACGGGCGAGCCGCTGGTGATCGTCCACGCGTGCAGGTCGTGGACGGCCGTGACGCCGGGCGCCTCGAGCAGGTGGGTGCGGACCTCGTCGAGGTCGATCCCGGACGGGGTCGCCTCCAGCAGAACGTTCACGACCTCGCGCAGCAGCGAGACCGCCCGCGGCACGATCAGGACGAAGATGAGCAGCGCGGCGATCGAGTCCGCGCGCGTGAAGCCCGTGGTGGTGATCACCAGCGCCGCGGCGATCACGGCCAGCGAGCCGATCAGGTCGCCGAGCACCTCCAGGTAGGCACCGCGCAGGTTGAGGCTCGCCTCGCGTCCGCCGCGGAGGATGAGCAGGCCGGCGACGTTGGCGACCACGCCGGCGAGCGCCACCCACAGCATCAGGCCGCCCTCGACCTCGGTGGGCGACTCCCAGCGCAGAATCGCCCCGATCAGGACGGACGTGGCGATCGCGACCAGCAGCACCCCGTTGACCAGCGCGGCCAGGACCTCCGCCCGCTGCAGGCCGAACGTGCGGGCCTTCGTCGCCGGCCTGGTGGCCAGGTGCGAGGCGATCAGCGCGATCACCAGGCCGGCCGAGTCCGACAGCATGTGGCCGGCGTCGGCGAGCAGCGACAGGGACCCGGACAGGAGGCCGCCGACCACCTCGGCGACGAAGACGGTGGCCGTGATCGCGACGACCGCGACCAGTCGTCGCCGGTGCTGCCCGGTTGCGGTGAGGCCGTGCGCGTGGTCGTGGTCGTGGCTCATCGGGGGTCTCCGGCCAGAGTTGCGGGCCGCCTCCCCGGCGACTCGGAAGGGACGCGCGCGACCGGCCCGGGCAAGGCGCCGGTCGCCACCGACACCGCATCGGCCGCCGCCAGCAGGGCGGCCAGTTCGGCGGGGGCGCTGAGGGAGTACATCGACGAGCGCCCGTCGGTCCGCAGCGTGACCAGGCCGCACTCCCTCAGGACGGCCAGGTGGGCGGACGTGGTCGACTGCGCGAGCCCGGTGTGCTCGGTGAGGTCGGCGACCCGGTGCTCGCCGAGCACGAGGTGGGTGAGGATCGCAAGCCGCGCGGGCTCGGCCAGGGCCCGGAACAGCCGCTCCCTCGTCTGGCCCGCCGCCTGGGCGTCCGCGTCGTCCCGTTCGCCCCACCGATTCATCGTCACGGAACGATGACATCGTCTTGGGGCGATGTTTGTCAACGGTGAGGGGCCGGACGTGCTGCGTGAGGGTGCCGTTCGCGGGGGGTGGGAAGGGGTGCCGCGAATTGGGCGTCCGACGGCCTCTGGGGCGGGGCCTCGGTCCGCGCGGTGTCGTCCCTGCCGAGCAGGGGGAGGGCAGGGGGACCCCGAGGGGAGGGGGTCACCCCGGCCCGGAGTACACCGTGTGGAACGTTATCGGACATTCCGTCCCGACACCTATTCCTGGCGCGCCATCCGCGGCGTGTCGCACCGGGGGCCACTCCCGCGTCCGGTCGGGCCGAGGGTCGTCCACCACGGGTCGTCCACCACGGGAGGCGACGGGCGGGACGGGGCGTCGGACGGCGGCGATAGACTCACGCCACTCGGTGCCGACTTGTGAACGCGGGGTGATGGCCGGATGTCCGAAGCGGCGGGCGCCCACGCGTCCAGCCGGCCGTCGCTGGTGGCGACCGGCGCGATCTGGGTCTCGGCGGGGCTCGCGCTCGCGTGCGCGGTGTTCGTCGGGCTCGTGCTGCCCACCCTGCCGCCCTTGCCCGGTCGGCTCGAGGCCGACGCCCTCACCGGGCTGGTCTCCAGCGTCGGTGACGTGGTCGGACGGCTGGCCGCGATGGCGGCGCTGGGTCTCCTGGCCGCGGTCGTCGCGTTCGTCCCCCCGGGTCCGGACGGTCAGTTGGCGCCGCCCGCGCAGCGCATCGCCGGCTGGGCCGGACGCGCCGCGCAGCTGTGGTTCGTCGCCTCACTGCTGATGACGTTCGCCAACCCGGCGTTCGTGACCGGGATCCCGCTGGGCTACACGATGCGTCCGGACATCTGGGCGGACTTCCTCGGCAGCACCCCGAGTTCGCTGGCGTGGCTGGTCTCGGCGGTCGTCGCGCTCGTCACAGCCGTGGTCGCGTACCGCGCCAGGAGCGCGTCCGCGTTCGCGGTGTGCTGGCTCGCCGGTGCCCTGGCCATGGTGTTCATCGCCGTCACCGGCAACGTCTCGGTCGGGCTCGACCACGACTGGGCCACCGACGCCGCGGGCGTCGCCACCCTCGCCGGCGTCGTCCTCGCCAGCGGTGCGGTCGGCGTCGTGGCGTCCGCTCTCGCCGGGGTCGGGGGGACGCGGGCCGCGGTCCGCTACCGGAGGGTGAGCCTGCCGTTGCTGGGCCTCGCCGCCGCCGGCTGCGCAGTGGTGGCGTGGCAGCAGCTGGCCGGTGAGTCCCCGTTCGCCGTGGCCGCCGGCGCGCCGGTCGTGGCGGGAGTGGTGCTGGTCGTGCTGCTGGTCGCGAACCGCCTCCGTCCGACCCGCTCCGACGCGGGGAGTCTCGTGAGCGCCGTGGCGATCGACGTGGCGCTGCTGGTGCTCGGCGTCGCCGCACTGGGCGCGGCCACCCACCTGCCGCCCCCGCGCTTCCTCGTCCCGCAGTCGAGCCAGGTGAACTACCTCGGCTACGAGGTGGACGTGCCGGCGACGGCCGCCCTCGTGGCCGGCCCGGGCCGGCCCAACCTGCTCTGGGTGCTGCTGGCGCTCACCGCGATCGGCGCCTACGCGTGGGGCGTCGTCCGCGTCCATCGTGCAGGCGGACGCTGGCCGGTCTCGCGCCTGCTGCCCTGGCTCGGCGGCTGGCTGCTGGTGCTCTACCTCGCCACCAGCGGGCTGTGGATGTACTCGACCGCCGTGTTCAGCTGGCACATGCTGCTGCACATGACCGTCAACATGATGGTCCCCGTGCTGTGCGTCCTCGGCGCGCCGTTCACGCTGCTGGAGGCCGCGTCCCGCGAACGGGCGGACGCGTCCCTGCCCGGCCCGCGCGAGGTGCTGGCCGGCCTCGCGGCGAACCGGTTCGTCCGGTTCCTGCTCAGCCCGCCGGTCGTGTGGGTGAACTACGTGGCGTCGCTGTTCGTGGTCTACTTCACCCCGCTGTTCCCGTGGCTGATGCGCTACCACTGGGCGCACCAGGTGATGCTGCTGCACTTCATGCTGGCCGGCTACCTGTTCTTCGGCCTGCTGATCGGGCCCGACCGGCACCCCTGGCAGCTGCCGTACCTCGTCCGGTTCGCGCTGCTGATCAGCGTGATGCCGTTCCACGCGATCTTCGCCGTCGGCATCATGATGGCCCGCACGGTGATCGGCGAGGAGTTCTACAAGACGATCTCGGTGAGCTGGGTCGGTGACCTGCTGGCCGACCAGAACATCGCCGGCCAGATCACGTGGTTCACCGGGGAGGTGCCGGCGTTTATCGCGGTGATCGTGCTGGCCGCGCAGTGGTTCCGCAGCGACTCCCGCGAAGCGGCCGCGGCCGACCGCAGGGCCGACACCGGTGAGGGCGAGGACGAACTCGGCGCGTACAACGACATGCTCGCCCAGCTCGCCGAGCGCGACCGCGAGCAGGGCCGGACGGGCGGCGCGCGGTGAGCGGCACCGACGTGGCGTCCCTGGAGGCGGGCATCGAGCAGCGGGTGGAGCTGGACATCTCCGGCATGACCTGCGCGGCGTGCGCGAACCGGATCGAGAAGAAGCTGAACAAGCTCGACGGCGTCCGTGCCACGGTGAACTACGCCACGGAGCGCGCGATGGTGCTCGGCGTGGCCCCCGACCGGGCCGGCGACCTCGTCACGGCCGTGCAGGCGGCCGGCTACGACGCGAAGCCGGTGGTCGAGGGCGCCGAGCCCGACGGCTACAGCGACCGCGTGCGGATGCTGCAGGTGCGGTTGATCGTCGCCGCGCTGATCACGATCCCGCTCGGGGACGCGGCGATCGTGCTGGCACTGGCTCCGCAGCTGCGGTTCCCCGGCTGGGAGTGGGCGCTGATCGTTGGCGCCATCCCGGTCGTGTTCTGGTGCGCGTGGCCGTTCCACAAGGCGGCCTGGCGCAACCTGCGGCACGGCGGCACGAGCATGGACACCCTCGTCTCGCTCGGCGTCCTCGCCGCGTTCACGTGGTCGGTGGTCACGACGATCCTCGGCACGCCCGCGGGCAACACCTACTGGGTGGGTTACGGCCCGGCCCCGGCCGGCGCCGACAGCCTCTACCTCGAGGCGGCGGCGGCCGTCACCACGTTCCTGCTCGCCGGGCGGTACGTGGAGGCCCGCTCGAAGCGGTCGGCGCGCGGCGTCCTTGCCGCGATCGGCAGGCTCGCACCGACGACCGTCCGCGTGGTCCGCGACGGCGTCGAGCAGGTCGTCCCGATCGGCACGCTGGCCGTCGGAGAGCGGTTCGTCGTGCGTCCCGGTGAGCGGATCGCCACCGACGGCCGCATCCTGGTTGGCGCGTCCGCGGTCGACACATCCGCGATGACCGGCGAGCCCGCGCCGCTGGAGGTGGGCGTCGGCGATCGTGTGCTCGGCGGGACGACGAACACCGTCGGGGCGCTGGTCGTGGAGGCGGAGAAGGTCGGCGCGCACACCCAGCTCGCGCAGCTGGCGGTGATGGCGGAACAGGCGCAGGCGCGCAAGGCGTCCGTGCAGACGCTGGTGGACAAGGTCGTCGCGTGGTTCGTCCCGTCCGTGCTGGGCATCGCGCTGGTCACGCTGCTCACATGGCTGGCGATCGGCGGCGGCGTCCGGTCCGCGTTTAGCGCCGCGATGTCGGTGCTGATCATCGCCTGCCCGTGCGCGCTCGGGCTGGCCACGCCGACCGCCCTGCTCGTCGGGGTGGGACGCGGCGGCCAGCTCGGCATCCTGATCAAGGGGCCGGACGCGCTGGAGGCGTCCGGTGTCATCGACACCGTCGTGCTGGACAAGACGGGCACGCTCACCACCGGCACGATGGCGCTGGTCGCCACGCACTCGTTCGTGGCCGGAGCGGACGCCGAACTGCTCGCGCTGGCCGCGGGCGTGGAGGGCTACTCCGAGCACCCGGTCGGCCGGGCGCTGGTCGCCGGCGCCGAGGCGGCCGGGGTGGAGCGCGCGGCGGGGTCCGAGGTCACCGCGCTGCCGGGACACGGCATCCGCGGCGTGGTGGGCGGCCGGGAGGTGGTGCTCGGCACCGGCGAACTGATGGCCGAGCGCGGCTTCGAGGTACCCGAGGCTGCGGGTGTGGTCGTGGAGGCTGCGGCGGACGCGGGGCGCACCGCCGTCCTGCTGGCGGTGGACGGGGTCGTGTCGGCGGCGTTCGAGGTCGCCGACGAGCTGAAGCCGTCGGCCGCCGCGGCGGTGGCGCGGCTGCGCGGGCTGGGCCTGCGCACCGTCCTGCTCACCGGCGATCGGCAGGGCCCGGCCGACGACATCGGACGCCAGGTCGGCGTGGACGAGGTGGTCGCGGGGGTGCTCCCGGCCGACAAGGCGCGGGTGGTCGAGCGGTTCCAAGCGGACGGGCGTCGGGTCGCGATGGTCGGCGACGGGATCAACGACGCGGCGGCGCTGGCCACCGCGAACCTCGGCATGGCGGTGGTGAGCGGCACGGACGTGGCGATGAAGTCGGCCGACATCATCCTCGTCCGGCGCAGCCTGGACGTCGTCCCGGACGCGATCCGGCTCGCCCGCCGAACGCTGGGCACGATCCGCGGCAACCTGGTCTGGGCGTTCGTGTACAACGTGGCGGCGGTCCCGCTGGCAGCGCTCGGCATGCTGAACCCGCTGATCGCCGGCCTGGCGATGTCGCTGTCCAGCGTCTTCGTCGTGACCAACTCGATGCGCCTGCGCCGCTTCGACCCGTCCCGCTAGCCGGCCCGCGGCCGGGCCGCGGGGGACGGTCCCTCGGCGTGCGCCACCTGGGTTGGCGCGTAATCGGGGACGGTTCTACTTCCGCGCCATCGGAAGTTTGGCGCGTAACAGGAACCGTCCCCGCTTTCGCGCCGGACGGCGAGGGCCTCGGGCTATCGCCGAGGACCACCGTTCGCGTCGAGGGCCTCTGTCCGGACAAGGGCCCTCGACGTGAGCGGTGGCCCTCGCGCAGGAAGGAGGGCTCTCGGCGTCCGCCCCGCTGGGGTTGGCGCGTAATCGGGGACGGTTCTCCTTCCGCGCCAACCTTCACGCTCGGTGAGGGGTGGCGCGAAAGTAGAACCGTCCCGTGTTTCGCGCCGGACGGCGAGGGCCACGCGTCATCGCCGAGGACCACCGTTCGCGTCGAGGGCCTCTGTCCGGACAAGGGCCCTCGACGTGAACGGGGGCTGTCGCTCAGGAGCGAGGGCCCTCGGCGACTGCCCGCGGCGGCCCGTCCCGGCCACCTCCCGCGGCAGGTGGCACCGGGGGACGGTCCCTTCGTGCCTACGCAGGTTTGCGCAGCCGAGCGCTGTGGGGCGGTCGCGGCTTCATCGGCGCGGCGGGAGGTGCGACAGTTGTCCGGCGGAACCGCCGACGGAAGGACGCCATGTTCAGCTTCACCGACACCCCCTGGAAGTTCGTGGGGTTGCTGGTGCTGTTCGCCTGGTGCACGGTCTGGTGCGCGTACGAGTTGACCCGGCCGCAGGACGTGCGGCAGCGGATCTCCAACGCGCTGCACCTGGTGATGGCGCTCGTCATGCTGCTGATGGTGGCGGGACCGACCTGGCAGGTACTCACCGCCTTCGCGCCCACGCCGGTGCTGGTCGGGCTGTTCGCGCTGTCCACGGCCTGGTTCGCATGGCTGGCGTTCGACGTGTTCACCTCGGTGGACCGCCGTGGCGGTTGGCACTTCACGGGCCACGCCGCGATGTTCGCCGCCATGACCTGGCACCTCGCAGCGATGGCGTCGATGTCGGCGGGCATGAGTGCGGGCATGGGCGCGTCCGACGGGGGCATGGGCGGCATGGACATGGGCCACGGGTCCGGCGGCGCGGCTGCGCCGATGGACATGGAGGCATGGATGGCCGCGGCGAGCGGTCCCGGCGGCGTGCTGTGGGTCTTCGCCCTGGTCGGGCTGCCGCTGATGGCCTACCTGTTGTGGGCCTCGGTCGTCGCTGTGCGCGACCTGGCCCGTCCGCGGGCCGCGGTGAATGACGCGTGCGCGTGCGGGACGGGCTGCACCTGCGGCCCCGACTGCGCGTGCAGCGCCAGCCATGCGGCGCTCGAGCAGCCCGAACGCGAACTGGTCCTCGCCGGCGCGCCGACCCCCGTCCGTGCTGCCGCCCCGGTGGTGATGGCGCACAGCTGCCACGAGGAGCGTCCCGCCGGCTCGGTGAAGTACCGCCTCGCGGCCGCGTCCGACCTCGCCATGAACGCTGGCATGTTCTGGATGAGCACCGGCCTGCTCGTCCCCGTCCTCCCGTTCCTGGCGGCCCTGGCCTTCTGACGGACCCGCGCAGCCCCGGGACGCCGCCGACCCCGGCGTTCGCCACAAACGCTCCCGAAACGCGCAAACGCTCCCGAAATTTCGGGAGCTTCTGCGCGTTTCGGGAGCGCCTGCAATCGGGGCAGCTGCCGCCACCCCGGCCGCCGCGGAGCCAGGTCCGCCACGTCCCGCCCGTCGGTTTGCTCCCGAAAGGCGGCCTTGCTCCCCAAACTCGGGGAGCAAGGCCGCCTTTCGGGAGCAAACACGATTCCCACCGGCCGGCCGGCCCGTTCCCGTCTGGACTGCTGGTCGCGCGATGCGCGACTTTCGGCACCGAATGGCGAGTGTGGCGATGGCCGTCCCCGCGATCCGCGGCTTTCGGCCCCGGCCAGCTCGCTCTGGCTGAGTGAGGACGGGGCCGAAAGTCGCGGGTTGCTCAGACCGCGGGGCCGGGCGGCCGCATTCCGTGCCGAAAGCCGCGGACGCCGGGCTCAGAGGCCGTGGCGGGCGCGGCTCTCCTGCTCCTGGGCGCGGAAGAGGCCGAACCTCGGCAGGAACTTGTCCCAGTCGATGGCGTGGCCGTCGATCTCGGGGCCGTCGATGCACGCGTGCTTGCGCACCAGCCGGCCGTCCTCCGTGACCGGGACCATGCACGCGCCGCACATGCCGGTCGCATCCACCATGATCGAGTTCAGGCTCGCCACCGTCGGCACCCCGTAGCCCCGGGTGAGGTCGCAGACCGCCCGCATCATCATCGGCGGGCCGATCGCCACCACCTCAGCGATCGGACGCCCCTCGCCCTGCTGGTTGGCCTTCAGCATCGCCTCCAGCGGCGTCGTGACGAACCCCTGCACGCCGACCGAGCCGTCGTTCGTGGCATAGATGACGTCCAGCTGGTCGCCGAACTCTGCCTGGAGGCGCCCGACGCGCTCGTCCGGCCCATCCCAGAACATCAGGTCGGCGCTGCGGAACCCCGAGATCAGCGTGACGTGGTTCCCCCGCCGCAGGTGCTCGCGCATGATCGGGTACACCGGCGGCAGCCCCAGCCCTCCCGCGGTGAAAACCACCGTCGAGCCGGCGTCGTAGGTGTGCAGGTCGCTGGCCCGCCCGAGCGGCCCCGCGACGCCGGCCAGCGCCTGCCCGACCCGCATCGCGTTGACCTGGATCGTCGAGGTGCCCATGCTCTGCACGACCAGCGTGATCGTGCCGGCCTTGGCGTCCCAGTCGGCCAGCGTGAGCGGGATCAGCTCCCCGTCCGGGCTGGGCAGGACGCGCACGAACTGCCCTGGCCGCGCCGTCCGGGCGATCACCGGCGCACGGACGGTGAACTCCTCGATGCCCACGCTCAGGTGCTGCTTGGCGACGATCGCCGGCACCTCGCCGGCGAGCTCTGTGTACGCCAGCGCCCTGGCCACCCTGGCCGTGACCTCCGCCGGGTCGAGGTGGCCGATCGTGCCGAGGATCTCCCTGGCCGCGGACTGCCCGTCGCCGGCCGCGCGGATCGCGGTCGACCCGCCGCGGGCGGCGTCCCCGCCGGTGTAGACGCCGGCCACCGAGGTCTCCTTCGAGCCCTCCGCCACCTGCTGGATCGTGCCGAACGGCGAGACCGACAGCCGCGGCTCGGAGTCCTTGATGATTGGGTTCGCCGAGTTGCCGAGCGCCATGATCACCAGGTCGGCGGGCATCTCGGTGGTCCGCCCGGTCGCCACCGGACGCCGGCGCCCGGACGCGTCCGGCTCGCCCAGCCCCATGATCTCGACCGTGGCGGACGTGACGAAGCCGCGCTCGTCGCCCGCGAACTCGACCGGGGACCGCAGGACGGCCAGCTCGATGCCCTCCTCCAGCGCGTGCTCGAGTTCCTCGACCCTCGCCGGCATCTCCGCCCGCGTCCGCCGGTAGACGATCGTGACGACGCCGCCCAGGCGCCGGGCCGTGCGCGCGGCGTCCATCGCGGTGTTCCCGCCGCCGATGATCAGCACCTGCTTGCCCGCCACCAGCGGCAGCGGCGTCTCGTGGTCGGCCCGGTGCGCCTGCATGAGGTTGACCCGGGTCAGGAACTCGTTGGCGCTCATCACGTTCAGCAGGTGCTCGCCCGGCACGTTCAGGAACCGGGGCAGGCCGGCGCCGCTGCCCACGAACGCCCGGGCGAACCCGGCGTCGCGCAGCTGCTCGAGCGTGGCCGTCTTCCCGACGACGAAGTTGGTCACGAACCGCCCGCCGAGGGCGCGGATCTTCGTCGCGACGTCGTCGATCAACTCGTTCGGTAGCCGGAACTCGGGGATGCCGTAGCGCAGCACCCCGCCGAGTTCGTGGAAGGCCTCGAACACGGTGACCGGGAAGCCCTCGGCCGCCAGCAGGTACGCCGTGATCAGCCCGGACGGGCCGGAGCCGACCACCGCGATCGGCGGACGCAGCGCCGCAGCCCACGGGTCCCGGACGCCGCCGTACCGCGAGGCGCTGCCCTCCGGGTCGGCCAGCTTCGCCCACTCGGGCAGGAACCACTCCAGCTGGCCGATCGTCATCGACTGCTTGTGGATGCACATGCCCTGGCACTGCAGCTCCTGCGGGCACACCCGTCCGGTGACGTTCGGCAGCGGGTTGCACGACTCGAGCATCTCCAGCGCCTCCCGGAAGTGCCCGGTGCCGATCAGCTCGAACATCTGCGGGATGTGGATCTGGACGGGGCAGCCGCCCTGCGGCTCCCGGTGCCCGGCCAGCAGGACGCCCAACTCGCACGGCGCCTCCGCGCACTGCTTGTCGCGCAGCGCCTCCAGCCACACGAACAGCTCGACGTCGCGCCGGGTGTAGCCGAGGTCCATGTAGCCGAGGAACCCCTTGTTGACCAGCTCGAAGTCCTCCGAGCGCTCCCTCGGCTTGCGGATGTACGGCGGGATCGCGTTGCCCGCCGGCCAGTTCTCGCTCAGCCCCGCGAACATCGGGTAGCGCCCGGACAGGTGCTCGTCGAGCGCCCGGATGAACATCCGCTTCTTGCCGACCGGCAGCTGCCACAGGAACCGCATCAGCAGCTTGCTCGCGTCGTCGTCCCTGCTCAGTGCCTCCCACAGCTGCCGGGTGAACTTCGCCCCGAGCTCCGGCTGCCGGAACTCCCAGGCGACGGCCTCCATGCCGTCGGCGGTGAACAGCTCGCGGAACGCGCGCGGGTCGGCGACCAGCCGCCGCTCGAGCAGGCCGAGCTGGTTGGCGAACGACGGCGCGCTCACTGGATGATCTCCGCGTCGCACGTGGCCCGGACCCGGGTGATCCGGGCCTGCAGCTCGCTGGTCAGCTCCAGCCCGTCGAGGGCGTCCGGACGCATCCGGCCCACCGTCCGCGGACCGCCGTCCACGACGATCGTCGCCTTCTCGAACAGCGCGGGCAGCTCCTGGTAGCAGGTCGCGCAGTCGTTGCAGCGCGGCAGGTCCTCGGGGTCGAGCCAGATCGGACGGTCAGCCACGGCGGTCGCCGCCGGCGGCGCGTCCGCGGCCGGGCTGGCCATCGGCGCACCGAACAGGCCCAGCCGCAGCGCCCCGCCCGCGGGGGCGCCGGACGCGGTGGCGAGGTCGGCCATCGCCTTGGCGATCTCGTCGAGCGCGGACTCCCTGGCGTCGATCGCCTCGCCGTAGCGGGACGTCCACTCGCCCAGCTCGACCCGGTGCCGGGCGGCGAGGACCACCTCGGCCTGCCCGGCCAGGAACTGGAGCAGCTGCCAGTTGCTCCTGCGGTCCTCGACCAGCGCCACGATGCTCGGCGAGCAGGCCATCTTCACCAGGTGCCGCTTGCGGTCGGTGGTCAGGACGTAGGGGGTGCGGCCGGTGCGCTGGTGCGCGGGCAGGTCGACGTACTCGGCGATCGGGACGGCGCCCGCCTCCTCGTGCGTGGCCAGCCAGCGGAACTGCTTGGCGAAGCGCACCTCGCCGATCGCGAACTCGGCAGGGGTCAGCGGCATCGTCAGCACCTGTAGCTGGCCGCGGTCGTCGCGGTAGGTGAGGGACGTCTGCGCCCACAGCCCCTCGGGCTCGGGGTTGCCGTCGAGGCTCAGCCGGTCGGCGATGCTCGTCCCGCGCCGGGGGTCGTGGACGAACAGCGGGTGCATCCGGCTCTCCACGGCCAGCCGGGACCGGGCGTTGGCGAGGTCCTCGGCCATGCCGTTCTCGGTGTCGCACGGCGCGTAGGCGATCATCAGCCCCGCCCCGTCGGTGTAGCCGATCAGGTCGGCGGACGCCCGCAGGAAGTGGCCGTGGAACGCCGCGGCGGTCGAGCACACGTACACGCCGGGGTGGAACATCGCCAGCAGGCCGAGCTCCTTGCGGGACTCCTGCTTGCCGCCGTGCGCGCTGCCGTACCGGGCGAGGTCGGCGTCCTGGCCGGCGAAGGACGCGGTCGACGCCTGCCCGCCGGTGTTGGAGTAGCCGCCGGTGTCGAGCACCAGCGACTTGATCGGCGTCCCGCCGGCGAACACCCGCGACATCGCGCCGAAGCCGATGTCGAACGCCGCGCCGTCGCCGCTGATCGTCAGCACGACCGGGACGAGCGCGCGCTCCTCCGGGGTGAAGTCGCGCCAGGACAGCGTCGCCAGCTGGCTGTCGTGTAGTTCAGCGTCATACTCTCCGGAGAGCTCCAGCGCTGCCGTGCGCAGCGCCCGCACCTCGCCGACCAGCCCGGAGACGAGGCCCTCGTAGATGCCGACGGCGAGCGGCTGCGCGTCTTGGAACAGGCCGTTGACCCACGGGTCGAGGTAGGGGGAGAAGGGGACGGTCGACGCGTACACGCTCGAGCAGCCGGTCGAGTTCGCCATCACCGTCGAGGACGGGCCGTCGCCGGTCGGGCCGGACTCGTACAGGTAGAGCCGGCGCTCCAGCTCCGCAGCCGTGGCGGCGACCCGGTCTCTGCGGGCGCCGTCGGGGAGCCGCGCGGCCAGGGTGGCCAGCGCGTCGAGCGTGGTGTCGAGCTCGCGCAGGTGCGCGGTGCGCCGGTCGGTGCCGATCCGGTGGCTGAGCGAGTTCAGCAGGTGGATCGCGGTCACCTCGCCGCAGCCCCGGCAGGCGCCGTGGCCGCCGGTCATCGAGTAGTAGTCGCTGCGGGCCAGCAGCACGCGCTTGATGTCCCCGCCGGGCGCGGTCGCGTCCACGGTGATCCTGGCCGGGGTGTCGGGCAGCTTGGTGAGCCGCTCGAAGCGGGTCTCCAGCATGGCGAGCAGGCTGTCGTCCTGCTCGGCGGAGGCGAGCGCGTCCGGCCCGCAGACCTCGATGCACTGCAGGCAGCCCGTGCACTTCCACGGGTCGACCACCGCGGAGAACAGGACGCCGCTGCCGGCGGCGGTCTTCTCGGCCGCGTCGAACAGCGGACGCGTCCTGGCGACCGGGTAGGCGGCCAGGGCGGCGATCACGCCGTCCAGCCGATCGGCCGGCAGGTCAGCCAGGTCAGCGGCGGCCGACCGGGCCACGACGGCCAGGTCCGTGGCGGCCGGGTCGGCGAGGTAACCGTGGCGGACGCCGTCCGCCCACGCGGGGACGATGCCGTACCAGACCGCGCGCTCGCCCTCGGCCATGCCGGCGGCGTCGACGGCAGCGCACAGCAGGTCGCCGAGCTCGTGGGCGGTGTTGGGGATCGCGTTGTCGGGGCAGGCCAGCGCGCACTCCATGCAGGCCGTGCACGCGGTCGGGTCGAACACCGGCACCGTGCGGCGGAAGATGCCCTTGTTCTTGGCCGCGCCCGTGCCGACCGGCATGAACAGGCCGGTCCCCGGCAGCACCGGCGCCTCGTCGATCGTGCCCTCGCGGAACGGCCGGGCCATGATCTCCTCGTAGTAGCCAGGGTCGAACAGCCCGCTCGTCCGCTCGGCGCCGACGGACGGGGTCATCGCCAGCGACAGCGCCGGGCGCGCGCCCTTCCCGACGGTCTCGGCCTCGACGGCGGCGAAGGCGGGGTCGGTGTGGTCGACGAGGACCGCGCCCATCCCGTCGCGGACGGCCGCGAGGTTCGCCTCGATGACGGTCTCGCCGCGGCGTCCGAACTTCTTGGCGAGCTCGGCGCGCACCTCGGCCTCGATGTCGGCCTGCGAGCCGTTGATCCCGACGGAGCCCAGGATTGCGCCGATGAACGCGATGCCCATCATCCGGGTCTCGAGCTGCGGGTTGGGGGCGTGCGCGCGGGCGACGGCGAACGCGTCCAGGACGAGGAAGCGGATCCCGCGCTCGCGGATCACCCGGCGCGCGAACGCGGGCAGCGAACGCCACACCTCGAGCGGGGCCTGGTCGGACTGCATGATCAGGGTGCCGCCGGCGACGAGCCCCTTCAGCGGGTTGGTGTGGGAGAACACCTGGTGGTCGGGGCAGACGACCAGCTCGACGTCCTCGAGCTCTGCGTTGGTGACGAGGACGGGCTGCGGCGACAGCGTGATGTAGTAGTTGGTCGCCGCGCCGGACTTCTCCGAGCCGTACTTGGGGGCCGACTTCGAGTGCATCCCCAGCAGCGAGGACAGCACGTCGGTGAGCAGCTTGCCGGTCGCCACCGTCCCGTAGCCGCCGACGGAGTGGAAGCGGATCCGCAGCGTCCCCTCGGGCAGGATCGCCGGGTTCGGCACGGTCTCCAGCGCCATCAGCTCGGTCTCCGGGTACGCCTCGCGGAGCCGGTCCTGGACGGCGGCGACGGCGGGCGTCGGGTGGGCGGTGAAGAACTGCGAGCCCAGGTAGACCAGCGGCGCGGGCGCGTCCTTCGCCATGTTCTCGAAGGCGGCGACCAGGTGCCGCGGCTGGAGGTCGTGGCCGCCGAGGCCGAAGATCGCCGTGGTCAGGCGGGGGATCCGGGCCAGGGCCGGGATGGACGGGTACGGCGCGGCGGCGTCCGCCTCGGCGTTGGCGCGGGCGTGGAACAGCGCCTGGGTGACCATGCGGGTGAGCGCGGTGTCGTCGGAGCGCTCGAGGACGGTGACAGCCCTCGCCCCGCCGATGGCGGCGATCAGCTCGGCCTCGGGGAACGGCTGGAGCAGCTTGACCGAGACGACGCCCACCTTGAGCCCCTGGCTGCGCAGGTACGGCAGCACGGCGCGGACGTCGTCGGTGATCGAACCCATGCCGACCATGACGAGGTCGGCGTCGGCGCAGTCGTAGGCCATCACGGGGGCGTACTCGCGTCCGGTGAGCTCGGTGTACTCGCTCATCGCCCTGCGCACGAGCGCGGGCACGGCGGACGCGAAGTGGGTGCGGTGGTCGGCCGAGCCGGCCTGGAAGTCGGGCTGGTTCTGGACGGGCCCGGTCAGCCCGGGGTTGTGGGGGTCGACGAGGGCGGGGACGAGCTGGCGTGTGCCGGCCGGCCAGGCGCCCAGCCACTGCCGGCGCCACTGTGCCTGCAGGGGTGCGGGGACGCGCTCGATCGTCTCCTCGACGAGGTAGCCGTCGTTGTCGGCCTCGACCCGCGGCGCGCGGGCGCCGAGCCAGGTGCGCAGGGCGGCCAGGTCGGGGGCGGAGAAGTCGTCGCTGTGCCGGTCGAGCCAGCGGTTGAGCTGGAAGACCCGTCCCTTGGCGCCGAACAGGAGTTCCTGGGCGACGGTGGGGCAGGGGATGCGTCCGGCCGGGTCGCCGAGGTAGTCGCGGAGCAGCTCGGGCTCGGGGAGGAGCACCTCGCTCATCACGTGGCTGGTGGCGAACCCGTCCATCGCGTTCGCGACGGGGATCAGTGACAGCGAAGAGGCCCGGTACGAGATCGCGGCGAGGTCGGCGGCCTCCTGCGGATTGGAGCCGAAAAGGATCGTGTAGCCGGTGGGGAGGAGGGCGTACACGTCGTCGTGGCCGGCCATCACGTTGAGCGAGTGCCGGGTGACCACCCGGGCGGCGACCTGCAGGACGAAGCCGCCGATCTTCTTGCCGACCGTGACGTAGTGCGACTCCAGCCCGTACAGGATGCCCTGGCTGGAGGACGCGTTGGAGATGAAGTTGCCGCCGACCAGCGCCGCGCCGAGCGCGCCGCTCTGCGCGGAGTGCTCGCCCTCGGTCTCGACGAAGAAGGGGTGCCGGCCCCAGACGTTGAGCTGGCCGTCGGCGCGCGCCGCCTCGAAGTTCTCCGAGATCTCGGTGGACGGGGTGATCGGGTAGCCGATGACACCCCCGCAGACGTGCTTCATCACGTGGGCGACGGCTCCGTTGCCGTTGATGACGTCGGGCACGCCGGGGTAGCGGGACATATTGGCGGTCATGCTGACTCTTCCTCGAGTTGTGACCTCGCCGGACGGATGCGCTCGTCAATGAGCAGCTTTACCACCAGGCGTGGATGTCTGCATTCTGCTCCCACGAGCCAAGTCGTGGGAAGGAAACGCCGCGAATCGGGTGACGCGGGCTGCGCGAAGGACGGGGGCTACTCGAAGACGGTCTCGCGCTGGCCGTCCGCGTCGTCGACCTCCGTGACGAGCCGCTCGGCGCGGTTCAGGGTGCGCCAGGACGCGGCGGCGATCACGGCGGCGAGGGTCGAGAAGCCGATCACGACGAGGAAGCCCTCGTGGTGGCCGAAGCCGTCGATGACGCCGCCCGCGACGCTGGAGCCGACGGCGGCGCCGATGCCGATCCCCGTCCCCATCCAGGCCAGGCCCTCGGTGAGCCGCTCGCGCAGCACAAGGCGTCCGATCAGGGTGTTGCCGTTGATCAGGGTCGGGGCGACCGTGACGCCGACCAGGACGCCGACCGCGGCCAGGATCAGCACCGAGTTGGCGAGGAACAGCCCGAGGGTGGCGACGAAGAGCGCGAGCACGCCGACGACGAAGCGTCCCGGGAGGGAGGAGCGCCAGTGCCGCGTCCCGTAGAGCAGGCCGGCGAGACCGGACGCGGCCGAGAACACGGCCAGCACGACGCCGGAGGCCGACCGGACGTCCCAGCTGGTCGCGGCGGCGACGACGCTGACGTCGATGCTGCCGAACACGCAACCGATCAGGAGGTTCACGGCGACCACGGCGGCGACGCCGGGGGTGAGCAGGATGAACTGGCGCAGGGCGGCCGGACGCTCGGTGCCGGCGGGCGGACGCGGCGCGACCGGCGGCTCGGTGGAACGCTGGGAGTAGAACAGCTGGGCACCGATCAGGGACAGCACGACCGGGGCGACCAGGCCTGCGGCGGGGTGGATGCCGGTGGACAGTGCGGTGGCCAGCACCGGTCCGACGACGAAGGTGACCTCGTCCAGCGTGGACTCCAGCGAGAACGCGGCGTGCAGCTGGTGCGGGTCGGAGGTGACGTTGGTCCAGCGCGCGCGGACGAGGGCGCCCGGCGAGCCGCCGGTGGCGCCGCTGATCACGACCGGGGCGACCAGCGTCCACGCCGGGAGCTGGAGGACGGCGAACACGACGGTGACGGCCAGCATCGTCGCGGAGACGATCGTGGCCGGATACATCACCCTGCGCTGCCCGTAGCGGTCGACGAGGTTGGACAGCACGGCCGTCCCGAGCGCCCAGGCGACGGAGTTCGCCGCGACGAGCGCGCCGGCCAGCCCGTAGCTGCCGTACAGCGAGGACACCATCAGGACGATGCCGAGCCCCATCATCGCGCCGCCGGAACGGGCCAGAAGACCCGCAGAGGAGAACCTCAACGCACCCGGAATCCGGAGGATGTCCTGGTACGCGCGCATTGGATCAGTCTCTCACGAGGCACCCGCGCCGCCGAAATCGTGGCGGGGCTTCTCCTCTCCTCTCGGCGCCGTCCCTGTCCCTCGATTCCGTTGCCGACCCCGTCCTCGTCCCCCGCGTCCCACCCGTTGCGTTTGCTCCCGAAAGGCGGCCTTGCTCCCCGAATTCCGGGAGCAAGGCCGCCTTTCGGGAGCAAGCGGGGCCGGGTCGCCGCGCCGTGAGCCTGCCAAGGGAGCGCGTGGGCGACGCTGACGCGATCTCGCCGCTCTGGTCGTCCCTTTCGTCCCACCCGTGACGCCTGCGCCCGATCGTGGCGGGATCGCGTCACGGCCCGCCTGCGTAGTGTCCCGTGATCGAGGGCGGGCGTCGGGGACGGACGCCGCCGAGCTGGCGACGGTCTGCCACCCTCGCAAGCGACCGGCCCCGTCCGGTCCGGTCCAGGGGGTGACGGGATTCTGCCGCTCTGGACGCGTGGCGTGACGGGTGGGACGAGTGGGACGCAGCGAACGGCAGGATCGCGTCAACGGGGCTGCGTGAGCGGACGGGGTCAGGCGCGGACGTCGACGGCGATGCGGCCGTGGGCCTCGCCGGCGAGGAGGCGGGCGGCGGCGTCGATCGCACCGGCGAGCGGGACGGTCTCGGTCAGGCCGTCGAGGACGTCGAGGTCGAGGTCGCGGGCCAGCCGCGTCCACGCCGCCTCGCGGTCGGCCAGGGGAGCGACGACGGAGTCGACCCCGGCCAGCGTGACGGCGCGCAGGATGAAGGGCACCACGCTGGCGGGCAGGGACGCGGACCCGGCCAGGCCGCACGCCGTGACGGTGCTGCCGTATCGGGTCTGGGAGATGGCATTGGCGAGCACCTCGCCGCCGACGGTGTCGACGACGCCCGACCAGCGCTGCGACTGGAGCGGACGCCCCGCGCCGAGCAGGTCCGCGCGCGGGACGACCACCTCGGCGCCGAGGCCGCGCAGGTAGTCGCCGTACGCCTCCACACGTCCGGTGAGCGCCGCGACGTGGTGGCCGGCCGCGGCCAGCAGCAGGACGGCGATCGAGCCGACCCCGCCGGTCGCTCCCGTGACGAGGATCGGCTGCTCCGCCGTCGAGTTCACGTGCTCGCGTTCCAGGCGCAGGACGCACAGCGCCGCGGTGTAGCCGGCGGTCCCGATCGCTGCGGCGCGGGCGGCACTGATCGACGCCGGGCGCTTCACGAGCAGCTCGCCGGAGACGCGCGCCTGCGTGGCGAACGCCCCGTTGTGCGTCTCGGAGAGCCCGGTCCCGTTCAGGATCACCTCGTCGCCGGGACGCCAACGCCCGTCCTCGCTCTCCCGCACGGTGCCGACCAGGTCGATCCCGCCGATCAGCGGTGTGCTGCGGACCACGCCCGGGCGCCCGGTCAGCGCGAGCCCGTCCTTGTAGTTGATCCCGGAGTACGCGACGTCGACCAGCACGGGACCGTCCGTGGCCGGGGGCGGCCCGACCTCGTCCAGCGCGGCGGTGTTGACCGGCGCACCGGCCTCACCGGACTCGTTCTTCCTGATCACGATCGCTCTTCCCATGCCCCCATCCTCCCGCACCGCCCCGCGGCAGGGCCGCGTCGGGCAGAGTGGGCGCATGAGCACCGCAGTCACCGATCGTCCCGTCGTCCAGACCACCTCCGGCGCGGTGCGCGGCGTGTGGCGAGGCCCGTCCGCCGCCTTCCTCGGCGTACCGTTCGCGCAACCGCCGGTGGGGGACCTGCGGTTCGCCGCGCCCGTCGCCGCCCTGCCCTGGGCCGGGGTGCGGGACGCGTCCGAGCCGGGACCGACGCCGCAACGTCGCCCCTTCGGCGCGGTCACGACGATCCCCGAGCCGTCTATCCCCGGGGACGCCACGCTGAACGTGAACGTGTTCACCCCCGCTCCGGGAGAGGGCGCGGGGTTGCCCGTGCTCGTCTGGATCCACGGTGGCGGCTTCTTCGCCGGCTCACCGTCCAGTCCCTGGTACGACGGCCGGGCCTACAACAGGGACGGCGTCGTGACGGTCTCGCTGTCCTACCGGCTCGGCTTCGACGGCTTCGGCTGGATCGCGGACGCGCCCACCAACCGCGGCGTCCGCGACCTGCTGCTCGGACTGGAGTGGGTGCGCGACAACATCGCCGCGTTCGGCGGCGACCCGGGCCGGGTCACGATCTCCGGCCAGTCCGCCGGCGGGTCGGCGGTGATGGCGCTGCTGGCCTGCCCCGCCGCACAGGGCCTGTTCGGCGGGGTGATCGCGCACTCCGGCGCCGGCCTCTCCCAGCCGCTCGCCCGGGCGGAGGAGATCGGACGCGCGTTCGCCGAGCGTACAGGCGTCGCGCCCACCCGCGCGGGCTGGTCCTCCCTCAGCGAGGACGAGGTGCTGGACGCGCAGGCGGCCTTCATGGCCCCATCCGGTCCGCCGCCGGCCACGCCCGCTGAGTACGTCGCGACCACGCTCGCCAGCCGCGGGGTGGGGCTGCCGTTCGTGCCGTTGACCGGGGACGACGTCCTGCCGACCGGCATCGACGAGGCGATCGCGTCCGGCGTGGGCGCGGAGGTGGCGCTGCTGGCCGGGACGGTGGCGCACGAGTTCACGATGGTCACCGGCGAGTTCGCCCAGGCGTGGGCGGACGCCGACCCCGTCCGCGCGCTCACCGAGGGCGGGTTGTCGGCCGGGGTCGCCGCCGGGTACGTCGCCGCGCACCCCGAGTTGACCACGCCCGCGTTCCAGCTCGGCCAACTGGCCACCGACCTGAGCTTCCGGATCCCCACCCTCGCCTCGGCGGACGCGCGCGGCGCGGGCACCTGGGTCTACGACTTCCGCTGGCCGTCGCCGGTGCTCGGGCTGTCGTTCCACTGCCTCGACCTGCCGTTCGCGTGGGACCTGCTGGACGCGGAGGGCGTGGCTGCGTCCGCGGGCCCGCAGCCGCCGCAGGCCCTGGCCGACGAGATGCACGCGGCGTGGGTGCGGTTCATCGCGTCCGGCGACCCCGGCTGGGACGAGTGGGACGGCCACAACCCCCGCGTCCTCGGCGCCGCCCAGGCCGACACCTACGCCGCGACGAGGCTCCTCGCCGGCGCGCTCGGCGGCTGAGACGTCCGAGCGGAGGCCCGCGTCCCGACTCCCTGCTGTGCCCGAGATCCCGGCTTTCGCCGGGATGACAGGAGTGAGTTCCCCTGTCGTCCCGGGTTTGGCCGGGGGATTTCCGCGTCCCGGCTCCCTGCTGTGCCCCAGATCCCGGCTTTCGCCGGGATGACGTTTCCGCCCTCGCTGTCATCCCGGGCTTGACCCGGGATCTCCGGTTCGGGTGGGTTCCTGCTGTTTCCGGGGATCCCGGCTTTCGCCGGGATGGCGGAGGGAAGCTCGCTGTGACTCGGGGATCTCCCGTTCGCGTGGTGCCTGCTGCGTCCGGGGCGCCGGCGACTGGGCCCCGTCTCGGGAGGCTTCCTCGCCGAGCGGTTAGGCTTCTGGGCGTGGAGGATCCGAAACGCCAGGCCTGGATGTACCTCGTCGCCGGAGTGGTGGCGATCGTCGCCGCGATCTACTTCCTGTCGACCGAGAGCCAGGCGGGCACCTACGTGCTGCTCGACTGGGGGATCCTCGCCATGGGCGTCGTCGCGATCTACCGCGGCGGTAAGGGCTTCTACGACCTCCGCCGTGACCAGGCGAAGCCGACGTCGACCACGGTGATCCGTCCCGGGTCCTCCGAATCGAAGCCGAAGAAGCCGGACGACCCGGCCTGACCCCACCCTTCCCGACTCGGAGCGCATCATCTCTAGATATTTGGAATGACCGGTCAGTTCAACTACTCTCGTTCCTGACGAGAGGGCAGAACACATGAGCGCCACCACCAGTCGGCCCGAACCGGCAGCCGCAACACCGACCACGACGGACGCACCCGCCGTCCGCGCGTCCGGCCTGCAGCTCGACGGACGCCGCGGCCGGATCTACGGGCCGGTCGACCTCGACATCGCCCCCGGATCGCTGACCCTGGTCACCGGACGCGCCGGCTCGGGCCGCACGTCGCTCCTCCTCACGCTGGTGGGGCGGCTGAAGCCGAGCCGCGGCTCCGACCTCACCGTCCTCGGCCGCCGCCTGCCCGCCAGGGCGCCGTACGTCCAGCGGCGCACCGCCGCGGTCGGCGTCCACGGCCTCGACGACCTGGACGAGGAGGTGACGGTCGGCGCCGCCCTCAGGGAGCGGGAGGCCTGGCTGGCGCCGTGGTTCCGGATCGTCCGCACGCCTGACGACGACCGGGTCGCCGGGGTCTGTGCTCCGGTGTTCGGCGACGACCCGGTGCCGCGGGCCCGGCAGCTCGTCCACGAGCTCGATGAGGCGGCCAACCTGCGGTTCCGGCTGGCGCTCGCACTGCTCGGGGCGCCCGAGCTGGTCGTGGTCGACGACATCGACGCCCTCCGCGACACCGACAGCCGCCGCCGCGTGGGGGCGTCGCTGCAGGCGCTCGCGGCGTCCGGCGTGACCGTGATCGCGTCCGCATCGAGCGCGGCCGACCTGGCCCACCTGAGCAGCGGCACCCCGGCCCACCACGTCCCTCTCCCCCGCCTGACCGGGACGGAACCGTCCCCACCCCACCACCACACACCCTGCACAGAAGAAGAAGCCATGTTCGCCTGGACCTCCCACGGCACGGAGCTGAAGCGGTTCGCCCGCCAGCCGATCACCCGCGCAGCGATCGCCGTGATGCTGCTCATCCCCCTGCTCTACGGCGCCATGTACGTGTGGGCCTTCTGGGACCCGACCACGCGGATGGACGAACTGCCGGTCGCGCTGGTGAACGCCGACGTCGCAGCCAGGGATGACGACGGGACACTGCAGCACTACGGCCAGGACGTGGTCGACGAACTGCTCGACGACGGCTCGGTCGGCTGGAGGGTGGTGGACGCGGACGCGGCCGCCGCCGGCGTGAACGCAGGGACCTACTACTTCGCGGTGACGATCCCTGCCGACTTCACCTCCGACATCCTCTCCCTCGGCGAGGACGACCCGACCGCCGCGAGGATCATGGTCAGCTACGACGACAGCAACTCCTTCCTCGCCTCCACCCTGGGCAGGACGGCGATGACGGAGGTCCGCGACGCGGTCGTGAAGAAGGTCAGCAAGCAGGCCGTCAACACCCTGCTGGTCGGGGTGGGGGACGCCAGGGACGGGTTCGCGAAGGCCTCCGACGGTGCGTTCACCCTCGCCACGGGCCTGGCGGACGCGGCCGACGGCGCCGACACCCTCAACGTCGGCGCCCAGCAGCTGGCCGACGGCGCGGCGCAACTCGCTGCGGGCACCGACGACCTCAGCACCGGCGCGAAGACCCTGCACAGCAAGCTGGGTGACTACGTCGCCGGCGTCACCGCCGCGGCCGAGGGTGCCGAGCGGTTGAACGCCGGCGCGGCCCACCTCTCCGCCCTGCAGCAGGGCCTGGCGACCGCCGCCGATCCGACCACCGGCGCCCCCGCTCTCGCTGCGGGCGTCGACACGCTCGCCTCCGGCGTCACCACCCTCGCGAACGGTGCCACCAGCTACGCCGAAGGCGCCACCCAGTTCGCCGATGGTGCCGCGAACTGGACCGCCGGAGCCGACCAGTGGCTCGCCGGTGCCTCCGCGGCCACCGCGCCCGACGGCCAACTCGCCACCGGCACGAAGAAGCTCGCCTCGGGCGCCTCCGACCTCGCCGACGCGACCGCGTCCGGCTCGACGCTCGGCCAGGGCGCGGCGGCGGTCACCAAGGGTGCCGGTGACCTCGCGGACGGCCTGGACAGTGTCGACGGGCTGCTCGACAAGGCCCAGGAGGCGCTCGCCGACGGTGACACGACCTCGGCCGCCGCCTACCTGAGCGCAGCCCGGAAGGCGACCAGCGCCGCGCACGGCGGCGCCAAGGACTTGGCCACCGGGGCCGCGCAGGTGCAGGGCGGGATCGCGTCCGTCCATTCCGGGGCCACCGAGCTGGCCAGCGGCGCCTCCGCCGTCCAGGCCGGCTGGGCCGGCGTGCACGCCGTGCTCGCCTCGGACGGCTCGCTCGGCGTCGGCCTGACGAAGCTGGACGCCGCGCAGGAGCAGCTGGCGACCGGCGCGTCCGGCCTGACGACCGGCGCTGCCCAGCTCGCCGACCCCGCCACGCTGGCCGAGGTGGCGCAGCTGCAGTCCGGCGCGGACACGCTGGCCACCGGCCTGACCACGATGAGCGCGGCCGCGTCCGACAGCACGACCGGGATTCCGGCGCTGCAGTCCGGCCTCGCCCAGCTGGTCGCCGGCTTCGACGCCGCTGACCCCGAACAGGGCCTGGTCAGCGGGGCGAAGGCGCTGCGCTCGGGGGCTGGCACCCTCGCGGACGGGCTGGCCTCCGCAGACAGCGGGGCCACGAAGCTCAGTACCGGGTCGGGGGAGATCGCTGCGAACACGCCGACGCTCGCGTCCGGCCTCGACAAGGCCGAGAACGGGGCGGGGAGGCTCGGAGTGAAGCTTGCGGACGCGGCCGACCAGATCCCGTCCGACGGCACCAGCCTGCGGCACGACCGGGCGAAGGCGGTGTCCACACCGGTGACCCTCTCGTCCAGCCACGTGCACGAGGCCGCCTCCTGGGGCGAGGGTTTCGCGCCGTTCTTCATCTCGCTCGCGCTGTGGGTGGGCGCCCTGATCACCTGGCTGCTGCTGCGTCCGCTGCAGACGCGGGCGCTGATGACGTCGGTGAACGGCTTCCGGATGGCGTGGGGGTCGCTGAACTCCGCGCTGCTGCTCGCGCTCGGCCAGGTCACGATCATGCTCGTCGGTGATGCACTTCGCGATCGGCCTCGACCCGACCAGCGTGCTGGCCACGTTCGCGATGGCGATGCTGACCGCGGCGGCGTTCTTCGCCCTCCAGCAGTTCTTCCAGGTCACGCTCGGCTCGGCCGTGGGCAAGGTGGTGATCATCGTGCTGCTGATGGTGCAGCTGGCGTCCGCGGGCGGCACCTACCCGATCCAGACCACGCCGTCGTTCCTGCAGGCGATCAGCCCGTACATGCCGATGACCTACGCGGTGAACGGGTTGCGCGAGGCGATCACCGGCGGCATCGAGACCCGGTTCTGGACGAGCGTCGCCGTGCTGGCGGCTATCTTCGTGGTGTCGCTGGCCGCCACCTCGATCGCGTCCGCCCGCAAGCGGATGTGGACGATGTCGCGGCTGCACCCGGCGCTGAGCATCTAGGAGGCGGACGTGGAGGCCACGCAGGAGAAGCTCGACGGACGCGTCGCGCGGCGCACGGGCACGCGCGAGGCGATCATGGACGCGGCCACGGAGCTGTTCGCCGCACGCGGCGTGACGTCCACGTCGATCGACGACATCGCCGCGTCCGCGGGGATCGCGAAGGGGTCGATCTACTACAACTTCGACTCCAAGGCCGGGCTGGTCGAGGCGATCATGGCCCGCAGCCGTGAGCAGCTGGTCACCCGCCTCGCCGAGGCGTCGGACGGACGCACGGGAGCCGACCGCCAGGCCTCGGTGGTGCGGGCCCTCCTGGCGATGGTGGCCGAGCACACCGCGTCCGTGCGGGTGATGGTGAGCGAGCTGTTCCGTGAGGAGCGCTCGTGGGCGGAATCGATCAAGGCCTGGCGGGACACCGCCCTCGCCCCGCTGGCCGACGACTTGGTCGCCTCGGGAGCAGACCCCGCGGAGGCGTCGCTCCGGGCGGCCGCCGTGGTCGGCGCGAGCCTGACCGCCGGCCTGGAGTGGCTGGTCTTCCATCCCGAGCGCACGCACGCCGAGGTCGCGTCCGCCGTCCTCGCCGCACTCAGCCGCTGAGCGGCAACACGCACTGCGCGGCACGATAGGAACCGTCCCCATCGTGCCGGGGGATCGTTGGGGACGGTTCCTAACGTGCCACCTCAGCGCAGCGGGGGCTGGGCCTGCTGGGCGGCGACGCCGGCGGACTGTTTCGTCGCGCCGGGCTGGCCGTCGGCGATCGGCTCGACCACGACGGCCGTGCCGTAGGCGCAGACCTCGGTGAACGCCTGGCCGATCGAGCCGGTGTCGAAGCGCATGCCCACGATGCCGTTGGCGCCGCGGGCGACCGCGTCCTGCCACATCCGCTGCATCACCTGCTGGCGGCTCTCGTAGACGAGACGCGTGTACTCGTCGACCTCGCCGCCGCCGATGGCACGGAAGCTGGCCACGAAGTTGGCGCCGATGTTGGCGCTGCGCACGGTCATTCCCATGACCTCGCCGAGCACGGCCTCGATCCGGTAGCCCGGGATGTCGTTACTGGTGACGATCAACATGGGGCAATCCTAGGCGTGCCCCAATAGGGCGTGATGAAATCGCCGCAAACAATGCAGGGTCGCCTGTTCGGCGATTTCCCGCAAGTGTCGGACGGATTGGCTCAGTCGCGCTTGTAGGCGTCCCTGAGGTTGTCGTCCGAGCGCTGCCGGAATTGCGCCACCATTCCCAGGATGGCCAGCACCACGAAGCCGATCGTCCATGCGAAGTGGGCGGTGAAGTCCGTGCGCCACAGGTCCTGGTTGAACCAGTCCAGCCGGTTGCCGAGGACTGCCTGCACGCCGTCGAGGACCGTTCCCGCGCCGACCAGAGCGGTGAGGACGATCAGGAGGACCTTCGGCAGGTTCAGCGCCCAGCCGACCATGACCAGGCCTGCCGCCACCACCAGTCCCATCGAGAACGCGATCCAGCCGGGAGTGTGCAGGGCCGATGAAACTACCTGGCCGAGCCCCCAGCCGACCGCTCCCATCGAGATCAGCACCGCGACGGCGTAGAAGGCGAAAGCCAGCCACGCGACGACCAACGCCAGCACCAGCGCGAACACCCACCAGGGCACCTGGCTGAGCACGCTGTCGCCGAGCGACTGCAGCAGGGAGGCGTGCAGCACAAGGCCCGCGCCGAAGCCCACGAGCGCGCCCCACAGCGCGAGGACCACCCTGGCCGCGGGGTATCCCAGGAAGCAGAAAACCAGGCCCAGGACGATTTCGGCCACCCCCACCCAGACCGGGTCCATTGCCAGAACCATGCGGTGAGAGTACCCGCTGGCCCGGCCGAATCACACTCGGTCGCTGAACTTTCTCGTCCGGCCACGACATTCGTCCCCGGAATCGTACGGAATGGGCCTTTGGTGTCCCCCATTGGGGGGCTGGCGGATCGCGCGCCGACGTGCTCGGCGCCACGGTTGGCCGAACGGGGGGACGCCGCCGCCGCGGCTGCACGTTCGTCCGACGTCGCGGTCCCCCCAGCGAGACCCGTCCGGCTCGGTCCCACGGCCAACGACAATGGGGGCATGGCTCCCATCGAACCCGCTGCCATCTACTTCCGCCTCGCCCAGCTGGGCCTGCCGATGCCCGAGGACATCCAGGACTCCGCGACGGCGAAGCTCGTCGCGCCGATCATCGCGCGACAGCGCGAGCTCAGCCGGCGCCTCTCCGACCGCCTGTGCGCGGCCGACCAGCGCATCCAGAACTGGCTGGACGACTTCCTCGCCGACACCGGCACCACCCCGCACCTGCCGCGCCGCACCTTCGTGCTGGACGAGCCGGGCCTGGCCAGGGCGCTCTCGCTGCCCCTGGACGCCGACGAGTTCTCCTCCCCGCTGCTGAGCAGCTACCGACTGGCGAACGGCGTCCTGCACAACCCCGCGAACGACCGGCGCACCACGGCCGGAGTGTTCCACATCGCCGAGGGTGGCCTGCCCATCCCCGACGACAAGCTCGCCGTCCCGAAGGCCGTCTACGCCAAGCTGCTGGAACTCGCGTTCCAGCCGCCGGAGGTCGACCTCGTCCTGCCGTACACCGCCAACCAGGCCCAGCCGGCGGCGTGCTTCGTGTCGTTGCAGCTGCGTCCGCTGGTCGCCCCCGAGGTGCCGGGCTGGGTGCGGGAGAAGCGGATGGAGACCCGGTTCATCGTCCCGGGTGGCCTGGTCGCGAACCTCGACTTCGTCGAGGGCATCTTCGGCAACGGGGGCGACCCGTACCTGCCGGAGAACGACGCGTCCCTCGCCCCGGAGACGTGGACGGGCCACACCGGCGCGGTGATCCTCGCCCCGCACCTGACGAAGGTGACGAAGAAGTCCCTCGGACTGCCGCACGTGAGCGAGGCGACCGCGCGGCAGAAGCGCGACGGCATGTGCTGGGAGTCCGAGGACGAGTGCTACAACGGCGGGCAGGCGTTCAAGGCGTGTGCGCGGGACGAGCGCGGCGTGATCGTGACCGTGATCGCCGACAACTACTTCGGCTACTGCAAGAAGGAGGTCAAGACCCAGATCTCCTACTCGGCGAACCTGTTCGGCAACGCGGAGGAGGAGCACGCCGGCGGCGCGCTGGTCTTCCCGTCCTACAACCTCGGCCAGGAGTACACGGTCAGCGCGCGCAACGACGAGGTCTACACCCTCGCCGATGTGCTCGAGCGTGACCCCGAGCGGTTCCACCTGCAGCCGGAGGGGCACGCCGTCGACTCCGAGCAGCCCCACATCGTGCTGGTCCCGATGGACGCCCACTTCTCGCTGCGGACGCAGGCCGTCACCTGGACGAACCCCAACGGCAGCGAGAGCTCGATCAGGCTGCGCGCGGACAAGTCGTACCTGACGCCGGACGGCTACCAGGTGGAGATGCTCCAGCAGGCGGCCGACCGCACCCAGTGGAGCCTGCGCGGCACGGTGGCGACCGCGACCAGCTGCCACAAGCCGGCCACCGTGTCCGGCGGCGGCAAGTCGGAGATCTCCAAGGCGATCACCGACGCCTTCATCTTCGGCAACGCCTACTCCCCGGACTTCGACGCCGACATGGACGCGGTCGCCGCGATCCTCGACCGTGACTTCTCCGACCGGTTCGCCGACCCGGCGCTGTGCGGCACCGACCAGCGGCGGCTGCTCGCCGACAACCGCTCCATCGGCAGCGTGATCAAGCTGCTCACCCCCGGAGCGGAGTACACCGACGAGTACAACGCCTGGCTGGAGTCCATCCCGCAGCACATCTCCGAGCTGGTCTACGTCGTCAAGCGGTTCTACCGTCCCGAGTGGGGCACCGACTGGCGCAGCCACTTCACCGTCGGCATCATCAACGGCCGCCGCGGCGTGCAGCTGCGCCTGGACGGCGAGAAGATCATGGTGAACATGCTGCGCGTCGGCTTCGAGACCGACGGCTCCTGGCGGCTGTTCGGCCTGCGGCACGACTTCAACCCCGCCGTGAAGGTGCAGACCGAGGACGACATCACCGCCTCGGTCGTGATCAGCGGACGCATGGTTGGGCAGGACTCCGACCGCTCCTACAAGCTGGTCGAGAACTGCGAGAACCTGCTGTTCCAGCGGCCCGACGACGCGATCCACCGCGGCTACGACAAGCAGACCGAACGCGACCTGACGCAGCCCGACACATTCCTGTCGAACTTCGAGCCGCTGACCCACGCGGACGCGGTCGCGATGCGGGACGACGCGGTGGCGTTCAGCCAGTTCACCGAGCCGATGCAGAAGCTGATCAGCGACTTCGCCGACTCCGACCCCGGCTCCTCGCCCGCGTACTTCGTGTCGTCTGCGAACCCGCGGCTCGTGGACGGCAAGCCGAGCAAGAACCCGCGCTACCTGCAGAAGCGTCCCGACCGCACGAACGCCGTCGCCACGGCCACCTCGGACCTGGCGTCCCACCTCGTCCGCAAGCTGCCGGCGGACGCGCCGCTGCCGCTGCCGGTGGACGTGGTCGCGGCCGGCCGGAGGAACAACCCGCCGGACGGCCCCGTCCCGCCGCTGTGCTCGTACAACCCGCTGCACTACATGGAGCTGCCGGAGCTGTTCGCCGAGTTCATCTCCTCGATGACCGGCAAGTCCCCGTCCACCACGGGCGCGGGCTCCGAGGGCGCGATGACCAAGGGCCCGTTCAACGCGATGCCCGCCGTGCTCGACCTCAACGCCGCGCTGCTGTCGTTCGCGCTCACCCGCGACGACGGCTGGGTGTCCTGCGCGGGCTTCGTCGGCCCGCAGGTCCGGGTCGACCACGACATCTCGATGCTCGTGCCCGAGGTGTTCAGCCGGATGACGCCGACCGAGCGCAGGGCGGCGAACCTGATCGCCGAGGGCGCGCTCGAGCCGATCCCCGACTTCGAGCACGACGGACGCACCGTGCTCGCGAGCCGGCTCGGCTACCGGATGACGCAGGCGTTCGCCCGCAAGTACTTCGGCCGGATCTTCCTGCACCCGCACGCGGTGTTCACCCCGGAGATGCTGCGTCCCGAACTCCAGGACGCCGACATCTTCGCCGAGTCGGTGGACGTGATCGTCGCCACCCACCAGCGGGTCGCCCAGTCCTACTTCGACGACGGCACGATCAGCCTGGCCATCCCGCCGCTGAAGGCGCTGCTGGAGATCATGGCCCACGGCGCCTCCGCCGAGGGCTGGACGCTGGGCACCCCGGAGTTCCGGGCGCTGTTCAGCAGGGAGTCGATCGTCGCGTCCGACTGGTACGCCGCGCGCCTGGACGCCAAGCAGGCCGCGGCGGTCACCCGCGCCGACGCCGGCCTGAAGGCGCTGGAGAAGTTCATCTCCACGCCGGGCAACGAGGAGCCGTCCGAGCGCCTCGACGTGCCGCGACGGATCGCGGCGGCCCAGGCCGAGTACGACAAGTTCAGCAGCGACGCCTACCGCGCAGGGATCGTCGGGACGGTGGGCCGCCAGCCCTTGTGAGACGCGAGAATGGGCGGGTGAGTCTGTCTGCGCAACCGTCCCTGGGAAGCACTCCGGTGAGGAACGACCCGGAGGGCACCACGGCGGGCGGTCCCGCGCGCGCCACCCTCGACGGCAATGAGGCGGCGGCGCGGGTCGCGCACGCGCTGAGCGAGGTGCTCGCGATCTACCCGATCACGCCGTCCTCGGCGATGGGGGAGTCGGCGGACGCGTGGTCGGCCGCCGGCAGGACCAACCTGTGGGGCTCGGTCCCCGAGGTCGTCGAGCTGCAGTCCGAGGCGGGTGCGGCCGGCGCGCTGCACGGCGCGGTGACGAAGGGCGTCCTCGGCGCGACGTTCACCGCGTCCCAGGGCCTGCTGCTGATGCTGCCGAACATGTACAAGATCGCCGGCGAGCTCACCCCCGCGGTGATCCACGTCGCGGCGCGGACGGTCGCCACGCACGCGCTGAGCATCTTCGGTGACCACTCCGACGTGATGGCCGCGCGCACCACGGGATGGGCGATGCTGTGCGCGTCCAGCGTGCAGGAGGCGCACGACTTCGCGCTGGTCGCCCACGCGGCCACGCTGCGCACCCGCGTCCCGTTCGTGCACTTCTTCGACGGCTTCCGGACCAGCCACGAGGTGAACACGATCGACCTGCTGGCCGACGCCGACCTGCGCGCCCTGGTGCGGGAGGAGGACGTGCTCGCCCACCGGTCCCGCGGCCTCACCCCGGACGCCCCGGTGGTGCGCGGCGTGGCGGAGAACCCGGACACCTTCTTCCAGGCGGCGGAGGCGGCGAACCCGTTCCACTTCGCGGTGCCCGAGGCCGTCGCGGAGGTGTTCGACGAGCTGGCCGGACGCACCGGACGCCGCTACTCGCTGGTCGACTACCACGGTGCGCCCGACGCCGAGCGGGTGGTCGTGGCGATGGGCTCGGCCGCCGGCTGCCTGGCCGAGACCGTCGACGAGCTCGTCCGGCGCGGCGAGAAGGTGGGCCTGGTCACGATCCGGCTGTACCGTCCGTTCCCGGTCGAGGCGTTCCTTGCCGCGCTGCCGCCGAGCGTCCGCTCGATCGCCGTGCTGGATCGCACGAAGGAGGTCGGCGCCCCCGCCGAGCCGCTGCACGCCGACGTCCTGGTCGCCCTGGCCGGCGCCGCCCTTCGTGACGCTCGCTTCGCTCGCTCCTCAGGGAGCGTCGACTCAACGGTCCCTGAGGAGCAGCCGAGGAACGAGGCTGCGTCACGAAGGGCCGCCGTCAGTGTGATCGGTGGCCGCTACGGGCTGTCGTCCAAGGAGTTCACGCCGCCGATGGCGAAGGCCGTCTTCGACGAACTCGCGAAGGACGCCCCGAAGCCCCGCTTCACCGTCGGCATCGTCGACGACGTCACGCACCTCTCGCTCACCCCCGACGCCGGCTTCGCCGTCCCCGAGGACGCGGTGTCGGCGGTCTTCTACGGGCTCGGCTCGGACGGCACGGTGGGCGCGGCCAAGAACTCGGTGAAGATCATCGGTGCCCGCCCGGACGCGTACGCGCAGGGCTACTTCGTCTACGACTCGCGCAAGTCGGGGGCGGTCACGGTCTCGCACCTGCGCTTCGGCAACGCGCCGATCCGGTCGACCTACCTGGTTGGCGCGGCGGACTTCGTCGGCGTCCACCAGTTCGGGCTGCTGGCGTCGATGAAGACCGTCGACGTGGCGCGTCCCGGCGCGACGCTGCTGCTCAACTCCCCCTACGGCGAGGACACCTGGGAGCACCTGCCGGTGGAGGTGCAGGCCGAGATCGCGGCCAAGCGCCTGCGCACCTGGGTGATCGACGCCGAGGCGGTCGCGAAGGCCGCAGGGCTGGGCAAGCGGATCAACACCGTCATGCAGCCGTGCTTCTTCTACCTCTCCGGCGTGCTGCCGGCCGACGAGGCCGTCGCCGCGATCAAGGCGTCGGTCGAGAAGACCTACGGGCTGCGCGGACGCACGGTCGTCGAGCGGAACTTCGCCGCCATCGACGCGGCGATCGCCGCGCTGCGGCCGCTGCCGGCGGGCCTGCGTCCGTCCAGCCACACCCACCGGCTGCCCGCGCTGCCGGACGCGGCCGGCGACTTCGTGAAGCGGGTCACCGGCGCGATGCTGCACGGCCAGGGCGACTTGCTGCCGGTGAGTGCGGTGCCGGTGGACGGGACGTGGCCGACCGGGACGTCGAAGTGGGAGAAACGAGGGATCGCGGCGGAGTTGCCGGTCTGGGACCCGTCCCTGTGCATCGACTGCGGCAAGTGCGCGGTGGTCTGCCCGCACGCGGCGATCCGGATCAAGCTCGCCGACCCCGCCGACCTGACCGGAGCACCCGAAGGGTTCCGCGACAAGGAGTTCAAGGACAGGGCGAACCCCGGCCGGCGGCTGGTCGTCCAGGTCGCGCCGGACGACTGCACGGGCTGCGGGATCTGCTCCGACATCTGCCCCGCCCGCGACAAGAGCGAGTTCAAGCACAAGTCGCTGGACATGCTGCCCGCGCGCGAGCATCGCGAGGCCGAGCGGGCGAACTTCGACTTCTTCCTCGGCCTGCCGGAGGTCGACCGGACGCAGGTGCGGCTCGACCAGGTGAAGGGCGTGGCCCAGCTGCAGCCGCTGTTCGAGTTCTCGCTGGCCTGCTCGGGGTGCGGCGAGACGCCGTACATCAAGACGCTCACCCAGCTGTTCGGCGACCGGATGGTCATCGCGAACGCGACCGGCTGCTCGTCCATCTTCGGCGGCAACCTGCCGACCACCCCGTACACGACCAACCCCGAGGGACGCGGCCCCGCCTGGTCGAACTCGCTGTTCGAGGACAACGCGGAGTTCGGCCTCGGCATGCGGATCGCGTGGGAGCACCAGCACACCGAGGCCGTCCGCCTGCTGGAGGAGTTGCGCAACGAGGTCGGCCACGACCTGGCGGACGCGATCCTGTCCGCCGACCAGTCCGACGAGGCGGGCCTCGCCGCCCAGCGCGCCCGCGTCGCCGACCTGAAGCGCGCGCTCGCCACCCACGTGTCCCCGGTCCCTGAGGAGCGGGCGCAGCGAGCGTCACGAAGCGCTGGTGATGTGGGTGTGACGGACGCCCTTCGTGACGCCGGCTCCCTCGCAAGCTCGGGAGCCGGCTCCTCAGGGAGCGTTTCGTTCACGGTCCCTGAGGAGCGAGCCGCAGGGGGCGTTGTCCCCACGGTCCCTGAGGAGCGAGCGCAGCGAGCGTCACGAAGGGCCGCCGACGCCGACGCGTCCGGGATCACGAGGAACACGGCGCAGGCGGCCGCCCGGCTGCTGTCCCTGGCCGACGAGCTCGTCGAGAAGTCCGTCTGGATCGTCGGCGGCGACGGCTGGGCCTACGACATCGGCTACGGCGGGCTGGACCACGTGCTCGGCTCCGGACGGAACGTGAACATCCTCGTGCTGGACACGGAGGTGTACTCCAACACCGGAGGGCAGGCGTCGAAGGCGAGCCCCCGGGGCGCGACGGCCAAGTTCGCGACCGCGGGCAAGTCCACCCCGAAGAAGGACCTCGGGATGCTCGCCCAGGCCTACGGCAACGTGTACGTCGCGCAACTGGCGATCGGGGCGAACCACCAGCAGACCGTCCGGGCGATGCTGGAGGCACAGGCGTGGCCGGGGCCGTCCCTGCTGATCGCGTACTCGACCTGCATTGCGCACGGCATCGACATGGCCACGTCGATGAGCCACCAGACCGAGGCGGTCAGCAGCGGCTACTGGCCGCTGTACCGGTTCCGTCCCGGCGGGGACGGCCACCCGCTGCACCTGGACAGCCGTCCGCCGAGCACGCCCGTGCGCGACTTCATGCTCGGCGAGGCCCGGTTCGCCATGCTGGCGAGGGCGAATCCCGCCCGCGCAGAGGAATTGGCGGCGTTGGCCCAAGCGGACGCCGACGAACGCTGGCACTATTACTCGCAACTGGCCGGTGTGGAACGGGCACTGCCGGCGGTCAAGGAGGAACCATGAGGCCCCAACTGGCCACCACCTACCTCGGGCTGCCGCTGTCCGGTCCCGTGATCGCCTCGGCCTGTCCGCTGACCGGACGCCTCGACGCACTGCTGGAGCTGGAGGCCGCGGGCGCGTCCGCCGTCGTCCTGCCGAGCCTGTTCGAGGAGGAGGTGCTCGCCGAGGAGGGCCGGCTCGCCGACCTGCTCGGCACCGGGGACGACTTCGTCGAGTTCAGCGGTGCGCCGCTGCCCGACATGGACCAGCCCGACCTCGGCGCCGGCCGCTTCGTCGGCCTGCTGCGCAAGGCCAAGCAGCAGCTGCGGATCCCGGTGATCGCCAGCCTCAACGCGACCCGTCCCGGCTCGTGGCAGCGCTACGCCGCCGAGCTGGCCGACGCGGGCGCGGACGCGCTCGAGCTGAACCTGTACACGATGTCCACCGACCCGGGCGTCTCCTCCTCCGACCTCGAGCTCGCCCACCTGGCGGCGATCGAGGCGGTCAAGATCGCCGTCGACATCCCGCTGTCGGTGAAGCTGTCCCCGTACTACGCGGCGATGTCGACGTTCTGCGCGCAGGCGGTGGACGCCGGCGCCGACGGGCTGGTGCTGTTCAACCGGTTCTACGCGCCCGACATCGACCTCGAGCGGCTCGCGCTGCTGGCCAGGGCCGACCTGTCCGAGCCCGACGACCAGCGGATCGTGCTGCGCTGGCTCGGCATCCTCCGCGGCCAGCTCCCGGAGACCAGCCTCGCGTGCACGTCCGGCGTCCATTCCGGCGCGGAGGTGCTGAAGGCCCTGCTGGTCGGGGCGGACGTGGCCTGCACGGCGTCGGCGATCCTGCGCCGCGGTCCGGAGGCGATCACGCTGATGCTGGCCGAGGTGGAGGCCTGGCTGACCGTCCACGAGTACGAGAGCATCGCCCAGCTGCGCGGGTCGATGAGCGCGGCCTCCGTCCCTGACACCTCCGCGTACGAGCGCGCGCAGTACGCCGCCGTCCTGCACTCCGGCAACTACGCCTGACCCCGGCCACCCACCGGTGACCGGTCTGGCGGCGACGTACGGCACGGGCCGTCCCGCGGTGGACGCTGCCGCCGCAGCGGCGTTGCTCCGCGCGCACTACGGCATTGACGGATCCGTGCGAGAGCTGGGCAGCCAGCAGGACCGCAACTACGCCGTCGACACCCCGGCCGGCCCCCGGGTGCTGAAGGTGTTCCACGCCGCCACCGATGCCGTCCGCGTCGCCGACCAGCTCGCCGCCCTGACCGCCGTCGCGGCCGCGGGGATCGCCGTCCCGCGTCCGCTGCCCGGCGCCGACCGCGCGCTCGTCCCGCACGTCGAGGGCGCGGACGGGGCCGGGCACCTCGCGGTGCTCCTCACCTTCGTCCCCGGCCGCCAGCTCGTCGACGACGGCCACCTCTCGCGTCCGGTCGCCCGCTCGCTCGCGCGGCTGGCCGGACGCGTCAGCGCGGCGCTCGCCCCGCTGCGGCTGGGTGGCGAACACGCGTCCCAGTGGGACCTGCGGCGCGCGATCGAGGTCGTGCGCGCGCTGGCCGGCGCCGTCCCCGAGGACCACAGGGCGGAGGTCACCGGCCTCGCGGAGCGGGCGTGGGCGGAGGTCGACGCGCTGGCCGCAGGGCTGCCGCTGCAGCCGATCCACGGCGACATCACCGACGACAACGTCGTCGTGGCCGAGGGGCCGGACGCCGAGGTGTCCGGCGTGATCGACTTCGGGGACCTGGCCCGCAGCTGGCGGGTGGGCGAGCTCGCCGTGGCGCTGTCGTCGATGCTCCACCACGACGTCGACGACCTCGGCGTCCTGGCGGACATGGTCGCGGCCTTCGACGCCGAGGCCACGCTGTCCGACGATGAACTACGCGCGCTGTGGCCGCTGGTCCAGTTGCGCTGCGCGGTGCTGGTCGTGTCGGGCTGGCAGCAGCTGGCCGTCGACCCGGGCAACGAGTACGCGCGAACCCGGATGGCCGGTGAGCAGGCCTGCTTCGACGCGGCGGCACGGCTGCCGGGCGTCGTGATGGCGAACCTGTTCCTCGCCGGACTCGGTCGCGCGCGGGACGGCAACGAGGGAGCGCGGCTCCTCGCCGTGCCGGGCCAGCCCGAGCTCCCCGTGCTGAGCCTCGCCGCGGACGCGCGCGTCCTCGACGACGGGGCGTGGACGGAACCGGACGCGGAGGAGCGCGTGCTCGCCGCTGCGGTCGCCGGTCGCGACGGCGTGCTGGTCGTGCCGCAGGGGGAGTACCGGCTCACCCGCAGCATCCCGTCCGACCACCCGGCCCGGCTCGCCACCCACGCGCTGGTCGCCGAGCTGGTCGCACGACACGGGTTCTCGATCGAGGCCAGCGCCCGGCTGGTCGTGGAGGAGGTCGGGGAGGACAGGCTGGCCGCGACGCTCGAGGGCGGCCGCGCCCTGCGTCTGCGGGGCGCCGTCCCTGCCGAGGGCATCGGCCCTGGCTCTGTGGTCGAGCCGGGGCAGGTGTGGGCGGTCGTCCCCGTCGTCGCCGGTCTGGCCCGCGCGCAGGTGCAGCTCGTGGCCGGGGACATCCCGGTCCCGGCGTTCTGCGCCGTTGACGTGGCTCCCGGGTGGGCGCCGCTGGTGCGGGGCACGAACTCCGCCCTCGGCGTCGCGGAGCCGCCCGCGGCCGCCCCGGAGGCGGGGGCCAGGGCCGAGCAGGCGCGCAGGGACCGCTTCCTGCCGGCCAACACCGAGCGCTACTTCGCCGATCCGCCCGAGTTCGTCCGTGGCTGGGGCGCGTACCTGGTCGACGCGCAGGGGCGCGTCCACCTCGACCTGGTCAACAACGTGGCGGCGGTCGGGCACTCCCACCCGGCCGTGCGCGAGGCCGTCGACCGCGCGCTGGCACGGCTGAACACCAACTCCCGGTTCCTCTACCGGCTGCTGGCGGACTACTCCGAGCGGCTGCTGGCCACGACCTGGGGCGGCGCGTACGACAGCGTCCTGCTGGTGAACAGCGGGACCGAGGCGATGGACCTCGCGCTGCGGATGGCGAAGGTCGCCACCGGACGCCGCCAGGTGGTCACGCACCGCGAGGGCTACCACGGCTGGTCGGCCGCCACGGACGCGATCACCACCTCCGCCTACGACAACCCGCACGCCGCGGAAAGCCGCCCGGACTGGGTCAGCATCGCGGCGTCCCCCAACCCCTACCGCGGGACGCACCGCGGCGCGGACGCGGCGTCCGGCTACCTGGCGGACGTGGACGCGCTCATCGCGGGCCTGCGCGCCGACGACCGTCCCCCTGCCGCGGTGGTGATGGAGAGCATCCTCGGCAACGCCGGCGGGGTGTTACCGCCGGCCGGCTACCTCGCCGGGCTGGTGGACCGCGTCCACGCCGCCGGAGGGGTGGCGATCGCCGACGAGGTCCAGGTCGGGTTCGGACGTACCGGCGACAGCTTCTGGGCGGCCGAGGCGGAGGGGGCGCTCCCGGACATCATCGTCTGCGCGAAGGCGATGGGGAACGGGTTCCCGATCGGGGCGGTGATCACCCGCGGCGAGATCAGCGGCGCGCTCGGCAGGGAGGGCCTGTTCTTCTCCACGACCGCCGGGTCGCCGGCCGCCTGCGCGGCGGGGATCGCGGTGCTGGACGTGATGGAACGCGAGGACCTGATGGCCCACGCCCGCGCCGTGGGCACCCACCTGCGCGACCGGGTGGGCGACCTCGCCGCGCGGCACCCGCTGATCGGCGCCGTCCACGGCCGCGGCCTCTACCAGGGCGTCGAGCTGGTCACCGACCGGGACACCCTCGCCCCCGCCGCGCGGGAGACCGCGCTGCTGTGCGAGGCGCTGCGCTACCGCGGGATCATCGACCAGGCCACGTCCGAGCGGCAGAACGTGCTGAAGGTGAAGCCTCCGATGGTGCTGACCACGCGCGATGTGGACTGGTTCGCCGACGCGCTGGACGACCTCCTCCGGGGCTGGGCGGGGTAGCGGCGCCGCGCGAGAATGGGCGGGTGGCTGGGTAAAGGAGTCCCGTGCGATACCTGATCATCGGCGGCGGGCTGGCCGCCGCGAAGGCCGTCGAGGGCATCCGTGAACACGACCGGGAGGGCGACATCCGGCTGGTCACGGAGGAGGAGCACCTGCCCTACGAGCGTCCGCCGCTGTCGAAGGACGTGCTGCAGGGGAAGGCCGGCGTCGAGTCCGTGTTCCCTCACCCCCGGGGCTGGTACGCCGAGCAGGGCGTCACGCTCGTCCTCGGCGACCCCGTCGCGTCCATCGACCCGGTCGGACGGACGGCCACGCTGCGCGGGGGCGGGCTGCTGCCGTGGGACCGCGCGCTGGTGGCCACCGGATCGCAGGTGCGCCGGCTGGGCATCCCCGGCGCCGACCTGCCGGGCATCCACTACCTGCGCACGCTCGACGAGTCGCTGGCCCTGCGGGCGCGGCTCAGGGAGGGCGGTGACGTCGTGGTGGTCGGTGGTGGCTGGATCGGCCTGGAGGTGGCGGCCGCCGCCCGCGCGCACGACTGCCGCGTGACGCTGATCGAGCCGCAGGCCGCCCCGCTGGAGGGTGTGGTCGGCCCGACCCTGGGGGCGTGGTTCGCGCAGCTGCACGATTCGCACGGCGTCCAGCTGCGGCTGGGGACGGGCGTGGTCGCGTTCACGGGGAACGGTCAGGTGAACGGTGTCGTGACCGAGGGGGACGTGACGATCCCCGCCGACGTCGTCGTGGTCGGCGTCGGGATCCGGCCGCGGACGGACCTCGCCGCGTCCGCCGGTGCGCAGGTGGAGGACGGTGTCCTCACCGACGCCCGGCTGCGCACGAGCGTGGACGGGCTGTGGGCGGCCGGCGACGTGGCCCGCTGGGACAGCACGCTGTTCGGACGCCGGCTGCGGGTCGAGCACTGGGCGAACGCGCTCGACGGCGGGTTGGCCGCCGGCCGCTCGATGGCGGGCGCGGACGTGATCTACGACCCGGTGCCGTTCTTCTTCTCCGACCAGTTCGACGCCGGCCTCGAGTACGCGGGTTACGTCGCCCCGGACGCGGGCGCGGAACTCGTCGTGCGGGGCGACCCGCGGGCGAACGAGTTCATGGCGTTCTGGGTGGTGCCGGAGGGCTCCGGCGTCCGCCTGCTCGCCGGCATGCACGTCAACACGTGGGACACGATGGACGCCGTCCAGGCCCTGATCCGCCGCCGCGCCGTGCTCACGAAGGAGGCTCTCGCCGACCCGTCCGCCACCCTCGACGAGCTCGCCGGCTGACCGCGGTACGAGGGGACGGTTCTTTCGTACCGGGTCCGAGGGGACGGTTCTTTCGTACCGGGTCCGAGGGAACCGTCCCCTCGGACCGGAGTGCGCCTACTTCTTCGCGGTTCCCCACATCGTGCGGACGACGTCGCCGCCCACGCGCATCACCTGGTTCCAGAAGGTCGGGGAGCTGAGCACCTTCTCCACGCCCGACTTGGGGGCCGGACGGGACGAGCCCGACGACCGGGGACGCGACTGCGCCCGCGCCTGCGCCGCCTCCGCCTTGTCCTGCGCGGCCTGCGCCTTCGCCTCGGCTGCCTGTGCCTTCGCGTCCTCGGCGGCCTGCTTCTCCGCCGCTGCCGCATCGATCCCGGCCTGGAGCTTGCGGGCGAGCATCTCGTAGGCGGAGTCGCGGTCGACGGCCTGCCCGTACTTCGCCTGCATCGAGGATGCCGCGACGCCCTGGGTCATCCATTCGGCCGGCATCGTCGTCATCGACGCCTGCGGGGCCAGCATCCGCGTCCACGCCACCGGGGTGGGGGCGCCGTCGGGGTTCAGCACGGTGACGATCGCCTCACCGATGCCGAGCCCCTGCAGCGTCTCGGCCAGGTCGTACTGGCTGGTCGGGTAGGTCTGGACGGTCGCCTTCAGCGCCTTCGCGTCGTTCGGCGTGTGCGCACGCAACTGGTGCTGCACGCGCGAGCCGAGCTGCGCGAGCACGTTGTCGGGGACGTCGGTGGGCGACTGGGTGACGAAGAAGATGCCGACGCCCTTGGAGCGGATCAGCCGGACGGTCTGCGCGATCGCGTCGAGGAACGCCTTGGACGCGCCGTCGAACAGCAGGTGCGCCTCGTCGAAGAAGAAGACGAGCTTCGGCACGTCCACGTCCCCGATCTCGGGCAGGTCGTGGAACAGGTCGGCCAGCACCCACATCAGGAAGGTGGAGAAGATGGCCGGACGGTCCTGCAGGTTCGGCAGCTCGAGCAGCGAGATCACGCCCTTGCCGCCGGCCTGCCGGATCAGGTCCTTGGTGTCGAACTCGGGCTCGCCGAAGAACTCGTCCGCGCCCTGGGTCTGCAGGGTGACCAGGCTGCGCAGGATCACGCCGGCGGTGGCCGCGCTCAGCCCCCCGATCTCCTTCAGCTCGGCCTTGCCGTCGTCGGAGGTGAGGTACTGCAGCACCTCCTTGAGGTCGGCGAGGTCGAGCAGCGGGAGGCCTTGGGTGTCGGCGTAGTGGAAGACCAGCCCTAGGCTCGACTCCTGCGTCTCGTTCAGCCCCAGCACCTTGCTCAGCAGGATCGGGCCGAACGAGGAGACGGTGGCGCGCAGCGGCACGCCGGTGCCCTGACCGCCCAGCGCGTAGAACTCGGTCGGGCAGCCGGCCGGCACCCAGTTCTGGCCGATCTTCTGCGTCCGCGCGGTGAGCTTGTCGCTGGGCGTGCCGGGGATCGCGATCCCGGACAGATCACCCTTGATGTCGGCGGCGAACACGCTCACGCCCGCCGCGGAGATCTGCTCGGCCAGCAGCTGCAGCGTCCGCGTCTTGCCGGTGCCGGTCGCGCCGGCGACCAGGCCGTGCCGGTTCAGCATCGACATCGAGAGCCGGATCCGGACGTCCGGGTCGGGGTCCCCGTCCACCATCAGCACGCCCAGGTCGATGGACGGGTTGTCGAAGGTGTAGCCGGCCTTGATCGTCTCGATGGCATCGGACTGCGCAGTCATGCGGGGTCCCCTCGGAGTTGTTCGGGGGAGCGTAGCGGAGGAGAAGAACTTCGTGGGGTGCTCATGGCCCAAGACTGGCACAACGCACGGCGGCGGTCAGTAAGTGGGGACGGTTGTGGTTTCGCGCCGGACGGCGGCGGGACGACGGTGCTGGTAGCGTGGGGGACCGACAGGGGAGCGCCGCGGGGCGCTGAGAGTGCGGGCAGCCGCAGACCCTCGAACCTGATCCGGTTCGCACCGGCGTAGGGAGTCGGGATTTTCTCCCCGGGGCCGAACCCGGGCCCTCCGAGTACTTGGAGGAGTCATCATGTCCATGCGTCACTGGGCGGCCGCCGCAGCGGCCGCCGTCCTGCTCGCCGGGTGCGCGGGCCCGTCCGCGGCCACGTCCGACCCGGCCACCCCGGAGGCGCCCACCGAGAGCACCACCCTCACCGTGATCACCCACGACTCGTTCGCGCTGTCCAAGGAGGCGCTGGCGACGTTCAAGGCCGAGACCGGCTACGACGTGAGCTACGTGGCCCCCGGCGACGTCGGCACGGTGGTGAACCAGCTCATCCTCACCAAGGACGCGCCGCTCGGAGACGTGGTCTTCGGCATCGACAACACCTTCGCCGGACGCGCCGTCTCCGCCGGCATCCTCAGCCCGTACACGTCCGCCGACCTGCCCGAGGGGGCGGACGCGTACGCCGCCGACGACACCCACTCGCTCACCCCGATCGACTACGGCGACGTCTGCCTGAACGCCGACACCGCATGGTTCGAGGCCAAGGGCCTCGCCGTCCCGCAGACCCTCGACGACCTGCTCAAGCCCGAGTACGCGAACCTCCTCGTCGTGGAGAACCCGGCGTCCTCCTCGCCCGGAATGGCCTTCCTCGCCGCCACGGTCGGAGCGAAGGGGGCCGACGGCTACCTCGACTACTGGAAGGCGCTCAAGGCCAACGGCGTGAAGGTCGTGAAGGGGTGGACGGAGGCCTACACCGTCCAGTTCTCCGGGTCGTCGGGCAAGGGCGCCTACCCGCTGGTCGTGTCGTACTCCAGCTCTCCCGCCTACGAGCACGGCACCCAGGCGCTCACCCAGACCTGCTTCCGGCAGGTCGAGTACGCGGGCGTCCTCGCCGGCGCGCAGAACGAGGTCGGCGCCCGGAAGTTCATCGACTTCCTGCTGTCGGCCGAGGTTCAGGCCGAGATCCCCGAGCAGATGTACATGGACCCGGTCGACTCGTCGGTCGAGCTGCCCGCCGACTGGAAGAAGTACGCGGCGGTCGTCGACCACCCGATTGAGGTCTCCGCCGCCGACCTCGGCGCGAACCGCGAGGCATGGATCAAGGCGTGGACGGCGACGGTCATCGGCTGACCGCGTCCGCGCCGGCCACCGACGCGCCCGAAACGCGCAGAAGCTCCCGAAATTTCGGGAGCGGGGACGAGTTTCGGGAGCGTCTGCGCGGTCTGAGCAGCGGGGGCGTCGGCGGGAACCCGTGGGTGTGGGCGGTGGCGGCGCTCCCGCCTCTGGCGTTCCTCGCGGTCTTCTTCGCCTGGCCGGTGGCCGCCCTGGTCGCCCGGGGGTTCGTGGTGGACGGGGTGGTCACGCTCGCCGGCGTCCAGGAGGTCCTCGCCGCGCCGCGCACCTGGCGGATCCTCGGCCAGACCTTCACCCAGGCGGTGCTCGGCACGCTGGTGGCCGTGCTGCTGGGCGTCCCCGGCGCGCACGTGCTCTACCGCTGCCGCTTCCCCGGACGCCGGCTCGTCCGCGCGGTCGTGAGCGTCCCGTTCGTGCTGCCGACCGTGGTGGTCGGTGTCGCGTTCTCCTCGCTGCTCGCTCCGACCGGTCTGCTGGGGTTCCTCGGCCTGCAGGAGTCGCTGGCCGGGATCGTCGCCGCGCTGGTCTTCTTCAACTACTCGGTCGTCGTCCGGACGGTGGGCGCACTGTGGAGCCGTCTCGACCCCCGCGCGGCGGAGGCCGCCCGTTCGCTGGGCGCGGGGCGGCTGCGCGTGCTGGCCACCGTCACCCTGCCTGCGCTGGCGCCCGCGATCGCGTCCGGGGCTGCCCTGGTGTTCCTGTTCTGCGCGTCCGCGTTCGGGGTGGTGCTCGTGCTGGGCGGGGAGAGCTACGGCACCATCGAGACCGAGATCTGGTACCAGACCACCCAGCTGCTCGACCTGCCCGCGGCCGCCGCGCTGTCGATCCTCCAGTTGCTGGTGGTGAGCGCGTCCCTGATCGTCGCGGGGGCCGCGCGCGCCCGGCAGGAGCGGGCGCTGCGCCTCTCGGGCAACCCGGTGGACGCGCCGCTGCGGGCGTCCGACGCGCCGGCGGCGGCGCTCACCGGAGTCGTGGTGTTGGGCCTGCTGGTCCTCCCGATGGGCTCGCTGGTGTGGCGCTCGTTCGTCACCGCGGACGGGTGGGGCCTGGCGAACTACCGTGCGCTCGCCGGCACGGCCGGGTCGCTGACAGTGAGCGTGTGGCAGTCGCTGCTGAACTCGCTCGGCACCGCGCTGGTCGCCACGGCGATCGCGGTCGTGCTCGGCCTGCTGGTGAGCTACGTGCTGTCGCGGCGGCCCGCGTCCGCCCCCGGCCGGCGGGTGATGCGGGCCGTGGACGCGGTGTTCATGCTGCCGCTGGGCGTGTCGGCGGTGACGGTCGGCTTCGGGTTCCTGATCACGCTGAACCGGCCGCCGCTGGACCTGCGCTCGAGCTGGCTGCTGATCCCGATCGCGCAGGCGCTGGTGGCGTTACCCCTGGTCGTGCGGACGCTGCTGCCCACGCTCCGGGCGATCGACCCCCGCCTGCACGAGGCCGCAGCCACCCTCGGTGCGACGCCGCGCCGCATCGTCGCCACCATCGACGCGCCGTTCGCGCTGCGCGGGCTCGGGCTGGCGCTCGGCTTCGCGTTCGCGACCAGCCTGGGCGAGTTCGGGGCCACGTCCTTCCTCGCGCGGCCCGACCGTCCGACCCTGCCGGTGGTGATCTTCCAGCTGATCGGACGGCCCGGCGCGGAGAACTTCGGTGCGGCCATGGCAGCATCCGTGGTGCTGGCCGCGTTCGCCGCCCTCGCGATGGGACTGGCGGAATGGGTCGGCCCGAAGGAGGTGAACCCGTGGTGAGCGGGCGTGGGACGAGTCGCGCCGGGACCGGCGATCCCGAGACGGGCGGGCTCGAGGTGCATGCCATGGTGAGGGGCGGACGCGAGGTGCGGGAGCAGTGACGGGCGGGCACGACATGGGCGGCGCGGCGGGCGGGCGTGACAAACGTGGCGCCGAGACCAACGGTCCCGAGAGCCTCGATGCCGCGACGGGCGGGCTCGAGGTGCGCGACGCGGTCGTGCGCTACGGGCCGGTCACGGCCGTCGATGGCGTGTCGCTGTCGGTCGCTCCCGGTGAGGTGGTCGCGCTGCTCGGCCCGTCGGGGTCGGGCAAGTCGTCGCTGCTCCGCGCGGTCGCCGGCCTCGAGCCGCTGGTCGGCGGCACGGTGAGCTGGAACGGCGACGACCTGGCCGGGGTGCCCGTCCACAAGCGCGGCTTCGTGGTCATGTTCCAGGACGGCCAGCTGTTCCCGCACCTTTCGGTGGCGGGCAACGTCGGCTACGCGCTGGCCCGCACGCCGCGGACGCAGCGCGAGCGACGGGTGGCCGAGCTGCTGGAGTTGGTCGGGCTCGCCGGGTACGGGCCGCGTCCGGTCACCGCGCTGTCGGGCGGCGAGGCCCAGCGGGTGGCGCTGGCCCGGTCCCTGGCCGCCGACCCGCGGCTGCTCCTGCTCGACGAACCGCTCTCCGCGCTCGACCGGGGCCTGCGCGAGCACCTGGTGGGCGTGCTCGACGAGACCCTGCGGGCCACCGGCGTCCCCGCCCTGTACGTCACCCACGACCAGGACGAGGCGTTCGCGATCGCCGACCGGGTCGGGGTGCTGGCCCGCGGCACGGTCCTGCAGCTGGCCGACCCGGACACGCTGTGGCGCGCGCCGGCGTCCCGTGAGGTCGCGGAGTTCCTCGGCTACGGGCCGTTCCTCTCCGCCGCCGAGGCGGCCACCCTGGGCTGGCCGGACGCCCCGCCGCTCGTCGGTGTCGGCCCGGAGGGTCTCGTCGTCACCGACGACGGAGTGGAGGTGCCGGTGGAGCAGGCGCAGGCACGGCGCGGCGGGAGCGAACTCACCGTCCGGCTGCCGTCCGGCCAGCAGGCCCACGTCCGGACCCCGGCGATCGCGTCCCACGCGCACCCGCCGGCGACGCTCGGCGTCCGGCTCGACCCGGAGGCGTGCGCGGCGGTCCCGATCGCCGCCCCGACGGAACTGTGAGACTCACGGAACCATGCTCGCGCGAGCCTCTGGCAGCCCGGGAGGATGAGCGGGTGGACACCGTGGACGTGGACCTGGGCGCGCTCGCCGGGCGGGTGCGGACGCTGGCCGCGGGGCGACCGCGGGTGGTCGTCGGAGTGTGCGGGGCTCCCGGGGCGGGCAAGTCGACGCTCGCGGCTGAGCTCGTCGCCCGGCTCAACGCGGACGCGTCCGGGTCGGCGGTGGTGGTGCCGATGGACGGGTTCCACCTCGCGAAATCGGTGATCGCGGTCGACGACCGAGCCGGCCGCCGGGGCGCGCCGGACACGTTCGACCCGGACGGCTACGCCGCGCTGCTGCGGCGGCTCCGGGCGAACACGGAGCCGATGGTCTACGCGCCGGAGTACCGCAGGGAGATCGAGGACCCCGTGGCGGGCGCGATCGCGATACCGCGGTCTGCGGCGGTGGTCGTCACCGAGGGCAACTACCTGCTGCACCCGGACCCCCCATGGCGTGCGGCCCGCGCGTCGATCGACGAGGTCTGGTTCCTGGAGGCGCCCAGCGACGAGTTGCGCGTCGAGCGGCTGATCGCGCGCCACGAGCGCTTCGGCAAGTCGGCCGCGCACGCGCGCCGCCACGCCCTCGGCTCCGACGAGGCGAACGCCCGGCTGGTGTCCGGCCATCGCGAAAGGGCGGACCTGGTCCTGCGCTGGCCGCACTGGTGAGCTTCGGGCCCCCTGCGGATCTGCGCGCTGGTTGGGAGGGCTGAGGGGCTCTGGTCTCGCCAGCGGTGCCTGGAGGGCAATATCGCAGGCCGGGCAGTGCTGAGGTGGCGGCGGGAGTTGGTCGCGCGCTGGTGAGGGACATCCGCGCCACCCTGCGGATCTGCGCGCTGGATGGGCTGGCGGAGGCATTTCGGGGGCGCTGGCGGCAACTGGCGCGCAGTTCCGCAGGCAGGCGGCTGGGAGGATTCGCCACCCCGGATCGCGTCGACACCCTCGATAGCGCGGCGGAGGAGCGATCCCGGGGGCCGATTCCTCCCAGCACTGGCCAGGAACTGGGTGGCCACGAGCACCGCGGCGAACGGCGAGTACCCCGGCACGCGGAGTGCGAACTCGGCCCGGTTCAGCAACGCCGGCCCGGTTCAGCCGCGTCGGCCCGACTCAGCTGCGGCGCGCCGCCAGGAGGTCGCGCACCACGCGCTCGGCGGCGTCCGCGAGGTACTCGGGTGCGCGGGTGAGGGCGTCGGTGAGGCTGGGAGCGTCCACGGAGATCGCGACGAGTCGCTCAACCAGGTCCAACAGGTCCTCGGCCGAGGGATCCACCCGGCCGCCGAACAGCACCACCGGCACACCGGCGGCCCGGGCCACCAGCGTCACGCCCCACGGCGTCTTGCCGTGCCGGGTCTGGGCGTCGATGCGGCCCTCGCCCGACAACACCCAGTCCGCTCCGACAACGGCGGACGCGAGCCCAACCACGTCCGCCACCAGCTCCACGCCGGGCGCCGGCCTGGCGTCGAGGACGCCGAGGAACGCCGCGCCGAGACCGCCGGCGGCCCCCGCTCCCGGCAGGTCGCGCACGGTCCGGCCGAGGGCCGGTTCCACGACATCCGCCCAGCGGGTCAGCGCGGCGTCCAGCGCGAGCACGTCGTCCGGGTCCGCGCCCTTCTGCGGGCCGAACACGTGGCTGGCCCCGGACGCGCCGCACAACGGGTTGTCCACGTCACACGCGAGGTCGATCTCGCAGTCGGCCAGTCGGGGGTCGAGCCCGCCGACGTCGACCCCGGCCAGGCGGGAGAGCGCTGCGCCGCCCGCCGGCAGGTCGGCGTCGTCCGCGTCGAGGAACCTCACGCCGAGTTCGGCCAGCATCCCCGTGCCCGCATCGTTGGTCGCGGAGCCGCCCAGCCCGATCAGTAGTCGTCTCGCTCCCCTGTCGAGCGCCTGCCGCACGAGCTGCCCCACGCCCCGGCTGGTGGCCACCCGGACGTCCCGGTCGGGCGGTGTGATCTGGGCCAGCCCGCAGGCGGAGGCGACCTCGATGACGGCGAGCCCGGTCTCAGCCACCCAGCCGTACTCGGCCGTCGCGGGCCTCCCGAGCGCGTCCACGCAGGGGACGGTGACCACCTCGCCACCCAACGCGTCCACGACGGTCCTGGTGGTGCCCTCGCCGCCGTCGGCCATCGGGACCAGCCGGCACTCCGCGTCCGGCACCACGCGATGGACGCCCTCGGCCAGAGCCTCCGCGGCGGTGCGCGCGCTCATCGACTCCTTGAACGAGTCGGGTGCGCAGACGACGGTGAGGGCCATGGCTTCAGGCCGTGGCCACGGGCGTCCGGACGGGCGTCTCGGCCGGCTCCCCGGCGAGCACCCTGGTCACGTTGCGCACGGCCAGCCGGCACATGGCGTCCCTGGTCCGGTCGCCCGCGCTGGCGATGTGCGGCTGAAGGACGACGTTCTCGAGGCCGGCGAACTCCGGGTTGATCCTCGGCTCGCCCTCGAAGGTGTCCAGCGCAGCGCCGGCGAGGTGGCCGGAGCGGAGGGCGTCGATCAGCGCGCTCTCGTCGACGACGCCGCCGCGAGCGGCATTCACCAGGTAGGAGCGGGGCCGCATCCTCGCCAGTGCGGAGGCGTCGATCAGGTGCCGGGTGGACGGGAGTAGCGGCACGTGCAGCGACACGACGTCGGCCGTCGCCAGCAGCTCCTCGAAGCCGACCACGGTGACGCCGTCGACGGCGTCACCCACGTTCAGGCCGGGGTCGCTGGTGATGACCCGCATGCCGAAGGCGTGGGCGCGCCGGGCCACCGCCCGCCCGATCCGTCCGAAGCCCACGATGCCGAGGGTCGCGTCGGCGCTGATGTCCAGCCCCACCAGCATGTTCGGACCCCAGATCCACGGCCGGCCCGTGCGGGCGAACCGGTCGGCCTCGACCACCCGGCGGGTGGTGGCCAGGAGCATCGCGAACGTGTGGTCCGCGGTGGCGTCGTCGAGGACGCCGGGGGTGTTGCACACCACCACGCCGCGCTCAGCGGCGGCCTCGAGGTCGATGTTGTCGTAGCCGACCGCGACGTTGGCGACAACCCGCAGTTGGGGGCCGGCCGCGTCGAGCAGCTCGGCGTCCACCCGCTCGGTGAGGGTCACGATGGCTGCCGCGGCGCCCGCGATGCCGGCGAGCAGGCGATCCCGCGCGGGAGGCGCCTCCTCACCCGCGACGACGGGCAGGCCGAGGTCGTCGAGTTCGGCCATCACGGCAGGGGTGAGGGTGCGGGCGACGTAGAGGTGTGGCTGGGGCATTCCGGGTTCAGCTCCTTGTGGGGACGAGAGGGGACGGGGAGGTCGTGGCGAGGGCGGGCAGCGGGTCGCGGCCGGTGAGGACGGACCACTGCTCGCGGAAGGCCGCCCAGCGCCGCTCGGCCAGTGCGGCGTTGTCGGGACGCGGGGCGACCCGGCTGGTGGCGAGGCGGCACGCGACCGGGCCGCGGACGACCTCGGCGCACATGGCCGCCGCGCCGATGGCGGGCAGGTCCGGCTCGAGGGCGACGTCGAAGCTGCGTCCGGTCGCGTCGGCGAGCAACTGCGGCAGGACGGGGTCCTCGCCGAACGCTCCGGTGAGGTAGACCACCTCGTCGCCGGGCGGGATCGTGGCCTCGAGCACCATCCGGTCGGCGAGGATCACCCCGTCCAGCGTTCCGCGGGCGAGCTGCTCGCGGGTCGTCGAGCGGGTCATGCCGGTCAGCCCCGAACAGGGCTCCTCAAACCAGAACGGGCCGCGCTCGGGCATCACGTGGGGCACGAAGAAGGGCGCGCCCAGCGCGCTCTCCCCGGACACCCCCGCAGCTAGCCGGACGAGCTCAGCCACGGCCGAATCGCGGTCGCCGAACCCGAACGCCGAGGATGCGGCGGCCAGGGCGTCGCCGCCGTTGGTCACGCCGTTGATGAGCCACTCGCCCGGACGGAGCCCGCGCCGCTGCAGCGCACGGGCGCGCAGGTCGGGGGAGGGCAGGCAGCTGTTCACGACGTGGGTCGTGCCCATGATCAGGAACGGGTTCGTCCCTGGCGTCGTGCCCAGCGCGTAGGACGCCGCAGGCGTGTCCGCGCACCCGACCAGCACCGGGATGCCGAGCGGGATGCCGGCCAGCTCTGCGAACGTGGTGGACGTTGCGCCGAGGACGTCGAGCGGTTCGCGCACCGGCGGCAGAACGGCCGGGTCGATGCACAGGTCGGTGAGGGCGCTCTCGAGCCAGCGCGGCTGGTCGCCGATCGTGTCGAAGACCCCCGAATAGGACGCCTGCGTCGGGTCGATGCCGAGCTCCCCGGTGAGCAGCGCGCCGAGCCAGGTGCCGGCGAACCCCAGCGTGACCAGCCGGGAGAACGCGTCCGGCTCGGTCTCGCGGAGGTAGTGGTGGGCGATCACCGCGAAGGTCGACTGCGAAGGGTGGTTGCCGGTGGCCCGGATGTCGGTGGGGCTGCGGCGCTCGCTCCAGCGCTGGAACAGCGGGCCGAGTGCAGGGTTGTCCCAGGTGACGCCCAGGCTGACCGGACGCCGGTCCGCCCCGAGTGGCACCACGGTGGGGCAGTGGGTGTCGATGCCGATCCCGTCCACCTGTGCGAGTTCGGGGGCGAGCTGCAGGCAGACCGCGACGATCGACTGCTCCCACGCCGCCGGGTCGGCCCGGCCCGGCCGCCCCCGACGCGAGTCGGGGTGCGGAGCGCGGGCGCGGGCGACCACGGTGCCGTCATCGGCGAGGATGACCCCCTTGGTGGCGGACGTGCCGAGGTCGAGGCCGAGGAAGGTACTCATCGTTGAGCTCCCGGAGTCGTGGCCGGATCAGCCGATCAGCTTCAGCGCGTCGCCCGGGTTGGCGCCGTCGTGGATGACGGCCTTCAGCGCGCGGACCATGCCGGCGGGATCGTCGGCACCCCAGATGTTGCGGCCGGCGGTCATGCCCGCGCCGCCCGCGTCCATCACGGCTGCGGCCTGGTTCAGGACGTCGATCGGGGAGTTCGCCGGCGCCCCGCCCGCGGCGACCACGATGGTCGGGGTGGCGTCGACGACCTTGCGGAACTCCTCCGCCGAGCCGGTGTACCAGGTCTTGACGATGTCGGTGCCGCACTCGGCCGCGGCCCGCGCCGCGTACATGACCGATTCGGTGCTGCCCTTGCGGTCGCCCCACAGTTCACCGCTGGGGTAGGCGTGGCAGACCACCGGCAGCCCCCACTGATGGGCCTCCTGCGTGACCGCGCTGAGCATCTCCAGCATGGCGACCTGGTGCTGCGAGCCGGCCGAGATGCCGACCGCGATCGCGTCCGCGCCGAGCCGCAGGCAGTCGGCCACCTGGCCGACGGTCGCGTCGTAGGTGGGGTGGAAGTCGACGCAGAAGGTGGACCCCTTGATGATCAGCGGCACCTGCTTCGCCCGTCCGGCCAGCAGGTGGCCGGCGACGCCCTTGAACACGGTGAACGCGTCCGGCTCGCCCTCCACGATCTTGTCGAAGACGCTCTTCAGGTCGGCGAGCCGCGGCGCCACGCCGCGGGGGACGGCCTGGTCGAGCGCCACGGTCATCAGCCGGCCGTCGGTGCCCATGATCCGGCGCAGCCGGATCTCGCGACCGAGCGCGGAGGTCGTGCCGACGGGGTTCAGTTCGAAGATGCTCATGGTTCTCTCTTTCGGTTTCGGATGGGTCGTGGGGAGTTCAGAGCCAGGGGTCGACGCCGACCCGGAGGTCCTTGCCGGACGCGACCAGGTCGAGCGCGTCGTGCACCCGGTCGAGGGGCAGCTGGGTGCCGACGAGGTCGGCGACGTGCAGCTTGCCTGCGGTCACGAGGTCGGCCACGGCGTGGAAGTTCTCCAGCCGGCAGCTGGACGCGCCGACGACCTCGTACTCGTTGTAGTGGATGTCGTTGGCCACGATGCTCAGGACGTCGCCGCTGTTGAACCCGGCGAACGCGGAGATCCGTGCGCCGGGGGCGAGGATGCCGAGGTAGGGGGTCAGCGCCTCCACCCTGCCGATGGCGAGGATGACCACGTCGACGCCGCCGTCCGTGGCGGCGAGGACCTGCGCGGGCGTGTCGTCGCCGGGGACGAGCACGAGGTCCGCGCCCGAGGCGCGGGCGATCTCGTGGCGGGCCTCGTTCGGGTCGACCGCGATCACGGTGGGGACGCCCTGGGCCTTGGCCAGCCGGATGTGCATCAGCCCGAGCGGTCCGCAGCCGACGACGAGGATCGCGTCCGCGCCCTTGACCTTCGCGAGGTTCTGGCCGTTCAGCGCGCAGGCCAGCGGCTCGACGAGCGCGGCCTCGGCGGCGCTCACGCCCGGCAGCGGGACGATGTTCTGCCGTGCGTTGGCCGGCACGCGGACGTACTGCGACAGGCCCCCGTCCAGCTGGTAGCCGAACGCCACCCGGTTGCGGCAGATGTTGGGGTGGCCCTTGCGGCACGCGACGCACTCGCCGCACGGCACCAGCGGGTAGATGCACACCTGGTTTCCGAGCGCGACACCGTCCGGCAGCGGTCCGTTGGCGTCGACGACGACGCCGGCGGTCTCGTGGCCGAGGACGGAGGGGAGGGTCACGTTCTTCGTCTTGCGGCCGGTGTAGATGCGGAGGTCGGTGCCGCACAGCAGGGCGGCGGTGACCTTGACCAGCACCTCGCCCTCGGCGAGTGCGGGGACGTCGCGTTCGACCACGCGGAGGTCGTTGGGCTGGAGGAGGACGGCTTGCTTCATCTGGGGCATGGCAACTCCGGTTCAGGTGGTGATGATGTCGGTGGCGCCGGCGGACCGCAGCGCCGCCAGCGCGGCGCGGTCGGCGTCGTGGTCGGTGATCAGGCCCCACTCGTCGGGAAGGGCGGACCAGTAGGGGAAGGTCTCGTCGCCGAGCTTGGACGCGTCGGCGACCACGAAGACCCTGGCGGCCCGCTCCATCATCAGCGACTTGATCCGGGACTGCTCGTAGGTGCGGGACGCGACGCCGCGGCGCGGGTCCACGCCGTCGCCACCGATGAAGGCGAACCGCGCATACACGCGGGAGAGCATGGCCTCGGCGTCGGGACCGGAGATGGTCTCGTTGAACCCGCGCAGGGCGCCGCCCAGCACGAGCACGCTGGTGCGGTCGTGCTGGGCGAGGCGGTTGATCACCCGCAGGCCGTTGGTCACGACGGTGACCGGGCGGTTGCCGAGGGCCACGGCGACCCGCTCGGTGGTCGAGCCGGCGTCCAGAATGACCAGGTCCCCGTCGTCGACCAGCGCCGCGGCGGCCCGGCCGATCGCCCGCTTCGCCGCGGCATGGGTGGTCTCGCGCTGCGGCATGCTCAGCTCGGCGCGCGGGTGGGAGATCGCGGCGCCCCCGTAGGTGCGGGTGACCAGCCGGCGGTCCTCGAGGTGCGAGAGGTCCCTGCGGATCGTGGCCTCGGAGACACCGAAGCCCGCCGCGAGGTCGCCGACGGTGATGTTGCTCGCGTCGTCGCCGCCCAGCAGTTCCATGATCTCGGCACGCCGGCGGTCGCCCTTGATGTCCCGGCGCGTGCGCGGCCCGGTGACACCCGCAGGGTCGACACCGGCCGGTGCCGGTGCTCCGTCGCGGTGCTGCATGATGCCGGGCCTCTCGTCGCGGGCGGCTGGGGGGCCGCCTCACTCGCTCCAGAAATGCGCGATTCGCGCATCTGATGGAACAAGATGATTGCACCGAGCATCAGGCTTGTCAACAGGGGCGGGTTCGGGCCAGATTGAGCCAAAGAGGATCACGGAATGCGCGAACCAGTCATCCTGGGGGATCGGTGCGATCGCGCGAGCGCGACCCGCCGGCTCAGCCGACGGTCGTGGTGGGAGCGACGATGATCGAGGTGGCCCCGACCTGCCGGAGTTCGGCCAGGGCGGCGGGGTCGGCACCGTCATCGGTGATCAGGCCCCACTCGGCCGGCAGCTTCGACCAGTACTGGAACGGCGGGTGCTCGCCGAGCTTGGACGCGTCCGCCACGAAGTAGACCTGCTCGGCCTGCCTCACCATGGCCGACTTGAGCCGGGCCTGCTCGTACGTGCGGGACGTGATCCCGCGGACGGGGTCGATGGCGTCCGTGCCGATGAAGGCGATGGTCGCGCAGACCCGGCCGAGCATCTCCTCCGCGTCCGCGCCGAAGATGGTCTCGTTGAAGCCGCGCAACGATCCGCCGAGGACGGTCACCCGGACCCGCTCGCAGGCCACCAGCTGGTGCACGATGCGCAGCCCGTTGGTGATCACCGACACCGGACGGTCGCCGAGGGCGATGGCCAGCTGCTCGGTCGTGGAGCCCGAGTCGAGGATCAGCAGGTCACCGTCCTCGACGAGCGCCGCGCCGGCCCGCCCGATGGCCGTCTTCGCCTCGACGTGGGTGGCGCCCCGCTCGACCATCGTCAGCTCGGCCTTGGGGTGGTGCTGCAGCGCGGCGCCACCGTAGGTGCGCGTGACCAGCCGCTGGTCCTGGAGGTGGGAGAGGTCGCGGCGGATGGTGGCCACCGACACTCCGAACGTCTCCGACAGCCCGGTCACGGAGAGGTTCTCCTCCGGCTCGGAGGTGAGCATGGCGAGGATGCGTTGCCTGCGCCGGTGGCCCTTGCTCCCGTGGCCCGCGCGCGCGGGGCCCTTGCCCGCCTCGTCGGTGGTCTGGCTGGTCATCGGCATGACCGTACTCCTTCCCGGGTCCCCGGCGCGGCGCGCCTTCCGACCGCGGCGCGGTGGCGTCGGTGTCGTCGACGCGCGCCTGGCTCAATAATGCTCGCTTCGGGCAAGTTTCGGCGTGGAACAGGGCGATCTTGCGCGACTTTGCCCAGACTCTTGACAGCGATAGTGCGCTGTTCGATCATAATCTCTGTCAAGAGTGATTGAAGCGAGCAAACGGCAAGGATGTCGCACTCGCCAGATCGCTCAGGTGCCGGACAGCTTCACGGAGGAACCGCCCCGGCTCCGCAGGAAACGACGAGAATTGGAGACCACATGTCGCTCTCGATGGGCGCGAGCCCGGAGCTGTCGAAGGGGACAGCCGCATCTGAAAAGGCCACCCGGTACCGCTGGGTGGTCATGGCCACGATCTTCGCCGGCTATGTCATCTGCATGGCCGACCGCTCCAACATCGGTGCGGTGCTGCCGTTCGTGAAGGCCGAGTTCCACATCGACAACTTCACCTCCGGTGCGATCTCGAGCTTCTTCTTCCTGGGCTATGCGGTCTCGCAGATCCCCGCCGGGCTGCTGATCGGCAAGAAGGGCACCCGGACGATCGTCTCGCTGGCGATCCTCGCGTTCTCCATCGTGACCTTCCTGATGGGCTTCACTGCCGCCGCCGTCGGCCTGCTCGTGCTGCGCCTGTTCCTCGGGCTCGCGGAGGGCCCGGTTCCGGTCGGCATGACCTCGACCGTCAACGCCTGGTTCCCGCCGCGGGAGAAGGGCACCGCGACCGGCCTGTACATCGCGTCCACCCAGTTCGCCCCGATCATCGTCCCGGCCATCGCGATCGCGATCGCCTCCGCCTTCGGCTGGCGCACGGTGTTCTTCTGGTTCGCCATCCCCGGCGTCCTGATGGCCGCCGTGTGGTACTTCATCGTCCGCAACCGTCCCGAGCAGCACCCGCGGGTGAACGCGGCCGAGGTCGCCCACATCTACGACACGACCGTCGAGGCCAAGAAGGTCGAGTTCCGGCCCATGGGCTGGCTGGACAAGCTGATCCGGCTCAAGGACGTCGACAAGCTGGAGACCAACGGCCAGGTCCTGAGGTCCTGGAACGTGTGGGGCGACACGCTGGCCTACTTCTTCATGAACAACGTCAACTACGGCCTGCTCACCTGGGTGCCGCTGTACCTCGTCCAGGCCCGGCACTTCGACTTCACCAGCACCGGCTTCATTGCGGCCGCCCCCGCGGTCGGCGGCCTGCTCGGCGCGATGACCGGCGGTTTCGTCTCCGACCGGGTGTTCCAGGGCCGTCGCAAGCCCACCATGCTGATCACCGCGTTCTTCGCCGCGGTGATGATGGTGACTGTCATCAACGCCCCGCAGAACACGGCGCTGATCGTGGCCAGCCTGATGGCGACCGGCTTCTTCCTGAACATCGGCTGGCCGATGTTCACCGCCTACCCGATGGGCCTGACCAACAACAAGACCTACCCCTTCGCGATCAGCGTGATCAACTCCGGTGGCAACCTCGGCGGCTTCTTCGCCCCGATGATCGTCGGTGCACTGCTGGACGCGACGGGCAGCAACTACGGCTTCGCCTTCAGCTACTTCGTGGTCGTGCTGCTGCTCGCCTTCGTGGTGATCTTCACCCTGGTCGAGGCCAAGCCGAAGGCCGCCGAGTCGGCGCTCGCCGCCAAGTGACCCGGACCGGACGCCAGACCGAGAGGTGGTGAAGAGATGCCGAAGCTGGGAATCGTCGCCGACGACCTGACCGGCGCCACGACCGTGGGTGCCCTGCTGGCCAGGGTCGGGGTCGACACCGCAGTGCTCTTCGACCCGTCCTTCATCGAGACGGTGGAGGAGCACGAGGCGCTGATCGTGAGCAGCAACTCCCGGTCGCTGCCGGCCAAGAAGGCCCGCAAGCGGGTGCGCAAGGCCACGGAGAAGCTCCGCCAGCGCGGCGCCGAACTGTTCGCCAAGCGGATCGACACCACCTGTCGCGGCGGGATCGGCCCCGAGGTCGAGGGCATGCTGGAAGCCCTCGGTGAGGACCACATCGCGATCGTGGTGCCGGCCATGCCGCAGTCCCGGCGGATCGTCGTCGGTGGCTACTCGCTGATCGACTCGGTGCTGCTGGCCCGGACGGCCGTCGCCTCGGACGTCCGGACCCCGGTCACCGAGTCGCACCTGCCGACCCTCCTCGGCGGGCAGTTCACCGGTGCCGTCGGCCACGTGGCGATGGACGCGGTGCTCGCGGGGCCCGACCAGTTGCGGGCGGCACTGGCCGCCGAGCGGGTGGCCGGCGTCCGGGCGATCCTCGTCGATGCGACGTCGCTGGACGACATCGACGCGATCGCCGACGCGCTGGTCGGCCTCGGCTGGCCGGTCGTCTGCGTCGACCCGGGTCCGTTCACCGAGCGGATGGCGATCCGCAGCGGCGTCGTGGAGACCACGCCCGTGGTCGAGCGTGGCACGCGGACCGAGCCGGCCGCGTCCGATCGTGGCACCGTCCTGGTGGTGGCCGGCAGCGCGATGAGCGTCACCCACACCCAGCTGAACAAGCTGCGGGAGGTCCCCGGCACCGCGGTGATCGACGTGCGCATCGAGCACCTGGTCGCCGACGGGCCGGTGTTCCGCGGCGAGGTGGACCGGATCATCGCCGAGGTCGGCAGGCTCGCCGGCCTGGGCGGGACCCGCGTGCTGCTGCTCGGCCTGGAGTCGTCCCTGACCGGACGGTTGGTCGACTTCGACGAGCTCGAGCGGACGGTGGCGCTGGCCCCCGGTGTCGCCGCCGCGCTCGTGCCGGCGAGGCTGGGCGAACTCGCCCGGCTCGTGGCCGATGAACTGGGGGCGTCCCTGACCGGGATGTACCTCACCGGCGGCGACGTGATGGTGGCCAGCTGCCGGGCCATGGAGGCCGACGGCATCAAGCTGGTCGACTACGTGATCCCGCAGGCCGACCAGGGCGTGCTCGTGGGCGGTCCCCACGCCGGCGTCCCCGTGGTCTGCAAGGGCGGCATGACGGGCACGGAGCTCACCGCCGTCCAGTGTGTGAATCGAATCTTCGACGAAAAGGTGAAGGAACATGAACCAGCCCACGCTTAGGCCCGTGACCGCGATCACGATCGGTGACCCCGCCGGTGTCGGCCCCGAGATCGTCCTCGAGACGGTCCTGACCCCGATGATCTACGACGTCTGCAAGCCGTTCGTGATCGGTGCGCGCGAACACCTCGAGCAGGCCGCGCAGCTGAAGGGCGTGACCATCCAGGTCAACGAGATCAGCGAACCCGAGGAGGCGAAGTTCGAGTTCGGCACGATCGACCTGCTGGACACCGGCGCCGCTCCCGGCGCGCAGATCGTCTACGGCGAGGTGCAGGCGGACGCCGCGCTGCGCGCGTACTCGTACCTGGAGAAGTCCATCGAGCTGGGCCTGGCCGGACGCGTGGACGCGGTCTCCACGGCCCCGATCAACAAGGCGGCGCTGAAGGCGGCCGGCGTCCCGTTCATCGGGCACACCGAGATCTTCCAGGCGCTCACCAACTCGACCTACGGGCTGACGATGTTCAACGTGCACAAGCTGCGCGTGTTCTTCCTCACCCGGCACGTGTCGGTGCGCGAGGCCTGTGACCTGATCACCCGCGAGCGCACCCTCACCTACCTGAAGGACATCGACCGCGAACTGCGGGCGCTCGGGTTCGAGAATCCGTCGATCGCCGTGGCCGCGCTCAACCCCCACGGCGGTGAGGGCGGCATGTTCGGCACCGAGGAGATCGAGCACCTGATCCCCGCCGTCGAGGACGCCAAGGCGCTCGGCATCAACGCGCGCGGACCGCTGCCTGCCGACTCGATCTTCGCGTTCGCCCTCGACGGGCACCACGACTGCATCCTGTCGCTGTACCACGACCAGGGCCACATCGCCTGCAAGACGCTGGACTTCGAGAAGGCGGTCACGATCACCCTCGGCCTGCCGTTCATGCGCAGTTCCGTCGACCACGGCACCGCGTTCGACATCGCAGGCAAGGGAATCGCCAACGGCGGCAGCATGGTCGAGTCCACCCGGGTGGCCGCTGAGTACGCGCGGATGTCGATCGAGCACCGCCAGGCCGTCCCGGCCTGATCCGGCGCCGACGAGAAGGAGCAGGACGATGGGTTACGTGGTGGCGGTCGGCGCGGACAACGCCGGCGTCGAGTACAAGAACCGGATCAAGGCTGACCTGGCCGCCGATCCGCGGATCGACCGGGTGGTCGATCTCGGGGTGGGCAGCACGGACGACGACACGGCGTATGCGCACGTCGGGGTGGCGGTGGCCCGGCAGGTCGCTTCGGGGGAGGCGGATCGGGGGATCCTGGTCTGCGGGACCGGGATGGGCATGGCGATCTCGGCGAACAAGGTGGCCGGCGTGCGGGCGAGTACGGCGCATGACAGCTTCTCGGTGGAGCGGCTGGTGCTGTCCAACAACGGCCAGGTGTTGTGCCTGGGCGCCCGCGTGATCGGGGTGGAGTTGGCCCGGCGGTTGGCGCGGGAGTTCTTCGACTACACGTTCGACGCCACCTCGGCGTCGGCGTCCAAGGTCGAGGCGATCTGCTCCTACGAGGCTTCCTGATGCTGTGGGTCGGCACCAGCTGGAAGATGAACGGGACGCTCGCGTCCGCCCGGGACTACGCGTCTCGGCTGCGGGACGCGCTCGCGGACGGCGCCCCGGCGGGCGTGCAGCCGTTCATCATCCCTCCGGCCACGGCGCTGGCTGCCGTCCACGACGTCCTCGGCGATGGTTCGCCGGTGTTGCTCGGTGCCCAGAACGCGCACTGGGCGGACGCCGGTGCGTGGACGGGGGAGATCTCGGTCGCGCAGGCCGCGGACGCGGGCGCGGCGCTGGTCGAGATCGGCCATTCGGAGCGTCGTGAGTTCTTCGCGGAGACGGACGAGACGGTGAACCGGAAGGTGCGGGCCACGCTGGGGCACGGGTTGCGTCCGCTGCTGTGCGTGGGGGAGCCGGGTGCGGTGTTCGACGCCGGGGGCAGCGTGGACCACGTGCTCGGGCAGGTGGCCGCCGCGCTGGCCGGGGTCGGGGACGCCGGTCGGGTGCTGATCGCCTACGAGCCGATCTGGGCGATCGGCGAGCACGGGCGCGAGGCGCATCCGGAGGACCTCACCGACGTGTTCGCCGCCCTGGCCGCCGAGTACGGCGACCAGGTCACCGCGCTGCTCTACGGCGGCTCGGTGAACCAGCGCAACGCCGCCGAGACCCTCGCTGTGCCGGGTGTCGGTGGACTGTTCGTCGGCCGGTCGGCCTGGCAGGTCGAGGGCTACCTCGAGCTCCTCCGAATCGCCGCCGGGCTCGCCCCCGTCCCCGGCAGGTAGCGTGAGGCCATGGCCTCGCACCTGATCACCGGCGCGGGCTCCGGCATCGGAGCCGCCGTCGCAGAACTCCTCGCGGCGCGGGGCGACGACCTCGTCCTCGTGGCGCGCACGTCCGCCAGGGCGGCTGACCTCGCGACGGCGTTCCCCGTCGCGCAGACGCTCGTGGCCGACTTGGCCGACCCCAACCTCGAGGACCTCCTGGCCGCGCTCGACGGGGCTCCGGAACGGCTGGACTCTGTGGTGAACGTCGCGGGCAACACCGAACTGGATCCGGTGGCCGACCTCACGGCCGGCTCGTTCCTGGACACGCTCGCGGTCAACCTGGTCGGGCCGGTCGCGCTGACGCGGTGGGCGCTCCCTGCGCTGAGGGCCGGGCGCGGCACCGTCGTCTTCGTGAACTCGACGGCAGCGCTCACCGTGAACCCCCGCTGGGGCGCGTACGCCGCGGCGAAGGCCGGACTGCGCGCGATCGCGGACGCGCTGCGCGCCGAGGAGGCGGCGAACGGCGTCCGGGTCACCTCGGTGTTCCCCAGCCGCACGGCGACCCCGCTCCAGCACCACGTCCGGGACCAGGAGGGCGGCGCCTACGACCCCTCGCGGTACATGGACCCACGGACGGTGGCCGCGCAGGTCGTCGCGGCGATCGACCTGCCGCCGGACGCGTCCGTCGCCGAGGTCGTGCTGCGTCCGCCGCAGCGCTGAGCGACTGCGGATCTGCGCGCTGGATGGGCGCGAGCGGTCGATCTGGTGTCTTCGGGGTCATCCCGCGCGCAATTCCGCAGGCCGGGTCGGCTGAGAGGAATTGCCCGCGCGATCGCCGGGATTGACTGTGTGGGGACCCGAGAGCGCGTCCTCGGGGCGATTCCTCCCAGGACCGTTCGAGACCCGAACCCTTGCGCGCTCGGGTCAGGAGCCTGCGGCGTCCAGCGCGACGAGGACGGACGCCTGCGCGTCGCCCGGCGCCGCGGGCAGCACCGGGATCCCCATCGTGTTCATCACCTGGACCATGCCCGGCCCCATGTGGTCGACCACGACCGCTTCGATGCGCTGCTCCCTGAGGAAGCGGACGATCCGGGCGTGGTGCGAGCCGTGCGTCCCCTCGTCGTGGGAGGCGTCCCAGCCCACCTCGTGGATCTCCCACGCGGAGACCGTGCCGTCACGGACGTCGGCGATCCCGATCCAGCGGGCGCGCCCCCACGCGGCAGCGGACTGGCCCTCGGCGGTGACGGGCGTGGCGACGATCACGAGCTCTCCTCGGCTGGACTGCCCCCATCATCGCAAAGTGTCCCCGTGGCGTTGGCATCGGCACTGCCGGACGCCGTGGGTGGTCAGCGCACCTTCGCCTGCGCGGCCGCCACGCTGGCGACGAGCTCATCCCACGACGCGACGAACTTCTCGACGCCCTCGTCCTCCAGCACCGCGTGGACGTCGTCGAGGTCGACGCCCGCCGCGGTGACCGCGTCCAGCACCGCCTGCCCCTCCGCCACGCGGCCCTCGATGGACGCCCCGACCTCGCCGTGGTCCGCGAACGCCTGCAGGGTCTTCTCCGGCATCGTGTTCACCACGCCGCGGGCGACGAGGTCGGCCACGTAGAGGGTGTCCGGGTAGGCCGGGTTCTTGGTCCCCGTCGACGCCCACAGCGGACGCTGCACGTTCGCGCCGCGCGCGGCCAACGCAGCGAAACGTTCCGAGCCGAACACCTCCGCGTACGCGCCGAGCGCGACCTCCGCGTTCGCGATCGCGGCCCTCCCGGCCAGCTCGGCGTGGCCCGCCGCCTCCAGCCGCCGGTCGACCTCGGTGTCCACCCGCGAGATGAAGAAGGACGCGACGGAGTGGATCAGCGAGAGGTCGCGGTCGTCGGCGGCGGCCCGCTCGAGCCCGGCGAGGTAGGCGTCCATCACGGCCCGGTAGCGCTCGACGGAGAAGATCAGCGTCACGTTGACCGAGATCCCGGCCGCGATCGTCGCCTCGATCGCGGGCAGCCCCTCCGGCGTCGCGGGGATCTTGATCAGGACGTTGTCGCGCCCGACGAGGGCGTGCAGTTCGGCGGCCTGCGCGACGGTCGCGTCCGTGTCGTGGGCGAGCCCGGGCTCGACCTCGATTGACACCCGGCCGTCGAAGCCCTGCGAGTCGGCGTACACCGGCGCGAACAGGTCGCAGGCGTTGCGGACGTCGGTCGCGCACAGGTGCTTGATCGCGGTGGCGACCGGCACGTCACCCAGTGCGGCGACCTGCCCGGCGTACGCGTCGCCGTGGGCGAGGGCCGCGGCGAAGATCGTCGGGTTGGTGGTCACGCCGACCACCGAGTCGTTCGCGATCAGGCCCGCCAGGTTCCCGCTGTCCAGCCGGTCCCTCGACAGGTCGTCCAGCCAGATCGAGACGCCGGCGTCCGACAGTTCCCTGAGGCGGTCGGTCATCGCTCCTCCTTCGCTCGTGCTCGGTCCCAGTCTTCCCCCGCGGGTGTACCCCGGTGAAGGCGGACGCCACGATCCCGTCCCCGGATGCCAGAATGACCCGCGAGGAGGCACGATGTCGCGAGTCCTGGTGGTCGGTTCGGCGAACGCCGACCTGGTGGTCCGCACGGCCCGGCGTCCGCTGGCGGGGGAGACCCTGCCGGGCTCGGAGCTGGTCGTGATCCCAGGCGGCAAGGGTTCCAACCAGGCCCAGGCCGCCGCCCGGCTGGGGGCGGACGTCGCCTTCCTCGGCTGCGTGGGCCGCGACGGCAACGGCGACCTGTTGCACGACGCGCTGGCCGACGCGGGCGTCGACGTCACCGGCCTGGGCAGGGTGGACGCCCCGACCAGCGTGGCCGTGATCCTGGTCACACCGGACGGGGAGAACTCGATCATCGTGTGCGAGGGCGCGAACAGCACGGTCACGCCGGCGCTCCTGCGCGAGCGCGAGGACGCCTGGCGGGACGTGGGGTTGGTCGTGATGCAGCTCGAGGTCCCGGTGGAGACCGTCGCGTTCATGGCGGCCGAGTGCGGGCGCCGCGGCGTCCGGTTCCTGCTCAACGCCGCCCCCGCGTCGACGCTCGACAGCGAGGTCCTGCGGGCCTGCGACCCGCTCGTGGTGAACGAGACCGAGGCCGCGCTCCTGCTCGGGGCGGACGCGGCCGACGACCCGGACCGGCTGCTCGACGGCCTCCTCGCGCTCGGCGCCAGGAGCGCCGTGCTCACCCTCGGCGCGCGCGGCAGCGTGGCGGTGACGGACGAGGGCGAGCGGATCGCGCGGGCGGCAGAGCACGTCGAGCATGTGGTCGACACCACTGGCGCGGGCGACGCCTTCGTGGGCGGCCTTGCCACCGTGCTGGGCCGCGGCGGGCCGCTGGCCGACGGGGTCGACCTCGGCACGAGGGCCGCGGCGATCTCGGTCCAGTCCCTGGGCGCGGCGGCGTCCTACGGCCGGCTGGCAGAACTGCGCTGAGACACCGACCGGAGGCACAGATGGCGAGGAGCGGGGGCAGGGCGTCGGCGGACGCGGTGCGGCAGCGCCGGCGACGGCTCGCGGAACTGGTGGCCCAACGCGGCACCCTCAGCGTGGAGGAGATCGTCGCCGAGACCGGGGTGTCGGCGATGACGGCCTACCGCGACATCGACGCGCTCGAGGAGGAGGGCCTGCTCACCCGACAGCAGCGGGGGGTGGTGGCGGCGACCGCGTCCCGGCTGAGCGAGGTGAGCGCGGCCCTGCGGATGGAGCAGCACGCGGCGGAGAAGGAGGAGATCGCCGCAGCGGCCGCGGCCCTGGTCCGCCCGGGCAGCTCCGTCCTCGTCGACGACTCGACGTCGGCGCTGTGGACGCTGCGCGCGCTGGCGGGCGTCCCGCTCACCGTGGTCACGAACTCGCTGCTGGTCGCCCGCGAGCTGTCCCGGACGCCGACCACCCGGTTGCTCGTGACCGGCGGCGAGTACCAGCCGTGGGCCGAGTCGCTGCTCGGCAAGACGACCCTGGACATGGTCGCCGGCGTACGGGCCGACTACTGCCTGCTCAGCGCGTCCGGGATCAGCGACGACCAGTGCTTCCACCCCTACGAGGACGTGGCCCAGGTGAAGCGGGCGATGATCGCCTCCGCCGAGCAGCCGATCCTGCTGCTCGACCACACGAAGTTCGCGCGCAGGGCCCTGCACCGGTTCGCCGCGCTGACCGACTTCGCACACGTCGTGGTCGACTCCCGAACGCCGGCCGCGGAGGTCGAACACCTTCGCGCGGTGGGTCCTTCCGTCACCCGCGCGACGACCTAGCTCACACAAATACTGGTGTATCTATCACAAACTATGTAAGATCGGGTCAGGGAAGGACGGGCGACAGCAGCGCCGCCCCCGGGAGGAATCAGCGATGGGCCTGCGGATCGTGGTGGCCGCCGACAGCGCCGGCTACGAGTACAAGGAGAAGCTCAAGGCCGACCTGGCCGCGGACGACCGGGTCGACGAGGTGATCGACGTCGGCGTCGGGGCCGGCGACGACGTCGACTACCCGCACGTCGCGGTCGCCGGCGCCCGGCTGATCGCCGAGGGGAGGGCCGATCGCGGCCTGTTCGTCTGTGGCACGGGCATGGGCGTCGCGATCGCCGCCAACAAGGTGCCCGGGATCCGGGCGTCCGTCGCGCACGACAGCTTCTCGGTCGAACGCCTGGTGCTGTCCAACAACGCCCAGGTGCTCACTTTCGGCCAGCGCGTGATCGGCCTCGAACTCGCCCGCCGGCTGACGACGGAGTGGCTCGGGTACACCTTCGACCCGGCCTCGTCCTCCGCGCCCAAGGTCGCCGCGCTGGACGCCTACGACCCGCGACCGGCCGCCGATCCCGTCCGCTGCGACTGAGGAGAACCGACCGATGCCCCCTGCCGCCGTCGTGCGTTACCCGAGCGACCTGTACGACGCCTACGTGTTCGACATGGACGGCACGATCTTCCTCGGTGACCACCTGCTGCCGGGGGTGGCGCGGCTGATCGGCGAACTGCGGCGGCGCGGGATTCCCCTCCGCTACCTGTCGAACAACCCCACCAGGGACCCCGAGCAGTACGCGGACAAGCTCGCGCGGCTCGGCCTGCCCACCCCCGTGGAGGACATCGCCAACACCGTGGTCACCACGACCGCCTGGCTGGTGGCACACCACCCGGACGCGGTCGTGTTCCCGATCTCGGAGGAGCCGCTGAAGCGGGCCCTAGCCGCGGCGGGGATCCGGATGAGCGAGGACCCGGCGGAGATCGACATCGTGATCGCCTCCTACGACCGGACGTTCGACTACCGCAAGCTCCAGATCGCCTTCGACGCGATCTGGTTCCACCAGCGGGCGTTCCTGATCCAGACGAACCCCGACCGGTTCTGCCCGTTCCCCGGCGGACGCGGCGAGCCGGACTGCGCGGCGATCACCGCGGCCATCGAGGCCTGCACGGGCACCACCTGCCGGCGCAGCCTCGGCAAACCCGACCCGATCATGCTGCGGACCGTCATGGACACCCTGCCCGGCGCGTCGATCGAGCGCTCCGTCATGGTGGGCGACCGGCTCCAGACCGACATCAGGATGGCACTCGATGTCGACATGGTCTCCGCCGTGGTGCTCACCGGGGAGGCGACCGCGGACGACGTCGCCGCGCTGCCGCCGCACCTGGCGCCGCAGCTCGTCCTCGACCGGATCGACCGCCTCCTGCCGCCGTCGGTGTGGGACGAGCTCGGCTGGACCGCGTCCGACCCCGAATGAGTCGGGAGCGGAAGAGACGACCATGAGCGAACTCATCGCCAGGGCACTGGCGGACGCGACCGACACCCGGCAGGTGCTGATCGGACGCGGCGTGGTCGGCCGGGTGGCCGACGCGTTCCGGGAGGTCTTCGGCGACCGGGCGGCCGTCGTCGTCGGCGACGAGCGGACGATGGCCGCCGCCGGTCGTGCCGTCCACGACGCGCTGGCGGCCGCGGGCGTCCGCGTCCTCGAGCCCTGGGTGTTCCCGGGCGAGCCCGAGTTGTACGCGCGGTACGAGAACGCGGCGCTGCTGCGCGACGCCGTCCGCGACCTCGACGCCGTCGTGGTGGCGGTCGGGGCGGGCACCCTCAACGACCTCGCCAAGCGGGCGTGCGGCGAGCTCGGCCGCCCCTACGCGGTGGTCGGGACGGCCGCGTCCATGGACGGCTACACCGCGTTCGGCGCCTCGCTCGCCGTCGACGGCTACAAGCAGACCCTCGACGGCGCCGCGCCCGCGCTCGCGGTGGCCGACCTCGACGTGATGGCGGCCGCACCGGCGGCGATGACCGCCTCCGGCTACGGCGACCTGCTGGGCAAGCTCACGGCGGGCGCCGACTGGCTGGTCGCGGACGCCGTCGGCGCCGAGGCGGTCGACGCGGGCGTGTGGGAGCTCGTCCAGGGGCCGCTCCGCGCGGCGCTGTCGCGCCCGGCAGCCCTCGCCGCCGGCGACGTGGACGCGGTCGGCGGGCTGGCCGAGGGCCTGCTGATGTCCGGGCTGGCCATGCAGGCGCACCACGGCTCGCGGCCCGCGTCGGGTTCGGAGCACCTGTTCTCGCACCTGTGGGAGATGGAAGGGCTCGGCGTCGACGTGGTGCCGCGGCGGCTGTCCCACGGCTTCAAGGTGGCGGTCGGGACGGTGGCCGTCACCGCGCTGTACGAGGCGCTGCTGGCGGACGACCTCGCCTCGCTCGACGTGGACGCGGCCGTCGCCGCGTGGCCGTCCGCCGAGGCCATGGAGCGGCGCGTCCTCTCCCACCACACCCGGCCGGGCCTGCGCGAGGCCGCCGTGCAGCAGACGATGGCGAAGTACACCGACGCGCGCGGTGTCGGGCGGCGGCTGGAGGCCTTCGCTGCGGCGTGGCCGACTCTCTCGCAACGCCTGCGCGAGCACCTGGTGCCCGCGGCCGAGCTTCAGGTGATGCTGCGGGCGGCCGGGGCCCCCGCGCACCCGGCCGACATCGGGCTGGGCTGGGCGGAGTTCCGGGCCACCTACGCGCGCAGCCAGCTGATCCGGTCCCGGTACACGATCCTGGACACGCTGGCCGAGGCGGGCCTGCTCGAGCCCCTTGTCGGACGGCTCTTCGCCGCCGAGGGTTTCTGGGGTCGGCAGGCTCTCGCCTGACGATCCGCGTCCGCCCGGACCGTGGCGGTGACGGCCGCGGATGGGTAGGTTCTCGCCATGGTGAAGGCCGAACCGGTCGAACTGGAGGTCGGGCCGCGCGTCGTGCGGCTGACCAGCCCCGACCGCGTCTACTTCCCCGCGCACGGCTGGACCAAGCTCGACCTCGCGAACTACTACCTGGCCGTGGGGGACGGGATCGTCCGCGCGCTGCGGGAGCGTCCGTGCATGCTGCACCGGTTCCCGTCCGGGCTGGCCGGGGAGAAGGTGCACCAGAAGCGGCTGCCGGCGGGGGCGCCGCCGTGGGTGGAGACCGTCCAGGTGTACTTCCCGCGCTACGGGCGGACGGCCGACGAGCTGTGCGTCACGGAGCTGGGGGCGGTGGCGTGGGCCGTCCAGATGGCCACGGTGGAGTTCCACCCGTGGAACTCGCGGCGGGCGGACGTGGAGAAGCCCGACGAGTGGCGGATCGACCTCGACCCGATGCCGGACGCGGGGTTCGAGCGGGTGCGGAAGGTGGCGGGGGTGGCCAAGGGCGTCCTCGACGAGCTCGGGATCGTCGGCTACCCGAAGACGTCGGGCGGCAGCGGGCTGCACATCTACGTCCGGATCGCGCCGGAGTGGGGGTTCGGCGAGGTGCGCAGGGCGGCGCTGGCGTTCGCCCGTGAGGTCGAGCGGCGGGCGCCCGAGGACGTGACGACCACCTGGTGGCGCAAGGACCGCGATCCCCGGCACGTGTTCGTCGACTTCAACCAGAACGCCCGCGACCACACGATCGCGAGCGCGTGGTCGGTCCGCGGCGTCCCCGACGGCACGGTGTCGACCCCGTTCACGTGGTCCGAGCTGGACGCGATCGAGCCGCGCGACCTGACGCTGGCCACCGTCCCCGCCCGCTTCGCCGCGCAGGGCGACCCGCACGCGTCCATCGACGACGTCGCCCACCGCCTCGACACGCTCCTGGAGTGGGCCGACCGCGACGGCCTCCCCGAGTAGACCGGCGCGAAACCGGGCTTCCGCGCCGGATCGGTGCTGCTGTCCGGGCTGTGGTCATTCGGCCGCCACCGCGGTGTCGCCGGCTGTTCGCCTTCGGCTGCTGGGCTGGCGCCCTCCACCACAGAAGGGCACCCCATGCACTCCCGCTCCCGCCGGCTGCTCCGCGCCGGCCTGGCCACCGTGGCCATCACCGTCTCCGCCGCCACTGTCGCGACCGCCGTCCCGTCCCTCGACCTCAGCCTGCCGGGTGCGGCCAACCGCAACGACGGCGACCGGACCAACGCGGTCCGCAGGGCCGTCGAGGGCGGACGCGCCCGCAACGTCATCCTGCTGATCGGCGACGGCATGGGCGACTCCGAGATCACGATCGCCCGCAACTACGCCAAGGGCGCGGCCGGACGCTTCGCCGGCATCGACGCGCTGCCGCTGACCGGGCAGTACACGACCTACTCGCTCACGAAGGACGGCAAGCCGGACTACGACCCCGACTCCGCGGCGACAGGGACCGCGTGGGCGACCGGCACGAAGAGCTACGACGGCGCGATAGGCGTCGACATCAAGGGCAACCCGCAGGCCAACCTCGTCGAGCTGGCCAAGGCGGCCGGTCTGCGCACCGGCAACGTCACCACCGCGGAGATCCAGGACGCCACCCCTGCCGTGCAGGAGGCCCACGTGACGGCCCGCGCGTGCTACGGTCCGGCCGCGACGCTGAAGACCTGTCCGACCAACGCCATCGAGAACGGCGGCGCGGGCTCGATCACCGAGCAGCTGCTCACCACGAGGGCGGACGTCACCCTCGGCGGCGGCTCCGCGACCTTCGACGAGACGGCGACAGCCGGCGCGTACGCGGGCAAGACGCTGAAGCAGCAGGCCGTCGAGCGCGGCTACCAGCTCGTCTCCGACAAGGCCGGACTGGCCTCGGTGAAGCAGGCCAACCAGAGCAAGCCGCTGCTGGGCCTGTTCGCGACCGGCAACATGGCCGTCCGCTGGGTGGGTCCCGAGGCGACGGCCGACGGCGGCAAGAAGGACCCGGCGAAGTGCACGGCCAACCCCGACCGTCCGGACACCCAGCCGACGCTGGCCGACATGACCACCAAGGCGATCCAGCTGCTCAGCTCCGACCGCAGCAAGGGCTTCTTCCTCCAGGTCGAGGGCGCCAGCATCGACAAGCAGGACCACGCCGCGAACGCGTGCGGCCAGATCGGCGAGACCGTCGACCTCGACGAGGCCGTGCAGGCGGCACTGGCGTTTGCGAAGCGGGACGGGAACACGTCCGTCTTCGTCACCGCCGACCACGCCCACACCAGCCAGATCGTCGAGGCCGGCTCGGTGACGCCGGGTATCACGGTGAACCTGCTCACCGCGGACGACGCCCCGATGACCATCAACTACGCGACCGCGGCGAAGGGTTCGTCCATGCAGCACACCGGCACCCAGCTGCGGATCGCGGGCTACGGTCCGGGCGCGGCGAACATCGTCGGGCTCACCGACCAGACCGACCTGAACACCACGATCCGTCGGGCGCTTGGACTGAAGAGCAAGACTGGACGGTGAACGACACGTCGGCCGGGTTCGCCAAAGCACGGCCGCGGTGAAGGAGGGGCTCGGCCGGGAGGCCGGGCCCCTTCGTCACAGGGCGGGGTCGGGCTGGGCGAGCAGCCGCCGGACGCCGGCGCGGGCGACGAGCAGGATCAGGATCAGCCCGGTGACGGCGAAGAAGCCGCCGAGCTTCACCTGGTCGGCGAAGAGCAGGGCGACGAGCTCGAGGACGACGAACTTGCTGCCGACCAGGATCGCCCACAGCAGGAGCCCCGCGCCCACCTTGCCGACCGGAGTGGTGGCCGCCTTGAACCGGGCCTTCACCCGGTTCTTGAAGAACACGACGACCTCGAGCACGACCTTCAGCAGGACCGCGGTGAGCAGCGAGAGGGTGAACGTCTCGGTGATCACCATGGGGAGGTACTCCGCGGCGATGTTCAGCACGACCACGTAGACGAAGACGTCCACCACGGCCGCGGGGGAGAGCCGCCACCGGCCGGGTACGGGATCCGGCTGCGCCGCGTTCGTCATGGCGTGAAGCGTAGCGGCCGCCGCCCTGCGGAATCGCCCACCAGGCGCCGCCTGAGCCCGGGTCGGGTGGGCGAGGGCGGATCTACGGTGCAGATTCGCAGGCCACCCCGCAGCGACACCCCCGGACGGGAGCAACAGGACGGGACCACGACCCGGACGGCCGCCACCGAACGGCAGCGCGACGCACCGGCCGCGGGCGGCGCCGACGTCGGTCAGCGCCGCCCGCGGGTGCGGGTCCTGGATGCTCAGAACCCGCGGGAGAACCCGGCCACGAGTTGCGGGACGTCGCTGGAGAATCCGGCGATGTCGAGCATGCCCGCATCCGTTGGATCGGCGATGGTGAACCGCGTGGGCGTCGTGGCGAGCACCACGAGCCTCGCCGGGATCCCGGTCTGCTCGCGGTACGTCCGCAGCGCCTGGTGCGGGTGGACGGCGCCGTACCACGTCTCGTTGTCGGTGATGACGACGAACGTGTCGACCTCGAGCCCCCTGGCCAGGGCCTCGGTCATCGGCAGGGCGCAGTCGGTCGGGCCGAACGGCAGGTGGGAGACCAACCGGGTGACGTCGTCGAGCCGCTGTCGGGGCGAGAGGCCCAGGTCGGTGAACGTCGTCGCTCCCCAGAGCCCCCGCAGCCGTCCCCGGAGGGTGTTCCCGCCGGTGAAGCCGTAGACCTCGGCCTCCGGCTCGGTGGCCTTGATCACCAGCGACATCGCCGCACCCACCTCGCGGGCGGTGATCCCCGAGGTGCGGTCGACGGGCGATCCCATCGACCCGGACACGTCCAGGCCGACGAGGGTGCGCCTGCCCGCCGGCTCGACGAACTCGAACGCCTGGTAGAAGGCCGCATCGAGTGCGTCGATGATTGCCGACACCGGCTCCCAGGCCGACCCCCTGCCGCGTCCCGCCGCGTAGGTGCGCAGCGCCACGAGCAGGTTCACCGGGTGGACGCGGGCCTTCCGCAGCCGTGCCGGGTCGGTGAGCTGCGCCGCGACCTCCGCGGTGCGTCCCGTCCCGAGCGGACCCACCACGCCGAGGCGGGTGAGCCGGGGCAGCTGCCGCAGCAGCGCCGTCTGCGGGATGCCGACGTCCAGCAGCGCGTCCCAGGTCGCCGCTCGCGTGAGCGCCTCGTCGGGGAGCATGTCCCAGGTGAGGCGGTACTCGCGGACGAGTGCCGGGACGTCGGCGCCGGCCGCCTGGGCCCTGAGGTGACCCTCGACGATCCGCGGCACGCCGACGGCCTCGCGTCCGGCGATCCAGTCGAACAGGGCCCTGCGGGCCGGCTCGACGGTCGCCGGGTGTGCCAGGCGCAGCAGGTCGCGGTGCGACCAGCCGTTCCGCTGCCGGTACTTGACGGTCTGGTGGGCGACCTGGTCGACCGGCTGGTCGGTGTACCAGGCGCCGACCGCGCGGGTCAGGCCGCGTCCCCAGCCGCGGAACTGCTCGATGTAGCGGGCGAAGGTGAGCAGGTGCGTGCCCGTGCGAGCCACGTCCGGCAGCACCTGCAGCGCGTACGTCCGCACGTCGACGTCCGGCGCCGCCGCAGCGATCGCCAGCGCGAACAGCGCCGGGTCCTGCCTCGGGGCCTTTCCGCCGACGGACACGTCCACGATCAGGTCGACCAGCGCCCGTCCGTCCGTGGCGGCCAGGTCGATGACCGCCTGCGCGTTCTGGGCGGTCAGCTCACCGGCGCCCTGGTAGTAGGAGCCGGCGTCGGAGCCGAGGATGAGGAACCTCTTGACCCGCTCGATCTCGGTCACGGTGAAGGCGTAGCCACCGCCGTTGTTGCGCTCCTGCCGACGGTCGGCGGGTGCCGACTGCGGCGTGCGACGGGTGCTGACCGTCGCGTAGAGGTCGTTCATGCTCGTCTCCTTTCGTGATCGATGAGCAGGGTGGGGTGTCGAGAGTGGGGGTCCGCGAACGTGGTGGTGGGACCGGCGAGGACGGCGTGAGACGCCCGGTTTACAGCCGGTAACCGATCCCTTCCGGTTCGCGGACGAGAGTGGCGTCGAGCGTGGGGGCGCTGACCGATGTCGCATGCTCTGCCACTTGAGCTACGTCACCAAAGGCGACGACGGGACTCGAACCCGCAACACTGCGTTCCACAGATGATCGATCCGCTCCGGCTCGACGCCGGTCCAGGAGGTCCCGAGCGTGGTGGTGGAACCGGAGTGCCCAACCGACGGGCGCAGGCGCCCGGGTGCGCCTGACAAGAGTCGAACTTGTGATGACCGATTTCCGTCCGGCTCGCGGACGTCGGGGTGTGCCAGTTGCGCGCCAGGGGATCGAACCCTGCTGCCGAAGCGACGGTGTTACGGACCGCTGCCCCACCCTGGGGCCTGCGCGCATCGCGACCGCGACCGCGCCCCGATGGGGGACGCGCGGTTTCGCCGGAGTCTCACCGGCTCGTCAGGCGATTTGTCTGTTGTTCCCGCGCGGGTCGAGTTCCGTGGTCGTCGACCGCTTGTGCCAGGGTGGGTCCTGGGCGCATGGACGGTGTCGGGCCGGACGTGGCGTCCGCTGGCTTCCCGCACCGCACCGCGAGGGTGCCGCTGTTGAGTTGTCCGTACCGCCCCTGCGCGGGCCTTGTGACAGTGAGCCCCGTTTCCACCGGGTGCCCCGCGCAGGGTTGAGCGGTACTTCGCACGGATCGAGGGCTTCGAACCCCCAACCTGCCGCTTTGGAGACGGCTGCTCTTCCGGTTGAGCTAGATCCGCATGGTTGTGCTGTGTGGTGTCCTGACACGACGAGCCGCCCGGCCCGGTCTTCCCGGTGGGCGGCTCCTGTGGTTCTGGGTCCACGCGCGTGCGTGGTCACCCCAGGGGCGGCCCGGCCTCGATCCGGGTGCTCGGCTTGCCGTTGCGATCCTCGACGGAGGACGCGCACGCATAGGCATGCCAGGGCAGCGCGGCGAGCGACTGCTCGCGCACCTCGAATCCCTGCATCCTCAACACGGTCGTGCCTTTCGATCTCGTCCGGCCCGTTCGGCCAGCCTTACAGGATGGGACACGGAGTCTGGTCGTGTCAACACCTTTCGATGCGCTCATCGGCGGAGAGCGCGGGAACGGCATGGCCACGCTCCGCCCCGCGTCAGCGTCCAGCGGACCGCCGGCTGGATGCCGATGGCCGGCCGCTGGCCGCATCTGCGAGATCTCCCGCGGCTCCAGGACGTCCTCGCCATGGATTTGGCCGGGATGCTCCACAGCGAGGCGAGCCACGGAGGTTCTCGCCTTCGATCTCGGCAGGAGGGGCTTGCTTCGTCACGCCACCTTGTTCCCGTAGCGCTGCCGGACTGGCTCGCCGGAGGTTCCGACGAGGAGTCCGATGGCTGAGCACGACATGCCCACTTCCCGCGCCGCCTTGATCGCCTCCAGACGTGCCGCTCGGTGTCCGAGCCTTCAGGATCGCGGCGCGCAGCACCACCACGGGCGGCGGTGCTGTTCACCACGGTCTCATGGATGTCCTCGTCAGGGGCGGTGACGTTCACCCCGGTGCCTTGGGTGCCCTGTGAGGGGCGGCGGTGGCGTCCCCCACGGCTCCCACCCATCAGCCGGTGTCGTCCAGTGGGGTGCTCCTCCGGTTCCTCATGGGCCGTCGGGGGGGTCCGTATCGGGCAGGCGGGAGGAACTCGGGGAGGCCGTCCTCTGCGATCTCGACGCTCCACTGGTCGCGGAGCCCGTAGCGTGCGGGCTCGATGACGCCGTGGTGGTGTCGGCACAGCAGGACCAGATTCGAGAGGTCGGTTCGTCCACCCTCCCACCACGGGACGATGTGGTGTGCCTCGCAACTGCCGGCCGCGAGGTCGCAGCCGGGGAACGCGCACCCTCCGTCGCGCACGTGCAGGGCGGCGCGCTGTGCACGGGTGACCAGGCGTTGCTCGTACCCGACGTCCAGCGGGGCGGACTTTCCGTCCACCACAACCGGCAGCACGCCGGCACCGCAGCACAGCCGGCGAAGCTCACCGGCCGAGAGCGGGGATCCGTCGTCCAGCACGCCGGCGCCCGCCGCGCCACAGATGAGCTTGTCGTAGTCAAGTTTCACAATCACCCGGGCCGCGGGCGCCCTGTTGTCGGCGCCGCCCTCGCCGGCGGATCGAACCATGGCGACGAAGGCGTCCGCACGCCGCTGCTCACCGGTGGTGATGTTCGTGAGGGGGTCACGGGTTTCGATGGCGGTGCGCCGCAGACGGTCGGCGTGGGCCTGCACCAGGGCCAGCAGTTGGGCGCCGTCGGCCTTCGGGACCGATCCCTCGAACAGCATCGACCCGCCGTCGAAGTGGTGCCGGAAGAACCGTCCGCGTACCGCTGCCTCGTGCTCGCGCTGCAACAGCGTCTCGGCCAGGGCGTTCGCCTCGACCGGAGCGACCTCCTCCAGGACCCGCCCCGCGGCGTTGCGCAGTTGGTCGGCGTCCATGGTCGCCGCCAGACCGACCAGGACCTGTTCGGCGCGGACCTGCTGCGACGGGTCCAGCTGGGGCGCCAACGCGCCCAGCACCCGCCCGATCGAACGGGTCTGCGCGCCGTTGACGTGGCCACCGGTGGCCGCCTCGGCCAGATCGGGGTGCTCGACGAGCTCGCGCCCGGCCTTCACCGCGCCGGCGGCCTCCCGCCTGGACAGCACTTCACCGGTGCCGAGCCACGAGGAGAGGGGAGTGCCCGACGTCCGCTCCGACGCCTTCGCCCGATCCGCCTCGCCGGTCAGCACGGACGCCAGCGCGCCGAGCCTCTGATGGGCGACCCGCGCGGACCGCACCCACCGCAACCGGGTCGCCGCGTCCACCCCGGCGCGGGCGGTGTCGATGCGGTCCAGCAGCGCGGTGATCTGGTCGATCGCCTCACCGGCTGGCAGCAACCCCGTCGTGTCCATGTACCTAGTCAAACACTCGCCACTGACAGTCATTCGAACACATGTACGAAGCAGGCAACCGGCGGTCGACCACTCAGCGCCAACGTGGTGACCCGGTGAGGTCGTACGGCCGGGCGAATGTTGGCGTCCGAGATCGGATGCCCAGGATGCAAGACGCCGAAAGCCGCTCCGACGGGGGACATAATCCCTAGTCGGAGCGGCTAACCGCAGAGTCGGGGTGACAGGATTTGAACCTGCGACCTCATCGTCCCGAACGATGCGCGCTACCAAGCTGCGCCACACCCCGAACAGCCCTGACTGGGTCAGGGCCGAGTGGCAGTCTAGCCGAACTGGCCGACCTCAGCCATTCGAGCCCGCCGTGAGGGTGAGGACGGTCACCTCGGGCGGGCACGCGAACCGGTACGGCGCGTACGGGGAGGTCCCGACACCGGCAGAGACGTGCAGCCAGGAGGTGTAGTCGCCTGCGTGGTAGCGGCTCAGCCCCTTCGCCTGGGCGGTCGGCAGGTCGCAGTTCGTGGTCAGCGCGCCCCAGCCCGGAAGGCACACCTGGCCGCCGTGCGTGTGGCCGGCGAACAGCAGCGGCAGCCCGTCCACCGTCATCGCGTCCAGCACCCGCGCGTAGGGCGCGTGCGTGACCCCGAGCGCCAGGTCCGCGTCCGGGGCCGGCGGTCCGGCCACCAGCGAGTAGTCGTCGCGGTGCAGGTGGGCGTCGTCGGTGCCCCGGAACTCCAGGCGCAGCCCGTGCACGTCCAGCGTCACCTTGTGACCCGTCACGTCCTTCCACCCGCCGGACGCCAGCCCCTCCCGCAACGCCTCCGTGGGGAGCACCTCCCGGTCCTCGTGAACGCCGTCACGGCTCGTCGAGGACGCGAGGTACGCCAGCGGGTTGTGGAACGTCGACGCGGTGTAGTCGTTCGAGCCGAACGCGAACACCCCCGGCACGTCCAGCAGCCGGCCGAACGCCCCGAGCAGGGGCTCCAGCGCGTCCGCGTGCGAGATGTTGTCGCCGGTGTTCACCACCAGGTCCGGCTCCAGCCCCGCCAGCGCCCGGACGAAGTCGAGCTTCGCTCCCTGCCGCGCGGCGAGGTGGATGTCGGAGACGTGCAGTACCCGCAGCCGCGGCGCCCCCTCCGGCAACACCGGCACCGTCACCCTGCGGACGCGGAACGCCCGCGCCTCGAACGTCCCGTAGACCACGCAGGCAGCGCCGGCCAGCGCGAGCCGGCCGGCGAGCTTGCCGATCACCGGCGCGGTTTCCTCGTCGGCTCCGTGGACGGGGTCGGGCTCGACGTCGGCTTGGGCTCCGGCTTCGGACCCTTCGACACGATCACGCCGATCTCGCTGCCCTTGGGCACCGAGCCCGACCGGGTCAGGCCGATCAGGCCACCCTTGGCGACGGTGTCCGAGTACTGGTAGGTCACGTAGCTGCTGAACCCCGCCGAGGACAGGGCGGCCCGACAGCTCGACCACCCCATGCCCGAGCAGCTCGGCACGGACTCCGTGTCGCCGTTCAACACGGACGCTTGCGCCGTGGCGAACTCGTCGTGCTCGTCGATGTCCGCCAGCGCCTGCTGCATCGCCGGTTTGAGCATCTTGCTGCCGGCGTCGGCGCCGTAGCCGGTCAGGTACGTCCCCGAGTGCGGCAGCCGGACGTTGCGGAGGTAGCTGTACTTGCTGTTCCAGTACTTCTTGTACTTGGGGCTGTTGTCGTAGCTGATCACGGCGGCGGCGACCAGGTTGGGCGTGTAGCCGACCGACCACTCCGCCTTGTTCAGCGGCACCGTTCCCGTCTTGCCCGCCAGGGTGTAGCCGGGGATCTGCGCGTACCGCAGCGTCCCGCTCGTGAACGGGCCCTGGAACACCTTGTTCACCGCGTCGGCGATCTCCGGGTCGACCACCTGCTTGCAGCCGGCGCTCGGCACGTCGTACTTCCCGCCGTCGGCATTGGTGATCGACTTCAGGATCACCGGGTTGCACTTCGTGCCCCGGTTGGCCATCGTTCCGTACGCGGTGATCATCGACAGCGGCGTGATCTCGGCCGAACCGAGCGTGAAGGACGGGATCGCGTTGAACTTCTCGACGATGTCCTCACCGCTGGCCAGCTGCAGGCCCACCCGCTTGGCCAGCTTGGTCACCTTGCACAGGCCGACCTTCTGCTCCAGCGGCACGTAGTAGTTGTTCACCGACTGCGCGGTGCCGTTGTACATGTTGTAGTTGCCGACCTCCGGGCCGTCCACCACCCAGCGCTTCAACACCTTGAACGAGCCCGAACACGACTGGAACGTCTCGCCCTGGTAGTTCTTGCTGGCCCGGACGTGGAAGCTGGTCTGGACGCCGAAACCGTTCTCCAGCGCCGCCGCTGCGACGAACATCTTGAACGTCGAACCGCCCTGGAAGCCGTCCGCGCCGTTGAACCCGGTGCCCACCGCGTAGTTGTAGTAGGTCTGGCCCTTCTTCTTGCCCATCTCCGGCCTGCTCTGGGCCATCGCCTTGATCAACCCCGTCTTCGGGTCCATCATCACGACCACTCCGATCGCCGGGTCCCTCGGGTCGACGTTCCTGCTGACCACCTTCTGCGCGGCCTTCTGCGCCTTCGGGTCGATTTCGGTGGTGATGGTCAGGCCGCCGCGGTACACGCGCTCCAGCCGCTCCTCCTCGGTGGTACCGAGGGACGTGGCCTGCTGCTTGAGCACCTCGAGGGCGTAGTCACAGATGAACGGCAGCTTCGAGTTCGCGCAGCCCTTCCGCGAGAACGTCACCTTCTTGACGTCGAACTTGGTGGCCTTCGCCTCGGCCGCCTGGTCGGCGGTGATGACGTTCAGCTCGGCCATGCGGTCGAGCACGTCGTTGCGGCGCTGGACGCCGACCTGCGTGTGCGTGCGGGGGTTCGACGCGACCGGGTTGCGGACGAGGCCGGCCAGCATCGCCGCCTGCGGCAGGTCCAGGTCGGCCGCGCTCACCCCGAAGTAGTGCCGGGCCGCGGCCTCCACGCCGTACGCGCCGTCGCCGTAGTAGGCGATGTTCAGGTAGCGCTCGAGGATCTCGTCCTTCGTGAACTGCTTCTCCACCGCGATCGCGTAGCGCAGTTCGCGCACCTTGCGGGCCACGGTGTTCTCGGTTGCTGCGGCCTTCGCCGCGGCGTCGTTGTTCTCCTCGGCCTGCTCGACCAGGACGAGGCGGACGTACTGCTGGGTGAGGCTGGAGCCGCCCTGGGTGTTGCCCTGGCTGGTCGAGACCAGCGCGCGCAGCGTGCCCTGGAGGTCCATCGCGCCGTGTTCGTAGAAGCGATGGTCCTCGATGGCCACCTGCGCCTGCTGCATGACCAGCGAGATCTTGCTCAGCGGCTCGTAGATGCGGTTCTCGTCGTAGAAGTAGGCCAGGACGGTCCCGTCCGCGTTCAGCAGCCGCGACCGCTCCCACTGCGGGGTCTCCTTGAGCGCGGTCGGCAGGCTGTCGAGGCTGGTCACCGCCGACGTGCCCGCGGTGGTCGCAATGCCTGCGATGGGGACGACCAGGCCCGCGGTGAGCAGGCCGCCGAGCACCGATACCACCGCGAACATGAGCAACGAGTACAGCCGTCTCCCCATACGCATGGTTTCTAGGGTACGTGACGCTCCCCAACCACCGGAATGTGACGTGCCAGCAGTTCCACAGTCGCTGAATCTGCACTTCACAGTCTTCCGGTGCTTGACAGACCATCGGCCATACACCTAGCAATTGCTTACACCGCAGCGCGGGTCACCCCCCGAAAGGATCAGAGCAATGACGCTCGGAGTCGACGACTGGACCCTTCAGGCCAAGTGCCGTGGACTGCAGGACGAGCTCTTCCCCGAGGGTGCCGACCAGAAGCGGGCCCGGTCCGTCTGCTACTCCTGCCCGGTCCGCAACGAGTGCCTGGCCGAGGCCCTCGACAACCGGATCGAGTGGGGCGTGTGGGGCGGCATGACCGAGCGCGAGCGCCGACAGCTGCTTCGCCAGCGCACCGACATCACCTCGTGGACGTCCATCCTGTGCCCGAAGGGACGCCGCTGCGAGTGACCGGCGTGGACCCGGGATCGGCATTGTCGGCGGCATCCTCGATACTGGGCGCATGACGAAGTGGGAGTACGTGACCGTCCCCCTGCTGGTGCACGCCACCAAGCAGATCCTCGACAACTGGGGCCAGGACGGGTGGGAGCTGGTCCAGATCGTTCCGGGCCCGAACGCGGAGAGCCTGGTGGCCTACCTGAAGCGCCCGGTGGAGTGATGAACGAGGAGCTCGACGAGGTGCTGGCGTCCGCCCGCCTCGCTGGCCTCGGGATCGACCTGCCCGCGGTTCCCGCTCCCGTTGCCGCCTACCTCCCGGCCGTCACCTCCGCCGGACAGGTGTTCACCGCAGGGCAGCTGCCGTTCGTCGACGGGACGCTGGCCGCCGTCGGGAAGGTCGGAGCGGAGGTCACTGCCGATCAGGCGGCAGGGCTGGCCCGCACCGCAGCACTGAATGCCGTCGCTGCGGCCGCGTCCGTCGCCGGCGGTGTGGACGGCATCCGGCGGGTGGTGAAGCTGGTCGTCTACGTGGCCAGTGCCCCGTCCTTCACCGGTCAGCCGGCCGTCGCCAACGGTGCGTCCGAGCTGCTCCAGCAGGTGTTCGGCCCTCGCGGCAGCCACGCCCGCAGCGCGGTCGGCGTGGCCGTCCTCCCGCTCGACTCCCCGGTCGAGGTCGAGCTGGTCGTCGAGGCGAACGCCGCCTCGTTCTGAGGGTGGTCGTGGCCGAGTCCAGGACCGCGCTGGTGCGCCGCGCGCGGGCCATCCACCACGAGCTGGGGGAGCTGTACCCGGACGCCCACTGCGAGCTGGACCACGCCAACGCCCTGCAGCTGCTCGTCGCCACCGTCCTGTCCGCCCAGTCGACCGATCGCCGGGTCAACACGGTCACGCCGCTCCTGTTCGCGCGGTACCCGGACGCGGCGGCGCTGGCCGCGGCGGACCGCGCGGAGTTGGAGGAGCTGATCACCCCCACCGGCTTCTTCCGGGCCAAGACCGAGGCGCTGCTCAAGCTCGGCGCCGCCCTCGTCGAGCGCTACGGCGGCGAGGTGCCCGGGACGCTGGAGGAACTCGTCACGCTGCCCGGCGTCGGCCGCAAGACGGCGAACGTGGTCCTCACCGACGCCTTCGGTGTCCCCGGCATCACCACCGACACCCACCTGATCCGGCTCTCCCGACGGTTCGGCTGGACGCAGTCCGACAAGCCGCCCCAGGTCGAGGCCGACGTGGGCGCGCTGTTCCCGACGTCGGACTGGATCTCGCTCAACCATCGGGTGATCTGGCACGGCCGGCGTCGCTGCCACGCCCGTCGACCCGCGTGCGGCGCCTGCCCGCTGGCCCCGCTGTGCCCCGCCTACGGCGAGGGTCCGACCGACCCCGCCGTGGCGGCGAAGCTCGTCCGGGAGCCCCGCGGATGAAGCGCTGGCACTACTCACTGTGGGCGTTCGGGATGGCGATCGCCCTGCTGGTGGCCGCCGGGTGCGCGGGCCTGCTGCCGGGCGTGGGGGCAGCGGCGACCCCGTCCGCCACGGCCACGGCGACGCCCACGGACCTGGTCTCGGCGCGGCGGGCCGCCGGCATCGAGGACTGCCCACCGAGCTCGTCGTTGCCCGCGGTGAAGGGCGGCCTGCCCGACGTCACCCTGGACTGCCTCGGCGGGGACTCGACGGTCCGGCTGGGCGGGCTGCGCGGGCCGATGCTGATCACCCTGTGGGCGCAGTGGTGCGAGCCCTGCCGCGACGAGGGACCGCACATCTCCGCGTTCGCCGCGTCCCAGAGGGACGTGGCGGTGCTGGGCATCAACTACTCCGACCCGCAGCCCGCGCTGGCGATCGACTTCGCCCAACTGATGGGTGCGACCTACCCCCAGCTGTCCGACCTCGACAACACGCTGAAGGCCCCGCTGGGCATCACCGGCATCCCGTACTCGCTGTTGATCGATGCGGACGGCAGGATCGTCGCCCGCCACCCCGGTCAGTTCATCTCGCTGGAGAACGTGCAGGAGTGGGTCGCCAAGGGGCTGGGCGAGTGAGCACCCCCGTCCCGGAGGAGCTGCTCGCGGCCCGCGAGCGGTTCACCCGTCCCGACGCGCTCGGGTTCATCCGCGGCGCCCGCGTGCCGACCGGCCAGCGCAGGGCGGCCGTCCTGATCCTGCTCAGCAAGGGCGCCGATGGCTACGACATCCCGCTGATCGAGAAGCGTCCCGACCTGCGCACCCACGCCGGGCAGGTCGCGTTCCCCGGCGGCTCGATGGAGCCCACCGACGCCGACGCGGTCGCGGCCGCCCTGCGGGAGGCGGACGAGGAGGTCGGCGTCCCGCCCGGCACGGTCGAGGTCCTCGGCGCCCTCCCGGACGCCCACATCCCGCGCAGCGGCTTCGACGTGACCTCCGTCGTCGGCTGGTGGGGTGACCCGCGTCCGCTCGTGCCCGTCGACACCGCCGAGGTCGCGGCAGTGCACCAGGTGTCCGTCGCGAGCCTGCTCGACCCGGCCCACCGGTCGACGTGGATGCTGCCCGGCGGCTTCAGCGGGCCCGCGTTCGCGCTCGGCGAGCTGTACGTGTGGGGCTTCACCGCGTTCCTGCTCGACGGGCTGTTCGACCTGCTCGGCTGGACGCAGCCCTGGGACGCGTCCCGCGTCACCGAGATCCCCGGACGTTTCCTGCGGGAGCGCCCGTAGGCGAGGATGGGGACATGGCTCCCTGGTGGCAAAGCGCGGTCGTGTACCAGATCTACCCGAGGTCCTTCGCGGACAGCGACGGGGACGGGGTCGGCGACCTGCGGGGCATCGCCGCCCACCTCGACCACCTCAGCGCGCTCGGTGTCGACGTGGTCTGGCTGTCCCCGGTGTACCGCTCGCCGATGGACGACAACGGCTACGACATCTCCGACTACACCGACATCGACCCGCTGTTCGGCACCCTGGCGGACATCGACGCCCTGATCGAGGGCCTGCACACCCGCGGCATCAAGCTGGTGATGGACCTGGTCGTCAACCACACCTCCGACGAGCACGCGTGGTTCGCCGACTCCCGCGACCTGTCCTCGCCGATGCGCGACTGGTACATCTGGCGTCCGGCCCGCGACGGCCACGAGCCGGGCAGCCCCGGGGCCGAGCCGACCAACGCCGGGTCGTTCTTCTCCGGACCGGGCTGGCAGTTCGACCCCGCGTCCGGCCAGTACTACCTGCACCTGTTCAGCCCCAAGCAGCCCGACCTCAACTGGGAGAACCCTGCGGTCCGGCACGCGGTGTACGACATGATGCGCTGGTGGGTCGATCGCGGCGTCGACGGGTTCCGGATGGACGTGATCAACCTGATCTCGAAGACCTACCCGCTCGCCGACGGGCCCGCCAACGGCCCCGGCGGGCTGTGCTACGACCCGTCCATCGTGGTCGAGGGACCGCGCCTGCACGAGTTCCTGCGGGAGATGAACCGCGAGGTCGGGCTGTCGGAGAAGGAGCTGTTCAGCGTCGGGGAGATGATCATGGTGGACGCGGCGACCGCGCGCTCCCACACCGACCCGGCCGCCGGAGAGCTCGGCATGGTGTTCACCTTCGAGCACGTCAGTATCGACAACGGCCCGACCGGCATGAAGTGGGACGTGGTCCCGCTGCACCTGCCGGCGCTGAAGGCGAACCTTGCCGAGTGGCAGGACGAGATGGCCGACGTCGGCTGGAACTCGCTCTACTTCGAGAACCATGACCAGCCCCGCTCGGTGTCGCGGTTCGGGGACGACTCCGAGCCGTTCCGGGTGGCCTCGGCGAAGACGTTGGCCACGACGCTGCACCTGCTGAAGGGGACGCCGTACGTCTACCAGGGCCAGGAGCTCGGCATGACGAACGCGGGCTTCACCTCGATCGAGCAGTACAACGACCTGGAGTCGACCCGCTTCTTCGCCGAGGCGGTCGCGGGAGGTGGCGATCCGGCGCAGTTGCTGGCCGCGATCGCGTTCAAGAGCCGTGACAACGCCCGCACCCCCATGCAGTGGGACGCCTCGCCCAACGCCGGCTTCACCACCGGTACGCCCTGGCTGGCGGTGACGCCCAACCACGCGGAGATCAACGCGGTCGCGGCGATCGCCGACCCCGACTCGGTGTTCCACCACTACCGGCGACTGATCGCGCTGCGCCACGACCTCGAGGTGGTGCGGCAGGGTCGCTTCGCGCTGCTGCTGCCCGAGGACGAGCGCCTGTTCTGCTACACCCGGACGCTGGGGGATGAGGTGCTGCTGGTGGTGGCGAACTGGTCGTCGGAGCCGGTCGCGCTCCCGTCCGACCTGCCCGATCGCTCGGGTGCCGAGGTCCTGCTGGGAACCCACGACAGCACCGGTGACGAGCTGGCGGGCTGGGAGTCCCGGATCTACCGGCTCGCCTGAGTCGCGGCGGCGACCGCGCTAGGACGAGCTCCCCGGACGCGACCACGGGCTGGCGGCCTCGAGCTCGGGCTCGGGACGTCGGCCGGTGAGCGAGAGGGCGTCCACGTCCGCCTTGCCCTTGGCGACGGCGGACTTCACCGCGGCGACGGACGCCTCCGCGTTCGCCACGGTCGCCTCCGGCGGCGAGAACGTGAGCCGGCTCTTCCCGATCAGGGCGAGGACGCCGGCGGCGACGAAGAACAGCACGGCCATCACCGCGAACCCCCAGGCGAGAGCAGGCAGGAGGTCGAGGTGGAACCACGCCTGGAACCCGACCGAGAGCCAGAACGCCAGGCCGCTGAACAGCAGCGCCGCACCACTGAGCGCCACGTAGGCCGCGGCCCCGAACAGCCCGGCGCCGACGCCGGCGGCCTTCGCCTGAGGCACCAGTTCCGCCTTGGCCAGTTCGATCTCACCCTTGACGATGGTGGTGACGTCGGCCTGGATGTTCTTGATCACCTCGGCGAGGTCGGACTTGTCGGCCATTCGAGCTCCTTCGGCGCGCTGTGGTTGTCAGCCTAACGGCTGCACCGGTACCCCGACTGCCCGCGACCTCACCACGGGAAGTTGATTCCGAACCCCTCGTCCGCGCCGCGGATCGCCGCGCTGAGCTCGCTGTGGTCGACGGCGGCGCGCCAGCACATCACCGAGTACGGCAGCAGCAGGGGTTCGGGGGCGCGGGCGGAGGTGTCGTACAGGTGCCCGACCTCGTCGAGGAGGCGGTCCGAGTCCGCCTGCTCGAGGACGGAGAGCCGCGGGGCAGCACTGACCATCTCCAGCAACCCGTCCCTGGTGATCGGCACCCAGAGCCGGAACGACCGGTGTTCGACGACGGGGAAGTGCGGTGAGGCAGCGATGGAGGCGACCGAGTACAGCTCGGCGCCGCCGGTCATGGCGTCCGGGTCGTACTCGCGCAGGATCGTCGCCAGCCGACGCACCCAGGGGACGGAGTCGTCCCTGGCGGTGTGGAGGACGGCGAGCCGCCCACCGGGGGCGAGGACGCGGGCGAACTCGTCCAGGACGAGGCCGCTCGGCAGCAGGTGCAGCCCCTGGGCGACCAGCACCTGGTCGAAGGAGCAGGGCACGAACGGGAGCGCGTCCGGGGCGGCGGCGACGGCCTGCAGCGACGGGTAGCGACGCCTGGTGGCGCGGACGGCCGAGCCGGACTTGTCGCTCAGCAGGACCCGGCTGCCCAGGTCGGCCAGCCGATTCGCCGTGACCGCGGACGGCCTTCCGATCGCGAGCACGACACCGGGCTCGACCGGCGCCAGCCAGTCGAGCGCCGCCGAGGGGAAGGACCCGGGGCTCCCGTTGGTCATTCCCGCATCGTAGGCGAGGCCGGTCGGGATGGCGCCGTCGAACCTCCGCCCGGCGCGCAGGCTGTGGACAACTCGGGCCGCCCGCGGAGTTGTCCACAGGTGCGGAAGTCGGGTGAGCGGTCCTGCGCGCCGCTGCCGAGGATGACGGGCGTGGATGGGGTGGATCGGGGCAGGGACGTGCTGGTCGTCGCGGGGCCGGGTGACACGCAGGACGCGATCCTGTCAGCCGTCGCCGCGCAGGCGCTCGACGCCGAGGTGCTGACCGACCCCGACCGGCTCGTCCTGCCGTGGCGATCCGCAGGAACCGTGCTCGTGGCCGACGACCAGGCCGAGCGTGTCGTCGCGCGGGCACTGCCACACCGGCGAGGGGTGTTCCTGGTGGGTGCGGATCCCGCGGAACTCTCGGTCTGGTCCGCGCCGCTGGAGGCCCAGGTGATCCCGCTGCCCGAGGGAGCGGCGTGGCTGGGGTCCGTGCTCGCCGACGGTGCGGCCAGGGCGAGGGCGCCGGTGGTGGCGGTGGTCGGCGGCTCGGGTGGGGTGGGGGCTTCCACCCTGGCCGCCGCCATCGCCCAGGTGGCGGGGGAGCGCGCGTCGCCGGACGGGTCCGGTGGCGCGGCGCTGGTGGACGCCGATCCGACCGGGGGCGGGATCGACCTGCTGCTCGGCGCGGAGCGCGCCGGCGGCTGGCGCTGGCCCCGGCTCAGCAGCGCGGAGGGCCGGCTGGGTGACCTGAGGGGCTACCTGCCGGTGGTCGACGGCGTCTCTGTGGTCTCGATGGCGCGCGGGCAGGCCGTCGATCTCGCGCGGGAGCCGCTCGCCGCGATCGTCGGGTCGTTGTGCGCGTGGCACTCGCTGGTCGTGATCGACCCGGGACGGTCGCTCGCCGCGAGCACGCGTGAAGCCGTCCGGCTGGCGGGACGTCAGCTTCTGGTGGTGGGCGTCGGGGTGCGGGGGGCGGCCGCAGCCCGACAGACGGTCGCCGTGCTCGGGCTCGAGAGGGCGGAGCTCGTGCTGCGCGGCGGCAGGGGTGCGCTGGCGTCCGACCTGGTCGCGGAGGCGGTCGGCCGCCCTGTGGTCGCCCGACTCCCCGACGAGTCCGGCCTCCCTGCCGCGGCCGAGCGGGGCGAGCCTCCCGCCCGGGGGGCGCGACGACGCTATCGGCGGGCCGTGGTGGCGCTGGTTCGGGACCTCGTCGGCGAGGAGGAGACGCATGGCTGACGTCGATCTGGAGGCGGTGCGCGCCCACCTGGGCAGCGCTGGCCAGGAGCCCGGCCCGGTCGAGGTGGGGGCCGCGCTGCGGTCGTTGGGGATGCTCGTCAGCGAGTCGGCCGTCCGGCAGACCGTCTCTGCACTGCGGCGCGACAGTGTGGGCGCGGGGATCCTCGACCCGCTGCTGCGGCTCCCCGGCGTGACCGACGTGCTGGTGAACGCTCCTGACGAGGTGTACCTCGACCGCGGCCAGGGGCTGGAGCGCGCGGAGGTCCGCTTCTCGGGGGAGGCGGAGGTCCGGCGGCTCGCCGTCCGGCTGGCTGCGTCGGTGGGTCGTCGCCTCGACGACGGGTCTCCGTTCGTGGACGCGCGGCTGGCCAGCGGTGTGCGCGTGCACGCGGTCCTGCCGTGCGTCGCGGACTCGGGGACGTGCCTCTCGCTACGAGTGCCGAACCGGAACCGGTTGAGCATCGCCGACTGGGTGGCGTCCGGGAGCCTGACCGACCAGGGCGCCGCACTGCTGGCGGGGCTGGTGTCGACGCGGAGGGCGTTCCTGGTCTCCGGAGGCACCGGCGCCGGCAAGACCACCCTGCTCGGGGCGCTGCTCGGCCTGGTCCCCGCCGCGGAGCGGATCGTGATCGCGGAGGACTCGCGCGAGCTCCAGCCCGAGCACCCACACTGCGTGCGGCTCGAAGGCCGGCCGCCGAACGCCGAGGGCATCGGAGCGGTCACCCTCACCGACCTGGTCAGGCAGGCGCTGCGAATGCGCCCGGACCGGCTGGTCGTGGGCGAGGTGCGCGGAGCGGAGCTCGCGGACCTGTTGAGCGCACTGAACACCGGGCACGAGGGCGGCTGCGGCACCGTCCACGCCAACTCCGCCGCCGACGTGCCGGCGCGGCTCGAGGCGCTCGGGGCGCTGGGCGGGATGGGCAGGGACGCCCTGCACGCGCAGCTGGCCGCCGCGCTGCAGGTGCTCGTCCACGTGCGCAGGCTGTCCGACGGTCGTCGCTGGGTCGAGGAGGTCAGGCTGGTCCGCCCGGACGCGGCGACCGGGCGCTGTGTCGTGGTGCCGGCCATCCGGTTCCGTCCGGGTGCGGCGAGCGTTCCCGGTGACGGGTACGAGCAGCTGTGCCGCCTGGTCGGCGGAACGGACGCGCCGTGACCCTCCTCGCCGCTCTGGCAGCGGCCTTGGCCGGGTGGTTGCTCTGGGGGCCGCCGCCCACCGCTCGCCTGCGGGACGGGACGGGCGGCGCGAGGCCCGGGGGCGTCGCCCGGCTGGGTGGGCTGCTGCCGGTCGCCGCCGTGGGGGCGGCGGGCGTCCTCGGCCTCCTGCTGCGGGGCGTCCCGGGCGCGGCGATCGCCGTCGCGGCGGCGTTGCCCGTCCTCACCGCCGTGACAGTCTGGCGCTCCCACCGGCGGCGTGCGCGCGCGGAGACGCGGGCCGCCGGGGTGAGCGACGCGTGCCAGCTGCTCGCCGGGCTGCTGCGGGTGGGCCACGTCCCCGCGGCGGCCCTCCACCTGGCGGCCAGGGACGCACCCGTGCTCGCCGAGGCGGCAGCCGTCCAGCGAATCGGCGGCTCCGTCAGCCCGGTGTTGCGCGCACGGGCCAGGGAGGCCGGCCGCGGTGGCCTCGGGGAGCTGGCGGTCGCCTGGGAGGTGGCCGAGCGGACGGGCGCGTCGCTGACTGCGACGCTCGACTCGCTCGCGGAACGGCTCTCCGCGCGTCGTGCGGTCAGGAACGTCGTCGCCACCGAGCTCTCCGCATCCCTGGCCACCGGTCGCCTCCTCGCAGTGCTGCCTGCGGTGGGCGTCCTGCTCGGCTACTCGTTCGGGGGCGACCCCTTCGATTTCCTCACCGGCTCGGTGGTCGGTCAGGTCTGTCTGGTGCTCGGATCCGGTCTGGGCTGCGCCGGTGTGCTGTGGACCGAACGCATCGCCGCGCCCCGGGCCGCCACGCCGACGGAGGAGCGGGTATCGGCCACAGACCAGAGACGCGTTGTCGACGACAAGGACAGCTGACGTGCCCTGGACGATGGTCGCGGCCGCCCTCCTTGCGACGGCGATCCTGGCATGGCGGCCCACGCCCGGCGCGCGGCTGCGCGACCCGGGCCGGGAACGTCCCCGGTCCGCGCGGGACGGGCCGTCGCGCGAGCGTGTGCTCGCCTCCCTGGCGACGGGCGGCGCTGCGCTGATCCTCGTGGCCGGGCTCGGCTGGTGGGCCGTCGGCCCGGCGGCCGCGGTCGGGGTGGCCAGCTATCTCGTGCTGGGACGACTTCTCGACCCGGCGGCGACGCGGCGCAGGGAACGGATCGCCGACGACCTGCCTCAGGCCTGCGACCTGCTGGCGGTGTGCCTGGAGTCCGGGCTGCCGTTGCGCACGGCGGCCGGAGCGGTCGCGGAGGCGATGGGTGGTCCCCTCGGCGAGCGGCTGGGCGAGGTGGTGGCGAAGGTGCGGCTGGGGGCGGACGAGGCGGTGGCCTGGACCGAGCTCGGCGCGGTGGAGCCGTCGCTGGCGGCGCTCGGGCGGGAGGTGGGGCGATCCGTGACGTCGGGTGTCGGTCTCGCCCGCACCCTGCGTGCGCTGGGTGTCGACGCCCGACAGGAGGCGGCAGCGGCGGCTCAGGTGCGGGCCCGGAAGGTGGGCGTGCAGAGTGTCCTGCCCCTGATGGTCTGCTTCCTTCCCGCGTTCCTCCTGCTCGGGGTCGTCCCGATCATCGGTGGCGTCATGCTCCCCCTGCTCCCGTGAGCCGGGTTTTCCACAGCCGAGGGCGCTCCGGAGCGTTGTCCACAGGCCGAAGAAGTCGATGAGCGCTCCGGGGCTCCGCTGCCGAGGGTGAGAGGTGCGTCCACTCGGGCGCCGAGGGAAGGAGACAGGCATGGCAGGGCAACTGGTGGCAGGGGCGGACGGCGTACGTCGCAGCGGGCGCAGGGACTCCCGGGGCATGACGACGGCCGAGTACGCGGTCGGCACGGTGGCGACCGTCAGCTTCGTCGGGATCATCCTGGCGATCATCAACAACGGGGAGTTCCAGGGCCTGATCTGGAAGCTCGTCCAGCTGCTGTTCAAGCTCGTGATGCAGGCGATGGGGGGTGGGGTGTGAACCGACGCCCCGTGGTTCGGGCCGGCCGGGAGATCCCCGGCCGGCCGCCGCCGGCCCAGCGGGGGATGGTGACCGCGGAGTTGGCGTTCGCCAGCCTCGGGGCAGCACTCACCTGCGTGCTGGTCGCGTGGGCGCTCGCGCTGGTGGGCCTGCTGGTGCGATGCCAGGACACGGCTGCCGAGGTCGCGCGCCAGGAGGCCAGGGCCGACCACTCGTCCGCGGCGAGGGCGATCGAGGATCGGCCGGAGGGCGCGCGCGTGCTGGTGAGCAGGGTCGGGCAGCAGGTCGTGGTACGCGTCCAGGTGACGGCCCGGCCCTGGGCCGGCTGGTTGCCCGCCGTGCCGCTGGAGGCGAGCGCCGCCGTCGTGGAGGAGCCGTCATGACCGGCGGGCGTCCGGCTCGCACGGTGCCGATCCCGGAGCCGGACGGGTCGCGTCCGCTGCGTCGGCGGACCGGCCTGCGGCAGGTGTCGGAGCGGGGCGTGGGGACGGTGCTCGTCGCCGGCGTCCTGCTGGTGACGATGCTGGTTGGCGCTGTGCTGGTCGTCGTGGCCGGGTACGTCGCCGCCCTCCACCATGCCCGCGGTTCGGCGGACCTGGTCGCGTTGTCCGCGGCGGCCGCGTTCGCGCAAGGGCAGGATGCGTGCGTGACGGCCGGCGTCCTGGCCGCGCAGAACGGCGTGGTGTTGCAGTCGTGCAGCGTGCGAGGGGACATCCTCGAGTTCGCGGTCTCGGTGACGGTGAGCCGGCGGGTGGCCGCACCCTCGCCCGTGCTCCCCAGTGCGGTGACGGCCTCCGCGACGGCCGGAAGGACGGGGCTGGCGAGCGGGTAGGCGATCGCGGCAGCCCCGCGGTGGCCGATGCCGGAGAGCGTCGGCGAATCGCCGGGCAGGGAGCCCTCGGCGGCCGCCGGGCCGGGAGCCTCAGGACTCGAGCACGAGGGCCAGCAGGGTTGCGGCGGCGGCCTTGGCCAGTGGCTGGTTGCCGTTACCGCACTTCGGCGACACGACACAGGCCGGGCAGCCGGCCACACACTCACAGGTGCGCAGTCGATCGAGGGTGCCCCGCAGCCATGCCTCGGCGAGCTCGTAGCCGCGCTCGGCGAACCCGGAGCCGCCGGGGTGGCCGTCGTGCACGAAGATGGTGAGTTCACCGGTGTCGGGGTGGAGGGTGGTCGAGAGCCCGCCGATGTCCCACCGGTCGCACGGCGCGAAGGCGGGGAGCAGGCCGATCGCGCAGTGCTCGGCGGCGTGCGCGGCCCCCGCGAGGTCACGGGGCGGGATGGCGGCGAGCAGGTCGTCGGGGACCGTGAACCAGACCGAACGGGTGCGCAGCACCCGGCGGGGCAGGTCCAGCGGTGCACTGTCCCAGACCTTGCCGCTGGCCTCGTCCCTGCGCAGGAAGCCGGTCACCTGGCTGGTGAGTTCGACGGCCCCGAAGCTGAGCCGGGCGGGGCCGAGCGGTCGGCCTCGCAGCTCTTCGACCACCCGGACCTCCGCGGTGCTCTGGGGCTGGGTGAAGTAGCCGGGCCGATCCGGTACGGCGAGCGCGGCGTGCGAATCAGGGTCATAGCCGACCACGCGCCATTGGCCCCCCTGGTGGAGGTAGACAGCGCCCTCGTGGACGGTGCGGTCGGCGGCGGCCGGGTCGACCTGACCGATCACCCGTCCGGTCGCCTCCTCGACGACTTCCACGGAACGTCCGCCGACGGAGCGCAGGTCGATCTGGTCGGCCGCGCGGTCAGCGCGCGTCCAGTACCAGCCCGACGCCCGCCGCCGGAGGTGGCCGGCGGCGGTGAGTCCGTCGAGCAGCCCCGGCAGTGTGGCGCCGAACCAGCGGGTGTCCGCGGCGGTCACGGGCAACTCCTGTGCGGCGGCAGCGACGTGCGGGGCGAGGACGTGCGGGTTCTCGGGGTGGAGCACGGTGCGTTCGACCGGCCGGTCGAAGATCAGCTCCGGGTGCTCGCACAGGTACGCGTCGAGCGGATCCGGCCTGGCGATCAGGATGCCGAGGGCGTCGCGTCCGGCCCGTCCCGCGCGTCCGACCTGCTGCCACAGCGCCGCGACCGTGCCGGGGAAGCCACAGCTGATCACCGCGTCGACCCCGGAGATGTCCACGCCCAGTTCGAGGGCGTTCGTGCAGGCCACACCGGTCAGTTGGCCGCTCTGCAGGCCCGCCTCCAGCTCGCGCCGGTCCTCGGCGAGGTAGCCGCCGCGGTAGGACGCCACAGCGGCGGGGGACTCGACCCTTCGTTGCGCGCGCAGGGCGACCAGCTCCGCCTGGACCCGTGATGTGGTGAACGCCAGGGTCTGGCGACCGTCGTCGACGAGGCGGGCCAGGAGGTCGGCCGCCTCGTGGTGCGGGTCGCCCTCCGGACGCCAGAGCAGGTAGTCGAGCGCGGGTCGGGTCGAGGTGTCGGTGGCGACCTCCACCACCGCGTCGACGCCGGCCAGCCGTTCGAGAAGTTCCCCCGCACCGCAGACCGTTGCGGACGCGCTGATGAAGACAGGATCGGCGCCGTAGTGGTGGGCCAGTCGTCGGAGCCGCCGGAGGACGGCGGCGACGTGGGCGCCGAACACTCCGCGATAGCGGTGCGCCTCGTCGACCACGACGTACCGCAGCGTGGACAGCAGGCGAACCCACTGTGGGTGGCGGGGGAGCACGGACCGGTGCAGCATGTCGGGGTTGGTCAGCACGACCTGCGCGAAGTCACGGGCGAACCGCCGCTCGACGAGGTCGGAGTCGCCGTCGAGCGCGCTCACCTTGGCGGTGACGTCGAGCGACGTGAGGACGCGCAGCTGGTCGTGGGCGAGGGCCTTCGTCGGGGCGAGGTAGAGCGCGCTGTGGCCCCGACCCAGGTCGAGCGGCACCCTTTCGGGCACGGCGAAGCCGATGCGGTTGTCGACGGTCGCGGCCAACACGGGCAGCAGGTAGCCGACGGTCTTCCCCGACGCCGTGCCGGTCGCGAGCGCGACGTGGCGTCCCTGGAAGGCGGTGTCGGCGGCGATCGCCTGGTGTGCCCACAGTCGTTGTACCCCGAGCCGACCGAACGCGTCCCGCACCGTCCCGCTCACCCATTCCGGAAACTCTGCGGTCACCCCCGCCGCCGCCGGTCGGTGGAAGTGGTGGCGGACCCGCTCGTCGCTCGCCAACCACTCCGGAACCGCCACGCCCCCAGCCTGCCACCCCCCACCGACACCCGCCGCCCAGCCAAGGTGGACGGATTGTCGTGACTACGCCGCACGACGGTCCACTTCAGGGTGGACGGGAGCTGTGTCCGCGGCTGTTGTCATCCCGGGCTTGACCCGGGATCTCCGTGTGGGTGGTGTCGGCTGCGTCGGGGAGATCCCGGCCTTTCGCCAGGATGACAGACTCGGCCGTCCACTTCAGGGTGGACCGTTTGTCGTGACTGCGCCGCAGAACCGTCCACTACGAGGTGGGCGGCGGTCGCGTCCACGACAAAGTGGACGGATTGTCGTGACGACACCGCACGACGGTCCACTTCAGGGTGGACGGGAGCTGTGTCCGCGGCTGTTGTCATCCCGGGCTTGACCCGGGATCTCCGTGTGGGTGGTGTCGGCTGCGTCGGGGAGATCCCGGCTTTCGCCGGGATGACAGACTCGGCCGTCCACTTCAAGGTGGACGGATTGTCGTGACTACGCCGCAGAACCGTCCACTACGAGGTGGGCGGCGGTCGCGTCCACGGCAAAGTGGACGGATTGTCGTGACGACACCGCACGACGGTCCACTTCAAGGTGGACGGGGCTGAGCAGGCGGCTGTTGTCATCCCGGGCTTGACCCGGGATCTCCGTGTGGGTGGTGTCGGCTGCGTCGGGGAGATCCGGGCTTTCGCCGGGATGACAGACTCGGCCGTCCACTTCAAGGTGGACGGATTGTCGTGACTACGCCGCACGACGGTCCACTTCAGGGTGGACGGGAGCTGTGTCTGCGGCTGTTGTCATCCCGGGCTTGACCCGGGATCTCCGTGTGGGTGGTGTCGGCTGCGTCGGGGAGATCCCGGCTTTCGTCGGGAGGACGAGGGTCGGGTGTCCAACCACAGCGGGGGGCGTCCACGACTCGCGAGCTCAGGGTGCCGCGAGGTCCCGACGCACCATGCGGTGGAGGGTGCGGTGGTACCAGAGGGGGCCGCACTCGTAGTCGCGGCCGTCGCCCACGAAGCCGTGGCGGGCGTAGAAGCGCCAGGCGCGGTCGTTGCCTCCGACGATCCACAGGTACGCCACCGATCGATCGGGCAGCGCGAGGTCCAGCATGGCGTCGGCCAGGCCACTGCCCCAGGTGGACGCGTCCAGATACAGGTGGTCGAGCTGGCGGCTGATCCCCGTTACCGGCGACGCGCCGATCGCCTCCTCCCACGACTGGGGAGTTCCGCTGCTCACCGCGATGCCGACCATCCGCTCGCCCTCCAGCGCGACCCACGTGCGGCGCGCCGGCTCGCGGCCGGACCGTTCGTCGGCCAGGTCCCGTCCGAACGCCTCTCGCGCAGCGACCGCCGACGCCGGGACGTCCGCCCGCTGCCGCTCCCCGAACTCGGGCGGCATAACGTCCGCGTACGTCGTCGTGACCAGCTCGGCGTCCACCCTGCTGTACTGCTCAGCGTCGTCCGGACGCGCCCGGCGCACCACGAACCGCCCCACCCTGTGCTGGGCGTCCACGGCGTCGAACGGCATGGCCCCCAGTCTGGCAGCCGCCGGGACGCGACCGACGCCCACGCTGCGGCGTGACAGGCTGGACGCGTGCTCGACGACTCCGCCATCGCTGCCCTCCGTGACGACCTGCTCGCCGCCGACTACACCCTCGACGGCGTCTCCGCCCGCCTCGGGGACGCGGCCCTGGCCGGTCTCGGCCGCAACTCGACCATGGCCGCGACCCGCGCGCTCGGGGACGCCGACGACCCGCAGGCCGACCTGATCCGGCTCTGGCTGCTGCAGCGTCCCGTCCCGGCGGCCCGGCTCCAAACCCTGAAGAGCCTGCCCGCGCTCCGCGCCGCCGCCCTCGTCACAGGCACAGAAGAATTGCGCGCGACGGTCGAGTTCAAGCCGCACGGCTCGGACGTCCGACACGGCTGGATCTGCTCCGACCAGACCCCCCTCGACGGGCATCCCGGGGCGCCCCGCACCGATTTCGTGCTCGGAGCCTCGCCCGCGTCCACCACGCTGACCCAGCTGGTGTCGCCCGGCCACCACGGCCGCGTCCTCGACCTCGGCACCGGATGCGGCATCCAGGCCCTCCACCTCGACGCAGACGAGGTGGTCGCCACCGACCTCAACCCCCGGGCCCTCGACCTCGCCAGGATCAGCCTCGGGCTCTCCGGCGTGGCGGCCGACCTCCGGCTCGGCTCGCTGTATGAGCCCGTGGCGGGCGAGCGGTTCGACCTGATCGTGACCAACCCGCCCTACGTGATTAGCCCTCCGACGGACGAGCGCCTCGTCTACCGCGAGGGCGGCTTCGCCGGGGACGGGCTCATGCAGGAGGTGGTCAGCGGGGCGTCCGCGCACCTCACCGAGGGTGGCCGGCTGGTCGTGCTCGGCAACTGGGCGGTCACCGAACGTCCCTGGGATGACCGGCTGGCCGACTGGATCCCCGCCGACTGTGACGCCCTCGTCCTGGAGCGGGAACGGCTCGACCCGTACGAGTACATCGAGCTGTGGCTCGCGGACGCGGGCCTCGCCGGCGCCGACGCGTACCTCACCCGCTACGCCGAATGGCTGGACTACTTCGCCGCGCACGACATCCGGTCGGTTGGGCTGGGCTGGCTCGCGTTGTCCCGGTCCGGACGCGAGCGTCCCGAGCGGCGGTTCGAGAGCTGGCCCCATGCCGTCCACCAGCCGGTCGGCGCGGCGATGGGAGACTTCTTCGACGCGATCGAGCCGTCCCGGTTCCCCGACGACCGGTTCCTGGCCACGCGCTGGCACACCCCGCCGGGGCTCGTCCAGGAGACGATCGGCGAGCCCGGCGCCGCCGACCCCCAGCACCTGGTCCTGCGGCAGCAGTACGGGCTGGGACGTGCGGTCGAGGCGGGCACGGCCGTGGCGGCGATCGTCGGCGCCTGTGACGGGGAGCTTCCGCTCGGTGTGCTGGTCGGCGCCGTGGCGTCCCTGCTCGACGTCGACCCGGAGGCGTTGCTCGCCGACGTCTTTTCGCCGCTCCGTACTCTGGTGGCGGACGGGTACTTGATGTCTGGCCCACCAACCACGTCCCGCGTGTGACGCAGGACGGGGGCGGCGGCCCGGCCAGTACGACGACAGGGCGAGGTTCACAGGTTCTCACAGGAACCGAACAGCCTCCTCATGGACTGCCTGCCTTAACTGGTCTGCAGCAGACAAGGAGCCGGGCATGACGAATGCAGAAGACAACACCCAGCCACTGGGGACGCGGGACGACCGTTCGGCGAACGAACCCACCCAGGCCTTCGCGGCGCCCGGCCCGTCCGAGCCCACCCAGGTGCTCCCGGCCGCAGGCACGCCGGAGCCCACGCAGCAACTGCCGGCCTCGGCGTGGTCCCGCCCGGCGGACGGAGGGTGGTCCACCGGCACGGAGCCGACCGCGCAGATCCCCACCCAGCCCACCGCGCAGATCCCCACCACGCCAGCCACGGACGCGACCGGCGGCCAGGCGGGCTACCCGTCGACCTACGGCTACGGCCAGCAGCAGGGCTACAGCCAGCAGGGTGGCTACGGTCAGCAGGCCTACGGCCAGTACGGCTATGGGCAGTACGGCAACTATGGGCAGGGGTACGGGCAGCAGGCGTACGGGCAGCAGCAGGGGTACGGCCAGCAGCAGGGGTACAACCCGCAGGCCACCGGCCAGCAGGGGTACAACCCGCAGGCGTGGAGCCAGCAGGGCTACACGTATCCGCAGGGCTACTCGCCGCAGCAGGGCTACTACCCGCCGAACCAGTACTACTACCAGCCCCAGACCACCCAGACCACGACGAAGAAGCGGTGGCCGCTCGCCGTCGTGGCACTCCTGGTCGCCCTCGTCCTCGGCGGCAGCGGCTTTGTCTGGGCTGCGAACCAGCTCGGCGGCGCCACGTCCAGCCCCACGATCACCACCGAGCCCCAGTCGGGCAACGGGCAGGGCAGCGGGCAGACCGACCCCTGGCAGCAGGGCGGCAGCGGCAGCAGCAGCCAGAGCGGCGGCACCACCACCAGCAACAGCGTGACCGCCGCGCAGTCCGCCGGCGTCGTGCTGATCGAGGCCGAGACCACCTCCGGCCTCGCCGCCGGCACCGGCATGGTCCTCAGCGCGGACGGCAAGGTGCTGACTAACTACCACGTGGTCGCGGGCTCCGAGAAGCTGTCGGTGACCATCGCCGACTCCGGTGACACCTACTCCGCGACCGTGCTCGGCTTCGACCAGACCAGGGACGTGGCGTTGCTCCAGCTGAAGGACGCGTCCGACCTCACCACCGTCACCACCGACACCGATGTCCCGTCCGTCGGGACGGCCATCGCCGCGGTCGGCAACGCCGAGGGCGGCGGAGAACTCGTCAAGGCCGCGGGCAAGGTGACCGGCACCGACCAGAGCCTGACCGTCTCCTCCGACTCCCCCTGGGGCAGCACCGAGGACCTGTCCGGCATGATCGAGACCAGCGCGGGCGCCGTCCCCGGCGACTCCGGTGGCCCCATGTTCGACTCGGACAACGAGGTGGTCGGCATGACCACCGCCGGGTCGACGAAGGAGGGGACCAGCTACGCCGTCCCGATCGCGACCGCGCTCGCCGTGGTCCAGCAGATCGAGACCGGCCAGGACGCCGGCACCGTCCGGGTCGGGCCCGCGGGCTACCTCGGCATCAAGGTGTCCGACTCCAGCCAGGGCGGCACCGGCAAGACCATCACCGACGTCGTCGCCGACAGCCCGGCCGACAAGGCGGGCGTCACCGCCGGCAGCCGGCTCACCAAGGTGGGCGACACGACGATCAGGTCCAGCACGAACCTCGCCACCGTGATCCGGGCCCTGGAGCCCGGCCAGAAGGTGACCATCGAGTGGACGGCCCCCAACGGCTCCCACAAGTCGGCCACCGTCACCCTGGGCAGCAGCCCCGTCAACTGAGTCCGTCCGCCCGACCTGTCGGAACCTCGGGGCCGTGCTCCACGGCTCCGACAGCTCGGCGGTGTAGAGCCGCCGGGTCCGCCATGGGACGTGGCCCGTGTCCTGCCTGACGCAGGCGCGGGTGGGAAGCGCGTCCCGCCCGGCAACAGTGCCCCGTGCCACCTCTCAGGGTGCGGGGCACTGTGGCGGGTGGGGGTGGCGGGAAACCGGGGACGGTTCTACTTACGCGCCACGACGTCGCGTCCGGGTCGCTGGCGCGAAACGCGAACCGTCCCCGGTTTCCCGCCACCGCTGCTTATTGGGCGCGTCCCGCGGGGGTGCTGTGGGCGTGGTGCCGAACGGAGCGGACGACGGCACGATGGGGACGGTTCCTATCGTGCCGCGACGGCTTGCCGGTCGCCCAGCGCTCCCGCGGATCGCTTCCCGCGAGGGTCCTGTGGGCGTGGTGGGGAGACGCTCTCGGGTCACCGGTTGACTGACCTGGCTGGGTGAAGTTGGTGGCGGTCGTCTGCTCCTCGCTGCTCGTTCCTCGCTGCTCGTCGAGACTCCTCGCGCTGACAACGCTGGCGCGTTGTCAGCGCTCGTCGTCTAAAGTGAGCGACCGATCGCCTCTTTGAAAAGATCGCCTCCAACCAGGAAGAAGCCCCGTGGCAGGACCGAGCAAGCGCCGACTCGTCATCGTCGAGTCGCCGACCAAGGCCGTGAGCCTGGCCAAGTTCCTCGGCTCGGGGTACATGGTCGAGTCCAGCCGCGGCCACGTCCGAGACCTGCCGACCAGCGCTGCCGAGGTGCCGGCGAAGTACAAGGGTGAGAAGTGGGCCCGCAACGGGGTGAACGTCGACGCCGACTTCGAGCCGCTGTACGTGGTCGCCGCCGACAAGAAGGGCACGATCCGCGAACTCAAGGCCAAGCTGAAGGACGCGGACGAACTCCTGCTGGCCACCGATGAGGACCGCGAGGGCGAGGCCATCGCCTGGCACCTGCTCGACGAGCTGAAGCCGAAGATCCCCGTCAAGCGGATGGTCTTCCACGAGATCACGCCCGAGGCCATCCACGCCGCGGTGGACAACACCCGCGAGCTCGACACCGACCTGGTGGACGCGCAGGAGACCCGGCGCATCCTCGATCGCCTGTACGGCTACGAGGTCTCGCCGGTGCTGTGGAAGAAGGTCATGCCGCGGCTGTCGGCTGGCCGCGTCCAGTCGGTCGCCACCCGGCTCGTCGTCGACCGCGAGCGCGAGCGGATCGCCTTCCGGGCCGCCGCCTACGCCGACATCGAGGCCGTGCTGGACGCCGGCGAGGCCGCAGAACCCCGCACGTTCACCGCCCGCCTGACCAGCTTCGACAGCAAGCGGATCGCATCCGGACGCGACTTCGACTCGGTCGGAACGCTCGTCGGCAAGGACCTGCTCCAGCTCAGCCTGGACTCCGCCGAGGGGCTGGCCGCGCAGCTGGAGAAGGCGTCCTACGCGGTCGCCGGCGTCGAGGCCAAGGGCTACACCCGGCGTCCCTACCCGCCGTTCCGCACCACCACGCTGCAACAGGAGGCCGGCCGCAAGCTCGGCTTCTCCGCGCAGCGCACGATGAGCGTCGCGCAGGACCTCTACGAGCGCGGCTTCATCACCTACATGCGTACCGATTCGGTGACGCTGTCGAGCACGGCGATCACGGCGGCCCGCGACCAGGTCAAGCACCTGTACGGCGGCCAGTACCTGCCTGCGCAGCCGCGCGTCTACACCTCGAAGGTGAAGAACGCGCAGGAGGCGCACGAGGCCATCCGTCCGGCGGGCGAGAGCTTCCGCACCCCGCAGCAGACCGGCCTCCACGGTGACCACCAGCGGCTCTACGAGCTGGTCTGGAAGCGCACGATCGCCTCCCAGATGAAAGACGCCGAGGGCGAGACCGTCAGCGTCCGGATCGGGGCGACCCTCCCCGAGCGGGTCGCCGTCACGGACGCTGCGACCGGCGAGGTCGTCGAGTCGGGACGGGCAGCGTTCAGCGCGTCCGGCCGCACGATCACCTTCCTGGGCTTCCTGAAGGCCTACGTCGAGAGCGTGGACGACGACGAGTCCAGCGACGATGCGCAGGCCCGGCTGCCGCAGCTCGCCTCCGGGCAGCGGCTGGACGCGGAGAAGGTGACCGCAGCCGCGCACGAGACCCGTCCGCCGTCCCGCTACACCGAGCCGTCGCTGGTGGCGAAGCTGGAGGAGCTGGAGATCGGCCGGCCGTCGACCTACGCGGCGATCATCCGCACGATCACCTCCCGCGACTACGTGTTCAAGAAGGGCTCGGCGCTCGTGCCGACCTGGCTGGCGTTCGCCGTGACCAGGCTGCTGGAGGAGCACTTCCCGAGGCTGGTGGACTACAAGTTCACCGCCGACATGGAGGACACCCTCGACGAGATCGCCAACGGCAACGCCGCCCGTGTCGCCGTGTTGAAGGACTTCTACTTCGGGCCGCAGGGATCGCCGCACGAGGGCCTGCAGAAGCTGGTCACCGAACTCGGCGACATCGACGCCAGGGCGCTGTCGACCTTCGCACTCGGCGACGGCATCGACGTCCGGGTCGGCCGCTACGGCACCTACATCGAGGACGGGGACGGGCGCCGCGCGAACGTCGACGCCGAGCTGCCGCCCGACGCGTTGACCCTGGAACTCGCCCACGAGCTGCTCGACAAGCCGCAGGCTGCGGAGCGGGAGGTGGGCACCGACCCGGCCACCGGCCTGACCATCGTGGCGAAGGACGGACGCTACGGCCCGTACGTCACTGAAGTACTTCCGGAGGACGCACCGAAGTCGGCGAAGCCGCGGACGGGGTCGCTGTTCGCGTCCATGACGACCGAGACGGTGACGCTCGAGGACGCGCTGAAGCTGCTCAGCCTGCCGCGCGTGGTGGGGGCCGGCACGGACGGCGAGGAGATCACGGCCCAGAACGGTCGCTACGGCCCGTACCTGAAGAAGGGGACGGACTCGCGCTCGCTGGCCAGCGAGGACCAGATCTTCGACATCACGCTGGAGGAGGCCGAGGCGATCTACGCCCAGCCGAAGACCCGCGGTCGGGGTGCGGCGCGGGCCGCGGCCGGCCCGCTCAAGGAACTCGGCGCCGACCCCGCGTCCGGCAAGCCCGTCGTGGTGAAGGACGGTCGCTTCGGCGCCTATGTCACCGACGGCGAGACCAACGCGACACTGCGCCGCACCGACTCGGTCGAGGAGATCACGCTCGAACGCGCCGCCGAACTCCTCGCAGAGAAGCGCGCCAAGGGCCCCGCCCCCAAGCGCACGACCACCCGCCGCACGACGACCCGGAGGACCGCGAAGAAGTAGCGTCCGGCACGCTGACGCGGAGATCCCGGGTCAAGCCCGGGATGACGGGGGGTGGGTGTCGTGACGCCGGCTCGGTCCTCGCCGGCTCCTCAGGACCCGCGTTACGGTTCCGTCCCGACCCGCCACCCCTCATCACCGAGGGCCACCCTTCCCGTCGAAGGCCAGCGTCCGGACAGGAGCCTTCGACGCGAACGATGGCCCTCGAGCAGGAACGGTGGCCCTCGGCGGACGCCCCAGGACCGACACGCCGTCCTGGCGATCCGGAGATCCCGGGTCGAGCCCGGGATGACGGGGTGGGTGTTTCCTGTCATCCCCGCGAAGGCGGGGATCTCGGGGACGCGGGTGGCGAGCTCCCCACCCACGTCGGATCGCGGCGGCGCGGCCGGGTGGGCCCGTCCGCTACCGTGGGCGCAGCCGGAAGGAGCAGCAGTGGCGGAGGGTGTCTTCATCGTCTTCGAGGGCGGCGACGGCGTGGGCAAGTCCACCCAGGCGCGCAGGCTCGCCGACTGGGTGACGACGCAGGGCCGGGAGGCCGTGCTCACCCTCGAACCGGGCGGGACGCCGGTCGGTGCGAAGCTGCGCGACCTCGTCCTCAACCCTGCCTGGGGCGACGTGGCGCCTCGCGCCGAGACCCTGATGTACGCCGCTGACAAGGCACAACACGTCCACGAGGTCGTCCTACCCGCGCTACGCCGCGGCGCCGTCGTGATCAGCGACCGGTACGTCGATTCGCTGCTGGCCTACCAGGGCGCCGGACGCACGCTCGAGGTCGACCGGATCGAGCAGATCGCCCGCTGGGCGACCGGTGACCTGCTTCCCGACCTGACGATCCTGCTCGATCTCGACCCGGACCGGGGCCTGGCCTCCATCGAGCAGAAGGACCGGCTCGAGGGCGCCGGCGAGGACCTCCACGTGCGCGCCAGGGACTTCTTCCTCGAACTCGCCGGACGCGACCCCGAGCACTACCTCGTACTGCCCGCGCGCACGGGCGTCCGGCACCTGGCCGACCTGATCCGCCAGCGGGTGGAGCCGCTGCTGTCCGACCCGGATGGGACACTCGCAGAGTGACCACGAGCACCGCGACGACCGGCGTCTGGGCCGACCTGATCGGCCAGGAGCGCGTCGTCGAGACCTTGCAGCGAGCGGTGCGCGGCTCGGCGGCGGACGGTAACCGGCACGCCATGACGCACGCCTGGCTGTTCACCGGCCCGCCGGGGTCCGGACGCTCCAACGCCGCCCGCGCCTTCGCCGCCGCACTGCAGTGCCCGTTGGGCGGCTGCGGCGAGTGCAACACGTGCACGACGGCGCTCAGTGGCGCCCACCCCGACGTCACCCTGGTGCGCACCGAGCAACTCAGCATCGGGGTCGACGAGGTCCGCGACCTCGTGCGGCGGGCGGCGATGTCGCCGACGCTGTCCCGCCACCAGGTGCTGGTCGTGGAGGACGCGGACCGCATCACCGAACGCGGCGCCGACGCCCTGCTGAAGAGCATCGAGGAGCCGGCGCCGAGGACGGTGTGGGTGCTGTGCGCCCCGACGTCCGACGACGTGGTCGCCACGATCCGCTCGCGCTGCCGGCAGGTCGAGCTGAGCACTCCCCGCACGTCTGCGATCGCCGAACTCCTCCAGCGCAGGGACGGGGTCGAACCAGCGCTGGCGCGGTTCGCCGCCCGCGTCGCCCAGGGCCACATCGGACGTGCCCGCGCCCTGGCCCGCAACGAGGACGCGCGGCAGCGCCGCCAGCAGGTGCTCGACCTCCCGGGTCGGCTGACGTCGCTCGGCGCGTGCCTCGACGCCGCGTCCACGCTGGTCGACGCGGCGTCCGCCGAGGCCGCACAGGTGACGGCGGACCTGGATGCCCGCGAGAGGGCGGAGCTCTCCGAGGCGCTCGGGTTCACCACCAAGGGCGCGCGCCCCCGCAACGCCCAGGCGGCCCTCCGCGACCTGGAGGACCAGCAGAAGGCGCGGGCGAAGCGGCTGCAGCGGGACGCGCTCGACCGCGTCCTGACCGAACTGACGTCGTTCTACCGAGACGTGCTGGTCGTCCAGACCGCCGCCGGTGCGGAGTTGATCAACGCCGAACTGGGCGACTCGATCACCGCCATCGCCGGTGGCACGACGCCGGACGCGACGGTCGCCCGGCTGGACGCGATCCTGGCGTGCCGCACCGCCCTGGAGACGAATGTGGCGCCGCTGCTGGCGATGGAGGCGCTGATGCTGAGCCTGGGCCGTCCCGCCTGACTGCGCGCGCACCGGCCCGTGGACCGTGTCGCTGAGCGGGTAAGGGGGTCCTCGATGCCAGCATGGACGCAGGAGTGCGCTGTCAGGAAAGGACTTCCCCGTGACCGAGCCACGCGAACCCGAGACCGTGCGCGAGGACGCGCCGCCCGCGCAGGGCAACCAGCCCGACACCGGCAACTGGTACCCGGTCTCCTCCGCTCCCGCGGAAGAGCCCGTCGAGGACCGGCCGGCTGACGCCGCAGCCGAGGTGGACGCGGGCGAGCCCGACGCCCCGGCCGAGAGCGGGGGAGCCCCCGAGGCAGCAGCGGAGCCGGTCGACGAACCTGCGCACGCGGTCTTCGCCGAGCACCCCGACCAGCCCGACGCCCCGGCCGTCGACGAGCCGCCGCAGGACGCGGCGTCCGCTCCGGTCGAGGAGGCTCCGGTCGAGGAGGCGAGCCACCAGGAGTGGGCTCCCGCGGACGAGGACCCTCCCGTCCCCGCCGATCCCGGACCGGTACCGGATCCGGAGCCGCCCACGGAGCCTGCAGCGGAGGTCGAAGCCCAGCCGGAACCGGAGGCCGAACCGTCGGAGACCGCGGAGTCCGCGGTCGAGTCAGACCCTGAGCCCGTGGTGGCCGATTCGGGGCCTGAGCTGTCCCAGGCCGTGGAGCCCGAGCCCGAGCCCGCCGTGCAGCCCTCCCCGGTGGCGGTGGAGGAGGACACGAGGCAGTTGCCGTTCCGGAGCGGCGCCGCCGTCGACACCGACACCGAGCCGACCGAGGTCGTGCCGTCCCCGGCCTCGCCCGCGCCGGACGAGCCGGTGAGCCCGTCCGGCCCGCCCGCGGAGGCGATCTTCCGGGTGCCCACCCCGACGTCGGCCAGCAGCCCCGAGCCGACCCGGATGGAGCCGGTCTCCGAGGAAGAGCAGAAGCTCGCCGCCGAACGGGCGGCCCGTAGGGACGCCAGGGTGGCCGCCTTCGCCGCTCCCGCGCCGCAGCCCGTCGCCGCGCCCGAACCGGTGGTCATCCACAAGCGGACCAACGACAAGTTCTGGGGGTCCCTGGGGCTGTTCCTGCTCCGGATCGTGATCGCGGCGATCTTCGCGATCCGCGGCGTGAACATCCTCACCGACATCCCGTCCGCCCAGGCCGAGTTCGCCAAGACGGTACTCGCGGACATTCCGCCGGGTCCGCAGGTGTGGGCCATCATCACCGGCGTCGCGTCCCTGCTGATCGCGTTGGCGTTGTTGCTCGGCCTGCTCACCCGCCTCGCCGGGCTCGGTGTGGCGCTGATCGCCGGCGGCGCGCTCGCGCTCGTCTACTGGGGTCCGTGGAGCCCGTTCGTCGCCGGGCAGCCGGGGTTCCTGGGCGAGTTCCAGCTCGTGCTGGCGGCCGTCGGCCTGCTGCTGCTCTTCGTCGGCGGCGGCGGCTGGAGCCTCGACCGCAGTTTCCGTGCGGGCCGTGAGAAGAACAAGCGGGAGCGGGCGGCCGCGGGGGCATAGTCTGCGGTCATGCCGCGGGTGATGGCCGTTGCCTTCGAACCCCTGGGTCGGCTGCACTACCTCGACCCAGGGGCGGCCGACTACACCTTCGGCCAGCCCGTGCTGGTGTCCACGCCCGAGGGCGTGGAGGTGGCGCGTTGCGTGTGGGGACCCGCCGACGTCGACTGGTCGGGGACGCTGCCCCTGTGCCTGGGTGCCGCGACCCCCACGGAACTGGAGCGGGACGGCGCGAACCGGCGGCGGCGGGCGGAGATCGCCGCGGTCGCACGGCGGCTGATCAGCCGCCGTGGCCTCCCGATGCGGGTCGTCGGAGTCGACTTCGTCGACCAGAGCGAGGCGTTCGACCAGCAGGCCGTCGTTTACTACGAAGCCCCCGGACGCGTCGACTTCCGCGAGTTGCTCACGGACCTCGCCCGCACCCTCCAGTCGCGGATCGACCTTCGCCAGGTCGGCGCGAGGGACGCGGCCGCCCTCCTCGGCGGCCTCGGGCCGTGCGGCCGTGAGGTCTGCTGCGCGACGATGGGTCCGCGCCACGCCACGCTGTCCGGCGGCCTCGCCAGGGACCAGACGCCGCTGCACAGCCAGTCGCAGCTGCAGGGCACGTGCGGCCGGACGATGTGCTGCCTGGCGTACGAGTCGCGGCTCTACGCCGACTTCCGTGACCGCGCCCCGCGCAGGGGGGCCGTGGTCTCCACCGACGAGGGCACCGGCGTCGTCGTCGGCCACAACGTCCCGCTCGACGCGGTCGTCGTCCAGACGGAGACCGGCCGGTTCACCTGTCCGCTCGGACGGGTGTGCCCGCTCACGGCGACCAGCGCCGACTGAGGCGGCGGGATCGGCGGTGTCGGCGCGTCCAGACCCGTGGTCGCCGAGCCGCCCCGGCGGTCCGAGGACACGCCGTCTACCCTGAACCCGTGCGTCCCTCCCTCCGCGTGTGCGTCCCGCTGCTCGCCGTCGTCGTCGCGCTGGCCGGCTGCGACGCTGCGCCGCAGGCCGCGTCGGCGGAGCAGGTCCGGATCTCCGCGGTGGCCGGTGTCGCGATCGACCGGCCGCCCACCGAGGAGGTCGACGTGCAGGCGAACGGCCTGGTGGCCGGGCTGGGCGGCGGTGACCTGACCGCGTACCTCGCGCAACACGTGAGGTGGAGCGCGTGCGGAAAGCTCGAGTGCGCGAGCGTGCTTGCCCCGCTCGACTACGCCGACCCTTCGGCGCGTGCGCTCACCCTCGCGATGGCGCGCAAGCCCGCGACGAAGAGTCCGCGGCTGGGCACACTGTTCATCAACCCCGGCGGGCCAGGTGCGTCCGGCAAGGGCTTCGTGAGCAGCTTCGACACCACGGGCCTCGAGCAGTACGACATCGTCGGCTGGGACCCCCGTGGCACGGGGGAGTCGACCCCGGTGCGCTGCTACGGCGGTGCGGAGACCGACGCCTTCCTCAACCTCGACAGCTCGCCGGACACCGAGGAGGAGCGGACGAAGCTGATCGAGGCGACCTACGCGTTCGGGCAGTCCTGCGAGGAGCACAGCGGCGTCCTGCTCACGCACATCTCCACGATCGAGACCGCGCGCGACCTCGACCTGCTCCGCCAGTTGCTCGGCGACGCGACCCTGACCTACCTCGGCTACTCCTACGGGACGCAGATCGGTGCGACCTACGCCGAGCTGTTCCCCCAGAACACCGGGCGGCTCGTGCTCGACGCGGCCGTGGACATCACCGACGACGACGCCGTGATCCAGGCGATGGGGTTCGACCTCGCGCTGGGGAACTTCGCGAGCTGGTGTGCGGGCCAGGCGTGTGGGCTGGGCGGGACGAAGCAGGAGGTGCTCGACGCGATCACCGGGCTGTTCGACGCCCTCGACGCTGCGCCGCTGGCGGTGAAGAACCGCGTCCTCACCCAGAGCCTGGCCGTGACGGGGGTCGCGGCGATGCTCTACGGCGGTACGGCGGCGTGGCCGACTCTCGCCACGATCGTGGTCGCCGCGCGGAACGGCAACGGCCGCGGTCTCCTGCTCGCCGCCGACTCGCAGAACGCGCGCAACAACAACGGCACCTTCGGCACCCTGTTCTACGCGTTCCCCGCGATCAGCTGCCTGGACAGCGACGACGACAAGGGCGTCCTGGACGCGGACAGGCAGTGGCAGGAGGACCAGCAGAAGGCCCCCATCTTCGGCAAGTACTTCGGCCCGGCGTACGGGTGCGCGCTGTGGCCGGTGCGGCCGTCCCGGCAGCTCGACATCCGCGGGGTGGGGGCGCGTCCGATCGTGGTGATCGGGGGTACCGGGGACAACGCCACGCCCTACCAGCAGGCCGTCGCCATGGCGAAGCAGCTCGACTCGGGCGTCCTGGTGACCCATCAGGGGGAGGGCCACGGCAGTTTCGGCGGCAAGTCGGCGTGCATCGACACGCTGGTGGTGAACTATCTGGTGGACGACGTGGTGCCCGAGGACGGCGTCCGGTGCAGCTGAAGGGAACGAGATGACGCAACGGCGCGGCACGGCGATCGTGACCGGCGTGGGTCGACGCCGCGGGATCGGGGCGGAGCTCGCGATCGGGCTCGCGTCCGACGGCTGGGACCTGGTGCTCAACCAGTGGGCGCCCTACGACGAGCGGCTGGGCCTCCAGAGGGGCGCCGACGACCCGTCGGACGTGGCGTCCGAGTGCCGGGCACTGGGCCGCACCGTGGAGGTGGTGCCGGCCGACCTGGCCGACGTCGAGGCCCCCGCGAGACTGGTCGCGGCCGCGGTGGAGCTCGGCGACCTCGGCGGGCTGGTGCTCTCCCACTGCGAGAGCGTGGACAGCTCGATCCTCGACACCTCGGTGGTGAGCTGGGACCGGCACTTCGCCGTCAACGCGCGAGCGACCTGGCTGCTGGTGAAGGCGTTCGCGGAGGCGCTGCCGGACGCGCCGTCGACGGCTGTCACCGGACGGATCGTCGCCCTGACCAGCGACCACGTCGTGCACAACCTCCCCTACGGCGCGAGCAAGGGCGCCCTCGACCGGGTGGTGATCGCGGCGGGCGTCGAACTGGGGCACCGGGGCATCCGCGCGAACGTGATCGACCCGGGCCCGGTCGACACCGGCTGGATGGACGACGAGATCCGCCAGACGTGCCTGGCGCAGACCCCGGCCGGCCGCCTCGGCACGCAGACCGACACGGCCCACCTCGTCCGCTTCCTGTTCTCCGACGCCGGCGGCTGGATCAACGGTCAGCTCCTGCACTCCAACGGGGGCTTCGGCGCGGGCTGACGCCGGGGCCCGTTTCCGTGTTGGCGGGCTCGACCCCCTATAGTTGTTCCTCGGCCGGTTCGCCGGTCAGGCCGCCTTAGCTCAGTCGGTAGAGCGACGCTCTCGTAAAGCGTAGGTCTGGGGTTCGATTCCCCAAGGCGGCTCCACGTGGGGGTATCGCCTCCTGCCCGGCCTGTCCTCGGAGCGGGCCGAACGCGAGCCCGGGCAGCGGAAATGCGCGATGGATGCCCAGATCGGGCCGATTCGGAACCCTTTGGCGGAACTGGGGCGCGATTCCGCGGGGTCAGGCGCGGGCGAGGGCGCCGGCGAGCTGGAGCGCGCCGACGAGTTCGGCCCTGCGGCCCAGCGCGGCCGGGACGACCTGCACGGCGCTGGACGTGGACGGCTGCGCGAACCGGTTCACCGACGCGCGGACGCCGTCGATGAGCGAGCGCCCGGACGAGCCGAGCTCGCCCCCGATGATCAGGACGGTGGGGTTGATCAGGTCGCAGAGGCCGGCCAGAACGGCGCCCAGCGTCCGCCCGGTCTCGTTCAGCAGGCGCGCCGAGATCGGGTCGTCGAGCAGGGCGAGGTCGACGGTCTCCGCGTCCAGGTGCGGGTGGGTGTGGCTGAGTTGCTCCTTCACCGACGGCACCGACACCACCGCCTCCAGGCAGCCGCGGTTGCCGCACCGGCACAGCTCGGGTCTTCCCGCGATCGTGATGTGCCCGATCTCGCCGGCGAAGCCGGTGCCGCCCTGGTACAACTGCCCGTTCACCACCAGTCCCGCCCCGATCCCGTGAGACGCCTTGATGTAGAGGAAGTCGCGGTGCCCGTAGCCCGCGCCCTGGTGGAGTTCACCGAACGCGCCCAGGCTCGCGTCGTTGCCCGCCACGGCGGGGACGCCGAGCCGGCGTTCGAGCTCCCGGGCCGGGTTCATGCCCGCCCAGTTCGACAGGATCGTGTTCGTGCACACCCTGCCGGTGCTCTCCTCGACCGGGCCGGGGACGCCCGCCACCACCCGCGCGAGCTCCGCCACGCCGTGGCGGTCGCACAGCTCCCGCAACCGCCGTGCGGCGCCGTCCAGCCCCCGGGTCGGCGAGCCGTCCACGTTCAGCGGAACGGTGGCCTCGTCGAGGACGTTGCCCCTGTCGTCGCCGAGCGCGACCCGGAAGTGCCGGTGGCCGAAGTCGATCGCCCCGATCCTGGTGGTCGAGGCGACCGGGCTGAGGATGGCTCCCGGACGGCCGCTGCCGGACCCGGGCCCCTTCGCCGGCGGCGCCGACTCGGTGATTCGTCCCTCGGCCAGCAGGCGGGCGACCGCGTGCCCGATCGTGCTGCTGGGCAGTCCGGTCAGTTCCACCAGCGCGGAACGGGTGACATTCTGCGAGCCGCAGATCAACGCGAACACCTCGTCGCGGGTGCGATCCCGCAGGGTGGGGCGTCCGGTCGGCGTCGACATGCCCCGAGCATAGGCCCGGTAATCGGTGGTTTCCAATCGTCGTGGGCCGATAATACGACCAATGAGAGAATGAAAACGATTCGATAACGACGCGGAAACGACCGTTGACAGTGGAAAACTCGCCTTCATAGGCTGCAAGAGCAGGGGGCGGTCCGCCGTTGGCTGGTCGAACCTCCTCGTTCGCACAGAGTTGTCGATCCGGTGCCGTCGCACCGGCGGGGGAGGGTGCCCATCCATGAGCGCGGTCGGCGGAACGGAACTTCCCGGGGACGGCACCCCCGGCGGGCAGCACGAGGCGATCCTCCAGATGGTGGGGATCACGAAGGACTTCCCGGGCGTCCGCGCGCTCGACGACGTGACGATGACCGTGCGGCGCGGCGAGAATCCATGCGATCTGCGGCGAGAACGGCGCGGGCAAGTCGACCCTGATGAAGGTACTCTCCGGCGTCCACCCCGCCGGCACCTACGAGGGACGGATCGTCTTCAACGGCGAGGACATGCACTTCAACGGCATCAAGTCCTCGGAGCACGTCGGCATCGTGATCATCCACCAGGAGCTCGCGCTCATCCCCGAGCTGTCGGTGACGGAGAACATCTTCCTCGGCAACGAGGTCGCCCACCGCGGCGTCATCGACTGGGTCGAGGCGCGCGAGCGTGCCGTGCGGCTCCTGCGCCGGGTCGGCCTGGCCGTCAACCCCGACACCGCGATCAAGAACCTCGGGGTGGGCCAGCAGCAGCTCGTCGAGATCGCCAAGGCGCTGAGCAAGGACGTGAAGCTGCTGATCCTGGACGAGCCCACGTCCGCCCTGAACGAGGAGGACTCGGAGAACCTCCTGAACATCCTCCGCCAGCTGCGCGACCAGGGCCTGACCTCGATCATGATCTCCCACAAACTGAACGAGATCGCGGCCATCGCCGACTCGATCACGATCATCCGCGACGGCCACACGATCGAGTCGCTCGACGTCGGCGCGGGCGACGTGGACGAGGACCGGATCATCCGCGGCATGGTCGGACGCGCGCTGGAGTCCCGGTTCCCGGCCCACACCTCGACGGTCGGGGAGACGTTCTTCGAGGTCCGCGACTGGACCGTGGAGCACCCGCAGATCCCCGGCCGGCTCGTCTGCAACCACTCCAACTTCTTCGTCCGCCGCGGCGAGATCGTCGGCTTCGCCGGCCTGATGGGGGCGGGGCGGACGGAGCTCGCACGCTCGATCTTCGGCCGCACCTACGGCAACTACCAGGGCGGCCAGATCCTGATCAACGGCGAGGAGGTGCAGATCCCTTCGGTGCAGTCGGCCATCCTGCACGGCATCTCCTACGTCCCCGAGGACCGCAAGGTGCTCGGCCTGAACCTGCTCGACAGCGTGAAGGACACGATCGTGTCCGCCGGCATCAAGCGGATCAGCACGAGGTCGGTGATCGACATCGAGGCCGAGATCGCCGCCGCAGAGGAGTACCGCAGGGCGATGAACATCAAGGCCGCGTCGATCAACGTCGGGGTCGCCACGCTCTCGGGCGGGAACCAGCAGAAGGTCGTTCTGGCCAAGTGGATGTTCACCCAGCCGACCCTGGCGATCCTCGACGAGCCCACCCGCGGCATCGACGTGGGCGCGAAGTACGAGATCTACGGGCTGATCAACCGCCTCGCCGACGAGGGCAAGGGCGTGATCATGATCTCCTCCGAGCTGCCCGAGCTGCTCGGCGTGTGTGACCGCATCTACACCGTCTTCGAGGGCCGGATCACCGGCGAACAGCTCGCGGCCGAGGCGACCCAGGAGTCGCTGATGCGCTCGATGACCGATACCGCGGCGGCCTGAGCCGCCCCCCCCTGACCCGCAGTCCGATCCAGGAAGAGACATGACCTCAACGAACACGACGAAGACGGACCCGGTTCCGGCCGCTCCGACGGGGCAGCCCGTCCGGTCCGCGAGCGGCAGCGGCCTGATGCAGATCTTCGGTGGCAACCTGCGGCAGTACGGCATGCTGGGCGCCCTGATCGTCCTGGCGCTGTTCTTCCAGATCGTCTCCGGCGGCAAGATGCTCACCCCGTCGAACGCCCAGAACATCCTCAACGGCAACTCCTACGTGCTGATCCTCGCGATCGGCATGCTGTTCGTGATCATCACCGGCCAGATCGACCTCGCTCCCGGCTCGGTCGCAGCGGTGGTCGGTATCTGCACGGCGCTGTCGATCAACTACTGGGGCTTCCCGTGGTGGGCCGGCATCCTGTTCGGCCTGCTGATCGGCATCCTGATCGGTGCGTGGCAGGGCGCGTGGCTGGCCTTCGTCGGCGTGCCGGGCTTCATCACGACCCTGGCCGGCCAGATGCTGTTCCGCGGCCTCGACCAGTACATCGGCAAGGCGTCCGCCCAGCCGGCGCCGGACGAGATCGAGTACATCGGTGGCGGCTACCTGCCCGAGTGGGGCCCCAACACCTACATGAACAACTCCACCCTGCTGCTGGGCATGCTCGCGATCGTCCTGATCGTGGTGATGGAGTTCCGCCGGCGCGCCCGCGTGACCAAGGCCGGCGGCACCCCGGTGCCGCTGTGGGCGGCGATCGTCCGCCTGGCCGTCATGGCGGTGGCGCTGGGGTACCTCACCTGGCTGTTCGGCTCGGGGCGTCCGGGCACCTCCTTCCCTGTGACCGGCGTGATCCTGGTCAGCCTGGTCCTGATCTACAACTTCATCGCCACCCGCACGACGCTGGGACGCGGCGTGTACGCGGTCGGCGGCAACAAGGCCGCCGCGGCCCTGACCGGCATCAGCGTGAAGAAGATCTACTTCCTCACGATGACGAACATGTCGTTCCTCGCCGCCGTGGCCGCGATCATGTTCCTCGGCCGGTCGACGTCCACCGGGCCGTCCGACGGTGTCGGCTGGGAGCTGGACGCGATCGCCGCCGTGTTCATCGGTGGCGCGGCGGTCTCCGGCGGCATCGGCACGGTGACCGGGTCCCTGATCGGTGGCCTGGTCATGGCCGTGCTCAACAACGGCCTGTACCTGCTGGGTGTCGGCTCGGACATGACCCAGATCATCAAGGGCCTCGTCCTGCTGATCGCGGTCGCGTTCGACCTCTACAGCAAGGCGCAGGGCAAGCCGTCCATCATCGGCGCACTCATGCGCGGGCTCAACCCGAAGGCCGTCGAGGCCGAGCTCACCGGCGCCCTGCCGAGCAGAGACGCGGGCAACCCGCTGTGGGCCGTGCTGAGCTTCCTGGTCTTCCCCGTCGGCCTCGTCCTGTGGGCTCTGTGGCGCAAGGACCGTCCGAACAGCGCCCGGCAGGCCCGCAACGGTGTGGTCGCCGCGTTGGTCGTCGGCCTCTTCGTCGGCGTGGTCGGGCTGTTCATCGCCCTCGCCCAGACCACAGGACTCAACAGCTGAGCCAGCCAGGGCAGCTCTCCGAATCGTTCGAAACCCATCCAACCATCCACCAAAGAAGGTAGACACATGAAGAGATTCGCAACCGCGATCCTCGCACTGGGTGCCTCGGTCGCCATGCTCGCAGGCTGTGCCTCGAGCGACCGGGCCACCACGGCGGCCAGCTCCGCGGCCGCCACCACCCCCGCGGCGTCCTCGTCGGCCGCCGGCAACACCATCCAGCTCGGCACCGGCTTCCCCGCCGGTTCCAAGATCGGCGTGGCCCTCCCGCAGAAGACCTCCGAGAACTGGGTGCTCGCCGAGAGCCTGTTCACCGACCAGCTCAAGGCCGCGGGCTACGACCCCATCGTCCAGTTCGCCAACGGCGGCGTGAACGAGCAGCAGAACCAGATCTCGGCCATGATCGAGCAGGGCGTCAAGGTCCTGGTCATCGGCGCCATCGACGGTTCCCAGCTCGGCAGCCAGCTCAAGGCCGCCCACGATGCCGGCATCGTCGTCATCGCCTACGACCGGCTCCTGATGAACACCGAGAACGTGGACCTGTACATGGCCTACGACAACTACAAGGTCGGCGTCCTGCAGGGCACCGCGCTCCTCGAGGGCCTCGCCAAGACCGGCAAGCCGTCCCCGTGGAACATCGAGCTGATCTCCGGTTCGCCGGACGACGCGAACTCCAAGCCGTTCTTCGAGGGCGCGATGAGCGTCCTGCAGCCGAAGATCGACGACGGCACGCTGAAGGTCCCGTCGGGCCAGGTCACGCAGCAGCAGACCGCCACCCAGGGCTGGACCGCCAAGAACGCCCAGAACCGTATGGACGCGATCCTCTCGGCCAACTACCAGTCCGCGACCCTCGACGGCGTCCTGTCCCCGAACGACACGCTGGCCCGCGCGGCGCTGACCTCGGTCAAGTCGGCCGGCAAGGACAACCCGGTCATCACCGGCCAGGACTCCGAGGTCGAGTCGGTCAAGCTGGTCTTCCAGGGCGTGCAGTACTCCACGATCAACAAGGACACCAAGGACTTCGTCACCAAGGTCGTCGAGTACATCGGCAAGATCCAGGCCGGCCAGCCGGTCGAGGTCAACGACACCGAGAGCTACAACAACGGCGTCAAGGTCGTCCCCGCCTACCTGCTGACCCCGGTCATCGTCACCAAGGACAACGTCTGCACGGCGTACGCGGCTGACACCGCTGCCGGCGAGGCCGCTGCCTCGGTGTGCAAGTAGCACCTCCCGCTCGACCGTGTGGCCCGCGCCCGTCAGGGCGCGGGCCACACGCCTGTCCCGACGCGAGCGCTCAGCTGGTGATGTCCTTGCCGCGGAACCGGAGCCAGGCCAGCAGGAGGAACACCGCGGCGTAGCCGGCGTCCAACCACAGCCCGGCCAGCATCCGGTCGGAGAAGACCGGGTCGCGGAGCAGGTCGACGAAGGCCGACCACCGGTCGACCAGCAGCCACGGGTGCAGCCAGTCCAGCTGCGGGACGGCGTCCAGCACCCACAGCAGCGTGCTCACCATCGCCGTGGCCACGGTGGCAGCCATCGGCTGCTCGGTCAGGGTGGAGATGAACAGCCCGATCATGCCGAGGGCAGCCAGCCCCGCGGCGACGTACGCCGCAGCCAGCAGGAGCCGCAGCAGGCCGCGGCCGATGTCCAGCTGGCTGCCCGACAGCGTGGTCAGCGGCCCCGCGCCGAACAGCGCCGTCCCCACCAGCACCCCGGCCAGCGCCACCAGCAGGGCGCCCGTGAGCGCGCCCACACCGAGCGCGCACGCCTTCACCCCCAGCAGCCGCGCCCGACCCACCGGCGCCACGAGCAGGTAGCGCAGGGTGCCGAGGTTCGCCTCGCCCGCCACCGCGTCCCCGGCCAGGACGGAGACGGCCAGCGGCAGGAACAGCGCGATCTCGATCGTCAGCCCGGCGAAGCCGAGGAAGACCCCGTTGCCGGCCACCATCGTGAGCAGGTCGCCGCCGCGCGCGCCGGGATGGCGCACCTGGGACACCTTCAGCGCCACGCCCAGCATCACGACCAGGCCCACGAGCACAGCCATGCCCACCTGGTTGCGCCGGCGCCCGAACACCAGGTGCACCTCGGACGCGAACAGCCGCCACGTCGCGCCGCGGCGGCGGACCGCGGGCTCAGCCGCTGACATCGAAGCCCTCCCCGGTGAGTTCGACGAACGCCTCCTCCAGCGTGGGGCGCACGGCGGAGAACCCGCGCACGGCCACTCCGGCCCCGACCAGCACCCGCACGATCCGGTCTGGCTCCAGACCGGCCAGGCTGCCGACCACCCCGTCCGCCGTCCGCGCCGCGTCGGCCACGCCGAGCCCGGCCAGCGTCTCGAGCGCGGCGGCGGTGTCAGGAGTCTCCAGCCGGAACCGCCGGGCGCGCAGGCCCTCCAGGTCGGCCAGCGGCCCCTGGGCGACGAGCCGTCCGGCCTGCATCACGCCGACGTGGTCGCACAGCTGCTCGACCTCGGCCAGCAGGTGGCTGGACACGAAGACGCTCGTACCGTCCGCGGCGAGCTCGGCGACGAGGTGCCGCACCTCGCGCGTCCCCTGCGGGTCGAGGCCGTTGGTCGGCTCGTCGAGCACCAGCAGTTCGCGGGGCTGCAGCAGGGCCGCGGCGATGCCGAGCCGCTGTCGCATGCCCAGCGAGTAGGCCCGGTACCGCTTGCCTGCCGCTGCGGAGAGACCGACCCGGTCCAGCGCCGTGCCGATCCGCGCCCTCGCCGTGGCCGGGTCGCTCGTCGCGTCGGCCGCGTCCAGGCGCTCGAGGTTCGCCCGTCCGGAGAGGTAGGGGTGGAACGCGGGTCCCTCGACCAGCGCGCCCACCCGCGGCAGGACGGCGGCGGACGCCCCCGGCATCTCCTCACCCAGCAGCGCACAGCTGCCGGCGTCCGGACCGATCAGTCCGAGCAGCATCCGGATCGTGGTCGTCTTGCCCGACCCGTTCGGCCCGATGAAGCCGTAGCAGGCGCCCAGCGGCACCTCCAGGTCCAGCCCGTCGACGACCTGCTGGCGGCCGAACCGCTTGCTCAGCCCCGCCGAGGAGATGGCCGCGGAGTCGGCGCTCACTTGGCCAGCGCCGCGTAGAGCCTCTCCGGGGTGACCGACCCGACCGCGACCCGGCCGTCGTCGGTGATCACCGCGTTGACGAGCGTGGTGCTGAGCAGCCGGCCGCGTCCCCAGCTGCCCGAGACCTCGGGCAGGGAGTTCAGCAACGCGGTGGTGGTCTGGTCGAGCGAGGTGTCGTCGACCTTCGCGACGGCGACCGTCGTCCAGCCCGAGCCGACGGTCTTCGGCTTGTCAGCCTTGTCCGGGGTGGTCGGACGGGTGGACGGTTCCGGCTCGGTGATCTCCTTGACCTCCGCACCCGGCGGCGGCGTGAAGGTGAAGACCGAGGCGTCCGGGACGGAGAAGTCGACCGAGGTGGCTGCGACGCTGAGCGCCTGGGACCCGTCGTCGGCGATCACCTGCGCGCCCAGCGGGACGAAATCGGTGGCGTCGACCGACACCCGCACCTGCCCGACGAGGCTGGCGTCGTCCTTCGGGGTGAGGACGAGCTGGTAGACCGCGCGGCCGGCGACCGTCCCGGTGCCGGAGACCGCGATGTTCGTGTCGGGTTCGACCGCAGCCAGCAGCTTCTGAACGGCCTCTGCGGGCGAGACCGGCGTCGCGGACGACTTCGCCTCGGCCGTCACGGTGCCGTGGCGGGCCTGCTGCTTCTCCGAGGACCACAGCCAGACGTCATTTCCGTTGCGGATCGCCGCCGTCTCGGCCGACCCGTCCACCAGTGCCACCCGGGACTTGTCGGCGCCCGCGGTCCAGACCCGGAAGGTGTGGTCGCCGGTCAACAGGGCGAGCGCGGAGGAGAGGTCGTCGGAGTCCTGGCCCGAGCTCGTCAGGCTCGGCAGACCGAGGTCGCTGCGCTGCTCGAAGGTCGCGGACAGGCCGGCGGGCTGCGCCTGCGCAACCCTGGTCAGCAGTTCTGCGGGCGTGAGCGGCGGCAGGACCGGATCGGCGCTGGCCGCCCGGACGGACAGGCCGGCGGCCCCCGCCACGGCGAGGACTCCGGCAGCCAACATCACGCTCCAGCGGCGTCCCTGCGCGACACGTTGCGTGCTCATGGGTCCATCATCCCCCGGGCGGCAAGCCTCCGTCGCGGCGGCCGACCCGATGGGGCGGGCGCCGGCCCGCGCAGAATCGCCCGCCGTCGCGGAGAGCGACGACGGGCGACTCTGCGTCCGGAGGGGCAGAACCTCAGAAGCGGATCGTCTCGCCGGAAGCGGCGGAGGCGTAGATCGCCTCCAGCACCTCGGTCACCACGCAGGCCTGCTCGGGCAGGACCAGCGGGGCGTGGCCGTCGCGGACGGCCTCGAGGAACTGGCGGGTCTCGATCGTGCCGAGGGTGGTGAAATCACCGGAGCCGGGCGCGCTCGCGTCCGGGGTCTCGACGATCATCCGGTTGGCCAGCACCTTGTTCAGGCTGACGTCGTAGCCGCCGCCGTCCGCCCGGTCGATCTCGGCGCCACCCTCGGTGCCGATCAGTGTGACCGCCGCCTCCCGCGGGTTCTTCACGTTCAGTGCCCAGGCCGCCTCGAGGAACACCGTCGCCCCGTTGCGCATCTTCACGTAGCCGAACGCGGAGTCCTCGACGCTGAAGGTCGCCGGGTCCCAGCCGCCGCCGGGGTTGCCCTCGGGCTTGTCCCGCAGCTTGCTGTACACGGAGCCCGTCACCGACTCCACCTCGTAGTTGCCCAGGTACCACAGCGCGAGGTCGAGCGCGTGGGTGCCGATGTCGATCAGCGGGCCGCCGCCCTGCTTCTCCTTGTCGGTGAACACGCCCCAGGTGGGGACGCCGCGGCGCCGCACGGCGTGCGCCTTGGCCACGTAGATCTCGCCGAGCTCGCCCGCGTCCACCGCGCCACGGAGGAACTGGGTGTCCTGGCGGAACCGGTTCTGGTAGCCGATCGTGAGGGTCTTCCCGGTGCGCTGCGCCGTCTCGACCATCCGCCGCGCCTCCTCGCCGGAGATGGCCATCGGCTTCTCGCACATGACGTGCTTGCCCGCCTCGAGCGCCGCGCAGGTGATCTCGCAGTGGCTGACGTTCCACGTGCACACGTAGACGACGTCGATGTCGGGGTCGTTGACGATGTCGTGCCAGTCGGTGGTCGTGGAGGCCTGCGGCGCGAAGTTCGCCCTCGCCTTCTCCGACCGCTCGGGGAGCAGGTCGCAGATGGCGGTGATCTCGCACAGCTCGGCGTTGCCCTTCAGGCCCTCGAGGTGCTTCAGGGTCCCGATGAAACCCACCCCGATGATGCCCACGCGGAATTTGCTCACGTCCACTCCTTCGTCATTGACAGGTCACCGGATCCCGATCTGGCACGGTGAGAGCGCGTTCATACTACCCGCACCCTCGGGGGACTGCCCTATGCTGAGAGCGCGCTCATTTCCCGCTACAGGAGGCATCGTGGCCACTCTCAGCTTGCAGCTGTACACCCTTCGCGACCAGTTCTCGTCCGATCGGGACGCCACTCTGGCGGCTCTCGCGACGATGGGCCTGGACGAGGTCGAGCCCTTCGGCATCGAGCACTTCGAGTGGCTCCCCGACGCCCTCGCCGCCCACGGCCTGAAGGCCGGCAGCGCCCACGCCGGCCTGCTGGCCGAGACGGGCAAGGTCCTCGAGGCCGCGCAGGCGCTCGGCGTCACCAAGGTCTTCCAGCCCTACTGGGAGCCGGAGAAGTGGTTGGCCGCCGACGGTATCCGCGAACTCGCCGACGCCCTGAACGGCGTCGTGGACCAGGCGGCGGCCGCCGGTGTCACGGTCGGCTACCACAACCACGACTTCGAGTTCACCGCTCCGGACGTGGACGGCACCCCTGCCTACGACTACTTCGTCTCGCTGCTCGACGACCGCGTCAAGCTGGAGGTCGACAGCTACTGGGCGGCCGCCGGGGGACGCGACGTCCCCGCGCTGCTGGCCACCTACGGCGACCGGATCACCCACCTGCACATCAAGGACGGTCCTCTGGAGCCGTCGCGCAGCGGTGCGGCCAACGTCGTGCTGGGCAAGGGCTCGATGGACCTGGCCCCGATCCTCGACGCCTCGGCCGACCGGGTCTGGGTGACCGAGTTCGACTACGCCGTCGTCGACCCGATCGAGGAGGTCCGGGAGAGCGTCGCCTACCTGAAGGCGCGGTGACCCCGGTCGGTGTCGGCCTGGTTGGTGCCGGCAACATCTCGACCCAGTACCTGACCAACCTCGCGACCTACCCCGATGTGCGCGTGGTCGCGGTCGGTGACCTGGACGCCGAACGCGCCGCCGCGCAGGCCGAGGCGTTCGGCGTCCCCTCGCACGGCGGGGTGGATGCGGTGCTCACGCACCCCGACGTCGAGGTCGTCGTGAACCTGACCGTGCCGGCCGCCCACGTGGAGCTCTCCACGCGGGCGGTGCGGGCCGGTCGGCACGTCTGGAGCGAGAAGCCCCTCGGCCTCGACCGGGCCTCCGCCCGGGCGCTGCTGGGCGAGGCCGCGGCCGCGGGCGTCCGCGTGTGCTGTGCTCCCGACACCGTGCTCGGGCCGGGCGTCCAGGCCACCCTGCGGGCGCTGGCCGCCGGTGAGGTCGGACGTCCGCTGGCAGCGCTGGCCATCCTGCAGGGCCCGGGGCCGGACGCCTGGCATCCGAGCCCTGAGTTCTTCTACCTCGCCGGGGGCGGGCCGGTGTTCGACATGGGCCCCTACTACCTGACCGCGCTGGTGTGCGGGCTCGGACCGGTGGTCGAGGTCGTCGCCGGGGGCGGGCGGGCCCGCGACCAGCGCCCGATCCTCGCCGGTCCACGGGCGGGCAGCCTGATGGAGGTCGAGGTGCCGACCACGGCCAACGTGCTGCTGCGGCACGCGGACGGCGCGTCCTCGGTCTGCCTGTTCTCCTTCGACTCCGGGCTGGCCCGCTCGGGCGTGCTGGAGTTCCAGGGCGTCGGCGGCACGATCGTCGCGCCCGACCCCAACTACTTCGGCGGCACGGTCGCCACCCACGTCGGCGGCGAGCTCGCCCGCGAGATCGACGTCGACGCCGCCGGCAGGGGTCGGGGGATCGGCGTGGTGGACCTCGTCCGCTCGCTCGCCGCGGGCACGCCGCCACGCGCGGACGGTGAACTGGCCTTCCACGTCCTCGACGTGATGCTCGCCATCGAGGAGTCGATCGCCTCCGGCAGGCCGGTCGGCGTCGACTCCGTCCCTCCGATCCCCGCACCTCTGCCGGTGGAGTGGAACCCGCTGGTCGCCTCGTCCCGGACCTGATCCGGGGCTCCCAACAACGAAAGGAACACCATGAAACTGGGCATGCTGACGGCCTGCCTGCCGTCCTGGTCGCTGGAGCAGATCGCCGACTACGCGTCCGGCCAGGGCTACCAGTGCCTCGAGGTCGCCTGCTGGCCGGGCGGCCCCGGGCGTCCGTTCGAGGCGTCCCACCTGCCGGTGGCGCGCTGGAACGGCGAGGAGGTCGAGAAGACCAAGGCGCTGCTGGAGCGCACGGGCCTGGAGATCAGCTCGCTGGCGTTCTACGAGAACAACCTGATCGGCGACCTCGCCCGTCGCGAGGAGATCCGGACGCACGTCAAGGCGTGCATCGATGCTGCGCAATCGCTCGGCGTCGAGACGGTCGGCACGTTCGTCGGCCGCGACGTCACGAAGTCGGTCGTCGACAACATGGCCGAGGCCGAGCGGATCTTCCCCGAGCTGGTCGACTACGCCGGCGAGCGTGGCGTCAAGATCGTCATCGAGAACTGCGTGATGGAGGGCTGGCACCCGGACGGCTACCCGGCCAACCTCGCGTACTCCCCGGAGCTGTGGGAGTGGCTGACCACGAAGCTCGGCCTGTACCTGAACTGGGACCCGTCCCACCTCACCTGGATCGGGATCGACCCGGTGGAGACGATCCGTCCGTTCGCGAAGTACATCGCGCATGCGCAGGCCAAGGACCTCGAACTGTTCCCCGAGAAGCGCAACCAGTACGGCTTCTTCGGCGTCGTCGACAAGGGCGGCAACCCGTGGGAGATGGGCTGGTGGCGCTTCCGGGTGCCCGGCCGTGGCCAGGTCGACTGGCCGCGCGTGGTCGACCGCCTCTACGAGGTCGGCTTCACCGGCACCCTGTCCGTCGAGCACGAGGACCCGCTGTGGGGCGGCACCCCGGAGAAGGTCGTCGAGGGCCTGCGGATCGCCTACGGCACGCTGCGTCCGCTGATCGGGGACGTTGACCTGTAGGCGCTCAGGATGTTCGGCGCCGATTCACACCCTGCACACAGGTTCGGCACCGAACATGGATGCACGGCCCGGGACGAACGGGACGCGGACGGAGAACGTGATGGATGCGGTGGTGGCGTGGGAGTGGGTGGTCCTGACCGGATTCGCCCTGGTGGCTCTCTGGGCCACACGCCGGACGCCGTCCCGGCAGCGCGGTCGCACGCGCGCCGGTGACAGCCCGGCGCAGCTGCAACCCGTTCCCGTCCGCGTAGCGGAGACCGGTCGTCGGCGTTAGCCGACCGGGCCACACGGCCGGGCGCCGAACCTCTCCCCTGCAGGTTCGGCGCCCCGCCACAGCCTTGCCCGGGGCCGGATTCGTGGTCGCGCTCAGCCGACACCGCACGCGGCCGCGGCGTCCAGCTCCGACTGCCGTACGGCGGCGCGCTGCTCGGCGGTCAGCCGGCCGACCGGACGCGTCAGGTGCGCGGCCGCCAGGCAGTGCTGCTGGTCCGTGCTGAGCGCAGCCCAGCCGAACCCCAGTCGCGGTCGGTCGAGTGCCCGCGCCGGCAGGGTCACCCCGCACGTCGTGAGGGCCGCGCGCACCTCGGTCCTGAGCTCCTTGCGCTGCGCGCTGGTCAGCCGGCCCGCGGGACGCTGCACGGCCGCGTCGGCGAGGCACGTCCGCTGGACGTCGGTCAGCGCGGTGTAGAACCAGACGATCCGGGCGTCCCTGGCGGCGTCCGAGGTGGTCGTGGCCGTCGCAGACGGCGCCGGGTCCGGGGTGGCCGGGTCGGCGGCGGCGGTGCCTGCGTAGATGACGCCGGCGACGCCCAGCGCAGCCACGCCGGCGGTGATCGATCGGATGAGCCTCATCGGGGTCTCCTCTTCTGTGGATGATGGCCCGACTCTCCCGGGCGCCGCTGGAGACACCATGAACGAAAGCTGGAGATCTGCTGGAAGCTGCGGCGCGCGGGTCGAGCCGTGGCGTCCCCTGCTGGCATCGTTGACGCCGTGGACACGGCGGCGCCCCGGGTGCTGGTGGTGGACGACGAGGAGAACATCTCCTTCCTCGTCGGTTCCGCGCTGCGCCTGCAGGGGTACCGGGTCGAGACCGCGGCCACCGGGGCGGACGCGCTGGGCGTGGCGGGAGCACTCGACCCTCAGGTCGTGGTGCTCGACATCCAGCTGCCCGACCTCGACGGTTACGAGGTGCTGCGGCGGCTGCGGGCGGCGGGCAGCAGGGCCGCGGTGATCTTCCTGACCGCCAGGGGGACGACCGGCGACCGCGTCCGCGGGCTCACGTCCGGCGGCGACGACTACGTGGTGAAGCCCTTCGCGCTGGAGGAACTCGTCGCGCGCGTCCAGGTCGCCCTGCGCCGCGGCGGAGAACAACCCGCGCCCTCGCAGCGATGGCAGGTCGCGGACCTGGTCCTGGACGCCGACGCGCACCGGGTCTGGCGCGGCCCGCACGAGGCGAACCTGTCCGCGACCGAGTTCCGGCTGCTCGCCTGCCTGATGGCCAACGCGGGGCGGGTCGTCACCCGCGGCCAGATCCTCGACGAGGTGTGGCAGTACGACTTCGGCGGCGAGTCGGCGATCATCGAGTCGTTCATCTCCAGCCTTCGGCGCAAGGTGGACGCCGACGAGCCTCGGCTGATCCACACCGTGCGCGGTGTCGGCTACGCGGTGCGGGAACCGGGATGAACACCCCACGGGATCCGGGGACTACCCCATGAGCCTGCGCCGACGGCTGCTGCTCGCGGCGACCGGCCTGCTCGTCGTGGTGGCGCTGGCCTTCGCCGGCGTCGCGCTGTCGCAGCGCGCGTCCCTCACCGCGCAACTCGACGAGCGCCTCGAGTCGTTGACGGCGAACGGCGCCGCCCTGGTCGCCATCGCCAACCGCGCCGACGCGGGCAACCCGACGGCGGCCACCCTGCTGACCGACGTCTACGTGGGGGTCGTGCGCGCCGACGGCGTCCTGACCACCGTGCTCGCGCCCGACAGCGAGCCCTCGCTGGTGCCGGTCCTCGTCGGCGGGGAGGCGGGGGCCGGCCCGGTCACCCGCGCCGTCGCCGGCGGAGGGTCCCGGGTCCGCCTCGTCGAGGTGGCGGTCGGCGCCCGGCGCAGCGTGGTGGTCGCCCTGTCGATGACCGGGGTGGAAGCCTCGTTCCGCCGGTTGCTGCTGTCGCTGGGGCTCGCGTGGCTGGCGATCGCCCTGGTCACGCTGCTCGTCGCGGGCTGGGTGGAGCGGCTCGGGCTGCGTCCGATCGCCCGGATCACCGCGGCGGCCGAGCACGTCACGGCGACCGGCGGCAGGGCGCCCGTCCAGGTGGACGCCGGCGAACCCGGGACGGAGGCGGGCCGGCTGGGCTCCGCGTTCAACGCCATGGTCGCCACCACGGCCGCAGGGCAGGAGGAGCTGCGCCGGTTCGTCGCCGACGCGAGCCACGAACTGCGCACGCCGTTGACCACCCTCCGGGGTTACTCGTCCCTCTACGCGGCCGGCGGGCTGGCCACCGACGAGCAGGTGGCCGACGCGATGGGACGGATCAACGCCGAGGCGACCCGGATGGGCCGCATCGTCGACGACCTGCTCGACCTCACCGCCCTCGGCGACCCGGCTGCCCTCGACCTGAGGGCCGTCGACGTCGGGGTCGAGCTCGAGCACCTCGCCGCGGACCTCCGCGTCCGCGAACCCCGGCGGACGGTGGCCGTGCACGCCGCTCCCTGCCGGGTCGTCGCGGATCCCGACCGACTCCGCCAGGCGATGACCGCCCTGGTCGCGAACGCCGTCAAGTACTCCGCCGACGACAGCCCGATCAGCCTGGCGGCCGAGGACAGGGGGCCGATGGTGCGACTGCTGGTCACCGACCGGGGCCGGGGGATCGCGGCGGCGGACCTGCCCAGGGTGTTCGACCGCTTCTACCGGGTGCAGGAGACGGGGACGTCTCGCGGCGCGGCGAGGGGCTCGGGGCTCGGCCTGGCCATCGTCGCGGCGATCGTGTCCGCGCACGGCGGCCGCTGCGGCGTGGACTCGGCACCCGGGGTCGGCTCCACCTTCTGGATCGAGGTCCCCACCGCAGCCGTGGCATCCTGAGTCCAGGAGCGGGGGAGTGATACCCTCGGGGGTATTGCTGACGAAGGGAGCCGCCATGGCCACCACGGAATTGACGGCTGCCGACTTCGAGCAGACGGTGCGGGACCACGACATCGTCCTCGTCGACTTCTGGGCGTCGTGGTGCGGTCCGTGCCGGATGTTCGCACCGGTGTACGAGGCTGCGTCCGAAAAGCACCTGGACCTGGTCTTCGGCAAGGTCGACACCGAGGCGGAACGCGAACTCGCTGCGGCGGCGAACATCATGTCGATCCCGACCCTGATGGTGTTCCGCGAGGGGATCCTCCTCTACGCCCAGCCGGGCGCGATGCCGGCCCAGCCGCTGGAGGAACTGATCGCTGCCGTGCGGGCTGCCGACATGGACGACGTCCGCGCCGAGCTCGCCGAGCAGGAGGCGGCGGAGCCGACGGCGTGACCGGGGCGCCACAGGACGTGGGCCGTATGCTTTCGCCTGACCAGAACGCAGAGGGGGCCCGGACCGTGCAACTCGACGCCGACCAGCTGGACGGGGTGCTGAAGCGCCTGAAGCGTGCGCAGGGCCAGATCGGCGGCATCATCCGGATGATCGAGGAGGGCCGCGACTGCCAGGACGTGGTCACCCAGCTCGCCGCCGTGTCGAAGGCGCTCGACCGGGCCGGTTTCGCCGTGATCGCCGCCGGCCTGCGCCAGTGTCTCACCGAGGACCCGTCCGGCGAGGGCGTCGACACCTCCTCGCTGGAGAAGCTCTTCCTCTCCCTCGCCTGACGCCGGAGGCCCCGATCACCCCTCGATGCGGATCCCGCGGCGGGTGAGTTCGGCGGCGGACTCCTCGGCGGAGCGCTCAGCGACCACCGTGGGGTGGTGGCCGAGCGGGGCCACCGTCGAGGTGACGGTGTGGGCGTGGACCCGGACGAGGTGCCAGGCCTGAGCGCCGTCGGTGCCGCGCAGGCCGCGTCCGGTGGCCAGGTCCTGGGTGTAGCACAGCGAGGTCGCGGCGTGGACGGGGACGCCGGCCAGCGTCCCGAACCCCGACTGGTGGAAGTGCCCGGCCAGGATCGCACGGACGTCCGACCCCGCGAGCACCGCGGACAGCGTGGTCTGACCGTGGAGCTCCCAGCTCGCGGCCAGGTCCTGCACGACCGGGAGGGGCGCGTGGTGCATCGCCAGGATCGTGCCCTCCGGCGCCGGCTGCGCGAGCTGGTCGGCGAGCCAGGCCAGCGACTCCGCCGTGACCTCACCCGCGTCCTCTCCCGGCACGGTGGTGTCGAGGCACAGCACCCGCAGGCCGCCGAGGTGGTGCGCCTGGTGCAGGGGCTCGCGCGTGGAGCCTCCGAGCAGGACCTCGCTGAACGCCTCCCTGTCGTCGTGGTTGCCGTTCACCCAGATCACCTGGGCGCCCATCCGGTCGGCCGCCGGCTCGACGATCCGGCGTAGTTCAAGGTACGACGCGAACGAGCCGTCGTCGGACAGGTCGCCGGTGAGGACGATCGCTTCCGGCGCGTGGGCGGCCGCCGCGTCCAGCGCCGCGACGAGGTGGGGGCGCGGGTCGACCACGCCCCGGACGAGCGGGTCAGCGGGATCGCGCAGGTGGGTGTCGCTGAAGTGGGCGATCACCCGCGAAGGACGGGGGTACTCGGCGGTGCGCACGGGAGCACGCTAGCGGCGTCGGCTCAGCCGTGCCGAGCGGTGAACAGCCGGGCCTCGGCCAGCGCCGACCACCCGTCGAAGAACTCCAGCCCGACGAGCGTGGCTGGCGGGTAGTTGTACCGGATCAGGGTCAGCGCCTCGGCGCTGGAGTGCTGCCGGTCCGCCAGGTTGTCGGCGAGCGCGGGGATGCCGGGGGCGTGGCCGACCACCAGAACGGTGCGGACGCGGTCCTCGACTCCGGACAGTTCGGCGAGCAACTGTCGCGAACCCGCGTTGTAGAGCCGGTCGAGGAAACGGATCGGCGCGTTCAGGTGCAGCAGGTCGGCCGTCTGGCGGGCCCGCGTGGCCGTCGAGCACAACACGAGTTCGACCCGCTGGGACGCGAGCACCTCGCCGACCTGACGCGCCTGGGTGCGTCCGCGCGGCGTGAGCTCACGGGTGATGTCGCGCCAGTCCGTCCCCGTGTTCGCCGCCTCCGCGTGGCGCAACAGGTACAGCCGGTGGGCCTTCGGTTCGCCGCGGGTGGCCATGGGGAGTCGCCGGGTTCAGTCCTTCTCGGGCGGGCGCTCAGTCCTTCGTGAACTCGTTCTCGTAGGACGTGCCTCGCGCGCGGTTCCAGCTGTTCTTGATCTCCATCTCGGCCTCGGCGTGGCCCACCCACACGGCGCCCTCTACGGACTTGCCGGGCTCGAGGTCCTTGTAGACGCTGAAGAAGTGCTCGATCTCGAGCAGGGTCAGGTTGGGCAGGTCCGTGAGTTCCTTGATGGTGGTCTGGCGCTGGTCGGCGACCGGGATGCACAGCACCTTGTCGTCACCGCCCATCTCGTCCTGCATCCGGAACATGCCGATCGCCCTGCACTCGACCAGGGCACCGGGGAACGTCGGCTCGGGGATCAGCACCATCGCGTCCAGCGGATCGCCGTCCTGGCCGAGCGTGCCCTCGATGAACCCGTAGTCGTTCGGGTACTGGGTGGACGTGAACAGCGTCCGGTCGAGCCGGATCCGACCCGTGTGGTGGTCCATCTCGTACTTGTTCTTGGTGCCCTTGGGAATCTCGATCGTGACGTCGAAGTGCAGGCTGGGCTGGATCTTGGGCCGGGCGAAGGAAGGCCGATCCGTCGGGGTCATAGCTGCCTCTCTGTCATGATGGATCCTCGATGTCTGAGCCGAGCCTATCGCCATCCGCCGACCGATCAAGGCGGCGGTCGAGCGCTGTCGGGACCCGCAGGGGAGCCCGTGCGACGCTGCTCTCCCTGCTTGTCACGACGCTGCTCACCGGGTGTACGGCCGCGTCCGCGGGCGAGTCGTCGCCAGCGCCCGTGAGCGTGGCGACCACGTCCCCGACGGCGGTGGAGACCTCCGCGTCGGCCACACCCAGCCCGACCGGCACGACGGTCGGAATCGATGCCGATGCGGTGGCGAAGCGGATCGCTGGGATCTCGCGACAGGGCATCGGCTCCAGCGGCGTCGCCGTGGTCACCGAGACCGGCGCGACCGTCGCAGGGCGCGGATCGGGGAAGGCGCTCGCTCCGGCCTCAACGATGAAGATCCTGACCACTCTGGCTGCCCTCGACACCCTCGGCGCCGACCACACGTTCTCGACGAAGGTGGTGCGGGAACCGGGCGGACGCGTGGTGCTGGTCGGCGGCGGCGACCCGCTCCTCACCGACAAGGCGTCGACGTCGGTCGCCCAGCCGGCCTCGCTCGAGGCGCTGGCGAGGACGACGGCGGCCGCGTTGAAGGCGTCCGGTGTGAAGAAGGTCAGTCTCGGCTACGACGACTCCCTGTTCACGGGTCCGGACTTCAATCCGGCCTGGACGAAGAAGTGGCACACGTTCCTCGCCCGAGTCAGCCCGCTGACCGTCGGGGAGGGGCTCTACAACCCGTGGCAGGCCGACCAGAAGCCGGCCAGGACGGCGGCGGACGCGTTCGCGCAGCGCCTGGAGGCGCGGGGGATCACGGTGACGAAGGTGGCGCCCGCCACAGCGTCCGACGCCGCCACGGAACTGGCGAGCGTCCAGTCGGCGCCGCTGTCCACGATCGTCGCGCGGACGCTGCGGCTCAGCGACAACCACGCGGCCGAGGTGCTCGCGCGCCACGTGGCCATCGCCGCCGGTGAGGAGCCGAGCTTCACCGGGGCGACCAGCGCGGTGAAGGCCTGGCTGGTCGCCCACGACCTGTGGGACGACGGCATGCGGCTCGTCGACGGCAGCGGCCTGTCGAGCAGGTCGCGGGTCACCCCGTCCGTGCTCGCCAGGGCGGTGGCGCTCTCGCTCGACACCGAGAGCCTCGCGAGCGTCGCGGCCTCGCTCCCGGTCGCGGGGAAGTCCGGCACGCTCAAGGACCGCTTCAACGACGCGTCCGAGCGGATCGGACGAGGCAACGTCCACGCCAAGACCGGGACGCTGCCCGGGATCGGGGCGCTCGCCGGCTACCTGACCACGCAGGACGGCACCCGACTGGTGTTCGCCGTGATGGCCAACGACGGGGTCGGCCAGACGACCACGCAGAACTTCCTCGACCGCACCGCCGCCGCCCTCGTCCGCTGCGGCTGCGCGGCCTGACCGGCGCCTCCCGCACCTGCCCGCGGGCCGGCCCACCCCCGCCCTCGCGTCGCGGACCTCGCATCCGACACTGTCATCCCGGGCCCGCCCACCCCACCACTGTCATCCCGGGCCTGCCCAACCCCCCACTGTCATCCCGGGCTTGACCCGGGATCTCCTCGCCCGGACCGGAGAGAACCGTCCCCGCGTGCCGCCGCACGGGGCCTCGTCCCTCGCCGACGGACGGCTGCGGTCGGGCCGTAGTGTTGTCGGCATGGAGCACCTGCCGGCCGTCGACTGGGCCTTCGCGGCGATGACCGGACGGTCGCTCGTCCCGCCGGGCCCGGAGCTCGTGCCGGCGGAGATCGACGCCGTCGTCGCCGAACTGAGGGACGCCGCCGCGCGCGCCGAGGAACACGTGGCGGCGGTCACGCTGCTCGAACGCCCCGCACCGGCCGACGTGCTGGTCGTGGACCGCTCCACCTGGATCCGCAGCATCTGCGAGTCCTCCCGCGCCATGCTCGAGGGAGTGGGCGCGACCGAGGCCGGCTCGTCCCTCGATGGTGCCCGCGCCAAGGCGCTCGGGGCGCAGGCGGGGGGAGTGTTCGCCATCCTCGCCCAGCGCATCCTCGGCCAGTTCGACCCGTTCGTCGCTGCCCCGCGGCTGCTGCTGGTCGCGCCCAACGTCGTCGCGGTGGAGCGCGAGCTGCGCGCCGTCCCCTCCGACTTCCGGCTCTGGGTCTGCCTCCACGAGGAGACCCACCGGTTCCAGTTCGGGGAGGCGCCGTGGCTGCGCAGCCACCTGCTGGGGCTGTTCGGCGAGCTCATCGCCGGGGAGGAACTCCAGTTCGGCTGGCCGCGGGGCGGGCGGCCCGCCAGCGTCCGCGACCTCATCAACAACCCGGCCCAACGCGAGGCGTTCGACCAGGTCACCGCCGTGATGTCGCTGATGGAGGGCCACGCCGACGTCATGATGGACCGGGTCGGCACCGCCGTCGTGCCCAGCTACCCCTCGATCCGGAAGGCGTTCGAAGGCCGCCGCGACAGCCAGGGCTGGGGCGCCTGGCTGCGCCGCCTGCTCGGGCTCGACCTCAAGCGCGAGCAGTACAGGGACGGTGCGGAGTTCTCTCGGCAGGTCATCGACGCGGCCGGCGTGCCCACGCTCAACCGTGCGTTCAGCGCTCCCGGCCTGCTCCCGACCCTGGCCGAGATCCACGACCCGCAGCTGTGGCTGCACCGGATCTAGGACCCGTGGCACGCAGGGCGCTGGGCCCGGCGACCCTTCTCGTCGTCCGGGCCGTGGACGCCGTCCTCGACGCGCCCGCGGTCGTCGCCTGCTCCGGCGGGCCGGACTCCCTCGCGCTCGCGGCCGCCGCGGCCGTCGTCGCCCGCCGCACGGGTCAGGCCGTCCGCGCGGCCGTCGTCGATCACGGCCTGCAGGACGGATCGGCCGCGCAGGCGTCCCTCGTGGTCGACCAGCTGTCCGGCCTCGGGCTGGCGGCGCAGGTGCTCACCGTCGCCGTCGAACCGGCCGGGGACGGCGTGGAGGCCGCGGCCCGGCGCGCCCGGTACGCGGCGCTGGAGGCGCACGCAGCGCCGGACGAGCTGGTCCTGCTCGGGCACACGCTCGACGACCAGGCCGAGACCGTGCTGCTGGGACTGGCCCGCGGTTCGGGGACGCGGTCCTTGGCGGGTATGCCCGACCGCCGCGGCCGGTTCGTCCGTCCGCTGCTGGGGCTGCGCGCCTCGACCACGCGGCAGGCGTGCGCCGAGCTCGGGCTGTCGCCATGGACCGACCCGCACAACGACGAGGCCCGCTTCACCCGCGTCCGGGTGCGGAACCGGCTGCTGCCCGTGCTGGAGGCCGAACTCGGCCCCGGAGTGGTCGAGGCGCTCGCGCGCTCGGCCGAGCTCGCCAGGGAGGACGCCGACCTGCTCGACCGGCTCGCGGCAGAGGAGGCTGCCGGGCACCCGTCCCCCGACCTCGACGGCGCGCGGCTGCTCGCGCTGCCCGCGGCACTGCGCAGTCGGGTGCTGCGGGACTGGCTGCGGGGCGCCGGCGCGTCCGACCTCTCGGCCGCCCACCTACGGGCAGTCACGGCACTGGTGACCGACTGGCACGGCCAGGCCGGCATCGACGTGCCCGGCCTGCGAGTGGTGCGGACGGGGTCGCTGCTGCGCGTCCTGCCCCCGGCGGCCGGGTCGGGGACGGGGTCCGGGCGGGGGTAAACTCTGCGCCCGTGGATGCCACTGACATTGCCGGCGACCTGTCCGAGGTCCTGTTCACGAGGTCGCAGATCGAGGCCCGACTGGCCGAGGTCGCCGCGCAGGTCGACCACGACTACGAGGGGAAGAACCCGTTGCTGGTCGGCGTCCTCAACGGTGCCGTCATGGTCATGGCCGACCTGTCCCGCGCACTGCACATCGACTGCGCGATGGACTGGATGGCGATCTCCTCCTACGGCATGGGCACCCAGTCGTCCGGCGTCGTGCGGATCCTGAAGGACCTGTCCACCGACCTCGAGGGACGCCACGTCCTGGTCGTCGAGGACATCATCGACACCGGCCTCACGCTGACCTACCTGATGCAGAACCTCGCGTCCCGTAACCCGGCGAGCCTCGAGATCATGGCCATGTTCCGCAAGCCGGACGCGATGAAGGCAGAGATCGACGTGAAGTACATCGGCTTCGACCTGCCCAACCAGTTCGTCGTCGGGTACGGACTCGACTACGCGGGCCGCTACCGCAACCTCACCGACGTGGGCATCCTCGCCCCGCACGTGTACAGCTGACCCGCTCCGGACGACCTGTCCCACTCGGCGGCGACCGGGGGACGCGTTACGCCCACAGCGGAGCGCGGCACGGGCGGCGGGACGCGCGCGTGGAACGGTTGCGCGCTTCGGTATCGTCGTTTGGTAGCTCCAGCGACGGCTGACAAAGGCAGGTAATGAAACCAAAAGGGTTCTTCCGATCCCCCCTCCTGTGGATTGTGCTCGGCTTCCTTGCCATCGCACTGATCTTCGAGACCGTCGGGAACGTGAGCGGCTACGTCGACAAGCCGACCTCCGAGATCGTCGCGCTGATCAACAGCAACACCCCGCTGGCCGAGGTGGTGCTCACCGACGGCGACCAGACCATCAAGGTCACCACCAAGGACGGGCAGAAGCTGCGGTCCTACTGGATCGGCGACCAGGTGGACACGATCATCGAGCGGCTGAACCAGCGGCAGGCCGCCGGCACCCTCGACAGCTGGTCCGGGGAGAACCCGCAGCCGTCGATCTGGAGCACGTTCCTGTTCAGCATCCTGCCGTTCCTGATCATCGGCATCCTCTTCTTCGTCATGTTCAACAACGCCCAGGGCGGGGGCAACCGCGTCCTCGGCTTCGGCAAGTCGAAGGCGAAGCTGGCCAGCAAGGACACCCCGAAGACCACCTTCAGCGACGTCGCCGGCTGTGAGGAGGCGATCGAGGAGCTCCAGGAGATCCGCGAGTTCCTGTCCGAACCGGCCAAGTTCACCGCCGTCGGGGCGAAGATCCCCAAGGGTGTCCTGCTCTACGGCCCGCCCGGCACCGGCAAGACGCTGCTCGCCCGCGCGGTTGCCGGCGAGGCGGGCGTCCCGTTCTTCTCGATCTCCGGCTCGGACTTCGTCGAGATGTTCGTGGGTGTCGGCGCGTCCCGCGTCCGCGACCTGTTCGAGCAGGCCAAGGAGGCCGCGCCCGCGATCGTGTTCATCGACGAGATCGACGCCGTGGGACGCCACCGCGGCGCGGGCCTGGGTGGCGGCCACGACGAGCGCGAGCAGACCCTGAACCAGCTGCTGGTCGAGATGGACGGCTTCGACGTCCACGGCGGCGTGGTGCTGATCGCCGCCACCAACCGTCCCGACGTGCTCGACCCCGCCCTGCTGCGGCCCGGCCGCTTCGACCGGCAGATCCCGGTCGAGGCCCCCGACATGAAGGGACGACTGCAGATCCTTCGCGTCCACGCGGCCAACAAGCCGATGGCGCCCGACGTCGACCTGTCCAGCGTCGCCAAGCGGACGCCCGGCTTCACCGGCGCCGACCTGGCGAACGTCCTGAACGAGGCGGCCCTGCTCACCGCCAGGATGAACCTCCGGTTCATCGCCAAGCCGCAGCTGGACGAGGCCATCGATCGTGTGATCGGCGGCCCGCAGAAGCGCAGCCGGGTGATGAACGAGCGCGAACTGCTGATCACCGCCTACCACGAGGGCGGCCACGCCCTGGTCGCCGCGGCGATGCCAGGCACCGACCCTGTGCAGAAGGTGACGATCCTTCCCCGGGGGCGGGCGCTGGGCTACACGATGGTGATGCCCGACGACGACAAGTACTCCCAGACCCGGGGGGAGCTGCTCGACCAGCTCGCCTACATGATGGGTGGACGCGCCGCGGAGGAGCTGGTCTTCCACGACCCGACCACCGGCGCGGGCAACGACATCGAGAAGGCGACCAAGGTGGCCAGGGCGATGGTCACCGAGTACGGCATGACCGAGGCGCTGGGCGCGGTGAAGCTGGGCTCGGGCGACCAGGAGCCGTTCCTCGGCATGGGCTACGGAGCCGGTTCGGCACGCGAGTACTCCGAGGCCGTCGCGGCGAAGGTGGACGCGGAGGTGTCCAAGCTGATTGCCGCGGCCCACCAGGAGGCGTTCGACGTCCTCGAGACCAACCGTGACGTGCTGGACGAGCTGGTTCGCCAGCTGTTCGAGAAGGAGACCCTCGACAAGGACCAGGTCGCCAAAATCTTCGAGCCGCTGAAGCGCTGGCCGAAGCGTCCGGCCTGGACGGGGTCGGACACCCGCAAGCCGAGTGACATCCCGCCGGTGGAGCCGCCCGAGCGCGTGCTGCCGCCCGAGCCGGGCCCGGTTCCCGTGCCGGCCGGTGGCCCCGAGCAGTTGCTGCCGCCGTCGTTCGGCCAGCCGGGCTACGGCCAGCAGCCGCCCTACGGCGGGCAGCCGATGCCGCCCTACGGCCAGCCGCCGTACCCGCAGCCCTACGGCCAGCCGTACCCGGGCCCCTACCCGTCCCAGCCGTACGGCCAGCCGTACCCGCCCTACGGGCAGCCGTACCCGGACGGGCAGTACCCGCAGGAGAACACCGGCCAGGTGTTCGCCCCGCCGCCGCAGCAGGTGCCGCCGACCGGCACGCCGCAGGGGCAGGGCGAGCAGGGCCGGGACAAGCCGGAGGGCTGAGGCGTGGCTGTCGACCTCGACCGCGTGGCCGCGGCCGTCCGCGAGATCCTGATCGGCGTCGGGGAGGACCCCGACCGTGACGGCCTCCGTGACACCCCCCAGCGGGTCGCGCGCGCGTACGCGGAGATGTTCGACGGCCTGCGGGCCGACCCCGCCGAGATCCTCTCGACCACGTTCGACCTGGGCCACGACGAGATGGTCCTCGTGCGGGACATCGAGGTGTGGAGCACCTGCGAGCACCACCTCCTCCCGTTCACGGGCGTGGCCCATGTCGGCTACATCCCTGCGAAGGGACGGATCACGGGGCTGAGCAAGCTGGCGCGCCTCGTGGACGCCTACGCGAAGCGCCCGCAGGTGCAGGAGCGGCTCACGTCCGAGGTCGCGGACGCACTCGTCGAGCACCTCCACCCGCAGGGCGTCATCGTGGTCATCGAGTGCGAGCACCTGTGCATGACCATGCGCGGCGTCCGCAAGCCGGGAGCCAAGACCGTGACCAGCGCCGTCCGTGGGGTGATGGCGAGCCCCGCGACCCGCGCCGAGGCGATGAGCCTGATCATCGGCTGACTCCTCGCCGCAGCCGGGTTCGGCGCGAGGTCCCAAACTCATCCCGACCGGTCCCAGACTGTCGCCGAGGGCCACCCCTCCCGTTGAGGGCCTGTGTCCGGACAAGGGCCCTCAACGCCAACGGTGGCCCTCGCCGGGCAGGACGATTCGTCGCCCCTGCCTGAACCCGACCCGACCGGCCAGTCGGCGCACCATGACGCCGTTGTCGATCTCCGGCCAGGTCCAGCGCGTGAGGTGGTTGACCACGTCCCCGATCCGGCCCTGCCGGCGCTTCTCCTCCATGATCACCTCTGTCGGGGAGCGTCCGCCCGCCAGTTCTCCGTACTTCGCCTCCCCGTCGAACTCACCGGCGGTGTCGCAGTGCTCCCAGTAGAAGTCGGTGCGGCCGAGGAACGTGCCGTCGTGGTCGACGACCACGTGCTGCAGGACGGGCATCACGAGGCCGCCCTCCCACATCCTTACTCGGCTCAGCGACTCGCCGGGGCTCTCGGCATCCCCGTCGGCGAAGGCCAGCGCTGTCGCGGCGAGCCGGCAGCCGCGCCCGTCTGAGATCAGTTCGCCGATCTCGAGCCGCGGGACCTTGCGACCGAGTGCGGCGTCGGCCACCATGACCGCTTCGGCGAAGGGAAGCTCGCGGATGAGGTCGGCCACCGTCCTGGCGAGGCTCGTCACCGGCAGGCCGTCCAGTTCCGTGACGTCGTCGGGAGACAGCGCGGCCCGGCGTGCGTGAATGGTCGGAGCGACCGAGCCATGGCCTCCGCCCGCGCGGTAGACCGTGACCTCCTCGTAGCGGCGGTTCATCAGCGGCAGCCCGTGGATGGCCGCGGCGGAGAAGCGGGAGAAGTAGGTCCTTGGCCCCAGGAAGCGTGCGGCGGCGCGAACCCGCGCGAGGTGCTGCTCGCGCGGTCCTGCCGATGCCGGGACATCCGTGAGCATGCTGCGGCGCACCTTTCGGACCGAGCCGCTGGCGAGTTCGTTTCGAAGGTCCTGGCGCGTGCGTCCGGACTCGAACCATTCGTGATAGCTGATCACCGTCATGGCTGCATCCTCGGCAGCACACCCGCGCACCGGTCACTTGCCCACAGGCCTCTTTCGGCGCTCCGGGGTTATCCACAGGCCCGTGTGCCGGTCCGCGCGGGAGAAGCGTGCGTCGAGGGCCAGCGTCCGGCGCTGAGGGCCTCTCTTCGCGTCGAGGGCTCTTGTCTGGGAGGTGGCTCTCGACGGGAGCGGTGGCTGTGGGCGATGAGCGGTGGCCCTCGATGGGGTGGGGGTTCTGAGCGCGGACGGGGCCCTGGGCCGGGGGGCTTTCGGTGGTGAGCAGCCCAGTCTCATCGAGGGCCAGTGTCGTGCGCTGAGAGCCTCCCTTCGGAGTCGAGGGCCATCCGTCGCGTCGAGGGCTCTTGTCTGGACGGTGGCTCTCGACGGGAGCGGTGGCTGTGGGCGATGAGCGGTGGCCCTCGATGGGGTGGGGGTTCTGAGCGCGGACGGGGCCCTGGGCCGGGGGGCTTTCGGTGGTGAGCAGCCCAGTCTCATCGAGGGCCAGTGTCGTGCGCTGAGAGCCTCCCTTCGGAGTCGAGGGCCATCCGTCGCGTCGAGGGCTCTTGTCTGGACGGTGGCTCTCGACGGGAGCGGTGGCTATGGGCGATGAGCGGTGGCCCTCGACGGGCGGTGGCCCTGGGTGCGGGCGGTGGTGTCTGGGCGCGAAGGAGGGGTGGGCGGGAAGGGGTGGCTCTGGGCGGTGAAGGGTGGCTGTCGGGGAGAACGCCTGCGGCTGCGCGGGCCTCCAGGCAACCAGAAACCGGTCCGAGGCCGCGGGTCGTGGCGAGCGCGGTCCGGCGGACGTGGCCACCGTTGGTTAGGCTGCGCGGGTGAGCCGACTGCCGCAGCTGGACCGCACGCTGGTGATGGGCATCCTCAACGTCACGCCCGACTCGTTCTCCGACGGCGGGGAGTACCTCGACCTCGACGCGGCCGTCGCGCACGGGCTGGCCCTGCACGCCGAGGGCGCAGACATCGTGGACGTGGGCGGCGAGTCCACGCGTCCCGGGGCCCTGCGCGCCGACCCGCGGACCGAGCGCGACCGGGTCGTCCCCGTGGTCGAGCAGCTCACCGCGGCCGGTGTCCCCGTGTCGGTCGACACCATGCGGGCGGACGTGGCGATGGCGGCCGTCGCTGCGGGAGCCGGCCTGGTGAACGACGTGTCCGGTGGCCTCGCCGACCCCGACATGCTGGCCGCCGTCGCGGGCGCCGACGTCGACTACGTCGCCATGCACTGGCGCGGGCACTCCGACCGCATGGTCGGCCTGGCCTCCTACGCCGACGTCGTGGCGGAGGTGTGCAGCGAGCTCTCCGACCGGCTCGACGCCGCCCTGGCCGCCGGCATCGCGAAGGATCGGATCATCCTCGATCCCGGCCTCGGCTTCGCCAAGACGGCTGCCCACAACTGGGAGCTCCTCCGTCGCCTGGACACGCTGGCCACGCTCGGCCGGCCGCTGCTGGTCGGCGCTTCCCGCAAGCGTTTCCTCGGCGAACTCCTCGCCGACGAGGACGGCCCGCGTCCGGTCCGGGAGCGGGAGGACGCCGGCGTCGCGATCACCGCGCTGGTCGCCGCGCAGCACGTGTGGGGGGTGCGGACGCACACCGCGCGTCCGCACCGGGATGCGATCGCCGCCGCCCACCGCCTCGCCGCCCGGGACGGTCGGGACGCAGGGTAGGGTCGGCGCAGAGGAGGTGCCCGGATGTCGCTCGACGCTCTGATCCCGCAGGGGCCCGGCCCGGCCGCGGACCGGGTCCGGCTGACCGGGCTCGAGGTGGACGCGATCCACGGCGTCTACGCCGAGGAGAAGCTCACGCCGCAGCGCTTCGTGATCGACCTGGTCTGCAGCCTGCGGCCACGCCCCGACAGCGACGACCTCGCCACCACCGTCGACTACGCCGCCCTCGCGTCGCGGGTGGCAGCCGCGGCGACCGGTGCCCCGGTCGACCTGATCGAGACCCTCGCCGAACGGATCAGCCGGACCTGCCTGGCCGACCCGCGGATCGCCGAGGTGGAGGTCACCGTCCACAAGCCACAGGCCCCGCTGCCCGTCCCGGTCGCCGACGTCGCCGTCACGATCACGAGGAGGGCGTCATGACCGGCTTCCTCGACGTCGACACCCTTTCGGGGATGGCGCCGCTCCGGGTCGCCACGTTCTCGCTCGGCTCCAACCTCGGCGACCGCCTCGAGTACCTCCAGGGAGCGACCAACGCCCTGCGGGCCACGCCCGGGCTCAAGATCACGGGCATCTCGTCGGTCTACGAGACCACGCCGGTCGGGCTGGTCGACCAGCCCGACTTCCTGAACCTCGTCGTCGTCACCGAGTCGACCCTCGCCTCCATGGTGATGCTGGAGCGCGCGCTGGCGATCGAGGACGCCTATGCGCGCGTGCGCAGCGTCCACTGGGGCCCCCGGACGGTGGACGTCGACCTCATCGCGGTGGGGGACCGCGTGCTCGACGGCAAGGACCTGACGCTGCCGCACCCCCGCGCCCACGAGCGCGCCTTCGTGCTGGTGCCCTGGCTGGAGGTCGATCCGGACGCCGTCCTGGTCGGGCACGGTCGCGTGGCTGACCTGCTCGCCGGCCTGGACGCCACCGGGGTGCGGCGCACCGACCTGGGGGTGGAGTGATGCCGGAACGTCCGGAGCCGACCGGGACCGTCACGCCGATCGGCTGGCAGTCCGTCGCCGTGGCGTTCGTGGTGGGGGCCGGTCTGGGCTGGTCCCTGTTCACCGCCCTCGACCGGTTCACCGGCGACACCCCGCAGCTCCCCGTGGTGGTGGCCGGAGTGATCGCCCTGATGGCCGGAGCGGTCGCGGTGCAGGCCTGGCGAACGCACCGGCTGGTGCAGGTGCAGCGGCACCCGATCGCGCCGCGCCGCGCCGTCGCTCTGCTGGTGCTCGGCAGGACCAGCCTCGTCGGAGGAACCGCGCTCGCCGGCGCGTACGCAGCGATCTCGGTCTACCTCGCCCTCCGGTTGCCGTTGAACCTCCCCACCGAGCGGCTCTTCGGTTCCGTTGTCGCGATGGTGGCGAGCGCCGCGCTGGGCGTCGCCGGGGCCTTTCTCGAGCGAGCCTGCAGAATTCCGCGTCACCCGGACGAGGACGCCACGCCGCCCGCGCATCCCGGAACTGACGACGCGGCTGACTAGACTCCACGACGTGAATACCGCCGTCACACCGAGAAAAGCGAATCCTTCCCCGCTGCGCCGTTACGCGTGGCTCTCGTTGCTCTCATCGGCCGTCATCGCAGTTGCCGTTGCATTCGGAGGGGTCTGGTTGGCCCGTGCGGGTGTCGCGGTCGCCGTGATCGGCGGCATCGTGGCCTGCGGCTTCGCCTGGCGCGAAGTCCGGGTCACCCGAACCACGATGATGGCCCAGCAGGCCGCCGATTCCCGGCGGACGGGGGAGAAACTGCACGCTGAACGTCTTCAGCACGTTCGGCTCCTTCAGGTGCTCCAGGGACGCAACGGCGACCTGCGCAGCAAGCTGAACACGTCCCGGGCCGAGGCTGCCCGGTTGTCCCAGGAAGCCGCCCAGTTGCGCGGCGACAAGGCTGCCCTCCAGGTCGAACTGGCCGAGCACACCGCCGCTGCGGAGGCCGAGGTGCTGGCGCTGCCGCGCCGGGTCTCGGGACGCGGTGACGGGGTCGACCTGTGGGACGGCGACGGCGCTCCGACCGTCGTCGAGTTGCAGGCCCTCGCGAATCCGCCGGTTTATCCGGCCAGCGAACGCCGGCACGCCTGACCAGATCGCACACGATTCGGGCGGTCCCGCGGTGCAATAGTGCTGATGCACTGTTCCCCGCCGGGCTGCCCGATTCGTGCGTTCAGGGATAATCGGCGGTACCCTCGCCGGGCAATCGTGGTCGACGCCCGGATCGCGTCCACATCAATCGGGTGCACATTATTGCGAAAGAACTCTCGGGTTTGCTGGCCGGAGGCCGGGGTATATGCTTCCTAGTCATTGGGGGAGCCAATACTGTCGCGCTGCGACGACGACATTGAAAGGACCAGGATGGCCAAGCGAGTTCAGGTGATCCACACCGACGACATCGACGGCAGCGAAGCTGCCGAGACGATCGCATTCGCACTGGACGGAATCAACTACTCGATCGACCTGTCGAGTGCCAATGCGAAGAAGTTGCGGGACGCGTTCGCGCCCTACATCGCGGCCGGTGAACGTGATCGCAGCACGTCGCGCCGCACCACCACCTCCCGCCGCAAGTCGAGTGGTACCGCCGCCACCGACATCCGCGCGTGGGCTGCCGCCGAGGGCATGCAGGTGTCCTCCCGCGGCCGGGTCTCCGCCGAGGTGCGCGAGGCCTACGAGCGCGCGCACAGCTGAGCCGGCTCAGCCATCGCAGCCACCCCCGCGCCCCCGGCGTCCGCACGGACCCGGGGGCGTGCTGCGTCCGCGGCGCCCGATTGAGCCGCGGGCGAACAGGGGAAGGGATCGGCGGACGGGCGGCGTTGACTAAGCTGAAGGAGCGCTTCAGGGAATCCGGGCCCACCCGGGACGTGAACGCAGCCGTCGGAGGTTAGGAGTTCCCCGCATGTTCGATCGGTTCACCGACCGCGCCAGGCGAGTGATCGTGCTCGCGCAGGACGAGGCGCGCATGCTCAACCACAACTACATCGGGACCGAGCACCTGCTGCTGGGCCTCATCCACGAGGGTGAGGGCGTCGCGGCGAAGGCGCTGGAGTCGCTGGGGATCTCCCTGGAGGCGGTGCGCGAACAGGTCGAGGAGATCATCGGCCAGGGCCAGCAGGCCCCCACCGGGCACATCCCCTTCACGCCCCGCGCGAAGAAGGTGCTCGAGTTCTCGATGCGCGAGGCGCTGCAGATCAACCACCCCTACATCGGCACCGAGCACATCCTGCTCGGCCTGATCCGCGAGGGCGAGGGTGTGGCCGCCCAGGTGCTGATCAAGCTCGGCGCCGACCTGAACCGCGTCCGTAACCAGGTCCTGCAGCTGCTCAGCGGCTACCAGGGCAAGGAGGCCGCGACCGCCGGTGCGCCGGAGTCCGGCCAGGCCCAGGCCGCCGCGACGATCCTCGACCAGTTCGGCCGCAACCTCACCCAGGCCGCCCGGGAGAACAAGCTCGACCCGGTGATCGGACGCGAGAAGGAGATCGAGCGGGTGATGACGGTCCTGTCCCGTCGCACCAAGAACAACCCGGTCCTGATCGGCGAGCCGGGCGTCGGCAAGACCGCCGTCGTCGAAGGCCTGAGCCAGGCGATCGTCCGGGGCGATGTCCCGGAAACGCTGCGCGACAAGCAGATCTACACGCTCGACCTGGGCGCGCTCGTGGCCGGCTCCCGCTACCGTGGCGACTTCGAGGAGCGCCTGAAGAAGGTGCTCAAGGAGATCAAGACCCGCGGCGACGTGGTCCTGTTCATCGACGAGATCCACACCCTGGTCGGTGCGGGTGCCGCCGAGGGCGCGATCGACGCGGCGTCCATCCTGAAGCCGATGCTGGCCCGCGGCGAGCTGCAGACCATTGGCGCGACCACCCTCGACGAGTACCGCAAGTACATCGAGAAGGACGCCGCGCTGGAGCGCCGGTTCCAGCCCATCCAGGTCGCCGAGCCGTCCATCGCCCTCACGATCGACATCCTGCGCGGCCTGCGCGACCGGTACGAGGCCCACCACCGGATCACCATCACCGACGGCGCGCTGACCGCCGCCGCCCAGATGGCCGACCGGTACATCTCCGACCGGTTCCTGCCCGACAAGGCGATCGACCTGATCGACGAGGCGGGCGCCCGGCTGCGGATCCGTCGCATGACCGCGCCGCCCGACCTGCGTGAGTTCGACGAGCGGATCGCCGCCGTCCGGCTGAACAAGGAGGCGGCGATCGACGCCCAGGACTTCGAACTCGCTGCCCGGCTGCGGGATGACGAGCGCAAGCTCACGATCGCGCGGGCCGAGAAGGAGGAGGCCTGGAAAGTCGGCGACTCCGACGTGCCGGCCGAGGTCGACGAGGAGGCGATCGCCGAGGTGCTGTCCAGCTCTACCGGCATCCCCGTCTTCAAGCTCACCGAGGAGGAGTCCTCGCGGCTGATGCGGATGGAGGAGGAGATCGGCAAGCGCTACATCGGCCAGTACGACGCCGTGAAGGCGCTGTCCCGGTCGATCCGGCGCACCCGCGCGGGGCTGAAGGACCCGAAGCGCCCCAGCGGCTCGTTCATCTTCGCCGGCCCGTCCGGCGTCGGCAAGACCGAGCTCACCAAGGCGCTCACCGAGTTCCTGTTCGGTGACGAGGACGCCCTGATCACGCTCGACATGAGCGAATACTCCGAGAAGCACACCGCTTCCCGGATGTTCGGTTCGCCGCCCGGGTATGTGGGTTACGAGGAGGGCGGCCAGCTCACCGAGAAGGTGCGCAGGAAGCCGTTCAGCGTGGTGCTGTTCGACGAGATCGAAAAGGCGCACCCGGACATCTTCAACTCGCTGTTGCAGATCCTCGACGAGGGCCGGTTGACCGATGCGCAGGGTCGAGTGGTGGACTTCAAGAACACCGTGATCGTGATGACCACCAACCTCGGCACGCGTGACATTTCGAAGTCGGTGAACCTCGGCTTCAGCCAGTCGTCCGACGAGGCCGGCAGCTACGAAAAGATGAAGGCCAAGGTCTCGGACGAGTTGAAGCAGCACTTCCGTCCGGAATTCCTGAATCGCGTCGACGAGATCGTCGTGTTCCACCAACTCACCAGTTCCGACATCGAGCACATCGTCGACCTGATGGTGTCCGAGATCGAGGTGCGGCTGCGCGACCGGGACATGGGCATCGAGCTCACGCCGGCGGCGAAGTCGTTGATCGCCAAGCGCGGTTTCGACCCGGTGCTGGGGGCCCGCCCGCTGCGGAGGGCGATCCAGCGCGACATCGAGGACGTCCTGGCGGAGAAGATCCTGTTCGCCGACATCCACCCCGGCGAGATCGTCGTGGTGGACGTGGCGCCGGAGGGATCCGAGACGCCGTTCACCTTCGAGGGCGTCGCGAAGGCGCCGCTGCCGGAGACGACGGCGGCACTCGACCAGACCTCCTGAGCCGAACACACGACGAGGGCCCGACCGATCCGGTCGGGCCCTCGTCGCGTCTGCGGGTCAGAACCCCGTGAAGGCCACCATCATCATGAGCAGCATGAACATCACGAACAGGCCGATCATCGCCGTCCCGATGATGCCGAGGACCAGACCGGCGGTGAGCATGCCGCTGGGCTGCCAGCGGTAGGGATCGGCACCGGTCTCACGGCGGCCCTTCGCCGCCAGGTACCAGGCGACCGGGGCGAGCGGCAGGAACACGGTGACGCCCAGGATCCCGAGGACCATCGAGGTCGCGGCGTTGGGGTGGGTGGACCGTGCCGGAGCGAGGCTGTAGCCGTAGTCGTACGCCACCGGGTCGGAGATCGCGGGCCACTGCTGGTTCGGCGCGGTGGCCGGCGCCCAGGTCTGGTACGGCGAGGCCGGCGCGTACGCCGGCGCCGTCGGCTCCGGGTAGAGGTCGTAGTGCTGCGCGGCGGGCTGGGGGGCGGGCGCGGGCGCCGGTCGTGCCGGTGCGGGAGCCGGGTACCCGGCGGTGGTCGGCGCCGCGCCGTACGCGGGGTGGGTCGAGGCCTGCTGGTCGTACGGGCGGGCCTGAGGAATCGGAGCCGACGGGTACGGCGGCGCCGCCGGGTCCGGCTGCGGGATCGGGGCGGTCGGTACCGGTGCCGCTGGCGCTGGCGCGGTGGGGGTCGACGAGACGAGGGGGACGGTCGGGGCCGGCCCGATCGGCTGGGTCAGTGCGGTGGGGTCGGCGTCGCCGATCCCGGGCCCGGAGGACCACGGGCTGGTGGACAGGCCGAGCGGGTCGACCAGGGTCTCCTCGAACGGACGCTGCGCGGCCGGTGCGAACCCCGCTTCCGGCACGAGCGGAATCGTCTGGTCCGCCGCACCCGGAACCGTCGGGCCGGCGTGGGGGTCGGTCATGGCTGCGCCTCCGGGAAATGCTCGTGCTGGTCTGGCACCCCACGCTACCCGGTGGGCAACCGCTCCGCCCCCCGCCCGGCGTGGTGCGTCCGGGCTCCGCCCCCGTCGACCTAGCCTGAGGGCATGGATTCGCTGCTCCATCCGGTCGGCTCCCAGCCGCCGGGCGTCTACTGGGCACGGCGCGGTGCCGTGGTACTCGCGGTCGTCCTCGTCGTCGCAGCGCTCGCCTTCGTCTTCCGCCCCCAGCCCGAACCGGTCGTCACCGCCCAGCCCGCGTCCGCGTCGGTCACACCGACCGCCACGACCCCGTCCGCCGAGCCGACGGACTCGGCGAGCCCCTCGGCGTCGCCGACCCCGACCGGCCCGCTCGCCTGTGACGCGAGCAACACCGACCTCGCGCTGGCCGGCTACCAGAAGGTCGCGCAGGACGGCAAGCAGTCCTTCAAGGTCAGCATCACCAACCGCGGCGACGCGACCTGTGTGCTGACCCTGAAGCAGTCCACGTTCAGCCTCACCGTGGTGAGCGGGTCCGACCGGATCTGGACCACCGACGACTGCGAGAAGTGGGTGCCGACGGCGTCGGAGAAGCTGAAGGCCGGCGCGGCGTACGAGTTCACGATCGCCTGGCCGGTGGCACGGTCCTCGACTGGCTGCAAGACGTCGACGTCCGTCCTCGGGGAGGGCACCTACGTCGCGAACGCCACCTTCGCCGAGGACGCCAAGGCGCGCCAGGTGTTCGTGGTGACGAAGGCGGGCTGAGAGCCGAACTCAGGCGGACGGCTCGTCGACCTCCCAGCCGCCGTCGACGACCGTGAATCGTGGCCGGGCCCGTCCGTCCTCGTCCTGGCGCTTCTTCCTGCGCAGCTGGAGGACGTCGAGCGCGCCGGCGACGCTCGCGACCTCGACCACCCTCAGGTCCCGCACCTTGGTTGTGCTGCCGGCAGGAACGAGGGCGATCTCGAACCCGAGCCGGGCCGCCTCGGCCAGGCGCCGGTCGATGCCGGGGACGCGTCGCAGCTCGCCGGACAGCCCGACCTCACCGAGCGCCACCACCGGACGCGCGAAGGCGCGGTCCTCCGCTGCGGAGGCGACGGCGATCGCGGTCGCCAGGTCGGTGGCGGGATCGCTGATCCGGGCCCCGCCGACCGTGGAGACATAGACCTCGCGGGAGTGCAGGCGGAGCCCGGCGCGCCGCTGGAGGACGGCCAGCACCATGGCGACCCGGCTGCCCTCGACGCCGTGCGTGACCCGCCGCGGCACCGGAGCGGGGCTTGGCGCGACGAGCGCCTGCACCTCGGTCAGCAGCGGGCGTCGCCCCGCCAGCGAGATCGTCAGGCAGGTGCCCGGGGTCGGCTCGGCGTGGCGGGAGGTGAACAGGCCGCTCGGATCGGTGACCTCGCGGATTCCGGACTCCACCATCTCGAAGCAGCCCACCTCGTCGGCAGGGCCGAACCGGTTCTTCGCCGCCCGCAGCATCCGGAAGCCGCTGCCACGGTCGCCCTCGAAGGTCAACACGACGTCGACCAGGTGTTCGAGGGTGCGCGGGCCCGCGATGTTCCCGTCCTTGGTGACGTGGCCGATGATCATCACCGGCATCGCGCGCTGCTTGGCCACCCTGACGAGCGCGGCGGTGACCTCCTTCACCTGCGCGACCCCGCCGGCGGCCGTGTTCGTCCCCGGCACCTGCACGGCCTGCACCGAGTCGAGGACCAGGAGTTCGGGGGCAAGCTGCTCGATGTGGCCCAGCACGGTGCCGAGGTCCTCCTCCGCGGCCAGGTACAGGCCCTCCACCACGGCGGACGTGCGCTCCGCGCGCAGCCGCACCTGCGCGGCGGACTCCTCCGCGCTGATGTAGAGCGTGCGACGCCCGGTGCGTGCCCAGCGGTTCGCCACCTCGAGCAGGAGGGTGGACTTGCCCACCCCCGGCTCACCGGCCAGCAGGACCACCGCGCCGGGGGTGATGCCGGTGCCGAGGACGCGGTCGAGCTCGCCGATCCGGGTCGGGATCGACCGTGCGGAGTCGAGCGGCACCCGGCTGATCGGCAGTGCGGGCTCGGTCGGCGCGGCGGAACTCACCCTCGCGGACGTCGTCGCGGACTGCCCGACGCTGCCCCACGCCTGGCACTCGCCGCACCGGCCGACCCAGCGCGGTGTCGTCCACCCGCAATCGGAGCAGCGGTAGGGATCAGCGGTGTTCCTGGCCATGGCGACAACGTACGCGGCGCCTCCGACACGTCCCCCTGCGGGTCACGCGCGGCGGAGCAGGCCGGTCGCCAGCAGCAACACCCAGGCCATGAACGGCACCAGGACGAGGCGTTGCAGCAGGCCGGCCCACGGCGCTGTGGCCGCGGCCAGCGTGGGAACCTTGGTCGCGACGGTGAAGACGACGTCCGCCACGGCGATGAACACGCCGAGGACGAGGGTGGGCCACCACAGCCCGTGCAGCGTGGGCTCGCGTCCGAGCCGGCGCAGGAGGACGAACGGGACGACCGGCATGAGCAGGAAGACGATGGCGCCGAGGATGCCGTGCACGAGGCCGTGGGTCGTCATCGCACCGGTCGGGGTGCCGGCCGGGTCCATCACGAACGGCCCGGACAGCAGCAGGCACGCCCCGATGATCCCGACCAGGACGGGGCCGGCCCGGGAGGCCGCTCCGGTCGGGAACTCCCGGGCGAGGGCGGCCGCGAACCAGAGCAGGCACGCGCCGGTGACGACGAAGCTGACGACCTGGATCCACCCGCGCGGGCCGAGCGACAGCGCACTGACGTATTCGGCGAGCGGGGAGTAGCCGGGCCTCAGCCAGCCCTCGAGAAGGAGGACGACGACGAACAGGGACGGTCCGGCCACGCCGGCGACCAGGCCTGGCCTCGTCGTGGACATCCCTGCCTCCCCGACACCGTCGTCGTGGCGGAGCGCGCGCGTCCGGGTGGCCCCGGACGGCGTCCGATCAGATCTTGACCTTGCCCCGCGGGGTCGAGAAGGTCGCCGAGAGCAGGCCGGGCTGCCCGTACTCCGAGCTGAACTTGAGCTTCACGCCGTCGAACACCTCACCGAGGTCGACGCCGAGCCAGTCCTCCACGCGGGAGCGGGTGCCGGCGATCTCGATGCGGTCCAGGTGGATGTCGCCGTGCAGCGCGCTGGGCAGCACCGTCGGGTCGGATTCCCACTTGATGAAGTACGGCAATTGCGGATCGCTGATCAGGCCCTTGACGCCGATCTGCTCCCATTCGAGCAGTCGTCCGTCGGGGAAGTGTCGGGAGCCGCGGACGGCCTCGCGCTCGAGCCGCGTCTCGTACGGGGCGAGGTCGTCCACAGAGACGACCCAACCCAGCCAGCCACCGCCCATCTCCGAGCGGGCCCGGACGGCCTGCCCGAACGGCGCCTTCTCGGCCGCCGGGTGCTCGAGCACCTCGACGACCTCCAGGTAGCGCTCGTCGGCCAGCGGAAGGATGTGGTTGCGGGTGCCGAACCTGGGGTGGAACCCGCCGTCGCGGAAGCGCTCACCGAGGAGCGTTCCGAGCCGGTCGGACTCCGACTTGAGCCCGGCCGACCCGACCGCGAAGGTCAGATGATCGACATGCATGACCCCCATTGTGGCGATCTGGTGTTACGGACGCGAATCGGGCCGCATCCGGACGAATGCGCACTGCCGGGCCCCGGAAGGTGTCGCCTACCATGGTCCCGTGCCGCCACAACCAGCTGTCGCCCCCCGGGTGGTGCTCTCGACATCGTCGGTCTATCCGGAGTCGACGGCCGCCGGGTTCGCCCTCACGCGCGAGCTCGGCTACGACGGCATCGAGATCATGGTGGGCGTCGACCCCGCGTCCGCCGACGTCGACTCGGTGGCACGGCTCAGCGAGTACCACGAGGTGCCGGTGCTCGCGATCCACGCCCCCACCCTGCTGCTCACCCAGCGCGTCTGGGGCCCGGACCCGTGGGAGAAGCTCGACCGTGCGGCGATGGCGGCCCACCAGCTGGGCGCCGACGTCGTCGTGGTGCACCCGCCGTTCCGCTGGCAGCGCAGCTACGCGTCCGGCTTCACCGAGGGAATTCGCCGGCTCGAGGAGACGACGGGCCTCACCTTCGCCGTGGAGAACATGTTCCCCTGGCGCGGGCCCGGTGGGGGCGAGGTGCGCGCCTACTCCCCGAGTTGGGACTGCGCGGCGCTGGACGTCGACCACCTCACGCTCGACCTGTCGCACGCCGCGACGTCCCGGCTCTCCTCGCTGCAGCTGGTCAGGGACTGGGGCGAGCGACTGCGCCACGTCCACCTCACCGACGGGACGGACGGCCTCGCGGACGAGCACCTGCTGCCGGGCGAGGGCGACCAGGACGCGGCCGGCGTGCTCGCGGAACTCGTCGCGACCGGCTACACCGGCCACGTCAGCGTCGAGGTGAAGACGCGCGGGCTGTCCCGCGCCCAGCGCGCGGAGGCCCTCGCCGCGAGCCTCGCGTTCACCCGCGCGCACCTGGCGGTGCCGGCGGAGCCGCACGGCTGATGGCGGACCCGTCCCCTGCTCCTGTGCCGCAGGCCGTACTTCCGGACGCGTCCCGCGCGCGCCCCGGCATCGAGCTCCTGCTCGTCCTCGGGGTGTCCCTGGGCCAGTCGGCGATCTACTCGGTGCTCTCGATCGCCGAGAAGCTCACCCGCAACGTCCCGCTGAACCAGCAGACCACGACGATCAACAACTCGGTGACGCCCGACCGACCCTGGCTCGACCTCGCCTACCAGGTCGCAGGGATCGTCTTCCCGCTCGTCCCGGCGATGCTGGCGCTGTACTTCCTGCAGCGCACGGGAGACCGCAGGACGATCGGCTTCGACCTGCGCAGGCCGCAGTTCGACATCGGCTGGGGGTTCGCGCTCGCCGCGGGCATCGGCATCCCCGGACTGGCGTTCTACCTTGCCGCGCGGGCGCTGGGCTTCAACACGACCGTCTCGCCGGCCAACCTCTCCGAAAACTGGTGGACGGTGCCCGTGCTGGTCGGGCTCGCGGCGATGAACGCCATCCTCGAAGAGGTCGTGATGATCGGCTTCTGGTTCACCAGGGCCCGGCAACTCGCCTGGCCGGTGTGGGTCGTGGTGGTGTCGTCCGCGCTGGTGCGGGGCAGCTACCACCTGTACCAGGGCTTCGGCGGCTTCCTCGGCAACATCGTGATGGGTCTGGTGTTCGGGCTCGTCTACCTGAAGGTGAAACGGATCGGGCCGCTGGTGGTCACCCACTTCCTGATCGACTTCGTCGCGTTCGTCGGGTACTCGCTGGCCGCGCCGTACCTCCCCTGGTTGCAGGGCTCCTGACGCTGGACTGAGCCGGGCCGCCGGCCCGTCCCACCCGTCCCATCCTTCGGGAGCAAACGGCGCGGAACCGTCCGGCTGTCGGGGCGTCTCGAGGGGTCGGCCGGGGGCAACGGTGGGACGCGTCCGGCCCGGCACGGGCGGGCTTCGGTAGGCTGCGGGCCATGCGTGTTGGTGTGTTCGGAGCGACGGGTCAGGTCGGTGGCGTGATGAGGACGCTGCTCGCCGAGCGTCAGTTCCCCGTGGATGACATCCGGTTCTTCTCCTCGGCCCGGTCGGCCGGGCAGGCGCTGGCCTGGGGCGGTGGCGAGGTGATCGTGGAGGACACCGCGACCGCCGACTTCGCCGGCCTCGACCTCGCCCTGTTCTCTGCGGGCGCGACGATGTCGCGCGAGTTCGCGCCGAAGGTGGCTGCGGCGGGGGCGATCGTCATCGACAACTCCTCGGCGTGGCGCAAGGACCCCGAGGTGCCGCTGGTCGTCTCCGAGGTGAACCCCGAGGACGCGGTCAGCCCGCCCAAGGGCATCATCGCCAACCCGAACTGCACGACGATGGCCGCGATGCCGGTGCTGAAGCCGCTGCACGACGCCGCCCACCTGCAGCGCCTCGTGGTGGCCACGTACCAGGCCGTGTCCGGGTCGGGGGCCAAGGGCGTCCTGGCCCTCGCAGGCCAGGCCGCGGACGCGGTCGCGCACGACGCGGCCCAGCTCGCCCTCGACGGCACGGCCGTGCCCGCCGGTGACCCGGCGCCGTACGTGAAGCCGATCGCGTTCAACGTCGTGCCGCTGGCCGGCTCGATCGTCGACGACGGCCTGCTCGAGACCGACGAGGAGCAGAAGCTGCGCCACGAGTCGCGCAAGATCCTGCACATCCCCGACCTGCTGGTCGCCGGCACCTGCGTCCGCGTCCCCGTCTTCACCGGGCACTCGCTCAGCATCCACGCCGAGTTCGCGGAGGAGATCAGCGTGACCAGGGCCACCGGCCTGCTGGCCACGGCCCCCGGCGTCCAGCTCGTTGACGTCCCCACCCCGCGGGAGGCCGCGGGCACCGACCCGAGCTACGTCGGCCGGATCCGCTCCGACCAGTCGGTGCCGGGCGGACGCGGGCTGGTCCTGTTCGTCTCCAACGACAACCTGCGCAAGGGCGCGGCGCTCAACGCCGTCCAGATCGCCGAAGTGGTGGTGGCCGGGCGATGAAACTCGCCGTGATCGGCGCCGGCGTGATGGGGGAGACCCTCATCGCCGGGCTGCTGCGCGCCGGCTGGGCTCCCGGGGACATCACCGCGGCCGACCGGCACGCCCCCCGTCTGGCCGAGATGGAGGCCCGTCACGGCATCGGGGTCGCCGGGACGGCGGAGGCCGCGGCCGGGGCCGACACGGTCGTGGTGGTGGTCAAGCCGCAGGACGCGGGCGAGGTGCTGCCGGTCGTGGGCAGCGCGATCCGTCCCGGCACCCTGGTGGTGTCACTGTGCGCGGGCCTGAGCACGTCCCGGATCGAGGAGTCGATGCCCGAGGGCACCCCGGTGGTGCGGGTGATGCCGAACACCCCGGCGCAGGTCGACGAGGGGATGGCCGCCATCTCCGCGGGTGCGGCCGCGACGGCGGCCCATCTCGAGCACGTCACTGGGCTTATGACGGCCGTGGGCAAGGCGGTGACCGTCCCGGAGAAGTACCAGGACGCGGTCACGGCGATCTCCGGTTCCGGCCCGGCGTACCTGTTCTTCGTCGTGGAGGCGATGGTCGACGCCGGCGTGATGCTCGGCCTGCCCAGGGACATCTCGACCACCCTCGTCGTGCAGACGATGTACGGGTCGGCGAAGCTGCTGTCCGACTCGGGGGAGCACCCGACCGTGCTGCGCGAGCGGGTCACCTCGCCCGGCGGCACGACGGCCGCGGCGCTGCGCGAACTGGAGGACCACCGCGTGAAGGCGGCGTTCATGACGGCCATGGAGGCGGCCCGCGACCGCAGCCGGGCGCTGGCCAGCTCCTGACATGGCTGGCCCGCCCCGGGACGGGGCCAGGCCTTTCTGGTTGACCGCGTTCCTCGATTTCGCCCCCGACGAGTTCGGCGCGGGGACGGCCTTCTGGCGTGCCGCGACCGGCTACGGGCTCTCCCCGTTCCGCGGCGCGGCCTCGGAGTTCGCCACGCTCGTGCCGACCGGCGGCGACGACTACCTGAAGGTGCAGCGGCTGGGTGCCGGCCTCACCCGGCTGCACCTTGACGTCCACGTCCCCGACCCGTGGGCGGCGGCGGAGGCTGCCGAGCGTGCCGGGGCGGTGCTGGTCGACGAGACGCGGCACAGCTACGTCGTGCTGCGCTCCCCGGCCGGCTTCACCTTCTGCCTGGTCTCGCAGCCCGCGTCCGTCGTTCCCCCGGTGGCGCGGTGGGAGTCCGGCCACCGCAGTCGGGTGAGCCGGTTCTGCCTGGACGTGCCCCGCAAGCGCTACGCCGCTGAGGTGGCCTTCGCCCGGCAGGTGCTCGGGGGCGACTGGAGGGAGCTGTCGGAGCCGGAGACCGCGCTGCGCCCGGCTGGTGAGCTGCCTCTCGACGTGCGGCTGCAACCGGCCGAGTTCGCCTCGGAGGTCAGCACGCACCTGCACGTGATCACCGACGACCTGGCTGCGGAGGTCGACCGGCTGGTCGATCTGGGTGCGCGGCGTCGCGCGGTCCGGACCAGCAAGGCGATCCTGGAGTCTCCCGGCGGGATGGTGCTGTGCGTGGTCGCGCTCGAGGCTGCGGCCCTCGCGTGATCCCGACCGGGCTGTTCGTCGGACTGGCCACGCTGGACGTGGTCCAGCAGGTCGACCGGCTGCCCGCCCCGAACGAGAAGACCATCGCGCGGTCGTCATGGCTCGCCGCCGGTGGCCCGGCGGCGGTCGCAGCGATCACCTTCGCGGCGCTGGGGGGACGGGCCCGGCTGTGGACGGCGCTCGGGCCTTCGCCGGCGGCCCGGCTGGCCGCGTCCGACCTGGCCGGTGCGGGGGTGGAGGTCGTGGATGTGGCCCCGCCGGGGTTCGAACTGGCGGTCTCGACCGTGCTGCTGGACGCGTCGACGGGGGAGCGGGCCGTCGTCAGCGGGTCCGGGAACGCCCCCGCCTTCGGGAAGATCGCCGGGCCGGATCTGGCCGGCGTCGACGTGGTGCTCGTGGACGGCCACCACGCGCCGCTGGCCCGCTCGGCGGTGCTGGCGGCGGTGGAGGGCGGGATCCCGGGTCAGGCCCGGGATGACAGGGTGGGTGGGGTGGCCGGTGGCGCTCGCGCGTCCGCTGTGGGTGGGGCGATTCCCGTCGTCGTGGACGCGGGCTCCCACAAGCCGGTGTTCGACGACATCCTTCCGTTCGCCACGGACGTCATCTGCTCGGCCGACTACGTCCACCCAGGGGGCCTCGGCCCCGCGGAGTTGCTCGCGCTCGGCCCCGAACTGGTGGCGGTGAGCCACGGCGGCGATCCGCTCGCCTGGTGGACGCCCTCCTCGCACGGAGCGATCACGCCCAAATCAGTGGAGGTCGTCGACACCGTCGGCGCAGGGGATGTCCTGCACGGCGCGTACTGCTACGGGCTGGCGTCCGGGCTGCCCCGGCTCGAAGCCCTCGAGGCCGCTGTGGGCGTGGCGACCGAGCGCGTTCGCCACCTCGGCCCGTTCGCCTGGCGGAGTTCGCTCGCGCAGGGCTGAGCGGAATTGCCCCGTAGATGGCCGGATCGGCTCGATACGCCGACGGAACGGGCACAGACAGTGCGATTCCTCTCACGGGTGCCCGGTGGGGTCAGGCTTCGGGCACCCAGCGCAGGGTGACGGCCGCTCCCGGACGGCACTGGGCGAGGCGGTCCGAACTCTCCTCGGTGAGGACGGCGACCACGGGGTAGCCACCGGTCGTGGGGTGGTCGGGGCCGAACAGGACGGGCTGGCCCGACGGCGGCAGCTGGACGGCACCACGGACCAGCGGCTCGCTGGGGAGCTCGGACCCCTCGCGTTGCGGTACGCGGAGCAGTGCCGGCCCGATGAGGCGGACGCCGATCCGGTTGCTGTCCGGAGACACCGTCCACTCGCCCGCGACGAGCCGAGGGTCGAACAGCCAGTCGGTACGCGGCCCCGGCAGCAGGTCGAGGGTGATGCTGCGGTGGTCGGTGGGTACCGGAGCGGGTTCCCAGCGGGAGTAGTCGGCGCGGCCCACGGCCAGGACGTCGCCCGCTGCCAGCCGGGCCGGACCCAGTCCGGACAGCAGGTCGGCGGACGCCGAACCGAGCGTGGCGGGCACGACCAGCCCGCCCGCCACGGCCAGGTAGCTGCGCAGGCCGGCCACCGGCAGCCCGAGCCGCAGTTCGGCGCCGGCGGGGAGCACGAACGCCGCGTCCCAGGGGGCGCTGCCGTCGGGGGTGGAGGCCGGGCACTCCGCGCCGGCGAGGGCGACCATCACCTCGGCGGTGGTGCGCACAGCCAGTCCGCCGAGCGTGACCTCGACCCCGGCCAGCCGAGGGTCGTTGCCGACCAGACCGGCAGCCGTCCGGTGGGCAGCCCTGTCGAAGGCGCCCGATGCGCTGACGCCGACCGCGGCGTAGCCCGGCCGCCCGAGGTCCTCGACCAGCGACAGCGGCCCGGGACGCACGACCACCAGGCTCACCGGACCTCCTCGAACCGCACCCAGCAACCCGGACGCAGCAGCGCCGGCGGCGTGCGCGCCGCATCCCACAGCACCACCTCGGTGCGGCCGATCAGCTGCCAGCCGCCCGGGGAGGCCCGCGGGTAGACGCCGGAGTACTCCCCGGCGAGTCCGACCGACCCGGCCGGCACCTCCGTGCGCGGCGATGCCCTCCGCGGGACGGCCAGCCGGGGGTCGCCGCCGTCGAGGTAGGCGAACCCGGGCGCGAAGCCACCGAACGCCACCCGCCACGGGCGGGCGGTGTGGGCCGCGACGACCTCCGCCGTGGTCAGGCCGGTGAGTTCGGCGACGTTCGCGAGGTCCTCGCCGGTGTAGCGGACGGGGACGACCACCGTCCGCGAGGCCTCCGCGGGCACGGGTGCCGGCGGTCCGGCGAGGAGCCGCTCCGCCTGTCCGCGCACGCCGTCGAGTGCCCCGGGGTGAGCGACCCGGACCAGCACGGTCCGGGCCGCCGGCACCAGCTCGGCACGGAGGTCGGCGGCCTCCAGCGCCGCCCGCACCGCGCCGGGGTCGTGGTACTCGATCAGGAACGCCCGCTCGCCGCAGGGAAGGAACCGCGGCGCCTCAGGCGTCGCCGTCACGGGAGGCGCCCGGCGGCCGCGCGGATCAGCACCGTCGCCCACGTCCGGAACGGACGCCACTGCTCGGCGAGCTCGGCGTAGCGTCGGTCGTCCAGCGGCCCGGCGATCCCGTACAGCTCCCCGACGAGCTCGCGGGCGCGGGGCTCGCCCAGCGCCAGCACGTCGGCGAGTCCGCACGCCCTGATCACGATCAGGGCGCTGTAGAACGGCCCGATCCCCGGCAGCTCCTGCACCTCCGCCATCGCCTCCTCCGGCGTGAGGGCGGTGAGGTGCGGGACGGAGAGCCGGCCCTCGAGCGCGGCTTGCGCGACCGCGTGCAGGCGTGGGATGCGGTCGGCGGGCAGCCCGGGGAGACGGTCCACTTCCAGGAGGGCGGTCGGGGTGGGGAGCGCGCTGGTGGCCCGCCCCGCGACGTCGAAGGTGGTGCCGTGCGCGGCGTTGAGTGCCTCACGCAGCCGGATCCCCTGGGCGCGTGGACGCCGGAAGCTGAGCACGGACCAGACCGCAGCCTCGTAGGGGGAGTAGAACAGCGGGGGACGCAGGCCGGGCGCGACCGCCTGGAGCCGTCCGATCACGGGGTCGCGGCGCCCGACCTCGAGGAACGCGAGGCCGTCGTGGTCGACGGAGAGGACGCGCGCCACCTGTGCGGCGGCGGCTTCCACTCCGGCATCGTCGTCGACGCCCTGGAACCGCACGCTGAGTTCCTCGCCGGACTGCGTGACCGCGGCCGCGACCGGCGTGGCGAAGTCGTCGTCGAGGCAGAAGGCGAGCCGCATCACGCCGTCGAAGTCGGACTCGGCCCTGTGGCCGAAGCCGAACAGCGCGAGCTCGCGCAGGGAGAACGGTCCGCGGGTGGGGAGCTGGATCTCGACCTCGGTCACGGCACCCATCGTCGACCGCGCCGGAGCGGGCGGCAAGCCCGGCCCCGTCCCGTCTCACGCGAACGGGCGCAGCTCCACTCCCGCCTGCTCGAGGGCGGCCCGGACAGCGCGGGCCATGTCGACGGCGCCGGGGGAGTCACCGTGCACGCAGACCGAGTCGGCCGCCACCGCGACGCGGGTCCCGTCCACCGCCTCGATCGTCCCCGTGGTAACCAGCCCGACGATCCGGGACGCGACCTGGGCAGGGTCGTGCAGCACCGCCCCCGGCACACCGCGCGGCACCAGGCCGCCGTCGGCGGCGTAGGCGCGGTCGGCGAAGGCCTCCGCGACCGTGCGCAGGCCGGCCTCCCTGGCGAGCCGGGTCGCGATGGTGTCGGGGAGGCCGAGCAGTGCGAGCGATGGATCGAACGAGATGATCGCGGACACCACGGCCTGGGCCTGTCCGGCGTGGGTGGCGATCGCGTGGTACAGCGCGCCGTGCGGCTTGACGTAGTTCAACGTGGTACCGGCGGCCCGGCACGCGCCGGCCAGGGCACCCAGCTGGTAGACGGTCTCGGCGCGCAGTTCCTCGGGGTCGACGTCGATGAAGCGGCGTCCGAACCCGTCCCGGTCGCGGTAGCCGACGTGCGCCCCGACCACGACCCCTCGCTCGGCGGCGAGGGCGACGGTACGGGCCATCGTGAGCGGATCGCCGGCGTGGAAACCGCAGGCGATGTTGGCGCTGGTGACCACCTCCAGCAGCGCGGCGTCGTCCCCCATCGACCACGCCCCGTAGGACTCGCCGAGGTCGGCATTCAGGTCGATGCGCACGGACCAAGGCTGGCCGATCGGCGGGCGCGGGTCGAGCCCCCTGGGCCGATCGGGCACCCACCGCTCGACCTCCGGTCGAGATCGCCGTCGCCGATTCGGTGAGTGAGGGGTCATCCGGCGAGTCGCGTTGACAACTTCGTCCCGGTGGTCCCGCGAGACGCTTCCGGGCACTAAGGTAGCCAGAAGCGGCTGCCGCAGGGGCAGCCCTCAGGGCGGGCAGGAACAACAGCATGAGCGACCCGGTCACACCGTTGGGAACGGTCCGGTTTCTGAAGGTTGCCGAGGTCGCAGCAGCGCTGCGGGTGTCGCGGATGTCGGTCTACCGGCTGATCCACTCCGGCGACCTGGAGGCCGTCCGGTTCGGACGCAACTTCCGGGTGCCCGAGCACGCGGTGAACGCCTACCTGCGGGAGTCCTTCTACCACGCGGGCTGACCGGCTGATTTCGCCCAGCGCGGGCGGGGCCGGTAGGATCGGCGTGCTTCGGCTGGGCTGACCAGCCGTGTCCTTCCGGGCTGGCACCAGCCCGAACTACGTGCCTGCCGTCCGGTGGGGACGGTCGTCGAGAGGTCTGATTCGTGGGTTCGGTCATCAAGAAGCGTCGCAAGCGGATGGCGAAGAAGAAGCACCGCAAGCTGCTGAAGCGCACGCGCATCCAGCGTCGCCGCGCCGGCAAGTAAGCCACCGTCCGCCCGAGCCGATGACGGACGCCCGGGTCGTGCTGTTGGTCCGAGACGGCTGCCACCTCTGTGAAGAGGCGGTGGCCGTCGTCCGTGCTGTCTGCACGGAGACCGGCGACACCTGGGCCGTCCAGGACGTGGACGCCGATCCGGCCCTGCATGCGGAGTATTCCGACCACGTCCCCGTGACCTTCGTGGACGGGGTCCGCCACGCCATCTGGTTCGTGGACGGGACCGCGCTGCGCCGTGCGCTCTCGGCCGGGTCCGCGGGCTGATCCGACAGGTGCGCTGCGTATAGTCGCAGGCGAGGAGAGAGGGAGGCCGATGAACGTCGTCCACGTGGTGCGCCACGGGCAGGTGCACAACCCCGAGGGCGTCCTCTACGGGCGGGTGCCCGGCTTCGGGCTCTCCGACCTCGGCCGGCGGATGGCCGATCGCCTCGGCGAGTACTTCGCCGACGCCCCGCTCGTGCACCTGGTCAGTTCGCCGCTCCAGCGCGCGCAGGAGACGATGGCGCCGATCGCCGCCCGGCACCCCGACCTCGAGGTCCACATCGACGACCGGGTCATCGAGGCCGCGAACGTCTTCGAGGGCAAGTCCTTCGGTGCGCGCAACGAGATCCTGCTGAAGCCCGGCAGCTGGTGGCACCTGCGCAACCCGCTCAAGCCGTCCTGGGGCGAGGCGTACACCTCCATCGTCGCCCGGATGCGGGCCGCCCTGGAGGACGCGGCCGTCCACGCGATCGACGGGGAGTCCCTGATCGTCTCCCACGAGCTCCCGATCTGGATGGCCCGGAGCTGGGCGGAGGGGCGCTCCCTCGTCCACGATCCCCGCAAGCGGCAGGCTCGGTTGGCCAGCGTGACCACCTTCACGTTCGACGGCCGCCGCCTCGTCCGTGTCGACTACGCCGAACCGTGTGCAGACCTCGTGCCGGTCAAGGTGAAGAAGTTCCGTCCGGGAGCCTGATGCGCGCCGGTGCGATGCGGGTCGTCGGGGTGCTCGCTGCGATGGTGCTGGCGCTCGCTCTGGCCGGGTGCAGCTCGGGGGCGACCAGCACGTCCGGGTTCGTCGGAGGGGACGGGACGCTCACGCAGATCCCCGTCGACCAGCGGCAGCCCGCCCCGGTGATCTCCGGCACCACCCTCGACGGCAAGGCCTGGAGCAGCGAGGGCGCCGCCGGGACCGTCATCGTCTACAACGTGTGGGGCTCCTGGTGCGCGCCCTGCCGGGCGGAGGCGCCCGGCCTGGTCGCGGCCAGCAGGGCGACGCAGGGCAAGGCGGTGTTCATCGGCCTGAACACCCGCGACCTCGACACCGCAGCGCCGCAGGCCTTCGTCCGCGCGTTCGACGTGCCGTACACCAACCTGTACGACCCCGACGGCGCGCTGCTGCTGAAGTTCTCCGGCCAGCTGCCGGCCAGCGCGATCCCCAGCACCCTGCTGGTCGACCCGCAGGGCCGCGTCGCCGCCCGCGTGATCGGCGAGACCACCGAGGCCACCCTGGTCGGCCTCGTCCAGGACCTGGCGGCCGGCAAGTGAGCGATTGGGTGCAGCAGGCGGTCGGTGGCTCGGTGCTGCTGGCGCTGCCGGTGGCCCTCCTCGCGGGGCTCGTCTCCTTCTTCTCCCCGTGCGTGCTGCCGCTGCTCCCGGGCTACCTCTCGTACGCCACCGGGCTGGGCGCGGCGGAGATCACCGCGGGGCAGGACGGGGGACGCAACCGCCGGCGGGTGCTGGCCGGGACGCTCGGGTTCGTCGCCGGCCTCGCGCTGGTGTTCGTGACCACGGGAGCGCTCGCCGGAGGCATCGGCGGCGCCCTGCTGGAGTGGCGGCGTCCGCTGTCGGTCGTCGCAGGACTGCTCGCCATCCTCCTCGGGCTGCTGTTCACCGGCTGGCTGCCCTTTCAGCCGTCGTGGCGGCCGAACCTCACGCCCCGCCTGGGCGTCGCCGCGTCTCCGCTGCTCGGGATCGTCTTCGCCCTGGGCTGGACGCCGTGCATCGGCCCGGCCCTCTCCGTCGTCCTGTCCCTGGCCCTGAACGAGGCGACCGCGCTGCGTGGCGGCGTCCTCGCCCTCGCCTATGCACTGGGCCTGGGCCTGCCGTTCGTGGTCGCAGGCCTCGCGTTCGACCGGTTCTCCGGCACCGTGGCCTGGGCGCAGCGCCACCACCGGGCGATCCAGGTCGTCGGAGGGGTCGCGATGATCGTCGTCGGCGTGCTGCTGGTCAGCGGCTGGTGGGACGCGCTGATGGCGCAACTCGTCGCCTGGGGCGCCGGCTTCACGGCGGTGATCTGATGATCGGCTGGCTGCGCTTCTTCTGGAGCACCCTCACGTCCATGCGCACGGCGCTGATCCTGCTGTTCGTGCTCGGGGTCGCGGCCATCCCCGGGTCGCTGCTGCCGCAGCGTCCGACCAACCCGGTGGGCGTGGCCACCTACCTCACCGCACACCCCGACTACGGCCCGTGGCTCGACCGGCTCGGCTTCTTCGACGTGTTCGGCTCGGCCTGGTTCGCCGCCATCTACCTGCTGCTGTTCATCAGCCTGATCGGCTGCATCATCCCGCGCACGGCGACCTTCGCCCGCGAGTTGAGGGCGCAGCCCCCTCGCGCTCCCGGGCGGCTGTCGCGGCTCGCCGGCCACACCACGGCGACCGTCGGACGCACGCCGACCGAGGTGCTGGACGCGGCCGAGGCCCACCTGCGGTCGCGGCGCTATCTCGTCCGGCGCGAGGCCGACTCGATCTCCGCAGAGCGCGGCCGGCTCCGCGAGGCCGGCAACCTCGTCTTCCACATCTGCCTCGTCGCCACCCTGGTCGGGCTGGCGTGGGGGTCGCTGTTCAGCTTCAAGGGGACGGCGGTGGTTGTGGAGGGCCAGGCGTTCTCGAACACCCTCACCCAGTACGACGAGTTCGGGTCCGGGGCGGCGTTCAGCTCGTCCCAGCTGTCGCCGTTCACGATCACGCTGAACTCCTTCGACGTCCGCTTCGAGACCGGACCCGTCCAGACCGGCGCCGCGCGCGAGTTCAACGCCCACGTCACGGTCAGCCGGCCGGGCCAGGCGGACGTCACGGAGAGCCTGCAGGTGAACGCGCCCCTCCAGATCGGCGGCGACAGCGTCCACCTGCTCGGCCACGGCTACGCGCCGGTCGTCACCGTGCGCGACGGGAACGGCGACGTGGTGTTCTCCGGGCCGGTCGTGTTCCTGCCCGAGGACGCCAACTTCCGCTCCAGCGGGGTGATCAAGGCGCCGGACGCCCGGCCGAAGCGGCTCGCGTTCGAGGGTGTCTTCCTGCCCACGGCCACCGCGGACGGCGCCAACGGCATGGTCTCCGCGTTCCCGGACGCCCTGAACCCCGAACTGCTGCTGAACGTGTGGACGGGCGACCCCAAGGTGGAGACGGGGGTGCCGGAGAACGTCTACTCCCTCGACAAGACCGGCCTCACCCAGCTCACCACCGACGACGGCTCGCCGGTGAGCGTGGGCCTGACGATGGGCACCGGCTACAAGCTGCCGGACGGGCAGGGCTCGATCACGTTCGACGGCTGGAAGCGCTGGACCAAGCTCCAGATCTCCAACACCCCCGGCGGCTGGATGGTGCTCGGCTCGGTGATGCTTGCCGTGATCGGCATGGCCGTCTCGCTGACCGTCCGTCCGCGGCGCCTCTACGTCCGCGTCTCCACCGAAGGCGGGGAGCCCACGGTCCCTGAGGAGCGGAAGGGCGGGGAACCAGCCCTGCCGGGTCACGAAGGGCCGCCGGAACGTCCGCCCACCACCGTCTCCGTCGCCGGCCTCGACCGGGTCGACGGACGCGGCGGTCTCACCGCCGAGGTGTCCGCACTGGCGGAGGCCTGCGGGATCGGGGCTACGCTGACGACGACCGAAGACGAGGAGCAGCAGTGATCGCCTACTACTCCAGCCTGGCCATGGTCACCTCGGCAGTCCTGTACCTGCTCGCGATGACCCTGCACGCCGCGGAATGGGCCAGCGCCCGGACGGTGAAGGTGGCCGAACCGGAGCTGGCGACCGTCGGCGCGGGCGGCGCCGCGTCCGCCGGGCCGACCGAAGCGGTGCCCCCGGTGGAGCGTCCCGTGCCCAGCCGCCGCACCGACGCGCTCGGCCGCGCGGGACTGGCGATCACCGTGGTCGCCGTCCTCACCCACGTCACGGGGGTCGTGCTGCGCGGGATCGCCGCCGGTAGGGCCCCGTGGGGCAACATGTACGAGTTCATCACGACCTCACTGGCGATCGCTGCGATCGCCTACCTCGTGCTCGCGCTGAGGTACGGCATGCGCTGGCTGGGACTGCCGGTCACGCTGCTGCTGACGATCGGGCAGGGTCTGGCGGTCACCGTCTTCTACGTGGCGGTGTCCGACCTGATGCCCGCGCTGCACTCGGTCTGGTTCGTCATCCACATCATCGCGGCGGCCACCGCCGGCGCGGCGCTCAACATCGGCGGCATCGCGGCGATCCTCTACCTGATCCGCTCCCGGGCGGAGGAGCGCGGCCGCGTCCGCGGCTACCTCGCGCGGATCCCGGCCTCGGAGACCCTCGACCGGGTCAGCTACCGGTTCCACGCGTTCGCCTTCCCGCTGTGGACGTTCACGATCGCCGCCGGCGCGATCTGGGCGCAGTACGCGTGGGGACGGTTCTGGGGCTGGGACCCCAAGGAGACCTGGTCGCTGGTGACCTGGATCATCTACGCCGGCTACCTGCACGCCCGGGCGACCGCCGGCTGGAAGGGACGCCGCGCCGCCGTCGTCGCCGTGATCGGCCTGGCCAGCTTCTGGTTCAACTTCGTGGGGATCAACCTGCTGGTCTCGGGCCTGCACTCCTACGCGGGCATCTGAGCCGGGGCGGCTGCGCACGGACGCGTCACCTCGCCGTGCCACAATCGGGGCATGCGGCACTTCGACCTGTGCGTGATCGGCTCCGGCAGCGGGAACTCCATCGTCGACGAGCGGTTCGCGGACTGGTCGGTGGCGATGGTCGATGGCCAGGAGTGGTTCGGCGGCACGTGCCTGAACGTCGGCTGCATCCCGACCAAGATGTTCGCCCACCCCGCCGATGTCGTCGAGGACGCCCGGCACGCCGGGCGGCTCGGTGTCGACGTCGGTGACGTACAGGTCCGGTGGCAGGACATCCGCGACCGGGTGTTCGGGCGGATCGACCCGATCGCGGTCGGCGGCGAGGCGTGGCGTCGCGACAGCGCGAACGTGGCGTTGTACCGCGACTACGGGCACTTCGTCGCGCCGAAGATGCTGCGCGTCGGCGACGAGCAGTTCACCGCGGACCGGTTCGTGCTGGCCGCCGGTTCGCGTCCCCGGCTGCCCGACGTGCCGGGGATGGACGATCCCGCGCTGGCCGGTCGCGTCCACACCTCCGACTCGATCATGCGGCTGGACGCCCTGCCCGCCTCGCTGATCATCGTCGGCGGCGGACTGGTCGCGGTCGAGTTCGCGCACATCTTCGCCGCCTACGGCACCCAGGTCACCGTGCTCCACCGGGGGTCGCGCCTGCTGAAGTACATGGACGACGACGTCTCCTCGCGGTTCACCGACCTGCTCAGCCGCCGGGTCGTCCTGCGGCTCGGCCAGCACCTCGCGTCCGTGGGGGAGTCCGGCGGCCGGGTCGAGGTCGGGACGACCGACGACGACGGCATCGAGTACTTCTTCGAGGCCGAGCAGGTGCTGATCGCCACCGGGCGCGTCCCCAACTCCGACACCCTCGACCTGGCGGCCACCGGTGTGGACGTGGATGAGGACGGCGTGGTGGTCGTCGACGAGTTCCAGCGCACCACCGCCGACGGCATCTGGGCGCTCGGCGACCTGTCGGGCCGCTGGCAGCTCAAGCACGTGGCGAACCACGAGGCGAGGGTCGTCCAGCACAACCTGCTGCACCCCGATGACCTCGTCGCCAGCGACCACCGGTTCGTCCCGCAGGCCGTGTTCAGCGGACCGCAGGTGGCGACCGTCGGGCTCACCGAGCAGGAGTGCCGCGGGCGGGGTCTTCGCCACGCGGTCGGCGTCCGGGACTACGGCGCGGTGGCCTACGGCTGGGCGCTGGAGGACACCGACCACTTCGCCAAGGTGATCGCCGATCCGGCGACAGGACAGCTCCTCGGTGCGCACATCATCGGCCCGGACGCGCCGAACCTCATCCAGCCGCTGATCCAGGCGATGAGCTTCGGCCTCGACGTGCGGGCGATGGCCCGCGGCCAGTACTGGATCCACCCCGCGCTGGCAGAGGTCGTCGAGAACGCCCTGCTCGCCGTGGAGCTGGACGCGTGAGGCGTCTCGCCGGCCTCGCCGTCGCGCTCCTGCTGTCGGGGTGCAGCGCGGTGGCGCCGTCCGTCCCGACCTCGCCGACGCCGACCCTCTCCCCGGTGGCGACGGCCTCCGCCTCCGACCCCACGCCCGCTCCGACGGAGACGGCCGTCGCGGCGCCGTGCACGGCCGAGGCGGCGGCGCTGTCGCTCTCGGAGCAGGTCGGGCAGCTCGTGATGGTCGGGGTGGGTGTCGACCTGACGGCTGCGCAGCGTTCCGCGATCACGAAGTACCACCTCGGGTCCGCGATCGTGATGGGATCCACCACCACCGGCGGCGTCGCGAAGGTCGCGTCCCTGAGCGCGCGGCTGACGAAGTTGGGCGGCGACACCGGGATGCTGGTTGCCGCGGACCAGGAGGGCGGGCTCGTCCAGCGGCTCCAGGGCGAGGGGTTCCGGACCATCCCCTCCGCCGCGCAGCAGGCCCGGATGGGCACCGAGGAACTGACCGCCCGTGCGAGGTCGTGGGGGAAGGAGATGGCGAGGGCGGGGGTGCGCCTGAACCTCGCGCCGGTCGCGGACGTCGTCCCGGCGAAGTACCGCTCCACCAACCAGCCGATCGCCCGGCTCGGGCGCGGGTACGGCTCCGACCCGGAGGTCGTCTCGGCGAAGGTTGCGGCGTTCAGCGAGGGGATGGAGGCGGCGGGCGTCGCGGTCGCGGTCAAGCACTTCCCTGGCCTGGGCGCCGTGACGGGGAACACCGACTTCGCCACGAAGGTCGTCGACTCGACCACGACCGCCGACAGCCCGCTGCTGCAACCGTTCGAGGACGCCGTCTCCGGCGGAGCGTCCGCCGTGATGGTCTCCTCCGCGTACTACACGAAGCTGGACGCGAAGCGGCCCGCGATGTTCTCGCCGACGGTCGTCGGGCTCCTGCGGGACTGGGGGTTCGAGGGCGTGGTGGTCAGCGACGACGTGGGCGCGGCCGCGGCGTTGAGCAGCGTCCCGGTCGGCGAGCGCGCCGTCCGCTTCGTGAGGGCCGGCGGTGACCTCGCGCTGACGGTCGACGCGTCGACCGCGGGACCGATGGCCGTCGGCCTGCGCAAGGCCGCGGCCGCCGATCCCGACCTCGCCGCCCGCGTCACCGAGTCGGCCGCCCGCGTCCTCGCCCTGAAGGCGTCCCTCGGCCTCACCACCTGCGCCTGAGCCTTGCGGCGGTTGGCAGCTCAACCACCCCTTGTCATCCCGGGCCCGACCCGGGACCTCCGCGTCGATGCGGTCGGCGGTGTCTCCGAGATCCCGGCTTTCGCCGGGATGACAGGGCCGTCAGGTTGTCATCCCGGGCTTGACCCGGGATCTCCGCGTTGGTGGGGTCGGTTGTGTCCCGGGATCCCGGCTTTCGCCGGGATGACAGGGCCGTCACGTTGTCATCCCGGGCTTGACCCGGGATCTCCGTGTTGGTGGGGTCGGCGGTGGGCCGAGATCCCGGCTTTCGCTGGGATGACAGGGGCGAGGGGTGGGGTCGGTGCGGTCGGCGGTGGGCCGAGATCCCGGCTTTCGCCGGGATGACAGGGCCGTCAGGTTGTCATCCCGGGCTTGACCCGGGATCTCCGTGTTGGTGCCGTGTGGTCGTCGGTGGGGCTCGGAGCTACTGCACCCGCAACTCGGACAGCGCCTGCCTGGCGTCCGGGACGAGCTCGGGGAGCGTGTCCGGGACGGAGGCGTAGAACAGGCTGTAGTCGTCGTCGCCGGTCTGGACGACCAGGAGGAGCACCCGCTCACCCTTCGCGTTCAGGCCCTTGATGTCGAAGCTGAGCTGGGTCTCGATCAGCCAGCCGGTGTGGCCGTCGACGTCGTGCTGGGCGCTGCTGACCGGCTTCGAGGTCACGACGGTGTCGGCGTAGTAGGTGCCGAGAACGCACTTGAGCACCGTCTCGGCCGCCACCTTCGTGCTGGCGAAGCCGTCACCGACGTACAGGTCGCTGACCAGGATGCTGGCGACCCAGCTGTGGCCCTGCCCGTCGTAGTTGTCCTGGTCGGTGACCTGCTGGATCGTCGCCAGCGAGCCCCACGGGACCCGGTCGTCCCACCCGGTCTCCCACGGCGAGCCGAGCGCGGGGTAGGCGAGCTTTCCGCCGGAGATCCAGCCGGAGTCAGGGTCCGCCGTCGCGGTCGGGGTGCTGTCGGACGCGGGCGGGCAGATGTTGGGCGAGCTCGTGCTGGTCGGGTTGTTGCCGGTGATGTCGGGGATCCCGGGGACGCTGCCGCCCATGCTCTGGATGACCAGGACAATCGCGACGACGACAGCGAGGAGCGCCGCCCCGCCGGCCACCCACCAACCGGTGGCCCGACGACGGGTCTGGGTGCCGGTCGCCTGGTACGAGCTCTGCGCACCGGTCGCCTGGTACGGGTTCTGCTGGCCCGCCAGGTACGGGTTCTGCTGCCCCGACATCGGCGCGCCGGGCGGCGTCGCGCCCGTCGCGTCCGGAGGCGGCGTCCCCTGTGGGTTGGGGGTGACGGACGCCGTCCACGCGCTTCCCGTCCACCACCGGTACAGGCCGGGCTGGCCGCCCGGATCCGGATACCACCCTGCGCTGCTGCTCACGCGCCGATCTTAGGCGACGTCCTTGTGAGCCCTCACCAGCGCACCCGCGAGGGAAACGGCACGATAGGAACCGTCCCCATCGTGCCGGGGGAACGATGGGGACGGTTCCTATCGTGCCGCCCTGACGGGTGACCAGCCGGAGCGTCGGCTCAGCCGAAGCGGCCGGAGATGTAGTCCTCGGTCGCCTGCACATCGGGGGCGGAGAAGATCTTGTCGGTCGGGCCCGACTCGATCAGCTTGCCCGGCGACCCGGTGCCGGCGATGTTGAAGAACGCGGTCACGTCGGAGACACGGGCCGCCTGCTGCATGTTGTGGGTCACGATCACGATCGTGTACTGCTCCTTGAGCTGGCTGATCAGGTCCTCGATGGCCAGCGTCGAGATCGGATCGAGGGCGGAGCACGGCTCGTCCATCAGCAGCACCTGCGGCTGCATGGCGATCGCGCGGGCGATGCAGAGCCGCTGCTGCTGGCCGCCGGACAGTCCGGAGCCGGGGAGGCTGAGCCGGTTCTTGACCTCCTCCCACAGGTTGGCGCCGCGCAGGGCGCGCTCGGCGAGGTCGTCCTTCTCCGAGGCAGGCATCCGCTTGTTGTTCAGGTTGATGCCGGCCAGCACGTTCTCCTTGATCGACATCGTCGGGAACGGGTTCGGACGCTGGAACACCATCCCGACCTGCCGCCGCACCCGCACCGGGTCGACGCCCGGGCCGTACAGGTTCTCCCCGTCCAGCAGCACCTCGCCCTCCACGTGTGCGCCGGGGATCACCTCGTGCATGCGGTTCAGCGTCCGCAGGAAGGTCGACTTCCCGCAGCCGGACGGGCCGATGAAGGCGGTCACCGAGCGCGGCTCGATGGTGATGGTGACGTCCTCCACGGCACGGAAGGTGCCGTAGTAGACGTTCAGGTCGGTGGTTTCAATGCGCTTGGACATCGTGCTCTTTTCTCAGCGTCCGGTCTTGGGAGCGAAGCGGCGGGCGACCAGCCGTCCGATCAGGTTCAGGATCATCACGATCAGGATGAGGGTCAGCGCGCCCGCCCACGCGCGGTCCCAGTACGCCTGCACCTCGGTGCCGGGGCGCGCGTAGGAGTCGTAGACGAAGACTGGGAGGGTCATCATCGGGTTGGCGAGCGGGTTGTTGTTCAGGGACGCCGTGAAGCCGGCCGCGATCAGCAGGGGGGCCGTCTCTCCGATCACCCGCGCCACGGCGAGGATCACGGCGGAGACCAGACCCGAGATCGCCGTCGGGATGACGACCCTCGCGATCGTCAGCCACTTCGGGACGCCGAGGGCGAGCGAGGCCTCGCGGAGCTCGTTCGGCACCAGCCGCAGGATCTCCTCGCTGGAGCGCACCACCACCGGGATCATCAGGATCGACAGCGCCAGGCTTCCGGAGAGGCCCGACTTCCAGCCGGGGCCGGCCAGGATGCCCATCAGGGAGTACGCGGCCAGGCCGGCGACGATGGAAGGGATGCCGGTCATCACGTCCACGAAGAACGTGATCGCCTTCGCCAGGCGTCCGCCGCGTCCGTACTCGGAGAGGTAGATGGAGGTGAGCAGGCCGATCGGGACCGAGATCAGGCTCGCGATGCCGGTGACCCACAACGTCCCGTAGATGGCATGGACGGCGCCGCCGCCGGCGCCGACGATGTTGCGCATCGACGAGCTGAAGAAGGTGGCGTCGAACCGGGCCAGGCCCTTGCTGACGGCCTCCCACGAGACGGAGACCAGCGGGAGGAGCGCCAGCAGGAACGCGCCGGTGACGAGGTTGGTGGCGCGACGGTCCGACGCCTGGCGCGCCCCCTCGACCACGCGGGCGGCCACTTCCATGATCACCAGGTAGAGGACGAAGGCGAGCGCGGCGGCCAGGCCGATGTTGCCGCCGGCCGCCAGCGTCGCGACGGCCAGGCCGACCAGGACGCCGGCCACGGCGGCGACCGGAACCGTGTAGCGGGGCAGCCGTCCGGAGGTCAGGGCCTCGGCGGGCAGGGTCTGGGTGAGCGTGGTCATCAGTTGGCTCCTGAGTACTCGGCGCGGCGGGCCACGATCCAGCGGGCGATCATGTTCACCACCAGGGTGATCAGGAACAGCACCAGGCCGGCGGCGATGAGCTGGTTGTTCTTCAGCCCGTACGCCTCGGCGAAGTTCTGGGCGATCTGTGCGGCGATGGAGTTGGGGTTCTCGGACGTGAGCACCTGGAAGGTGATGTTGCGTCCGCCGGAGAGCACCATCGAGACCGCCATCGTCTCGCCGAGCGCGCGGCCCAGTCCCAGCATCACCGCGGCGATGATCCCGGGGCGGGCGAACGGGAAGACGGCCATCTTGATCATCTCCCAGCGGGTGGCGCCGAGGGCGAGCGCGGCCTCCTCGTGCAGCTTGGGCGCTTGGAGGAACACCTCGCGGCAGAGGCTGGTGATGATCGGCAGCACCATCGTGGCGAGCACCATGGCGGCGGTGAGGATCGTACGGCCGGTGCCTGAGACCTGGCCGGAGAACAGCGGGATGAAGCCGAGGTGGGCGTTCAGCCACGCATAGAGCGACTGGACGGCGGTGGCGAGGACCATTGAGCCCCACAGGCCGAAGACGACGGACGGGACGGCGGCCAGCAGGTCGATCACGTAGCCGAGGGGCTGGGCGAGCCGTCGGGGCGCGTAGTGCGAGATGAACAGGGCGATCCCGATCGAGACCGGGACGGCCATCAGCAGGGCGAGTACCGCGGACCAGATCGTGCCGAACGCGTAGGGCAGCACCCACGGGAGGAACTCGCCGTAGCCCTGGCTGATCAGCTTGGCAGGGTCCGCGAACAGTGCCGGGGCGCCCTGGATCAGCAGGAACGCGGCCACCGCGGCCAGGATGAGCAGGATCAGGATGCCGGCGCCGACGGCGAACCCGCGGAACACAGCCTCGCCCGGTCGGCGCGGGTCGGGACGCGGGGCGTCCGGGCCCTCGGGTTGGCCGGGCGCGGTCACGGGGTCCCGGTCGAGCTTCTCGGTCATCGGGGAGTCCTGCTTTCTGCCGGGTGCGGACAGGCTACGCGGCGGGGCGGCGCCGGTGGAGTCACCGGCGCCGCCCACGGATACCGTCACGTGTCCCGACTCACTTGATGGAGTCGATGGCGGTCTTCACCTTGGCCTGCAGGTCCGCCGACAGCGGCGCGGAGCCGGCGGCGGAGGCCGCGGCGGACTGGCCGTCGGCGGAGGCGATGTAGCCCACGTAGTCCTTCACCAGCTGGGCGGTGGCGGAGTCCTTGTAGGTCTGGCAGACGATCGCGTAGGAGACGAGGACGGCCGGGTAGACACCGTCGACGTTGCGGTCGAGGGTGTACGCCAGGTCGTTGGCGTCGCGGCCGGCGATGGTCTTGGAGTGGTCGAGGATCGCCGTGCCCGCTTCTGCGGTGGGCAGGAGCGTCTTGCCACCGATCAGGATGCCGGCCTTGCCGAGGTCCCCTGCGGCCGACTCGTCCGCGTAGCCGATCGTGTTCTTGCCACTGGTCACGGCCTGGACGACGCCGGAGGTGCCGTTCGCCGCCTCGCCACCGAAGTCGCCGGGGAAGGTGTCGGCCGCGGCCTGCGTCCACACCGTCGGGGCGATCTTGTTCAGCGTGTCGGTGAAGTTGTTGGTGGTGCCCGAGTCGTCAGCGCGGTGCACGGCGGTGATCGCTGCGTCCGGCAGGGAGGCGTCCGGGTTGGTCTTGGCGATCGCCGGGTCGTTCCACTTCGTGATCTTGCCCGCGAAGATGCCGGCCAGCGTGTCGGGGTCGAGCGTGAGCTCCTTCACGCCGTCGATGTTGAAGATGACCGCGATCGGGGAGATGTAGACCGGGAGGTTCAGCGCGTTGGAGTCCGCGGCGCAGCCGGCGAACTTGCCTGCGCCCATCTCCTCGTCCTTGAACGGACGGTCCGAGCCTGCGAAGGCCGCCGCGCCGGCGCTGAAGGCCGAGCGTCCGGCGCCGGAGCCGTCGGGGGAGTAGTTCACGGTGATGTTCGGGTTCTTGGTCTGGAACTCGGCGACCCACTTCTCCTGGGCGGCCTTCTGCGAGCTGGCGCCGACAGCGGTGAGGGTCTGGGCGCCGCCGGAGGCGGACCCGCCGCCGGCGGCGGCCGGGGTCTCGTTGCTTGCACAGCCGGCGAATGCCAGGGCGGTGGCCGTGACCAGGGCGGCAGCGGCGATCGACTTGATGTTCACGCTTTTCCTTCGCGTTCGAGTACACACACGAGCGGTTGCTCTGGGGCCGAGGGTAGGGACGCAAACTGACCTGACCGGTACTGCCGGGTGAACGCAGGGTGAACGCAGGAGGAGGGTTCCGTGCGCGCCGGTCCCGGGTGGTCGGCGACGCGGTGTAATACGCTAACACCCATGAACGACGTCGTTGCGGGCGGCGTTTCGGGGAACCGGGCAGCGACGCTCACGGACGTCGCACGCATGGCCGGGGTTTCCACGATGACGGTCTCCCGCGTGATCAACGGGCACGCGAAGGTGGCCGCCGAGACGCGGGCCCGCGTCCACGAGGCGATGGCAGCCCTCGACTACCGGCCGAACATGCTGGCGCGCGGCCTGGCGAGCGGTCGGTCCCGCAGCATCGGCGTCCTCACGGTCGACACGACGCTGTACGGGCCGAGGGCGGCGCTGGGCGGGATCGAGAAGGCTGCGAGCGCCCGGGACTACTCGGTCACGATCACCCACCTGACCCACCCTGACCGGACCGCGGTGGAGACCGGGGTGAGCCTGCTGCGATCGCGCTCGACGGACGGCGTGATCCTGCTCCAGCCGCTGATGTCGGAGGCGGCCCTGTTCGACCGCTCACCTGACCTGCCGCTGGTGGCGATCCATGCCGGCGTCCCGGGGCAGTACCCGCTGGTGACGGTCGACAACCGCAGGGGTGCGCGCCAGGCGACCGCGCACCTGCTCGAGCTGGGGCACCGGACGGTGTGGCACATCTCCGGTCCCGAGGACTGGTACGAGAGCGCGGAACGCGTCGCTGGCTGGCGGGAGGCGCTGGTCGCCGCGGGGGCGTCCGAGACGCCGGTGGTCGCCGGCGACTGGTCCGCCGCGTCCGGGTACGCCGCGGCGCGCGAGGTGCTGGCCCACCCCGGTGTGACCGCGATCTTCGTCGCGAACGACGCGATGGCGCTGGGGACGCTGCACGCGATGCACGAACTCGGCCTGCGCTGCCCGGAGGACGTCAGCCTGGTCGGCTTCGACGACGACCCCGAGGCGGAGTTCTTCAGCCCGGGCCTGACCACGATCCGCCAGGACTTCGACGAGATCGGACGGCTCAGCGTCGGCCTGCTCCTCGACCTCATCGAGACCGGGGCCCCGTCCACGCAACACCTGGTCCTGGAGCCCCGCCTGGTCGTCCGGGCCAGCGCCGCCGCTCCGTCCGCCTGAGGACGCTCGGCCCGGACGCGGAGATCCCGGGTCAAGCCCGGGATGACAGGGAGGGGACGTCATCCGGGCGGCGGCCGGGATCCCGCAACGACTTTCACCCCGTCATCCCGGCGAAGGCCGGGATCTCGTGGTGTGTGCGGACGGTGCTCTTCCGGGGATCCCGGGTCAAGCCCGGGATGACAGGGAGGGGACGTCATCCCGGCGGCGGCCGGGATCCCGCAACGACCTCCACCCCGTCATCCCGGCGAAGGCCGGGATCTCGTTGTCGGGTGCGGACGGTGTTCTTCCGGGGATACCGGGTCAAGCCCGGGATGACAGGGAGGGGCGTCATCCCGGCGGCGGCCCTTCGTGACGCGGCGGGGCTCGTTCCTCGCCCCACCGCTCCTCAGGGACCGTGCAACTCCACCCACCGAGTGGGGGAACCTCAGATCCGGGGCTTGTGGAACTCCACGGCGACGACGTCGGCGTCGGGGCCGAGGTGCGCGACGACGGCCGCCCCGGGCTGGAGCGAGCGCCAGGGCACCCCGATCGCCTCCAGCATCAGCGGGAGCACCGGACGGTGGCCGCAGATCGCCGTCGGCACGCCGCCGGTCGCGGTCTGCTTCACCAGCCGCTTCATCAGCGTCGAGACGGCCTTGGCGTCCTTGGCCGCTTGTTCCTCCGACAGCGTCGTCCAGCCGTCGACCTCGAGCCGCTGCGCCTTCGCGTACGGCTGCAGCGTCTTCTGGCACCGCACCGAGGTCGAGGACGCAAGCTTGCGCACCCCGTAGGCCTCCAGCAGCGGGACGAGCAGCCGGCTCTGTCGCCGTCCCCGCTCGTCCAGCGGACGGGCCTGGTCGCGTCCCGACCAGTTCGAACGCAGCATCGCCTTCGCGTGCCGCACCACGATCAGCGGCGTGGATGTCGGCAGCTCCAGCGCCTGCTGCAGCACCGGCCGCTCGTCGTGGTAGGTGATCACGTCCATGGCGAGTGCGACCGGCAGCCAGGCGACCTCGTCGACCTCGTCGTCGGGGGTGTGCGGACGCTCCTTCACCGCGGACGCCCGCCAGTAGTAGACCTTCTTGGCTCCGCTGTCGACGGGATAGCTGATCGGGTCCAGCGGCACGCCGAGGTCGACCGAGACCGCGGTCTCCTCGCGGGTCTCCCGCACCGCGCAGCCCGGCAGGTACTCGTCGGCCATGATCTTGCCCTTGGGCAGGCTCCAGTCGCGGTACTGCGGACGGTGCACGAGCAGCACTTCCTGCCCGCCGTCCGCACCGGTGCGCAGCGTGACCGTGCCGGCGGCGGTGATCCGCTTCGTCGGAGTGCTCGCCATCGCCTACCGCTCGACGGCCCGGCGCTGGCCCATGGTGGCGATCAGGTGCTCCTGGATGTCCAGCAGCGGCTCGCCCCCGGCGTCCAGCGTGCGCTGCGTCCACGTGTCGCCCTCGAGCCACCACGACGCGGTGCCCTCGTCGAAGGCGAGGTCGAACAGGCCCTCGATCTGGGCGATGTGCTTGGGGTTGTTCAGCCCCACGACCACTTCGACCCGGCGGTCGAGGTTGCGGTGCATGAGGTCGGACGAGCCGATCCCGACCCGTGGGTCGCCGCCGTTCGCGAACCAGAACAGCCTGCTGTGCTCGAGGAAGCGGCCCAGGATGCTGCGTACCCGGATGTTCTCGCTGAGCCCCGGCACGCCCGGACGCACCGAGCAGATGCCGCGCACCCACAGGTCGACCGGCACGCCGGCCTGGGACGCCCGGTACAGCGCGTCCGTCACCGCCTCGTCGACGACCGAGTTGACCTTGATCCGGACGCCGGCAGGCAGACCCTTCCTGTGGTTGAGGATCTCGGTGTTGATGTTCTCGACCAGCCCGCGCCGGACGCCGTGCGGCGCCACCAGCAGCCGCTTGTAGTGGGTCTCCTGCGCCATCCCGGACAGGTGGTTGAACAGCCGGGCGACGTCGTCGGTGATCACGGTGTTCGAGGTGAGCAGGCCCATGTCCTCGTACATCCGGGCGGTCTTGGGGTTGTAGTTGCCGGTGCCGATGTGGGCGTAGCGGCGCAGCCCCGCCGGCTCCTCGCGGACGACCAGGGACAGCTTGCAGTGGGTCTTCAGCCCGAGCATGCCGTAGACCACGTGGCAGCCGGCCTTCTCCAGCTTGCGCGCCCACGCGATGTTGGCCTGCTCGTCGAAACGGGCCTTGATCTCGACCAGGGCCAGCACCTGCTTGCCCGCCTGCGAGGCCTCGATCAGGGCGTCGATGATCGGACTGTCGCCGGACGTGCGGTACAGCGTCTGCTTGATCGCCAGCACCGCGGGATCGGCGGCAGCCTGCTCGATGAACCGCTGGACGGAGGTCGCGAACGAGTCGTACGGGTGGTGCAGCAGCACCTCGCGGTTCTTCAGTGCGGCGAACAGGTCCGCGGGCTGGGCGGTCTCGACCTCGGCCAGTTCGGGATGGGTCTTGGGCAGGAACGACGGGTACAGCAGCGCTTCCCGGTCCAGGTCGGCGATCGAGAACAGCCCGCGCAGGTCGAGCGGGCTGGGCAGCCGGAAGACCTCCTTCTCGCTGATGTCGAGCTCGCTGACCAGCAGGTCGAGCATCACCTCGTCGATGTCGTCCTCGACCTCGAGGCGCACCGGAGGGCGTCCGATCTTGCGGCGGAGCAGCTCCTTCTCGAGGGCGAAGAGCAGGTTCTCCGCGTCGTCCTCCTCGACCTCCACGTCCTCGTTGCGGGTGACGCGGAAGGTGCTGTGGCCGAGGATCTGCATGCCGGAGAACAGCTGGTCGAGGTGGCGCGCGATCACGTCCTCGAGCGGGACGAACCGGCCCCCGCCCAGCGGCACGAACCGGGACAGGATCGTGGGCACCTTCACCCTGGCGAACTGTCGCACCCCCGTGACCGGGTTCCGCAGCAGGACGGCGAGGTTCACGCTCAGGCCGGAGATGTACGGGAAGGGGTGCGACGGGTCGACGGCCAGCGGGGTGAGGACGGGGAAGATCCGGTTCTCGAACAGGTCGGTCATCTGCCGGCGTTCGTCCTCGGTGAGCTCGTCCCAGCGCAGGATCCGGATGTCGTGCTCGGCCAGTGCCGGCCGGATCTCGTCCGCGAACACGCGTGCCTGCTCGGTGACCAGCTCGCGGGTGCGGGAGAGGATCGCGTCGTGCAGCTCCCTGGGCAGCAGGCCGGAACTGCTGGCCACGGCCACACCGGCGGCGAGGCGTCGCTTGAGACCGGCGACCCGGACCATGAAGAACTCGTCGAGGTTGGAGGAGAAGATCGCCAGGAACTTCGCGCGCTCCAGCAGCGGGACGCGCTTCGCGTCCTTGGCGAGGTCGAGCACGCGGTTGTTGAAGGCGAGCCACGACAGCTCCCGGTCGGAGAACCGGTCGGCCGGAAGGTCCGCACCGTCCAGCTCGAAGGTGTCCTCTTCCTCGTCGACGGACGTCATGGCTGCTCCTGCTTCTGCACGGACCCGTGCTCGTGCGCGTAGAGGACGTCGCGGTGGGCGACGTGGAACCCCGCGCTTTCGTACATTCTTACCGCTACCGGCTCGGCCATGTCGACGTACAACAGGACGTGGTCAGCTCCGCGTCCGCGCAGGTGGGCCAGGCCGGCCCGGAGCAGCACCTTCCCATAGCCCCTGCCCTGCGTCCGCGGGGCCACGCCGACCACGTACACCTCCCCGGTCCGGGCGTCGTGCTGCTTGGTCCAGTGGAAGCCGGCCAGGCCGTCCGCGTCGAAGCCGAGGATGAGCCCCTCGGGGTCGAACCAGGGCTCCGACATGCGCGCGGCGAGGCCGTCGGCGTCCAGCGCGCCCTGCTCGGGGTGGTGGGCGAACGCTGCGGCGTTGACGGCGAGCAGCTCCGTCGCGTCGGCGTCGGTGTAGCCGCGCAGCGTGAGCCCGTCCGGGACCACGGGTGGCTCGACGCCGGCCAGGCCGCGCTCCATGATCAGCAGTCCACGGCTCGGCGCGAGCCCGAGGGCCGAGGCGAGGCCCCGGGCGGCCGGGAGGTCACCGAAGGCCCAGGCCGCCCACTCGTCCCCGGCGGCCGCGGTGAGCTCGTCGAGCAGCCCGCGTCCGATCCCGCGCCGCCGGCGCGCCGGGTCGACGACCAGTTGCGCCGTCCGGTGCCCCGGGTGCCACTGCAGGTAGCCGCGCAGGTCGTCGTCGCCCTCGAGCAGGTGCAGGGCGGAATCGTCGGAGAGGGCGAAGTGCGCCTCCTCGTTGAGCGGCGGTGTCCCGTCGGACGCGGCCGCGCGCTCGGCGAGAGCCAGCACCTGCTGGGCCTGGGTGGCGGTGAGTCGGTTCGTCCACACGTCTGTCAGGCTAACCGGCCAGGTTGAACGCCGTGGCGATCGACGAGATGGCGCCCGCGTCCCCGGTTCGCGCCGCAAACCGGGCTGGTGGGACGGGTGGGACGTGCCGGGTCGGTCGGGCGCCCGGGTGGGTCGGGTCGACGTCGGGGCCGACTCAGCGGCGGCTGGTGTCGGGGGAGAAGCGGTAGCCGACGTTGCGGACGGTGCCGATCAGCGCCTCGTGCTCGGGGCCGAGCTTGGCCCGCAGCCGCCGGACGTGGACGTCGACCGTCCGGGTGCCGCCGTAGTAGTCGTAGCCCCAGACGTCGGCGAGCAGGTGCTCGCGGCTGAACACGCGTCCGGGGTGCTGGACGAGGTACTTCAACAGCTCGAACTCGGTGTAGGTGAGGTCGAGCGGGTCGCCGTTGAGCATGACGGAGTACGCCGCGTCGTCGATCACGATGCCGCCAGCGGAGATGAGCCCGTCGTTGGCCGCCGAGCTGACCAGCAGCCGGATCCGGGCCTCGAACTCCGCGGGGCCGGCCGACTCCAGGACGAGGTCGGACAGGCCCCAGTCGGACGCGACCGCGGCCATCCCGGTCTCCTTGAGCACGAGCAGCAGCGGGACGGTCGAGCCGGAGGACTGGAACAGCCGGGCCATCATCCGGGCGCCGGCGAGGTCGGCGCGCCCGTCCAGCACCACGAGGTCGGAGCGGGCCGACTCGGTGAGCGCCTGGGTGTCGGCGGCGACGCCGAGGATGTCGTGGGAGAGCAGCGCGAGCACCGGCAGCGACCGTTCGGCGGGGGTGCCACCGGCGACCTCGTTGCTGACCAGCAGCAGTTGCGCCACGTCCACCTCCCGAACGGCTGTCTCAGCGGATGACCAGCGCTAACAATACTGGCCCGCGAACCTGTGCCGCGCCGCCTGACGCAGGGACGGCCTACGCGTCGACGTCGAGGATGAGGGTGACCGGGCCGTCGTTCACGAGCGACACCTCCATGTGCGCGCCGAAGCGTCCGGTCCGCACCTCGGCGCCCCTGCGGCGCAACGCGTCCACGTAGGCGGCGACCAGCGGCTCGCTGACCGGACCGGGCGCCGCGGCGTTCCACGACGGACGCCTGCCCTTGCGGGTGTCGGCGTACAGCGTGAACTGGCTGACCACGAGGAGGGGCGCGCCGAGGTCCGCGCAGCTGCGCTCACCGTCCAGGATGCGCAGCTGCCAGGTCTTCTCCGCCAGCCGGTCGGCGATCGCGGCCGTGTCGGTGTGGGTGACCCCGAGCAGGACGAGCAGCCCGGGGCCCTCGATCGCGCCGACGACCTCGCCGGCCACGCTCACGCTCGCCCCGCCGACCCTCTGCACCACCGCTCGCACGGCCCTATCCAAGCACCAGGGCGGGCGCCGGCGGGAACAGGTCGCCGAGCCCGGCGGTTATGCTCGACGGGTGCTTCTCCCGCTCTCCGTGACCGGCGTGGTGGTGTTCACCGCCTGCCTGGTCCTCGTGGTGCTGGCGGGGTTCGGCATCTTCGCGCTGCTGCGCGGACGAGGAGGGGAGTGAGATGGCGTTCGAGATTCCGGCCGACCTGAACCCGGCGCTGATCGGGATCGCCTGGCTGCGCGGCCGCTGGGAGGGCACCGGTTACCGGCAGTGGCCCGGGATCGAGAAGCACAGCTACGCGCTCCAGGTCGACTTCGCCGACAACGGTGAGGACTACCTGCACTACCTGTGCCAGGCGTTCGAGACCGACGAGGACGGGACGCCGACGAAGCCGTTGTTCATGGAGACCGGCTTCTGGCGTCCGCTCGCCGACGGCACGGTCGACGTGGTGATGTGCTCGCCGGACGGGTTCGCCGAGATCTGGTTCGGAAAGGTGCAGCCGGGCCGGCTCGACCTGGTCACGGACGCCGTCGCGCGCACCAGGGACGCGAAGGTCGCCTACACGGCCGGACGCCGCCTGTACGGCAACGTCGAGGGGCGCCTGCTGTTCTCCTTCGACCGGGCCACGGAGGACGAGGAGCTCCAGCCCTACCTGTGGGCACAGCTCGAGCGCCGATGAAGCTCGTCGAGGGTCCGGACGCGGGCGCGACCTGGCACTACGGCGACCCGTTCCGCGAGCAGCGGGCGCTGGTCGCCGACCGCGCGTCGGTGGACCTGTCGCACCGGCCGGTGTTCACGATCACCGGCGCCGACCGGCTGCGCTGGCTGAACGACATCAGCAGCCAGGACTTCGCGTCCCTGGCTCCGGGCGTCCCCACGGTCGCCTACATCCTGGACGCGCAGGGCCACCTCACCCACGTCTTCGGGGCGCTCGACGACGGCACCACGCTGTGGTGCCACACCGAGCCCGGCCACCTCGAGCCGCTGCTGGCCTGGCTGCGGCGGATGGTGTTCGCCGCCCGCGTCGAGATCGCCGATGTCGGCGACGAGTACGCGCTGGTGCTGCCGCCGGGCGGTGCGCCCTCGGTTGTCTCCCGCGACAGGGTGGACGGCGTCCTCGGCGACACGCGCGCCGGGATCTGGGCGATGGAGGCGGTGCGGATCGCGTCCGGCACGCCCCGGATCTTCGTCGACACCGACGAGCGCACGATCCCCAACGAGCTGGCCAACCCGGACGCAGACGCGCTCGGCCCTGCCGTGCACCTGCGAAAGGGCTGCTACCCCGGCCAGGAGACCGTCGCCCGCGTGTACAACCTCGGCCGGCCGCCGCGCCGGCTCACCCTGCTGCACCTGGACGGCAGCGTCGACCGGCTGCCGCCCGTGGGCGCCGACGTCCTGCTGGACGGCCGCGCGGTCGGCCGGATGGGCAGCTCCGAGCGGCACTACGAGCTCGGTCCGGTCGGACTGGCGCTGCTCAAGCGGACGCTCGCACCGGACGCGGAGCTGGTCGTCGACGGGATCGCCGCGTCCCAGGAGCTCATCGTGTCCCCGGACGCGGGGCTGCACTGGCGCCCCGAGCCCGGGCTCGGACGGGGCTGAGCCGTGCGACGGGTGCTGCGCTGCCTCGGCCTGCTGCTGGTGCTCGCGCTGGTCTTCGGCGTCGGCTGGGCGTGGCCGATCCTGTTCCGCGGCCCGCTGCTGGTCGGCCAGGACGCGGTCAGCGACACCGCGACGGCCGCCGTCGCGCCCACCGTCGAGGACGTCGGCGGCCGCGTGATCGTGGCCCGGCCGCCGTCCGGCACCGCGGAACGGGACGTGCTGGTCGTGTTCTACCCCGGCGGCCTGGTGCGTCCGCAGGCGTACGAGTGGCTGGCCCGTGAGCTCGCCGTTGCCGGCTACACCACCGTCATCCCGGAGTTCGCGTTCGACCTCGCCGTCACCGGCATCGACAGGGCGACAGCCCTGATCGCCCACTACGGCGCGGGCAAGAAGGTCGTCCTGGCCGGGCACTCGCTCGGCGGAGCGATGGCCGCGCAGTACCTCGCGAACGAGCTCGCCGCCGGACGCCAGCCCGCGGCCGGGCTGATCCTGGAGGCCGCCTACCCGCCGGACGGGTCGAGCCTGGCGTCCGCGAACCTGAAGGCGCTGGTCCTGCGGGCGGAGAACGACGGCGTGGCTGATGCGGCGAAGGTGACCGGCGGCCTGGCGCTGCTGCCCTCCGACGCCACGGAGGTCGTGGTGCCGGGCTCGGTCCACGCGTTCTTCGGTCGCTACGGCCCCCAGTCCGGCGACGGCGTCCCGACGGTCAGCCGCGCGGAGGCCGAGGCGTTCATCACCGCGCAGGTCGAGGAGTTCCTCGCCGGCCTGTGAGGTCAGGGCGCTTCCGGCCGGGGGCTGCGCGGCAGCGTCCGCACCAGGGCGAGGGCGCCGAGCAGGAACACGACCGCCGCCGCGGCGGCGAGTTGGACCGCGGCCACGGGACCCAGCGCGAGGAACGAGAAGTAGAGGCTGCCGCAGACGGCGACGCCGAGCGTCCCACCCAGCTGCTGGAGGGCGTTCATCAGGCCGGACGCCGACCCGACCTCCCGGTCCGCGACACCGCCCAGCACGACGGAGAAGGCCGGGACGAGGCCGAACCCGCTCCCGACGCCGAACACGAAACCGGCCGGCAGGAACACCCACGGCTGGGCGCTGCTGCCGGCCGCGTGGATCGTCAGCAGCTGCAGGCCCGCCCCGACGATCATCAGGGCGAACCCCAGCGCGAGCAGCCGGCGGCCGAGCCGCGGCAGCAGCGCCGCGCTGCCCGCAGCCGCCGCCACCGCCATGCCGAGGGCGTACGCCGAGCCGGCGAACGCGGCCTGGAGCGCGGTGTAGCCGAGCGCCGACTGGGTGTAGGTGTTGAACACGAGGGTGTTGCCGATCATCGCGGCGAACGCGAGCGTGATCACCCCGACACCGCCGAGGAACGCACGGTTGCGGAGCAGCGTCGGCTCGATCACCGGGGCGCTGCTGCGCCGCTCGTTCCGGCCGAACCACACGAAGCAGGCCACCGAGCCGGCGACGAGCGCGAACGTCCACCACGGCCACCCGCGTCCGGGGCCCTCGATCAGCGGGTAGACCAGCAGCAGGGACGCGAGCCCGAGCAGGGCGGCGCCGACCGGGTCGATCCGCAGGGCGGGGTCGCCCGGGCGGGCGGGGATGAACAGCAGGGCGCCGCACAACGTGAGGGCACCGATCGGCAGATTGATCAGGAAGATCACCCGCCAGCCGAGGCCGAAGACGTCCGCGCTGACCAGCGCGCCGCCGAGCAGCGGGCCGACCACCGACGACAGGCCGATCACCGGCCCGAAGCTCCCCATCGCCGCGCCGAGCTCGGAGGCGGGGAAGACCTCCCGGATCAGGCCGAAGCCCTGCGGGATCAGCAGCGCGCCGATCAGGCCCTGGCCGGCGCGCGAGGCGATCAGGACGGACGGGTCGTGGGCGGTCGCGCAGGCGAGCGAGGCCAGGGTGAAGCCGACCGTCCCGATCAGGAACAGCCGGCGGCGTCCGAACCGGTCGCCGAGGCGTCCACTGAGGACCAGGCCGACGGCGAAGGCGAGGGTGTACGCGCCGACGACCCACTGGATCGTGCCGGCGCCGCCGCCCAGGTCCTTCTCGATCGGCGTCGCGGCGAGGTTCACGATGGTCGAGTCGAGCAGGTCCATGATCTCCGCGCCGAGGACGGTGGCGAGCGCGAGCCGGCGCCAGCGGTGGGGCGTGCCGGCCGTGGCGGTCGCGCCCGGGATGGTGGTGTCCATGATGCCCTCCTTCAACGAACAACGTTCGTTATTACGAATGTTGTTCTACAACGCGGACGATGTTCGCGTCAAGTACTGTGGGCCCATGCCACACCCGAAGGGAGCCTGGGCTCCGGAGTGGGCCGGGGACCGCGTCCGGCGGCGCCGGCTCAGCACGGACGCGATCGTCGCCGCCGGGCTGGAGCTCCTAGCCGCCGAGGGCATCGATGCGGTCACGATGCGGGCCGTCGCCACGCGGCTGGGCACCGGTCCCGCGTCTCTGTACGCCCACGTGCGGGACAAGCAGGACCTGCACGAGCTGATGCTGGACGCGGTGTTCGCCGAGGTGCACTTCCCCGATCCGGAGCCCGACCGGTGGCAGGAGCAGCTGAAGGAGGGGCTGCGGAGCATCTACGAGGCCCTGGGGCGGCACCCCGGCATCGCGCTGGTCAACATGGCGCACATCCCGCTCGGACCGAACGCGCTGCGGTGCTCGGAGCGGGTGCTCAGGATCTGTGTCGCCGGAGGGATGACGCCGGAGATGGCCGGACTGTGCGTGGACCTGCTCACCCTCTACCCGACCGCCGTCGCCGTGGAGGACTCGATCTGGTACGAGCGGGGCAAGCACAGCGACTGGATGAACAGCGAGCAGGCGGTGGTCAGCCGGCTCGGCGACTACTTCACCAGCCTGCCCGCCGACGTGTACCCCACGATCCGCGCCATGACGCCGTTCCTGCTGGCGGGGAACGGGCACGACCGGTTCGAGTTCGGCCTGGCCGTGCTGGTCGCCGGCGTCGACGCCCTCAAGGGCTGGCGGCCCACCCCGTCCACCGACGACCCGCAGCGGGTGATCGGGCAGCCCTGAGCCCGGCCGCTACGGCCGCCGGGCCAGCACGTAGAGGCGCTCGGTCTGCGCCTCCTGCGGCACGGGGGAGCGGACGTACCACTCGGCGAGCTCCAGCCCTGCGGCCGTGACCGCGGCCAGCACCTGGCCGCGGTCGGCGCACACGTAGTCGAGGTCAACGGGGACGCCGAAGAGGTCGTCGGCGTGCCGGACGCCGTCGCCGAGGTGGACGGCGAAGGCGAGGGTGCCGTCCGGACGGAGCGTGTCGGCGACCGCGCGGAGGGTCGGCGCGATCTCGGAGGGCGCGAGGTGGACGAACGAGTACCAGGCCACGATCGCGCCCCAGGCGGCCGCGTCCCTGGGTCGCAGCACCTGGTGGAAGCGGCCGACGGTGAAGTCGAGGTCGGGGAAGTTGGCCCTGGCCTGCTCGACCATGCCGGCGGACGCGTCGAGGCCGTGCACGTCGGCGCCGGTGTCGGCGAGGAAGGCCGCGATCTGGCCGGGGCCGCAGCCGAGGTCGAGGATCGGGCCGCCGGCCTGCGCGGCGATGCGCTCCAGCAGCCAGATGTCGAACGGCTTGTCGATCAGCTCGTCGAGGAGGGCATCGGAGTAGGCGGCGGCCGCCGCGTCGTAGGCGGCGACGACCTTCGCGTCCCTGGCCTGGGCGCCGTCGGCGAGCACGGCCTCGAGGTCGGCGGCAGGCGCGGTGACCTCGGCGGCCATCGCGACCGGTCCGAGCAGGTGGATCCAGCGCGTATCGCGTCCGTGCTGGACCTGGACCTCGCGCACGAGCGGCTCGTCCGCGGTGGCCATCCGGGCCAGGCTGGCCTCGACGTGGGCCTTGTCGGCGAACGGGTGCAGCCGGTCGGTACGGGTCTTCAGCTCGCCGGCCGACTGGGCGCCGCGCAGCAGCAGGACGGTGAGCAGTGCACGCTCGTCGTCGGCGGGTTCGAGCACCTCGTCGACCAACTGGTGGTACTTCACCGTCCGCGACCCTGCGCCGGCCCAGACGAGCCGCAGCAGGCCGCGGTCCTTGAGCGCGCGGGCCGCGTCCTGGATGTCACGCTCGGACAGGTCCATCACCGGGTCGCGGCTGGAGGTCTGGTTGCAGGCCAGGCGCAGTGAGTTGAGCGTGAGCGGGTAGCTCGCGGGGACGGTCTTCTGCTTCTCCAGCAGGCACCCGAGGATCCGTTGCTCCTCGGCGGTCAGCACCGGCAACGCCATGCGCGCACCCTACCGACCCCGCCTGTGCGCGCCGCCCGCGTCCGCCGCGGCACGTTAGGAACCGTCCCCATCGTGCCGGGTCCGCGGGGACGGTTCCTTCGTGCCGGGTCCGAAAGAACCGTCCCCTCGTACCGCGCGGCACGATGGGGACGGTTCCTATCGGTTCAGGAGCGCTTGTCGCGGCTCCGCTGCTTGGCGCGCTCGTTGGCGTCCAGAGCGACCTTGCGGATGCGGACGTCCTTCGGGGTGACCTCGAGGCACTCGTCGCCGCGGCAGAACTCCAGCGACTGCTCGAGGCTGAGCCGGCGCGGCGGGATGAGGCGTTCCAGTTCGTCCCCGGTGGAGGAGCGGACGTTGGTCAGCTTCTTCTCCTTGGTCGGGTTGACGTCCATGTCCTCCTGGCGCGGGTTCTCGCCGACGATCATGCCCTCGTAGACCTCGTCGCCGGGCGCGACGAACAGCGTCCCGCGCTCCTGCAGGTTGAACAGGGCGTAGCCGGTGACGGTGCCGAGCCGGTCGGCGACCAGCGAGCCGGTGAGGCGGGTCTTGATCTCGCCCGCCCACGGCTCGTAGCCCTCGAACACGTGGTGCATGATGCCCGTCCCACGGGTCTCGGTGAGGAACTCGGTGCGGAAGCCGATCAGCCCGCGCGCCGGGATGACGTACTCGACGCGCACCCAGCCGGTGCCGTGGTTGACCATCTGCTCCATCCGCGCGCGGCGGGTGCCCATCAGCTGGGAGATCGTGCCGACGTGCTCCTCGGGGACGTCGACGGTGAGCCGCTCGACGGGCTCCTGCAGCTTGCCGTTGATGGTCCGGGTGAGCACCTCCGGCTTGCCGACGGTCAGCTCGAAGCCCTCCCGCCGCATGATCTCGACCAGGATGGCCAGCTGCAGCTCACCGCGTCCCTGCACCTCCCAGGTGTCGGGACGCTCGGTGTTGTTGACGCGGATCGACACGTTGCCGACGAGCTCGGTGTCGAGGCGGTTCTTCACCAGCCGGGCGGTGAGCAGCTTGCCGACCTTGCCGGCCAGCGGGGACGTGTTGATGCCGATCGTCATCGAGATGGACGGCTCGTCCACGTGGATCAGCGGCAGCGGACGAGGGTCGGCCGGGTCGGCGATGGTCTCGCCGATGGTGATCTCGGGGATGCCGGCGATGGCGACGATGTCGCCCGGCCCGGCCTCGTCGGCGGGGACGCGCTCCAGCGCCTTGGTGATCAACAGTTCGGAGAGCCGGACGTTGGTGATCGTCCCGTCGTGGCGGCACCAGGCGACGGTCTGGCCACGGGTGATGGTGCCCTCGACGATCCGGCACAGCGCCAGCCGGCCGAGGTAGGGGGACGCGTCCAGGTTGGTCACGTGGGCCTGCAGCGGCGCGCCCTCGGTGTAGACCGGCGCGGGGATCGTGTCGGTGATCAGGTTGAACAGCGGCTCCAGGTTCGGCGAGTCGGGCATGCCGCCGTCCTCGGGCTGCTCCAGGGACGCGCGCCCGGCCTTCGCCGCGCAGTAGATGATCGGGAAGTCGAGGTGGTGGGCCGCGTCGTCGTCGATCAGGTCCATGAACAGCGCGTACACCTCGTCGACGACCTCGGCGATCCGGGCGTCGGCGCGGTCGACCTTGTTGATCACGACGATGATCGGCAGGTTCTTGGCGAGCGCCTTGCGCAGCACGAACCGGGTCTGGGGGAGCGGGCCCTCGGACGCGTCCACGAGCAGCAGGACCCCGTCCACCATCTCCAGCCCACGCTCGACCTCGCCGCCGAAGTCGGCGTGCCCGGGGGTGTCGATGATGTTGATGGTGACCTGCTGGCCGTCCGCCATGACGTGGTCCACCGCGGTGTTCTTGGCGAGGATCGTGATCCCCTTCTCACGCTCCAGGTCCATCGAGTCCATGACGCGGGTGTTCACGTCCTGGTTCTCGCGGAAGGCGCCCGACTGCCACAGCATGGCGTCCACCAGGGTGGTCTTGCCGTGGTCGACGTGGGCGATGATGGCGACGTTGCGCAGGTCTGCGCGTGCGGGCATGCGGGAACTCCGGATCGTGAGGGAACCCGCAGAGTCTACCGCCTCGGCTCCTCGCGTCGTCCGGCACGATGGACGGCGTAGCCCGGCGCCCTTCCCTTGGCGGTGCCGCCGGACGAGGATGGGCAGTGCAGCGTCGGGGGAGAGGAGGGACGATGCGGACGATCACACGAAGGCTGATCACCCTCGCGGCCGTGCTGCTGACGGCGGGGAGCCTGCCCGCTGCGCCGGCTTCGGCCGCCGCGGAGGACTGCGAGTACCCGGCCTGGGGCGACATCAACGCCGACGGCCAACCCGAACTCCTGGTGGGGATCCCCGGCGCCGACGCGGGCGCGGGAGCGGTCGACGTCTTTTTCGACAGGGCCGGCGCGCCGACGCGGGTGACGGCGGCGTCACTGGGCTTCCCCGCGAGTGACCCCGGCGACGGGTTCGGCCAGTCGGTGCTCGCGCTCGACCTCGACCAGGACGGCTGCAGCGAACTCGTCGTCGGAGCGCCCGGCGCGGGCAGCGGCGCGGGACGCGTCTACATCGCGAAGGGCAGTCCGGAGGGCGCCCTCCACGCCGCGACGACGATCGAGTCGCCCGACCAGGGCGCACGCCTCGGCCAGGCGATCACCCAGGGCTGGGCCGGGGACGGGACGGAGTACCTCGCCGTCGGCGGTCCGGGCTATGACGACGGTCCGGCCGCCGACGCCGGAGCGGTCTACCTGGTCGACGTCTCCGGCGGGCTCGCCGCGCTCGGCACGCCCCTGCGGGTCAGCCAGGGTGTAGTGGGGATCACGCCGGGCGCGGACGACCGGTTCGGATCGGTGCTCTCCGGCAACCTGGCCGGCGTCCCGGACAAGGACGTGGGCGCGGCCACGGACGCCGGCGCCGTGGTCCGACTCCGGATCGCTTCGGTGACCCTGGCAGGTGTCGTCGCGCAGCTGTGGACGCAGGACAGCCCGTCCGTGCCGGGGAAGGCCGAGGCGGGCGACCGGTTCGGGGCCGACGTGGCCGGGACGTGGTACGTGGCGGTGGGCGTTCCCGGCGAGGACATCGGCAGGAAGCGGGACACCGGCACCGTGGTGCTGTTCAGACAGACGGACGCGACGGCGGCCGGGTCGTTCCGGGCGCTGAAGTCGTACCGCCAGGACACGAAGGGCGTGCCCGGCGTCGACGAGTCCGGTGACCACTTCGGGGCCGCCGTCGCCGTCGGCGACCTCGAGTCGGGCGAGAGCGGCTGGAACCTCTGGATCGGCGCCCCCGGCGAGGACGTCGGACGCGTCGCCGACGCGGGCACCGTCACCCGCATCGGCCTGGGCGGGTCCCGGCTGCCCAACGCCGCGCTGTCGTCGGGGAAGGGCCTGCCCGGCCACGCCGAGGCGGGCGACGCGCTGGGAGCCGCGCTCGGCACCGTGGGCGACGACTACATCATGGAGGAGGACGGCTCGACCAGCCTGCTGGTCGGGGTTCCCGGTGAGGACCGCGGCGAGGTCACCGACGCGGGTTGGGTGGTGTTCTCGCGGTACTCCTTCGACGCCGGCCCGCGCAGCTCAGGGCTGATGAATCCGGCGGTCGCCGGCGAGCGGTACGGGCAGGTGCTCCCTGGCTGAGCCGGGCTCAGCGCGGTTCGGTCGGCCCCGGTTCGGTCGGGCTCTTCGGAGCATGCCCGGTGTCCATGGCCTGCTGCATGTCCGGGCGGATGCCGACGCCGGTCTCCAGCCGCGCGTGCGAGCGGGAGTACGCGAAGTAGATGACGAAGCCGATCGCCAGCCAGATCACGAACCGCAGCCAGGTCTCCACCGAGAGGTTCAGCATCAGGTACGCGCAGATCAGCGCGGAGATGATCGGCACCACCGGCGAGAACGGGACGGTGAACGCGCGCTTCAGGTCCGGACGCTTCTTCCGCAGCACCACGACGCCGATGGAGACCAGCACGAACGCCGACAGCGTCCCGATGTTGACCATCTCCTCCAGCACGCCGACCGGGGTGAGGCCGGCGACGATCGCGACGACGATCGTCACGATCAGGGTGATCAGCCACGGCGTCCGGTAGGTCTTGTGCACCTTGGCCAGCCCCATCGGCAGCAGCGCGTCGCGGCACATCGCGAAGATCAGGCGGGTGGCGCCGACCATCAGGGTGAGCACGACGGTCGTCAGGCCGGCGACGGCGCCGGCGGAGATCAGCGTCGCCATCCACGCCTGCCCGTGGTAGCCGAACGCGTTCGCCAGGGCCGCGCTCGGGTCGAGCTTGTCGTAGGGCACCATGCCGGTCACGACCAGCGCCACCGCGCAGTACAGGACGGTGCAGATCGCCAGCGAGGCGATGATGCCGATCGGCAGGTCGCGCTGCGGGTTCTTGGTCTCCTCCGCGGTGGTCGCCACGACGTCGAAGCCGATGTAGGCGAAGAACACCAGCGCCGCGCCCGCCAGGATCCCGCCCACGCCGAAGGTGGACGGTGCCGCGCCGGTGAAGAACTGGATCAGCGGCTGCGTCCAGCCCGACGTGGTCTCGGTCGCCTGGGCCGGCGGCACGAACGGGGTGTAGTTGGCCGGGTTGATGAAGCCGATGCCGGCGAAGATCACGAACAGGACGATGAACAGCTTCAGCCCCACGAGCACGAGGTTCACCCGCAGGGACTCCTTGATGCCGAGCGTGACCAGGACGCCCAGCACCAGCACGAGCACGATCGCGGGCACGTCCACCACGCCGCCGTAGCTGATCGCGGCGGGCATCGTGATGCCGAGTTTCCCGAGGAAGGCGCCGAGGTACGCGCTCCATCCCTGGGCCACGACGGACGCGCCGAGGAACATCTCCAGGATCAGGTCCCAGCCGATGATCCAGGCGAAGATCTCGCCGAGGGACGCGTAGGAGAACGTGTACGCCGAGCCGGAGACCGGGACGGTGGACGCGAACTCGGCGTAGCACATGGCGGCGAGCGCGCAGCAGATCGCGGCGATGATGAAGCTCACCACGATCGCCGGGCCGGCCACGTTGTGCGCGGCGCGGCCGGTCAGGGTGAAGATGCCGGCGCCGATCACGACGCCAACGCCGAACACGGTCAGGTCGAGCGCGGACAGCGACTTCTTCAGCTGGTACTCGGGCTCGTCGGTGTCGGCGATCGACTGCTCGATCGACTTGGTGCGCAGGAGGCTCATCGGGGGTTCCTTCTCCGTCGAAGTGGTCGCGTCGCTGCGCCCACGGGAAACCCGGTCAACCTATGCCAACGTCCCCGCTGCGAGAACCCCCGGCCAGCATGCGGGCGGGCGGACGCGGCCGGCGTCCCGCGCGGGGTCGTGCCACCCGTGTTCGCGCCGAGGGCGCTGCTAGCCTTCGTGCGTCGGCCGGCACCGTGCCGGCGGAGGGAGGTGACGGTGAGCGATCCCGGCTTCCTCGAGGCCGTCCTCCGCGCGATCGGCGGCGTGCTGGGCCTCGACACGTCCACGGCGGAGTGGTTCGTCGTGTACCCCCGCAGCTACGAGGTCGCGATCACCGTGGCGGTGGTCGCCGGCGTCTCGACCCTGCTCGGCGACAGCATGGTGCTGTTCTTCAACCGCGTCCGCGGCTGGCGGTTCGCGTTCAGCCTGCTGCTCAACGGGGTCGCGGTCGTCGGCCTGTACGCGCTCCAAGCGGTGTTCGTCTACCTGCTCGGGATGATCGTCGTGGGTGGCGGGCCCGGCTTCGGCTGGGTGCTGCGCGGCGTGATGCTCTCCACCGCCCCGCTCGTCTTCGGCGTGTTCGCGCTGATCCCCTACTTCGGCCCCGCCATCGCGCGGTTCCTGCAGGCGTGGGGCGTCGTCGCGCTGTGGGTGATCGTCGCCGTGATGTTCCGGACCAACGGCTTCCTCGCGCTGGTGATCGCCGTCGGCTCGTGGCTGGTCATGCAGCTGCTGTCGTGGCTGTTCGCCCGTCCGGTCGCCTGGATCGGGAACCGGATCTGGAAGGTCGTCACCGGCAAGCCGTTCATGATGACCGGACGCGACCTGCTCGCCGGGCACCCGTTCATGCCGCTCGGCCACCAGGTCGAGGACCTCGAGGAGGTGGGACGGTGATCGTCGGGCTGCTCGCCGGGATCGGCGTCCTCGTCCTGCTCGCGCTCACCGTCGCGCCGCTGGAGTCGCTGGGCTGGTGGTCCGCCCGTGGCGCGGACGAGGCAGCGGAGACCATCGAGGAACTCACGACGCCCGACGACGGCAACGACGCCCCGGTGCCGTACGACCACTACCTGGTCTACCTCTCCGGGATCGGCGCGATCGACGGCAAGTCCGTCCCGCCCGAGGAACTGCCGCTGATCGAGGGCCTCTCGAAGCGGCTGCCCGGCACCTGCGTGATCCACGACGTGTTCCCGTACTCGGTGACCAACCGGGGCCTGACCGGCCAGCGCCCGACGGCCGCGCTGTGGCGGTGGGTGGAGAAGCTGCGCCTGAAGAACCCCGAGTCGCTCGCGGGGATGCTGGTCAACGGACGCAACGCGATGCAGCTGTTCGTGTGCGCCGATCGCCGCTACGGGCCGGCCTACAACATCGGCACGGCGCGGGAGGTGGCGCGCGCCCTGCGGAAGCACGGGTACCAGTTCGACAGCAACAAGACGGTGACCCTGGTCGGCTGGAGCGGCGGGGCGCAGATCGCGATCGGCGCGGCGTGGTACCTCGGCATGAAGGTGCCGATCCAGGTCGTCTCCATCGGCGGAATGATGAGCGACGACTACGGACTGGACCGGGTGAAGCGGCTGTGGCACCTGCGCGGCAGCAAGGACCCGTTCGAGAAGCTCGGCGGGATCATGTTCGCCGGCCGCTGGCCGCACGCGGTGTTCTCGCCCTGGTCGAACGCGATGGAGGACGGCCGGATCGACATCATCGACATCGGCCCGATGCAGCACAACGTCAAGAACCACTACTTCGACCAGAACGCGATCGCGCCCGACGGACGCAACTTCATGCAGGTCACGCTGGACGCGATCGTCGCCGTCCTCACCGGCCTGCCGGTCCGCACCGTCCCGCTGGACGCCGAGCCGACCCGCGTGGAGCCCGAGGTCGCCGCCGGCTGAAGCCTCGGGTCAGTCGGCGCGGATGGACGCGGCGAAGGCCTCGATCAGCCGGGCGACCGCCGCTGGCGCCTGGGCGTTGGCGCTGTGGCCCTGGCCGTGGAGCACCTCGACCCGCGCGCGGGGCAGGGCCGCGGCGACCAGGCGGACGCGCTCGCCGAGGTGGGCGGGGCTCCGGTCGCCGGTGAGCAGGAGGGTCGGCGTCCCGATGGCCGCCCAGGCGTCCAGCCTGGGGCCGAGCCGGACGAGCGCGTCCCAGTCGTCGAGCTGGCGGGCTCCAAAGGTGCGCAGCTCGGGGGACCGGCCCGCCGCGAGGCCGACCAGCGCGGCCAGCGGGGCGCCCACCCGGACAACCTCGCGGAGGAACAGCCGGATCGCCCGGCCGAGGTGGCCCGCGGCCTGCGCCGCGCGCGCCCGGCTCAGCGAGTCGGGACGGCCGAGCGGCAGGTCCGGGATCGGCGGCTCGTAGAGAACGGCGCCGGCGAAGGCCTCCGGCAGGGCGAGGAGGGCCTCCAGCGCGACCACCGCACCGGAGGAGTGCCCGACCAGGACCACCGGCCGGTCAAGGGTCGCCACGACCGCGGCGAGGTCGTCCACCTCGCGCGCGTAGTCGGTGGCGGGGTCCGCGGGCAGCTCGGGACGGTACAGCCGCCGCCGGATCCGCACGACGCGGTGGCACGGGGCCAGCTCGGCAGCGACCTTCGCCCACGGCGACTCGTCGCTCATCCCGCCGTGCACGACCAGGATCGCCGGGCCGGAGCCCTCGGCCACCACGACCACGTCCGTGCCGTCCCCAGACCGGATCACCCGACCACCCTACGACGCCGCCGGTCGCCTACAAACGCTCCCGGAACGCGCAAACGCTCCCGAAATTTCGGGAGCTTCTGCGAGTTTCGGGAGCGTTTGCGGGGGTCGACCCCGGGGTCGGCTCAGGGGGAGGACCCATGGTGATCGGGTCCGGCTTCCGTAGGCTGGGCGCGTGACGCAGTGGTTCACCGAGAGCTTCCGCGCCGAGTACGCCAAACAGGAGGCGGAGCTCGGCCGGGTCAACATCGCCGTGTTCGGCAAGACGGGGGTCGGCAAGTCGACCCTCGTGAACGCCATCTTCGGCGAGCCCGTCGCAGCGACCGGCATCGGCGCGCCGGTGACGAACGGCTCCCACCTCTACCTCGACAAGCGCGGCTCGCTCGGCGTGATCGACACCCGCGGGCTCGAGCTCGGACGCGACGACGACCAGATCATCAAGGAGCTCACCAAGGCGGTGAAGGAGAGCCGCGGCAAGCCCATCGAGGAGCAGATCCACGTCGCCTGGTACTGCGTGCGCGGCATGGACCGACGGTTCGAGGACTTCGAGGAACGTTTCGTCCGCACGCTCGCCGCCCTCGGCCTCCCGGTCGTGCTGGTGCTCACCCAGGTGCCGATGCGGGAGGGCCAGTACCACCCCGACGCGGTCGAGCTGGCCCGCCAGCTCTCCGCCCGCGACCTGCCCATCGTGGACGGGCACCCGTTCATGACCTACGCGATGAGGGACCAGTTCACCGGTCAGCCGCCCTACGGCTTGGTGGAGGTGCTCGGCGCCACCTTTCGCGTCGCTCCGGAGGCGGTCCAGGCCGCCCTCGTCGCCGCCCAGGAAGTCGATCTTCAACTCAAGGCGAGCCAGTCGAACAAGGCCGTCGCCGCCGCGGTGACGGCGGCGGCCGCGGCCGCCGCGGTGCCGATCCCGTTCTCCTCTGCGGCGATGCTCGTCCCGATCCAGTTGTCGATGATGGCCCGGATCGCGCAGCTGCACGGGCTCGGGCTGGACAAGTCGGCGTTGCTCGCGATCGCGTCCACCTCGGTCGCCACGTCGGCCGGACGGGCGGCCGCCGCCGGCCTGCTGAAGTTCGTGCCGGGTGCCGGCAGCGTGGTGGGCGGGGTGATCAACGCGTCCGTCGCGTCCTCGCTCACCCTCGCGATGGGGCAGGCGTGGCTGGTGGTCTGCCAGCGCGCCTTCAACAAGACCCTTCCCGTGCTGGACGGCAAGCTCGACACCGCCGCCGTCACCCGCCTCTTCGAGTCGGAGATGGCCAAGCGGATGCCCAAGATCCGGCACCGGGACAAGGACGCCTGAGCCTCGTTCGATCGACGGGCCGGACGCGCCCGCCCGGAACGGACCGGTCACCCGCGGTTCACCCTGCGGCCACCCGGCGGGGCTATCCTTTGCGGCGGAAGTGCGAAGCGCCGCGGGAGCGGCTGGACGGAGGAGGTGGAGCCGATGTCACCCGGTAGTCCCCACCAACCCGTCCCGTCCACTTCCCGCGGCGTCTGCCCGAGCTGACCCGGCCCGGCGCGTCCTGCCGCGGCTCCGTCCCGAGGAGCCGTCATGAACCTGTCCCTGCCCGGCCGCCTGAACCTTCCGGCGACCTTTCGCTCCGTCCCGCTGCGTCGCGTCCCGTGGTCGCCGGCCACCGCGCCCGTCGTCGCTCCCCGGCCGTCCGCCGACCCGCTGGCCGCGGCCATCGACTGGGCGCACTACGTGGAGGGCGAGCGCCAGGCCGACATCGACTTCCCGACCGCCTGCGCCCGCGCAGCCGCCGGGTCCGGCTTCGTCTGGCTGGGCCTGTTCGAGCCGTCCGCCGCCCAGCTGGACGCGCTGCGCGACGTGTTCGGGCTGCACCCGCTGGCCCTGGAGGACGCGGGCAACTCCCGGCAGCGGCCCAAGCTGGAGCGCTACGACGACGGCACGCTGTTCCTCTCCCTGCGCACGCTCGGCTACGTCGACACCGACACCAGGGGCGAGGGCGGCGAGATCGTCGAGACCGGGACGGCGACCGTGCTGGTGGGGGAGTGGTACGCGCTCACGGTCCGGCACGGCCGCTACGGCGCGCTGCAGCCGGTGCGCCGCCACCTCGAGGCGCGTCCCGAACACCTGGTCCGCGGCCCGATCGCCGTCCTGCACGCGGTCGTGGACAGCGCGGTGGACGACTACCTGCGGGTCGCGGACGAGGCGTCCGACGACGTCGAGGAGATCGAGAGCCACGTCTTCGCCGTCCGCGGCACCCCACAGGTCGAGCGGATCTACCAGCTCAAGCGCGACCTGATCGAGATGAAGCGGACGGTGGCCCCGCTGAACGCCGCCGTGCGCAGGCTGGCCGAGGCCCAGGACGACAGGGAGATGCGCCAGTACTTCCTCGACGTCCACGACCACCTCGAGCAGGTCCGCGAGCAGGTCGGCAGCTACGACGAGCTGATGTCGTCGATCCTTCAGGCCGCCGTCGCCCGGCTGTCCGTGTCGGAGAACGAGGACATGCGCAAGATCTCGGCCTGGGTGGCGATCGCCGCCGTGCCCACGATGGTGGCCGGCATCTACGGGATGAACTTCGAGTTCATGCCCGAACTGCACAGCCCGTGGGGCTACCCGGTGGTCATCGCCGGCATGGTCGCCGTCTGCCTGCTGCTGTACCGGAACTTCCGCCGCCAGGGGTGGCTGTAGGGCCGGCTGCAACGCAGTCCGCAGGGCAGGCGGGACGCGTCCGCGCCGGGCCTCCACACCTCTGCGGCGAGGCCGCGTCCCCGCCTCGGCGGAGCACCATTTCTCATAGGTCAGACCTTTTGTCTCACGCCTGTCCGGAATCCACAGGTTACGACGATGTGTAGTAGAGGGTCTGCGAGGATGGTGCCATGAGTCAGCGAACCATTGGTGTGACCGAGGTCGCCCTCCGCGACGCGCACCAGAGCCTGATGGCGACCCGCATGGCCCTCGAAGACATGGTCGAGGCGTGCGAGGACATCGACCAGACGGGTTACTGGAGTGTCGAGTGCTGGGGTGGCGCCACTTACGACGCGTGTATCCGGTTCCTCAACGAGGACCCCTGGGAGAGGCTGCGGACCTTCCGCAGGCTGATGCCGAATTCCCGCCTCCAGATGCTGCTGCGCGGCCAGAACCTGCTCGGCTACCGCCACTACGAGGACGAAGTGGTGGAGCGGTTCGTGGAGAAGTCCGCGGAGAACGGCATGGACGTCTTCCGCGTCTTCGACGCCCTGAACGACCCCCGGAACATGGCCCACGCGATGCAGGCGGTGAAGAAGACCGGCAAGCACGCCCAGGGCACGATCTGCTACACGATCTCCCCGCTGCACACGGTCGAGGGCTTCGTGCACCTCGCCGGCCAGCTGCTCGACATGGGTGCCGAGTCCCTGGCGCTGAAGGACATGGCCGCGCTGCTGCAGCCCCAGCCCGCCTACGACATCATCCGCGGGATCAAGGAGAGCTACGGCGAGGACGTCCAGGTCAACGTCCACTGCCACTCCACCACCGGCGTCACGCTGGTCACGCTGATGAAGGCGATCGAGGCCGGCGCGGACGTCGTCGACACCGCGATCAGCTCGATGAGCCTCGGCCCGGGCCACAACCCGACCGAGTCCCTCGTCGCGATGCTCGAGGGGACGCCGTACACGACCAACCTCGACCCGGAGCGGCTCACCCGGATCCGCGACCACTTCGCGAAGGTCCGTCCGAAGTACAAGGAGTTCGAGTCGGCCACCCTCGTCGACACCGACATCTTCTCCAGCCAGATCCCCGGCGGCATGCTCTCGAACATGGAGAGCCAGCTGAAGGCCCAGGGCGCCGGCGACCGGATCAAGGAGGTGATGGCCGAGGTCCCGCTGGTCAAGGCGGACGCGGGCCACCCGCCGCTGGTCACGCCGTCCAGCCAGATCGTGGGCACGCAGGCCGTGTTCAACGTCCTGATGGGCAAGTACAAGGTGATGACCGGCGAGTTCGCCGACCTGATGCTCGGCTACTACGGCGAGTGCATCGGCGAGCGCAACCCCGAGGTCGTCGCGATCGCCCAGGCGCAGGCCAAGAAGGAGCCGATCACGGTCCGTCCGGCCGACCTGCTGCCCCCCGAGTGGGACAAGCTGGTCGGCGACGCCGCCAAGCTCGAGGGCTTCGACGGCACCGACGAGGACGTCCTCACCTACGCCATGTTCCCCGGCGTCGCACCCGGCTTCTTCAGCACCCGCGACGAGGGCCCGAAGAACGTCGGCAAGACCGAGGAGCAGCTGAAGGCCGAGGCGGACGCCGCCAGCGGCGCGGCGAACGCCGTGCGCGGCCCGATCAAGTACAAGGTCTCCCTCGGCGGGCGCGAGAGCACCGTCACCGTCGAGATGGCGTGAGGGTAGGGACGAGATGAGCAACAAGCCAGTAAGCATGAAGAAGCGGGTCGCCGACCTGCTCGAGGCCCGCACCACCGCGCGCCTCGGCGGCGGTGAGGCCCGGCTCCAGAAGCAGCGCGACGGGGGCAAGCTGACCGCCCGCGAGCGGATCGACGCCCTGATCGACCCCGACAGCTTCCAGGAGATCGGCCTGTTCCGGAAGAACCGGACAGTGACCTTCGGTATGGACACCGCGGTCATGCCGGCCGACGGTGTCGTGACCGGCACCGCGACCGTGCTGGGCCGGCCCGTCCACGTCGCCAGCCAGGACTTCACGGTCATGGGCGGCTCTGCGGGCGAGACCCACTCGAAGAAGGTCGTCGAGATGATGAACGCGGCGCTGGAGACCGGCACCCCGTTCGTCTTCATCAACGATTCCGGCGGGGCCCGCGTCCAGGAGGGCATCGACTCGCTGTCCGGCTACGGCCAGGTGTTCTACGCCAACGTCCTGCTCTCCGGTGTCGTGCCGCAGATCTCGATCATCGCCGGCCCGTGCGCCGGCGGCGCGGCGTACTCCCCGGCGCTGACCGACTTCGTCATCCAGACCCGCAAGGCCCACATGTTCATCACCGGGCCGAGCGTGATCAAGCAGGTCACCGGTGAGGAGGTGACCGCCGACCGCCTCGGCGGTGCGGACACGCACATGGCGGTCGCGGGCAACAACCACTTCGTGGCCGACGACGACGAGCAGGCGATCCTGATCGCGAAGAAGCTGCTCAGCTTCCTGCCGCAGAACAACACCGAAGAGCCCCCGATGGTCGAGGGCGACTACAGCGTCGAGTACGACCCGTCCCTGCACGACGTCGTCCCTGTGGACGGCAAGCAGGGCTACGACGTCCGCGACGTGATCTCCAAGATCGTCGACCACGGCGACTTCCTTGAGGTGCAGGCCGGCTACGCGATGAACATCGTCGTCGGGTTCGCGCACATCAACGGACGCAGCGTCGGCATCGTGGCGAACCAGCCGAACTCGATGGCCGGCGTGCTGGACATCAACTCCTCGGACAAGGGCAGCAAGTTCGTCCGGTTCTGCAACGCGTTCAACATCCCGATCGTGACGCTGGTCGACGTCCCCGGCTACATGCCCGGCGTCGCCCAGGAGCACGGCGGCATCATCCGCCACGGCGCGAAGATGCTGTACGCGTACTCCGCGGCCACCGTCCCGAAGATCACCGTGGTGCTGCGCAAGGCCTACGGCGGCGCGTACATCGCGATGGCGTGCAAGGACCTCGGCGCGGACAAGGTGTTCGCCTGGCCGACCGCCGAGATCGCCGTGATGGGTGCCGAGGGTGCGGCGGAGATCGTCTTCCGCAAGGAGATCGGCGCGGCGGACGACCCGGTGGCCAAGCGGGCGGAGCTCGTGGAGGAGTACCGGAGCACGTTCTCCACCCCGTTCATGGCGGCCTCCCGTGGCCTGGTCGACGACATCATCGACCCGGGCGACACCCGTCGGAAGGTGGCCATGGCGCTCGAGCTGCTGGCCACCAAGCGCGAACTGCGGCCGGCCAAGAAGCACGGCCTCGGGCCGGTGTGATCGCCATGGACGAGGCTGAACTGCTCGAGCTCGTCAGAGGGCTCACCGAGCGTGTGGAGGGGCTCGAGACGAAGATCAAGCGTCTCGAGGTGCATGCCAACGACGTGCCCGAGGACACGATGGTCGCGATCGCCGCTGCGGTCGCCGCCTACCTCGGCCATCGCGCGAGGCGTCGCCAGCCGCACTTCACGACGGGACGCAACTGGGCGTCGAACACCCGGCGGTCCCAGCACACCCACCACCCGCTGTACACGCGCTGAGAAGGAAGACCAATGAGACTGAAAGTGACTGTCAACGGGGTTCCGTACGACATCGACGTGGAGGTGGAGGAGCCGGAGGCTCCCCAGCTGGGCGCGATCGTGATCGGCGGAGGGAGCGGCTCGATCGCCACCCCGTCCACCGCCTCGGTGCAGGCGACCTCGGCGAACGCCGTCGTGGCCCCGCTCGCGGGTTCCGTGGCGCGCGTCCTCGTGGAGGAGGGCCAGGAGATCGAGGCCGGGCAGGTGCTGCTGGTGCTCGAGGCCATGAAGATGGAGACCGAGATCACCGCGCCGAAGGCCGGCACGGTGGCCAAGGTCCTGGTCGACAAGGGCACGGCCGTCCAGGCCGGCGAAGGGCTCATCGAGCTCGACTGAGCGACCCCGACTGATCGACGCGACGGCCCGTCCCCTCAGGGGCGGGCCGTCGGCGCGTCCCCTTCCCGCCTTTGTCGTCCCGCCCTTGTCATCCCGGGCTTGACCCGGGATCTTGTTGTCCCGTCCGGGTCAAGGTGGACGGTTTGTGGTGAGTTCGCCGCGGAAGGGTCCACTTTGTGGTGGTTGGGGGGCCGGCCCGGCATGACATCGCCGGCCCTCGTCATCGCCCCGCCTTTGTCATCCCGGGCTTGACCCGGGATCTCGTCGTCCCGTCCGGGTCAAGGTGGACGGTTTGTCGTGAGTTCGCCGCAGGAGGGTCCACTTTGTGGTGGTGGGAGGCCGGGTCAGGCCCGGCATGACATCGCCGCTTCGTGCCGGAGGGACCGGTCAGCACCACTCGTGGACGCCGGCGGGGGTGAGGTCACGGTCGCGCAGGACGACGGCGAGCTGGTCACCGTAGTGCCGGCAGGTCCAGGCGAAGTCGACCGCCCGGTACTCCACGACGACCACCTGGCGCCCGTAGTCGTCGGTGTAGGAGCCGCACTCGCGCCAGCGTCCGCACTCCTCGGCGACGGCGAAGTCGAAGCCGATCCGCGTCCCGTCGTACCCGGCGAGGTTCTTCTGGCCGGCCGCCAACCCGGACGCGTGCGCGGTGGCGACGAGGAGGCGGGCGAACGCGATCGCGTCCGACCGCGCCAGCTCGTGGCGGCTGCGGGTGTAGGAGTCGAGGTTGTCGAACTCCACCGCGTCGAAGCCGCTGCTCGCGCAGCCCTCGATCCACCCCCCGACGATGGCGGCCAGCTTGGCGCGCTTCTTCGCCGTGCCGACGTCGAGCAGCCACTCGCCCCACGCACTGTCGACGACCCGCTTGCCCTTGTGGTGCAGCACCAGGGAGGAGCGCTGCTTCCAGAAGGACTTCTCGTCCGGCTGCGTCTGGAAGGCGTTCACGTAGCAGATGTTGTACAGACCGGACGCGGGCGCGGCGTTGCGGTCCCTGTCGACGATGCCCACGTTGCTCGCGGGCTCAGCGGCCCCACCCAGTTGGTAGTCGACGTCGGTGTCCTCGGGGAGCGCACGGACGGTCGGCGTGGTGGTCGTCGCCGTCGGGGTGGGCGACGGCTCTGCCACCGTGCTCGCGGTGCGCGCGATGGTCGTCGCCCCGTCCGCCGGGGCCGGGGTCGCCGGCGCGCAGCCGAGCACGAGGACCAGCGCGAGCACGGGGAGGACGAGCGGGCGGAGCGGCACGGTCCCACGCTACGCCGCCGTGATCGCGCAGGACGCCCGGACGCCGGGCCCAAGCCGATCCGAGCGCCCCGGTAGGGTCGCCGGCATGACACGGATCGCGTTTCTCGGGCTCGGCCGGATGGGGTCGGGCATGGCGTCCCGACTGCTCGACGCGGGCCATGACCTGGTGGTGTGGAACCGGACGTCGGCGCGCTGCGTCCCCTTCGCTGAGCGCGGCGCGCGGGTGGCGCCGACGCCCGCGGAGGCCGTCGTCGACGCCGAGGCCGTGTTCGTGATGGTCGGGGACGACGACGCGTCCCGCGCGGTGTGGCTCGGCGCGGACGGCGTCCTGAGTGGCCGACCGGCAGCCGGGGCCCTGGCCGTCGAGTGCTCGACGCTCTCCCACGAGTGGGTGGGCGAGCTGTCCGCCGCCGCGGGCGCGGCCGGCCTGCGCTACGTCGACGCCCCGGTCACCGGCCTGCCCGACGCGGCCGCGGCAGGGCGGCTGACGCTGCTCGTGGGCGCGGATCCGGACGACCTGGCTGCCGCGCGTCCGCTCTTCGAAGCGGTGTCCGACCGGGTCCTGCACTTCGGACCGGTGGGGACGGGGACGGCGTACAAGCTGATCGTGAACCTGATGGGCGCGGTCCAGATCGCCGGCGCGGCCGAGGGGTTGGCGATGGCCGAGCGGGCAGGACTCGACCTCGATCAGGTCGTGGACGCGCTGGCGTCCGGCCAGGCCGCCAGCCCGCAGGTCGTCCGCAACGCCCTGAGGATGGCCGCCGGCGACCATGCGCAGCACGTGGTGTTCTCGGGCCGGCTGCGCCGCAAGGACACCGACTACGCGCTGCGGTTCGCCGGCGAGCTCGGTATCGGCGCGGCGTTCGGACGGGTCGCGCTCGACGGGCTCGACGAGCTCATCGCGTCCGGACTCGGAGACGCCAACGAGAGCGCGGTGATCGAGGTCGCCCGCCGACGCACGCCGTCCTGAGCCCTGCCACCGGCAATTGCGGCACGATAGGAACCGTCCCCAGCGTTCCGCCGGCAACTGCGGCACGATGGGGACGGTTCCCAGCGTGCCGCGGACCGGGGGTCCCGCTCAGGCGTAGCTGCCGCGGAAGACCTTGTGCTGGGCGGGCTGCGCGACCGGACGGATCGTCAGGCGGTCGATGTTCACGTGCGCGGGGCGGGTGGCCATCCAGGTGATCGCCTCGGCGACGTCCTCCGCCGACAGCGGGCCGGGGACGTCCGCGTACACGGCGTCCGCGCGGGACTGGTCGCCGCCGAAGCGGGTCAGCGAGAACTCCTCGGTCGCCACCATCCCGGGGCAGATCTCGGTGATCCGGACCGGCTGGTCGAAGAACTCCAGGCGCAGGGTGCCGGCGATCATCCGCTCCGCGGCCTTCGCCCCGCAGTACCCGGCGCCGCCCTCGTAGGGTCCGTCCGCGGCGACGGACGTGACGAACACGATCGCGCCCCTGGCGGCGACCAGGGCGGGCAGGAGGGCGCGGGTGACCTTCTCGGTCCCGATCACGTTCACCTCGTACATGCGCCGCCAGGCGTCCTCGTCGGCGGCGGCCACCGGCTCCTGGCCGAAGGCGCCTCCGGCGTTGTTGACCAGGACGGCGAGCTCGGGACCGACCGCGGCGACCAGCGCGTCCACGTCGGCGTCCGCCGTGACGTCGCACGCGAGCGCCCTGCCGCCGATCTCCTCCGCCAGCGCGGCGATGCGGTCGGCCCTGCGCGCCGCGCAGATGACCTCGAAACCCTCGGCGGCGAGCTGGCGGGCCGTGGCGGCGCCGATCCCGCTGCTGGCCCCGGTGACGACGGCGATTCCCCGTGAACTCATGCTCACGATTCTGCCAGTGGGTTCGCCGCAGCATCGTCACCGTTCAGGCGGGGACGCGCGCCCCGGGGCCCGATAGGCTCGGACCATGACTTCAACGCTGATCCTGCTCCGCCACGGCGAGAGCGAGTGGAACGCCAAGAACCTGTTCACCGGGTGGGTGGACGTCGACATCAACGAGAAGGGCGTCGGGGAGGCGAAGCGCGGCGCCGAGCTCCTGAAGGCCGAGGACCTGCTGCCCGATGTCGTGCACACCTCCGTGCTGCGCCGCGCCATCCACACCGCCTACCTCGCGCTGGACGGCTGCGACCGCCACTGGATCCCCGTGAAGCGCTCCTGGCGCCTCAACGAGCGCCACTACGGCGCGCTGCAGGGCAAGAACAAGGCCCAGACCCTCGAGCAGTACGGCGAGGAGCAGTTCATGCTGTGGCGCCGCTCCTACGACACCCCGCCGCCGCCCATCGCCGCCGACGACGAGTTCTCCCAGTTCGCCGACCCGCGCTACGCCGCGCTGCCGAGCGAGGCGCGTCCGCTCACCGAGTGCCTGGCGGACGTGGTCGTGCGCATGCTGCCCTACTGGTACGACCAGATCGTGCCGGACCTCCGCGACGGCAAGGTCACCCTGGTCGCCGCCCACGGCAACTCGCTGCGCGCGCTGGTCAAGCACCTCGACGGGATCAGCGACGACGCGATCGCCGCGCTGAACATCCCCACCGGCATCCCGCTGCTCTACGAGCTGGACGACGACCTGCGTCCGGTCACCGCCGGCGGACGCTACCTGGACCCGGACGCCGCGGCCGCGGCCATCGAGGCCGTCAAGAACCAGGGCAAGAAGTAGCACCAGGACCACGGTCAGAAAGGGACGGTCCCCGTGAGCCATGCCGGCTCGCGGGGACCGTCCCTTTCGTCCAACGGGCTCAGGCGACCGGCCAGTTCTCGCCCTCGGGGAGCAGGCCGGTGATCACGTAGATCACCCGGGACGCCATCAGCACGGCGTGGTCGGCGATCCGCTCGTAGTAGCGGCCCAGGAGGGCGACGTCCACGGCCGCCTCGACGCCGTAGGCCCAGTCCTTGCCGAGCAGGAGGCGGAACTGGCTCTTGCGCAGCTCGTCCATCTCCTCGTCACTGTCGGCGAGCTTGCCCGCGTCGTGGGCGTTGCGCTCCCGCAGGGAGCGGCCGGCCGTCTGCACCATCTCCCCTGCGACGCGTGCCATCAGCTCGAAGTTCGGCACGAGCCCGTCCGGCACCGCGTGATCGGGGTAGCGCAGCCGGGCGATCTTCGCGACGTGTGCGGCGAGGTCGCCCATCCGCGCCAGGTCCGCGACCATCCGCATCGCCGCGACGACCGTCCGCAGTTCGCCGGCGACCGGGGCCTGCCGGGCGAGCAGCGAGAAACAGCGCACCTCGAGCTCGTCGTGCAGCCGGTCGATCGACGCATCGTCGCCGATCACCCGCTCCGCCGTGGCGAGGTCCGCCTCCAGCAGGGCTCTGGTGGCGTCGCGGACGGCCACCTGGACCGCCTCGCTCATCGCCACCAGGTCGGTGACCACACTTTCCAGGCTCTCGTGGTAGTTGTCGCGCATCCTGCTTCTTCCGTGTCCGTCGGCGGCACCGTTCGTGGGTGACGGGGCCATTGTCCCGCGCACAGGCTAGAGGGGCCCCCGCCGCGCCAGCGGGACGCGTCCCCAACACGAGGTGAACAGTCGGTGAACCTTCGGCCAAACGCTCCCGTGGGGACCCGAACCGGACGAGTCGGCCGCCCGCCTGTGTCTAGACTCCCAGCCATGACGCCCTACGCCCTGGCCCTGCTGGGTCTGGTGTTCGGCGCCGGTCTCGGTGCCCTCGCGGTGTGGCTGGGCATCCGGCGCGCCAACGCCGAGGCCGCCAGCCAGATCGTCTCCCGGCAGCACCTCGTCGAGATCGTCGCGCCGCTGCGCGCGGCCGTGGCGGTCGTCACCGACAGTGACACCGTCCTCGCCGCCTCGACCTTCGCGAAGGCCTGCGGGCTCGTCCGCGGATCCAGCCTCGGTCCGTCCGAGGTCGTCGAGATGCTCGCCGAGTCCCGGGCCGAAGGACGCGCGGTCGAGCGCGACCTGCGGCTGCCGCCGGGTCCGGGGAGCCCGGCGGTCCAGCTGGCCGTGAAGGTCGTGCCGATCAGCAACGGGTCCACGGTCGTCGTGGGCGAGGACCGGTCCGCCGACCTGCGGTTCAGTGAGACCCGCCGCGACTTCGTCGCCAACATCACCCACGAGCTGAAGACCCCGATCGGCGCGATCACGCTTCTCGCCGAGGCGGCGGACGCGGCCGCGGACGACCCCGATGCCGTGCACACCTTCCTCGGCAAGCTGTCGAAGGAGACCGGCCGGCTGAACGAGCTGGTCTCCCAGATCATCGCGCTGTCCCGGCTCCAGGCCGAGAACCCGATGCTGGCCGCCCGCGACGTCGACGTCACCGAGGTGCTGGAGGCGTCCGTCGCCCGCTGTCGGGCCATCGCCGAGGCCGGCGGGATCACGCTCTCGATGAGCACCCAGCCCGGCCTGAAGGTCGTCGGTGACGCCGACGAACTCGAGACCGCCGTCACCAACCTCGTCCAGAACGCCGTCGCCTACTCCGAGCCCGGCGCGCGCGTGGCGGTCAGCAGCCGCACGGCCGACGGGAGGGTGGAGATCCGCGTCTCCGACAACGGGATCGGCATCAGCGGCACCGACCAGGCCCGCATCTTCGAGCGGTTCTACCGCGTCGACGCGGATCGCAGCCGCGCGAGTGGGGGAACGGGGCTGGGCCTGTCCATCGTCAAGCACGTCGCGCAGGCGCACGGCGGCGACGTGGCGGTGTGGAGCCGGCTCGGGCAGGGATCGACGTTCACCCTCCGGTTGCCGGAGAGCCAGGAAGGAGCCCGCGTGTGACCAGGGTGCTGATCATCGAGGACGAGGAGACCTACCGGGAGACCCTCGGTTTCCTCCTGCAGAAGGAGGGCTTCGACGTCGGCCTCGCCGCGGACGGGGCGTCCGGACTGGCCGCCTACGACCGACAGGGCGCCGACATCGTGCTGCTCGACCTGATGATGCCCGGCCTGTCCGGCACCGAGGTGTGCCGCCAGCTCCGCGCCCGCGGCAGCGTCCCGATCATCATGGTCACCGCCAGGGACACCGAGATCGACAAGGTCGTCGGCCTGGAGCTGGGCGCGGACGACTACGTGACCAAGCCGTTCAGCCACCGCGAGCTGGTCGCCCGGATCCGCGCGGTGCTGCGCCGTGGCGCCGACGTCGAGCTCGTCCAGGACGTGGTCGAGGCGGGCGGCGTCCGGATGGACGTGGAGCGCCACGAGACCACCGTCCGCGGCCGCTCCGTGCAGCTGGCGCTGAAGGAGTTCGAGCTGCTGGAGTTGCTGCTGCGCAACTCTGGCCGCGTCCTCACCCGGGGCCAGCTGATCGACCGGGTGTGGGGGCCCGACTACGTCGGCGACACCAAGACCCTGGACGTCCACGTCAAGCGGCTCCGCGCCAAGCTCGAGGAGGACCCGGCGAACCCCGTGCTGCTGGTCACCGTCCGCGGCCTCGGCTACAAGTTCAACGCCTGATCCCGCGGTCTCGCAGGCGGGGGTGGGGTCGGAAGCGGTTGGGCGCGGCCGTTATGGTTGGGCACCGTGACCGATATCACCGTCTTCTCTGGCCACGCCCACCGCGAGTTCGCCGAGGAGATGTGTGACATCCTCGGGGTCGAGCTGTCCGCGACCCGGCTCTCCCGCTTCTCCAACGACTGCCTGCAGGTCCAGTTGCGCGCCAATTGCCGTCAGCGCGACGTGTACATCGTGCAGCCGCTGGTGCCGCCCACGCAGGAGAACCTGATGGAGCTGCTGATGATGGTGGACGCGGCCCGCGGCGCGTCGGCGGCCAGCGTGACGGTGGTCATGCCGCACTACGCGTACGCGCGCTCGGACAAGAAGGACGCCCCGCGGATCAGCATCGGCGGGCGCCTCGTCGCCGACCTGATCGCGACCTCGGGCGCGAACCGTGTCCTGACCATGGCGCTGCACGCCCAGCAGGTGCACGGCTTCTTCTCGATGCCGGTCGACCACCTCACCGCGCTGCCCGTGCTGGCCCGCCACTTCCGCTCGCGTGATCTGCGCAACACCGTGGTCGTCTCCCCCGACTTCGGCAACGCGAAGGAGGCCAACCAGTTCGCCCGGATGCTGGGCGTGGGCATGGCCGCCGGCTCGAAGCGTCGCCAGGCCGACGACAAGGTGGTCATCGACGCGATCGTCGGCAAGGTCGGCGGCAAGGACGTGATCATCCTCGACGACGAGATCGCCACCGCGGGGTCGGTCGTCGAGCTGATCGAGACGGTCCGCCGCTACCACGTGAACTCGATCTCGGTCGCGACCACCCATGGCCTGTTCTCCGGCAAGGCCGTCGAGCGGCTGAACGCCGTCCCCGACATCGTCGAGATCGTCTCGACCAACACGGTGCCCGGGCCCCAGGGCCTGGAGCGGCTGACGACTGTCTCGGTCGCGCCGCTGTTCGCCGAGGCCGTCCGCCGGATCAACTGCGGCGAGAGCGTGTCCGGCCTGTTCTCCGACGAGGACACCTACGGCGAGTAGGACGCGCCGGCTGCGGAACTGACCGCGGAGCCCCACCCGGGAACGGGTGGGGCTCTTCCGCGTAGGTGGGTAGGTCTGGATCGGGGGGACGAGGACGTCACCGGCGGATTCCCACGTGAAGACAGATCAGTCTCCCACCATCTCTTGACAACCCCAACCAAAACCAGATAAAACAATCCATAGCAACAGGGATGTTGGTGGGAAGGGTTGGGAATGTACGCAGAGGAGCGGCACCGCACGATCGTGAACCTCGCACTCCGGCACGACCGGGTGTCCGTGGCCGATCTCGCCTCGCGGTTCGACGTCACCACGGAGACCATCCGTCGCGACCTCGACGTCCTCGACAAGCGCGGCATCCTCCGCCGGGTCCACGGCGGTGCGGTGGTGGCCGAGAACGTCGCCCTCGTCGAGACGGCGCTCACCGAGCGTGAACCTGCCTTCGTCGCGCAGAAGAGCAGGATCGCCGAGGCGGCCCTGGCCTACCTGCCTCCCGCCGGCTCCACGGCGATCCTCGATGCCGGCACCACGATCGGCCGGCTCGCCGCGGCAGTCCCGCCCGGGAGCCTCGGCACGGTGATCACGAACTCCGTCCCCGTCGCCGCGCAACTCGCGGTCGGCAGCGGCAGCACCCAGGTCCACCTGCTCGGCGGACGCGTCCGCGGCATCACCCAGGCAACGGTGGGCGGCGAGGCCGTCGCCGCGCTCGGCCGGCTGCGCTGCGACGTGGCGTTCGTCGGCACCAACGGCGTCTCTGTCGGCCACGGCTTCTCCACCCCCGACCCCGACGAGGCCGCCGTCAAGGAGGCCATGGTCGCCGCCGCCCGCCGCGTGATCGTGCTGGCCGACAGCTCCAAGATCGGCGTCGAACTCCTGGTCACCTTCGCCCCCCTCGCCGCCGTCGACGTCCTGATCACGGACGCCGGCGTCTCCGCCCACGATCGCGCCGAACTCGTCGGCGCGGGAATCGAGGTCGTGATCGCATGATCGTCACCCTGACCGCCAACCCGTCCCTCGACCGCACCGCCACTCTCGACCGCCCGCTCACCCGCGGCGACGTGCACCGGGTCAGCTCGGTCACCGTCGAACCCGGCGGCAAGGGCATCAACGTCGCGCGGGTGGTCCACTACGCCGGCCACCCGGTCCGCGCGATCCTCCCGGCCGCGTCCGACGACCAGATCCTGCGCGGGCTGGACGCGCTGCGGGTGCCGTACCGCAGCGTGCCCCTGGCCGAGTCGGTACGCACGAACCTCACCCTCACCGAGCCGGACGGCACGACCACCAAGATCAACGAGCCCGGCCCCAGCCTTGCCGCGGACGTCATCGAGCGGCTCGCCCACCTGCTCGTGCTCGAGTCCGAGCGCGCCGACTGGGTCGTGCTGTCGGGCTCGCTGCCGCCGGGCGTGCCCGCCGGCTGGTACGCCGACCTGGTCCGCGCGCTGCGTCCGTGGGGCTGCCGGATCGCCGTCGACACCTCGGACGCCCCGCTGCTCGCCCTGGCCGCCCAGTTCCCCGAGGCCGCCCCCGACCTGCTCAAGCCCAACTCCGAGGAGCTCGCCCAGCTCACCGGGGCGGACGCCGACAGCCTCGAGCGGTCCGCCGCGGCCGGCGACCCCGGCCCGTGCGTCGAGGCCGCCCGCTCGCTCGTCGAGCGCGGCGTCGGCGCCGTGATGGCCACGCTCGGGGGAGCGGGCGCCGTCCTCGTCACGCCCGAGGGCGCGTGGCACGCGTCCCCGCCGCCGGTCACCGTCCGCAGCACGGTGGGAGCGGGCGACTCCTCGGTCGCCGGCTACGTCCTCGCCCACACCAGGGAGCTCGCCGCGCCCGACCGGCTCCGACTCGCCGTCGCCTACGGCTCGGCCGCCGCGTCGCTGGCCGGCACGGCCCTCCCGCAGCCCGACCAGCTCGACACCGCATCAGCCATCGTCCGATCCGTCCACTGACCCCGTCCGCACCGCACAGAAGAGGTACACCGTTGTCCGAACCGCTCATCACGCCCGACCTCGTCCTGCTGGACGCAGACCTCGGCGCCGACAAGACCACCGTCATCACCAACCTCGCCGCGCTCGTGGCGAAGTCCGGACGCGCGGAGGAGGCCGGCCTGGCCGCCGACGCCCTCGCTCGTGAGGAGAAGGCCGTCACCGGGCTCGGCGGCGGGATCGCCATCCCGCACTGCCGGTCCGCGGCCGTGAACACCAACACCCTCGCGTTCGCCCGGCTCAGCCCCAAGGTCGACTTCGGTGCGGCCGACGGCCCCGCCGACATCTGCTTCATGATCGCGGCCTCGGAGGGCTCCGACGACGCGCACCTGACGCTGCTGGCGATGCTCGCCCGCTCGCTGATGCGCCAGGAGTTCCTGGACGGCCTGCGCAGCGCGTCCACCCCTGAGGAGATCGTGGCCCTGGTCAACCAGGCCACCGGCGCCGACGCCCCGGCCGAGGCCGCCGCTCCGGCCGCCGCCGCGGCGACCACGGCTGCGACCACCGCTGCGGCGAGCGACGGGCCGAGGAAGCTGATCGTGGCGGTCACGGCCTGCCCGACCGGCATCGCCCACACCTTCATGGCCGCCGACGGCCTGGAGCAGGCGGGCAGCGCCGCCGGCGTGGAGATCGCACGTCGAGCCGCAGGGGTCCGGCAAGGTCGAATGGCTCGACCCGGCCCTGATCGCCAGGGCGGACGCGGCGATCTTCGCCACCGACGTCCCCGTCCGCGACAAGGAGCGGTTCGCCGGCCTGCCGGTGATCGAGTCCGGTGTGAAGCGCGCGATCAACGAGCCCGGGAAGATGGTGGCCGAGGCGCTGGCCGCCGCCGACAACCCGAACGCACCGAAGGTGGCTGCCGCCGCCGGAGGCACGGGCGCTGCGGCGTCTGCGGCGGGCGCGTCCCAGCTCAGCGTCGGCAAGCGGATCCAGCAGGCCCTGATGACCGGCGTGTCCTACATGATCCCGTTCGTCGCCGCCGGCGGCCTGCTGATCGCCCTGGGCTTCCTGTTCGGCGGCTACGACATCGCGCTGGCACCGAAGGACTGCTCCGCGATCACCTGGGTGGATGCCGAGACCTGTGGCAAGGCGTCCTCTATGGCCGCGCTCGTCCTGGCCCACAACTCGCTGGCGAGCATGCCGGCCGGGTGGCTCCTCTACCTCGGCGCGATGCTGTTCACGATCGGGGGCGCGGCGTTCGGCTTCCTGATCCCCGCGCTGAGCGGCTACATCGCCTACGCGCTGGCCGGCCGTCCCGGCATCGCCCCGGGCTTCGTCGGTGGTGCCGTGTCCGTCGCCATCGGTGCCGGCTTCCTCGGTGGCCTGGTCACCGGCCTGCTCGCCGGCGTGATCGCGCTGTGGATCTCCGGGTTCAAGGTGCCGCGCTGGCTGGCCGGCCTGATGCCGGTCGTGATCATCCCGCTCATCACCACCCTGGTCGTCGGCGGCGTGATGTACCTCTTCCTCGGAACCCCGCTGTCCAACCTCACCAAGGCCATGCAGGACGGCCTGACCGGGATGTCCGGCGGCTCTGCGGTCGTGCTCGGCATCGTGCTCGGCCTGATGATGTGCTTCGACCTCGGCGGCCCCGTCAACAAGGCGGCCTACCTGTTCGCCACCGCGGGCCTGTCCGCGGCGACCGCTGCGAACTTCCACGTGATGGCCGCCGTGATGGCCGCGGGCATGGTCCCGCCGCTGGCGATGGCCCTGGCCACGACCGTGCGGAAGAAGCTGTTCACCGAGGTGGAGCGGGAGAACGGGACGGCGGCCTGGCTGCTGGGTGCGTCCTTCATCTCCGAGGGCGCGATCCCGTTCGCCGCGGCCGACCCGCTGCGGGTGATCCCGTCGATGATGCTGGGCGGTGCGGTGACCGGCGCGCTGAGCATGGCCCTCGGCGTCGGCCTGCGGGCCCCGCACGGCGGCATCTTCGTCCTGTTCGCCTTCGAGCCGCTGCCGGCAGCCATCTTCGGCTTCCTGGTCAGCCTGATCGCCGGGGTGGTGGTCGCCGCCGCCGCGGTGGTCGCGGCCAAGACGGTCTGGCCGAAGAAGGAGGTCGTCGCCATCGCGTGACGCCGTCCTCGTCGCGGGCCCGCCGGAGTGATCCGGCGGGCCCGTCGTGGCGTCAGGGCACCGTCGTCACTGAGGGCCGCCCGTCGTCACCGAGGGCCACCGTCCATCGTTGAGGGCCACGGTTCCGGTCGAGGGCCATGGTCTGGACGCGGGCCCTCGACGTGAGCAGTGGCTCTCGAGCGCGGAGGGTGGCTCTCGGCGGCGGTGGCGGGGGTCCGGACTGATGGGGGCGGGCCCGCGCTCACGTCACTGCGGGTAGCCCACGCACTGGTCGGGGAGGGTAACCTCGAGCGCCTCGTCCGAGTCGGCAGCCGCCCGCACCTCCAGGTGAACCACGGGACGGACGCAGAGGCGGCCGGCGGTGCCCTCGACGCTGGTGCTGATGCCGGGAGCATCGAGCACCGTGGTGGAGTTGGAGCTCGTGACGCGGTCCGCGTCCTCGTAGGTGGTGCGTTCGATCGCCGGCGTCATGGTGACCGTGCCGCACTCCGAGTGCACCCCGGAGCCGTCGAGCCGGATTCGGACCCCGCCGTCCGGGCAACCCTCGGTCTCGAAGGACGGGGTGAGCTCCAGCCGAGTCACCCGGACGGACACGCGATCCCCACTGCAGGAGTTGGTGACGTCCACCCGGGTCGACGGCTCGGCGACCCGGGGGTCAGCGAGGCGGTAGCGGTGGGGAGCGAGTCCGCCGAGCCCGGGGAGCAGGATCGCCTCCGACCAGTCGGCCTGGAGGGTGCCCCGGACCGTCACGGTCAGGCAGCGGCCGGACTCGGGAGCGGGGACGTCCTGGCTGGCCTCGAAGTCCCGCGAAGTGGTTCCGCTCGCCACGACGGCGCGGGGGACGCTCGCGGCCACCACGAGGTAGGCGGCCAGAACTCCGGCGCCGAGGGCAGCGAGGGCCGCCCGTCTTCCGAACCTTCGGGGCATCGTCGTCAGCCTTCCCGGGTCAGGACGCCCACGCTAGCCGGAGGTCACCCGGCCCGGGCCGAAACCAGCGAACACACTGCTATTCGCCGCTGGCAAGGTGCGCTGCCGACCGCGCGGCCCCCACGGGGTGGAGGAGGGCCTGCAACGGCACAGATCACGCATGCTGTCAACCCCCCAAACGGCCTCTGGCTAGGTGAGACGGTACGTCCTGTGGGTGCATTGTGCTAGACTTGGCAGTCGGGAAAGGTGGTCAAAGCTGATATGACGTTCACAATCGGTGAAACTGTGGTCTACCCCAATCATGGCGCGGCAGTCATCGAAGCCCTGGAAACACGAACGATCAAAGGCGAGGACAAGCTCTACCTGGTGTTGCGCATCGTCGGCCAGAACGACCTGGTCGTTCGGGTGCCGGCCTGCAATCTCGACCTGGTCGGGGTGCGGGATGTCGTCGACGCCGATGGTCTCGAGCGGGTTTTCACCGTCCTTCGTGCGCCCCATGCCGAGGAGCCGACCAACTGGTCACGCCGCTACAAGGCGAACCTCGAGAAGCTGCACTCCGGCAATGTCCTGAAGGTCGCGGAGGTCGTTCGCGACCTGTGGCGCAGGGAGCGGGAGCGAGGCCTGTCGGCGGGTGAGAAGCGGATGCTGGCCAAGGCCAGGCAGATCCTGGTCTCCGAGCTCGCGCTCGCGGAGAAGGTGGCCGAGGATCGCGCAGAGGTGCTCCTCGACGAGGTGCTCGCGTCCTGACGCAGTAAGACTCGGAACGGCCCCGCAGGCAGACAGCCTGCGGGGCCGTTCGCATACCCGGACGCGGCGAAGGGCCTCCGACCGGGGCAGATGTGCGTAAGCCTGCGTGATGCCGCGCGCATGCGGTGCCATCCACCGGCACGCCTGGGGACGCCGTCGTCCCTAGTCGGAGCGGTATGGGTGACGGGTTGGCCGCCATTTCGCGGGTTCCTTCACCGCTGTCCGGGCGTGACGACACGCCCGAACACGAAATCTGGGCAGATCCCTTGCGGCCCGGATCGGGGCGACCCTATAGTTCCGATGTTGCACAAAAGTACGTACTGACGTGCACATTGGTGCAAACCAGAACAAAGGAGTTACGGAATGCCGTCAGCATTGCTCGTGGCCCATGGCCCGAGTCCCGTCGCGCCCGTGGGGGCGCCGAGCCCAGGAGGGGTCCGCTAGATGGACGCAATCACGTGGTTCGCCGAGCACTTCATCGGCCTGTTCAACAAGTCCGCCGAGAGCCTCACCGGCCTGATCACCGGCATCCTGCCACTGCTGATCGTGCTGCTCACGGCGATGTACGCGATCACCACCTGGATCGGGGAGGAGCGGGTCACCCGCGCCGTCCAGTGGGCGGGCAAGTACGCGATCACTCGCTACTCGATCATGCCGATCATCGCGGTGATCATCCTGACCAACCCGATGGCCTACACCTTCGGCCGGTTCCTGCCGGAGAAGTACAAGCCGGCCTTCTACGACTCGGCCGTGTCCTTCGTGCACCCGGTCACGGCGTTCTTCCCGCACGCCAACGCCGGTGAGCTGTTCGTCTGGACGGGCGTCGCGGCCGGCGTGCAGCAGATCGCCCCGGACAAGTACGCGCGGCTGGCGGTGCTCTACTTCGTCGTCGGCATCATCGTGATCATCATCCGCGGCTACCTCACCCAGTGGATCACCCGGATCCTGATCAACCGTGGCGGCCACCAGGAGACCTTCAAGCGGTTCGACGAGCTCTACGAGTCCGGCCAGATCCAGGGCGCGAAGACCGAGGGAGGCGTGCTGTGAGCTACCAGGCCATCAAGATCGTCAAGGGCCGTGGCGGCTGGGGCAGCGGCCTCACCCTCCAGCCCACGGACGAGAAGAAGGTCGTCCTTTCGGTGACCGGCGGCGGGATCCATCCCGTGGCGGCCCGGATTGCCGAACTGAGCGGCGGGGAGGCTGTCGACGGCTTCGTCAACAACATCCCCGACTCGCAGGTGCTGTGCGCGGTGATCAACTGTGGCGGGACGGCGCGGATCGGCGTCTACCCCAAGAAGCGGATCCCGACCGTGGACATCTACCCGGGAGAGCCGGGCGGCCCGCTGGCCCAGTTCATCACCGACGACATCTTCGTCTCGGCGGTGACGCCGAACGAGGTCAGCCTCGCCGACCCTGGTGCCGTGCCGATCGGCGCGGAGGCCACCACCACGGCAGCCGCCGTAGCGGCCGTCGAGGAGGGCAACCCTCCGCGGGTGGCGGCAGCGCCGCAGGCGACCGGCTTCATGGGCTTCGTGATCAAGTTCGGCAACGCGATCGGCTACTTCATCAACACGCTGCTGTCCTCCGGCCGACAGGCGCTGAAGCTGACCCTGAACACGATCATCCCGTTCATGGCGTACGTGTCGCTGCTGATCGGCATCGTCACCTACACCGGCCTGTCGAACTGGATCGCGTCCGCGGTGACCCCGCTGGCGGCGAGCCCGATCGGCCTGATCCTGCTCGGCATCATCGTCGGCCTGCCGTTCCTGTCGCCGATCCTCGGCCCGGGTGCGGCGATCGCCCAGGTGATCGGCGTGCTCATGGGCACCCAGATCGCCGCCGGCGGACTGCCCGTGCAGTACGCGCTGCCGACGCTGTTCGCGATCGACGGCCAGGTCGGCTGTGACTTCGTCCCCGTCGGACTGTCCCTCGGCGAGGCGGAGCCCGAGACGGTAGCCGTGGGCGTGCCCGCGGTGCTGTTCTCCCGCCAGATCACGTCCCCGGTGTCGGTGGTCATCGCCTACGCGGCGTCGTTCCTGCTCTGAGAGAAACCCCTCCGGAACCGGTGGGCCCCGCGTGGGGCCCACCGGGCGCGGAGGCCCGATCCCATTCATTTCCCGGACGTGGAGGCCTGAACATGGACTGGCGTTTCCCCGCACTGCTCCTCGGCGCGATGGTGCTGTCCATCGTGCTGTCGCTGTGGCAGCACCGCCGCTACCTCGCGGTCCTCAACGAAATGGCGAAGGCCAACGCCGGTCGCTCGCTCAAGCTCGTCAGCGGACGCGGCAAGGGCCGTCTCCGTGGCGCCATCGTGATCCTCCTGATCGACCCGGCCGCCCGGCAGGTCGTCGACGCCAGGGTGATGACCGGCGCCACGATCTTCAGCACGCTGCGCCCGGCCCCCGAACTGCTGGGCCCCCTCGACGACGTGGTCGAGCGGACGACCGACAAGTACGTGCGACGCGCGATCGAAGCGGCGCTGGGGATGCTCCCCGGCGCGACCGCCGTCCCCGGCGCCCTCGCGGACGGTTCCGCGACCGGGCGGATCCGGATCCCCCGCGCGCAGGCCAGCCCGAGCTGAACCCCCACCAGGGCTGAGCACCGAAGAGAAGAGAGAGAACAGAAATGAGTTACACCCAGCGGCTCCTCGAACGCCAGCGCGAACTCGGCCACCCCGTTCGCGTCGGCGTGGTCGGCGCCGGCCAGATGGGCAGCGGCCTGATCGCCCAGATCGAGCGCGCGAAGGGCATGGAGGTGGCCGCCGTCGCCGACGTCGCCACCCAGCGCGGCGTGGACGCGTACACGAAGGCCGGACGCACCGACATCTCGGTGGAGACAGACCTGGCGAAGGCCGCGGAACTCGTCGATGCCGGCCGTGCCGTCGTGATCGACGACGGCCTCCAGATGCCGAAGCTCCCGGTCGACATCGTGCTGGAGGTCTCCGGAGTCCCCGAGATCGCCGCGCAGATCGCGTACGCGTCCCTGGTCGGCAAGAAGGACGTCGCGCTGATGACGGTGGAGGCGGACGTGACCGTCGGCCTGCTGCTGTCTAGCGTGGCCAACGCCGGGAATCAGGTCTACACGATCTGTCGCGGCGACGAGCCGGTCGAGTGCCTCAAGCTCGTGGAGTACGCCGAGGACCTCGGTCTCACCGTCGTGGCCGCGGGCAAGGGCAAGAACAACCCGAACCGGCCCACCGACGTGCCCGAGGACGTGGCAGAGGAGGCCGCCCGCAAGGGCATGAACCCGCGCATGCTGTGCGAGTTCACCGACGGCACCAAGACCCAGCTGGAGATGTGCGCGCTGTCGAACGCGACCGGCATCCCGATCGACGTCGCCGGCATGCACGGCCCGTCCTGCTCGGTCGACGAGCTGGCCACCAAGCTGCTCCCCGCCGCCGACGGCGGGATCCTGGCCCGCACCCCCGCCGTGGAGTACACGGTCGAGGGCGACGTAGCGCCCGGCATCTTCGTGGTCGTCCGCTCGGAGGACCCGGTGGTCACCCACGAACTCGACTACCTGAAGTTCGGCACCGGCCCGTACTACGCGGTGTACCGGCCGCACCACCTTGCATCGATCGAGGCGCACCTGTCGATCAGCGAGGCCGTGCTGAACCGCTCCGCCGACTTCCAGACGAAGACCTGGCGCTCCGAGGTGACGGCGAAGGCCAAGTTCGACCTCGCCGCGGGCACCGTGCTGGAGGGCATGGGCGGCCACCACGTCCACGGCTGGACGCTGGACGCCGACGACTCGTTCGCGATGAACGCCATCCCGATCGGGCTGGTCGCGGGCTGCACGCTGAAGCGGGACCTCAAGGCGGGGGAGACCCTGACCTACGACGACGTGGAGGTGGACGAGACCCGTCCGCTGGTCGCGATGCGGCGGTTGCAGGACGCCCTGCTTCGCACGCACGTCATCGGGTAGCCGACGGCCGCCTCCGGGCCGGGAAGCCGGCCCGGACGCGGTCCTCGATGCGGACACCTGCGCACTTTTGTGCAAGTAGGCTTTTCTCGTGGGGCGTGTCCGTCCCCGCCGAGAGGAATGCGAGGTCCGATGCCGGCTCCCCGAAGCCAGGACGTGCTGGTCAGGGCTGCGCGCCTGTACTACCTGGAGGACCGCTCCCAGGGGGAGATCGCCAAGACCCTCGGCCTGTCCCGCTCCAGCGTCTCCCGCATCCTCTCCGCCGCCCGCGAACAGGGGGTGGTGGAGGTACGGATCCACGACCCGGGCCTGGTCGGCCACGTCGCCGACCTCGAGGAGGGGCTCGTCGCAGCCTTCGGGGTGAAGACAGCCTTCGTCGTCCCGCGCCCACGGGGCCGGTCGCCGATCGAGGTGGTGGCACGGGCCGCCGCCCACATCTTCGAGGAGCGGTACCCCCGGATCACGTCCTTCGGGTTCAGCTGGGGCGCGATGATCGACCGGTTCGCCGGCTTCGTGGACGTCGAGCCGATCAATGCCGCGCTACGGATCTGCCCGCTGGTCGGCGGCCTCCCCTCGGACGCGGGCCCCGCGGGCAACACGTCGCTGGAAGTCCTGGCGGAGAAGCTCCGCGCGCTCTCGTTCCGGTTCGAGTCCCCCTCGGTGGTCGAATCGCCGGAGACCTGGTCCGCGCTGATGAAGGAGTCCGGGATCCGCGCGGCCATCGAGCGCGCCGCCGCCGTCGACCTGGCCTTCGTCGGGATCGGCTCGTTCGGCGTCCACAACTCCCGCCGGGTGGTGGCCGCCATGCACCTGAGCGAGTCGGAGGCCGCGCTGCTCTCCCGGCAGGCGCCGGCCGGGGACATCTGCGGCCGCTTCTACGACGTCACCGGGCGTCCGCTCGGCCTGCCCACCTCGCAACGGGTGATCGGGATCAGCGAGGAGCAGTTGGCCTCCATCCGCGGCGTGGTCGGCCTCGCGGCCGGAGTGGAGAAGGCCCTCGGCGTGGTGGGTGCGCTGCGCACCGGCACGCTGGACGAGATCGTCGTCGACGAGGACCTGGCCCGCGCCGTCCTCAACCTCGCGGGCGCAGAGTAGGACCGAGACCCACCCGGTCGGGATGGGTGCGGTGCGCGCCAAGCGATGCAAGAATATGCGTTATAGTCCCTCACAGGTGACAGAACTTGCGCTTCCTGACTAGGCTTGCGGCCGTGACTGCGGTGTCGGACAAAGCACAAGCGACCCAGGTCCTGCGGGACATGTGGCGGATACGTCTCTTCGAGGAAGCTGTCGAGGACCTCTACGGCCGGGGCATGATGCACGGCACCATGCACCTGTCGATCGGGCAGGAGGCCGTCCCGGTGGGGACGAGCCGCCACCTCGTCGACGGTGACGTGATCACCTGTACGCACCGGGGACACGGGCACACGATCGCCCGGGGCGCGGACCTCGGCCGGATGATGGCCGAACTCCTCGGTCGCGAGAACGGCTACTGCAAGGGCCGCGGCGGATCGATGCACATCGCCGACGTGGCCACGGGCAACCTCGGCGCGAACGGCATCGTGGGTGGCGGCCTCCCGATCGCGGCAGGGGCGGGGCTCTCCCAGAAGATGCGGGGCACCACGAACGTGACGGTCTGCGTCCACGGCGACGGCGCGGTCGGCGAGGGCGCCTGGCACGAGGCCATGGTGCTGGCGTCCATGTGGGACCTGCCGGTCGTGTTCCTGTGCGAGAACAACCAGTACGGCATGTCGCTGCCGAGCCTGGCCGCGTACAAGGTCGAGAAGCTCAGCGACAAGGCCGCGGGCTACGGCATGCCGGGCGAGACCGTCGACGGCAATGACGTCGAGGCCGTTGCCGAGGCGGTCGGACGCGCGGTCGAGCGCGCCCGCGCCGGCCAGGGCCCCAGCTTCGTCGACGCGGTCACCTACCGTTGGCGCGGCCACTCGAAGTCGGACAAGAACCTGTACCGCAGCAAGCAGGAGATCGCCGAGTGGAGGGAGAAGGACCCGATCCAGCGCTACACCCGCGAGGTCCTCGCCGCGGAGGTGCTGACCACCGACGAGATCGAGGCGATCCAGGCCGGCGTCCGGCAGGACATCCGGGACGCGGTCATCTTCGGCACCCGGGGCGAGGAGCCCACGGTGGAGGCGATGCTGGCCGGCGTCTACGCCCCCGACGACTACTTCGAGCAGCAGGAGGCCCGGGCATGACCGTCCAGGACGTGCAGTACCCGACCCAGACGCCCGCCACCGCGGCAGAGCAGGCCACCCGCTCGAACGAGCCGCGGACCATGACCTACGCGGAGGCGATCCGCGAGGCGATGGCGATCGCGATGGAGAACGATGACCGCGTCTTCCTGATGGGCGAGGACGTCGGCATCTACGGTGGCGCCTTCGGCGTCGAGAACGACCTGTACGAGCGGTTCGGCACCGAGCGGGTCCGCGACACCACGATCTCCGAGCTCGGCATCGTCGGCATGGGCGTCGGCGCGGCCCTCACCGGCATGCGCCCGATCGTGGAGATCCAGTTCTCCGACTTCGCCTGCCAGGCGATGGACCAGATCGTCAACCAGGCCGCCAAGATCCACTTCATGGTGGGCGCCCAGGCCGCCGTCCCCCTGGTGATCCGGGCGCCGGGCGGCTCCGGCACCGGCGCGGCCGCCCAGCACAGCCAGTCGCTCGAGGCGTGGTTCGCCCATATCCCCGGGCTGAAGGTCGTCATGCCGTCCAACGCGACGGACGCGGGCTCGCTGCTGCTGGCCGCGCTGAAGGACCCGAACCCCGTGATCATCCTCGAGCACAAGCTGCTCTACAAGCAGAGCTTCCAGGTGCCGGCGACCTTCCCCGAGGCGAGGCTGGGCGAGGGCCGGATCGAGCGCGAGGGCACCGACCTCACGATCGTCGCCACGTCCGTCGAGGTGCAGCGGGCCGTCGAGGCGGCCGAGCGGCTGGCCGGCGAGGGCATCAGCGTGGAGGTGATCGACCCGCGGACGATCCGTCCGCTCGACACCGAGCTGATCCTGTCCTCGGTGGAGAAGACCGGACGCGTCCTGCTCGTGCAGGAGGCGGTGAAGTTCGGCGGGTTCATGGCCGAGGTCTCCGCGGCGATCACCGAGTCGCGGGCGTTCGGCGCCCTCCAGGCGCCGGTGCGTCGCCTGTGCGGGCTGGACACCCCGATCCCGTACAACCCCAACCTGGAGAAGGCGAGCGTCCCGCAGGTCGACGACATCGTCCGCGAGGCCACCGCCCTCGTGCGGGAGTGGTGAGCAGCGATGCCCCGTGTTCCCCTGAACATGCCGAAGATGTCCATGACCATGGAGTTCGGCACGATCGTCGAGTGGCTGGTCGGCGTCGGAGACAAGATCTCCAACGGTGACGCCGTCGTCGTCGTGACCACCGACAAGGTCGACATGGAGGTCGAGGCCACCTTCGACGCCGTGCTGGAGGAGATCGTCGCCGGCGAGGGGGCCCAGCTCCCGGTCGGCGAGCCGATCGCCTACCTGCAGACCGAGGCCGAGGACCTGCTGGGTGACCTGTTCGCCGCGCCGCCGGCCCCGGACGCCGCACCGGCGGACGCCGTTGCACCGGTCGCTTCCGCGGAGGCTCCTGCCGAGCCGGTTGCGACGGGCTCGGGCTCGGGCGCCGGCGAGGCCGTGCGGGCCGTGCCGCTCGCCCGCCGGATCGCCGCGGAAGCCGGCCTCGACCTCACCACCGTCACGGCGTCCGGTCCCGCCCGCACGATCAGGGCGAGGGACGTCCGCGACGCGATCGCCGACCGTGGTCGCACACCGGCCGCCGCTCCCGCGCCGGCGCAGAAGCCTGCTCCTGTGGCCCCGGGCGCGCCGGTCGCCGCCGCGCCGGTGGCCACCCGGAACGGCGAACTGCTCGGCGACGACAAGGTGCGCCGGATGCGCGTGGCCACAGCCAACGTGATGAACGGCAGCGCCCTCGTCCCGCAGTTCACGGTCTTCCGGGTGCTCGACCTGGGCCGGCTGGCCCGGGCGAGGGAGACCTCGCTGAAGGGGGTCAGCTGGACGTCGATCCTCGTCCGCGCCTACGCGCTCGTCCTGCGGGAGACCCCGCAGCTGAACGGCTACTGGGTGGGCGACGGCGTACAGGGCAACGAGCAGGTCGGCGTCTCGCTGGCCGTCGACACGCCCCAGGGCCTGTTGGCGCCGGTGGTGCGCAACCCGGATCGGCTCACGCTGCGTGAACTCGACCGCACGATCCGGGAGCTCGCGGAGTCCATCAAGGCCGGCCGGATCGACCCGAACCTGTTCGCGGGCGGTACGGGGACGGTGTCGAACCTCGGCGGCATGGGGGTCGACCGGTTCAACGCGCTGCTCACCCCGCCCCAGGCCACGGCGCTGTCGCTGGGACGCGTCGGCCGCAGGCCCACGGTGGATGCCGACGGCGAGCTCGCGGTGCAGATCGCGTGCGAGGCCGGGCTCACCGTCGACCACAGGGCAGCGGACGGGGCGGACGCTGCGCGGGCGCTCGAGCTGATGCAGACGTTCCTCGCCGACCCGGTGCTGCTCCTGGCCTGACGAGGAGGAGAGATGCCGTCGAACCGGTCGCTCGACGCCCTCGTCGCCGCGGCCCGGATGTACTACGAAGAAGGACGCTCGCAGCGCGATGTCGCCCGCGCCCTCGGCCTGTCCGAGTCGGCCGTTTCGCGGACCCTCGCGGCTGCCAGGGACGCGGGCGTCGTCCGGATCGTGATCCACGACCCGAGGCTGCTCGTGGACCGCGTCCCCCGGCTGGAGGCGCGACTGGAGGAAGCCTTCGGTCTGTCCAGCGCCTGGGTGGGCACCGGCGCGAGCGACCTCGGACCGACGGAGGTGGTCGCCCGGCTGGGAGCGCAGCTGTTCGCCGACCGGCTCTGGTCGACGCGCAGGGTCGGCCTGAGCTGGGGCAGCACGATCAGCAGGCTGGTCGAGGTGATCGAGGCGCAGCCCGCCTCGCCGGAGCTCGAACTGCTCCCGCTGGTGGGCGGCTCGTCCGCGCTCGACACCGCCCCCTCCGGCACGACATCGCTGTACACGCTCGCCCAGAAGCTCGGCGTGCGGGCCCGCCGGATCGACGCGCCGGCGATCACGGAGTCACCCGAGACCTGCGCGGCGATCCTGCGCGAGTCGACCGTCCGCGGCGCCCTCGACCTTGCCGCCACGGCCGACACGGCCTGGGCGGGGATCGGCTCGGTCGGCGTCCCCGGGGGGAGCAGCGAGCGGCTGCTGGCCGCCATGCGACTCTCTGCGGACGAGGTCGCCCAGGTCAGGGCGGAGAACCCCGCCGGTGATTTCTGCGGCCGGTTCTTCGACGACGAGGGGAAGCCGCTGGCCGGCCCCACCTCGACGCGTGTGATCGGCATCGACTTCGACGCGCTCCGCGCGGTGCCGACCGTGGTCGGACTGGCGGGAGGGATGGGCAAGGCGCGGGGAGTGCTCGCCGCGCTGCGCACGGGCGTCATCGACGTCGCCGTCCTGGACGCCGAACTCGCCGACGAGGTGCTGCGCCGCCACGCCGCGGCGCCGCGGGGGGCGGGCCGCGTCCGCTGACGGTCCCGGTGGGGCCGATGCCGGCCTGCGGCCGGTGGACGCCTATACTTCCCTGCGTGTCTGAACCCGTGGTGGCCGTCGTCGTCGCTGCCGGTCTGGGCCGGAGGTTCGGCGGGACCAAGCCCAAACCCACCCTGCGCATCCTCGGCCGCGCCGTCGTCGCCGTCGCCGTGGAGGGCCTCGCGGCCGGCGGCTGCACCGACGCCGTTGTCGTGATCAACGGCAAGGTTTCGGGGGCGTTCAAGGCTGCGCTGGCCGGTTCTCCGATCCCCGTCATCACCACCCCGGGTGGCGAGACCAGGCAGCAGTCGGTGCAGCGGGGCCTGGACGTCGTCCGCACGCACCCGCGGCTCTCGAAGGCGAAGGTCGTGCTGGTCCACGACGCCGTGCGTCCGATGATGCCCGCCTACGTGATCGAGAACGTGATCAACGCCGTCCGCGACGGCGCGGTGGCGGTGACCCCTGTGGTGCCGGTGACCGACAGCATGCGGGTCGTGCCGAACGGGGACGAGGCGGAGAACGAGCCGTTCGACCGCGCCAAGCTGCGCGCCGTCCAGACGCCCCAGGGTTTCGACCTGGACGTGCTGCTGGACAGCCACGACCGGATGGCGAGGGACGGGATCGAGTTCACCGACGACGTGTCGGCGTGCGAGCAGAACGGCCACAAGGTCACGCTCGTGCCGGGGTCGCGGATGGGCATGAAGATCACCGAGCCGGCCGATCTCACGATCGCCCGCGCGCTGTGGCGCGTCCGGGCCAGCCTCGGGCACCACTCCGGCAAGCGGTTCTGGCGGCAGTGGAAGAAGGAGCTGAGCCGGTGAGGACCGGCATCGGGACGGACACGCACGCGTTCGCTCCCGGCGTCCCGCTGTGGGTGGCGGGCCTGCACTTCCCCGATGAGCCGGCCGGCCTGGCCGGGCACTCCGACGGCGACGTCGCCGCCCACGCGGCCTGCGACGCGCTGCTCTCCGCCGCGGGTCTGGGCGACCTGGGCAGCAACTACGGCACCGACCGACCCGAGTGGGCGGGCGCGAGCGGGGTCGCGTTCCTCACGGAGACCGCGGCCCGCGTCCGCGCCGCCGGCTACCGGATCGAGAACGTCGCGGTCCAGGTGATCGGCAACCGTCCACGCCTGGCCGCCCGCAGGGCGGAGGCCGAAGCCGTCCTCAGCGCGGCCGTCGGCGCCCCGGTCACGGTCTCGGGCACCACCACGGACGGCCTCGGCCTGACCGGCCGCGGCGAGGGCCTCGCCGCCATCGCCACCGCGCTCCTCGCCCCCGCCTGAGTCCTGCCCGGGACGGCACGAGGGGACGGTTCCTTCGTGCCGGGTCCGAAAGAACCGTCCCCTCGTACCGCGTGGAACGATGGGGACGGTTCCTATCGTGCCGCCGGGGTCAGCGCACCGAACTCGTGGGCGCGGTGTAGGTGTTGCACTTGCCCATCAGGGTGTTGGCCTGCCCGGTGAGGAACCACGCCTTGCGGGACCTCCCCAGCCCGTGGTCGCCCTGGATGGCGGCCTGCCCGCTGAGCACGTCGTCGCCGAGGTTGTAGAACACGTCCCCGAGGTTGGTCAGGTCTGCGGCGGTGAGGCCGGACGATGGCCCGACGGCTTCAGTGAACATGCCGGAGAAGCAGTCGGCCTGCACCTCCAGGCGGCGGGAGTAGACCTTGGCCTGGGCGCTGGACACCTTCTGCTCGAAGGCCATGGACGAGATCAGGATGCCGGTCCTGGCCTGGATCGTGTGGCCGAACTCGTGGGCGAGGACCGACTCGACGACGAACGGGTCCTGCTGCTGGTCGGCGGGGAAGATCTTCCACAGCGGCCTGGCGTAGTAGATGCGCTGGTCGGCGGCGCAGTAGACGGCGTTGACATCGTCCAGCTTGCCGCAGCCCGTGGTGATCGGCTCGGTGTACACGGTGACCGGCGGACGCGGCAGTTCGAAGCCGGCGTTCTCCAGCGGTCCGGACCACACCTGCCACAGGCAGGCGGTCAGCTCGTTCAGGTGGGTGGTGAGCTCGGTCACCGACGCCGTCGTCATGTCGATCCTCGGCACCCGGCAGTCGGTGGGGACGGGCGCGGACTGGTCGTACACGGCGTTGTTCGTCAGCCAGGTCTCTGCCTCGTCGTAGGTGGTCGGCTGCGGGAGGTCGGGCGGGTTGGTGTCCGGGGCGGGGACGTTCTGCGTCGGCGCTGTGGTCGGTGACGTCGTCTGAGTGGTCCCCGGCGTGGCCACGTCCTCGTCACCACCGTTGAGGTAGTGCAGCAGGGCGAACGCGAAGAAGGCGATGCCCACCACCAGCACGAGGCCGAGGACCAGGCTGCCGAAGGGACTCTTCCTCGGACCGCCGGGCGGGTAGGCACGGTTCGGCGGGGCGAACGTCCCCGGCTGGCCGTAGGACGGCTGGCCGAACGGTGCCTGGGGGACGCCGGCCGCCGGTGGGCTGACCGGCCGGGTACTGCTGGCCCGTCGGGTACTGCTGGCCCGTCGGGTACTGCTGGCCCGCCGGGTACTGCTGGCCCGCCGGGTACTGCCCATAGGCCTGGACGGGCTGTCCCTGCCCGTAGGCCTGCGGGGGCTGCCCCTGCCCCTGGGGCTGCTGGCCCCACGCCTGGGTGCCGCGGTTCCAGTTCTGCTGGGGCCACTGCTGGCCCTGGTTCCCCCACTGCTGCGTCACGGCGCCAGCCTAAACGCTGCACTCGCCGCAGCGGCAGGGGGTCAGCCCCGGCGCGGCACGTTAGGAACCGTCCCCAGCGTGCCGGGGGAACGATGAGGACGGTTCCTAACGTGCCGCTTTCGGGGGTCTGTCCCGGTGTGCGGCGACTGGAAGGTTCCTGAACGGCGTGGAATCGACCCTGTGGCGCGGAGGCGGCGCGCCACTAGTCTGTTGCCAGTCCTGCACAGGTGAACGGGGGAGTGGGCCATGGGTGTGACCCTGAACGGATGGCGGCGAGGGGCGGCGGTCATCGTCGGAGCTGTCGCGTTGCTGGCCTGTTTCGCGCCGTCGGCGCACGCGGCCGACCAGGTGAGCACCTATGCGGTGAAGGCGACGGTCAACGCCGACGGGACGCTCGCGGTGGTGGCCACGATCACGTTCGACGGCACGGCTCCCGCCGACGTCCAGCAGGTGTTCGACACCACCACCCGCACCGCGGACCGGATGGAGTACCGCTACACCCTCAGCGACGTCACCGCGACCAGCGACGGCAAGGACCTCGGCGCCAGGGTCAGCACTGCGGCGACCACGACCACGGTGGACGTGCCCACCGGCGGCGCATCGTCGATCGTGCTCGGCTACACAGTGCACGGCGCCGCACTGTCCACCCCCGACAACACCACGACGATCAGCTGGCCGCTGCTGCAGGGGCTCGACCTGCCGGTGGCCACCTTCGACGCCGAGATCGCCGTCCCGGCCCAGTTCACACTGATCGACTGCGCTGCGGGCGACCCGTCCGCGCCCGGCGCGTGCACGTACTACGCGGGCGGCACCCACGACAGCCCGAGCCCGACGTTCCACCACGAGGGCGCCACGGCCGGGCAGGTGGTCGTTGCCACCCTGCGGTTCCCATCCAGCGCCGTCGCGGCCAACCAGGACGTCCGCGAGCTCTGGTCGCTCGACAAGGCCTTCTCCGCGGCGCCCCTGCCGCTCGGCGACCGCGCTCGGGTTGCTGCTCCTCGGCGGCCTCGCCCTGTGGCAGTTGCACCGCAGGATCGGAAGGGACGCCGCCGTCGGCGTGGCCCCCACGCTGGTCGCGGAGTTCCACCCGACCGGCAAGGACGAGAGCGAGTTCCGCGTCCTCGACGGCGTGCGGCCGGGCGAGGTCGGCACCCTGATCGACGAGCGCGTCGACCCCGTGGACGTCACCGCGACCGTCGTCGACCTCGCCGTCCGCGGCCACCTCACGATCACCGAGCTGCCCAGGGAGTCCCCCCACGCCCCGGTGGACTGGACGTTCACCCGGCGCGAGGGCACGGACACCCTGTTCGTCTACGAGCGGACGCTGCTGGACGCTGTCGCGCCCGTCCAGGGCGATCCGGTGCAGGGTGTCGAACCTGGCCGGCAGCGTCGGCGCGGTCATCGGGCAGGTGCAGTCGGAGCTGTACGACGAGGTCGTCGAGCGCGGCTGGTTCGTCCGGCGTCCGGACAGCACGCGCAACCGGTATGCGCTGCTCGGCTGGATCGTCCTTGCCGCCGCCCTCGTGATCACGATCGTCCTCGTGGCGACGTCGCGGTTCGGCCTCGCTGGGCTCGCGCTGATCGCGACCGCCCTCGGCCTGGTCTTCCTCGCCCAGGACATGCCCGCGCGCACGGCCAAGGGCACCGGAGTGACTCGGGGGCCTGGAAGATCCTGCGGGGCAACCTGCTCACCGAGCCGGTGGGGACGCTCCCGAAGGGCGGCACCTACGCGCAGGTGTCCGTCGATCCTGCCCTATGCGATCGTGCTCGGCGGCAAGGAGCGCTGGCTGCAGGCCATCGCCGACTCGGACGAGGACGAAACCCCGGACCCGACCGACCTCGACTGGTACCACGGCCCCGAGGGCTGGCACCTCGACCACCTCCCGGCCTCGCTCGCGAACTTCATCACCACCGTGCAGGGGACCCTGTTCAGCCGCTGAGGCGCCTGCCAGTCGGGGGAGGGCCGCAGCCCCGGCAGCCCTGTCCCGTCGGCGAAGGAGGGAGTCGGATGCTGAGGTTCGCCACCATCGGCACCAGCTGGATTACCACCCAGTTCGCGGACGCGGTCGCGCGCGTCCCCGGGGTGGAGGTGGCGGCCGTCTATTCGCGGGATGCGGGCCGCGCCGAGGCGTTCGCCGGCCGACTCGGTGTCGCCGCCTGGAGTGATGATCTGGAGGCCCTGCTGGCCTCCGGCGACGTGGACGCGGTCTACGTCGCCTCGCCCAACGCCACCCACGCACGAGCAGGCCTGAGGCCGCTCTGCAAGCCGGCCGCCACGTGCTGGTGGAGAAGCCGGCCGCGCTCGACGGCGGCGGAGTTCGAGCGCCTCGCGGCGGTTGCGAACGCGGCGGGGCTGGTGCTGCTCGAGGGCATGCGGACCGCCTACGACCCGGGCACGGCCCGCGTCCGTGACCTGCTGGGCGAGCTCGGGACGCTGCGCAGGGTGTCGCTGCGGTACGCCCAGCGTTCGTCGCGCTACGACCAGGTCCTCGCCGGCGAGCGGGTGAACATCTTCGACCCTGCGATGGGCGGTGGGGCGCTGAACGACCTGGGCATCTACTGCGTGGGTGCGCTGGTGGACCTCTTCGGCGAGCCCGAGCGGGTGCTCGCGGCCACCGTCCCCGTCGCCTCGGGCGCGGACGGCGCGGGCGCGGCGCTGGCGGTCTACCCCGGCCTCGTCGTGGACGTCAGCTGGTCGAAGATCACCGCGTCCGACGTGCCCAGCGAGGTGCAGGGAGAACGGGGGACGCTGGTGATCGACCACCTCCCGGCCCCGCGGCACCTCGAGGTGCGCCTGCTGGACGGGGGCAGCGAACTGGTCGAGCTCGCCGTCGAGCCGTTCGACCTGCGCTACGAGGTCGAGCGGTTCGCCGCGCTGTGCGCCGGCACCGCGGACGCATCACGCGACCACCGGCGCACGCTCGCAGCGTTGCGCACGATGGACGCGATCCGCGCGGCGGCCGTCCCGGCCGGGTGAGGAGGCTCAGACCTCCAGGCCCGGGTACAGCGGGTTCGCGTCCAGCAGTTCGGCGGACGCGGCGCGCGTCCGCTCGGCCACGCCGTCGGCGAGGGTGTACTTCGCCTTGCCGGGCGTCCCGGCGGCGGTGGCGACCGGAGTGGTGGCCTTCAGCACGCCGGTGATCAGGTCCGCGACGGTGTCGAACTCGTCCGTTCCGAAGCCGCGGGTGGTCAGCGCGGGCGTGCCGATCCGGACGCCGGTCGTGTACCAGGCGCCGTTGGGGTCGCGGGGGACCGAGTTGCGGTTGGTCACGATGCCGGCGTCCAGCAGCGCCGACTCGGCCTGGCGTCCGGTGAGGCCGAAGGAGCCGACGTCGAGCAGGACGATGTGGTTGTCGGTGCCGCCGGTGACGAGGTTCACGCCCCGCTTCAGCAGGCTGTCGGCGAGGGTCTTGGCGTTGTCGGCCACCTTCTGCGCGTAGGTCTGGAAGGACGCCTGCCGGGCCTCGGCGAAGGCCACGGCCTTGGCGGCCATGATGTGGCTCAGCGGGCCGCCGAGCACCATCGGGCAGCCGCTTGTCGACGCTCGGCGCGTACTCGGCCGTGGCCAGGACGAAGCCGCCGCGCGGGCCGCGCAGCGACTTGTGGGTGGTGGACGCGACCACGTCCGCGTAGCCCACAGGGTTGTCCTCGCCCGTGAACACCTTGCCGGCGACCAGACCCGCGAAGTGCGCCATGTCGACGAACAGCGTCGCGCCGACTTCGTCGGCGATCTCGCGCATCTTCGCGAAGTTCACCCGCCGCGGGTAGGCCGAATAGCCGGCCACCAGGATCAGCGGCTTGAACTCGCGCGCATCGGCAAGCAGTTGGTCGTAGTCGATCAGCCCGGTGGCCGGGTCGGTCCCGTAGGAGTGCTGGCGGAACATCTTGCCGGAGATGTTGTGCCGGAAGCCGTGGGTGAGGTGGCCGCCCGCGTCCAGCGCTCATGCCCATCACCCGCTGCTGGTTGAAGGTCGCGCGCAGGGCCTCCCAGTCGTCCTCGGAGAGGTCGTTGACGGTCTTCGCGCCGAGGCGCTCCAGCGTCGGGCTCTCCACGCGGTGGGCGAGGATCGACCAGTACGCGACGAGGTTGGCGTCGATGCCTGAGTGCGGCTGGACGTACGCGTACTCGGCGCCGAACAGCTCGCGGGCGTGCTCGGCCGCGACGCTCTCGACCGTGTCGACGTTCTGGCAGCCGGCGTAGAAGCGGTGCCCGATGGTGCCCTCGGCGTACTTGTCGCTGAGCCAGGTGCCCATCGTCATCAGCACGGGCAGCGACGCGTAGTTCTCGGAGGCGATCAGCTTCAGGGACGCGCGCTGGTCGGCCAGCTCGGCGCGGGTGGCGTCGGCGATGCGCGGCTCGATGCCCTCGATGACGCCGAGGATCTGGCTGTAGACGGACGATGCGGTGCGGGCGAGATCGGTCAAGGGACGCTCCTGGAGTCGGTGACGCCCAACTCTATCGACACCCCGTCGCCGCAGCCCGGTGGCGCGAAACGGGACCCGTCCCCGGTTCCGCGCCGCCCGCGTGACCGCTCTCGGACCACGCTCTCGGAGTGAGACGGTTCAATGAGACGTTTCTTGTGATCTAATCGTGACCAACCCAGCGCGAGGTGGTCAGATGCCCCCCAAGAACTCCGTCAGCATGCGCGATGTCGCCGTGCTCGCCCAGGTCTCCGTGGGCACGGTCTCCAACGTGTTGAATTCCCCCGAGCGGGTCTCCGAGGCCACCCTGCGGCGGGTCAGGGACGCGATCGACAAGCTCGGCTGGGTGCCCAACGAGTCCGCCCGGCAGCTGCGGGCGGGCCGCAGCCGCTCGATCGGCATGATCGTCATGGACATCGCCAACCCGTTCTTCACCGATCTCGCCCGCGGCGCGGAGGCCGTGCTGTACGCAGGGCAGTACTCCGTCCAGATGGGCAACAGCGACCAGGACGCGGCCCGCGAGCTCACCCTGCTGGAGCGGTTCGAGCAGCAGCGCGTCGGCGGCGCGCTGTTCGCGCCGATCGAGGAGGGCACGGAGCGGGCCCTGCGGCTGCGCCAGCGCGGGATCCCCGTGGTGATCGTGGACAGGGCCAGCGGGAGTGCCGACTTCTGCTCCGTCGGGGTCGACGACCTCGCCGGTGGCAGGCTGGCCGGCCAGCACCTGCTCGACCAGGGCCACCGCAGCCTCGCGTTCGTCGGTGGCCCGAGTTCGCTGGCCCAGGTGCGGGACCGCAGGGCGGGGCTGGAGCTCGCGGTCGAGCAGGCGGACGGAGACGTCTCCCTGCTGGCCGTCAGCACACCGGGGCTCACCCTCGAAGCGGGCGTCAGCACCGCGGGGGAGATCGCCGCGTTGCCGTCGGCCGAGCGCCCGACAGCGGTGTTCGCCGCCAACGACCTGCTCGCGATCGGCCTCCTGCAGGGCTTCGTCACCGCCGGCCTGCGGGTGCCCGATGACGTGGCGATCATCGGCTACGACGACATCGCCTTCGCCGCGGCCGCGGCCGTCCCGCTGTCCTCGATCCGACAGCCCAGTGCCGAGATCGGACGCCGGTCCGCTGAATTGCTGCTGGCCGAGATCGAGGCCGCGGATGCCGGACGTCCGCACCGCCACGAGGCCGTCCGGTTCACCCCCCAGCTGATCGCCCGGCGCTCCACGCAACCCCGCAAGCCACGCAAGGGTTGACACGACACGCTCCCCATCGGGTATCGTCTTGAATCGTTCGCATGGAACGTTTCAACAGCCAATGGAGGCAGCCGGTGGACAGCACCACAGCAGCGCCGGTACTGGAGCTCAGGGATGTGTCGAAGAGCTTCGGTGCGGTGGTCGCACTGCGGAGGGCGGACCTGAGCCTGAGGGCCGGCTCCATCCACGCTGTCGTCGGTGAGAACGGTGCGGGCAAGTCCACGCTGGTCAAGATCATGGCCGGCCTCTACCAGCGCGACACGGGCACGTTCGAGATGGACGGTGATCCGGTCCACTTCCGAACGACCGCGGACGGCCAAGGCCGCCGGCATCGCCGTGATTTACCAGGAGCCGACGCTGTTCCCCGACCTGTCGGTGACGGAGAACGTGTTCATGGGCCGCCAGCCGGTGGGCCGGTTCGGCCGGATCGACAAGGCGCGCGATGCGCGCGGAGGTCGTCGAAGCTGATGAACCGCCTCGGCGTCCGGATCGACCCGGACCGCCTGACCGACGGCCTCTCGATCGCCGACCAGCAGATCATCGAGATCGCCAAGGCGATCTCCCTCGACGCCCGTGTCCTGATCATGGACGAGCCCACCGCCGCCCTCTCCGGGGTCGAGGTCGAGCGGCTGTTCACGGTCGCCCGCAGCCTGCGCGACGAGGGTCGCGCGCTGATGTTCATCAGCCACCGTTTCGACGAGGTATTCGGGCTGTGCGACACCGTCACCGTGATGCGGGACGGCACCTACATCTCGACCTCGGCGATCGCCGACACCACCGAGGCAGAGATCGTCCGGCTCATGGTCGGCCGCGAGGTCACGGAACTGTTCCCGAAGATTCCCGCGGAGATCGGCAAGCCGCTGCTCGAGGTGAAGGGCCTGGGCATGCCCGGCGCCTTCGCATGACATCAGCTTCACCGTCCGTTCCGGCGAGATCGTCGCGCTCGCCGGCCTGGTCGGCGCCGGACGCAGCGAGGTCGCCCGTGCGGTGTTCGGCGTGGACCCCTACGAGTCCGGCCAGGTCCGCCTCGACGGCGACGGCGCTGCCCGAAGCAGAACCCCTACGCGTCGATGCAGGCGGGCCTCGCGCTGGTCCCGGAGGATCGGCGCAAGCAGGGCCTCGTCATCGATGCGACGTCGCGACCAACATCACCGACGCGATCCGGCCCAGCCTGACGAAGTTCGGACTGGTCACCACCCGCAGGGAGAACCCGAGGCGCAGCTGTGGGCCCGCAAGCTGGAGGTGAAGACCGCGGCACTGGACGCCGTGGCCGGCACCCTCAGCGGTGGGAACCAGCAGAAGGTCGTGCTGGCCAAGTGGCTGGCCGCCAACCCCAAGGTGCTGATCATCGACGAGCCCACCCGCGGCATCGACGTCGGCACCAAGTCCGAGGTGCACCGGATGATGTCGGAACTCGCGGGCATGGGCCTGGCGATCCTGATGATCTCCTCCGAACTGCCCGAAGTGCTCGGCATGGCCGACCGCGTCCTCGTCATGCACGAGGGCAGGATCACCGCCGACATCCCCCGGGCGGAGGCGACGCCGGAGACGGTGATGTTCGCGGCCACCCACACCAACGAGGAGGCCCTGTGAGCACCGCTGTTGCCGCACCGGCGCAGCCGGGGATCGGTTCCCGCCTGGCCGGCCTGGCCCGTTCCCGTGAGGCGGGGATCTTCCTCGTCCTCGCGCTGGTCGTGCTGGTCACCACGCTGAAGAACCCGGACTTCCTGTTCAGCGGGGACGGCTGGCGCAACCTGCTGCTCAACCCGTCCATCGTCGCGGTGGTGGCGATCGGCCAGGCCGTGGTGATCATCAGCCGCAACGTGGACCTGTCGGTGGGTTCGATCGTCGGTCTGACCGCCTACCTGGTCGGCAGCCTGTTCGTGGCGGTGCCCGGCTTGCCCGTCCCCCTGGTGTTCGTGATCGGCATCGTCTTCGGCGGCCTGCTCGGCGCGATCAACGGGGCGCTGGTCGCCTTCGGCAAGGTACCCGCGATGGTGATCACCCTCGGCACGCTGTACGCGTTTCGCGGCATCAACGTCGCCTGGACCGGCTCCAACCGGATCAACGCCTCCGACATGCCCGAGTCCTTCCTCAACCTGGGCACCCAGCAGTTCCTCTCGATCCCGGTCCTGACCATCCTCGCCGTCGTGATCCTCCTCGTGGTCGCCTGGTACATGAACAACACCAGGGGCGGACGCGAGTTCTACGCGATCGGCTCCGATCCGGACGCGGCCGAGCTGTACGGCCTGGCCAAGACCAAGCGCGTCCTGATCGCGTTCGTGGCCAGCGGCGCGGCGTCCGGTCTGGCCGGGGTGCTGTACGTGGCCCGCTACGGGACGGTGAACTCCCAGGTGGGCGACGGCTTCGAGCTGCAGGCGATCGGCGCGGCCGTGATCGGCGGCGTCGCGATCGTGGGCGGCAGCGGGACGGTGCTCGGCGCGGTCTTCGGCGCCTACCTCCTGCTCACCATCAACAGCGCCCTGCCGGTGCTCGGCATCCCCGACTTCTGGCAGCGGGCCGTGGTCGGCGCACTGATCCTCGGCGCGATCGTGCTGGACCGCGTGCTGGCCGTGCGCCAGTCGAAACGACTTCACGAGGAGAGGAGTGCGGTATGAGCACGCTCACCAGTGACCGTCCCGACGCCGGTCCCCGCACCTACGCCGACTTCGGCCGCCCGGCCTGGCGGCGGATCCTGTTCAGCAGGGAGATGGCGATCATCGCGCTGCTGGTCGTCGTCGTGCTGGTCGCCGCCCTGCGCGTCCCCAAGTTCGCCACCCCGGTGACGCTGGGCTACCTGCTCTCCGACATCACCCCGCTGCTGTTCATCGCCCTCGCCATGGCGCCGGTCATGATCACCGGCGACATCGACCTGTCGGTCGGCTCGATGGTGGGCCTGAGCAGCGTCGTGGTCGGGCTCGTGCTCCCAGGCGGGCCTGGGCATCCCGGTCGCCATCGTCGCCGCCCTCGTGGTCGGTGCCCTGGGCGGGATCGTGAACGGCCTGCTGGTGACGAGGGTGGGGCTCCCGGCCCTCGCGGTCACGATCGGCACGCTCGCCCTGTACCGGGGGATCGCGGTCGGCCTGCTCGGCACGACGGCGATCACCCAGTTCGACAAGTGGTGGACGGCGCTCGTCAAGGCGCGGATCGGCAGCACCGGCATCCCCGTGGTGATGATCCTCTTCGTCGTGCTGCTGGCCGCGTTCGTGGTGATGCTCCACTTCACCCCGTTCGGACGGGGCGTGTTCGCGATCGGCCTGAGCAAGGACGCCGCCGCCTTCTCCGGCGTCAACGTCCAGCGCACCCGGCTCGTCCTGTTCGTCCTTTCGGGGCTCATGTCCGCGCTCGCCGGCGTGTACTACGCCCTGTACTACAACTCCGCGCGCGGCGACAACGCGACCGGGCTCGAGCTCCAGGTGATCGCGGCCGTCGTCCTCGGCGGCGTCTCCGTGTGGGGCGGACGCGGGGCGCTGCACGGCGTCGTCGCCGGCGTCCTGCTGATCGGCGTCCTGTCCAAGGCGCTGCAGTTGGTCAACATCACCTCCGACGTCGTCAGCATCATCACCGGCGTCCTGCTCGTCCTGTCGGTGATCGCCGGCAGCGTCGTGGCCTGGGCGCAATCCAGACGGGTGCGGCCCGCGACCGCGTCCGTGAAGACCTCCTGATGGAAACCGGGGCTCGCCCCACCCACACCGTCGGTCCCAACGTGGGGCCCGACCAGAACGAAAGGATCACCCATGATGCTCGGTAAGTCCCGTCTGGGACTGCGTGCGTTGGCTGCGGTGGCGGCGTCGAGCCTGCTGCTGGCGGGTTGTTCGTCGGCGGCGACGTCGACGTCTCCGGCAGCGTCGGAGGCGGCGTCCTCTGCTCCTGCGGCGAATCTGACCATGACGTTCCTGCCGAAGAACCTCGGCAACGCCTACTTCGACACCTCTTACAAGGGTGTGCAGGCCGCGGCCGGTGTGCTGGGCGCCACGGTCAACCAGGTCGGCCCGGCGAAGGGTGATGACCCGGCCGGTCAGGTGTCCTACATCAATACCGCGACCCAGCAGCAGGTGGGTGCGCTGCTGGTCTCGGCGAACGACAAGTCGGCGATCTGCGACTCGCTGAAGGAGGCGATGACCGCGGGGGTGAAGGTGGTGACGTTCGACTCCGACACCGAGGCCGACTGCCGTGACCTGTTCATCAACCAGGCGACCGCCGATGGCATCGCGAAGGTGCAGGTCGACATGATCGCCGACCAGATCGGTGATTCCGGGGAGATCGCGATCCTGTCGGCCTCGGCCAACGCGACGAACCAGAACGCGTGGATCGAGATGATGAAGGCCGACCTGGCGGCGAACCACCCGAACATCAAGCTGGTGGACACCGTGTACGGCAACGACGACGACCAGACCTCGTTCGACAAGACCTCGGCGTTGCTGCAGTCGCACCCGAACCTGAAGGGCATCATCTCCCCGACCACGGTCGGTATCGCCGCTGCGGCCCGTTACCTGTCGAAGTCGGATTCCAAGGGCAAGGTTGCGCTGACCGGTCTGGGCACCCCGAACCAGATGCGCGAGTACGTCAAGGACGGCACCGTGACCGAGTTCGCGCTGTGGAACCCGCAGGACCTGGGCACCCTGGCCACCTACGCGGCCGCGGCCCTGATCAAGGGCGAGATCACCGGTGCGGAGGGTGACAAGTTCACCGCCGGCGACCTGGGCGAGTTCACCGTCGGGGCGGACAAGACCGTCCTGCTCGGCCAGCCCTACAAGTTCAACAAGGACAACATCGACCAGTTCGACTTCTGAGTTGAACCCGTGGTGCCCGGCCCCCGCGGCCGGGCACCACGAACCCACCCCCCTACCGAGAGACCCGAAGAAGAGAAGCCCCGAGATGACGACATTCGCAGAAATCACAGACCAACTGGCCGTGCAGGCCATCGAGCTGCCCTCCTGGGCGTTCGGCAACTCGGGGACCAGGTTCAAGGTGTTCGGCACCCCGGGCACTCCGCGCGACCCGTGGGAGAAGCTGGCCGACGCCGCGCAGGTGCACAAGTTCACAGGTCTCGCCCCGACGGTCGCCCTGCACATCCCGTGGGACAAGGTGGACGACTACGCCGCCCTCGCCGCCCACGCGAAGGACCTGGGCGTCGCGTTGGGCACGATCAACTCCAACACGTTCCAGGACGAGGCGTACAAGTTCGGCTCGCTGACCCACGTCGATCCGGCCGTCCGCCAGAAGGCGATCGACCACCACCTCGAGTGCATCGACATCATGGACGCGACCGGCTCCCGCGACCTGAAGATCTGGCTGGCCGACGGCTCGAACTACCCGGGCCAGGCCGACCTGCGCGGGCGCCAGGATCGGCTCGCCGACTCGCTGGCCACGATCTACGACCGGCTCGGCCCCGCGCAGCGGCTGGTGCTGGAGTACAAGTTCTTCGAGCCGGCGTTCTACCACACCGACGTGCCCGACTGGGGCACCTCGTACGCGCAGTGCGCGGCCCTGGGCGAGAAGGCGATGGTCTGCCTCGACACCGGCCACCACGCGCCGGGCACGAACATCGAGTTCATCGTCATGCAGCTGTTGCGGCTGGGCAAGCTGGGCTCGTTCGACTTCAACTCCCGCTTCTACGCCGACGACGACCTGATCGTGGGCGCGGCCGACCCGTTCCAGCTGTTCCGGATCCTCTACGAGGTGATCCGCGGCGGTGGCTACGGCCCCGACTCCGGCGTTGCGTTCATGCTCGACCAGTGCCACAACGTCGAGGACAAGGTCCCCGGGCAGATCCGCTCCGTCCTCAACGTGCAGGAGATGACGGCCAAGGCGATGCTCGTCGACCACGATGCGCTGGCCGCCGCGCAGGCCGCCGGCGACGTGCTGGGCGCCAACGGGATCCTGATGGACGCGTTCTACACCGACGTCCGCGCCGACCTCGCCGCGTGGCGGGAGTCCCGCGGCCTGCCGGCCGACCCGATGGCCGCGTTCGCCGCGTCCGGCTACCTGGGCAAGATCGCCGCCGACCGCGTCGGCGGCACCCAGGCCGGCTGGGGCGCCTGAGCCCCGGAGACCACGATGGCGAGGTACTGCCTGCTGGGCCACGTCGACCCGGCGAAGCTGGACGAGTACAGGGCGCGGCACGCCGCCGTGTGGCCAGAGCTGCTGGTCGCGCTCAGGGACGCCGGCTGGCGCAACTACTCGCTGTTCCTGCGCCCGGACGGCCTGCTGATCGGCTACTGCGAGGCCGACGACCTGGACGAGGCGCAGCAGCGCGTCGCCGCCACGGAGATCAACGCGAAGTGGCAGGCGGAGATGGCGCGCCTGTTCGCGTCCGAGGGCGCCCCCGACGAGGCCTGGGAGCGGATCGAGGAGGTCTTCAACCTCGAGGACCAGCTCGAGGCTGCCGGCCGCTGAGGTCGCGGGGCCGCGGCTCCGCGGCCGGCCGCCCGGACGCTGGCCGTCCCACCCGTCACCCCGGTCGCGTTTGCTCCCGAAAGGCGGCCTTGCTCCCCGGATTCCGGGAGCAAGGCCGCCTTTCGGGAGCAGGAACGGCGCTCGCGCGCGGCGACGAGCGGCCTTGACGGCGCCGCGGGCGGGCCAGTAGGCTATGAAACGATTCAACACGTCTCGAAGGAAGGAGCGGCGATGGAGCTGGTTCTGCAGTGGCCCGCGATGCCGGGGCCGGCCCGGTGACCGCCCGCTACTTCGCCGCTGTCGACCTCGGTGCGTCCAGCGGACGCGTGATCCTCGGCAGGCTCGAGGACGGACGCTTCGAGCTCAGCCAGACCGGACGGTTCGGCAATGGCCCCGTCGAGGCCACGGACGGCATCCACACCGACGCGAGCGGCCTGTTCGCCCACGTCCGGGCGGGCATCGAGGCGGCGATCGAGGCGTCCGGTGGCGCGCTGGAGTCGGTGGGCGTGGACACCTGGGGTGTCGACTACGGACGCGTGGACGCCGCGGGTGAGCTGCTCGAGGCACCCTTCCACTACCGCGACGACCGGACGCTGGGCGTGCCGGAACTCGTCTTCGCCGGGCTGCCCGCCGAGGAGCTGTACGCGGCCGCCGGGCTGCAGGTGATGGCGTTCAACACGCTCTTCCAGCTGGTCGCGGCCCGCGAGGACGACCGGTGGGGCGAGGTCGCGCGGGTCCTGCTGATGCCCGACCTGATGTCCTACTGGCTGAGCGGACGCGAGGTCGCGGAGGTCACGATGGCCTCCACCACGGGGCTGCTCGACGTCGCGTCCCGCACCTGGTCGGCGTCCACCTGCGCGCACCTCGCCGACAGCTACGGCCTGCCGGTGCCCCGGGTCCTGCCGGAGCTGGTCGAGCCCGGCACGATCCTCGGCCCGACCAGGGACGGGTTGTTCTCGCGCCCCCTGCAGGTCGTGGCGGTCGGGGGCCACGACACCGCCTCGGCAGTCGCGTCCATCCCCGCCCGCGGCACCGACTTCGCGTTCATCTCCTCGGGGACGTGGTCGCTGGTCGGCCTCGAACTCGAGCAGCCGGTGCTCAGCCCGGAGAGCCGGGCGGCCGACTTCACCAACGAACTGGGCATCGACGGCACCGTCCGCTACCTCAAGAACGTGATGGGCCTGTGGGTGCTGAGCGAGAGCGTCCGCACCTGGCAGGCCGCCGGACGTGACGTCGAACTCCTCCCGCTCCTGGAGGCCGCCGCGGACCGTCCCGGTCTGGCCTGCGTCCTGGACATGACCGACGACCGCCTGCTGCCCCCCGGTGACATGCCGTCGCGGTTGCGGACGATGGCCGCCGAGACGGGCCAGGACCTGCCCGACGACCCGGTCGCGATCTGCCGCTGCATCCTCGACTCGCTCGCGCTGGCCTACCGCAACGCGATCCGCACGGCCTGCGCGCTGGCGGGACGCGAGGTGGGCGTCGTCCACGTGGTCGGCGGCGGCTGCCAGAACACGCTGCTGTGCCAGCTCACCGCGGAGGCCACCGGCCTGCCGGTCGTCGCGGGGCCCGCGGAGGGCACGGCGCTGGGCAACCTGCTGGTCCAGGCCCGCGCGTGCGGGGCGTTGAGCGGCGACCGGACGGCGCTGCGCGAGGTGGCGATCGCGTCCTCAGAGCTCACGACCTACCGTCCCGGAGTGCTGCCGATCGGGCCCCGGGACTGGGACGACGCCGAACGCAGGGCCCGCGCCGGACGCTGACGCCGGCACGCCCGGCCAGCGGGCGTACCGGCGTCAGCGTTCAGGCGAGGTCGGTGAGCACCTCTCCGGCCAGGTGCACCTGGTAGCCCATTGCCGCGAACATCGCGGCCTTGGCGGTGAGGGCCGCATCGGCCGTGGCGGCGTCCGGGGCGTAGGCCACGTTGAGGTGGTTGGCCTTGTGGCGGGCCATCAGCTGGTCGCGGTCGACACCGTGCAGGACGGCGTTCATGATCGGCCACTCCTTGTTGGTGGAGTCCAGCCGGCGCTGCACCTCTGCTTCGGGCATCTCGATGCAGGTGCCGCGACCGAGGTCGACGTGCAGGACCCCGTCCATGATGAACACGCGCGACCAGACGATCTCACCGGGCTTCGAGACGCCCGAGAGGGTCGCGCCGCCGAGCGGGAAGAAGTAGTAGCTCTGCCGGTAGGCGTGGGCCTTGTCGTAGCCGCCCAGGTGGGACGCAGGGACGGAGCCGGAGATCTCCAACACCCAGACGAACTGGCCCTCCCAGTCGTCGCCCCAGCGGACGTCGTGCAGGGTGGTCGCCGGGTCGAGGCCCATCGCCGTCCACACCCGGTTGGTGACCAGCGCGTCGATCGCCACGCCCTGGTCGACCTCGTTGGCACACGGGACGGGAGCGCCCTCGTACAGCACCCGCGAGCCGTCCCGCGAGGTCACCGGGGGACGCTCGACGTTGTTCAGCAGCCCCTCGACCAGGTCGGACGCGGGCACCATGTCCTTCAGGCCCTGCTGGTACTGGATGCCGACCACGTCTGCGCCGAAGTCGTCGGCCATCCGGACGGCGGCGACGTACATCTTCAGTTGGGAGTGCACCTGCTCGTCGGTCAGGTTCTCCTTCCAGTCGCCGTCGTTGTCGATGTGGAAGGTCATGCCGGCCTCGTCCAGCCACGCGCGGACGGCGTTGGCCTCCTCGTCGGTGACCTTGTTCATCTCGGCGACCAGCGCGCTCTGGGAGAGGCGCTCCTTGTAGATGCCGGCCGGGTTCATCAGCTCGTCGTCGATCAGGGCGTTGTACATGCCCATGCAGTACTCGTCGAAGACAGCGATGATCGCCTTGTCGGCCTTCAGCTGGGCGGCCAGCGCCTCACCGAGCGCCTTCTCCTCGCTGTCGGGCAGCGCGGGCAGGTCGCGGACGTGGGAGGTGTCGTGGACGATCGCGCCGGTCTCCAGCCACTCGGCGAGCTTCGTCCGCGCCCACTCGTCGGTGAAGTCCTTGCTCCACAGGGTGGCGTGGGGGATGCCGGCCTTCACCATCGAGCCGTGCAGGTTCAGCATGCCGACCAGGCCGGGGAAGTCGCCGGCGAAGTTGGCGACCAGCAGGATCGGGCCGGTGTGCGAGCGCAGGCCGTGCAGGACGTGGTGGCTGTACTGCCAGACGGCCTCCACGACGACCAGCGGGGCGTCGGTGGGGACGTTCTTGAACACCTCCATGCCCCGGCGCTGGCTGTCGATGAAGCCGTGGCCGGTGGCCGGGTTGACGCCGTGGGCGCGCTGGACGCTCCACCCCAGCGACTCCACGGCGGCGGCGAACTCACCCTCGACCTGCCGCTGCATGTCCCAGGTCTTCACGTTGGTGGTCAGGCGCAGGTCGCCGTTCGCGATCGTGTAGACGGTCTTCGGCTCTGCGGCCGGACGCGGGGCGATCTCCGGCATGCGATAGGTGGTCACAGCTCACTCCTTGGTCGGGTTCTCACTCATCGCCGAAGCCCCGCGCACCACGCTGAACGACAGGGACGAGCCGGGATCCATGCTTGCAGCAATCGATTTCAGAGTCAAGGTCAGAAGGACTCGAGAGGGTGGTGGAACCCGGGTTCTCAGGCCTCGGTGGACGCCACGGCGGTGCGGCCCTCGAGGACGGAGATGGTCGACTCCTCGTCGCTGAAGGCGACCGGCAGCACGACCTCCCTGGCCGGGGCGTCGAGCCCCCGGATGCGCTCCAGCAGCATGGTCGCAGCGGTCAACCCGAGCTCGCGGGCGGGCAGGTGGGCGACCTGGATGCCGGCGGGGATCAGCAGCACCAGCGGCAACCCCCCGAAGGACGCGACGCCGACGGCCGGTGGCAGCAGGCCCGCCTCCGCCAGCACCCGGATCGCGCCGGAGGCGAGCCGGTTGTTCGCGGCGAACACCGCGTCCGGCGGGTCGGGGAGGGCGAGCAGTTGGCGAGTGGCCTCCTCCCCGCCGGTGACGGTGTAGGTGGTGCGGACGACCAGGGCCGGTTCGGGGTCGGCGCCCGTGACCTCGCGGACGGCGGCCGCCCAGCCGCGTGCGCGGTCGTCGGCGGTCTCCACGCCCTCAGGGCCGCTGATGCACGCGACCCGGTGGTAGCCGGAGGCGAACAGCTGCCTGGCCGATGCGGTGGCGCCGGCGACGTTCTCGGCGACGACCGCGTCCACCTGGTAGCCGGGGGCGCGCCGGTCGACACAGACCACGGGGACGCCGCGCTCCAGCGGGAGGTCGAGGTTGGTGGTGCGGCTGCTCGGCACGATCACGATCCCGGCCACGGGGTCGCTGACCGCCGCGCGCAGGTAGTCCTGCTCGCGCTCGGGGTCCTCGTCGGTGTTGCACAGCATCACCGAGTAGCCGCCGGCGCGGGCGACGTCCTCGACCGCCCTGGTCATCACGGTGAAGAACGGGTTCTCGATGTCGGGGACCATCATCGCGATGATCTCGGAGGAACTGGTGCGCAGCCGACGGGCGTTGCGGTTGGGGACGAAGCCGAGTTCGGTCGCCGCGGCCCGCACCGCCTCGGCCCGTTCGGGCGTGACCTTGATGCCGTTGAACACGCGCGACACCGTCGCGGGCGACACCCCTGCCTTCGCGGCGACGTCGTAGATGGTGATCATCCGCGGCCCTCCCCGGCCCGCTGCGGAAGAACGGTGTTCACGAGGGAGAGCCTAGGCGCATCCCTGGCCGCGGTGTCCTGCATCGTGTTCCTCTCCGGAAGGGCAGGGACGCCCCGGGCAGGACGGTCCCGATGATGGTCCGGGGGCGGCACCGCGTGGGTGCCGCCCCCGGAGTGAGGGAGGAGGTCAGGCGGTCACTTGTACAGAACGGCCTGGATCTTCTCGTCGGCGATGTTCGTCTTGTCGTACCAGTAGAAGCCGGTGTCGATGGTCTTCTCCAGGGACTTGCCGTTGATCGCGTCCACCGCGGCCTGCACGACCGCCTCGCCCATGCCGACCGGGTTCTGGGTGATCGCGCCGGCCATGGTGCCGTTGGTGATCGCGTCGATCTGGGCCTGGCCGGAGTCGAACCCGACCAGCTTGACGTTCTTCGCCGCGTCGCCGGCCTCCTGGACGCCCTTCAGCGCGCCGATGGCCGAGCCCTCGTTGGAGCCGAAGATGCCCGCGATGTCGGGGTTCGCCTGGATCATGCTCTTGGCGATGTCCGCGCTCTTGGCCTGGTCACCGGCGCCGTACTGCGGGTCGAGCAGTGTGACGTTGGGGCAGTTGGCCTTGATGCCCTCGATGAAGCCGTCGCGGCGGTCGGTGCCGGACTTCGAGGTCTGGTCGTGGACGATCAGGCCGACCTTGCCCGTGCTGCCGATCAGCTCGCACATGTGCTTGGCCGCCTCGGCCGCCGCGGCCTTGTTGTCGGTCGCCGCCGTGGTGAGCGGGATGTCGGAGTCGACACCGGAGTCGAACGCGATCACCGGGATGCTCGCGTCCTTGAACTGCTGCAGCACGGACGCGGACGCCTTGCTGTCCAGGGCGGCGAAGCCGAGCGCTGCCGGCTTCTTCGCCAGCGCGTTCTGGAGCATCGTCATCTGCTGCTCGACCTCGGTCTCGGCCGACGGCCCCTCGAAGCTGATCTCGACGTTGAGCTCCTTGGCCTTCGCCTCGGCGCCGCTCTTCACGGCCTGCCAGAACTGGTGCTGGAAGCCCTTCGAGACGATGGCGATGTAGGGCTTGGCGCCCGAGGTGTCGCCACCGCCGGCGCTGCCGGTGGCCGCAGGGGTGCCGGATGAGCAGGCTGCGAAGCTCATCGAGGCCGCGACGCCGAGCGCGGCGAGGCCGACTGAAATCTTCCGCATGGGTTCTCCTTCGTTGGGTGTGGTGCGGAGGTTGGGTGGTGGGACGGGACGTGCGGGGGGTGGGGCCTAGGAGGTTGCGAGCCGGCGGGCGCGGAACTGGTCGATGAAGACGACGACCAGGATCACGAGGCCGAGGATCACGTTCTGCCACTCCTGGCGGACGGACATGATCTGGAGGCCGTTGTTGATCACCGCGATGATCAGCGCGCCGATCACGGTGCCGACGATGGTGCCCTTGCCGCCGGACAGCGAGGTGCCGCCGATCACGACCGCGGCGATCGCCTGGAGCTCGTAGCCGGCGCCGGTGGCCGGCTGCGCGGAGCCGAGGCGGGCGGAGATCATGATCCCGCCGAGGGCGGTGAACACCCCCGCGACGGCGTAGATCAGGATCAGCCACTTCTTCGTGTTGATGCCGGACAGGGCGGTGGCCTCCTCGTTGCTGCCGATCGAGATGTCGTAGCGTCCGAGCAGGGTCTTGTTGAGCAGGACGTAGGCGACCACGGCCGCCAGCAGGAAGACCAGGACAGCGTTGGGGAACTTGACGCCGGGGATGAGGTTCCCGGTGGAGAGCCAGATCAGGGACGCATGCGCGCCGGTCGCGTCGAAGTAGATCGGGGCGGCGTTGGAGATCACCAGGGCGAGCCCCTGGGCCACCAGCATCATCGCCAGGGTTGCGATGAACGGCGGCAGGCCGAGGATTGCGACGTTCGTCCCGTTGACCGCACCCAGCGCGAAGCCGAACAGCAGGGTGAGGATCAGGCCGAGCCAGACCGGGAGGTGCCAGTTGACCATGAACGTGGCCGACATCACCGCGCACAGGGTCATCCCGGTGCCGACCGACAGGTCGATGCCGCTGGTGATGATGACCAGGGTCGCGCCCAGGGCCAGCAGCCCGATCACGACGGCGGAGAACAGGATGTTGCCGGTGATGTTGGAGTAGGTCGGGAAGACGGAGGGCTGGGCGATCGAGAAGACGGCGAAGATCAGGACGAGGCCCAGGAAGGCGAACAGCTGCTGGAGCTGGTTGCGCAGGCCGCCGAACCGGGAGCCGCCGGTCGCCTCGGCTTCGGTGGTCGTGGGGGAGGACATCATCGGCCTGCTTTCTGGACGGGGTCGGCGAGGACGGTCTCCTCGCGGTGCGTGGCGAGTCGCATGATCGACTCCTGGTTCGCCTCTTCTGCGCTGAGGACGCCGGTGACGCGGCCCTCCGCCATGACGACGACGCGGTGGGACATGCGGAGGATCTCGGGCAGTTCGGAGGAGATCATGACGATCGACTTGCCCTCGGCGGCCAGCCGGTTGAGCAGCTGGTAGATCTCCTCCTTGGCGCCCACGTCGATGCCGCGGGTGGGCTCGTCGAAGATGAGCACGTCGCAGTCCTTGACGAGCCAGCGCGCGATGATCGCCTTCTGCTGGTTGCCGCCGGAGAGGTACTTGACCAGCTGGTTCACGCTGGGCGTCTTGATGTTCAGCAGCTTCCGGGACGCCTCTGCGGCCTCGCGCACGGCCTTGTCGTTCACGAACGAGCCGGAGGAGAACCGGGTCTCCAGCGAACTGACCGTGATGTTGTGCGCCACCGACAGCGACAGCATCAGGCCGAGCCGCTTGCGGTCCTCGGAGAGGTAGCCGATGCCGAGCGCCGCGGCTCGCGCGGGGGAGTGGATCGTCACCGGGTTGCTGTTCAGCAGGATCTGGCCGGACGTGATCGGGTCGGCGCCCACGATCGCGCGGGCGACCTCGGTGCGTCCGGCGCCCATCAGGCCGGCGAACCCGAGCACCTCGCCCCGGTACAGGTCGAAGCTGACGTCCTTCAGCAGCGCCTTCGTGGAAAGGTTCGAGACGCTCAGCACCATCGGGCGGTCGTCGCGCACGTTCTCCGGCCGGGCTTCGGTGTTGATCGCGCGGCCGACCATCCGGGAGATGACCTCGTCCATCGTGGTGCCCGCCATCGGCATGGTGTCGATGTAGTGGCCGTCGCGGATCACCGTGATCTGGTCCGCGATCCGCTTGAGTTCAGCCATCCGGTGGGAGATGTAGACGACCCCGGTCTGCGGGGTGATGAACCGGCGGATCAGGTCGTGCAGCTTGGCGACCTCCGCGTCGTTGAGCGCCGCGGTCGGCTCGTCCATGATCAGGACCTTGGTCGCCTCGAACGACAGCGCCTTCGCGATCTCCACCATCTGCTGCTGGGCCACGCTCAGGGTCGAGACCACGGCGCGGGGGTCGATGACCATGCCCAGGCCGGCCAGCAGTTCCCGCGTCCGGCGGACCTGCTCTCCGGGACGGGTGAAGAAGCCGCCCGAGACCGGCTCGCGGCCCAGCCAGATGTTCTCCGCGACGCTGAGGTGCGGGACGAGGTTCAACTCCTGGTGGATGATCGAGAGGCCGGCCTCCTGCGCCTCCTTCGGGGTGTGCACGTCGAGGGGCTCGCCGTTCAACCAGAACTCGCCCGCCTCGCGCGAGTAGATGCCGGTGAGCAGCTTCATCAGGGTGGACTTGCCGGCACCGTTCTCGCCGACCAGGCCGAGCACCTCGCCCTTGCGCAGGTCGAGGCGCATGCCCTCGAGCGCCTTCACCCCGGGGAAGCTCTTCTCGACGCCCTCGACCTGGAGGAGCAGGTCGGGATCGTGCACCCCGGTCGCCACGGGCCCGCTCGCCGTCATGCGAACGCCGCGCTGACCGGGGTGACGCCCTTGCGGAACAACGCGTTGCCGTAGGTGCGGGTCTCGCCGGTGCGGATGATCAGCTCGGCCTGCGCCGCCAGGTCGTAGAACGCGAACCGCTCGACCAGGCGGTGCTCCTCACCGTCGAGGCGGGCGGCCTCGATCAGCTCGGACTGGACCGGCAGCAGGCCGTCGGGGCTCTCCATCAGGTCCAGGGCGGGGCCGTAGGTGTCGGGCACCATGACCGAGCGCACGGCGCGCAGGACGCGGGGGGAGCCGAGGCCGGGCAGGTCGACCAGGTGCTTCTTCGCCAGCTTCGACGCGGTGAAGTGGGCATCGGCGATGACGACAGCGTCGCCGTGGCCCATCTCGTCCAGGGCGAGCAGGAGCCGTCCCGTGAGCACAGGGTCCAGATTGAGCAGCATCGTTGCCTCCATCTGAGAAATCGATTTCAGCATCGTAGGGAGATTCGTCGGGCGTTGTCACCCTCCCGCGCTGAATCGTTACCATTCTGAGATCGATTTCTGTTCAGGCTGGGGCGATGGCACACTCGCCTGCCGCGCGGCGGTGGAGGCCTGCCCGCAGGGCGCGGCCGGCGGTCGTCGATGGACGACGGCTGTTGCGCGCCGGGGATTGATGCTAGGCTCTTGAATCGTTCCAATCGGACGGCACCGAGGCCGCCGGCAGCGAGCAGACAGGTACGGCAGATGACCGACAGTGCAGTCCCGGACGCCGGGGGCCGCCTCCCCGTCGTGAACACCCACGTCCACTTCCCCCCGAACTTCTCGGCCTTCTCCACGGTCGCCGACGCGATCGGCGCGGCCGCGTCCGAGGGCGCCCGTGCGGTGGGGATCTCGAACTTCTTCGACCAGCAGGTCTACGCGGTGTTCGCCGAGCAGGCCCAGGCCGCCGGCATCGTCCCGCTGTACGGGCTGGAGTTCATCACCCTCGAGCCCGACCTCGCCGCCGCCGGCGTCCGCGTGAACGACCCGGCGAACCCCGGCCGGATGTACCTGTGCGGCAAGGGCATCGCACCCTTCGCGCGCAAGTCCGACGCTGCCGCGCGGATCGCGCGCGAGATCCGCGAGGGCAACGACGAGCGGGCCACGGCCATGGTCGCGCAACTCGCCGCCCATTTCGCTGCGTCCGGCCTGGACACCGGGCTGGACGCGCCGCGCATTGCCGCGGCCGTCGCGGCGTCGGCGCAGGTCCCCGTCGAATGGGTCTCGCTGCAGGAGCGGCACGTCGCCCAGGCCTTCCAGCAGGCGCTCGCCACGCTTCCCCGCGAGGAGCGGGAAGCCGTCCTCACCCGCGCCTACGGCGCGCCGTCCGGTGTGGACGTGGACGATGCCGTCGCCCTGCAGGGCGAGCTCCGCTCGCGGCTGATCAAGGTCGGCACGCCCGGGTTCGTGGCGGAGGTCCCGCTGAGCTTCGCCGACGCCTACCGCTACGTCCTGGAGATGGGCGGCATCCCCACCTACCCGACGCTCGCCGACGGGGTGACGCCGGTCTGCCCGTTCGAGGACCCGGCCGAGCACCTCGCGCAGCAGCTCGTCGAGCGGGGCATCCACGCCGCGGAGCTGATCCCGATCCGGAACACCTCCGCCTGCGTCGACGCCTACGTGAAGGCGTTCACGGACGCGGGGATCATCGTGATGGGCGGCACCGAGCACAACACGCTCGACCGGATCCCGATCGAGGTCGCGTGTGTCGACGGACCGGTCTCGGACACGGCCCGGACCGCGTTCTGGGAGGCGACCTGCGTGGTCGCTGCCCACCAGCACGAGGTCAGCCAGGGCCGGCCCGGCTACGTGGACGCGAGCGGGGCCCGCACGCACGTCCCCACCGCGGAGCTGGTGGCCCTGGGCAGCACACTGATCGACCCCGGTGCCTCGTCCCGGAGCGCGCAGGGGTCCCCACAGCAGGCAGAAGACGAACCGAGGAGTGAGAACTGATGAGCCTGGTCGACGAGCTGATCCAGGTCGCGAACGCGTTCGGGGCGGACCCCGAGTACTCGCGCGCCGGCGGCGGCAACGCGTCGGTGAAGGTGGACGGGATCCTGCGGATCAAGCCGTCCGGCGTCCCGCTGGCCACCCTGACCGCCGCCGACCTCGTCGGCCTGCGCAACGACGTCCTCCTGGCCGCGCTCGCCTCCGACGAACCCGTCGAGGGCGACCCCGTGCAGGCGGCGGCGGCGAAGGCACTGGTCGACGCTCCCGGCGGGCGCCGGCCGAGCGTCGAGATCCTGTTCCACGCGCTGATTCCGGACGCGCTCGTCCTGCACACGCACCCGCTGGTCGCCAACGCCGTCACCTGCAATACCGACGCCGCGGCGCTGGTCGAGCGGCTGTTCGGCGACGAGGCCGTCTTCGTCCCCTACACCGATCCGGGCGTCCCGCTGGCCCGCACGGTGGGTGAGGTCAGGGACGCGTACACCGCGCGCACCGGGCGTCCGGCCCCCGGCATCACCCTGCTCGGCAACCACGGCATCATCGTCTCCGGCAACTCCGCCGCCGAGCTCACCGAGCGGGCCGAGCGCCTGACCGCGACCATCGCCGCGGCGATCGATGCCGGTGAGCCGCTCGCCACGCCCGCCGAGGCCGAACAGCCGGCCGCACTCATCAGCACCATCGCGCCGACCCTGCGAGGCTTGCTCGGCACGCCCGACCGCCTCGCCGTGGTCACCTCGGACGCGTCCGACCTCGTCCGGGCTGTCACCACGACGCGCGCCGGGGAGGCCATCCTCACCGACGGGCCGCTGATCCCCGACCAGATCGTGTACGCGGGCTCGCTGCCGCTCGTCCTGCCCGCCGACGCCGACGCCGAGGCCGTGACCGCCGCGGTGGCCGCCTACCGCGCGCAGCACGGCAAGGACCCGGTCATCGCCGTGGTCCCCGGCGTGGTCGCCTTCGGCGCGGGCGCGGACCTCGCCGCCGCCCGCACGGCACTGGCCACGTTCACCGACGCGCTGCGGGTCGCCCGCGACGCCGACCGGATCGGCACCGTGCGGTGCATGGACGCGCGGGAGCGTGGGTTCATCGAGAACTGGGAGGCGGAGAGCTACCGCAAGGCGGTGGCCGCGTCCGCGCGCAAGGGCCGGATGGACGGCAAGGTCGTCGTGGTCACCGGCGCTGCGCAGGGCTTCGGGCTGGGCATCACGACTGAACTCCTCTCCGAGGGCGCCCAGGTCGTGCTCGCCGACCTCAACATCGACCTCGCCGGCAGGCAGGCGGCCGAGCTGGCCGCGCGCTACGGCGAGGGCAGGGCCGTCGCGGTCGGGGTCAACGTCAGCGACGAGCAGTCCCAGCTGGACGCGATCGCTGAGGTCGTGGCCACCTACGGCGGCGTGGACGTGTTCATCTCCAACGCCGGCGTCCTGCGCGCCGAGGGCGTGATGACGCAGAAGGTCGCCGACTTCGACCTCGTCACCAACGTGAACTACCGCGGCTACTTCCTGGGGGTGCGGGCGGTCGCACCGGTCATGGCGGCGCAGCGCGCCGCCCGTCCCGAGGCCCTGTTCGACATCATCGAGATCAACTCCAAGTCGGGGCTGGAGGGGTCGAAGCGCAACTTCGCCTACGCCGGCTCCAAGTTCGGCGGCATCGGACTCACCCAGAGCTTCGCCCTGGAGCTGATCGAGTACGGCATCAAGGTGAACGCGATCTGTCCCGGCAACTACCTCGACGGCCCGCTGTGGACCGATCCCGAGCGGGGGCTCTTCGTGCAGTACCTGAAGGCGGGCAAGGTGCCCGGCGCGACGACCGTGGAGGACGTCCGCCGGTCCTACGAGGACAAGGTCCCGATGGGCCGCGGCTGCCTGCCGTCCGACCTCGCCAAGGCCGTGTACTACATCGTCGACCAGGCCTACGAAACCGGCCAGGCCGTCCCGGTGACCGGCGGCCAGAACATGCTCAACTGAACGTGAAGGACGCACCCATGACCCAGGATCTCCCCGCCACCCAGCACGCCATCCAGTTCGTCGGCGCCGACCAGGTGGTGCACAACGAGGCCAAGGCGATGTACGACCTCGGCCCGACGCAGCTGCTGCTCGCTCCCGAGGCGTGCGGTATCTGCTTCTCCGACACCAAGCTGCTGCACGCCTTCAGCAACCACCCCCGCAAGAGCGAGGTGCGCAGCGGGCTGAGTGCCGCCGAGCTGGCGACCATCCCCAGCTACCGCCCTGGCGACGCCGCCGGCGTCCCCGGTCACGAGCCCGTGGGACGCATCGTCGCCGTCGGCTCCGACGTGCAGCACCACCGGGTCGGCGAGCGCGTGCTCGTCCAGACCGACTACCGGCACCTGCCCACCGCCAGCTCGAACGCCGCCTTCGGTTACAACTTCGAGGGGGCGCTCCAGGAGTACGTCGTCCTCGACGAGCGGGTGATCATGGACCCGGCGACCGGCGAGCGCTTCCTGATCCCGGTCAGCGAGGGCCCGTCCGCGTCCGCCGTCGCGCTGATCGAGCCGTGGGCCTGCGTCGAGGCCGCGTACGCGTGGGGCGAGCGGCAGACGCTCAAGCCGGGCGGACGGCTGCTCGTCGTCGCCGACGCGGTCGAGGGGCTCGACACGCTGCTCGCGCAGGCCGCGCCCGCGTCCATCACGGTCGTTGGGGCCGCGGAGGTGCCCGGGGCGACCGTGGCCGCCTCGCTGGCGGAGCTGGAGGGCACGTTCGACGACATCGTCTACGTCGGGTCCGACGCCGACGTCGCCGAGGCGCTGGGCGCGAAGCTCGGCTTCGGCGCGGTGCTGGACGTCGTGCTGGCCGGCGGGTCGTTCGACCGGCTCGTCAAGATCGACGTCGGCCGCGTCCACTACGACCTGATCCGCTACACCGGCACCGCGGGCACGGACGCGGCCGCGGGCTACGCGCGGATCCCCGCGCAGTGCGAGCTGCGGGAAGGGGAGCGGATCGCGATCGTCGGCGCCGCCGGCCCGATGGGGCTCATGCACACCGTGCGGACGGCCGTCAGCGGCGTCCCGGGCATCACGATGGACGCCGTGGACGTCGACGACGCCCGGCTCGCGCACCTGGCCGCCGTCGTGGCGCCCGTCGCGGAGGCGAACGGCGTCCCCGCGTCCTTCCGGAACTCGAAGACCGAGCCGCTGGAGACCGGGTACAGCTACATCGCCGCGATGGTCCCCGCGCCGTTCCTGATCGCGCAGGCCGTCGACATCGCCACCGAGGGTGCGATCGTGAACGCGTTCGCCGGGTTCGCCATCGGCACGATGGCCGAGCTCGACCTCACGAAGATCGCGACGGACGGGGTCTACCTGGTCGGCACCTCGGGGTCGCGGATCCAGGACATGAAGACCATGCTCGCCAAGGTCGAGGACGGCACCCTGGACACCAACGTGTCGCTGTGGGCCGTCACCGGCATGGCCGGCGTCGCGGACGGGATCGAGAGCGTCAACAACCGCACGTCCGGCGGCAAGATCATGGTCTACCCGATGCTCCCCGACCTCGGTCTGGTCACCCTCGAGGCACTGGCGGACACGCTGCCCGAGGTGGCGGCCGAACTGGTCGACGGACGCTGGACGAAGGCCGCGGAGGCGGCCCTGCTCGCCAGCCAGCGCTGAGGCCGCCCGGCCGCCCGCACTGAGGGCCCGCGTCCTGCGTCGAGGGCCTCTGTTCGCGTCGAGGGCCTGCGTCTGGACAGGGGCTGTCGACGTGAGGGGTGGCTCTGGGCGCTGGACGGTGGCCCTCGATGGGCCAGGAATGACGGCGCCCGGCTCGACAAGAGCGCGTCGGAGTGGTCGGCTGGCGTCGTGAAGGTGGTGCTCGCCCCGGACTCGTTCAAGGAGTCGTTGAGCGCAGCGGACGCCGCCGCGGCGATGGCCCGCGGCGTCCGCGCCGTGCTGCCGGACGCCGACTGCGTCGCGGTGCCGATGGCCGACGGCGGCGAGGGCACGGCGCAGGCACTGGTCGACGCGCTGGCGGGGGAGTGGCGCACGGTCGCCACCGTGGACGCGCTGGGTCGTCCGCTCGAGGCCCGCTACGGGCTGTGCGCGGACGGGCTGGCGGTGGTCGAGGTCGCCGCGGCCGTCGGCATCGGGCTCATCGCCCGGTCCGCGCGTGACGTGATGCGGTCCACCTCGCTCGGCGTGGCCGACCTCGTCCAGGACGCCCTCAACGCGGGTGCGACCCGCATCATCGTCGGCCTGGGCGGATCCGCGACCACCGACGGCGGCGCCGGCCTGCTCGCTGGTCTCGGCGCGGTGTGGCTCGCCGCCGACGGGATGCCGCTCGAACCGACACCCGACGGCCTGACGATGCTGGACCGCGTCGACCTGTCAGGGCTCGACCCGCGGCTGCCCAACGTCACGATCGACCTCGCCTGCGACGTCACGAACCCGCTGCTCGGCCCCGAGGGGTCGGCCGCCGTGTTCGGTCCTCAGAAGGGCGCGACGCCCGCGCAGGTCCCGGTGCTGGACGCCACCCTGGCCCGGATCGCCGACGCCCTCGTCGCCGCGGGGCTGCCGGACGTCCGCGCCCTCCCCGGCGCGGGGGCTGCCGGTGGCCTCGGCGCGGCGTTCCTGTGCCTCGGCGGACGGATGCGCCGCGGCGTGGAGGTCGTCGCGGACGCGGCCCACCTCGATGAGGCCGTCGCGGGTGCCGACCTCGTGCTCACCGGAGAGGGATCGCTGGACCGCCAGACGCTGTCGGGCAAGACGCCGGCCGGGGTGGCCGACGTCGCCGCGCGACACGGCGTCCCCGTGATCGCTTTCGCGGGGTCGCTGGGCGACGGTGCCGGCGACCTGGTCGGACGCGGATTCGCCGCGGTGGTGCCGATCAGCCCCGGCCCCCGCGACCTGGCGTCCGCCCTCGCCGGGGCGGCCGCCGACCTCGAGCGGGCGGTTGCGACGTCGCTGCGGCTGTGGCTGCTCGGCCGCGAACGCCGCTGACCGCCGAACTCAGGGGAGCGTCGTGGTGCCGAACGTGTCGAACCAGTCCTGCGCGAAGGCGTCCACGGCCTGCGTGATGTCGGGGCTCGACAGGGCGGCCCGCAGCAGGTCGGGGTGCAGGGTCACCGCCGCGGCCCCGGCCTCGAAGGCCGCGCTCACCTGGGCGACGTTCTTGAAGCTCGCCGCCATGATCTTGCAGTCCGCGCCGTGCCGGTCGATGAACTTCGCCAGGCTCTTGATCGTGGCGCTGGTGTCGATGTCGAGGCTCTCCATGCGGTTGAAGTACGGCGCGATGTAGTCCGCGCCCGCCGCGACGGCCAGCATGCCCTGCGTCTTGGAGTAGATGGCGGTGGCGGTCACGCCGACGCCCTCGTCCTTCAGCAGGCGCATTGCCCGGATGCCCTGCTCGGTCGTGGGGATCTTGGCGTAGACGCTGCCGTCGATCTCTGCCAGCAGCCGGTGCGCGTCGGCGACGATGCCGTCCGCGTCCTGCGCGAGCACCTGGATGTGCAGCGTCCGGTCCGGGCCGATGATCTCGCGGATCCTGCGGAAGTGGGCGTAGAAGTCGATCCGGCCCTCGGCCTTGATGATGGTCGGGTTGGTGGTCACCCCCGCCACGGGGTAGAGCGGCGTCATCTCCTCGATGGCGGCCAGGTTGGCGGTGTCGAACAGGATCTCCATGGGTTCCTCGCTGGGGTGCGGACGGACGCGTCCCGCTCGGGAGCCGCTTCAGCAACGCTTGCGGGATCGCTGGCACTAGCTTACGATTGAATCGTTATAGGATCTAGTTCGAAGATCATTCGAAAGGACCGGTCGATGTCGATCGAGCGCAACGAGCGCGAGTCCCTGATCCTGGCGCGTCTGGCCAGAGAGGGATCGCTGTCGGTCGCCGCACTGTCCCGCCAGCTCGGCGTCTCGGAGGTCACCGTCCGCAGCGACCTGCGCACCCTGGAGGAGCGCGGCATGCTCGCTCGCACCCACGGCGGTGCCGAGGCCACCGGCTACCGCAACGTCCTCGAGCGCCAGCTCCAGCACGCGGGCGAGAAGGGACGGATCGCCGCCGCGGCCGCGGAACTGATCCGTGACGACGACGTGGTGATGATCGAGGCGGGCACGACCTGCGCGGAGATCGTCGCCCACCTCGGCGAACGTCGCGGTGTGCGGATCCTCACGAACTCCACGCTGGTGCTGCGCTACGCGCGGCTGCACCCTTCGCTGACGGTCGTCCTCACCGGGGGCACGTTCCACCGCAGCAGCGAGTCGCTCGTCGGCCCGGGTGCGCTCGCGTCCATCGAGGACTTCAACGTCCGGCTGGCCTTCTTCGGGACGGACGGTTTCAGCGCCGAACGCGGCCTGACCACGGCCTTCGCCGAGGGCGCGGAGGTGATCCGCGCGATGAAGGCGCGGGCGACCGAGTCGTGGCTCGTCGCGGACGCGTCCAAGTACGCGCGCGCAGGGTTCGTCAGCGTCATGCCGCTGGCCGACCTCGCCGGCGTGATCAGTGATTCCGGCCTGGGCGAGGACGCCCGGACCGAACTCGGCAACAGCGGCGTCGAAGTCCGCATCGTCTAGGAACAGGAGAACCCATGGCACAGGTAGTGGTGATGCCACAGCTCGGCAACACGGTGGAGTCGTGCTTGGTCACCGCCTGGCTGGTGAAGGTCGGCGACGTGGTCGACGCCTCGACCCTGCTGTGCGAGATCGAGACCGACAAGTCGTCGATGGAGGTGCCGTCCGGCGTCGCAGGGACGGTGCTCGCGCTGCTCGCCGCCGAGGGCGACGACGTCCCGGTCAAGGAGCCCCTGGTGATCGTCGGCGAGCCGGGCGAGGACATCGCCGGGCTGGTCGGTGGTGGCGCGGCCCCTGCAACGCTCCCTGACGAGCCGGAGGGGGTTGAGCCGGCTTCCGGAACGGTCCCTGAGGAGCCGGCGAGGAACGAGCCGGCGTCACGAAGGGCCGCCGTCACGGACACTCCCGCTGAAGGAATCTCGCCCCGGGCCCGCGCGCTGGCCGCCTCCCAGGGCATCGCCGCCGACCTACTCGCGGGCACCGGTCCGCACGGACGCGTGATCGAACGCGACGTCCAAGAGGCCATCGCCGCCGGCCCGGGCCTGACCGCCGGGGCGCGCGCGGAGGCGTCCGGCTTCGTGCCGGGCGCGGCGGGCACCGGCATCGGTGGGCGCGTGACGCGCGCCGACCTGGCCGCCACCACAACGGTGGCTGAGGAGCCGGCGAGGAACGAGCCGGCGTCACGAAGCCCGCAGGGCAGCGAGTTCCCGGGCGCCTACACCGACACGCCGCTGAAGGGGATCCGCAAGGTGATCGCCGAGCGGATGATGAACTCGCTGGCGACGTCCGCGCAGCTGACCTACACCGCGACCGCGCCGGCCGCAGGGCTGCTGGCTCTGCGCAAGCGGCTGAAGGGCGCGTCCGACCCGGAGCTCGCCGCGGTCACGATCGGCGACATGGTCGGGTACGCGGCCGTCCGGACGCTGCTCAGGCACCCGGTGGTCAACGCCCACCTGTCCGGCGGCGTGCTGCGTGAGTTCGCGTCCGTGCACCTCGGCATGGCCGTGGACACCCCGCGCGGCCTGCTGGTGCCGACGCTGCAGTTCGCCGACACGCTCACGCTGCGGGACTTCTCCGTCCGGTGCAAGGCGCTGGCGAACGCAGCGATCGGCGGCTCGATCAGCCCCGACCTGCTGGGTGGGGCGAGCTTCACGGTGAGCAACCTGGGGGCGTTCGGGATCGAGTGGTTCACCCCGCTGCTGAACGTGCCGCAGGTGGCGATCCTCGGGGTGGACGCGATCTTCCCGCGCGCGGTGATCAACGCCGACGGCAGCGTGGGGGCCGAGCAGCGGATCGGGTTCTCGCTGACCGCCGACCACCAGGTGATCGACGGTGCGGACGCCGCACGCTTCCTGAAGGACCTGTGCGCGGCCGTGGCCGACATCGACCTGACGGTTCTGGGCTGAGGGGATCACTGATGAGCGACTACGACGTGATCGTCCTCGGCGGCGGCCCCGGCGGCTACATCGCCGCCGAGCGCCTCGGCCATGCCGGCAAGAAGGTGCTGCTGGTCGAGAAGGAGGCCCTGGGCGGCACGTGCCTGAACGTGGGCTGCATCCCGACCAAGTCCCTGCTGAACTCGGCCAAGCTGTACGCCCACGCGCAGCACTCCGCGCAGTTCGGCGTGACCGCGGAGAACGTCAGCTTCGACTGGGCGACCGTCCAGTCGTGGAAGGCGGACGTGGTCAAGACGCTCGTCGGCGGCGTCGGGATGGCCGAGAAGCGCGCCGGCGTCGAGGTCGCCAACGCGCACGGGACGCTCGTCGGCCCGGGCGTGGTCGAACTCACCCCCCTTTCATCCCGGCGAAAGCCGGGATCTCCGGACGCAGGGAGTCGCGCCGACGAGGAGATCCCGGGTCGAGCCCGGGATGACAAGCACCTGTCGGCCAAGACCCGGAAGACCGCCGACCACGTGATCATCGCCACCGGCTCGGTGCCGGCGATGCCGCCGATCCCCGGTGCGAAGGACAACCCACTGGTCGTCGACTCGACCGGGCTGTTGGCCGTCGACGCCGTCCCGCAGCGACTCGCCGTGATCGGCGGCGGCGTGATCGGGCTGGAGTTCGCGTCCCTGTTCGCCGCATTCGGCGCGCAGGTCGAGGTGATCGAGATGCTGCCCGAGATCGTCCCCTTCATGGACGACGACCTCGCCGCGAAGCTCCGCAAGGCGCTGTCGGACGTCACGTTCAGGCTCGGCTGCCGGGTCACCGGCATCGAGGGTGCGACGGTCGTCTACACCGACGCGAAGGGCGCCGAGCAGCGCGCTGAGGCCGACCTCGTGCTGATGGCGGTCGGACGGCGTCCGCTCGTCGACGGCTGGGGGGCGAAGGAGTCCGGGCTGGAGGTCGGGCCCAGGGGGGTCGTCGTCGACGACACCATGCGCACCAACCTGCCCAACGTCTGGGCGGTCGGCGACGTCACCGGACGCAGCCTGCTCGCCCACGCCGCCTACCGGATGGGCGAGGTCGCCGCGGCCCACATCATCGACCCGGTCAAGGCCGCCAACTCCGGCCAGACGCTGCGCACCGACACCATCCCGTGGGCGGTCTACTCGATCCCCGAGGCCGCCGGCGTAGGGCTCACCGAGGCGCAGGCGTCCGAACGCGGCCACGATGTCGTCACCGCGACCGTCCCGCTGGCGGTGTCCGGACGCTTCGTCGCAGAGAACGGCGTCCGTGGCCCCGGTGCGGTGAAACTGATCGCCGACAAGCACACTCGCGCCGTCCTCGGCGTCCACATGCTCGGCAGCTACGCCCCCGAGACCATCTGGGGGGCGGCCGCCGTCCTCGAGACCGAACTCACCGTGGACGACCTGCGCCAGGTCGTCTTCCCCCACCCGACCGTGTCCGAAGGCATCCGCGAGGCTGCCTGGGCCCTCAACGACTGATCCAGAGAAGCGAAGGAAGAGATGCCCAAGTCACTAGCAGTGAACCCGGCCGAGGTCCGCAAGGCCTCGACGATCACCGTCCCGCCGATCCCGGTGAACGCGTACAAGCTCGACTTCACCGCCGCGAGGAAGCGGTACGGCGCGGACGGCCTGGTCGCGATGCTGCACGACATGATCGCGATCCGCGAGTTCGAGTCGATGCTGAACTCGATCAAGACCACCGGCGGGTGGCAGGGCATCGAGTACAACCACAAGGGCCCCGCGCACCTGTCCGCCGGCCAGGAGGCCGCGGCGGTCGGGCAGGCCGCCGAGCTGGACGCCGACGACTACATCTTCGGCAGCCACCGCAGCCACGGCGAGATCCTCGGCCAAGTCGTTCTCCGCGGCCCGGAAGATGGACGCGTCGAAGCTCGCCGACACGATGAGCACCTTCCTCGGCGGCGACACCCTGCGCTACGCCGAGAAGATCGGCTACGAGACGGCCGATGAGCTCACCGAGAACTTCATCCTGTTCGGCACGCTGGCCGAGATCTTCGCCCGCAAGGTGGGCTTCAACCGGGGTATGGGCGGCTCGATGCACGCCTTCTTCACCCCGTTCGGCTCGATGCCCAACAACGCCATCGTCGGCGGCTCGGCCCCGATCGCGAACGGCTCGGCGCTGTTCAAGCGGGTGAACCGCGAGCCCGGCATCGTGATCGCCAACATCGGCGACGCGTCCATGGGCTGCGGGCCGGTGTGGGAGGCGATGATGTTCGCCGCCATGGACCAGTACCGCCAGCTGTGGCGTCCCGAGGACGGCGGGAACCCGCCGATCCTGTTCAACTTCTTCAACAACTTCTACGGCATGGGCGGCCAGACCGACGGCGAGACCATGGGCTACGACATCCTCGCCCGGGTGGGCGCGGGCGTGAACCCCGAGGCCATGCACGCCGAGCGGGTGGACGGCTACAACCCGCTCGCCGTCGCCGATGCGATCGCCCGCAAGAAGGAGCTCCTGCTCGCCGGCAAGGGCCCCGTCCTGCTCGACACGATCACCTACCGGATCTCCGGGCACTCCCCGTCCGACGCCTCCAGCTACCGGACGCGCGAGGAGATCGAGGCCTGGGAGGCTGCCGACTCGATCACGTCCTTCTCCGACCTGCTGGTGAGCAAGCGCGTCCTGAAGAACGCGGACGTGGACGACCTGCGCGGACGGATCGTCGAGCGCCTGACGAAGGTGCTCGCGCTGGCGTCCAGCGACGACCTGGAGCGGGTGGACGCGACCTACATCGAGTCGAAGATGCTCTCCAACGAGCACGTCGAGGCGTTCGGTGCGGGTGAGCCGGAACTGCTCGAGCCCCTGGCCGAGAACGCCCGGGTGAAGGCGATCGCCAAGAAGGTGCGCACCGCGAAGGACGCGGACGGCAAGCCAGTCTCCAAGGTGAAGATGTACCAGTTCCGCGACGGCCTGTTCGAGGCGATGGCGCACCGGTACGCGATCGACCCGACGATGTGCGCGTGGGGCGAGGAGAACCGCGACTGGGGCGGCGCGTTCGCCGTCTACCGCGGACTCACCGAGCTGCTGCCGTACCGCCGGTTGTTCAACTCGCCGATCTCGGAGGCCGCCATCGTGGGTGCCGGTGTGGGTTATGCCTTGTCCGGTGGTCGTGCGGTCGTCGAGCTGATGTACTGCGACTTCCTCGGCCGCGCCGGCGACGAGGTGTTCAACCAGATGGCCAAGTGGCAGTCGATGTCCGCCGGCCTGCTGAAGATGCCGCTGGTGCTGCGGGTCTCCGTCGGCAACAAGTACGGCGCCCAGCACTCCCAGGACTGGTCGGCGCTCGTCTCGCACATCCCGGGCCTGAAGGTGTACTTCCCGTCCACCCCGACCGATGCCAAGGGCATGCTGAACCTGGCGCTGGCCGGCACCGACCCGGTGGTGTTCCTCGAATCCCAGCTGCTGTACGACATCGGCGAGCAGTTCGAGGCCGACGGCGTCCCGGAGGGCTACTACGAGACCCCGGAGGGCCAGCCGGTCGTCCGCCGCGAGGGCACCGACGTGACCATCGCGACGCTCGGCGCCACCCTGTACCGGGCGCTCGAAGCCGCCGACACCCTGCAGGAGAAGTACGGCATCTCCGCCGAGGTGATCGACCTGCGCTTCGTGGCACCGCTCGACTACACGTTGCTGGTCGAGTCCGTCCAGAAGACCGGACGTCTGGTGCTCGCCTCCGACGCCGTCGCCCGGGGGAGCTTCCTGCAGACGGTCGCCACCGACGTCCAGAACCTCGCGTTCGACGCCCTGGACGCCCCGGTCGTCGTGGTCGGCGCCCGCAACCACATCACGCCGGCCCCCGAGCTGGAGGACCTGTTCTTCCCGCAGCCGGAGTGGTTCCTGGACGCGATCCACGAGCGCATCCTGCCGCTGCCCGGCCACGTCCCCACGTCCAACTGGACCGACGGCGAGCTCGTCCGCAGGACCCGCTTCGGCGTCTGACTCGCCACAGCTCGCGGACCGAGTGGGGGACGGTTCCCCACTCGGTCCCCCCACCGTCAGCGAGTCTGGGTAGGTTGGCACCATGACCGACCTGAGTGGCAAGAAGGTGGCGTTCCTGCTCAAGCGGGGCGTCGAGCAGCCGGAACTGACCGAGCCCTGGGCGACCCTGGAGAGCGCGGGCGCCGAGCCCGTCCTGGTCTCGGAGGAGCCGGGGACGATCACGGCGCTGATCGGCGACTGGGACCGCGGGGACGACTTCGCGGTGGACCTCACGCTCGACGAGGCCGACCCGGAGGATTACGACGCGCTCGTGCTGCCCGGCGGGACGCTGAACTCCGACAAGATCCGCACCAACCCCAAGGCGATCGCCTTTGTCCGGGCGTTCATGGACGCGGGCAAGCCGGTCGCGTCGATCTGCCACGGGCCGTGGATCCTGATCGAGGCCGGTGTGGTGCCGGGCCGGACGCTCACGTCCACCACCCGGATCTCCACCGACCTGAAGAACGCCGGCGCCCACTGGGTCGACCAGGAGGTGGTCGTGGACGGCAACCTGGTCACGAGCCGCAGCCCGCGCGACCTGCCGGCCTTCAACGCCGCCCTGGTGGAGGCCGTCGCGAACGCCTGAGGCCCGTCCTATGCTCGCTGCGTGACGCGGGAGGACCTGGCCGACCTGGCGCGGCTGCGCCGGGCGCGTGACCTGATCGACCGCGACTACGCGCGTCCGCTCGACGTGGCGGAGATCGCGCGGACGGCCCTGATGTCGCCCGCGCACTTCACCCGGCGGTTCCGGGCGGCCTACGGCGAGACGCCGTACTCCTACCTGATGACCCGGCGGATCGAGCGCGCGAAGGCGCTGCTCCGCGGCGGCGACCTGACCGTCACCGAGGTCTGCCTGGCGGTCGGCTGTTCCTCGCTGGGTTCGTTCAGCGCGCGGTTCACCGAGCTGGTGGGGGAGACCCCGACGGCCTACCGGGCCCGCTCCCACGTCGAGCTGGCCGCAGTCCCGGGCTGCGTGGCGAAGCAGGTCACCCGCCCGCGGAGGAGATCGAGCAGGAACGAAGAAGCGTCCACGGCCGCCGGAGCCTAGGTTGGGCGCATGGACCTGACCCTCTCGACCTGCTTCGTCCAGGTCACCGACCCCGACGAGGCCCTCGCCTTCTACCGCGACGCGCTCGGCCTGGAGGTGCGCAACGACGTCGCCCGCGGCGCGTCCCGCTGGATCACGGTCGGCTCGCCCGCCCAGCCAGGCGTCTCGATCGTGATCACCAACTACGTGAACGGCAGTCCCGACGACAACGACACGGTGGCCGCGCTGCTCGCAAAGGGCGCGATGAACGGCGTCCACTTCCACACCGCCGACCTGGACGCCACCTTCGAGCACCTGCGCAGCGTCGGAGCCGAGATCGTCCAGGAGCCGGCCGAACAGCCGTGGGGGACGCGGGACGGTGCGATCCGCGACCCGGCGGGAAACCTCGTCCGGATCGACCAGCCGCCGGCCGGCTGGTCCTGACTCCGGCCAAACGCTCCCGAAACGCGCAGAAGCTCCCGAAATTTCGGTGGCTTCTGCGTGTTTCGGGAGCGTTGTGGGCGGACGCGGCGTCAGCTGACGCGCAGGCGGTACCAGCCGGCGCGTGCGGCGCGGTGCCAGCTCGCGGGAAGGAAGGCCCGGAGGGCGAGGTCGGCGCGCCGGGCCAGGGGCAGCAGGACGGGGAGCGCCCTGCGGGTCGTGGCCGACGGCGGGCCGCCCGCGGCGGGGTCGCGGGCCAGTTCCGGCATCAGCGCGCGAGCACTGCGGACGGCCACGCGTCCGCTGAGGTAGGGGCCGGCGGCCACCCGTCGTCCCGGACGCTGCGCGGCGGGCACCCCGACGAGTTCCTCCACGCGGTCGGCGATCCGCGCGACAGGGGAGACGCCGCCGCCGACGAACACGTCGGCCAGCCACGCGGGTGACGCGATGGGGATCCGGCCGGCGGCGACGTCGTCGAAGGTGGCGAGCAGGCCGGAGGGGACCAGCACCTGGTTGCCGTGCTTCTCGTGGACGCCGAGGTCGGAGACGAACACCGTCCGCACGCCTGCACCGATCGCCTCCAGGCCCGCCGTGGACGAGACGGTCAGCAGGAGATCGGTGCGGGGGAGCAGCGAGGCGATCGTGTCGTAGGTGATCGCGAAGTTGGCCGGCGTCCTGCCGAGCTTCGCCACGATCGTCTCCGGGTGGTCGTGCATGACGTGGAAGGTGCCCTCGCCGGGCCGGTGCCGCGGCTTGAGCAGGACCTGCTGGCCGGGGTGCGTGCGGGCGTGGTCGAGCAACCGGTGGTACACGTAGGCGCGGTCCCAGCGCGAGCCGGGGACGGTCGGCTGGTCGGCGAACACGATGGTGCGGATCGGGCCGTCCGCGGGTGGCGCGGGCGTGGCGGGGAGCAGGGGCAGGCCGCTCAGCAGGAGGTTGTCCGGCGGGACGCCGAGGTGGCGTCCGGCCGCAGTGAACTCCCGCAGGTTGTCGGCGGAGTTGACCGCGATCACGTCCGAACCGGCGCGGTCGAGGTAGCCCGCGACGAGCTTCTCGATGATGATGCCCACCCACCCGGTCACGACGACCGGCTCGTGGTGGGACGGCTCGGCACGACGGAGCAGCTCGAGCTCGTCGGTGAACCGCGCCACGAGCGTCCCCTGGACGGCGAGGACCACGCAGTCCACGGTGCGCGCGCGCCGCAGCAGGTCGTCCCACGGGACGCGCTGGACGTCGGCCCCGCCCGCAGCGGTGACCTGCTCGTCCGACAATGAACTACGGATGTCGCTGGGGGTGACGACCGAGCAGCGCCAGCCGCGTGCGTCGAACTCCGCGGCGATCCCCATCGCCCACTTCAGCTGGGAGTCGTAGGCCGCGACCAGCAGCACTTCTCGCGGCAAGCCCGCTCCTTTCCCTTCGGTCGACCCGAGCGTAGGCACGCCGATTGAACGGCAGGCGACCTCCGGGTGGCGACGACCTGAACCCGCCGTGCTGCTTGTCATCCCGGGCTTGACCCGGGATCTCCGCGTCGGTGGTGTCGGCACGGCCGTGGGCTGCGGCGCTCGCCGGGACGCCAGGCATGCGGGCGTGGGAGAGTAACCCCATGGACGTGCTGGTCATCAACGGGCCCAACCTGAACACGCTCGGCACCCGCGAGCCGGAGATCTACGGTTTCACGACGCTGGCGGAGATCGAGGCGGGGCTGATCGCGCAGGGCGCCGGCTCGGGCCTCGCCGTGGACACCTTCCAGAGCAACCACGAGGGCGAGATCATCGACCGGCTGCACGCCGCGCGCGACGACGGCACCCGCTTCGTGATCATCAACCCCGGGGCGTTCACGCACACCTCGGTGGCGATCAGGGACGCGTTCGCCGCGGTGGCGCTGCCGTTCTGCGAGGTGCACATCTCCAACGTCCACGCCCGGGAGTCGTTCCGGCAGCACTCGTACCTGTCCGACATCGCGGTCGGGGTGATGACCGGTTTCGGCACCTATGGGTACACGATGGCCATGGACTTCGTCATCCACACCCTGCAGGAGGACTGACATGCAGCTCACCCACCTGGGGCACTCCTGTGTGCTCGTCGAGGTCGAGGGGACGCGGATCCTGATCGACCCGGGCAACTTCTCCGACACCTGGCACGGGTTCACCGACCTCGACCTGATCCTGGTCACGCACCTGCACCCCGACCATGTCGATCCCGAGCACGCGCCCGCGCTGGTCGCGGCCAACCCGGGCGCCCGCGTGCTCGTCGAGCCCGGGGTGCTCGACGCGGTGCCGCTGGAGCGCGCGGAGCCGATCGCGGCCGACACGTCCGTCGAACTGGGCCGGGTGCGGGTGGACGCCGTCGGCGGCCTGCACGCGGTGATCCACAAGGACATCCCGCGGATCGGCAACGTCGGGCTGGTGGTGCAGGCGCCGGGAGAGCCCACGCTGTTCCACCCCGGCGACAGCCTCGCGACGATCCCGCCGGGCGTCGACGTGCTGGCCGTGCCGGCCTACGGCCCATGGGCGGCGATGAAGGAGACCGTCGACTTCGCCCGCGAGGTGAAGGCCCCGATCGGCTTCCCGATCCATGACGGGCTGCTGAACGAGCGTGGCTGGTCGCTGGTCTTCAGCCGGGTCACCGACATGACACCGACGAAGCTCGTCGACCTGCGGGGAAAGGGCGCCTGGACGCCCCGCTGAGCATCGGACCCGGGCGGGCGGTCAGACCAGGATCAGCGTGATCGTCGAGCCCTTCGGTGCCTGCTGGCCCTCGCCGGGGTCGGTGCCCCACGCCGTGCTCCCGAAGAAGGTCTTGCGGACGGTCACCTTGAAGCCGGCATCCTTGAGCTTCTTCGTCGCCTGGTCCTCGCTGAGCCCGCGGACGCCGGGGACGGTCACCATCTCGGGCCCTTTGGACACCGTGAAGGTGATCGTGCCGCCCTTCTCCACGCTCTCGCCGACCTTGGGGTCGGACGAGATGACGTTGCCCGCGTCCACCGTGGAGCTGTACTTGTCCTCCGCCCGGTTCACGACCAGCCCGGCGCTCTCGTAGTACGCCTTGGCCTCGTCGAACGGCCGGTTCTTGTAGCTGACGATCTCGATGGGCGCCGGGCCCTTGGAGATGTCGAGGTCGACCTCGGTGCCCGGCTTGACCAGCTTCCCGGCCTCGACCTCCACGCCCGCGATGGACGCCCTCACCACGAGGCCGACGGCGAGGCTCTCGTCGTAGACCTCCTTGACCTCGCCGACCGCGAGGTGTCCGTCCTCGAGGGTCTGGACGGCATCGTCGCGGTCGCGTCCGACCAGGGACGGGACGGCGTAGCGCTCCTGCCCCTTCGAGAGGTAGGCGGTCACCGTCCCGCCCCACAGCACGCGGTCGCCCGCTGCGGGATCGGTGCGGATCACCTGGCCGACGGGGACGGTCTCGCTGAACTCCTGGACGGGGGCGAGCGCGACCCCCTCCTTCGCCGCCAGCGCGGCGGCCTTGTCCTGGGTGAGGCCGGTGAAGTCCGGCGTGGTCGTGAACCGGCCCGCCAGCAGGTACCACGCCCCGACACCGGCGAGCACGGTCACCAGCAACAGCACGAGCAGCGTCACGACGCCGCGGCGGTGCTTCTTCGCCCTGCGCTGCTGCAGCGGCACCGCGGACGGGCTGGGGACCGGCAGCGGGAGGCTGTCGTAGTACGGCATGCCGTCGGCCGCGCCGGGATGGCTGGGGCTCATCGGGGTGGACGGGGTGAACCGCAGGGTGGCGGTCTTCTGCACGTCCTGGCCGGGCATCGCCACGACGGCGGGCACCTGCTCGGTGAGCTGGGTGCTGGGGTCGAGGCCGGTCTCGCGCATCCGGGCGGTCAGCAGCGGGTCGTCGACCACGCCGCGCTCGATCGCGTCCCTCGCCTGGCGGAGGTGGTCGAGCAGGACCTTCGCGTCCGCGGGCCGGTCGGCGGGCTGCCGGGCGGCCGCGGCCATGACCAGCGCGTCCAGGTACGGCGGGACGCCGGAGCGGGTGTCGCGCCACTGGGCGGGCGCGCTCGCGGACGGCGCGGTGATCTCGTTGTGGACGTGGCTCCACGCGACCTGGATCGGCGTCTCGCCCGTGTGCGGCTTCTTCCCGGTGAGCATCTCGAAGGCGAGGATGCCCAGTGCGTACACGTCGCAGCGGGTGTCGGCGTGGCCGTGGGTGACCAGTTCGGGCGCGATGTACGACACCGTCCCGATCAGCATCCCCTGCGCGGTCGCGGTGTTGGCGGTCACGGCGCGCGCGAGCCCGAAGTCGGCCACCTTGATCTGGCCGCGGGTCGAGATCAGGACGTTCTCGGGTTTGAGGTCGCGATGGATGATGCCGGCCTCGTGGGCGGCGGCGACCGCTGCGGTGACGGGGATCAGCAGGTCGAGGACGCGCTGCGGCTCCATCGGCGCCTCGCGGGTGATCAGCTGCCGCAGGGTCGAGCCCTCGATGTACTCCATCACCATGTAGGGACGCCCGAGGTCCATGCCCTGGTCGAACACCGACACCACGTTCGGGTGGGAGAGGCGCGCGGCCGCCCGGGCCTCGCGGTCGAAGCGGGTGACGAAGTCCTGGTCGCTGCCGAGGTTGTCGTGCATGACCTTGACCGCGACCGTGCGCGTCAGACGGCGGTCGGTGGCGAGATAGACCGTCGCCATGCCGCCTCGGGCGAGCTTGCGGAGAATCTCGTACCGACCGTCGAGGACGTGCCCCAGCAGGGGATCGGTGTCACTCATGGTCGTCACTAGGGGCTCCGGACAAGTCGGGGAAGTAGGCCGTCCAGACCTAGACGCGATTGTAGGAGTGTCCAGCAAGTTCGTTGATCACAACGCGCCGTCGTAGGCTGGGCCCATGACCGCCCTTCTCGGACTGGCCACCCGGCTCGGACTCGCACGACTGCTCCTGATCAGTGGCGCGCGCGAGGACGAGGGCGACCTCGCCGAGTTCGCGGACGCCAGCTTCGCCGGCGGCGTGGACATCATGCAGTTGCGCGACCCGAGCGCCGACGACGAGGCGCTCCTCGCCGCGTTGAGGGTGATGCGCAAGGCTGCGCAGCGGTACCAGGGGCTGGTCAGCGTGTACCAGTCAGGGCCGCTGGCGCAGGAGTTCCAGGCCGACCTGCTGCACCTGCCCGAGCGGGGGGACACCGCGGCGAGGGCCCGCGAGTACCTGCACGAGTGGGCGCTGGTCGGACGGTCCTGCCACTCCGCCGAGCAGGTGGACGCCGCGCTGGCCGACCCCGACGTGAACTACCTCACGGTCGGGCCCGTGTTCGGCGGGCTCACCCCCGACTCCGGCCTCGACCTGGTCCGCTACGCGGCGAGCGTGGCCCCGCCGAGCGACGCGTCCGCCAAGCCGTGGTTCGCGGTCGGTGGGATCACGGCGGGGACGCTCGACAAGGTGCTCTCCGCCGGCGCCCGCCGGATCGCGGTCTCCCGCGCCGTCACCGCCGCCGGCAACCCGGAGGCCGCCGCGATCTCGCTGAAGGACCGCCTCCGCCACGCCTGGAACACCGACCCCGCGATGGCCAACCTGACCCTCCAGGTCTTCAAGCTGCAATAACGAGTCGCGACCTCGTCGAGATCCCGGCTTTCGCCGGGATGACAGGGTGGTGGGCGTCATCGCGGGCGTGGCTGCGGGTCTGGGGTGGCGGCGGCCCTTCGTGACGTCGCGGGTCTCGTTCCTCGCCCCGCGACTCCTCAGGGACCGTTCTTGGGGTGCTGCCATCTTGTCATCCCGGGCTTGACCCGGGATCTCCGTGTTGGTGGGGTCGGCTGTGTTGTCGGGATCCCGGCTTTCACCGGGATGACGGGGATGGGCGTCATCCCGGGCTTGACCCGGGATCTCAGGACGCGCGCTCGGCGGCCACGCGGGCGAGGGTGGCGAGGCCCGTGCGGGCGGGCTCGGGGACGGGGGCGGACGCCAGGGCGGCGGACGCGTCCGCGACGGCGGCGGCGATCTCGGCCTCCGTGGCGGCGAGCGCGCCGGAGTCGACGATCACCGAGCGGGCCTCGGCGAGCTCCTGGTCATCGAGGCGGCGGCCGAGGAGGCCGTCGAGGCGGGCCGCGGCCGCGTCCGACGCGTTCGCCATCGTGGTGGCGATCAGGACGGTGAGCTTGCCCTCGCGCAGGTCGTCGCCGGCGGGTTTGCCGGTCACGGCCTCGTCGCCGAACACGCCGAGTACGTCGTCGCGGTACTGGAACGCGCGTCCGACCGGCGAGCCGTAGGCAGCCAGGCCGGCCAGCAGGTCGTCTCCGGCGCCGCCCAGCGCCGCCCCGACCTGGAGCGGCCGCACCACCGTGTACCGGGCGGTCTTGTACTCCACCACCCTGCGCACCTGGGCGAGCACGGACGCGGGGTTGCGGCGGGCGTCCAGGGGGTCGCGGGTCTGCGCGGTGATGTCGAGGTACTGGCCGCCGGTCACCTCCGAGCGCACCGCCGCCATCAGCGGCTGCGCCGCCGCCAGTGCCTCAGCGGGCGCACCGCAGGCGTTGAAGAGCTCCACCGACCACATCAGCAGCAGGTCACCGAGCAGGATCGCCCCCGCCCTGCCGAACGCGTCCGGGTCGCCCCTGCGTCCGGACGCGGCGTGCCGCGCGGCCAGCTGCACGTGCGCGGAGGGAAGCCCGCGCCGGGTGTCGGAGCCGTCCATCACGTCGTCGTGGACGAGCGCGCTGACGTGCAGCAGGTCGAGGCTGGCGGCCGCGCGCAGGACGTGGTCGGGCACTTCGGTCCCGCCCGCCGCGGCCAGGTACCCCCAGCAGCAGAACGCCGGACGGAGCCGCTTGCCGCCGGCGGTGAACGCCTCGGCCAGCTCGACGAGGTCCCCGGTCTCGGGGCCGAGGTCGCGCAGCGCGTCCCCCCGGTCGGCGAGGAAGGCGGCCAGTTCGGCGCCCACCGCGTCGCGCAGATCGGCCGAGAGCGGGTCGGCGGCGTCCAGGTTGACCACGGTCTGAGCCTAGACCGCGGATCCGGAGGACGCTGGCCTACCCTTGCCCGCATGCCCTCGACCGGACCGACCATCGCCGACCTGCTCGCCACGGGTGGGCACCCGACGATGTCGTTCGAGTTCTTCCCTCCGAAGGACGACGCCGGCCAGGCGCAGCTGCTGGAGGCGATCGGGGCGCTCGAGGCGCTGCGTCCGGACTTCGTCTCGGTGACCTACGGCGCCAACGGCTCGACGCGCGCCCGCACGATCGACGCGACCCGGCTGATCCGCAGCGGAACGAGCGCGATCACGATGGGCCACCTCACCTGCGTCAGCCAGTCGGTCGGCGAGTTGGAGGGCGCGATCGCGGCCTACGCGGACGCGGGCGTCACCCACATCCTCGCCGTCCGCGGCGACCCGCCGGGCGGCCCGACCGCGGTCTGGGAGCGGCATCCGGAGGGGCTCGACCACGCCACGGAGCTGGTCCGGCTGGTGAAGGCCAGCGGCGACTTCTGCGTGGGCGTCGGCGCGTTCCCGGATGGTCACCCCGAGCGCTCCGACCTCGACCTGGACGCCCGCGTGCTGGTCGAGAAGCAGGAGGCGGGCGCCGAGTTCGCGATCACCCAGTTGTTCTTCGACGCCGACGCGTACTTCCGGCTGGTCGAGCGGCTGGACCGGCTGGGCGGCAGCCTGCCGGTGGTGGCGGGGATCATGCCGGTCACGAACGTGAACCAGATCGAGCGGTTCGCAACGCTCTCGGGAGCCGACCTCCCCGCGTCCGTGGTGTCGCGGCTGCGGGCCGTTGCCGACGACCCCGCGTCCGTCCGTGCGGCGGGGCTGGAGCTCGCCACCGACCTGTGCGACCGGCTGCTGGCCGGGGGCGCGCCGGGCCTGCACTTCTACACGCAGAACCGCTCGAAGGCGACCGCCGAGATCCTGGCCACGCTGCGGGAGATCCCGCCGCACGCCTGAAGTCTCTTCCTGGTCCGGGGCCGATGGCACGATAGGAACCGTCCCCAGCGTGCCACTCGCGGGATGGAACGCTGGGGACGGTTCCTGTCGTGCCGCCTCAGGAGAGGACCGAGCGCCAGGGGCCGGGGGCGTCGCCGACGTCGATCGTGACCAGGCGCTGGGTCGGTCGGGTCAGCGCCACGTAGAGGACGCGGACGCCGCCGGGCGACTCCGCGACGATCTCGTCCGGGCCCACCACTACGACCGCGTCGTACTCCAGGCCCTTCGCGTTCAGCGGGCTGACCAGCGAGATCCGGCCGTCGCCGTCCCGCACGGACGCCAGGTCGGCGAGCGCCAGCGACGGCAGCCGGGACGGGGCGGCGATGACGCCGATGGTGCCCTGGACGAGGCCGGCGAGCTCGGCGAGCTTCGTGTCCAGCGCGACCGGCACGTCGTCCTCCGAGACGACCAGCAGCTCCGGGTCGACGCCGGTCGAGCGCACGGCCTCGGGCAGGTCGGCGCCGGGGAACGCGGCGTGCACCACCTGCGCGGCCAGCTCGAACACCTCTGCGGGGCTGCGGTAGTTCGTCGACAACCGGAACCGGCGGCTCGGCGCCGAGCCGATCAGCTCGGCCATCGCCTTCTCCGACTCGGCCAGGTCCGGCCAGCTGCTCTGCGCGGGATCGCCCACGATCGTCCAGCTCGCCTGCGAGCCGCGCCGGCGCAGCATCCGCCACTGGAGCGGGCTGATGTCCTGCGCCTCGTCCACCAGCAGGTGGGCAAACGTGTCGTGCGCATCGGCGCCCGGGTCGGCCTCGCGGACGTCGCGGAGCCGGTCGGCCGTCGTGACGACCTCGGTGATCTCGGTGCCGTCGGGAAGGAACAGGATCGGCTCGTCGGCCTCCTCGTCCTCCTCCACCGGGCCGAGCATCGCGACCAGTTCGTCGAGCAGCGCGGTGTCGGCCACCGACCACTCCTCGAACGCGAAGGACGCGACGAGCGCGGCCTGCTCCGACGCGTCGAGGATGCCCTCCGCGACCCGCGCCACCACCGACGCGGACGCCAACCGGCGCAACACGTCGGTCGGGGTGAGGTCGGGCCACCAGGCCTGGAGGAACATCCGGTACGCGGCCGAATCGCTGACGAGCTCGACCATCACGTCCTTCTCCAGCTCGAGCTCCTCCGGCAGCTGCGCGTACAGCGCGTCCATCACGGCGGCCTCGGCGGCAGCGCGGCCCGCGTTCGCCCGCGTCCGGGTCAGGACGTCACGGCGGATCCGGCCCAACTCGGACGCGTGCAGCGTGAGCACCTCGCCCTTCACGGTCACGCGCAGCGGCGGCTGCTCGGCGCCGGCGTCCAGCAGCGGGAGGTTCACCAGCCGCTTCAGCAGCGGCACCATCCGCAGGCTGCCCTTGATCGTCGCGGCGTCGGCGGCGTCGATCCGGGACGCGGTGAAGCCCAGCGTGTCGACCGCCACCCCGCCGATGGGACGCAGCGTCACCGAGTCCTCGCCCAGCGAGGGGAGCACCCGCTCGATGTAGTCCATGAACAGCCCGGACGGGCCCACGACCAGGATCCCGCCGCGTTCGAACCGCCGCCGGTTGGAGTACAGCAGGTACGCCGCGCGGTGCAGCGCGACGACCGTCTTGCCCGTGCCGGGGCCACCGGAGATCACGGTGACGCCGGAGTAGTCGGCGCGGATCGCCTCGTCCTGCTCGGCCTGGATGGTGGCGACGATGTCGCGCATGTGCGGGCCGCGCGCCCGCTTCAGCGCGGCCATCAGGGCCCCCTCGCCGATGATCACCAGGTCCTCGCTGCCGTGGTCACCGTCGAGCAGGTCGTCCTCGATGCCGACGACGATGTCGTTGCGGCAGCGCAGCACGCGTCGGCGCACCACGTCCATCGGGTCGCTGGCCGTGGCCCGGTAGAACGGCTCGGCCGCGCGGGCCCGCCAGTCGATCACGAGCGGCTCGTAGTCCGCGTCCCGCACGCCGATCCGGCCGATGTAACGGATCTCGCCGTCGGTGTGGTCGAGCCGCCCGAACACGAGGCCCTCGTGCTCGGCGTCCAGGATCGCGAGCCGCCGGGCCGCCTGGAAGGCGAACGCGTCCCGCTCGAACAGGGCGGTCCCGTCCTCCTCCCTGACCCAGGTCTCCCGGTCGGACCGGTACAGGTCCTGGCCCTGGGACGCGACCCGCCGGGCGGATCGGGTGGCCTGCTCGAGGTGGGCGTAGACGAGGTCCACGTGTGCCTGCTCGATGGCCAGCTCCCGCTCCAGGGCGGTCGGGGGTGACGCGGCTGAATCCAAGGTGGTGCCCTTCTCAAGGTGCGCGACGGAATAGTCTACGCCGCCGGGGAAAGCGGCGCCCGTGAGGGCTCACTGCACGATCAGGACGATCTTCCCGCCCGATCCGCGCGCCTCGCTGAGCCGCTGCGCCTCCGCCGCGTCCGCCAGGTCGAACGTGGCCGCGACCCGCACGGCGAACCGGCCCTGGGCCGCGAGTTCGCCGACCCGCGCGAGCGCCGCGGACGCGTCCTCGCCACCTCCGGTGAAGCGGACGCCGCGCTCCGCGGCCGAGTAGTTGGCGATGGTCACGACGCGGTCCGCGGAACCGGCCACGGCGATCAGGTCGTCGAGCTGGGAGCCGGCCGTGTCGGCGACGCCGTCCACGCCGTCCGGTGCGAGCGCGGCCACCCGCGCCGGCAGGCCCTCGCCATAGGTGGTCGGCTCCGCGCCCAGCCCGCGCAGCAGGTCGTGGTTGCGCGCCCTGGCCGTGCCGATCACGCGCAGGCCGGCCACGCGTCCGAGCTGGACGACGGCCTGCCCGACGCCACCGGCAGCGCCGTGCACGAGCAGCGTCGCCCCCTGCGGCAGCGCGAGGGCATTCAGGATGCGCGTCGCGGTCTCGCCGGCGACGCCCAGCGCGGCGGCCTGCGGCCAGTCCAGGCCCGCGGGCTTCGGAGCCCACGCCCGGAGCACGGCCCGCTCGGCGTAGGCGCGGCTGCCGAGGCCGAACACCTCGTCCCCGACCGAGACACCGGTGACGCCCTCACCCATTTGGTCGACCACGCCGGCGGCCTCCTGCCCCGGCACGACCGGCGCGTCCGGCACCTGCGCGCCGTTGGACATCATCCCGGAGCGCACCTTGTAGTCGTAGGGGTTCACCCCGGCCGCGCGGACGCGGACGCGGATCCGTCCGGGCCCTGCGGTGGGCTCGGCGACCTCGGTGGGGGTCAGGACCTCGGGACCGCCGTAGCGGGAGAAGACGACAGCGCGCACACCCGCCCACAACCGTCCGCGCTGCCCCGGCATTCCCCCGATTTGAGGGCGTTACCTCCTGTGACGTAGTCTTGACCCTTGCATGACCTGTGCCTGCGCAGGCGTGCGTCCACACAACCTCAACGATTGGGAGTAATGGCGAAGAAGGAAGGCGCCCTCGAACTCGAGGGAACCGTCGTCGAAGCCCTGCCCAACGCCATGTTCCGCGTGGAACTGGCCAACGGGCACAAGGTGCTGGCGACCATCAGCGGCAAGATGCGGCAGCACTACATCCGCATCATCCCGGCCGACCGAGTGGTCGTCGAGCTGTCCCCCTATGACCTGAGCCGTGGCCGCATCGTCTTCCGGCACCGGTGATCAGACCGCAAGAATCCACCACCAGTCCGGTCCACGGTTCTCCGTGCGCCCGGCGATGAGTCAGAAAGCTTGCTCGATGAAGGTTCAGCCGAGCGTCAAGAGGATCTGCGACAAGTGCAAGGTGATTCGCCGGCACGGTCGCGTGATGGTGATCTGCGACAACCCGCGCCACAAGCAGCGCCAGGGCTGAGTTCGCTCCGCCCGTCCGCCGCGGTGCGGGACGCGGAAACACCCGGCTCCCCGGAGCCGACCACAACTGAATAACCACACAACGTGATCGCAACACCGGGACCTGTTCCACGGTGATCCACCCCCGGACGAAGGCCGGGGCCCACACCCAGATGGTGAGGGGACGCATCACGCAGGACACCTTCGCGGGTCGGGGAACCGACTCGTCAACCGGAAAGGTCAGTGCACATGGCACGCCTCATCGGGGTCGATCTGCCGCGCGAGAAGCGGCTCGAGATCGCCCTCACCTACATCTACGGCATCGGCCGTACCCGCGCCAAGGAGACCCTGGCTGCCACTGGTCTCAGTGGCGACATCCGAGTCCACCAGCTCACCGACGAGCAGCTGGTCGCACTGCGCGACCACATCGAGGCCAACTACGAGACCGAGGGTGACCTCCGTCGTTCGGTGGCCGCCGACATCCGTCGCAAGATCGAGATCGGCTCCTACCAGGGCCGTCGTCATCGCATGGGCCTGCCCGTCCGCGGTCAGCGCACCAAGACGAACGCCCGCACCCGCAAGGGGAAGAAGAAGGCTGTCGCCGGGAAGAAGAAGGCCCGCTAACCGCGGCCTAGGACAAGGATCCAGGAGTAACTGAATTGGCTACTGCAGGCCGCACCGCGAGCGCCAAGTCCGCGAAGGGCAAGGTTCGCCGCAAGGAGAAGAAGAACGTCGTCGCCGGCCAGGCGCACATCAAGAGCACGTTCAACAACACGATCATCTCGATCACCGACCCGACCGGTGCGGTGATCTCATGGGCCTCTGCCGGCACCGTCGGCTTCAAGGGCTCCCGCAAGTCCACCCCGTTCGCCGCCCAGATGGCCGCCGAGGCCGCGGGTCGCCGCGCCATGGAGCACGGCATGAAGCGGGTGGATGTCTTCGTCAAGGGTCCCGGCTCCGGCCGCGAGACCGCGATCCGTTCGCTCGGAGCCGTCGGCCTGGAGATCGGTCCGATCTCCGACGTCACCCCGGTGCCGCACAACGGTTGCCGTCCGCCGAAGCGCCGTCGCGTCTAGTCCCTGAGCCGAAGAGGAGAGAACCATGGCCCGTTACACCGGCCCCATCACCAAGAAGTCCCGCCGGCTCGGCACCGACCTGGTGGGCAACGACAAGGCGTTCGAGCACCGTCCGTACCCGCCGGGTATGCACGGCCGCGGCCGCGTCAAGGAGAGCGAGTACCTGCTGCAGCTCAAGGAGAAGCAGAAAGCCCGCTACGCGTACGGCGTGCTCGAGAAGCAGTTCCGCCGCTACTACGAGGAGGCCAACCGGCTGTCCGGCAAGACCGGTGACAACCTGCTGATCATCCTCGAGTCGCGTCTCGACAACGTCGTGTACCGCGCGGGGCTCGCGTCCACCCGTCGCCAGGCCCGCCAGCTCGTCGTCCACGGCCACTTCACCGTGAACGGCAAGAAGGTCAACGTCCCGAGCTACCGGGTCAGCGCCTACGACGTGATCGACATCAAGCCGAAGTCGATGAACGTCTACCCGTTCGTCGTGGCTCGTGAGACCCACAACGAGAAGGTCGTGCCGGCGTGGCTCACCGTCCGTCCCAACAAGGGCCGGATCCTGGTGCACCAGCTGCCCGTCCGCGAGCAGATCACCATCGACGTCACCGAGCAGCTGATCGTCGAGCTCTACTCGAAGTAAGCCGAAGTCGGTCCCGCGGCCATCCCCATCGAGGGGGTGGCCGTCGGGACTCTCCGCGCCGGGCAGGGCGTCCGGCGCATCTGATCACCGTCAAATAGTGGGCGGTGGAGAGGAAGAACACCAAGAATGCTCATCGCACAGCGTCCGATCCTTACCGAAGAGGTCGTCGACGAGTTCCGCTCCCGGTTCGTCATCGAGCCGCTTGAGCCGGGCTTCGGCTACACCCTCGGCAACTCGCTGCGTCGCACCCTGCTGTCGTCCATCCCGGGCGCGGCGGTCACCAGCATCAAGATCGAGGGGAACCAGCACGAGTTCTCCACCCTGCCCGGTGTCGTCGAGGACGTCACCGAGGTCATCCTGAACCTGAAGTCGCTGGTGCTGTCCTCCGAGGAGGACGAGCCGGTGGTGATGTACCTGCGCAAGTCGGGTGCGGGCGCGGTCACCGCGGCCGACATCGCCCCGCCGGCCGGCGTCGAGGTGCACAACCCCGACCTGCACATCGCGACCCTCAACGAGACCGGCAAGATCGAGATGGAGCTGGTCGTCGAGCGTGGCCGTGGCTACGTCTCGGCCGTCCAGAACAAGAACCCGGACGCGGAGATCGGCCGGATCCCGGTCGACTCGATCTACTCCCCGGTGCTCAAGGTCACCTACAAGGTGGAGGCGACCCGTGTCGAGCAGCGCACCGACTTCGACAAGCTGATCGTCGATGTCGAGACCAAGCAGTCGATCAAGCCGCGGGACGCGATGGCGTCGGCCGGCAAGACGCTGGTCGAGCTGTTCGGGCTGGCCCGTGAACTGAACGTGGACGCCGAGGGCATCGAGATCGGCCCGTCCCCCGTGGACGAGCAGCTCGCCGCCGACCTGGCCCTGCCGGTCGAGGAGCTGAAGCTCACCATGCGGAGCTACAACTGCCTCAAGCGCGAGGGCATCCACACCGTGAGCGAGCTCGTCTCCCGCTCCGAGCAGGACCTGCTGGACATCCGCAACTTCGGCTCCAAGTCGATCGAGGAGGTCAAGCTCCGCCTGCACGAGATGGGGCTCTCGCTCAAGGACAGCTCCCCGGGCTTCGACCCGCTGAGCGCACTGTCCACCTACGACACGGACGTCGACTACGACGACTCGTACTGATCCACAGCCATTCAGGAGATAGCGAACAATGCCCAAGCCGACCAAGGGGCCCCGCTTCGGGGGTAGCCCGGCACACCAGAGGATCATCCTGGCCAACCTGGCCACCCAGCTGTTCCAGCATGGCAAGATCACCACGACCGAGGCCAAGGCCAAGCGCGTCCAGCCGCTGGCCGACCGGCTGATCAGCAAGGCCAAGCGCGGCGACCTGCACAACCGTCGCCAGGTCCTGCAGACGGTCACCGACAAGGGCGTGGTGCACATCCTGTTCACCGAGATCGCCCCGAAGCTCGCCGAGCGCGAGGGTGGCTACACCCGGATCACGAAGATCGGGCCGCGCAAGGGCGATAACGCCCCCATGGCCGTGATCGAGATCGTGACCGAGAGCGTCGAGGAGTCCCGCAAGGCCAAGGCGAAGGGCACGGCCAAGAAGGCCGAGCCGGCCACCAAGGCCGCCGAGAAGAAGGCGCCGGCGAAGAAGGCTGCGAAGGCCGAGGTCGTCGAGGAGGCCGTCGAGGCCCCCGCCGCCGAGGAGATCGCCGACGTCGAGCTCGAGGCCAAGGGCGTCGCCGCTGCGGACGAGGCCCCCGAGTTCGGTGAGGGCTCCTACGTGGGCGACGAGCCGCCGGCCGGCTACGACATCAAGGGCAACAAGGACTCCATGAAGTTCCACACGCCCGAGTCGCAGTGGTACGACCAGACCATCGCCGAGGTGTGGTTCAACTCGACCGAGGCCGCAGAGGCCGCGGGCTTCGTCAACGTCCTCGACGGCAAGGACGACGACAAGGCCTGAGCCGACCCGTCAGCGAACCGCCCGCCTCCCGCGAGGGAGGCGGGCGGTTCTGCGTCCGCGGCGGCACGACAGGAACCGTCCCCATCGTGCCGGGTCTGTGGTTGGTGCGTATTCGGGGACGGTTCTACTTTCGCGCCACCGGCACGTTAGGAACCGTCCCCATCGTGCCGTGCCGCCGGAGTCTCGCTCCCGCCCGGTCTTCCCGGGGTGCGGACGACCGTGTCAGGGGGTCCAGCGGGGGTCGCGGCCGTTCCAGGCGACGAGGCGGTCGTACGCGGGAGCGTCGTCGGCGACCTCCACCACCGGGGCGAACGGGGTCTCGGGGCCGCGGCCGGCCGCCGGGACCGTCGCCATCGCGATCGGGAGGGCGGCCTCGGCGATCGAGGCGTCCAGTTCGTCGGCGCGCCCCGTGGCCACCGCGAGGTCCCAGGAATGGGTGGCCATCTCGCTCACGTAGGACGCCACCGCCCGCGCGAGGGTACCTCGCCCCACGGCACCCGGACCGGGGCGCCGAGGTCGGCCGCGGCCAGCGCCGCGTCCGTCGAGGCCCGCCCGGACGCCCAGTCGGTGCCCCAGTCCTCGCTCGGCCACAACCGCGGGACGGACGCGAACGGCTCGCCCCGCACGACCGCACCCATCCGTCGCTCGACGGCGAGCAGGTGCTGGACGAGCGTGGCGACGTCGAAGTCGCCGCAGGGCGTGGGGGCGCCGGCGGCGCCGGGGTCGGTCGTGGTGACCAGCCGTCCGGCCTGGTCGAGCGCGCGGCCGAGCAGCGGACGCGGGTCGTCGGGAGCGGGAGTTGTCGTCATGGCTCCAGTACAGCGCACCCGGGCCTCCCGTGTCTGTGCCACCGGGACGGTCAACGGCCCCGGGAACCAGGGGGGAGGAGGTTCTCGGGGCCGCTGCGACCCGACCCGAGGGGAGGGTCGGCTGCGCCTGAAAGAGGGGGGATCAGGCGCAGGTCCAGGGGCTCGTGCCGGCCTTGGCGTAGTAGCGGTTGGCCACGGTGATCTGCTGGGCCCTGCTCGCCAGGTCTGCGCGGGCGGCGAAGTCGCGTCCGCCGTTGGAGTTCCAGGCGGCCATGTTGAACTGCAGGCCGCCGTAGTAGCCGTTGCCGGTGTTGATGTGCCAGTTGCCGCCGGACTCGCAGCGCGCGATCCGGTCCCACATCGCCGCCCGGGCAAGGTTGATGCCAACGCCGTTGGCGGAGGTCTTGGTTCCGACCTCGGTCACCTGGTCGGTGGCCTTCGTGATGACCGTCTCGGACACCACGACCTTCTTGGTCACCTTGCCGTTCACGACGGTGATCTCGTAGGTGCGCTTGGCCTTGCCGTTCTTGCCGGCCGTCAGGACGCGCGACTCGCCCTTCCACAGGCTGGAGTTGTTCTTGCTGATCGTGTCGAACGGGACGGTCTCGGTCTTCGTCTTCTTCGACACGACGACCCGGTCGAGGGTGATGGTCTGGTCCTCGGTGACCGCGGTCGTGGTGAGCGGGTCGAGCCGGTCGGTCGCGCCCACCGTCAGGTCCTGCTCGTTGAGGAGGTCGGCCACGGTGGCGGCCGTCGTGACCACTTCGGTGCTGTGGCCGCCGACCACCAGCTCGACGTGCTTGGGGGTGGTCACGTCGACGGTGACGCCGCTGCGGGGCAGCGTCGCGTCCAGCGGGATGGACGTCCGGGCGCCGACCAGGCTGACGCGGGGTGTGGTGACGGCCAGCTGGGTCGCCTGGGACGTGATGGCGTCGGTGGACAGCGCCTCGTCGAGGGTGGCCGCGTGGGTGAGGAAGGTCCGCGGGGCGCCGTCGACGTTGAGCGTGAGCTGCTTGCCGTAGCGGACGGTCACGACCTGGCCGCTGGTGACGGCCGAGTCGACCGCGGGGGAGACCTCGTCGGACGCGGTGAGCGTGACGCCCTTCGCCGCGAGCACGTCGGCCACGGTGAGCGCGAACCCGTCGGCCTCGAGCACTTGTCCGTCCACGGTCAACTGGACGTCCTTGTACAGGCTCGCGGCGGTGCTCACGCCACCGGCCAGCAGTACTGCTGACAGCGCAGTGGCGGTGATCGCCTTGTTCACGACACAGTCCCCCGAGGATCGGCTGGCACATTTCTGAGAAAAGCCTGCACGATCCTGAGAGATAGGTCAAGTTCTCTCAGGAAGATCCTCGGGGGACCTGGGTCTGGCTAGGGGAGTTGTCCCCCGCAGGGGGACGTCACAGGACGTCGGCCGCCTTCGCCTTCGCCAGTCGGGACGCGACGTCGGCCCAGTTGACCACGTTCCACCACGCCTTCACGTAGTCGGCCTTCACGTTCTTGTACTGCAGGTAGAACGCGTGCTCCCACATGTCGAGCTGGAGGATCGGCAGCTGGCCCACCGGGACGCTGTTCTGCTGGTCGTAGAGCTGGTTGATGTTCAGCCGCTTGCCCAGCGGGTCCCACACCAGCAGCGCCCACCCGGAGCCCTGCAGGGAGTTGGCCGCGGCCTCGAACTGGCCCTTGAAGCCGGCGAAGGAGCCGAAGAACTCGTCGATCGCCGACGCGACGTCACCGTCCGGCTCGCCGCCGCCGTCGGGCGACATGTTCTTCCAGAACACCGAGTGGTTGATGTGACCGCCGAGGTGGAAGGCGAGGTCCTTCTCCAGCTTCGGGATGGACGCGAAGTCGGCTTTGTCGCGGGCCTCCGCCAGCTTGTCCAGGGCCGTGTTGGCGCCCGCGACGTACGCGGCGTGGTGCTTGCTGTGATGGAGCTCCATGATCTCGGGGGCGATCGAGGGCGCGAGGGCACCGTAGTCGTAGTCGAGATCGGGCAGCGTGTAAGCCATCAGGTTTCCCTTCCTTGCTGAGTCTGGCATTCACCTACCCCCAACTTGCCGCTTCCAGCCCCTATTCCGCCAGTGGCTGCACGAAGAGTCGGCTGTGGGATCTCAGCGGACGGGCGGCGCGGACGGCGTCCGCGTGGCGTCCACGAAGAGGGCGCGGCGGGCGGAGCGGCGGAACAGGCGCAGCAGCGGCGTGCCGACCAGGCCGATCATCACCGCGTTGGTCAGCGCGCGGCCCAGGTTCCAGCCCATCGACGTGGCGATGTTGTACAGCACGAACCGGTGCAGGTTCTCCAGCGGCCCCAGACTCGGGTCGAACGAGAGCTGGGTGTCGTTGCCGATCCCGAACGGCCAGAACGAGAAGTCCATCACCCAGCCGTAGGCGAAGGCCGACACCATCCCGTACGCGGCGAGCAGCACGATCTCTGCGCGTCCCCTCGCCGGGGGCAGCAGCCCGGCGAAGAGCCCGACGAAGCCGGCAGCGAGCATCTGGTACGGCAGCCACGGCCCCACCCCGGACGTGATCAGGGCGGACGTGAACAGCGTGATCGCCCCGAGCGCGAAGCCGAACCCCGGGCCGAACACGCGTCCGGCGAGGATCAGCAGGAAGAAGACGAGCTCGAACCCGGCCGTCCCCGCGCTGAGCGGACGCAGCACCGTGCCGACGGCGGCGAGGACGCCCAGCATCGCGAGCACCTTCGCGTCCATCCGGCCACCGGCGATCTCGGACAGCATGATGGCCAGCACCAGCGGCAGCACCACGGCGAACATGATCGGGGCCTGCGTGGCCGACATCCCCGAATCGGGGCGCAGGAACAGCGGCCAGCTGAACGCCACCGCGCCGATCAGCACCGCGGCGGTGGTCGCCGCCGATCCGCGCAGGCCCAGGCCGCGCGCCCCCGCGCCGGCGACGGGGCGGACGAGTTCCGGCGCGCTCATCGCAGCCCCCGTTCGACGTCCTCGGGCGTGAGCACGGGGACGGGCGCGAACACCTTCGCCATCTGGGGTGCGTAGGCGGGGGAGGACGTGAGCAGCCCTGCGGTGGTGCCGTCGGCGATCAGCTCCCCGTCGGCCATCAACAGTGTGCGGGTGCTCACGGCGGCCGCGAACTCCACGTCGTGCGTGCTGATCAGGACGGCCACCCCCGTCGCTGCCAACCGCTGGACGATGCGGCGCAGTTCGGCCTTGGCGCTGTAGTCAAGCCCCCGGGTCGGCTCGTCGAGGAGCAGGACGGGCGGCTCCGCGGCGAGCTGGATGGCCAGCACGAGGGCGAGCCGCTGGCCCTCCGACAGGTCGCGGGGGTCCCGGTCGTCGGGCACGTCGACCCCGAGCCGGGCGAGCAGGGACGCGGTGGTGCCCTCCTCGGCGTCGCTCTCGGCGTCGGCCTGCGCGCACTCGGCGCCCACGGTGGCCAGGTAGAGGAGGTCCGCCGCGGTCTGGGGGACGAGGGTGACCAGCCGGCGGGCCTGGGCCGCGGAGAGCCGGCGGGGGTCCCGCTCGCCGACGGTGATCTCGCCCGCGCAGGTCAGCGCGCCCTGGAGCGCCCACAGCAGCGACGACTTGCCTGCGCCGTTGCGTCCGAGCAGTGCGGTGACCTGGCCGCCGTGCAGGTCGAGGTCGACGCCGGCCACCGCCGTCAGCGCCCCGTAGCGCACGTCCACCCCGCGGGCCGACAGCGCGACGGGGCCGGTGGGGCCGCTGGCCGGCTCGGGGGTGGACGGGACGATGTCCTCGGCCAGCGCGCGGCGCCGCGCGTCCCTGACGCTGAGCGGTACGCCGCCCCAGCCGACGATCCGGGCGAGCTGCGCGAGCGGGGGAGTGATGGTGGCCCGGGCCAGGACCTCGCCGGGGGCGCCGTGGACGAGCGAGCCGTCGCCGGGCAGCCAGATGATCGAGTCGGCCGCCTGCATGACCCGCTCGAGCCGGTGCTCGGCCAGCACGACGGTCAGCCCGACGTCGTGGACGAGCGTCGAGATCGCGGCCAGGACGTCCTGCGCCGCGGTGGGGTCGAGCGCGGACGTGGGTTCGTCCAGGACGAGGACGCGCGGCTGGGCGGCGAGCACGGCAGCGATCGCCACCCGCTGTTGCTGGCCGCCGGACAGCTCGACGAGCGGACGGCCGCGGAGGTCGGCGATCCCCACCAGGTCGAGGGTCTCCTCGACCCGCTTGCGCATCGCGATCGGGTCGATGCCGAGCTGTTCCATGCCGTAGGCGATCTCGTCGGACACCGTGTCGGTGACGAAGCCGCGCAGCGGGTCCTGCCCCACGTAGCCGACGACGTCGGCGAGGTCGCGGGGGCGGTGCCGGGCGGTGTCCCTCCCGTCGATGAGGACGCGGCCGGCGAGGGTGCCGCCGGTGAAGTGGGGGACGAGCCCGTTGATGGCGCCGAGCAGCGTGGACTTCCCCGAGCCCGTCGAGCCGATCACCAGGCAGAGGTCGCCCTCGGGCAGGCTGAAGGAGACCCGGTCGAGCGCGGGCCGGGCGGCGTCGGGGTAGCGGAACGACACCTCGTCGAACGTGATCACCGCCATGCCGGCTCCGGTTCGGGTTCGGCGGCACGGGGGCGCAGCGACCGCACCCTGGTGTCGTTGCGGGTGGACGCGGTCTCGGAGCGGCGGCGCGGCCGGGTGAGCGGGATCGGGGCCAGCACGAGCGCGACCACCAGCAGCATCGGGGCGGTGAGCTGCGGCCAGACCAGCGGCCAGGTGCTGGGGGTGAGCGCGCCCGGGTCGAGCAGCGCGGCGAGCGCGGGGCTGAGCGTGTCGGGATCGACCCAGCCCAGGCCGAGCACCACCACCGCGGCGAGGATCCCGGTGGTGGCGACGAGGGTCTCCCGCGTCCGCCAGGGGTGCGGGCGGTACGCGGTGACCCGGAGCCGGCGTCCGGCAGCGCGGAGCGCGACCGCGCAGCCGGTCACCCCCACGGCGAGGAACCACAGGGCGGGGATGCGGAAGCTGGTGCTGAGCAGAAGGAACACCCCGCCGGTGGCCACCATGGAGGAGACCAGCATCACCGGGAGGGTCCCCTTCACGGGCAGCCCACGGGTGCGGGCGAAGCCGCGGGCCTCCATGCCGGCGGCCAGCGACATCGAGCGCTCGATCGCGTCCGCGAGCACGGGCATCGCGATCGTCCCGAGGGCCCGCAGGGAGGTGGACGAGTCGCCGCGGAGCCGCCGCGCCCTGCGGACCCGCTGGACGCTCTCGATGAGCTGCGGGGCGACGCTGAGGGCGATCACCACCGCGACGGACGCCTCGTACAGCGCGGCGGGCACCGACCTCAGCGCCTGCCGCGGGTTCGCCAGCGCGTTGGCCGCGCCGATGCAGAGCAGCATCACCGCCAGCCGCAGCGCGTCGTAGAGCGACGAGGCCAGTGCCTCGGCGGTGACGGTGCCGCCGAGCTGGATGCCGGCCGCCCACTCCGGGAGCGGGACGGACGGCAGCGTGAACAGCACGGTCTCGCCGCGTCCGCCGCCCAGGATCATCTGGAAGAACAGCCGCATGCCGATCACGAACAGGCTGAGCAGCAGGTAGGCCCGGACCGAGCGTGCCCAGGGCGCGTCGCTGCGGCGCACCATCACCACCGCGACCATGGCGGTGGCGATCAGCGCGAGGAACAGCGGGTTGGTGGTGCCGCTGACGGCGATCCCGATGCCGATCGCCCAGCACCACCAGGCCCAGGGGTGCAGTGAGGTCAGGGCCGCCTCCTCCGGATCAGCCACCAACCGCCGAGCCCCGCCGCGGCGAGGACGACGGCGCTCCCCGCGACGATCGCGCCGACAGGGCTGCCGGCATCGTCCTGCGGGGGTGCGGTGCCGGTGACCTCATCCTGGGCCACCTCGCTGGACGCGGTGTCGACCGCCGTCGCGCTCGCGCTCTCGCTCGCCACCCCGGACGTGGTCGGCGTCGCCGACGTCGCCGTGGTGGACGGGGTCGGGGACGCACTGGCGGACGTCGTGGTCCTGGTGGCGGTCGCGGTGGCCGTCGCGGTCGGCTTCCTGGTCGCGGTCGCCGAGGCCGTGGGCTTGCTGGTCTTCGTCTTCGTGGGGGTCGGTGTGGGGCTGGGCGTGCTGTCGGCTGCCGGCGGTGCGACCGCCGGTGGCACCTTGCCGTCCGAGAGCGACTGGTAGCGCCACCCCTCGGCGTTGCCGGTGGTGGGGTGGTAGTCCGTCGCGCCGAGGTTGGAGTAGCTCCAGTCGGAGTAGCTGCCGTCGTCCTTCCTCGTGGCGTGCCAGTACGACCAGTACGCCTGGTTGGTGTCCGGCTTGGACGGCTTGCCGTTGATCTTGTAGATGAAACCGTCGTCGATGGTCACGCTGAAGCCGGCGCTCTTCAGCGCCGCCAGTCCGGTGCCGTAGCTGGTCGCGCACTTCGTGCTGGTGCCGCCGAGTGACCCGTAGTCGACGACCACCCAGACCCCGGTGCAGGTGGACGCCTGCGGCATCGGGGCGGCCGTGGTGGGGGTGGCCGCAGCCGCGCCGACGGCGAGGGTCGCCGTCAGCGCAGCCGCAACCAGGAACTTCCTCACTTGCGGACCTTCGCGGTCTTCGCCGACATCACCGACACGGTCTGCAGGCCCTTGCCCTTCGCGGTCACCTTCACGCTGATGCGGTCGCCCTTGTCGGACTTCTTCAGCTTGTAGGTCCTCGAGGTGGCCCCCGAGATTGCCTTGCCGTCGTTGTACCAGCGGTAGGAGTAGCTGTCCGGCTTCGGCAGCCAGCTGCCCCTGACAGCGGTGAGCTTGTGGCCGACCTTCACAGTGCCCTTGACCTTCGGCGTCACGACGGTGGCGTATCCGAGCGGCGGGTACGGCGCGTCGGGGGTCTCGCCCCAGGTGTTGGGGCCGTAGTTCCACAGTTCCGCCTCGCCCGTCACAGGGGTCGACTGGTCGCCGCCCACGTCGTAGGCGGTCCAGTCACCCCAGGTGCCGTCGGAGTTGGGCGTGGCGTGGTAGTAGCCCCACCAATTCGTCCAGGTGGTGTCGATCACCTCGGGGAAGCCGTTCACCCGGTTCAGGAACCCTGAGCTCAGCCCGGCGGTGAAGCCGGCGCTCGCCAGCGCTTCGAAGCCGGTCGCGTACTTCGCGGCACAGCGCACCGAGTAGTCGTCGGCGGCCCGGTAGACCACGACCCAGACGCCGGTGCACGACGTGGTGGACGCAGGCAGCGGCCACGGGCACGCGTTCAGGTCGACGAGCGCGCTGGCCAGGGAGTGCCCGGTGAGCAGGTAGAGAGCCTCCGAGGTCGACATCAGGTTGGCCTTGGTGCCACTGCGCACGTTCGAGAACGCACCACTGGAGAGCTGCTGCGCGGTCAGCCAGCTGAGCGCGTCCCCGGTGTCGGCGCCAACCTCGGACAGTGCCGAGCCGAGCAGCCCCGTGGAGTCGACGGGCGAGAGCTCGGTGCCGTCGTAGCTGGCCGCCCACGAGCCGTCGGCGAGTTGGGCGTTGTCCGCCCAGTCGACCGCGTCCGCGACCTCGTCGGCGTGGCCACCGGCCGCATTCAGGGCGAGGATCGCGACCGCCGTGGTGTCGGGGTCGGGGTCGCCGGAGGCGAGCCAGGCGAAGCCGCCGTCCGTGCCCTGGTAGGCCAACAGGTTGGTCACCATGCTCGCCGGCACGTCGGTGCCGTTGCGGGAGAGCGCGATGATCGCCAGCGCCTGGCCGAAGCCGTTGGCGCTGGAGCCCACCTGCCCGCTGGAGGGCAGGTCGGCGGTGATGGTGGTGATCAGGTTGGTGCCCGCGAACGCCTCGGGATCGGCCCCGATGCTCTCGGCGGCGAGCGCGACCTTCGCCGCGGCGACCGCTCCGCCCGACTTCACATACTTGGGGGCGAGCGTGGTCAGCGTGTCCTCGAGGGTCCGGAGCGAGGTGGCGTAGGTGCACTTACCGGTGGCGGCCAGGCCCAGGGTCGTCTGGAACACCGAGTCGAAGCTGCTCTTCGAGGTCGGCAGGTGCGAGGTGAGGTAGGCCGCGGCCTTCGTCGCGGAGGTCGACAGCTCGGCCGCCGCGGCGGTGGACGAAGGCCCGAGGCCGATCGACGCGACGACTGCCGCAGTCCCGACAGCCAGCCATCGCTTGATGGGTGAGTACATCTGGTTCCTTTCGCGCGGGGCATCCGGTGTGTGATCCGGGCCACTTCGCGCGTCCAGCTCACCCCGTATGCCACGACGGGTCTCTTGTTGAGCCAGAACTTGTGCAGGCATTCCGACTTGGGCGGGCGGTACCGCCGTCACGGTTGCGGGTCAGTCCCGGATTCGCACCGGGTTCCCCTGCAAAGGTTCAGGTGGCGACAGGCTAACCCACCGACCGCCAGGTAGGGCACCCCGACCGAAGGCGTGACCGAATTGTGCAGTTGACCAGCACGATTCCGTGGTTTCGCGACCGAGGCCTACCCCGTCCGCTGACGCGATCCCGCCGCACCTCCGGTCCCACGAGTGAGCCCGCGTCCCACTTCTGGGCTGGAGTGGCCAGATCGCGTCACCCTCGTCGGGACGGGGTGCGCTCGTCGCCGTGGTGCGGTGGCGGGTGACCCTGTCGCGATCACGCCACGGGAGGCCGAATCCGTGACCACAGGTGCAGCTGGGACGAACGGCGTGGCCGGATCGCGTCACCCTCGTCGGGACGCAGAACGGCGGGGCGCCCCCTCCGGGCGCCCCGCCGTTGACGCCTCAGGCCTTCGGTGCCTCGTCGCCGTCGACCAGGCCCTTGACGGCCGTGGTCGCGTCGTCGGCGAGCTTCTTGGCGTTGTCGGGGAGGTCCTCGGCGAACCCCTTCACCGCAGTGCCCGCGTCGCTGGCCAGCTTCTGGGCGTTCTCGGGGAAGTCCGCGGCGAAGTCCTTGACAGCCGCGGTGGCGTCGTCGGCGAACTTCTGCGCGTTCTCCGGGAACTCCTCCGCGAGGTCCTTCGCCTTCGCCGACGCGTCACCCGCGAAGTCCTTGACGTTCTCGATCGCGTCCTCGGCGAAGTCCTTGATGTTGTCGATGGCGTCCTTGGCCGCATCCATCAGTCCGCTCAGGAAGCTGTCGGCCTCTTCGCTGACGTTGTTCTCGTCGGTCATTCCTCGCCCTTCTGTTGTCGTGGGACGGACGCTGAAAGCCTAGGCCGCGCAGCCTCGGCGCGGCAGGGGTCAGTCCGTCAATTCCGCGCGGACGGAGAACACCCGGAATCCCTTGGCGCTGGCCACCCGCTCGCAGCGATAGCCCTGCCCGACCAGCCACGTCTGGAGCGAGTCGGCGCCGAGGTTCCTGCCCACGACCAGCCGGGCCACCCCCCCGGGTGCGAGCCGGGGGAGCCACATGAGCAGCAGGTCGTGCAGGGCCGCCTTGCCGATCCGGATCGGAGGGTTCGACCGAGATCTCGTCGTAGCGGGCCTCCGGGTCCGCCTGCTCCGGGAGGATCGCGTGCACCCGGTCGGCGACCTTGTGGGACGCGGCGTTGGCAGCGCAGAGGGCGAGCGCGCGCTCGTTGGTGTCGACCGCGTCCACGACCGCGTCCGGGCAGGCGGTGGCGAGCGCGACGGCGAGCACGCCGTAGCCGCAGCCCAGGTCGAGCAGCCGGGACGCGGACGCCGGCGGCGTGGACTCGCGCAGCAGCACCGAGGTGCCGAGGTCGAGTCCGTCGGCGGAGAAGACACCGTCCGCGGTCGTGAACTCCCAGTCGGTGTCCCAGAACCGGACGCCGATACGGCGCCGGTTCTCCTCGCCGGTCGGGGTGTGGAAGTAGTGGCTCACGCGGGCCCCCCGTTCATGGCAGTTGCTCCTGGTCACGGCGGGCACGCGCCTCGACGGCGCGGGCGGCGAGCTGGTCGTCCGGAGGGTAACCGACCTCCTCCAGCACGAGCCCGTGGGCGGGCAGGACGGGGACCTCCGACGAGCGGGACCCGGCCCCGAGCAGGCCGGCCAGCCAGGCGGCGTCCCTGCGCCCGGTGCCGACCTCGACCAGCGCGCCGACCAGCGAGCGCACCATCGAGTGGCAGAACGCGTCCGCCCGGACGCCGATCTCGACGCGTCCGTCGTCGAGCCGGACCGCGTGCAGGTGCTGGAGGTGCCGGATCGTCGTGGCACCCTCGCGCGCCCGGCAGAAGGCGGCGAAGTCGTGGAGGCCGATCAGCGCCTCGCCCGCGGCGTTCAGCGCGCCCACGTCGACGGTCGCCCGAACCGCAGCGGTGGTGTGCCGCTGCAAGGGGTCGGCGGGGCCGTCGGCGAGCCGGTAGGCGTAGCGGCGCCAGATGGCCGCGAACCGGGCGTCGAAGCCGGCCGGGGGAACGGTCACCCTGCGCACGATGACGTCCTCGGGCAGCGCGCGCCGCAGGCGGCGGGCGAGCATGGCTGCCACTTCGTCCGGCTCGGGGAGGGCGAGGTCGAGGTGGGCGACCTGGCCTCGCGCGTGGACGCCGGCGTCCGTGCGTCCGGCGCAGACGAGGACGGGGGCCTCGGGGAGCCGCAGGACGCGGCCCACCCACGTCTCCAGCTCGCCCTGGACGGTGCGCAGCCCGGTCTGGCCGGCCCAGCCGTGGAACCGGGAGCCGTCGTAGGCGATGTCGAGCCGGTAGCGGGTCATGGGGTGCTCATCAGGGTGCTCGTGCGGGCTGCTCATGCGCGCCGGTACGCCAGGTCGTGGATCGTGCGGCCGGCGTCCAGGCCGCGGCGCTCGTACTTGGTGACCGGACGCAGGTCGTAGCGCGGCGCCCAGCCGTCGTGGAGGTTCACCAGCGCGGGCTCCGCGTCCAGCACGTCGCGCATGGCGTCGGCGTAGTCGTCCCAGTCGGTGGCCAGGTGCCACACACCGCCGGGCGCGAGCCGGGACGCGACCAGCCGCGCGAACGCGGGCCCCACCAGCCGGCGCTTGTGGTGGCGGGCCTTGTGCCACGGGTCCGGGAAGAACGTCCACAGCTCGCTGACGGTGCCCTCCCCGAACACGGTCTCCAGCGCCTGGGCGCCGTCGGCGACCACGAGCCGGACGTTGTCGACGCCGTGGCGGGCCAGCCGGCCGAGGGTGGACGCGACGGCGGGGGTGAACACCTCGAAGGCGACCAGGTTCGCGTCCGGCATGGCCTCGGCGAGCGCGGTCAGCGCATGCCCGGTGCCGGAGCCGATCTCCACCTTCAGTGGCGCCTCGCGACCGAAGACGGCCGTCCAGTCGATCCGGGCGTCACCGGCGACGGAGGTGAGCCGCTCCCCGCGGGGGAGTTCGACGACCCACGCGTCGTGGTGCGCGTCCCAGGCCCGCTGCTGGGAGTCGTTCATGCGTCCGCTGCGCCGCACGTAGGACACCACGTCGCGGTGGATCCGGGCGGCTGCAGGCATGCGGGCAACTCTATGGGACGCGCGTGGGGGAGCGTTCAGGGTTGGATCAGGGCATCCCTCGGCATGGCGATGGGCCGTGATCGGGTTACATGGAATGGCGACGACCAAGGAGAAACCCCATGCGTACCCTGCTCAACCTCATCTGGCTCATCTTCGGAGGCCTCTGGCTGGCGCTGGGCTATGTCTTCTTCGGAATCCTGGCCTGCATCCTGATCGTGACGATCCCGTTCGGCATCGCGTCCTTCCGGATGGCCGGCTACGCGCTGTGGCCGTTCGGCCGCGCGGTCGTGGCCAAGCCGTCCGCCGGCGTCGGGTCGGGGCTGGCCAACGTGATCTGGTTCTTCATCGCCGGTCTGTGGCTCGCGATCGGCCACGTCACCACCGCCGTCGCGCAGGCCGTGACCATCGTCGGGATTCCGCTGGCGATCGCGAACCTGAAGATGATCCCGGTGACCTGCTTCCCGTTCGGCAAGGACATCGTCGACTCCCGCCTGCTGCCGCCGGGTGCGCGTCCCCTGCACAGCCTCTGAGGCTGTGCTGCCTCCGGCCCCGATTCGTTGGCGCGGGGGACGCGGCCATAGGCTGGATCGGTGGTGCCCTTCTTCGATGCCGAGCTGTTCCTGACGACGGCAGTCACCCTCTGGGTGATCGTCGACCCGCCCGGACTGCTCCCGGTGTTCCTGGGGCTCACCAACTCCCTGAGTGAGAAGCAGCGCCGCCGCGCGGGCGATCGCGCGTCCGCCGTCGCGTTCGGCGTGATCGCGCTGTTCGCGCTGTTCGGACGCCAGATCCTCGACTACCTGCAGGTGTCGGTGCCGGCCATGCAGGTGTCCGGAGGGCTGCTGCTGCTCCTGATCGCCCTCGAACTGCTGATGGGCAAGGGCGACGACCCGGTCAGCCACGACGGGGTGAACGTCGCGATCGTGCCGCTGGGGACGCCGCTGATGGCGGGCCCGGGCGCGATCGTGGCCACCATGCTGGCCGTCCAGCGGGCTCCCGGCGTGACGGGCTACATCACGGTCGGGCTCGCGCTGGTGGCCGTGATGACGCTCGTCTGGCTGTTCCTGCGCTACGCGGGGCTGATCCGGGCCGTGCTGCGCGAGTCGGGGACGGTGCTCGCCTCCCGGATCGCCGGTCTCCTGCTGAGCGCGATCGCCATCCAGATGGTCGCCGACGGCATCTTCGGCTTCATCGAGGCCCACTGACGAGGTTCGAACCGTCCCTTGGCCCGTGCTGTCGGCGAGATCCCGGCTTTCGCCGGGATGACAGGGAGGGGCCGGGATGACAGGGAGGGGCCGGGATGACAGGAAAGGGCCGGATGACTACCCAGCCGTTGTGTCATCCCGGGCTTGACCCGGGATCTCGTCGTCCCGCGCTCAGGCGGGGTGCTCCTCGTCCCAGACCTGCTGCAGGGCGCTGTCGAACAGCTCGGGCGGCTGGGCGCCCGAGACGCCGTACTTCCCGTTGAGGACGAAGAACGGCACGCCGCGGATACCGAGCTGGGCTGCCGCGTCGACGTCCGCGGTGACAGCCGCGTCCAGTTCCGGGGAGTCGAGGGCCGCCCTGGCCGCGTCCGGCTCGATGCCGACCCGATCGGCGAGGGCGGCGACCGTGTCGGGGTCACTGATGCTGAGGCCGTCGGTGAAGTGCGCGGTGAGGAGGGCGAGCTCGAGGTCCCACGTGGCCTGCCCGGAGACCCCCTTCGCGTACTGGAGCAGCCGGTGGGCGCGGCGCGAGTTCGTCACGACGAGGGAGTCGAAGTCGAGGGTGAGCCCCTCGGTGGCGGCCGCGGCGCTGACCTGCCGGGTCATCGCGTGGACGTCCGCCACGTCGAGACCCTTGCTCGCCGCGAGGTAGTCCGCCTCCGTGCCCTCGAAGGACTCCGGCAGGGTCGGGTCGAGCTGGAACGAGTGCAGCTCCACCTCCACGTCCTCGGAGTGTTCGAACCGCTCCAGGGCCCTGCCGAAGCGGGTCAGGCCGATGTAGCACCACGGGCAGGCGATGTCGGACCAGATGTCGATGCGCATACCGGGGGCAACCCGCGTCGGCGCGCTCGCATTCCTGCGGGCCGGTCGGGACGCGTCTCGCCGGGGTACAGCTCGGACATGACCGCTGCACCCGTCCTCCGGCTGACCTCGCTCACCGTCTCCTGCCCGGCGCCGGCCGAGCTGGCCGCGTTCTACGCGCGGCTGCTGGGTGCGGAGGTGGTGGCGACGGAGCCCGCCGCACCCGGCGAACCGGAGGGCGCCGGCTGGGCGCAACTGGACGCCGGAGGGTTCCGGGTGAACTTCGAGCACGAGCGCCACTGGACGCCGCCGACGTGGCCGGCGGTCGACGGCCACCAGACCGCCACCCAGCACCTCGACATCCAGGTCGACGACCTCGACGCGGCCCGGCGCTGGGCGCTGGAATGCGGGGCGACGCTGGCCTCCGTCCAGCCCCAGACCGACGTGTGGGTCATGGTCGACCCGGCCGGGCACCCGTTCTGCCTGTTCACCTGAGCCGCACCGGGCAATTCCGGCACGCAGGGGACTGTCCCCTGCGTGCCGTGGACCGGTCAGGCCTTGGCGTACTTCTCGGTCAGCGCGGCGGGGAGCAGCTCGTAGCCGTGGAACTCGCGGGAGAAGGTGCCGGAGCCGTGGGCGATGCCGCGCAGGTCGATCGCGTAGCGGCTGAGTTCGGACTGCGGGACGAGCGCCCGGATGATCGCCTTGTGGTTCTCCGCGTCCGAGCCGAGCAGCTGGCCGCGGCGGCCGGTCAGGTCGGTCATCACCGCGCCGAGGTAGTCCTCGCCGACGACCACCGTCACCTCGTCGATCGGCTCGAGCAGCGCGACGGTCTTCGGCGTCGCGGCCTCCTTGATCGCGAGCGAGCCGGCCAGCTGGAACGCCATGTCGGAGGAGTCCACCGAGTGCGACTTGCCGTCGAAGAGCGTCACGCGGACGTCCACCATCGGGAAGCCGGCGAACACGCCCTTCTCGAGCTGGTTGCGGATGCCCTTCTCGACGCTGGGGATGAACTGCCGTGGCACCGCGCCACCCACGACCTTGTCGACGAACTCGAAGCCCTCGCCGCGGGGCAGCGGCTCGACCTCGATGTTGCAGACCGCGTACTGGCCGTGGCCGCCGGACTGCTTGACGTGCCGTCCGAGCGCGGTGGCCTTCGCGACGAAGGTCTCCCGCAGCGGGATCTTCAGTTCCTCCTGCTCGACCTTCACCCCGTACCGGTCGGTCAGCCGGGCGATCAGCAGGTCCGCGTGGGCCTGGCCGGTCGTCCACAGGACGAGCTGGTCGTTGCCGCCGCGGTCGAGCCGGACGGTGGTGTCCTCCACGGCCAGCCGCTGCAGCGCGCCGGCCAGCTTGTCCTCGTCGTTGCGGGTGGCCGCGCGGATCGCGAGCGGCAGCAGCGGCTCGGGCAGGTCCCACGGCGCGACCAGGGCGGGACGCTCCTTCGCCGACAGCGTGTCCCCGGTCTCCGCCGTGGTGAGCTTGGGGACCATCACGATCTCGCCGGCGATCGCGGACGGACGCGGCTTCAGCTCGGTGCCGACAGCGGCCTGGATCAGGCCGACCCGCTCATCGTTGTCGTGGTCGGGGTGGGCGTCGTCGGCCTTCGGGCGGTGGCCCGCGACGTGGACGAGGTCCTCGGCCTTCAGCGTCCCCGAGAAGATCCGCACCATCGACAGCCGGCCGGCGAACGGGTCGGTGGTCGTGCGGATGACCTGGGCCACCAGCGGCGCGGACGGGTCGGTCGGCGGGTTGGGCAGGTCGTTGCCCGCGAGGTCGGTGATCGCAGGGTTCGGATGCAGGGACGGGGTCGGGAAGCCGTGCTCGATCAGCCGCAGCAATTCCTCCACACCGACGCCCGTGTTGGACGCGACCGGCACCACCGGGTACAGGTTCGCGGTCGCGGTGGCCGTGCGCAGGTCGTCGAGCAGGTACTCGGTGTCGAGTTCCTCTCCGCCCAGGTAGCGGTCCATCAGGGAGTCGTCCTCCGCCTCCTGGATGATCGCCTCGATCAGCGGGCCGCGCCAGGTCTCGACGTGGGAGTCGTCGGCAGTGAGCTTGCGGTTGACGACCTCACCCGCGGAGTAGTCGTGCTCCTCCAGGCTGAGCAGGCCGATGTTGCCGATGATCCCGTCCGGACCGATGGTGGGCACGTGGGTGGGCAGGACGCCCTCGCCGAACTTGTCCTGTGCCTCGGCGACCGAGCCGTCGAAGTCGGCGTGGCCCGCGTCCAGCTTGGTCAGCGCGATGATCCGGGGCAGGTGCGCGGCCTCGCACTCCTCCCAGAGCGACTGCGCCGCACCGTCGATGCCGTCCGCGGCGGAGATGACGAAGATGGCCGCGTCCGCTGCCCGGATGCCCGCGCGGAGTTCTCCGACGAAGTCGGGGTGGCCGGGAGCGTCCAGGAGGTTGACGAGCACGTCGCCGGTGACGATCGAGGCCAGGTAGAGCTGGGCGGCGCGTTCGGCGTCGTCCTTCTCGCCGCGGTAGCCGGCGAGACGGGCCTTGAGCAGCTGCTCGAACAACGAGGTCTTTCCCGAGCCGGCGTTTCCGATCAGGACCACGTTGCGCACGTCGTCGGGACTGGTGACCTGGATGGAGGCAGCGCTCAACTTTGAACTCATGGGGACTACCTAACTACGCAGGTGTACCCCCTGCAACCAACTTTGGAGGATTGCCCCCAACTCGTCCACCCTGCCGCTGACAAGGCCGCGGGCACGCGTCAGTCGCGCTCCTCCATCGGGACGTAGCTGCGTGTCCGCGACCCGGTGTAGATCTGCTTGGGGCGCGCGATTTTCTGCTCGGGGTCGGTGATGAACTCCTGGTACTGGGCGGCCCAGCCCGACGTGCGGGGGATCGCGAACAGGACGGTGAACATCTCCGGCGGGAAGCCGAGGGCCTCGTAGATCAACCCCGAGTAGAAGTCGACGTTGGGGTAGAGGCGGCGCTTGACGAAGTACTCGTCCTCCAGGCCGTAGCGCTCCAGCTCCTTGGCGACCTCGAGCAGCGGGTTGACGCCGGTCACCTCGAACACGTCCTCCACGGACTTCTTGATGATCTTGGCGCGCGGGTCGTAGTTCTTGTAGACGCGGTGGCCGAAGCCCATCATCCGCACCTTGCCCGCCTTCACGCCCTCGATGAACTCCGGGACGCGGTCCACCGTCCGGATCTCGCGGAGCATCTTCAGCACCGCCTCGTTGGCGCCGCCGTGGAGGGGCCCGTGCAGCGCGCCGATGCCGGCCGATGCGCAGGTGTACAGGTCGTTGCCGGAGCTGGCGACCGAGCGGACGGCGTTGGTCGAGCAGTTCTGCTCGTGGTCGGCGTGCAGGATGAACAGCACCTCCATGGCCCGGATCAGGCGCGGATCGGCCACGTAGCGGCGCTCGGCCTGCTTGAACAGCATGGCCAGGAAGTTGTGGCAGTAGCCGTAGCTGTCGTCCGGGTTCACGTACGGTCGGGCCTTGGCCTTGCGGTAGGCGAAGGCCGCCAGGGTCGGCATCTTGGCGATCAGCCGGGTGATGTTGAGGTCGCGCGCCTCGGGGTCGTCGAAGTTCCGGGCGTCGGGGTAGAATGAGTAGAAGGCCGCGACCGATGCCATCAGGATCGTCATCGGGTGCGCGTCGTAGGGGAAGCCGGCGAGGACGGTCTTGAGCTTGTCGGGCAGCGTCCGGTGCTCGGTGACCTGCTGTTCCCACTGGGTGAGCTGGGCGGCGTTCGGGAGTTCGCCGTTCAGGAGCAGGTAGGCGACCTCGAGGTAGGTGGAGTGCTCGGCCAGTTCTGCGATCGGGTAGCCCCGGTACTCCAGGACGCCCGCGTCGCCGTCGATGTAGGTGATCGCGGAATGGCAGACCGCGGTGTTCATGAACCCGGGATCGAAGGTCGCCAACGGCTCGCCACTGATGTCGAACTGGCGCAGTTCTGTCGCACGGATGGTGGCTTCGGTGATCGCCAGTTCCGCCTCGGTGCCGCTGGCGGGACGCCGGATCTGGAGGATGTCTGCCATGCACAAACCCTAGGGAGTCGCGGGGCTGGACTGCGCGGCGTCTCGCCCCAGCGAGGTTTCCCGGCTTTTGGGCCCGGTCATGCCGCGCTTCGGGGATGACCGCGAACTTACCCGGCTTATCCGCCGTCCTGGCTGCCGGATAAGCCGGGCAACGTCGCTGTCAGGAGGTGTCGGTGGCGAGACCCTGCCGATAAGCCGGGAAACGTCGCGGTCTGCGGGTGGCCCGAAGGGCAGACCCGCGACGGCGGGGTGCTCGCTCGCCCTCCCCGCCTCTCCCCTCCCGTCCGATAACGAATCGGTGTCGGTTGGGGAAATGCCGCGTGGGAGGGCCGCGGCGTCTCTAGCGTGGCGCTCATGTGGGGGGATCGGGTCGCCTGGTTGGGACGCCCGTGGTTCTTCGTCGCCGTCGTCGTGCTGGCGGTGAACGACCACGTCCTCAAGGGCGCCTGGCCGGGGTGGCTGACCGGGAAGCTCAGCGACGTCGCCGGTGTCGCAGTGGTGGCGACCCTGCTGGCGGTCCTGATGGGGGCGACCCGCGGAACGGTCGTGGCCGGACTCGCCTTCGTCCTGCTGAAGACAGTCCCCGGCGTGGCCGAGGCGGCGGCCCCGCTGCTCGGCGGGGTCACGCTCAGGGATCCATCCGACCTGGTGGCGCTCGTCGTGCTGCCACCGCTCTGGCTCGGGTTGAACAGCCCGCGCCCCGACCAGGCGCGTCGCACGCGAAGGGGCTGGGCGCTGGTCGGCCTGCTGGCGGGAACGCTCTCCGTGACGGCCACGAGCGCGCCGATGGAGGTTCCGCTCGTCTCCCTGGGTTCAGGCGACGGTGCGATCTACGCCGAGGTCGACCCGGGCGAAGGGTTTGACGATGTGCTGCTCGCCACCACGGATGGAGGCCGGAGCTGGGCGCCGTTGAGCAGGGCGGCCGTGACGGCATCTGTCGTGTGGGAACCGATCGGCTCGCATGCCCCGCGGTATGCGCAGGCCTGTGCCGACGACGGCGTCTGCTTCCGGACCCTGGACAGCGGCGAGCGGGGGGCCCTGCTCATCGAGCGGAGTGTCGAGCGGCCGACGTGGCAGTTCGACGGGATGCTCTCGACCCAGGATTCCCGGTTCGCCGACATCGCGGTCGACACTGCTGACTCCGAGCATGTGGTGGCGCTCGGTCCCGAGCGGACCGTGTTCGTCCGATACGCGTCCGGCGACTGGGTGGCGACAGACCTGACCGACATCGCGACGCCCCGGTGGCAGCGCATCCTGGTGGGGTTGGTGGGGAACCCGCTGGGCGTCCTCCTCAGCTTCTTCCTCGCGTGTACGGCGTGCGTGTTGCTGGCGCCGCGGGAAGGGAAGGTACGAGGGGTGATCGTCACGCACGTGATCGGTGGCTTCCTCGTCTTCGTCCTGTCCACCTTCGGCCGACCGGCGGCTGTCGGCGCGATCATCGGCATCTGGTGGCTCGTACTGGCCGTTGGGCTGCTTCCGATGCTCGCCAGATCGATCGCGGCGCGTCGGCGGCGAACCGCGGCGGCGCCCTCCTGGGAAGGAGGAGACGATGCCTGACGGTCTTCGGTCCGAGCACGCGGGCCCGCACGCGGCGGTGGGAGCGCCATGAGCGCGCCAGAGACCTCGCGCAGCGGCAACGGTTGTCTCGGCGTGGCCGGTGTGTTGGCTGGTGTGATGGGCGGCATCTTCGTGGGGACCCCGCTGCTGTTCGCCGGCGCGCTGACGCTCTTCCAGGAGGCGCCTGCTCCGACCCCGCAGCCTGTCGACAGCCTGGCCGCCATCGGGGTGGATTCGCAGGGTGGCTCGTTCTACGCCTCCGTCAAGTTCGCCGACGATTCCGTGCTCTGGCTCGGGTCGTCCGACGGCGGCGCCACCTGGACCAAGGTGGCCGCACCGAGGCCTTATCCGACGAGCGCCTCTCGCGGCACGGCGCTGGTCTGCGCGAGCGGCAACGTGTGCTACCTCTCCCACACGGAGCGGTCCGACGGTGGGTCGCAACGAAACCTCGTCGACAGGCTGGATCCCGACCACACGTGGCGGACCGAGTTGAGCAAGGGCGCGGAGTGCTCTGCGCAAAGGCTGGTGGTCGACCCCGGGGACGGAGACCGGGCAATGGTCATGTGTGACATCCGTACGATCGCCCGCCGCGAGCCGGACGGCACGTGGAAGACGGTCGACCTCGTGGAGATCGCGTCGTCGCTGCGCTGATCCCTTCGTGCAGCACGGACGTCCGGCCGCCCGGTTTTGACCCCCTGATCCGGGCACGGTAATCTAAGGCGCTGTTGCGCTGTGGTCCGCCGCTGGCTGACCCCGCACCGCACGACAGAGCACACACTCATGGAAGCAGGTCGAAGACCCGTGTCTACGTACAGCCCCAAGCCTGGCGAGATCACCAGGGACTGGCTCGTGATCGACGCCGAGGACGTTGTCCTCGGGCGGCTGGCCGTCACCGCGGCGACCCTGCTGCGTGGCAAGCACAAGGCCCAGTTCGCCCCTCACGTCGACACGGGTGACTTCGTGATCGTCGTCAACGCCGACAAGATCGCCCTCACCGGCAAGAAGGCCACCGACAAGCTGGCCATCCGCCACTCCGGTCGTCCGGGCGGCCTGAAGTCCGTCCCGTACGGCGAGCTGCTCGCCACCGACCCGCGCAAGGCCGTCGAGCGCGCGGTCTGGGGCATGCTGCCCAAGAACAAGATCGCTCGTCAGCAGATCAAGAAGCTCAAGGTCTACGCCGGCCCCGAGCACCCCCACGCCGCGCAGAAGCCGCAGCCCTACCAGATCACCCAGATCGCTCAGTGAGCCGAGGAAGCACAGTGACGCAGACCGCCGAAGAGACCGTGGCCGACGAGGTCGTCCCCTTCGTTGAGGGCGAACGTGAGATCGCCTACCGCGCCGAGGCGCAGCCGAGCACCGCGGTGCCCGGTGGCCGTCCGGCCGTCGTCGCGCCCGCCGGTGCGACCGGCCGCCGCAAGGAGGCCATCGCCCGCGTCCGGATCGTCCCGGGCACCGGCAAGTTCTCCATCAACGGCCGCACGCTCGAGGACTACTTCCCGAACAAGCTGCACCAGCAGACGGTGAACGAGCCCTTCGTCACCGCCGCTGTGGTCGACGCCTACGACGTCATCGCGACGATCGTCGGCGGCGGCGTGACCGGCCAGGCCGGTGCGCTGCGCCTGGGCATCGCCCGTGCGCTGAACGCCGTGGACGCCGAGGCCAGCCGTCCGGCCCTGAAGAAGGCCGGTCTGCTCACCCGCGACGCCCGCGTCAAGGAGCGCAAGAAGGCCGGCCTCAAGAAGGCCCGCAAGGCTCCCCAGTACAGCAAGCGCTGACCTGGGGTCGGGCGTGGCTCGACTCTTCGGTACGGACGGGGTCCGCGGTGTCGCGAACCTCGAGCTGACGGCGGAGATCGCTCTCGAGTTGTCGGTGGCGGCCGCCCACGTCCTCGCGGAGGCGGGGGCGTTCGGTGGCCACCGTCCCCGGGCCCTCGTCGGACGCGACACGCGCGCGAGCGGCGAGTTCCTGGAGGCGGCTGTCGTTGCGGGCCTCGCGTCCGCCGGTGTGGACGTGGTGCGCCTCGGCGTGATCCCCACTCCCGGTGTCGCCCACCTCGTCGGCCAGCTGGACGCCGACCTCGGCGTCATGCTGTCGGCCAGCCACAACCCGATGCCGGACAACGGCATCAAGTTCTTCGCCACTGGCGGCGTCAAGCTCGACGACGACATCGAGGACGCGATCGAGCAGCGTATGGCCGAGGCCTGGCGGCGTCCCACCGGTGCCGGCGTGGGCAGGGTGACCGACGATCCCGGCGCGATCGAGGCCTACGTCGCCCACCTCGTGGCCAGCCTCGGCGCCGACTCCAGCCTCGAAGGGCTCAGCGTCGTCATCGACTGCGCGAACGGCGCGGCCAGCATGACCGCGCTGGCGGCGTTCGAGGCCCAGGGCGCGGAGGTGATCCCGCTGCACGCGTCACCCGACGGCCTGAACATCAACCTGAACAGCGGTTCGACCCACATGACCTCGCTCCAGGAGGCCGTGCTGGAGCACCGCGCCGACCTCGGCATCGCGCTCGACGGGGACGCGGACCGCTGCCTGGCCGTCGACCACATGGGCACGATCGTCGACGGCGACCAGATCCTGGCGATCCTTGCGCTGGCGATGCGCGAGGACCACACGCTGCACGGCGACACCGTGGTGGCCACCGTGATGAGCAACCTCGGCTTCCTGAACGCCATGCGCGACGCGGGCATCGCCGTCGACCAGACCAAGGTGGGCGACCGCTACGTCCTGGAGGCGATGAACGCCAACGGTTTCACCCTCGGGGGCGAGCAGTCCGGGCACGTGATCATGAGCGAGTTCGCCACCACCGGGGACGGTGTGCTGACCGCCCTCCACGTCGCCGCGCAGATGGCCCGGACGGGCAAGTCGCTGCGCAAGCTCGCGTCCGTGGTCACCCGGCTCCCGCAGGTGCTGGTCAATGTCCCCGGGGTGAACAAGGCCCGCGCGGGCATCGACCCGGTCGTCAACGCCGCGGTGTCGGCCGCCGCGAGGGAACTCGGCCGCAACGGTCGCGTCCTGCTGCGTCCGTCCGGCACCGAGCCACTGGTGCGGGTGATGGTCGAGGCCGAGACCGCCGGACGCGCCCAGGAGGTCGCCGACCGCCTCGCCGACGTCGTCCGCGACCGGCTCAGCCTGGAGCCCGCCGGACGCTGAATGTCGCCCGCCCGGGCGACTGTGGGGAGTCTCGCCGACTCGCAATACTGAGTGGGTGGACACCCCTGGCGCTGACCGCCCGCGTCGCTGGGCCGGCGTGGTCCGGGACGTCCTGTCCGTTGTGGTTGCGCTCGTCCTCGGGTTGGCGGTGCTCGCTGTCGTCGGGCTCGTCGTGGCGGTCGAGGGCGGGCCCGGGGCGATCTGGCTGAACATCCAGCCCGCACCCAACCAGTACACGCCGGCACTCGTCCAGCAACGAGCGGATGCGCGCGCCGCGATTCGTCCGGCACTTGAGGTCCTCGACTCGTCGGCCCTGTTGGACCCGGGTCCGGAGACGGCGGCGGCCGGTTGCACGCGAGGCCAGAACAACTTCAAGGTTCACGAGGGCTACAAGCATGTCTGCACTGTGACCTTGGGGAGGTTCTACGGCTGGGACGGCTGTTTCGAAGAGCTGGCTCGCCGATTGCACGCCGAGTTTCTCGCTGCTGGATGGCACCCTGATTACGACGGCGGGCTGCCCGACCTGGCCGATCAGTACGCGACCGGTCATTCGCGCTACGAGTCCTCCACCCCGGGGGTCTCGCCCTCGCCAATCGGCTTCGGTCTTCTGTGGGGCACCAACTACACCAACCGCGACGAGACATTGACAGTTCGGCTGGACTTCGCGAACTCCTACACGAACGATTTCCACCTGCTGGACTACGCGACCGGCCGAGCATCCGGGGAGTCATGGTCAGAGACGGGCGACGCCGTTGCTGCAGGCGCTGCGGTGGGGCAGATCCTCCGCGCGTCCGACGGTGTACTCCTCGCCACTGTGGAGCGCGAGTACTACCGGGTCGAGGGGTGAAGGACCGTGACGAGAGGCGTAACTTCATCTCCTCGATCGGCCCGCGCTCGCTGAGAGCGCGTCGAGGGCCACGGTTCGCGTCGAGTGCTCGAGTCTGGACGCCGGCTCTGGCCGGGAGGGGTGGCTCTCGGGCGTGGAGGGTGGCTCTGGACAGGGGTCGCTCAGTCCAGGCGCCGGCCGAGTACCAGCACGTCCTGCTTCGCGTAGCCGAGGTGGTCGTAGAAGTCGAGGACGATCGTGTTGTCGGTGCGCACCATGAACTGGAGCTTCGGGATGCCGCGCTCGACGAGCCACGCCTCCGCGGCCGCCATCAACACCCTGCCCAGCCCGCGCCCGCGGGCCGCGTCCGCCACGGCCAGGTAGTAGACCCAGCCGCGGTGGCCGTCGTGGCCGACCATCACGGTGCCGGCGAGTTCGTCGCCGTCCCTGATCCCGAGCACGACGGACGCGGGTCCCGCGACGGCACGGGCGAAGTCCGCGCCCGCGTCGTTCCACGGGCGGGTCAGGCCCGCCTGCACCCAGAGCGCGACGGCGGCGTCCGTGTCGGCGTCACCCAGCTGGTCGACCTCCACGTCCGCCCCGTCACCGCCCAGCGGCTCGACCATCACACCTTCCTGATCCGGACCCAGCTGACCTGGTGGTCCGCGCCCTTGCGGAGGATCGCGGTGGCCCTGCCCCGGGTCGGGCGGATGTTCAGCTCCAGGTTCGGGCCGTTGATCCGGTTCCAGATGTCGACGGCCTCGGCGACGGCGTCCTCCTCCGACATCTGCCCGTAGCGGACGAAGTACGACTGCGGGTCCTGGAAGGCCGTCTCGCGCAGGTTCAGGAACCGGTTGACGTACCAGTTGCGGATGTCGGAGTGCGCGGCGTCGACGTACACGGAGAAGTCGAAGAAGTCGCTGACCGCCAGCCCGGTGGTGCCGTCGGTCCGGCGTCGCGCGGGTTGCAGGACGTTCAGTCCCTCCACGATCAGGATGTCGGGCTGGGACACGGTGATCGCCTCACCGGGCACGATGTCGTAGACGAGGTGCGAGTAGACCGGGGCTGTGACCTCGGGGGCGCCCGACTTCACGTCCATCACGAACTGGACGAGCCGGTGCCGGTCGTACGACTCGGGGAAACCCTTGCGGTCGAGCATCCCCATCCGGTCCAGCGTCGCGTTCGGGTAGAGGAAGCCGTCGGTGGTGATCAGGTCGACCCGCGGACGCGACGGCAGCTGCGACAGCAGCTCCCGCAGCAACCGGGACACGGTCGACTTCCCGACCGCGACCGACCCGGCGACGCCGATCACGAACGGCGTGGGGCGTCCCCCCAGCCCGAGGAACCGGTGGCTGTCGGCGAAGAGGTCGCCGGTGCGCTCGATGTAGAGGCTGAGCAGGTCGGTCAGCGACAGGTAGACCTCCCGCACCTCTGCGGCGTCGGTGGGGTCGCCGAGGCCACGCAACCGGTCGAGTGTCGCCGCGTCCAGCTTGTCGCCCCTGGTCGCGGCCAGGGACGCCCAGTGGTCGCGGTCGAGGGTCACGTACGGCCCGTAGGGGTGGTCCTCGGGCGCGTCGGCCTCCTCGTAGAAGCCGGCTGCTGCGGTCATCGCCACCTCGACTCGTGCCTGGTTGTCATCTTCGATCAGGGCCCAAGTATGAGCGACACCGCCGGTACAGTGACCGACATGTGCGGAATTATCGGTTACACCGGTCCTCGTGTCGCGCGGGATGTGGTGATCGCGGGCCTCCGGCGAATGGAGTACCGGGGCTACGACTCCGCCGGCGTCGCAATCGTGTCCGACGGGCGGATCGAGTACCGCAAGAAGGCGGGCAAGATCACCAACCTGGACGCCGAACTCGCCGTCCACCCGCTCCCGGACGCCGGCCTGGGCATCGGACACACCCGCTGGGCGACCCACGGGGGGCCGACGGACGCCAACGCGCACCCGCACGTGTCCGCGAACGGACGGGTCGCGCTGATCCACAACGGGATCATCGAGAACTTCGCCACGCTGCGCGCCGAGCTGCAGGCCGCCGACGTGCTGTTCGCGTCGGAGACCGACACCGAGGCGGCAGCGCAGCTGCTCGGCCGGGAGGTGGAGGCCGGCACCGACCTGGCCGACGCCATGCGCGCGGTGTGCGCGCGCCTGGAGGGCGCCTTCACCCTGGTCGCCGTGGACGCGGCCGAGCCCGACCGGCTGGTCGCCGCCCGGCGGAACTCGCCGCTGGTGGTCGGGGTCGGCGAGGGCGAGAACTTCGTCGCGTCCGACGTGGCGGCGTTCATCGAGTTCACCCGGCACGCGATCGAGCTCGGCCAGGACCAGGTCGTCGACGTGACGCCGACGTCCATCACGGTGACCGACTTCGCGGGCGATCCGGCCGAGACGCATCCCTTCGAGGTCACGTGGGACCTGTCGGCCGCGGAGAAGGCCGGCTACGACTGGTTCATGCGCAAGGAGATTCTACGAGCAGCCGGGGGCCGTCTCCGACACGCTGCTGGGACGCTACAACCCGGACGGCTCGCTGAAGCTCGACGAGCTGCACATCCCGGAGGCCGAACTTCGCCTGATCGACAAGATCATCATCGTCGCCTGTGGTACGGCGTACTACGCGGGGCTGGTCGCCAAGTATGCGATCGAGCACTGGACGCGAATCGCCTGCGAGGTCGAGATCGCCAGTGAATTCCGCTACCGCGACCCGATCATCACCGGCTCGACGCTGGTGGTGACGCTCAGCCAGTCGGGCGAGACCGCCGACACCCTGATGGCGATCCGGCACGCCCGCGAGCAGCACGCCAAGGTGATCGCGATCTGCAACACCAACGGCGCCACCATCCCGCGGGAGTCGGACGCGGTGATCTACACCCACGCCGGCCCCGAGATCGGCGTCGCGTCCACCAAGGGCTTCCTCACCCAGGTGGCGGCCTGCTACCTGCTCGGCCTGTACCTCGCCCAGGTGCGCGGGACCATGTACGACGACGAGATCCGCTCGGTGATGGGCGAACTGGCCGCGACTCCGCCGCTGATCCAGAGGGTGCTCGACGAGCTCGACCCGATCAAGCAGTTGGCCGCCGACTTCCTCGGCAAGAAGTCGGTGCTGTTCCTCGGCCGCCACGTGGGGTACCCGGTGGCGCTGGAGGGGGCGCTGAAGCTGAAGGAGATCGCCTACCTGCACGCCGAGGGGTTCCCCGCCGGCGAACTCAAGCACGGTCCGATCGCGCTGGTGGAGGAGGGCGTGCCGATCTTCATCGTGGTGCCGCCCCAGGGTCGCGACCAGCTGCACGACAAGGTGGTCTCCAACATCCAGGAGGTGCGGGCGCGCGGTGCGCTGACCGTCGTCCTCGCGGAGGAGGGGGACACGGAGGTCGAACCGTACGCCGACGTGCTGTTCCGGCTGCCGAAGGTCTCGACGCTGCTCCAGCCGCTCGTTGCGACCGTCCCGTTGCAGATGTTCGCGTGCGAGCTGGCCACCCTGAAGGGCTACGACGTGGACCAGCCGCGCAACCTCGCCAAGAGCGTCACGGTCGAGTGAACTGAGATGATCCTCGGGCTCGGCATCGACGTCACCCAGGTGTCCCGGTTCAGCGAGGCGGCGGAGCGGACGCCGGGCCTGCTCGACAAGATCTTCACCCCGGGCGAGCACGACACGTCCATGCAGCGGATGGCCGGGCGTTTCGCGGCGAAGGAGGCCTTCGCCAAGGCGCTCGGCGCTCCCACGGGCCTGGTCTGGACGGACGTCGAGGTGCGCAAGGACGCGGAGGGCAAGCCCTACTTCTCCTGCTCGGGCACGGTCGCGGCGCTCGTCGCGGAACGCGGGATCGCGTCCATCCACCTCTCGATCACCCACGACGCCGGGATCGCCGCCGCCGTTGTCGTCTGCGAGTCGTAGGCCCTCGCGATGCGGCACGCCTGGACCGTCGCTGCGATCAGGGACGCCGAGGCGCGCGCGATGGCCGTCGCCGGCCCCGACGCCCTGATGCAGCGGGCCGCCGCGGGCCTGGCGGCCGCGATCCTGCGACGGCTGCGCCCAGAGAGAGCGGTCCCTGAGGAGCGCCGTGAGGAACGAGCGGCGCGTCACGAAGGGCGGCGCTCAGGACGTACCTACGGGTCGCGGGTGCTGCTGGTCGTCGGCTCCGGCAACAACGGCGGCGACGCGCTGTTCGCGGGCGCGGCACTCGCTCGCCGGGGGGTGCGGGTCACAGCCTCGCGTGCCGGCTCCGGGGTGCACGAGGCGGGCTGGACGGCGTTCCTGGCCGCCGGTGGCCGTGAGGTGGACGCCGCTGGTGCCCTGGCGGGGCTGCCGGCGCAGCGCCTCGTCGTCGACGGCGTGGCCGGGATCGGGTCGCGGCCGGGACTGGCGCCGGAGGTGGCCGCGCTCGCCGCGGCCTGCCGCGCGCAGGGCGTGCCGGTGGTGGCGGTCGACCTCCCGTCCGGGCTGGCGCCCGAGCCGCCGTTCACCGACGCGGAGCACTTCGTCGCCGACCTCACGGTGACCTTCGGCGGGCTCAAGCTCTGCCAGCTGCTCGAGCCCGCGCGGACCGACTGCGGCGAGGTGGAGCTGGTCGACATCGGCCTCGACCTCGGCGAGCCGGCCGCGAGCCAGTGGGAGGAGGCCGACCTCGCCGCGGCCTGGCCCGTCCCGGACGCCCGCAGCGACAAGTACTCGCGCGGCGTGGTGGGGCTGGACACGGGCTCGGTCGACTACCCGGGCGCGGCCGTCCTCGGCACGTCGGGGGCCGTCCACGCCGGGGCCGGGATGGTGCGGTACTTCGGGTCGCCGCAGGTGGGGGCACGGATCCTCGACCGGTTCCCGAACGTGATCGTGGGGCAGGGACGCGTGCAGGCGCTCGTCCTCGGCTCGGGCTGGGGGGACCGCAAGGACCGGGGCGTGGTGGCCCGTGCGGTGAGCGCCGGTGTGCCGCTCGTCGTGGACGCGGACGGCCTGCGTCACCTCGCCGGGCCGGGCCACGCGGGGGTGCTGCTCACCCCGCACGCCGGCGAACTCGCCCGGCTGCTGGACCGTTCGCGCGACAAGGTCGAGGCCGACCCGGTGACAGCGGTCCGCGACGCCGTCGCGGCGACCGGCTGCACGGTGCTGCTGAAAGGTGCCAGCCAGTACGTCGGCTCGCCGCTGGACGACCGGCTGTGGCTGGCGCTGCCGGGTCCGGGCTGGACTGCGCAGGCCGGCTCCGGCGACGTCCTCGCCGGCATTTGCGGCGCGCTCCTGGCCGCGGGCCTTCCCGCGCGGAAGGCCGCGCTCGCCGGTGCGAGCATCCAGGCGCTCGCCGCGTCCCGGTCGCCCGGCCCGGTGCCGCCCCAGGACCTGCGACTCCCGCTGCCGCTCTGAGCCGACCCGGAGTGAGGCTTCAGGCCGACGACGGGTTTGGCACGCTGGGGACGGTTCCTGTCGTGCCGCCGTCCCGGTTCGACCCCGCCTTGTGGCGTCCGGCCTTCTCGCCGAGGACCATCGTTCGTGCGTGAGAGCCACCCTTCGCGTCGAGAGCCCGTGTTTGAACGGTGGCGCTCGACGGGAACGGTGGCCCTCGGCGTCGGAGACCAGAGCCGGCGGGCAACGGGACGGCACGCTGGGGACGGTTCCTGCCGTGCCGTCCTTCCCGGGTGGGGACGAGATCCCGGGTCAAGCCCGGGATGACAGGAATGGGCGCGGGATGACCGGCCGGCATGCCGGGGACGGTCCCTGAGGAGCGAGCGCCAGCGAGTGCCCGCGTTGGGCCGCCGCCATCGACAGTAATGATGCAGGATAGGCATTAATGCGCATTCTTGCCCGGTGCCCGGGAATGGGCTTCGGCCGGGAAAGAAATGTCAGTGGCGGTGTGTAGCGTCGTTGTTATGGAAATGGGGTTCGAGCAGTATGCGGACGGCGATCTGGTCGCCGTGATGAATGCTGCGCTGGACGCCCTAACCGATGACCGGGTGCGGCTGGCGGGTGATCGGGAACAGTTGGACCTGCTCGAGGCGGCGGTGCGGCTGGGGGCTCGGCTGCATGCCTGGCAGGTGGGTGTCGCCGCGCACGTGGAGGCCGGTGAGGTGGCGTGGCGTGAGTACGGCACTTCGACCAGCACCTGGCTGGCTGACCGGTTGAACCTGACCCGGAGGGAGGCGGGCCGGATCATCACGGCCGGGCAGGGTCTGGCCCGGTTCGACACGGTGGCGCAGGCTGCCCGGGCTGGTGTGGTGTTGCCGGGGCAGGCGGAAGCGATCACGGGTGTGCTCGATCTGCTGCCCGATGAGCTTCCCGTGGAGTCTGTCCAGGAGGCTCAAGAACTGATGGTCGGCTTCGCCGGCAGCCACAACTCGGCCGAACTGCGGCGGCTCACCCACCATCTGGTCGAGGTTCTCGACCCTGCCGGTGCCGATGCCCGGGAGGCGGAACGGCTGGAGCAGGAGCACACGCTGGCGGTGCGGAACCGGCACCTGAGCTTCACCCACGATGGACATGGTCAGGTGTGGTTCCGGGGTAGCCTGCCGGTGGCCGAGGCCGAACCGTGGATCCAGATCCTCGACGCGTACGCCGCGCAGGCGAAGCGGGGGCTGGACCGGCTCGATCCGCTCGCCGAGCACGTTACCGCCGCGATGTGGCGGGCCGACGCCCTGCTCGCCATGGTCCACCAACACACCCAGAACGCGCTCGCCCCCGCCCATGGTGGGGACCGGCCCCGGATCACCCTGACCGTGTCCTACGACACGCTGGCGAAGACCGCGATCGACCACGGGTTCCCCGCCGGGCAGTTGGTCGGGTCCGGGGAGCCGGTCGCAGCCTCGGTGCTGCGCCAATGGTTGTGTGATGCCGACCTGCTGCCCGTCGTGCTTGGTGGCCCCTCGGAGGTCCTGGATGTGGGGCGTACCCAGCGGCTGGTCACCCCCGAGATCCGGGTCGCGCTCGAGCAGCGCGACGCCGGCTGTGTGTTCCCCGGCTGTGACAAGCCTCCCCGGGACTGCCACGCCCACCACCTCACACCTTGGTGGGTCGGCGGGACGACCGCCCTGCACAACCTCGCACTGTTGTGCCCGCACCACCACGGCATCGTCGAACCCGGCCACGACCCCACCGCCGACCGCTGGACCATCCGGCTGAGGGCCGACGGTGTGTCCGAAATCCTGCTGCCGAAACGCGTCGACCCCAACCGAAAACCACGAACCCACAACAGATTCCACCTCAAGTGCTGAATCCGATTTGTTCGTCGGGTGCGAACGGGTCAGCAACGTCCGACATGAGGATCATTTCGCCGAAGTCTTGTCGTGCCCTCTGCAGCACAGGTTCGGACGGTAGCACTTGGCGAAAGAATGGCGAGTCGTCTGTTGGCTAAATCGTTTCGAGCCAGGGGCGAAGGTCGTTGGCGCGAACCAGGTGGCGTCCGGGTGCGACGGTCTCGACGTGCCAGGCCGACAGGTCGTTGGCTCTGGTGAGCTGGCTGTCGTTCACGATCTGGATTCCGTGTGCATAGGGGACGTAGGACGCCCACAGCTGCGGCGCCGACCCCCAGACCGGCCAGCCGCGAGGGCGTCGCCGACACGCTCGAACAACTCTTCGCGCCAGAGCCGGGGAACACGGGCTGGCACGCGGGGGACGGTTCCTGCTCTGCCGTCCTTCCCGGGGTGGGGACGAGATCCCGGGTCAAGCCCGGGATGACAGGAGTGGGCGCACGGATGACAGGAGTGGGCGCACGGATGACAGGGGCGGGGGCAGGGATGACAGGTGGCGGCAGCGATGACAGGGGGTGGGCGCTTGTCCGTCCGTGCATCCGCGGCCGGCGCAACGGCTAACCTGCTCCGTGGCGGCCACGCGTCGGGCCGCGCGCAGGGCGGCGTGCCACCGGCACACGTCCATTCATGGGGAGCCGGATGACGACCACAACAGCGGTGGGGCCGGGGTCGGCCCGCGTCGCCGTGCAGCGGTTCGGCGCGTTCCTCTCCGCGATGGTGATGCCCAACATCGGCGCGTTCATCGCGTGGGGGCTGATCACCGCCCTGTTCATCAAGGACGGCTGGATCAACCTGCTCGTCCCGCAGCCCGACGACGGCTGGGTCGCCATGCTCGGCGGCTGGGGGGCGTTCGACGGCAGGGGCATCGTCGGTCCGTCCATCACCTACCTGCTGCCGCTGCTGATCGGGTACACCGGGGGCAAACTCCTGCACGAGACCCGCGGCGGCGTCGCCGGCGCGATCGCCACCATGGGCGTCATCACGGGCACCACCGTGCCGATGTTCCTTGGCGCCATGATCATGGGCCCCCTGGCCGGCTGGACGATGAAGCAACTGGACGCGCGGTGGGAGCACCGGATCCGGCCCGGCTTCGAGATGCTGGTCGGCAACTTCTCGGTCGGCATCTGGGGTGGCGTCCTCGCCGTCTTCGGGTTCTTCGTCGTCGGACCCGTCGTCGCGGTGGTCTCGAACGCCCTCAGCTCCGCCGTCGGCGTCCTCGTCGCGTCCGGGCTGCTGCCCCTCACGTCGATCCTGATCGAACCCGGCAAGGTGCTGTTCCTCAACAACGCCATCAACCACGGCATCCTGACCCCGCTCGGCACCGAGCAGGCGGCCCTGACCGGCAAGTCCGTCCTGTTCCTGCTCGAAGCCAACCCCGGGCCCGGCCTCGGCCTGCTGCTCGCTCACATGGTCTTCGCGAAGGGGACCGCGAAGGCGTCCGCCCCGGGCGCCGCGATCATCCACTTCTTCGGCGGCATCCACGAGATCTACTTCCCGTACGTCCTGATGCGTCCGGTCCTGATCCTCGCCATGATCGCCGGCGGCATGACCGGCGTCTTCCTGAACGTCGCCTTCGGGGTGGGGCTGCGCGCGCCCGCCGCCCCCGGCTCGGTGTTCGCCGTGTACCTGCAGACCGCGCCGGACAGCTACGCCGGCGTCACCCTGGCCATGGCCGGGTCGGCGGCCGTCAGCATGGTGGTGGCGTCCCTCCTGCTCGGCCTCGACCGCCGGGCGGAGCAGACCGGCGCCGACCTCGCCGCCGCAGCGGCCCGGATGGAGGAGCTGAAGGGACGCCGCTCCTCCGTCGCGGGACTCCTCGGTGGACCGACCGGACCGGTCAGCACCATCGTGTTCGCCTGCGACGCCGGCATGGGGTCGTCCGCCATGGGCGCCAGCATGCTGCGCAGGAGGATCGAGTCCGCGGGGATCAGCGACGTCGCCGTCGTGAACTCCTCGATCGGCCGGCTGGACGCGACCGCCGACCTGGTGGTCACTCAGTCGCGCCTCACCGAGCGGGCGCGGCGCCGCGCACCGGGGGCCGTGCACGTCTCCGTGGACGACTTCATCGCGTCCCCGGCGTACGACGACATCGTCGCGTTGCTTCGCGAGGAGGCCGCAACCCGCGCCGTACCCGCGCCGCCGGTCGTCCCCGCGCCGGCCCCGGTCCCGGAGCCGGACCGCGCGGCGAGCCTGACCCTCCTCTCGCCGACGCGGGTGCGGATCCACGCCGGCCCTGCGACCAGGGACGCTGCGCTGCGGGAGGCCACCGAGCTCCTCATCGCCGCGGGAGCGGTAACTCCCGCGTACTACGCAGCCATGCAGGCCCGCGAGCGGGCGGTCTCGACCTACATGGGCCACGGCCTGGCGATCCCGCACGGGACGAGCGAGCTGCAGAACACCGTGCTCGGCACGGCGATCACCTTCGTCCGCTACGACGGCGGGATCGACTGGGACGGCCACCCGGTCACCTTCGTCGTGGGCATCGCGGGGAAGGGCACCGAGCACCTGCCGCTGCTGGCCCGGATCGCCGTGATCTTCTCCGATGCGGCCGAGGTCGACCGGCTGGCCGCTGCCACCACGTCCGCCGAGCTGTTCGCCCTGCTGGACGCCGCCTGCGCCGAGTGACGGCTCAGCCGTCGATGACCGCGACCAGCTCGTCGAGGAAGGCGGGGAAGTCGGTGCCGCGATGGACGAGCCGCTGGACGCTGTCGTGCTCGCTGAACACCTCGACCAGCTGCTCGAACACGGTCTGGAACGCGGCACGGTCGCTCTCGGAGAAGGCCACCATCACGACCACCTGCACGCGCGACTCGCCCCACGGGATCGGCCGGTCGGCCATCCCCACCGCGATCGCCGTCCGGCTCGCGGTCATGCTCAGGGCGTGCGGGACGGCCAGCGCGTCGGTGAACGCCGTGGACGACATCTGCTCGCGCTCGATGGTCCGCTCGACGTAGCTGTCGTCGATCACGCCCTCGGCCACCAGGTGGGCGCCGAGGCGACGGATGATCGCCTCCTCGCCGGCGTCCGGGTCGAGGTCGCGGACGAATGACGAGGGAGCGAAGTACTTCTCCAGTTCGGCGCGGAGGCGGGCCAGCCGGCGGATCCTGCGCACCCGCATGGCTGCGGTGTGGACGCGCTCGACGTCGGCGTCGGTGAGGAACAGCGGGATCGGCACGATCCGGTCGTTGCGCTCCGGCGGCGCGATCGTGGTCAGGACGAGGTCGGTGTCCAGCCCGTCCCAGTCGGGATCGGCGCGCGTCTCCACCCTGACCACCTGGATCGTCCGACCGAGGGACCGGTCGAGGCTCGACCGCAGCAGGCTGTCCAGGTCGTGGTAGCCCGGGCAGACGATCGTCGCCGTCGGCGGCGACCCGTCCGAGCGGTTGCGCTCCAGGCGGGCGCCCACGTGCATGGCGATGTAGGCGATCTCCTCGTCGACCAGCGGGATGCCGAGCCGCTCCTGCAGCCGGGTGGCGATGTAGACCGCCACCTCGAAGATCATCGGGTAGGACGCCTTCAGCGTGCGGGTCAGCGGGTTGCGGGACCACGCCTCGTCCGCGACCCGCTCGACCAGGTTCTGCACGTGCAGGACGAGCCGCCAGGTGAAGTCCTCGCCCGACAGGTCGACGAGGAACTCCGCGGCGGCCGCATCGCACGCGTCCTGCACGGCCTGCCGGACCCGCGGGTCCACCCGCTCCCTGGCGACGGCCTGCACGGACTCCAGCCGCGGGGCGGCCAGCCGACTCAGCACGACGGCGGAGAGGAACTCCCGGTCACCCTCGTTGAAGCGGATCCCGAAGTGCCGGATGGCCAGCTCGTCCAGCACCTCGCCGACTGCGACCGCGTCCCCGCGCAGGTCGGCGACCCCGGTGGTCAGCGGGCGCCCGCGCGAGATCCGGTCGGCGGCGATCGCCACGTGCATCAGGACGTCGGCGATCGCGTACTCGTTCACGAAGTAGCCCAGCCGGCCCAGCGCCTCGACGAGGTCGGCCTTGAACCGTGCGTAGGCGTCCGCCCCAACCCGACCCTCGCCGAGGACGCGCATCAGCGCCGGGAAGTCCAGCGACTTCATCTCGGTCTGGTCGTGCACCAGCCGGCTCAGCACGCGGCGGTGCGCCATCTCCGTGCCCTGGAACCAGACCAGCGATCCCCGCCGCTCGAGGGTGAGGCCGCTGCCGCTCACGAACGAGCGGACGCGGGCCAGGTCGCCCTCCACGGTCGCGGAAGAGACGTAGATCTCGTCCGCGGTGTCGTGGACGTCCAGCGGGACCTCGGACTCCAGGAGCCGGCGGACCAGCTGGTGCAGGCGGGCCCGCGGGGTGCCCGGCTCGACAGCGTCCTCCTGCTGCGCGGCGCGGGCTGCGGGCCCGGCGCGGTAGCCCAGGGCTCCCGACTCCACCACGACGCCGTCGGTGACGCGGGTGTTCAGCGCGGCGACGTAGGTCCGCACGGAGCGGGGCGTCACCCCCAGGTAGTCGGCGAGGGAGGCAGCGGTCACCCAGCTCTCCGCACCCACCAGCCGGGTGAGGAGCCTGTTCTGCCGAGACCTCGACACGTTCCGACCTCCCGCGCGGAGCCGCCCGGGGCGCCGTTGCGACGCCTCGTGCACCACCAGTCAAACACGCCCGGGGCACGGCGATGTGTTCCCCCCGCCGGGACGCGTCGCGGCATTATTGCGCCCCGGCCCGCGTCGGCGAGCGTGCGAAAGGGCAACACGCGGTCCGACGGTTCCTTCCGCCCCCGCGGAAACTGTCGTGGTTGAGGCGGTGGCCTCCGCCCCCGAGGATGTGGGCGAAGGAGGCATCAGTGAGGATCCTTGTGGTGTGCGGTGCGGGGGCGTCGAGCACGTTCGTCGCACAGCGCATCAACGGCGCCGCCCGCGCGCAGGGCCTGGCCTGGCTCGCGGTCGCGACGAACGAGGTGTCCCTTGCCGACGAGATCGCGTCCAGCGACCTCGTCCTGCTCGGTCCCCACCTCGCGCCACATCTGGACCGGATCACCGAGCTCGCCGCCCCCCACGGCGTGGGCGTCGTCCTGATGGACGCGGACGCGTTCGCGGACGTCGACGGCACCCGGATGCTGGCCAGGATCGGGACCGCGGTACAGGATGGGACCGCAAGGCACGATCCGGGCGAACCTCACTGATCACCCTCGCCGGCCGCATGGACGCGGGACCCGGCTCCACCGTAAGAGAGGAATCGACAACTCATGTCAGCAACCACAGCACCCGCTCCGGGCTCAGTACGGGTGGCGGTGCAGAAGTTCGGCACCTTCCTGTCCGGCATGATCATGCCCAACATCCCCGCGCTGATCGCGTGGGGCATCGTCACCATGTTCTTCATCCCGGCCGGCTTCACCCCGAACTCGGCGATCTCGACGATCGTCGGCCCGATGATCCACTACCTGCTGCCCATCGTGATCGCCTACACCGGCGGCCACATGGTCTACGGGGCCCGAGGCGGCATCGTCGCGGCCATCGGCGTCATGGGTGCGATCGCCGGCTCGGACTACCTGATCGCCCAGGAGAACGCACGGCTGCTCGAGGCGTGGGTCGCCGCGGGCAATGACGCGACCAAGTTCTCCGAGCTCGGCCAGGTGCACATGTTCATCGGCGCCATGATCATGGCCCCGATCTCCGCCTACAGCATGCGCTGGCTCGACCGCCTCTGGGAGGACAAGATCAAGGCCGGCCTGGAGATGCTGGTCAACATGTTCTCCGCCGGCATCTGGGGCTTCGTCCTGCTGCTGATCGGCTTCTACCCGATCGCGTGGATCGTGAACGGCGTCATGTCCGGCCTGAGCACCGGCGTCAACTGGCTGGTCTCGCACAACCTGCTCCCGCTGACCTCGATCATCATCGAGCCGGCCAAGGTGTTCTTCCTGAACAACGCGATCAACCACGGCGTGCTGACCCCCCTGGGCACCCAGCAGGCCGCCGACACCGGCAGCTCGATCCTGTTCCTGCTCGAGGCCAACCCCGGCCCCGGCGTCGGCCTGCTGCTCGCCTTCACGTTCTTCGGGATCGGTGCGGCCAGGGCGTCCGCCCCGGGCGCGGCGTTCATCCAGTTCATCGGTGGCATCCACGAGGTGTACTTCCCCTACGCGCTGATGAAGCCCACCCTGATCCTCGCGCTGATCGGTGGCGGCATGACCGGTGTCACGACCAACATGCTGCTCGGAGGTGCCCTGCGGGCGCCCGCCGCGCCGGGCTCGATCCTCGCCGTGGCCGCCCAGATCGCACCAGGCAAGTACGTCCCGGTGTTCCTGTCGGTCATCCTCTCGGCCGCGGTGACGTTCGTGATCGCAGCGATCATCCTGCGGGCGTCCCGCTCCCGTGACCTGGCCGCCGAGGCCGCCGGCAGCGACTCGTTCGGTGCGGCGATCAGCGCGACCGAGGCCAACAAGGGCAAGGGCTCGGACGCCCTGGCCGGCCTGCGCGCGGGCGGCGTCGCCGTCCCGGCCGGTGCCGTGAAGTCGATCGTGTTCGCGTGCGACGCGGGCATGGGCTCGTCCGCCATGGGCGCGTCCGTGCTGCGCAAGAAGATCCAGGCCGCGGGCTTCAGCGACGTCAAGGTCGTCAACAAGGCCATCTCCAGCCTGGACGACAGCTACCAGATCGTCGTCTCCCACAAGGACCTGATGGACAGGGCCGCCCAGAAGACCCCGTCCGCCGTGCACGTCGCGGTCGACAACTTCATGGCCTCCCCGCGGTACGACGAGGTCGTGGAGATGGTCAAGGAGGCGAACAGCGACCCAAAAGCGTCTGAGCCCGAACCGGTAGCGGCTCCGGCCGCCCCGGCGCGGGCCATCGTCGACGAACCCGCTCCCGAGGTGGCCGCCCCGGTGGCTGCCGCGGCCGTGGCCCCCGTGGTCGCGGAGACGGCGGCTCCGGCGGACGCGTCCGACGGCGTGCTGAAGCTGTCCTCGATCGTCCTGTCCGGGACGGCCGGTGACCAGGCCTCGGCGATCGACGAGGCCGGCAAGCTGCTGGTCGCCGCCGGTGCGGTCGAGGAGGGGTACATCGCCTCGATGCACGACAGGGAGAACTCGGTGTCCACCTACATGGGCAACTACCTGGCGATCCCGCACGGCACCAACGAGGCGAAGGGGCTGATCCAGTCCTCGGCGATCTCTGTGGTCCGCTACCCCGAGGCCATCGACTGGAACGGCAACCCGGTGAAGTTCGTGATCGGCATCGCCGGGGCGAACGACGAGCACCTGGAACTGCTCAGCAAGATCGCCGAGGTGTTCCTCGACGCCGACTCGGTGGCGGCCCTGGAGAAGGCCACCACCGCCCAGGAGATCGCCGACACGTTCGGAAAGGTGAACGGGTAATCATGAAGGCAGTGCACTTCGGAGCAGGGAACATCGGCCGCGGTTTCGTCGGCCTGCTGTTGCACAACGCCGGCTACGAGCTGGTGTTCGCCGACGTCGCGGAGGCGCTGATCCAGCGCCTCGCGGCGGCCGACAGCTACGTCGTGCACGAAGTCGGGGAGGACCCGCGGACCCATGAGGTCCGCGGGTTCTCCGCCCTCAACTCCGCCACGCAGGGCGAGGCCCTGACCGCGGCCATCGCGTCCGCCGACATCGTCACGACGGCCGTCGGCGCGCACATCCTCAGGTTCGTGGCACCCGCGATCGCTGCCGGCATCGCCGCGCGTCCGGCCGGGTCGCCCAAGGTGGCGGTGATGGCGTGCGAGAACGCGATCAACGGCACCGACATCCTTGCCGGCGAGGTGCTGAAGTCCTACGTCGGGGACGACCTCGACGCGAAGGCGGTCTTCGCCAACACCGCGGTGGACCGGATCGTCCCCAACCAGGATCCCGACGCGGGCCTCGACGTGACCGTCGAGAACTTCTACGAATGGGTGATCGAGACCGCTCCGTTCGGCGCCACCCACCCGGACATCCCCGGCGTGACCTGGGTGCCGGACCTCGAGCCGTACATCGAGCGCAAGCTGTTCACGGTGAACACCGGGCATGCGACCGCTGCCTGGTTCGGGTACGCGGCAGGCATCGAGAAGATCTCGGACGCGCTGGCCGACCCCGGCGTGGCGGCGAAGGTGCGCGCGGCGCTCGTCGAGACCGCGTCCCTGGTCGTCGTCAAGCACGGCGTGGACGCGGCCACCCAGGCCGCCTACGTCGAGAAGATCCTGAAGCGCTTCGCCAACCCCTACCTTCCCGACACGACGCTGCGAGTGGGACGGGCGCCGCTGCGCAAGCTCAGCCGCAACGACCGGTTCATCAGCCCCGCGTCCCAGCTCGCCGAGCGCGGCCTGGGCAGAGAGGCGCTGCTGGAGGCGATCGGCGCCGGCCTGCGGTTCGATCCCGCCGAGGATCCGGAGGCCGTCGAACTGCAGGCGCTCCTCGCGTCCGCCACCGCGAAGGAGGTCGTCGCGAAGGTGACCGGGATCACCCCCGACCACCCGCTCCACCCCGACCTCCTCGCCGTCGTGCAGGCCCGCCAGGCCGGCTGAAGCGGCACGACAGGAACCGTCCCCATCGATCCTCAGCGGACGGCATGACGCGGAGATCCCGGGTCAAGCCCGGGATGACAAGGGGTCGGGCCCCGTCCCGTCTTGTCATCCCGGCGGAGGCCGGGATCTCGGGGACGTGGCTGGCGGCGTGGACGCGGAGATCCCGGGTCAAGCCCGGGATGACAAGGGGTCGGGCCCCGTCCCGTCTTGTCATCCCGGCGGAGGCCGGGATCTCGGGGACGTGGCGGACGGCATGGACGTGGAGATCCCGGGTCAAGCCCGGGATGACAGGACGGTTGGGCACGATGGGGACGGTTCCTAACGTGCCGTCTGCGGCGGAGCGGGCGATGGTAGCGGTCTCATCCGGCCGGGGTAGCATGCTTCGGGCTGATTCGCGCCGGACCGGTATCTGGAGGTGGTCGATGAGTGTGCTCGCCGAGACCCTGCTCGGGGACGGTCGTGCGCTGCGCATCGTCGAACCCACCGCTGCCGACGCGGAGGCGATCTGCGGCCTGATCCGGGAGGCGTTCGGCAACCGTCCGGTGGTCGACCCGCCGCCGCCCGCGCTCTCCGAGACGCCCGAGGGTGTCATCGCTGCCCTCGCCGGCGGCTTCGGCGTCCTCGCCCTGGTCGACGACCAACCGGCCGGCGTCGTGATCGTGAGCGTGGACGGCCCGATGGCGGGCATCCACCGGGTCTCGGTCCGGCCGCAGTACCAGCGGCAGGGCATCGCGTCCGCCCTCGTCGAGGTGGCGATCGAGCTGCTCACGCTCCGTGGCACCTCCGGCGTCGAGCTGGTCGCCCGCGAGGAGTTCCCCCAGGTCGTCTCGTGGTGGCGTCGGCACGGCTTCGTCGAGGTCGCCCGCCAAGGCACCAGCCTCACCCTGGCCCGGCAGCTGCCCGTGCGGCTGGCCGCCCCGACCGCCGAGGACACCCAGGCCATCGGACGCCGCCTCGCCCGCGTCCTGCGTGCCGGCGACGTGGTGATCGCCTCCGGCGACCTCGGCGCGGGCAAGACTACGCTCACCCAGGGCATCGGCGCGGGGCTCGAGGTGGCCGGTTCGATCATCTCCCCGACCTTCGTGCTCTCCCGCGTGCACCCGTCCACCGTCGGTGGCCCCGCCCTCGTGCACGTGGACGCGTACCGCCTCGGCTCCGCCGCCGAGCTGGAGGACCTCGACCTGGACGTGTCCTTGGACGACTCGGTTACGCTCGTCGAATGGGGCGCCGGCGTGGCCGAGGGCCTCGCCGAGGACTACCTCGAGGTGGACATCCGCCGCACGCTGGATCCCGCCGACGACACCCGCTGGATCTTCCTGACCCCGATCGGTGAGCGCTGGACGTCCGTCCGCGCCGAACTGGAGGCACTGTGACGCCCACATCCGCGACCCCTGTCGTGCTGGGGATCGACACCGCGACCGACGTCCGCGCCGGAGTGGCGAGGAACGGCGTCGTGGCGTCCGCGGGCGTCGTCGCCGACCGGAGGGCGCACGCGGAGCAGCTCCTTCCGCTCGTTCAGCGGGTGCTCGCACAGGCGGACGCGAAGCCGGCCGACCTGACCGGGATCGTCGTCGGCGTCGGGCCGGGCCCGTTCACAGGGCTCCGGGTCGGGGTGGCCGCTGCGATCACCATGGCCGAGGCGCTCGGCGTTCCGGTCACGGGCGTGTGCAGCCTCGACGTCGTCGCCCTCGAGTGGGCCACTCGCGGGGACGCCCCCGCGGCGTTCGCCGTCGTCGCGGACGCCCGCCGCAAGGAGGTCTACTGGGCGCGCTACTCCGGCGACGGCACCCGCGTCGACGGCCCGTTCGTCACCGCCCCCTCCGACGTCCCCGACCTGCCGCTGGCCGGCCCCGGCGCCACCCTGACCGGACGCGAGTGCGTGGGCCCCGACGCCATCGACGCCGGGCTGATGGCCGCCTCCGCCGACCGGCTCGCCGACGCCGGCCTCGTCCCGCTCTACCTGCGGCGCCCGGACGCCGAGGTGCCCACCGCCCGCAAGTCGACCCTGCTGCAACCGCGGCTGGCCATGATGGGGAACCGATGATCATCACCCACGCCCGCGAGACCGACCTCGCCGACATCCTCGAGCTCGAACGCGCCGGCTTCGACGCGGCCGAGCAGTGGTCGGAGGCCGCCTGGGCAGAGGAGCTTGCCGCCCCCGACCGCTACGTCTTCGCCCGCCTCGACCGCGAAGCCCGCGTGATCGGCGTCGCCACCTTCAGCTGCGTGGCCGACATGGCCGACCTGCACCGCGTGGTCGTCCGGCCGGAGTTCCGCGGGCAGGGCGTCGCGGCGTCCCTGCTGCGGGCCGGCCTGGACTGGGCCGCCGCCGTCGGGGGCCGGCGGATGCTGCTGGAGGTGCGTCCCGACAACGAGGCCGCCGTCGCGCTGTACCGCAACCTCGGGTTCGCCCCGGTCACCACCCGCCGCGACTACTACGGCCCGGGCAGGGACGCCGTGGTCATGCTGCGCCACCTCGCGGTCGACGACGAGTGGGCGGTGGAGGTGGAGTCCGCATGAGCACCCCGCAGAGCACGTCCGAACCGCTGATCCTCGGCATCGAGTCCTCCTGCGACGAGACCGGCGTCGGCATCGTCCGCGGGCACGACCTGCTCGCCAACGAGGTCGCGTCCTCTGTCGAGGAGCACGTCCGCTTCGGTGGCGTCGTGCCCGAGGTGGCCAGCCGCGCTCACCTGCAGGCGATCGTTCCCGCACTGCACCGCGCGTGCGAGAAGGCGGACGTCGACCTGTCCGAGGTGGACGCGATCGCCGTCACCGCCGGACCCGGGCTGATGGGCGCGCTGGTCGTGGGCGTCGCCGCCGCGAAGGCCCTCGCCCTCGCCCTGGACAAGCCCCTCTACGGCGTGAACCACCTCGTCGGCCACGTCGCCGTCGACCTGCTCGACCACGGGCCGCTGCCCCAGCCGTGCGCGGCGCTGCTGGTCTCCGGCGGCCACACCTCGCTGCTGGCGGTCAACGACATCACCGGTGACATCGTCGAACTCGGGGCGACGATCGACGACGCCGCGGGCGAGGCGTACGACAAGGTCGCGCGCCTGCTGGGCCTGCCGTACCCCGGCGGTCCCGTCATCGACAGGGCCGCCGCGGAGGGTGACCCCACCGCGATCGCGTTCCCGCGCGGGCTGACGGCGCCCAAGGACCAGGCGAAGCACCGGTTCGACTACTCGTTCTCCGGGCTCAAGACCTCGGTCTCGCGCTGGGTGGAGACCCGGCGCAGGGACGGGCTGGACGTCCCGGTCGCCGACGTGGCCGCGTCCTTCCAGGAGGCGGTCTGCGACGTGCTGACCGCCAAGGCCGTGGACGCGTGCACCTACCTCGGCACGAACGACATCCTGCTCGGCGGGGGAGTGGCCGCGAACTCGCGGCTGCGCACGCTGCTGGAGGAGCGGACGGCCGCCGCCGGCATCACCCTGCGCCGGCCGCGTCCGGGACTGTGCACGGACAACGGCGCCATGATCGCCGCGCTCGGGGTCGAGGTGGTGAAGGCGGGCCTGCGTCCGTCCTCGCTGGACTTCGGCGCGAACTCCGGCCTGCCGGTCAGCACCGTCCTGGTCTGATGTTCACCCCCGTCATCGGCACCCTCGGCTACGTGCTCAGCACCGACGGCACCCGCGTCCTGCTCGTCCACCGGTCGCGGCAGGGTGACCAGCACGCCGGCAAGTGGAACGGCCTGGGCGGCAAGCTCGAGCCGGACGAGGACGTGTACACCTGCCTGTGCCGCGAACTCCGCGAGGAGGCCGGCATCGAGGTCACGTCCGCCCGCCTGCGCGGCACGATCTCGTGGCCGGGTTTCGGCGCCCCCACCTCCAGTCATCCCGGGCCCGACCCGGGATCTCCGACGGTTGCCGACGGCGAGGACTGGTTCGGCTTCGTCTTCCTGGTCGACGGCTGGACGGGGACGCCACCCGAGCGCAATGAGGACGGGCCGCTGGCCTGGCACGCGATCGACGAACTCGCCGCGTTGCCGATGTGGGAGGGCGACCGCTACTGGCTCCCGCTCGTCTTCGGCGACGGTCCGGCTTTCCACGGCGTGATGCCGTACGTGGACGGGCGTCCGGCGAGTTGGAGCTACACGACCGCACCGTGAGGCGGTCGGGCGCGTACGACTTCAGGTCTGGACCGGGCCGCCGGGGCCCGGGCGGGGCGTCAGGACACTAGCGTGTCTCCATGGTCGGGCTACCGCTGGCGGGCAACGGGGTCGTGCACGGGCTCCTGATGGGGCTCGGCATCGCGGCCGGCCTGCTGGTGTTCGCCGGGGAGATCCGGCGCCGCGGGCTTCGCGACGACCGGCTCTGGGTGATCGCAGGGACGAGCCTCGCGCTCGGCGCGGTGGCGTCCCGCGTGGGCACCTGGTGGCAGCAGCTCGACCCCAGCCAGAACGAGCCGATCCTCCAATGGTGGAACGACGGCAACCGCAGCATCCTCGCCGCCCTGGTCGGAGCGTGGATCGGTGTGTACGTGGGCAAGTGGATCACCGGCTACAAGCCGTCGACCGGCGACCTGTTCGCTCCCGCGGTCGCACTGGCGATGGCGATCGGACGGGTCGGCTGCCTGCTCACCGAGCTCCCCGGGCATCCCACCGGGGCCGGATGGGGCATCGTGCTGAGCCCGCAGCAGGCCGTGCTGGTGGGCGGTCCGGCGGGGGTGCCGCTGCACCCCACCTTCGCCTACGAGATCGCGTTCCAGGCCGCCGCCTTCGTCTGGCTGCGGCGGTATCGCGACCGGCTGGCGAAGCCCGGCGACCTGTTCATCTGCTACGTCGCCGGGTACGCGCTGTTCCGGTTCGCGGTCGAGTTCGTGCGCGCGAACGACCAGGTGTGGCTCGGGCTGACCCGGCCGCAGTGGTTCCTGCTCTGCATGCTTCCGGTGCTGACCTGGCGGATCAGCCGGATCTGGCGCGCGCGACAGTCCCGTCCGACTGTTGCCCTGATCGGAGGTCGAGATGACTGATGCACCGTCCGGACGGCCCGACTTCGAGCCGCCGGCCGGCCAGGATCCCACGCCGCCGGTCGACCCCGTCCCGGTACCGTCCCCGCCGATCGACCCACAGGCCGGCCCACCGCCGCTCGGCTACCCGCAGCCGGGGCAGTACCAGGGCCCGGCAGCTTCCCCGCCCGCCGCCTATCCGCGGGCGCAGCAGACCCGCAGCGGCGGCTCCGTCGTCATCGGGCTGGTCATCTCGCTGGTCTGCCTGGCCATCAGTGCCACTGCCCTGTTCGGCTACGGCGGTTCGTCGGAGATCGCGCGCCTGCTCACCAGCGTCGTGAGCACCTACCTGCCGTTCGTCCTCTTCGTGGTCGGGGTGGTGCTCGCCTCGCGTGCAAGGACCCGACGCACCGGAGCGGGCATCCTGATCGGCTTCGGAGCCGCCATCCTGATCGCCGGGGGGCTCTGCGTGGTCATCCTGATCCAGTTCCAGACCATGTACGGGCGCTGAGTCCGGAAAGGCTGCAGAAGACGTGACGAACTCCTCGCACACCCCGCTCGGGACGCGCACGCTGGGCCCCGGCCAGCCACTACGCGGCGACCGGATCCACAAGTACGTGACCGCGTACTGTCCGCAGTGCCACGACCCGGACGCGCCGCTGGCCGGCGTGCAGCGACTGTCCGGCATCCTCGTGATCCGGGACGAACGGGTGTGGCTGGAGCGCGCCTGCCGCGTCCACGGCATGGTGCGGACGCTCTACGACGAGAATCCGACCATCCTGCGCTACCTGGAGCAGTGGCAGGCGCCGACCAAGGTGCACGTGCCCGACCACGCCGACAACTTCCGTCCGATGCCGGAGGCGTTCGCCTACGGCCTGCCCGCCTTCCACACCCAGCACACCTGCATCCTGATCCAGGACGTCACCGAGCACTGCAATCTGCGCTGCCCGACCTGCTTCACCGCGTCCGGGCCCGCGCTCACCGGGGTGGCGCCGCTGGCGGACATCCTCGCGAACGTGGACGCGAAGCTGTCCCGCGAGGAGGGTCGGCTCGACGTGCTGATGCTGTCCGGGGGCGAACCGACGCTCTACCCGCGGCTGCCCGAACTGCTCGCCGAACTGGTCGAGCGTCCGATCGTGCGGATCATGGTGAACACCAACGGGCTGCTGATCGCCCAGGACGACGACCTGCTGGCCCTGCTGAAGAGCCACCGGGAGCGGCTGGAGGTCTACCTGCAGTACGACGGGCCGTCGGCGGAGGCTTCGACCTTCCACCGGGGAGCGGACCTGACCCGGTTCAAGGAGGCGGCGATCGCCCGGCTGAGCGAGGCGGGAATCTTCACCACGCTGGTCATGACCGCAGCGCTGGGGGTGAACGACGACGACATCGGTGCTGTCGTGCTCAAGGCGCTGGACACCCCGTTCGTCGGCGGGGTGGCGATCCAGCCGGTGTTCGGTTCGGGACGCAACCACGGCATCGACCCGATGGACCGGCTCACCCACACCGGTGTCCTGGCCCGGCTCGGACCGCAGACGGACGGGGTGGTGCAGTGGCACGACCTCACCGCCCTGCCGTGCTCGCACCCACACTGTTCCTCGGTCGGGTACCTGCTGAAGGACGACGCGGGCGTCTGGCGCTCGCTGACTGCGCTGGTGGGGCACGACGAGTTGCTGCGCTGGCTCGATCTCGACCCCGAGCATCTTGCGAATCGGGTGGCCGATCGCGAGCTGCCCGCCCAACTGCGCGAGCTGGTGAAGAACTCCATGCTCGACCTGCTCAGCGAGCAGGCGGCCCTGACCAACCCACGCACCGGTCAGCTGTGGCGCAACATCTGCACGCAGTGCGACCTGGGGATCTCCACCCTGGCGACCCTCGCGTCCAGCAAGTTGCCCGGTGGAGAGCAACGGATGCGCAACCTGCTCGCCGAGCGCGTGAAGCGGATCACGGTGAAGCCGTTCCAGGACATCTCGACGATGCTGGAGGAACGGCTCACCCAGTGCTGCGTGCACGTCGGGACGTTCAGCGACGACGGCGACCCCCAGTGCGCACCGTTCTGTGCGGTGCAGGCCTGGGGTCCGTTGGGCCGCCAGCGCGCGAGCACCTCCCGGGGCCACGGGACACTCCCCGTCCCGGTCCGGCCCGGCCGGCTGGTCGAGCCTGTCGAGACCGCACAGGGGAGCGCCAGCCATGAGTGAGACACCGGAGGAGGCAGCGTCCCGGATCGCGAGGGGGCCGGCCCCGTCCTCGCTCATTCCGGACGGGGCAGCGGGAGCACCCGCCGACGCTGCGAAACCGTTCGACCCGCTGCGGCTGTGCATCTTCGCCACGATCGCGCTGCTCGGCTGGCTGTTCGGGCCGCTGGCTGTGCTGGTCTTCGCCGCCGTCGGCTTCGCCGGCTACTGGAGGGCGCGGCGGGCCGGCCTGACCCGGTCCCGGTGCTACCTCCGCGACACCAGGCTGGTGCTGACCTACCTCTTCCTGCTGGCCGCAGCCGGAGCCTGGGGCCTGGTCGTGCTGGTCCAGCGCTGGCTGGCCTGAGTTTTCAGGTGGTCGGTCCCGGATCGCTCGCCCCGCGCAGCCGTTCCTCCACCCGGGTCTCGACCAGGTCGTCCAGCTTCTTCTGGGACGGACTGAGCCTTCCGGGCAGGCCGAGGCCCAGGCCGAGCAGCAGCCCGGCGCCGAGGACGATGCCGGAGATGATCAGAAGGTTCGGGCGCGGGTCGCGAAGGTCGGTGTCGGTGGAGTACCGGGTCGCGATCTCCCAGATCACCTTCAGTTCGACGTTCATCGCCATGAACAGCATCACCCCGGCCGTCGCGGCAGCGACCAGACCGAGCACGAGAAGGATGACCTTGAGTACCTTCATGGCCGCAGGATAGGCCACGCACAGCCTGGTTGTGGGGAGCCGGCGCAGCCCGCGCGGGTCCGGACGCGGAGGATTGCGTAGGTTTTCTCCCGTGGACGCCGAACTCGCACGCTGGCTGGTCTCGGACGAGGCCGCGCCGGCGCTGGACGAGGCCGCCGCGCAGGCCGACCCCTCCTCGCTGGCCGCGGCGACGGCGCTGCGCCGCCACTGGCCCGCCGACCGGGCGGCCGCTGCGCTCGGCCAGGTCGAACTGCGGCGCAGGGCGGTGGGCAAGTTCGGTGAGCGCGCTGCGTCGCTGTTCCTGACCAGGGACGGCCTCGAGCAGGCCACCCGCGCCGACGTGGCGCGCTGGCGGGCCGCCCGGTTCGCCGCCGCGGGCGTGCGCGAGGTCGTCGATCTCGGCTGCGGCCTCGGCGCCGACTCGCTCGCTTTCCTCGACGCCGGGATCGCTGTGGTCGCCGTGGACGCCGACCCCGCCACCGCCGTGTTCGCCGAGGCGAACCTGCGGGCTGCGGTCGGCGCCCGAGAGATCCCGGGTCAGGCCCGGGATGACAGAAGCGGGGCCCGGGATGACAGAAGTGGCGCCCGGGATGACAGCGCCACCCCACCCTGTCATCCCGGCGAAGGCCGGGATCTCCGCTTCGGAGACCGTCAGCGTCCGACGGTGCTGTGCGGCGACGCCGTCGAACTCGCCGACGGCCTGCTCGCGGACGGCGCCGCCGTGTTCCTCGACCCGGCCCGGCGCACGGCGTCCGGTCGCACCTGGCGGGTCGCCGACTTCTCCCCGCCCTGGGACGTGGCGACCGGCCTGCTGGACGGGCGGACCGGCTGCCTCAAGGCCGCGCCCGGGCTGCCGTCCCCGCTCATCCCGGACGGCGTGGCGGCCACCTGGGTGAGCCACCGTGGCGACCTCGTCGAGGCCTCGCTGTGGTCGGGCGCATGGGAGCCCGGATCGAGGACGGCCGTGCTGCTCCCCGCCGGCGACGAGCTGGACGCGGGGGAGCGTCGGGACCCGCCGGTGGGCGACGTCGGCGGCTTCCTCCACGAACCCGACCCCGCGGTGATCAGGGCCTGTGGCGTCGGCGTCCTCGCCGAGCGGCTGGACGCCAGGGCGCCGCGTCCCGGCATCGCCTACCTGTTCACGGACAGCCCCGTCCGAACCCCGTTCGCGACCACGTTCGAGGTCCTGGACGTGCTCCCCGCCGACGATCGGGCCCTGCGCGCGTGGGTGCGGGAGTCCGGGGTCGGGATCCTGGAGATCAAGGTGCGCGGGCTGGACGTCGACCCGGCCGTGCTGCGGCGGCGGCTGAAGCCGCGCGGGCCCGCGTCCGCCACGCTGGTGCTCACCCCGACGGCCGAGGGCGCCCGCGCCCTGGTGGCACGCCGGGCTTCTTGGCACTCGGCTTGAACGAGTGCTAAGCCCGCGATAGATTCGGAGTTAGCACTCGCAGTACGAGGGTGCCAACGAAAGGCCTCTGGTGGCACCGCGACGACGCCGAGGCGCAGAACCTGACCACACAGGGCGAAACCCGCCCACTTCTACGAAAGGGTTTTGACGTGGCAGTCACGATCAAGCCGCTCGAGGACCGCATCCTGGTCCAGCCGCTCGAGGCCGAGCAGACCACCGCTTCCGGGCTGGTCATCCCCGACACCGCCAAGGAGAAGCCGCAGGAGGGCAAGGTGCTCGCCACCGGCCCGGGTCGCATCGACGACAACGGCAACCGCGTTCCGCTCGATGTCGCCGAGGGTGACGTCGTCATCTTCAGCAAGTACGGCGGCACCGAGGTCAAGTACGACGGGCAGGAGTACCTGCTCCTCAACGCCCGCGACATCCTCGCCGTCGTCACCAAGTAAGGACACCGATCCATGCCGAAGATCCTCCAGTTTGACGAGGAGGCCCGCCGCTCGCTCGAGCGTGGCGTCGACACCCTCGCCAACGCCGTGAAGGTCACGCTGGGCCCGAAGGGACGCTACGTCGTCCTGGACAAGAAGTGGGGCGCACCGACCATCACCAACGACGGCGTCACCGTGGCGAAGGAGGTCGAGCTCTCGGACCCGTTCGAGAACCTCGGCGCCCAGCTCGCCAAGGAGGTCGCCACCAAGACCAACGACGTGGCCGGTGACGGCACCACCACGGCGACCGTGCTCGCCCAGGCGCTCGTCCACGAGGGCCTGCGCGCGGTCGCGTCCGGCGCCAGCCCGATCGGCCTCAAGCGGGGCATCGACGCGGCGGTCCAGGCCGTCGAGGCCGAGCTCAAGCGGCTCGCCCGCGACGTCGAGACCACCGACGACATGGCCCACGTCGCCACCATCTCCGCCCGTGACGAGCAGATCGGCGCCCTGATCGCCGACGCGTTCGACAAGGTCGGCAAGGACGGCGTGATCACCGTCGACGAGTCCAACACCTTCGGCACCGAGCTGGAGTTCACCGAGGGCATGCAGTTCGACAAGGGCTACCTGTCCCCGTACTTCGTGACGGACCCGGAGCGCATGGAGGCCGTCCTCGAGGATCCCTACATCCTGATCAACCAGGGCAAGATCTCCTCGATGAACGACCTGCTCCCGCTGCTGGAGAAGGTCATCGGCGCCGGTGGCACCCTGTTCATCGTTGCCGAGGACGTGGACGGCGAGGCCCTGAGCACCCTCGTGGTGAACAAGATCAAGGGCACCTTCACCTCGCTCGCGGTCAAGGCCCCGGCCTTCGGTGACCGTCGCAAGGCCATGCTGGAGGACATCGCGATCCTCACCGGTGGCCGCGTCGTGGCCCCCGAGATCGGCCTCAAGCTCGACCAGGTCGGCCTGGACGTGCTGGGTCGCGCCCGCCGCATCGTGGTGACGAAGGACAACACCACGATCGTCGAGGGTGCCGGCTCCGCCGAGGAGGTCGCCGGTCGCGTCGCGCAGCTGCGCGCCGAGATCGAGCGCACCGATTCGGACTGGGACCGCGAGAAGCTGCAGGAGCGGGTCGCCAAGCTCGCCGGCGGCGTCTGCGTGATCAAGGTCGGCGCCGCCACCGAGGTGGAGCTCAAGGAGAAGAAGCACCGGATCGAGGACGCGGTGTCCGCGACCCGTGCGGCCATCGAGGAGGGCATCGTCGCCGGTGGCGGCTCCGCCCTCGTCCACGCCGCCCGCGTGCTGTCCGACGGCCTGGGACTGGCCGGCGACGAGAAGACCGGCGTGGCCATCGTGGCCAAGGCGGTCGGCGAGCCGCTGCGCTGGATCGCGGAGAACGGCGGCGAGCCGGGCTACGTGATCGTCCACAAGGTCTCCGAGATGGAGCCGGGCAACGGCTACAACGCGGCGACCGGCGAGTACGGCGACCTGGTCGGCTCGGGCGTCATCGACCCGGTCAAGGTCACCCGCTCGGCGCTGGCCAACGCGGCGTCCATCGCGGCCCTGCTGCTCACCACCGAGACCTCGGTGGTCGACAAGCCGGCCGAGGACGAGGACGAGCACGGCCACAGCCACTGAGCTGAGCCTGACCACGGCGGCCCCCACCCGGAAGGGTGGGGGCCGCCCTGCGTCCGGGCGAAGTGCCTGCGGCGGGGTGAACCCGGCGATATCCTCTTTTGAGGAAATCAGACCCAGCCCAGGAGTAGCCGTGCGCCGCACCGTCCCCCTCGCCCTCGCCGCCTTCGTCGCGGCGTTCGCCATCGTCCCGGCCGCGTCGATCGAGGCCGCGGCTGCTGCGCCCACGCTCGCCACGACGACCGTGGTGACGCCAATGGCCGTGAAGGCCTCGACCTTCAAGAACTGCACCAAGCTGAACAAGGTCTACCCGCACGGTGTCGGGAAGAAGGGGGCCAAGGACAAGACCAGCGGCACCCCGGTGACGAACTTCAAGCACAGCACGGCGCTGTACAAGAAGGCGATGAAGCACAACAAGGGCCTCGACCGCGACAAGGACGGCATCGCCTGCGAGAAGGCCTGAGCCCTGAGGCCTGAGGGCCTGGCCTGTCCGGCGTCTCTTGCGAATTCATACTGAGATAGTAGGAATGGACGGGTTCGCTGGTCCTAGCATCGGCGCATGGCGAACCGACGCCCACCCCGCCCCGACGCCCTGCTGATCGGGGCTCCGAAGGCCGGCACCAGCGCGCTCCATGCCGCGCTGGCGCTGCACCCGGACGTGTTCTCCTCGCGTCCCAAGGAGCCCAAGTACTACCTCTGTGCCGACGCGCCGCCCCCGGCCTATTGCGGCCCGGGGGACGCGCACAGCCAGCGCGAGTGGATCTGGCGCCGCGAGGACTACGAGCGCCTCTTCGAGCCCGCCCGGGACGACCAGGTGCGGATCGAGTCGACCCCCTTCTACCTGTACCTGCGCAACGCGCGGCTGCGGATCGCGGAGGAACTGCCCGAGGCCCGGCTGATCGTCGTCGTCCGCGACCCGGTCGACCGCGCGTACTCCAACTGGATGCACCTGTGGTCGGACGGGTTGGAGCCCGAGGCCGACTTCCTGGCCGCCTTCGCGAAGGAGGATGAACGGGTCCGGGCGGGGTGGGCGCCCTTCTGGCACTACCGACGACTGGGCCTCTACGGACGCCAGCTCGAGGACCTGTACCGGCACGTCGACCCTGAGCGCGTCTTCGTCCTGCGGTACGCGGAGCTGGTCAGGGAGCCGGCGATCACGCTGGACCGGGTGTGCGCGTTCCTCGGTCTGACGCAGGGCGTGGTGGCGGGCATCCCCTCGGACAACTCCCGCCCGTACGTCGCGCCCGGTCCGGCGACAACGGTGTGGGCGCGGACGGTGCGCGCCGGCGCGGCGCTCGGCGCCTTCTTCCCGCCCCAGGTGTGGAGGCGGGCCAGCGCACCGTTGATCGGGCTGCGCCAGGCCCGGGGCGCGGCCACACGTCCCCACCTCGACCCGTCCGACCGTTCTCGTCTGGTCGAGCAGTTCTCCGACGACATCGGCCTGCTCGAGCAGCTCACCGGCAAGGACTTCAGCGACTGGCGCCGCGACCAGAGCGCCGGCTCCTTCGCCGCCCGCGCTCGCTGACGTGCGGTCAGGTGCGTGTGGGGGTGAACGGTCCCTGAGGAGCGAGCGCAGCGAGCGTCACGAAGGGCCGCCGGGCCCGGCCCGCCGAGGTCCTCAGTGGGCGAGGGACGTCAGGAGGTCGTGGGCGCCGTCGGGGCGGGCGGCCTCGAAGTAGAAGCGGGTCGAGCCGTCGGGGAGGGGGACGGCTGCGGCGTAGCGGAGCGCGCCGTCGGACGCGGGGGACGTCGCCACTGGGCCATCGCCCATCGGGTGCAGCCGGACGTCGCCGGGGGCGGACGCCTCGGCCAGGCCCGTCCGCTCGAACCAGTTGCTCGCCGCATCCGGACGGCCGTCGTACAGCACCTGCACAGGGTTCAGCGACAACGCGGTCGTCACCCTGGTGCCCCGGGCGTCCCAGCCCTCACCTTCCGGCGCGAGGGCCACGCCGCGGTCCGTCCAGGCGAGGCCGTCGTCGCTGGTCAGGTAGCGGGTCGTCATCCGGTCCTCCGCACCCGGCGTGTCCAGCGGATGGCAGCACAGCCACAGGTGCCACGCGTCCCCGTCCCTGACCACCACCGGGTCCTTGACACCCACCTCGTCGCTCCCGGGCAGGACGACCGTCCGCGTCCCTTCGGCGAAGCCCTCCGGGGTGGCTGCGTCGATCGCTTCCACCCACCAGTGCTTCGAGCCGGGTGTCGCGCAGGACACGTAGATCCGCCACCGCCCGTCGGCGAGGTGGGCCAGGGCGGGCCGTTCGAACGAGTCGGCGCCGAAGCTCTCCCTGTGCAGCTCGCACACCGTCTCGAAGGCCACACCGTCTCTCGATCGGGCGACCACCGTGGTGACGCCGCGTCCGGACGTCAGTGGACGGCGCACCCGGTAGGCCAGCCAGAAGGTGCCGTCCACGAGGATCGCGGCCGGCGCCCCGGCCCAGTTCCCCGGCCCGGAATCCGGTGCGGGCACCACGACGTCGGCACCGTCGAGGCTCGGCAGGGCGGGGGAGGAGAGCTGTAGCGTCACGCCACCAGCCTAGGGCGTGCCCTCCGCGGAGTCCGTGAGCTGGGTGCGCAGCACCGCCCGCCAGCCGATCAGGAAGAGCGCAAGCGTGAGTGCGGTGACGACCACGAACCCCGGCTGCACGCCGGCGCCGCTCACGAACCGGAGCAGGGTGCCGCCCGCGACGGTGATCGCCCACACCGTCAGGCCCTGCACCCACCAACGGCCCTCGCGCCACGTCGCGACCAGCGAACCGACGGTCGCGGCCATCACGAAGGGCCAGGCGGTCGCGCCGAGCATCGACAGGTCCTCGCCGTGGCTCAACCGCCCGATGGCGGCGAACAGGAAGACCAGGACGATGTCGTAGGTGAGCGCCCGCAGGACCCGCATGCGGCGAACACTACCGCCCGCCACTCTCCGGGACCCCGAAAATCGCTGTGCTAGCCTGCGAGGCACCGGGCCCCGGCCCACCCCAATGATGTCAACGGAAGGACCGCCAGCAATGTCGTCCAACACCTACGGCTACACCCCCGAGCAGATGGACACCATCGGCAAGCAGCTGGTGGCGATTAAGGGCGAGATCGACGGCAAGATCACCGAGGCACAGAACGCCGTGAACGGGCTGATCGGCTCCGGCTTCACCACCGCCGTCGCCTCCGGCGCCTACTCCGAGCAGTTCCAGGCGCTGTCCACCGGCCTCAAGCAGGTCTCCGACAACATGGAGCCGCTGGGCAAGTTCCTCAGCCAGTACGCGCAGGCCGTCGTCGAGATGGACAACCAGATGGGCAGCGCGCTCCGCGGCTGAGTCCTTCGCCCAACCCGGCGCCGTGAACAGGTCGGCCCCGTGGGGCGCAGTGGTCGTCGGTGTCGGCGCGCTGGTGCTCATCCTCGTCCGCGTCCTCCAGGGGGCCTGGACGGTTCCCCTGGTCGTGGGGATCGGCGTCGTCGGCTCGCTCGGCGCCCTCCTGCTGTGGTGGCTGTGGGACCGCAGGGTCTTCGCCCGCTGCATCGGTGTGGTCCTGGCAAGTGACGAGTGGGACCTGGTCCTGGGTGGCTACCTGGTCGATGCCGAACTCCAGAACGTGGGTGTGGCCAGGCCGCCGCGCGGGGAGGTCGTGCTGGCGGCCGGAAGACCGGGGTTGCGGTTGTTCGATCCCCGCCGGACCGATGCCGCGCCGGTGCTCGCCCTGCGCTGGGAGGACGTGATCGACATCGCGCCCGGGTCGGGGGCGTTCCTCGGCCAGACCCAGCCGGGGGTGGCCGTCTCGACGATGTTCGGACGGGTGGTCCTCGTCCTCCGCACCGACGAGGGTCGGGGAATAATGTCGGTGGGGACGCCGCAGACCGCTCTGGTCATCGACCGGCTGCGGCACCTGCGCCCCAACGCGAGATTCGAATGAGACGGGAGAAGGCATGACGCTGATCGTCGAGGTGGACGCGATCCGGACGATGGGGAACGACCTCAAGTCCGTGGCCGCGGAGTTCGACGGCGCCAACGCCAACTCCGACGCGATCGCGGACGCGGTCGGCCACCCCGGTCTCGCCGACACCGTCCGTGACTTCGCCCATGGCTGGGACGACACCCGCGGGAAGATGGTCGACGCGATGAACGCCCTGGGGGACGCCGCGATCACGGTCGCGGACAACTGGGTCGACCTCGACCAGCAGGGGGCGGACGCGCTCACGAGCACCGGCCAGCAGCCCCCCGGCTCGAACTCGCCCAGGGCGGAGTGATCCCGAGGCCCCGCCCGAGCGGCGGAGAGGAGCTCCCGGTGCGAGCCACCGAACCCGCCCGCGCCCTCGGCCTGGGCGACCTGCCCGGAGGTGCCGGCGCGGCCGCCTCGCTGATCACGACGCCACCTGCGGAGGGGACCCCGGGCGGCCGCATGGTCGGGGGCACTGTGGAGACCAACTCCGACCTCATCTTCCGGCTGCTCGACCCGGAGGGCACGGGCTCGCTCGGAGACGCCCGCGCGGCCGTGCTCCGGGGCGCCGTCCCGGTGGCGCCGCTGCCAGAGCTGGGCTCGCCCCGGCTCGCTGCCGCGTTGGCGGCCGATGACCTGCCCTCCGTCCTGGAGGCGCTCGCCCACGACGTCGTGGTCGTGCCGGCGCTGCTCTCCGGCGGCGGCCTGGAGGCGTGCGCATTCGCCGACGAGGCGGACGCCGCCCCCGACTTGCACGTGTTCTCGTCAGCGGAGGCCTTCGCCCGCTTCCCCACCGGGATGAACGAGCGGCTGTTCGTGGTCCGACCGGGCGCGGCACTGGTCGAGTTCGCCTCCGCGCACGCGTCCGACCTCGCCCGGGTCGTGTTCGACGCGGCGGGACCCCGGCCGCTCGAGCTCCCCGCCGACCTCTTCCGGGCGATCCTCGACGTGCCCGCCGACGACCCCGGGAGCGGGCCCGCCGCGGAGCCCGGGGGCGAGGTCGTCGGGTTCGCCCTGCCGCTGGACGGCCATTGGGCGACGATCGACCTGACCGCGGACGAGGCGTCGCGGCGGGGCCGGATCAAGGAACTGGTGAAGGACCAGACCAGGGTGCTCTCCGACCGCGGGGCCGCGCTGCGCCACGACATGCGGGAGTGGCTGGGTCGCTCGACCGCGCAGGCCGCGTCCGCCGGGGGGCGCCAGTACGCGTTCCTGGTCGCCCGCACCAGCGAGGCGGCTGCTGCGGTGAGCGTGGTGACCTACTGGCACGACCTCGGGCCCGGCGTCGGCGGGGTGGACCCCCTCGACGGAGTGGCAGGGAGCCTGCTCGCCCACGCCGGCGAGGCGGACGAACTCGTCCGGCTCCGGGTCGACGGCGATCAGGTGCTGCGGCACAGCCGGGTGCGCGCCGGCGAGCCGGACCTCGGTGGCAGCGACGTCCCCGTGCTCCTGGTGGACTACTGGATCGGCGTGCCTGGTCCGCGTCCCAGCGCCGTCGCCCACGTGGCCTTCTCCACCCCGCACCTGGACGCGGGGGACGCGATCACGGCCCTGGCCGACACCCTCGTGCTGCAGGGACGGTGGATCGCGGCGGCGAAGGACGACCGGCAGTGGTCCGAGCAGGGATCGCTGTAGGGGCTCGTCGTGCACCGTTTCTGCCCGAGTTCGGTCAACAACGGTGCACCGTGTCCAGGGTTCTGGCTGGTGGAGCTAGTCGGGCAGGGGTACCTGCACGGTCCACTGCTTGCCTGCGCGGACGTAGACGCCGCGGCCCGGGGGGTAGTCGCTGCGCTTGACCCGCGGCAGCGGCATCCGGAACAGGATGTCGCCGTCGGCGGAGTCGGGCTGCATGACCAGGCCGTGGCGGCTGTTCCGCACCTCGGAGATGATCGGCCACCCCGAGCCCCACGCCGAGGTGTCCTGCTCGGCGACGACGAGGTGTCCATTGCGGCGGGCCGCTTTCAGGACGTCGAGCAGCGGGGTCTCGACCGGCGTCCCCACGAACTCCCCGATGCCCTCGAAGAAGAGCACCAGGCCCGGCTCGACCTCGCCGTCAGCGGGAACGGCGACCAGGGGCTTCAGGGTGGCAGCCAGCGCCGCGATCGCGTCCTGGTCGGTCGCCACCTGAGTCCACAGCGGCTCGGAGTGCACGGTCGAGCGCCGCGGGCCGACGTAGTAGAGGGGCAGCAGCGGACGCCAACGGTGCAGCGCGTGCGCGACCGCCCGCAGCGCTGTCGTGCGGCCGGAACCCGGCAGGCCGGCGATCAGGAACGCGCCCTGCGCGGGGAAGCTCACCGGGGCGAGCTCCGCCTCGCCGAGCCCCAGCACGGGCAGGCCGTCCACGCTGTCCGGCAGTTCGGACTGCCGGACGAGGCCGGGCAGCCGGCCCACCTGCGGGGCCGGCGGGACGCCCTGGCCGGTCAGCCACTCGCCCAGCTTGTCGATCGTGGCGGACTGGTTCGCCGGGGTGGCCGAGCCGCCCGGCACGGCGACCTGCACCTCGTTGGCCTCGCCGGAGAAGACCCCGCGGCCGGGGGGCGCGGACGTGAGCACGTCCTTGGGCACGTTCAGGCCGGCGTAGGCGTTCTCGTCGGCCTGGCGCAGCACCAGCCGACGCTGCACGCTCGCACCCACGACGGGCGGGAGGGCGTTGGGACGCTCGGCGGCGATGGCGACATGGATGCCGACGCCCCTGCCCTCGGTGAGCAGGCGTCCGAACCGGGCGTAGGTGGCCGAGGACGTGAAGGTCGTCTCGTACTCGTCGCGGAACGCGGCGAACCCGTCCAGCAGGACCAGGATCCGCGGCTCGTCGCCGCGTCCGGCGTGGCCGCGGTACTCCTGGAGGGAGCCCGCCCTGGCTGCGGCGAAGCGGGCTGCGCGGTCGTCGAGCGTCTCGACGAGACGACGCAGCAGCCGGTCGGTCCGTTCTCGATCGGCCCCGTCGATGATTCCTCCGACTGTCGGCAGTGACTCCAGCATCGACAGTCCCGCCGTGCCGAAGTCGAGCCCGTAGACGTGGGTGGGCTCGGCGCGGGTCTGGAAGGCGGCGGCGAAGGCCAGGGAACGGAGCACGGTGGACTTGCCCGAGCCGCTGACGCCGAACACGGCGAGGTTGCCCTCGGTCTCCGGGCTCCAGGCGACCGGGTGCTGGGCCTGGTGCTGCGGGTCGTCGGCCACGCCGAGCAGCAGCGGGAAGCCCGACGCGCGTCCGGCTGTCCCGGACAGCAGCTCCTCCAGCCGGTAGGCGGTGTCCAGCTCGGGAAGCCACGGCTTGCGGGGCGCGGGCAGGGCGCACCTCCGGGCCGCCTCGCCGATCCGGGCGACCACCCGGGCGATGTCGGTGGGACCCTCCTCCGCCACAGCGGACGCGGGCCGTGCCGTCGGGATCTCCCACGGAATCCCCGCACCGAACGCCATGGTCTCGATCTCGATCCGCGCCGGCTCGGGTTCGGTGGACGTCCACCCGCCCACGTAGCCCGTCTGGAACAGGGAGATCCGTCCCGGACCGGTGCGGACGGCGGCACGGCCGGGGACGCGGGGGTCGAACTCCGCGGCGAGCGGGGAGTCGATCACGTCGACCGAGTCCGACTCGTCGGCCATCCGCAGGGCGATCCGCAGCGCGGTGTTCGCCCGCAGGTTGCCACGGATGACGCCGGCCGGCCGCTGGGTGGCCAGGATCAGGTGGAGGCCGAGCGAGCGGCCACGCTGCGCGACGTCCACGACGCCGTCGACGAACTCGGGGACCTCGGTGACCAGTGCGGCGAACTCGTCCACCACGATCACCAGCGACGGCGGGCAGTCGGGGTCACCGGTCCGCTCGAGGGAGGCGAGGTCCTTGGCGTTCTTCTGGTTCAGGAGGTGCTCGCGGTAGCGCAGCTCGGCCCGCAGGGAGGTCAGCGCGCGCCGGACCAGGTGCGGGGAGAGGTCGGTGACGAGCCCGACGCTGTGCGGAAGGTTCACGCAGTCGGCGAAGGCCGACCCGCCCTTGTAGTCGACGAACAGGAACGTGACGCGCCGGGGACTGTGGCCGGCTGCCATCGCCAGCACCCACGTCTGCAGGAACTCCGACTTGCCCGCGCCGCTGGTGCCCCCGACGAGGGCGTGCGGGCCCTGCGCGCGGAGGTCGAGGGAGAGCTCGCCCATCGAGCCGTGGCCGACGAGGGCCCGGAGGTTCGCTGTGCCCCGGACGGCGGCGCTGCCGACCGAGCCGCCCTCCGTCCACCGCTCCACGGTCACCCCGGCGTCCGTCGCGAGCGCGTTCCCGGCCATCCCGAGGAACGACACCGTCCGCGGGATGCTGGACTGGTCGAGCACGGGTGCGCCGGCGTCGAGGACCGGAGCGAGCTGGCGGGCGAGGGCTCCGGCACGTTCTGCCGACAGCGGCTCGACGCGGCTGATCGCCGCCGTGCGGGTCTCCTTCACGAAGCCCGCGGTGGTTGTCTTGGCGACGTCGTCGTTGACGAGGTAGGCGTGGCAGGCCGCGGGCAGCTGCTCGTGCCGATCCGCCAGCCAGAGCAGGTGGACGCCGACGGCGGGCCCGTCCTCGGCCAGGCTGACCAGGCGGCCGCGCTCGACGGGGGCGTCGTCCTCGACGAGGAGCACCACGGCCGGCACCGATCCCTTCGCCTCCCTGCGAGCGGCGACGAGTTCCTCCAGCCCGGTGACCAGGGCCTGCACCGTGCCGGGGGCGGACCCGAGGTGGGGACCGTGGAGCGGGGAGTGGGCGGAGCCGACGTGCGGCAGCCACATCAGCCACTCCCAGCGCGCGGAGCTCTCCGAGCCGGCGATCGCCGCGACCACGAGCTCGGCGGGGGAGTGGAGGCAGGCGAGCTGGGCCACGAGCGTTCGGGCGACCGGCACCAGCCACTCGGGGACTCCTGCGACGCCCAGGTTCCCGCTCTCCCGCAGGTGGGCGACGATCGGGACGTCGTCGACGAACTCCGCGCGGGCGCGCAGTTCCTCCAGCGCCGCCCAGTCCTCCGCGCCGGTCTCGCCACGCTCGGGGAGGGTGAACAGGTTGCGGGACGCGGTCCGCCCGTAGCCGAGGTTGAGGGCGAGGAAGTCGTCGGACTCGGGCCGCCGGTACCACAGGTCGGGGTTGCGCTCCTCGGCGGCGGCGAGCACGGCGTCGAGGGCGGGCACCTCCGCGCACCGGGCGGCCTGCTCGGCGCGGGCCGCCTCGTCCAGTTCGGCGGACAGCGTGGCGAGGTCCTCTCCGAACCGCTCCCGGGAGGCCTTCCGGCTCTTGCCGTCGGTCCAGCGGCGGTCGAGCCAGGTGCCGATCGCGATCAGCGGGCTCAGCGCGACGAAGACGATGCTGAGCAGGTTCTGGGTGAACGCGTACAGCACCGCGCCCATCACCAGTGGGGCGGCCATTGCGATCAGCGGGAACCGGCCGGGGTTCGGACGCCCCGGCGGCTTCGGCGCCTGGAAGGTGCGGCCCTCGTAGCGGACGCGGACCAGTGGTGAGCGGTTGAAGTCAGGGTCGAAACCGGCCCTGCCCTGTGCCTCCGGCGCGGTCAGCCGGACGGTGAACTCGGTGTCGCCGACCCTGGCGACGTCCCGGGGGCCGAGCACGCGCGCCTCGACCGCGTCGCCGTCGACGAGCACACCGTTGGCGGAGTTGACGTCGATGACCTCGACCACCTCGGTGACGTTCACGCGGGCGTGCCTGCGGGACACCAGCGGGTCGCTCAGCATCACGTCGCAGCCGCTCTGGCGCCCGACCACGTTGGGTCCGGGATAGAGCGGGAAGGTCCTGCCCGTGTCCGGGCCGCGCACGACCCGGAGTTCGGCGACCGCCGCGGTGTGCGGCACGCCTTCGGCGTCCGTCCACTGCACGACCCGGACGCGCTGGCCCGAGCGCAGGCCCGCCTCGGGAAGCAGGGCACGAGGGGGAAGCACCCCCTTGCCCCCGTCGTCGGCTCCCAGCACCTGGAGGGTGAGCCCGGCGTCCGCCGGCGTGGGCAGGTGCAGCTGGTCCGCCCTGATCGCGACTGCGACGTCCGCCACCGTCGCTGTGGCCTCGGCGGTGATGGCGACGGCACGGAACCCGCCGTCCGCCTGGCGGAGTTCAAGCTTCAGCTTCACGAGGCCGCCGATCCTTCCCGCAGCAGCTGTAGTTCAATGTCCCACAGCGGTGGGGCGCTCGGCTTCCGGGGCATGCACGCCTCCAGTTCGCCGGGGGTGATCGCGTGGTAGCTGCACCCTACCGGGCGCGGAGGGGAACGTCCGGGGTCAGGAGTGGACGACGACCTCGACCCGCTGGAACTCCTTCACGTCGGAGTACCCGGTCGTGGCCAGCGCCCTGCGCAGGGCGCCGACGAGGTTCATCGTGCCGTCGGCGACGTGGGACGGACCGAGCAGGACCTCCTCGAAGCTGCCCACGGCCCCGAATTTCACCCGCTCACCGCGCGGGAGCGTGGCGTGCCATGCCTCAGGGCCCCAGTGGTAGCCGTGGCCGGGCGCCTCGGTGGCCCTCGCCAGCGGGGTGCCGACCATCACCGCGTCCGCGCCGCAGGCGATCGCCTTGGCGATGTCGCCGGAGCGACCGAGCGCGCCGTCGGCGATCACGTGCACGTAGCGGCCGCCCGACTCGTCGAGGTAGTCCCGGCGCGCCTCGGCGACGTCGGCCAGCGCGGAGGCCATCGGCACCTCGACGCCCAGCACGTTGCGGGTGCGCTTGGTCGCCCCGCCGCCGAAGCCGACCAGGACGCCGGCCGCGCCGGTGCGCATCAGGTGCAGCGAGGACTGGTAGGTCGCGCAGCCGCCCACGATCACGGGGACGTCCAGCTCGTAGATGAACTTCTTCAGGTTGAGCGGCTCGGACACGGTCGAGACGTGCTCGGCCGAGACGGTGGTGCCGCGGATCACGAAGAAGTCGACACCGGCCTTCTCGACCACGCTCGCGTACTCCGCGCAGGTCTGCGGGGACAGCGAGCCGGCCACCGGGACGCCCGCTTCCCTGATCTCCCGCATCCGCTCGGTGATCAGTTCGGCCTTGATCGGCTCGGCGTAGATCTCCTGCATGCGCCGGGTGGCCGCGACCTGGTCCTCGATCGCGGCGAGCTCCTCCAGCAGCGGCTCGGGCTCGGCGTAGCGCGTCCACAGCCCCTCGAGGTTCAGCACGCCCAGGCCGCCGAGCTTCCCCATCGCGATCGCGGTGACCGGCGACATCACGGAGTCCATCGGTGCGGCGACGATCGGGAAGTCGAAGGTGAGGGCGTCGATCTTCCAGGCGAGGTTCACCTCCTCGATGCCGCGGGTGCGCCGGGTCGGGACGATGGCGATGTCGTCGAACCCGTAGACGGGCAGGGCACGCTTGGAACGGCCGATCTCGATCATGGTGGTTGAGCTCCCTTGCTCAGGAGTGCGCGGTGTAGTTGGGGGCCTCGATGGTCATCTGGATGTCGTGCGGGTGCGACTCCCTCAGGCCTGCGGCGGTGATCCGGACGAAGCGGCCCTTGGCGTGCAGCTCGTCGATGGTGCCCGCGCCGGTGTAGAACATCGACTGCCGCAGGCCTCCGACGAGCTGGTACGCGACGGCGGCGAGCGGGCCGCGGTAGGCGACCTGGCCCTCGATGCCCTCGGGCACGAGCTTGTCGTCGCTGGTCACGTCGCCCTGGAAGTAGCGGTCCTTGGAGTAGGACGCCTTGCGGCCGCGGGCGGCCATCGCGCCCAGCGACCCCATGCCGCGGTACGACTTGTACTGCTTGCCGTTGATGAACACCAGTTCGCCGGGGCTCTCCTCGCAGCCGGCGAGCAGTGAGCCGAGCATCACGGTGTCGGCGCCGGCGACGAGCGCCTTGGCGATGTCACCGGAGTACTGCAGGCCGCCGTCACCGATCACGGGGACGCCGGCAGGGCGGCAGGCCTGGGCGGCCTCCCAGATCGCGGTGACCTGGGGGACGCCGACGCCGGCGACCACGCGGGTCGTGCAGATCGAGCCGGGCCCGACGCCGACCTTCACCCCGTCCACGCCGGCCTCAACCAGCGCCTTCGCGCCGGCGTAGGTGGCGATGTTCCCGCCGATGATGTCGACCTCCGCGGCGGCCGGCTCGGCCTTCAGCCTGCGGATCATGTCGAGCACGCCCTGGGAGTGGCCGTGCGCGGTGTCCACGATGATCGCGTCCACCCCCGCGTCCACGAGCATCATCGCGCGCTCCCACGCGTCCCCGAAGAAGCCGATCGCCGCGCCGACGCGCAGGCGTCCCTGCGGGTCCTTGCTGGCCAGCGGGTACTTGTCGGACTTCACGTAGTCCTTCAGCGTGATCAGGCCGCGCAGCCGGCCGTCCCCGTCGACGAGCGGCAGCTTCTCGATCTTGTGCTTCGCGAGCAGCTGGAGGGCCTCCTCCGCGCTGATCCCCGGCCAGCCGGTGACCAGCGGCATCGGGGTCATCACCTCGCCGACCGGACGGTTCGGGTCGTCCTCGAAGCGCATGTCGCGGTTGGTCACGATGCCGAGCAGCTTGAGGTCGGAGTCCACGACGGGCACCCCGGAGATCCGGAAGTGGCCGCACAGCTCGTCGACCTCGCCGATCGTCGCGTCCAGGGTGGTGGTGATCGGCTGGTCGACCATTCCGGCCTCGGACCGCTTCACCCGGTCGACCTGGCTGGCCTGGTCCTCGGCGGACATGTTGCGGTGCAGGATGCCCATCCCGCCCTCGCGGGCCATGGCGATCGCCATTCGGGACTCGGTGACGGTGTCCATCGCCGCGCTCACCAGCGGGAGCCGCAACTCGATCCGCTTGCTGATCCGGGTGGTGGTGTCGGCCGCGGACGGGATCACGTCGCTCTCGTTGGGCTGGAGCAGCACGTCGTCGAAGGTGAGGCCGAGCGGAGCGAAGGGCTCCGGGACGCCCGACGGAGTGAGCGGGAGGGTCAACAGGTCCCCAATCGTCGTCAGCACGGTGGAGTGGACATTCTATCCCGGCCGCGACGTCTCCCCGGCCGCGGTCAGCCGAGCGCGGCGAGCGCCTTGGTGACCCGCGGGTGCTCGAACTCGAAGCCGGCGTCCAGCAGCCGGGCCGGGCGGATGCGCTGGCTGGCCAGGAGCGCGTCGGTGACGAACTCGCGCCCGAAGATCGCTCCGACGGCGGTCAGGGGGAGCGGCATCGGCGTGGGCCGGTGCAGGTGGCGTCCGAAGGCACGGGTGAACTCGGCGTTGCTCACCGGGTTCGGGCCGACCAGGTTCACGGGGCCGGTGAGGTCGGACGCGAGCAGGAACTCCATCGCGCGGACGTGGTCGGCGAGGCTGATCCAGGACAGGAACTGGCGGCCGTTTCCCACCCGCCCACCGAGGCCGAGGGCGAAGATCGGCCACTGCAGGGCGAGGTAGCCCCCCTCCCTGGCCAGCACGTGCCCGGTCCGCAGCACCGCCGTCGGGACCGGCGAGTGGGCGGCGGCGGCCTCCCAGTCGGCGACGACCTCGGCCAGGAAGCCGCGTCCGACCGGCATGGACTCGTCGACGATCTCGGTGCCCGTGTTGCCGTAGTAGCCGATCGCGGACGCGTTCAGCAGACGCTGGCAGCGTCCGCCCGGCGCCAGCGACGTGACGATCGTCAGGGTGGACGTGATCCGGGAGCGGCGGATCTCGACCTTGCGGTCCTTCGTCCAGCGAGCGCCCGCGATCGGGGCACCGGAGAGGTTCACGACCGCGTCCACGTCGTCCAGGCCGGGGCCGTCGATGCGTCCGGCGTCCGGGTCCCAGCGGCGCTGGCCGGAGCCGGTGACGTCGCCGCGGACGAGCCGGACCACCTCGTGGCCGCCCGCCACCAACCGGCGTGACAGCGCGGTGCCGAGCAGGCCCGAACTTCCTCCGATCGCTACGCGCATGTGGCGATCCTGCCACCCGCGGACAAGGCGGGGATCACGTCTGTCCGTGCCAGATCGCCGTCTGGAGGGCGTTCCAGACGCAGAAGGCGACGGCGAAACCGAACACCCAGTAGCGCTGGCGGCGGGTCAGCGGGACGAGGCCGAGCAGCGCGAGGCTCCACGGCAGGTACCAGGGGTGCAGGGCCTGGCCGAGGACGGCGATGGCGAGCGAACCCCAGGCGACGAGGCTGAGCGGACGGTCGGAGAAGCGGACGCCGATCCAGGCGAGGACGAGGAGCAGGATGACGGTGCCTACGCGTCCCGCGACGATCAGGAACCCCGTGTACGAGCCGCCGGCGTTCGCCCAGAGGATCGCCCCGCCCTTGGAGAGCAGGGCGAGCGGTGCCGGCGTCCCGGCCAGGCCCATCAGGTCGAGCCACTCCGTCCAGCCGAAGCCCAGGCCGGACGCGATGCTGATCGCGACGAAGCCGCCCAGCGCGACGGCCGTGACCACGGCGGTGCGCCACCCGAGCAGCCACAGCCGGCGGGCCAGCGGGAGCCGGGCGAGGGTTGCCGCGACAGGGAGACCGGCGACGGCGATCACGGTCAGCCCGCCCTGCTGCTTGAACGCCATCGCCACGGCGACGAGCAGGGGGGCGAGGGCGAACGCCGCCCAGGTCGTGCGCCAGCGGAGTGCGACCCAGATGGCGGCGAGAGAGGCGGCGACCATCGGGGCGTCGTTGTGGGCCGCGCCGATGAAGTGCAGGACGAGCAGGGGATTGAGGACGCCCAGCCAGACGGCGCCGCGGCGCGGCAGCCCGAGCAGGGACGCGATACGCGGGACGAGGAGCAGCATGGCGGCCACGGCGAGCAGGGCGGGGATCCGCATCGCCACCACGGACCAGTAGGCCTGCGCGCCGGTGGCGGTGACGACGAGTTCGTTGAGCCGGAGGGTGAGCGGCGGGTACGCGACGCCGCTGCCCGCCCAGAGCGGGTCGACGAAGGGGGCGAACGGGCCGCCGGAGGTGGCGAGCCCGACGTGGTAGGGGTTGGCGCCGGTGGACAGCGTCCAGCCGAGGTCGGCGTACAGGACGGCGTCGGGGCTGAGCACGGGCGGTACGACGAGGAGCGGCAGTGCCCACAGCGCCAGCGTGGTGCCGGCGCGGACGGGCTGGCGGGTGCGGGTCGGCCGGATCCGCCACCACGACACGGCGAGGGCGACCACCCCGGCGACGAGGAGGACGCGGTTCCACGGCAGCGGCGCGGTCAGCCCGACGGCGTTCACCCAGGCCGCGGGCCACCCGTCCGGCGAGAACGAGAACTCGGGGTGGCAGCTGCCCCACGCGACCGCGACGGTCCCGACGAACCCGAGCCACACCCACCCCGAACGGAGCGCCGACGCCGGGCTGACGGTCATGGCGGGCTCCTGTGGTGGGTGGTCGCCGCCCAGTCTAGGGCGGCGCGCCCCCGCGTCCCGGGGGAGGTGTGGGTGCGGTCGAGTCCGTGGTGAGATGCCGGGTCGAGCCCGGCATGACAGGTGCCTTCTTGTCATCCCGGGCTTGACCCGGGATCTCGGTCCGGCACCCGGGGTGACGGGACCGACCTCTCGAGGACCGCTCCCGTGATGGCGGGACGCGCCCGGGGCGCCGTCCACGTCCTCTACCGTGGCGGGGTGCGCACGCCGGGCAGCCAGAGCAGGGAGATCCTCGCCCTCGCCGTACCGGCCTTCCTCGCGCTGGTGGCGGAGCCGCTGTTCCTGCTGGCCGACACCGCGATCGTCGGGCACCTCGGCACCGCCCAGCTGGCCGGACTCGGCGTGGCGAGCTCGATCCTCGTCACCGCCGCCGGCGTCTTCGTGTTCCTCGCCTACGGCACCACCTCGGTCGTGGCCCGGCAGGTCGGGGCGGGCGACGAGCGGGCCGCGCTCGCGTCCGGGCTGGACGGGATCTGGCTCGCCCTCCTGCTCGGCGTTGCGACCGCGCTCGTGGTGGGGTTCGCCGCCGAGCCGCTGTGCGGGGTGTTCGGCGCGTCGCCGGAGGCCGTCGGGTTCGCCGCCACGTATCTGCGCATCTCCGCCGGGGGGATCCCCGCGATGTTGGCCGTCCTCGCCGCGACCGGCGCGCTGCGCGGCTTCCAGGACACCCGGACGCCCCTGGTCGCCTCCGTCCTCGGGTTCGGGGCGAACATCGCCCTCAACCTGCTCCTCGTCCTCGGCCTGGGCTGGGGGATCGCCGGCTCGGCGTGGGGCACGGTGATCGCCCAGACTGGGATGGGCGTGGGGCTCGTCGCGGTCGTCGTCCGCAGGGCGCTGGCCGGGCGCGCTCCGCTGCGTCCCGAGCCCGGACGCGTCCTGCGGGCAGCCACGACCGGCGTCCCCCTGCTCGTGCGGACGCTCGCGCTGCGGGCGATCCTGCTGGTGACGACGTGGGTGGCTGCCGGCCTGGGCGACGTCCCGCTGGCCGCGCACCAGGTGGCCGGCACGATCTGGTCGTTCCTCGCCTTCGTGCTGGACGCGCTCGCGATCGCCGGCCAGGCGATCACGGGCAAGGCGTTGGGCGCCGGCGACGTGGCGGCCGTCCGCAGCGCGACGTCCACCATGCTTCGCTGGGGAGTATGGGCAGGAGTGGTGCTCGGTGCGCTGCTGGTCGCCGTCCATGGAGTGCTCCCCGCGCTGTTCACCGCCGATCCCGGCGTCCGGGAGGCGCTCGGCGCGGCGTTGGTCGTGATCGGGCTGACCAGCTGGCTCTCCGGCCTGGTGTTCGTCGCGGACGGGGTGCTGATCGGGGCGGGCGATGGACGCTGGCTGGCCGGCGCGATGGCTGCGACGCTCGCGGCCTACCTGCCGCTGGTCCTCGCCGTGCGCTGGTTCACGCCGTGGCTGGCCGCTCAGGGCGCACCGCTCGCCGTCGCGGTGCTGTGGGTGGTGTTCACCGCCTTCATGGCGATCCGCTGGGCCTTCCTGTGGTACCGCGTCCGCGGCGACGGTTGGCTGGTCGCTGGCGCCAGCCGTTAGTCGGTGGTGGCTGGGGACGCGGGCGGTCTCAAGGTGGACGGTTCTGCGGCGTAGTCGCGACGATGCGTCCACTTTGTGGTGGACGGGACGCGGGCCGTCTCAAGGTGGACGCTTCTGCGGCGTACTCGCGACGATCCGTCCACTTTGTGGTGGACGGGGACGCGGGCCGTCTCAAGGTGGGCGGTTCTGCGGCGTACTCGCGACGATCCGTCCACTTTGTGGTGGACGAGACGCGGGCCACGACCCGCCGATCAGTCGGCGGCGATCGCCTCGTGGTGGCGGACGACCTCCGCGACGACGAAGGTCAGCCACTTCTCGGCGAACTCGGGGTCGAGGTGCGCGCGCTGGGCGAGGTCACGCAGCCGTTCGATCTGCTGCACCTCGCGCTCCGGGTCGGCCGCGGCCAGCCCGCGGTCGCGCTTGAGGACGCCGACCTGCTGGGTGATCTTGAACCGCTCGGCAAGCAGGCAGATGATCGCCGCGTCCAGGTTGTCGATGGAGCCGCGGAGCCGCTCGAGTTCAGGGTCGCTCTGCACGCGCACAGCCTAGTGCCGCAGCGTCCGCGTCCGCCGCGCAGTCCTCGCGTCCCGACCTACCGCGCGGAGTCGCCATGGAAGTGGCGCGAAACGAGAACCGTCCCCGCTTTCGCGCCACCCGCCGCTCTCCACACAAACGCTCCCGACACTCGCAAACGCTCCCGAAATTTCGGGAGCGTCTGCGAGTTTCGGGAGCGTTTGTGGGTTGAGGGAGCTGGGACGCGGCACTTACGCGATGACGTCGCCCGGGGTGGTGTTGGCGGGGATGCCGGTCACCACCGAGTTCGGGGGGACGTCCTTGACCACTAGCGCGTTCGCGCCGATCCGGCTGCCGTCACCGATCGTGATCGGGCCGATGATCTTGGCTCCCGCGCCCAGCAGGACGTGGTTGCCGATCGTGGGGTGCCGCTTGAAGCGGCCCCGGCTGCGTCCGCCCAGCGTGACCTGGTGGTACATCAGGACGTCGTCGCCGATCTCCGCGGTCTCCCCGATCACCACACCCATGCCGTGGTCGATGAAGAACCGCCGCCCGATCACCGCGCCCGGGTGGATCTCGATGCCGGTGAAACCGCGCGACCACTGCGAGAGGATCCGGGCCACTGGTTGCAGCGCCACCGACCGCGTCCAGAGCCGGTGGCACAACCGGTGGCTCCACACCGCGTGGATGCCCGGGTAGGTGAGCGCGACCAGGAGCTTCGACGTGGCGGCGGGGTCCTCCCGCATGGCCGTGTCGAGGTCCTCCTGGATGCGCGCCCACACCCGCCGGAGCAGGTCCTGCACTAGTCGAGCAGGTCGGCGTACAGGACGGTGGACAGGTAGCGCTCGCCGAAGGACGGGATGATCACGACGATCGTCTTCCCCGCGTTCTCCTCCCTCGCGGCCAGCTCACCGGCGGCCGCCAGCGCCGCACCGGACGAGATCCCGACCAGCAGGCCCTCCTCGCGGGCCGCCCGACGCGCCCACTCGATCGCGGTCTCCGAGCTCTGCGGCAGCACCTCGTCGATCACCGAACGGTCGAGGATCTCGGGGATGAAGTTCGCCCCGATCCCCTGGATCTTGTGCGGTGCGGGCGAGCCGCCCGACAGCAGCGGGGACTCGGCCGGCTCGACGGCGACGATCTTCACCTCGGGCTTGCGCTCCTTCAGCACCTGCCCGACGCCGGTGATCGTGCCACCCGTGCCGACGCCGGCCACCACGTAGTCGACCGCGCCGTCGGTGTCCGCCCAGATCTCCTCCGCGGTGGTCCTGCGGTGGATGTCGGGGTTGGCCGGGTTGGCGAACTGCCGGGCCAGGATCGCGCCGGGGGTCTCCGCGGCGATCTGCTCGGAGCGCGTAACGGCCCCCTTCATGCCTTCTGCCCCCGGAGTGAGCACGAGCTCGGCCCCGAACGCCCGCAGCAGCGCGCGCCGTTCCTTGGACATCGTCTCGGGCATCGCCAGGACGACCTTGTAGCCGCGGGCCGCGCCGACGAACGCCAGCGCGATGCCGGTGTTGCCGGACGTGGCCTCGACGATCGTCCCGCCCGGCTGCAGCTCGCCGGACGCCTCGGCCGCGTCGATGATCGCCACGCCGATCCGGTCCTTCACCGAGTTGGCCGGGTTGTAGAACTCCAGCTTCGCCAGCACGATTGCCTGCGAGTCGCCGTACAGGCGGTTGATCCTCACCAGCGGGGTGCGGCCGATCAGCTGGGTCGCGTCCTCGAAGTACGCCATGTGTCCTCTTCCTGTTCTGGGAGTTCTCGGTGGTCAGACCTGGGCCAGCGCCTGGTCCAGGTCGGCGATCAGGTCATCGACGTACTCGATACCCAGGCTCAGCCGCACCATCTCCGGCGCGACCCCTGCCGCCACCAACTCCTCCTCGGTCAACTGAGAGTGTGTCGTGGTCGCGTTGTGGATCGCCAGTGACTTGGCGTCACCGATGTTCGCCAGGTGGGAGAACAATTGCAGGGACTCGATGAACTTCGAGCCCGCCTCGCGACCCGCCTTGAGCCCGAAGGCGAGGAGGCCGCCGTAGCCGCGGCCGGTGAAGATCCGGTCGGCGACGGGCTTGGACGGGGACGAATCCAACCCCGGGTAGTTCACCCAGGCCACCTTGTCGTGGCTCTCCAGGTACTGCGCCACGGCCAGCGCGTTCGCCGAGTGCCGGTCGATCCGCAGGTGCAGGGTCTCCAGGCCCTGCAGGAACAGCCAGGAGTTGAACGGCGACACCGCCGCGCCGGTGTTGCGCAGCAGTACGGTGCGCGCCCTGATGATGTAGGCGGCCGGGCCGGCGGCGTCCGTCCACACCGCGCCGTGGTAGGCCGGGTCGGGCTGGGTGAGGCCGGGGAAGCGGTCGGAGTGCGCGGTCCAGTCGAACTTCCCGGAGTCGACGATGATGCCGCCGACGCTGGTGCCGTGGCCACCGATGTACTTGGTGGCCGAGTGGACGGCGACGTCGACGCCATGGTCGAACACCTTCGCCAGGATCGGGGTGGTGACGGTCGCGTCCACGATGAACGGCAGGCCCGCCGCGTGCGCCGCCTCCGACCACGCGTCGAGGTCGAGGACGTTGATCGCCGGGTTGCCGATCGTCTCGCCGAAGACCAGCTTCGTCTTCTCGTCGACGACCTCGGCCAGCTTCTCCGGGTGGTCGGGGTCGACGAAGCGGACCTCGATGCCGTACTGCGGCAGGGTGTGCGCGAACAGCGCGTAGGTGCCGCCGTACAGCGTCGAGACCGACACGATGTTGTCGCCGGCGTAGGTCAGGTTCAGCACGGCGTAGGTGATCGCCGCGGCGCCGGACGCGGTCGCGAGCGCGCCGATGCCGCCCTCCAGGGCGTTGACGCGGGTCTCGAACACCGACTGGGTCGGGTTCATGATCCGGGTGTAGATGTTGCCCGGCACCCGCAGCGCGAAGAGGTCGGCGGCGTGCTCGGTGTCGTCGAACACGTAGCTGGTGGTCTGGTAGATCGGGACCGCCCGCGAATTCGTGGCCGGGTCGGCGTCCTCCTGTCCGGCGTGGACGGCAAGGGTGTCGGGATGCTGGGACATGTCGCTCCTGTGGGCTGCTGGTCGTGCTGTGGTGAAAGAGCCGGACGGGCATCGGTGCCGCCCGTGGGGCATGGGGTGAATGGTCCGCGGGGGACCTGTGGTGACGCTGTTGCGGGCCGGTGGATCAGCGCATTCGACAACAGGACATCGACCGCACGCAGCAGCAACACAGGGCCGCGGAGCACGTCGGGGTCATGCTCGCAGGCTAGCGATGCGTCCACGGAGTGGTCAACAGCGTCTTGGGATCCGGGCGTCCGGGAACCCATAGAATCGGTGCCCATGAGCGCCGAACACGATCTGGTGCTGGTCGTCGACTACGGCGCCCAGTACGCCCAACTCATCGCCCGCCGCGTCCGCGAGGCGAGGGTCTACTCCGAGATCGTGCCGCACACGATGGCCGTCGCCGACATCCTCGCGAAGGAGCCGAAGGCCGTCATCCTCTCCGGCGGGCCGAGTTCGGTCTACGAGCCGGGCGCGCCCCAGCTGGACGGGACGCTGCTGGACGCGTCGGTCCCGGTCTTCGGCATCTGCTACGGCTTCATGGCGATGGCGCAGGCCCTCGGCGGCACGGTCGCCCGGACCGGCCAGCGCGAGTACGGGCGCACCACGGTCGAGGTGCTCGAGCCCGGACGCCTGCTCACCGGCCTGCCCTCCTCGCTGACGTCGTGGATGTCCCACGGCGACGAGGTCACGGCCGCCCCGTCCGGCTTCACCGTCAACGCCCGCTCGCCGCGGGCCACCGTCGCGGCGTTCGAGGACACCGGCCGGCGCCTGGCGGGCGTCCAATGGCACCCGGAGGTGCTGCACTCCGAGCACGGGCAGGCCGTCCTCGAACACTTCCTGTACGACATCGCCGGCTGCCGTCCGACCTGGACCAGCGGCAACATCGTCGAGGACCAGGTCGCCCGGATCCGCGCGGAGGTGGGCGACGCCCGCGTCCTGTGCGCGCTGTCCGGCGGCGTGGACTCCGCGGTCGCTGCTGCGCTCGTCCAGAAGGCGATCGGCGACCAGCTCACCTGCGCGTTCGTCGACCACGGGTTGCTGCGCGAGGGCGAGGCCGAGCGGGTCGAGCACGACTTCGTCGCGTCCACCGGCGTGAAGCTGGTCGTGGCGGACGAGCAGGACCGGTTCCTCACCGCGCTGGCCGGCGTCAGCGACCCGGAGACCAAGCGCAAGATCATCGGACGCGAGTTCATCCGGACGTTCGAGGACGCCGCACGCCGGATCAACGACGAGGGGCCGATCGACTACCTCGTGCAGGGCACGCTCTACCCCGACGTGGTCGAGTCCGGCGGCGGTGAGGGCGCGGCGAACATCAAGAGCCACCACAACGTGGGCGGCCTGCCCGACGACCTGCAGTTCCGGCTGATCGAGCCGCTGCGCACGCTGTTCAAGGACGAGGTGCGCCAGGTCGGTCGCCAGCTCGGGCTGCCCGAGCACATCGTCAACCGGCACCCGTTCCCCGGGCCGGGGCTCGGCATCCGGATCGTGGGGGCGGTGGACGCCGAGCGCCTGCGCATCCTGCGGGCCGCGGACGCGATCGTCCGTGCCGAGACCACCGCGGCGGGCTTGGACGGCGAGATCTGGCAGTTCCCCGTCGTCCTGCTGGCCGACGTCCGCTCGGTCGGCGTGCAGGGGGACGGCCGCACGTACGGCCACCCGATCGTGCTGCGTCCGGTCTCCAGCGAGGACGCGATGACGGCCGACTGGAGCCGGCTGCCCTACGCCCTGCTGGAGCGGATCAGCACGCGGATCACGAACGAGGTCCCCGAGGTGAACCGGGTGGTGCTGGACGTGACCAGCAAGCCCCCGGGCACCATCGAGTGGGAGTGATCCCTCAGCGGTAGTCGGACGGCGGCGTGCTGCTGTTGCCGCCGCCGAACATCTTCTTGAGGTCGTCGAAGCCGGTGGAGCCGCCCTCCTCGAGCGGGAGCACCAGCCACAGGGCGAGGTAGACCGGGACGATCAGGCCCCAGAAGAACGCCAGCACGACCGTGATGATCCGGACCAGGCCCGAGTCGATGCCCAGCGAGCGGGCGACGCCGCCGCAGACGCCTCCGACGAACTTGTCGGTCGCGGAACGGGTGAGCTTTTCCTTCATTGTTCTTTCCTTTCGTGGAAACTCAGTTGTGCCTGCGGGAGAGCAGCAGGACACCGACGCCCGCGACGACCATCGCCGCGGGGACGAGGATTCCGACCAGCTTGCGGTCGACCACGCCGTAGACCGTCCACAGCGCGAGAGCGGCGAACGCGACGGCCAGGACGCCGAACGCGAACGCGGCCCTGTCCCGCCTCATCGCTTCACGTCCAGTTCACCCAGGCCGACATCGGCCACGATGTGCAGGGTGTGCGTCCCGTCGCCCGTCGCCGGGTAGCGGGTGCTGCCCTCGAGGTCGAAGCCGTCCCTGCTCTCCCCGTACGAGGTGCCGGTCGCGTTGTACTCGCCGGCCTTCACGGTCCAGTCGACCTGCGTGGTCACGCCGGCGGGGACGACCAGGTTGAGCTGCCCTGCGCCGACGCGCACGGACAGGCTCTGGTCGGACGCGAGGTCCAGCCGGCTGAGGTCGAGGGTCAGTTCACCGGCCTGGAGTTCGATCGAGGGCGGCAGGTCGGCGCCGGAGAGGTAGGTGTACGCGCGCTCGCCCGCCTCGGGCACCCGGACGCCGAGGGAACTGACCAGCATGGACGCGGTCACGATTCCGGTGAGCAGGGTGACCGGGAGCAGGAGCGGCGGACGTCCGCCCCACGTGGACGCGACCAGCGTGAGCCCGAGGCCGGCCAGGACGGCGGCGGTGTAGGCGAGGGGGGTGGTCGGCAGCCCGAGGTGGCCGAGCGCGGTGACGGCGAGGACGGCGACGCCGACGAGGACGAGGGCCAGCCACCACAGGCGCCAGCGGCGGCGGCGCGGACGGGTCACGGCGACGGGCAGGTCGTCGTCACGGACGGCCAGGTCGGACGCGGGCTCGGTGTACGGCTGCGTCCACCGCTGCTCGCCGGACGCCGCCAGCGGGGCGGCTGCCACCTCCACGTAGCCGGGCGTCTGCTGCTCGACGAGGCGCTGCCGCCAGTGCTCGGCCTCGCGCTCGAACGGGGTGGGCTCGGGCGGGGTGGGCGGCGTCGTGCGGACGTTGCGTCCGCGGATGCCGAAGAACCAGACACAGAAGAGGACCACCAGCGGGCCGAGCCCGATCCCCTGCGTCCCGACCACGGCCACCAGCGCGACCGCCGCGACGAGCGTGACCGCCACGACGGTCCGGTTCGACCACATCCGGGTGAACGGCAGCAGGCGTCGGATCGGCGCCTCGGTGCTGCCCTCCCTCGGCATCAGCAGCAGGCCCGCCGCATACGCGACGAGCCCCAGCCCGCCGAAGAAGGCGAGGACGACGACGGCGATCCGCAGCAGGTTCGGGTCGAGCTGCCAGCGGCGGGCCAGGCCCGCGCACACCCCACCGGCCAGCGCGCCCGTACGCGGGCGGCTGATCACGGGAACAGGGTGGTGATCGGGCACGGTTCCATTCAACGTCGGCGCGGGCGAACGGACCATAAGGGTTGTCCCTGAGGGCTCCCGACATCGGCGCGCAGGGTGTAGAAATGTCCTCAACAGAGCTGAGAGCGCTTTCACGTACCGGGGTTCCGATCCTGATAGCGTTCCCACACAAAGCCGGGTCCTCGCGCGCTCACGGACGACGTGGTCGGGGGCGTCCGAACGCTCCGGCCGTTGAGACAGGAGGCACCCCCGTGGCCAGGTTCGACGGGGAGCACTCGGCGCCGACGCTGGAGGACGTGGCCCGGATCGCCGGTGTCTCCCGCGCGACCGTCTCACGCGTGGTGAACGGGGGGACGCTCGTCGCCGCGAAGACCACCGAAGCCGTCAGGGCGGCGATCAACGAGATCGGCTACCACCCCAACCGCGCGGCCAGGGCCCTGGTGACCCGCCGCACGGGCGCCATCGCCGTGATCGTCCCCGAGACCGACGAGCGCGTCTTCACCGACCCCTACTTCCCGCAGGCCTACCACGGCGCCCTGCAGGCCTTCGCCGGCTCGGACGTCCAGGTGGTGCTGGCGATGGCCCAGCCCGGCGACAGCGCGTCCCGGATGGTCCGCTACCTCGAATCGGGGCACGTGGACGGGGCGATCATCGTCTCCCACCACGGTCCCGAGCTCGCGATGGCGCTCGCGCACTCGTGGCAGCCGGTCGTCTTCGTGGGTGATCCCGAGGCGCCCGGCGTCTGCTACGTCGACCTCGACAACACGGCGGCCGCCCGGATGGCGACCCGGCACCTGATCTCGCGTGGCTGCCGCTCGATCGGCACCATCACCGGCCCGCTCGACATGGCCTCCGCGCGCTCGCGGCTGGCCGGGTTCGAGGACGCGATGGCCGAGGCGGGGCTGGACAGCTCGCTGCGGGTGGAGGGCGGCTACACCGCGCGCAGCGGCGAGACCGTCACCGAACTCCTCGAGCGGTGCCCCGGCCTGGACGGGCTGTTCGTCGCGAACGACCTGATGGCGGTCACGGCGATGGGCGTCGTGCAGCGGTCCGGTCGCCGGGTGCCGGAGGACGTGAAGATCGTCGGCTTCGACGACGCGGCGATCGGGCTGCAGTGCCACCCGCAGCTGACCACGATGACCAACCCCGCCGACGAGCACACGCGCACGGCGGCGGAGATGCTGATCGAGCTGCTGGCCGGGGAGTCGCCGGAGAACCCGCGGATGATGCGGCCCAGCCGCCTGGTGGTGCGCGGATCGGCATGACCCGTCCAGACGGCCAGCCCGAGGAGCTCCAGGGAACCGGTCTCCCGGTCCCGCAGGGACGCGCGGGCGAACCGCCGGTGGCGTCCGCCCAGCCGCGCTCGATGCGTCCGATCAGCGGGGCGTGGGTGGGCGGCGTCTGCGCGGGGCTGGCCGACCACCTGGGCTGGTCGGTGCTGGTGCTGCGCGTGATCTTCGTCGTGCTGGCCGCCGCGGGGCTGCTGGGCGTGGCGCTGTACCTCGCGCTGTGGCTGGTCATGCCGCGGCAGGCCGGGCAACGCTCCGCGCCGGGGCTGGAGTCGGGGGCGCGGCGCGGGCTGCGTCCGGGCGGCTCGGTGGCGCTGACGCCGGTCGACCTGGGTGTCGCCGGGGCCCTCGTGCTGCTCGGCGTCGGCCTGCTGTGGCTCGTGCAGGCCTCGGGTTGGGGGCTGCCCGTGCCGGCCCTGGTCTCCGGCCTGCTCGCCTCCGCCGGACTGGGCCTGATCTGGTGGCAGGCCGACCATGCGTCCACCCGCGAGCTGCGGACGGGCTCGGGCTGGCGGCGGATGGTCACGCCGCTGCTCGCGCAATGGTCGACGATCATGGCGATCGTCGCGGGGCTGGCGTCGCTCGCCGGCGCCGTCGTGGTGTTGACCGCCTCGCTGCCGGGGATCGGGGACGCGCCCCGCACCGCACTCCTGGTCGGGCTGTCCGTGGGTGCGCTGCTGCTCGCGTCGCTGCCGTGGGTCCTGCGGGTGCGCCAGGCGTTCGCCAGGGCCAGGGACGACGCCCTGGTGGCGGATGCCCGCGCGGACATGGCCGCGCACCTGCACGACTCCGTCCTGCAGACCCTCGCGCTGATCCAGCGGCAGGCGGCGGACCCGAAGAAGGTCACCGCGCTGGCGCGCAGGCAGGAGCGGGAACTCCGGCAGTGGCTGTACGGCGAGACCATGGCCGGCGGCAGCCTGGTCGAGGCGCTCACGGCCGAACTGCTGGACGTCGAGGACACGCACGGGGTGGACATCGAACTGGTGTCGGTGGGTGACTGTGAGCTGTCCGGGGAGCTGACCTCCCTCGTCCGGGCCACGCGGGAGGCGATGGTGAACGCGGCCCGGCACTCCGGCGCCGAGCGCATCGACGTGTACGCGGAGGTGGACGAGGACCTGGTCTCCGTCTACGTGAGGGACCGCGGCTCCGGTTTCGACCTCGGCCACGTCGAGGAGGACCGGATGGGGGTGCGGAACTCGATCGTCGAGCGGGTGAAGCGGGCCGGCGGACGGGCGATAATCAGGACGGCGCCCGGAGAGGGCACCGAGGTGAGACTGGAGCTGCCACGATGAGCGAGACCACGACCGAACCGGGCACCCCCGCCGTGTGGCGGGTGGTGCTGGTCGACGACCACGCCATGTTCCGCAGCGGGGTGCGGCACGACATCGGCGACCGCGTCCACCTGGTCGGCGAGGGCGAGGACGTGCCGACCGCCGTCGCCGCGATCATCGCCGCCGTCCCCGATGTGGTGCTGCTGGACGTCCACATCCCCGGTGGTGGGGGCGTCGAGGTGATCAAGCAGGTGTCCGCGATCGAGTCGGGGGTGAAGTTCCTCGCCCTCTCGGTGTCGGACGCGGCCGAGGACGTGATCGGGATCATCCGCGCGGGCGCCCGCGGCTATGTGACGAAGTCGATCTCCGCCGACGAGCTGGTGGAGGCGATCGGACGCGTGGCGACCGGTGACGCGGTGTTCTCGCCGCGGCTGGCCGGCTTCGTGCTGGACGCGTTCTCCGGCGCGATCGACGTGGCCAGCATAGACGAGGACCTCGACCGGCTCTCCGTCCGGGAGCGGGAGGTGCTGCGCCTGATCGCCCGCGGGTACGCGTACAAGGAGATCGCGCGGGAGCTGTTCATCTCGATCAAGACGGTCGAGACCCACGTCTCCAGCGTCCTGCGCAAGCTGCAGCTGTCGAACCGCCACCAGCTCACCCGCTGGGCCACCGACCGCAAGCTGGTGTGACGGTCAGCGCTTCTTGACGATCAGGCCGTAGATCCACAGGACGAGGACCGAGCCGCCGATCGCCAGCAGCCAGGACCACAGCGAGAAGAAGCCGGTCAGGCCGCGGTCGAACAGCGCGCTGCCGATCCAGCCGCCGACCAGGCCACCGACCAGGCCCGTGAGCAGGCTGGACAGCCAGCCGCCCTTCTCCTTCAAGATCGCCTTGGCGATCGCACCGGCGATCAGACCCATCAGAATCCATGCGATGAAACCCATGGGTCCGAACCTAGCCGCCGGCCCGTCGGCGGCCCATGGGGAGCGTCCACCACTCGACCCTGAGCAATCCCGGAGGCGAGGGGCCGCGGACGGTCCTGGCGGCCGGGGAGGGTGGCAGCGCATAGTCTTGTCCAGCCATGTCAGACACGCTGTTCCCCGACCTGTTCACCACCCCTGCCCCCGCCGCGCCCGCGGAGTCAGGGGGGCCCGCCGAGCCGCCCGAGCGCCGGCGCAGGATCACGGAGGAGGAACTGCTCGCCGACCTCAACCCGCCGCAGCGGGCCGCGGTCGTGCACGCGGGCAGCCCGGTGCTGGTGGTCGCCGGCGCGGGCTCGGGCAAGACCCGCGTCCTGACCCGGCGGATCGCCCACCTGGTCAGCCAGCGGCACGTCCACCCCGGCTCGATCCTGGCGATCACGTTCACCAACAAGGCGGCGGCGGAGATGCGGCACCGGGTGGTCGAGCTCGTCGGCAACAGGGCGAAGCTGATGTGGGTCTCGACGTTCCACTCCGCCTGCGTCCGGATCCTGCGCTCCGACGTCTCCCGGTTCGGGATGGGACGCAACTTCTCGATCTACGACGACACCGACAGCAAGCGGCTGATGACGCTGGTGCTGCGCGACCTCGACCTCGACCCCAAGCGGTTCCCCGTCCGCGCGGTGATGAACTGGGTGTCCAACTGCAAGAACGAACTCGTCGACCACGAGTCCGCGCGCAGCAGGGCGCAGGAGGGGACGGCGGAGGAAACCTATGCGGACGCCTACGCGGAGTACCAGCGCCGGCTGAAGGCGGCCAACGCCCTCGACTTCGACGACCTGATCATGACCACCGTGCACCTGCTGCAGGCCTTCCCCGACCTGCGCGAGCAGTACCGGCGCCGGTTCCGCCACGTCCTCGTCGACGAGTACCAGGACACCAACCACGCGCAGTACGCGCTCGTCCGGGAGCTGTGTGGCGTCCACCCCGCGGGGCCGGGGGACGCGCCGGAGGTCGAGGCGCCCGAGCTGATGGTCGTCGGTGACTCCGACCAGTCGATCTACGCGTTCCGCGGGGCGACGATCCGCAACATCCTCGACTTCGAGGCCGACTTCCCCGGCGCGACGACGATCGTGCTCGAGCAGAACTACCGCTCCACCCAGAACATCCTGAACGCGGCGAACGCCGTGATCACCCGCAACCCGGGACGCCCGGAGAAGCGGTTGTGGTCGGACGCGGGGGACGGTGACCTGCTGGTCGGCTACGTGGCGGACACCGAGCACGACGAGGCGCAGTTCGTGGCCGAGGAGATCGACCGGCTCACCGACGACGGGAAGGCGAAGCCCGGCGAGGTGGCGGTGTTCTACCGGACGAACGCCCAGTCCCGGGCGTTCGAGGAGGTGTTCATCCGGGTCGGGATGCCGTACCGCGTGGTCGGGGGCGTCCGCTTCTACGAGCGCAGGGAGGTCAGGGACGCGATCGCGTACCTGCGGGCCATCGCGAACATCGACGACGACGTGTCGGTGCGGCGCGTGCTGAACGTGCCCCGGCGGGGCATCGGCGACCGCGCGGAGGCGATGCTGGAGGCGTTCGCCGCGTCCGAGCAGATCTCGTTCGGGGCGGCGCTGAACCGCGCCAACCAGGCGCAGGGGCTGGCCACCCGGTCGCTCAACCAGGTGGAGGCGTTCGCGTCCCTCCTGGCCGGGTACCGCGCGAAGGTCGCGGCCGGCGTCCCCGCGGACGAGATCCTCGCCGGCATCCTGAAGGACTCCGGGTACCTCGACGAACTCAGCAGTTCGACCGACCCGCAGGACGAGAGCCGGCTGGAGAACCTGGTCGAGCTGGTCAGCGTCGCGGGGGAGTTCGTCGCGGCCGCGCACGCGGTGGACGTCCCCGAGGACGAGGGCGAGCTGGCGGCGGGTGCGCCGGAGCCGGACGACTCGCTGCCGGCGTTCCTCGAGCGGATCGCCCTGGTCGCCGACTCCGACCAGATTCCCGACAACGACCCGGACGCGGCCGGCGTGGTCACGCTGATGACGCTGCACACGGCGAAGGGGCTGGAGTTCAACACGGTCTTCCTGACCGGCTTCGAGGACGGGATCTTCCCGCACCAGCGGGCGATGACCGACAAGCAAGAGCTGGAGGAGGAACGCCGCCTGGCCTACGTCGGGATCACCAGGGCGCGCCAGCGGCTGTACCTGACCCGCGCGACCGTCCGTTCGCAGTGGGGCTCACCGCAGTACAACCCGGCGAGCCGGTTCACCGAGGAGATCCCCGCCCACCTGATCGACTGGCGCCGCCTCGGCGTCGCGCGAACCAGCTACGCCTCGTCCGCTGCGGTGCGGACGGACCAGGCCCGGCGCGCCACCCTGAGCTTCGGGACGCGGCCGCCGATCAAGACGGTGCCCTCGGTCGACGTGGGCGACCGCGTCCTGCACACCACCTTCGGGCTGGGGACGGTGATCGCAACCTCGGGAATGGGCGACGGCGCCAAGGCGGACGTCGACTTCGGCTCGGTCGGGGTGAAGCGCCTGTCCCTCAAGCACGCCCCGATGGAGAAGCTCTAGCGAAGACCCCGCGGCCGGGTCCGCCCGTCCCCGCCACAAACGCTCGCGAATTCCGGGAGCGTTTGTGAGTCAGCGCGGCGTCCGGCTCACTCGACACGCCACCGGCGCGCCAGGACCAGCACCAGGACGCCGAGCGCCACGGCCATGATCCCCTGGCCGAGGGCGGTCCAGGTCGCCTCGGAGGGCCCCGTCCACGCAAGCGTTGATCCGTCGTGGTCACCCCCGTCTCCGCCACCACCGGGACGGGTGGTGCTCGTGGGCTCGGTCGTGGCCGTGGGTGTCGGGGTGGGCGTCGGCGTGGGCGTGGGCGTCGGGGTCGGCGTGGGGGTCGGCGTCGGCGTGGGCGTGGCTGTGCAGGTGACGGTGCCGCTGGCGATGTCGGGGAAGGTCTGGTCGCCGTTGATGGCGGTGACGCTCCAGGTGTAGCTGTCGTCGGGGAGTTGGCTGGCGGGGATGGAGGGGTGGAAGCCCATGAGGTCGGTGTCGTCGTCGGTGAGGGTGGTGAGGAGGGTGCCGTTGACGTAGACCTCGAAGGACCAGGGCAGGTCGGGTTCCTCGTTGTAGGTGATGTCGAGGTTCATGTCGGCCTGGCAGGCGACGTTGACGGTGATGTTGGGCGCGGTGACAGTCGGCGTGGGTGTGCAGGTGACGGTGCCGCTGGCGATGTCGGGGAAGGTCTGGTCGCCGTTGATGGCGGTGACGCTCCAGGTGTAGCTGTCGTCGGGGAGTTGGCTGGCGGGGATGGAGGGGTGGAAGCCCATGAGGTCGGTGTCGTCGTCGGTGAGGGTGGTGAGGAGGGTGCCGTTGACGTAGACCTCGAAGGACCAGGGCAGGTCGGGTTCCTCGTTGTAGGTGATGTCGAGGTTCATGTCGGTGCCACACGCCACGTTCACCGACACGTTGGGTGTGGTCGGCGCGGCGGCGGGCACCACGATGGCGGCACCTTGGACAGGTTCATCGGATGACGGGTCGGTGGACGGGTCACTCGGGGTGGGCGTCGTCGCCTCCGGCGGTCCCGTCGGCGAGTCCACAGGTGTGACGGACGCAGTTGGATCGTTCGTCGCTGCGGCTGGGGCCTCGTCCGTCGGTGGCGATGATTCGGAGGGAGTGGCGTCGGCGGGCCCCGACGCACGATCGGCCGGTTCCGGGGCCGGTTCGGGCGTGGAAGACGGAGGATCGGACTGCGCTGCCCGGGGTTCATCCTGCTCGGGCCTGGGGGACGGGTTCGCGCGGGCGCTGGACTCCGGTTGCGTCGTTGGATCAGGGGAGTTGTCCCCGCCGTCAGCGAAGGCGGGTGCGACCTGGAGCGCAAGCAGGGAGGCGGCGACGACGACCAGCCACGTTCTGTTCATGTTATCTCTCCCGTCGGGTCCCCCCATCATGGACCACGGGTGCTGAATTTCTTGCGGTGAGTTTTCCGACCAACAGTTGGTATCTCAGGCGATCTTCAGTCGCCGAGATCGTCTCGGTGCTGCGGCGTCACGATGAAACGATGAAATTTGGGGCTCCCCTGCGAGCACTCGCACGCCGGAACCATCGAGGACCCGAAGAAGCCACCGAGTGACTCGGTGGCTTCTGAGAGTTCCGGTGGTTCCTAAGAACTTTGGTGGCGAGCGTGGAAGCCCGGTTGCCGTCAGAGCGGCGGTGGCTCACTCGCCGTGGCCGTCGCCCTTCTCCTTGGCTTCCTTGTTCCAGCCGATGTACGTCATCGGGTCGGACTCGACGCCGTTGCGCTTGATCGAGAAGTGCAGGTGGCAGGCGGTGGAGAGGCCGGTGCTGCCGACGTAGCCGATCACGTCGCCCTGGTCGACCTTCTCGCCGACCTTCACGATGTACTTCTCCATGTGGAGGTAGCCGCTCTGGACGTCGATGCCGTCGATCTTGCCGTGCTCGATCCAGACGTTGTTGCCGGAGCCGCCGTTGTAGCCCATTTCGGCCTTCACCACCACGCCGGACTGCGCCGCGTGGATCTCCTGGCCGCACTTGCCGCCGATGTCGTCGCCGTCGTGCATGCGCATGTAGTGCAGGATCGGGTGCATCCGCATCCCGAACGGGGAGCTCACGGTGCCCGCGGTGGGCCAGATGAACTTGGGGAGGTTCTCCAGCCGGTCGATCTCCTTGGTGATCAGCGTGGCCTCGGAGTCGAGCGCGCTGCTGCGGGCTTCGGCCGCCGCGCTCTGCTGGCTGTCGGAGATCGTGTCCCCGTCCTGGACCAGCTGCGCACTGCGGGCGGCGGCGAGGTCGGAGATCGACGTGGCCGAGCTGGTCGCGCTGGCGGCCTGGACGGCGGGGATGCTCGAGATGGCCAGGCCCTGGGCCGCGAAGGCGATCCCGGCGCCGCCGGTGGAGGAAGCGGTGAAGGCGGAAACCCCTGCGATGGCGATTCCTGAGACGACGACCACGGTGGCCGTGCGCTTCACGATCCGGCGGAGACGCGAACCGGCGGGTGCGGCTGCAACGCCGTCCACCACCTGCTCCGGAGGGAGCGCTCGACGCGGCTTGTCAGCTCGCAGTCGCAGTCTGTTCACTTGGTTCCCCGTAAGCCCTCTTGAGTACGCACTGTGCCCGGCCCGGCCGAGCGAGAGCCACCTTAGCATTTCTTAGGCTGTTTCTCAGAATCTGTCTGAAACGGGGTACGAGGTGTCGGCCGTCCCGCATCCCGGGTGTCTGCGTATGCGCGGTGAGCGACGGTCGGGCTAGGCTCTGCACCGCATCAGCTGGCCGAGCCAGAACGAATGATGGAACGGAGTCGGAGTGGATCTGTTCGAGTACCAGGCGCGAGACCTGTTCGAGGCGCACGGCGTCCCCGTGTTGCGCGGGATCACCGCGCAGACGCCCGAGGAGGCCGGAGCCGCAGCCGAGCAGCTCGGCACGCCCGTCGTGGTCGTGAAGGCCCAGGTGAAGACCGGTGGACGCGGCAAGGCCGGCGGCGTGAAGCTGGCCCGGTCGCCGCAGGAGGCCGCCGATCGCGCGTCCGAGATCCTCGGGATGGACATCAACGGCCACACGGTCGAGACCGTGATGATCGCCGAGGGCGCCAACATCGCCGAGGAGTACTACTTCTCGCTCCTGCTCGACCGGTCGTCGCGCAGCTACCTGGCCATGTGCTCCAAGGAGGGCGGCATGGACATCGAGACGCTCGCCGTGGAGCGGCCCGAGGCGCTGGCGAGGGTCGAGGTCGACCCGCTGGTCGGTCTGGACGCGGCCAAGGCGGACGAGATCGTCGCCGCCGCGGGCTTCGCCGAAGCCGACCGTGCGGAGATCGCGCGCGTCCTCGTCCTGCTCGGCGAGGTGTACCGGGCCAACGACGCCACCCTCGTCGAGGTGAACCCGCTGGTGAAGACCGGTGAGGGCCGCATCGTCGCTCTCGACGGCAAGGTGAGCCTCGACGCGAACTCGGCGTTCCGGCACCCGGACTGGGCGGGCTACGCCGACGAGTCGTCCGACGACCCGCTGGAGGTCGAGGCGCGGTCGAAGAACCTCAACTACGTCAAGCTGGACGGGTCGGTCGGCATCATCGGCAACGGCGCCGGCCTGGTGATGAGCACGCTGGACGTCGTCGCCGCCGCCGGCGCCGACCTGCCGGGGCAGCCGAAGCCCGCGAACTTCCTCGACATCGGCGGCGGTGCGTCCGCGCAGGTGATGGCCGACGGGCTCGACATCATCCTCTCCGACGCGCAGGTGAAGGCGGTGTTCGTCAACGTGTTCGGCGGCATCACTGCCTGCTCCGAGGTCGCCAAGGGCATCATCGACGCCCTCGCGATGCTGGGCGACCGTGCGACCAAGCCGATCGTGGTGCGGCTGGACGGCAACGCCGTCGAGATCGGTCGCCACATGCTGGCCGAGGCGGCGCACCCGCTCGTCGAGGTGCGCGAGACCATGGACGATGCGGCCCGCCGGGCCGCCGAGCTGGCCGCCGCGGCCGAATAGGAGATCTGCGCACATGTCGATCTGGTTGGACCAGCGCTCCACCGTCATCGTCCAGGGGATGACCGGCTCCGAGGGACGCAAGCACACCCAGCGGATGATCGGGGCCGGTACCCGCATCGTCGCCGGCGTGACGCCGGGCAAGGGTGGCCAGTCGGTCACGTTCGAGGAAGCGCCGGTGCCGGTGTACAACACCGTCGCCGAGGCCAAGGAGGCCACCGGGGCCAACACGTCCGTCGTGTTCGTGCCGGCAGCCTTCACCCGGCAGGCCGTCATCGACGCGGTGGACGCGGCCCTCGACCTCACCGTGGTGATCACGGAGGGCGTCCCGGTGAAGGACACCGCCGAGTTCGTCGACTACGCGCGCCAGTCCGGCCACACCCGGCTGATCGGCCCGAACTGCCCCGGCCTGATCAGCCCCGGGAAGTCGAACGTCGGGATCATCCCGCCGACGATCTCCGGCCCGGGCCGGATCGGCCTGGTGTCGAAGTCCGGCACGTTGACCTACCAGATGATGTTCGAGCTTCGTGACATCGGCTTCTCGACCGCCGTCGGCATCGGCGGCGACCCGGTCAACGGCAGCACCCACATCGACGCGCTCGCCGCGTTCGAGGCCGACCCCGACACCGACGCGATCGTGATGATCGGCGAGATCGGCGGGGACGCGGAGGAGCGCGCGGCCGCCTACATCGCCGAGCACGTCACCAAGCCGGTGGTCGGCTACGTGGCGGGCTTCACCGCCCCGGTCGGCAAGACGATGGGCCACGCCGGCGCGATCGTCACCGGCTCGGTCGGCACCGCGAAGGCCAAGAAGGCCGCCATGGAGGCCGCCGGCGTCCAGGTCGGCCGGACGCCCAGCGAGACCGCGTCCCTGATGCGCGAGGTCATCCGCGGCCTGGCCTGATCCTGACGTCGGGCGTCCTGGTCGATAGCCCCGGTCGGGCGCCCGAGGAGATCCCGGGTCAAGCCCGGGATGACAATCGGTGGGTTTCGGGCGGCGGCGTCCACGTTGTGGTGGACGCTGGTGTGGTGAACTCGCGATGAAGTGTCCACCTTGTGGTGGGCGGGGCCGGGTCGGTGGGTTCGGGCGGCGGCGTCCACTTTGTGGTGGACGCCGGTGTGGTGAACTCGCGATGAAGTGTCCACCTTGTGGTGGGCGGGGCCGGGTCGGCGGGGGCGTCAGGACTGGGTGACCCGCTGGCCGGCGCGGAGGGTGATGGCCTTCCACTGGGCGTCGGTGAAGTCGTAGTCGCTGGACGGGTTGGCGAGCAGGTACACGACCCTCGTGCCGGCGGTGATGACGGCGACGCGGTACACGACGGTGGTGGTCGCGGTCTTCTGCGTGACCGTCCAGGTCGAGCCGCTGACCGCGGTGTCGGCCGCGCCCGTGCCCTTCGCCGACGGTCCGTCCGCCACGGTCGCGGTGGGGGCGCGGTCGGAGCAGCCGGAGATGTTCTTGGTCAGCTTCGCCGAGAGCGAGGACGCGTCGTCCGCCGCGCCGAAGGTGTAGACGACCATGTCGACGCCGAAGCCCTGGGGGGCGCTCTCGTCATCGGCGAGCAGCAGCGTTCGCTGCGCCGCGGACGTCGTCCCGGAGACCGTTTCGAGGTTGATGCCCTCGCACTGGCTCCCGGGGATCGTCAGGGTCGTGAACGGGTCGGTCGCGCCCCAGCGTCCGGTGCCGAGCGTGATTCGCGGCAGGTCCGCCTCGACGAGCCACCCCGCAGGGTCACCCGCCGGCGGCACCTCCGTGGTGGCCTCGATGCTGGACGGGCACGTGCCGAGGTCCCCACCGCACTGGCGGCTCAGGGCCTTGCCGACCACCGTGGCGACATCGAGGGCGTTCACGGCGCTCTCGGACGTCGCCAGGTCGACAAGGCTCACCGACCGGCCCGTGCGGCTGATCAGGAGGGTGTGGAACACACTCGCCTGGTCCTGCACGACCAGCTTGACGGCTTCCGCCGAGTCCGCCAGCCCCGTCACCGCGCTGGCGCCGGTGATCCAGACGGCGTCGTTCGAGCAGGTGCCCGCCTGCGTGAGCCGCAGGCCGTAGGCCTGGGTCGCGGTCGCCTCGTCCGCGTAGGTGTCGACGACCTGGACCAGCGCGTCCACGTCGGAACCCGCGACCGGCACCCTGCGCGAGGCGGAGCGGGACGGGGAGGGCAGCCCCGAGCCGGTGGCCGGCAGGCACGTGGGGGTGACGGCGTCGGCCGTGCCGGTCGCCTCGGTCCAGGTCACGTCGCCGACCGTGCCGAGGTCGGCCGCGGTGACCAGCGGATCGAGGGCGGACGAGGTGTTCGGCACCGTGGGCGTGCCGGAGGGGGCGCCGGAGCGCAGGCTGAGGACCCAGACGCCCGCGGCCACGAGCAGCACGACCGCCGCCACCGCGGCCATGATGATCAGGGCCGGACGCGCCGTGCGCCGGCGCGGCTCCTCAGCGGCTGTCGCCGCGACCGGCGGCGGGGTCGTCGCTGCCGGCGGCTCGGACGGCACGGCTGCGGCGACCGGGGTGCCCTTGCCCGAGCGACGGGCCTTGGCCTCGGTCTTTCGTGCCGCCGCCCCTGCCTTCTTCGCCTCGGCTGCTGCGGCGGCGTCCGCCTTCTTCGCCTCGGCTGCTGCGGCGTCCTCCGCCTTCTTCGCCTGCGCGGCGGAGCGGGCCTCGGCCTTGGCCAGCGCCTTCTGGCCACGGCGACTCAAGGGCTCCTCCGGCGTGCCCGATGGCGTCGAGGTCGACGAGGGCGTCGACGCAACCGGCGTCCCGGCTCCCGTGACGCCTTCGCCCAGCGCGCCGAACGGCGTGGGGCCGCTCGAAGGCGCGGTCGGTGCAGTCGGAACCGAACGGGGGTAGGACCCGACGGCGCTCGCGCTCGCCGAGGAGGCCAGCGGGCTGCTGGCCGCAGGGCTGGGCGCGAACGGGGACGGGGTGAAGGCCGGCGGGTTCGTGACCACCGACGCCGACGACGGTCGCGGCGACGGGGGCAGGAACGCATCCGGTGGCGACGGCGGCGATGAGACACTGACCGCGGACCGGCGCGGGGCTGCGGAGATGAACTCGGAGGGCTCCGCGCTGGCGGAGAAGCGGCGGCCGGCGGACGCGGGGAGCGCGGACTCCGGCTCGGGGAGGACAGGCGCGGGCGGGGGCACCGGCGTGGTACCCCGGACGTCCAGGGGGTCGACGGGGCTGGCCGGACTCGACGGGCTGGCGGCGAGCCGCCGCAACTGCCCGGTGCTGGTCAACGGGGACGGCTCGTCGGGCGAGAAGGCTCGGCCGAAGCGGCCGCCGGTCGGAGCGTCCGGCTCCTCGGGGAGCGGGCCGAGCGCCCTGCGGGGCGCGGACGAACCCTCTTGTGCCACTGCAATCCCTTGTCGGTCGACGCGTGATGAGACGCGGCCAGTGTAGCGACGGCGGGCGTGTCCCGCCGCCGGGAGGGACACGGCTGCGCGAGCATGGATCCACCATGCCCATGCCCAGGTTCCGCGATTCCGAGCGGCTCAGGCTCACCACGTCGTCTGCGCGGACGGTCCGGCTGGCCGGTGCCACGGACGGTCCGCCGCTGCTGCCGTGGCCCGTGGCCGCCGTCGGTGGGGGCGTCCTCGCCGCGCTCGCCGGGGCCGTCCTCGTCGCCGGCGTGGTGCTCGTGGCCTGGCTGAGTGCGATCGCGATCGCCCTGCCGACCGTCCTCGGCTTCGCCGCGCAGGTGTGGCTGCTCGCGCACGGCGGCGTCCTCGTCATCGGCGACGTGGGGGTGAGCCTCGTTCCGCTCGGGCTGACCGCGGCGTTCGTCCTGCTCTGCATGCCGGTCGGACGCTTCGCCTACCGGCAGGCCCGTCTGGCCCGCACCGGCGACGTGAGCCCGCGGGACGACCGGCGGCTGGTCCTCGGTTCGGTCGGTCAGGTCGCGCTCGGCTACACCCTCGTCGCCGCGGCGCTGGCGTGGGGCTTCCAGGGGCCCGCGCTGATCTGGCGGCCCGCGCTCGGCGCGATCGCGGTCAGCGTCCTCGGCAGCGCCCTCGGCGCCGTCCGGGCTTCGGGCTACCGGCCGTGGGCGACCTGGCCGGCCTGGCTGCGGCGCGGGCTGCGCGGGGCGGCTGCCGGCGGGCTGGCGCTCGTGGTGGTCTCCAGCGTGGCGCTCGCCGTCGCTGTCGTGCTCGGCGAGGCCGGCATCTCCACCCTCGAGCAGGCGGTCGGGTTCGACACCGGCGGGGTGTTCGTGTGGTCGCTGATCACGCTCGCGTACCTGCCGACGGCGCTCGGGTGGGCACTGTCGTGGCTGCTGGGAGCAGGCTTCACCGTCGGCACCGGGTCGCTCGTCTCGCTCTCGGGCACCCAACTGGGCATGCTGCCGTCGATCCCCCTGCTCGCGGCGCTGCCGAGCGAGGGTGCCGCCGATCCGTGGATGCTGGCGTGGCTCTCCGCGGGGGTGGCCGCCGGGGCGCTCGCCGGTGTCGTCGCTGCTCGTGCCGGACGCCGCGGCGTCCTCGGCACGCTCGCCGCCGCGGCGACGGCCGGCCTGCTGGCCGGGATCGTCTTCCTCGGCTGGGCCGCGGCGAGCCGTGGCGCCCTGGGCAGCCTCCGGCTGGTCGACCTCGGGCCGCGGTTGTGGGAGTCCCTGCTGATCGGCGTGCCCCTCCTGCTGCTCAGCGCCGTGCTCGCCGGGCTCGTCACGTGGCTGTTCCGCCGCGGAGCCGCCGCGTCCTGACCCCGGGGCCGTTCGATAGGGTCAGGGGCATGCCGATGCGCCTGGTGGTCCTCGTCTCGGGCTCCGGCACCCTCCTCCAGGCCCTGCTGGACGCGTCCGCCTCCGGCGCGCTGGCCGCCGACGTCGTCGCCGTCGGCTCCGACCGGCCCGGCGTCGAGGGACTCGCCCGCGCCGAGCGGGCCGGCGTCCCCACCTTCGTGCACCCGCTCGCGAAGGGGTCCGACCGGGCGCTGTGGGACGAGCGCCTGACCGACCTCGTGGCCGCCCACGAGCCCGACCTCGTCGTCAGCGCCGGGTTCATGAAGCTGGTCGGCCCCGCCTTCCTCACCCGGTTCGGCGGCCGCATGATCAACACCCACCCCGCGCTGCTCCCGGCCTTCCCGGGCATGCACGCCGTCCGGGACGCGCTGGCCGCCGGAGTGAGGGTCACCGGCGCGACCGTGTTCGCCGTGGACGCGGGCGTCGACTCCGGCGCGATCATCGCCCAGGAGCCGGTGCGCGTGCAGCCCGGCGACGACGAGGCCACCCTGCACGAACGCATCAAGGTCGTCGAGCGGACGCTGCTCGTCGACACCGTCAACCGACTCAGCCGAGGAGACCGATGACCGACCTGCTGCCGATCCGCCGTGCCCTGGTGTCCACCTACGACAAGACCGGGCTGGTTGAACTCGGTCGCGTCCTCGTCGACGCGGGCGTCGAGATCGTCTCGACCGGCTCGACCGCGTCCACCCTGGCCGGGGCCGGGCTGCCGGTGACGCCGGTCGAGCAGGTGACCGGCTTCCCCGAGTGCCTGGACGGACGGGTGAAGACCCTGCACCCGCACATCCACGCCGGGATCCTCGCCGACCGCCGGCTCGAGTCGCACCGGACGCAGCTGGCCGAGCTTGGCGTCGCGCCGTTCGACCTGGTCGTCTCCAACCTGTACCCGTTCACGCAGACCGTCGCGTCCGGAGCGAGCGAGGACGAGTGCGTCGAGCAGATCGACATCGGCGGGCCGTCGATGGTGCGCGCGGCGGCGAAGAACCACCCTTCGGTGGCGATCGTGACGTCCCCCGACCAGTATCCGGAGCTCGTCGACGCCCTGGCCGCGGGCGGTTTCACGCTCGCCCAGCGGCAGGCGCTGGCCGCGGCGGCGTTCGTCCACACCGCGTCCTACGACATCGCGGTGGCGAGCTGGATGGGGTCGGTGCTGACCGACTCCTCCGGCGGGGACGGCTTCCCCGCCTGGATCGGCGGCGCGTGGGACAAGGTCGGCACGCTGCGCTACGGCGAGAACGCGCACCAGCCCGCCGCGCTGTACTCCTACGCCGCCGGGCCGGCCGGGATCACCCAGGCCGAGCAGCTGCACGGCAAGGAGATGAGCTACAACAACTACACCGACGGCGACGCGGCCTATCGCGCGGCCTACGACTTCGACTCCCCGGCCGTGGCGATCATCAAGCACGCCAACCCGTGCGGGATCGCGGTCGGAGCCGACATCGCAGAGGCGCACCGCAAGGCGCACGCGTGTGACCCGGTGTCGGCGTTCGGCGGCGTGATCGCCACCAACCGTCCGGTCAGCGTCGAGGCGGCGACCCAGATCGCCGAGATCTTCACCGAGGTGGTGATCGCTCCCGACTACGAGGACGGGGCGCTGGAGGTGCTCACCCGCAAGAAGAACGTCCGGCTGCTGAAGGCCGGGCCGTACACCCACCGCGGACGGCAGTTGCACCCGATCTCCGGCGGCGCGCTGCTGCAGGCGCCGGACCGGATCGACGCCCCCGGCGACGACCCCGCGAACTGGCAGCTGGTCTCCGGCGAGCCCGCGGACGCCGCCACCCTGGCCGACCTTGAGTTCGCGTGGCGGGCCTGCCGGGCGGTCAAGTCGAACGCGATCCTGCTGGCCGCTGACGGGGCGTCCGTCGGGGTCGGCATGGGCCAGGTGAACCGGGTCGACTCGTGCAAGCTGGCCGTCGAGCGGGCGGGGGAGCGGGCGGCGGGCTCGGTGGCCGCGTCCGACGCGTTCTTCCCGTTCAACGACGGTCCGACGATCCTGATCGAGGCCGGGGTGAAGGCGATCGTGCAGCCCGGTGGGTCGGTGCGCGACCAGGAGACCATCGACGCGGCGACCGCCGCCGGTGTCACCATGTACTTCACGGGCACCCGCCACTTCTTCCACTGAGGAACCGATGACTGCGCAGATCCTGGACGGCAGGGCCGTCGCCGCCGCGATCAAGGCCGAGCTGACGGTCCGCGTGCGGGCCCTCGCCGAGCGCGGGGTGCGTCCCGGGCTGGGCACGGTGCTGGTCGGGGACGACCCCGGCAGCCGCAGCTACGTGGCGATGAAGCACAGGGACTGCGCGGAGGTGGGGATCGAATCGATCCGGGTCGACCTGCCCGCGGACGCGTCCACGGCGACGGTGGCGGGCGCGATCGCCGAGCTGAACGCCGCGCAGGAGTGCACGGGCTACATCGTGCAGCTGCCACTGCCGCGCCATCTGGACGAGAACGCGATGCTGGGCCTGATCGACCCTGACAAGGACGCGGACGGCCTGCACCCGACCAACCTGGGCAAGCTCGTCCTGAACGAGCCCGGACCGCTGCCCTGCACGCCGCGCGGCATCGTGGAGTTGCTGCGCCGCCACGACGTGCCGCTGGCCGGCGCGGAGGTGTGCGTGGTGGGGCGGGGGATCACGGTCGGGCGTCCGCTGGGGCTGATCCTGACCCGGCGCAGCGAGAACTGCACGGTGACGCTGTGCCACACCGGGACGCGCGACCTGGCCGCCCACACCCGGGCCGCCGACATCGTGGTGGCCGCGGCCGGGGTGCCGGGGATCATCAGCGCCGACCTCGTCCGCGAGGGCGCGGCGGTGCTGGACGTCGGCGTCAGCAGGGTGGAAGGGAAACTGACCGGCGACGTGGCGCCGGAGGTGTTCGAGAAGGCGGCCTGGGTGGCGCCGAACCCGGGCGGGGTCGGGCCGATGACCCGCGCCATGCTGCTGTCGAACGTCGTGGACAGGGCTGAGGAGCTCTCGCGATGACCGCTGCGCCCGACGAACGCCCCCCGAAGACGTGGTGGCAGCAGATCGCGGGGCAGTGGCCCTTGGCGACGGTGCTCACCGGGGTCGCGATCGGTTTGGCGGTGGTGTTCCTCGGCCACTGGCGGGCGGGCAGCACGCTGGTCGGCCTCTCGATCACGCTCGGTGGCCTGCTGCGCCTGATGCCCCAGCAGCGGGTCGGCCTGCTCGCCGTCCGCAACCGGGCGCTGGACTCGATCGTCCTGCTGGGCGTCGGCATCGGCATCACGATCCTCGCCTGGTGGAGCCCGCCGAGCCAGTAAGGCAGGCAGTCACGCCGGCCCGTCCGACCCCGGGGGTGGAGCGGTCAGGAGCGCCGCGGCGTGGGATTGACCGGGTCGCCGTCCCAGGTCAGGTCGCCGTGCTCGGGAACCTCCAGCGCCTCGACGGCAGGGGCGGCGAGCACCGCGTCCACCAGGTCGCGGGGGCCGGCCACGATGGTGGAGTCGAAGTCGATCTCGCTGGCGACGCACCACGCGTGGTCGGCGGGCCAGATCAGCGCCGGCATGGGGCCGGGAAAGCCGTCCCGCCAGCCGATGCCCGCGGCTCGTGGCCACTCCGGGTCGGCGAGTTCGGCCAGCGTCCCGCGCAGCAGCACGTACGCCCGACCGGGAGTCTGCAGGACGTGCCGGGACGCGCGCCCCGAGCGTCCACGACGCGCCGCCCGGGCGACTCCGGGATCGAGCGCAGACGCCATGCTCTCGCGGTAGTCCTCCTGCGCAGCCCTCAGCCGAGCGCCCCGCAGCGGACCGCCCTCGTCCCAGCCGAACACGACCCCGCTGCCCGGGTGCAGGTCCCCCCAGCCGTCCCACACCCCGATCGTCACGTCATCGGGACGGGTCGTTGCCGCGGCCAGGGGCCCGACCAGCGCAGCGAGCGAGCCCGGATCAAGGAAGCCCTGTTCGGGGAGGCCGACCGACCAGCCGTCGACCTCGGCCTGCTCGGCCGACCCGAGCAGGTTCGCGGCCTGGCTGAGCGGGTGCAGCGTCCGTCCGGTGCGCCCGGCGAGCTCGGCCCACGTCCACGACGGCGTCGAGTCGCCCCGGTCGAGCCGGAACGGGTGCAGGATCCGCGCGTACGCCTCGAACCCGCCCGCCGCGGTCCCGCTGACCGTGCCCGGGGCGCCCAGGCGCGGACGCAGCCACACCCCGCGTCCGACCTCCCGCGTCCACTCCACTCCCCCAGTGTGGCGTCCGCAGGAGCCCGTGTCGCGATCCTGCCGCTCGTGGCCGTGGTTGTGGACGGGGCCCTTCGTGACGCCGTCCCTCGTTCCTCGGGACGCCTCCTCAGGGACCGGTTCTTGTCATCCCGGGCTTGACCCGGGATCTCGTCTTCCCGTCTGAGGTCCGTTGTCTGTCAGCGGAAGTCGCGGTCCAGGTACTGGCCCTCGGCGGACGCGTGGGCGACCCGGTCGGCCTCGCGCTCGCGCAGCTCGACGCGGCGGATCTTGCCGGAGATCGTCTTGGGGAGCTCGGTGACGAACTCGACGATCCGGACGCGCTGGTAGGCGCTCAGCCGCTCGCGGGCGTGCGCGAAGATCTCCGCCGCGGCGTCCTGGGGACGCGCGACGGCGTCCTGCACGAGGCAGATGAACGCCTTCGGCACCGCGGCGCGCAGGGGGTCGGGGCTGGGCACGATCGCCACCTCGGTGACGTACGGGTGCTCCAGCAGGATCGACTCGAGCTCGAACGGCGAGATCTTGTAGTCGCTCGCCTTGAACACGTCGTCGGCCCTGCCGACGTAGGTGAGGTAGCCGTCGGCGTCCGCGGCCGCGATGTCGCCGGTGTGGTAGTGGCCGTCGCGACAGGCCTCCGCGGTCATCTCCGCGTCCTCGTGGTAGCCCGCCATGAGCCCGAGGATCGGCCGGCCGAGGTCGAGGCAGAATCTCGCCCTCGTCCGCGCGGGGCTCACCGGTCACGGGGTCGAGCAGGACGACCGGGTAGCCGGGCATCGGGCGTCCCATCGATCCGTCCTTGACGACCTGGCCGGGGGAGTTGCCGATGCAGCAGGTCATCTCGGTCTGGCCGAACCCATCCCTGATCGTGGCGCCCCACGCCCTGCGCACCTGCGTGATCACCTCGGGGTTCAGCGGCTCCCCGGCGCCGAGCAGTTCGCGTGGCGGCTTGGTGAGCTGGGTCAGGTCGGCCTGGATCAGCATGCGCCACACGGTCGGCGGCGCGCAGAAGGTGGTGACGTCGTAGGTGTCCATCACCTTCATCAGCGCGGCCGGGTCGAAGCGCTCGTAGTTGAACACGAACACCGTGGCCTGGGCGAGGAAGGGCGAGAAGAAGTTGCTCCACGCGTGCTTGCCCCAGCCCGGCGAGGAGATGTTGAGGTGCACGTCGCCGGGGCGCACGCCCAGCCACCACATCGTCGACAGGTGCCCGACCGGGTAGGAGACGTGCGTGTGCGCGACCAGCTTGGGTCGCGCCGTCGTCCCCGAGGTGAAGTACAGCAGGCTCAGTTCGGACGCCTTCGTCGGTCGGCTCGGCGTGTAGGCGGCCGGCGCCTTGGCCGACTCGGTCATGTTGATCCAGCCGGACGGGGTGTCCTCGCCGACGCCGATCCGCAGCACCGAGCGGGGCAGGTCCTCCAGCCGGGCCTTCAGGGGCGTGGGGGCGACGACCACGCTCGCCGTCCCGTACTCGACGCGGTAGGCGAGGTCGGCAGCCGAGAGCAGGGTGGACGTGGGAATCGCGACGGCCCGGACCTTCAGCAGGGCCAGCAGGAGTTCCCACAGCTCGATGGTGTTGTTCAGCATGACGATCACGTGGTCGCCGGCACCGACACCGAGCCCCCGCAGCCAGCGGGCGACCTGGTCGGAGCGCTGGGACAGCTCCCCGTACGTCCACGACCGGGCGGTCAGGTCGGCGGACACGATCGTCACCGCGGACCGGTCGGGGTGCTCGCCGGCGACGACGTCGAACCACTCGGTCGCGAAGTTGAACTCGTCCAGCTCGGGCCACGCGAACCCCTCGACGGCCCCGGCGTAGTCGGTGCCGTGGTCGAGCAGGAAGTCGCGCGCCGCGCGGACCGTCAGGGTGGCAGGGGTGGCGGGACGACCGACAGGCGTCATTGGCTGACCGCTTTCTGGTGTGGGGAACCGTCCGCCAGCCTACGCCTGCACCTACGGAACCGTAGCTTTCCCGTCAGAGGTGGACGCGAAACACGTGTGGCCGGCCCCGAAGGACCGGCCACACGTGGCGCCGCTGGAGTTCAATCGGCCTGCTCAGCCATGTGCGCGCTGGATTGCGAACGCCGGCGATGTCCAGGTCTCCCAATCGGTGGATTTCTTGGTGTTTCCACCAGCCTTCAGCACGCGCAGTTCAATGACATAGTCGCCGTCCGGAACGGTGAGACCAGCCGAAGTAGACGCGTTGAAGGGGATCTTCCCGTCGAAGGCGACTGCATAGTAGGAGTCGTCCCGACCCAGCTCGCCGGTCTCAAGGAAGGTCTTGTAGCCGCTGAACACCTCAGCACCCTTCTTTCCTGACGACGTCGCCCTGAAGACGTTCAGGTAGGCGTCGGCCACTGGGTAATCGAAGTGGAACAGGACGTACGGCATGTGATCGGAGTCGCTCAGGTCGAAGCTCGGCTTTGCATCCGCGGGTTCGATGATCGTGCCTAGTTCGGCAGACTCGGCGAGCGCGGGCAGGTCGTACACCTCTTCGAGGGCAGTCTGGTCGCTGTTCACATCCCAGATGCCCTGAAGGACCTTCACCTTCTGGTAGTCGCCCGCCATGCCGGTGAACGGCACGACGAGGGTCTTGGACTTGTCGGACTTCGTCAGGGTGATCCACCCGCCGTACAACCATCCCGCAGCGAGCTTCGGCTGCTTCAGGGACACCGTGACAGTGGCTGTCTTGCCCGCCTTGACCGTGACCGTCTTGCTGGAGAACTTGGAGGTCGCCTTCTTGACGTCGTAGTCATACCAGTAGGTCGTCGGAGCTGCGCCCACGTTGGCCGCGTTGACGACACCCAGTGTGTACTTCTCGGTCGTCGTTCCGGTGTTCGTGAGCTTCAACTGGGTCTTTGTGAAAGAGGTGCGGTTGTCACCGAGGTTGATCTGCCCCGGAGTCACCGTCGTGCCGGAAGTGGCGGCGGAAATCGCCTTCTCGACGTTGATCAGACCGGAGCCCTGCCGGACAGTTGGTTCGTACACGCCGTCGATCACCTGGTACCCGTAGGCGTAGAGCTTGTCCACTGGGGTTGAGGTGTTTTGCAGTGCGGCGCGCACAGCGTCAACGTTGCCCTTCAGCTTCTTGGCAGTCGCCTCGAGCAGGAGGGCAACCGAGCCGGTGACGTGGGGCGTGGCCATCGACGTGCCAGACAAGCTGGCGTGACCGCCGAGTTCGAGGGGGTAGGTCGACCAAATGTTGCCTCCAGGGGCAGCAACATCTGGAGTATCGCTGAGATCGGCCGCGGGTCCAAAGGAACTGAAGTCCGAAATCGCTCCGGCCTCAGGATTCGCGACCGATTCGGTTGAGTCCGTCCAGGTTGCGGTCGTCGTCTGTGTGGGAACGGCATTGGCAAGGGCTTGACCATCGCGCTGCGCGACGAACACCACTGGGATGTCGATTGAGGGCTCCTCTGTGCTTGCGGGTTTCACAGTGGGGGAGATGATTCCGGTTGTGTTGTTGTAGATCACCACACCCGCGGCGCCAGCGGCCTGTGCGTTGTAGGCCTTCTCGTAGAAGGTGCACGAAGTGTCCTCAGTAGTGCCGCCACGTTTGATCAGTACGGTCTTGCCGGTCAGATCCGCGAAAGCGTCACAACCGTAAGTGTTCGTATGGAAGCCATCCTCGGAATAGCCGACAGCCAAGGATGCGGTATCGCCCGGGTTGTGTGCCGGAGCGCCCTCGGCATCCAGGTACCCGATGCTGCCATCGGGCAGAACGTCAGGGACAGGGTCGACGGTGAAGTAGCGCAGCGTGATATCAGTGTTCTCGACAGAGGCCACCGAGATGACGCTCTTGCCGACGCCGGGGCTGCCGGCGCTGAACAGGCCGTCGAGACCGTCGTTGCCAGCCGCCGCGACCACGATCGTCCCGGCCCGCCTCAGAGCATCGGCGGCTGCGGCGTCCGGGTAGTCGGGCCAACTCGCGAAGCTCTCGCCCAGAGACATGTTGACGACGTCCATGCCGTCGGCCGCGGCGCGGTCCATGGCGGCCAGAATCACCTCGGTGTCGGCGGAGCCGTCGCAACTGAAGACGCGATAGGCCCCGAAGGTCACCTCGGGAGCCACGCCTACCACGCCACCGGCCGCCGAGTCACCGTTCGCACCGATGATGCCGGCGACGTGCGTACCGTGGCCGTTGCAGTCATCCGGATAGGGGTCCGGTACCGGCTCCGAGCCTTCCTTGTCAGCGTCGTAGGCGTCGCCGACGAAGTCGTAGCCGTACTTCACTCGCGGAGCCGCCGCGCCGAAGTCCGCGGTGCTGCCTTCGACGCCGGAACCGCCCAAGTCAGGATGGTTGTAGTCGATGCCGGTGTCGATGACTCCGACCTTGATCCCAGCGCCCGTGTAGCCCTCGACCTGTGCTGCGTCAGCCCCAATCATCGGAACGGAGTATGACAAGTCAGGCTTCACCGTGGTCCGAGGAAGTTCGACGGCGTAGACCGGATAGATCTTGGTCACACCCGCAAGCCCCCTGAGCTTGTTGACGTCGGACTGGCTGGCCTCCACAGAAAAGCCGTTCCATACACGGGTGTAGCTGTTCAACACCTTCATCGATACGCCGGCGTTCGCCGCCGCTTGTCTGACCGTGTTCTGACGCGCCTTTGCCGTGGCCATGCTCCCTCCCCTCAGCAGCGGCGAGCCGGCCACTTGGACCAGCCACTTGTCGGGAATGGACTTTGCCTTGGGGTCGGCAACCTGCCTGGAGGTCAGAGCCTTGCTGCCACGTTCGACGGTGTCGCCTACGGCTGAGGGAGCATAGGTTGAGCTGAACAGTGCGGTGACGGTGGCCCCGGCGACGACGCCGAGCAGGGCCCTGGTACGAGGACGAGCGCGCATGCTCTCTACTCCTGATGGTCCGGTTGATACGGAACGTCGGCAGCTCCCCCCGGAGCGAGCGGACGTCTGCACCCTATCCGGGCGGTACCCCGTCCGCGAAGGGTTGGGCCGATCCCATACACAGAAAAAGCACAGAATCTGGCCGGAGGGCCTCAGCTCCAGGTGACCTTGAACGCGCGCGTCGTGTACGTCTGCCAGTGCGAGGTCTTGGACGAGCTCCCCAACGGCGCCAACACGCGCAGTTGCAGCTTGTACGTGCCCGCGGGGACGCCGACGACCTTGCCGGCGGAGTTCTTGTAGGCGCCGTAGAACGGGATCACCGAGTAGCTCTCGTCCCGGCCGCGCTTGCCGAACTGGGTCGAGGTGCCGCTCAGCACGGCGTAGTAGGACTTCTTCGTCTTCTGGTTGATCGCCTTCACCCTGATCGCGCTGGCCGGGTAGTCGAGGTGGAACATCACGTACGGCTGGCCGCCCGACTTCGCCACGTGGAAGGTGCGCGTCCCAGAGTAGGTGCCCTGGATCGCGCCCGCGGAGTTCTGGAACGCCAGCGCCGGCATCTGGACCGTGTACGGGAGGTTGGTCGAGGAGTCGGTGAAGCCGCGCTTGCCGCTCGGCAGGAGCTTCACCTTCTGGTAGTCGCCCCGCACGCCGGCGAACGGCACCGAGACGGTCTGCGCGTCGGTGGCGGTGAATCGCACCCAGCCGCCGTAGAGCAGCCCGTTCCTGCCCTTCAGGACCTTGCTGGACGGGGTGATCGTGACGGTCACCTTCGCCGTGCCGCCGGCCGGGACCGTGACCGACGACGGGCTGGCGCTGAACCCGACGGCTGCGTACGCCCAGTCGGGGGTCTGTGTCCCCACGTTCGTCCTGCTGCCCGTGCTCGCGGCGGCGCTCGCCCCGGTCACGGCCGCGATCTTGTAGGTGACCGCGCTCGAGCCGCTGTTGCTGAGGGTGACGCTGGTCTTGTGCGTGGTGCCTTCGCCGAGCTTGAGGACGGACGGGGACGCGGTCACGGTCGCGGTGAGCGCCGCGTCCACCTGGACCAGCCCGGCGCCCTGGCGGAACACGGCCTCGGGCCTGCCCTTCACCGACGCGGTGGTCGTGTCGAGCGGGGACGCGCTGCCGTACAGCAGGGCGGCGACCTTCGCCGGGACTCCGGCGGTCGCGGCCGTCCACCCCTTCGCCTGGAGGATCTGCGCCACCGCGCCCGCGACCTCCGGCGAGGCCATCGATGTGCCGGTCGGGTCGGAGTACGCGTCGTCCATCGCGGTGGTGTGGACGCTGCTGCCCGGCGCGGTCAGCGTCGGGGTCAGGCTCAGGTCGGCGGCCAGCCCCATCGCGCTGTAGCCCTCGATGCCGGTGCTGCCCGCGTTCGCCGCCGCGAGCGAGATGACCCCGGGCGCCACCGCAGGGCTGCTGGCGGTGAACAGGCCCTTGTCGCCGCTGTTGCCGGACGCGGCCACGACGACCACGCCCTTCTTGACCAGGTTCGCCGCCGCCACGCCCAGCGGGTCGTCCGGCCAGCTCGCCGACGACGCGCCCAGCGACAGGTTGACGACGTTCATGCCGTCGCTGGCCGCACGCTCGAGCGCGGCGATGATGTCGTCGGTCGTCGCACTGCCGTTGCAGTCGAAGACCCGGTAGGCGCCGAACGTCACCCCCGGCGCGACGCCGTACGCGCCGCCGACCTTCGGGTTGCCGTCGGCCCCGACGATGCCGGCCACCTTGGTGCCGTGGCCGTAGCAGTCCATCGGGGTGGTGTCGTTGTCGACGAAGTCGTAGCCGGTCGTGACGCGGGTCGTCGGGAACGCGCCCCCGGTCGTGCCGCCCAGGTCGGGATGGTCGTAGTCGACGCCCGAGTCGATGATGCCGACCTTGATCCCGGTGCCGCGGTCACTGGACCCGAGCGCGCCGATCGACGTCAGTCGGGTCTCGGTCGTGGTCGGGGCGGACGCGGTGATCGTCACGGAGATGGTGGCGCTGGTCGGGTTGCCGAAGCTGTCGGTGACCCGGTAGTCGGTGGTCGCGGATCCCGTCCAGCGCCAGTCCGGGGTGAAGGTCACGGTGCCGTCGTCCGCCACCGCCCAGGTGTAGGAGTCGGTGGCCAGCTTCTTGCCGCCGTCGGTGGCCCCGCCGGAGGTCAGCTCGACCGTCGAGCCGACGAAGGTTCCGCGGCCGTCGTCCCCGCGGCCGTCGTCACCGGCGACGTCGTTCGAGAGCGGGGTGAGGGTGAGCGTGGTCCCGTCCTGGCTGGCGGTGGTGGCGTCGCTGACCCCCTGCGGCAGCGCACCCACCACGACCCGGATCACGCCGGGCGCGGGGGTCATGTTGGCGTCGCGCACCTCGTACTGCCGGGTCGCGATCCCGGTGAAGTCCTCCGCGGGGGTGAAGGTCACGGTGTGGTCGCTGTTCAGCGTCCACGTGCCCTCGGACGTGCTCGCCGCGGGCAGCAGCTTCAGGGTGGACGGGTTCAGCGGGGCGCTGTCAGCCCCGCGCTGGTCGTTGGCGAGGACGTCGAAGGTGACCGGGTTGTTCGCCGCGGTGTGCTGGTCGTCCTCGCCGGCCACCGGGGTGACCGCGGTCACGGTGACCGTGATCGTCGCGGACGCGGTGTTGCCGAAGCTGTCCGTGATCGCCCAGGCCGCCTGCGCGGTGCCGACGAACGCCGACTCGGGGTCGAAGCTGACGGCCCCGGTGGCCTCGTCGATGCGCCAGGTGCCCTCGTTCTGGACGACGAGCGTGCGCCCGGAGTCGAGCGTGTGCGCGGTGTCGGTGAACACCATCGAGGAGAGCACGAGCGTCCCCGGCGTGCCGGTGCCGTCGTCCCCGATCGTGACGCCGTCGAGCGGTGCGGTGGTGAGGGTGACGTTCTGCGGGGTGGTCCCGGTGGTGTCGGTGGCTGTGGTCAGCGTCCCGACGGTCACGCTGACGGTGGCGTGGCTGGTCGTGCCGTTCGCGTCGGACACCTCGTAGGTGGTTCTCGCCGTCGCGCCGTCGAAGTCGTCCGCCGGGGTGAACGTCACCGTGCCGCTGGAGTCGGCGAGCCATTCACCCTCGGACGTGGAGAGCGCACGCCCGCCGTCGGTGGCGCCGTCCGCGGTGAACCGCACGCTGGTCGCCTGCAGCGGCGCGGACGGGTCGCCGGGCGCGTCGTTTGCCAGCACGTCCACCGTCGCGGTGTGCCGGGCGGGCACCGCCGCGCAGTCCGCCGTCGCCGTCGGGACGACGGCGGTGACCGTCACGGTGATGGTCGCGGAGACGGTCGTGTCGGCGGTGTCGCTGACCTCGTAGTCGGCCGTGGCCTCGCCGGTGAAGGACGCCCCCGGCGTGAAGGTGACGGTGGCGTCGGCGCCCACCGTCCAGGCGCCGGCCGCGGTGTCGAGGGTCTTGCCGTCCTCGGACGCGCCGCTGCCGGTCAGCACGAGCGAATCGGGGACGAGGGGAATCGCCGTCGCCGGGTCGCCGCCGTCCGCGCCGGCCACGTCGTTGGCCAGCGGGGAGATCGTGACGGGCTGGTTCTGCAGGGTCGTGGCCGAATCGTCGACCGCGAGGGGAGGCACGGGCGTGGGCGTGCCCGTGGGTGCGTCCGTGGGATCGGTGGTCGGGTCGTCCGTCGGGTCGACGGTCGGGTCCGTGGTGGAGGTCTCCGTCGGGTCGGCGCTCGGCTCGTCGGTGGCCCCGGTCGTGGTGTCATCCGTCGGGTCGGGTGTCGGGGTCGGGGTGGAGTCCGGGTCGGGGGTGCAGCTCGTGGCGGACGGATCTCTCGCCGGGGCCGTGGTCTCCGGGGTGGTGCTGCCGGTCGGGTCGGCCGTCGGGTCCGGGTCGTCGTCGGTGGAGAAGGCGGTGGGGTCGCTCAGGTGCAACCGGTAGACGGGGAACACCGCGTCGGTGCCGAGAGCGTCCTCGATCTGCGCCAACTGCGAGTCGGTGGCGGCGACGCTGACGCCGGACCAGAGCGTGTCGTACGTCTTCAGGACGGTGGCGCCGGTCTGCTCGACGAGCGCCGTCAGCTGTGCGGTGTCCGCGGCCTGCGCGCCCGTCCGGATCAGGTAGCGGCCATCGACGACGGTGGGCTCGTCGCTCGTGGAGGTGTCGGTGGACGCCGCCCCCGACGCCTGCGACGACGTCGGCAGCACGTGCGGTTCGACGGTGACGACCCCGAGGGCGACCACGGTGAGGGCAGCCCACAGCGCAACGGCGCTGCGGCGCATCCGGCCCATCGCTGACTCCCTCGTGCGGGCGCAATCGGCCCGACGCAGACAGGTTTCCAGCCCAAACTCTACCGGCTACGCCAGACGCGGCACAGGGCGGGCCCGGTGGCCCGCCCTGTGCGGAGTGCGTTCGGCTGGTCTCAGATGAGGCCGAGCTCCTTGACCGCGTCCCGCTCCTCGATCAGCTCCGCGACCGATGCGTCGATCTTCGCGCGGCTGAAGTCGTTGATCTCGAGGCCCTGGACGATCTCGTACGTGCCGTCCTTCACCACGCACGGGAAGGAGGAGATCAGACCTTCGGGGACGCCGTAGGAGCCGTCGGACGGGACCGACATCGAGACCCAGTCGCCCTCGGCGGAGCCCAGCACCCAGTCGTGCATGTGCTCGACGGTCGCGTTGGCGGCGGAGGCGGCGGACGAGGAGCCACGGGCGGCGATGATCGCGGCACCGCGCTTGGCGACCGTCGGGATGAAGTCGTTCTCCAGCCACGCCTGGTCGTTGATCAGCTCGGCGGCGTTCTTCCCGTCGACCTCGGTGTGGAACAGGTCGGGGTACTGGCTGGCGGAGTGGTTGCCCCAGATGGTCATGTGGCTGACCGAGGTGACCGGGACGCCGGCCTTCTGCGCGACCTGGGTGATGGCCCGGTTGTGGTCGAGGCGGGTGAGCGCGTTGAAACGGTCGTTGGGGATGTCGGGGGCGTTGTTCATCGCGATCAGGGCGTTGGTGTTGGCCGGGTTGCCGGTGATCAGCACCCTGATGTCGTCGGCGGCCACCGCGTTCAGGGCCTTGCCCTGCGCGGTGAAGATCGCGCCGTTGGCGCTGAGCAGGTCCGCGCGCTCCATTCCCGCGGTGCGCGGGCGGGCGCCGACCAGCATGGCCAGGTTCACGCCGTCGAACACCTTCGAGGCGTCGTCACCGATCTCGACCTTGCTGAGCAACGGGAAGGCGCAGTCGTCGAGTTCCATCACGACGCCCTCGAGTGCCTTCAGGGCGGGCGTGATCTCGAGCAGGCGCAGCTCGACCGGCTGGTCGGGGCCGAGCAGGGCGCCGCTGGCGATGCGGAACAGAAGGCTGTAGCAGATCTGGCCGGCTGCGCCGGTGACCGCGACCTTGACGGGTGTCTGGCTCACGATGTGCTCCTCGGTGAGATGTGGCAGAGAGTCGTCTCCGACGCTAGCAGTTGGTCGGACCGTCGAGTGACCGCTTTCGGGTGGAGGACGCCCGCAGGGAAAAGGTGCAGTTGTGCCCCGGTTCGGGCGCGATGGTGCGCGGCGCTGGTGCGGGCTCCGGGTTGTCCCCCGACCGGGAACTGGTGGGGGTTGCCGGCGCCCTGCACAATTCGTGCGAGGCCGGTCCGACCTGGAGGGGAACACATGAACGAGGGATCGCTGCGCCCCGCGCGCCGCTGGAGTGGACGAGCTCGATGGATCGGCTCTGCCGGCGTCGCGCTGATGCTCCTGGCGGGCGGCCCCATCATGGCGCCCACCCCGGCGAACGCGGCCCCGGTCGCGCCGTCCGAGGTGACGGTCGCGCCCCCGATGGCGACGTCGATCACCACCAGCGGAGCCACGCTGAACATCCGTCCCGCGAATCCGAGTTGGACGCTGACCGTCAAGGTCGACAAGGCGGTCGATGCCGGGACCCTTCAGATCGCCGACCAGTTCTCGGACGTCGTCCGGACCATCGAGGTCGCCGCGAGCGCGGACGGAACGGTCACGACGAGCTGGGACGGGCAGGACGACACCCAGACCACTGTGCCGGAGAGCGCGGACTACACGTGGGTCCTCGACATGCAGGGCAGCGACGGCAGTGGAGCGCTGGTGGCCCAGGACGGGTCGTCGCCGGTGACGGGCACCGTCCGGGTGGTCGACGAGTCCCTGGGCACGATGAAGGGGGCGACCCCCACGATCTCCGACACCACGCCTGTCGTCGGACAGTTGCTGAAGGCCGTCCCCGGCAAGTGGACCCCCTCGACCGGCATCGAGTACTCCTACCAGTGGTACCGCGACTCGGCCGAGATCGCCTTCGCCGACGGTGCCACCTACACGGTCACCCCGGCCGATGCCGGCCACCGCCTGAAGGTCAAGGTCAGCGGTGTGGTGCAGGGCTGGGACGACGACCCGGTTGAGCGGGTCTCCGCAGCCACGTCGACGGTGAGCAAGGGCGTCCTCTCGACCTCGGCCACACCACGGATCACCGGCACCGCAACCGTCGACCAGACGCTGACGGTCGACCCCGGCACCTGGGGACCGGGCACGGTCGACCTCGCCTACCAGTGGTACACGGTGACCTCGAAGGGGAAGGCGAAGGCGCTGAGCGGCGCGACGGCGTCCACCTACGTGGTCGGTGCGGCGGCGGCCGGCCTGAAGCTGAAGGTGCGCGTGACCGGATCGGAGTCGGGCTACACCGGAAGGTCGGTCGACTCCAAGACCACCGGCAAGGTGGCGAAGGCCCGCTTCACCAGCGCGGGCACCCCGACGATCACCGTTGCGGGGACGCTGCTGGTCGTGGGTGAGACGCTGACGGCCGAACCGGGGACGTACGCCCCGGCGGCGACGGGCAACACCTACCAGTGGTACCGGGTGAAGGGCACCAAGAAGACCGCGATCAAGAAGGCCACCAAGAAGACCTATGTGGTGACGTCCTCCGACAAGGGCTACGCGATCACCGTCGCGGTGGCGGGCACGCGGGCGGGGTACACGAACTCCGCCACGGTGTTCGCCGCGACCCCGAGCCCCGTCGCCGTGGCCGGCATCACGTCGGTCACGCCCAAGCTCAGCGACACCACGCCCGTGGTCGACCAGGTTCTCTCCGTCACCTCCACGACGGGGGCCTCCACGTGGGGCCCGGCGGGAGTAGACGTCGCGTACGCGTGGTACGCCGGCACGACGCTGGTGGGCACCGGGTCGACCTACCAGGTGACCGCCGCGGATGTCGGGAAGACGATCAAGGTCGCGCTGACCGGGTCGCTCGACGACTACCCGAGCGTGACGAAGACCTCCAAGGCGAGCTCCAAGGTCGCCAAGGCGAGCTTCGACGCCGACGCCATGGCCCTCTACATCGAACACAGTGACTTCCTGCCGGGCGTCCTCGAGGCCAGTGTGAGTGGGCCGGTCACGCCGGACGACATCCAGTGGCAGTGGTACTCCGTGGTCGGCAAGAAGGCCACGGCGATCAGCGGCGCGACAGAGTCCAGCCTCGCCTACACCGATGCCGACGGGAAGTACCAGGTGCGGGCAACGCTGGTGAAGGCCGGGTACAACTCGCTGGTACTCACGGGCGTCAAGGATCTCGCTCAGGGCTGAGTTCCTTCGCGTCGGCTGCCGCACCCGGAGGGACCGCCGAGACTGTACGGACCTCCCGGAACGCCCTCCCATGGGGAGTGCGAATGATAGCTTTCACACAGGGTCGCCACAGGGGCACCAATTGCGTAGGAAGTTGTCAGACCATGACGAGGTGGGGGGAGCGCCGCGCAGCGCGCCGCTGGGTGGCGGGGGCCGTGGGCCTGTGTCTGGGACTGGGATCACTGGCGATGTCCGCGCCCGCCGCGCAGGCGGTGGACGGAGATGTCGTCGTTCCGCTGGCGCAGGCGCCGGTCGGGGGGATCGTCCGCGCCGTGTGGGACGACACCATGCTCGCCGAGGGCACGAACGGGGCGCAGAGCGGCCTCTGGTACGCGAGCACCGACCACGGCGACACCTGGGCGGGCGTGGACCTGGGTGATTCCGAACTCGCCACCGAAGCCAAGGTCCAGTACATCGACAGCACGGCTGCCGTCCTCACCGCGAACCCTCCCGGCGGCGAGGACACCGAGGTCACGCCCGCGCGCGCCTGGGTCGTCGACCTGTCCGGCGCAACGCCGACCGTCACGACGCACGATGTGGACGCGAAGAGCATCGGCGCTGCCACCCGCGACCTCGTGATCGCCGTCGACGGGGACGACGACTCCGCCCGCGCCATCTCGCTGTCGGGCGGGAGCGACGTGGCACTGCAGACCGAGGTGGCCGACCCCGACTCATGGTCCTGGTGGGCGACGGGCGCAGACGGGGTCGCCCTGCACGTCAACGAGGTGTTCAGCGACAGCTTCACGGTCAGCTCGGCCCGCATCGACCCCGTCCCGCTTGACGGCTCTTCGACCGGCGCTCGCTCCTTCACCGTCACGGGTGAGGTCGACCATGTCGGCTTCACCTCGACCGGTGCCGTGGAGTACATCAGCCTGCACAAGACGAAGGGGGCCTCGACCTTCCAGTTCGACTACTGCACGGTCAGCGGCGCCGGCTCGACTCCGACGTGCGACGTGCTGAAGACGAAGATCAGCAAGAACGACGCGATGATGTCGTTCGGACGCAAGCTGGGCGACTTCGCGCAGCTGGAGGTCGGCTCGTCGCTCTACGTCACGAAGCTGGTCCGGGCCGCGGGCACAGGGAAGTTCCCCGCCACCGTCAAGGTGACCGGCGTCGCGCCGGACCAGGGCGACCTGACCCACACCGAGTTCGCCCGCGTCGGCCGGAGCGACCTCCCGGTCGTCTCCGACACGACACCGACCAGTGGCGGCGTGTTCGAGGTGGCGGCCTCCGGCAAGGCGAGCCGCTTCTCGCAGGGCCCGTTGGGACCCGTGGTCCCCGAACAGTTGTCCCTCGCCCCCTCCCGCATGGCCGGCCTCGACGGCAGGGCCAGGGGCACGGCGTGGCAGCGCACCCTTGCCGCCCCGACCACGGAGACCACACTGTCCGAGCGCGGCCTCGGCGTCCTGGTCTCGGCGGGCCGCACGGCGGTGCAGTCCTCTGACGGCCTGCTGCTGCTCGACCGCGGCACGCAGGTCGCCAAACTGGCCAAGTGGGCCTACCTCGGCGAGCTGAGCGGTCCCTACGTGCTGGGTTACGCCTCGGCGAAGGCGAGCAAGCCCTCCGTGCTGGCAGGAACCACGCCGATCACGTTCGGAAAGTGGGACTACCCGTACGCCCTCTTCGGTGGTCTCGTCGCGACGATCAGCTACACCGACACCTCGTGGGAGATCCGGGTCTGGGACATCCGCTCCGGCAAGCCGCAGATCCTGGGAGCGGTGCCGATCGACGAGTTCCAGGAACTCGATGGCGTGTTCCTCTGGGGTGACAACGTCGCGGTCACGGGCTCCACCGACTCCGACACCACGGCCGCGAAGGTCACGGACTTCCGCACGGGCACCGTGGTGTGGAGCCGGAGTTCGGACGACGGCCTCTGGCTCACCGCCCTCAGCGACGGCGTGGCGGTCGTCGAGACGGGGGAGAGCAGTGACTGGCAGGCGGTCGACCTCGCGGCCTCCAGCCTGACCGAGCTCTCCGACTCCGACGCCAACGTGGCTCCCGCGCTGGACGCCGCCGGTCACGCCCTGTACGCCACGGGCTCCGAACTCGTCGTCCACGACCTGGGGTTCGGCGGAACCTCCGCTCCGCGGGCACTGTGGACGTCCGCCGCGGCCACGTTCAACTCGTGGGCCGGCGACACCGCGGGCTGGAAGCTCTCGGTCGATGCGACCAAGGCGCTGCCGGAGGGCTCGCTGGTGATCAGCGCTGCCGGCAAGGACGCCACCGTCGTCCCCGTGGACGCCTCGGTGGACGGGTCGCTGCGCATCACGTGGGACGGGACCATCGCCGGCGTGCCGGCGGAGGAGGGCACGTACTCGTGGCATCTGGAGGGCTTCGGCGGACTGGTCGACCTGACCGCCGCGGGCGCGGTGTCCGGCACCGTCACGATCACGAACACGGCCACGACCTACCCGCAGGCCACCCCGAAGCTCGACGTGACCAAGCCCGCCGTGGGTGCGGTCGTGACAGCCGATCCGGGCCCGGTGCCCACCGACGTCACCCCGACGTTCCAGTGGTACCGCGGCAGTTCGGCCATCAAGGGCGCGACCGCTGCGGACTACACCGTGGTCGCGGCTGACCTCGGCAAGACCCTCAAGGCGAAGGTGTCCGTTCCTGCCTCGAAGTACTACCGGGCGAGCTCGAAGACCTCCGCTGCCACGGCGAAGGTCATCAAGGGCACGCTGGCGAAGGGTGCGGCCGCGCTCTCCTGCGACGCCCCCCAGGTCGATGTCGCGTGTGCTGTGGACGCCACCGGCTGGGGCCCCGTCCCCGTGACCGTCGGCTACCAGTGGTACCGGGTGGACGCCAAGGGCAAGGCCAAGGCGATCTCCAAGGCGACGAAGGCGTCCTACGTGCCGACGGGAGCCGATGTCGGCTACGGGCTGAAGACCACCGTCACGGGCTCCCGGTCGGGCTACACGTCCGCATCGACCACGTCCACGGTCTCCGCGAAGGTCATCGCGGGTTCGTACGCCGAGGTCGGCACCCTGGCCATCACCGGCGACGCCGTCGTCGGCCGGACCCTGGTCGCCGACCCGGGCCGCTACCAGGCCGCCGGCGGGGCCACGGTCGTCCCCGTGCTCTCCTACCAGTGGTACCGGGTGACCGACGCGGGCGATGTGGCGATCAAGGGCTCGACGAAGGTCACCTACAAGGTGGCGTCCGCCGACCTCGGTCTCGCGCTGAAGGTGAAGGTGGTCGCCCAGCGCCCCGGCTACGCCGACGTGACCACCTGGAGCGAACCGAGCGACCCTGTGGTGGTGGCCGGCTGAGCGCGGGTCACCGCCGGGCTCCGGGCCGGCAGGCCCGTCGTGGCGGACTAGGGTGGCAACCATGCGCCTGATCCTCGTCCGCCACGGCAGAACCACGTCCAACGTCGGCTTCCTGCTCGACACCGCGGCGCCGGGAGCGGACCTGGACGAGACCGGACGCGAACAGGCCGAGGGACTGGTGGAGCGGCTGGCCGGCTTCCCGATCGAGGCGATCTACACGTCCAACCTGGTCCGCACGCAGCAGACGGCCGCGCCGCTGGCCCGCCGCCTCGGCCTCGGGTACACGGTCCTGCCCGGGCTGCGCGAGGTGTCGGCCGGCGACGACGAGATGTCCGCGGACGCCACCCGCTACATCGGGACGATGGTGGCCTGGCACGGGGGCGACGTGGACGCGCGCGTGCCCGGCGGCGAGAACGCGACCGAGTTCCTGGCGCGGTTCGACGCCGCGATCGACGAGGTCGCCGCGGCGGACCACGCCGTCGCGATGGTCGTCAGCCACGGCGCCGCCCTGCGCACCTGGGCGACGGCCCGCGTCCCCGGGTTCGACGAGGCGCTGGGCAAGGGCCACCTGGAGAACACCGGCATCATCATCGCCGACGGTGCCCCCGACGCGGGCTGGACCCTGGTCGAGCTCGACGGGGTGCGCAGCTACTGGATGCCCGACGACGCGGAGCAGGGGGACCCGGTCAGCTGACGACGGACCCGGTCAGCTGAAGATGACCGTGCGGCCGCCGTCCAGCAGGACGCGGTACTCGGCGAACAGCTTCACCGCCTCGGTGAGCGTCCTGCTCTCCTGCTCCTGGCCCATCGCGACCAACTCCGGCACCTCCATGGTGTGGTCGACGCGGCGCACGTTCTGCTCGATGATCGGGCCCTCGTCCAGGTCGGACGTGACGAAGTGCGCGGTCGCGCCGATCAGCTTCACGCCGCGGGAGTGCGCCTGGCGGTACGGGTTGGCGCCCTTGAACCCCGGCAGGAACGAGTGGTGGATGTTGATCGCGCGCCCGGCCAGCTCCGCGCACAGCTCGGGGGACAGGATCTGCATGTAGCGGGCCAGCACGACCAGCTCGATGTCGTGCTCGGCGACCACGTCGAGGATGTGCCGCTCGACCTCCGCCTTCGTGTCCGGGGTGACCGGGTGGTGCTCGAACGGGATCCCGTAGAACTTCGCGAGGTCGGCCAGGTCGGGGTGGTTGGCGATGATCAGCGGCATCGTGATCGGCAGGTAGCCCGAGCGCTGCCGGAACAGCAGGTCGTTGAGGCAGTGGCCGGCCTTCGACGCCAGCACCAGCGTGCGCCGGCGGCGTCCCACGTAGTCGAGGACCCACTGCGCACCGAGACCCTCGGCGATCGCGGCGAAGTCCCGCTCGAAGTGTGAGCGGTCGAAGCCCGACTGGACCTGCACCCGCATGAAGAAGCGTCCCGACTCGGTGGACGTGAACTGCTGCAGCTCGGTGATGTTGCCGCGGGCCTCGACGATGGCGCCCGTCACCTGGTGCACGATCCCGGGCCGGTCGGGGCAGGAGAGGGTGAGCAGCCAGTGGGTCGAGTCGATCACGGCTGACAGGGTAGCGTCCCCGCACCGCGAACTCGGCGGCGGTGGCGCTCCGGTATGTTTGCCGCAACGTCGCACACGGGAGGAACGCGCAGAGATGGCGAAGATCAAGGTCGAGGGCACGGTCGTCGAGCTGGACGGCGACGAGATGACCCGGATCATCTGGCAGTTCATCAAGGAGCGCCTGATCCACCCCTACCTCGACCTGGACCTCGACTACTACGACCTCGGGATCGAGAACCGCGACGCGACCGACGACCAGGTCACGATCGACGCGGCCAACGCCATCAAGGCCCACGGCGTGGGCGTGAAGTGCGCGACGATCACGCCCGACGAGGCCCGGGTGACCGAATTCGGGCTGAAGAAGATGTGGGTGTCCCCGAACGGGACGATCCGCAACATCCTCGGCGGCGTGGTGTTCCGTGAGCCGATCATCATCTCCAACATCCCGCGGCTGGTGCCGGGCTGGACGAAGCCGATCGTGATCGGCCGCCACGCCCACGGCGACCAGTACAAGGCGACGAACTTCAAGGTGCCGGGCGCCGGCCAGCTGACCATCACCTTCACCCCGTCCGACGGCTCGGAGCCGATCCAGCACGTGGTCGCCAACTACGGCGACGACGGCGGCGTGGCGATGGGCATGTACAACTTCAACCAGTCGATCCGCGACTTCGCGCGGGCGTCCTTCAGCTACGGGCTGATGCGCGACTACCCGGTCTACCTCTCCACGAAGAACACGATTCTGAAGGCCTACGACGGTGCGTTCAAGGACATCTTCGCCGAGGTCTTCGATGCCGAGTTCAAGGCCGAGTTCGACGCCCGTGGACTCACCTACGAGCACCGGCTGATCGACGACATGGTCGCATCCGCGATGAAGTGGGAGGGCGGCTACGTCTGGGCGTGCAAGAACTACGACGGCGACGTCCAGTCCGACACGGTCGCGCAGGGCTTCGGCTCGCTCGGCCTGATGACGTCGGTGCTGATGACCCCGGACGGGAAGACCGTCGAGGCGGAGGCCGCCCACGGCACGGTCACCCGGCACTACCGGATGCACCAGCAGGGCAAGCCGACGTCGACCAACCCGATCGCGTCCATCTTCGCCTGGACCGGCGGGCTGAAGCACCGCGGCAAGCTGGACGGCACCCCCGAGGTGACCGCCTTCGCCGAGGCGCTGGAGCAGGTCTGCGTCTCCACCGTCGAGGAGGGGAAGATGACCAAGGACCTCGCGCTCCTGGTCGGCCCCGACCAGGCGTGGCTGACGACCGAGGAGTTCCTCGCCGCCCTCGACGAGAACCTCGCCGCCACGCTGGCCTGACCCGGCCACGGCTGCTGCCGAGGGCCACGGGGAGGTCTGAGAGGATGGCGGACGTGAGTGCGACGCCGGGGTCCGTGACGCGGCCGGTACTCGCGCCGCTGCCGGACGGCGTGGCCGTGTCGTACGTGATGCCGGTGCTCAACGAGGCCGGGCACCTGGCCGAGGCCGTGCGGGCAGTGCTCTCCCAGGAGTACGACGGCGAGCAGGAGCTCGTGCTGGCGCTCGGTGCGTCCACGGACGGCACCGACGCGGTCGCTGCCGAGCTCGCCGCGTCCGACCCCAGGGTTCGGTTGGTCGCCAACCCCCGCAACGACATCCCGATCGGGCTGAACCTCGCGATCCGGGCCAGCCGGTACCCGGTGGTCGTGCGGGTGGACGCCCACGCCGAGCTCCCGCAGGGCTACACCGCGGCGATGGTCGAGATGCTGCGCCGCACCGGCGCGGCGAACGTCGGCGGCGTCATGGAGGCCAGGGGACGCGGGCGCTTCCAGCAGGCTGTCGCCCGCGCCTACAACTCGCCCTTCGGGCTGGGCGGAGGGTCCTGGCACCACGGCGAGGACGAGGCCGAGTGCGACTCCGCCTACCTCGGCGTGTTCCGCCGTGAGGTGCTCGAGGAGGTCGGCCTCTACGACGAGGGCCTGCGGCGCGCAGAGGACTGGGAGCTCAACCACCGGATCCGCGCTGCCGGACACCTGATCCTGTTCACCCCGCGGCAGCGGGTCGTCTACTGGCCGCGGGCCAGCTGGGACGCGCTGCGCCGGCAGATGTTCGCCACCGGGGTGTGGCGCGGCCACCTGGTCCGCCGGCAGCAGTCCACGCCGTGGCGCTACCTGCCGCCGCCCGCGGTCACCGTGCTCGTCGCGATCAGCCTGCTCGTGGCCCTGCTGCAGGTGCTCGGCGTCGCCCGCGGCGCCGGCTGGGCGCTCGCGCACGTGCCGTCGCTGGGCTACCTCGCCGGGGTCAGCGCCGTCGGCCTCACCCGGCTCGGCGGGGACGGGGTCGTCGACCGGCTCCTGAACGTGGTCGTCCTCGCCACCATGCACCTGGCCTGGGGCTCCGGCTTCCTCAAGGGCTGGCTCACCGGCGCGGCGACGACGGTCGACCGCTCTCGCGTGGCCTGAGCCCACTGCCTTCGGTCCGGCTCAGCCGAACTCGCGGGCGACCAGGGCGGACGCCTCCTCGGCCACGCGCTGCGCGCTGCGTCCGTCGGTCCACTCGTGGAAGCGAGCGGCGAGCTCGCGGGAGTGCGCGGACGCCGCGTCCGCCGCAGCCGGGTCGGTGAACAGCGCCTCCAGCCGATCCACGACGTCGTCCCAGTCCGTGCTCCACCGGCCACCGGAGAGCCAGCCGTAGTCGACGTACAGGCCGCGGCTCGCGCGGTACGCGTCGAGGTCGGGGGCGAGCAGCAGCAGGGGTCGGCCGGTGACGACGAAGTCGACCAGCATGGACGAGTAGTCGGTGACCAGCACGTGCAGGCCCCACAGCAGCGGCATCGATTCGGGCTGGTCCTGCGCGGTCAGCAGCCGCACCCTGGACGAGGAGTGGTTGTACTCGCCGACCCCGAGCTGGTGCGGGCGCACCAGCAGGACGAGGTCGAGCCGCTCGCACAGTTCCTCGATCCGCAGCCACTGCAGCTCGGTCGGCACCCCGGGATCGGCGTCGCCGTCGCGCCAGGTCGGCGCGTACAGGACCACCCTGCTGCCGGCGTGCTCGCCCAGGTGGGGGGCCAGGAGGGCCCGGGACGCGGCGCCCCTCTCCTCGGGCGTGCCGGTGAACAGGACGTCCGTCCGGGGCTCGCCCAGCACCTTCACCTCGCCCCTGATCAGGTGGAACGCCGAGGCGAGGAACGGCGCGAAGAAGCCGGACGCGGTCGGCAGAAGGGAGATCCGGCTGGTGCCGGTCCGGTAGGCCCTGCGCATCAGGGCCGCCACGCCGGGGACGCGCTCGAGCCCACCCAGCGACGTCACCGCGGGCGAGTCGGAGTGCAGCTTCTTGACGGGGGCGCCGTGCCAGAGCTGGACGATGACCGCGCCGCTGACGCCGTAGCGGTCCACGTCCCCGAAGCCGTGGGTCACGGCGACCAGGCCGGCCCGCAGCGTGAGGCGGTGGGCCTCGGCGGAGTCGCGGTCGACCACCGCGTGCAGCCCGAGTGCGCGGGCCTTCGCGGTCTCCTCGGCCGACCCGCTCAGCCAGACCAGGCGCGGGGGGTCGGGCAGGGCCTTCGCCGCGCGCCAGAACGCGAGGGCTCCGTCCGCCGGCCCGAACGCGGAGCCGACCACCCACAGCTTCGGGTTCCGCTTCGACGAGCGGGCCTGCAGGGCGCCCCACGCGTAGCGGGGGAGGGCGAGCAGCTTGCCCAGGTTCCCCCGGGCGAACCGGAATCCCCCGCTCGACATGGCCCCAGAGGCTACACCGCACGGCGTGTCGGTAGAATCGGGCACTCACCAACCCTGGGGGCCTGTTGAACCCGATCGTCGGCGACATCCTGCTGATCCTGCTCTTCATCGTGATCGGTGGCGTGTTCGCCTCCGCCGAGATGGCGCTGGTGTCCCTGCGCGAGTCCCAGGTCAAGCAGCTGGCGACCCGCGGCAAGCGCGGCCAGACCGTCGCGAAGCTCACCGCAGACCCCAACCGGTTCCTGTCCGCGGTCCAGATCGGCGTCACGCTCGCCGGATTCCTGTCGGCGGCGTACGGCGGTGCCACCCTCTCCAGCAGCCTGGCGGGCGTCCTGGTCGGCTGGGGGATGCCGGCCGGCGTCGCGTCCCCGCTCGCGCTGGTGCTGATCACCGTCGTGATCTCCTACTTCTCGATCGTGATCGGGGAACTGACCGCCAAGCGGCTGGCCATGCAGCGCGCCGAGGCCTTCGCGATGACGCTGGGGCCGATGGTGAACGCGATCGCGCGGCTCGCGCGTCCGGTGATCTGGTTCCTCGGGGTGTCCACCGACTTGCTCGTCCGCGTCCTCGGCGGGGACCCGAAGGCGTCCCGCGAGGAGGTCACCGACGAGGAGTTGCGGGAGATGGTCGGCAGCTCGCAGACGCTCGGCGACGAGGAGCGGCAGATCGTGGACGAGGTGTTCGCCGCCGGCCAGGTCAGCCTGCGCGAGGCGATGATCCCGCGCACGGAGGTCGACTTCCTGGACGGGTCGCTGTCCGCCCACAAGGCCTTCCGTCGCATGCAGGGCGCGTCCCACAGCCGCTACCCGGTGATCGGGGACGGGCCGGACGACGTGATCGGCTTCGTGCACGTCCGCGACCTCGCCGACCTCGACCCGGCCCGCCGCAACGTCCCGGTGCGCGACCTCGTCCGTCCGGTGGCGTCGCTGCCCCAGTCGGTGAAGATCCTGCGCGCCCTCACCGAGATGAGGCAGACCCGGCAGCACCTGGTGATCGTGCGGGACGAGTACGGCGGCACCGCGGGCATCGTCACGATCGAGGACCTGGTCGAGGAGCTGATCGGCGACATCACCGACGAGTTCGACGTCGAGTCCGTCCGCTCCACCGACAACGCGGACGAGACCATCGACCTCGACGGCCTGGTGACGCTGGAGGACTTCGGCCAGCAGATCGGCTACGTCCTGCCCGAGGGCCCCTACGACACCGTGGCGGGGTTCGTGATGGCGCGGCTGGGGAGCCTGCCGCAGGTCGGCGACAGCTGCACGGTCGACCTGGTTCCCGACCACGAGCAGGGCGAGCCGCGGCGGTTCGAGCTGCGGGTCACCGAGCTTGACGGACGCAGGGCGGCCCGGCTCCGCCTGACGAATCTCGGCGAAGTGTCCGCCGAGGAGTACTAGCGTCGCCCTGTCGAAGTAAGGTGCTGCCTGCCCGCGCTGACAAGGAGGTGAAGTGCCCGCGTCCGACCCCGACGGTTCGGTGCTGCTCACCTCGGACGATGTCGGGTCCCTTCTCGCCGCGGCCGTCCAGCACGCCGGCGGCACGCTGGTCTCGTGGGCACTCGACCACATCGACGCGAACCCCGCGCAGTCGACGACCGCCACCTACTCCGCGCTGGTCGACTGGCCGTACGGACGCAGGGAGGAACTGCTCGGGGTGAGCGCCCGGGCGTCCGGGCCGGCCGACACCGACAACGTCGCGGAGATCTTCGCCGACGGTGAGCGCGAGGTGGCCGTCTGGATCTACCCGCAGGACCCCGACCTGCCCGGTCTGGCCAGGGCTGCGTACGCCGAATCGATGGCCGAACTCGCGAACAGCCACCACATCTTCTCCCGGACGGTCGGGCCCGACGACCTGACGCTGCAGATGATCGGCTACCGTCCGCGCCGACGTGCCGTCGTCAAGGTGACCTGCGGCGAGCAGGTCGTCTACGTCAAGGTGCTGCGGGCGCGCCTCTTCGACGACGTGCTCTCGCGGCACCGCCTCCTCGCGGACGCGGGCCTGCCCGTCCCCGAGGTGGCAGCGACGACCGACGACCACCTGCTGGTGCTGCGCGGCCTGTCAGGACAGCCGCTCGCGCGGGCGATCTTCGACGCGTCCGATCCCTGCACGGCGGAGGAGCTGATCGGGCTGCTGGACGCGATGCCGGCCTCGGTGGCGCGGCTCGACCGGCGTCCGCCGTGGTCGGACGCGGTCGGACACTACGCGCGTATGGTCGCCGCGGCGATGCCGGCCCTCGAGGCACGGCTCGGCTGGCTGGTCGACACGATCAGCCAGGGGCTGTCGCCGATCCCGCCGGGTGGTGAGGCCACGCACGGCGACTTCCACGAGGGCCAGGTGCACGTGGCGGGCGGGCACGTCTGCGGCATGCTCGACACCGACACGATCGGGCCCGGGCGCCGGGCGGACGACCTCGCCTGCCTGGTCGCCCACCTGTCGACGATCCAGCGGATGAGCGCGTCCCAGGAGGCGCGCGTGCACCAGCTGATCCGGCGCTGGGTCCCGGTCTTCGACACCCGCGTCGATCCGACGGAGCTGCGCCTGCGCTCGGCCGCCGTGATCATCTCGCTCGCCACCGGCCCGTTCCGCGGCCAGGAACCCGACTGGGAGCGCGAGACCGCCACGATGGTCGGCTCCGCCGAAGCCCTCGTCCGCCAAGTGGTCTGAGCGGGCGCGTCCGGTCGGGTGTGCCGTGAGATGCCGGGTCGAGCCCGGCATGACAGGAATGGCGGCGGCCCTTCGTGACGCCGTCCCTCGTTCCTCGGGACCGCTCCTCAGGGACCGTGAATGCGTGGTTGTCATCCCGGGCTTGACCCGGGATCTCCGTGTTCGTGCGGGCGGTGCGCGTTCTCGGCGGCGGCGAGGTCGCGGACGGCGTAGCGGTGGTGCTCCCACTCCTCCTCGAGGATCACATGGAGGCAGGAGAGGACGGTCTCGGGGTGGTCGGGGGTCCACGGGTTGCGGCGCTCCTGCGCGAGGTCGTCGGTCGTCACGTCGGCGAGGAAGTCGGTCACCATGGCGACCCGATCGGCACGGGCGGTGAGTACTTCATCGTAGGACGGCTCGGGGATGGTGAAGACGGACAGGTCGAAGCCGTCGGACGCCGCCTCCGCGTTCGGGACGCCCACCGGGTGGTAGGGCGCGTCGAGCCCGAGGATCGCCCTGCCCAGCCACGTGTCGGTGGCCATCACGAGGTGCCGCAGCGTCTGCGCGAACGACCATTCGCCGTCCACGGACACGTCCACCGTCCCCGCCGGCAGGGTTGCGGCCCGGGCGAGGGTGGCCGCCCACGTCTGCCGGAGCGCCGACCAGGCCGTCCTCAGCCCGTCCGGGTCGGCCGCCCGGCGTTGCTCGCGCCCGGGGTACCGGCGATCCAGTTCGGCGTCAACGAACGGGGCGACGTTCACCCCGTTGACGAGGAGGGTGCCGCCGTCGGTCAGCCACGGCGCGTCGATGTCCGCACCGTCGACGTCGGCTCCTCGGAACACCGCGCCGGCCAGCGAGCAGCGGACGAAACGGGCGCCGCTGAGGTCGGCGTCGGTGAACTCGGCGCCGCGCAGGTCGTCGGAGCCGGTGAAACGCGTCATGGTGCCTCCTCGGGTGTCCTCAGCCGTGGATGTCGAAGCCCAGCCGGAGCCGGACCCGGTCACCGGCTCCCAGACCCGGTGGACGGATGGCGGCCTTGAGCGGGACCACGTACCCGCCGTCCTTCGGGAACAGGGAGGTCGTGAACCGCTGGTCGGCCAGCCGCACCTCGACGGGGATGCAGCCCCAGCCGTAGGTCAGGGCCCCGGCGAGGTCGCCGATCGCGTCGCTCTCCGCCACGGGCACCACCGCGTAGTAGTAGGGCGCGGGGCCGCGCCACTCGATCACGTCCGCGGTGAACTCGAGTTCCATCCGGCCTCCGCTCCTCGGGGTTCAGTACAGCAGCGCTCGGCGCGAGGGGTCCAGCGCCTCCCTGGCCTGCTCCGCGCTTCGGAGCGACGCGTGCAGGACGGGGTCGTGGTCGCGTCCGACCTCGGGCGGCAGGACGGGGCGGGTCTGCGTGAGGCGCTGCAGGAACGTGGCGAGCGCCTCGCGGACGTGGTGCGAGGGTGCCGGCCGCGTGGCCGACCAGACACCGTGGCTGAGCTGCGGGGTGAGGGTTCGCTGTGTCATGGAAAGACCGTAGGATCGATACCGGACGATCTGCTTCCGGATTGTTCGGACCCCGACCTACGCAGGATTGCCACGATGGCCGATGCCGCCAGCCCCACGGCCCGGGCGCTGCTCGCGCTCGAGCTGATCCAGAGCCGCCCGGGGATCACCGCGGGCGGGCTGGCCGCGTCCCTCGGCGTCACCGAGCGGGCGGCCCGGCGCTACGTCGGGATCCTGCGCGAGGCCGAGATCCCGCTCCAGTCGACGCGGGGGGTGCGCGGCGGCTACACGGTCGGACGCGGCGTCCGGCTGCCGCCGCTCGTGTTCTCCTCGACCGAGGCGCTCGGCATGGTCATGGCCGTGCTGGACGGGCACCACGACGCGGCCGACACCTCCGACCCGGTCGGCAACGCGCTGCGCAAGATCATCCGGGCGCTGCCCGAGGCGATCGCCACGCAGGCCGAGGTCGTGCGCAGGACGGCCCGTCCGGTGCCCGACCGGCACGGCGTGCCGCCGGACCCGACCACGACCGCCGCGCTGGTCCTGGCGTCGTCGAACCGGCACGCCGTCCGGATCGGCTACCGCACGGGCTCGGGCAACGAGTGGGAGTCGGTGGTCGAGCCGTGGGCGGTCGTGGTGCGGCACGGACGCTGGTACCTGCTGTGCCGGCGTTCGAGCGACGGGGCGATCCGCACCTACCGCGTCGATCGCGTGCTCTCCGTCGTCGAACTGGACGAAGGGTTCGACCCGCCCGCCGACCTCGACCCCGTCGCCGCGCTGGAGGAGAACTTCGCCGTCGGCTGGCAGCTCGCCGTGGACGTCCTCGTCGACGGCCCGGTCGCCGAGGTGCAGCCCTGGCTCCCCCGGTCGATCGGACGCCTCGAGCCGGTGGACGACGGCCACTGCCGCCTCGTCGGGACGACGAACTCGCCCGACTGGTACGCCGAGATGCTCGCCGCGCTCCCGATGCCGTTCCACGTCGGTGAGGGGCCGGAACTGCGGGCGGCCGTCCGGGAGCTCGGTGAGAGGCTGCTGGGATCGGTCGAACCAACCACTGCGTAGCAGTACGGCGTCCAGCATGTGGGAGCGGGGTTGCGCATTCGTCCCGAAATGGTCGGACCAACTCATCGGGCGACACGTGCGCTATAGGGTGAAACCATGACCGACACGCCCCTGCAGCTTGCCGGAGATTTCGCCACCCCCACCAGGGAAGACTGGGAGGTTGAGGTCCTCAAGGTCCTCAACAGGCGGCGTCCCGAGGGCAAGGAACTCACCATCGAGCAGGCCATGAAGCGCCTGCGGACCACCACTGTCGACAACCTCACCATCGAACCCCTGTACACCGAGACGGACGTGCCGCTCGGTCACCCGGGCGTGATGCCGTTCACCCGCGGAACGATGGTCAAGACCAGCCCGCTCACCGGCTGGGACATCCGCCAGCTGCACGAGGACCCCGACGCGGCGTTCACCGCGCGTGAGATCGTCGCCGACCTCGAGCGCGGTGCCAGCTCCGTGTGGCTGCGCACCGGCTCGGACGCGATCGCCGTCGACGACGTCGCGACCGTCCTCGCCGACGTCCAGCCCGACCTCGCCCCGGTCTCGATCAGCAGCGCAGAGGACCAGGTCGCCGCGGCCAAGGCGCTCGCCGCCTGGTGGAAGGGCGCCGACGCCCACCACGCCCGCGGCAACCTCGGCCTCGACGCCCTCGCGCAGGCCGCCCGCACCGGGGACGCCCCCGACCTCGGCGCCCAGGCCGAGTGGGTGGCCGCCGCGCTCGCGGAGCTGCCGCTGGTCCGGGCGCTCACCGTCGACGTGCTGCCGTACGACGACGCCGGCGCCAGTGACGTCGACCAGCTCGCGTTCGCGCTCGCCACCGGCGTCGCCTACCTGCGCGACCTCGAGGCGGCCGGCATCGCGCCGTCCGCGGCGTTCGGCCAGATCGCCTTCCGGGTCAGCGCGAACGCCGACCAGTTCACGACCATCGCCCGGCTGCGCGCACTGCGCCGCCTGTGGGCGCGGGTCGGCGAGGCCAGCAACGTTCCGGCCGGCGCCCGCGGCGCCGTCCAGCACGCGGTCACCTCGCACCGCATGATCACGCGCGACGACCCGTGGGTGAACCTGCTGCGCGGCACGATTGCCACCTTCGCCGCCGCCGTCGGCGGCGCGGAGATCATCACCTGCCTCCCCTTCGACACGGCCTGGGGCCTGCCGGACGAGCGCAGCCGCCGGATGGCCCGCAACACGCAGGCGATCGCGTCCGAGGAGTCCAACATCGGACGGGTCTCCGACCCGGCGGGCGGCTCCTGGTACGTGGAGGAGCTCACCAACGCCCTCGCCGGCAAGGCGTGGGAGGCCTTCCAGGCCATCGAGGCCGCCGGGGGCATGGTGACCGCCCTCACGTCCGGCCAGGTGGCCGAGCGGATCGCCGCCACGACCGCGGAGCGGACGTCCCGGCTGGCCACCCGCAAGCTGCCCGTGACGGGCGTCAGCATGTTCCCCAAGCCGGACGAGGAGCCGGTGCAGGCCAGACCGCGTCCGGCCGCCCCCGAGCGGCACGGGCTCGCCCCTCGCCGCGACTCCGAGGTGTTCGAGGCGCTGCGTGACCGCGCGGCCGCCGCGGACCCGGCGCCGTCGGTGTTCCTCGCCTGCCTGGGCGCCCGCCGCGACTTCGGTGGTCGCGAGACGTTCACCGGAGCCCTGTTGGGTGTCGGCGGCCTCGCGCGTCCGTCCAGCGAGGGCGGGACACCGGAGGAGATCGTCGCCAAGGTGACCGAGGCGGGCGCGAAGTTCGTGATCCTGTGCTCGTCGGCGAAGGTCTACGCGGCGCAGGCCATCGAGGTCGCGAAGGCGCTGAAGGCAGCCGGCGTCCCGACGGTGTACATCGCGGGACGCAAGACCGAGACGGCCTCCGACGAGGTCGACTCCGTGATCGACGGCGAGGTGTTCGACGGCATGGACGTCGTCGCGTTCCTCTCCGAGGCGATGGACCGGATTGGAGTGGCGAAGTGAGCAGCATCCCGAACTTTTCCGAGGTCGACCTCGGCGCGCCGAGCGTGCCCGCCGACTCCGCAGAGCAGTTCCACGCGCTGCTGGAGTCCTCGCCGTCGTACTCCGAGGGCTGGCAGACCCCCGAGCACATCCTGGTGCCGCCGAACTTCGACGCGTCCGCGTACGAGGGCCTCGACTTCCTGAACACGTACCCGGGCATCCCGCCGTTCCTGCGCGGGCCGTACGCCACGATGTACGTGAACCAGCCGTGGACGATCCGGCAGTACGCCGGCTTCTCCACCGCCGAGGAGTCCAACGCGTTCTACCGGCGCAACCTGGCCGCGGGCCAGAAGGGCCTGTCGATCGCGTTCGACCTCGCCACCCACCGCGGCTACGACTCCGACCACCCGCGGGTGACCGGTGACGTCGGCATGGCCGGTGTGGCCGTCGACTCGATCCTCGACATGCGGCAGCTGTTCGCGGGCATCCCGCTGGACCAGATGTCGGTGTCGATGACCATGAACGGGGCCGTGCTCCCCGTGCTGGCGCTCTACGTGGTGGCGGCAGAGGAGCAGGGGGTGAAGCTGGAGCAGCTCGCGGGCACGATCCAGAACGACATCCTCAAGGAGTTCATGGTCCGCAACACCTACATCTACCCGCCGGCGCCGTCGATGCGGATCATCGCCGACATCTTCGCGTTCACGTCCGCGAACATGCCCAAGTTCAACTCGATCTCGATCTCCGGCTACCACATGCAGGAGGCCGGGGCGACCGCCGACATCGAGATGGCCTACACGCTGGCCGACGGCGTGGAGTACATCCGCGCCGGCGAGTCGGTCGGCCTGAAGGTCGACCAGTTCGCGCCGCGGCTCAGCTTCTTCTGGGCCGTCGGGATGAACTTCTTCATGGAGGTCGCCAAGTTCCGCGCCGCGCGCATGCTGTGGGCGAAGCTGGTCAGGGAGTTCGGGCCGAAGAACCCGAAGTCGATGAGCCTGCGGACGCACTCGCAGACCTCCGGCTGGTCGCTGACCGCGCAGGACGTGTTCAACAACGTCATGCGCACCTGCCTGGAGGCCATGGCCGCCACGCAGGGGCACACCCAGTCGCTGCACACCAACGCGCTGGACGAGGCGATCGCCCTTCCGACCGACTTCTCGGCCCGGATCGCCCGCAACACCCAGCTGTTCATCCAGCAGGAGTCGGGCACCTGCCGCACGGTCGACCCGTGGGCGGGCTCGGCGTACGTGGAGAAGCTCACCTACGAGCTGGCGACCAAGGCCTGGGACCTGATCCAGGAGGTCGAGGCGGCCGGCGGCATGGCCAAGGCGATCGAGGCGGGCATCCCGAAGATGCGCATCGAGGAGGCCGCGGCCCGCACCCAGGCCCGGATCGACTCCGGACGCCAGCCGCTGATCGGCGTGAACAAGTACATCGTCGAGAACGACGTGCTGCCGGAGGTGCTGAAGGTCGACAACGCCAAGGTGCGCGAGGAGCAGATCGCGAAGCTCAACAAGCTCCGCGCCGAGCGTGACCAGGCCGCCACCGACGAGGCGCTGGAGAAGCTCACCTGGGCGGCGTCCAACCCCGACCCGACCGACGCCGAGCGGAACCTGCTCAAGCTGAGCATTGACGCCGCGCGTGCGCAGGCCACCGTCGGGGAGATCTCCGACGCCCTGGAGAAGGTGTTCGGCCGCTACACCGCGAACATCCGTACGATCTCGGGTGTGTACAACTCCGAGTCCGGCTCGACCAAGGCGGTCACGACCGCCCGCGAGCTCGTCGACGACTTCGAGAAGGCCGAGGGACGGCGTCCGCGCATCCTGGTTGCGAAGATGGGCCAGGACGGCCACGACCGCGGCCAGAAGGTGATCTCGACGGCGTTCGCCGACCTCGGCTTCACCGTCGACGTCGGCCCGCTGTTCCAGACGCCGGAGGAGACGGCCCGCCAGGCCGTCGAGTCGGACGTCGACGTGGTCGGCGTCTCGTCGCTCGCCGCCGGTCACCTCACCCTGGTGCCGGCGCTGCGCGGGGAGCTCGACAAGCTCGACCGTCAGGACATGATGATCGTGGTCGGTGGCGTGATCCCGCCGCAGGACTTCGACGAGCTGTACGCCAAGGGCGCGGACGCGATCTACCCGCCCGGGACGATCATCCCGGACGCGGCGATCGAGCTGCTGACCAAGCTGCGCGAGCGCCTGGACGCGTAGGACACGAGGACGAACGATGAGATCCCGGGTCAGGCCCGGGATGACAGGGCGCCCGCCCGCACCGTCATCCCGGTCCCGGCCCGGGATCTCGCTTTCCACCCCCGACATTGAGAGGCTCGACACATGACCGACGAACGGACGCCGCTCTGGGCGGAGTCGAGTTCGGCCCCCGGCCGCCAGTACGGCGACGCCGAGCCGCCGCGCCGTGACCCGGCCGCGGTCCGACGGCGGACGCTCGACCCGCACCAGCTGGCCGAGAAGGTGCTGGCGGGGGACCGGGGCGGCATCGCGCGCGCGATCACACTGGTCGAGTCCAGCAAGCCCGCGCACCACGCGGTCGCGGCGAACCTGCTGCGGATCCTGCGTCCGAACACCGGCAGGGCGACGCGGGTCGGGATCACCGGCGTCCCCGGGGCGGGCAAATCGACGTTCATCGACGCGCTCGGCCAGCGGCTGATCGGGCAGGGGCACCGGATCGCCGTCCTCGCGGTCGACCCGACCTCGGCGAAGACCGGTGGCTCGATCCTCGGCGACCGGACGCGGATGGGTGAGCTCGCCCAGAGCGACGCGGCGTTCATCCGTCCCTCGCCCGCGGGGTCGCACCTGGGTGGGGTGGCGCGCACGACCAGGGAGTCGATGCTGGTGCTGGAGGCGGCCGGCTACGACGTGGTGCTGATCGAGACGGTCGGTGTCGGGCAGTCGGAGGTCGCGGTCTCGGGCATGGTCGACACGTTCCTGCTGATCGCGCTGGCGCGGGCGGGCGACCAGCTGCAGGGCATCAAGCGGGGCATCCTGGAGATGGCCGACGTGATCGCGGTGAACAAGGCCGACGGCGACAACGAGGGCGAGTCCCGGGTCACCGCGCGGGAACTCAGCATCGCGATGAAGCTGATCACGTCCGACCCGAAGGCGCCGCGGCCGCCGGTGATGACGTGCTCCGCGCTCACCGGCACCGGGCTGGACGACGTGTGGCAGGCGATCGTCGACCACAGGGCGCGGCTCGAGGCGTCCGGCCAGCTGGAGGCGCGCAGGGCCCGGCAACAGCGGGAGTGGCTGTGGGCGCTGGTGAACGGCGAACTGGTGGACGCGTTGCGCACCTCCGAGGCGGTGTCGGCGATCCGCGGCCGCCTGGAGGCGCAGGTCGAGGACGGTGAGCTGAGCGCCCTGGAGGCGTCCGACGCCATCCTCGCCGCGTTCGCCACCGATGTCCCCGCACGCTGGACGCAGCCGGTCCCCGAGGACTCCGGCTTCGCCGGCTGAGCGCCCTGACCACTACCTTGGCGGCGTGAGCGAGCGGACGGCGGAGGCCTGGGACGCGGTCGCGGCCGGGTTCGACGAGGCGGCCGACCACGGTCTGACAGACGGCACGGTTAGGGCGGCGTGGGCGGCCCTGCTGGAGCGGGTCCTGCCGTCGGCCCCTGGTGTGATCGCCGACCTGGGCTGTGGCACCGGAAGCCTCAGCATGCTGGCGGCCGAGCAGGGCCATCGGGTCGTCGGGGTCGACTTCTCCGGGGCCATGCTGGCGGTGGCGACGTCGAAGGCAGGTCGCGCGAGCACGGCCGGTCTCGCGGGCGAGGCGGGTCGCACGGGCGGAGTCACCTTCGTGCAGGCCGACGTGTCCACGCCTCCTCTCGCCCCGGCCGGGTTCGACGCCGTCCTGTGCCGGCACGTCCTGTGGGCGTTGCCCGACCCTCGCGCGTCGCTGGAACGGTGGGCCCGACTGCTGCGTCCCCACGGCAGGATCGTCCTCATCGAGGGCTTGTGGTCGACCGGCGCCGGCCTGCCGAGCGGGCGCGTGGCCGCGCTACTGGAAGGACTCGGCCGCGCGGTGGCGGTCGAGCCGCTGACCGACCCGTCCTACTGGGGCGGACCGATCAGCGACGAGCGCTACGTGGTGACCGCGATCAGCCCGGCGGTCCCTGGTCGTGGTCCCAGCGCGCCTGGTCGTAGGCATGGTGGCGGGGGTTGCTGAAGGGACGCGTCGTGCCGGTGGGACCACGCGGTAGCGGTAGCCGGCCGGTGAGGTCCACCAGAAGACGCCCGGGCGCGGCTGGTCGACCCGCCAGCCGCCGTGGGTCTTGCCGCGGTGGGCCTTGCGGGACAACGGGCCGAGATTGCCCGCGCGGGTCTGGCCGCGGACGCCCGGGCGCCACGGGATGGTGTGGTCGAGGTCCTGCTTCCGCGCCGAGCGGGAGCTGTGCGGGAAGACCTCCCAGGTGTCGCGGAGCAGGACCTGCCGACGCATCCAGTCGGGGATCTCGTAGGAGTCGACGGCAACCTCGGCGTAGGGGCGGATCACCGGGGTGAGCCGGATCCGGTCGTGCCCGATCAGCCGGGCGAGCATCGTCGCTGCCAGTGGCCCGACGCCTTCCACGCGCGCGGTGCCGTGGCCGGTGAGCAGGGTCTCCTCCGCGACGTGGACGTACAGGGTTGCGGAGGGGAGTAGTCGGGGGTCGTCCGACCGCAGCCCCGACGGATCGGGAACCCCTGCCGCCTCAGCGAGCATGAGCCGCGCCCGCTCCGGCGTGGCGAGGATGCCGACGGCCTTCGCGCGGCGGATGTCCTTGGTGTCGGGATCGCCACGGTCGCCGAGGATGTCCGCGATGCGGTCGACGGCGGCGTCGAAGAAGATGGCGTCCGCGGTGTCGACCCTGGCTGACAAGTAGGCGACCGTCGGGTCGTCGGTGGGCAACTTGCGGACGAACCGGGCCGCCCGGGCCCGCTGGGCCAGGAGCTCCACCTTGTCGGCGGCCAGTTCGGTGACCAGCGCGCGGGCGAGGCCCAGCACGCGTCGCCATGGCAGGGTCGCCACCTTCGGGGCGAGCCGGGCGTCAAGCTCTTGTGCCTGCGCGAGCGTGAGGTCGAAGCGGGCGACCTCCGCGGCCAGCTGGCACGCGCGGAACATGGGGATCAGGCCCCGGGTGGCCTGGTACCAGAGGAGCGGGTGCCGCGCCTTCAGGTTCACCACGTCACGGATCAGCCAGGTCGCGGCCGCGAGGGAGATGCCCTTCAGCGCGGCGACCTCCAGCGGCAGGAACTCGTCGATCAGCGCCGTCCCGTCCGCTCCGATGCGTACCGGCCGCGCACCGATCACGTCGAACGTGGCGTCCTCGGCCCACGCGTTCTCCGCCGCGAGGTCGGCGATCGCCACCGCCTCGTCGATCTCCGCGCGCACGCGCGCGTCCGCCGCGAGCCGTAACCGCTCGAGCGCGCCGGGCCGGGAGATCTTCCATGTCTCCATCCCAGCACTCGGGTCTGACAGTCACCCTCACGACAAACGCTCCCGAAACGCGCAGACGCTCCCGGAATTTCAGGAGCGTCTGCGTGTTTCGGGAGCGTTTGTGGAAGTCCGGCGCGGCACGACCCGCGAGGGCCGGGCTCAGGGCGTCCCTGAGCGCGTCTCCACCCAGGTCACGGACGGGGTCTCTCCCGGCCCGACGTCGTACAGCTGGGTCGTGTCTGCGCCGGCCCGGTCGCGGACGCCGATCGCGAGGCGGTCGCCACTGATGGCCACCGCGTCGCCGAAGCCGTCGCCGAGGCGGTGGCGGCCGGGGACGCCGGGCGCGTCCTGCGCCAACCGGAGCACACCGTGGGCGAACCCGGTGGTGAACCTCACCACGAACACCTCGCCGGGATAGCCGGCGCCCTCGTCGCTGTACTCGGGCGAGCCGATCACCAGCAGGTCGTCGTCGGCGGCCAGGCGCCAGGCGAACGTGTCGGTGTTCCAGGCACTCCGGTCGACGGGCGAGGACACGTCGAGGAGCTCCGGGGCGCCCGGGGACCCGTCCGCCCCCAGCGGGTAGAGGCGGAGGACGCGACGGGTGGACTCCTCGCTCACCACGAGCACCGGGTCGGGGCGCGGTACGAACGCGAGAACGCCGCCGAGCTGCTCGCTCCCCGAGCCCACGATGAGCAGGCTCGCCGCGTCCGGCGCGAGGCCACGCGGCGACCCCCACAACGCCCACACCCTGCCACCGCCGGCCGCGGGGTCGCTGACCACCACATCGGTGCACCCGTCGGCGTCGAGGTCACCGGCAATCACCCCGCCCACGCCGGCAAAGCGGCCCGAGAACAGCGGAGCCGGGTCGCCCAGCTCGTCCTGCGTCACGGTCTGGACGCGGCCGGTACCGCCGAACTGCACGTGGACCGCCCCCGGTGTCGCCGGACGGGTGCCGTCCGGCGAGTCGGCGGTCGGGGTGCCCGACACGGCGTCGGCGACACCGTCGCAGTTCACGTCGAGGATCGGGCTCGCGTCCCGCACGGGGGTGGGGACCGGCGATTCGGTCGCTGCGCCGCACGCCGTGCAGGCGAGCGTGACCGCCAGTGCGACGAGCCCGGCGCTCCGCTTCATGCCCCACCTCCGATGGTCCCAGTGTGACCACCCGCCGCCGCTCTGGGCAGACTGGCGGAAGAACTCGTACGCTCTCGGCATGCCCGGACGCCGGCTGGTCGTGTGCAACTTCGTCACCGTGGACGGTCGCTACGAGGACGACCATCACGACATCGCGTCCTTCTTCGAGCACCTGCACCCCGACTACGCCGGAGCCGACGACTTCGACCACTACACGACCTCGCTGCTCCGGGCGAGCGACGTCCTGCTGCTCGCCGGGCGGCGTTCGGCGCTCGGGAACCTGTCCTACTGGACGTCCGTCGTGGCCGAGCCGCCGTCACCGATCCGGGCCGAGTTCGCGGAGCGCTTCCTCGAGACCGCGAAGCTCGTCGTGTCCGACACAATCACCGACGAGGACATCGCGCCGTACCCGAACACCCGGATCCTGCGGCGGGAGGACGCGCACGCGGAGGTCCGCCGACTGAAGGCCGAACCCGGCGGCGACGTCCTCGTGCTGCTCGGCCGGGTCCTGTGGAACGACCTGATCCACGCGGGCCTGGTCGACGAGCTGCACCTGGTCACGTTCCCGCTGGTCGCCGGCGGCGGCGTCCCCCTGTTCGACGCCCGCCCTCCGGTGGCGCTGAAGCTGCTGGAGACGGCGACCTGGCCCGCGTCCGGCAGTGTCCTGATGCGCTGGCGGGTCGACCTCGCCTGACCCGCGAATCTGCCCCGCAGTCGTCCGGAATCCGGGCATTCTGCGACGCGGCAGCCATCTGGAGGGCGAATCTGCACGGAGGTCGCTCAGACCATCGGACGGGCGGTTCCGGGCACGCTTGCCCCTGGCCTGCGGAATCGCCCTGTCGGCGCCCGGAATCCGACCATCCCAGGGCGCAGGAGCCATCTGGAGGGCGAATCCGCAGGGAGGTCGCTCAGACCGCCACGAGCTCGAAGTTCCCCTGGGCCCGCAGGACTTCGGCGTAGTGGGCGCGCTGCGCGGCCGTCGGCTCGCGGAGGGGGACGGGGGAGGGCCGGACGCCGTGGTCGCGGTAGCCGATCACCTTCACGCGCATCGCCGGGTCGACCGCGGCCAGCCAGCGGCCCGTCGCCGCCAGCAGGTCGTCGGCGTCGTTCACGCCCTCGAGGAGGAGCAGCCGCACCTCGTGGAGCTTGCCGCGGGCGGACAGGAGCCGGATCGAGTCGAGGACGCGCGCGTTCGAGGCCCTGGTGATGCGCCGGTGGATCCCGTCGTCGAGGCACTTCAGGTCGACCATCGCCGCGTCCATCACGCCGTCCAGCAGGTCCCAGGTGGCCGGGTCGGTGTCGCCGTTGGTGTCCACGAAGCAGGTCAGCCGCGGGAACTGCGCGCGCACCGCCGTGAACAGGGCGCGCACGAACGCGGGCTGCTGCGTGGCCTCCCCGCCGGACACCGTGACGCCCGAGAGGAACGGCGCCGCGGGCCGGAGTTGCTCGGCCAGGTCCGTGACGGCCAGCGTCCGCGCCTTCGGCGTCGAGTCGTACTCGCACACGTCGATGCAGGTGTCCCCGCCTGTGCACACCCCGGCGTCCCAGACCACCTTCCCGGCACCGTCCAGGCTCAACGCCCCGGACGGGCACGCGACCACGCAGTCGCCGCAGTCGATGCAGGGGTTGATCGTGTACGGGTTGTGGCAGGCCACGCAGTCCAGGTTGCAGCCCTGGGTGAACACCACGAACCGGTTCCCCGGCCCGTCGACGGCCGAGAACTCGATCGTGTTGTTGACGAGGCCCGGTGGTGACGGCGGCCCTTCGTGACGCGTTCGATCGTTCCTCACGAACGCTCCTCAGGGACCGTTGTCACGCCTGGGGGCTCAGCTCGGCGGCGATCACCCGCTTGATCGCGCGGGTGGTCACCGTGTGGTTGACCTCCGCGGTGGCGGCCAGGTAGTCCGAGGAGTGCCGGGCGCCGTGCTCGTCCACCCCGACCAGGTCGGACTTGCGGACGAGGTAGCCGGTGATCCGGATGAACTCGTTGCTGTCGAGGTTGAACGTGAAGTCGCGCATGCCGACTTCGAACGCTCCGCGGATCACGTCCACCATCGCCTGGGGGTTGGCCTGCACCGTCTCGTCGACGTGGAAGATGTCGGAGATCCCGGCCGCGAACAGCGCGTGGTGCGGCGCGCAGGCCGTGATGTGCTCGCGCAGCCCCGGCTCGTCGCCGATCGGGATCCGCGTGCCGGCCGTGGTCTCGAGGTCGAGGTCGATGCCGCTCTGGCTGTGCAGGTACGCGAAGCCCGCCCCGCCCCCGCAGTACGGCAGCGGACGGGCCGCGACCAGCTCTGCGATCCGGCGCGTGACCCGCCAGGACGCCTCGTTCGCGCGCGCGTCGTGGCCGTAGCGGGCGTCGACGTCCTCGCGCGCCATCAACTCGTTCACGCACTCGGCCAGCCCGAAGATGCCGAACATCAGCGAGAACCGGTCGAGGTCGACCAGGCCCTCGGTGGCGAGGAAGTTGCTCTCGAAGAAGCCCTGCTGCTCGACCAGCGAGCGGATCCGGGCCTCGCCCAGTTCTGCGGTGAGCTCCACCCAGTGCGGCAGCGCCTCCGCGCAGAAGGCGTCGATGCCCCCGACGTGGCGGGTGACCGCCTCCTTCAGGTTCAGCCGGACGAGGCTGTGCGCGCCGCCGCGCACCTTGAGGGAGTTGTAGCAGCTCACCACCGCGTACTCGTCGCCGTGGTCGGCCACCATCATCGGGTGGTTCACGACGTGCGGCTTGCCGGTCACGAAGACCGTCTCCACCGCGTCGCGGATCAGGTCGTCCGGGGTCTCCGGCGACACCTTCAGGGTGAGGTTCGGAACCACCTGGCGCAGCGAGCGCTCCACCCGCCAGATCGCGCGGACGACCCGGCCGTCGCCCGGTCCGACGTTGGCGTGGACGAACGCGTCCGGCAGCATCCGGTCGAGCTGGATCCAGAACCGGCGCAGCTTCGCGTCCAGCTCGGCGTCCGGCAGTTCGGTGGGGACGAACGGCTCCAGGAGCGCGTCCAGGTCGCCGAGGTAGACCGGGTAGGTGGTGACCGACGGGACCTGGCTGTAGAGAATCGTGAGGAACGACAGCGCGTCGTCGAGGGTCGTCGGCGGCTCCAGTTCGAGGTACGCCACCCCCTGCCGCAGCGCGAGCGCGTAGTCAGGGAGCACGTAGCGCGGGGTGAACGGACGGTTCCCCTCGAACATGTCGCAGATCACCCGCGCCTCGAGGGCCTCCGCGCACAGGGGCGACAACCCGGGGTAGGGCAGGGCGTTGTCGGCCAGCGTCGCGAGCCGGCGGAGCTTCTGGTCATAGCCGAGGGCACGGCTCGTCACGAGCCCCTCCGCCTCGGCGCGGAACGCGTCCATCGTCACCGGCCCAGTCTACGACGGTGCGTAGGAGATCGCCGAGCCGGGCGGGCGTGATCGTCCGGACAACGCTGTCGGCTGCCTGTGGTTTCGGTTCGGTAACGGTTCGTCACAGGGCACCGATGCGGTCAGGAGCACCTGTCCGCGAGGTCTAGAGTCGCGTCGGTGGGCGCAGCATCCCGCGCCCGACTTTCCAACAAGGAGACACCGTGCGACAGGTGATGAAGATCGTCATCGCGGCGACAACCGCCGCTCTCACCCTCACAGCGTGTGCCAGTGGCACAACCACCCCCGCTGCCACCACTGCCACGTCCGCTGCCAGCTCTTCGGCCCCGGCCCTGAAGATCGGCATGGCCTACGACGTGGGCGGCCGCGGCGACCAGTCGTTCAACGACTCCGCCGCCGCCGGCCTCGACAAGGCCAAGACCGACTTCGGCGTGGAGTCCCAGGAGTCCGCCGCCACCAACGGCGAGGCCGAGTCGGCCCGCGAGGAGCGGCTGAACCAGCTGATCGAGGCCGGCTACACCAACATCGTCGCCGTGGGCTTCGCCTACGCCACGTCGGTCCAGAAGGTCGCCAGCGAGAACCCCGACGTGAAGTTCGCGATCGTCGACGACAGCTCGATCACGGCCGACAACGTGATGAACCTCACCTTCGCTGCCAACCAGGGCTCGTTCCTGGTCGGTGCAGCCGCGGCGCTCACCACCAAGACCAAGCACGTCGGCTTCATCGGCGGTGTCGAGACCGACCTGATCAAGAGCTTCGAGGCCGGCTTCGACGCGGGCGTGAAGGCCGTCGACCCCAGCATCAAGATCGACTCCAAGTACCTCACCCAGCCGCCGGACTTCTCGGGCTTCTCCTCCGTCGACAAGGGCAAGGCTGCCGCTGAGGGCATGTACCAGGGCGGCGCGGACGTCGTCTACCACGCGGCCGGTGGTTCCGGCGGCGGCGTGTTCACCGCGGCCAAGGCGGCCGGCAAGTGGGCGATCGGCGTCGACTCCGACCAGGCCAAGACCGCTGCCGAGGACGTCCAGAGCGTCATCCTCACCTCGATGATCAAGCGCGTCGACACCGGCGTGTACTACTTCATCAAGTCGATCCACGACGGCACCTTCAAGGGCGGCACCCAGGTGTTCGACCTGAAGACCGACGGCGTCGGCTACTCCACCACCGGTGACCACCTGTCCGCGGACACGATCGCCAAGCTGGACGAGTACAAGCAGCAGATCATCGACGGGACGATCACCGTTCCCGACAAGTGATCTCGCGGTCCCGCTGAATCACTGATGTCGGCCCGGACCACACCGGAGGGTGTGGTCCGGGCCGTCACTTTTCCGAATAGAGTGCGTCCGTTCGGGTCTTCGACGAGGAGAGCGTGCCCATGACAACAGCTGCCGAGCCGGCTGCACCGGAGGCCGGCGCGGACGGCGTCCCGCTGGCGGTCGAACTGCAGGGGATCACCAAGAGGTTCCCCGGCGTGGTCGCCAACTCCGACATCGCGCTGAGGGTCCGCAAGGGCACCATCCACGCGATCGTGGGGGAGAACGGCGCCGGCAAGTCCACGCTGATGAAGATCCTCTACGGCGTCCAGGCCCCTGATGAGGGCACGATCGCGATCAACGGCGAGCCGGTCGTCCTGAAGAGCCCCACCGACGCGATCCGCGCCGGCATCGGAATGGTGTTCCAGCACTTCATGTTGGCCGACAACCTGACCGTGCTGGAGAACGTCGTCCTCGGCGCGGAGAAGCTGCACGGGATCGGCGACGCCGCCCGCGCGGAGATCCGCCGGATCTCGACCGAGTACGGCATGCACGTCCCGCCGGACGCGCTCGTCGCCGACCTCGGCGTGGGCGACCGGCAGCGGATCGAGATCCTGAAGGTCCTCTACCGCGGCGCGTGGATCCTGATCCTGGACGAGCCGACCGCCGTGCTGGTGCCGCAGGAGGTCACCGAGCTGTTCGGGCACCTGCGCGAGCTGAAGTCCGAGGGCCTGACCGTGATCTTCATCTCCCACAAGCTCGACGAGGTGCTGGACGTCGCCGACGACATCACGGTGATCCGGCGCGGCACCACCGTCGCCGAGGTCGATCCCACCTCCGTCACCGCCCGCCAGCTCGCCGAACTGATGGTCGGCTCCGAGCTGCCGTCCCCCCAGACCGAGGAGTCGACGGTCACCGACCGGGTCATGCTCGCGCTGGAGGGTGTGGAGCTCGCCGGCGCCGGCCACGCGAAGACGCTGGACGGGATCGACCTGACGATCCACGCCGGTGAGGTCCTCGGTATCGCCGGGGTCGAGGGCAACGGCCAGGCCGAACTCGTCGAGGTCGTGATGGGCATGCGGCGTCCCGACGCCGGCAGGGTGCTGCTGGAGGGCGCGGACATCACCGCGGCCAGCGTCCGCGAGATCCGCGAGGCCGGAGTCGGCTACATCCCCGAGGACCGGCACCGCCACGGCCTGCTGCTGGACGCGCCGCTGTGGGAGAACACGATCCTCGGCCACCAGACCCAGCCGCCGAACGTCCGCGGCCCGCTGATCGACGGCGCCGCTGCCCGGGCGAACACGCAGAAGATCGTCGAGGCCTTCGACGTCCGCACGCCATCGATCCAGGTCAGCGCCGGCTCGCTGTCCGGCGGCAACCAGCAGAAGCTGATCATCGGCCGCGAGATGAGCCAGTCGCCGCGTGTGCTCGTCGCAGCCCACCCCACCCGTGGCGTCGACGTGGGCGCGCAATCGGCGATCTGGGACCTGATCAAGGCCGCGCGGCGGGAGGGCATGGCCGTGCTGCTCGTCTCGGCCGACCTCGAGGAGCTGGTCGGGCTGTCCGACACGCTGAAGGTGATCCTGCGCGGACGCCTCGTGGCCGACTTCGACCCCGACGTGGTCACCCGTGAGGAACTCGGCGCCGCCATGACCGGTGCGAACAAGGAGGACGGTCGATGAAGGTGGACGTCCGCAGGATCGGGCTCGGCCTGGCCGCGCCGGTGCTCGCGATCGTGGTCGCGCTGCTGCTGACGACGCTGATCCTGCTGCTGGCCGGCGACCCCGTGCTGGCGGTCTGGCAGGTGCTCTTCAAGGCGCCGCTGCCGCGGCAGGTCGTGTCGATCATCAACGAGGCGACCGTGCTGTACCTGTCGGCGGTGGCCGTCGCCATCGGCTTCAAGATGAACCTGTTCAACATCGGCGTGGACGGGCAGTACCGGGTGGCGTCGTTCGTCGCTGCTGTGTTCGCCGGCGCGCATTTCCTGCCCGGGTGGCTGAACATCATCGTCTCGCTGATCGTCGCGATGGCCAGCGGCGCCCTGTGGTCGCTGATCGCGGGCCTGTTGAAGGTGACCCGCGGGGTGTCCGAGGTGATCAGCACCATCATGCTGAACTACATCGCGACCTACCTCGTCGCCTATTTCCTGCGGATGGCCGCGGTGAAGGTGGAGGGCTCGAACGCCACCAACACGCAGATCCTCGCCGAGGACTCCCGCGTCCCGGGGATCAGCATGGAATGGCTGCTCGGCACCCCCCGGCAGGTCTACGGGCTGGTCGTGCTGGCGATCCTGATCGGGATCGCGTACTGGTTCCTGCTGGCCCGGACCCGGTTCGGGTTCGACCTGCGAGCGACCGGCGCGTCCGAGTCGGCTGCGGTGGCCAGCGGCGTGAACGTGAAGAAGATGGTGCTCACCGCGATGATCCTCTCCGGAGCGGCGGCCGGTCTGGTCGGGATGCCGCTGCTGTTCGGCCAGGACTACGCCTACGGCGACACCGTCCAGGCCGGGCTCGGCTTCGCCGGTATGTCGGTGGCCCTGCTGGGACGCAACCATCCCGTCGGGATGGCCTTCGCCGCCGTCCTGTGGGGCTTCCTCGACCAGCTCAGCAACGGGCTCCAGATCAGCGCGGGCGTCTCCGACCGGCTCGTCCAGATCATCCAGGGCATCATCGTGCTGTCGGTCGTGATCGCCTACGAGCTCGTCCGCCGCGCCAGCCAGCGCATGGAGCAACGCAGGGTGGCCCGTGAACTGGCCGCGCAGGGTCGTCCCGAGGCCGGCGCCGAGGCGGTGGCGGCATGAGCACCACGGCCCCCGCGCTCTCCCCGACGCTGCCCGCGGCCACGACGCGTCCGTGGTGGTACTGGCCGGCGATCGTGGTCGGCTCGATCCTCGTCATCTCGACCGTCCGGGTGCTCACGGGAGCGAACGACATCGACTCCTCCGGGGCGCTGACCGCGGCGATCGGGCTGGCGATGCCGCTCGCCCTGGCCGGCCTCGGCGGCCTGTGGAGCGAGCGCGCGGGCGTCACGAACATCGGCCTGGAGGGCATGATGATCGTCGGCACGTGGGGGGCCGCCTTCTTCGGCTTCCACTACGGGCCGTGGGCGGGCATCCTCGGCGCGGTGTTCATGGGCGTCGTCTTCGGCGCGATCCACGCGCTGGCCACCGTGATCTTCGGCGTCGACCACATCGTCTCCGGCGTGGCGATCAACCTGCTCGGCGCCGGCACCGGCTCCTACCTCGCCGTCCGGACGTTCACCGGGCTGCCCGGTGGCGGGCCCACCCAGTCGCCGCCCCTGGACCAGCTGCCGTTCCTCTCCGTCCCGGGCCTGGGCGACGCGCTGCTGCAGCTCGAGCAGTCGCGCACCTGGCTGGTGGCGGACGTGGCGGGCATCCTCCGGGCGGTGACCACCAACGTGAACGCCCTCACCATCATCGGCGTCGGGCTGCTGGTGTTCACCGGCTGGTTCCTGTGGCGGACGGCGACCGGGTTGCGGCTGCGCTCCTGCGGCGAGGCGCCGTATGCCGCCGAGACCCTCGGCGTGAATGTCCTGCGCTACAAGTTCGTCGCCGTGCTGGTCTCCGGCGCGCTGGCCGGGCTCGCCGGCGGCTTCCTCGTCCTCGTCGCGTCCAACCTGTACCGCGAGGGGCAGACCGGCGGCCGCGGCTACATCGGCCTGGCCGCGATGATCTTCGGCAACTGGCGCCCCGGAGGGCTGGCCGCAGGCGCGATGCTCTTCGGTTACGCGGACGCGATCCAGCTGCGCGGCGGCGGCGACGTGATCCACGCCTACCTGTTGCCGATCGGGCTGCTGCTGCTCGGCTGGGGCATCTGGGCCCTGGTCCGGCGCGCGGAGGGCAAGTCGCTGTCCGGCGGGCTGTGGCGGATCGGGATGTCGCTGCTCGTACTGGCCTGGTACGCGTTCACCACCGAGGTGCCCTCGGAGTTCACCAACATGACCCCGTACATCGCCACCCTGCTCGTGCTGGCGTTCTCCGCGCAGCGGCTGCGGATGCCGAAGGCCGACGGGCAGGTCTACCGGAAGGGTGAGGCCGATTAGCGGCGTCGACTGGGAGCCGTTGCGGGCCAGGGCCCGCGAGCTCAGCGGCCGGGCGTACGCGCCGTACTCGCACTTCCCGGTCGGGGCGGCCGCTCTGGTCGACGACGGACGGGTCGTGGGCGGCTGCAACGTGGAGAACGCCGGCTACGGCGTCGCCCTGTGCGCGGAGTGCGGGCTGGTCTCCGAACTCGTCGCGGGCGGCGGCGGCCGGCTGGTGGCCGTGACCTGCTGCAACGCGGTGGGGGAGCGGCTGATGCCCTGCGGGCGGTGCCGGCAGCTGCTGTGGGAGCACGGCGGCGCCGGCCTGCTGGTCGACACCCCGCTCGGCGTGCTGCCGATGAGCGAGGTGCTGCCGCAGGCGTTCGGCGCCGAGGACATCGACCGCATCACCGGGGGTGCCGGGGCTGCGCAGGACGGGGAGGATTCGTAGTGGGGGTTCCGATCGAGGTCTGCCGCGCGCTGCCCAAGGTGGCGCTGCACGACCACCTGGACGGCGGGCTGCGTCCGGCGACCATCGTCGAGGAGGCGGCCGCGGTCGGCCACGTCCTGCCGACGACCGACCCGGTGGCGCTGGGGGACTGGTTCTACGCCGCGGCCGACTCCGGCTCGCTGGTGCGCTACCTGGAGACCTTCGACCACACGATCGCCGTGATGCAGACCGCCGCGCAGCTGCGCAGGGTGGCGCGGGAGTTCGTCGAGGACCAGGCCGCGGACGGCGTGGTGTACGCCGAGGCGCGCTGGGCGCCCGAGCAGCACCTCGCGTCCGGCCTCACCCTGAGGGAGGCGATCGAGGCCGTCCGGGACGGGCTGGCCGAGGGCATGGCCGCTGCGGAGGCGGAAGGGCGTCCGATCATCGCCCGGCAGATCCTGACCGCGATGCGGCACGCCACACCGACCACGACCATCGCAGAGCTCGCCCTGAAGTACCGGCACGACTCGGTGTGCGGCTACGACATCGCCGGGGCGGAGGACGGCTTCCCGCCGAGCCGGTTCATCGACTCCTTCACACTGCTGCGACGCAACAACTTCGAGTTCACGATCCACGCCGGCGAGGCGTTCGGACTGCCGTCGATCTGGGAGGCCGTGCAGGTGTGCGGCGCGTCCCGGCTGGGCCACGGCGTCCGGCTGATCGGGGACATCGCCCCCGACGGCTCGCTGGGCGAACTCGCGTCCTACATCAGGGACCGCAGGATCGCGCTCGAGCTCTGCCCGTCCTCCAACCTCCAGACCGGGATCTGCTCCCGGATCGCCGACCACCCGTTCGGGAGGCTGGCGAGGCTGGGGTTCCGGGTCACGGTGAACTGCGACAACCGGCTGATGAGCCGCACGACGATGAGCCGCGAGTTCGCGCTGCTGAGCGAGGCCTTCGGCTACGACCTCGACGACCTGCGCCGGTTCAGCGTCAACGCGGCCAAGAGCGCGTTCGTGCGCCTGCCCGAGCGGATCGCCCTGATCGGGCGGATCAACGCCGGGGTGGACGCCCTCCAACAAACCCGGTCCTGACCGGACGGATCACCTCCCGCGGACGAGGTCGGCGGCCAGCATCCCGCCCCACGCGCGTGCCCGGTCCAGTTCGCCGTCGGTGAGCCGTGGGGGCTCGCCCGCGACGACGAAGCGTTCGCCCACCCGGGCGCGGGCGGACCTCCGCAGGAGCTGGGCGGCGTGCCTGGCCGCCGAACCGGAGAAGCGTGACGCGATGTGGGTGTCGAAGGTGAGCACGGCCGCGTCCGTCCCGAACCGGGCCCTCGCGATCCACTCCGCGACGCCGGTTCCGGTCGCGGGCGCGCCGCGTTCGGCGGCCGATCGGCGGCTCGCCGCGGTGGGCAGGCGCATGTTGTGGGTGGGGGCGCCGATCAGCACGAGCCGGACCGCTGGGTCGATCCCGATGGGGGCGCCGGCCGCGTCCACCACCGTGACGTCCACGCCGCCGTCCCGGAGCCCCTCGGCGATCGCGTCCGCCACCGCCGCGGTGTTGCCCCAGCAGGACTCCCGCACGACCAGTGCAGCCGTGGGGGCGGTCATGCGTCGGCCCCCCATGCGGCGCCGACGGCCATCAGGACTGTGTAGCCGGTGATGACCAGCAGGCCCACCGCCAGGACGCAGAGCAGGACGGCCCAGACCCTGGTGGACGGCCCGCGGCCGACCCCGGGCCGCAATGGCCGCAGGGCAGCGACGGGCACGAGGATCGCTGAGACGACTGCGAGGGTCGTCGCCGTGTCGCTGAACTTGGCGTGTCGGTAGGCGGCGTTGACGTCGACCCCGGTCTGATCGAGGTCTGCGAGGAGAGCGCGCCCGGCGGACGCGGTGACGACGAACAGGACGCCGGTCACCAGGCTGGTGACCACCATCGGCCAGCGCAGGCGCGCCCGCGCCGCGGGGACGAGGGCGTAGACGACCACCAGCGCGGAGCTGACGGGCCCGACCAGCGCTGCGACGTGGGCGATGAGGACATGGACAGGCATCTCTCTCCTTCGGCACGGCTGCGTGAGACATTATGTCTCACATGAGATGCTATGTCTCATGACGCCGATGGGTCAACCCACTCCGAGGGAGCGCGTGATCGCCGCAGCGCTCGCCCAGGTCACGGCCGGCGGGCTGGCCGTGAGTCTCGACCACATCTCGCTGGAGGAGGTCATCTCGGCGTCCGGGGTCTCCCGTGCGACGGCCTACCGGATCTGGGCGAACAAGCAGGCCTTCCTCGCGGACGTCATGGTGGCCGCGGTCCGGGCCACCACCCTCGAGGTCGACTCCCCGCGGGAGGTCGCGCACATCCTCGACCTCGTCGCGCGCAACCCCGACCTGGCCACCGACCCCGGCCGGCGCCGGCACGTGGTCGTCGACGGCCTGCGGGTCAGCGTCCAGGCGGACATCGAGCGGATGGTGGCCTCACCCCGCTGGGCGACGTACCTCGCCCTCAGCGCGACCGGACGCGGGCTCCCGGACGGCGACCTGCGCGCCGAGGTGACCGGCGCACTCGCCCATGCCGAGCAGCAGTTCTCCGCGCACCGGGTGAGCGTCTACGCGCGGCTGCCGCGGCTGCTCGGCTACCGGTTGGTTCCTCCGCTGGACGCCGCGAACGGCTTCGAGGTCATGGCGGAGGCTGCCGGGGCGCTGATGACCGGGTTCGTGGTGAAGATCGCCTCCCGTCCCAGCCTGCTGACCGGGACGTTCCCCCTCGCCGCTTTCGGTGCCGACGAGCTCGAGTGGACGGTGCCGGGCTTCGCCCTGACCGGCCTCCTGCTGTCCTACCTCGAGCCGGACCCGGAGATCGTCTGGGACGAGGCGCAGGTCGCGCGCTTCCGGGCTGCGCTGGAGGAGATCACCGAGCTTCTGGACCGGGCGTGGGCCGCGTCCGACACCCCACTCAGTAGGTGAGCAAACCCCGGTCGCGGAAGATCGCCCGGGTGGACTCGACGAGGTCGGCGGACGGGGGCTGCGTGTCGGTGAGGGCGTAGTCGAGGCCGAGCTGGGTCCACTTGTCGCGGCCCAGCTGGTGGAAAGGCAGCACCTCGACCCGGGACACCGTCGGCAGCGACGCCGCGTAGTCGGCGACGGACGCGACCGTCGCCGCGTGGTCGGTGAGGCCGGGCACCAGCACGTAGCGCAGCCACGTCTCGATGCCCAGGCCGGAGAGCCGGCGGCCGAACTCCAGCGTCGGCGCGAGGGCGCGTCCGGTCACCCGGCGGTAGGTGGTCTCGTCGCCGGCCTTCACGTCCAGCAGGACGAGGTCCACGTCGGCCAGCATCGCATCGTCGGCGTTCCGGCCGAGGAAGCCGGACGTGTCGATGGCCGTGTGGACGCCCAGCTCCTTCGCCCCGCGCAGGACCCGGCGCGCGAACGCGGGCTGGGCGAGGATCTCCCCGCCCGACAGCGTGATCCCGCCCCCGGTGGCCCGGAACACGCCCCGGTAGCGCCGGATCCGCGCCAGCAGGTCGTCGGCGTACACCGGCACCCCGTTGCGGGCGCTCATCGTGTCCGGGTTGTGGCAGTACAGGCAGCGCAGCGGGCAACCGGCGACGAACGTCGTCATCCGCGTCCCCGGCCCGTCGACGGCCGTGACGAGCTCCCAGGAGTGCACGGTGCCGATCTCGCCCGTGCGCAGCCCGAGCAGCAGCTCCGGCCTGCCGAGTCCCTCTGCGGTCGGCAGCCCGCCCAGCCGCCCGGCGTGGGCGGCTGAGGGCTGGGCTGCGACGAGGGCGGTCACTCAGAGGTCCTCGTGGAAGGTGCGGGACAGGACGTCCAGCTGCTGCTCGCGGGTGAGCTTGGTGAAGTTCACCGCGTAGCCCGACACCCGGATGGTCAGCTGCGGGTAGTCCTCCGGGTGCTCCATCGCGTCGAGCAGGGTCTCCCGGTTCAACACGTTGATGTTCGCGTGGTAGAGGCCCTCGCCCATCCCGGCGTCGAGGATGCCGACCAGGTTGGCGACCCGCTCGGTCTCGGTGCGGCCGAGCGCGGACGGGGTGATCGTGTTGGTCAGCGAGATCCCGTCCAGGGCGTCGTCGTAGGACAGCTTGCCCACGCTCAGCATGGACGCGAGCATGCCGTGCGTGTCCGCGCCGTTCTCCGGGTTCGCGCCCGGCGCGAACGGCGTCCCCGCCTCGTGGCCGCACGGGAACGCGCCGGTCGCCTTGCCGTAGACCACGTTGGAGGTGATCGTCAGCACCGACTGGGTGGGGATCGCGTCGCGGTACATCCGGATGCTGCGGATCTTGTCCATCACGGTCTTCACGACCAGCTGGGCGATGTCGTCGGCGCGGTCGTCGTCGTTGCCGTACATCGGGAACTCGCCCTCGGTGATGTAGTCGACGACCAGGCCGCTCTCGTCGCGGACCGGCGTCACCGTGGCGTACCGGATGGCGGCGAGGGAGTCCGCGACGATGGAGAGCCCGGCGATCCCGCAGCCCATCGTCCGGATGATCTCATCGTCGTGGAGCGCCATCTCCATCGCCTCGTAGGCGTACTTGTCATGGCTGTAGTGGATGATGTTGAGCGCCTCGACGTAGGTCTCCACCGCCCAGGTGAGCATGCTGTCGTAGGCCGCCCAGACGGTGTCGAAGTCGAGCGGCTCGTCGCCGGTCAGCGGGGCGAAGCCGGGCACGATGTGCTTGCCGGTCACCTCGTCACGGCCACCGTTGATGGCGTACAGCAGCGCCTTGGCCGCGTTGAGCCGGGCGCCGAAGAACTGCATCTGCTTGCCGATGGCCATGGGGGAGACACAGCAGGCGATGCCGGTGTCGTCGCCCCAGTGGCTGCGGATCTCCGCGTCCGACTCGTACTGGATCGCCGAGGTCTCGATCGAGATCAGCGAGCAGAAGTCCTTGTAGCCCTGGGGGAGAGCGGCGTCCCAGTAGATCGTGATGTTCGGCTCGGGCGCCGGGCCGAGGTTGCGCAGGGTCTGGAGCAGCCGGAACGAGGTCTTCGTGACCAGGGTGCGGCCGTCATTCGCGAACCCGCCGTCGGACCAGGTCGCCCAGTACGGGTCGCCGGAGAAGATCTGGTCGTAGTCGATCGTGCGCAGGAAGCGGACGATCCGCAGCTTGGTGACCAGCGCGTCGATGACCTCCTGGGCGTCGGACTCGGTGATCAGCCCGGACGCGAGGTCGCGCTCAGCGTAGACGTCGAAGAAGCCGGAGAGCCGGCCGATGCTCATCGCTGCACCGTCCTGGCTCTTCACGCTGGCCAGGTAGGCGAAGTAGGTCCACTGCACGGCCTCGACGAAGGTCGCGGCCGGACGGGACAGGTCGAAGCCGTACTCCTCGCCGAGGTTGCGCAGCTTCTTCAGCGCCTTGACCTGCTCGGCGTGCTCCTCGCGGTAGCGCGCCCAGTTCTCGCTGAAGGGCTGGTCGACCACGGAGTCCATGTCGGCGAGCTTGGCCTCGATCAGCCGGTCGATGCCGTAGAGGGCGACCCGGCGGTAGTCGCCGATGATCCGGCCGCGGCCGTAGGCGTCCGGGAGGCCGGTGAGCAGGTGCGCGGAGCGCGCGGCGCGGATCCGCGGGGTGTAGATGTCGAAGACCGCCTCGTTGTGGGTCTTGCGGTACTTCGTGAACACGTCCTTGACCCGCTGGTCGGGTTCGAGGCCCGCCTCGCGGATCGCAGTCTCGACCATCCGCCAGCCCCCGGCCGGCATCATCGGCCGCTTGAGCGGCACGTCGGTCTGGAGGCCGACGATGACGTTGTCGTCGTCGCAGATGTAGCCGGCGGCGAACGCGTCCACGTCGGCGGGGATGTGGGTCTCGACGTCGTAGACCCGCTTCGCGCGCTCGACGGAGAGGTAGTCCCGCTGCAGGGTCTCCCACACGGTCAGCGTCTTCTGCGTCGGCCCGGCCACGAAGGACGCGTCGCCGGTGTAGGGCGTGAAGTTGGCGAGGATGAAGTCGCGGACGTCGATCGTGCCGGTCCACGGGCCCGTGATGAAGCCCTGCCAGGCGTCGTCGCGGTGAAGCGCTGCGGGGGCCTCGACCTCTGCGGTCATGTCTCTCCTTGCGTGCGGGCAGCGCGGAGCGCGCGCTGCGACATTGCGGGGGTTGTGCACGCCGCGGGAACGGGCTGAGTACGCCGGACGCGGTGGGCGGGCCCTGCCCGCCAGAGGCCAGTCTACAGGAAATTGCTTAATGGTCTGACCAATAAGGGGTCGGAAGTGAGGTGACCCTAACCTGTGGCGGTGCCCGTCTGCCATCCTCACCGACGTGGCAGCGGAGGCACTACTTCACCTTCGCGCGCGTGACCTTCCAGGTGTTGCAGGCGCCCACCGACTCCGCGGCCAGGCCGCGGCGTCCCCAGTAGCGCTCGGCCTTCACCGACCCGTGGCCGGACGCGTCGCTGGAGTAGCCGAACTGGTACTCGGAGTCGGCCCGGTCGGACGCGCTGAAGCCGATGCCGGAGTGGGTGAGCTGGTAGTGCGCCATGCAGTGGGCCTGGAGCTCGATCCTGCGGCTGGTCAGGCTGTCGCCCTCGCCGGTCACCCAGGTGGAGTCGAAGATGCCGGCGAGCTCCTGCACGTGGTGGGCGTACTCGTGCATGACGAACTCTGCGACGGCGAGCCGGTAGTACCGGCCCTGCTGGTAGGAGGCGGTCGAGAAGTACAGCGTGCGATCGCTCGAGCAGTAGGCGGCGGGGAAGGTCGTGTCGAGGTGCCCGCACGGCGACGACGTCGACGAGCCGTAGAAGGTCACCTTGGGCTTGGCGAACTCCACCGGCGTGGCGGCCAGTGCCGAGCGCCAGGCCGTGTTCTCGCACGCCATCAGCGCCTTCACCTGCTTGCGGAAGGCGGCCGGGCTGTTCGGGATCTGCTGGGACGGGCAGTGCGCCGGCACCGTCAGCGCGTAGACCGGGTTCTTCTTCAGGATCACCTCGGGGTCGCTGGGCATGGCCGCCGTGGACTGGGAGCCGGGGGTTCCGGACGTCGAGGACGGGGAGGGGCCGCCGGCGGCCGACGAGTTCCGGGCCGGCAGGCCGACCAGTGACGGCACCACCAGCGCGCCCACCAGGCCGATCAGGACGACGGCGACGACCCCGAGGACGGCGACCAGCCAGCCTCGTCCGGATGGGGGCCGGGGGGTCGACGGGCGGTCGGTGAGGGGCGGTGGTGGCGCGTTCAGCCACTGCTGCGGGGGGCCGGGTTGCTGGCCCCAGCCCTGCTGGCCCCAGCCCTGCGGCGCGTTCGGGGGCTGGTAGGCGGCCGTCCCCGAGGCGGGGGGCAGCCCCTGCGGCGCCACCGGGTACTGCGGCGGCGGCCATGCCTGGGGCGCACTCCAGGGCTGCTGCGGATTCCCACCCTGCTGCAGATACCACCCCTGCTGTGGATTCCCCGTGTGCGGGGGGTCCCAGGATGCAGCGGGAGCCTGCTGCGCGGCGGGGACCTGCGTGGACGCCCAGCCCTGTCCCGGCGTCGAGTCGACGCCGGGCTCGGGTGGCGTCACACCCGGCCCTTCCGGCTCAGGCCACTGGTTCATTCATCCTCCTGGGGTTACGCCCCAGCGTAGGTGCTGCCGCCCACGCTCGATGGTGGTCCGGTGATCACGAGGAGCAGCCGGTCGACCGCCTCGTCGACCGCGTCCCGTGCCCCAGCGGCCAGGCCCGGGTCGAGCGTGAGGTCGATCCACGCGCGGCCGCGGTCCCAGCGGCGTTTCCACCCGCCGACATCGAGCCCGTCGCACAGCACCGGACCGCCGGCGGACTGCGCGAAGCGTCGCTCGTCCGGCCCGTCCGGGTTGCCCGCGGACCGCGTCCACCCGACCCGGCGATAGCTCAGGAACGCCTCGTCGAAGGTCGACAGCAACCAGGCGCGCTGCGGTCGCGTCGCGGGCCGCAGCGCCGACGGCGCGAACCACAGCTCCTCGCTGTCGACCCGGACGCGGTCGACCCGCTCGCCGACCACGTCGAGCGCGCGCCGGGCCTCGGTGAGCGTCACCTTCGCCCAGCGGACCAGGTCGGGGAGCGCGACGGGGCCGTGGCTCGCGACGAACCGTCCGACCAGGTCGACGAGCGTGGCGTCCCTGTCGAACTCCTCCTCGGCCGGCAGCACCTCGTCGGCGAGCGCGTAGTGGTGCTCGGCGTCCGCCACAGGGGCCGAACAGAGCACGCCGCGCAGTTCCGCGACCAGGAGGACGTGCGTCACCTGGGCCCAGTACTGGGGGTCGTCGGTGGCCAGCGCGCCCGCGGCGGCGAGGACGCCCGCGAGCTCGGTCCGCCCGGCGAAACGGCGTCCGGCCAGCCGGGACGCGACGACCTCGATCGCCGCGTCGAGACGGGTGCCTTCGAGCTGCAGCAGGCGGTGCCGGGAGGCCATCCCGGCCTCGACCTTCGGCGAGGTGAGCCGGAGCAGGCGCCGCAGGTCGTCCGTGGCGACGTAGTGCCACGTGGGCCGAAGGACGTGGGTGCGGACGATCTCGCCGCGCGCGACCGCCGCCGCGACGTCGGCCGCCGTCCCCGCGCAGCGCAGGGCGACCATCGCGCGGGCCAGCGGGGCGTCCTGCGCCTGGACGGCGAGGAGTTCGCGGACCACCTGGGCGGGATCGGACGCGGGCGGTCCGGTCAGGCGCTGGGTGGCCAACCGCGTGGCGATGACCTCCTCGCGGAGCACGTCAGCCCCGGAAACCCGCGTAGAACACCGCCAGGCCGAACCCGACGGCGGCGAGGACGAGGCGCACCCAGCGCACGGGCGGCCGGGCGGACTCCGCTCCCGCCCACAGGGCGAGGGCGGCCAGCGCGAGTCCGACCGCGCGCCCGGGGAACCCCAGCCGGAGGCCGAGGACGGAGATCGCGGCGCCCGCGGCGACGGCGAGGCCGCCGAGGACCTCCAGCCCCCCGCGGACGCGGCGCAGCGTGCGCAACCAGCCGGGATCGGCGGAGACGGCGCGACGCCCGGCGGCGGGTCCGCGGGAGAACAGGGTGACGAGCCCTGCCACCACGAACCACACCGCGACGAGCAGCGCGAGGACCGTGTCCAGTCCGAACCGGTCCACGCACACCTCCTCGACGAAGCCCAGGGTCGGTGAGCAAGTCTAGGGGCGTTCCTCGCCCAGCCGGTCGAGCAGGGTGGCGAGGGCCTCGCGCTCGCCGGGCGAGAGGCGTCCGAACAGTTCGGCACCGACCTCGGCCCGCGCCCGTCCGATCCCGGCCAGCGCCTCCTCACCGGCGGGGGCGATGGCGAGCAGGTACGCGCGTCCGTCGCCCGGATCGGTCCGTCGCTGGACCAGGCCGGACGCGAGCAGTGGTGCCACCGAGTCGGTCGCGGAGCGGGGGGTGATGCCGAGCTGTCCCGCCAGTTCGGAGGGGCGCAGCGGCCCCTGCTCGGCGATCGTCCGCAGCGCGCGGGACTGGTGCAGGTTCACCCCCAGTGGCGCGATCCGGCGCTGGGTCTCGCCGCGCAGCCGCCGGGACACGCGCAGGAACGACTCGGCGAGGGCCTCCGGGAATACCTCCATGTCGCCCGTCCTTATATGCTGTGGTTACCTCAGTATATCGGGAGGCCGCATGACGATGACCGCTCCGCACCAGGAGTTCCGCGGGCCCGCGCGGGTCAACCCCGCCGACCGCACCCAGCTCGCCGAGTCACCGGTGAGCCTGCGCCGCGTCGCCGCGCTGTTCCAGGGCCACCGCCTCGAACTGATCGCGGTCACGGCGATCATCGTCGTGGCGGCCGTCGTCGGGCTCGCCCAGCCGTTCCTGCTGCGCGAGGTGATCGACGTCGCGCTCCCGAACGGCGACACCACGCTGCTGGTCTGGCTGGTGGTCGGCATGGTGGCCATCGCCGCGGTGACCGGCGTCCTCGGCGTCTGGCAGACCTGGCTCGCCACCGCGATGGGGCAGCGGGTCATGCACACCCTGCGCGTGCGGGTGTTCACCCACCTGCAGGCGCAGTCCCTGGACTTCTTCAAGCGCACCCGCGGCGGGGAGATCCAGTCGCGGCTGCTCCAGGACGTGGCCGGGCTGCAGTCGGTGATCACGAACACCGCCACCTCGATCGCGTCCAACCTGACGACGGCGGTCGCGACCGCCGCGGCCATGGTCGTCCTGAACTGGCGGCTGTCGCTGCTGTCCCTGCTCGTCCTGCCGCCCGCGATCGCCCTCACCCGGCGGGTGGCGCTCGTCCGCCGCGACATCACGCTCTCCCAGCAGCGCGCGCTGGCCGAGCTGCACAGCGAGGTGGAGGAGGCGCTCAGCATCAACGGCGCGATGCTCTCCAAGACCCTCGGCAGCGGGCCGGCGCGGGAACGGGAGTTCACCGACACGTCCGCACGGCTGATCGACCTGGAGGTGCGCTCCCAGCTGGCCGGCCGCTGGCGGATGGCGACGATGGGCATCGTCTTCGCAGCGATCCCCGCGCTGCTGTACCTGGTGGCCGGCTTCCCCGCGCTGTCGGGGGACCTGTCGATCGGCACGCTGATCGCGTTCGCGAGCCTGCAGGGCACGATCTTCCGGCCGATCATGGGGCTGCTCAACGTCGGCGCCCAGTGGGTGTCCTCGATGGCGCTGCTCAGCCGGATCTTCGGCTACCTCGACCTGAGGGTGGACGTGGCCGAGCCCGTGGACCCCGTGCGGCTGGGCCGCGACGCGGTGCGCGGCGAGGTGCGGTTCGAGCACGTCAGCTACCGGTTCCCGGACGGCAACACGGATGCGCTGAGCGACATCGACCTCGACCTCGGCGCCGGCTGCTCGGTCGCGGTGGTGGGGGAGACGGGATCGGGGAAGTCGACCCTCGCAGCGCTCCTGGTGCGGCTGGCCGACCCGACGTCCGGCCGGGTCACGGTGGACGGGGTCGACCTGCGCGACATCGCGGCCTCCGACCGGACCCGGATCATCGGCATGGTGACCCAGGAGACCTACCTCTCGCACACGACGATCGCCGCGAACCTGCGCCAGGCGTCCCCCGACGCGACGGACGCGGAGCTGTGGGCCGCGCTGGAGGCAGCGCAGGTCGACCACGTGATCGCTGCGCTGCCCGAAGGGCTGGAGACCGTGGTGGGCGCGCGGGGGCACCGGTTCAGCGGCGGGGAGCGGCAGCGGCTGGCGATCGCGCGGACGCTGCTGGTGAACCCGCCGATCCTCGTCCTCGACGAGGCGACGTCCGCGCTCGACACCGAGACCGAGCGCGAACTGCAGGCCGCCCTCGACCACCTGATGGAGGGCCGGACGACGCTGACGATCGCGCACCGGCTCAGCACCGTCCAGAATTCCGACGAGATCGTCGTTCTCGCCGAGGGCCGGATCGTCGAGCGCGGGACCCACGAGGGCCTGCTCGCCGCGGGCGGACGGTACGCGCACCTCGCCCGCTGAGGGCGTCGGTGGGAGCGCTACCAGCAACTGGTGGCAGAATCGGCAGGGTGTTGCGGCCGGGCGATGGCGTCCGGGGCCTCGAGCGGGCCCCCGGGCACTGGCTGCGCGCGGGGGGGATCGCCTGGCCGGGCTGGGAGCTGCCGCCCGGCGTCGACCCGGCGAGCCTCGACTGGCGCCTGCACTGGTCGGCCGACGACCACATCGACCCCGAGGCCAGCGACCCGCTGCCCTGGCCCAACGCCCTGCTGCGGTTCGACCCCGCGGGCCTGCCCGCGGACCTCGCCGAGGCCTACCCACACCTGCGTGGGCGGCTGTGCCTGCGGCTGCCCGCCGCGGCCGTGGCCCAAGTGCGGGAGGCCGTGCGCTGCGAGGTCGCGGTGAGCGTCCACCTGCCGTCGGGGCGACTGGTGGACGCGGGGTCGCTGCAGCTCGGCGGGGTGATCGACGACCTGCTGGCCGCTCCGGACGCGGAGCTCGGTCCGACCTGGCACATCGGCACCCCGACGCTGCGACTGTGGGCACCCACGGCGCGGTCGGTCGCCCTCCAGCTCTGGCCGGCCGGCACCGAACTGCACGATCCGCCGCAGCGTCGCCGGATGGTGCCGGCGATCGACGGCACCTGGGCGATCACGGGCGAGCCGAACTGGCAGGGCGCGCGGTACCGGTTCGAGGTCACCGTCTACGCGCCGCACCACCGCCGCGTGGTGACGAACGAGGTGACCGACCCCTACTCGACCTCGCTGACCGTGAACTCGACCCACTCGGTGCTCGTCGACCTCGACGACGCGGCGTGGGCGCCGGCGCAGTGGCGCGAGGCTGTCGCGCCCCGGCTGGAGGACCCGGTCGACCAGGTCATCTACGAGCTGCACCTGCGCGACTTCTCGGTGTCCGACGCCAGCGTTCCCGCCGGGCTGCGGGGCAGCTTCCTCGCCCCGACCGTGGACAGCGTCGGGATGGCGCACCTGCGGCGGCTCGCCGAGGCGGGCCTGACCAGCGTCCAGCTGCTGCCGCTGTTCGACAACGCGAGTGTCGAGGAGCACCCGGCGCGGCAGCTGCGTCCGGCGTGGGACGTGCTGCGCGGGCTTCCCCCGGACAGCCCGGAGCAGCAGCTCCACGTGGCGCGGGCGGGGGGACGCAGCGCGTTCAACTGGGGGTACGACCCGTGGCACTACTTCGCGCCCGAGGGCTCGTTCTCGTCCACCCTCGCCAGCGCGGAGGGGGGCGGCCGGGTCAGCGAGTGCAGGGCGATGGTCGGGGCGTTCCACGCCGCGGGCCTGCGGGTCGTGCTCGACCAGGTGTTCAACCACACCGCGAGCGCGGGGCAGGACACCAAGTCGGTGCTCGACCGGATCGTCCCCGGCTACTACCACCGGCTGGACGCGGAGGGCGCGGTGGAGCGGTCCACCTGCTGCCCCAATGTGGCCACCGAGCACGTGATGGCGCAGAAGCTGATGGTGGACGCCTGCGTCCACTGGGCGCGGGGGTACCACGTCGACGGCTTCCGGTTCGACCTGATGGGGCACCACAGCCGGGCGAACATGCTGGCGGTGCGGGCCGCGCTCGACGCGCTCACCCCCGAGGCGGACGGGGTGGACGGGCGCGCGATCACCATGCACGGGGAGGGCTGGGACTTCGGAGAGGTGGCGGGCAACGCCCAGTTCGTGCAGGCCACCCAGGGCCAGCTCGGCGGCACCGGCATCGCCACGTTCTCGGACCGGCTGCGCGACGCCGTCCGCGGTGGGTCGGTGGGGGACGGAGACCCCCGCGGCCAGGGGCTGGGGACGGGGCTGTTCACGGCCGACAACGGCGGGGGGGTGAACGGGGACCAGACGACGCAGGGGGAGCGGTTGGCCTGGTGCACGGACATCGCTCAGCTGGGGCTGGCGGGGACGCTGCGCGGCTACCGGTTCGGGTCGAACTCGCGGCACGCGGTGGTGCGGGGCGACGAACTGGAGTTCGGGGGCAGTCCCGCGGGGTACGCCGACGAACCCGGCGAGGTGATCAGCTACGTGGACGCGCACGACAACGAGACCTTGTTCGACGCGATCACACTGAAGGTGCACCCGGCGACGCCGATGGACGCGAGGGTGCGGCTGAACACGGTCTGCCTGGCGTTCGCGACCCTCGGCCAGAGCCCGGTGATGTGGCACGCCGGGACCGACATCCTGCGCAGCAAGAGCCTGGACCGGAACTCGTACAACTCGGGCGACTGGTTCAACTACCTCGACTTCACGATGACCGACAACGGGTTCGGCGCGGGGCTGCCGCCGGAGCCGGACAACGCGGGCGCCTGGCACGTGCTGGCGCCGCTGCTGGCCGATCCGCGGCTGAAGCCGCACCCGGAGGACATCCGCCGCGCGCACGAGCAGGCGCTCGATCTGCTCCGGCTGCGCGCGTCCACCCGGCTGTTCCGGCTGGCCCGTGCGGACCGGATCGCGGCGATGGTCCGCTTCCCGGTCGCGGACAGCTGGCACCAGCTGCCCGGGGTGGTCGTGATGGCGATCGACGACCCGTCCGGCGAGGTCGAGGAGCGCTGGTCGAGCGTGCTGGTCGTCTTCAACGCGACCCCGTGGTTCGTCCGCCAGACCCTCCCGCTGGACGCGCGCGGCTACCGCCTCCACCCGGTCCAGGCGTCCGGCGCCGACCCGGAAGTCCGCACCTGCGAGGTCGGCGCCGACTGGCTCACCGTCCCGGCCCGCACGGCCGCCGTCTTCGTCCGCCCCCGCTGAAGCGGCACGCCAGGAACCGTCCCCACCGTGCCGCGTCCTTGTCATCCCGGGCTTGACCCGGGATCTCCGTGTGGGTGGTGGCGGCTGCGTCGTGGAGATCCCGGCTTTCGCCGGGATGACAGGGTTCCTTGTCTTGTCATCCCGGGCTTGACCCGGGATCTCGGTGTCGGTGGTGGCGCGTGTGTCGTGGAGGTCCCGGCTTTCGCCGGGATGACAGGGTTCCTTGTCTTGTCATCCCGGGCTTGACCCGGGATCTCCGTGTGGGTGGTGGCGGGTGCGTCGTGGAGGTCCCGGCTTTCGCCGGGATGACAGGGTTCCTTGTCTTGTCATCCCGGGCTTGACCCGGGATCTCGGTGTGGGTGGTGGCGCGTGTGTCGTGGAGGTCCCGGCTTTCGCCGGGATGACAGGGTTCCTTGTCTTGTCATCCCGGGCTTGACCCGGGATCTCCGTGTGGGTGGTGGCGGCTGCGTCGTGGAGGTCCCGGCTTTCGCCGGGATGACAGGGTTCCTTGTCTTGTCATCCCGGGCTTGACCCGGGATCTCCTTGTCGGTGATGGCGGGTACGTCGTGGAGATCCCGGCGTTCGCCGGGATGACAGGGTTCCTTGTCCTGTCATCCCGGGCTTGACCCGGGATCTCCGTGTCGGTGATGGCGGGTGCGTCGTGGAGATCCCGGCGTTCGCCGGGATGACAGGGTCGCCCCTCAGACGAAGATGACCTGGCCGCCTTCGGAGATCTCCATGAAGTCGGTGGCGCTGATCACGGCCTCGACGCCGTCGAAGAGGTCGGCCTCGGTGAGGTTCATCATGTCGAAGGACATCCGGCAGGCCCACAGGTGGCCGCCCATCTCCACGACCTGCTCCAGGAGTTCGGGGACGGTGGGGATCTCCAGGTCCGCGATCTGCTTGCGCATCATCTTGGTCGCCATGCCGGTCATCCCTGGGATCGCACCGGCGAGCGCGGGGATGGGCATCCTCGGCGCCTGGACCAGGTGCATCGCCGTGTTGCCCAGCGGCGTGAACTTGAGGTCGTCCATGCGCTCCCTGGTGATCATGTCCAGTCCCCAGAACGTGAAGAACAGGTGGGTCTCGATGCCCTCCCCGAGCGCGGCCGTGCCCAGGATCAGCCCCGGGTAGGCCATGTCGAGGTTGCCCTTCGAGCAGATGATCACCAGCTTGCGGCGGGTGGGGGTCGGCGGCGGGACGGGTGCGTCCGCGACGCTCGCCTCGGGCGTGGTCGGGTTCTCGATGGTGGTCGTCATGGTCGTCTCCTACACGCAGCCCTTGGGTTTGGGGAGCCCGGCGATGTAGGCCATGGTCTTGGCCGGCTTGCCGGGGAACAGCTCGAACAGGTCCGGGATCGGGAAGCCGCCCACCGTGCTGGTCCGCCGGAGCGTCGCGGTCTCACCACGCCCCGGGTAGTCGTCCCGCAGGAACCGGATCGGCGCCCAGTGCGCATCCGTCATCTCGATCCCGAGTTCGTGGGCGAGCTGGGCGCCCTTGCGCTCGTCCCACGTCTCGTCGGGCATTGCGGACGCGGCCGTCGCCAGCGGCGTTGTCGCCAGTCGCGGCTTCGGGACGTCGCGGCCCTTCGTCGGAGCCGCAGCGACCCTCGGCGCCGCCCGCGGCGCCGGGGCAGGGCTGGACGGGGGCTGGACGGACGGGAGCCCGGTCGCTGCCGGCGTGACGTCCTTCTCGACGCGCTTGCCGGCCAGGCTCATCGCGGTCGGGATCATCGGGATCGGCCGGCCCGGCAGCAGCAGGTTCCAGTAGATCCAGCGGAACGCCAGCTTTCCGAGGTGGTTCAGCCGGGTCTCCTTGAGCAGCTGGAACGGCCCGGCGACGGGCAGCGGGAACGTGCCCGTGAACGGCTCGGTGGTGTAGTTGAAGTCCAGCAGCATGCCCTTGCCGCCGCCCGACTCGATGAAGCAGTTCGCGTGCCCGTCGAAGCCGTGCGTGACCGGGCGTCCGTTGAACTCGTCGACGAAGTTGTGGACGAACACGTCCACGGCGAAGTGCGCGACCGAACCGGCCTTCGACGTCTGCAGCGTGCCCGCGTCCCCCAGCACCCACACCCCGGGGTGCGCGAGGCTCGCCATCGTGTGCTGGTCGCAGGGCACGAGGTTCAGCTCGTCGCCCATGCCCGACCGCGCCACCCAGTCGGCGCCCATGTTCAGCGGGACGGTGACCAGCAGGTCGAAGCCGATCCGCCGGCCGTCGAAGGAGACCAGCTCGGACGCGTCGTTGTCGACGTGCTCGACGGCGAAGTCCGTCTCCAGCGTGATCTGCCGGTCGACCAGCGCTGTCGCCAGCTCGCGGGACGCCACCGGCTTGGTGAACGCACCGTCCAGCGGCGTCACGTAGGTGATCTCGGTCTTCTCCCTGATGCCGTGGCTGCGCAGCCAGTCGTCCGCGAGGAACGTGAACTCCATCGGCGCGACCGGGCACTTGATCGGCATCTCGGTGATGTGCACGACCAGCCGGCCGCCGCGGAACCGCCGCATCGCCTCGGTCAGCGCCTGCGCGCCGGGCAGGCTGTAGAACTCGTGCACCTTCTCCCGCCACAGCGCGCCCTGCATGCCGGGGGTGGCGTCCGGACGCGGCGAGACGCCGGTGGCGACGACCAGGTAGTCGTAGCCCAGCGTCCTGCCGTCGGCGAGGTGCACCGCCCTGTGGTCGGGGTCGACGCGGTCGATCTCGGTGAGGACGAGGTCCACGCCGTCGTCGAGGAAGCGGTGCCGCGACCGCACGATGTCGGTGGTGTTGTAGATGCCGAACGGCATGAACAGGTAGCCCGGCTGGTAGTGGTGGGCGTCGTCCCTGTCGACGACGGTGATGTGCAGTTCGTGCTTGCCCAGCTCCGCGCGCAGCTTGTTCGCGACCATGGTGCCCGCGGTGCCGCCACCCAGGATGACCAGCCGTTTCATCAGTGAACTCCCGTCAGCAGGATTACGTACGATTATACCCAAGGGGGTATCGGACGCACAGCTGTTCGGCAAAGTTCCCGACCGGTTCCGGACCGCGGGCAACTGCTGGCCACCGCTCGGGTTGTCCGTCAGGGTGTGAAAGGCTGGGCGCGAACGCGGGAACGACTATTGTTACGTTTCAAATGACTTGGAGGAAGGCCAACGATGACCGGTTTCACCTGGACGGACCTCGACCAGCGTGCGGTGGACACCGCGCGGGTGCTGGCGGCGGATGCGGTGGAGAAGGTGGGGAACGGCCACCCGGGCACGGCGATCTCGCTGGCGCCGCTGGCGTACCTGCTGTACCAGAAGGTGATGACCGGTGATCCGGCCGACCCGACGTGGGTGGGCAGGGACCGGTTCGTGCTGTCGGCGGGGCACTCCTCGCTGACCCAGTACTGCCAGCTGTTCCTGGCCGGCTACGGGTTGGAGGTGGAGGACCTCGCGTCGCTGCGGACGGAGGGCTCGCTGACGCCGGGGCACCCGGAGTTCGGGCACACCAAGGGCGTGGAGTGCACCACCGGCCCGCTGGGCGCGGGCGTGTCGGACGCGGTCGGTTTCGCGATGGCGGCCCGGCGGGAGCGGGCGCTGCTCGACCCGGAGGTCCCGCTGGGCGAGTCGAGCGTGTTCGACCGGTTCGTGTACGCGATCGCCGGGGACGGCTGTATGCAGGAGGGGGTGGCGTCGGAGGCGTCCAGCCTTGCCGGGGCACAGAAGCTGGGCAACCTGATCCTGTTCTACGACGACAACCGGATCTCGATCGAGGGTGACACGAAGATCGCGTTCACCGAGGACGTCGCGGCCCGTTACGCAGCCTACGGCTGGCACGTGCAGCACGTGGACTGGACCAACGGTGGCACCGGCTACACGGAGAACCTGCAGGCGCTGTGGGACGCGATCGAGGCCGCGAAGGCCGTCACAGACAAGCCGTCCTTCATCAAGCTGACCACCGTGATCGGCTGGCCGCTGCCGACCAAGGCCGGCGACCACTCCGTCCATGGCTCGAAGCTGGGTGCCGCGGAGGTCGCAGGCCTGAAGTCCGAGCTGGGCTTCGACCCGGACGCCTCCTTCGCCGTCGAGCCGGAGGTGCTCGCCCACGCCCGCGCGAACGCGGCCGAGCGGGCCGCGGCGGCCAAGGCCGCCTGGGATCCGCGGTTCGCCGACTGGATGGCGGGCAACCCGGCCAAGGTCGCCCTGTTCGAGCGGATCATCACCCGGGCGCTGCCCGAGGGCCTGGCCGCGGCGCTGCCGGTGTTCCCGGCCGGCAAGAAGGCCACCCGGGCGGCGTCCGGTGAGGTGCTGAGCGCGATCGCCGACGTGATGCCGGAGCTGTGGGGCGGTTCGGCCGACCTGGCCGGCAGCAACAACACCACGATGAAGGGCCAGCCGTCCTTCCTGCCGCCCGAGCAGTCGAGCCACGAGTTCGCGGGCGACTACACCGGCCGGACGCTGCACTTCGGCATCCGCGAGCACGCGATGGGCAACATCGTGAACGCGATCACGATGTCGGGCCTGACCCGCTGCTACGGCGGCACGTTCCTGGTCTTCGCCGACTACATGCGCGCATCGGTGCGCCTGGCGGCCCTGCAGAAGGTGCCGTCGGTCTTCGTGTGGACGCACGATTCCATCGGCGTCGGCGAGGACGGCCCGACCCACCAGCCGATCGAGCACCTCGCCTCGCTGCGGGCGATCCCGGGGCTGGACGTGATCCGTCCGGCCGACGCCAACGAGACGGCGCAGGCCTGGCTGGCCGCGTTGTCCCACACCGACCGGCCGTCGGCACTGATCCTGTCCCGGCAGGACCTGCTCACGGTCGACAGGGACGCGGCCGGTGTTGCGCCCGCGTCCGACCTGGTCAAGGGCGCCTACACCCTCGTGGACGCCGATGGTGACCTTCAGGTCGTCCTGATCGCCACCGGTTCGGAGGTCGAGGTGGCCCTGGCCGCCCGCGACCAGCTGCAGGCCGAGGGGATCGGCACCCGGGTGGTCTCGGCCCCGTGCCTGGAGTGGTTCAACGCCGAGAGCCCGGAGTACCGGGAGTCCGTCCTGCCGGCCGGGGTCGCGAAGGTGTCGGTCGAGGCCGGCATCGCGATGGGCTGGCGCGAGTACGTCGGCCCGACCGGCGAGATCGTCTCGGTCGACCACTTCGGCGAGTCCGCGTCCGGCGCCCTGCTGTTCACCAAGTACGGGTTCACCGCCGAGAACGTCGCGGCGCACGCCAGGACCGCCCTCGCCAACGCGTGACCGGGAGCTGTCGACGAGCACGGTGACCGGCGCCCAACTGGCGAGTTCCCGGGGCCAGCGGCTGCGCGCGAACGGCGCGCTGCTGCTGGCCTCGGCGCTGTGGGGTTTGGCCTTCGTCGCCCAGCGGGTTGGCGCGGGCCACGTCGGCACCTTCGCCTTCACCGGACTCCGGTTCGCCCTCGGTGCGCTGGTGCTGGTCCCGATCATCCTGGGCAGGGACCGGATTCGGCGGGTCCCGGCGGCCCGGCGTCGCGCGGCCACCCGGGCCGTGATCGGGCCCGGCGTCCTGGCCGGCGTCCTGCTCACCGTCGCGGTGAACCTCCAACAGGCGGCGATGATCGACACCCCGGTCGGCAACGCCGCCTTCATCACGGGCCTGTACATGGTCGCCGTCCCCGTGATCGCGGCCCTCCGCGGCCGACGCAGCAGCGTTCCGACGGTGATCGGGGTGGTGGCGTCCCTGGCCGGGCTGTACCTGATCACCGTGACCGACGGCCTGATGATCGGACGCGGCGAGCTCCTCCTGATCGTCAGCTGCCTGCCGTGGGCGCTCCAGATCCTCGTGATCGAGCACTACAGCCCGCGGCTGTCCGCGCTGCGGTTCGCCGCCGCCCAGTTCCTCACCTGCGCGGTCCTCAGCCTGGCGGTCGCCCTGCTGTTCGAGCCGACCCCGTTTGACGGGGTCGGGGACGCGCTCGTCCCGCTGCTCTACGGCGGTCTGGTCTCCGTCGGCATCGCCTACACGCTGCAGGTCGTCGGGCAGCGGCACGCGCTGGCGACCCACGCGTCCCTGATCATGGCGACCGAGTCGGTCTTCGGCGCGATCGGCGGCGCCCTCCTGCTCGGCGAGTTCATGGACCTCCGCGGCTACGTCGGCGCCGCCCTCATGGTGACCGGCATCCTCGTCTCGCAGATCGGCCTCCCGTCGGCCCCGGTGGACGACCTCAGCGACGCGGCCGAGCCGTCCAGCTAGCGGTCAGCGGGCACCCGTTCCCGGAACCCTTGCGCGAGGAGGCTCGCGGCGACGTCCGCATCCTCGGTGCGCACCTGGACGCTGCGGGCGTCGTGGTGGCTCGCCCACCACAGCACGTCGGTGAGCACGGGGCTCCACGCCGCGGTCACCCACTCACCGTCCACGCTCGCAGGAGCCGGGGGAGGGTCTGTCCAGGCGCCCAGCGGCACCGGGTCGAGCCGGTCGAGGAGGTCGCAGAGCCGGGCGACGAACGTCCGCCCGCCCACACCGGCCGCCGCAGCCAGTCGGTCGAGGTCGGCGAGCGGGGTGCGCAGCGGGTCGCGTCCACGGGCGACGCCGACCCGGCGCCACACCTGCACGCTCGACCAGGCGAGCTCGTGGTCGGTCCCGCGCCGGTCCCGCAGCCGCAGCAGGTCGGCGTCCACGGCCAGCACGAAGCCGACCAGGTCGCCGGGCTGACCGTCCGGCCGGACGCGTCGCACGCTCACCCGGCTGCCCGGGACCGGGCCGGGTTCGGGACGCCGGTGGGCCACTCCCCATCATCTCCCGTTGTCAGTTGTAGAGTGCTCGTGAGTTTGGCACGTCTCGAACCAGGAGCCCAGCAATGACCTACGTGATCACCCTCCCGTGCGTGGACGTCAAGGACCTCGCGTGCGTCGAGGAGTGTCCGGTCGACTGCATCTACGAGGGCAACCGGATGCTCTACATCCACCCCGACGAGTGCGTCGACTGCGGAGCGTGCGAGCCGGTCTGCCCGACCGAGGCGATCTTCTACGAGGACGACGTCCCCGCGGACCAGGCCGAGTACTACGACATCAACGTCCACTTCTTCGACGAGGTGGGTTCGCCCGGCGGCGCCGCGAAGCTGGGGCCGATCGACGCCGACCACCCGACCGTCGCCGCCCTGCCGCCCCAGGGCGAGTGACCCGCGGGCCGGCGGGCCGGCTGCCCGACTTCCCCTGGGACACGATCGCGGACGCGCGTGCGGTGGCGTCCGCACACCGCGACGGCATCGTCGACCTCTCGGTGGGGACGCCGATCGATCCCACCCCCGAGCTCGCCCGCCGCGCTCTCGCCGACGCCTCGGACGCGCCCGGCTACCCCACGACGTGGGGGACGCCGACCCTGCGCGCGGCGATCATCGGCTACCTGACCCGCCGCTGGGGCGCGTCCGGCCTGACCGACGAGGGCGTGCTGCCGCTCGTCGGGACGAAGGAGTTTGTCGCGCTGCTGCCGACGCTGCTCGGCGTCGGGCCGGGGCAGGGGGTGATGATCCCGGAGACCGCGTACCCGACGTACGCCGTCGGAGCGCTGATGGCCGGGGCGGCGCCGCTGCCGTGCGACGACCCGTCCCGGCTGTCCACCCTGCGGCCCGGCCTGGTCTGGATCAACTCCCCGGCGAACCCGCACGGGGCGATCCTCGACGCGGACGAGCTGAGGGAGTGGGTCCGGGCCGCCCGCGAGGTCGGCGCCGTGCTCGTGTCCGACGAGTGCTACGGCGAGTTCGGCTGGGACGCCGAGCCGGTCTCGGTGCTGAACCCCCTCGTGAACGGCGGCTCCCTCGACGGGGTGCTGGCCGTCCACTCGCTGTCGAAGCGGTCGAACGCCGCCGGCTACCGGGCGGGCTTCGTCGCGGGCGACCCGTCGATCGTCCGCACGCTGCTCGAGGTGCGCAAGCACGCCGGAATGATGCTGCCCACGCCCGTGCAGGCCGCGATGGCCGCGATGCTGGACGACCAGGCGCACGTCGAGGAGCAGCGCGAGCGCTACCTCCGCCGCCGCGAGCTGCTGCGTCCGGCCCTGGAGGCGGACGGCTTCCGGATCGAGCACTCCGAGGGCTCGCTGTACCTGTGGTGCACGCGCGACGAGGACGGCCGCGACAGCCTCGACCACCTCGCATCGCTGGGGATCCTGGTCGCCCCCGGCGACTTCTACGGCCCGGCGTCCCGCGACTTCGTCCGGATCGCCCTCACCGCCACCGACGAGCGGATCGCCGCCGCCGTGCGCCGGCTCCGCGGCGAAAGCTGAGCGTCCTCAGCGGGGCGTGGCGCCGTCGAACACCAGCACCACCTCGGAGGCGGTGTCGGTCGGCCCGTTGCCGACCCACTCGGCGAGGCCCGACGTCGAGTGCGCCCAGCTGTACGGGCCGAGCGTGACCCCCGACAGCCCGTAGGCGGACGTGTTGGCGATCGCCAGGTGCGCGACCGCCCACGCCTGGATGGGGGAGCCGGCGGTGACGGTGAGCCGGTCGTCCTTCCGGGAGACCGTGACGTTCTCGCTGCCGAGGGTCTTGACCAGGAAGTCGTCCATCCCCCCGGGGTCGGCCACGGCCGGCTTGGCGACCACGCAGGTGAAGGACGCGGGCGTCTCCCCGGTCAGCGAGCTGGCCAGGGTGCGCGCGTTCTGCTCGTGGCGTCGGTACGCCTCGGGGTAGGCGCTGCGCTGGACGGCCTGCGCGACGTCGTTGATGTCCTTCGTCTGCCAGCCGGAGACCTTCACCATCTCGCGGTAGAACGAGCGGGTCGAATACCACGGGTCCATGATCTGTTCCTGCGTGCCCCAGCCCTTCGACGGCCGCTGCTGGAACAGTCCGAGCGAGTCCGCGTGCCCGTAGTCGAGGTTGCGGATCCCGGACTCCTGGTACGCGGTCGCCAGCGCGATGGACGCGGCCCGCGGCACCAGCCCGCGCTTGATCGACATCCCCGCGATGATGGCGGCGTTGCGCGCCTGCTCGGGGTCGATGGTCGTCGTGTGGTCGCCCGCGGTGGCCGTGCAGCGGTCCTCGATCGGCAGTGGCGACTTGTTGTAGCCGGCCCACAGCGCCACGCCGCCCGCCACCAGCGCGAGCACCACGACGATCCCCAGGACTGCCCAGAGCGCTGCCCTGGCCGTTTTCACGCGGACCTCAGTTGTCGTGCAGCGCCGAGTTCAGCTCGACGCCGGAGCCGGTGCGCGAGCGGGCCTCGACCGCCCCGGTCACGGAGTTCCGCAGGAACATCAGGCCGCTCTGCCCGCTCAGCTGCAGGGCCTTGGCGACCGAGCCGTCGGGGAGCGTGACCTTCGTGCCCGCGGTCACGTACAGCCCGGCCTCCACGACGCAGTCGTCGCCCAGGGAGATCCCGACGCCGGACTCGGCGCCGAGCAGGCACCGCCGGCCGATCGTGATCTGCTCCTGGCCGCCGCCCGACAGCGTCCCCATGATGGACGCGCCGCCGCCGATGTCCGAGCCGTCGCCGACGATCACGCCCGCGGAGATCCGGCCCTCCACCATGGACGTGCCGAGCGTCCCGGCGTTGAAGTTCACGAAACCCTCGTGCATCACGGTCGTGCCCGCGGCGAGGTGGGCGCCCAGCCGGACGCGGTCCGCGTCGGCGATCCGCACCCCCGACGGCACCACGTAGTCGGTCATCCGCGGGAACTTGTCCACGCCGAGGACGGCGACGCGCCCCCGGGCGGACAGCAGGGCGAGCCGGACGTCCTCGAAGTCGTCGACCGCACACGGACCGAAGTTCGTCCACACGACGTTCGGAAGGACCCCGAACAGCCCGGTGAGGTCGATCGTCCGCGGCGCGCACAGGCGGCTGCTGAGCAGGTGCAGGCGCAGGTACGCGTCCGGCGTGTCCGCGGGCGGTGCGTCGAGGTCGATCTCGACCAGCCGGGGCTCGGTGTGCACGCGCCGCTCGTCGTCGTCCTGGGCGGCGGCGACCAGGGCCTGGGGAGGCTCGCGGTCGGTGGCCGCCCCGAGCGCAGGGGCGGGGAACCAGGTGTCGAGGACCTGGCCGGAGTCGTGGACTCCCGCCAGGCCCCAGCCGTGGGCGGGTCGGGTCATGGCGGCCAGCCTACCGAGGGGGCGAATGCCTAGACTTCGGGCATGCGCCTCGACCTGACCGGTGACCTCGTGACCCTGTTCCGGCAGATCGTGGACGTGGAGTCGGTCAGCGGGAACGAACGGGAACTCGCGGACCTCGTCGAGGCTGCCCTGCGCGAGCAGCCCCACCTGGACGTGGTCAGGGACGGCGACACCGTGATCGCCCGCACGAACCTCGGCCGCGACCAGCGCGTCGTGGTGGCCGGACACCTCGACACGGTTCCGGTCGCGGCCAACCTGCCGTCCCGGCTCGTCGACGACGTCGTCCACGGCCGCGGCACCGCCGACATGAAGGGCGGGGTGGCGGTGGCGCTGGCGTGCGCGGCCGCGCTGACCTCGCCGAACCGCGACCTCACCTGGGTCTTCTACGACCACGAGGAGGTCGCCGCGGCCGACAACTCCCTCACCCGGATCGCCCGCGAGCACCCGGAGTGGCTGGAGGGCGACTTCGCCGTCCTGATGGAGCCGACCTCCGCCGGCGTCGAGGGCGGTTGCCAGGGCACGCTGCGCTTCACCGTCACCACGCGGGGACGCGCCGCGCACTCGGCCCGGTCGTGGCTGGGCCACAACGCGATCCACGACGCCGCGGGCCCGCTCGCGCTGTTGCAGGCCTGCGAACCCCGCGAGGTCGAGGTCGACGGCCTCACCTACCGCGAGGGGATGAACGCGGTGGGGATCGCCGGCGGCATCGCCACCAACGTGATCCCGGACACCTGCGTGCTGACCGTGAACTTCCGGTTCGCTCCCGACCGCGACGAGGCGGACGCCGTCGCCCACTGCCGGCAGCTGTTCGCCGGCTACGACCTCGAGGTCGTCGACTTCGCCCCTGCGGCGCGGCCCGGCCTGGACCGTCCGATCGCGCAGGAGTTCCTCGCTGCGGTCGGGGGCGAGCCGCGGCCCAAGTTCGGGTGGACGGACGTGGCCCGGTTCGGTGCCCTCGGCGTCCCCGCGGTGAACTTCGGGCCCGCGGACCCGGGCCGGGCCCACGCCGACGACGAGTGCTGCCCCGTCGCCGACCTCTACACCTGCAGGGACGCCCTGCTGCGCTGGCTGGCCTGAGGCCGCCGCGCTGCGGTGACCGCGCGCAGAGTCGCCAGCACCGCGCCCACCGTCGGCACGGCCTCCGCGCCGCGGACCGTGACGGCCCGCACGCTCCGGTCGCTGGCCGGCAGCACGTCGTGGGCGCTCGTCCCCGCCGGCAGTTCGAGCGGCTCGAGGGCCAGCCGGGGCTGCAGGGCGACCCCGACCCCTGCCGCGACGAGGCCCAGGACCGCGACCGAGTTGTCGGTGGCGTGGGCGATCCGCGGCGTCATCCCCAGCGCGCCGCACGCGGCCAGCAAGTGGCCGCGGCACAGCGGGCAGCCGGCGATCCAGGCCGCGTCGGCGAGGTCGGCGAGGCGGACGGACGCCGCACCGGCCAGCCGGTGCCCTGCCGGCAGCACGACCGCGACGGGGTCGTCGAACAGCGGCACGACGGACGCGCCGGACAGCTCGGCGTGGGGATCGGCGGCGTCGCCGGGATAGCTGAACGTGATCGCGACGTCGATGCTGCCGTCGGAGAGCAGCGCGAGGGACTCGGGCGGCTCGGCCTCGGTGTAGGCGAGCTGGACGCCGGGGTGGCCCTCGGCGAGGCGGGCGATCAGGGTGGGGACGATGGTCGACGAGGCGCTCGGGAAGGCCGCCACCCGCACCGTCCCCGTGGTGGTGTCGACCAGGTGGGTGAGCTCGTCCTCCGCGGCGGCGAGAGCGGCGAGGACGGTGGCGGAGTGCCGCGCGACGACGCGTCCGGGCTCGCTGAGGCGGACGCCGCGTCCGACGCGGAGGACCAGCGGCGCCCCCAGCCGGGCCTCCGCCCTGCGCAGGTGCTGGCTGAGCGCCGGCTGGCTGTAGCCCAGTGCAGCCGCGGCGGCGGTGATCGACCCGTGGTCGGCGATCGCGCGCACGATCCGGATCGTGTGCAGGTCGAGGCGCGGCTCCGAACTCATGCGTCCAGCTTATCGATAGGACAGGAAACATGCTCTGGTGTGATCAGGGCACGCGGAGCAGGCTGGTCCCATGACTGCGCTGCTCAACGCCCCGTCGACGCTGCTGACCGTGCCCGGGCTGGCCGGCGAATTCGACGTCGGACCCGGCTACCTGGCGGCGGCGACCTGTGGGGTGGTGCCGCGCCGGGCGGTCGAGGCGTTGCAGGCTGACCTGGAGCGGTGGCGGAGCGGTCGGGCGGACCCGGGTGCGTACGACAACGTGGTCGCGCGCACCCGGGCCAGCTATGCCCGGGTCGCGGGGGTGCCCGTCGCGCAGGTCGCGATCGGGTCCCAGACCTCCGCGCTGGTCGCCAACATCGCAGCGTCGCTGCTGCGGGTTCGGAGGTCCTCGTCGCGGCCGGGGACTTCACCTCGGTCGTGTACCCGTTCCTGGCCGTGGATGGTCTGGTGGTGCGGGAGGCGCCGCTGGCCGGGCTCGCCGCGGCGGTGACCGAGCGCACGGCCCTCGTGGTCTTCTCGTTGGTCCAGTCCGCGACAGGCGAGGTGGCCGATGCGGACGCGGTCGTCGCGGCGGCGAGGGCGTGTGGTGCGGCGACGCTCGTCGACCTCACCCAGGCCGCCGGCGTGTTCCCGGTGGACGCGGGCCGCTTCGACGCGACCGTCTGCCACGCCTACAAGTGGCTGTGCGCGCCACGCGGCGTCGCGTTCCTGACCGTGGCCCCCGACTTCGCCGCGCGGCTGCGTCCGGTCGCCGCCGGTTGGTACGCCGGGGACGACCCGTGGGACAGCATCTACGGCACCCGGATGCAGCTCGCCACCGATGCGCGGCGCTTCGACGTTTCGCCGGCCTGGCAGGCGTTCGTGGGCGCGGAGGTGTCGATCGGGCTGTTCGCCGGCGCCGACGTCCCCGCGATCTGGCGCCACGCGTCGGCCCTCGGCGCCGAGGCGTGCCGCCGGCTGGGCGCGCCCGCGCAGCACAGCGCGATCGTCACGCTCCCCGATCCCGACGGCTGTGGGCTCGCCCGCCTGGCCGCCGCGGGGATCAGGGCGTCGGGCAGGGCGGGACGCCTGCGGCTCGCCTTTCACGTCTGGAACACCCTCGACGACGTCGCCGCGGTGGGGGCTGCGCTGACCTGAGCGGCCCTGCGGTACCGCGCGGACCCGTCGCGCACCGCGCCGTCCTGCCGGATAATGCGAACCGTGAGCAAGAGCGTCCGCACCCAGGGCCCGGTGATCCGGCGCCACGACCAGGTCCAGCCGACGACGACGGACGAGCGGCTGCTCGCCAACAAGGGCGACGGGGAGTGGGTGCACGCCGACCCGTGGCGGGTGTTGCGCATCCAGGCGGAGTTCGTGGAGGGGTTCGGGACGCTGGCGGAACTCGGGCCCGGCATCGGCGTGTTCGGCTCTGCCCGGACGCAGAAGAAGGACCCGATGTATGGCGCGGCTGTCCGGATCGGCGCAGGGCTGGCGCGGGCCGGCTTCGCGACGATCACCGGCGGCGGCCCCGGGATCATGGAAGCGGCGAACAAGGGGGCGCTGGAGGCCGGTGGTGTCTCGGTCGGGCTCGGCATCGAGCTCCCGTTCGAGGAGTCACTGAACAAGTACGTGTCGCTCGGGATCAACTTCCGCTACTTCTTCGCCAGGAAGGTGATGTTCCTGAAGTACTCGCAGGGCTTCGTGGTGATGCCGGGCGGCCTGGGGACGCTGGACGAGGTGTTCGAGGCCGTCACCCTCGTGCAGACGGGCAAGGTCACCTCGTTCCCGATCGTGCTGTTCGGGTCGGCGTTCTGGACGCCGCTGCTGGGCTGGCTGAAGGACCGCGTCCTCGTCGACGGCTACGTGTCGGCGGGCGACCTCGACCTGTTCCAGCTGGCCGACGACCCCGACGAGGCCGTGGCGCTGGTCACCGGTCCCGGACCGGCTGGCCCGCCCGCGCCGACGCCGCAGATGTAGGCGGTTGGCGTTCGACGGGGCCCCGGCTGGGTAGAGTTCCGCGCATGGAGTGGGTCCTGTGGATGATCGCGGTGGCGATCCTCGGTCTGGCGGCCGTGGCCGCGAGCGGGCAACTGGGCGAGATGCCGTCCACCGTGACCGACACGCCGCGTCCGCACCTCCCGTCCGGGGAGCTCACCGGCGACGACCTGAGGGGCCTGCGTTTCGGCGTCGTCACGCGTGGCTACTCGATGCAGCAGGTGGACGAACTGCTGGAACTCCTGGCCCGCCAGCTCGACACCGACCAGCGCCCGGAGTCCTGAGCGTGCCCCGCCAGTCGGCGGGGGATGGAATAATGGGGGAGTTGGATCCACAACCAGCCAGAAATTGAGGTATGCGATGGCAGCGATGAAACCGCGGACCGGCGACGGGCCGATCGAGGTGGCCAAGGAGGGTCGCGTGATCGCCATGCGCATCCCCGCTGAAGGCGGCGGCCGGCTCGTCATCGAGATGAACGCCACCGAGGCGGCGGAACTGAAGGCCGCGCTGGAGGGCGTCGTCGTCGCCTGAACCTGATCGAGAAATGCGGGCCCCGGGAGATCCCCGGGGCCCGCATTCTTTCGTTTCCGTCGTCAGCGCGACTGGTGGAACGCGATCGCCTTCTCGTACACAGCGATCGTCTCCCGCGCGATCTTCTCCCAGGAGAACTCCTCGATGCACCGCTGCCGACCGGCCCTGCCGTAGCGCTCGGCGAGGGCGGGATCGCGCGTGATCTCGTTGATCGCCGCGGCGAACTGGTCCTCGAAGGCCGCGACGTAGGCCGGGTCGCCGGCCTGCTTGGGGTCGTAGGGCACCAGCGTGCCGGTCTCCCCGTCCACCACGACCTCGGGGATGCCGCCCACGGCGGACGCGACGACGGCGGTCTCGCAGGCCATCGCCTCGAGGTTCACGATGCCGAGCGGTTCGTACACCGAAGGGCAGGCGAACACGGTGGCGTGGGTGAGCACCTGGCGCACCGACGCGCGAGGCAGCATCTCCTGCACCCACTTCACGCTGCCCGACCGGACCCGGTTCAGCTCGGCGAAGGCGCCGTCGAACTCGGCCGCGATCTCGGGGGTGTCCGGGGCGCCGGCGAGCAGCAGCAGCTGGGTGTCCGGGTCGAGCTGCTGCGCGGCGCGGACGAGGTGGACCAGACCCTTCTGCCGCGTGATCCGTCCGACGAACACCACCAGCGGCCGGTCGCGGTCGACGCCGAGGGAGTCGACGACGTCGGTGCCGGTGTCAGGTTTGAACTCGTCGGGGTCGATCCCGTTCTTCACCACGTACACCCGGTCGGGGTCGAGCGCGGAGTAGGAGTCCAGGACGTCGCGGCGCATGCCCTCGCTCACCGAGATGACGGCCGCGGCGTCCTCGAAGGCGGTCTTCTCCGCCCACGACGACACGCGGTAGCCACCGCCGAGCTGCTCGGCCTTCCAGGGCCGGTGCGGTTCGAGCGAGTGGGACGTGACCACGTGCGGCACGTCGCGGAACCTCGAGCCGATCAGGCCGGCGAAGTTGGCGTACCAGGTGTGGGAGTGGATCACGTCGACGTCGCCGATGGCGTTGGCCATCGACACGTCCGCGCCGAGCACCCGGAGAGCGGCGTTGGCTCCGGGCGGGAAGTCCTCGGCGTGGGCCGTCGCGCCCTCGCGCGGCTCGCCCATGCACTGGACCTCGACGTAGTCGGTGAACTTGCGCAGCTGGGGCACGAGCTGGCCGACATGGACGCCCGCGCCGCCGTAGATGTGGGGAGGGTACTCCCTGGTGAGGATGGAGACTCGTAGGGCCATGGGGCGATCGTGTCACACCGGATGCTCCGCCGAGGAGGGGTTGGGCGGATCGGTTCGGGCTCCCGTCCGACATTTCGTGTGTTTCCTTGTGGCGACCCTGCGGACGGCCTAGGTTCAGTGGCATGACTAGTGGGCCGAATGTCCTGTCCATCGTCCTGGCGGGGGGCGAGGGAAAGCGGCTGATGCCGCTCACCGCCGACCGTGCCAAGCCCGCGGTCCCGTTCGGCGGGACCTACCGCCTGATCGACTTCGTCCTGTCGAACCTGGCGAACTCCGATCTCACGAAGATCTGCGTGCTCACCCAGTACAAGTCGCACTCCCTGGACCGGCACATCTCGTTGACCTGGCGGATGTCCAACCTGCTCGGCAGCTACGTGACGTCCGTGCCCGCCCAGCAGCGGACCGGCAAGCAGTGGTACCAGGGCAGCGCGGACGCGATCTTCCAGTCGATGAACCTGATCAACGACGAGGACCCCGACTACGTGGTCGTGTTCGGGGCGGACAACATCTACCGGATGAACGTCGAGGACATGGTGAACTCGCACATCGCCTCGGGCATGGACGCGACCGTCGCCGGCATCCGCGTCCCCCGCAAGGAGGCGAGCGCGTTCGGGATCATCGACGCGGCCACCGACGGGAAGATCAACGCCTTCCTGGAGAAGCCGAAGGACCCGCCCGGCCTGCCGGACAGCCCGGAGGAGTCGTTCGCGTCGATGGGCAACTACGTGTTCACGCGGAAGGCGTTCGTCGAGGCGCTCAACGACGACGCGGCGACCGCCGACTCGCGCCACGACATGGGCGGCAACATCATCCCCGACTTCGTCGCGGCCGGCTCGGCCCAGGTCTACGACTTCACGGCGAACAACGTCCCCGGCTCCACGGAGAAGGACCGCAACTACTGGCGTGACGTGGGCACCATCGAGGCCTACCACGCCGCGCACATGGACCTGGTCTCGGTCGAGCCCGACTTCAACCTGTACAACCGGAAGTGGCCGATCTGGACGTCGCAGGCCCAGCTGCCCGGCGCGAAGTTCACCCTGCGCGGCACGGCCGAGGACTCGATCGTGTCCTCCGGCTGCATCATCTCCGGCGGCGACGTGGACCGATCGGTGCTCTCGCCGAACGTCATGGTCGACAAGTGGGCCAAGATCGAGGAGTCGGTGATCTTCTCCGGCTGCCGGATCGGACGCAACGCCGTCGTCCGGCGCGCGATCCTGGACAAGAACGTTGTCGTCCCCGACGGGGTCGAGATCGGCGTGAACCAGGAACACGACCGTGCCCGCGGCTTCCACGTGGAGAGCGGCATCACCGTCGTCGCCAAGAACGAGAAGGTCCCCGGCAACTGGTGATCCGGGGCGGCGCCCCTCAGCCGGCCGGCTCCTCCGGCACGGCGAGGGGGAAGACGTCGACGTGCACCTCGTAGCGGCCCGCGCCCGGCGGCGGCGTCCGCCCGCGAACGGCCGCCGAGTGGCGCTCGAGGACTTCTGACAGCTCGGCGGCGAGGGCGTCGGCCTCCTGCGCCGTCAGCCTCAGGTTCGCCCGGGTCAACGCGCCCTGGTCGTCGGCGGACGTCGGGTCGAGGTGGTCCAGCCACGAGGTGAGCGCCGCCGCGCGCTCGGCGATGGCGTTCCGGATCATCAACTCCGCGATCGGGCCGGTGTCCGGGTCCGCCAGGTCGGGGTCCGACAGCACGAAGCCGACCGGACGCCACCAGCGCTCGCGGCCGCCGCTGTGCGCCGGGTCGTCCTCCACGAAGCCGTGCCGCTCGAGTTGGCGCAGGTGGTAGCTGGTCTGCCCGCTGCTCTCGCCGATGATGCGGGCCAGCTGGCTGGCCGTGGCCGACTCACGGCGTTGCAGCTCCTCGTACAGCCGGAGCCGCAGCGGGTGCGTGAACGCCTTCAGCTTCTCCGGGCTGATCGGCGTGCGCCGGGCCTCCCCGCTCTTGCCATCCGCCATATGCAGAGATACCTTTGCATAGATTTCTTTGCAGAGAACTCTCTGCATGGCAGCAGTCTAGGAGGATGGAGGCCCGGATGTCAGCGATCGGGGGCGGTCGGTCGACGGGTGCCGGCCGCGGGCTGGGACGTCCGTTCGCCGCACAGTTGGCCTCCACGGGGCTGGCCAACCTGGGCGACGGCATCCTCGGCACCCTCGCACCGCTGCTCGCCCTGTCACTGACCGGCTCACCACTGCTGATCTCCCTGCTGTCGGCAGCGACCTGGCTGCCCTGGCTGCTGTTCGGCATCGCGGCCGGCGTCGTGATCGACAGAGTGGACCGGCGTCGCGCGCAGGTCGTCGCGCTCTCCGCGAGGGCCGCGGTGCTCGGCCTCGGGGGGTGGCTGGGCGCGTCCGGCGGCCTGACCATGACGTGGCTGGTCCTGCTGGTGCTCGCCTACGGCGTCACCGAGGTGTTCGCCGACCTCGGGGCGACCTCGATCGTCCCCGACCTGGTGCCCGCCGACCGGCTGTCGGCCGCCAACGGCCGGGTGGTGGGCGTACAGCAGGTGGCGAACTCCTTCCTCGGGGCACCGCTCGCCGGAGCGCTGGTCGTCCTCGGCGCCGGCGTGGGCTTCGGCACCTCGGCCGCGCTGGCCGCCCTGGCCGCGCTCGTGCTGGCCGTGGGGCTGCGGGGGCGGTTCCGCAAGGACCGCGGGCTCCTTCAGGACGGCCGTCGCGGCCCGCTGGGCGAGGTGCGCGAAGGGCTGGAGTTCCTGTTCCGGCACCCGGCGCTGCGTCCGCTGGTGATCGCGGGCAGCGTGCTGAACTTCGCCTTCACCGGCTACTTCGCGGTGTTCGTCCTCTGGGTGGTCGGTCCCGGCTCGGCGCTCGGGCTGACCGAATCGCAGTACCCGCTGCTGATGCTCGGCTTCGCGGCCGGGGCCGTCCTGGGGTCGGTGCTGGTGGAGGCGGTGCAGCGTCGGGTGGGGGAGTTGGTCACGGTGAACGTGTCGCTGTTCGGCAGCGCGGCGCTCCTGCTGCTTCCCGTTGTGTGGCCGAACCCCTGGGTGGTCGGGGCGACGCTGACCGTGGTCGGGGTGGTGAATACGCTCGGCAACGTGGTCACCCAGTCCTGGCGCCAGCGGCTCGTGCCGGGGCCGCTGCTGGGCCGGGTCGGGGGAGCGAGCCGCGCGCTCGGGTTCGGGCTGATGCCACTGGGTGCCCTCACCGGCGGTCTGGTGGCCGAGCAGTTCGGGCTCGCCGTGACCTTCGTCGGGGCGGTGCTGGTGTGCCTGCTCGCGTGCGGCTACCTCGCCAGGGCGCTCGGGAACGGGGCCGACCTCCCGCTGTCGACCGCGGACGCCGAGGCGCTCGCGTAGGCGGCCCGGGCGCTGTTTCGATGGGTGCACTGCTGCGGAATTGCACACTCAATGGTCGGGAGGCGGCCCTACGGGCTGCGCCAGGCCATCCACTGTGCGTTTTCGCAGCGCGCCCGGGAGCCGGTCCCTGTCGTCCCGGGCTTGACTCGGGATCCCTCACAGGACGCGCCGCGTCGGGCGGGGTGTGGCGCGGCTGCGGAATTGCGCGCTGGATGGTCGGGAGGTGGCTCTACGGGCTGCGCCAGGCCATCCACTGTGCGTTTTCGCAGCGCCCGGCAGCCGGTCCCTGTCATCCCGGGCTTGACCCGGGGTCTCTCACAGAACGCGCCGCGTCGGGCGGGCGCTGGCCGCCTCAGTTGCGGACGGCGACCAGCAGGCCGTCGCCGACCGGCAGCAGCGCGGGGGTGAACGCCTCGTTCTCGAGGACGGAGGCCAGCGCCTCGCGGATGATCAGCGGCTCGTCGTCGTCGACGCGCTCGTCGGCGACGAGGCCCTGCCACACTGCGTGGTGGAGCACGACCACCCCGCCGGGACGCAGCAGCCGTTCGGCCTGCGCGACGTACTCGACATACTCCAGCGGGTCGCCGTCGACGAGGACCAGGTCGTAGGCGCCGTCGGTGAGCTTGGGCAGGACATTCAGTGCCTGGCCGGCGATCAGCCGCACGCGCCGGGTGGCGATGCCCACCCCGGTCAGCACCTCGCGGGCCGCGAGCTGGTGCTCGGCCTCCGCGTCGATGCTGGTGAGGACGCCGTCCGCGGCCATCCCGGCGAGCAGCGCCAGCGCGGAGACCCCCGTGCCGGTGCCGATCTCCGCGACCGCGCGGGCGTTCAGCATCCGTGCCAGCACGGTGAGGGTCGCGGCGACGCCGGTGCTGACGCTCTCGACGCCGAGGTCCTCCCCGCGCTGGCGGGCGGACGCGGCCCCGTCCGGCTCGGCGACGAACGCCTCGGCGTAGGCGAGCGTGGTCGACGGCGAGACCGTGCGAGCGGAACTCTTCGGTGCGGGATTCACGGGTGCCAGCCTACGGCCCCACGCGCGCCTGCGGGGAGACCGGCCCCGATCGCAGGGTCGACGCGCGGTGTGAGACGACCGGGCCGTGCAGGGGAGCGCCAGCACTTAGGCTTGCGTCCATGACAGCGCTGCCTTTCGGTCGGGTCCTCACTGCCATGGTCACCCCGTTCCGGGCGGACGGATCGGTGAACCTCGCGGAGGCCAAGCGCCTGGCCGCGCACCTCGTCGACGACCAGGGCAACGACGCGCTCGTCATCAACGGCACCACCGGGGAGTCGCCGACGACGACGGACGCGGAGAAGCTCGCCGTCCTCGAGGCCGTGCTCGCCGAGGTCGGCGACCGCGCGGGGGTCGTCGCCGGTGTCGGCACCTTCGACACCCACCACACGATCGAGCTCGCCCGCCAGGCCGAGCAGGCCGGCGCGCACGGGCTGCTGGTCGTCACGCCGTACTACAGCCGGCCCCCGCAGGACGCGATCGCCGACCACTTCGTCACCGTCGCGGACGCCACCGGCCTCCCCGTGGTCATCTACGACATCCCGCATCGAAGCGGCGTCCCGGTCGAGACCGACACGCTGATCCGGATCGCGGCCCACCCCCGGATCGTGGCCGTGAAGGACGCCAAGGGCAGGCCGGTCGACTCCGCCCAGGTGATCGCGGCCACCGACCTCGCGTTCTACGCGGGCGATGACGCCATGACGCTCCCGCTCATGGCCGTGGGCGGGGTCGGCGTGGTCGGCACGTCCACCCACTTCACCGGACGTCGCACCCGCGCGATGATCGACGCCTTCCTCGCTGGGGACGTCGCCGGCGCCGCGTCCCTGAATGCCGCGCTGCTGCCGGTCTACCTCGGCGTCTTCGCCACCCAGGGCTGCATGCTGGTCAAGGCGGGCCTCGCTGCGAGGGGCTTCGAGCCGGGCCCCGTCCGCAAGCCGCTGCTGGACGCGACGCCGGCCCAGGCCGCGGCGTTCACGCAGATCCTCACCGCGGCCGGACTGTGACCCCCCAGCGGCTACCCTTGCGCCCATGATCGACTTCAACATCTCCGAGATCCTGGTCTTGGCCGTGTTGGCAGTCGTGATCTTCGGCCCGGAGAAGCTGCCGGAGCTCGCCCGCAAGACCGCCCGCGTGATCAACTACCTGCGCAACATCGCCAACGACGCGCAGGGCCGCCTGCGCGAGGAACTCGGCCCGGAGTTCGCCGACCTGGAGTTGACCAACCCGAAGGCGATGGTCACCAAGCACCTGCTCGACCCGATGCAGGCCGAGCTGGAACCGGTGAAGTCGGAGCTCACGCCGTTGAAGGCGGAGCTGGAGCCGGTGAAGGCCGCGGTCGAGGGACGTCCGTCCTACCTCCCCGATCCCGAGCCGGAGCCCGTCCCCGTCCTCTTCGACACCGAGGCCACCTGACCCCGAACTGCTGGGAAGCAGTGCCCGCAGGGGATAGCCTGCGGGCGTGACTGCGGCATCGTCGATCTTCGTCTCGAGGATCAAGGGACTGCCCATGCTCGACCCCAACGGCGAGCAGGTGGGCAAGGTGCGCGACGTGGTCGTCCAGAACCGCTCGGGCAAGCGCCCGCCGCGGGTGAAGGGCCTTGTGGTCGAGCTGTTCGCGATGCGGCGGATCTTCTTCCCGATCGAGCGGGTGAAGTCGATCGACGCCAACCAGGTGATCATCTCCGGGCTGGTCAACACGGTCCGGTTCTCCCAGCGCGAGCGGGAGATGCTGGTGGTGGACAACCTGTTCGACCGCACGATCACCCGGGTCGGCGCGACCAGCCCGGAGACGATCTACGACGTCGCCATCAAGCACAACCGGTCCCGCGACTGGGTGCTGGACGAGGTCGCGCTCCGCGAGACCGGACGCCGGCCGTTCCAGCGCGGCCACGTCACGATCGTCGACTGGTCGGAGGTGCCCGACTTCATCGAGGCCCCGGCCCCCCGCGACGCGGAGCAGCAGGCGATGCGCCTGTCCGAGCTGAAGCCCGCCGACGTCGCCCGCGAGCTGCACGACATGGACCCGATGCTCAGGGCCGCCGTCGTCCAGGCGATGGACGACGACCGGCTCGCCGAGGCGCTCGAAGAGCTGCCGGAGGACGAGCAGGTGGACGTGATCGCGTCCCTCGACACCGAGCGGGCGGCCGACGTGCTGGAGGAGATGGACCCCGACGACGCCGCGGACCTGATCGCGGAGCTCGACGCCGACCTGGCCGAGACGATCCTGGAGCAGATGGAGCCGGAGGAGGCGAAGGACGTCCGGACGCTGCTGCGGTACGACGCCGCGACGGCCGGTGGCCTGATGAACCCCGAGCCGGTGGTGCTGAACGTCGACGCGACGGTCGCGGACGCGCTGGCCTCCGTCCGCCGCCAGGAGATCACGCCGGCGATGGCGGCGCTCGCGTTCGTGTGCCGGCCGCCGCTCGACACCCCGACCGGACGGTTCCTCGGCGCGGTGCACATCCAGCGGCTGCTCCGCGAGCCACCGTCCGTGCTGGTCGCGGGGCTGATCGACCCCGACATCGCCCCGCTCACACCGCAGAGCAACATCGCGCAGGTGAGCCGCTACTTCGCGACCTACGACCTCGTCTGCGCGCCGGTCGTGGACGCGGAGCGGCGGCTGCTCGGCGCGGTGACCGTGGACGACGTGCTCGACCACATCCTGCCCAACGACTGGCGCGGGGTGCAGCTGGACCGGCTCGACGCGGAGGTGAGCGATGGCTAGGCAGGAACGCCTCGACACCCCGGGCCGCCGTCGCAGCGAGTGGCTGCCCCGCGTCCGGATGGACCAGGACACGTTCGGGTCCTTCGCGGAGTCGTTCGCCCGCTGGATGGGGACGGCGAACTTCCTGCTCTGGATGACCGTCGCGATCATCGCGTGGATCCTGTGGAACGTGTTCGTCCCGAACGCGCCCGACCCGTTCCCGTTCCTGTTCCTCACCCTCGCGCTGTCGCTGCAGGCGTCCTACGCCGCCCCGCTGATCCTGCTCGCGCAGAACCGGCAGGAGGCGCGGGACCGGGTCAGCCTCGAGCACGACCGCGAGGTCTCCGAGCAGTCCAGGGCCGACATGGACTTCCTCGCCCGCGAGATCGCGTCCCTGCGGATGCGGATGAACGACGTGGCGACGCGCGACTTCATCCGCTCGGAGCTCCGCGAGCTGCTGGAGGAGCTCACCGAGCGCGACGAGGAGAAGGACGCCGACCGCTCGTCGTGAGGACGCCCCGGCCCGGATTCTGACAACGCGGCGGGCCGGATTAGGGTTGCGGCATGTCCGTTCTCGTCGACGCCGTCCACCAGGCCCTCACCACCGTCATCGACCCGGAGATCCGGCGTCCGATCACCGATCTCGGCATGGTCGAATCGGTGGAGGTGGACGCCGACGGCGCCGCGTCCGTCGGGATCCTGCTGACCATCGCCGGCTGCCCGCTGTCGAACACCATCGAGGCGGACGTGACGAAGGCCGTCGCGACGATCGAGGGGATCACCGACGTCCGGGTGCGCCTCGGCGCGATGAGCGAGGAGCAGCGGGCCGAGCTGAAGAAGCAGCTGCGCGGCGGCAGGGACGACCGCGAGATCCCGTTCGCGCGGTCGGACTCGCTCACCCAGGTGCTGCTCGTCGCGTCCGGCAAGGGGGGGGTGGGCAAGAGCTCGGTGACCGTGAACCTTGCGATCGCGCTGGCCGCCCGCGGCCGCAGCGTCGGGGTGCTGGACGCGGACATCTACGGCCACTCGATCCCGCAGATGATGGGGCTCGTCGACGCGATGCCGACGTCGGTGGACGGCATGATCATGCCGGTGCCGACGATGGGCATGCGGGTGATCTCGATCGGCATGCTGAAGGAGAGTCGCGACCAGGTGATCGCGTGGCGGGGCCCGATCCTCGACCGGGCGCTGCAGCAGTTCCTCGCCGACGTGTACTGGGGCGACCTCGACTTCCTGATCGTCGACCTCCCGCCGGGCACGGGCGACGTCGCGCTGTCGCTGGGCCAGAAGCTGCCCAACGCGGAGGTGATCGTCGTGACGACGCCGCAGCAGGCCGCCGCCGAGGTCGCCGAGCGCGCGGGCACGATGGCCTCGATGCTCGAGCAGAAGGTGATCGGCGTCGTCGAGAACATGGCCTACCTGGACGCGGAGTGCCCGCACTGCGGGCAGACCCACCGCGTCGACGTGTTCGGCAAGGGCGGCGGCGCGGAGGTCGCCGGCACGCTCAGCACCCGGCTCGGCTACGAGGTGCCGCTGCTGGCGGAGGTGCCGATGGACCCGCAGATGTCCTCCAGCGGCGACCTCGGCGTCCCGCTGATCGCGACCGATCCGATGCGTCCGGCCGCGATCGCGCTCGGCGCCCTCGCCGAGCGCCTGTCCAGCCGCAAGCGCAACCTCGCCGGCTTCAAGCTCGGGGTGACCCCCGTCTGAGGCTCGGGCGATAGTTCCTGCCCGTGCGGCACTTCCGGGCTCCGGCCGAGGACGGTCCCTGAGGAGCGAGCGCCAGCGAGTGCCCGCGTTGGGCCGCCGCCACCATCGGCCGTGGTGACGCCGTATAGGCATTCATGCGCATTCTTTGCCGCCGTCCGTAAATAGCCTTCGCCCGGGCAAGAAGTGTCAGTGGCGGTGTGTAGCGTCGTTGTTGTGGAAATGGGGTTCGGGCAGTGCACGGACGGCGAATTGGTCGCCGTGTTGAATGCTGCGCTGGACGCCTTGACCGATGACCGGTTGCGGCTGGCGGGTGATCGGGAGCAGTTGGAGTTGTTGGAGGCGGGGGTGCGGCTGGGGGCTCGGCTGCACGCCTGGCAGGCCGGTGTCGCCGCGCACGTGGAGGCCGGGGAGGTGGCGTGGCGTGAGCACGGCACCTCGACCAGCACGTGGCTGGCTGACCGGCTGAACCTGACCCGCAGGGAGGCGGGCCGGATCATCACCGCCGGGCAGGGCCTGGCCCGGTTCGACACGGTGGCGCAGGCCGCGGCCGCGGGCAGGGTGTTGCCCGGGCAGGCGGAGGCGATCACCGGTGTTCTCGATCTGCTGCCCGACGACCTTCCTGCACAGTCTGTCCACGAAGCTCAAGAACTGATGGTCGAGTTCGCCGGCAGCCACAACGCGATGGAGTTGCGGCGGCTCACCCACCATCTGGTCGAGGTTCTCGATCCTGAGGGTGCCGATGCGCGTGAAGCGGAACGGCTGGAGCGGGAGCACACCCGGGCGGTGCGGAACCGGCACCTGAGCTTCACCCACGACGGGCACGGGCAGGTGTGGTTCCGGGGCAGCCTGCCGGTCGCCGAGGCCGAACCGTTCATCCAGATCCTCGACGCCTACGCCGCGCAGGCCAGGCGGGGGCTGGACCGGCTCGACCCGCTCGCCGAACACCTCACCGCCGCGATGTGGCGGGCCGACGCCCTGCTCGCCATGGTCCACCAACACACCCAGAACGCGCTCGCCCCCGCCCATGGTGGGGACCGGCCCCGGATCACCCTGACCGTGTCCTACGACACGCTGGCGAAGACCGCGATCGACCACGGGTTCCCCGCCGGGCAGCTGGTCGGGTCCGGGGAGCCGGTCCCGGCCTCGGTGCTGCGCCAATGGCTGTGCGACGCCGACCTGCTGCCCATCGTCCTCGGCGGCCCCTCGCAGATCCTCGACGTGGGACGGGCCCAACGGCTGGTCACCCCCGAGATCCGGATCGCCCTCGAACAACGCGACGCCGGCTGTGTGTTCCCCGGCTGCGACAAACCACCCCGGGACTGCCACGCCCACCACCTCACCCCCTGGTGGGCCGGCGGGACGACCGCACTCCACAACCTCGCACTGTTGTGCCCACACCACCACGGCATCGTCGAACCCGGCCACGACCCCACCGCCGACCGATGGACCATCCAACTCCGACCAGACGGCGTCCCGGAAATCCTTCCCCCGAAACGCGTCGACCCCACCCGAAAACCACGCGTACACAACAAATTCAAACTCAAGTGCTGAATCGAGGTTGTACATTTCGTCTTCGGTGAAGAACGCGCAGCTGCGGCAAACGCGCGTGCGAGAACATGGTGGCGCAGGTTCGGAAAGCAAATATCATTCCGGGCCGTGCTGGCGGTCGAACTCGAATACGCCTTGCCCGCCGCCATGCGAGGGCTACGGCGACGGCGGCTCCTACGACGCCATCACCAGCAGGTCGGGAACCGCGGTCCGGCGCTACCTCTCGCTGGACCTGGCGATGGTCATGGGCGTGGTCGGCAACGTCCCGGGTCGGGGTTGCAGGCCGGTTCCTTCGTGCCCGGTCCGCTGGAACCGTCCCGTCGTGCCGGACACTGAGGACCATCCTTCGTCGCCGAGAGCCACCGTTCGCGCCGAGGGCCTGTGTCCGGGCAATGGCCCTCGACGCGAGCAGTGGCCCTCGCGCTCGAACGGTGGCCCTCGACGTCCGGACACCCGAACCGCCCGGCACGGTTCTTTGCCCCCGGCTCGCGGGGACGGTTCTTTCGTGCCGGTGGCGCGGAAGTAGAACCGTCCCTGGAAACGCGCCACTCCGAGTTGCGCCGCACTCACGTGGAGATCGGGTCACGCGCACCGGTGGGGGCGGCCCTTCGTCACGCCTGGGCTGCTCGTTCCTCGCCGTCCGGGCTCCTCAGGGACCGTGACGTGATGTGGCGCGGGACGACCCCGTCGTGCCGTGACGCGCGGGACGGTTTCCCACTCGCGTCGCTTTCGTCCCACCATCGGTCGAAAGTGGCGCGGAACGAGAACCGTCCCCCTTTCGGTCCAGGCCGGGTGCGGCGGACGCGTACTCACCCTTGCGTAGCGGCGTGAGGGGCTGCGTCCGGCGGGGTACTGGGCGTGCGTAAGCGCTTGCACCCCCCACGAGGTTCGCTGGACCCGTGAGGACCTGAATCGAACACCACCGATCGGGTCCGGCGAACAGGTCAGCTCGCCGCGTCCTCGTTGCGCGACGCCATCGGCGGCGTCTCCCACGAGGTCTCCATGTCCCTGCCCACTGCCGTGGCGCGGGTTCTGTGGCTGCCCCCGCAGCCCGTGGACGCGGCCCGCCTGACCGACCACCAAGGAGGAACCATGAGAAGACCCGTCCTCGCCGTCGCACTCACCGCGATCGCCCTCGCCCTCGCCGGCTGCGGACGTCCGGCCGACACCCAGGCGAGCGCGCCCGCGCCGTCCAGCACCGTCGCCAGCGGGCCCGCCACCGGCGAGCTCACGATCTGGGCGATGGGCGCGGAGGGAGAGAACCTGCCCACCCTGCTGAAGGACTTCGAGGCCGACAACCCGGACGTGAAGATCACGGTCACCCCGATCCCGTGGAGCTCTGCGCACGACAAGTTCACCACCGCGATCACCGCCCAGAAGACGCCCGACCTGGCCATGATCGGCACGACCTGGATGGGGGAGTTCGCCGGCCTCGACGCCCTCGACCCCACCCCCTCGTCGATCGACTCCAGCGTGTTCTTCCCCGGCGCGTGGAAGACGACCGAGGTGAACGGGACGTCCTACGGCATCCCCTGGTATGTCGAGACCCGGCTCGTCTACTACCGCACCGACCTCGCCGAGAAGGCCGGGATCACCACGCCGCCCACCGACTGGGACGGCCTCAAGGCGATGGCCAAGGCCATGCAGGACAAGGCGGGGGCGAAGTGGGGGATCAACCTGCAGCCCGGCGGTACCGGCTCCTGGCAGAGCGTGATGCCGTTCGCCTGGTCCAACGGCGCGCAGCTGAACGACGGCGACCAGTGGACGTTCGACACCCCCGAGATGACCGAGGCCGTGCAGTACTACCAGAGCTTCTTCACCGACGGGATCTCCAACCGCGAGCCGGCGCCGAACGAGACCGTCGAGCCCTCCTTCGTCGACGGCAGCCAGCCGATGTTCATCTCCGGCCCGTGGGAGATGAGCGCCGTGGAGAAGGTCGGCGGCAAGGGCTTCGCCGACAAGTACTCGGTGATGCCGATGCCGGTCAGGAAGACCTCCTCGTCCTTCGTCGGCGGGTCGAACTTCGCCGTCTTCAAGAACTCGCAGAACAAGGACGCGGCCTGGAAGCTCGTCCAGTGGCTCGCCCAGCCCGACGTGCAGGTGAAGTGGTACCAGCTGTCGACCGACCTGCCCTCGGTGCAGTCGGCGTGGCAGGACGAGGCGCTCGCGTCCGACACCAAGCTGGCTACGTTCGGGAAGCAGCTGGAGACCGCGGTCGCGCCGCCGTCGTTCCCGACCTGGGAGCAGGTCGCTGCCAAGTTCGACACCGAACTGGAGAACGTGACCAAGAGCGGTGCGGACGTGTCGGCCGCGCTCCAGACCGTCCAGTCGCAGGCCCAGTCGATCGGCACAGGGAGCTGACGATGGCGACGACCACCGTGCTGCCCGCCGCCCCGGTGCCCGCCCCCACCCCCGCGTCACCGATGGTCCCGCCGCCCCGGCGGCGGGGCCATCCCGGCGAGGCGAGGGCAGCGTGGACGCTGGCCATCCCTTTCACGCTGCTGTTCGCGGCGTTCACGGTGTGGCCGGTGTTCCAGAGCCTGTTCATGAGCTTCACCGACACCAAGCAGAGGGACCTGCGCACACCGTTCGCCGTGAACTTCATCGGCCTGGACAACTACGCGCGGGCCCTGGGCGACCCGACCTTCCTGAAGGCCGCGGCCAACACCGCCTACTTCGTCTTGGTCGGGGTACCGCTCACTCTCGCCGTCGCGCTGCTCGCCGCCGTCGCCCTGGACAAGGGGATCACCCGGCTGCGCTCGGTGTTCCGGCTCGGCTTCTACACCCCGGTGATCACCTCGATCGTCGCTGTCGCCGTGGTGTGGCGGTTCATCCTTCAGCCCGACACCGGCCTGGCCAACACCGTGCTGGGCTGGTTCGGCGTGCAGGGCCCGAACTGGCTGGGCGACCCCCACTGGGCGATGCCGTCGCTGATCATGATGGCCGTCTGGCGCAACTTCGGCACCGGCATGATCATCTTCCTCGCCGGCCTGCAGGGCGTCCCAGCCTCCCTGCAGGAGGCCGCCGCGATCGACGGCGCGAGCGGCTGGCAGCGGTTCTGGAGCATCACCTTCCCGCTGCTGCGGCCCACGCTGCTGTTCGTGTCGGTGACCACGGCGATCGGCTACCTGCAGTTCTTCGAGGAGCCCTTCGTGATGACGTCCGGCGGCCCGCTGAACAGCACGATCTCGCTGTCGATGTACACCTACAACCAGTTCGGCTACGGCAACTACGGCCTGGCCGCGGCGATGAGCTACCTGATCTTCGTCGTCATCGCCGTCGTCACGGCGCTGCAGTTCCGGCTGCTGCGCGAGAACAGGTGAGGAGCGCGTCGTGAACCCGTCGAAGCACCGGTCCGGCCGCTGGTGGATCTACCTGCTGCTCAGCGTCGCCCTCGTGCTGGTCATCTCGCCGTTCGTCTGGATGGTGCTGGGCAGCTTCAAGGACGAGGGCGAACTCCGTCGCGTCCCGCCGACCTGGTGGCCGGAGGCGGCCAGCCTCGACAACTACACCCAGCTGTTCGCGCGGCTCGACTTCGGCACCTACTTCACCAACTCGACGATCGTCGCCGTCGCGGTCACCGCGGGGAACCTCCTGTTCTGCTCGATGCTCGGCTACGCCCTCGCGAAGCTGGAGTTCCCGGGACGCAGGGTGCTGCTCGCCGTGGTGCTCGGGACGCTGATGATCCCCGGCGTGGTCACGTTCGTCCCGCTGTTCGTGATCGTGGCCAACGCGGGTCTGATCGACTCCCTGCCCGGGCTGATCCTGCCCTTCCTCGTGACCCCCTTCGGGGTGTTCCTGATGCGTCAGTTCGTCTCCGGGCTCCCGTCCGACCTGCTGGACGCGGGGCGCGTGGACGGGGCGAGCGAGTTGGGCATCTTCGCCCGGATCATCCTGCCGCTGTGCGGGCCCGCGCTCGCGACGCTGGGGATCCTGACCTTCCTCGGCTCGTGGAACAACTTCCTGTGGCCGCTGGTGGTCGCACAGACGGAGAGGAACTACACGCTGCCGGTGGCGCTCGCCCTGTACTCCACCGGACAGAACAGCACCCAGTACGGGCTGCTGCTGGCCGGGGCGTGCGTGGTGGTGCTGCCGCTGATGCTCGTCTTCCTGCTCTTCCAGCGGCACTTCGTCGAGGGCATCGCCACGACCGGAATCAAGTGAGGAACACCACCATGACCGAACCCACACCCCTCTCCCGCCGCACCGTGCTCACCGGCGCGACAGCCGTCGGGCTGGCCGCCGGCCTCCCGGCCGTCGCGGCGCACGCCGTGCCCGTCCGCGTCCCTGCCACGCCACGTGCCGGCGGCACGTCCTTCGACGCCGGCCGGGTCGTCGGCTGGGCCGCGGACACGTGGCGATCCCTGGTCGCGATGACCGACCCGGAGACCGGGCTTCCCGCGGACAACATCCCCGCCTCCCTGGCCGCGGCCGACCGCAGCGGGTACACGTCCCCGACCAACATCGGCGGGTACCTGTGGAGCGCCGTGGTCGCCCGCGAACTGGGCATCATCGACGCCGCGGAGCTGGCCCGGCGCTGCCGGCAGACCCTGCGCACGCTGCTCACCATCCAGCACCACGCCCCGTCCGGCCTGTACTACAACTGGTACGACGAGGCCACCGGCGAGGTGCTGACCACTTGGCCGACCGACGGCAGTCGCGTCTACCCGTTCGTCTCCAGCGTGGACAACGGCTGGCTGGGAGCGGCGCTGTGGGTGGTGCGCAACGCCGTCCCGCCTGTGCGGGAACTGGCCGACCGGCTGTTCACCCGGATGCGCTGGGACATGTTCTACGACGCCGACACCGCGCACCCCGGCGTGCGTCCCGGCGGTCTCATCCACGGCGGCTTCTACGACGGGGAGACCCCGCCCGGGTTCTCCGGGTACGCGGGCAACCACATCGGGGTGGGCCCGGACGTGTGGTACACCAACCACCACTACGACACCACCGTGTCGGAGACGAGGATCACCAGCTACCTCGGCATCGCGACCGGCCAGATTCCTGCCCGGCAGTACTTCGCGATGTGGCGGACGTTCCCCGCCGACTGCGACTGGTCGTGGCAGGAGTCGCAGCCGGTCGGGCGGACGCGCACGTACCTCGGCGTGGAGGTGTACGAGGGTGCCTACCGCTACCGCGGCATGCGGATCGTCCCCGGCTGGGGCGGCAGCATGTTCGAGGAGCTGATGCCGGACGTGTTCGTGCCGGAGGCACGCTGGGCGCCCCGCTCGTGGGGGCTCAACCACCCGCTCCACGTGCGTGCGCAGCGCGAGCACGGGCTGGTCGAGGCGAAGTACGGCGTGTGGGGGTTCTCGCCGTCGTCCGACCCGTTCGCGAACTACCGCGAGTACGGGGTGGACGCGCTCGGGCTGAACCCCGACGGCTACTTCTCCGACGTTGAGAAGACCAACTACGACCCCGGCTTCGGCACCTGCCGCGAGGCCACCAACCCGCACCCCGACTTCCAGGACGGGGTGGTCACGCCGCACGCCTCGTTCCTCGCGATGATGCACGAGCCGCGGCAGGCGTACGCCAACCTGGCCACGCTGCAGCGCGAGTACGACAGCTACGGCGACGGCGGCTTCTACGACGCCATCGCCAGCAGGTCGGGGACCGTGGCCCGGCGCTACCTCTCGCTGGACCAGGCGATGGTCATGGGCGCGGTCGGCAACGTCCTGGGCCGCGACGTCGTCCGCAGGGCGTTCGCGACCCGCACGGTCGAGCGGCGGCTGCGTCCGGTCATCGCCCAGGAGCGGTTCGGCGCCGGCGCCTGAGCCCTGGCGGGTCCCGCTGGCCCCAAGGGTCGCCACAGCCGGGGCACAGGCGGGTGTCCGGACGCTGCAATAGGGTGGAGCCGTGACCTCCAGCCGCGCAGTACCCCGGCGCACGATCCTCGCCGTTCCCGGTTCGTCGGACCGGTTCATCGACAAGGCGCGGACGCTGCCCGTCGACGGGCTGTTCCTCGACCTCGAGGACGCGGTCGCGCCCGCGGTGAAGGTCGAGTCACGGCAGCGGATCGTCGACGCGCTGAACAGCGACGCGGGGTTCGCCGCCGGGCTGGTCACCGTCCGCGTGAACGGGTGGGACAGCCCCTGGACCTACGGGGACGTGATCGACGTCGTCTCCGCGGCGGGCGCGCGCATCGACGCGCTGGTGCTGCCGAAGGCCCAGTCGGCCGCCCAGGTGCAGGCCCTCGACCTTCTGCTCACCCAGGTCGAGCACAACGCCGGCCTTCCGGTCGGCCGGATCGGCCTCGAGGTGCAGATCGAGGACGCCGTCGGCCTCCTGCACGTCGACGCCATCGCCGCCGCCTCCCCGCGCCTGGCCAGCCTCGTGTTCGGCCCGGGCGACTTCATGGCCAGCCTCGGCATGGGCGGGCTCAACGTCGGGGCGCAGCCCGCCGGCTACCCCGCGGACGCGTTCCACCACGTGCTGATGTCGATCCTCGTCGCCGCGAGGGCGCACGGCCTGCAGGCGGTCGACGGCCCGTTCGTCGCCATCCGCGACGTGGACGGTTTCCGCCGCTCGGCGCAGCTCAGTGCCGCGCTGGGGTATGACGGGAAGTGGGTGCTGCACCCCGCCCAGGTGGACGCGGGCAACGAGGTGTTCTCCCCGTCGGCCGCCGACTTCGAGAGGGCGCAGCGGATCATGGCCGCCTACGCGCAGGCGACCGACCTGGCCCGGGGCGCCGTCGGCGCGATCGTGGTGGACGAGGAGATGGTCGACGAGGCGGGGGTCAAACTGGCCGCCGCGATCCTGGCCCGGGGACGGGCCGCCGGAATGGAGGAGACGAGATGAGCCAGCCGGTTCCGAGGCTGAGCAGCCTCTTCAAGCTCGAGTACCCGCAGTCGGTCGGGGTCTACGACACCTACGACGAGGCCCAGCAGGTGGTCGACCACCTCGCCGACGCGCGGTTCCCCGTCGAGAACCTGTGCATCGTCGGCACCGAACTGAAGTCGATCGAGCGGGTGCTCGGCCGGCGCAGTTGGGGGACGGTGATCAGCCAGGGCGTGCAGAGCGGCCTCTCCACGGGCCTGATGATCACCCTCCTGATGTGGGTGCTGCAGCCGACCGTCAACTTCGCGCTGCTGGTCGCCTCCGCGCTGGCCATCGGCATCTTCGTCGGCATCGCCTTCGCGGCGATCGGCTACTGGATGAGCCAGGGCAAGCGCGACTTCCGTTCGGTCTCCCAGACCATGGCGACCAAGTACGAGGTGCTCGCCGAGCACAAGGTGGCAGGGCAGGCCAAGGACCTGATCGCGGCCATGCCGGGTGCGCGGGCGGCCCAGTTCACCCCGGCGCAGGGCCCGGTGGGGCCGTTCTCCGGTGCGCAGGCCCCCGTTCCCGGTCCGGGCTACCCGCAGCAGCCGCCGGCCGGCTACCCCCAGGCCCCGGTCGGCTACCCGCAGGGGTACGGCCAGCCCGGGTACCCGCAGCAGCCCTACCCCGGGCAGGGCTACCCGCAGGCCTACCCGCACCCCGGCTACGGCAACGCCGCGTACCCGCCGCCCACCGGCTCGCTCTACGGCCAGCCCCAGGACACGCCGTCCGGGCTCGGCTATCCCGACCCGGTCACCGCGCCGCCCGTGACACCGGTCTCCGCCACCGAGCCGGAGCCCGAGCCGGAGGAGAAGAAGCCGGACGCCCCGACCTCCTGAGCCCGCAGACGACGAACGCCCCCGTCCACGAATGCCGTGGACGGGGGCGTTCGACGTTCTGCGCGTCAGCTGTCGGCCATGTCCCCGCTGAGGAACTCGGCGTACGCCGGCAGGTCGAGCTGGCCGGAGCCGGAGACCCCGATCACGATCACCGGGGACGCGCCGTCCTCGGTGGCCTGGCGGGCCTGCCGCAGGGCGCCCGCGATCGCGTGGTTGGACTCCGAGGCTGGGACGATGCCCTCGGAGCGGGCGAACAGGACGCCCGCCTCGAACGCCTCGCGCTGCTTGACGGAGATCGCACCGATCAGGCCCTCGTGGTAGCAGTGGCTGACCAGCGGCGCCATGCCGTGGTAGCGCAGGCCGCCGGCGTGCACGGGGTCGGGCACGAAGTCCGCGCCGAGGGAGTACATCTTCAGCAGCGGGGTGAGGTGCGCGGTGTCACCGAAGTCGTAGCGGTACTCGCCCTCGGTCAGCGACGGGGCCGCCTTCGGCTCGCAGGCGATGATCTTCGCCTCCGCGTGCCCGGCCAGGTTCTCCCGCAGGAACGGGAACGCCAGGCCGCCGAAGTTGGAGCCACCGCCCGCGCAGCCGAACACGTAGTCGGCGCGCGGTTCGCCGAACAGGGAGAGCTGCGTGAGCGCCTCCTGGCCGATCACCGTCTGGTGCAGCAGCACGTGGTTGAGCACGCTGCCGAGGGAGTAGGCGGCGTTCGGGTCGGTCGCGGCCGCCTCGACGGCCTCCGAGATCGCCATGCCCAGCGAGCCCGTGGTGTCGGGGAACTGCTCGCGCAGCGCGCGTCCGGAGTTGGTCAGTTCGGACGGGCTGGAGTGCACCTTCGCACCGAACGTCTCCATCAGCACGTGCCGGTACGGCTTGCCCTCGTACGAGCTGCGCACCTGCCAGATCTCGCACTCGAGCCCGAAGATCTGGGACGCGAACGCGAGCGCGGAGCCCCACTGCCCGGCCCCGGTCTCCGTGGTCAGGCGGGAGCGCCCGTCGAGCTTGTTGAAGTAGGCCTGCGGCACGGCAGAGTTCGTCTTGTGCGACCCGACGGGGGATGCACCCTCGTACTTGTAGTAGATCCGGGCAGTGGTGCCGAGCGCCTGCTCGAGCCGGCGCGCCCGGTAGAAGGGCGACGGCCGCCACAGCCGGTAGATGTCGTGCACCTCCTTGGGGATCTCGATCCAGCGCTCGGTCGACGCCTCCTGCGCGATCAGGCCCATCGGGAACAGCGCCGTCAGGTCGTCGGGGACCAGCGGCTCGTTCGTCGCCGGGTGCAGGTGGGGCGGCGGGGGCGTCGGCAGGTCGGCGACAATGTTGTACCAGTGCGTCGGCATCTGCGACTCGTCCAGGACCACCTTGGTCTGCATCGGGTCGGGTCGGTTCAGGTCGTCCATCGTCCTCGCCGTTCTCCTTCGCCACTCGGGGCTGTACGTAGGTGTGGCCGGGCGACATTGACCGGCCGTGGAGCACTCTAGGGCGAAACCCGTAGCCGGTGGCGAGATCCCACGCCGGGTGGGACGCGCGGCGGGTGCGTCTCAGCGGGTCAGGATCCCCGCCATCCAGGCCTCGATCGCGTCCGGGTCGCGCGGCAGGTGGTCGGAGAGGATCGCGCAGCCGTCGTCGGTGATCACGACGTCGTCCTCGATCCGCACGCCGATCCCGCGGAGTTCCTCGGGCACCAGCAGGTCGGTGCTCTTGAAGTACAGGCCGGGTTCGACCGTGATCACCATGCCGGGACGCAGTTCGGCGTCCCGGTAGTTCTCCTGGCGGGCCTGCGCGCAGTCGTGGACGTCGAGCCCGAGGTGATGGGACGTGCCGTGCACCATCCAGCGCCGGTGCTGCCCGCCGGTGGTCGGGTCGAGGGACTCCTCCGCCGACACCGGCAGCAGGCCCCAGGCCTCGAGGTGCTCTGCGATCACCCGGACGGCGGCGGCGTGCACGTCGGAGAACTTGTTGCCGGGTCGCGCCGCGGCCATGCCGGCGGCCTGGGCGGCGAGTACGGCGGCGTAGACCTTGCGCTGCGCGGGGGTGAAGGTGCCCGAGACCGGGAGCGTGCGGGTGATGTCGGCGGTGTAGAGCGACTCCACCTCGACCCCTGCGTCCATGAGGAGCAGGTCGCCGTCCTTCACCTCGCCGTCGTTGCGGATCCAGTGCAGGGTGTTCGCGTGGTCGCCGGACGCGGCGATCGTGTCGTAGCCGATCGCGTTGCCGAGGTGGCGGGCGTGCAGCCCGAAGATGCCCTCCACCCAGCGTTCGCCCTTGCCGCGGCGGACGGCCTCGGGCAGGTCGGCGACGACGGCCTCGAAGCCGACGGCCGTGTCGGCGCACGCCTGCCTGAGCTGGTCGAGCTCGAAGGCGTCCTTGACCAGGCGGGCCTCGGAGAGGGCGACTGCGAACTCGTCGTCGGTGGTGGTCGCCGCGGTGGCGTCCACGGACGCCTCGGCCCTGAGGGCGTCCAGCCGGGCGGTGACCGCCTCGTCCGCCTCCCGCAGCAGGCGGACGGTGGTGGCGTCGAGGTTCTTGCCCAGCGCGTTGTCGAACTCGGAGATGGGCGCGCAGGAGATGCCGGTCATGGCCGACATCTCGGCCAGCGACTCCCTGGTGCCCACCCACATCTCGCCGTAACGGGAGTCGGCGTAGAACTCGGGGTCGGTGCGCGGGGCGCGCGGCTTGAAGTACAGGGTCGCCTCGTGGCCGGTGTCGGTGGGCTCGAGGACGAGGACGGCGTCCGGCTCGCGGTCGCCGCCCAGCCCGGTCAGCCAGGCGAAGGCCGAGTGCGGCCGGAACCGGTAGTCGGTGTCGTTGGCCCGCACCTTGAACGCCCCCGCGGGGATCACCAGCCGCTCACCGGCGAAGGCCTCCGCGATGGCGCGGCGACGCAGCGCGGCCGGACCCGCTGCCGGGAGTTCGGCGGGGAGCTCCTCCGGGTAGGGCGCCCAGCCCTGCGGGATGAACTCCTTGAACGCCTCCGAGAACGGAACCTGCCGGTTGGGCAGGGCGGGCTGTTCGGTGTCGGTGGGCTCCTCGGTCATGTCCCGCATGCTATCCCGCACCGGCGCACAGCCCTCCGGAGGCCCCCGGCGCCGGCCACGCACTAGAGTCGGACTTCACAACTCCAGGAGGCTCATGATGTTGGCTGATCCCGCCGCGCAGCTCCGTCTGCTCGACCTGCAGGCGGAGGACACCGCGATCGCCCAGCTCGAGCATCGTCGCAAGTCCCTCCCCGAACACGCCACCCTCGCCGAGGCGCGGGTCGTGCGCGGCCGGCTGGGCGAGTCCCTGATCGCCGCGCGGACGACCGTGGGCGACCTGCAGCTGGACGTGGAGAAGGCCGAGTCCGACCTGGTCCCCGTGCGCGAGCGACAGGCGCGCGACCAGCAGCGGGTGGACGCCGGCACGGTGACCGACCCCAAGCAGCTGAACGCGCTCCTGGACGAGATCACGCACCTCGGACGCCGCATCTCCGACCTGGAGGACGTGGAGCTGGAGGTGATGGAGCAGCTCGAGTCGGCCACGGCGGAGCAGGACCGCCTCGCCGCGGAACTGGCCGACCTGGAGACCTCGATGCGTGCGCAGATCGCGTCCCGGGACGAGCAGGTGGCTGCGATCGACGCTGAGCAGGCCACCCACCAGGCCTCGCGCGACGGCATCGCCGCGGGCATCCCGGCCGACCTGCTGGCGCTCTACGACCGGATCCGGCCGCGCGCCGGCGGCGTGGGCGCGGCGGCGCTGAAGGGACGCCGCTGCGGCGGCTGCCAGCTCGAGGCCACCCAGAGCGCCCTCGTCGCCTACGCCGCGGCCGCGCCGAACGAGGTGCTGCGGTGCGAGGAGTGTGAGCGCATCCTCGTCCGGACCTCGGCCGTCGAGGCCTGATGCCTCGCCCGCCGCGCCTGCCCGGGGCGTGCCGCCGGGTGCCGATCCTGCCGCGGACGTCGCGTCCCGTCGGCTCGTGGTCGAGGCGGACGCGGGCTCGCGCGGCGATCCCGGACCGGCGGCCTACGCGGCCGTGCTCCGCGACGCGGAGACGGGCGAGGTGCTGAACGACGAGGCGCTCCCGCTGGAGGTCGCCTCCGATGAGGTCGCCGAGTACGCCGCCCTGGTCGCCGCCTGAGATGGCCCGCGCGCTCGACCCGGCCGCGACCGTAGGTCATATCCTCGTCATCCAGGGCGGCCCCTCGTGGACGCCGCCCGAACGGACACCCACGCACCCGACGCTGAGGAGGAACCGTGCCGAGTCGTTACGTCTCGCTCCAGACCAGTGAGCCGCCGGCCCTGAGGGAGGGCCTGCGCCGGCTCCGCGCCACGCTCGGGGTGCCCGGCCAGTTCAGCTCGGAGGTGCTGGCCGAGGCCGCGCACGCCGCGGCCAACCCCGTCCTGCCGACGGCCGACCGCACGGACGTCGAGTTCGTCACGCTCGACCCGGAGGGCTCGAACGACCTCGACCAGGCGTTCCACCTGGCCCGGACGGCGACCGGGTTCCAGCTGCTGTACGCGATCGCCGACGTGGCGGCCTTCGTGAGTCCCGGCGGGCACATCGACACCGAGGCCCACGCCCGCGCCGAGACGCTGTACGCGCCGACCCGCAAGACGCCGCTGCACCCGTCGGTGCTGTCGGAGGGTGCCGCGAGCCTGCTGCCGGACGAGGTGCGTCCCGCACTGGTCTGGGAGCTGGAGTTCGACGCGGACGGCCAGACCACGTCCACCCGGGTGGCCCGGGGGCTGGTCCGCAGCAGGGACAAGCTCAGCTACACCGGCGCCCAGGCGGCGCTGGACGCGGGGACCGGCGGTGAGCAGCTGGAGCTGCTGCGCACGCTGGGCACGCTGCGGCTGGAGCTCGA